>NZ_LMEE01000002.1:0-257558 GCF_001425305.1 Phenylobacterium sp. Root1290 | reverse complement strand
CCTCGCCGACCTGGTCTTCCTCGACAACCTGCCGCGCAGCCATATCGGCAAGGTCCTCAAGCGCGAACTGCGCGACGACTACAAGGGCAAGGCCCTCGGTTGAGCCGGGGGCTGTCTGCCTCTAAAACGGAGCACGGCCATACCGAGACCCCGACGCGAATGACCCGACGCACGAGCGAGCGTTTCCAGCGCCGCAAGAAAGACATCGTGGCCTCTGCGGTGCAGGCGCTGAACCGCAAGGGCGTGCGTGGGATGACGCTGGCCGATGTGGCTGCGCAGCTCGGCATCGTGCCAACCGGGGTTATCTACTACTTCAAGAACAAGGAAGAGCTCGCCGAGGCCTGCTTCATGTTGGCGGTCGCGCGCTACGAGGGCTTCGTCCAGGAGGCTGAGGCCGCCGAGAGCGCGCGCGAGCGGATTGCGGCCTTCAATCGCGCCTACTTCAACTTCCGCCATGCGGAAGCGCTGGGCCAGGCCGAGCACGTTGCGGTGTTCAACGATGTCCGGGCGCTCAATCGTGAAGCGGTGAATGTCGCCTATGTCGACATGTTCCGTCGGATCCGCTCGCTGTTCGACGGGCCGGGGGCTGAGCAACTCACGCGCCTGGAGCGCAACGCCCGCACCCACCTGCTGCTGTCGGAGGCCTTCTGGGAAGTGGTCTGGCTGAGCAAGCTGGAGCCCGAGGACTACGAACGCGCCGCCGATCGGACGCAGTCATTGTTGCTCGACGGCCTGATGGCTGGCGGAGCCCGCTGGGACCCGCGCCCGCTGCCCGACCTGATCGGCGAAGCCGAGGCTGACGCCGGTGAGCAGTTCCTCCGCGCCGCTACGCAGCTGATCAACGAAGAAGGCTATCTCGGCGCTTCGGTCGACAAGATCTCGGCGCGGCTGAATCTGACCAAGGGTGCATTCTACTATCACCACGAGACCAAGGACGAGCTGGTGGTGGCCTGCTTCGAGCGCACCTTCCAGATCATGCGCCGCGCGATCCGCCAGGCCGAGCGCGTGTCGTCCAATGGGCTGCAGGCGCTGATGACGGCGGCGGCGGCGCTGGTCGAGTGTCAGGCGTCGGGCGACTCGCCGCTGCTGCGCACTTCGGCGCTGACGACCGCGCCGGTGTCGATCCAGCCGCAGTTGCACGCCAAGTTCGATGGCGTGGCGGATCGGTTCGCGGCCCTGATCTCGGACGGTATTGCTGACGGCTCGGTGCGGCCGGTGGACGTGAACATCACCGCCCAGATGCTGACGGCGATGATCAACGCCGCCGCCGAACTGCACTTCTGGACGCCGGGCCTGGAGCGCGGCCAGGAGGTCGATCTCTATGTGCGTCCGTTCTTCGAAGGGCTGCTGACGCCCGGCGCGGCCTAGGCAAGAAAAAGGGGCCGCGCGCGGCGGCCCCTCAAGGTGCGGACGGTCGATGCGGCGGCCAGGATGCGACCCGCCGCCGACCGCCCGGGGAGGCCCTAGAGGATCTCGAAGAGGCCGGCCGCGCCCTACCGAAATCGCCGAAGCGATTTCGGCGACTCCTTGATGATGGGCGCGGCTTTTCGCCCTCTTAGAAGATCTCGAAGAGGCCGGCCGCGCCCATGCCGCCGCCGACGCACATGGTGACGACGCCGTACTTGGCGCCGCGGCGCTTGCCTTCGATGAGAACGTGGCCGGTCGAGCGGGCGCCGGTCATGCCGTAGGGGTGGCCGATCGAGATGGCGCCGCCGGAAACGTTGAGGCGGTCGTTCGGAATGCCCAGGGTGTCACGGCAATAGAGGACCTGGCTGGCGAAGGCCTCGTTCAGCTCCCAGATGCCGATGTCGTCGACGGTCAGGCCTGCCTGCTTCAGCAGCTTCGGCACCGCGAACACCGGGCCGATGCCCATTTCCTCGGGCGCGCAGCCGGCGACCGCCATGCCGCGATAGGCGCCGAGGGCCTTCAGGCCGCGACGTTCGGCTTCCTTGGCTTCCATCAGCACGACGGCGGCGGCGCCGTCCGACAGCTGGCTGGCGTTGCCGGCGGTGACGTACTTGCCTTCCTTGACGAAGGGTCCGCCCTTGAAGACCGGCTGCAGCTTCTGCAGATCCTCCAGCGTGGTTTGCGGCCGGTTGCCTTCGTCGGCCGAGATCGTGATCTCGCGCTTCGACTGTTCGCCGGTGGCCTTGTCGACCACGATCATGGTCGTGGTGATGGCCGCGATCTCGGCGTCCATGCGGCCCTCGGCCTGGGCCTGGGCGGTGCGCTGCTGCGATTGCAGGCCGTACTCGTCCTGAGCCTGGCGGCTGACGCCGTAGCGCTCGGCGACCAGTTCGGCGGTCTCCAGCATCGGCACGTAGAGGCCGGGGGCGGAGCGCACCAGCTCGGGGTCGCCCGAGCGGTAGTTGTTCATGTGCTGGTTCTGGACGAGCGAGATCGACTCGACGCCGCCGCCGATGGTCACGGTCATGCCGTCGACGATGATCTGCTTGGCGGCCGTGGCGATGGCCATCAGGCCCGACGAGCACTGGCGATCGATGGTCTGGCCGGCGACCGACTGGGGCAGGCCGGCGCGCAGGGCGGCCTGGCGGGCGGTGTTGAATCCGGTCGAACCCTGCGGGAGGGCGCAGCCCATCACCACGTCATCGATCTCGGCCGGATCGACGCCGGCCCGCTGCACGGCGTGCGCGATGGCGTGGCCGCCGAGCGCCTGCGCCTGGGTGTCGTTGAAGGCGCCGCGGAACGCCCGGCCAATGGGCGTGCGTGCGGTGGAAACGATGACGGCTTCGCGCAAGGTGTGCTTCTCCCTGGGGCGATGCTCGCCCATAGTTGAGGTGATAGTATTTTATCCGACGGGACGGATGGCTTTTGAAATATCCACGAATTTGCATCGTCGCAAATTATTTGAGTGATGAGTTTGCAAATCGAGACGCCTTCGATAACGTGCCCCGCCGGAGCGAGAGGGAGGCGACGTGGCGCACGAGGTCGAACGCAAATCCGTGGTCGTCTGGAGCGAAGGCTCGCGCATGGCCGCCGTGGTTCTCCGGCCGCGCGGGGCTTCCGGGCCGACGCCCGCGATCCTGCTGGCCCATGGATGGGGCGGCCTGAAAGAGCACCTCATCGAGCTCTACGCCGAGGCGTTCGCCGCGGCCGGCTATGTGACCATGGCCTTCGATTATCGCGGCTGGGGCGGCTCGGACGGGCGCATCATCGCAGCGCCTGGCGCGCCCGTCCTGACGGCGGGCGGTGAGCAGACCGTGGCGGTCCGGGTCCTGCGAGAAGTGGTCGACCCGGTCGATCAGGTCGTGGACGTCCGCAACGCGCTGGCCTGGCTGATCGCAGAGGAGGGGGTGGATCCGCAGCGGGTCGGCCTTTGGGGCTCAAGCTATGGCGGCGGTCACGTGGTCAGCGTCGCTGGTCAGGATGATCGGGTGAGGGCGCTGGTCGCCCAGATCGGCGGCTACGGTCATCCGCGGGAGGATTGGTATCGCCAGTTGGCGCGCCAGCGGATGTCGGACAAGGCTCGCGGCGTGCTGGACCCGGCGGTGCCGCAGGGCGTCGACGGCGCGCCCGGTCTGCTCGGGACGCCGGACGTGGCCCGCCAGTACGGCCATGCGCCGCTCGACCACGCGCGCCGGGTGACGGCGCCGACGCTGTTCATCGACGCTGAGTTCGAAGAGTACAACGACCCGTCGCTGCAGGGCGGGGCGGCCTACGACATCCTGCGCGCCAACGGCGTGACGTGCGAGCGCGCGACGTTCCCGTGCACGCACTACCGCGTCTACGACGACCACCTGATCGAGGCCCGCGCGATGGCTCTCGACTGGTTCAACCGACATCTTTGATTGCGAGGGTTTGGATCGTGAAGGATCTGAGCGGCAAGGTGGCCGTCATCACCGGCGGCGCCAGCGGCATCGGCCTGGCCATGGCCCAGGCGTTCGGCGCGCAGGGCATGAAGCTGGTGATCGCCGACATCCAGCAGGACGCCCTGGACCGCGCGGTGGGCGAGCTGACGCAGGCTGGTCATGAGGCCGTCGGCGTACAGGCCGATGTGACGAGCTTTTCGTCGGTCGAGGCGCTGCGCGAGGCGGCGCTGGCGGCGTTCGGCAAGGTCCACGTGCTGGTCAACAACGCCGGGGTGTCGATCACGGGGCCGATCTGGAAACTGACCCTGGACGACTGGCGCTGGGTTCATGACGTCAACGTCTGGGGCGTGATCCACGGCATCAAGGCGTTCGTGCCGCTGCTGATCGAGCAGGGCGAGCCGGCGCACGTCATCAACACCGCCTCGCTGGCCTCGTTCAACGGCGGCGGCGAGCATTCGCCCTACTGCTCGTCGAAGGCCGCGGCGCTGTCGATCAGCCAGTCGCTGCATTCCGAACTGGCGGCCTGGAACACTGAGATCGGCGTCTCGGTCGTCTGCCCGGGGATGGTGGACACCCAGATCCACAAGTCCAACCGCAACCGGCCAGGGGGCGACCAGCCCTGGAGCGACCGCGAGTGGAACGATCCGGCCCACGTGAAGGGCTCGGAAGTCTTCCAGGGGCGCGGCGTCCAGCCCAGCGACATCGCCCAGGCGACGCTGGAGGCCCTGATCGAGGGCCGTTTCTACGTCTTCAACGGCGACAACTGGCGCGACTACGTGCGCGGCCAGACCGACGTCGCCCTGGCCGGCGAAAATCCGCCGGTCGTCACCTGGGGCCCGGACCTGCGTCCCAAGCCTCCCGCCCAGTGATCTATCGAGTGAGACCAAAGTCATGACTGCAGCGACGGCCCTGGACGCCGAAACCTATCTCGCCACAGCCGAGCAGGACTGCTGGGTGATCCCGGACATCCCGACCGACACCCCGACGCGGCCGGTGGCCAGGGTCGGGATCATCGGGGCCGGCACCATGGGCGGCGGCATCGCGATGAACTTCGCCAATGTCGGCTTCGAGGTGACCATCGTCGAGACCAAGGCCGAGGCGCTCGAGCGCGGTCTGGCCGTCGTGCGGCGCAACTACGAGAACTCGGCCAAGCGCGGCCGCTTCTCGATGGAGGAGGCCGAGGCCCGTATCGGCCGGCTGACCGGCGCGCTGTCGCTGGACGCCCTGGCCGACTGCGACCTGGTGATCGAGGCGGTCTACGAGGACATGGGGCTGAAGAAGCAGATCTTCGCCGAGCTCGACCGCATCACCAAGCCGGGGGCCATCCTGGCGACCAACACGTCGTACCTGGACGTCGACGAGATCGCCTCGGCCACCTCGCGGCCGCAGGACGTGGTCGGCATGCACTTCTTCTCGCCCGCCAATGTGATGCTGCTGTGCGAGGTCGTGCGCGGCGAGAAGACCGCTAAGGACGTGGTCGCCACGGCCATGGAGGTCTCCCGCAAGATCGGCAAGATCGGCGCGGTGGTGGGCGTCGGACCGGGCTTCGTCGGCAACCGCATGCTGTTCCCGCGCCAGGACCAGGCCAACCTGCTGATCCTGGAAGGCGCCATGCCCTGGGACGTCGACCGCGTGCTGCGCGAGTTCGGCTTCCGCATGGGACCGTTCGCGATGAGCGACCTGTCGGGCCTGGACATCGGCTGGAACGCGGCCAAGTCCAAGGGCGAGACCCTGCGCGACGTGCTCTGCGAGATGGACCGCCGCGGCCAGAAGACCGGCGCGGGCTATTACGACTACGACGCCGAGCGCAATCCGCTGCCGTCGCCGACGGTCGAGAAGATCATCGCCGACTTCGCGGTCCGCAAGGGCCTGCCCCAGCGCAAGATCGACGACGCCGAGATCCTGGCGCGGCTGGTCTATCCGATGATCAACGAGGGCGCGCGCATCCTGGAAGAGGGCAAGGCGATCCGCGCTTCGGACATCGACGTGGTCTGGGTGCACGGCTTCCGCTGGCCGACCGACAAGGGCGGCCCGATGTTCTACGCCGATCAGGTGGGGTTGCCCGTAGTGGTCGAGACCCTGAAGCGCTTCGAGGCTCAGGTCGGGCCGGCGATGAAGCCGGCGCCGTTGCTCGAGCGTCTCGCCGCCGAGGGCAAGGGCTTCGGCGACCTCTAGCGACCGACGGACAAAAAACGGCGCGCTGCGGATGTGGCGCGCCAACAGTCCGGCGTCGCGCCGGGCAGGGGAGGGGATCATGGACGGGCATCCGCCGGCGCCGCGAAAGAGCGTCCTCGACAAGATCGGCTATGGGGCCGGATCTATCGCCTTCGGGGTGAAGGACAATGGCTTCGGCACGCTGCTGATCCTGTTCTACAATCAGGCCCTGGGTCTGCCGGCCAGCACCGTCGGACTGGCGGTGATGATCTCGCTGGTCGTCGACGCCGTCATGGATCCGTTGATCGGCCACGTGTCGGACAACTGGCGTTCGCGCTGGGGCCGGCGCCACCCGTTCATGTACGCCTCGATCATTCCGACGGCGCTGGGCTTCTACCTGCTGTGGAACCCGCCGGCGGCGCTGACCCATGGGCAGTTGTTCCTCTACCTGGTCTGCCTGTCGATCGCCGTGCGGTTCTCGATCTCGCTGTTCGAGATCCCCAGCCACTCGCTGGTCGTCGAACTGGCCGAGGACTACGACGAGCGGACAAGTCTGCTCAGCTATCGCCAGTTCTTCGGCTGGATCGCGGGTCTGCTGCTGTCCATCGCCTCGTTCAGCATCTTCCTGCGTCCGACGGCGGAGTACGAGGTCGGCACCCTCAATCCGCAGGGCTATGCGACCTACGGCCTGGTCGGCGCGCTGATCATGATCGTGGCGATGCTCGGTTCGTCTCTGGCGACGCACAAGCACATCAAGACCTTCACGCCGACGCCGCCGTCGCGAGGCCTGAACCTGTTCCAGACCCTGCGCGAGATCTTCAACGCCGTTTCGCACCGGCCGTACCTGATCATGGTCGGGGCCACGGTGTTCGGGGCGATGGCCGGCGGGGTGGCCAGCTCGATGCTGGTCTATTTCCGGCTGTTCTTCTGGGGCCTCACCAACGACCAGATCTCGATCATCATCGCCGGCAACTTCGCCTCGGTGGCCGTGGGCGTCTTCCTGGCCGGGCGACTCTCGAAGTGGATCGGCAAGAAGTGGGGCGCAGCGGCGATGCTGGTCCTGTCGATGACCGTGAACCCGTCGCTCTACATGTTGCGGGTCGTCGATCTGCTGCCGGCGAACGGCTCGACGTCGCTGCTGACGGTGCTGATCCTGGCCAGCTTCCTGAACACCGTCTTCACGATCGTCGGCTCGATCCTGTCGGCGGCGATGATGGCCGACGTGGTCGAGGACGCCCAGGCGCGGACCGGCCGCAAGACGCCCGGGCTCTACTTCGCGGCCAACAGCTTCGCGCTGCAATGCGTCTCCGGCGCGGGCGTGATCATCGCCACGGCGATCATCGATCTGGCCGGCTTCCCGGTCGGGGCCAAGCCCGGCCAGGTGCCGCAGGAGACCTTGAACAAGCTGGCGATCTACGAGGTGCCGATCCTGGTCGGTCTCTATATCTGCGCGCTGATGTGCGTGCTGATCTACCCGATCACGCGCGAGCGTCACGCCCAGAACCTGGCCGCCATCGCGAGGACCGCGACATGAGGACGACGATCCTGATCGCCGCCGCGACCCTGGCCCTGGCTGCGGCGCCCGCGGCCGCACAGGCGCCGGGCGGCGAGGCCCTGTTCAAGCAGCGCTGCGGGACTTGCCACACGATCGATGCGGGCGGCGCGGCCAAGCTGGGCCCGCCGCTGCGGGGCGTGGCGGGGCGCAAGGCCGGCGTGGTCGCGGGCTACGCCTATTCGACGGCGCTCAAGGGCTCGGGCGTGGTCTGGGACAGGGCGAACCTTGACGCCTATCTGGCGCGCCCTGCGGCGCGGATCCCGGGGACCAAGATGACGCTCGGCGTCCCCGCCGCCGACCAGCGTGCAGCGATCATCAGCTATCTGGCGACCCAGAAGTAGTCTGCGCGCGCGGCGCGCGGCGCCAGCAGGCTGACAGCGCTGGAGACGGCCTGCCATGCCAGGCCGAGAGCCGGCGGAGTTGCTGCTGCAGCTGGCGTGTGGGAAACCACTCTGCAGGTCTATAGGCCGCGCCGCCGAAAGGGTTTTGCAACCTCATGCCTCCCCGTGAGACCGCTATCGAGACCTCCGTGCGCCCTTCAGGGCGTCGGCGCGACCCGGAGGTCGATCGCCGGATTCGGAATGCGTCGATCGAGGGCCTCGCGGCGGAGGGGTTTTCAGGGCTCACGATCGACAAGATCTGCGTCCGCGCCGGGGTCCCGCGCGCGACGTTCTATCGTCGGTGGGACAGTCTCTACGCCGCCGTGGCGGACGCCTTTCACGAGGCGTTCCTGTTCAAGGATCTGGCGGAGAGCGAGGCTCCGTTGGACGACATCGTCGCCTTCTTTCTGGAGATGGTGGCGCTCTACAACGCGCCCGTCATCGGTCCCTGCATGGGGCTCATCGTGCAGGAGGCGCGGCTGCGCCCTGAACTGGAGAAGCTCACGACCGCCCACTTCGTGGCCCGCAGGGCCCGGAACCGCGCCTATGTCGCCAGCGCCCTGGCGCGGCTCGGTCGGCCTGACGCCGTCGATCCAGATCTCCTGGTCGATGTGCTCAGCGGCCTGGCCATGAATACGATGGCCACAGGCCGCAAGGTCAGCCGCCGGGACGCCGAGTTGGTCGTCCGGCGACTGATCGGCCTGCCGGGCTAGGGCTCGACAGGCAGGACGTTCATGACCGCCAGCGCCATGGCCGTGACGCCGGTCTGCAACGTCGGCTGGATCGCGGGCGCAAACATGGGCGAGTGGTTTACCGGCAGGGGCTTGCCAGCCGCGGCCTTCATGGTTTCTGGCGTATAGCTGCCGATGGCGAAGTAGACCGAGGGCACGCCGGCCAGGATGAACTCGGAGTAGTCCTCGCTGGCCGAGCCAGGCTGCGGAATCTCAACCGCCATCGACCCGAACGCCTGCTTGAAGACGTCAGCGGTCGTGGCGGTGAGCGCCGCGTCGTTCACCACCGCCTTGCCGCCGGGAATGAACTCCAGCTTGGGCGGCGGCGCAGCCGACATGTCGGCTTGGGCCTTTGCGACGCGGGTCACGCCGTCGAGGATCTTCTGGCGCACGCCGGCGTCATAGGTGCGGATCGTGCCCTTGAGCTGAGCGGTCTCGGGGATGATGTTGCCCGCGCTGCCCGCCTGTATCGCTCCGATCGTAACCACACCGAACGCGGCGGGGTCCTTTTCCCGGCTGACGATGCTCTGTACGTCAACCACGAAGCGGGAAGCCATCAGGACAGGGTCGATCGTGGCGTGCGGCATGGAGCCATGTCCGCCGCGACCGGTGAACGTCAACTCCAGGGCGTCGGAGTTCGAGGAGAGGACGCCCGGCTTGTAGTAGACGCCGCCGGCGAGGCCCGGGCCGACATGAAGCGCAAAGCCGTAGTCAGGCTTGCCGAACCGTTCAAAGAAGCGGTCCGCGATCATCGCCCGCGCGCCGGACACGGTCTCCTCGGAGGGTTGGGCCACGAACAGGACCGTCCCGCGCCAGCGGGCCTTCTGCGCGACGAGGGCCCGCGCTGCGCCGACCCAGGCGGCCATGTGCATGTCGTGGCCGCATGAGTGGGCGACGAAGGTCTCGCGGCCCTCCCACTGTGCGGTGACCTTGCTGGCGTAGGGGAGTCCTGTCTCCTCCTTCATGGGTAGGGCGTCGAGCTCGGTGCGCACCAGAACCGTCGGCCCGGCTCCATTTCGCAGGACGGCCACCACGCCGGTGCCGCCAACGCCTTCGGTGACGTCCAGACCCAGCGCCTTCATTTCCTTGGCCAGACGCGCGGCGGTGCGCGTCTCCTGGAATCCAAGTTCCGGATGAGCGTGAAGGTCCATGTACAGGGCTTCAAGCCTCGACCGATCCTTCTCGAACGCGGCGGTCACCGAATCTCGGGCGGCAGGGACGTCGAAAGGAGCTGCAGACGCAACTGTGGCCCCCAGCAGCACGGCGGCGGCGGGAAGGAGTAGGGCGAATGTCATGGTCTTGTTCGCGCGGTGCGCCGCGCCTCCCGTTGCAGGCATCAGAAGCGCTTCCGCATGTTGACGCCCACGGTGCGGGGCGTCAGGCCGAACAGCAGGTCCTGGTACCCGACGCCTGAGTTCTTGTTCATGATCCCGACGGCGTCCGTCAGGTTCTGGACGAAGGCGTAGAGGCCCCAGTCGTCCCCTTCGATCCCGGCGCGCAGGTTCACAGTCGTGAAGCTGCCGAAGCGATCATAGTACACGTAGGTCGGCCGGAAGGTGGAGGCCATCTCCCCGGTGTAAGCGACGTCGGCGCGGGCCAGGCCGTTCATCTCGCCAGCGATCGGCCAGACGTACGTCGCTGAGGCCGAGGCGCTCAGATCCGGGATCAACGGGATGCTGTCGCCCTTGCGCCCGGTGGAGCCGTCCGAGAGGATGTTCGCGTTCGCCTGGTCCTCGGTGAGCTCGGCGTTGGTGTAGCTCACCGCCCCGTTCAGGGTCAGGCCAGTCATGGGACGCGCGGCCAATTCCAGTTCGAAGCCCCGGATCCTCGCGGCGCCGGCGTTTGTGATGAAGGAGTAGAGGCCGTCGGCGGTAAGGGCGCCGGTCTGCCGGTCCTTCCAGTCGATCTGGTAGACGGCGAGGTTGGCGGTCATCCGCCCCTCCAGCCACGTGCTCTTCACGCCGGCCTCGTAGTTCCAGAGGCTGTCAGGAGCGTAGACGACCAGCGCCTGATTGAGACCAGGGATGTTGTTGGCGCCGCCCGGTCGGAAGCCCTCCGAGGCCGTGGCGTAGAACAGGATATCGCTGGTGGGCTCGTAGCTGGCGTTGAACCTATAGACCCAGCCTGACGCGTCGGCCGTCTGGGCTGCGAAGCGTTCGGGTGCGGCTCCGGTGAGCAGGTTGCGCTGTGTCCCTGCGCCGGAGGTGGTCTTGGTGTAGTCGTAGTAGCGCGCGCCGACCGTCAGCGTCAGCCGTTCGACTGGCTTGTACGACACCTCCCCGAAGCCGGCCGTCTGCTGCACCTCGGTCTCCACGTAGCGGCCCTGCACGTAGCGGAACGGCTCGTAGACCATCCCCGTCGAGGCGTCGCCGAAGAGGGTGTTGCTGTCGATGTGGTCCTTGCGCAGCTCGGTGTAGGCTCCAATCGTCCACTGCAGCGGGCCCTCGCCACGCGAGCTCAGGCGCAGCTCGTTGTTCCACGACAGCAGATTGGCCGGTTGGTAGCCGGTGATGGGCAGCAGGCGCGCCAGGGCGGGCGAGGCTGCTCCGTAGGCGGGGGAGAAATCGACCGTGCGCAGGATGTCGTACTTGTAGTGCGAGCTTGAGCCTGTGAGCGTGCCAAAGGGCGACTCCCACTTGGCCGTCAGGCTGTAGAGGTCGAGCTCGTTGCGGATCGGCAGGACGGCGCGGCTGTCGGTCTTGTGCTCGCCCAGGCTCTGGTACCAACCCTGAACGTCGTCCGCTTCGGAAACCTGATGTACGACCGTTGCGGTGACCGCTACGTCTTCAGTCGGGGTAAAGCCCAGCAGCACCCGGTACCCCGAGGACTCGCTGTCGTTGATGTCCTTGCGCCCAAGCCGAACGTTGTCGACATAACCGGGGCGCGCCTCGCCATAGGCGACGGCGCGAACCGCGAGCTTGCCGTCGATGAGCGGCAAATTGATCATGCCCTTGAGATAGCCGCTGTCTGAGCCGCCCTTGGTCACGGCCCGCTGCGCTTCCACCGCGCCGCCAATCTGCGTCGGATCCGGCTTGTTGAAGATCACCCGCAGCGTGCCGCCCATCGAGCCGCCGCCGTAGAGCGTGCCCTGCGGACCGCGCAAAACCTCGACGCGTTCAACGTCGAACAGGTTGAGATCGGCGGCGTTGTTACCCGGGTCCTGGGTCGTGCCCGAGGGACCGGTCAGCGGCGTCTCGTCATAATACAGCCCGGTGGTCGCCTCGCCGGACCCCTGCACGCCGCGGATGCTGACCCGGCTCTGGCCAAGCTGGCCTTGGCTGAGGTTCACGCTTGGCACCTGGCGGAAGTAGTCCTCCAGGCGGGTGGCGCCCAGCTGGGCGATCGTCTCTGCGCCGACCGCCGTGATGCTCATCGGCGTGTCCTGAACGGTGGTGCTCCTCTTCAGAGCCGTGACCACCAACTCCTCAAGCATGGCCTCGCCGCCATCCTGGGCGGACGCCGAGCCATAGCTCAACGCCGCTGCGGCCACGCCGCCCAATAAGACCTTAGAACGCATTGCTGACCCCCTCCAGCAAGCGCCTCATCCGCTTGCTTTCGGACAACGGTGGTGCTCGGAAGTGAGATCGTCAACAATAATGTATCGATACGAATTAGTATCGAAATGTGCCGCTTGTGGTGTCATCGGCGCCGCGGAGGCGCCCGTTAGCGATGCAGTTGAGCCGCGCGGAGGTTGAGAGCAGGGCGCGGGCCTGCTCAACGCCGGATGCGATGAGCGGGGAGGGAGGCCAAGGGCCGCTGTGCCCCGATGGGATAGGAGGACCTCAGGCCACTCCGGCATCGGCGAGGTGGATCAGGGAGCCAGCGGTGGGGCCGCGGCGGGCGCTATTCCGCGTGCGCGAGGGAGATGTCGACCATCACCTCGGCGGAGATTTCTTCCAATGCGGCCTGGACCGCCTGGGGGCGCAGGGGCGGCGGCAGCCTCAGGCGCACATCCATGTGGAAGAGCGGGACGCCTGAGTGAGCCTCGGTGCTGAGGTGGGTGTCGAAGCTCTCGATATTGGCGGCCAGGCGGCTGAGGATCGCCGTGACCTGGTGCACGATCCCGGACCGATCCTGTCCGACCAGGCTGAACTCAACCGTCTCGCCCGCGGGCTCGGTGCTGGCGACCGCCGGAGAGATCCGCACCTCCAGGCCCTGCGCGTCGACTTCTCGGACCGCCGCGCGGAGGTCGTCCACGCCGCCTTCTTCCAGTTCGACCAGCACCGAGCCGACATAGAGTCCGCCCAGGCGGCTCAGATGGCTCTCAAGCCAGTTGCCGCCGGACGACAGGACCGCGTTGGCGAGCGCCTGGGTGAGGCCCGGACGATCGCTGCCGACAATACTCAGGACCAAGGTGACCATATTCGTCTTTCGAACGGAGCAAACCGCGAGGGGGACAAGGCTGAGATCCTGATTAGCACCTTGCCCGGGCTGTTTCCCAGCCGGCGCCCGCGTCACGCCTTCAGTTTGATCTTCCGCTCGATCTCCGCCGTCGCCTTCTCGGCCTTCTTCCGCTGCTCGAAGACCCTGCGCATATGCAGCAGATCGCGTTCGCTCAGCCGCTTCTCGGCCGCGACGAACTGTTCCTGTTCTTCTTCGCGGATGTGATGCAGGTACTCCTCCTTGAGGCCGGCGAACCGCCGCAGCCAGCCAGGCGAGGACATGTCGCGCGCGGCGAGGTCGGCGAGCATGTCGTCGATCTCCTTGTGCTCGGCGATCGCATGGCGGGCGAAGTCCGTCGTCGCGGGGTCGCGCAGGACGCTCGACCACAGGGCCTGTTCCTCCGCGGCAGCATGAGACTTGAGCTCGTGAACGAGCTCTTCGAAGAGCTTGCGACGGTCGTCTGAAGCGCCGTGCGTTTCCTCGATCATCGCCAGGAGCGCGCGATGGCGGTCGTGGTCTTCGACGAGGCGGCCGAAGACGTCAGGGTCGCCGCGGAACTTCGTCTTCGGCGTGCTGCCGATCCGCACCGTCAGGTCGGGCGCGAGCGCCTTGGCTTTGGCCACGGCCGTCGCCTTGGCCTGGGCGTCCGAAACCTGTCCGTTCGCTTGGGGCATACTGGAGTTCTCCCGCACTTTCGCCCGCGAAAGCCGGGCGCTTGAGCTACGCGGGCGCGAGCCAAAAGTTCCTGGCTCGGCTCAGGACGAGGCGAGGGGAGCGTCCGCGAGCGGGATGGTCAGGGTGAAGCGCGTTTCGTTCCGACAGGACGAGGCCCTGAGTTCGCCGCCGTGCGCCTTGGCGATCTCGGAGGCGATGTGCAGGCCAAGGCCAAGGCCCCCCTGGCTGGGTTGCACCTCGCCGCGGACGAACGGATGGAACAGCCGCTCCATGGCGGCTTTCGGAATGGGGGCGCCGCTGTTGGCCACCGACAGGTTGAGTTCCTCGTCGTCGATGACGGCCTGCAGGCGCACCGGCGCCTGGTCGGCGCCATAGGTCAGGGCGTTGGCGAGCAGGTTCGAGACAAGCTGGCTCAGCCGGCCCGGATCGACCGGCGCCGGCGTCGGCAGCTGGAAGTCGCATTCGACCACGCGATCGGGATAGCTCGCCTCGAGCTCTTCGACGACCTGGCGCAGGATCGGTTCGAGGTCGTGAGCGCGTCGCTCGACGGCGATGCCGCCGCCCAGCCGTCCGCGTGCGAAGTCCATGACGTCGTCGATCAGACCGGCCATTCGGTCGGCGCTGGCCTCCATGAGCCGGATCACGTGCTGGCCCTTGTCGCTGAGCGGCTCCTTGCGCAGCAGCCGGGCCGCGCCGCCGATGGAGGCGAGGGGGTTGCGCAGGTCATGGCCGAGCACGGCGATGAACTGCTCTCGCAGCCGCGCCGTCTCCTGTTCGTGCGCCAGTTCGCGGCGGGTCAGTTGCTCCATGGCCCGAAGCGCCTTGGCGTGGGCTTCGAGCTGGTCGCGCTGGGCGGCCAGCTGTTGGCGCTGGCGATGAAGCTCGAAGAAGACGTTGGCCTTGCTGCGCAGGATGTCCGGTTCGATCGGTTTCTGGATGAAGTCGACCGCCCCGGCCTCATAGCCGCGGAAGCGCCGCTGCTTATCGCCGCTGCCCGCGGTGAGGAAGATGATCGGGACGTGCCGCGCGCGGACGGCGCCGCGCATGAACTCGGCGAGCTGGAAGCCGTCCATCTGCGGCATCTGCACATCGACCATGGCCAGGGCGACGTCATGCACGAGCAGCAGCTCCAGCGCCTCTTCGCCCGAGCGCGCCATGAGGCACTCCAGGCCATCGCGCCGTAGCAGCGCCTCGAGCGACAGGAGGTTTTCCTCAAGGTCGTCGACCAGAAGGAACTTGACGGACTGCATGAGCTATCGGCTCCCCAGGGCGATCAAGAGTGAGGCGAGTTCGGTCAGCCGCGCCGGCGTGGCCGTAGGACACGCGTCCAACGCGGCTTGCGGCATGGCGGGCACATGGGCTCCGGCGGGATCTTCAACGAACGCCAGGCCGCCGGCCTCGGCGAGCGCCTTGAGACCCGCCGCGCCGTCGGCGTTCGCGCCGGTCAGCACGACGCCGGCGAGCGCCGGCCCGTAGGCGTCGGCGGCGCTCTCGAAGAGGACATCGATGGAAGGCCGCGAATGCAGCACTGGCGGGTCGTCTGACAGCCCCAAGGTGCGGTCGGTTTCGACTAGCATATGGTAGTCGGCCGGCGCGAAGTAGATCGCGCCGCCCTCAATGGGCGCCTTGTCCTCGGCCTCGCGCACCGGCAGGCGGCACTTGGCGCCAAACAGCGGCACGAGCGCGTTGGTGCGCCCCGGCGGCACATGCACGACGACGAGCACAGGAAGCGCAAACCCTTCCGGCAGCGCCGGCAGGATCGCCGACAGCGCCTCGACCGCCCCGGCCGAGGCGCCCATGACGATGGCTTCGACGGCGCGGCTCACGCGTTGCGCCTCTGGTAGATCTTCTCTTCCGGCACGAAGGGCGAGAACGCGTCGGCGTGGGTCGAGAACCGCAGGCTCTCCTTCGACCCCAAACCGAGAAAGCCGTTGCGGCTCAGGGCGTCGCTGAAGAGCCCCGTGGCGCGGTCCTGGAACTGCCGGTCGAAGTAGATGAGGACGTTTCGGCAGGAGATGAGCTGCATCTCCGCGAACACCGCGTCGGTCACCAGGCTGTGGTCGGAGAACACGACGCGGTCGCGAAGCGACTGGTCGAGGACCGCATTGCCGTAGTCGGCGCTGTAGTAGTCGGACAGCGACGACTTGCCGCCCGCCTCCTGATGGTTTGCGGTGAAAGACTTGATGCGATCAAGGCTGTAGACGCCCCGGGAGGCTGTAGCGAGGGCCTCGGGGTTGATGTCGGTGGCGTAGAACAGCGTCCGCGCCTCCAGTCCTTCCTCCCGGAAGAGGATGACGAAGGAGTAGAGCTCCTCGCCGCCGCTGCAGCCCGCGACCCAGACCTTCAGGGACGGATAGGTCCGCAGGTGCGGGATGACCTTTTCTCGCAGCGCGCGCCAGTAGGACGGGTCGCGGAACATCTCGCTGACCTGGACGGTCAGGTAGTCCAGCAATTGAGGCAGCACCGCCGGATCGTGAAGGACGCCGTCCTGCAGCGCCGAGAAGTTTTCGTACCCCAGATGCTTCAGGGCCTGGCGCAGGCGGCGCTTGATCGAGGCGCGCGAATAGTGCCGGAAGTCGTAGTGGTAACGACGGTACAGCGCCTCGAGCAGAAGCTCGATCTCGATGTCTTCGACCCTGTGCACCAGCTACCTCGGCATCCAGACACGGACCAGCGAGAGCAGCTTGTCGACGTCCAGCGGCTTGGCCATGTAGTCGCTGGCGCCTGCCTGGAGGCAGCGTTCCTGGTCGTCGGGCATGGCCTTGGCCGTGAGCGCCACGATCGGGAGCTTGGACCAGCGCGGGTTCTTGCGGATCTCACGGGTTGCGGTCAGGCCGTCCATGACGGGCATCATGACGTCCATCAGCACCAGATCGATGGCCTCGCCCCCGTCCTGCGCCGAGGCCTCGAGCGCGGCGATCGCCTCCTGGCCGTTGCGCGCGATCTCGATGGTCGCGCCGCGCGGCTCAAGGATGTTGGAGAGCGAGTAGATGTTCCGCACGTCGTCTTCGACGATCAGAATGCGGCGGCCTTCGAGAACGGCGTCGCGGTTGCGGGCCTTGCGGAGCATCTTGCGCTGCTCGGGCGGCAGCTTGGACACCACCTGATGGAGGAACAGCGAGACCTCGTCGAGAAGCCGCTCCGGCGACTTCGCGCCCTTGATGATGATCGAATTCGAGTAGCGGCGAAGCTTCTGCTCGTCGTCCGGCGAGAGGTCGTGGCCGGTGTAGACGATCACCGGCGGGAATGCGTAGCCGCGCTCGTTGCTCAGTGTCTCCAGCAGAGCGAAACCCGAGGCGTCCGGCAGGGTCAAGTCGAGCACCATGCAGTCGAAGGTCTCTTGCTTCAGAAGCTCCAGGCACTCGGCCGCGGTCCCGACGCCGACGGTCTCGACGTCGCCCGAGGCCAGCAGCCGGCTGACGGCTTCGCGCTGGACGTCGTCATCTTCGACGATCAGGACGCGCCGCAGCGTCCGGGTCAGCTGGCTCTCCAGGGACTGCAGCACCTGGGCCAGGTCCTCGCGCTTGACCGGCTTGATCATGTAACCCACGGCGCCGAGGGAGAGGGCGGTCTGGGCGTGGTCGGAGGCGGACACCACGTGCACGGGGATGTGCCGGGTCTCGTCGTCGCGCTTGAGCCGGTCAAGAACGGTCAGGCCCGATTGGTCCGGCAGACCGACGTCCAGGACCACGGCGCTCGGCTTGACGCGCTTGGCGAGGTCCAGGGCCTCCCCGGCGGTCCGGGCGATGAGGCTCTGGAAGCCGAGTTCGCGTGACAGGTCGCGGACGATCGCCGCGAACGGGCCGTCATCTTCGATGATCAGCAGGCTGCGCCGTCCGGGGACGAGCTCATCGCGATCGTCTCCAATCGACTGCAGTCGATTGGCGGAAGTCGCCGCGGCGAGGGGAGTGGGCGCCGGCGTATCGGCGGCCTTCGCCGACAGCGGGGCCGGGCGAGCCGCCACAAGCGACGGATCATAGGCGAGCGGGAGGACGAGCGTGAACGTGCTGCCTTCACCGACCTCGCTGCGCAGCTCGATCGACCCGCCCAGCAGCCTGGCCAGTTCGGTCGAGATCGAAAGGCCAAGGCCGGTGCCGCCGTACTTGCGGCTGATCGTACCGTCGGCCTGATGGAAGGCCTGGAAGATGTTGGCCTGCTGGTCCTGGGCGATGCCGATGCCGGTGTCCGTCACCGCGAACGCCAGGTGTCCGTCGTCGGCCGGCGCAATGGTCAGCCTGACGCCGCCCGTCTCGGTGAACTTGAAGGCGTTGGACAGCAGGTTCTTGAGAATTTGCTCAAGGCGTTGCCGGTCGGTCTCGAGCGCGACCGGCGCGTCGGCCGCGACCTCGATCTTGAACTCAAGGCCCCGCTCGCTCGCGATGGGGGTGAACGTCTGGCCGATATCGGCGGCCAGGCTCTTGAGCGAGGTGACCTCGGGACGGATCTGCAGGTGGCCTGCTTCGATCTTGGACAGGTCGAGAATGTCGTTGATGAGGGTCAGAAGGTCGTCGCCCGACGACTTGATCGTCCGGGCGAACTTCACCTGTTCATCGGTCAGGTTGCCGTCGGGGTTGTCGCCGAGCAGCTTCGACAGGATGAGCAGCGAATTGAGCGGCGTGCGCAGCTCGTGGGACATGTTGGCCAGGAAGTCCGTCTTATAGCGGCTGGCCTGCTCGAGCTCCCTGGCCTTGAGCTCGATCGTGGCGTTGAAGCGGGTCAGATCGTCGCGCTGGGTCTCCAGCTGCTGGGCCTGCTCTTCCAGCTGCGTGTTGGTCTGTTCGAGTTCGACCTGCTGTTGTTCGAGCCGCACCTGCGACTCCTTGAGGGCGCGACCCTGCTCCTCCAACTCCTCGTTGGAGACGCGGAGCTCTTCGCTCTGGACCTGGAGTTCCTCGGCCTGGCTCTGGGTCTCGCTCAGCAGGTCGCGGAGCTCGCTGCGGTACTGCGCTGACCGCATCCCCACGCCGATGGCCGGCGCGGCCTGCGACAGCAGGTCAAGCACCGGCGCCTCGACCGGGTTCAGGAAGCCAAGCTCCATGACGCCGGTGACCGCGCCGTCGGCCAGAAGGGGGACGATGAGGAGGTGCGCCGGGTTCGCTCGCCCGAGCGCCGACCCGATGGTGAGATAACCGTCAGGCACGTCGCGAACGAGCATCGGCTTGCCGCTCTCGACCACCTGGCCCAGCAACCCCTCGCGCGCGGAGAATTGCTCGGTGATCGTGGCGTCGGCAGGCACGCCGAGCTTGGCGGCGAGACGAAAGTCGGTGTCCTTGCCTGCGAATAGCGCCCCGGCCTGCGCGCCGACGTATCGGGCATAGAAGTCCAGGATGCCGTCGCCCAACTGTTGCAGCGACAGGTCGCCGAGCATGGCGGTGGCGGCGCCGGCCTGGCCGGCCTGCAGCCAATCCTCGCGGGCTCGTGCTTTCGCCGCACGCCGGACCAGATGACCGACGACCAAGGTCAGGACCAGGCCCAGGACGCAGGACAGGATGCTGCTGATCACCGCGGTGCGGTAAGCGCTCTCCATCTCGGCGAGCCGGACCGAGCGGATACGCACCTCTTCCTGCTGCATGGCGTCGAGCTGCGTGCGGATCGCGTCCATGACCGCCTTGCCTCGGCCGGTTTCGACGATGGCGACGGCGGCGTCGCGCCCCTGGGCGCGGCGCAGGGCGATGGTCTGATCGAGCTCAATGAGCTTGTTGTCGACGTCACGCCGCAGGAGAGCGACGCGGTTCTGCTGCGCTGGATTGTCCTTGGTCAACGCATCGATCGCATCGATCCCGGAGGGGATGGCCGCAACGGCGCTATTGTAGGGGTCGAGGTAGCGCTCATCACCGGTCATGATGAAGCCGCGCTGCCCGGTCTCGGCGTCCTGCAGGGCGGATAGCACCTTGCTGAAGGACATGATCACCGTATGCGTGCGGATGACCTGCTCGTTGTTGTCGCGCAGCATCTGGACGTTGAAGTAGGCGACCGCGCCGCTGATCAGGAAGAACGTCAGAGCCGCGACCAGCCCGATCGTCGTCCAGACCTCTGAGCGGCGGCCCAGCGGCGAGGCGGTTCCAGGCAGCGACGCAGCCCCCATGCTATTTCCTTGTATGATTTTCTCGGCGCCACGACCCCGTAGCCAAGCGGAAGTAACAGGTGACGTGGGGCGGCCGAAAGCTCGTTTGTTAATCCGCGCGGGTTCGTCGCGCCAAAGGCGGGGCCGATCTTTCCCGTGCGACGGGCCAAGGCGACTGGGCGCTCTGCAGGACGCCGATCGGGGCGGTCAGGCCCCCTGGATCCGTGGCTATGGCGTCGAGACCGGGCTTTGGTAGTGCACCTGGGCGCCGGGCCCTAGCGGCAGGTCGAGCAGCACCCAGCCGACCGTCATGGCGATACCGGCGGCCATGAAGCACAGCGCGTAGGGCAGCATCAGCGCCAGCAGAGATCCCACCCCCATCGACTGGTCCCATCGCCGGCTGAAGGCGAGAATGAGCGGGAAGTAGCTCATCAGCGGGGTCATGATGTTGGTGTAGCTGTCGCCCATGCGATAGGCGGCGGTGGTCATCTCCGGGCTGACGCCCAGCAGCATGAACATCGGCACCACGACGGGGGAGAGCGCGCTCCACTTGGCCGAGGCCGACCCGATGAAGAGGTCGAGGAACGACGACAGCAGCAGCACGCAGACCAGCAGCACCGCCGCGGGCAGGGCCATGGCCTGCAGCGCCTCGGCGCCGTTGATCGCGATGATCGGGCCGATCCGCGACCAGTTGAACATCGCCACGAAGTGGGCGGCGAAGAACACGAAGACCAGGTAGGGGGCCATGGTGCGCACGCCGTGCTGCATCATGACGACCACATCATTGGCCGACTTCACCGAGCCGGTGGCGCGGCCGAAGGCCATGCCGGTGAGCAGGAACAGCAGGAAGAAGCCGGCGATCAGCGCCGCGTAGAGCGGCTGGAGACGCGCCGTCCCGACCGCCGACTGGTCGATGAAGGGGGTGTAGCCGGGCCAGAGAGCCAGCGCGGCGAAGGCCCCGGCGACGAGCAGGGCGACGAGCCCGGCCCAGCGCAGGCCTTTGCGCTCCTCAGGCGTGATGTCGGCCTTGTCCAGATCGGCCTGCAGGTCGGCGTCGACGACGCCGCCCCAGGCGCCCAGGCGCGGTTCGACGACCTTGTCGGTGACGTACCAGATGATCGGCGTGAACAGGGCGACGATGGCGCAGATGTAGTACCAGTTGCCCAGCGGGTTCATCGTCCAGTTGGGATCGACGATCCGCGCAGCCTCCTGCGTGAAGCTGAGCAGCAGGACGTCGATCTGGCCGGGCATGAGATTGCCGGCATAGCCGCCCGACACCGCCGCGAAGGCGGCGGCCAGGCCCGCCAGCGGGTGACGGCCGGCGACCGCGAAGACGATTGCGGCGAGCGGAATGAAGACGACATAGGCCGCGTCGGAGGCGTGGTGCGAGACCATGCCGATCACCGCGATGATCGGGGTCAGCAGGGTCTTGTGCGCGTTGCGCAACGAGGCGCGGATCAGCGCGGAAAACAGGCCCGAGCGCTCGGCGACCGCCGCGCCGAGCATGATCGTCAGCACCAGCCCCAGCGGCGCGAAGCCGGCGTAGGTGCGCGCCATGTCGGTGAACAGCCGCCTGATGTTCTCCTCCGAGAACAGGCTCGAGGCGCGATAGGTCAGCACGCCGTTGGCGAGCTCGGCGTATTCGGGCGCCTTGTCCCCTGAGTAAGGCAGCGTCGCCTGCCAGCCCAAGCCGGCCCCCAGCGCCGAGAGCAGCATCAGGGCGAAGATCAGGTAGACGAAGATGATCGTCGGGTCCGGCAGCAGATTGCCCGCGCGCTCCACGAAGCCTAGCAGGCCGCGTTGGCGGTCGGTTCGGGTCTCGTCGCTCATGGAGGCTCCGGCGCGCTTCTATACTGACGCATAGCGCAAAGCTTGGAGCGCGGCAGTGGGCCGCCGCCTCGCGGCGTTCACATCGCGGTGACCAGGCGCCTCAGGCCTGGACCGTCACCTTGAGGAAGGTGGCGGGGATTTCCGTGCGGTCCGGGCCGCCCTGGTTCTGGCTCTCGAAGAGGGCCGAGAGCTCGGCTTGCAGTTCCGGACGCCGGCCGTCGCGCTCGGCGGCCTCGAAGGCGTTCATCGTCGGCCCGTAGTAGTCGCGGAAGATGTCGAGGAACGCGCCGGACGGCCCCGGGTAGCGGAAGGTGTAGGTCGCGCGCTCGCAGCTGATGCGGCCGGCGTCGACGCCGGCCTCGCCGAAGCGCGCACGGACATTGTCGTCCACGCCCCAGGTGATCGGGCTGACGAAGCCTTCCGGCGGCGGCGGGGTGTAGGCCGCGCAGGTCTGCAGGATCTTGGCGATCAGCGTCGGGTCGCCGGGGATCCAGTTGCCCATGACGATGCGTCCGCCAGGACGGGTCACGCGGACCATCTCGCGGGCGACATCGACCGGCCGCGGCGCGAACATGGCTCCGAACATGCTGACCACGAGGTCGAAGCTGTCGTCGGCGATCCCCTCAAGGTTCGAGGCGTCGCCTTCCTGGAAGCTCAGATTGTCGAGCCCGGCGGCCTTGGCGCGCGCCTGGCCGGCGGCGACGAGGTTCGAGGCGATATCGACGCCCAGGACTTTCGCGCCGCGCTGCGCGGACGGCACGGCCGTGGTGCCGTCGCCGCAACCGAGATCGAGCACGTCCATCCCTGGGCCGACGTTCAGCCCGGCGACAAGCTCGTCGCCGCTTTCGCGCATGGCCGCCGCCAGTCGCGTGAAGTCGCCCTTTTCCCAAAGGGCCTTGTTCGGATTCATGTCGTGGGCTCCTGACACGTCGGCGAAATCGCCAACCTTCGTCACACCAGAGCGACTGCACTCCGACACTGCACACCAGCCGCCGAACGATGATGAGACGCGGGCGCGGACATGGCAAGCAACCCGGGTAATCGCCCTAGGCTGGAGCGGCGGCCTGGTCGGCGCCCCTGGCGTAGGCCGCGGCGAGCTGGCGGTAGTACTTGGAGTTGAAGGCCAGCACAGTCGCCACGACGCCAAGCACGCCGGCGAGTGTGAAGACGAAGGCGATGCCGCGATCAGGACCGCGGCCGAACCAGTCGCCGATGGCGGCTGCGCCGGCGCCGGTCGTCATCAGCGGGATGAACAGGAACTGGGTGAGCGGGCCGATCAGGAAGGCGGTCAGCGGGGAGGCGGCCTGTTCGACCGACTGGGCGAACCCGAATACCCGGCCTTGGCGCTCGAACGGCACCACCTTTTGCAGGGTCGTCTGTTCGGCGGCCTCGGCGTAGGGGCCAAGGAACATCCAGACGAAGCACCCCAGCGTCAGCAAGACGATCGAGGGCTGCAGGGTGAAGACGCAGCACACCGCCCAGGAGATCAGGTTGACCAGGAGGAGGGTGCGCAGCGGGCTGCGGCCCAGGCCGGTCCTGGAGATCAGCAGGCCGCTGGCGATGAAGGCGGTGGATAGCAGCCCCCACAGCAGGCCCCAGGTCTGCACCTTCACCAGCGAGAGGCCGTAGGCGTCCATCAGCGCCATGAAGATCCCGCCGAGGAAGTTGTTGAAGGTGGCGAACAGGATCAGGGCGAAGAGGCCGGGCACCGCGCCGATCACGCGGATGGTGCCGCGGATATCGACGCGCCGAGGCTCGGCCGGGGCGTCCGTCGGCGCGGTGCTGCGCTCCTCGTTCAGCGGCACGAACAGCAGATGCGCGAAAGCCAGCAGGGTGCAGACCAGGGCGAAGACCAGGGTCGAGACCATGCCGCCCCAGGCGACGAGGAAACCGCTGATCACCGAGGTGGTCAGGAAGCCGACTCCGCTGACCATGCCGACCAGGCCGTTCGCCTTGTCCCGCCGATCCTCCGGGATCAGCAGCGTGACCAGCGTCGGCAGCGCGATGCTGCGGATATTGCCGGCGATGACGCCGAGCATGACCAGCCAGACGACGACCCACAGCGGCGCGCCATAGGGGTCGGCGAGGCTGCCCTTGGGAAACAACAGGTAGGCGGCGAAGGAGAGGGCGTAGAACGCGAACGACACGACGCTCGATCCCAGCATCACCAGCTTCTTGCGGTGATGATCCACCAAGCTGCCGAACCAGAAGCCTGAGCCGGCGGTGAGCACGAGATAGATGCCCGCGACCATGCCGGTCGCGAAGACCGAGTGGGTCTCGAGATAGACGTAGAAGGTGAGCGCGAACCAGACCGTGAAGTTGGTGATGTTCGCCAGGAGGTTGTTGGCTAGCAGATGATAGAAATGGGTCATGTGCTGGCGCTCAACGCGCAGCCTGGCCGCGCCTGTCTACGGAAAAGCGCGGGAACACGCGCAGAGGTCCCCGGACTTAGGCGTCCGGCAGCTGAAGCTCAATGGCGTCGAACGCCGTTACGCACTTCGACCGCGGTTGCGGGAGCGTCGCGTATTTCTCGCGCCGACGATAAGTCTCATATTGCAAGTCTATGGGCGTTGGGCCTAGCTGGCCCGGCTGCACGTCGCGGCGGGGCCGAGGGATTCGATGCCGAGCAAACTCCTGAACTTCTATGGGCGGTTCGCGCCGTCCTTCACGGCGGCCGGTTTCATCCTGCGCGGGCTGCCGCTGCAGCCGATCGGCCGCGCTTTCGAGAAGCAGACCTGGCTGGTCACTGGCGCGACCGGCGGCATCGGACGCGCCATCGCCCTGGGCGCGGCCCGGCGCGGCGCGATCGTCTATGCGGTCGGTCGCAATCCGGAGGCCCTGGCGTCGCTGGAGCGCGTGCCGGGCGTCAAGTCTCTGAAGTACGACCTGGACCGCGTGGCCGACAATCTGGCGCTGGCCGAGCATGTGGCGAGCATCGGCCGGCTGGACGTGCTGGTGAACAACGTCGGGCGTCTGGAGCACGCCTACAAGACCTCTCCCGAGGGGTTCGAGAGCACCTATGCGATCAATCTGCTGGGCCATTTCGCCCTGACCGAGCGGCTGATCGAGCTGGGCGCGCTGCGGGACGGGCTGATCATCAACATGGCCTCGGGCGGTCTCTACAATTCGGCCCTCAGCCTGCGGCGGCTTGAGCAGTCGCCGGCGAAGTACAGCGGGGTGATGGCCTATGCCGCGCACAAGCGCGCGCAGCTGGCGCTGTCCGACAAGTGGACCGAGCAGGGCGTGCCGGCCTACACGATGCACCCGGGCTGGGTGGCCACCGACGGCGTGCGCAGTTCGTTGCCGGACCTCAACCGCCATCTGGGCTGGGTGCTGAGGTCGGGAGCGCAGGGCGCCGATACGGCGCTATGGCTGGCCGCGCGCCGACCCGCGCACAGGCCCGGAGCTCTGTGGTTCGACCGAGCGCCGCGGTCGGCCCACGCCTATCCGCACTCGGAGGCTCCGGAAGTTGAGCCAGAGGCGATTTTCGCCAAGCTCGCGGCTGACGTCGCCAAGGCCGCCGCTTCGAGTTCAGCGGCCTAGAGGCGCACCATCAGCGGAGCCCCGTCAGGCGCTTTTGCATGGCGCAGACGCCAGGCGCAGGCTGGGCGTGCTGATCGATCCGGCCGGCGACGGCTTCGAACTGCGCCAGCAGATGGCTTAGGCGGCCTTCATCCACACGACCAAAGCGAAGCGGCCGGCGCCCGCGTTCGGCAATGTCCGGTGGGGCGTGAAGCGGTCGAGGAACAGCACCTCGCCGGCCCGGCAAGCGGGCTGCGCGCGGGGCAGATGTGCCAGCGAGGTCTCCTCGATATGAAAGTCGTGGGTCCGGACGTGCGGGAACGGCGCGGGCTGGCGGCCGGCGGCGATCTCAAGCCCGCCGGCGCCGGGGCCGGCGTCCATCAGCGGGATCCAGGCGGTGATGCGCAGACGACCGCACTCGGTCCCGTCATCGATGGCGACGTCGGAGTGCCAGTCGTGCCAGTGCTCCGGAAAGGCGGCGAGGCTGGCGCGGACACGGACCGTGTGGCCGCGGTCCTGCAGCGGCCGGCCGGCGAGCTGTTCGGCGGCGGACTTGAGCGCTGGACTGGCCGCCAGGGCGCCGAGCCGCACGCCGCCCTGGGCGTCGGTCAGCACCGCAAGCCGCAGGAGGTTAGCGTAGGCGCGCTCCTTGGCGGCAATGGCGTCGAGCCGTTCGGTGATCGGCAGCTCGGGGCAGCTGCGCTCGAACGGCGCATGCAGCGCATGGGCGATGCGGTCGATCTGTTCAGCGATGTCGGCCTGGGCGGACAACACCTGGGCCGGATCGAACACGGGGGCGACGGCGTAGCCGTCCTGCGCGAAGGAGGTCTTGGACATGTCGCCTCGACGGATAGCAACTGCGACGGGGAAGTGAAGGCGGCGGTGGGCGCCGCCTTCGGTTCGAGTCAGGCGGCGCGCGCCTGGCGTGCGGCCGCGACCATGTTGACGAGCGCGGCCTTGGTCTCGGGCCACTTGCGGGTCTTCAGGCCGCAGTCCGGATTGACCCAGAGCTGGCCGATGGACAGCCGCTGCCGGGCGGCCTGGAGCAACTGCGCCATCTCCTCGACGGTCGGCACGCGCGGCGAGTGGATGTCGTAGACGCCCGGGCCGATTTCGGCCGGATAGGCGTAGTCGGCGAAGGCGTCGAGAAGCTCCATCTTGGAGCGGGCGGTCTCGATCGAGATGACGTCGGCGTCCATCGCCCCGATTGCGGCGATGATGTCGTTGAACTCCGAGTAGCACATGTGGGTGTGGATCTGGGTGCGGTCGGCCACGCCCGAGGCGGTCAGGCGGAAGCTCTCGACCGCCCAGCCGAGATAGGCGTCCCAGTCGCGGCGGCGCAGCGGCAGGCCCTCGCGCAGGGCGGCCTCGTCGATCTGGATGACCTTGGCGCCGGCCGCTTCGAGATCGACGACCTCGTCGCGGATGGCCAGGGCGATCTGGCGACAGGCCCGCTCGCGGGTGACGTCGTCGCGGACGAACGACCAGTTGAGAATAGTCACCGGGCCGGTGAGCATGCCCTTCACCGGCCGCTCGGTCAGGCCCTGGGCGTAGCGCCACCACTCGAGCGTCATCGGGGCCGGGCGCGAGACGTCGCCGTAGAGGATCGGCGGGCGCACGCAGCGCGAGCCGTACGACTGCACCCAGGCGTACTTGGTGAAGGCGAAGCCGGCCAGTTGCTCGCCGAAGTACTGGACCATGTCATTGCGCTCGAACTCGCCGTGGACGAGGACGTCGAGGCCGACCTCCTCCTGCCAGCGGATGGCGCGTTCGGTCTCCTCGCGCAGGAAGGCGTCGTAGTCGGCGTCGCTGATGCGGCCCTTGTCGTGGTCGGCGCGGGCCTTGCGAACCTCTTCGGTCTGCGGGAACGAGCCGATGGTCGTGGTCGGGTAGGCCGGCAGATTCAGGCGTTCGATCTGCAGGGCGCGGCGGCGACCGAAGTTGGCCGAGCGCTTGGCCATGGCGGCGTTGACCGCAGCGAGACGGGCGCCGACCTGCGGGTTGTGGATCTTGGCCGAGGTGCGGCGCGCCTGGGCGGCTGCGCTGCTGGCGGCCAAGGCGTCGGCGACGCCGGCGCGGCCGCCGTTGAGGGCGCGGGCCAGGACGACCAGCTCCTCGATTTTCTGGATCGCGAAGGCGAGCCACTCGCGGACATCGGCGTCGAGGTCGCGTTCCAGGGCCAGGTCGATCGGGGTGTGGAGCAGGGAGCAGGACGGGGCGAGCACGATCTCGCGGTTCGTGGCCAGCAGCGGCTCGAGGTTGACGAGCAGGCGCTCCAGGTCGGCGCGCCAGACGTTGCGGCCGTCGATGACGCCGAGCGACAGCGTAAGGCCGGCCGGGGCGTTGGCGAGGACGCGTTCGAGCTGGTCGGCGCCGCGCACCAGGTCGAGGTGCAGGCCGGCGACCGGCAGGGCGAGCGCGGTCTCCAGATTGTCGTCGAGCGGGCCGAAATAGGTGGTCAGCATCAGCTTCACGCCCGGCGCGGTGCGCGCGAGCAGGCGATAGGTCTCATGCAGGGCGGCGCGGTCGGCGTCGTCCAGGTCGAGCACCAGGCAGGGCTCGTCGATCTGGACCCAGGCGGCGCCGGCCTGCTCCAGCTTGTTCAGGACCTTGGCGTAGACGTCGACCAGGTCGCCGATGCGCGAACGCGGATCGAAGCCCTCGGTCTTGGACTTGGCGAGCTTCAGGAAGGTGACCGGGCCGAGCAGCACCGGGCGGGTGACGATGCCCTGGGCCTTGGCTTCAAGGAACTCGTCGATGGCCTTGGTCGAGGCCAGGGTGAAGGCCTGGTCCGGCGAAATCTCGGGGACCAGGTAGTGATAGTTGGTGTCGAACCACTTAGTCATTTCGGCCGCCGGCACGTCGAGCGCGTGGTGGTGATGGCCATGGCCGCAGTCGGCGTAGTCGGCCTCGTCCTGCGCCCCGCGGGCCATGGCGAAGTAGGTGTCGAGGGCGACCGGGCCGCCCTCCCAGCCGTAGACCGCCGGAATGGCGCCGACCATCGCGCTGGCGTCCAGCACGTGATCGTAGAACGAGAAGTCGTTGGACGGGATGTGGTCGACGCCCAGGTCGCGCTGGCGCGCCCAGGTCTTCGCGCGCAGACCGGCGGCGACATCGAGCAGGGCCTGCTGATCGCTCTTGCCAGCCCAATATCGTTCGAGCGCGATCTTCAGCTCGCGCTTGGGGCCGATGCGGGGGAAGCCGAGGGTGGCGACGGTGACAGTCATGATGCCTTGCCAGTTCTGTTGATGGCGAGGCGATCAGTCGCGAGCAGGCGAGCGCCGACGCAGGGCGCCGGGAGGCCTGACTTGCGGCCTGACCGGACACCCCGCCGGAGGACGTTATCTGTCGGGGCAGGTCTCCTGGCTCACGGGTCAGCGCCTGTCGTCCTGGCCTTCCCGACCCGCCACCGATGAAGCTCGGCGGGTCAGTGACACGTATTGGACGTCGGCTCGCCGCTTACAGTTGCGGGGGCAGCTCCGGCATAGGTCCAAAGGACCGCACCGGATTCCCATCTTAGCCCCAGAGCGCGAACGCCCCAGGGAACCACGACGCGAGCATGTTGCGCGCGGCGGCTGGCGGAGTCAATAAAGATATAAAGATATCTTTATATGAGCTCTAGGCTTCACCCAGGTGGCGTTTCCAGAAGGCCAGCCAGGAGTCGCGCTCGTGGGCGGGGACGCCCACGTGGCCGCCCGGATTGATGTGCATGGTCTTGTCGGTCGAGCCGAAGGCGTTGAAGAGGGCCAGGCCCTGGTCGCGGCTCATCAGCTCGTCCTCCCACTGGAACACGAACATCAGCGGGATCTTGATCTGTTCGGCCGCGAGGCGGTGGTCCTCCAGGCCGGGAAAGACGCCGAACAGGCCGAAGATCGCGCAGGCGATGCGGGGCTCCTGGGCCACGAACGGCACGCCGAAGCGGGTCCCCATGGAGACGCCCCAGTAGCCGACCCGGTCGTGACGGCCGACGACGTCGAGCTGCTGGGCCGCGTCGAGGACGGCGCGCCACTCGGCGACCGCCTTGGCCGCTGCGCCGGGGATGCGGGATGGGCGGGCCGGCGGCGCCTGGCCCTGTTGCGCGCGGCGGCCGGCCTCGCGGGCGGCGTCCTGGTCTGCCTTGGCCTGCTCACGGCTGACGCGGTCGCCGTGGCCGGGGGCGTCGATGGCGAGCGTGGCGTAGCCCAGTTCCTGGGCGTGGCTGATCGCGGCGGCGGTGATGTTCGCGGCCTTCTTGTGCTGGGAACCGCCGTGCCCGAGCAGGATGAGGGGGCGAGGACCGACGGCGCCCTGCGGATGCCAGAGGCAGCCGGGCACGGAGTCGCCGCCGACCTCCAGGCGAAACTCGCGGCGGGTGACGCCGTCGGCGGTGTTCTCGGCGAGGAACTGCATGGCGGTCAGGCCGACCGCGCCGCGGAGCGGGCCGCCCAGTATTCGCGGAAGTAGCGACGCGGGTCCTGCACCGCCGCCGTCGTCGCGCCGAACACCAGGGTCGTGCGATCGGTCATGTCGTAGGGCGCCCACGCCGGGGTCTTGGGGTTGTTGGGATCGCCGGAGGCGGCCAGCGCCACCCAGGCCGAGGCGATCTCGTCGGCCAGCCGCAGATTGTCGGCGGTGGGGCCGGCAAGCGGGAAGCGGATGTCGTGCATCGAGTAGGCGACGTCGATGCCGTGCACGGCGCCGTAGCGGCCGCCGAAGGCCGGGCTGGGGCTGGTCCACAGATAGGACCAGGTCTTGGCGCCGCCGGCCGCGACCCGGCGTTCCAGCATGATGTCGGCGCCGAGACGGAAGGAGCCGTCGCTGACGATGCGGGCGTTGACGATGAAGGGCGTCGCCTTGGGGTCTTCGTCGCGATAGGCGGAGAGCAGGGCGGGGGCGTCCTTGCCGACGCGCTTCTCGAGCCGCTGCTGGACCTCCTCCCAGGTCATGTTGAACTTCACCTCGCGATAGGTGCGCTCGTCGAGGGCGGTCGAGACGACCAGCGGGACGTCGTGGCTCTCGGCCGGCGCGCCTGGCGCGAACGGGTGGTGCGGGATGGCCGCGCCGAGCACCGGCGCGAAGGAGCGAGGCGCCTCGCCGCGGGCGCGGTCGGCGGCCTCGACCTGGGCCTGGGCGGCGAGCAGGGTGGTGAAGGGGACCTGCTGCAGCTCGCGGACCTGGTCGCGGCGCAGGCCAAGCTGGGCCAGCAGCAGGTCGCTGGCCTGGGCGGCCTCTTCGCGGGTCATGGCGGTCAGGCGCGAGCCGCTCATCACCCCGGCGCTGGTGAACAGCCCCTTGGCGCTGGGCATGCCCATCAGGTGGCTGACCTTGGCCCCGCCGCCCGACTGGCCGACGATCAGCACGCGTTTCGGATCGCCGCCGAAGGCCTCGACGTTGCGCGACACCCATTGCAGCGCGGCGACCAGATCCTGGATGCCGGCCGCGCCGGAGTCGGCGAAGTCGCCGCCTTCGCCGAGGTATAGATAGCCAAGCGCGCTGAGGCGGTGGTTGACCGTCACGACCACGCAGTCGCCAAAGCGCGACAGCATCTCGCCGTCGCCGCCAGGATTGTTGCTGGAGCCGCCATAGAAGCCGCCGCCATGGAAGCGGACGATGACCGGCCGCTTGGCGCGGCGCGACGGGTCCGGGGTCCAGAGGTTCAGGACCAGGCAATCCTCGCCCATGCCGCCCGGCTGGAGGTCGTTAAGGATCAGGTCGGCATAGGCGTGGCGGCGGCTGCCGGGGATCTGGGGCGAGATGTTGCCGTAATCGAGGGCGTCGCGCACGCCGCTCCAGGGCTGCACCGGCTGCGGCGGGCGGAAGCGGTTGGCCCCCGAGGAGTCGGCGCCGTAGCGGATCCCCTTGAAGACGCTGACGCCGCCGCTGGCCAGGCCGCGAAGCTTGCCCTCGGCGGTTTCGACGATGGGGAACAGGTCGGCCTCGGCGGCGCGCACCGATCCGGCGGCGGCCAGGCCCAGGGCCGCGCCGCCCGCGGCGAGGAACTGTCGGCGGTCTGAGGTCATGGCGTTTCCTCCTGATTATTGGCGGTGCAGCGTCCGGCCCATCTGCTGGGTCGGGTAGCGGCTCATGAAAGCGCGCTCGCCGGCGAAGGGGTCCTGCGCCAGGGTCGGCGGGACGTCGAACAGCATCATCGGACGCGTGGTCAGGTCGTAGGGCCGCCAGTCCGGAATTGCGGCGTTGTTCGGATCGCCGGTGCGCGCGAAGGCGATCCAGGTCTCGGCCATGGCCTGGGCCAGGGCGCGAGTTTCGTCGGTTTCCGGCCCGGTCAGATGCGGGGCGGCGGCGACGTTGTCGAACATGAACGGCAGGTCGAGCGTGTGCTGGCTGATACGCCGCCCGTCCTCGGCCGGCGAGCGCCAGGTGAGCTGGTAGACATAGGTGGGAGCGGCGCCGGACTTGACCCGCTGCTCGGCCATCAGGGTCTGGTCGAGGATGTAGCCGCGCGCCGAGGTGATCAGGAAGTAGAGCTCGGACGGTGAGGCCTGCGGATTGCTGGCCTGGAACTCGGCGATCGCGGCCTCGACGTCGGCCTCGCCGACGTGGCGGGCGAGGCGCTTGCGCAGCTCGGCCATGTCCAGATCGAAGGCGCCTGGTTCGTAGCCCAGCTGGTTGGAAAGCTCGGTCCGGGTGGTCCCGACCATCATCGGCAGATGGCTGGAGATCGCCGGCGCGTTCGGCAGGAACGGGTGGTCCTTGAAGGCCAGGCCGTCGAGCACCGGCGAGAAGCGCGAGCGGGTGTCGCGCATGACCTTGAGCTTCGCCGCGCTGAGGGAGTCCATCGGCGCCTCCAGCAGCCTAGCGGCGTCGCCGGGGGCGAGGTCGAGCGTCTTGAGCAATGCGTCGGTCAGACGCGCGGCTTCCTCAGGGGCCTGGACGCGCAGGTGCGAGCCGCTCTGGACGACGCCGCGTTGGAAGAGGCCGCGGGCGTCCTCGCCAGCGTAGCAGAGGCTGACCTTCCGGCCGCCGCCGGACTGGCCGAAGATGGTGACGTTGTCGGGATCGCCCCCGAACGCGGCGATGTTGTCGCGCACCCAGCGCAGGGCGGCGATCAGGTCGAGATAGCCGACATTGCCCGCCTGGGCGTAGGCCTCGCCCAGCCGATCTCCGAGGTAGCAGTGGCCGAAGACGTTGAGGCGGTGGTTGAGGGTGACCACGACCACGTCGCCGCGCAGGGCGAGCCGGGTTCCGTCATAGACCTTCTGCGAGCCCGAGCCGGCCTCGAACCCGCCGCCGTGGAACCAGACCATGACCGGCCGGGCCGACATGTCGGCGGCAGGCGTGAAGATGTTCAGCCGCAGGCAGTCCTCGCTCATTGGGCCCTTGTCTGCGAGCGGGCTGCGCATCTGCGGCGACTGCGGACCGTAGTCGAACGCGTCCTGCACGCCGGTCCATGGCGCGACGGGCTGGGGCGGGCGAAAGCGGTTCGCGCCGGCGGTGTCGGCGCCGTAGCGCAGGCCCTTGAAGACGCTGGCGCCGCGCTTGCGCAGGCCGCGGACCTGGCCGTGGGCGGTGGTCACCGCGGCGGTGATTTCCAGGCTCTCGGTGGCGCTCATCGAGGTCTCCTCAGGGGCGGGCGATCAGGCGGATCAGCGCGCTGGCGTCGGGCAGGGCCTCAAGGCCGCGGACGGCGTCGATCACCGACTGGGCGCGCGCCGCGCCCAGGGCAGGGGCCATCAGGTCGGCGGCTTTGGCCTCGACGTCGGCGGCGCTCATCGGGTGAGACGGGAAGCCGAGCACGTGGGGGACGTAGCGTTCGAGCCGCCGTCCGTCGGCCAGGACGATGGCCACGCGCGCGGACTCGGTGCGCGGCTCGCCGGGCTGCGCCTCCTGAGCGGGGTCGTGGCGGATCTCGACCTTGTCCATCAGCGCGCGGGCGGCGGGGTCCTGCGCCATGCGCTGCAGGCTCTGGGCCCCGACGAAGTCCAGGCGGCCGTCCAGCAGGATGATGGCGGCGAGGTAGCGCAGGTTGAGGGCCGGCATCGCGGCGTCGCGGAAGGCCTGCCAGCGGCCGGGCATCTCGATCAGCACAGAGGCGACATCGGCGCCGGCGACGTCCGACGCCAGGTCCAGCAGCGCCTCGACCGCCGGCTGGGTCGGGCCGCCGACCGGGTAGCGCTTGAACGCGGTGTGCGGCAGTTCCGAGCGCCGGCCGAGGTCTTCGATCAGATAGGCGCGGTCGCCGCCCGAGAACAGCGGGCCGCGCATCCAGCCGCCGGGATTGTCCAGGCAATCGCGCACGCCGCGGAAGCCGGCCGCGACCATCAGGGCGGCGTGCAGTCCGTCGCGCGCGCCCATGCCGGCGAAGACGAAGGCCTTCTCGATGTGCTCGACGTCCAGCAGCCATTGCCAGGAGCCGGACGCCTGCTGGGCGCAGAAGCTGAAGACGTCGGCGATCTTGTCCTGCGGCAGGCGCAGCAAGGCGGCGGCGGTCACGGCCGCGCCGAACTGCGGTCCGATGCCGTGGTTGGCGATCCCGGCGCGGCGCAGGTTGTCGACGCCGAGCGCCTTGGGCATGCGCCCGGCCACTTCATACCCGGCGATGACGGCGGAAAGCAGTTCGGCGCCGGTGGCGCCTTTGACCTCAGCGACCGCGAGGCCGACGCTAAGCACTGCGGGGCCCGGCTGGACGAAAGCCGAGGGGATGAAGTCGTTGATCTCGGCGCCGTGGCCGGTCATGGCGCTGGCGAAGGCCGCATCGACAATCCCGGCGCGCTCGTCGGTCCCCAGGATGGTGGCGGCGTAGCGGCTGGTCCCGCCGCTGAGCGAGAGCGCATAGCCCCGCGCGAGGACCGCCGGCTCCAGGTCGCGGCAGGCGACGATCGAGGCCAGGGTGTCGAGGATGTGCAGGAGCCCGAGTTCGCGGTCAGAGGCCGACGGGCGGGAGTGGAGCGCACCGGCGACGTAGGCGGCGAGAGCGTCGCCCACGGGGCGCGCGTCTTGGGCTGGCTTGGTCATCGCTGGTCGAGGGCCTCGGTCATGCGGGCCCGCGTCTCGAGCAGGGCTTCGATCAGCGCATCGCGCTTGCGGGCGGTCAGGCGTTCGGTGGGCGCCGAGATGGACAGCGCCGCGTCAGGGGGTGCGCCTCCGGCTGCAACCGCGGCGCCGATGCTCGTGACGCCGGGGCTGTAGCCGGAGAGCGCGTAGCCCCGCTGACGGACCTGCGAGAGCTCCGTCATCAGTGCGGGGACATCCAGATTGCTGACGGCGGCGACGCGCTCGACCACGGAGCGGGCGTCGGGGCGGAAGGCGAGCATCGCCTTGCCGCTGGCGGTCAGCGGAGCGGGCGCCCGGCTGCCGACGCGCGTGTAGAAGCGCACCGGCCGGGCGGCCACGATCTTCTCAAGATAGACCACGTCGTCGCCGGACAGGATGGTCAGGCTGACGGTCTCGGCGGTGGTCCGATGCAGCGCCTGCAGGAAGCCGGCGGCCACGCGGTAGATGGGCATGGACGTGACCACGCCGGCGCCCAGTTCCCAGGCCCGCAGCGTCGGCCCGTAGCGGCCGGTCTCGTCCTGGCGGGCGTGGCCCAGCGCACAGAGCGTGCCGAGGATGCGGTGGACAGTGCTCTTCTGCAGGCCGGTCTCAGCGGCGATGTCCGACAGGCGCGACGGCTGCCGCGCCCGAGCCAGGCACTCCAGGATGTCGAAACTGCGGGAAACCGCCCGGTCCATCGTCGCCGCCCACCTCCGTCGTGCGCCAGCTATGACACAGATATTCGTGTTGTTCCAATATATGAAATGATGTTCCATTCTGCGGAACTAATCGGCCAAAAAAAGAGGCCGCCCCGGAGATTTCGAGGCGGCCGAAGTGGGCAGGAAAGGAAGGGTCAGAAACGCTTGGTGACGCTCAGCTTGAACGTGCGCCCCAACGGGTTGGCGGTGGCCGGGTCGTAGCTGAGGTCGCGGCGCGCGAACGGCGGATCGGCGTCGAACAGGTTGGTGATCGTGACGCTGGCCGTGGTGTCCCAGGGCAGCAGCACCCGGTAGGACGCATCGGCGGTGACGAAGGCGTCGAGCTTTGCACCCTGGGGCAGGATGTAGCCGAACACCGCGCCGTTCTGCCCGAAGATGTTCGTGCCCCCGAACCGCCCGTCGCGCACGTCGGCCATGCTGTCGATGTAGCGCAGGGTGAGGCGCAGGTTGTGCACGTCCCGGACGTACTCGGCATAGAGGTTGGCGCGGAGCTTGGGATAGGAGGTCCCGCCCGCCGTGCCGCCGTGGGTTCCGGCCAGTTCCTGGCCCGCCTCGACCTGGATGCCTTCGATGAAGGCCGGGCCGGTGTCGTACTTCAGCAGGTAGGAACCATCGAGGCCGAAGTTCATCGCCCCGCCCCAGACGCCGTCGGCGCGGAAGGTGGCCGAGAAATCGACGCCGGAGGTCTTCACGCCCGTGCCGTTGATGGTGGTCAGCTTGACGCGCTGGATCGCGCCAGGCGCGCAGACGCCGCCCTGGAACACGAAGCGGGCGACCAGCGGCGCGAGGGCCGGGTTGGCGCAACCGTTCGGCAGGGTGGTGGACGAGCCGTTGGGGAACACGGTGGAGAGCAGACCCGAGCCGGACTCCGCCTCGATGGTGTCCTGGAAGTCGAACGACCAGTAGTCGATGGTCGCCTTGAACGCGCCGAAGTCGACGATGGCGCCGATGTTCAGCGTGTCGGCGGTTTCGGGCTTCAGGTTCGGGTTGCCGGTCGTGTCGAAGGCCCGGTAGCCGCTGGTCTGGGTGATGAAGGCCTGGGTGGTGTTGGCGTCCGGCACCAGGTTCATGTCGGTCGGCGCGCGGAAGGTCGTGCCGGCCGAGGCGCGGAAGGCCAGCCAGTCGACGGCCTGCCAGCGAACCGCGAGCTTCGGGTTGGTCGTGGAGCCGACTTCGCCGCCGTAGTCCTCGTGCCGCACCGCGAGCTGGAACGAGAGGTTGTCGGTGATCGGGACCTGGGCCTCGCCGAACACCGCCCAGACGTCGCTGCCGAGATCCTGCTCCGAAAGCGGGCCGAGGAAGCCGAAGACGCCGTTGCCGCGTCCGGTCGTGCAGTTGGTGACGTTCTCCTCCGGGCACGGGTTCAGCGCGATGTTGTTGATGTCGTTCACCTCGCGGCTGAAGGTGTTGTCGCGGTACTGAGCGCCCGCCGCCCAGCCGATCGGGCCGCCGCCGAAGTCGAGGCTGGACTGGCCGTTGATCACCGCATCGACGACGGTCAGCGTGGTCTCGGACTGATAGCCGTACGGCTGGAACAGCCACTGGCCGATGGCGCGGCTGTTGGCGTTGGCGGCGGCGGAGCCGGCCACGTAGTTCGGGTTGGTTTCGCCGGAGGCGGCGTTGGCCGGGACGCCCGTCGAGAACGGATTGTAATAGAGGCATGAGCCGACGCCCGCGACGCCGCCCTGGACGCCCGGCGTCACCGGATCGGTGTCACAGCCCGGGCCGCCGAGGCCGTTGAGGGCGTAATGGAGCCGCGCGACGGGGATGTCGTAGGTGACGATGTCGCTGCGGTTGATCATGTGGGTGACGGCGACATCCCAGCCGACGCCGTTGTCGAACTCGCCATTGAGACCGGCCGAGACGCGGAAGCCCTCGAAGAACCGCTGGTCGGGTTTGGAATCGCCGGTCAGCGGGTTGCCGCCGACGCCATAGGGACGCCAGAGCAGGATGTTGGCGGCGGTGAAGCCGGCGGTGTTGACGGCGGTCTGCTGGGCGGGCGTCAGCTGCGGGAGAAGGCTGCCGGGCAGGCAGAGGGCGGCTCCGGCCGTGCCGCAGAGGCCGGGATTGGTCCGCGGAATGATGAAGGAGCCGGAGGCCGCACCGGGGCCGAACGCCTGGGTCGGGCCGTATGACGGCGAGGTGCCTTCATGCGGCACGTCGTGGCTGGCGTAGAGCGCCTCGGCGTGGAAGCGGGTCTTCTCGGTCAGGTCCCAGTTGAACTGACCGTAGACCTGATAGTGCTCCTCCTCCTCGACCAGGTTGTTGAAGCGGCCGAACTGGAAGTAGCAGCTCTGGGTCCCGGCTGCGGCGGTGACGATGGTGTTGCCGAGCGCGGTGCAGCCCGGGTCGATGAAGCGGGTCGTGCCCGAGATGTAGGTGCCGGGATTGCCGAAGCCGGACCAGCTGCCGTTGGGGTTTTCCAGGTAGCTGTTGACCGCCCAGTCGCGCTCCAGGGTGTCGAGCTCCGAGCGATGGCGGTAGCCCACCGAGATCAGGGCGTCGCCGCGGTCGCCGACCCAGCCGTAGTTGGCGCTGAGCGTGTAGTCGCCGTCCGATCCGTCGATCAGCGTATAGCTGCCGTTGAGCTCCAAGCCGTTGAGGTCGGTGCGGGTGATGAAGTTGACGACGCCGCCGATGGCGTCCGAGCCGTAGGTCGCGGCCGCGCCGTCCTTGAGGACCTCGATCCGGCCGACGGCCGCGCTCGGCAACAGGTTGGTGTCGACGCCGGAGCCGCCCGGCGAGCTGGTCAGGCGCCGGCCGTTGAGCAGGACCAGGGTCCGGACCGCGCCCAGACCGCGCAGGTTGACGTTGCCCGAGCCGGTCGTCGCCTGGCTGGCGAACTGGTTGGTTTCGCCGAGCACGCTCTGCACGCCGGGGATCGCCTTGATGATGTCGACCATCGCAGGAGCGCCCTGCTTCTGCAGATCCTGAGCCGACAGCACATCGACGGGCAGGGCGGCGTCTTCCGGGGTGCCGCGGATGAACGATCCGGTGACGATGACCTCGGCGACTTCGCCAGTCTTGTCCTGTGCGTGAGCGGTCGTGGCGAGCGCGGTCCCAAGCATGATCGCCAGGACCGAGACGCCGCAGAGGCGTTCGGACTTCAACATGGTTCCCCCTAATGCATTGGCCGACCGTCATTCGGTGACGGAAGTTATGCGCGAGGATATGCAGCGATCGGATCGTGCGTCTACATATTAGATCGTTGTTCCATTATGTGGAACAAATGCACGTTTCAATATTTGGAACGGATCAGCTAGGCTGCTGCAGTCGGAGGGGCGTGATGGATACCACGGTCGCGAAGGGCTTTGCGGTCCTGGAGGTTTTGGCGCGCGCCAAACGCCCCATGCGCCTGAGCGCCCTGACAGAGGCGTTGGGACTGCAGAAGTCCAACGTCCACAGGCTTTTGAGCACCCTTATCGAGCTCGGCTATGTCGAGAAGGACGCCGAGACGGCGCGGTACTTCGCCTCGCTGAAAGCCTGGGAACTAGGCGTGGCGATTATCTCGACCAACAGCCTGCGCCGGACCGTGTCGCCCCACCTTCAGAAGCTGCATCAGCAGACGCAGGACACTGTGCTGCTGGCGGTCCCGGTTGGACACGAAGTGCTGTTTCTGGATCGCGTCGCGCCGGCCCGCGCGCTTCGCTACACGCCGCTGAACGGCACGCGCGCGCCGATGGCCCTGACCGCGGCGGGGCGCGTGTTCATGAGCGCGATGCGTAGTCCGGCCGCCGCCGTCGCCCAGGGCCTGGCGGAGCCGCCGGCCGGACAGCCGTTCTCGCCCGAGGAGATCCTGGCGGACCTGCCGCTGGTGAAGCAGCGCGGGATGGCGGTCATCGAGGGCGGACTGATGGAAGGGACACGGTCGATCTCGGCGGCGATCCATGGCCCGGACGGCGCGCCCGTCGCTGCGATCACGATCTCGGCCATGGCGGCGCGCATGAGCGGCGAGCATCTGCGCGAGGCTTCCGACGCCTTGCTGGCGGCATGTGGCGAAATCGGCGAGCTCGCGCCGGTCTGAACTAATCCCGCCGCGCCGATCAATGTCGCCGGCCGTTCGGGCGGTTCTGAAAAATAGATCCCTCGGTCTGCTGCTGGAAGCTTGAATCGCTGCGTCTAGTCGACGAGCAGGTACGCCGCATGTGGCGGAAGCGATCCGCTGGGGGCGTCGTCATTCTCAAGTTGTCAGCCTTGGCTTGCGCCCTGGCCGCGTGCGCTGCGCCGGCCGTCGCGTCGGACGTCGACTTCCATTGGGACGGCCGCCAGTTCGTAACGCAGGACGGCGGGTTCAGCCTGCGTCCGAAGGGGCGTTTGCTGCTGGACGCCTCAAGCACCGAGGGCTCGGCGTTTTCGGAGCGCAACTTCTACGGCGACGAGGTCCGCGCCCTGCGTTTCGGGGTCGAGGGCATGGTGGGCGAGCACCTGTTCTACACCGCCGAAGGCGATTTCGCGGGAGACAAGGCGATCCTGCGCGGCACCTATCTGGCCTGGCGCGACCGTTGGGCCGGCAAGGATGTCGAGCTGGTGCTGGGCAACCGGCTGAGCGAGCGCGGCGTCGACGGCTCCAGCAGCTCGGACGGCACGCCGTTTCTGGAGCGCAACGCCGTGGCCTTGGCGGTGATCCCGCTCAAGGGCTTCTATGGCTGGGGCGGCATCGCCAAGGTCTATGGCGCGGATTGGCACGTGACGGCGCAGGTCGCCGGCGACGATCCGGGCAACAAGGGCGTGGCCAGGGACGTGACCTCCTACCTGGCGCGCGCGCACTGGAATCCGGTCAAGTCGGGGCAGGGGATAATCCACCTCGGGGCCTGGGGCTTCTACGAGGACTTTCCGGCCGACCTGGCGAGCCACGCGCGCAACACCTCCTGGGCCGGGCACATCAACAAGGAGGTGCAGGTGCCGCTCGGCGCCCTGCGCGACCCGCTGCATGGTGCGGGATACGGGCTGGAACTGGGCGCGGTGCGCGGCCCGCTGTGGGGGTTCGTCGAGGCCGGGCGGCGGGAGATCGACACCCGCAGCGACCATGTGGCCGTCGACGCCACCGCCTGGACTGCAGGCTGGATGATCACCGGCGAGAACGCGGCCTATTCAAGCCGGGGCGGGACGTTCGTGAAGATTGGGCCGCGATCGCCGGTGTCCAAGGGCGGGCCTGGCGCGTGGGAGGTGGCGGTGCGCTACCAGACGCTCGACAACACCGATGCGCCAATGGGCGGCAAGGGCAGCGAGGCCGAGGTCGGCCTCAACTGGCGGCTGGAGGATTGGCTGCGGCTGATGGTCAATCTCAGCCACTGGGAGGTCATGCACCGCGCCGGCCCGTATGCCGGCACCGATGAAGGCGACAGCCTGGCCGGCCGTCTGCAGATCGTGTTCTGAAGTGAAGGGGCCGCTGGCGCGGCCCCCTCAAGTCTCGATCAGAGCTTGGACGGGATGATCACCTTCAGCTCTTCGTAGCCCTTCACGAAGGACGACAGGACGCGCCGCGGCTCTTCCTGGACTTCGATGGAGGGGAAGCGTGCGATGATCTCTTCCCAGAGGATCTTGAGTTGCAGTTCGGCCAGACGGTTGCCCACGCAGCGGTGGATGCCGAAGCCGAAGGACATGTGGTTCCGAGGGCGCTCGCGGTCGATGATGTAGTCGTTCGGGCGGTCGATGACCTCTTCGTCGCGGTTGCCCGAGACGTACCACATGATGACCTTGTCACCCTTCTTCATCTGCTTGCCCTGGAACTCGAAGTCCCGGTTCAGGGTGCGGCGCATGTGGGCGAGCGGCGTCTGCCAGCGGATGGTCTCGGAGACCATCGAGGGGATCAGGGCCGGGTTCTCGTAGAGCTTCTTCTTCTGGTCGGGGTTCTGGTGCAGCGCCAGGACCGAGCCGGTCATGGTGTTGCGGGTGGTGTCGTTGCCGCCGACGATCAGCAGGATCAGGTTCCCCAGGTACTCCATGCGGTCCATGTTCCGCGTGGCTTCGCCATGGGCGAGCATGGAGATCAGGTCGCCCTTAGGCGGCTCGTTGACCCGCTCGTTCCAGAGTCGCGTGAAGTAGTCCACGCACTCGAACAGCTCCATCTTGCGTTCCTGGTCGGCGACCTCCGGATCGGTGGAGCTGAACAGGCCCGATTCCGGTCCGGCGGTGGCGACGTCCGACCAGCGGGTGAGCTTGCGGCGCTCTTCCCAAGGGAAATCGAACAGGGTGGCCAGCATCTGGGTGGTCAGTTCGATCGAGACCTTGTCGACCCAGTCGAACTCCTCGCCGATCGGCAGGCTGTCGAGGGTCTTGCAGATGCGCTCGCGGATCAGAGGCTCGAGCATGTGCAGGTTGGCCGGCGAGACGATCGGGCTGACGGTCTTGCGCTGGACGTCGTGCTTGGGCGGGTCCATCGCGATGAACATCGGAAGCTGGAAGTCTTCCTTGGGGTCGAAGATCGTGATCGACGGCTCCGACGAGAACACCTCGTGATTGGTGTCGACCGCCATGATGTCGTTGTACTTGGTCACCGACCAGTAGGGGCCATCCTCGTGCAGACCCTCCTTGTGGTAGTGGACCGGGTCCTCTTTCCGGAGGCGCTCGAAGTAGGGCCACATCGTATCGGAGCGGAACAGCTCCGGATCGGCCATGTTGAACTCGTCAAGCGGCAGGGCGTAGGCCTTGGCGCGAGCTTCAGACTTAAGATCGACGGCGCCGTCGCTCATCACATTTCCTCCGAGTCCGGCCTTGAGTGACCGCTGTTCACCTGACAATGGCGCCGGAATGGCTTCAGGGGAAGTTGCTGGTGTGCAACAGAAAATCTGAACTGACAAAACGACCGGTCGTGCGGTAATTCGAATTCTACGAACACTTGTTTGAAACCGGAGCGACCATGTCGGCCGACAGCCTCTTCAAGCCCTTTGAATTCAAGGGCCTGCGTCTTCCCAACCGTATCGTCATGGCCCCCATGACCCGCTCGTTCTCGCCCGATGGCGTGGCGACCGATGAGGTGGCGCAATATTACAAACGTCGGGCCGCGGCCCAGGTCGGGCTGATTGTTTCCGAAGGAACGGGCGTCGATCGGCCCGCCTCGCTCAACGACAAGAACGTTCCGCGCTTCCACGGCGAGAAGGAACTGGCCGCGTGGAAGCATGTGATCGACGAAGTGCACGCGGTCGGGGGCGTGATGGCGCCCCAGCTCTGGCACGTCGGCAATGTGCGCACCCGCGACCCCGAGTGGAGCCCGCCGGGCCCCTATGACAGCCCGTCAGGCCTGTCGCGTCCGGGCAAGGCGTTCGGCGCGCCGATGACCGAGGAAGAGGTGGCCGACGCGGTCCGCGCCTTCGCCGAGGCCGCCGCCAACGCCAAGGCCCTGGGCTTCGACGCCATCGAGCTGCACGGCGCCCATGGCTACCTGATCGACCAGTTCTTCTGGGACGGTACGAACCTCCGCGAGGATGCATACGGCGCCAAGGACCTGCCGGGCCGCGCACGGTTCGCCGCCGACATCCTGAAGGCCGTGCGCAAGGCGGTGGGGCCGGACTACCCGGTGATCATCCGCATCAGCCAGTGGAAGCAGCAGGACTACGACGTGAAGCTGGCCCAGGATCCGGCGGCGCTGGAGGCCTGGCTGGGCGCATTGGTCGATGCCGGCGCTGACATCCTGCACTGCTCGCAGCGCCGGTTCTGGGAGCCCGAGTTCGAGGGCTCGGACCTCAACTTCGCCGGCTGGGCGAAGAAGCTGACGGGCGTGCCGACGATCACGGTGGGCTCTGTGGGCCTGTCGGGCGAATTCATCGCCGCCTTCGCGGGCGAGGGCTCCAAGCCCGCGTCGCTGGAGGAGCTGGAGCGCCGACTGGACCGGGGCGACTTCGACCTGGTCGGCGTGGGCCGCGCCCTGCTGCAGGACCCGGACTGGGTGGTGAAGATCCGCGAGGGCCGCACCGCCGACCTGAAGAACTTCGAGCGCGAGGCGCTGGCGAAATTGTACTAGGGCGATCGCTTGATCCCTCCCCCGCGTGGGGGAGGGATGCAGGCGTCTAGGCGTTGAAGTTCAGCTTCAGGCCCGGCCGCGGCCAGGTGGTCTTGTAGAGCTTGCCGGTCGAGGAGGCGGTGATCCACGCCGTCTTCATGTCCGGGCCGCCGAAGCAGATGTTGGTCGTGATGAAGTCGGGCACGGGGTAGTGCTCGACCGTGCCGTTCGGGTCGAAGGCGGTGATGCCGCCGTTCAGGATGGTGGCGACGCAGACCTTGCCCGAGGCCTCGACCGCCAGGCTGTCGAGGAACTGGACGCCCGGCAGGTTGCAGACCGAGCGGCCGGGCGCGAAGCCGGCCGGCGGGGCCAGAACGCCGGGCTCGACCACGTCGAACGCCCAGAGGCGGCCGAGCTGAGTGTCGGCGAGATAGACCGTCTTCTCGTCCGGCGAGAGGCCGACGCCGTTCGGGGCGATCAGGTGGTCGCGCTGGCGGCTGACATGACTGCCGTCGATCTTGGCGTAGTAGAGGGCCCCGAAACGGCGGCCGTCGGGCGTGCTGGCTCCGTGATCGGAGAACCAGAAGCCGCCCTGCTTGTCGAACACCAGGTCGTTGGGGCCGACGAAGGGCCGACCCTCGCAGGAATCGTAGAGAGTCTTGAGCTGGCCCGTGACGAGATCGAAGCGTTGGATATAGCCGCCCTTGTGGGTGTCGGGCGTCGGGCCGGGAATGGTCAGGCCGTCCTGGGTCGGCCAGGTGAACGAGCCGCCGTTGTTGGTGATGTAGATGGCGCCGTCCGGGCCGATGGCCGCGCCGTTCGGGCCGCCGCCGGTTTCGACCACCGTTTCCTTGCGACCGTCGGGATAGACGCGGGTCAGGCGCTGGCCCTTGATTTCGGTGAGGATCACCGAGCCGTCGTTCATGGCGATGGGGCCCTCGGGAAACTCCAAGCCCTCGGCGACAAGCTGCATGTCCATGGTCGTCCCTCCTGCGGCTCGCCACTCGCATTGGTGGCGTTGAGGGGCCGACTATGACCGATCAGCGGCGTTCCAACACCCGAATTTTAAACGCGTGTTCGTCGCCCTCGCCGGCGGGGTGCGACGTGCTGCTGACCTCGGTCCAGCGGGCCTCGTCGATCGGCGAGAGGGTGACGTCGCCGGGGACCTCGGCGTCCACATCGGTGAGATAGATCCGCTGCGCGCGGGCCAGAGCCAGCTCGAACAGCGAAGCTCCGCCGATCACGCAGAACTCGCCCACGCCATCCTCGGCCGCCTGCTCGCGGGCGATGGAGACCGCCTCGCTGAAGTTGTCGCAGATCACTGCGCCGTGAGCCTCGAACGAGCCGTCGCGGGTGAGGATGATGTTGGTGCGGCCGGGCAGCGGCTTCTTGGGCAGGCTCTCCCAGGTCTTGCGGCCCATGATCACCGGCTTGCCCATGGTCACGGCGCGGAAGTTGGCGAGATCGGTCTTCAGCCGCCAGGGCAGGGCGCCGTCCTTGCCGATGACGCCATTGCGGTCCCGGGCGATGGGCCCGGCGGTTAGGATCGGGGTGCTCATGCGCCGGTCATACCAGAGTCTGGCAGGGTAAATCTGTAAGGTTGGCTAGACCGCGATCGGGGCGTCGATCTTGTCGTGCGCCTTGTAGCCGCGCAGCTTGAAGTCCTCGAACTCGAAGGCGAAGAGGTCGCGCTTGTCGGCGATCTCCATGACCGGCAGGGGCAACGGCTCGCGGGCCAGCTGCTCGCGGGCCTGGTCGAGGTGGTTCAGGTAGAGGTGCGCGTCGCCCAGCGTATGGACGAACTCGCCAGGCTCGAGCCCCGTGACCTTGGCGACCATCATGGTCAGCAAGGCGTAGGAGGCGATGTTGAACGGCACGCCCAGGAACACGTCGGCCGAGCGCTGGTAGAGCTGGCAGGACAGCTTTCCGCCCCCTTTGTCATTTGGCGCGACGAAGAACTGGAACAGGCAGTGGCAGGGCGGCAGGGCCATGTCGTCCACGTCGGCCGGGTTCCAGGCCGATACGATGTGGCGGCGCGAGTTGGGCATGGTCTTGAGCCCCTCGACCACATTGGCGATCTGGTCGATGACCCGGCCGTCCGGCGCGGTCCACGAGCGCCACTGCTTGCCGTAGACGGGGCCAAGCTCTCCGTCAGCGTCCGCCCATTCGTCCCAGATGCTGACGCCGCGCTCCTGCAGCCACTTCACATTGGTGTCGCCGCGCAGGAACCACAGCAGTTCGAGAATGATCGACTTGCGGTGCAGCTTCTTGGTGGTGAGGAGCGGAAAGCCCTTGGCCAGGTCGAAGCGCATCTGGCGGCCGAAGACGCCGAGCGTCCCGGTGCCGGTGCGGTCGCCGCGCTGCACGCCATTGGCCAGGATGTCGGCCAACAGGTCGAGGTACTGCCGCTCGGGATGGTCGGCGGCGGCTTCGGCGATGGCGACGTGAGCGTTCATCAGGCGGGACCGCTTGCTGTTCAGGACGTGATTCGGTGGTGATTCGGCTCTCGCGTGAACGCCTCGATCGCGCCTCGTCCACAAGCTGGACGCCAAATATCGGATAGCGCAGATTGGTGAAAGGAACCCCATCGTCGCGCCCTCGTCTGTCGCGACGTCTGCAGGACTAGCTCGATGTTCGTATCGCTCGCCTTCGCCGCCGTGCTGGCGGCGTCCAGCGCCGCCCCTGAGACCGCCCCGCCGCCGGCCGCGCCGCCCGCTTCGGCGCCCGCGCCCGAGCCGGCCAGGACGGCCGCCAAGGAGGAGAAAGTCATCTGCAAGTATGAGGCGGAAACCGGCAGCCGGTTCTCCAAGAAGGTCTGCATGACCCCTTCGCAGATGAAGGCCCGGCGGGACGAGGCTCGCAAGGCGGTGTCCGACATCCAGACCAACGGCGGGATCGCGCCCTAGCCGGCGAAGCCGCCGTCGCTGAGGAACGCCAGCTCGTCGCTGGTGGCGACGCGGCCCAGGCAGGCGTTGCGGTGCGGAAAGCGCCCGAACTTGACGATGATCTCGCGATGCAGGTCAGCCCAGCGCAGCGACTCCGCATCGCCGGTCTCGTCCTTCAGGCGCGAGAACAGGGCGATGGCCTCGTCCTGGTCGGCGATATCCTCCGAATGCTCGAAGGGCAGGTAGAAGAACTGCCGCAGCCCGGGATCGGTGGCGCGGTCATGGCCGGCGGCGATGGCGTTGCGCGCGACGTGGCGGGCCTTGGGGTCGGTGGCGAAGGCGTGCCCCGAGCCGCGGTAGAGATTGCGCGGGAACTGGTCGAGCAGCAGCAGCAGGGCCAGCGAGCCTTCGGCCGAGGCCATCCAGGCGTCGTACTCGCCGCGGGCCGCGGCGTGGTGGACCGGTTCGAACCGCAGGGCGATCGCCTCGTCGAACTTGGCGCTCTTGGCGAACCACTTCTCGGGTCCCGCCGACGTCCAGAAGCCGACCACGTCCTTGGGTGTCGCCGCCATGAAGTGCCCTCCGGTTAGGATCGTCTATGTCCGACAGCGGCGGTTTCGGTTCAAGCGCGACCGCTCAAGTTCGGTTTTTCCGGCGAAACGCCGCATCGCCGCGAGCTTCCCTTGACCTCCGCGCAAAATTCCCCTCCATAGCCCGGCCTTTGCTGCGGCGCCGTTGCGTGGAACCGTGGCTACCTTCGACTTCAGGAGAATGATCATGCGCGTCTACTATGACCGCGACGCCGACCTCGCCCGCATCCTGGACAAGAAGATTGCGATCGTAGGCTATGGTAGCCAAGGTCGCGCTCACGCGCTGAACCTTAAGGACTCCGGCGTCAAAGACGTAGTGGTGGCGCTTCGCCCCGGCTCGGCCACCGCCAAGAAGGTGGAAGCCGACGGCCTGAAAGTGATGACCGTGGCCGAGGCCTCGGCCTGGGCCGACGCGATCATGGTGCTGGCGCCCGACGAACTGCAGCGCGGCATCTACGCCAACGAAATCGCCCCCAACATCAAGGACGGCGCGGCGCTTCTGTTCGCGCACGGCCTGAACGTGCACTTCAACCTGATCGAGCCCAAGGACAGCATCGACGTCCTGATGATCGCGCCGAAGGGCCCGGGTCACACCGTGCGCGGCGAGTATCAGAAGGGCGGCGGCGTGCCGTGCCTGATCGCCATCCACCACAACTCGACGGGCAACGCGCTGGACTTCGGTCTGGCCTACGCCTCGGCGATCGGCGGCGGCCGTTCGGGCGTCATCGAGACGACCTTCCGTGAAGAGTGCGAGACCGACCTGTTCGGCGAACAGGCCGTGCTGTGCGGCGGCCTGGTGGAACTGATCCGCGCCGGCTTCGAAACTCTGGTCGAGGCGGGCTACGCGCCTGAAATGGCCTACTTCGAGTGCCTGCACGAGGTGAAGCTGATCGTGGACCTGATCTACGAAGGCGGCATCGCCAACATGAACTACTCGATCTCGAACACGGCCGAGTACGGCGAGTACGTCACCGGTCCGCGCGTCGTGACCGCCGACACCAAGGCGGAAATGAAGCGCGTGCTGGAAGACATCCAGTCGGGCCGCTTCGTGCGTGACTTCATGCTGGAGAACGAGGCCGGCCAGCCGAGCCTGAAGGCGACCCGTCGCCGCGCCAGCGAGCACCAGATCGAGGAAGTGGGTCAGCGCCTGCGCGCCATGATGCCCTGGATCACCAAGAACAAGCTGGTCGACCAAGCCCGCAACTAAAGGGCGCTCAGCTTTCTGAGACGAGGAAGGCCCGGACTCGCGTCCGGGCCTTTTTCATTTGTCCGGCTTGGTCGCGCCCCGGACGCCGTTCACCGCTGCGTCAGGCCGGTGGGCGCGATGATGGGTCAGGGTCGGGGAATGCTCATTCCTCTCTTGATGCTTCAGGCCGCGACGCCGGCCGCCGCGGTCAGCGACTGCTCGACCGCCGAACACCGCCAACTCGACTTCTGGCTTGGCAGCTGGGAGGTTCGCGACACTCGGACCGGGGCGCCGGCGGGCGAAAGCGAGATCGCGCCCGTCTTCAAGGGGTGCGGTCTGCGGGAGACCTTCAAGGGCGTCGACGGGTTCGAGGGCGGCAGCCTGAGCCTGTGGGATCGCGCGCGCCGCGAGTGGGTTCAGTTCGGGTCAGGTTCCACCGGCGCGCGGCGGCTGTTCGCGGGCCGCTGGGAAGGCGGCCGGATGAGCCTGTTGAGCGAGCAGGCGCGTCCAGACGCACCGGTGGTGTTGATCCGCATGCACCTGCAGCCGGCGGCGGACGGCGCGGTTCGCCAGTGGTCGGAGAGTTCGGGCGACTATGGCGTCAGTTGGCGGGTTCGATACGACTACACGTATCGCCGCAAGGACTAAGCGCCAAAGCGGGTGACGTAGCGCTCGGTCAGCACGGCGGTGGCGTCCATGCGCTTCTGGTTGGGGCCCATCAGTTCCATGTGGACGTGGTCGGTCATGCCGCCCGGGTAGTGGGCCTGGAGGCTATGCGCGGTGCCAATCTCCTGGCCCAGTCGCACGACGTCGCCCTCGGCCACGTCGGGGTCCACGTAGAAGACGCGCGCCACATAGCTGATGGCTGGGTTGGTGATCTCGACGAACTTCAGGCGCTTGTTGTCGGCATAGGCCATGCCGATCTTGGTGACATAGCCGGAGATCGGCGCGGCGACCGGTTGCCCGGCCTGGGCCATGAAATCGACGCCCTCGTGCTTGCGCGAGCCGCCGTCGCGCGACGCGCCGAACGCGCCAAAGCCATAGGCGTCGTGCGTACGCGGGGACTGGCCGGTCGGATTGACGAAGTCAGGCGCGCCGTCGCCGTCGATATCCTTGCCCTGCCAGGCGAGGACCTTGGTCACCGCGGCGGACGGGGCGGCTTCGAGCGCCAGGGCGAGCGGCTTGTTCCCGGGGGCGCTGGTGAAGTCGGCGCGGGCGGCGGCATGCGCGCCGGCCTGCAGGAAGCCGGCGGCCAGAACGGCGGCGCCCAAGGTCAGCCAGGTCTGGGTCATCCAGATGTGGAACTTGTCGGGGGCAGGCGTCGTCGTGGCGCGGAACATGCGTCTGTCGTTTCCTCTTCACATGGCGGCTGACCGGCGTTGGACGCCGGGCCCCGACTTGGCCCCTGGCCGTCCATATGGAGACTCTTGAAGCCTTGCAGCATGTGACCGGGTGTCGCTGGTCTCTCCGCCTAATGTCACGGTTGCGTGAGGGCGCGAGACGCATCGCTGAGATGTGGTACAAGACCAAAGCGAGTTGTTCGCAGTAACGTCCCCATTTTGACGTGGGCGTGCGGTCGGACCGCTAAGCGCGATCTGACGATATCAAGCCGTGTGCGTTAGATGTTCTGACCGCGGCGAAGGAATGTCTCAAATACTGTCTCTGAACACGAAATCTATACGTGCGGACGGCCGTCTGTTGATGGGGTGCGCGCGATGAGCCGGCTGATCGTGGTGTCCAATCGCGTGCAGCCCCCAGGCGACGGCGGCGAGGGCGCGGTCGGCGGCCTGGCCATGGCGCTGGCCGCGGCGCTACGCGAGCACAGCGGGGTCTGGTTCGGCTGGAGCGGCCAGACGGTCGAGGAGTACACCGGCCAGATCGCCATCCAGAAGGTCGGCGGGGTCACCGTGGCGACCGTCGATCTGGAGGAGCAGGACCGCCAGGAGTACTACAACGGCTACGCCAATCGCACGCTGTGGCCGCTGTTCCACTACCGCGTGGACCTCAGTTCCTATGAGCGTTCGTTCAGCGAGGGCTATGCGCGGGTGAACGCCCGTTTCGCCGATGCGCTGACGCCGTTGATCGGTCCGGACGACTTGATCTGGGTCCACGACTATCACCTGATCCCGCTGGCCCAGGAACTGCGCCGCCGGGGGGTGCGCAATCGTATCGGCTTCTTCCTGCACATCCCGTGGCCGGCGCGGCGGCTGCTGCTGACGCTGCCGGACCATGCGGCGCTGGTCGAGGCGTTGTTCGACTACGACCTGCTGGGCTTCCAGACCGAGGATTCGGCGAGCGCCTTCCGCGACTACGTCACCGCCGAGGTCGGCGGGACGGTCGATGACGAGGGCGTCGCTCATGCCTTCGATCGCTCGACGAAAATCGGCGCGTTCCCGATCGGCCTGGACCTAGAGAGCTTCGAGGCTGCTGCGTCGGGGGAGGTCGCCAGAGCGGAACTCGAGCGGATGCAGGCCAGCCAGAACGGCCGGGCGATGATCGTCGGGGTAGACAGGCTCGACTACTCCAAGGGGCTCGAGGAGCGCTTCCTGGCCTACGAACAGGTCCTGCTCGACCACGAGGAACTGCGCGAGCAGGTGTTCCTGCTGCAGATCGCGACGCCGAGCCGTGAGGAAGTGGGCGCCTACCAGGAGATCCGCGCCCGGCTGGATGCGGTGACCGGAAGGATCAATGGGGCGTTCGCCACCGTGGACTGGGTGCCGATCCGCTATGTGAACCGCGGCTATCGTCGCGACGAGCTGGCCGGCGTCTACCGAGCGGCCCGCATTGGGCTGGTGACGCCGCTGCGCGACGGTATGAACCTCGTCGCCAAGGAGTATGTCGCCGCCCAGGATCCGGAAGATCCTGGCGTGCTGGTGCTGTCCCAGTTCGCCGGCGCCAGCGAGCAGATGACGCAGGCCCTGATCGTCAATCCATTCAACCGCGAGGAGGTCGCCGAGGCTATCGTACGCGGACTGCGGATGGAGAAGGCCGAGCGGATCGAGCGCTGGAGCGCGCTGATGGACGGGCTGCGCCGCACGGACGTGGCGGCCTGGCGTGACGACTTCGTCGGCGCGCTGATGTCGCGCTGAGTCGTCAGACCGGCCAGACGCCCTGGTGCAGGACCACGCGATAGCCGTCGGGGTCCTCATAGGTTACGCCCTCCCTGTCCCAGTAGGGATTGAAGGACTCCACCGGCCGGTGTCCGCGGCGCTGCATCACGCCGATCATCCGGCTCCAGGCGCGCGGATCGGGCATGTAGATGACCAGCAGGTTGTCCTGCGTCGGCGCGCGCCCCGCCGCGTGGCCGTGGGCGGCGGTGAACTCCAGGTGATAGGGCGCGCCCGGATAGCCCAGGATCACGCCGTCGAAGCCGTCGTGGTCCGAGAAACGCGTGAGTTCCGGAAAGCCGAGGCCGTCCCGATAGAAGCTGACCACCGCCTCCATCTGATCCGTCGGCCGCGCCACCCGCAGGATGCAACCGGCCAGGGGCGGTCGTTCAAGGGTGATGGTCGACATCGCGGCCTCCTCATTTTGGAAAGGTAATGCTTTCCTAAAATGGCCGGCTAATTTTGTAAATCATTTGCTTTGCAAAATACGATAGCGTTTCAGGTTATCGACGTTCACGAGAAGGCCGGTCATGCTGCGCTCATGACCGAAGTCCTCACTGCTCTGCACCCGCTCGATGATGCTGTCCGTCTGGAGGCCACCGGCCTCGGCGCCTACCGCGGCGCCACCTCGGCAGCCTATTGGAACATGGCTGGGCCGTTCGGCGGGACGACCGCGGCGGTGATGATGAAAGCGGTGCTCGATCACCCCGAACGCCGTGGCCGGCCCGTCGCGCAGACGGTCAACTTCTGCGCCGCCATCGCCGAGGGCGAGTTCGAGGTCGTGGTGCGTCTGATCCGTGACGGCAGATCGACCCAGCACTGGCAGGTGGAGATGCGGCAGGCGGGTGTGGTCGTCACTACCGCCAGCACCGTCACCGGCCCAGATCGGGAAACCTGGACGCACGCGCCGGGCGCCCCGCCCAGCGTGCCCGCGGCGGCGCAGACGCCGGTGCTGGACACCGCCGGGCGCGCCGGCTGGCGCGGCCGCTACGAGTTCCGCTACGAGCGCGGCGCGCCGATCCCGGGCGCCGCCAGCGCAGAAACGCCGGCCTCGGCCCTGTCGCACAACTGGGTGCGCGACGAGCCGCCGAGGCCGCTGGACTACGTGTCCCTGGCGGCGATCTGCGACACCTTCGTGGTCAAGATCCTCCAGGTTCGCGGCGACGTCCCGCCGGTCGCCACGGTGTCGCTATCGAGCTACTTCATGGCCGATGAGGCCGCGTTGGCCCGCCAGGGGGCAAGGCCGCTGCTGGGCGTCGCCGACGCCCGCGTCTTTCGCCACGGCTTCAATGACCAGAGCGCCGAGCTCTGGTCCGACGACGGCGTGCTGCTGGCGGTCTCCCACCAGGTGGTGTGGTTCAAGGGCTAGGCCCAGCCCAGCGCCGCCTCGCCGCGCAGGATCGCCTCGGCCTCGTCGGTATGCTTGGCGCCTTCGCGGGGGTGCAGGACCAGCGCCGGCAGCAGCTGCAGCGGGGCCTTGCCGGTCTTGATGGCGCGGACCAGCACGCGCTTGGCGGGAGCGTCCGCGTGTGAGTGGATCGGCCTGATCTGGAACGATCCAGCCTTGGGCGACAGCAGCGCCAAGATGTCCGCCAGGCGGTCGGCGCGGTGAATCATGGTGATCGCGCCGCCCTCGCGCACGGCCTTCAGCAGGAACGCGCTCCAGGCCGCCAGGCCGCCGTCGGCCATCCAGGCGCCGAGCTTCTCCGGCGTCGGCGCACGCAGGGCGGTGGGATCATCGAAGAATGGCGGGTTGGCCATCGCCTGGTCGAACGGCTGCAGCTCGAGGCGTTTGAAGGGCAGGGCGACGTCACCCTCCACAATCTCGACGCGGGCCGCCAGCCCATTCGCCTCGGCGTTCTGCCGGGCGAGGCCCGCGGCGGCTCCGTCGCGCTCGACGCCGACGAAACGTGCGCCCGGCCGGCGGACCGCAGCCGTGAGCAGGGCGCCCCCCGCGCCGCAGCCGGCTTCCAGCACGCGCGCGCCGTCACCGGCGTCGCAGGCGGCGGCCAGCAGGGCCGCATCCATGCCTGCACGATAGCCGCGCACACCCTGGCGTAGCAGAACTCGCCCGCCGAGCAGCCGGTCCTCTGAAATTGCGGCGTCTGTCAGGTCTGACACTGGTTCCATTTGCGCTCGGAGACGGCTAAGCCCGCCTTGACCCTGGTCTATCCCGTGACCATTGTCGCCCGCAAACGCCGGCCCCCTTTCAAGCCGACGTTGAAAGCCTTGGAGTTACGGTATTTTGGACGCCGCCAGCGCCGCGATCGCCCGCGAAAAACCCGTCTCGATCGACGGGCTCCTGGAGCTCGCGAAGCCCGACATGGCCAAGGTCGACGCCCTGATCCGCGACCGCATGCAAAGTCCCGTTTCGGTGATACCGGCCCTGGCCGAGCATCTGATCGGCGGGTCGGCCAAGCGCCTGCGCCCGCTGCTGACGATCGCCGCAGCCCGCGTGGCCGGCGCGCAGGACGACGCCTGCCTGAAACTGGCGGCGGCGGTCGAGTTCATCCACACCGCGACCCTGCTGCACGACGACGTGGTCGATTCCTCGCAGCTGCGCCGCGGCAAGGTCGCCGCGCACCTGATCTGGGGCGCGCCGGCCAGCGTGCTGGTGGGCGATTTCCTGTTCGCCCGCGCGTTCGAGCTGATGGTCGAGGCCGGCTCCATGCAGGCGCTGGAGATCCTGGCCCGCGCCAGCCGCGTGATCGCCGAGGGCGAAGTGCTGCAACTGACCCGCGCCCACGACCTGAATTTGTCGCAGGATCTCTACCTGGAGATCATAAAGGCCAAGACCGCCGAACTGTTCGCCGCCGCCGCCGAGGCTGGTGCGGTGTCGGCCGGCGCCAGCCCCGAGCGCCGCGAGGCGCTGCGAAAGTTCGGGCAGGACCTGGGCCTGGCCTTTCAACTGGTCGATGACGCCCTCGACTACAGCGGCGACAGCGCGACCCTGGGCAAGAACGCAGGCGACGACTTCCGCGAAGGCAAGGCGACGCTGCCGCTGCTGCTGGCGATCGCGCGCACCGGCGCCGCCGAGAAGCCGTTCTGGGACCGGACGGTCGGCCGTCGCGAACAGACCGACGAGGATTTCGAGCGGGCCCGCGGACTGGTCGCCTCCACGGGCGCGGACGGGGCGACGCTGGCCCTGGCTGCAGACTACGCCGCCGCCGCCAAGGTTCAGCTGGTCGATTTCGCGACGAGCAACAGCTGGCGTCCGGCCCTGGAAGACCTGGCCGACTTCGCGGTTCAGCGGAAGGCATAGGCTTCCCGCCGCCGAGCTACAAAAAAAGGCCGCCCTCGGGCGGCCTTTTTCCGTTGATGGGGCGATGATCAGCCGGGGCTGATCATCTTTTCCGGACGCACCAGGGCGTCGAACTCTTCGTTCGTCACGTAGCCGCCGCCGACGGCCTCCTCGCGCAGGGTGGTGCCGTTCTTGTGCGCCGTCTTGGCGATCTTGGCGGCGTTGTCGTAGCCGATCTTGCCGTTCAGGGCGGTGACCAGCATCAGCGAGCGTTCGAGCGCGGCCCTGATGTTGTCCTCGCGGGCCTCGATGCCGACGACGCAGTTGTCGGTGAACGAGATCGAGGCGTCGGCCAGCAGGCGGCACGACTGCAGGAAGTTGTAGGCCATCACCGGGTTGAAGACGTTCAGCTCGAAATGGCCCGAAGCGCCGGCGAAGGTGAGCGTGGCGTTGTTCCCGAACACCTGGGTGCAGACCATGGTCAGGGCCTCGCACTGGGTCGGGTTGACCTTGCCCGGCATGATCGAGGAGCCCGGCTCGTTCTCCGGCAGGGCCAGTTCGCCCAGGCCCGAACGGGGCCCCGAGCCCAGGAAGCGGATGTCGTTGGCGATCTTGAACAGCGAGCCGGCCATGGTGTTGATCGCGCCGTGGCTGAAGACCATGGCGTCGTGGGCGGCCAGGGCCTCGAACTTGTTCGGGGCGGTCACGAACGGCAGGCGGGTGATGTCGGCGATCTTCTGGGCGACCAGTTCGGCGAAGCCGACCGGCGCGTTGAGCCCGGTGCCGACGGCGGTGCCGCCCTGGGCCAGTTCATAGAGGCCGGCGAGGGTGTCCTTGATCCGGCGCACGCCATTGGCGACCTGTTGCGAATAGCCGGAAAACTCCTGGCCGAGGGTCAGGGGCGTGGCGTCCTGGGTATGGGTGCGGCCGATCTTGATGATGTGGTCGAAGGCCTTGACCTTGACCTTCAGGGCCGCGTGCAGGTGCTCCAGCGCCGGCATCAGCTCCTTGGCCACCTGCTCGGCGCAGGCGATGTGCATCGCCGTCGGATAGGTGTCGTTGGACGACTGGCTCATGTTGACGTGGTCGTTCGGGTGCACCGGGCTCTTGGAGCCCATGACACCGCCCAGCATCTCGATGGCGCGGTTCGAGATCACCTCATTGGCGTTCATGTTCGACTGGGTGCCCGAGCCGGTCTGCCAGACCACCAGCGGGAAGTGGTCGTCCAGCTTGCCGTCGATGACTTCCTGGGCGGCGGCGACGATGGCCGCGCCAATCTTCGGGTCGAGCTTGCCGAGCTCCATGTTGGCTTCGGCGGCGGCGCGCTTGACGATGCCCAGGGCCCGGATCACCGGCTTGGGCTGCTTTTCCCAGCCGATCTTGAAGTTGCCGATCGAACGCTGCGACTGCGCGCCCCAATAGACGTTGGTCGCGACCTCGATGGGTCCGAAGGTGTCGGTCTCGGTGCGGGTCGCGGTCATGGTGTCTTCAGCTCCGGTGAGTTCGCAGCGCCGGTTTAGCGAACGCGCGCGAGACTGCAAGGCGCGCAGGCCCTAAGGAGGGGCATGGACGGCGATTGGATATCCCACGGGAAGGTACGCGCGCGCGAGGCCGAAGGCGTCGTGGAGGTGGTGGTCGACGGCCTGACCACCCAGGCGAAGTACTACAAGCCGCTGGTCTATGAGTTCTTCCGCAAGGCCTGGCGCGGTTCGCGTCCCAGCTGGGGCGAGTTCTCGGTCGACATCGTCATGGAGTATGTCGGCGATCCCCCCTGGATCGACCTCGACAACCTGGCCAAGGCGATCCTCGACGCGATCAAGGGCTACACCTTTCACGACGACGCCCAGGTGGCGCGGCTGCTGGTGGAGCGGCGGGCCGGGGAGCGCGAGCAGATCGTGGTGACGGTCCGCAAGCTGTCGGACGTCAACCTGCTGGGCGCCGCCTACCAGCGCTGAAAACGAAAGCGGCCGCGCCCTTTCGGAGCGCGGCCGCGGTTCGCTGATCCCGGAGGGGTCTCGGGATCAGCGGTACTGCTGCAGACGGGTGGTGCGCAGACCGGCGAGGCCATGGCGGTCGATCGACTTCTGCCAAGCGAGGAATTCCTCGTTGGTCAGCGAGTAGCGTTCGCACGCCTCGTCCAGCGTCAGCAGTCCACCGCGCACGGCGGCGACGACCTCGGCCTTGCGGCGGATCACCCAGCGGCCGGTATCGACCGGCGGCAGGTCCCTCAGCGTCAGAGGCGCGCCCGTCGGGCCGATCACGTACGCCTCGCCGCGGCTGTTCGTGCGCGTCTGCTGTTGTTGCAACATGGCTTTACGCCTTTCCGACCATCACTGTTCACGCAGAACGTAGCCGGTGGGCCATAACAGCCGGTGAATCACGATAGTAAACAAATCCTTATTCATGATTCGGCGTTGTCCATTTTTGGTACAGTGTAAGTTGTTAGACAATGTTAAGAGTGCTTAACGCCAAGCATTACCTCTTAATATTGATCAACTCCTCAAGCATCTGGTCTGCAGTCGTGATGATCTTCGAAGATGCTGAATAGGCTTTCTGCGTGGTGATCAATCCGGTGAACTCGGCGGAGAGGTCGACTGTGGAGGCTTCAAGCGTGCCGGCGGCGATTTCGCCCGCACCGCCGATGCCCGGCTGCTTGATCACGAACTCACCCGAAGGGATCGTCGCGCGATAGGCATTGCCGCTGACCGCCGCCAGGCCGTCAGGATTTGCGAAACTGGCCAAGCCGATCTTCGCAATCTGGCGAACTTCAGAGTTGTCGAAGATCGCCGAAACAACGCCGTCCTCGCTGACTTCCACACCGACCACGTTGCCGACGTTGGCGCCGTCGGAGTTGGCCGAGTTCAAGGTCGAAGGCGAGGCGTACTGGGTGACCTTGCTCCAATCCAGGGCGATGTCGGAGCCCTCGATGCCGAGGTTGTCGGCCCAGCGCGGCGTCGCCGCGCTGCCCGAGGCGCCGAGGTTCAGTGTGGCGGTCGGACCGAACAGGGTGGTGCCAGCCGCGGCGAGGTCCAACTGGCCATCGGCGGTGAAGGCGACGTTGCCAGAGGCGATGAGACCGTTGGGGGCGTTAACGTCGGTCGCCGGAACGGCGTACATTTCCGCCTTCCAGAGGTTCGGCGTGGTGTTGTCCTTGATGAAGGCCACGGCGACCTTGTGGGTGGCGCCCACGGAGTCGATGACGTTCATCTCGAAGGTGAAGTCGGGCTGGACGCCGGTGGCCGGGTCCTGGTTGACGGCCCAGTTGGCCATCGCGCCCGCGCCGAGCGTCGTATAGGTCGTGTTCTTCGCGGCGTCGGCGGTCAGGGTCTTGTTGAGGTTGGCGTTGACCACGATGTTGTCCGTGGCGCGCACCGCCGCGCCGAGGTTTTTCACGTTGATCGACTGCATCATGTTCAGGTCAGACGGGTTCGTGTTGAACGTCCCGTCATCGGCGACCGGCCAGCCCTGCAGGTACAGCTTGGCGTCGTTCACGAGGTAGCCGTCGGCGTCGACGCTGAACGAGCCCGAGCGGGTGAAGACGCGCTCATCGTTCGCGGTCAGCGTGCCGCCCTTGGTCGCCACGACGAAGAAGCCATCGCCCGAGATGCCGAGGTCGGTCGGCGAGGTGGCGCTCTGGATCAGGCCTTGCTGGCTGATGAACTGGCGGGTGACAGCCTGCACGCCGCCGGCCGAGTAGCGGCCTTTAACGGCCTGCGCGGTGACCACGTTGGCGAAGTTCACCTGGTTGCGCTTGTAGGCGGTGGTGTTGACGTTCGCGATGTTGTCGGAGATCGCCGCCAGGGCCGAGGAGTTGGAGATCAGCCCGGAAACGCCGGAGAGCATGGCGCTGTTGATGCTCATGGGGTGTCTACCTTTCTAAACGAATGCTGGGATCAGGCGCCGTCAGACGGCCTGCTGGGACGTCGTGTCTTCGTCGTCGTCCTGGTTGTCGGGGTCGGGAGTGTCGGTGGAGGCCGTCTTCGGCACCTCGGCGATGGAAGTGACTTTCTCCCAGCCGATCTGAACGCCGTTGACGGTGATGAAGGTCTTGCCGCTGCCCTGCTCGACGCCGGTCACGACGCCCTTGATGAAGTTGGTGACGCCGACGGTGGCGCCTGCAGAGTCCTTGGCGGTGATGCGGAGGGTGTAGGTTTCGCCGTTCGGCAGCTGGGCGCCGGTGCGGTCCTTGCCGTTCCAGGAGTAGGTGTGGTCGCCGGCTTTCAAGTCATCGCCGCTGGTCTTTTCGACCTGCACGACCTTGCCGAGGCTGTTGACGACCTCGATGGTGACGTCGGTGGCTTCGCGGTCCAGCTTGTAGGACCAGTCGGCCTTGCCGGCGGTGAGCTTGGCTTCGTTGTGCACGGCGCGGACTTCGCGGCCGAGCAGGCTGACCGAGGTCTGGATGCCCGATCCAGTGTTGGTGACCAGCTTTTCCAGCAGGTCATTGGTCAGCAGCTGCTGCTCCACGCCCGTCATCTGCACGAGCTGCTGGGTGAACTGCGTGGAGTCCATCGGCGACAGCGGATCCTGGTTTTTGATCTGCGCCGTCAGGAGGTTCATGAACGTCTCGTAGCTGTCGGCCAGGCGCGTGCGCCCGGTGTCGGCTACGCCGGGGGCGCCTGCAGCTGCGGTAGGATCGATCGCCATAGAGGCCCCCTAGATCCGGATATCGACGCCGGTCTCGGACCGGCGGGCGTATTGAAGTGCGGCGACGGCGGCGGACTCGGCGGCTTCACCGGCGGTGCCGAGCACCGCCTGGAAGGCGCGTCCGCGCGAGGCGCCGTCGTTCTGTTGCTGTTGCTGGGCAAGGCCGCGGCCGTCGCCGCCACGCTCGCCGTTGACATCGAAGGTCAGGCCGCCGGCCAGGTCGAAGCCGGCCTGTTCGAGCGCGCGCTGCAGCTCGTGGGAGCGGGCGCGCACCTCGGCGGCGGCTTGCGGAGAGTCGAAGGACATGGCCGCGGTCATCTTGCCGCTGGCGGCGATCTCGACGGCGATGCTGACGTGACCGAGGCCCCCGGGGGTCAGCTCAACGTCAAATTTCGTGACCCGGCCTTCCAGCTTCTTGCCGATCTGGGCGGTCAGGTTGGCGATGGTCTCGGACGTCGCGCGCACCGGGGCGGCGTGGGCCGGAGCATGAGCCTGGGCGGCGGCGGCCGCAGGGGCGGCCGGCTGGGCGTCCGGGGTGTCGGCGGCCGCGGCCTCGGCCTTCGCTTCCTTGGGCGCGAGCAGCGCCGGCTCGGATTCCAGGCTGGCGGCGGACTTGCCGGCGTCGCCGGCGTTGGACGCGGCGGTCACGGCCGTCGGCAGGGCGGCGTCATTGGCGGGGGCCGTGGCGCTCGGCGCGTTCGCTTCGCCGCCGCGGCGGCGAGCGCCGTCGGCGTGGCGGGTGGAGCGCGCGGGCTGGTGCGGCTCGAGCGGAGCGGCCTCGTCCTGGGCCGCTCCAGCGGCGGCCCCGGCCTGGGCCAGTTCAGCCTGGGCTGCAGTCTCCGGCGGGGCGACCAGGGCGGGCGCCTTGGGCTGCTGAACCTGAGCGGCCTGGACGTGCTGGGCAGGGGTCGGCGCCGGCTTGGCGTCGGCCTTGGGGGAGGTTTCGGCAGGGGCGGGCTTGGCTTGGGCGGCGACGGCCGGGGCGGAGGCGAGCGTCTCGGCCCCGGCGTCCGGTTGGGCGTTCTGCAGCGGAGCGTCGGCGGGGAGGTCGGCCGCAGCGGTCTTGGCCGCCGCGGCGGGCGGGGCGTCGGCCGCCGCCTGCTGAAGCTGCGGCATGAAGGGCGCGCTGGGCGCCGCCGACGGGGCGGGCGCCTCGGCGTCCTGCGGCGGCGCGGCGGTCGACGCCGGTTGCTGCGGCGCGGCCAGCATCGCCGCCAGGGTCATGGCGTCATTGGGGACGGTCGGAGCGAGCGCGGTCGGATCGCCGGCGGCGCCTTCGGCGGCGGGCTTGGTGTCGCCGTCCGCCTTGGCGTCGCTCTCGGACTGAGCGGCGAACAGGCCTTCGCCAGCCGCCTGGTCGGCAGGCGCGCCAAAGAACGCGGCGAGCAGCGCCTCGAACCCGCCCAACGCGCCCTGACCGCCGGACGCTGTGGCGGTGGACCCGGCGATCGGGTTCGTAATCGGCAAATTGAACAGGGGCGCTGTCATGGCTTCCGGTGAATCCGCCCGGGCGTCGCCTGGGCTTATCGGTGGGAGCGCTTCTGCGCCGCGTACATTCGACGCCTTCTGAGCAACCTTTGCGCCAACTCTTCAATGCTTTGAAATATAAGGTGAAAATGTGATTTCGATGGGCGCCTGATCGACCCGCTCAGGCGTTTTTTGCCGAGCCGAAGTTGTTCGATGGGTCGTCCCTGCCGCCCTGGAAGAAACGCCCTGCCGAGGAGGTGGTCTGCGACTGGCGCCGGTCTTGCGCCGTGTTTTGCAGGTTTGACGAGCTCCAAAATGGATTTCGTTGAAAAGATTGGATTTTTGCATGGCCCTCGCGCGGGCGTTCACCATCATCTCGGCAGATTTGGCCGGGTCGCGCGTCAGGCTTTGCCGGGCGGAGGGTAAACCGTGTCACTGACGGCTATGCTGAAGACGGCTTCGTCCGGGCTGAATGCAGCCCAGATGAACCTGCGCGTCACCTCGGACAACATCGCCAACGTCAACACGCCCGGCTACGTGCGCAAGCAGGTCGACCAGGCCCCTCTGGTCGTCGGCGGCCAGGGCATGGGCGTCGACATCCAGGGAGTGCGGCGGGTCACCGACCAGTATCTCCAGCTGGCCTCGCTGACGGCGTCCTCGGACGCCTCGCGCTGGGACGCCTTCTCGCAGTATCTGGACAACGCGCAGAGCCTGTTCGGCAATCCGGGCAAGGAGACGTTCTACTTCTCGCGCCTGGACCAGATCTTCAACGCCTTCGCGGCGGCGGCCGACGACCCCTCCTCGAGCCTGCTGCGCAGCCAGGGCATCTCGAAGGTCGAGGACTTTCTTACCGAGACCGGCCGCATCAACGCCCAAATCAATGAGCTGGGCGAGACCGTCGATGCGCGCATCTCCTCGAACGTGAACCGCATCAACGATCTGCTGCGGCAGATCAATCAGATGAACGCCGACATCAGCCGCGCCAAGCTGACCAGCGGCGACGCCTCGGGTTCGGAGAACATTCAGAGCCAGTTGGTCGACGAACTCTCGACCCTGATGAACGTGCAGGTCGCCCAGCGCACCAATGGCGGCGTGACGGTCAGATCGGCCGAGGGGCTGCTGCTGGCCGGCGACGGCAAGGCCGCGACGCTCAGCTACAATCGCACCGACGCGACCAAGGGCTACATCGCGGTCGAGCCGGAGGGCGGCGTCGGCTTCCCGCAGCCGATCCAGATCTCGGGCGGCGAGATCCGCGGCCTTATGGACCTGCGCGATACGACGCTTCCGGGCATGTCCGACCAACTGGGCGAGTTCATCTCGCGCACGGTCGAGCAGATCAACGCGGCTCACAACAAGACCACGGCCTCGCCGCCGCCCAAGGCGCTGAACGGCCGCGACACCGGACTCGACCTGCCGACCGCGGTCGGCGGCTTCACCGGCAGAACCACGGTCGCAATCCTTGACAAGGACGGCATCGTCCAGAGCCGCGTCGACATCGACTTCGACGCCGGCACCATGGTTCCTGGCGGGGCGTTCACGCCGGCCAGCTTCCTGACCAGCCTGAACACCGCGATGGGCGGGGCGGCGACGGCCAGCTTCACCGATGGCGCCTTGAGCCTGACGGGGACCGGCGACAACCGGATCGCCATCGAAGAGGGAACGTCGGCCAAGGCCGGCCGCGGCTTCTCGCACTTCTTCGGCCTCAACGACCTCGTCCGCTCCGGCGGGATGATGAGCTACGAGACCGGGCTGCGGGGCACGGACCCGCACGGTTTCACGCCGGGCCAGACGATCAGCTTCCGCCTGGCGCAGGCCGACGGCAAGCCGATCCGCGACATGACCTTCACGGTTCCGCCGGCTCCCGCCAACAGCATGAACGACCTGCTGACGGCGCTGAACGATCCGGTGACCGGCGTCGGCACCAACGGTCAGTTCAGCCTGGACTCCAAGGGCGCGCTCACCTTCAGCGGCTCGGCGCCGCAGAACGCCACGCTTTCGATCACCCAGGACCAGACCCAGCGCGGGGCGTCGGGCCCGTCCATGAGCCAGTTGTTCGGCCTGGGCGTCATCGAGCGCAACGGCCGCGCGAGCCGCTACGACATCGACGCGGCCATCTCGCAGGATCCGATGAAGCTCGGCCTGGCGACGCTCGACCTCTCGGTCGCGGCGGGCAAGCCGGCGGTCACCGCCGGCGACGGCCGCGGCGCAAGGCTGCTGGCCGCGGCGGGCGACGTGACCACCACCTTCTCGCCAGCGGGCACGCTGGGCACGGTCAGCATGACCCTGTCCCGGTATGCCGCCGAGTTTGGCGGCTCCATCGGCCGTCAGGCCGAGGCGGCGGAAAACCGCAAGAGCGCGGCGGAGTCGGTGTCCAACGAGGCCCAGGCGCGCCGCGAGGCGGTCGAGGGCGTGAACGTGGACGAGGAACTCGTCCGACTGACGACTTATCAACAGGCCTTCAACGCTTCCGCCCGCATGATCCAAGCGGCGAAGGAGCTGTTCGACGTCCTGACGAACATGGTTTAACGGAGCCTGACGATGTATCGCGTCACGACCGGCGGCAATTACAGCCTGGTTCTTCGGAACATCATGCTCGCCCAGCAGAAGCAGATGGCTGCGGGCGACAAGGTGGCGACCCAGGAGAACGGGGCGAACCTGAAGGATTACTCGCGCAACGCCGAAATGCTGACGGCGATGCGCTCGGTGGAGACCCGCGTCGGCGGCTATCTCGATCAGAACAAACTGATCGCCGACAAGCTGACCACCCAGGACTTCGCAATGGGCCAGCTGGGCGACGCCGCCGCCTCCACCAAGCAGGCGATCGAAGAGGCCATCGCCACCGGCCGCACCGACACGCTGATGCAGGAAATCGAGGCGCAGTTCCGCAACGCGGTCTCGGCCATGAACTCCCGCTACGGCGGCAAGTACCTGTTCGCCGGCGGCAAGATCGACACCATGCCGGTGACGGCCCAGGCGCTTTCCGACCTCACCAACCCGTTGACGCCGGCGATCGCGGACTTCTTCCAGAACGACGACTTCATCACCGAGCACAAGGTCGACGACGCCACCACGGTGAAGACCGGCATGCTGGCGGACGACCTCGGAACAGACATTCTGCAGGCATACAAGACGCTGCAGGCCTTCCACGAGGCGACACCGTTCGGCGGCACCATGACCGACGCCCAGCGGACGTTCCTGACCGCCGAACTCGCCAGCTGGGACACGGCCTCCAGCGACATCATCGACAAGACGGCTCGCAACGGGATGGTGCAGGCGCGCGTGGAAGACGTGAAGGTCGATCTGACGGCTCGCCAGAACAGCCTGAAGGGCATGATCGGCGACATCGTCGACGCCAACATGCCGCTCGCCTCGGTCGAGCTGGAAAAGGCCACCCTGGCGCTGCAGGCCTCGACCCAGGTGTTCATCACCCTGCGCGATTCTTCGCTGCTGAACGCCCTGCGGTAAGGCGCGATGACGGGGGCGCCCTCGCAAATCGGGGCGCCAACCGCTACATAGCCCGCCATGAACGCGCTTTTCGCAGACACAGCCGTGGAAGCTGCACGCGCCGCCGTGGGCCTGAAGCCCGGCGCGCGGGTGGTCGCGGCCATGTCCGGTGGAGTGGACTCCACGGTCACCGCCGCCCTGCTGGCGAGGGCCGGCTATAACGTCGTGGGCGTGACGCTGCAGCTCTACGACCACGGCGCGGCGATCCAGAAGAAGGGCGCCTGCTGCGCGGGCCAGGACATCCACGACGCGCGGACCGCCGCCGACGTCATCGGAATCCCGCACTACGTCCTCGACTATGAAAGCAAGTTCAAGCAGCAGGTCATCGAGGACTTCGCCGACGCTTACCTGCGCGGCGAGACGCCGATCCCCTGCATCCGCTGCAATCAGACAGTGAAGTTCCGTGACCTGCTGGACGTCGCCCGCGACCTGGGCGCCGAGGCCATGGCCACGGGGCATTACGTGCAGCGCGCCGAGGTTCCGGGCGGGGCGCAGTTGATGCGCGCGGCGGACCCGGCTCGCGACCAGAGCTACTTCCTGTTCGCGACCACGCGCGAGCAACTCGACTTCCTGCGCTTCCCGCTGGGCGGTCTGCCCAAGCCCGAGGTGCGGCGGGTGGCTGCGGAACTGGGACTGGCGGCGGCCGACAAGCCTGACAGTCAGGACATCTGCTTCGTGCCGGAAGGCCGATACACGACCATCATCGACCGCCTGCGCCCGCACGGCGCGGAGGCGGGCGAGGTCGTGCACATGGACGGCAGGGTGCTGGGACGCCACGAAGGCGTCACCCGCTACACGATCGGCCAGCGGCGCGGCCTCAACATCGCGGTCGGCGATCCGCTGTTCGTGGTGAAGATCGACGCCGACAAGCGCCAGGTTGTGGTTGGACCGCGCGAGGCGCTGCTGACCAGCGCGCTGACGCTGAAGGAAACCAACTGGCTGGGCGAGGGCGACGACATGGCCGCTGCGGCCGGCCGGCCGGTGCTGGCGCGCGTGCGCTCGACCCGTGAGCCGGTGGCCGGCAAGCTGTCGGTGCGTGGTGGAGACATCGCCGTGGAGCTCGACACGCCAGAAGAAGGCGTCGCGCCGGGGCAAGCCTGCGTACTCTACGCGCCGGAACAGCCGGACCGCGTGCTCGGCGGCGGGTTCATTTCCGGGACGGTGCGCGCCCTCGGCTGACAGCTGCGGGCCTGACGCTGCGGGAGCATTTCATTTCGCCAGGCGGAGAATTATATCGGCGGCATGACCCAATCCGCCGATCCCGTCGTCATCGCCGCCTATGCCCGCACCCCGATGGGGAGCTTCCAGGGCTCGCTGAGCGCGCTCAAGGCCACTGAACTGGGCGCCGCCGCCGTGCGTGCCGCGGTCGAACGGGCCGGGGTGTCGCCCGAGGCTGTCGAGCAGATCTTCATGGGCTGCGTGTTGCCGGCGGGGCTCGGCCAGGCGCCGGCGCGCCAGGCGGCGCTGGGCGCTGGCCTGCCGAAATCGGTCGAGGCGACGACCCTGAACAAGATGTGCGGATCGGGCATGCAGGCCGCGATCATGGCGCATGACGCCCTGGCGGCCGGCAGCGCCGACATCATCGTGGCCGGCGGCATGGAGAGCATGACCAACGCGCCGTACCTGCTGAACAAGCACCGCGGCGGCGCCCGGATCGGTCACGACACGGCGTTCGACCACATGTACCTGGACGGCCTGGAAGACGCCTACGAGCCTGGCCGGCTCATGGGCTCGTTCGCCGACGAGACGGCGCGCGCCTATCAGTTCACCCGCGAGGCGATGGACGAGTTCGCGATCTCGTCGCTGGCCCGCGCCCGGGCGGCGACCGAGAGCGGGGCCTTCGCCCGCGAAATCGCCCCGGTGCAGGTGACCACTCGCAAAGGGACCGAGACGGTCTCCACTGACGAGCAGCCATTGAAGGCCGACCCGGCCAAGATCCCGACCCTGAAGCCGGCTTTCGGCAAAGACGGGGCGATCACCGCGGCGAACGCCTCTTCGATTTCGGACGGCGCAGCGGCGTTGGTGATGACCAGGGCTTCGGTGGCCGAGAAGCTGGGCCTGAAGGTCGTGGCCAGGGTGGTGAGCCACGCGGCTCATGCTCATGAGCCGGGCTTGTTCACCACCGCTCCGGTCCCGGCGATGCAGAAGGCCCTCAAGAAGGCCGGATGGAGCGTCGAGGACGTCGATCTGTTCGAGGTCAACGAGGCGTTCGCGGTGGTGGCGATGATCGCCGAGCGCGATCTGGGCATCGACCGCGCCAAGCTGAACGTCAACGGCGGCGCCTGCGCCCTGGGCCACCCCATCGGCGCCAGCGGCGCGCGTATCCTGGCGACCCTGATCGCGGCGCTGGAGGCGCGCGGGGGCAGGCGCGGACTGGCCAGCCTCTGCATCGGCGGCGGCGAGGCGACGGCCATGGCGGTTGAACTGGTCTGACCGCGCGCTGAGGAGGTGGACCAATCCTCGGTTGGGGGCGTTAGGCTACGATGAGCAATGAACTCCGAGACAACGAAGCCGAGCAGCGCTTCGAGATGACCGAGCAGGGCATGACATCATGGGCCGACTACCGGCTCTCAGGGGATCGCCTGTTCATCGACCATGTCGAGAGCCCGGTTCCCTTGCGCGGTACCGGCGCGTCCGGTCGCCTGATGGCGGCGCTGGCCGCGAACGCGCGCGAGCGGGACTTGAAGATCGTGCCGATCTGCGGGTTCGCGGCCGCATGGCTGCGGCGCAGCCACGAGTTCCGCGGCCTGCTGGCCTAGCTGCGGCCGACGAGCGCGCGGATCGTATTGCCGTTGGCCTCGCAATCGGCGGCCATGCGGCGGGCGATCTCGCGAACCCCGACCGGATAGGCTTCGCCGCCGTCGGCGACCTCCGCAGACAACCGTTCGACCTCGGCGATCGCAGTTTCGAGCGCGATGATGTGCTCGCGGGCCAGGTTCTTGGCCTGGGCCTGCAATCGGCGAATCCTGTCCGCGACGCTCGGCGCCGCTGCGACGGCGGTTTGATTGTCGGCCACAACGCTGAGGGCCGTTGACGCACGCATCCGAGTAACCATCTGGCGCTCCCAAAGCTGCACAGTCTGTGACCTGTGCTGCATGAGAGGCGCCAAAGTCGGGTCAGGCGCGCGAGGAGATCGCCTCGAGGGTCTGGACCTTGGCTTCGCAGTCTTCCGCCATCCGCCGGGCGAGGTCGCGGACGCCGGCCGGATAGGCCTCGCCGCCCTCGGCGATCTCGGCGGACAGCCGCTCGACCTCGATCAAGGCGACGCCCAGCGCGTGGACATGCTCGCGCGCCAGCGACTTGGCCTCGGCCTGCAGCCGGCGAATGCGTTCTGATAGGTCACGGCCGGTAAGCGGCTTGGTCTTGTCGGCCGAGTTGTCGGCCACCACGGAAAGCGGAGGCGTCATGGGATCATCCCCAGGAAGAGCGTCATGCCCGCGGCCCCCGTCGGACCGCGTCGACAGCGCTCCCCATCCGACGGACTCTACGCGCGAAGCGGGGCCGTGGTTCCGGGCCTCCAGAAGTTAACGATATCGTCTTTCGTACTGTGGAGTTTGGGTTACAGGCGTGCGGTCAAGCCGGCGCCACGCTCGGTTGTTTTGGCAGTGGGAACAAGGGCTTATCCCTATTGCGGAGCTAGCGTTTCCCCTTGCGGAACCGCTCTTGGCTCTCGGCCCGCGCCTCGGCCCGGACCTTCTTGACCACCTCGCGATCGGCGGTCTCGCCCTCGCCGGTGAGGGCGTCGTTTGCGAATTCCAGGTCGAGCAGTTTGAGGCGCTTGATCTCGTCGCGCAGGCGCGCGGCGGTCTCGAACTCCAGGTCCGCGGCGGCCTGGCGCATCTTGGCCTCGAGGTCGCGGAGGGTGGCCTTGAAGTTGTCGCCGAGGAACGGCTTGCCGGCGTCCTCGGCCACGCCGACCGGGACCAGCACGCGATCCTTCTCGTACGGGCTGGCGAGGATTTCCTTGATCTGGCTCTTGACGCTCTCAGGCGTGATGCCGTGCTCGAGGTTGTACTGCTCCTGCTTCTCGCGGCGGCGCTGGGTCTCGGCCATGGCCCGTTCCATCGAGCCGGTGATGTGGTCAGCGTAGAGGATGACCTTGCCGTCCACGTTCCGCGCGGCGCGGCCGATGGTCTGGATCAGCGAGGTTTCCGAGCGCAGGAAGCCTTCCTTGTCGGCGTCGAGGATGGCGACCAATCCCACTTCGGGGATGTCGAGGCCCTCGCGCAGCAGGTTGATGCCGATCAGCACGTCGAAGGCGCCGAGCCGCAGGTCGCGGATGATCTCGATGCGCTCCATGGTGTCGATGTCGGAGTGCATGTAGCGCACGCGCAGGCCCTGCTCGTGCATGTACTCGCTGAGGTCCTCGGCCATCTTCTTGGTCAGGACGGTGATCAGGGTGCGGTAGCCCTTGGCGATGGTGTCGCGGGCCTCGGCGATGACGTCGTCGACCTGGCTGTGATTGTCCTTGGAGACCGGACGCACCTCGACCGGCGGATCGATCAGGCCGGTGGGCCGGATGACCTGCTCGGCGAAGACGCCGCCGGATCGCTCCAGCTCCCAGGCTGCGGGCGTCGCCGAGACGTTGACCGTCTGCGGCCGCATGGCGTCCCACTCTTCGAACTTGAGCGGGCGGTTGTCGAGGCAGGAGGGCAGGCGGAAGCCGTACTCGGCCAGGGTGAACTTGCGGCGATAGTCGCCCCGGTACATCGCGCCGATCTGCGGCACCGCCTGGTGGCTCTCGTCGATGAAGAGCAGGGCGTTCTCGGGAATGTACTCGAAGAAGGTCGGCGGCGGCTCGCCGGTGCGGCGGCCGGACAGGTAGCGGCTGTAGTTCTCGATGCCGGCGCACGAGCCGGTGGCCTGGATCATCTCCAGGTCGAAGGTGGTGCGCTGTTCCAGCCGCTGGGCTTCGAGCAGCTTGCCGTTGGCGACCAGCCAGTCCAGCCGTTCCTTCAACTCGTCGCGGATCTGGATGACCGCCTGGTTGAGCGTCGGCCGCGGCGTGACGTGGTGGCTGTTGGCGTAGATCTTGATGCCTTCGAGATCGGCGGTCTTCTTGCCGGTCAGCGGATCGAACTCGCTGATGGCCTCGACCTCGTCGCCGAAGAGCGAGATGCGCCAGGCGCGGTCCTCGTAGTGGGCGGGGAAGACCTCGATGGTGTCGCCGCGGCGGCGGAACGAGCCGCGCTCGAAGGCGGCGTCGTTGCGCTTGTATTGAAGGGCCACGAGGTCGGCCATCAGCTGCTTCTCGTCGAGCCGCTGGCCGGGCTCGACGGTGAAGGTCATGGCCGTATAGGTCTCGACCGAGCCGATACCGTAGATGCAGGAGACCGAGGCCACGACGATGACGTCGTCGCGCTCCAGGATCGCGCGGGTGGCCGAGTGGCGCATCCGGTCGATCTGCTCGTTAATCGACGAGTCCTTCTCGATGTAGGTGTCGGTCCGCGGCACGTAGGCCTCGGGCTGGTAGTAGTCGTAGTACGAGACGAAGAACTCGACGGCGTTCTCGGGGAAGAAGGCCTTGAATTCGGAATAGAGCTGGGCGGCCAGGGTCTTGTTGGGCGCGAGGATCAGCGCCGGGCGCTGGGTCTCCTCGATGACCTTGGCCATGGTGAAGGTCTTGCCCGAGCCGGTGACGCCCAGGAGCACCTGGTCCTGCTCGCGCCCCTCCAGGCCGGCCACGAGGTCGGCGATGGCGGTCGGCTGGTCGCCGGCGGGCTGGAAGTCGCTGACCAGCTTGAATCGCCTGCCGCCCTCCGACTTCGCGGGGCGCGCGGGCCGGTGCGGCTTCCACAGCATCGGCATGGCGGTTTCGTCGTAGTCGAAGCTCGCCGACATGTCGGCGACGCCAGGACCGGGATCGGCGGAGCGGGGCATGGACGTCAAGGTAGGATCGTTCATGGCCCGATGCTAGCCGGGCAGGGCGCCAGAAACTGTCAGCAGAGTGTCAGTCGGTCCGCAGAAGCGCCGGGAGGTTGGCCTTCAGCGTCGCCAGGAACGCGTCGGGCATCAGCAGGATGGCGTTGTGGCCTCCGCCGGGGATGATCGCCCAGCGTTTGGCGGGGGCCTGGATTTTCTCGAAATAGGCGGCCGCCAGCGTGGTCGGCGTCTGGATGTCCTCGTCCCCCTGGATGATCAGGACGGGAACGGGGATGGCGGGCGCCGGGGTGTCGTCGCTGTAGGCCATGAGCCCGTCGAGCATGTGCGTGGTCGTGTGGCGTCCGGCCCCGACCCAGTCGCCGAGCTGACGCAGGCTGTAGCCAGGTGCGAGCAGCAGGCGTGTCAGCATCTTCGGCATCATGCCGCGTTCGCTGGCGGGCGGATGCGCCATCAGGATCTTGCGTTCGGCCAGCAGCGTCTTGACGCCGGCGTAGGGGGGAGGGCCGAGGGCGCGCAGGCGGGCCAGGGCCTTGTGCGCGCCGCGGGCCTCCAGGCGCTCGGACAGGCCCTGATAGCCGACCGCCTCGTTGGCGGCCATGTCGACCACCTGTCCGGCCCCGATATAGGCCTGGAAGAGATCGGGACGGCGGCGGGCCATCTCCACGCCGAGCACCGAGCCCCAGGAGACGCCCAGCAGGATCGCGCTGTCCTGGCCAAGCTGGCGCAGGGCGTGCTCCACCACCGCGATCCCGTCACCGGCGATACGGCCCAGCGAGAGCTCACCGCCGCCCTTCTCCCCGTGGCGGCCGAAGGTGCGGCCTGCTCCGGGCTGATCCCACTGGACCACGGTGAAGTCGCGCTCCCAGGCGCGAAACGCATCATAGCCGAGCGGCAGGAACGACGTGCCAGGACCGCCGTGCAGCAGGACCAGCACAGGATTGGCAAGGCTTTCGCCGCGGATCGAGATCCACTGATCCATGCCGCCGATCGAGACGAAGCCCGCCTCGTCGATCCCGGGCGGGACGAGAATCGCCTGGCGGCGCCGGGCGCCGGCCCGCGCCTTGGCTAACCAGAGGGCGAAACCTGCGACAAGCACGACGAACAGCACGGCGATGGACGTCAAGGGAACCTCGCAAACGTCAACGCCAAGCTTGTACGACGAGACCGCCGCCGCTTCGAGACCCACGCGGATCATCCGATGCTCGACGACGGCGTGCGGCTGTGGCCATCGTGCGGCGATGACTGAGCTGTCCGACGTCTACATCACTGGCACGGGCGCGTTCCTGCCGGGCGCGCCGATCCCCGTCGCGCGCATGGAAGACCATCTGGGCCTGATCGGCGGCCGCGCCAGCCTGCTGGGGCGGCGGGCGCTGCGCTGGAACGGGGTGGAGACGCGGCACTACGCACTGGACGACCAGGGGCGTGCGACCCATTCCAACGCGGGCATGTGCGCCCTGGCCGTGCGCGCCGCGCTGGACGACGCCGGCCTGGGGCCCGAAGATCTGACCTATCTCGCGGCGGCGACGACGCAGGGCGACTACCTGGTGCCCGGCCATGCGGCCAACGTCCACGGCGAGCTCGGGGCCGGTCCCTTGGAGATCGCCAGCTTTCAGTCCGTGTGCGGCTCGTCGCTGATGGCGGCCAAGGCGGCGTGGCTGTCGGTGCGCGCGGGAGAGCATGCGGTGGCGGTCGCCGGAGCCAGCGAGTTCTCGTCGCGCTGGTTCCGCCCAAGCTTTTACGAAGGCACGGCGCTGGTGGACGAGAAGGGCCGGTTGCGGGCTGAGGCCGACTATCTGCGCTTCACTCTGTCCGACGGGGCCGGTGCGGTGGTGATGGAGCCTCGGCCGCGACCGGAGGGGCTGAGCCTGAGGGTGAAGTTCATCGATCTGGTCTCGCTGGCCGACCGGTTCGATCCCTGCATGTGGGCCGGCGCCTCAGTCGAGCGACGCACCGACCCGTTGGCGACCTGGTCGTTCGCGGGCCCCGCCGAGGCCCATGCTCAGGGCGCCGTGGCGCTACTGCAGGACTTCGAGCTGCTTAAGCGGGTGATCCGCGCCTGGGTCGGGGTCTACCTCGGCAAGGTGGACGACGGGCGGATCGTGCCGGGCGAAATCGACCATCTGCTGTGCCACTACTCGGCTCGGTCGCTGCGTGAGGAGATCGTCTCGCTGCTGGAGGCGACGGCCGGGATGGTTCCGGAGGCCAAGTGGTTCTCCAATCTGGCCAGCGTCGGCAACATCGGCTCGGCCTCGATCTGGGTCATGCTGGAGGAATTCATGCGGTCAGGGCGCCTGAAGCCGGGCGAGCAAGTGCTTTGCGTCGTGCCCGAGAGCGGCCGCGCCTTCGTGGGTTTCATGCTGCTGGAAGCGCTCGGATGAACGACGTCAGTGACGTGATGCGGCGGCTGGCGGTCGTCTTCACCGAGTTCGAGGGGCGGCTGGAGCAGACGCCGTTGATCCGCAGGCTCACGCGCGGACGGTTCGTCCTGGACGACTACCAGGCGTTCCTGAGCGGCCTTCGCCAGCAGGTGAAGGACGGGGCGCTCTGGATGTCGCGCGCGGCCTCCAATATCGACGAGGAGCACCTTGAGCTGCGTTCGATCCTGATGCGCCATGCGGTGACCGAGCATCGCGACTTCCGTCTGCTCGAAGCGGACTATGTCGCTTCCGGCGGCGAGCTCGCCGCAATCCAGGGCGCGGAGAAGAACATCGGTTCGGAGGCGCTGTCGGCCTGGATGTTCCACGAGGCGTCGAAGCCCAACCCGTTCGGCCTGCTGGGCGCAATGTGGATCATCGAGGGGCTGGGCTCGATCAAGGCGGCGGAGTGGGGCGCGCTGGCCCGAAAGACGCTCGACCTGCCCGAGCATGCCGTCCGCTTCCTGCTCTATCACGGTGAGAACGACGCCGAGCACATCAAGGAGTTCGAGGAGATGCTGGGGCTGGTCTTGCCGGACGCCGAGACCGCGGAGCGCATCGTCAAGACCGCCCGCGTGACGGCGCGGCTGTACGCGCTCCAGATCGAGGAGATCACGGCGTGAGCGCGGTCGACTTCGATCTGACCAAGTACGATCCGCGCGATCCCGATCCTTGGCTGGCGCTCTATCTGGACCAGGGCCTGCCCATCGCGCCCGAGGCCAAGTCGGCGCTGCTGCGCGGCAACCGCTCGTGGTCGCGGCGCTGGCTGTTTCCGATCACTCGGCCCGCTGTGTTCGCGTTCTTCATCCTGGTGAAGATCCTTCGGGGGCTCTCGCCGCACCATCCGAACATGAACGGGGCGCTGCACCGGCTGATCCACTGGGGGCTGCGGAACTTCGCGACGCCCGACGCCAATACGCTGATCCTGCGCCACTTCCACATCGGCACCGAACTGCTGGCCTTCATCAAGGCGAACGCTGGACCAGTCGAGGTGGAGACCGTCCCGCTGAGGCCGCGCACGTTGAAGGATCTGGAGGACAACGTCTTCCTGCAGCACGATCTCAACATCTTCAATTTCATCATCCAGCTCAGCGCCAGCCTGCGCGCGCAGGGGCGCGACCTGGCGCCGGTCGAGCGGCCCGACTTCTCGATGATCTCGGACGAACCGTTCGACCTCGCGCCGCTGCCGAAGGGGCGGTTCAACTTTGCCGACGTGCAGACGGCCATCGAGGCCTACACCCCGCTCTATGCGCTGCTGCTGCCGCGGGCCGACTTCGTGCGGGCGGCCCAGTCGCTGCAGTTGGACGAGACCATCGCGATCTACATCGGCAAGATCCTGGGCACCGACTACCACATGGCGTTCGTGAAGAACGGCCACCCGATGGTGCCGCTCTCAACCCTTACCGCTGGGCACAGACTGATGATGCACGGCCTCGACTGCGAGGCGTTCCATGGCTGGCTGCGGTTGCTGAAGCAGCGGCAAGCGATGGGGCTCAGCCTCGATCCGCGCAATCCGATCGGCGCGACGCCGGGCTAGCGTTCGGCGCGCTGAGCGCGGCGCTCAAGCGCCTCGCACTTGGCGGGAGTGACCTGCGGCCAGGGGCCTGGGTCTCCGCCGATTCTGCGGAACGCTTCTTCCTGGGTGATCCGGTCTTGCGCAGCCAACTGGTCGACAGCGCGGTCGGCGAAGGCGCGGCCGGACCGCATGGCGCTGTCGAACTGAGCCCGCGCGGCGGCGTCTTCACGGCGGGCGAGCGTCGTGCGCGCGCCGCTGGTCGAGACGCTGGTCGCATCACGGCCCCAGTTGGCGGTGGGGAAGGCGGGGGTGGCGCGCAGATAGCGTTGCATGGCGCAGGCTTGCTGCACGCGCCAGCTTGGCGCGGCGGCGGCGGGCGACGCTAGCCCGACCGTGATGGTCAGCAAGATGGCGTACTTCAACATCAGCGTCAGTTTGAGATCAGAAATGGGGCGCGTCCGTGGCGAACCTCGCCTTACGCGCAACGTGGCATGGGCCACGGCCGTTAACCAGACCCCCGTTCGCCGAACGGGAGCCGAAAACGGGCGCGCGCCGCGTCAGACAGGCTTGGCCCGCCCTCGCGGCGCGCAGGTGATCCAATCCGGGGGGAGAGGATCCTGTCGCTAGACTACTTGTCAGCCGCCTTGCTGACGGCGGTGCCGGCGGCGGCGCCAGCCACCGCTCCGACCGGGCCGCCGACCACGGCGCCGGCGGCGGCGCCGGTGGCGGCGCGCTGCTCGACGTTGTGGCCGCAGGCGGCCAGCGTCACGGCCAAGCCGGCCGCCGCTAGCAGGGTGAGGGTCTTGCGCATCAGCAGTACGTCTCCGCGTGTGAAAGCTTCGCAGCAGGAACGGCGGGACCTGTTCGCGGTTCCGTGCGCGGGCCTCCGTCGTTAACGAAACCTGAAAAAAATCCCATGGTGCGACGCAATAGCGCCTTGCGAATCCTCTCGGCGATGGTCATAAACCACCTCAACTTCGCCGTAGCCTGTCACTCCACGTGTAATCGACGGGCTCTTGGTCACACGCCGCCAGCATGAGCAGGGGCGATCGTGACGACGATGTCGGGGGGCGCTTACGCCCTCGCCACACGGGACACGATCTTCTTGAATTTAAACAGTAAGACTCGCGCCGATTGGCGTGCGTCGACATGCGCCGCATTGATCGGTTCAGGCATTGGCCTGGCCCTGGGCGCGACATACATGGCCGGCGGCATGGCCCGCACAGCCACGGACGACGCTCGCAACGCGCGTCTCGCTCAAGCCGCCGCCGGTGGTTTCTCCGAGGCCACGCTGAACACCGCGGCCATGGATCCGGGCGTCCTGCGGGTCGCCAGCCGCCATGACCCGCTGACCATCAGCGGTGCGGCCCAACGCGATCGTCAGAACGCCATTCTCGCTGCGCGCCTGGAAAAGGCGCCTCAAGCCGCGGCGACCATTCCGCTTCGCGGCGTCATCGACGCGGCGGCCCTGCCCACTGTGGCTCCGATGCGGCTCGTCGGGGCCCTGGAGACGTCGCGTGAGTTGGAGTGCCTGACCCAGGCGGTCTATTTCGAGGCCCGCGGCGAGACCCCTTCCGGACAGGCCGCCGTCGCTCAGGTAGTGCTTAACCGCGTACGCCATCCTTCGTTCCCGAGCAGCGTCTGCGGCGTCGTCTTCCAGGGCGCAGGCAAGCGTGTCGGGTGCCAGTTCAGCTTCGCCTGCGACGGCTCGATGCGTCGTGGCCGCGAGACTGCGGCCTGGACCCGGGCGCAGAAGGTCGCCTCGCGGGCCCTGTCGGGCTCGGTGATGGCTTCGATTGGCGACGCCACGCACTTCCACACCACCAACGTCGCCCCGAACTGGGGTCCGCGCCTCGTGCGCACGGCCCACGTGGGCATGCACGTCTTCTATCGTCTGGGACGCGGCGGCGGTTCGGCGCCGAAGGCGCAGGATCGCGTGCTCTACGCCAGCTACGCCGCCAGCCCGTCGCCGGCCTCGATCGAGGTGGCCGACGACATGCGCGCGGCGCTGTTGAAGACCGACCGCAAGACCGATACGGCCCCCACAGCCGAAAAGGCCGCAGAGCTGGTCAAGGACGCCGACAGCGCCAGGACCGCCCCGCAGGTGCTGCCCATCGCGGCCCATCCCGCCAACGTCCCGTCGCAACGGCCGGTAGCCGAGGCCGACGCCATGGTCGGCGACGACTGACCCGTCGCTGACACCAGCGTTCTCCTCGCGCTCGCCTTGAGTCATGCTCGCTTCGCCGCGGGCAGGGCCGGGGCGAGCGGGAGGTGACGAGATGACCGATGCGACGGCGCGAGACGAGCTGGCGCGTGGGCTGCTGAATTGCGCCTATGACGACCTCAATCCGGTCCAGAAGAGCGTCATCGACCTGATCGTCACCGAGACCCCTAGCCATGGGCCAGGGGCGACTCACGACGATGAGCGCCGCTTCGGCGAGCGCCTGGCTGACCGCGTGGCGGCGTTCGGGGGCTCCTGGGCCTTCATCGTCGGCTTCGGCGTCGCCCTGCTGCTGTGGATGGGATGGAATGTCGCCACCAGGTCGCTGCACCTGTCCTTCGACCCCTATCCCTTCATCTTCCTGAACCTCTTGCTCTCGACCCTGGCGGCCTTGCAGGCGCCGGTGATCATGATGAGCCAGAACCGGCAGGCGGTGACCGACCGCAAGGCAGCCGAGTACGACTATGTGGTCAACCTGCGCGCCGAGCTGGAAATCCTGCGCCTGCATGACAAGCTGGACACCCTGAACGGGCCTCAGTTGATGGCCCTCGTTGTCCAGCAGAACGACCGCCTTGAGCGGCTCACGCGCGAGGTTGCGGCGCTGTCAGGCGCGCGGCGCTAGGTTCGGGCTGTCCGCCGCAGCGCCTGCGGCGGCTGGCCGAAGGCGCGCAGGAAAGCCCGCCGCATGCGCTCGGGATCGCCGAAGCCGGTGAGATCGGCGACTCGATCGATCGGTTCGGCTGAGTTTTCCACTCGCTCGCGGGCGGTCTCCAGGCGCAGGCGCTCCACGGCCTTGGCCGGGGTCATGCCGGTCTCGGCCGCGAAGGCGCGGGCGAAGTGGCGCGGGCTCATGGCCGCCTGGTCGGCCAGCCGCTCGACGCTGAGCGGCTCGGCCAGCCGCTCGCGCATCCAGTCGAGCAGCGTAGCGAAGCGCCCGCCCTGGCCGCCCATTTCCAGCAAGGCTGAAAACTGGGACTGCCCGCCCGGCCGGCGGTGATAGACGACAAGTTGCTGGGCGACGGCGCGCGCGAGGTCTTCGCCCAGGTCCTCGGCGATCAGCGCTAGCGACAGGTCGATGCCGGCGGTGATCCCCGCCGAAGACCAGACGTTTCCGTCGCGGACGAAGATGCGATCGGGCTCCAGCCGCACCTTGGGGTAACGGCGCGCGAAGTCAGGGCAGCGCTGCCAGTGGGTGGTCGCGCGCCGATCGTCCAGCAATCCAGCCTCGGCCAGGATGTAGGCGCCGGAGCAGACGCTGGCAGTGCGTCGCGCCTGGCTGGAGGCCCGGCGCACCCAATCGAGGGTTCGGTCGCAGATCGCCGGTGTCCGTGTGCCTTCGCCGCCGACGACGACCAATGTATCCAGCGACTCTTCCGACAGGGGGGCGGCGATCACCTGCAGGCCCGAGCTCGACGCGACCGGTCCCGGATCACGCGCCATGATGCGCAACTCGTAGGCGCCGGGGACAAATCGGGCCGCGATCTCGAACGCAGCGATGGGGCCGGTGGCGTCGAGGACCTGGAAGTCCGGAAAGACCAGGAAGCCGATCGCGCGGGTCATGACGTAAAACGAGGGATGTTTGTCATTTCTGCCGCAGGCTATGGCGCGCACTATCGGTCGTCAATTCCTCTGGAGGCCGTCATGTCCAAGCTGCAGATCGTCATCGCGCTCTATCCGGGCGTCACCCACCTGGACTTCACCGGGCCGCATCAGGTCCTCTCGCGGTTGCCCAATGCGGACCTCGCCGTCGCCTCGATGGGGGGCATCGACATCGAGGCTGAGGGGCTGACCTTCACCAATCTGGCCGATCTTGCGGCCATCGAGCGTTGCGACGTGCTGTGCGTGCCGGGCGGGCTGGGTACGACCGACGCCATGCTGGACGAGGCGTTCATGGCGCAGATCCGCCGCCTGGGCGCTGGCGCGAAGTACCTGACCAGCGTCTGCACCGGCTCGCTGATCCTGGCCGCGGCAGGGTTCCTGAAGGGTAAGCGAGCGGCCTGCCACTGGGCCTGGCGCGACCTGCTGGTCCCGTTCGGCGTAATCGTCGATGACGGCCGCGTGGTGCGTGATGGCGACATCATCACCGGCGGCGGGGTCACCGCGGGCCTAGACTTCGCCTTCGTGCTGGTCGCCGAACTGGCGGGCGAGACCTTCGCCAAGTCGATCCAGTTGGGTTTGGAGTACGCCCCGTCGCCGCCGTTCGCCTCGGGCCGGCCTGAACTCGCCTCGCCGGAGATTCTGGCGGCGGTGAAGGCGCGGATGGAACCGTTCGCGCAGTCGCGACTGGCTGCGGTGCAGCAGGTCGCGGCGCGCCTTGAGGCGGCTCAGTGATGATCCGCATCTGGTTGGCGGCCGTGCTGGCGGCCTTCGCGCTGCCGGCGTCGGCGCGGCCGGTGGTGGCGATCCTGGTCGATCCGTCCGGCGTCGAGACGACCGATCTGACGGCGCCCTACGCGATCTTCAGCGCCTCCGGCGCGGTGGATGTGAAGGTGGTTTCCCCGACGATGGAACCGGCGCCGCTGATGCCTGGCGTCGCCTGGGTCAAGCCGCAGGAGACCCAGGCCGGCTTCGACCGCCGCTACCGGCAAGGGGCGGACATGATCATCGTGCCATTCCTAATGAACCCCAAGGATCCGGCGCGGGCGGCCTGGCTGCGGACCCAGGCGGGGCGGGGCGCTCGGATCGCCTCGATCTGCGACGGGGCGTTGGTTCTGGCCGAGGCCGGCCTGCTGGACGGACGTCAGGCGACGGCGCACTGGGCCTCGCAGGGCGCGCGCGAGCGACGCTTTCCTGCGGTCGTCTGGCGACGGGACGCCCGTTGGGTGACCGACGGCCAGATCACCACGACGGCGGGTGTCAGCGCCTCGGCGCCCGCCTCCCTTGTCCTGCTCGGAGAGTTGGCGGGCGAGGCGGTGATGCAGGACACCGCGCGCCGTCTGGGCCTGGCTGCGCCGATCCGTGCGCACGACGCTGCGCGCTACACGTTCAGCGGCGACGCTGTGAGCACGGCCGCTGGCAATGTCCTGGGTTTCTGGCGGCACGAGCGCGTGGCGGTGCAGTTGAGCGAAGGGTTCGACGAACTGGCGTTTGGGGCGGCGCTGGATGGCTGGACCCGAACCTATCGGGCCAAGGCCTATGCGGTGGCCCCGCCCGGCGGGGTGACGTCGCGTGGCGGCCTGACCGTCTTCGCCTCAGACCGTCTGCCGAGCTTCTCGCGCCAGGTCCGGCTGACCGGCCGGGCGTCGATCGAGGCGATGCTGGACGACGTCGAGGCGGCCTACGGCGCGCCGACCGCTAAGTTCGTGGCGCTACAACTGGAGCACCCGCGCTGGCTGGACCAGCCCTAAGCCGCCAGGGCCCGCACCAGCGCGGCGGGCTCGATGGGCTTGCTGATGTAGCCGTTGAAGCCGAGGGAGAGCAGGCGCTCGCGCTCGCCGGCCATAGCGTCGGCGGTGAGGGCCACGACCGGCAGCGCGGCCCGTCCGCCCGCGCGGATCGCGGCCAGGGTCTCGATGCCGTTCATGTCGGGCATGTGGATGTCCATCAGGACAATGTCGAACTCGGCCTCTTCCAGGGCGGCCAGGCCCTCGGGGCCGCTGGACGCCGTGCTGACCGTCGCCCCGACGGCTTCCAGGAGCGCGCGGGCGACTTCCTGGTTGGTGTGGTTGTCGTCGACGACGAGGACGCGGAGCGCGCCGTTGAGCTCGTCGGCGCCGTCGTCGAGGTCCTGTTGGGCCTCGGCTTCCTGCAGCGGAAGCTCGAGCGTGAAACGGGCGCCCTCGCCCAGACGGCTGTCGACGACCAGGTCGCCGCCCATCAGGCGGGCGAGTTCGCGCGAGATCGCCAGGCCAAGCCCGGTGCCGCCGAAGCGGCGCGATATGCTGCTGTCCGCCTGGGTAAAGCCCTTGAACAGCCGTGTCTGCGTCGCTTCGTCGAGGCCGGGGCCGGTGTCGGCGACCGTGAAGGCTAGTCCAGTCGGCGTGCGGCCGATCGACAGCCTGACCTCGCCGCTGGCGGTGAACTTCACGGCGTTGGAGAGCAGGTTTTGCAGGATCTGGCGCAGGCGGGCGTCGTCGCCCGCTGTCCAGCGCGGGATGTCGGCGGGCATGTCGCAGATCAGGGTCAGGCCTTTGTCCTCGGCCGGATGGACCCAGAGGTCGATGGTGCGCGCCACCGTCTGGTGCAGGTTGAACGGACGTGTCTCGATGTCGAACTTGCCGGCCTCGATCTTGGCCAGGTCGAGCACGTCGTTGAGAATGGTCATCAGCCCGCCGCCGGACCGGAGCAGCGTCTTCACGTACTGGGCCTGGCGGGCGTCGAGCTCGGTGCGGTCGAGCGCGTGCGCCATGCCGAGCACGCCGTTCATCGGGGTGCGTAGCTCATGGCTCATCATCGCCAGGAACGCGGACTTCGCCTCGCTCGCTGCCCGGGCTGCGCGGGTCTGTTCGGCCAAGTCATCCAGTGCGGCGGCGAGGCTGCGCGAGGCGTGCACGCCGCGGGCCGCCGAGATGATCGCATAGCCGACATAGACCATGACGCCGAGGGCGACGAACGCCTGCTGGGCGCCGCTAAAGCGGGGGACCAGGAGAGGGGCGAGCAGGATGCAGAGCCCGCTGGGCGTCCCGAACACCAGGGCGGCCAGAGGCGAGCGATAGGCGTGGCTCATGCCGTTGAGCAGCAGCGCCGACCAGACCAGCAGTGCGAAGTACTCCGCGCCTTGGAAGTCGGCCATCCAATAGGCGAGGCCCAGCCCGACCCAGACCAGGTTAACCGCCAGGGCCGAGCCCATATAGGAAATGCGCTGCCTGCGCGTCGGCACGCCGCGTGCGTGCGGCGCGGTCGCGGCCATCGTCCAGATTTCGGCGATTGCGAAGATGGCCACCCAGCCGGCGGCTATGGTCGGTGACAGGGTCCACCCGACGAGCAGCGCATACACCGCCACTGTGATCCAACGCGAGGGCGCCATCCGGCGCGCCGCACGCGCGACGCCGTCAAAGCCTTCGTCAAACTCGAAAACCGGAACCTTCATCACGCCGCCCGACCAACTGCGGCGCAAGTTGCACGTGAATGCGCAAAATACACTTAACGCCCTAAGGGTGGTCTTCGGGTAACGTTGCTATCTGAGGGTGAGTGGTCAGCGGTCCTGCGTGCGGGCGTGAACGGTGTCGACGTTCTGGTGGATGTTGCCCTGACGGCCTTGGCTCTTGAGGTTGAAGTCGTCGCCGTGGCCGGCCGAATGCACGCCGGTCTTGGCGTCGCGGCGGTCGCGGTCATCGCCCTGGATGTCGGGGCGTTGACCGCGGAAGGACCGTTGTTCCTTCGGGATCGGGGGCGCCTTGCTCATGGGGAGCTCCTTTCCTTGATCAGGAAGGAACAGCCCGGGGAGCGGCTTGTTCCCGGCTCAGACCGCGTCCAGGCCGATGTCGAGCACGCTGGCCGAGTGGGTGAGGGCGCCGACGCTGATCACCTGGACCCCGGTCTCGGCGATGCCGCGGACCGTCTGCAGATTCACCCCGCCCGAGGCTTCGAGGATGACGGCGCCGCCGGTCATGGCCACGGCCTTGCGCAGGTCGTCGAGGCTGAAATTGTCCAGCATAATGACGTCGGGCCGGTGGGGCAGGGCTTCCTCAAGCTGGCTGAGGCTGTCCACTTCGACCTCGATCTTCATCAGGTGGCCGGCGGCGGCGCGGGCGCGCGTCAGAGCCTCGCCGACCCCGCCGCAGGCCGCGACGTGGTTGTCCTTGATCAGGATGGCGTCATCCAGGCCGAAGCGGTGGTTGAGGCCGCCACCGCAGCGCACGGCGTACTTTTCCAGGTGACGCAGGCCCGGCGTGGTCTTGCGGGTGTCGGCGATCCGCGCCCCGGCGCCGGCGCCGGCGACCGCCTGCACATAGTCGCGGGTCAGGGTGGCGACGCCCGACAGCCGGCCGAGCAGATTGAGGGCCGTGCGCTCGGCCGAGAGCAGGGCGCGGGCGTTGGCCTCGACCTTGGCCAGCACGTCGCCAGGCTGGACCTCGTCGCCGTCGGCGACCATGGCCTCGAATGTGGCGCTCGGATCGAGAGCCATCACCGAGAGGCGGGCGCAAGCGAGGCCGGCCACAATCCCGTTCTGGCGGGCGGCGAACACCGCCGAGAGGCGCGCATGCGCCTCGATGCAGGCCTGGGCGGTCACGTCGCCGGCGCGGCCGAGGTCTTCGGCCAGGGCGGCGGACACCACCGGCTGGATGAGCAGGTCGGGAATCGGAGCGATCATTCGGCGGCGAGGCTGGCGGCCGGGGAGGCCAGGTTGATGAAGGTGCGGGCGCGGGCGGCGTCGGCCGGGCCGTCGGCCCGGAAGTGCGCGCCCAGGCTGGCTGGACGGTCGAGGGCGGCCTGGGCGACCAGGCGCGCGGCGACCAGGGGCGGCGCCTGGCCATGGGCGGCTTCGAGCTGGTCAAGGAGCGCGATCAGCCGCTGCAGGCTGTCGGCGTCGCGGACGACGCCGGCTTCGCGGCTCATGGCGGCGCGCAGTTGCGCCAGCGCCTTTGCGGGCAGGTCGGGCGCGGGTGAGCAGCGCAGCGGCCGCGTCTGCGGATCCTGTGCTGCTGCGGCGGCCCGGCCGGCGCGGGTTCCGAACACAGCTGCTTCCAGGAGCGAATTCGACGCCAGGCGGTTGGCGCCGTGCACGCCGGTGGAGGCGCACTCGCCGGCGGCGAAGAGGCCGGGAAGGCTGGTCGCGCCGTCCCCGTCGGTGACGATCCCGCCCATGTGATAGTGGCAGGCCGGTGCGACCGGGATCGGCTGGACCCGGGGATCGACCCCGCCGGAGAGGCAGGCGGCGAACACAGCCGGGAACTCGTCCGGGAAGTGAGCGCCCACGGCGGCGCGGGCGTCCAGGAACGCGCCGCGACCGGCTTCGCGCTCGGCGTGGATGGCGCGCGCCACCACGTCACGCGGCGCCAGCTCGGCGTCGGGGTGATAGCGGGCCATGAAGGCTTCGCCGTTCCCATCGATCAGCTTGGCGCCTTCGCCGCGCAGGGCCTCGGTGGCCAACGGGGCGGGATCGCGGCCGATGTCGATGGCGGTCGGGTGGAACTGCACGAACTCGGGGTCGGCGATGGTCGCGCCGGCCAGGGCCGCAAGCGCCAGGCCCTCGCCCTTGAGGTCGGGAGGCGTGGTGGTGACGCCGTAGAGGCCGCCGATGCCGCCGGTCGCCAGGATGGTGGCTGGGGCGACGAACTCGATCAGCTGGCCGTCCTCTTCGGCCAGCACGCCGCGGATGCGTCCCTCGGCGTCGCGCAGCAGGCCGCGCAGCCGGCAGCCGGCGCGCACCTTTACGTGGCGCGACGACAGGGTGGCGGCGATCACCGCGTCCATGATCGCGCGGCCGGCCTGGTCGCCCTTCACTCGCGCCACGCGCGAGCGCGAGTGCGCCGCTTCGAGGCTGGTGGCGAACTCGCCGTCGGCGCTGCGGTCAAAAGGTGCGCCGAGCTCGGCCAGGTGGCGCACGGCCTCGGGGCCTTCCTGCGCCAGGATCGTGGCCATGGCCTGATCCACGAGGCCGGCGCCCGCGGCGATGGTGTCGGCGGCGTGCAGTTCGGGCGTGTCCTCGCCGCTCAGCGCCGCAGCCATGCCGCCCTGCGCCCAAGCCGAGGAACAACCCTGGCTCAGCGGTGCGCCGGTCAGGACCAGGGCCTTTCGCGGCGCGGCGGCCAGGGCTGCGGACAGCCCGGCCAAGCCGGCGCCGACGATCAGCACGCCGTCGAGCTTGATCCTTTCCATGGTCAGATCAGCTCGACGTCCACGTGGTGGCGCGCCTTCACGAGGTCATAGCGGGCCGGAACCGCCGGCGGGGGCAGGTCGATCATGCGCTGGACGGCCAGGCGGGCGCGATCGGCGATCGCGGGATCGACGGTGACCTCGTAGCGGTTGTGGAGCAGGGCGTCGTAGATGTTCTGAAGGCTGATCTTCTTCATGTGCGGGCACAGGTTGCACGGGCGCACGAACTCGGTGAACGGCGCGTCGGCGGCGACGTTGTCGGCCATCGAGCACTCAGTGATCAGCACCACCTGCTTGGGCTTGCGCTGCAGGACGTAGTCGTTCATCGCCGCGGTCGAGCCGGCGAAGTCCGACACTTCCAGCACTTCGGCCGGGCACTCCGGGTGGGCCAGGATCTCGGCGTTCGGATAGGAAGCCTTGAGCTCCAGGATGTCGTCGGCCGTGAAGCGCTCATGCACCTCGCAGCGGCCCTTCCAGGCGATGATCTTGATGTCGGTCTGGCGCGCGACGTTGCGGGCCAGGAACTCGTCAGGGATCAGGATGACCTTGTCGACGCCCCACTCCTTGGCGACGTGCTCGACCACCTGCACCGCGTTGGCGCTGGTGCAGCAGACGTCGGTCTCGGCCTTCACGTCGGCCGTGGTGTTCACGTAGGTGACAACCGGCAGGCCCGGATAGCGCTGCTTGATCAGGCGCACGTCGGCGCCGGTGATCGAGGAGGCGAGGCTGCAGCCGGCGCTCAGGTCCGGGATCAGGATGGTCTTTTCAGGCGACAGGATCTTCGAGGTCTCGGCCATGAAGTGCACGCCGGCCTGGACGATGATCGCCGCGTCCGACTTGGCCGCTTCCTTGGCCAGGCCCAGGCTGTCGCCGACATAGTCGCCGACCCCGTGGAAGATTTCGGGCGTCATGTAGTTGTGCGCCAGGATGACCGCGTTCTTCTCGCGCTTCAGGCGATTGATCTCGGCGATCAGGGGCGCATGGAGGCGCCACTCCATCGGAGTGACGTGATGCTTCACCTTCTCCCACATGGGCGAGGTGGCGGCTTCGACAGCAGGCGTGAACGCGAATTGCGAACCGTCAGCCATTGTATCCCTCCTTATGCTCAAATTGAGCATTTCTTCGGCCTCAAAAAACGCCGCGGGATGTCTGCAGCGCCCCGTCGGCGTCTTGATTATGCTCAAAACGAGCAAAACCGATGACTGATGATATAGACCCGCGTTCGGACGCGCACAAGCCCACTTTATCTTGAAGCCCGTTCAGGCCGCTTGGCTTTGCGAATCCACGCTTTCGGCCAGCGCGCGGGCCAGGGCGTCGGCCGAGTAGGGCTTGCGCAGCAGCGGCCAGGGCGTTTCGGCGGCGATCGGCTGTGCTTCGCCGGCGTATCCGGATGAGAGGATGACCGGCAGGCCAGGATGGGTTTCGGCCACGCTCTTGGCGAGATCCAGACCCGAAAGACCGCCTGGCATGACCAGATCGGTCAGCAGGATGTCGAGATCCTGTCGGCGGGCCAGTTCCTCGAGCGCCTGGTCGACTCCCTCGGCGCGCACCACCGTGTGCCCAAGCTCGGTCAGCATGGCGGAGACCATTTCCCCGACCTCAGCATCGTCCTCGACCAGCAACACCGTCAGCTGGCGGGCGGACGCCGGCTGTTCCGGGGCGGGCGGGGCCGGCGGGGGGAGCGCCGCGGCCTCAGCCGAGCGGGGCAGGTAGAGACTGACCGTCGCGCCTTCATCGGGGGCCGTCTGGATCGTGACGCCGCCGCCGCTCTGGCGGGCGAAGCCATACGCCTGTGACAGGCCCAGGCCGGTGCCCTTGCCGATTTCCTTGGTGGTGAAGAAGGGTTCGAACACGCGCGCCAGCACGGCTGGCTCCATGCCGACGCCGTCGTCCCGCACCTCGACCCGCACATAGGCCCCGGCGGCGACGTCCTGCACCTCGCCGTCCGCCAGTTCGCAGGCCTCGGTCGCGACCGTGATGGCGCCGCCCTGGCTGACGGCGTCGCGGGCGTTGACCACCAGGTTCATGATCGCGGCGTCGAACTGGCCCTGATCGAGCATCGCAACGGCTTCTGGCGCGCCGGGCCGCAGCGTGAAATGCACGGCCTCGCCGACCGCCCGGCGCAGCAGCGGTTCGCTCTCGGCCAGCAGGTCGTCGATGCGCACCGCCTCCGGCTTCAGGGCCTGGCGGCGCGAGAAGGCCAACAGCTGGTGCGTCAGGCGCTCGCCGCGGCGGGCCGCGCCCAGCGCCGCCTCGATCATCCGATTGCGCCGCTCGACGTCGTCGGGCTTGCGCTGGATCAGATCCAGCGCTCCGGTGATCACGGTCAGCAGGTTGTTGAAGTCGTGCGCGACGCCGCCGGTCAACTGGCCGACCGCCTCCAGCTTCTGGGCGTGATGCAGGCGGGCCTGAGCCTCGTCGCGTTCGGCCAGGGCGGCGGCGACGCGTTCGGCCAGCAGGTCGTTGATGTCCTGCAAATCGTGTTCGGCTTCCTTGGCGTCGCTGATGTCGATGCCGATCCCGATGAAGCCGATGAAAGCGCCCTCGGGGCCATGCCGCGGCTGCGACACCGAGCGGATCCAGCGCCAGTCGCCGTTATGGTGCTTGTAGCGGGCCTCGAGGCGGAACGGCTTGCGCGAGGCTTCGCCAGCGACCTGTTCCTGGAGGATGCGCGGCAGGTCGTCGGGATGCAGCCGCTCGCGCCAGTCGAAGTTCAGGGCGGCCTCGTAGGGCAGGCCGAGATAGTCGACATAGGCCTGATTGACGAACTCCCGGCGGCCATCGCTCCGGGTCACCCAGAGGAGGGCCGGCGCGCTGTCGGCCAGAGCCCGGAACCGCTCTTCGCTTTCGCGAAGTTTATCAAAGGCATGGCGTCGGTCGGTGATGTCGATGTTGACCCCGACCGCGCGCACCGCGCGGCCCGCGCCGTTCAACAGCACCTCGCCGCGGGACAGCAGCCAGCGGACGTCGCCGTCCGGCCGGACGATGCGATACTCGCAGGGCTCCATGCTGCCCGACCGGATCGCGGCGATGTTGTTCTGGCGCACCCGTTCGCGATCGTCCGGGTGAACGACGTCCAGCAGCTTGCGCACGCCAGCCCGATGGGTGACCGGCAGGCCGAGGTTGCGATAGAGGGTCGGGGACCAATAGCCCTCGCCGGTCGAGGCGTCCCAGTCCCACAGCCCGACGTCGCCCGCGCTCTGCGCCATCTGGAGACGGGTCTCGCTGCGGTCCAGTGCGGCCTGGGCTTCGTCCAGCCGCAGCACGATCTCGCGCAGGGCGGCGGCGACGACGACGGTCACGGCGCCTGACAGGGCATAGAGGATGACGCCCGCCCGGGCGACAGGCTCCACGGGCAAACCGCCGCGCAGCAACAGCGACGTCGCCAAGGCCGCCGCCAGGCTGATCCAGCCCCAGCGCTGACCGGCGAACAGGGTGGCGACGATGAAGGCGGGAAAGTGCGTGACGGAGAGCGCGAAGGCCGTGTCCCAGCCTGCCAGCAGGCCGCGGATGGCGACCGCGGCGGCCATGGCGCCGACGCCGATGGCCAGGGCCGCGAGCAGGGGCGGCGAGCGCCGGGGAATGAAGCGCAGCGGGGAACTGAAGAACGTCATTTCAGCGAGCGTACCCAGACTCCGGCATATCACGGAACGATGGCGCGAGCATGCGAGCCCCGGTCCTGGCGTGCAACACTCGATCTTGGCGGGTTTGGCCCCTATCTTGCCAGCTTCCGGCTGCATGAAGCCGGGCCTGAAACAGATTGGGACTTCGCCGCTGCCTCTTTCGCAGATCCTCTCCCAGCGTGGCCTGATTGCGGCCCTGGCGACGACCTGCGGGTTGGCGGTGGTCCTGCTTGCCTGTGCGAACCCCCGTTACGTCGATGGCAGCGACGGCAAGTCGCAGGGTCTCGCCCAGGTGACGCGGAATTTTTCCAGCCGCGGTCTGGACCGGCTCACCGCCGACATGGACCCGGCGATGCTGGCCTTGGCCAAGCGCCATGACCCGCTGGGCCGTCAGGCCGATGCCTGGGGGCGGACGATCGGTTGGACCAGCCTCGACATCAGCAAGATCCCTGACCTGGGTCTGGACACTTCGCAGGCGGCGACCGCCGAGGAAGTCAATGCGCTGCGGGGCTTCTCGAAGCTGCCGATCCGGCCGATGCGGCCCTTCGTGCTGCACGCGGGCGGCCAGGACGCCAGCCGCGCCCAGAAATGCCTGGCGGAGGCCGTCTATTACGAGAGCGCCCGCGAACCGCAGCTGGGCCAGGAGGCCGTCGCCCAGGTGGTGCTGAACCGCGTGCGACACCCGGCCTATCCGAAGTCTGTCTGCGGGGTGGTCTATCAGGGCTCGGCGCGGACGACCGGCTGCCAGTTCAGCTTCACCTGCGACGGCTCGCTGCGCTATGCGCCGGAGCCCGGCCTGTGGCGCCGCGCCCAGGATGTGGCGCGCCGCGCGCTCTCGGGCCACGTCAACAAGTCGGTCGGTTCGGCCACGCACTATCACGCCAACTACGTGGCCCCTTACTGGGCGCCGACCTTGGTCAAGATGAAGCAGGTGGGTCTGCACATCTTCTATCGGTGGACCGGCCCCTGGGGCGAGCCGCCGGCCTTCACCGGCCGCTACGCCGGGCGCGAAGCCTTTATTTCGCCAGCCATCCTCGGTGGATTGGATGCGCGCACGAACGGCCTGCTGGATCCAGAAACCCAGGGCATCGGCGGCGGGCGCCAGGTGACGCTGGCCGTGGCCGGCGAGGTGCGCACCTACAATGTCGCCGATGCGGGCGCCACCGGCGGCGAGCGCACGCGGGTGCTCGGCACCCTCTATGCGCCCCGACGCAAGCCGACGGCCGACGAGGTCCGCGAGATCAACAAGTCGCTGGCGGCGATGGAAGGCCAGCAGGACGAGAAGGTCGCCGTCCCGGCCCCGCCGAACAAGGCCTCGCCGGACACGGGCGCGGACGCGCTCCAGGATTGAGCTGAGCGGCCCGCTAGGGGGCTAGCCGCCGAACGCGTCCGGATAGGCGACCAGCACCGGCGCATCGAGCGCCCCGTCCTCAAGCGCCAGCGCCATGAAGGCCGGGCTGCCGGAATAGGGCGATTTCACCTTGGCCGCGGCCTGCGGGCTGAATCCGAATTTCGGGTAGTACTCGGGGTGGCCGAGCACGATGACGGCGTGGGCGCCGAACTCCTTGGCGGTCTCGATCGAGGCGGCTGTCAGGCGCTTGCCGACCCCGCCGCGTTGGCGGTCGGGGCGCACGGCCAGCGGGGCCAGGGCGGCGTAGAGGTTCACGCTGTCGGCCCAGAGGCGGCTGTAGACGATGTGGCCGACGATCTCGCCGCCGTCCTCCTCGACCAGTTCGAACATCACGTCCCCGGCGGCGCGCAGGCGCTCGACGAGATCGGCCTCGTCAGCTTGCCCGAAGGCGGCGGCGACGATCTCGCGGATAGCGGCGTGATCGGTGGGGCGAGCGTGGCGGATCATGGCCCAAGCATAGGCGCGGTCCTATTCCGCGGCCAGAGCCAGGGCGTGCGGGATGACGGTCGCTGAACCACGGCCCGCCGCGCGCGTTTCCCTAGACCAGCGCAACTCGAGAGGGGCGACCATGTCCATCAACAACCGCCGCGAACTCAGCCTGCTCAACCATGAGGAGGGCGAACTCGTCCGGGCCTCGCACCATCCGGCGATCGCCCAGCTCGATTCCAAGGACCTGGCCGAGACCCGCAAGCGCCTGCGCGACATGCGCGACAAGGAGCGGACCCTCGCGCGCCAGAAGGTCCGGCAGGTCCGCGGCAAGGGCGAGCCGCGCGGCAGCGGCACCGCCGAGCACCTGCAGGAACGCAAGCAGGTGTTCGCCAGCGCCTTGAAGCGGGTGAACAAGCAGGCCCATCGGATGGCCGTCGAGGATGCTCGCGCCGCTCATATCGAGGCGTCGAAGAAGGCCCTGGCCATGCGCCGCGCGGCCGGCGCGTCGTCGCATCCGGCGCCTGGCAAGACCGCCGGCGAAGGGATGAACCCGGTGGCGAGCAAGAAGGCCCTGTCGAAGGTGTCGCCCGCCAAGATCGGCAGCGTTTCGCAGGCGACCAAGAACGCCCAGGCCAAGCGGGACAACTAGCGATCAGTCGCCGGCGACCCAGCTGACGTCGGCGCCCAGCGCGTTGAGGTTCTCGACGAACTTCGGGTGGGCGCGCTGGATCGGCGAGGCGTTGAGGATGGTGCTCTCGCCCTCGATGCTGGCGGCCAGCATGAAGAGGGCGATGGCGACGCGGATGATGTAGGGGCTCTCGACCGTCGCCGGGGTCAGCGGCTTGCCGCCCCAGGTGATCAGCCGGTGCGGGTCGCAGAGCAGGGCGTGGGCGCCGAACTTGCCCAGTTCGGAGTGCCAGCCGAGCGCGCCGTCATAGACCTTGTTCCAGAACATCACCTGGCCTTCGGCGCGCACGCCCAGGGCCACGAAGATCGGCAGCAGGTCGGCCGGCACATAGGGCCAGGGCGCGGCCTCGACCTTGGTCAGGATGTTCGAGGTGAAGGGCTCGCGCACCTTCAGCTTGCCGTCCACGCGGGCGCGGCTGAAGCCGTTCTCGTGGGTCACCTCGACGCCGAACTTGGCGAAGGTGCGGTCCAGCAGCGGGAACTGTTCAACCGAGCCGTTCTGCACGGCGATCTCACCGCCGGTGATCGCGCCCATGGCCAGGAACGTCGCCACCTCGTGGAAGTCGTCGGCGAAGGTGAACTCGACGCCGCCGAGGCTGTCGACGCCCGAGACGGTCAGGCGCGAGCCGCCGACGCCCTGGATGCGCGCGCCCATGCCGGCCAGGAACTCGCAGAACTCCTGGACGTGCGGCTCGCAGGCCGAGTTGGTGAGCCGCGACAGACCCTTGGCGGTGGCCGCGCAGAGCACGAAGTTCTCGGTCGTGGTGACGGAGGCGTAGTCCAGCCAGTGCTGGGTGGCGGTGAAGCCCTTGGGCGCGGCGATGACCGTGGCGCCCGGCTCGCTGGTCACCTCGGCGCCGAACGCCCTGAACACATCGATGTGCGGGTCGATCTCACGCGAGCCGAGGGTGCAGCCGGTGACGTCCTCCTCCAGGCTGGCGCGGCCGAAGCGGTGCAGCAGGGCCGGGATCAGCATGATCGAGGAGCGCATGCCCAGCGGCAGGTGCGCGGCCTTGGGGTCCAGGTCGCGGCCATGGTGCAGCCGCAGGGTCCCGGTGGCGTAGTCCATCTCCACCGACGAGCCGAGCTTTCCGAAGAAATCCAGCAGCTTGCGGACGTCGGTGATGTCCGGCACCCGGTGCAGGACGATCGGCTCGTCGCTGAGCAGGGTGGCGCAGAGCACCGGCAGGACGGCGTTCTTGTTGGCGGACGGCGTGATGGTCCCACGCAAGGCGCGGCCGCCTCGCACGATCAGGTTCGTCATGGCGGCGCGTGGCCTCGTCTCTTGGGCAGGGGCGGCGTGTCGCCGCCCGCTAAGTTGAAATCGTCGACGCTCTCAGAGGGTCACCAGGCGCCGATGCGCTGGGCCTCATGATGGCTGATCGGGTGCTTGGCCTTCTCGTGATCTTCTTCAGCCAGCAGTCTTACAGCTTCGAGCGCGGCCATGCAGCCCATGCCCGCCGCGGTGACGGCCTGGCGGTAGACGTCGTCGGTGACGTCGCCGGCGGCGTAGACGCCCTTGATCGCGGTCGCGGCGCTGCCAGGGACGACCTTGAGGTAGCCCGAGCCGTCCATCTCCAGCTGGCCCTTGAAGAGCTCGGAGGCCGGGGCGTGACCGATGGCGATGAAGACGCCGTCGGCGGCCACTTCGCGGACCTCGCCGGTGCCCATGTCCTTCAGCTTCACGCCGGTGACGCCCAGGGGATCGGTCGTGCCGACCACCTCGTCGATGGCGACGTTCCAGATCACCTCGATCTTGGGGTGGGCGAACAGGCGTTCCTGCAGGATCTTCTCGGCGCGGAACTCGTCGCGGCGGTGAACGACGGTGACCTTGGAGGCGAAGTTGGTCAGGAACAGCGCTTCCTCGACGGCGGTGTTGCCGCCGCCGACCACCACGACTTCCTTGCCGCGATAGAAGAAGCCGTCGCAGGTGGCGCAGGCCGACACGCCGAAGCCCTGGAACTTCTGCTCGGTGTCCAGGCCCAGCCACTTGGCCTGGGCGCCGGTGGCGATGACGAGGGTCTCCGCCAGCCAGACTTCGCCGCTGTCGCATTCCAGGCGGAACGGACGCTGGCTGAGGTCGGCCTTGATGACGATGTCGTTGATGATCTCGGTGCCGACATGGGCGGCCTGGGCCTGCATCTGCTCCATCAGCCAGGGACCCTGGATGACGTCGGCGAAGCCCGGATAGTTCTCGACATCGGTGGTGATGGTCAGCTGGCCGCCCGGCTGGATGCCGGCGATCAGCACAGGCTTGAGCAAGGCGCGCGCGGCGTAGATGGCGGCGGTGTAGCCGGCCGGGCCGGAACCCAGGATCAGGCAGCGGGTGGTGCGAGGAGCATTCTGCGACATGGCGTCTATGTAGGGGAGATTCTGAGCGGTTGCGACAGGCGCGGGGCGCGGTTGGTCAGCGCAGTTTCCGCGCCGGGGCCGCGGGGCGCTATTTCCGCCGGCCACCGCCGCCGTTCCGGGGGGCGGAGATCACCTCCAGCAGGGCGCTGGCGACGCGTTCGGCGCCCAGACCGTCGCAGAGCTCCAGGCTGGCTGAGATCAGGCGCGCGCGGGTCGCCGCGTCGTTCAGCAGTCGCACCGAGGCGCGGTCGAAGGCGGCCAGGAAGTCGTCGGCGGTGACGTCGACCACCAGGGCGGCGCCGCGTTCGGCCAGGGCGCGGGCGGACGGGCGCTGGTTTTCAGCCAGCACCACCAGCACCGAGGGCAGGCCCAGGGTGCAGCGCTCCCAGGTGGTGGAGCCGCCGGCCCCGATCGCCACGTCGGCGTTCAGCGTCAGTTCGGCCATGTCCTGGGCGTCCACGTGCAGGGCGACGCGGGAGTCGTGGGCCGCCACGCGCGTCAGGCCCGGCAGGCTGGGCGCGTTGGCCCCCAGCACCACGTCGAAGGCCAGGTGGCCGTTACGCTGGCGCATGCGGTCGACGATCCGTGCGGTGACGCCGCCGACGTCGGTCAGCCCCAGGGCGATCAGCACCCGATTCACCGGCCCGCCCCGGCGGGCTATGGCCGCCTCGCGCAGGGCGGCGAATTCCGGGCGCAGGGGGGCGTAGCGGGGGCCCAGCAGCAGTTGGGCGTCCCCGGCCAGCGAGGCGTAGTCGGCCTCGACGCGCGCCGGCCCCGAGTCCAGGACCAGGTCGGCGGCCAGGGGGCGATCGGCCAGATCGTCGATCACCAGCGTCGGCCGGCCTTGCGCGACGGTTTCATGGTCTTCGCGGCGAAGGTCGTAATGATCGAACACGACGGCGTCGAACTTGATGCCGGCGATGGCGTGCAGCAGGTCCGGCGCGGCGATGGAGGCGACCTCCTCGCGCCCCATGTCCGGGGCGAAGGCGTCAAGGATGCCGGCGACGACGGGCGGGGCGAGGAAGATGCACTCCGCGCCGTGTTCGCCGAGCGCCCGCGCCAGGCTGAGCGAGCGCATCACGTGGCCTCCGCCGACCGCCGGGCCGGCGTTGGCGATGAAGAGGATGCGAGGCCGCAGAATCATCTTGCAGCCATGGGACGCTCAAAGCCGCGGCTTGGAAAGGGCGCGCTGTTTTCAGCCCGGCAGTCGGACGAAGAACAGCTCCGGGTCGCCGGGATCCAGGTGGTCCACCTGACCGGCGGGCAGGTAGCCGCGCGCCGGCAGCAGGGCGCGCATGACGTCGTTCGACAGGTTGGTCGAGACGAAAAGCTTCTGATCGGCGTGCGCCCGTTCGATTTCGTCCAGCAATGCGCTGGCGACGCCCCGGCGCTGCAGGCGGTCTGCCGTGACGATCAGGTCGAGGAACGGGTTGCTGAAGAACCAGCCGACCACGGCCAAGCCGGCCGGTTCGCCGTCCAGATAAGCGAGCCTGGCGACGCGGCCGTGTTCACCGGCGAAGGCGCGGCGCAGCCACGACGCCCGGTGCGGGCTGATCTGGGCGCTCGGGTCCAGCTGCAGGGCGATGTCGGCGTCGTCGGCGCCTGCCAGGCGGATCGCGACGGCCATGATCAGACCTTCCGCGCGTCGAACCGGCGCAGCACCTCGTCGGCGGCGCGCTCGGTCTCGGCCAGGGGTTCGTAGGTCCAGCGGTGGAAGGCGCCGCCGAAGGGCCGGGCCGCCCCAAGGCGCTCCAGGTCCTCATGAAACAGACCGAACTTCAGGCTCTCGCCGTCCATCTTCATCACGAAGACAGGCTTGCCGGTCGAGGCCGCATCGGTGGCGAGGTTGGTCGAATCCTCGGTGACCAGGATGTAGTCGGCGGCGGCCAGGTAGGCGAAGTACGGGTTGTCGCCTTCACCATTCCAGATCACGCCGGGCAGGTGTTTCAGACGCGCTTCCAGGATGGCCTGAGCCGGCGCGGGCGTGCGGCGTGTGAAGCTGACCATCACCGAGCCGCCTTCCTCGGTGACCGGCAGCTCGATCTCGCGGGCCATGGCGGCGGCGCGCTCGGGCGAAATGTCGTGCGCCTTTGACTTGCCGCCGATGATCACCGCCACGCGCGGGCGGGGCAGGGCGTCGAGCTGGGCCTCGAACCGCTGCAGGTCGGCCGCCATGCGATCGGCGTTCACACGCCCGGGCGAGCCGGTGATCGGAAAGACGTTGTCGCCTTCCAGCCGGTCGTGCCTGGGCGGAATGACCAGGTCGAACAGGCGCGTGGGCATACGCGGGTCCTGGACCTGGACCACGTAGGTCTTGCGGCCCGACCAGCGTTTCACGCGAATCGAAAGCGGCAGGGTGGCGCGGCCCGCCGCGATCCAGATATCGGGCCACGGCGCGGTCAGGTCGCTCTCAGGCGTCAGAAACCGCCGCGGGAACGGCGTCAGCCACCACGGGAGGCGTCCGATCCAGCTCTTCCAGCCGATCTTCTTGACGACGATGCGGGCGGCGCGCTTGCGCGCGATCGCGTTGGCCAGGCCGACGACCTGTGCCTCGATGCCCGCACGCCCGTCGGACACCGCCCAGATGGTCAGCGGCCGTTCGACAGGCGTCGGTTGGGGGTCTGGCAAGCGGGTGAAGCTCCGGGCCGAGGGCCTAGAGCCACTCGACCTTGAGGATCTCGTAGGCCTTGCCGCCGCCGGGGGTGTTCACCTCGACGACGTCGCCGGTCTCCTTGCCGATCATGGCGCGGGCCAGGGGCGAGACGATGGAGATCTTGCCCTGCTTCACGTCGGCTTCGTGCTCGCCGACGATCTGGTAGCGAGCCTGTTCCTCGGTGTCTTCGTCCACCACCGAGACGGTGGCGCCGAACTTCACCTGGCTGCCGGAAAGCTTGGAGACGTCGATGACCTGCGCACGGGCCATACGGTCTTCGATCTCGGCGATCTGGCCTTCGATCCAGCCTTGCCGCTCTTTGGCGGCATGATACTCGGCGTTTTCCGAGAGGTCGCCGTGCGAGCGCGCTTCCGCGATCGCAGCGATCACAGCGGGACGCTCTGCGGTCTTCAAACGCTTCAGTTCATCGTCGAGAGCTTGCCAGCCCTCGGCGGTCATCGGGACTTTTTCCATCGTGGATGAGGACTCGGGTTCGCCCTTTTGGGAGTTCGTGGCCGGCCGCGGGCGCAGGCGTCCGGGGGGGTAGAGATTAGATGTCGCAGCGCAAAAACTCAAGGGGCGCGGTTCGACCGGCCCCCGGGCGGACATCTTTGACGGGGTCGTGAAGCGCCGCGACGCCTGTGGCGTCAGGCGCTTTCGGAGATGACGGCGCCCTGCAATTCGGCGGCGTCGGGGGCCTCATAGACGCCCTCGATGAACTCGAACATGTCGGGGGTGACCCCAATCGCGAAGGTTTCTCCGCGCACCTCGTTGCGCTCCAGCACGCGTGCGCGCCGGACGTCCTGGGGCGCGGTGACGAAATGGAACTGCAGCGGCAGTTCGACCGCCTGGGCGATCTCGGCCACGCGGGCGCGGTCGGACTTTCGCATGAGGCCAAGGTCCAGCACCACGGAGGTGCCGGCGGCGATCACGCCGGCCGCCGTGGACCAGATCTGCGCCTCGCAGCGCTCGACCCGCTCCATCATCCACTGGAACTCGATCGGCTCGGGCATGTCGGCCGCGAACAGCCGCGCCATCCAGTCGTCGATGGCGAAGTGGACGGCCGGCTCGCGGCGGGCCAGTTCCTTGGCGTAGGTGGACTTGCCGGCGCCCGAGGGGCCGAAGATCACGTGAAGCGTGGCGGTCATGCCCCGCCCGTAGAGCATTTCCGCCCGCGCGGAAACGCCCACGGGCGTCGCAGCGGCTATTTCACCGACAGGCCGCCGTCGATGACCAGTTCGGCGCCAGTCACGTAGCGGCTCTCGTCGGAGGCCAGCCACAGCACGCCATTGGCGATGTCCTCGGGATAGCCCTTCACGCCCAGGGGCACGCCCTCGGCGCTCATGGCGTCCAAAGCCGCGCCGCGCGGAGGACGGGCGTTGTCGCCGATCTCGCCGGTGCCGACGATGGTGTCCCAGATCGGGGTCTCGATGATGCCGGGGTGGACGGAGTTGACCCGCACCCCATCCTTGGCCGCCGCGCATTCCATGGCCACGGCCTTGGTGAACAGGCGCACGCCGCCCTTGGTGGCGCAGTAGCCGGCGAGGATGGCCGAGCCCTTCAGGCCCGCCACCGACGACATGTTGATGATCGAGCCGCCGCCGTTCTCGCGCATCAGCGGGATCGAGTGCTTCACGCCGAGAAAGACGCCGTCGAGGTTCACCGCGGTCTGCTTCTGGAAGTCCGCGAGGGTCATGGTCAGGACCGAACCGCCGATGCCGATGCCGGCGTTGTTGACCAGGATGTCGAGGCGGCCGTGTTGCGCCTTCACCGCGGCGATGGCGTCGATCCAGGCCTGCTCGGACGTGACGTCGTGGTGCAGGTAGCTGGCCTTGCCGCCCATCGCCTCGATGGCGGCGACGGTCTGGGCGCCCTTGTCGTCCTGCAGGTCGGTGACGACGATCGTCGCGCCTTCCTGCGCCAGGCGTTCTGCGCATCCGCGTCCGATGCCGCTCGCCCCGCCGGTGACCAGCGCAATCTTCCCCTCGACCCGACCGGCCATGTTCGCTTCTCCCTAAGTGATCGTTGTTTAGTTTGTCCTACGCCTAGCCTAGCTCGACCGTGGAGGCCAGCGTCCAGCGCGATCGGAGGTTCGGCGGCCAGGCTCGTACAGGCCGCCGGCTGTGGATGTCGGAGATGGAGGAAAGGGGAGCGGGTGGCGCACGGGACCGGGCTGGGCGCACGCGCCATGGCGTTCTTCGCCGCCAAGGCTATGCCGAGGCGGGCGTCCGCAGGTTCGCGTGGACGCCAACGAGTACGACGGCCCAGTCTTGGCTAGGGCCAGGCCGCCATACTCGGATTGAGTGGCGTCCTACCAGGTGACCTTGCCGTTTGCGGTCAACAGGCCGATCAGCATGGCCGCGCCTAGGGCGATGATCAGACCCACAATGATAAGGTCTGTATACCCCTCGAAGCGCTCTAGCAGATGCCTGTTCTTCTTGTGATGGTGGACCTCACCTTCGTGGTGTCCGGATTGCATGGCGTTTCCCTTCGCACACTGAGACAGAGGACACGTCCTCGCCAGACTGCGACAGGCGCCCATGCGGGCCGACCGGCTGGTCATCAGGGGCCGCCGGAACGCGCCCACTACGCGCCTGCCGAAGCAAGGCGACGCTCTCAAGTTGCGCCCGCGAATAGCGCCGGTCAATCGGCAATTTGCGGCTAAGTCTTTCACAAACTTGAGGTTGCGAGGCGCTCGCATGGCAGCGCCTTCGCGTTCTGATAGAAGTGCCTACGGCGGAGCGGCGAGGGCGATGGACCGGAAAACCTATCTGAGACTGCTGCGCGACGCCCGCAGGCGGACGCGCCGCCTGGGCGAGGAAGAGGACCTTCTGCAAACAGCCCTGCTCGCCGCCGTAGAGGCGCAGCGAGCGGACATGTCCTGCGGGGAGAACCGCCGCTGGCTGAGCGGGGTGCTGCGCAATCGCGCCCTGCATGAGGCGCGCACCGCCGGGCGCCGGCGTCGGCGGGAAGCCGACTACGCCTCCGGGATCGGTGCAAAGGGCGAGACGCCGGCGGGCTATCCCGATGAGTTCATCGCTACGCTTCCCCAGGCCCTGCGCACGACGGCGCTGCTCGTCGTCACCGGTCACACGAAGCCGGAGATCGCCTGGCTGCTCGGCGTGTCGGACGCGGCCATGCGCAAGCGGGTCAGCGAGATCAGGCGGCGCTGCATCCAGTCTGGACTTCGCGGTGGGGCGGCGGAGCGCACCTTGCAGGGCGATCTGCCGTTCGGCCTTTTGCGCCGGGCCCTCATCGGGGCGGTACGATCGGCCGACGTCGCGATCGGGACGCACGATCCCGACGGCCATTTGTTCGTGGTGTCCTCACAAACCGGAGACGCGCGGCAACTAAGGACGTCCAGCATCTGAAAGGGAGAGACACATGTTCGGCAAAGTGCGGATTGGAACGATCTGCTTCTACGTGACCGACATCGCGCGCACCGAGGCGTTCTACCGGGACGTTCTCGGGCTCGAAGTCACCAACATGGGGGACGACGGCGGCGGAAACGACTGGCTTTCGGCCAATACGGAGGGCGGGGTCGAGCTGATCTTCTTCAAGGCCGAGTGCACGCCCGGCAACTCGCCGATCATTGTCTTCGATCTCGCCAAGGGCGGCATCGACACCGTTGTCGCCGCGCTTGCCGAGAAGGGGGCGACGATCGTGACGCCGGTCAGCCACGCCCCCGGCGGATGGTCCGCAGAGATCTCAGACCCCGACGGGCACGTGCTCTCGATGTACCAAACCGAAGAGGCGCCCCGGGCGTAGGGCGGCGGCGCGAGAGGCGTCAGCCGCCTCTCGCGCGCCTTGTCAGGCGTAGCTTTGCAGCGGACGGACGTCGAGGGTGTCCTCGACGGTCGCCACGATGGCCTGGGCCGCGGCCAGAGCGCCGGCGGCGGTGGTGAAGTAGGGCGTCTTCATCATCAGCGCCGTGCGGCGGATTTCGAAGCTGTCGGCCAGCGACTGCTTGCCCTCGGTGGTGTTGAAGACCAGCTGGATCTCGCCGTTCTTCATGGCGTCGACGATGTGCGGACGGCCTTCGAGGACCTTCTTCACCTGCTCGACTTCCAGGCCCTGTTCGGCCAGGTAGCCGCCGGTGCCGGCAGTGGCGACGATCTTGAAGCCCTGGCTCAGCAGCAGCTTCACCGGCTCCAGGATCCAGGGCTTGTCGGCGTCCTTCACCGAGACGAACACCTTGCCGGTCTTGGGCAGCTTCACGCCGCCGCCGAGCTGGGCCTTGGCGAAAGCGCGGGCGAAGGCCGGGCCCGCGGTCTCGCCGGGGCGGATCCAGTCGAGGCCCATGACCTCGCCGGTCGAGCGCATTTCCGGGCCCAGAACCGTATCGACGCCGGCGAAGCGGGCGAACGGGAACACCGCTTCCTTCACCGCGACGTGGTCGTAGGCCTTTTCGACCAGGTTGAAGCTGGCGAGCTTCTCGCCGGCCATCAGCTTGGCGGCGATCGAGGCCAGCGGCTGGCCGATGGTCTTGGCGACGAACGGCACCGTGCGGCTGGCGCGCGGGTTCACTTCCAGCACGTAGATGCGCGGATTGTCGGAGTGCGGTTCCTCGATGGCGAACTGCACGTTCATCAGGCCGCGCACTTCCAGCGCCCGGGCCATGGCCTCGGTCTGGCGCTTCAGCTCGGCGATGGTTTCGGGCTTCAGCGAGAACGGCGGCAGCGAGCAGGCGCTGTCGCCCGAGTGCACGCCGGCTTCCTCGATGTGCTCCATCACGCCGGCGACGAACACCTGACCCGCGTCATCGCAGAGGGCGTCGACGTCCACCTCGGTGGCGCGGCTGAGGTACTGGTCGATCAGCACCGGGCTGTCGCCCGACACCTGAACGGCGGTGTTGACGTAGCGCTCGAGCTGCTCGTCGTCGCGGATGATCTCCATCGCGCGGCCGCCCAGCACGTAGGAGGGACGGATCACGATCGGATAGCCGACCTTGTGCGCGCCGGCGAAGGCCTCCTCGCGCGAGCGGGCGATGGCGTTGATCGGCTGGGCGATCTTCAGCTTGTGCAGGAGCTGCTGAAAGCGCTCGCGGTCCTCGGCCAGGTCGATGGCGTCGGGCGAGGTGCCCAGGATCGGGATGCCGGCGTCTTCCAGCGGCTTGGCCAGCTTCAGCGGGGTCTGGCCGCCGAACTGGACGATGACGCCCAGCAGCTCGCCGCGGGCCTGCTCGACGGCGATCAGCTCCAGCACGTCCTCGGCCGTCAGCGGCTCGAAGTACAGGCGGTCGGAGGTGTCGTAGTCGGTCGAGACGGTCTCGGGGTTGCAGTTGACCATGATCGACTCCACCCCGATGTCGTCGAGGGCGAAGGCGGCGTGGCAGCAGCAGTAGTCGAACTCGATGCCCTGGCCGATCCGGTTCGGACCGCCGCCGAGGATGATCGCCTTCTTGCGGTCGCTGGGCTCGCTCTCGCACTCGGGGATCTGGCCGAGCGCGCCGGTCTCGTAGGTCGAGTACATGTAAGGCGTGGCGGCGCGGAACTCGCCAGCGCAGCTGTCGATGCGCTTGAAAACCGGGCGCACGCCGTGGGCGCGGCGTTGCTCACGCACTTCGGCTTCGGTGGTGTGGGTCAGCTTGGCCAGGCGCGCGTCCGAGAAGCCCTGCGCCTTCACGGCGCGGAACTCGGCGGCGGTGGCGGGCAGGCCGCGGTCGCGGATCCCGGCCTCGACGGCGATCAGCGCCTCGATCTGGCGCAGGAACCACGGCTCGTAGGAGCAGGCGGCGTTGACCTCTTCGACGCTCAGGCCGTGACGGAACGCCTGGGCGATCACCAGCAGCCGGTCCGGCGTCGGCTGGCCCAGCGCGCGGATCACCGCAGCGCGGCCGGTCTCTGCGTCATGGGCGCCTTCGATCTCGACCTCGTCCAGGCCGGTCAGGCCGGTCTCGAGGCCGCGCAGGGCCTTTTGCAGGCTCTCGGAGAAGGTGCGGCCGATGGCCATGACCTCGCCCACCGACTTCATGGCGGTGGTCAGGGTCGGCTCCGAACCCGGATACTTTTCAAAGGCGAAGCGCGGGATCTTGGTGACGACGTAGTCGATGCTGGGCTCGAACGAGGCCGGGGTCGCGCCGGTGATGTCGTTCATCAGTTCGTCGAGCGTGTAGCCGACGGCCAGTCGCGCGGCGACCTTGGCGATCGGGAAGCCGGTGGCCTTGGAGGCCAGCGCCGACGAGCGCGACACCCGCGGGTTCATCTCGATGACGACCATACGGCCGTCGGCCGGGTTGACCGCGAACTGGACGTTGGAGCCGCCGGTCTCGACGCCGATCTCGCGCAGCACGGCGATCGAGGCCGCCCGCATCTGCTGGTATTCCTTGTCGGTCAGCGTCAGGGCCGGGGCGACGGTGATGGAGTCGCCGGTGTGGACGCCCATCGGGTCGATGTTCTCGATCGAGCAGACGATGATGCAGTTGTCCGCCTTGTCGCGGACGACCTCCATCTCGTACTCCTTCCAGCCCAGCACGCTTTCCTCGATGAGGACCTCGGTGGTGGGGGACAGGTCGAGACCGCGTTCGACGATCTCTTTGAATTCCTCGACATTGTAGGCGATGCCGCCGCCGGTGCCGGCCAGGGTGAAGGACGGGCGGATGATCGCGGGCAGACCCACGAACTCCAGGCCTTCCATGGCCTCGTCCATCGAATGGGCGGCCTTGGACTTGGGGCTCTCGAGCCCCAGCTTGTCCATGGCGTCGCGGAATTTCTGACGGTCTTCGGCCTTGTCGATGACGTCGGCCTTGGCGCCGATCATCTCGACGCCGTACTTGGCGAGCGCGCCGGAGGCTTCGAGGGCGAGGGCGGTGTTCAGCGCGGTCTGGCCGCCCATGGTCGGCAGCAGGGCGTCGGGGCGCTCCTTGGCGATGATCTTCTCGACCATCTCCGGGGTGATCGGCTCGATGTACGTGGCGTCGGCCACGTCCGGGTCGGTCATGATGGTGGCGGGGTTCGAGTTCACCAGCACGATGCGGTAGCCCTCGGCGCGAAGGGCCTTGCAGGCCTGGACGCCCGAATAGTCGAACTCGCAGGCCTGTCCGATCACAATCGGGCCGGCGCCGATAATCAGGATCGAGGAGATGTCTGTGCGTTTCGGCATGTCCACTCGCGCGCATGGGCGGTCGCACATTCTAGCGCGCCCGGTCCCGGTAAAACTGCAGGTTAAGGGGGCCGTTTAGAGACGGAGTCGCTCACGCGCAAGCGTCGATGGCGGCAATCTCGCCGCAGGCGTGCGCGGCATGGCGGGCGGGGGGCGCCCCAAAGAAAACGGGCCGGCGTTTCCGCCGGCCCGCAGCCGTTTCGATGCTAGGGCCAAAAGGCCTTTGCCGAAGGCTTTAGACTTGCAGGTTGCCGGCGGCCATTTTGCCGCTGCGACGGTCCTGCTCGAGATCGTAGGTGATCTTTTGGCCTTCGTTCAGGCTGCGGAGTCCGGCGCGTTCAACGGCCGAGATGTGAACGAAGATGTCCGCGCCGCCATCGTCGGGTTGGATGAAGCCATAGCCCTTGGTTCCGTTGAACCATTTAACAGTGCCGGTAGCCATAGAAGTGTCGTCCTTGGGGTAAGTCGTTCCGCAACCCAAGCCTTTTGGGTCACGCATCAAATTTCGGGAGGGTCGGAGAGCAGGTTCGGTGCGCCAGGAATGTGGAGCGTCGAAAATCAGCCGAACCATACGAGTTTGACCCTTTGAGCCTAGCGCGCTTCCAGAGGCCCCGCAAGGCGATCCATGGAGCGCTGCTCGGTAGCCCAGAAGGGATTTCGCCCTGGTTTGGCGCCTCCAATCGACAAGAAAAAACGGCGGTTCGCGGAAATGTCGAGAAAGCTGCGCGGCCCCCGACATCAGTGTTCGGCCAGTCGCCGGCGAGGTGTGAAAAGTAGAGCGCAAACCCGCTGCGAGGAGAGGCGGTGCGTTGGAGGGCCGAGCGCACCCATTCAAGGTTGTCGGCAGTGCGGCGTTCGCCTCGACCGGATTCTACATTTTTGTATATAAAACAATGGAATGCGTCGACGTCCCGTCGGTCTGAGAGCGCCTGCTCGTGTCGCTCATGCAACAGTGGTGGTTCGTTTCGGCTTGACGGGAACCGCACACCGGCGGGGCGATTACTGGCGCGCGCAGATTTCAGTGTTTTCCGCGTGGAAGAGTCAGCCGCCTGCGAACCTGGAAACGGCGTGGCGCTACTATGCGGTGCTGGTGCAGCGGCCGAGGGCCGTCGTCGACCCTTTCCTTGCGATCGGGAGTCAGGCAGCTTCACCCCCATTCAGGTTTGGGATGCCCGCGATCACCACGTCCGACCCCTTGGCCGTACTGCTGCCGCGCATTGCATCGGGCGACCGTGCGGCGATGCGTCAGCTCTATGATGCGACCTCCGCGAAGCTTTTTGGCGTCTGCCTTCGTATCCTTTCCGACAGAGAGGAGAGCGAGGACGTGCTGCAGGAGGTCTATCTCACGATCTGGCGCAGGGCCGACCGCTTTGATGCGGGGCGGGCCAGCGTCATGGCGTGGATATCGACCATCGCCCGCAATCGCGCCATCGACCGTCTGCGCGCCCGCGGGCCGCTGGCCTACGCCGATCCCGTTGACGACCTGCAGATCGAGGACGAGGCGCCCGGCGCCGAAGCCTTGCTGCAGTCGGCGCAGGACGGCGCGGCGCTGGGCCGGTGCCTGTCCGAGCTCGACGACCGCACTCAGGCGGCGATCCGCACGGCCTTTTTCGAAGGCGTGACCTATGAGGCCCTGGCGCGGCGGCTCGACGCCCCGCTCGGCACGGTGAAGAGCTGGATCCGCCGAGGCCTTCTGAAGCTGAAGGGGTGTCTGGAGCGATGAGCGACATCGGCCCCGAACTCCCCGAAGACGAAGCCCTGGCGGCGGAACACGCGCTGGGCGTGCTGACGGCGCGCGAGCGCGCGGCGGCCGAGCATCGCATGGCTCGCGATCCCGCCTTTGCGGCCGACGTGCAGACCTGGCGCGCCCGCCTGGCGCCGCTGACCGACGAGATCGCGCCGGTGACGGCGCCGGCGGGGCTGTGGGCGCGCATCGAGCGCATGCTGGCCTCGAACGACAACGCCCTGGGCGTCCTGCGTCGGCTGCGGTTCTGGCGCGCGGCGACAGTCGGCTCGCTGGCGATGACCGCGGCCAGCCTCGCGGCGGTGGTGTTCCTGGCGGCGCGGCCGCCGGAGATCGTCACCCAGCCGCGCGCGCCCATGGGTCCGATGATGGACGCCCGCCTCATGACCGACGGCGGCCAGCCGTTGTTCCTGGCGGCCTATGACCCTGAGCGGAAGTCGATGCTGGTGGCGTCGCTGGTGCCGCCCGGCGCCGACCCTGACCATAGCCATGAGCTCTGGCTGATCCCGTCCGACGGCAAGCCGCGCTCGCTGGGTCTGATCGACCCCGGGGCGTCCAAGGCGATGCCGATGAGCGAGCCGATGGCGGCGATGGCCACCGAGGGCGCGTCCCTGGCGGTGTCGGTGGAGCCGCTGGGCGGCTCCAAGCTGGAAGGTCCGTCGGGCCCGGTCGCCGCGGTCGGTAAACTTTCACGCCTCTAGCGAGCGATCCCTGGCGCGGGGCGCCCGAACCGCCGTAGCTTCGCGGCCTGGTTGTGAGGTGCCTGATGAAGTCCTGCCTGCTCGCCGCGACGCTCGCGGTTCTGTCCCTGTCCGCCAACAGCGCGCTCGCCGCCGAGCCGCATAAGGACGGCATGACGGTCAAGGAGATCCAGAGCTGGCTCATGGAGAGCGGCTACAAGGCCGAGATCGAGAAGGGCGACAGCGGCGAATACATCCGCAGCTCGTCCGACGGGGTGAGTTTCGAGGTCTATCCCAACGACTGCCGCAAGGACCGCTGCGCGTCCGTCCAACTCGTGGCCGCGTTCGACCTCGACGTGAAGATGACGGCCGACAAGGCCAACGCCTGGAACTCGGAGAAGCGCTACGTCGACTGCTACATCGACGACGAGGGCGATCCCTGGTTCACCTACGACATCAATGTCAGCCCGGGCGGCACGCGTGCGGCGCTCGATGACGACTTCGGCGTCTGGCTGAGCTTCCTGCCCGACATCAAGGCGCATATCGGCTGGTAGAACGAAAAAGGCCGGCGCTGGGCGCCGGCCTTTTGACTACTTCTTGGCCTGGTCCATGTAACCGGCGAAGCGCTCGAACAGGTAGAGCGAGTCCGTCGGACCGGGCGAGGCTTCCGGGTGGTGCTGGACGCTGAACACCGGCTTGTCCTTCAGGGCGATGCCGGCGTTGGTGCCGTCGAACAGCGAGACGTGGGTCTCGACCACCGGCTCGGGCAGGCTGTCGCGGTCGACCGTGAAGCCGTGGTTCATCGAGACGATCTCCACCTTGCCGGTGGTGATGTCCTTCACCGGGTGGTTCGCGCCGTGGTGGCCCTGTTCCATCTTCACGGTGGTGGCGCCCAGGGCGCGGGCCATCATCTGGTGGCCCAGGCAGATGCCGAACACCGGCACGCCGCTCTCGACCAGCTTCTTGATCTCCGGAACCGCATAGTCGCCGGTCGCGGCGGGGTCGCCCGGGCCGTTCGACAGCAGCACGCCGTCGGGCTTGCGGGCCAGGACTTCCTCGGCGGTGGTCTTGGCCGGCACCACGGTGACGCGGGCGCCGATCGAGGTGAGGGCGCGCAGGATGTTGCGCTTCACACCGTAGTCCAGGACCACGACTTCGTACTTCGGCTCGCCGGCCTTGGCGTAGCCTTCCGGCCAGGTCCACAGCCCCTCGTCATAGACGAACGGCTGCAGGCACGAGGCGTCCTTGGCCAGGTCCAGGCCCTCGAGGCCGGCCCAGGCCTTGGCCTTTTCCAGCAGCGCGGGAATGTCGAATTCGCCGGTCGGCGAGTGGGCGATGACGCCGTGCGGCATGCCGTTCTCGCGGATCGAGCGGGTGAGGGCGCGGGTGTCGACGCCGGCCAGGCCGATGACGCCGCGGCGCTTCATCCAGGTGTCCAGGTCGCCGTCGGCGCGCCAGTTGGCCGGCGCGGTCGGCACGTCGCGGAAGATCGCGCCGCGGGCCGCGGTCTCGGCGGAACCGGACATCTGCTCGATATCCTCGACGTTCACGCCGACATTGCCCATGTGCGGGAAGGTGAAGGCGACGATCTGCGACATGTAGGACGGGTCGGTCAGGATCTCCTGATAGCCGGTCATGGCGGTGTTGAAGCACACCTCGCCGACCGCATCGCCGGTCGCGCCGACGCCGATGCCTTGCAGGACGGTCCCGTTCGCCAGGACCAGAACGCCCGTCACACCTTGGAGAAGTTCTACAGTCATCTCGGCGTCTCCATCAGAGTGTGCATGCTCGCAAAAAGGCGGGCCGGGGTGAACCCCGCCCGTTCCTTGACTCGTCCGCTTGTTCGGCAAACGGCGGCTACCTAATGACTACCGGAGGCCGGGTCAATGCGGCGCGGAGGGATTCTGGCCGCAGGAACGGCGGCGCTCAGTCGGCCAGCACGCCCGAGATCGCCTCGAACAACGCCTCGGCCCTGACCGGCTTGCCGATGTGGCGGTCGGCGCCGGCCTCGGTGGAGGACTTCAGGTCGTCGGGCGAGGTGTTGGCGCTGATCACGATGATCGGCGCGCGCGGCAGGCCGGCGCCCTCGGCCTTGCGGATCGCGCGGATCGCGGTCAGGCCGTCCATCACCGGCATGCGCAGGTCCATCAGCACCAGGTCGAAGCCGCCGCGCCGCCAGGCCTCCACCGCCTCTTCGCCGTTCTCGACGCTGGTCACCTCGGCCCCGGCTGCGCCGAGCATCAGCTCCAGCACCTTGCGGTTGGTCGGGTTGTCGTCGGCCGCGAGGATGCGCAGGGGCGGGGCCTCGCCGTCCTGGATCGGCTGATGGGCGGCGTCGGCCTCGTGCGCGGCGTCTCCGTAGTCCAGCAGCCCGGCGACCAGCCGGTCGAGTTGGCGGGCGGAGTCCTGGATGTCGGCGACCAGCCCGCGTTGCTCGGCCGACAACTTCGTGCGTTCCAGCGCCCCGATCAGTCCGACGACGCCGTTCAGCGGCGTGCGCAGTTCGTGGCTCATGTCGGCGACGAACTCGGTCTTGGCGCGGCTGGCGACCTCGGCCCGGTGCAGGGCGTCCTCCAGGGCGGCGGCCTGGCGCTTCATCTCGGTGATGTCGACGCGCAGGCCGATGACGCCGCCGTCGCCGGTGCGGCGTTCCTCGATCATCAGCCATCGGCCGTCGGCCAGCCGCTGTTCGTGCCGTTCGCCGGTCGGGTTCTTCAGCTTGTCCAGCCGCGCGGCCAGCCACTCTTCCTCGCGGCCGATGGCGTCGGGATAGTCGCCGCGCCGCACGCCGGTGCGCAGGGTGTCGGCCAGGGTGACCTGTGAGGAAAATAGGTCGGCCGAGCGGTGGTAGATCTCGGCGTAGCGCTTGTTCCAGAGCAGGTAGCGCCCCTCGGCGTCCAGGAACACGATGCCTTCGGGAAGAAGGTCCAGCGCCTCGCGCAGCCGCTGGCCGGCGACGTCCGCCTGCGCCTGGGCGTGGGCGAGGGCGCGCCCTCCGCGCAGGCGACGAAGGCCACGCGCGAGCTGTCCGACCCAATCCCGAAGACCCGCCTTCGGCATCCGCCACCCCAACGAAACAGTTCGACATCTGATGGCCCGGCGGGGCTTGAAGGGTTCCTGCCGACTTCGCGTCCAGCGTGTGAAACTTGTCCGGCGCCTATCAATTGGGCGCCGCGTGCGCATCCGCCTGCGGCATAGGCTTAATTCGGCGGCGGCGGGGGCGGCGGTCGTGCTGACAGCACAGCCGGCGTTTTTCACGCCTCGTCGTCCGCCGTCTTCGCCAACCGGCGCAGGTCTGCTAGATGGCGCGCCTCCTCCAGCGCAAGAGGCGCGCAAGTGACGATTACGACGGTCGGCCTCGATGCCGACGACACGCTCTGGCACAACGAGACCATCTTCCGCCTGACCCATGATCGGTTCAGCGAACTGCTGTCCGACGTCACCGACAAGGCGACGCTGGAGAAACGTCTGGCCGAGGTGGAGAAGCGCAACCTGCGGCTCTATGGCTACGGTGTGAAGGGCTTCACGCTCTCGATGATCGAGACCGCGATGGAGATGACCGGCGGCGAGCCGCCCGGCCACGTCATCCGCGAAATCCTGGCGGCCGGCCGCGAGATGCTGAGCGAGCCGGTCGAACCGCTGCCCGGCGTCGACGACACCCTGGCCGAGCTCTCCAAGCACTACCGCCTGGTCCTGATCACCAAGGGCGATCTGCTGCACCAGGAGCAGAAGCTGGCGGCTTCCGGCCTCGGCGACCTGTTCGCAGCCGTCGAGATCGTCAGCGAGAAGGACGCCTCGACCTATGCGCGCGTCTTCGCCCGCCACGGCACCGGCGCGGAGGAGGCGGTGATGTGCGGCAACTCGATGCGTTCGGACATTCTGCCGGCCATCGAGGCTGGGGCCTACGGCGCCTACGTGCCCTATCCGCTGATCTGGGCGCATGAGATGGCCGACGCGCCCGAGGGCCACGCACGCTTCGCCGAGCTGGCCAGCATCCGTGACCTGCCGGCCTGGATCGCCACGCTCGGCTGACGATTTTCTGCGCGGCATGTCACAGCCGCCGCCTCCAAACCGTCCTGTCTGCGATGGTTCGGAGAAATCACATGTCGCGCATCCTGGCTGGCGCTCTCGCCGTGCTGCTGGGGCTCAACGCCCTAGCCATGCTGTTCGGGTCGTTCTGGTGGTACAACGCCGTCCCCGGCGTGATCGCCACGGGCCCCTATAATCCCCACTTCGTGCGCGACATCGGCGCGGCCTACCTGGTCGTGGCCGCAGGCCTGGCCTGGTTCGCATGGCGTCCGGCGCAGGGCTGGCCCGCGCTCGCAGCCGGCGCGACCTTCCTGACGCTGCATGCGGGCATCCACGTCTTCGACGCCAGCTGTTCGTCGGACCCGGTCGCCAACCTCATACGCGACCTGCCGGGCGTCTATGCGCCGGCCCTGATCGCCGCCGCCATCGCCGTCTTCCGCCGCCCCGTCTGAAAGGACCGCCTCATGCTGAAAGCCCTGCTCGCCCGCCAGATCGGCAAGATGGAACGCCAATGGGGCTATGACGCCAGCTACATGCGCCATGTCCTGGCCGCCAGCCCGGCCAGCCTGCTCCGCTTCGGGCTGGTCAGCTCCATGGCCGACGCCAAGGCCGCGCCTGCCGCGGCGATCGCCGCCGCCAAGCTGGTCGGAACCCTGGCCGAGGACTGCGGCCCGTGCACCCAGATCGTCGCCGACATGGCCGCCGCCGAAGGCGTCGCGCCGCAGATCCTGCGCGCGATCCTGGCGGGCGACGAGGCGGCGATGGGGCCGGACGCCGCGCTCGCCTGGCGCTTCGCCCGCGCCAGCCTGGCGCGCGACATGGCCGCCGCCGACCCGCTGCGCGACGAGGTGGTCGGCCGCTGGGGCGAGAAGGGCCTGGTGGCGCTCAGCCTGGCGCTCACCAGTTCGCGCATGTACCCGACGCTGAAATATGCGCTGGGCTACGGCAAGGCCTGTTCCAGGGTGGTCGTGGACGGCGTCGCCGCCCCCGTGGCCCACGCGCCGCTGGCGGCGTAGGGTTCGCGATCATGGCCGCAGACATCGACATCTTCGAAGCCCAGCGCCCGCGGCTGCTGCGCCTGGCCTACCGCATGCTGGGCTCGGTCGCGGAGGCCGAGGACGTGGTTCAGGACGCCTGGCTGCGCTGGACCCGCTCCGAAGACGAGATCCTCGACCCCGCCGGCTGGCTGGTGCGCGTGACCAGCCGGCTCTGCATCGACCGCCTGCGCTCGGCCAAGGCCCAGCGCGAGGCCTATCGCGGCCCCTGGCTGCCCGAGCCGTTGATCGAGGAACTGACCGTCGATCCGGTCGAGCGGGCCGAGGACGTCTCGGTCGCCTTCCTGCTGGCGCTGGAGCGGCTCTCGCCGCTGGAGCGCGCCGTCTTCCTGCTGCACGACGTGTTCGACGAGGACTACGCCTCGGTCGCCGAGACCCTGGGCCGCAACGAGGCCGCGGTGCGGCAGCTGGCCGCCCGGGCCCGCACCCACGTGAAGGACAACCGCCCGCGCTTCACGGTCAGCCAGGAGGACGCGGCCAAGCTCGCCGCCGCCTTCATGGCCGCCGCCGCCCAGGGCGACATGAAGGCCCTGTCCTCGGTGCTCGCCGAGGACGCGGTGCTGATCTCCGACGGGGGCGGCAAGCGCACGGCGGCGCTTCGGCCGATGACCGGGCGAGACGACATCATCCGACTGCTGGAAGGCATCGCGTGGCGGTCGGGCTACTCCCCGCTCTGGCCGCTCAGCTTCCGCGCGGTGCGGATCAACGGCTATCCCGGCGTGATCATGGAGCGCGAGGACGGCCCGATGACCGTCGCCTTCCAGCCCGGCGAGGACGGCAAGCTGGCGGCGATCTACCTGGTCCGCAATCCCGACAAGCTGGCGCGCCTGCCGAGCGTCTAGTGCGCGGCCTTGCGCTTGGGCAGGAAGTGCATGACCGCGGCGATGATCGCGCCGATGACGAAGCCGACCACCGCCGAACCGACGGCGAAGGTCAGCCAGCCGGTCACCGGACCGATCGCCGGAACCTGGCCGGCCCAGTGCGAGGCGCCCTCGACCCAGACTGGGATCGGCGTGAAGTGGAAGTGCTCCAGCCCGTGGACGATGATGCCGCCGCCGACCCACAGCATGGCGGCGGTGCCGACGACGGTCAGCCAGCTCATCACTACCGGCATGCCCTTGACCAGGCCGCGGCCCAGGGCCTTGCCGGACCGCGTCTTGCCCTTGGCCATGTGCAGGCCGATGTCGTCCATCTTCACGATCAGGCCGACCACGCCATAGACAACGAGGGTGATGGCCACGCCGACCAGCAGCAGGGCGCCGGCCTGGATGGCGAGGGGCCGGTCGGAGACGTCGGCGAGGGCGATGGCCATGATCTCGGCCGATAGAATGAAGTCCGTGCGGATCGCGCCGCTGACTTTCTGGTTCTCCAGGTCCTTGCCCGACAGGGCCAGTTCCTCGGGCTCGTCGCTCTCGTCGTGGCCGCTGAACGCCTCGATGATCTTCTCGGTGGCCTCTAAGCAGAGATAGGCGCCGCCCAGCATCAGCAGCGGCGTCACCGCCCACGGCGCAAAGGCGCTGAGCAGCAGCGCGCCGGGCAGCAGGAACAACAGCTTGTTGCGCAGCGATCCGATCGCGATGCGCAGCACGATCGGCAGTTCACGATCGGGGGTGAAGCCCATTGCATAGCCGGGGGTCACCGCGGTGTCGTCCACCACGACCCCGACGGCCTTCGCGCCCGCCTTGCCGGCCGCAGCGGTCACGTCGTCCAGCGACGCAGCCGCGATCTTGGCTATGCCCGCGACATCGTCCAGCAGCGCGACAAGACCGGAAGCCATCGGGAACCTCTGCTGATTGAAAGACTTGAGCCTATGCCGGTACGAGGTAACCGCACGAGCGTAAAGTCGCTTCAGTCGCAAACCACGGCCGGCCGTCGCCTTTGGATGGGATCGGGTCGAATGCACTGGCCCAGTGAGGAGCCGCCGCCGGCGACCTTCGTGTTCGCCGAGGGTCGCATGGCCCACTTGGTGCGCGCGTTCGATTGGGAGACGACGCCGCTGGGACCCGTCGCGGCCTGGCCTGTCGAACTCAAGACCCTGGTGAACTTCATTCTCGAATCGCGTTTTCCCGCCGCCGTGGTCTGGGGACCGGACATGATCGTCATCTACAACGACGCGTTCCTGCCGATCCTGGGGGAGAAGCATGAGGCGCTGGGGCGATCCTTCGCCGAGGTCTGGTCCGAGGTGTGGGACGAGATCAGGCCGATCGCCCGGCGGGCCTATGCAGGCGAGGCCACCTTCATTGAAGACTATCCCCTGACCATCAACCGCGCGGGCCAACCGGAGCAGGCCTGGTTCACCTTCTGCTATAGCCCGTTGAGGCTCGCTGACGGCTCCATCGGCGGGATCATGGACACGGTGATCGAGACCACCGAGACGGTCCGGGCGCACGCCGACATGGACACACTGGCCCAGGAGATGGGCCATCGGTTGAAGAACACCATGGCCACGGTTCAGGCGGTCGCAGCCCAATCCTTAAAGGAGGTCGCCGAGCGGGGCCTGGTCGAAGAGTTCCTCGATCGCGTGGTCAGCATGAGCCACGCCCATGACGCGCTGTTCCGGCGAAACTGGTCCGCGGTGGATTTGCGCGGCGTGATGGAGGGTACGCTCGCGCCCTTGGCCAGCCTGGGGCAGTTTCATCTGACGGGCCCGAACCTCAAGATCGGCCCGCGCACCACCATGGCCCTGTCGCTAGTGCTGCACGAACTTGCGACCAATGCGGCGAAGTACGGCGCGCTGTCGACGCCGGAGGGGCGGGTCGATCTTGACTGGTCCGTGGACGCCGAGACGTTTCGCCTGCTTTGGCGCGAGAGCGGCGGGCCGCCCGTGCGCCCCCCGACCGCCAGCGGCTTTGGCAGCCGCCTGATCGACCTGGGGCTTTCGCCCGAGGGGACCGTCGCCCGGCGCTATCGGCCAGGCGGCGTGGAGGTCGAACTGGAGACGCCGGTCTCCGGATTGATGGATCGTTGAGCCAGGGGCTACGCCTGGGCCGCGAGCGCTGTATCATTGTCGCCGTGCGCGTCGACGAACACTTCCTTGATGAGATCAAATCCCGCCTCCGCCCCTCCGATGTGATCGGGCGGACGGTGAAGCTGCGCAAGCAGGGGCGGGAGTATGTGGGCCTGTCGCCATTCAACAAGGAGAAGACCCCCTCCTTCTACGTGAACGACGAAAAGGGCCAGTTCTTCGACTTCTCGTCGGGCAAGAACGGCGATCTGATCACCTTCCTGCAGGAAACCGAGCGTCTCACCTTCATGGAGGCGGTCGAGCGGCTGGCGGCCGAAGCGGGCCTGACCATGCCCGAAGCCGATCCTCGCTCGGCCGAGCAGGAACGCCAGCGTCAGGGCTTGTCGGATTGGATGGACGCCGCCGCCCAATGGTTCGAGGGCGCGCTGCGCCGGCCGGAGGGCAAGGAGGCGCGGGCCTATCTGGAACGCCGCGGGCTGCCCGAGTCCGAGTGGGCCCGGTTCCGGCTGGGCTTCTCGCCGCCGGGGCGAACGGCGCTGAAGGACTATCTGGTCACCAAGGGCGCGCGACCGGGTGAACTGGTCGAGGCCGGGCTGCTGATCGCGCCGGAGGAGGGCGGCGCGCCCTATGACCGGTTCCGCGACCGGATCATCTTCCCGATCTCCGACCACCGCGGACGTATCCTGTCGTTCGGCGGCCGGGCGATGGACCCTCAGGCCCGCGCTAAGTACCTGAACGGCCCTGAAAGCCCGCTCTTCCACAAGGGGCGCACGCTCTACGGCATAGGCGAGGCGCGGAAGATCCTGGGCGCGGCGCCGAGCAACGAAACGCCGGCGCTGGTGGTGGTCGAAGGCTACATGGACGCCATCGCCTGTCAGCGGGCCGGCGTCGCCGCCGTCGCGCCGCTGGGCACCGCCCTCACCGAAGAGCAGATGGAGATGCTGTGGCGGCTGCACGGCGAGCCGACCCTGTCGTTCGACGGCGACCGGGCGGGCCGCCAGGCCGCTTCGCGCTCCATCGACCGCGCGCTGCCGCTGCTCAAGCCCGGCAAGAGCTTCAAGTTCGCCATCGTCGAGGGCGGCAAGGATCCGGACGAGGTGCTGCGCGAGCAGGGCGCGCCGGCCCTCCGCGCCCAGTTGTCGCAGACGACCGCCTTCGTCGACGCGCTGTTCACCCGCGAGCACGATCTGGAGCCCCTCGATACGCCCGAACGACGCGCCGGCTTCAAGAACCGGTTGCGCAACGCCGCCGGCCTGATCGCCGACAAGGATCTGCAGCAGGCCTATCGCGAGGCGCTGATGGAGCGCTTCGATGCGACGGGTCCCAAGGCGCGCTCGGTCTCCGAGCAGGGCGGCCGGCCGCAACGTGGAAACGCAGGCGGTTCAAGAGGTTGGCGCGGCGGCGGGCGCGAGTGGATAGATCCGGCGCCGACCGAGGCGGGGCGCGCTGCCGCCCAGAGGCTGGCGCTTTCAATCGATCCGGTGGCCGCCACTCTGGCCAAGTACGCGGTCGGCGATCCCAGCGTGCTGGACGAACATCTGGAGAACTCGTTCCTCGCCAAAGGCTTCGGTGTGCAAGCTCTGGCGAAGCTGATGACCGAGATCATCAGTTTCAGATTGGACGCTGATCATCTTGACACCGCGACTCTCGCACGCCATCTGGCGTCTTGCGGGTTTACTGCGCTGCTGACAGACATCGACCGGGCCGCCGCGAAATCGGGCGCGCCCATCATGAAACCGGATGTCTCCCTCGACGTCGCTAGATCCCAGTGGTCGCAAGCTTTTGCGGGCCTTTCACGGCTCGTGGCGCTCGACGAGGCTATTGCGTCCGCGAAGGGGAACCTTAGCGGTCGTTCCGACATGGAAGCACTCGAGCGTCTCAAAGGCGAGCGCGACACACTGAAACGCGCGATCAGAACGGGAACGATTTGGGCGGGAGAAGGGTCGTAAGAGAATACGACCGTCTGTTCGCTATTGAAGCATCTTCGGCCCAGCTCTTGCACGGGGCTTGGCCGAAATCCGGAGACCTAGATGAGCACGAACACGGCTGAAGCGGAAACCACTGAATCGACTGGCGGCGACGGCCCGCTGCTCGACCTTACCGACGCCGGCGTCAAGAAGTTCATCAAGCAGGCCAAGGCCCGCGGCTACGTCACGATGGACGAGCTGAACAAGGTCTTGCCCTCTGAGGAAGTCACTTCCGAGGCTATCGAAGACACGTTGGCGATGCTCTCCGAGATGGGCGTCAACGTCGTCGAGGCCGAAGAGGACGCCGAGGGCGGTGAAGTCGCTGTCCGTGAAGAGACCGCGGTGGTCGAGACCACCAAGGAGCCGGCCTACGACCGCACCGACGACCCGGTGCGCATGTACCTGCGCGAAATGGGCTCGGTCGAGCTGCTGTCGCGCGAGGGCGAAATCGCCATCGCCAAGCGCATCGAGGCCGGCCGCGACACGATGATCCGTGGTCTGTGCGAAAGCGCGCTGACCTTCGAAGCCATCATGGTGTGGCGTGAGGAACTCGGTTCGGGCCGCATCCTGCTGCGCGAGGTCATCGACCTCGAACAGACCTACGGCGGCGCCAACGCTGCGGCGGCCGAGCTGGCCGGCGCGGCCGAGGCTGAAGCCGAGGAGGAAGAGACCACCGAGGACGGGGAAGCTGTCGCCAAGGCCGAAGGCGCCGAGGACGACGACGACTTCGATGACGGCGCGGGACCGACCATCAGCGCCATGGAAGGCGAACTGCGCGAAGGGGTCATGGCGACCCTGGACGCCATCGCCTCGGAGTTCGACGCCTTCCGCGCCCTGCAGGAAAAGCTCGTCGGCAAGCGTCTGAAGGGCGAAGACCTCTCGGACGCCGACCGCAAGGCCTACACCACCGCCTCGCTGGCCATCGTTCAGCACCTGAAGACGCTGAAGCTGAACAACAACCGCATCGAGGCGCTGGTCGAGCAGCTCTACGCGATCAACAAGCGCCTGATGGGCCTTGAAGGCCGCCTGCTGCGCCTGGCCGACAGCTACGGCATCTCGCGCTCGGAATTCCTCAAGGCCTACTTCGGTCAGGAGCTGTCGCCGAACTGGACCGATCAGGTGAAGCCGCTGGGCGTTCGCTGGACCAAGTTCGTCGAGAACGACGCCGGCCAGATCGGCGACATCCGGGCCGAGGTCGCCGCGCTGGCGACCGAGACCGGCGTGCCGATCGACGACTATCGCCGCATCGTCCAGACCGTCCAGAAGGGCGAACGCGAAGCCCGTCAGGCCAAGAAGGAAATGGTCGAGGCCAACCTGCGCCTCGTGATCTCCATCGCCAAGAAGTACACCAACCGCGGCCTGCAGTTCCTGGACCTGATCCAGGAGGGCAACATCGGCCTGATGAAGGCGGTCGATAAGTTCGAGTATCGCCGCGGCTACAAGTTCTCGACCTACGCCACCTGGTGGATCCGGCAGGCGATCACCCGCTCGATCGCCGACCAGGCCCGGACCATCCGGATCCCGGTGCACATGATCGAGACGATCAACAAGATCGTCCGCACCAGCCGCCAGATGCTGCACGAGATCGGCCGCGAGCCGACCCCGGAAGAGCTGGCCGAAAAGCTGGCCATGCCGCTGGAAAAGGTCCGCAAGGTCCTGAAGATCGCCAAGGAGCCGATCTCCCTCGAAACCCCGATCGGGGATGAAGAGGACTCGCACCTGGGCGACTTCATCGAGGACAAGAACGCGATCCTGCCCATCGACGCGGCGATCCAGTCGAACCTGCGCGAGACCACCACCCGCGTGCTGGCGTCGCTGACGCCGCGCGAGGAACGCGTCCTGCGCATGCGCTTCGGGATCGGCATGAACACCGACCACACCCTCGAAGAGGTCGGCCAACAGTTCAGCGTCACCCGAGAACGGATCCGTCAGATCGAGGCCAAGGCGCTTCGCAAGCTGAAGCACCCGTCGCGCTCGCGGAAGCTGCGCAGCTTCCTCGACAGCTAGGACTATTCGGCGCTGGCAGCGCCTGGACGCCCTCGACTAAGCTCCGCGGAGGTTGGTCGAGGGCGTTTTCATGAGTCTTTTCGGAAATCTGGCGCGGATTCTGGTCTGCGCGGCCAGCGTTGCGGCCTTGTCGACCGCGGCCAGCGCCCAGCCCGACACGCGCTCTGCCGAGCGTATCAAGGCTCATGTCGCCTTCCTGGCCGACGACCTGTTGCAGGGGCGTGAGGCGGGCACGCCGGGCTTCGACATCGCCGCGGCCTATGTCGCCTCGCAGTTGGCCCAGATCGGCGTGAAGCCCGGGGCGGCGGACGGGACCTACTTCCAGCGCGTGCCGATGACCGCGGCGCGTCCGGCCGACGAGGGCAAGTTGGCCCTGACCTCAAAGGCGGGCGTCCAGCCTCTGGTGTTCGGCGAGGACTACCTGCCAGGCCGCAATCCCAACGCCCCGATCACCCATGTCGCCGCGCCCTTGGTGTTCGTCGGCTACGGCGTCCGCACGGGCCAGCGCGACGACTATGCCGGGCTCGACGTGAAGGGGAAGATCGTCGTCGCGCTCAGCGGCGCGCCCAGCAACCTGCAGACCGAGGAGCGGGCCTACTACGCCGGGACGCGCACCAAGCGCCTGGCGGCCGAGGCCAGGGGCGCGGTCGGCTTCATCACCATCATGGCGCCCTCGGATGAGACCCGGCGGCCCTTCGCCAACAGCGCACGGCAATGGCGCAACTGGGGCATGGCCTGGCGCACGCCAGCCGGCGCTGCCTTCGCGCCGGGCGCCGCGACGCCTGACCTCGGCACGCTGAGCGTCAAGGGCGCAGCCAAGCTGTTCGTCGGCGCGCGGCAGTCCTACGACCAGGTGGTCAAGGCGGCGGAGGAGGGCGCGGCCCCGCGCTTTGCGCTGCCCTTCGGCCTGGACGCGACGGTCAACACCGAGCTGAAGACCGTGGAGAGCGCCAATGTCGTCGGCCGGATCGACGGGACCGATCCGAAGCTGAAGGACGAGGTCGTCGTGCTCTCGGCGCATCTCGACCACATCGGCGTCACCCCGCCGGTCAACGGCGACTCGATCAACAACGGCGCGCTCGACAACGCAGGCGGCGTGGCGACGACGCTGGAGGTCGCCCGCGCCTTCGTCGAGGGCAAGCCGCCGCGCCGCACCCTGCTGTTCCTGCTCAACACCGCCGAGGAAAAGGGCCTGGTCGGCGCCGACTACTTCGCGCGCAATCCGCCGACGCGCGCGCCCATCGTCGCCAACATCAACCTCGACATGCCGATCCTCACCTACGACTTCATCGACGTGGTGGCGTTCGGGGCGGAGCGCTCGACGCTCGGGCCGGCCGTGCTGCGGGCGGCGACGCGCATGGGCGTCAAGCTGTCGCCCGATCCGCTGCCCGAAGAGGGGCTGTTCACCCGCAGCGACCACTTCCGGTTCGTGGAGCAGGGCGTGCCCTCGGTGTTCCTGATGACCGGCTTCGAGAACGGCGGCCGCGAGGCCTTCACCACGTTCCTGAAGGACCACTACCACAAGCCCAGCGACGACCTCTCGCTACCCATCGACTACGCCGCCGGGGCGAAGTTCGCCGCCATCAACTACGAGATCGCTCGCGAGGTCGCCGACGCCGATGCCCGGCCCGCCTGGAACTCGGGCGACTTCTTCGGGACCCTGTTCGGCAGGCGGTGACAGAACCTGGATATGCGAGCAGGCTGCGCTCTCAGGTCTGAGGCGAGGGCGACATGCACTGGATGATGATTGGCGCATTGGCGGCGGCTCTGGTCGTCTCCGGCCCCACCTATGCGCAGACGACAGCCAAGGCGCCCGCGCTAGCCAGCGTCCCGGCGGCTGACCGTACAGCGGCCCTGCGTGCGGCTGGTTTCGTTTCGCAGGGCGGCCGCTGGCTTGGCGGCGAGGGCAATTGCGAGGCGGTGATCGAGGCCAGCGACATCCGTGATCTCAATGGTGACGGGCGTCCGGAGGTCATCGTCACCGAGACCGGAACCTTCTGCTACGGAAACACGGGCCAGGGCTTCTACATCATGGAACGCACGGCCGCGGGCGGCTGGCGCACGCTGTTCCAGTCCCAGGGTATCCCCGAGTTCCTGCCGACCAAGGGCGTCGGCGGCTGGCCGGACATCGTGCTGGGCGGTCCGGGCTTCTGCTTTCCGGTGGTGCGTTTCAACGGCAAGACCTACGTCAATCACCGTCAGCAGGAAGAACAGCCCGGCGCCTGCGCCCGCCGCTAGCGCCAGGCGTAGTTGAAGCTCACAGAGATCCGCTCCTTGCGCGCGGCGTTGGCCGGCACCTCGTGCCGCAGCCAGCTTTCCCACATCAACACCGTGCCCGGCTCGGGCTGAAGGTAGATGAAGCTGCGCGCGTCCTCGGGCGCGTCGGCCTCGCGCGGCGGCGCGGCCATCATCAGCGGCAGGCGCGGGTCCTCGAGCTTCAGGGCGCTGGCGCCCTTCGGGATCGCGACATAGACCGTGCCCGACAGCACGCTATGCGGATGGATGTGGCCCGAATGCGCCGCGCCGGGCTTCAGGATGTTGACCCACAGGCTGTCCAGCTTCAGTCGGCGGCGGCCGAGGTCCAGGTGCAGCGCCTTGGCGTAGGCGCCCGCGTGCTTGTCCAGCTTGCGCTTGAGATCCTCGAAGATGCTGGCGCGCATCGGCAGGTCGTCCAGCGAGGCGTAGGAGGTGTAGCCGCCGTAGCCGTGGTCGCGGCACCAGGCCTGGCCGGCCATGTCCTCGTCCGCCAGCATGCGGCAGGCGTCTTCGAGTTCGGCGTTGAAGTCTGCAAAGCCGCGCTCGCCGGCGAGGCTGGCTTCATAGACCTGGGTGACGAAGAGGGGGCGCAGGCTCATGGCCCGGCGCTACCGGTCCGCGCGCCGGATGTCAAAGCTAGGCGAGAACGTCGAGGAGCTTGCCGGCCATGTCCTGGGCGCTGCGGATCACCGCGGCGTTGGCGGCGAAGGCGGTCTGGGCGGTGATCTGTTCGACGACCTCGGCCGGCAGGTCGACGCTCTGGCCCTCGACGCCCATGCGGGCGACGCGGCTGGCCGAAGCGTCAAAGCGGCGGCTGGCCGCAAGCATGCCGTACTGAGCGGTGGCGATCGGATCCATGGCGGGCCCCTTCCGCCTTGCAGCATGCACCCTTGCGGTTAAGCCTTTGCGCAGCCGTATGATGAAGACCGCGCTCACCATGCGGATCCTGAAACCTGCAAGGCTCGCCGGGTGTTATGGTCAAGTCGAACTGGAGGATTGCCCGATGATCCGCACCGCCCTGATCGCCGCCGCGGCGCTCGTCGCCTCCGCCGGCGCTGCATTGGCCCAGGCCCCGCTGTCGCAGAACCCGCCGACCCAGACGATCATCTGCCTGGACGTCAGCGGCCAGACCCTGCCCGTGTCGTGCACTGTGCCGGCCAGCCGCCTCGACAAGCGCGAGGACTTTTGCACCTGCCGGACCGGCACGCAGGTCGATATCGCGATCTGCCCGGACGGCGTCAGGCCGCCGGCCGAAAACCGGGCCTACGAGCGGGCGCGGAAGGCCGCCGTCAAGAACGGCAGCCTGCTTGGCGCGATGTTTGAGGGTCAGCCGATGTGCGTGGCCGGCCGCAACACCTTCTAGAGCGGCCTGCCGAGCGCGGCGTAGGTGAGTTTCTGGAACACCGGCAGCGCGGCGCGCCCGCCCATGCGCTGGCCGGTGGCCAGTTGCGAGGCGGCCTCCGGCTCCAGCGGGATCGAGTTCTGGATCAGGTAGATCATCACCATGTCCTCGACCGGATCGGCCTGCCACCAGGTGCCGAAGGCGCCGGGCCAGCCGAACGAACCCTCCGACCCCGCGCCCATCCAGGCCTGCTTCTCCGGGTCGGTGATCACCGAGACGCCCAGGCCGAAACCCTGGCCCAGCCAGAACGGGATGCCCATGAACGGCGCCTGGCGCTGCTCGGGCGTAAGGCGGTTCTCACGCATCAGCTCCAGCGTCTCGCGCTTGACGTAGCGCACGCCGTCCAGTTCGCCGCCGTTCAGCATCATGCGGGCGAAGCGCAGGTAATCGTCGGCCGTCGAGATCAGGCCGCCGCCGCCGGCGCAGAACTCCGGCGGACCGGGCAGGTGCGGGAAGGAGATGTCCTCCATCGCGTCGGTCTTCGGATTGATCCGGTAGAGCTTGGCCATCCGGTCGCGCTTCTCGGGCGGGCACCAGAAGTCGGTATCGTTCATGCCCAGCGGCTTCAGGATCCGCTCCATGATGAACTCGCGATAGCCCATGCCCGATACGCGGCCGACCAGGAAGCCGAGCACGTCGGTGGCGTGGCTGTAGTGGAAGCGATCTCCGGGCTGGTAGGAGAGGGGCAGTCCGCCCAGCGCCTTCAGCCACGCATCGGGGGACAGGTGACCGCCCAGCGGCGAGCCCAGCGCGGCCTCATGCGCCTGCGCGATCGGTCCCATCGAGGTGAAGGCGTAGGCCAGACCCGAGCGATGGGTCATCAGATCGTCGACGGTGATCTCGCGCGCGGCCGGAACCGCGTCGTCAACCGGGCCGTTGGCCGACTTCAGGACCTGCATGTCCTTGAACTCGGGCATCCACTTGGTGATCGGATCGTCGAGGCGAAGCTTGCCTTCCTCCATCAGCATCAGGACCGCGATCGAGGTGATCGGCTTGGTCATGGACGCGATGCGGAAGAGGGTGTCGCGGGTCATGGGCGCCTGCCCGGCCACGTCGCGATAGCCAAGCGTGTTGACCTGGGCGACCTCGCCCTTGCGCCAAAGCAGGGTCACGAAGCCTGACAGGTCGCCCGCATCGACGATCGGCTGCAGAGAGGCGGGGATCGCCGCCAGACCGTCGGAAGAAAAGCCGCCCAGAGCCAGATCGCCGTCCATGTCGCCTCGCCAGATGATCGGCCGCGGTCACTTCGCCGCAGCGTTTCCAGGGCTATGACCCGACTGACGTGGAGGGCGTCAACATACTTTTTCTTCGAACTATTGCCGGCTCGGCGCTTCGTAGGTGGCCATCATCTCGCCCTGGGCCACCGTGTGTCCCTTGAGGATGTTGAGGAGCTCGGTCAGCGGGGTGTCGGGCCCGACTTCCAGTCTCTGGTCGAGGGCGAAGACCTGGAAGTAGTAGCGATGCACGCCATGGCCGACCGGCGGGCGCGGGCCGAACCAGCCATAGTCGCCGGAGTCGTTGCGGCCCTGGATGATCGGGTGCGGCGGGTCGATGTACTGCGCCTGGGGCACGCCTTCGGGAAGGCCTCCAGCCTCGGCGGGAATGTTCCAGATCATCCAGTGGATGAAGGGCTTCTCCATCGGCGCATCCGGATCCTCGACGATGAGGGCATAGCTCTCGGCGCCTTCAACCTCCGTCCAGGTCAAGGGCGGGGAGAGGTTCTCGTGATAGGCCGAATGCCGGTCGGCGAGGCTGCCGTCGGGGGACTGCGAGGGCGACATCACGACCAGGCCGCTTCGATCGCGCGGTTCGACCTTGAAGATGGTGATGGTTTCACCGGAGTGGGCGGGCGTGGACATGGGAACTGCTCCTTGCGTCACCCGACAAAGCGCATCGCTCAGGCCTTGGTTGCGGCCGAAGGGAAAAGGCCCTAGCCCGTGAGGCATGGTCCGTAACGTCCGCCGCATGTCCGCATCGCTTCGTGTCGGCGTCGTCGCTCTGCTGGCGGCGGCCAGCGCCGCCTGCACGCCGCTGGGCGTGTTCGCGACCTTCACGCCGCGCGATCCGGCGCTCCTGACCGCCAGGAGCCAGTCGTATGGCGCGTTGGGGCGTCAGACCCTGGACGTCTACGCGCCGCGTCAGATCAGCGCTGCGCGCCCCGTGGCGGTGTTCCTCTATGGCGGCGGCTGGGAGCGGGGTCGCAAGTGGGACTACGGCTGGGTGGCGCAGGCGCTGGCCGCGCGCGGATTCGTCGTGGTCCTGCCGGACTACCGTCTCTATCCGCAGGTGCGGTTTCCCGAATTCCTGAACGACAGCGCCCAGGCCGTGCGCTGGGCGGTCGATCATGCCGGCGCCTATGGCGGCGACCCCTCGCGCATCGTCCTGCTGGGACACTCGGCCGGCGCCTACAACGCGGTCATGCTGGGTCTTGACCCCAGCTATCTGCGCCAGGCGGGCGTGGACCCGGCGCGGATCGCCGGGATCGTCGGCATCGCCGGCCCGTATGACTTCCTGCCGCTTGAGGGGCATATGGCCGACGTGTTCGGGGTCGGCGATCCGGCGGGCACTCAGCCCGTGCGGCTGGCGAACCCCAATGCGCCGCCCATGCTGCTGATCACCGGCGACGCCGACACCATCGTCGATCCGCGCGACACCGATGCGCTGGGCCAGGCCATGCGCGCGGCGGGCGGCAGGGTCGAGACCCGCAGCTATCCCGGCGTCGGACACAATGAGATCATGGCCGCGATATCGAGGCCGTTCCGCGACCGGGCGAGCGTGCTGGACGATATCTCCGGGTTCATGGAGCAGGCGGTTGACGCGCCGTCCGCTCACGCGTTTGTCACCAATCGAACGCCCTGATCTTCTGCGCGAATCGGCGCGGGTAAATGGCGGATTTCATTGGGTATATGTCATCCCAGAGAGCGTTGTTCGCCCGCGACATATTGCCGTTAGGTCAACCTTGCTGCGCCGCCGCAATTGTGGTGTTGGGCAATCGACGCTATATCCGGCGGCCCTTCGTTTTGGAGGGATTGTGCGCCGCACTTGGAAGGACCGCCTATGCTGGTGACCCTGATGAAGGCCAAGCTTCACCGCGCGACGGTGACTCAGGCCGATCTTGAGTATGAAGGCTCCATCGCGATCGACCGCGATCTGCTGGACGCATCAGGCATTCTTCCCCACGAACAAGTGGACGTTCTGAACATCACCACCGGCGCGCGGTTCACCACCTACGCCATCGAAGCGCCGCGCGGATCCAAGGTGATCGGCGTCAACGGCGCGGCCGCTCGCCTGGTGCAAAAGGGCGACAAGGTGATCGTCGTGACCTACGGCATGCTGCCGGCCGAAGAGGCCCGCAACTACTCGCCCAGCGTCGTGCTGCTGGATGACGGCAACGAGATCAAGCAGGCCGCGTGATGCGCCTGCTGGCCGCGCTTGGTCTGTCGGTCGCTGTCCTCAGCGGCTGCGCGCCGAGCGCCCCGGCGGGGATCAAGAAGTACGTGCTGGATCAGGCGGTGTCCGACGCCATCGGCGATCCAGGCACCTGCGTGCTGATCGCCGAGCAGGGCAAGGTCGTCTACCAGTACGGGACCCACGTGGTCTGCGGCCGCAAGCTCCCGGGCTGCGACGACCCCGGCGTTCGAACCGTTGAACAATTGCTTCGCGCCGCGCCGACGGCGGGCGCCGCGCAGACCGCGAGTTGCCGCAGCAACGCCGACGGTTCTCGGCTGGTCGCGTGGGCGGCCGGGCCGATCGAAGGCGGGGAGCTGACCTACGCCGCGGTCATGGAAGGCGACCTCGTGCCGCCGGGCGTGGTCATCGCCGACAAGCTGAAGACCGCCTTCGCAAGGGCTGGCCTCGGGGCGAAGTAGGCCCTCCCCCGAAGGGAAGGGCCCACGACTTAGCGCGACATTTCGTAGAGACCGGTGATGTCCACGCGGACGTTCAGTTCGCCGGCGGCGATCGGCGCGCCGCCGGAATCCTTTTCCATACGCGCATAGGCCATCATCGGCGCGGGCGGAGGCGAGGGCATGTAGCCGCCGCCTTCGCTGAGGTTCACCAGTCGGCTGATCCGATGGCCGGTGGCCTTGGCGTAGAGGTCGGCCTTGGCGGTCAGGGCCTTCACAGCGTCCTGACGGGCGGCGTTCTCGGCGGCCGTCGGGTCCTTCAGGCCAAAGGAGATCCCGTTGACTTGATTGGCGCCGGCCTTGACCGTGGCGTCGACGGCCACGCCCAGCTTGGCGAGGTCGTTGACGGTGATCGTCACCTGGTTGGAGGCTTGGTAGCCGCGCAGCTTCGGCGGTTCGTTCTGCACATAGTCGTACTGGGCGTTGAGGTTCAGGCCCGAGGTCTGGATGTCCTTCTCGGCGATGCCGGCCTTGCGCAGGGCGGCGATAACCGAGTTCATCTGCTCGTTGTTGGCGGCCAGCGCGCCGGCGGCGGTCGGCGCTTCGGTGACGACGCCGAGGTTGATGGTCGCCTTGTCCGGCGCCACGCGGGCTTCGCCGTAGGCCGACAGATTGAGCGTCGTGGTCTGGAACATCGAGTCTGCCGAGGTGCGAGCGGTTTGAGCGAAGGCGGCGGGCGCGGCGGCGGTGGCGAGCATCAGGGCCAAAGCGCCGGCGCGGACGAAGGTCTTCATCGAAATCTCCAGAAACGCCCGCCTGACGGGCGGGATTGAGGTCTCCGAACGCCGAGCGACGAGCGGAGGTTGCATGTTCTGACAAAGCCAAGCTGAACGGCAGCTTTAAGGCGCGTGCAGGTCATGGTAACCCGCAGCCCTGCGTCGCTGCAGGGGCCTGTAGCTCAATGGTTAGAGCCGACCGCTCATAACGGTCTGGTTGTAGGTTCGAGTCCTACCGGGCCCACCAGCGATGTGCGCGCGGAAGCGCCGAGGTCATCCGTCAGCCGGAACTAGGGTTTCTACCAATGGCGGCCGGGCCGCGTTGGGAAGACAACATCCGATCGATGTGGGCCGCATCGGCGGCCCCAAAGCTCGGGGACTGACGATGCGGATGCTCACCGCCCTGGCCACTGCCGTAGCGCTCTGCCTTGGAGCTGGGAGCGCGGCAGCGCAGGCGCCTCCCCCCACCGAAGTAGAAGAGGACGCGCTGAAGGCGCTGAAGCGCATGGGCGCTTACCTCGACACCCTCAAGACGTTCGGACTGACGGCCAATACGACCCTGGACCTGGTGACGGTCGATGGTCAGCGGCTGCAGCTGGACGGCGTGACTGACTACAAGGTCCGACGTCCCGACGGCTTCGTCATCGAGCTGAAGAGCGACATCAAGAACCGGAGGTTCGTCTACGACGGCAAGACGTTCACCGTCTCGGCCCCGGAGCTGAAGTACTACGCGACGGTCGACGCGCCGGCGACCAACGTCGCGACCCTGGACGCGATCCACGATCGGTACGGGATATCTCTGCCGCTCGAAGACCTGTTCCACTGGAACGGCGACAAGACGCGAGAAGACCAGCTGATTTCCGGCTTCGTCGTCGGCCCGGCGACCATCGATGGCGTCCCGACCGAACACTACGCCTTCCGCGAGAAGGACATGGATTGGCAGATCTGGATCCAGAAGGGCGATCGGCCGCTGCCCAAGAAGCTGGTCATCATCGACCGGACGGATCCGACCGGCCCGACCTATGTCGCGCGGTTGACCTGGACGGAGAACCCCAAGCTGACGCAGCAGGACTTCACCTTCACACCGGCAAGCGACGCCAAGCCGATCCGGCTGATGGCGCAGCGCTGAAGAGGCCAAGACCATGTCCAAGGCGCACATGTATCGGGCCACCCTAGGGGCGGCGATTGTCTCCATCGTCTGCATGGCGGCGTTCGACAGCTATGCGCGGGGGCGCGGCGGCGGCGGCGTCCGCGGCGGCGGCATGTCGAGCATGAGCCGGGGCTCTTCGATGAGCCGTGGCTCCATGGGGGGGAGCTCACGCAGCATGAGTGCGCCGCCCAGACAAAGCAGCGGCTCCATGGCCGGCAGGTCGAGCTCTGGCGGTAGCCGTACGCAAGGCGCCTATGCGGGCTCCAGGCCTTCAGGCGGCCAGGGAGCGTATGCGGGAAACCGGCCGGCGGCGGGGCAGGGCGCGTACGCCGGCAGTCGTCCCGCAGGCGGCTATGCTGGCAACCGGCCGAATGCGGGGCAGTTGCCCGCGCGCGCAGACGGTGGCCGAAACAACATAAATCGTGGCGATATCAACGTCGGAAACGACATCAATATCGATGGCGACAATGACTGGGGCTGGGGCGGCTGGGACGATCACCCAATCGGCGCGGGCATAGCCTTCGGAACGGCGGCGGCGGTCACGTCAGCGGCCGTCTATGGCTCGATGTACCATTCGCTGCCCTACGGCTGCTCGGCCTATTACTCGTCCTACTACTATTGCGGCGGCATGTATTACGAGCCGCGCTATCAGGGTGACACCGTGGTCTATGTGACGGTCCCGGATCCAGGCCAAGGGCAACCGCCGCCTTAGCGGGCGCTTAACGCGCCGCCGCCCCGACATTCGCCTTTTCCCAGGCCCGCACGCGAACGCGCGCGGTGTCGAATATGCGCGCATAGTTGCCTTTGAGAATTTTCTCGCGGGCCGTCGGGGTGAGTTTCGCCCAAAGCGGCTGGTACATCTCGTAGACCGACATGTACTTCTCGGTTGTCGTCGGCGCGACGACGTCGCTGCCGAACAGGAAACGGTCTGGATGCCGGTTTATGAGGTCGGCCGTGATCTGCGTGGCCTCTTCGCTGGCCACCACGTACTTGGCGACCTCGTCCCAAGAGATGTCGAAATAGACATGCTTGAGGGCCGGGTCATTGATCATCTCCTCAATGAGCGCGGCGTGGGACTTCACGGGCGTCACAATCCGGCCGAGACCCATGTGCGCCCAGATGATGGTGGTGCGCGGGTGCCGGGCGAGCAGGGCGCGCAGCTGCTCGAAATAGGGCCGCACCTTGTCGTCCTTGGTGAAGGGCATGACCAGGTCGTTGTGGAGGATCGCCACGAGCCCAACCTCGCCGCTGAAGTCCAGCAGGCGCGCCAGCGCAGGGTCGGTGAGCCCCGCTGGACCGCCGGCGATCTTCGGCGAGACAAACTCCTTGTGGATCGAAAACTCGCCGATGCCCGAGAAGACGCCCGGATAGGTCGTCAACACGCGACGCACGTGATCGGCGGCGTACATGTCCGCGGGATTGAAGCCAGTGATCATGGGGTCGAAGCGCGCACGGTCGGCTGGCGGCAAGGCGTTGTAGGCGGCGGCGATCGCGGCGTCGGTGAAGGAGTAATAGTAGAGGGGCGCGTCGCTCTCCAGGTAGTACGCCGGGGCGATGTCACCGCTGATATGATAGGCCCACTGTTGCTGCAGCGGGATTCCGAACAACGTCGAGCGGCATAGCTTGTCGCCCATGACCTTCAGGGCCTGGCCGGCGGTGGGGCCTTCCTGAATGTAGTTGGTGAGGTGAAAGTGGGAGTCGCTGAAAACGCAGCGCTCGGCCGCTTGCGCGCCTTGCGCGGCGGCCAAGGCTGAACATGCCGACAAGCCGACAGCCAGCATCCGAACGGCGCCAGCTATGCGCCGGGACAGCGCGTTGGACGCTTCGCCGTTCCGCATGGCTTCCTCCGATTAGACGGGCTGCACGGAGTAGGGGTTGCCGCCCAGTGTGTTGGATATCGAGGCGATGGCGCGCTGCCCCCGCACGCTGTTGCCCGCGGCGTCCAGAGGCGGGGCGAAGGTTCCGAGGCCGAACTTGCCGGGCGAAACCGCGATGAGGCCGCCGCCGACGCCGCTCTTGGCCGGCAAACCGGTGCGGAACAGCCACTTGCCGCTGTCGTCATAGAGGCCTGCCGTGGCCATGACGGCCAGCAGGCCCGGCACGTGGCGTGGGTCTATGACCTGCTTGCGGGTGACGGGGTTTCGGCCGCCGTTGGCCAGAGTTCCGGCCATGATGCTCAGATCCTTGGCGTTCACCGCGATCGCGCATTGGCGGGTGTACAGGTCAGTCGCCTGCGCCGGATCGCCTGGGAACCGCTCATAGGCCGACATCAGTTGCCCGATCGCCCGGTTGCGTTGGTTGGTGTCGGCTTCGGACTTGTAGACGACTTCATCGACGTCGAGCTGGCGTCCCGCGAAGTCGCTGTGAATGCCAAGGATCTTGCGCCAGACCTCGTCGGCGCTGGACCCCTTGACCATGCCGGTCGTGGCGATCGCGCCGGGGTTCACCAACGGGTTCATCTCCTTGCCGCGAAACTGTTCGACGGCGACGATCGAGTTGAAGACCTGGCCGGTGGCGTCCACGCCGATGCTGTTTTCAACCAGGTCCTGGCCAGATTCCTGGAACACCAGGGCGAGGGTGAAAACCTTGGAGATCGACTGAATGGAGAACTTCGGCTCGATGTCGCCGACGAAGGACGAGGCGCCGGTCGGCGTGACGAGCCCGATGCCGAAGTAGTGCGACGGGACCTGGGCGAGAGCCGGGATGTAGTCGGCGTTCTTGCCTTCGTTCAGGCTCTTGTACTGCGCGTGGGCCGCCTTGACCGCCGCGTCGATGTTCCCGGGAGCGGCGGCGCGGGGCTGGGCGAGGGCCGGCGTCGCCGCGGCGGCGCCCATGAAGGCGATGACCTTGGCGAGGTCGCGCCGCGAAGCGTTGTAGGTTGTCATCGGATTGCTCTCGATCAGCGGAAGTCGTTGCTGGAGAAGTTGTATTTGAACGAAACCTGGAGGCGGTAATCCTCGCCCTCCTCACCGTCCTTGTCTTCGCGCGTGCCCCAGAGGAATTCGCCGCCCATCATGATCTTGTCCGACGGCGTGTAGAGCAGGTTGACTGAGGCGTACTGCGCGGTCTGGAAGGCGGTGGGCTCCTGGAAGTTGGTGTTGTCGACCTGGGTGCGGCTGTAGCCGATGGAAGAGCTGAACTGATCGTTCCAGTAGTGGTCGTAGTAGGCCACCACGCCGAACAACGGCACGACGTCGCCGCGCAGTCCGATGGGCGGCAGACCGCCCGGGACCGGTGGGGGCGCGTTCAGTTGGTCGGCTTCCGGCGCCAGGTCGGTGCCGCCGTCGTTCATGTAGCTGGCGATCCCCTCGCCATAGACAGCCGCGAGGTGGATGACGTCCTTCTCCAGGACCTTGATGTTGGAGGTGACGTTGACGCCCCAGCCGGTCTTGCTGTCGGAGGGTTCGTTGTTGGGCGTGCCGGCGGTCTCGAAGCCGACCCGGCGCAGGATGCCGGCGACCTGGACGTGGCCCCAGTCGCCGTTGTAGCGCCAGTGCGCGGTCAGGTCGGGCAACTCTTCGTCGCCCTGCAGGCCGCTGGCGATGTCGGAGTCGATGAGCCGAACGTTGCCGGGATCGATGTCGTTGGATGGCTGCTCGACGGCGACTGCGAACTGGTGCGATCCGGTCTTGTACGTGTAGCGGATCTGCGGATTGCGCAGGAAGACCATGCCGTTCGGTCCCCAGTAGTCGATCGTGTTGGGGAAGCTGTCGCCGTCCATGAAGACGCTGTTGGTCTGGCCCGCGAGGATCGGGCCCCATTCGCCGTAGACGTGGCGCAGGCGGAAGGTGGTCTGCCCGGCGTCCCCGCCGACGCCGAAAAGGTCGAACTCGAAGCGCACGAACAGGTCGTTGCCGGCGACAGGCTGGCGGGCACGCACGCCGAGCCGCGATTGGCGGACGCTGATGACGCTCTGACCGTCGTCGCCGAAGAGGCCGTCGACCGTCGGGATCTTCGACGGACGAAGCGTGGAGTCCCAGTCTGGGTCGACGCGCTTGAAGTCCTGCACGTAGTCTACTTGCGCGAACCCGTAGATCTCAAAATTGGGTGCATCCTGAGCGTGCGCCGCGCCCGCGAACCCAAGACCGAGCGTTGCAACTGCGAAAGCCCCGTTCCGCACCGGGCGGTTCAAATACTGAACCATTACCAGCCCTCCATTTGCCGCTCAGTCGACGAGCGTGACCGCGACCTTGGCGAACAGGTGTCTGCGTGGCTATCAGGTGGAATACCGAGCAGCCGCAGCCGATGGCACGACTTAACGGAACAGCGTCGTGACGAAGGCTCCGGCCCCTGTCGCGAGCAGCAGGCTGGCGACCACGAAGGTGGAACGGATGCGGTAGCCGCCGACCCCGGCGGGAAGCGGAAATCGGCGCCGGACCACGGCCTGGTAGCGCGACTGGTTCCATAGGCCCCAGGCGAGGTTCAGCAGTCCCAAGGTGAGCAGCGCCAGGCCGATGCGCCGGGCCACCAGATCCAGATCGACGCCGATGGAGGCGCGGGCGTCGGCGTTCTGCAGGAAGGCGTGGATCGTGAAGCCGAAGCCGATCATCGAGATCGAGGTCTGCACGATCTGGATCATCGTGCGTTCGACGTCGCGCATCGCGACGTCCCTGGCGGTGATCGCAGCGGTCAACTCGGGCGAGGGGGAAGCTTCGGGCATCTGGTTCTCCTAAAACGAGTACCGAAAGCGAACGGCGAGGATGTCGAAGGTCTGGCCGATCTGCACACCCGGCGGCGGCGTGGCGGGCGGCGGGCCGAAGGGGTCCGGGTCGGCAAGGCCGGAGGGGTTCAGCCGGTCCACGTCGACGTGGAGATAGTTGGCCATCAGCCGCACGCGCGGTCGCGGATACCAGAGCAGGGCGGCGCCCAGGATCTGTTGGCGACCGCCGCGTACGCCGCCGGCCGGCGTGGGCTGGCCTGCTGCGCCCTCGCGGTCGTTGAGATCCATGGCGCTGAAGCGGAACGCCACCTCCAAGGCGCCCCAGCCGCCGCCGCCAATGGGCGCGAGCGGCTTGGGAAACGAGAAGGCGGCGAGCGATTGGTCGAAACGCCGGGTTTCGCCCGTCAGAATCCAACTGCCCTGAACGTAGAACCCCGAGAAGCGCGGGTCGCCCGGCTCGGGGCCGTGACGACTGACGCCGAACAGGAAGGCCTCGGCCTGGAGATAGAAGTTCTTCCTCTGGGCGGCGAATTCGAAGCCCAGAATCTGGGCCTGGTCGGCGTCGATCTCGCCGGTGTCGATGAGCGGCGTGTCGTCGACGTCGATTTCGGGCGTGCTGAGGAACCGGACGGGAAAGCGTTCGGGCCGGCCTGCGTCCTGCTGGCTGGCGGGCGTCAGGACGAGGGTCCCGTTCACGCCGAAGTGGAGGCGGTAGTCGGACCGCCATTTGTACGCCCGCGCATAGCGGCCAAGGATGGCGGCCCTTGGCGCGTAGTCCTCGCCGCTGTCGAGCTGCGGTCCGGTCAGGCTGACGGCGGCCATCGAGCCGGGCGCGACGCGCCGAACCGTCACGCCGATCCGGCCATCGCCACCGCCCAGCGAACGGGCCAGGTCTGCAGCGGTCGCCCGCTCCAGGAACAGCGTGCTGTCGGAACTCGTCGCGCCCTCCATGTTCGTCGGGGGCGAGAAGGCGCCGATGCGGATCGAATAGGGCCGCCAGTTGTAGCTTGCCCATACCTCGGCGATCCGCGCTTCGCCGGCCTCGTCGGCGTCGCCGAACTCGAACATGGCGCGATAGGCGATGCGCTCGCCGTGCGTGCCCTCCCAGCCCAGGCGCGCGCGGCGCAGGTAGGATCCGTCGTTGAGATTGCGCGCCCGTAGCGGATCGCCAAGGCCGATGCCACCGCGTCGGAAGTCGCTGTCGGGCGGGCCTTCGGCGTCCTGGTGGTACGCCGCGCCGTCGTACTGCAGGTAGCCGTGGAACTTCCAAGCGCCCAGCCGAAAGTCGAGGTCAAGCGAAGGCGCCTGGGGGCGCGAGGCGCGTTCCGCGGCTTCGTCGAGGCTTGCCTGAGGGGAGGGCGCGGAGAGTGAGCTTGGCGCCTGCGGCGGCGGCGCGGTCGCCGCCTCGCCGCCCGGGGCGGTCGCCGCCAGCAATGCGCTCGTCGTGGCAATGATGGTCACCGGCGCCGAGCTCCCGATGCGGCTCGCCGGACAACGACAAGCCTAGGCGCGCGATCCTTTCCCCTGGAGAACAAGGCGCCTATCGGGTCGATCCCGTAAGGTTAGCGGGTGGCGCCAGCAGGTCCGGCGCGGCTCGAGCGCGCCAGTCTATCTCTCTCGCCATCTTCGGCGGCCGCGCGCTCGGCGTGCAATGGATCCGACCGAGCTGGGGCGTGAGCCTCAGGTCATCACCTGAGGGACCCTAGGGTAGCAACGGAGTGTAGCACCGCTGGTCGCCTGCCATGACTTGGCTGGGCGCTATGGTCAAGGCAGCGCCCCACCTGAGGTCAATCGCATCTCGTGGCGGGGAGACGGAATGAGGCACGCGGCGAAAAATGCGGCTTCGGCGGGGCTTGTTGGCCTCGCCTTGGCGATGCTCAGCGCTCAACCCGCCAGGGCGGCGGACGCCGACGCTCCCCCCGTGACGACCGCGGATGCGCAGCGGGTGCGCATGGAGCAGCAGTTGCGCGAACTCCAAACCATGCGATCGGAGTTCGACCGGCGCATCCGGGCGATCGAAGTCGAGCTTCATGGGAGCGCCGCGCCGGCTGCGGAAACGCTCCCAGCGCCGCAGGCGGCCGTCCCCGTCGCTACGCAGCAGGTCAAGGAGAGTTCCCCGACGAAATGGGGCGGGTTCGAGCCGGGCAAAGGGCTCGTATTGATGAAGTCCGACATGGGGGAGGTCAATCTGGGCGTCGTGAGCTACATGCGATATCTGAACCAGGAAGGCCTTGAGGACGGCTACACCGACTCTTTCGGCCGCCAGTTTCCCGTGGATCCGCGGGAAGACTTTCAGCTGGCGAAGGTTCAGCTGACCTTCCGCGGTTGGCTCTTCGATCCCAGGTTCAACTACAACGCCTACTTCTGGACCTCGAACTCCAACCAGGGGCAGAGCGCGCAGGTCGTCGGCGCCGGGAATCTCTCGTTTATCTTCAACAGCGCCCTGCGGGTGTACGCAGGTGTCCACTCGGTGCCTTCGACACGCTCGACGAACCGGACGTTTCCGTACTGGCTGCGCAACGACAACCGACCGATCGCCGATGAGTTCTTCCGCGGTTCGTATACGCAAGGGCTGTGGGCTGAGGGCAAGCTGGCGCGTGGGCTCGAGTACCGCGCGATGATCGCAAACAATCTGAGCGCGCTGGGCGTCAACGCTGGCCAACTCGATGCAAAGCCGAACACGTTCTCGGCGGCCCTGACCTGGATGCCCACGACGGGCGAGTTCGGGCCAGCCGCCGGGTTTGGCGACTTCGAGGATCACCAGGAAGTCGCGACGCTTCTGAGCGCGCACTATACGCGCAGCACGGAGACGCCGCAGTCGCAGCCGGGCACGGAGTCGATTGAGAACACCCAACTCCGGCTTTCAGATGGGACCCTGCTATTCGGCGTGAACGCCTTCAACACGCCGGGCCGGATCACCGAAGCGCGTTATCAGATGATGGCCCTCAATGCGGGGCTGAAGTACCGGGGCTACTCTCTGGAGTTTGAGTACTACGCCAGGTGGCTCGATCAATTTCGAGTGGATGGCATCATCCCGGTATCCGACCTGTTCGACAGCGGCTTCCAATTGCAGGCGGGGGCCATGTTGATCCCGAAAACCCTGCAGCTGTACGTTTCGGGATCTCAAATATTCGGCGAGTACGGAAACCCCTATGACGTGGGGATCGGCGTCAACTGGTTTCCGTTCGAGCGCCGTGATGTGCGGATCAATATGATGGGCCTCTATGTAGACAAGTCGCCCGTCGGTTACAGCGCATACCCGGTTCCGGTCGGCGCAGAGGGTTTCACCTTCCTGACAGACTTTTCGCTGGCGTTCTGAGCCATCGCCTACGCCTGTCGCCGACGCGGGCGCGAGTTCGGCTGCGCCAGGCGCAGTCCGACATCCGTTCGCACCACGTCCATGAGTGTCATTGAGGCGGCGTATTCGACGCGTACTTGAGGCTTGTCGCGTAGACCAGGCGGACATCAAGGGCGCGCGCGAGCGTGCTTCGAAGGGGTGCACGGCTCGCCCCGAGCTCGTATAAGACGCGCCGCGACGCGCTGGTGTCGACGAGTATTGGCAGGAATGATGGCGTCGGGAGTTGTGCAGATGAGCAAGGTGCTTGTGATCGGCGCCGGTGGCGTCGGGTCGGTCGCCGTCCATAAGATGGCGATGAACCCTGACATCTTCACTGAAATCACACTGGCGAGCCGTCGCCGTTCCAAGTGTGACGCCATCGCCGCGTCAGTGAAGCAACGCACCGGCGTGACCATCCAGACGGCCGAACTGGACGCAGACGACATCGAAGCGACCGCCGCGCTGATCGACGCCGTTAAGCCGGAGCTCGTGGTCAACCTCGCCTTGCCCTACCAGGATCTGGCGATCATGGAGGCCTGCCTGAAGGCGGGTGCGAACTATCTCGATACGGCCAACTATGAGCCGCGCGACGAGGCAAAGTTCGAATACAGCTGGCAATGGGCGTACCAGGAGCGGTTCCGCGAGGCTGGCTTGATGGCCGTGCTCGGCTGCGGCTTTGATCCCGGCGCGACGTCGGTGTTCACCACCTATGCCCGCAAGCACCTGCTCGACCGGATCGACACGCTCGACATTCTCGACTGCAACGGCGGCGACCACGGCCACCCCTTCGCGACGAACTTCAATCCCGAGATCAACCTGCGCGAAGTCACCGCGCCCTCGCGCCATTGGGAGAATGGCCAGTGGGTGGAGGGACCGGCGCTGTCCCACAAGCAGGCGTTCGACTTCGCCGGGGTCGGCGAGCGGAACATGTACCTGATGTACCATGAGGAACTGGAGTCGCTGGCCCGGTTCTATCCGGAGATCAGGCGGATCCGGTTCTGGATGACCTTCGGCGACAGCTACCTGAAGCACCTGGAAGTGCTGGGCAATGTCGGCATGACACGCATCGACCCGGTGAAATTCCAGGGCGTGGACATCATCCCGCTGCAGTTTCTGAAGGCGCTGCTTCCTGAGCCCTCATCGTTGGGCGCGGTCACCCGCGGCAAGACCAACATCGGCGTCATCGCGACGGGCCAAAAGGACGGCAGCGACAAGACGGTCTACATCTACAACGTCTGCGACCACGAAGAGGCCTACGCCGAGACCGGCAACCAGGCGATCAGCTACACCACAGGCGTTCCGGCGATGATCGGCGCGGCGCTGATGCTGACCGGCGCCTGGCGCGGCGCCGGGGTGTTCAACATGGAGCAGCTCGACCCCGATCCGTTCATGGCGCAGATGAACCGGCAGGGCCTGCCGTGGCAGGTTCAAGACCTTCCCGCGCCGCTCGCTTTCTGATCGAGATGCAGACGCAAGCTGGGGGCCCCGGCGCCTTCGCCCGCTTTGATCTTGGCCGAGTTCCATCGCCTTGCTTCGTGGTTGATGAAACGGCGGTGCGCAGCAACCTCGCGGTGCTCAAGGATGTCGCCGACCGCGGCGGCGCCAAGGTGCTGCTTGCGCTCAAGGCCTTCTCGATGTGGGCGGTGGCCGATCTGGTCGGCGAGTACATGCACGGGGTGTGCGCTTCTGGGCTTTGGGAAGCCCGGCTGGCCCGTGAGCATTACAAGGGCGAGCTGACCACCTACGCTCCGGCCTATCGCGCCGAGGACCTGCCCGAGATCCTGCGCCTGTCCGACACGGTGATCTTCAACTCGCCGGCGCAGATCGCCCGGTTCGAGGGCCTCATCGCCCAGGCGCGCGCCGACGGCGAAGTCTTCGAGATCGGACTGCGCCTGAACCCCGAGAGCAGCGAGGCGGAGGTCGCCAAGTACGATCCGTGCTGCCCGGGATCACGTCTCGGCTTTCCGGTCTCGCAGCTGCGGCCCGAACACCTGCAAGGCGTAGATGGTCTGCACGTGCACGCCCTGTGCGAGCAGGGTTTCGAACCGCTGCGCCGGATCTGGGACGCGTTGGAGCCGCGCTTGGGCGGCCTGCTGGCGGGCCTGAAGTGGGTCAATCTCGGCGGGGGGCATCACATCACGCGCGCAGACTATGCACGCGAAGACCTCGTCGGCTTCCTGCGCGAGATTACCGAGCGCCACGGCGTCGAGGTCTATATCGAGCCAGGCGAAGCCATCGCGCTGGACGCCGGAATTCTGGTGGGCGAGATCCTCGACACCTTCGACAACGGCGTGCACGTCGCCATCACCGACATCTCCGCGACCTGTCACATGCCGGACGTCCTGGAAGCGCCCTACCGGCCGGCCATGCTGAACGAGGCTGAGCACGGCGCGCCAGTCCGCCTCGGTGGGCCGTCCTGCCTGGCTGGCGACATCATCGGCGACTACCTGTTCGACGAGGTTCCGGGGCCGGGCACGCGCATCGCGTTCCTGGACCAGGCGCACTATTCGATGGTCAAGACCACGACCTTCAACGGCGTGCCCCTGCCGGCCATCGCGCTTTGGAACAGTGAATCCGACGCGCTGCGTCTGGTCCGGCAGTTCGACTATCGCGACTTCCGCGACCGGTTGTCCTGATCTGACGCTCCGGGCCGGCGCAAAGCCGAAGTCCTCTCGCCTCAGTTGAACGGAGCGCGCGTTTCCGCGTTACGAACAAGCTGAGCAGCGGCATGAGGACTTGGTTCCATGGTGGCTAGCCCTTTGCCGAACGGCTTTCGTGCTCCGATCCTGGGCCTGGCCGCGATGCTTGCCCTGGCCGGATGCGGGCAAAGCGCTCCCCCCGCGGGCCAGGCGCCGCCCGTCGAGGTGGAGGCGATCACCGTCACGCCGAAGTCCGTGGACGAGGTCGTCGATTTGCCAGGCCGCGTCGAGGCGGTGCGCACCGCCGAAGTGCGTGCCCGCGTCGATGGCATTGTTCAGCGGCGGCTCTATTTGGAAGGGACCGACGTCAAGGCGGGCGCCCCACTCTTCGCCATTGACCCACGCGAGATGCGCGCGGCCGAGGCCAGCGCCCGGGCGGCGCTGCAGCGCGCTCAGGCGACCTTGACCAACGCCCGGCGAGACCGTGCGCGCTACACGCCGCTGGTGCAGCGCAAGGCGATCAGCGCCCAGGAGTTCGACGCGGCCGGCGCCGCCGTCAGCCAGGGGGAAGCGGACGTCGCCTCGGCGCAGGCGGCTCTCGACCGCGCCTCATTGAATCTGAGCTACACGACGGTGACCGCCCCGATCGCAGGGCGGGTGGGCCGCGCGGAGGTCACGGAGGGCGCACTGGTCAGCGCCGCCTCGGCGACGCTGATGACCCGCGTCGAGCAATTGAGCCCGACCTATGTCCGCTTCTCGTTGCCCAACGCCGAGATTCTGGAACTGCGCCGCCGCGCCACCGCCGGCAATTTCGACCTGCCTCGCCTCGACAGGGTCGAAGTCACCCTCGTGCTCGAGGACGGCACGACCTACGGCCATGTCGGCCATCTGAACTTCCTCGACCAGGCCGTCGATCCCTCGACCGGCGGGCTGTCGCTGCGGGCCGAGTTCCCGAACCCTGACCGCGTCCTGCTGCCGGGGCAGTTCGTCCGCGCGCATCTGACCGGCGCGCCGATCCCGAACGCCATCACGGTGCCGCAGCGGGCGATCCAGTTCTCCGGCGAGAAGGCCAGCGTCGTGGTCGTCGGGCCCGACGGAACGGCGGCCGCCCGCCCGGTGCAACTCGGCGCGATGATCGGCGACCGGTTCGTCATCAGCTCGGGCCTCAAGCCGGGAGAACGGGTCATCACCGACGGGCTGCAGAAGGTCAGGCCAGGGGCGAAGGTCACGATCGTTCAGGCGACGCCGGCGGCGCCCGCAGCCAAGCCTGGCGCGCAGTAGAGCGGGGGCCGGGGCATGAACAGCAGCTTCTTCGCCCACCGGCCGGTCTTCGCCTGGGTCATCGCGCTGGGCATCCTGCTGGCCGGGATCATCGCCCTGCGCAGCCTGCCGATCGAACAGTATCCGACCGTCGCGCCGCCCTCGCTGACGCTGTCGCTGACCTATCCGGGGGCCGACGCCGCGACCCTCGATCAGAACGTCACTTCGGTCATCGAGAAGGAGATGAACGGGGTGCCGGGCTTCCTCTACATGGAAGCGACCAGCCGCTCGAACGGCACCGCGCAGATCGCGGTCACCTTCGAGTCCGGGACCGACATCAACATCGCCCAGATGGAGGTGCAGAACCGCCTCAGCCGTGTGGAGCCACGTCTGCCGGAAGAGGTTCGGCGCCAGGGCGTGCAGGTCAACGCGGCGAATTCCGGCTTTCTGATGCTGGTCGCCCTGACCTCCAAGAGCGGCGCGACGAGCACGCTGGAGCTTGGCGACTTCGCCTCCAACAAGGTGGTCGACGAGCTCCGCCGCGTCTCGGGCGTCGGGGATGTACGACTGTTCGGCACCGAGTACGCCATGCGCATCTGGCTCGATCCGCAGAAGCTGGCCGGCTACGACCTGTCGGCCGCCGAGGTGCTGGCCGCCGTCCAGGAGCAGAACAGCCAGACCGCGGGCGGCAGCCTGGGCGACCAGCCGATCGCCAAGGACAGCCAGCTCAACGCCACCGTCATCACCCAGAACCGGTTCACGACGCCCGAAGAGTTCCGGCAGATCATCCTGCGCGCCAACGCGGACGGCTCGACCATCCACCTCGGCGACGTGGCGCGCGTCGAGCTCGGCGCCGATAGCTACCTGACCGGCTCGACGCTGAACGGCAAGACCATGGCCGGGATGGGCATCCAGCTCACCTCCGGCGCGAATGCGCTATCAACAGCGCAGGGGGTGCGCGCGCGCCTGGACGAACTCTCAAGGACCTTCCCGGAAGACATCGCCTGGACGACGCCCTACGACACCACGCCCTTCATCAGCGCGTCGGTCGAGGAGGTGATCAAGACCCTCGCCGAGGCCATGGCCCTGGTCTTCGTGGTCATGTTCCTGTTCCTGCAAAACTGGCGGGCCACGCTCATTCCGACCATCGTCGTGCCCGTCGCCCTGGCCGGGGCGTGCTTTGGCCTGCTGATCTTCGGCTACTCGATCAACATCCTCTCGCTGTTCGGCATGGTGGTGGCCATCGGCATCCTCGTCGATGACGCTATCGTCGTGGTCGAGAACGTCGAACGCATCATGGCGGAGGAGGGGCTGCCGCCCCGCGAGGCGACCGTGAAGGCCATGGGCCAGATCACCTCGGCCATCATCGGCATCACTCTGGTGCTGATGACCGTTTTCCTGCCGATGGCCTTCTTCCCCGGGACGTCGGGCGGGATCTACCGGCAGTTCTCGGTGACCCTGGCTATCTCCATAGGCTTTTCCGCCCTGCTGGCGCTCAGCCTGACGCCCGCGCTTTGCGCGACCCTGCTCAAGCCGCATCGCGCCCATTCCGACAGCGAGGCCAAGCCCCGAAACGCCGCCTTAGCCTTCGTCGACCGCTTTCTCGGGGGCTTCAATCGCGGCTTCAACCGCATGGCCGACCGCTATCAGGCGGGGGTGGGCCGAATGCTCACGACGCCGCTGCGTTGGCTCGCCGTCTTCCTCGTCGCCGTGCTGCTGACCGGGCTGCTCTATACGCGGCTGCCGGGCGGTTTCCTGCCGTCGGAAGACCAGGGCGTGCTGCTGGTCACGATCGATGCACCGCCCGGCGCCACCGCCGAGCGGACCCAGCTCGCCATCGACCAGACCCGCGCATTCTTCAAGGAGCAGCCCGAGGTCGCCAACATCGTCATGATCAGCGGCTTCAACTTCTTCGGCCAGGGGCAGAACGCCGCCATGGGCTTCATCTCCCTGCGCCCCTGGAGCGAGAGAGCCGGCGCAGCGCACAGCGCTGATGCGCTCAGCGGCCGCGCCATGGCCGCCCTGTCGCAGGTGAAGACCGCCAACATCTTCGCCCTCAACCCTCCGCCGATCCCGGCGCTCGGCACCTCCAGCGGCTTCAGCATGAAGATCCAGAACCGCAGCGGCGCCGACGCCGAGGCGCTGATCGCCGCGCGCGACCAGGTGCTGGCCGAGGCGGCCAAGAGTCCGCTGCTGGTGGGTGTGCGGGCGGAGGGGCAGCCCGACGCGCCTCAGCTGTACCTGGACATCGACCGGGTGCGCGCGCGGGCCTTGGGGGTGAACATCGGCGATATCAACGCGACGCTGTCGATCGCGCTGGCATCGTCCTACGCCAACGACTTCACCTATGGCGGCAATATCTCGCGGGTGCTGATCCAGGCGTCGGCCGAACAGCGCATGACTCCGGCCGACATCCTCAACCTGCAGGTCCGCAACGCCGGCGGGCAGATGGTGCCGTTCTCCGCGTTCAGCAGCACGTCGTGGACAGCCGGCGCGCCGCAACTCCAGCGATACAACGGCTACCCCGCCCTGACCGTGTCCGGGGCCGCCGCGCCCGGCCGCTCCAGCGGCGCGGCGTTGGACGAGATGGAGGCGATCGCCGATCGCATTCTCCCGACCGGCTTCGGCTACGAGTGGACCGGCATCGCCTTCGAGGAGCGACAGGCCGGCGCGCAGGTGGTGCTGCTGCTGGCGATCTCCCTGCTGATCGTCTTCCTGGTGCTTGCCGCGCTCTATGAGAGTTGGCCGATCCCGCTGTCGGTGCTGCTGGGAGTTCCCATCGGCGTGCTCGGGGCGGTCGTCTTCACGCTTCTGCGCGGGCTGTCGGCGGACATCTATTTCAACGTCGGCCTGATCACGATCATCGGCCTCTCGGCCAAGAACGCCATCCTGATCGTCGAATTCGCCATCGAGCAGGAGGAGGCGGGGAAGTCGACGTCCGAGGCGATCCTGCAGGCCGCGCGCTTGCGGCTGCGTCCGATCGTGATGACGTCGCTGGCCTTCGTGCTGGGCATGGTGCCGCTGTTCATCGCCACGGGCGCGGGCGCGGCCAGCCGCCAGGCCGTGGGCACTGGAGTTATCGGCGGCATGATCGCCGTCACCCTGCTGGGGGTGTTCCTGACCCCGGTCTTCTACCTCTCGGCCCGGCGCTGGTTGAGCCGCGGGAAGAGGTTGGGTTCGGAGGAGGCCCCGCATGCGTAGCTGGGCGATCCTTCTCGCGGCCGGTCTGGCGGGCTGCAGCATGGCGCCGCGCTATACGCAGCCGGTCCCTCCTGTGGCGCAGACGTTTCCGCTCTCCGAGCCGCCGCCTGGGGCCGTCCCGGCCAACCAGGTGTCCTGGCGTGACTTCTTCGAGGATCCGAGGCTCGAGATCGTCATAGAGACCGCCCTGGCCCGCAATCGCGACATGGCGGTGGCGGTGGCGCAGATCGAGGTGGCGCGCGCGCAGTATCGCATCCGGCAGTCGGCCCGGCTGCCGAATGTCGACCTTGGCGCCTCGGGCGGGCGGGCTCGGCAGCCGGCGGACATCACCGGCCTTGGCGCAGCGGTCACCGCCGAGACCTACGACATCGACGTCGGCATCAGCGCCTTCGAACTCGACTTCTGGGGCCGTGTTCGCAGCCTCTCCGACGCCGCGCGCTTCGATTACCTTGCGACGGTGGAGGCCCAACGCGCGTTCCGGCTTTCGCTCATTCGCCAGGTCGCCATCGCCTACATGACGCTGCGCGAGAATGAGGAGCGCATCGCCCTGGCCGAGCGCACGCTTGTCGCCCGCCGCGAGAGCCTTGAGATCGCCCAGCTGCGCCTGGACGCCGGCGTCACCTCGTCGGCCGACTACGATCAGGCCGTCACCCTGTTGACGGACGCTCAGGGCCAGCTGGCCGAGTTGCATCGGACCCGCGCGCTCGCCGAGGACCTGCTGACCGTTCTCGTCGGGGGACCTGTAGATGTGTCGGCCCTGCCGCCGCCTCGGCCGCTCGCTCAGCAGCAGATGTTCAATCGGCTCGACGCGGGCCTGCCGTCCGACCTGTTGGTCAACCGCCCCGATGTCATTCAGGCCGAGAACCAGTTGCGGGCCGCCAACGCCAATATCGGCGCGGCGCGGGCCGCCTTCTTCCCGCGGATCTCGCTGACAGGCGCTACGGGCTATGCTTCCCGCGACCTCGACAGCCTGGTGGGCGTCGATCGCAGCGCCTGGAACTACGGCGCCGGCGTCGTCTTGCCGCTGCTCGACTGGGGCGCGCGCCGTGGCGACCTCGACGCCGCCAAGGCCCAGCGCGATATCGCCGTTGCGACCTATCAAAAGACGGTCCAGACCGCCTTCCAGGACGTGGCCGACGCCTTGGCCGGGCGCAAGTACATCGCAGACCAGATCGTGGCGCAGGAGCGCGCCGTGGCGGCCCAGGAGCGGTTGGCCGAGACCGCCCGCCTGCGCTACGCCAACGGCATCGCCATCTATCTTGAGGTGCTCGACGCCGAACGGAACCTGTTCTCCGCCCAGCAGGCGCTGCTGCAGCTGCGGGGGGCCAATCTGCGCAACCAGATCGCGCTCTATGTCGCCCTGGGCGGTGGTCTGACCGAATAGCCGGTCAGGCCCGGCCCCCTGACTTAGGCGGAGAGAAGCGCCTTGGCGGCCACAGCCTTGAGGCGCAGGGCGGGTGTTTCGCTGAACGCCAGATCCGAGACGCCGAAGTATTCGGCCTGGTTCATGGCGTTCCAGTCGGTGGTGGCGATGCGGACGGTGTCGCCCCCAGTTGGGGTGACGACTTCGGCATAGAGGAAGTCGCCATTGCGCTGGTCCAGCGGCATGGGACGGTCCTGATTGGCGCGGGCCAGGAACTCGGCAAGCCGTTTTCGCGGAACTTCGGCGACCATCAGCTTGCCCTCGAAGCGCACCACGGCGTCGAAGGCGTGATGCGAGACCGGGCCTCTTGGCAGACCTGTCCCGAGTGTGGTGTGGCCGATGAAACCGGCATCGGCCCCCGCGGCGCGCGCCATGGCCGCCGCCACGGCGCGGCCGGTTTCGCCCAGCGAGAGCGCCTTGGGCGAGGTTCCGAGGATGGCGCGCTCCTCCTCGGTGATCGAGGTCGCCAGGACCGAGGGGATCAGCGTGGCGAGACGCGGCGACACCGGGCCATCAAGCGCAATGGCCTTGGAGACGGCGTCGGAAGGGCCGGCCGCCCCCAGGGTGACCACGGTGTAGGCGTTGCTCCATGAGCCCGTGTGCACATAGAGACTGCGCCCCTGGCGGTGCTGGAAAAGCAGGTGGTTGTGGCCGCCGATCATCAGCGCCCCGTCGGGCAGCAGGGGCAGGATCTCGCGGTCGGGGGCGACGCCCGCATGGCTCATGACCATGGCTAGGTCAGCGCCGGCCAGCGCCGCTGCGAGGTTGGCGCGCGCCCAGTCTCCGGGAACCGGGATCTGCAGCGCGGGGCGACTGGCGGCCGGATAGGTCTTCAGCGAGTCAGTGGCCACGCCGACGACCCGCAAGGTGCGCCGACCCAGCGGCAGGTCGATCTGGGCCGGGGCGTAGGGCGCGCCGGTTCGAGCGTCGACGACGTTGGAGACCACCGCGACGCCCAGTCCGCGCAGGCGCACAACGACGTCCGCGAGGTCAGGCGTGATGTCGTTGTCGTGGTTGCCAAGGTTGACGACCGTGGGTGCGATCTTCGGCAATTCGGCCAGGAAGGCCCAGTCGATGGCGCCGTTCGAGCGCACCGCCGCGACGTTGCCGTGTTCGAAGATGTCGCCGTCGATGGCGATCACATGTGGGACCTTGTGCGCCGCGACCTCAGCCTCGAGGGCGGCGAGCAACTGGCCGGTGCGCTCATAGGCCGAATGCAGGTCCGACATCGCCAACACCCGGCCTAGGGGCGGCGGTCCGAACCCCGCCAGCAGGGGAGCGGCGGCGAAGGCGCTCATGCCGGCAAGGAGCTGGCGTCGATCGGCAGAAGGAACACGGTGAGGCACGAGCGCCTGATTTCACCAATTGGGCGCTCAGGCAATGCGCGCGCGGCGCCGCAATGCGTGATTGTCGCCACGTTGTGAAAAATTCACGGAATGAACGCCGTTTTTGAGTTGGCGCTTTGTGCACTGCAACGTAGGGCGGCGCCTACATCTACTCCTCGGGGATAAACTGAATGTCACGTCGTTTCGGCGCGCTGGCCTGCACGGTCAGCGGTCTGGCTCTTCTCGTCTCAACGCCCGCCCTCTCGCAGACGGCGGACACCTCTGAAGCCGCCTTCACCGTCGAGGACGTTGTCGTCACCGCCCAGCGTCGCAGCGAAAACATCCGTGACGTGCCGTTCGCGGTGACCGCGGTGACCGAGCAGAAGCTGGCCGAAGTGGCCGCCGGCGGCGGCGACATCCTGTCGATGTCGGCTCGCGTGCCCAGCCTGCAGGTCGAAAGCTCGAACGGCCGTTACGCTCCGCGCTTCTACATCCGCGGCCTCGGCAATGTGGACTTTGACTTCAACGCCTCGCAGCCGGTTTCGGTCGTGCTCGACGACGTGGTGCTGGAGAACGTCTTCCTGAAGGGCTTCCCGCTGTTCGACGTCCAGCAGCTGGAAGTGCTGCGCGGCCCGCAGGGCACGCTGTTCGGCCGCAACACGCCGGCCGGCGTGGTGAAGATCGACACCGTCAAGCCGGGCCATGAGTTCGGCGGCTTCGGCTCGCTGGCCATGGGCAACCTGGGCTCGGTGCGCGCGGAGACCGGCGTGACCATCCCTGTCAGCGACACTCTGCAGGTCCGCGTCGCCGGCCTGTGGAACCATCGCGACGATTGGGTCGACAACATGTACAGCCCCGCCTTCGCTGACCCGAACGGCAAGGACCTGGGCAACTTCGACGACCGCGCCGGCCGCGTGCATGTCGCCTGGCAGCCCACCGAGCGGCTGTCGGCCCTGCTGACCCTGCAGGCTCGCGACTACGAAGGCACCGGCACGATGAACCGCGCCAATGTGCTGACCAAGGGCTCCAACGAGCTGAACGTCAATTTCAACCGCGAGCGCGTCTATTACGACGGCGGCCGCAACAACTTCCAGAAGCAGGAAACCCGCTCGGGCTCGCTGCAGGTCGCCTATGACTTCGGCCCGGCGACCCTGACCGGCGTGGTCGCCCGCTATTGGGGCGCCTCGGCGGGTAACGGCGACATCGACGGCGGCGTGGCCTCGGCTCCGGCCGGCGCGCCCTGGAAGACGCCGTTCAACTCCGAGACCGGCACCCTGGACAGCGACCTGACGCAGGACACCTACGAGCTGCGCCTGGCCTCGAACGGCGACGGGCCGTTCGGCTGGCAGGTCGGCGCCTTCTACTGGGACGAGCGCTTCAACCTCATCTCGGCGACCTTCAACGGCGTCGGCGGCCTTGCGCCGACCATCGTCACCGACATCGTGCAGGAGTCGGACTCCTGGTCGGTCTTCGGCCAAGGCCACTATCAGGTCACCGACGCCCTGAAGCTGACGGCCGGCCTGCGCTACACCGACGACAGCCGCGACTTCCGTGGCCGCCGCACCCTGGGCGCGCCGCTGGACGTGACCAAGCAGGTCGGCGACGAGCAGGTGAGCTGGGACGTCAGCGCCCTCTATGAACTGAACAGCGACGTGAACCTCTTCGCCCGCGTGGCCAACGGCTATCGTGGCCCGTCCATCCAGGGCCGGATCGCCACCTCGAACGTGGTGACCACCGCCAACTCGGAAACGGTGATGTCCTATGAAGCCGGCGTGAAGTCGCGCCTGTGGGACGGCCGTGCTCGCCTCAACGCGACCGCGTACATCTATGAAGTGACCGACCCGCAGTTCACGGCGATTGGCGGCGAGGGCAACTTCAACCAGCTGATCAACGCCGACAAGGGCGAGGGCTACGGCGTCGAAATCGACGGCGACGTCTATCTCGGTTCGGGCCTGACGCTGACCGGCGGCTTCGCCTGGAACCACACCGAGATCAAGGACAGCGACCTGCTGGTGGCCTTCTGCGGCGCCAACTGCACCGTCACCGACCCGATCGTGAACGTCGGCACGACCCGCCGCGCGAGCATCAACGGCAACCCGTTCCCACAGGCGCCGGAGTACACCGCGAACATCGCGCTGGACTACGTCCGTACGCTGGCCAACGGCGCGCAAATCTTCGCCTCGACCGACTGGGTCATGCAGAAGAACTTCAACCTGTTCCTCTACGAGTCGGTCGAGTTCCAGCAGGACACCTCGTTCGAGGGCGGCGCCCGCGTCGGCTGGCGTGCGCCGGAACTCGGTCTGGAAGCGGCGGTCTACGTCCGCAACATGACCGACGAGGCGAATGTCATCGGCGCCATCGACTTCAACAACCTGACCGCCTTCGTCAACGAGCCCCGGACCTTCGGGATCCAGGTGACGAAGCGCTTCTAACGCTGATCGCCCCGGCGAAGCCTTTCGGTTTCGCCGGGGCGCCTATCTGGCGTCCCAGAGATAAATCAGAGCTGCGATTTGACGCAGATTGCTGGGGTGATCGCCTCGACCGGCGTCTTCATAACGACGTCGAAGCAATCGAGGGCGCGGCAACGCGGGACATGACGCAAACCAGCAGCGTCGAAATGGACGAGATGGCGCGTCGCTACGCGGTTCCGCTGGCGCGCTACTTCCGTGCGCGCGTGCGCTCGGCGGCCGACATCGATGACATGGTGCAGGAGGTGTTCCTGCGCCTGGCGTCGCGGCGCGAAGGCGGGGCGCTCGATGCGCCCGAGAACTACCTGTTCACGGTCGCGGCCAGCGTGCTCAACGACAGTTTCCGTCGGGCGGCGCGGCGCGGCGGCGCGCATCAGCTGTTCGACGAACGGCTGCATGCCGAAGAGGACTTCTCGCCGGAGCGGCTCTACCTGGGCCAGGAGCAGCTTCGGGTGGTGGAGACGGCGCTGCATGAACTGCCGGAGCGCACGCGGGTGGTCTTCGTCCTGCATCGCTACGAGGAAATGAGCTATTCGCAGATCGCGCGGCGGCTTGAGGTGTCGGTGAGCGCAATCGAGAAACACATGAGCAAGGCGCTGGCGCATCTGTCCAAACGGGGAAGGCTGCAATGAGCCCGATCCCTGTGAGCCCTGATCCCGATGAAATCGCCGCCGACCTGTTCCTTCGCCGCCGCTCGGGCGACTGGAGCGAGGCCGACGCCCGCGATCTCGCAGCCTGGCTGGACGCCGCGCCGCTGCACCGCGAGTGCTTCGAGAGCGTCGAGCGCATGTGGGGGGCGGCCGGAGACGTCGCCGGAAGTCCTGCCGTGAGGACGCTGCGCGCCGAAGCTCTGGCTGCACGGCCGCGAGGCGGGCGCTGGAGCAGGCGCCGTTTTGCGGCCATGGCTGCATCCTTGGCCGTGGTGGTCGTGGCGGGCGGCGTTGGCCTGATGACCCAGCGCGACGGCGGTCTGGCGCCGGCCATGGAACGTCGCGCCCAGGTCTATCGAACCGCCGTGGGCGAGCGCGCGACGGTGACGCTGGCCGATGGCTCGCGGCTGCTGCTCAACACCTCCAGCGAGGTGAAGGTCGACTATTCCGGGAAGCGTCGGGGGCTGGAGCTGGTCTCCGGAGAAGCCTGGTTCGACGTCGCCAAGGATCCCTCGCGGCCCTTCGTAGTCAGCGCCGGCCGTCACACGGTGACAGCCGTTGGAACGTCATTCGATGTCCGTCTGGAGCAAGCGGGCCTGCGCGTCGCGGTGGTCGAGGGCCGGGTCGCGGTGGACGCCGTGGGCCGGGGCAGGGTGTCCGATGTCCGTGCGGGTGAACGCATCGACGTCGATGGCGAGACCGCGGTGCTGCGGCCGTCCGGCCCGGTGGCCGGCGACTGGCGCGAAGGCCGCATCGAGTTCGCCTCGGCGACGCTGTCGGAGGCCGCCGCGGAGATGAACCGTTATCGCCGCGTGCCGATCGTGGTCACCGACCCGGTCGTCGCGAAGATGCGGGTGAGCGGCGTGTTTTATTCTGGCGAGAATAGCGGATTCCTCGATGCGCTGCCGCTGACGCATCCGGTCTCGGTTCAGACTTTCGACGACGCGATCCGCATCGGACCGGCCGGCGCCAAAAAAACTTCATCTTCGAGGTGAGGCGCCGGCGCGCCCTGGCGTCTTCGCCTGGAAGCCCGCAAGTCGCGGGTCGGGGATAGAAGGGGGCGCTCATGCAGTTTCATCATCTCAAGGTCATGGCGCTGGCGAGTTCGGCGGCCGTGGCTCTGGTCGGCTCGGCAGCGTGGGCGCAAGCCCCGGCGCGAGCCCAGTTCGACATTCCGGCCCAGGACCTGGGCGCCGCGCTGCGCAGCCTGGGCGTCCAGGCCGGGCGCGAAGTGCTGTTCGACCCGGCGCTGGTCGATGGCCGTCGCGCTCCGGCGGTCCGCGGCGACATGCCGGTGTCCTCGGCGGTCGAGCGGTTGCTGATCGGCCAATCCCTGCGCTCGCGCGAGAGCGGCCGCACCATCATCATCGAGCGCGCGCCGGCGGCGGCGAGCGTGAGCAAGGCTTCGGCGACCGGCCCGCTGGTCGCGGCGAGCGAGCCGGTGGAGGCGGCCGAGGTCGAGGAGATCGTCGTCGTCGGCTCCAACATCGCGGGCGTCACCGAGCGCGGCCTGCTGCCGGTCTCCGTGATCGACCGGCGCGAACTGGAAATGAGCGGCGCGGTGACGGCGGGCGAAATGATCGCCGCCCTGCCGCAGTCGGGCGGTCAGGCGTTCAACAACGAGCAACAAGGCCCCAACCAGGCGCGCGGCGACGTCGCCTCGGCCAACCTGCGCGGCCTTGGTTCGGGCAACACCCTGGTGCTGCTCGACGGTCGCCGGATGGTAGGGCACCCCGGCACCCAGCAAGAGGGCTCCGTCCCCGTCCAGGTCGTCAACCTGAACACCATCCCCGCCACCGCCCTGAAGCGCGTCGAGGTGCTGCGTGACGGCGGCGCTGCGCTCTATGGCTCCGATGCCGTGGCCGGGGTGCTGAACAACGTCCTGGACGACAACTATGTCGGCGCGCAGATCGTGGCCCGGTACGGCGGCTCGGAAGGCACGAGCCTGACCGAGACCTCGCTCGGCGCGAAATGGGGCCGTGACTTCAACGACGGCGCCACCCACGTGGCCCTGTTCGGCGAGTACTTCGACCGGACCGATATGCCGGCCAGCGACCGCGACTATGCGGCCACCGACAACCTCGGCAGCCGCGTGCCCGCGCAGTACGCCGGCAGCTTCGACAACCGCTCCAGCCTGACGCCCTGGCTGACCGGCCGGGTCGGGAGCGCGGTGACCAACTTCGGCCCGTCGTTCACCGCCTTCCACATGCAGCCGTGCTCCTACACCGGCTCGGACGCCCAGGTCGGCGGCGGCGTCTGCATCGACGGCGGCTCGGCGACGCTCGACACCTCCTTGCGCACGGACGAGGCGCCGGAACGCACGATGTCGCCGAGCTCGGAGCGCTACAGCCTGATGGCCGTGGCCAGCCACGACTTCGGTGAAGTCGAGTGGTTCGGGCAGGCGCTGTACTACGGCGCGACCTCCAGCTCGGTCCGTGGCGGCACGACCAACCTGACCTCCGCCCCGCTGACCATCGGCGCCAACAATCCCTACAACCCGTTCGGCTCCGGCGCCGGTCGCCTCGCGGGCTACACCGGCCCGGCCCAGGCGATAACCGTCGTCGGTCTGCGCGTGGACGATGTCGGCCGCCGCCGGATCGATGTCGACTCCGACGCCTATCGGTTGCTGAGCGGCCTGCGCGGGGACCTGGGCGACTGGTCGTGGGAGAGCGCGCTCCTCTACTCGCATGCGCGGACCAAGGACGTCGAAAGCAACCGCGTCAGCAACACCGCCCTGCAGGCGGCGCTGAACAGCAGCGATCCGACCCGCGCCTACAACCCCTTCAACGGCGGCGACCTCGCCAATGTCGGCGGCTTCGACGCAACCTCGAACCCCGCCTCGGTCGTCGATCCGCTGCGGGTGAGCATCTCGCGCGACGGCACCACCAGCCTGGCCCTGTGGGACGCCAAGATCAGCAACCCGAACGCCTTCAGCGTTCTGGACCGCAATGTCGGCCTGGCCTTCGGCGCCGAGTGGCGGCGTGAGACCTTCAAGGACGACCGCGATCCGCTCATCGACGGCACGGTCACTTTCGCAACCGCCGGCGGCCCGACCAGCGACGCCATGGGCTCCAGCCCGACCCCGGACACATCCGGCTCGCGCAAGGTGTTCTCGGCCTTCGCCGAACTGCAGACTTCGCTGATCCCCGAGGACGCCGATATCCCGTTCGTCCGCAGCCTCGACCTGCAGCTGGCCGCCCGCTTCGAGGACTACTCGGACATCAACGAGCAGGTCCTGAAGCCGAAGGTGGCCCTCGGCTGGCGTCTGAACGACTATTTCCTGGTTCGCGCCGCCTACTCGCAGGGCTTCCGTGCGCCGAACCTGGAGACGGTCAACGCCTCCGAGATCCGCCGCGTTCAGGAGAACCTGACCGACTACTACAACTGCGCGGTCGCCCAGGGCGTGACCCAGTTCTCGGCCCTGAACCGCTCGGCCTGCTCGGCCTACCGCTACAACGTCGAGGACGTGCGGGCCGGCAACAAGGACCTGAAGTCCGAGACCAGCGACAACTTCAGCGCCGGCGTGGTGTTTACCCCGACCCCGGACCTGATGTTCTCCATCGACTGGTGGCGCATCGAGCAGGATGGCGTGGTCGGCGTGTTCGAGTCGCAGGACCACCTGAACCTGGAAGCCATCGGCCGTCTGGGCGGCTCGGGGCCGAACCCGGCCCTGACCCGCAACACGCTGGGTGAGCCGATCCGGATCGCCAACCAGTTCCTGAACCTCGACTCGCGCACCATCGAGGGGATCGACCTGGGCGCCACCTGGCGGATCGACGGCACGCAGTTCGGCGACTTCCGCCTCGGCCTGGACGTCGCGCTGCTGCAGAAGTTCGACCAGACGCCGTCTTCGGAGTCCGCGGCCCTGCTGGCGGCCGGTCTGCCGGCCAGCGCCGGCGGCTCGCTGATCGAACAGGACGACAATCCGCGCACCCGCGGCCAGGCCCATGTCACCTGGACGTCGGGCCCGTGGGAGGTCTCCGGCTACGCCCGATACGTCGGCGCGGTGAAGGATAGCTCGGCCCTGCTCTACAAGGGCGACGACTGGCTGACCTTCAACACCGCGATCGGCTATGTGCCGGAGGAGGGCGTCCTCTCCGGCATGGCGTTCCGCGTCGGCGTGAACAACATCGCCGACAAGGATCCGCCGTTGGCCGACGAGACGTTCGGCTACTTCACGAAGCTGTACAGCAACCGCGGCCGCTACTGGTTCGCCCAGGTCAGCAAGAGCTTCTAACTTTCAGTACCGGCCCGCGGCGTTTCAGAGCGCCGCGGGCCTTCGGCTTTTCCGGAGACCCCATGCGCCTGACCGCGACCCTCGCCGCCATCCTGGCGGCCGCAAGCCTCGCCGCGCCTCACGCGGCCCAGGCCCAGGCCGCCAAAGGCGCCGCCGAGTACATCCTCGACTACGATGCGATCCATCACCCGGTGATGGGCCGCAAGGGGATGGTGGTCAGCCAGAGCGAGATCGCCTCGAAGATCGGCGCCGACGTCTTGCGCCAGGGCGGCAACGCCGTGGACGCGGCGGTCGCCACCGGCCTGGCCCTGGCCGTCACGCTGCCGCGGGCGGGGAACCTCGGCGGGGGCGGCTTCATGCTGATCCACCTGGCCAAGGAGAAGAAGACCCTCGCCGTCGACTATTATGGCCAGGCGCCGGCCGCGACCGACGCCGCGCTGCTGGCCGGCGCCAACGGCAAGATGGACCCCGCCAAGCGCTACTCCCACCGCGCGGTGGCCGTCCCTGGCACGGTGAAGGGCCTCTACGAGGTGCATCGCCAGTACGGAAAACTGCCCTGGAAGAAGCTGGTCGAGCCGGCCGTGAAGCTGGCGGCGGACGGGCTGATCCTGACCGACGACATGACCTATGCGCTGGACGTCTATCGCGACGGCCTGCTGACCGACGCGCCGTCGGCCAAGGCGCTCTACAAGGCCGGCGGGGCGACCTATGCGCCGGGTGAGCGACTGAAGCAGCCGGACCTGGCGTGGTCGCTGCGCCAGATCCGCGACGGCGGCGCCGACGCGTTCTATCGCGGCGAGCTTGGCCGGCGCGTGGTGGCGGGCGTCCAGGCCGGCGGCGGGGTGCTGACGCAAGCCGACCTGGCCGGTTATCAGATCCGCATCTCAGAGCCGTTGTGGTGCGATTATCGCGGAACGCCGGTGGCCTACATGCCGCCGCCCGCCGCGGGCGTGCTCCTCTGCGAGCTGATGAACATCGTCGAGCGCTATCCGATGGCCGACTACGGCCAGAACAGCGTCCAGTCGCTGCACGTCACGGCGGAGGCGATGAAGCTGGTGTTCGCCGACCGCGCCAAGTTCATGGGCGGCTGGCCGCAGTACGAGCCGCCGGTGGGCGGTCTTTCCAGCAAGGCCTACGCGGCCGAGCGCGCAAAGCTGATCGATCTCGACAAGGCGATGGACCAGAAGGTCTCGCCGGGCGACCCGCTGCTGTTCGAGAGCCGCGACACCACCCACTATTCGGTCGCCGACGCCGAGGGGAACGTCGTCAGCAACACGTTCACGCTGGGTTCTTCGTTCGGCGCGCACGTGATGGCGGCGGGGACGGGCTTCTTCCTCAACGACGCCATGGCCAACTTCGCCTGGGGCGGCGACGAGCCCGCCAATGCGCCTGAGCCTGGGAAGCGGGTGATCTCGACCATCACGCCGCTGATCGCCTTCAAGAACGACAAGCCCTGGCTGGTCGCCGGCACGCCGGGCGGCACGCGGATCATCCCGGCCATGGCCCAGCTGCTGAGCAACGTCGTCGACCACAAGCTCAACATCGCCGAGGCGACCAATCGGCCGCGCATCTTCCAGGCCGCCAGCGACACCCCGGTCGAGTTCGAACCGGGCTTCCCGATCGACATTCTGAAGTTGATGGAGGCCAAGGGGCATAAGGCCCGCACCAGCCTGACCATGGGTTCGACCCAGTCGATCATGATCGAGGACGGGGTGTTCGAGGGCGGCGCCGATGGCCGCCGGCCCGACGCGGCCGCCGTCGCGGTCGACTAGCGAGCGCCAGCTCTACAAGGGGTTGTCCTTCGGTCGATATAATGGCACGCTTCGTGTCAATATAAGATCGGGAGGCGACGATGAAGCGGCGTTGGAAGTTGCTGGGCGCGTCGGTGTTGGTGCTGGCGGCGAGCGCTGCGCTTGTCGCCGCCAATCGCACGACGGTTCTGTCCATGATCGCCCGTGCGCGCATGCCGCCGGTCGAGCCGAACAAGCCGGTGACCTGGGCGCAGGGGCCTGAGGCCCAAGCCGCTGGCGCGCAACCGCCGAACGTCGTGTTCATCCTGGCTGACGACCTCGGCTACAACGACATCACCATCAATGGCGGCGGCGTCGCGAACGGCGCCGTGCCGACCCCCAACATCGATTCCATCGGCCAGGAGGGCGTGGTGTTCGCGGCGGGCTATGCCGGCAACGCCACCTGCGCACCCTCGCGGGCCGCTATCCTGACCGGCCGTTATCCGACCCGTTTCGGCTTCGAGTTCACACCGGCGCCGGTGACATTCGCACGCATGGTGGGCACCGAGGCCGAGCCCGGTGCGATCGTGAAGCCCAAGTTCTTCGCCGACCGGATCAAGGACATGCCGCCGGGCAGCGCCGTGCGCTCGCCGACGGCGGTGAATGAACTCAGCATGCCCTCCAGCGAGATCACCATCGCCGAGGTGCTGAAGTCCAAGGGCTATCACACGGTCCATCTCGGCAAGTGGCACCTGGGCGGCAAGAAGGGCTCGCGGCCCGAGGACCAGGGCTTCGACGAAAGTCTCGGCTTCATCGCCGGCGGTGCGATGTTCCTGCCGGAGAAGGACCCCAACGTCGTCAATTCGAAGCAGTCCTGGGACGCCATCGACCGCTTCCTGTGGCCGAACCTGCCCTATGCCGTGCAGTACAACGGATCGTCGCTGTTCAAGCCCAAGGGCTACATGACCGACTATCTGACCGACGAAGCGGTGAAGACGATCAAGGCCAACCGCAACCGGCCGTTCTTCCTCTACTTCGCGCCCAACGCCATCCACACGCCGCTGCAGGCGACCAAGGCCGACTACGACGCGCTGCCGCAGATCAAGGACCACCGGACCCGCGTCTACGGCGCCATGGCGCGCAACCTCGACGCCAACGTCGGGCGTATTCTGCAAGCGCTGAAGGACGAGGGGCTGGACCAGAACACGCTGGTGATCTTCTCCAGCGACAACGGCGGGGCCGGCTATGTCGGGCTGCCGGACGTCAACAAGCCCTACCGCGGGTTCAAGTCGACCTTCTTCGAGGGCGGGGTGCGCACGCCATTTTTCATGCGCTGGCCGGGCGCGATCCCAGCGGGATCGACCTACGGCTATCCGGTCGGTCACATCGACATCTTCACGACCGCGGCGGCGGCTGGCGGCGCCGCGCTGCCGACCGACCGACCGATCGACGGGGTAGACCTGCTGCCGCACGTCCAGGGCAAGAATCCGGCCCGGCCGCACCAGACGCTGTTCTGGCGCTCGGGGCAGTACAAGGCGGTGCTGGACGGTGACTGGAAGCTTCAGGTCAACGGCGCGCGCGACAAGGTCTGGCTCTACGACCTAGCCAGTGACCCGACCGAGCAGCGCGACCTGTCGCAGCTTCAGCCGGAGAAGGTGAAGGCGCTTCGGGGCCTGCTCGCCGCCCAGGACGCCCAGAGCGTCAAGCCGATCTGGCCCTCGCTGCTGCAAGGGCCGGTGTTCATCGACAAGCCCGGCGGCGTCGCCCAGAAGCCGGGCGACGAATACATCCTCTGGGACAACTAGGGCGCTCTAGCCGCGGCGGGCGATGAGCCCGCCGATCACCTCGACGATGGCGTCCGGGCAATCTTCCTGAAGGAAGTGACCGCCAGACAACGTCAAGTGCGGCTGGCCCTGGGCGCCGGGCACGCGGGCCTGGAACGGGGCCTCGCCGCCCTTGGTGATCGGGTCTGCGTCGCTGAACGCGGTGACCAGCGGGCGATCGAAGCGCTCCAGCACCTTCCACGCCTCCACGTTCTCGGCGACAGAGGCATGCTCGGGGGTGACAGGCACCAGAGCCGGAAACTGCCGTGCGCCTTCCTTGAAGCTCTCGTCCGGAAACGGCGCGTCGTAGGCGGCGACTTCTTCAGGCGACAGGTCGCGGACAGTGCCGCCGTTGATCAGCATGCCGATCGGCATCTGCGGCACGGACTGGCTGAAGTTGAGCCAGGCCTTGAAGCCGTCGGTCATGCCGCCGCCAGTCGGCAGCCCGGTATTGGCGACGACGACGCCGGCGAAACGCTCGGGGAAGGCGGCCACCAGGCGAAGGCCGATCAAGCCGCCCCAGTCCTGGCAGAACAGGGTGAGGCCCGTCAGGTCTAGGTCGGTCAACCATCGGCTCATCCAGCTCACGTGCCGCTCATAGGTGTAGTCGGCCCGGTCGGCAGGCTTGTCGGAACGGCCAAAGCCGATGAGGTCGGGGGCGATCACCCGGCACCCCTTGGCCGCCAGACCTGCGATGACCTTGCGATAAAGGTAGGCCCAGGAGGGCTCGCCGTGCAGCAGCAGCACCGGCGCGCCGTCGCGAGGGCCCTCGTCCACATAGTGCAGGCGCAAGGCCGTCCCGTCGGCGTCGGTCAGCTCGTGATAGCGCGGCGCGTACGGCCAGTCGGGCAGGGCGGCGAAACGCTCGTCAGGGGTGCGAAGGATCTGCATCGGGTCCTGGGGGCTGGTCAGTGTCCAAAACTAATGACATTATGCGTGTCATTATATTCCAAGACGGTCAAGCCGCGGGAGGGAAGCACATGGCGCGTGGATGGAAGATCGGGCTGGCCGTGATCGGCGCTGTCGCGGTCGTCGGGGCGGGCGTCTGGCTGGCGCGCGAGCCGATCGCCCTGGCGGCGATGGAGCGCATCTACGACAAGGCCATGGACCCGGACGCCTTCGCCGACTTGCCCGACGGCCTGCACGTGGGGCTGTGCGGCTCCGGCTCGCCGATGCCTGATCCGGGCCGGGCGGGACCCTGCACGGTGGTGCTCGCCGGCCGCCAGTTGTTCGTGATCGACGCCGGGGCTGGCGGGACGAAGAACCTCAGCCTGATGAACCTGCCGCCTGCGAAGGTGGACGCGATCTTCGTAACCCACGTCCATTCCGACCACATCGACGACCTGGGCGAGCTGATGCTGCAACGCTGGGCCAGCGGCGCGCGGACCGCGCCTGTTCCGATCTATGGCCCAAGCGGCGTCGAGAAGGTCGTGGCGGGATTTCAGGACGCCTATCTGATCGACCGCGGTTTCCGTGTCGCCCACCACGGCGAGAAGGTGACGCCGCCCTCAGGCTTCGGCGGACTGGCTCGCCCGTTCGATGCGCCGCGTTCCGGGGAGGACGTCATGCTGATCGATACGCCGGACCTGAAGGTGAGCGCCTTCCCGGTCGAGCATGCGCCCGTCGACCCGGCTGTCGGCTACAAGTTCGTCTACAAGGGCCGCAGCGTCGTGATCAGCGGCGACACCGCCGCCTCCCAGAGGGTCGAGGCGGCGGCAAAGGGCGCCGACGTCCTGGTTCACGAAGGCCTGGCGCCCAATCTGGTCGCCATGCAGAACAGGGCCGCCACGGCTCATGGCCGCTCGAACCTGGCCGCCATCACCCACGACATCCTCTCGTATCACACCGCCCCTGAGGACGCGGCGCTCATCGCCGAACGGGCCGGGGTCCGCTACCTGCTGTTCACCCACATCATTCCGCCCCTGCCGATGCGGGCGCTTGAAGGTCCGTTCCTGGGGGATTCCCGACAGCTGTACTCGGGCCAGATCCGCGTCGGCCACGACGGCGACCTGATCACCCTTCCGGCTGGAACCGACGAGATCGGCTACAGTAATCGCCTGGCGATCTTCCGATAGGAGGCGTTCGACATGAAGGACCCCATTGCGCTCTCGGGCGCGCCCGGTTCGCCCTACACCCGCAAGATGCTGGCGGTGCTGCGTTACCGGCGAATTCCCTACCGCTTCCTGCCGCCGTCGGGACCTGCGCTGGCGGGCCTGCCGCAGCCGAAGGTCTCGCTGTTGCCGACCTTCTATCTTCCCGACGAGAACGGTGAACTGACCGCCGTCACCGACTCCAGCCCCATTATCCGACGGTTGGAGCGGGAACACGGGGGCCGCAGCCTGATCCCCGATGATCCGGCCTTGGCGTTCCTCGATGAGTTGATCGAAGACTATGCGGACGAGTGGCTGACCAAGGCCATGTTCCACTACCGCTGGGCCTATGAAGCCGACATCGCCAAGTCGGCTGCGATCCTGCCGTGCTGGCGCGGCTTCTGCGTGCCCGACGAGGAACTGGCCGAGCGTGGCCGCCACTTCGCCGAACGCCAGATCGGGCGGCTGCGCTACGTGGGCTCGAACCCGACCACGGGCCCGGTGATCGAGGCCAGCTATCGCCGCTTCCTGGAGGCGTTCGAAGCGCACCTGCGCCATTGGCCCTATCTGCTGGGGCGCCGACCGGGAGCCGGCGACTTCGCGATCTACGGCCAGCTGACCCAGTTGGCGGCGTTCGATCCGACGCCGATGGCGGTGACGCTGCAGGCCGCGCCCCGGGTCAGCGCCTGGGTCGGGCTGATGGAAGACCTCTCGGGTCTCGAGCCCGATGGCGCCGACTGGATCGATCCGGCTCATCCGCCGCCGACCCTCAAGCCGTTGCTGACCGAGATCGGTCGCGCCTATGCGCCGGTCATGCTGGCCAATGCGCGGGCGGTGATGGCGGGCGATGCCGAGGTGCAGGCGTCGGTCGACGGCCAGCCGTGGACCCAGCAGCCGTTCCCCTACCAGGCCAAGTGCCTGCGCTGGCTGCGGGACTCGCATGCTGGGCTGGCGGGCGAGGCACGCGTCGCCGTCGATGCTCTGTTGGCCGGCACGGGCTGCGAGACCCTGTTCGCCCCTGGAGCTTGAGCCCGTCTGGCCTTAGTCAGGACCCAAGACGAGTTTTTGGGGCGGGGCGTGAAACAGGAGAAGTCCGAGGACGGACGGCGGCGAAGGGGGCAGGACAACCGCGCCCGGATCGTCTCGGCCATGCTGGAGATCATTCAGGGCGGAGAGGTCTCGCCTGGCGCCGAGCAGGTGGCCGAGCGCGCCGAGGTCGGCCTGCGCACGGTGTTCAGGCACTTCAGCGACATGGACAGCCTCTACTCGGAAATGTCCGAGGTGATCGAGGCGGAGATGCGCGCGGTGGTCGACCAGCCGTTCAAGGCCGCCGACGCGCGAGGTCGCGTAATCGAACTGATCGAGCGGCGGGGGGCCGTGTTCGAGAAGATCGGCCCGTTCAAGCGCGCCTCGGAGGCCCTTCGTCACCGTTCGCGGTTCCTGGACGGCGACAGCGATCGTCTGGCGGCGGCGCTGCGCCAGATCCTCAAGCGCGAGTTGCCGGAGGACGTCGCCAGCGACCCGCTGAAGGTCGAGGCCCTGGACCTGCTGTTGAGCTGGGAGAGCTGGGCGCGGCTGAGGCGCGAGCAGGGGCTGAGCCCCGCCCGCGCCCGCAAGGTCCTGGAAGCGGCGGTAAAGACGCTGCTGGGCTAGGGCCGCGAACGCTGCGCCAGGAAGGCGCGCAGGTCGGCGCCGAGCACGCGGGCGCTGTCATCGCCCAGATAGGGCATGTGGCCTGAAGCATAGACCTTCATCGTCAGGCGATCGCGCGCCAGGCCGGAGTGGCGCGCGACGGTCTCGGCCGCGCCGAAGGTGGTGACGAGGTCGTAGTAGCCCGAGCCGATGAACACCCCCAGCGACGGATTGCGCCGCATGGCGGTGGCCAGGTCGTCGGCATAGTTCCGCGGCCCGCCCGGACCCCAGTTCCAGCGCGAGTTGACGTCGGCGAAGGCGATGGATTGGTACTGCGAGGGCGCCTTCACCTTCAACTCGCGCTCGACGTACTGATTGAAGCCGGCGACGAAGGCCGGCGTGTACTGGCCCATGGCCGGATCGTCGGCGACGGGATCGCCGCCGCTGGCGGCCAGCGGCAGGGTGTAGCGTCCGTCATAGGCGCCGATCTGCAGACCCTGGTCCTTCAACAGCATCTGACCGAACTGGGAGAGCGAGAGACGCAGGTCTGCGTCCAGCCAGTCCTGGGCCGACAGGCCGGTCAGCTTGGCGAGGCCCTCAGCAACCGTCGCGCGCTCGCCGGCGGGGAGTTCTTCGCCCGAATAGAGGGCGGGCAGATAGACCTCACGGGCGAACTTTCGAGCGTCCTCGGCGGCGCTCTCGGGCGTGCGTCCGGCGCGCTCGACCTTGCCGTGGACCCAGGCGGTGGCGGCCATGGTGGGCAGACTGGAGAGGGCGGCGCGATCGTCGCCGGCGCCGCCGCCTCGGTTCATGTCGAACGCCGGACCCAGGATGATCACGCCGTTCAGGGTGGTGGCGCCGAGCGCCCCGGCCGGCGACATCGGGCCGCCCATCAGGGTGGTGGCGACGACCGAAGCGCGGACCGTGCCGTAGCTTTCGCCCATCAGGAACTTGGGCGAGTTCCAGCGGCCGTTGGCGGTGAGCCAGCCCTGGATGAATTCCGAGGTCGCGCGCGCATCCTGGGTGACGCCGTAGAAGTCCTCCGCCTTGCCGCCCGGCAGCAGGCGGCTGAAGCCGGTGCCGACAGGATCGATGAACACCAGATCGGCGACGTCGAGCAGCGAGAGCGGGTTGTCCTCGAGCGCGAAGGGCGGAACGGTCGGCGGCTTGACCGGATCGGCGAAGGCGACGCGGCGCGGACCCAGCATGCCCATGTGCAGCCAGATCGAGGACGAGCCCGGTCCGCCGTTGAACACGAACACGACCGGGCGGTCGGCCTTCGCGCCCTTGGCGACATAGGAGAAGCTGAAGAGGCTGGCCGCGGGCTGGCCCTTCGGGTCCTTCAGGATCGTCTCTTGCAGGGTCGTGCGATAGGCGACCTTCTTGCCCATGAAGACGCCGGCGTGGTCGCTCGCGAAGACGCGCGGTGCGCCGGCGAAGGCCGGGGGCATGTCTTGAGCCGCCTGGGCGAGCGGCGCGGTCGACGCCAGCAGCAGGACCGCGAGGCCGGCCGAAATCAGATGGCGCATTTGCTGTCCGGAACTTGAGTGACGCGCGCCCAGCGATAGCCGTCCTGGGCTTTGCCGCGCGGCAGGTAGGTGATCGAGAGGTCTTGGCCCTGGCGGCGGATCTTGAGCGTAATCGTCTGCTCGGGCTTGGCCTGGACGGCGTCCAGCACCACCGCCTCGGTGATCTCGTCGCCGTCGCGAACGCCCGCCGCGGCGGCCTGGGAACCGGCGACAAGGCCCTTCACGATGCGCGGATTCGTCGTCAGCGAGGCGCTGTCGAAGCCCAGTTCGAAACTTCGGAACTGCGCGGCCTCGCGCTGGAAGCAGGGGCCGTACGCATCCGACGCCGGAACCAGCAGCTTGCCCGCCATCATGGCTTCGAACTCGGTCTTGGCCTGTGGGCCGAGCTCCTTGGTGAGCAGTTCGAGCCACGCGGCAGTGTCGTGCGGCTGGCCGGCCTCGCGCCGTGCGATCATCGCCTTGGTGATGTCGTCCAGCCGACGCTGGCCGCCGGATTTTGCACGGATCTGGGCGTCGACGATGGCCATGTAGAAGGCCCCGCGGTCGTAGGGCAGCTTGCGGACCCGGGTGTCGCTCCAGAACTTGGCGGCGATCTCTTCGGCCGGGGCGGTGTTGACCGGATTGCCGTAGTAGCTCTGGGCGCGCTCGTTGACCTGGGCCAGGAAGTCATCGGTGGAGATCAGCCCCGCGCGCCAGGGAATGGTCGCCGAGTAGAACTCGGCCATGCCCTCGCCGTACCAGGAGACGATGCCGTTCGGCCCATCCAGGCTGCCTGGCCAGTTGTGGACGATCTCGTGCGCCAAGTGGTGGCGCATGCCGTCCACGGTAGGGGCTGGGTCATCGCCGAAGCCCGACATGAATGAGTTGATCAGGCCCGCGCCGCCTGTGCCTGGATAGGGGTTGTGGCGGAAGAACACGCGATAGGGCTTGTCGGGCTGGCCGAAGAAAGCGGCGATGGCGGTGCGGGCCTTCTCGGTCCACTCGGCGACCGCCGGCACGTCGAAGGGGGGCGTTCCGAGCCAGTAGATGGCGAAGGGCTGGCCCTTCGACGTCTCCGGATAGCTCTTCATCGGGCCGGCCATGTAGAAGGTGTTGGCAAGCAGATCGACCGGGCCGACCAGCTTCAGTTCGCCTTCGCCCAGGCTTTGCGCGCCGCGCGAGCCGGCGGGCATGGCCGAGAGATCCCAGCCCAGGCTGAGGCTGTAGGGTCTGCTGTTGTCGGGCAGGGCGAGGAAGGTCACGCCGGCGCCGTTCAGGCCGCCGGCTTCCGGGCGCAGGTCAAAGGGCGGGCCGGAGCCGAGCTTGGGCCGGAACGTGCTGGCCGCCGCCTTGTAGCGGACGATGACGTCGCCTTCCGTCGGCCGCGCGACCTGCCAACGGCGGAAGTAGATGAAGTTGGCCGTGTCGGCCGCGTCGTCCTTCTGCACCAGCGGCACGGCGCCCTTGGCGTCGACGACCTCGATCTGCGCGGCCTCGTACTGCTGGGTCTTCACCGAGGCGAAGACCATCGGCAGGCGCAGGAAGGGCTCGCCCGGCTTGGCGTTCGGCGCCTGAAGATTCAACGTTACGCCGACCTGGTCGACCGCGCCCGCGGTCTGATGCGGGGTCAGGGTGAGGGCGAGCGTCGGGGGCGCGCCCTGGGCGACGGCGCTTGTGGCCAGCGCCAGGGCGGCCGCAGTCGCGGCCAGCAGGGGGGTGAGTTTCATCAGGCGGGCGGGGTCCTGGGCAGCGCCGACAGCAGGCGGTCGACGTCGTTCATGTCGTTGAACACCGCCAGCGAGACCCGGAAGCGGTTCTGCGAGACGGTCATGCGGATGTTGGCGGCCTTTATCAGCTCGCCCAGCTTGGCGCGGGCGTCCTTCAGCGCGAAGGCGACGAGGGCGGTCTGCGAGTCCAGCGGCGTCATCGGTTGGTAGCCGCGACCCCGCAGTTCGGTCTGCACCGCCTTGATCAGCGGCTGGCGCGCGGCCTCGATGGCCGGCACGCCGAGGTCCTGGATGAAGCCCAGCGAGTGGTCCAGTTGGACGACGCCCGTCCATGAGGTGGTGCCCATGGCGAACTTTCCGGCGGCGTCGGGCGAGACGCCATAGGTCGCCGCGCCGGGGCCGGGCTCGTCGTACGGGAAGACGTGAGACTTGAAGGCGTTGACCTGATGATAGCCCCACCAGGGCCGCTTCACCTTGTCCTGGATCTCCTTGCGGACATAGAGGAACCCCAGGCCGAAATCGCCCATCAGCCACTTGTAGGAAGAGGCCGCGGCGAAATCGACGCCGGCCGCGCGCAGGTCGATCGGCGTCACGCCGACCGCGTGGACCATGTCGACATAGACATAGGCGCCGTGAGCGTGGGCCAGGTCGCAGACCTTCTTCAGGTCATGCGCGAAGCCGTTGGTGGTCGAGACGGCGCTGATCGAGACGAGCTTGGTCTTGTCGTTCACCGCCGCCGCCATCTGGCCCATGTCGATGCGGCCGTCCTTCGTGATCGGCAGGGTCACGACGTCCATCCCGGCCTTGGCCAGTTCGCCGTAGGTGTAGAAGGAGCCGAAGAAGTGCAGCGCGTCGGTGACGATCCGGCCGCCGCTCTCTGGGATCCCCAGCGCGCGGATCACCAGGTTCTCGCCCATGGTGGTCGACTGGATGAGCGAGAGTTCGTCGGGCGCCGCGCCGACCAGTTCGGCGAACTTGGCGATCATCGCCGTTTCCTTGGCGCCGACGCTGTAGTTCGTGACCGTGCCGTCCTGGGTCTTGTAGCGGAGATACTCCTCGAGCGCCGCGCGGGCGCCCAGCGGCATCGGGTGCGTGGAGCCAGCGTCCAGGTGCGTGAACGGCATCTTGGCGAATGCGTCCTTGGCCGGCAGCCGGGGAAGGGCGGCCAGCGCCTGGGCCGCGCCAGGCGCCGCCTGGACCAGCGCGCCGCTCGTGGCGGCGGCGGCGACGAGGGCTCGGCGCGTCAGCTTCATGGTGATCTCGCACTCTTGAGGCCCGATCCGGGCTTGCTGGAAACGCTAGGGGCGGACCGGCGGATTTTCTTGTCGTTCTCCACGGCGAAGGTCGCCGCGCGGGAGCGGTTTATGCGGCGGCGGGCCTTGCCTCTGCATTAGTCATGCGCCCTTGCCGCGATCAGCGGAATTTGCGCGCGCGCATCGGGATGGCGGTGGTGCTCTTGGACTCGGTCAGGGTCACGATCGAGCGGACGTCGACCACGCCGGGCAGCTTCAGCAGCGTCGAGAAGATGAAGTCCTGATACCAGATCACGTCCGGCGCCAGGATCTTCAGCATCGCGTCCATTTCTCCGAAAACCGTATAGCATTCAAGGATTTCGGGAATGTCGTTGATCGACTTGTGGAACTTTGCGCGATCCTCTTCGCTCAGGGTCGTCATCTTCACCTGGGCGAAGATCTGCATCTTGAAGCCCAGTTTCTCGCGATCGACGATCACCACCTGGGCCTTGATGTAGCCCTCCTCGCGCATGCGCTGAATACGCCGCCAGCAGGGCGACTGGGACAGCCCCACCCGTTCGGCCAGTTCAGCGGTGGAGAGCGATGCATCGCGCTGCATCAGCTCCAGGATTTTCATGTCGATAGCGTCGAGCTCGGCGGGCATATCTTATGTCCTTGGTTCGATTTGCGCGCATAGCGGATGCGGCGAATGGCTGTGTCAAGGCCGAGTAAGGCAAGATAATCCCGACTGGTGGAATAGGCTCACTTCACGATCAGCAACTGTCTCCGCACAGGCGGCGGCGGCGCCTTGGGGGCGACGAAGTGAATATGCCGAGTAAGTCGCCCAAGCCTGCGGGGCCGCACGTGCCGCCGCCGGAGGACTATTCCCACTGGGTGCGGGCGGCGATGCGCAACATCGCGCAGACCCCGGACGCCGCCGTCCTGTTCGACTCCACGATCAAGGAACCTACCGAATTGCTGGCGCAGGTCGTGCGCGGCGCTTTCGGGGGCGAGATCACCGACCGCTATGAAAGCGTCTTCGCCAACGGCAACCGCTTCGTCGCCGCCGCGGTGGCCGAGCGCTACGGCGTGCAGCCGCAGAACGTGCTCTGCACCACCGGCGCGACCAGTGCGATGTCGATGGCGATCCGCGCCTTCGTGCAGCCCGGCGACCACGTGATCGTCGAGACGCCCTGTTTCGACCTGCTGCCGGGGCTGGCTGCTGCGGCCGGCGCGACCATCAGCTATCTGCCGCGTCGCGCGCCGGACTTCAGCATCGACACCGTCGAGCTGGAAAGCCTCATCCAGCCCGAGACCCGCCTGGTCCTGTTGACGGACCTGCATAATCCTTCCGGTTCCGGGCTGGGCCAGGGCGCGTTGCTGGCGCTGGCGGCCCTGGCCGGCAAGAGCGGCGTGCGGATCGTTATCGACGAGGTCTATGGCGACTTCGCAGGTCCCCATGCCGCAGCCGCCACCTATTCGCCGGACATCATCAGCGTCGGCAGCCTCACCAAGGTCCAGGGCCTGTTCGCGCTCAAGTGCGGTTGGGCGATCGCCGCGCCGGACAAGATCGCGCGCATCCTGGCGGCCAGCGAGCAAGGCGACCTCGGCGTCTCCAAGCTCTCGCATGCGATCGCCGCGCGGGTGCTGGAGGACATGGCGCCTTTCGATGCGCACTGGCGCGATCTGCTGGCCCGCTCGCGGCCGGTGCTGGAGCGGCACGCCGCCGTCATGATCGGGGAAGGGCTGCTGGCCGGCGACCTCCCGGCCCAGGGCTGCATGTATTTCCCGCGCGTAGTCGGGGTCGCCGACACCTACGCCCTGGCCGACTGGCTCTGGCGTGAGCATCGCGTCGTCGTCGCGCCGGGCGAGTTCTTCGGGCTGCCGGGCCATGTGCGGATCGGTTTCGGCGGCGACGCCGAGCAACTGGACAGGGCGCTTGGCCGCTTCGCCGACGCGCTGCGGCGCTACCCGGCTTCGTGACGACCTTGTGCGCCTCGTCACACGCAGCCGCATCGCCAATGCAGAGCGCGTGCGCGGTGCGCATAAACAATCTGAGACGCTTCTGCGTCGCTTTGAAGAACGAAAAGAAAAACCGCGTTCCGGCGCCTAGCCTTTTCCACAGGCGCCAAAGCGCAATTGCGGACTTTGCGGCCCGCCCTGAACGGGGAGCGGCGGGACGCGTCGGAGCCGAAGGGCTCCGCGACAGAAGGGGGATATAAATATGGTTCAGTCGGTTCGCGGGCGTATGCTCGCCACTAGCATGATGGGCGGTCTGGCGATTGCGGCGGCGATGGCCGTGCAGCCTGCCTTCGCCCAGGACGAGGTCGCGATCGAAGAGATCGTGGTCACCGGTTCGCGTATTCGCCGGGTCGAGACAGAGACCTCGGCGCCGGTTTCGGTGGTCACCGAGCAGACCCTGACCGACCGCGGCGTGGTCCAGGTCGGCGACATGCTGAACCAGATCAGCTCCAACGTCCCTTCGTTCGCGATCGCGGACGGCACTGGGAACGAGGCCGGCAGCGGCCAGACCTTCCCGAACCTGTTCGGCCTGGGCGCCGGCCGCACGCTGACCCTGGTCAACGGCCGCCGGATGGTGACCACCTCGCAGTCGCGGGCGGTCAGCGGCGTCGATGGTCTGGGCGACCGCGTGGTCGACACCAACATCATTCCGACCGGCCTGATCGAGCGCATCGACGTGGTCCAGGCCGGCGGCGCGGCGGTCTACGGTTCGGACGCCATCGCCGGCGTGGTGAACTACGTCCTGAAGGACAGCTTCGAGGGCCTTGAGCTCGACGCGCAGTACGGCATTTCTTCGCGAGACGACTATCCGACCCAGGCCCTGCGCGCGACCGCGGGCAAGAACTTCCTCGACGGCCGGGCCAACATCGCGGCGAACCTGGAGTGGTCGAAGACCGACTCGCTCCTCGACTATGACCGCCCGCGCACCAACCTCGGCCGCGTGACCGTGTCGAACCCGGCCAACCGCACGCCGACCGACGGGATTCCGTCGCTGGTCGAGAACCTCAACACACGGTTCGTGACCTTCAACGCCAACGGCGTGATCTCGCGCGCCGGCCCGCCCTTCGCCAGCCAGATCGGCGCCGTCGCCGGCCAGCCGATCCAGAGCAACGCCACGGGCGACGCCTTCATCCCCTACAATGTCGGCACGCTGGTCAACCCGAACGTCCCGCCGTTCACCAGCGGCGGCGACGGCCTGCCGTACCAGGAACTGGCCGCCCTGCAGGTCGGCATCGAGCGCTGGGTCGGCAACGTCGTCGGTCACGTCGATCTGACCGACCGCATCCGCCTGTCGGGCGAGTTCATGTACGCCAAGGTCGAGGGCCGCGATCCCTACGGCCAGCAAGCCAGCAACACGGTGCTGAACAACGCCGCGTCCGGCGCCGGCGCCATCTCACTGTCGCGCACCAATCCGTTCCTGACGCCGGCCATGTCCGCGGCGCTGGGCGCGGGCGGTCCGCCGCTGTTCGTGTCCAAGTTCTGGACCGACCTGCTGCCGACGCGTGAAAACGTCAGCACCACGAACACGGCCCGCGCGGTCGTCTCGCTGGACGGCGACTTCGACTTCGCCGAGCGCAACTTCTACTGGAGCCTGTCGGCCAGCCGTGCGGAGACCGACGGCGAGAGCACCGGCTGGGGCGTGATCACCTCGCGCTTCAACAAGGCGGTCAACGCGGTCCGCAACAGCTCGGGCGCCATCGTCTGCGCCGTCAACGCCAACGCCACGACGGCCGATGACGACGCGGCCTGCACCCCGCTGAACCCGTTCGGCGTCGGCAACGTCACCCAGGCCAACCGCCTGTACCTGACCGCGCCGATCGGCCAGGACTACCTGAACACCCAGGACGATTATCTGGCGACCATCGGCGGCGACATCTTCAACCTGCCGGCCGGCGCGGTGAAGTTCAGCGCCGCCTACGAGCACCGCCGCGAAGAGGCCAAGTACACGCCCTTCGTCGCCAACCAGCAGGGCATCGTCGGCTCTCAGGTTGCGAGCGCCGCCACCAAGGCCGCCTACAACACCGACGAGTTCTCGGGCGAGCTGCTGGTGCCGATCTTCGGCGGCGACTTCACCCTGCCGGGCGTCCGCTCGCTGGAGTTCGACGGCGCCTATCGCCGCGTGAAGCATTCGATCGCGGGCTCGGAGAACATCTGGGGCGCGGGCCTGCGCTGGGAAGTCTTCGAAGGCCTGACCATCCGTGGTTCGCGCAGCCGCAACTTCCGTGCGCCGACCCTGGATCAACTGGCCGCGCCCTCGCGCACCGACCTGTCCAACGCGGGCTGGGACCCCTGCGACGCGGACCGCATCAACTCGGGCCCGAACCCGGCGATCCGCCTGGCCAACTGTCAGGCCCTGTTCGCCGCCAATCCGAGCTTCGGCCCGCTGGCGACGTTCCAGAACCCGTCCGAGAACTTCTCGAACACCCTGGTCACCTCGGGCGGCAATCCGAACCTGCGGAACGAACTCTCCGACACGCGGACCATCGGGTTCATCTATCAGCCGACCTTCGTGCCCGGCCTGACCATCGTGGTCGACCGCATCGACGTGGACCTGACGGACGGCCTCTCGCCGTTCACGCCCCAGGACTTCATGGCGGCCTGCTACGACTCCAGCAGCCCGTCGGCCGAGATCTGCGGCACCTTCACGCGTGATCCCACCGGCGCCATCGCCACCGCGATGTCGACGACCTTCAACGCCGGCACGGTGGCGTTCCGGGGCGAGACCTACAACGTCAACTACCGCTTCCCGATCGGCCGCTTCTTCAACGATGCGGACTACGGCGATCTGGAACTGGCGGTCGATGCGACCCACACCACCCGCTACGAGCAGTCGGTTACCGGCTTTGACGTGAACCGCTACGACGGCACGACCCGCCAGCCCGACTGGGTGGTCGACTTCGACGCGACCTACTCGCGCGGTCCGCTGCGTCTGTACTACTCGATGCACTATCTGCCGGAAGCCAAGATCAACAGCTTCGACACCATCGAGAGCACGCCGACGCCGGAGATCAAGGAAAACTACCGCCACAACATCTCGGCGCAGTACAACTTCGGCAAGTACACGGTGCGCGGCGGGGTCATCAATCTGACCGACGAACAGCCGTCGTTCCCGACCCGGAACTACGGCGACATCCTGGGCCGCCGGTACTATGTCGGCCTGAACGCGCGGTTCTAAGCGTCCGTCGCGCGGAACGCTCTCGTCCGCGCGCGGTGGGCGGCGTCGGTCTTACCCACGGACCGGCGCCGTCACGCATATCGGGGTGCAGGACATGAGCGTGGCGAAGAACGATCTTGGCGACCTGGTCGTCATTGGCGCCGGCGAGGTCCGCTCCCGCCTGACCTATGACGCCGCGATTCCGGTTGTCCGCGAGGCGATGATCGCCTTGTCGGACGGCCGCGTCCGGCAGCAGCTGCGCAGCTTCATTCCGGTGGGCGAGGGCCGGACCTTCGCGATCATGCCGGCCGCGATGTCCGAGCGCGGCGTGTTTGGGGCCAAACTGGTCAGCGTCTTCAAGCGACCGGACGGCGCCAAGGCCCATGAGGGCGTGGTGCTGCTGTTCGATCCCGAAACCGGCGCGCCGGTCTGCCTGGCCGACGCCGGCGAGGTCACCGCCATCCGCACCGCCGCCGCCAGCGCGGCCGCGACCGACGCCCTGGCGCGCCCTGAAGCCGATGTCCTCGCCCTGCTCGGGACCGGGCGGCAGGCGCAGGCTCACGCCCTGGCGATCTCCAAGGTTCGGACGCTGCGGCAGATCCGCGTCTGGGGCCGCTCGCCTGAGCGAGCAGCTGCCTTCGCCGCCGAGATCGCATCGCAATCCGGCGTTGAGGCCCTGGCCGCCTCCGTGGATGACGCCGTGGCCGGTGCGGACATCGTCTGCACGGTGACGGCCGCGGTCAATCCGATCCTGACCGCGGCGCAGGTCGCGCCCGGAACCCACATCAACGTCGTCGGCTCCAGTGGGCCGGCCCAGGCGGAGATCGCGAGCGACCTCGTTGTCGCCGGCCGCTTCATCGTCGATCACCGCGAGCACGTCCTGGCGCACGGTGGCGAGTTCCTGCGCGCCAAGGCCGCCGGCCTGATCGAAGACGGCCACATCGCCGGCGAGATCGGCGAGGTTCTCGCCGGTGCGCGAGCGGGCCGCACCGCCGCCGACGACATCACGATCTACAAATCACTCGGCCATGCCGCCCAGGATCTGGCGGCTGCGGCCTGGCTCTATCGCGACGCTACCGGGAAGCCCCTATGACCGATCAGACCGCCCACCTGCACAAGGGCGTCGACCTTTGGGCCGTGGTCGCCCTAGGCCTGGGGACCGCCGTCGGCGTCGCCATCTTCTCGGTCATCGCGCCGGCCACGGCCCTGGCGGGGCCCGGCATGCTGCTGGCCGTCGTCGTCGCCGCCGTGCCGATGTTCGTCATCGCCATGACCTACGCCTTCATGGGTTCTGCGCTGCCGACCTCGGGCGCTTCGTTCGAGTGGTCGCGGCGGTTCGTGCATCCATTCGTCGGCTACCTGATCGCCTGGATGCGCATCGTCTCCAACGTCGGGGCCATGTTGATCCTGGCCCTGGTCATGGTGCGCTATCTGTCGATGGTGATCCCGCTGCCGACCAAGCCCACGATGCTGGCGGCGTTCGTGATCTTCTTCATGGCCAACTACTTCGGCGTCGGCCTGGCCGCGCGGCTGCAGGTGATCCTGATGGGCGCCCTGGTGGTGTTGTTCATCGTGTTCTCGGCCTGGGGCGCGCCGCATGTGCAGGCTGCGCAATTCGAGCCGTTCCTGCCCAACGGGACGGCCGGGATGCTGGCGGCGATCCCGCTGCTGATCGGTCTGTTCTTCGGCATCGAGGCGGCGACCGAGATCGGCGACGAGGTCAAGGACAGCAAGAAGACCATTCCGCTGGGCATCGGCCTGTCGATCCTGACGGCGGTGGTGCTCTATCTGATGGTCGGTGCGGTCGCGATGGGCGTCATCGGCCCCGAGGCCCTGGCCAAGAGCGAGACCCCGCTGCTCGACGCAGCCACGCCGTTCATGGGCCCCGTCGCCAAGCCGCTGATCGTCTGCGCGGCGGTGATCGCCATCGCCAAGTCGATCAACTCCCTCTACCTCGGCTTCTCGCGCAGCCTGTTCGCCATGGCCCGCGAGGGCATGCTGCCGGCCGCCTTGGCCAAGGTGCACGAGAAGCATGGCACGCCGCACATGGCGTTGCTGACCATCCTCGGCGCGGCGAGCCTGGGCCTGCTGGCCCCGATGAACCTGACCAGCCTGTTCCTGGCGGTGAACATCCCCACGCTGCTGAAGTACGCGGCGACCTGCATCGCCGCGACCGTGGTCGTGCGCAAGCACCCGGACATCTACGAGGGCGCGCGCTTCAAGCTGTCCAAGCGCGCGACCGTCGGCTGGGCCTATGCAGGCTGCGCCGCCTCGCTGGTGGTGGCCGTGCTTGGCTTCTCGGCCGACTGGACGCCCTATGCGGCGCTGGCGGTCTGGGCCGCGATCGGCATCGCCTACTATGCGGTCTCCAGCCGTCGCCGGGCGCGGGCCTGATGCGCGTCATCGACCGCCGGGAGGTCGCCGAGCGGCTGACCTACGAGCTCGCCATTCCGATCGTGCGCGAGGCGATGATCGCCTTCTCGACCGGCCAGACGCGCCAGCTGCTGCGTTCGATCATCCCGCTGGCCGAGGGGCGGATGTTCGGCCTGATGCCGGGAGCCATGGGCGAGGACGCGCCGTTCGGGGCCAAGGTCATCAGCGTCTATCCCGAGAACTTCGCCAAGGGCCGCCAGTCGCACCAGGGGCTGATCGTGCTGTTCGACCCGGCGACCGGGGCGCCGGCCTGCGTGGTCCATGCCGGCGAGGTGACGGCGATCCGCACCGCCGCCGCCAGCGCCGCCGCCACCGACGCGCTGGCCCGCCCTGAGGCGCGCCGCCTGGCGCTACTGGGCTATGGCGAGCAGGCCGCCACCCACGCCCGTGCCATCGCCAAGGTGCGGCCGCTGGAACAGGTCGCCGTGTGGGGCCGCTCGCTCGACCGCGCCCAGGCGTTCGCCGCGGCGATGGCGGCCGAACTGGGCGTTCCGGCGACCGCCTTCGTCCACGCCAAGGATGCGGTCGCCGAAGCCGACATCATCTGCACCGTCAGCGCCGCCAAGGAGCCGATCCTCAACGGCGCCTGGGTCGCGCCGGGGACCCACGTCAATGTGGTCGGCTCCAGCTATGCGGGGCCGGTGGAGATCGACGACGACCTGGTGGTCCGCGCCCGGTTTATCGCCGACAGCCGCGAGGGCGTGCTGGCCCAGGGCGCGGAGTACCTGAAGGCCAGGGACGCCGGGCTGATCGACGAGCGGCACGTGGTCGGCGAGATCGGCCAGGTCTTCGCCGGCGAGCTCGAGGGCCGTCAGAGCCCCTCCCAGGTCACGATTTACAAGTCCCTCGGCCACGTGGTGCAGGATCTGGCCAGCGCCTGGGCTCTCTTCAAGCAATCGGAAAACGCCTGATGCGCATGTGCTTCGCCGCCGCTCTCCTGGCCACGGTCAGCCTGGCCTCCGTGGCGCAGGCGCAGGCGCGGTTCGAGGTCGTCCTCGCGCCCGGGCCGCTGGCCGCCGACGCCGAGCAGGGACATCTGGACGTCACCCTGAAGCTGTCGGGGGTGGATGCTCCGGCCGGCCGGCCGGTGCTGACCCTGCCTGTCGTGATCGCCAACACCGCCACCGTCGCCACGACGCTGCAGAACCTGCGCGCCACGGACGCCGCGGGCGAGGTGCCCTTGACCTTCAAGGACGATCCGGTGGCCATCGCCTATGCGCGGCATTGGATTCCGGGCCGCGCGGTGAAGGGCGATCTGACGGTCAGCTATCGCGCGCCGATCGACAACACCCCGCCCAAGCGCGGCTCGGGTCCGCCCTATCAGCTGCGCACCGAGGGCGGCGGGCTGTCGGGGGTGGGCAACACCTTCATCCTGATCCCGGAGGGCAAGCAGGCCTACGACGTCAGTCTGCGCTGGGACCTGAAGCAGCTGCCGGGGGCGGCGGCGACGTCGAGCTATGGCGACGGCGACGTCTCGTTGGGCGTCGGGCCGGCGGGGCGGCTGATGTCGACGGTGTTCATGGCCGGGCCGATGCATCGCTATCCGCAGGTTCCTAAGGGTGGTTTCTCGGCGGTCTGGCTGGGGACCCCGCCTTTCGAGCCGGGGCCGGTGATGGACTGGACCCAGCAGCTGCACAGCTGGATGATCAAGTTCTTCCGCGATCCCAGCGAACCGCCGTACCGGGTGTTCCTGCGCTACAACCCGATCAACGCCGGGGGCGGGGCGGCGCTGACCAACTCGTTCCTGACCACCTACGGCAAGACTGGTTCGGGCGAGGCGCTGAAGGGCACCCTGGCGCACGAGATGATCCACACCTGGACGGCCGTGGATGGCCCGGGTCAGTGGTTCGGCGAGGGGAATGCTGTCTTTTATCAAGCACTTCTGCCGATGCGTGCGGGCCTGATCACGCCGGACGACTACCTGGCGGACATCAACGAGACGGCCCGGCGCTACTACTCCAATCCGCTGAACGACACGCCCAATGACCAGATCGCCCCGCGCTTCTGGGAGGACACCCGCGTGCGCGTGCTGCCCTATGACCGGGGCGCGATGTACTTCGCGGTACTGGACGGCCAGATCCGCAAGGCCTCGGGCGGCAAGCGCTCGGTGGACGACCTGGTCCTTGAGATGGTCGAGCGCGAGCGCCGCGGCCAGACGACGGGCGAGGCCGACTGGCTGGCGCTGCTGGACAAGGAGCTGGGCGCCGCAGGGGCCAAGATCCACGCGGACATGCTGAAGGGCGCGCTGATGCTGCCCGAGGCCGACGGGTTCGGGCCATGCTTCACGCGCACGACCGGCAAGGTGCGCCGCTTCGAGCTGGGCTTCGAGCCCAAGTCCCTGGTCGGCGACGTCAAGACGATCCGCGACCTGCAGCCGGGCAGCGAGGCGGCCAAGGCCGGCCTGCGCAACGGCGACGTGGTCACCTACAGCCAGGCCCTGGACGGGGTGCAGGGTGATCCGGACAGGCAGTTGATCCTGCAGATCACGCGCGACGGAAAGACCTTCCCAATCAGCTACTTGCCGCGGGCAGATGAAGTCGAAATCTACCAGTGGAAGCGCGTGCCCGGCGTGCCGGACACGGCCTGCGGACGGGGCGCCTAGCGCCCCGTCACGAACGCCCGCACGTCGTTGCTGAACGCCTTGAGGGCGTCCTCGTTGGTGTAGGCCATGTGGCCGCCTTCGTAGTCGTGGAGCACCACGCGCTCGGCGGGCAGCGCGCCGCGGGCCTTGAGATAGCGGGCAGGGCCGATGGTGGTCGTGGTGTCGTAATAGCCGGCGCCGATCATCAGCCGGAAGGTCGGCTTGGCCTTCAGCGCCAGGCCGAAATTGGCTTGATAATCAAAGTCGTTGAACGGACCGCCGATGCCGCTGGTGGGCGACCAGCCCCAGCCCAGGGTCTCGGGTGCGAAGGACCGGTACTCGGCCATCGGCCAGGTCACCTTGAGCTGCTCGGTCATGTAGGCGTCGAAGCTCGGGCGGACCATGTCCATGACCTTGCCGAACGGGTCGACCTGGCGGGCGCCAGGGGCGGCGACCGGCGCGCTGTAGCGGGCGTCGTACACCCCCACGACCCGGCCCTCGTCCTTGAGCAGCTCGCTGACGAAGTCGACCTTGGAGATGATCAGGTCGTGGGCCAGGTAGTAGTCGGCGCTGATGCCGGTGAAGGCCTGGAGCTTGCGGGCGATGGCCTCGCGCTCGGCGGCGGGAAGGTCCTGGCCCTTCACCAGAGCGGCGAGATACTCATTCATTCCAAAGGCATAGGCGTCGTCGACGAAGGCGGCGACGGTCTTGCCGCCGGTGTCGGCGCGGCCGTGATAGGCGGCGACGGCGGCCAGGGCGGTGATGTTGGTCGCGTAGGAGATCGCGTTGCCCGGACGCTGGCTGGTCTCCATCATGTTGACTGCCTGGCCCATCAGGATGACGCCGTCGAGCGGGGTGGTCTTGGCCAGCTGGCCGGCCATCACCGCGGCGCGGAGCGTGCCGTAGCTCTCGCCGAGCACGTACTTGGGGGAAGCTTCGCGGCCATTGGCCTTGAGCCAGGCTTCGACGAAGCCCGAGACCGACTTGGCGTCGCCGTCCACCTGGTAGAAGTCGGCGCGCTTGGCGGCCGGCTGCACGCGGGTGAAGCCGGTCTCGGCCGGATCGATGAACACCAGGTCGGCGACGTCGAGCAGCGAGTAGGCGTTGTCCACGACCTTGTAAGGCTTGGGGATTTCGGCGTTCACGTCCTGCGGCGGGGAGATCCGGCGCGGGCCGAAGGCGCCCATGTGCAGCCATGTCGATGCCGAGCTGGGGCCGCCGTTGAACAGGAAGATCACCGGCCGCACCGCCTGATCCTTCGCGCCGTCGCGGACATAGGAGGTGGTGACGAAGCGGATGGTCGGCGCGCCTTGCGCATCGCGCAGCACGGTCTCGCCGACCGTGGCGACGTACTTCACCTTCTGGCCGTTGAAGGTCCCTGTGTGACGGGTGACGAAGCTCTCGGCCGCGGGCGCGGCGACGGCGGCCGGGGCCTGGGCGAAGGCCTGCGGAGCGGCGGCGCAGAGGAGGAAGAGGGCGAGGGAGGCGGGCTTCACGCTTGTAGGTCTCCAGTCGGTTTCTACCGGCAGGTTAAGCAGCGGAGACCGCATTATCTTGCCGATGTTGGCGGGCGGCCCTGATCTGCGCGACGGCTTTATGCAATGAGGCGACCGCGCCGTGCATGGTCCATGCGGCCATTTCGCGCCGCGAGGTCGAACCTATCCAAGCCCAAAGAGCCCATCGGCAGCTATCGGCATGCGGCATAAGCTATTCGGCGCGCTTGCAGAAACCTGACTAGCCTATGTGCGGCCTGGTGTCCGGGGCGCGCAGTTCGAAAAGAAATTCTGCCGGGCGCGGCTATCGTATGTCGAGACCATCGGGGGAACGAATATGCGTGCGAGCCTGCGGGCGCTGCTATTGGGAGCCTGCCTCACCGCGATGACGGCGGGCGGCGCCGTGGCCGCGCAGCCAGCGCCGGCGATCGCTGGCCGCGCCCCCGTGGTGGCCGAGACCCGTCACGTCGGGACGTTCAACGGCCAGAAGGTCGCCTACAAGGCCATCGTCGCCGAGACCATCCTGACCGACGCCGCCGGTGCGCCGACCGGATCGCTGGTGACCACGTCCTACATCCGCGAGGGCGGCAAGGACGCCGGCCGTCCGGTGCTGTTCCTGTTCAACGGCGGGCCGGGCGCCTCGACCACGCCGCTGCACTTCGGGGCGTTCGGCCCCAAGAAGCGCACCGACGACGGGCCGGACCAGCGGATGGTCGACAATCCCGACAGCATTCTCGACGCCGCCGACCTGGTGTTCATCGATCCGATCGGCACCGGTTACAGCCGCCCGTTCCCGGGCGTCGACGGCAAGCTGTTCTGGAGCCGCGACGGCGACGCCGCCTCGGTCAAGACGGTGATGAGCCAGTGGCTGAAGGCGAACGGCCGCGAGGCCTCGCCGCGCTACATGCTGGGCCAGAGCTATGGCACGACCCGCGCGGCGCTGGTCGCCGACATCGGGGCGGACCTGAAGCTGGACGGCATCCTGCTGTTCGCCCTGGTCGGCTACCCGCCGGGGCGCGAGATGCCCTATGTGACGACGCTGCCGACCTTTGCGACCACAGCCTGGTATCACCGCAAGGTCGACCGGGCCGGACGCAGCGTGCAGCAGGTGCACGACGAGGCCGTCGAGTTCGCCCGCACCCAGTATGTCACCGCCCTGATCAAGGGCGCGAGCCTGCCGGCGGCGGAGAAGCGCCAGGTCGCCGAGAAGATGGCCGAGATGATCGGTCTGCCGGCCGATTTCATCCTGGCCAAGGACCTGCGGCTGAGCCGCGAGGACTTCATGTTCAACCTGCTGAAGGACCAGGGGCTGCGCACCGGCCAGCTGGACGGGCGGGCCACGGCGCGCCTCGACGCCCCGGCCAAGCGGCCGCCCTATGACGATCCGGGCATGGGCTTCGCCGAACCGCGGCCGCCGGGGCCCAAGCCGACCGGGATGCTGCCGGTGGCGGCGGGCAAGCCGGCGCTGGAGTCCTATTTCAAGGACACGCTGAAGTTCCGCACAGCCGAGACCTATAACTCGCTGAACCTCGACGTGAATTCGGCCTGGGACCACCAGGGCATGACCGACGTCAACGGACTGCTCGGCAAGGCCATGCAGGCCAGTCCGAAGCTGCGACTGTTCTGGGCGGCCGGCTACTTCGACGTCACCACGCCCCCCTATGGCGCGCGCTACGCCCTCGATCAGGCCGGCGTGCCCGGCGAGCGGCTGACCGCGGCCTATTTCGACGGCGGCCACTCGGTGTTCACCGATCCCGGCAACCACGCGGCGCTGAGCGCCGCCGTGCGCAAGTTCGTGGCGCCCTAGGCGTGGCCGAGCCCGTGCATCAGCTTTCTTCTCCCCGTCGGGGAGAAGGTGGCCCGCGCAGCGGGTCGGATGAGGGGCAAGGGCCTCTCGTCAGCACGGCGCTCGCCAGGCGCGCCGCATCCCCTCATCCGGCGGGCTTGGCCCGCCACCTTCTCCCCTTAGGGGCGAAGGAAGTCGTTGCTCGTCAGAAGAAGTCCCCCCCGATGTTCTCAGCTCGCGTCTCGTTCCTCGCCCTCAGCCTGGCCGCCGGTCTCGCCGGTCCGGCCGCCGCGCAGGTGCAAAGCTTCGTGGTCATCGCCAACGGCGAGAAGGTCGGCCACCTGACCGCCGACGTGCAGGGCCGCAAGGTCGCCGTCGACTATGCGGTCAGCAACAACGGCCGCGGCCCCAAGGCCAAGGAGACCATCGAACTGGACGCCTCGGGCGTGCCGACGACCTGGTCGATCGACGGCTCGTCGCTGTTCGGCAGCCCGGTGCAGGAGCGCTTCGCCTGGAGCGCGGGCAAGGCCGAATGGACCAGCCAGGCCGACAAGGGGCAGATCGCCGCCGCCAAGCCGATCCTCTATGCCGCCAACGACGCGAGCCCGTGGATGCTGGGCGTCTATGTGAAGGCGCTGCTGAAGGCGCCGAACAACACCCTGCCGCTGGCGCCGTCGGGCGAGATGCGCCTGAAGGAAGTGCGCAAGCTGACCTTGGGCGAGGGCAAGGCCGCGGTCCCGGTCACCGTCTATGAACTGTCGGGCATCGACCTGTCGCCGAGCTATGTGCTGATCGACAGGAAGGGCGAACTGTTCGGGACGCTGGACGGCGGCCTGATCCGCGAGGGGGCCGAGGCCGCCATCCCGCAACTGCAGAAGGTGAGCCGCGAGGTCGACCTGCAGGCGGCGGTCGACGCCCAGGCCAAGCTGGCCCACCGCTTCGACACCCCGGTGCGCATCCGCAACGTCAAGGTGTTCGATCCCAAGACCATGAAGGTCGGCGGGCTTTCGACCGTGACGGTGTTCAAGGACCAGATCACCAGCGTCGAGCCTGAGGACGCGAGCCGCCCGGTCCCCAAGGGCGAGACGGCGATCGACGGACAGGGCGGGACGCTGGTGCCCGGCCTGCACGACATGCACTCGCACACGACCTTGCAGTCGAACCTGTTCAACCTGGCGGCCGGGGTGACCTCGGTCCGCGACCAGGGCAACTACAACGAAGAGCTGCTGGGCTGGATCGATGGGCTGGAGACCGGCAAGCTGGCCGGGCCGCGCATCGTCCGCAACGGCTTCCTGGAAGGCCGCAGCCCCTATTCGGCCCGGCACGGCTTCATCGCCGACAGCCTGGAGGGGGCGCTGAGGGACGTGCGCTGGTACGCCGACCACGGCTACTGGCAGATCAAGATCTACAACTCGATGAACCCCGACTGGGTGGCGCCGATCGCCGCCGAGGCGCATCGCCTGGGCATGGGCGTGACCGGTCACGTGCCGGCGTTCTCGTCGCCCGACCGGGTGATCAAGGACGGCTACAACGACATCGCGCACATCAACCAGCTGATGCTGGGCTGGATCCTCGATCCCAAGGAAGACACCCGCACGCCGCTGCGCCTGACCGGCATGGCCCGCGCCAAGGACCTGGACCTGAACGCCCCGCGCGTGCAGGCGACGCTGGCGCTGATGAAGGAAAAGGGCGTGGCGCTGGACACCACGGCGATGATCCTCGAGCGGCTGATGCTGTCGCGCTCGGGCCAAGTGCAGGAGGGCGACGCCGCCTATATCGACCATGTGCCGGTCGGCTATCAGCGCTACCGCAAGCGCAACTTCGTCACCATCGCCGATCCGCAGCAGGACGCCGACTACCATGCCGGCTACGCCAAGGTGCTGGAGACCCTGAAGCTGCTCGACGACCGCGGGATCCAGCTGTTGCCGGGCACCGACGACGGCACCGGCTTCTCGCTGCTGCGCGAACTGGAGATCTACGTGCAGGCCGGGATCGCGCCGGGCAAGGCGCTGCGGCTGGCGACGCTGGACTCCGAGACCTACTTCGGGCGCGACCACCAGCTGGGCTCGATCGAGCGTGGCAAGCTGGCCGACTTCTTCCTGGTCGAGGGCGACCCCACCGCCGACATCAGCAACATCCGCAAGATCCGCATGACCATGCGCGGGGGCGTGGCCTACTACCCGGCCGAGATCTACGAGCACCTGAACGTCAAGCCGTTCAGCGCCCCGCCGAGCGTGAGCGTGGCGAAGTAGGGGCGCCCGGCCGCGACGATCGCGGAAGGCGCGCGAGCGTCAGCCGAGAACCGGTCAGGGCCTGAGGGTTTCACCTCATAGGCGGGCTCTGGCGGCCCCGCTTACCTTGGGGCGATGAAGCACGCGAACTTTCTTCGCCGGTGGGCGCATGGCGGGGCCGCGGCGGCGCTGGCGGCTGCACTCGGCGGTCATGCGCAAGCCCAAGAGCTTCGGGTCGGCGTGGGCTACTCGCCCCACGAACCGGAGGTGGGGAGCTCGGTGATTGTCGAGTACCTGTTCCCGCCGGCGTCGGCGCTGAAGGCCATCGGCGCGCCGCGGCCGTTCGTCAGCACGCAGCTGAGCCTGGACGGCTACACCAACTATGCGCAGGGCGGGCTGATCTGGCGTTTCGAGCGCCAGAAGACCTATCTCGACCTGGGTGCGGGCGTGGCGGTGCACGACGGGTCGCTCTATCTGCCGAGGCCGGAGGCGGGGGTTTCCCACGAGGAGAACCTGCGCCGCCGCGCCGCCCGCGACGAGTACATAGAGTTCGACAAGCGCTGGGTGTTTCACGCCACCTTTGCGGTCGGCTACCGGCTGAACGAGCGCTGGGCCGTCGAGCTGGAGGGCCAGCACTGGAGTAACGGCCAGTTCAGCAGCGACACCCACGACGGCGCCGACAGCCTGGGACTGCGCGCGGCCTACAGGTTCTGAGCGCGCCCGCGCGCAAGCGGCGCTGGACGAGGCGCGGCGGCGTGGTCCAAGACAGGCGGCGCTGGGAGGAAACTAGCCATGAAGACAAGGTTCGCGGCGCTGGCCGCGTTGGCGGCGTTGTCGGTCGGGACGGCCTGCGGCGCGCAGCTGCTGCCCAAGGACACCGAGGTCTGGACGCCGCAGCCGCCTATAGTCGCGGCGGGCGGCGAGGCGGGCGCGGCGCCGGCCGATGCGGTGGTGCTGTTCGGCGGCCAGGACCTCTCCGAATGGGTGGCGACCAAGGACAAGGGACCCGCCGGCTGGACGGTGGACGCCGGCGCGCTGACCGTGAACAAGGCGGCCGGCAACATCGAGACCAAGCGCAGCTTCGGCGACTATCAACTGCACATCGAGTGGCGCATCCCGGCGGACATCACCGGCGAGGGCCAGGCGCGCGGCAACAGCGGGCTGTTCCTGGCGTCGACCGGCGGCGGCGACGCCGGCTACGAGCTGCAGATCCTCGATTCCTATCAGAACCCGACCTATGTGAACGGCCAGGCCGCCAGCCTCTACAAACAGCACGCGCCGCTGGCCAACGCCAGCCGCAAGCCCGGCGAATGGCAGAGCTATGACGTCATCTGGCGGGCGCCGACGTTCGGCGCGGACGGGGCGCTGGTCACGCCGGCGCGGGCAACGGTGCTGCACAACGGCGTGCTGGTGCAGGACGGCGCCGTGCTGGCCGGGGAGACCGTGTTCATCGGCAAGCCCAAGTACAAGGCGCACGGCAAGTCGCCCATCAAGCTGCAGGCGCACCGCGACCCGAGCGAGCCGATCAGCTTCCGAAACATCTGGGTGCGGGAGCTGGCGCCGGCGCAGTGAGGGAGGCGACGCGTACCGTGCGGATCGCGGCCGCCCAGACGCCGGAGTTCCTGGACGACGTTCCGGGCGCGTTCGCCTGCCTGCTGCAGGTCGCCGAGCAGGCGCGCGCCAGGGGCGCGGCGCTGCTGTGTTTTCCCGAGGGTTTTCTGCAGGGCTATCTGACCGAGGCGGACGACGCGCGACGCGTCGCCTTCGACCTCGGCGGGCCGCGGTTCGCGGACCTGCTCAGCCAAATGCCCGAGCACGCGCCGATGATCGTCGTCGGGCTGATCGAGGCCGACGGCGAGGACCTCTACAACACGGCGGCCGTCATCCACCGGAGGGCGGTGGTCGGGCGTTATCGCAAGCGCCACCTGCTGGGGCGCGAGCGCTGCTTTCGGGCTGGGGAGGAGGCTGCGACCTACGTCGTCGAGGGCCTGCGCTTCGGCATCAACATCTGCTTCGACACCAATTTCGCCAGCGCCGCCAGGAGCGTGGCCGAGCAGGGCGCCTCGCTGCTGCTCTGCCCGGCCAACAACATGCTGCCGACGCCCGCCGCCATCGCGTGGCGCGACAGGCACAATGAAGTGCGCGGCGAGCGGTGCCGCGAGACCGGCCTGTGGCTGATGTCGGCCGATGTGACGGGCGCACGGGACGGGCTGGTCGGCTGGGGCCCGACCGCCGTCCTGACCCCGGACGGCGAGGTCGCGGCGCAACTGCCGCTCGACGCGCCGGGGCTGCTGGTCTTCGATTTGCCGGCGGTGGCGCTCCGCGCCTAGCCTACTGCGGCAGGGCGAAGGCCACGACCTGGTCTCCGCGCTTGGTGTCGCCCTTGGCGTGGCCGCCGGCGGCGATGACGACGTATTGGCGGCCCTTCCAGACGTAGGTCATCGGGGTGGCCTGGCCGCCGGCCGGGAGGCGGCCCTTCCAGAGTTCCTGGCCGGACTTCGCGTCGAAGGCGCGCAGGTAGTTGTCCATGGCCGCGCCGATGAAGACGAGGCCCGAGGCGGTGGCGATCGGGCCGCCCATGTTCGGCGTGCCGACTCCGCGGACGAAGAACTGCGAGCCGGGCGCCAGGTCGCGGGTCGTGCCCAGCGGCGTGCGCCACAGCACCTTGCCGGTGGTCATATCGACGGCGGTGAGCAGGCCCCAGGGCGGCGGGTTGCAGGGCAGGCCGAGCGGCGAGACCAGCAGTTCGCGACGCATGCCGTAGGGGGCGCCGGCCTGGGGGCTGATCTCCATGTCGGGGTTGGCCTGCCTGGCGGCGGCGACCTCCGCGGCCGGGATCAGGGTCACCTTGTGCAGGGCCGAGGAGGTGTTGAGGAAGGCGACGCCGCGGCGGGCGTCGAAGGCCAGCCCGCCCCAGTTCGAGCCGCCGCCCGTGAACGGGTAGACGATCGTCCCCTTGGTGCCGGGCGGGGTGTAGAGCCCCTCGTTGCGGGCGCCGGCGATGAGCTTGCGGCAGGCGTCGCGGTCCCAGGGGGTCAGGCCGAAGGCGTCGTCGGGGGCGATGCGGCTGGGGGCCAAGGGCTCCGGCGCGACGGGGAAGGGCTGGGTCGGGGAGAGCACCTCGCCGACCTCGCCGCCCTGGGGCACGGGGCGCTCCTCGACCGGGATGATCGGCTGGCCGGTCTCGCGGTCGAGGGTGAAGACCAGGCCCTGTTTGGTCGTCTGGATCACCGCGGGCCGGACCGGGCCGCCGCGATAGCTGAGCATGGCGAGGGTGGGCTGGGCCGGGACGTCATAGTCCCAGACGTCGTGGTGGGTGGTCTGGAAGGCCCATGCCACCTCGCCGGTGGCGGCCCTGACCGCGACGACGGAGTTGGCGTGGGCGGCGTCGCCCGGTCGCGCCGTGCCGTAGAAGTCCGGGCTGGGGCTGGAGGTGGGCAGGAAGACCAAGCCGCGGGCCGGGTCGGTGGACATCGGCGCCCAGACGTTGGCCGCGCCGGCGACGACGCCGGGGCCAGCCCCCTGCAGTGGGTCGTAGGTCCAGCGCAGGGCGCCGGTGCGGCCATCGAAGGCGCGCACCGCACCGGGCGTCTCGCGGACCCGCTGGTTGTCGTCGATGGACGAGCCGACGACCACGATCCCGTCGATGACCACCGGGGCCGAGGTGATCTGGGCGCCGCCGGGCCGGGCCAGTTGGGCGCCGGGCATGGCGTCGACCTGTCCGCCCTGGCCGAAGCCCGCGCAGGCCTGGCCGGTGGCGGCGTCGAGCGAGAACAGCCGCCGGTCGTTGGTGGCCATGAAGATGCGCTCGGCGCAGGGGGCGTTCGCCGGGGCGGCGGGGTCGCGCCAGTAGGCGACGCCGCGGCAGTTGAAGCTGTTGGGATAGCGCAGGGCGGCGTCGATCTTGGGATCGAAGGTCCAGAGCGCCTTGCCCGTGCCGGGGTCGTGGGCGCTGGCGACGTTGAACGGGCTGCAGAGGAAGAGCCGGCCGCCGGCCAGGATGGGGGTGGCCTGGAACGCCGCGCGCCGCACCGCGTCGGCGTGCGTCTGCATGTGGCCGGTGGAGTAGGTCCAGGCGACCTTCAGCCCCTTGACGTTGGCGGGCGTGATCTGGGCGGCGGGCGAGAACCGCTGGCCGCCCGCGTCGCCGCCGTAATAGGGCCAGTCGGCGTCGGGCGCGGGCGCAGGCGGAGCCGCCGCCGGGGCGCAGGCGGAGAGGGCGAGGACGGAAAGGGCGAAGGCGGCGAGGCGCTGAATCATGGCCCGATGTTCCCGCCGGACCGCCTTGAGAAAAGCGCCCTGGGACGAGCGGCGAGCGGGGCGGGGCGAGCGGTGAGGCTACTCGGGCGAGACGGCTGGGGTCTGGCGGTACCAGGCCAGCTGCTCGCTGGTGGCCAGCAGGCGTCCGTCGCGCGACCAGTAGCTGGAGCGCTCGTCCGAAGCGCCGCCGCCGCCGACGCGGCCTTCGCACTCGATCAGGATGTAGTCGTCGCCGATCGCGGCCAGTTCGTCTTCGCGCGCGTGCAGGTAGGCGGTCAGCGACAGGGTCGTCGTCATCACCCGGTCGAGGGCGTACATGGCCCGCGGCGCGGAGTTGTCGGTGACCATGGCCAGCAGCGCCTTGTCCCAGGCCCCGTTGCGGGGGCGCACCCAGGCCAGCGAGCGGGAGTCGCCGCCGGGCCGGGGCGGGAAGCCGTCCAGGGTCCGCCGCTCGAAGGCCGAGGCGCCGAAGTGCATCGGGCCGGCCGGGTGATCGGGGGTGGGCAGGTCCTCGGGCGCGGGGGCTTGCGGCAGGCTGGCGAAGGCGAACGGCGGGGTGGGCGGCCGGCGCGCCATGGTGACCATGCCGTGGACGCCGACATCCTCGACGCCCTGCGGCCGCAATTCGACCTCCCAGACGCCGATCGAGCCGCCCTGGCGCAGGCGGCGGGTGCGCACGTCAAGCTCGCCCGGGGGCAGGCCGGCGGCGTAGGTGAGGGTCATGGAGAGGACTTCGCCGCTCGCCTCGGGCTCGGCTTGCAGCGTCCTGACGCAGAGGCCGAGCGCGTAGCCGCCCCAGAGCCCGCCGCCGGGATTGCGCCATTCGGGCGCGGCGTGGGTCGTCCATCGCCCCGGGGCGGCGGCGTGCAGGGCGATGTCGTAGGCGGGATTGGTGGACGTCGTGGACATGCCGACGTTCTACCGAGTGGACGCGTCGGCGCAAGACGCGCCGGCCGCCGGAAGGTCCGGCGGCCGGCTCTGGATCAGAACGTGTGGCGCAGGGTGAGGCGCGCGTTGCGCGGCTCGGCGTAAACGAAGCCCGCGAACCAGGCGTTGTTGCTGTAGTAGGTCTCGTCGAACACGTTGTTGACGTTGAGCTGGACGGTCGTCTGGTCGGTCAGGTCGTACTGCGCGAGCAGGTTGACCACCACGTAGGACGGCTGGCCGACGGCTTCGACGAGGTTCGTGCCGGGATTGACCGCGGTCTGCGGCGGGCGGCTTTCCCAGCGCAGCGAACCGCCGAGGCTGAGGCGGTCGAGGGCGCCCGAGAGCTCATACTTGGTCGAGAGACGCAGCACTTTGCGCGGATGGTGGGCCTGGACGTGCACGCCGTCGCCGTCCTTGGCCGTGAACTGGCTCCAGCCGACGCTGATGTCCCAGTCGGGCAGGGGGCGGCCGGCGAGCTCGAGCTCGTAGCCTTCAGAGACTGTGCCCTGGGCCGGGCGATAGGCCGGATCGATCGTTCCGGGCACGAAGTAGCCGTCGTCGACGACCGGGAAATTGTTCTGCTCGACGCGGAAGATGGCGCCCGAGGCGCGCAGGGTGCCGTCCAGCAGGTCGGCCTTCAGGCCGGCCTCGTAGTTGTCGCCTTCCAGCGGGTCGAGATAGTCGCCGTTGCGGTCGCGGTAGTTCTGCGGATCGAAGATGCTGGTGTAGCTGACATAGGCCGACAGGGTGTCGTTGATGTCGTAGATCAGGCCCAGATAGGGCGTGAAGACATTGCTCTCCTTCAAGGTGAAGGCGGCCGGCGTGTACATGGCCACCTCCTCCTCGCGCTTCCAGTTGCTCAGGCGGCCGCCGGCGATGAGCTTGAGGTTGTCGAGGATCTGGAAGCGGGTCGCCGCGTAGATGGCGCTCTGCTCGGTCGTGCCGATGCCGGACATGTCGTAGCGCGGGCCCCAGGCGGGCTCGGGGTAGCTGCCGTCCCAGAGGCGGAAGTCGCCGGAGTCGGCCACCGGCCCGACCGGGTCCTGGTTGCTCCAGCCGCCCGAGAGGCGGTTGTACATGCCCCCGACGATCAGCTCGTGCTGGCGGCCGAACAGTTCGTAGTCGCCCTTGACCGAGAGGCTGGCGTTCCACTGCTCGGGCGCGGCGTTGTACCAGTAGGGCCAGGCGCTCATGCCCTGGCCGGTCTGGCGGTCGAGGTCGCCCCACATCCAGAGCAGCTTCGAGTCCTCGACCTGGCGGTGGTAGCTGACGTCGCCGCGGATCGACCAGGTGGGGCTGAGGGCGTGCTCGATCGTCACGAAGGCGGTCTGCTCGGTGGTGTCCCACTGGTTCCACTTGGCGGCGCTGGTCTTGGAGCGCGGCCAGCTGGTGCGCGTGCCGTCGGTGTACCAGTAGGGCAGCTGGCCCCAGAGGACGCCGCTGCGCTCGTCGACCTGCTGGCTGGCGCCGACGCTGAGCCGGGTGTTGGAGCCGAGGTCGGCGTCGATCACGCCATAGAGGGTGTAGCCCTTGGAGCTTTCGAGATCGACGAAGGCGTCCTTGTCATAGATCTGGGCCACGAAGCGACCGCGAACCGCGCCGTCCTGGGTGAACGGCACGGTGACGTCGGCGGTGGCGGCGAAGGTGTTCCAGGAACCGGCTTCCAGGGTGAGCTCGCCGGTGAACTCGCGCGCGTCGGCGTGCTTGCGGATCAGGTTGATGGAAGCCGACGGCTCGCCCGCGCCCTGCAGCAGGCCGGTGGCGCCGCGCACCACCTCGACCCGCTCGTAGATCGCGGTGCTGGTTTCCTCTAGCCCGACATTGCCGTTCTCGAACGGGACGCCGTCGATCTGGAAGTTGCTGATCTCGAAGCCGCGCGCCGAGAGCTGGTTGCGGCCCCGGTCGACGGCCTTCAGCGAGATGCCGGTGGTGTAGGCCAGCACGTCGGTCACCTTGAAGGCGCCCTGATCCTCGATCTGCTGGCGGGTGATGATGCTGAGCGACTGGGGCGTCTGGCGCGGGGTGAGGTCCAGGCCGGTCGCGGTGGTGTTCGCCGTGGCGCCGCGGCCATAGACGACCAGGGCCTCGACTTCCTTCTTTTCGTCGGCCGCCTCTTCCGCCGTGGCGGCGACGGGGACGAGCATGGCGGCGGCCAAGACCAGCAGCGACGCCGAGCGCCGGCTGGCGACGACCGAATGATGTAGCTTGAGCATTCGAAATTCCGCCCCGATGTCTGACAATCAGGTCCGGTTATTGCAATTGCGATGCGTTTTCAAGTTTGGTTCGCCGAACGGCGTGCGCCCTCTGGTCGCGGCGGCTGAGGTCGGCGATGTAGCTTTTGAGCCTAGGTCAGGGTTTCGCCGCGCTGGAAGGCTTCGACGCGGGAGGTGTGATAGGCGCTGACGACGTCGTTGCGCGGGGTGGCCTGGACGTAGACGTCGATCTCGGCGAGGAGGGCGTCCCAGGCCGCGGCCAGTTGCGGCGTGAAGGCCGGGCCGAGCACGTCGCGGACCGCGTCGCGGACGACCGTGAAGAAGGTGGCGAACACCTCGCGCGGGACGTCGTAGCCCTCGTGGGTGATGATCTCGGTCTCGATCATGTGGTCGGCGTAGCGGCGCTCGCCGATGAAATCGAGGATCGCGGCGAAGGTACGCGACAGCATCTCGCCCTTGATGGCGTTGGTGGTGTCGCGCCAGAAATAGGGCTCCATGTGGGGCTGGAGCTCAAACAGCCGCTTGTAGACGATCGGCGTCGGATCCTCGCAAAGCTCGGCCAACAGTTCGAGGCTGCTCTCGATTTCAACCGCGTGCGCGAATGCAGGAACCATGACTGACGCTTCTCCCAACGGTCTCTTAGGACCCTGAAAGGGAGCCTAGTCGCGTCGCGACCGCCCCGAAAGCGGCGATGTTGGGGAAGGCGGGCGGAGGGGCGACCGAGGGCGTTGCGCCCTGGTCGCCGTTTTGCGCCCTACTTGGAGGGGCTGGTGTCCGGAGTGTTGGCCGTGGTCGCGCCGCCGTCGGCGTTGCCGGCCTGTTGTTCGACCGCGTCGGCCTGGGCGTTGAGTTGCTTCTCGACCGCTTCGTTCGGGGTGGCGGCGGCCTGCGCTTCGAGCGCGTCGGCTTGCTTCTCCGCAGCCTGATCCTGCGGGCTGTTGCAGGCGGTGAGCATCAGGGCAGCGGCGCCGGCCGTGATAAGCATCAGATTTCGCACGTCAGTTACCTCTCAATTCCGTTACCCAGGGATAGCGCCGAGCGAGCGCAAAGGTTCACTCGAACGTGAGAGTCGCTTGTGGATGACCGTGCGCGGCCTTGTTCTGCCTGGGTCTAGAGCTTGCGCCCGAGGTACTTTTCGACCTGCCGCCGTTCCCAGGCCCCGTCGAGGAACGGGACGGCGCCGAACACCGAGGCGCCGTGAGCGGCGACCCCGAGACCCCAGCCGAGCGCCGGCCAGACGAACCACAGGTAGCTTGAGTAGCTGACCAGGTTGATGGCCGCGAGGATGGGGATGACGATCAGGTATTGGGTGAGGTGGACGTAGAACCCTTTGACCTTGCGCACGTGGGCGAGGGCGAGGGCCTCGTCGGGCCTCACGTCGGATTGCGGCGAATCCATGGACGGCTCCTTCAAGCGGTCGAGGTCTGTTTCAAAGACCGCCGCGAGGGCGTTCATCGACTCCAGGCTGCCGGGTTGGCCGCGCTCGAGCCGTTGAATGGTGCGGACGCTGAGGCCCGATACTTCCGCGAGCTGTTCCTGGGACCAGCCCTTTTGCAGCCGCAGCTTCTGGATCAGCATGTCCAAAGTCCTCGTCGGAGATCGCCCCGACCGTGAAGGAAGCGGCATTGGGCCTCCACGCCACGGGCCCGTCAACCACCCGCCAGCGACCTGACGAACGCCCGACGCGGAAGCGACAGCGGCGCGGATTTCGGGGCGGCGGCCTCTAAACCGCTGAGGGCGGGGCGGTGCTGGAGCGGACGATGAGGCGGTGGGGGAGGGTCACCTGCTGGAGCGTGGTGGCGCGGCCGGAGAGGATGTCGAGCAGCAGGCGCACGACCTCGTGGCCGATCTCGTCCATTGGCTGGCTGACGGTGGTGAGCTGGGGGGCGAGGTACTCGGCGAAGCGGATGTCGTCGAAACCGACCAGAGAGACGTCACGCGGGCAGTTGAGGTCGCGGCGGCGGATCGCCTCCAGCGCGCCCATGGCCATCTCGTCGCTGAAGCAGAAGATCGCGGTCGGGCGGCGGGGCTTGTTGAGCAGGGCGCCGGCCTGGCGCAGGCCGGACTCGATGGTGAAGTCGCCGGTGACCACCTGCAGCGCCCCGGCGTGGCCGTGGCGCTCGGCGGCGGCGCGGACACCGGCCAGGCGGTCGGCGCTGAGCGGGCTGGCGAGCGGGCCGGTGATGACGCCGACGCGGGTGTGACCCAGGCCATAGAGGTGATCCATCACCTCGCTGGCCGCGCCGCTGTTGTCGATGTGGGCGCTGGCGACGCCGAGGTCGGGGGCGAACTCGCAGCCGTTGACGATGGGCGTGCGCAGCCCCATCGCCGCGACCATGTCGACCAGGGTGTCGGGCAGGCGATGGCCCAGGAAGATCAGGCCGTCGGCCTCCTTGCGGCGGAGCATGGTGGCGTACTGCTCCTCGCGCTCCTCCTGGTGGCGGGTGTCGCCGAGCAGCACCGAGTAGCCGGCGGCGTGGGCGGCCTCCTCGACGCCGCGGATGACCCGTGAAAAGAACGGGTTCGAGATGTCCGGCACGGTGACCAGGATCTTCTCGGTGCGCAGGGTACGCAGGCTCTTGGCCGCGAAGTTCGGCTCGTAGCCGAGGCGGTTGACCGCCTCCATCACCTTCTGCCGGGTGCCTTCCAGAACGAGTTCGGGGGCGCTGAACACCCTGGAGACCGTCGCGGTGGAGACCCCCGCGTCGCGGGCGACATCTTGAATGGTAGGCATCGGCGCGACACTGGCGAGAAGCCGACCTCATTTCAAGGCGCAGGTTGGCCAGGGAGGCCCGCACATTGCAGTTGCCGCACGATAGGGCGGCTGTTATCGATGATTTCGATTACATCAGCGCGAGCGGCGGCCGATTCAGGGCCGTAAACGCCGCCGTGAGAGCCGGTCGGGGAGGGCCAGGAAGATGACCACCAACGTGCGGCTGTTCCTGATGATGGTGCTGCAGCTCGCCATCTGGGGCGCGTGGGCGCCCAAGCTGTTCCCCTACATGACCATGCTGGGCTTCGAGCCCTGGCAGCAGTCGCTGGTCGGCAGTTCCTGGGGCGTGGCGGCCCTGGTCGGGATCTTCTTCTCCAACCAGTTCGCGGACCGCAATTTCTCGGCCGAGCGGTTCCTGGCGGCGAGCCACCTGATCGGCGGCCTGGCCCTGGTGGGCGTGGCGTTCTCGACCAGCTTCTGGCCGTTCTTCGCCTGCTACCTGATCTACAGCCTGCTCTATGTGCCGACGCTGTCGGTTTCGAACTCGATCGCCTTCGCCAACCTGCGCGATCCGGCGGCTGACTTCGGGGCCGTGCGGATGGGCGGCACGGTCGGCTGGGTGATGGTCAGTTGGCCGTTCGTGTTCCTGCTGGGCGCGCATGCGACCGCAGATCAGGTGCGCTGGATCTTCCTGGTGGCGGCGGCCGTCTCCTTCGTCGCCGCGGCCTACTCCCTGACCCTGCCGCACACGCCGCCGCGCAAGGATGCGCCGGGGATCGATAAGCTGGCCTGGCGCCGGGCGCTGACCCTGCTGGGAACGCCGTTCGTGCTGGTGCTGTTCATCGTCACCTTCATCGATTCCGTGATCCACAACGGCTACTTCGTGGTCTCGGACGCCTTCCTCACGGACCGCGTCGGCATCGCCGGCAACCTGTCGATGGTGGTGCTGAGCCTGGGCCAGGTGGCCGAGATCCTGACCATGTTCCTGCTGGGCCGGGTGCTGATCCGGCTGGGCTGGAAGGTGACGATGATCGTCGGCATCCTGGGCCATGCGGCGAGGTTCGCGGTGTTCGCCTTCTTCGCCGACAGCATCCCGGTGATCGTGGCCGTGCAGCTGCTGCACGGGATCTGCTACGCCTTCTTCTTCGCCACCGTGTACATCTTCGTCGATGCGGTGTTCCCCAAGGACGTGCGCTCGAGCGCCCAGGGGCTGTTCAACCTGCTGATCCTGGGGGTCGGCAATGTGGTGGCGAGCTTCCTGTTCCCGGCGCTGATGGGCCGCCTGACGACCAGCGTCACCGGCGCCGACGGCGTGGCGCGCACGGGGGTCGATTATCCGGCCCTGTTCATGGTGCCGACGGGTCTGGCGCTGGCGGCGGTGGTGCTGCTGGCCCTGTTCTTCCGTCCGCCGACCCGCGGACCGGTCGCCGCCGAGCCGGCCGGCGACCAGCCCCTGACAACCAGCATCGCCGCGCCGCACTGACGGCTGCGCGAGAAGGAGACCGAGATGACACAAGGATTTCAGCGGCGCAGTGTGCTGGCGGGACTGGCAGGAATGGGAGCGGTCATGACTGGATATGCGACGAGTGCGAACGCGGCGGCAGGCCCGTTCTTCAAGCGCCACGACCTGCCGATCGGGCTGCAGCTCTATACGCTGGGCCCGGACGCGGCGAAGGACCTGGACGGCACCCTGGCCCAGGTGGCCAAGATCGGTTACCGCGACATCGAGCTGGCCGGTCTGCTGGGCAGGACCGCGGCGGACATGAAGGCGGCGATGGATCGCGCCGGGCTGACCACCAGCAGCGCCCACATCCAGGGGCGGGCGATGGGCGCGCAGAGCTTCAGCGGCGACCTGGCCAAGCTGGCCGACGACCTTAATGTGCTGGGCGTCAAGTCGGCGGTGATGCCGCTGTTCTACATTCCCGACCGCTTCGAGCTGAAGCCGAACGAGGGCGAGAACGGCGCGGCGTTCCTGAGCCGGATGGCCGGCCAGATGACCGTCGACGACTGGAAGTGGAACGCCGACTTCCTGAACAAGAAGGGCGAGGCGCTGAAGAGCGCCGGCATCGCCGTCGGCTATCACAACCACAACAACGAGTTCGCGCCGGTCGGCGGGACGACCGGCATGGACATCCTGCTGAAGGAGACCGACCCGGCGCTGGTGACGTTCGAGATGGACGCCGGCTGGGTCATGGCCGCCGGGTACGACCCGTTCGCGCTGCTGAAGCAGCACAAGGGCCGCTTCACCCTGATGCATGTGAAGGACATCAAGGCGAGCACCACGGCGAACTTCGCGCTGAAGCAGGACCCGACCGAGGTCGGCAGCGGCATGATCGACTGGAAGAAGCTGCTGCCGGCGGCCTATGACTCGGGCGTGCGCCACTTCTTCGTCGAGCAGGAGGCGCCGTTCGCCCATCCGCGCATCGAGTCCACGAAGATCAGCCACGACTACCTGGCGAGCGTGGTCGCTTGATGACGCATGGAGTTCCCCTGCGGCTGGCGATGGTCGGCGGCGGTCCCGGCTCGTTCATCGGCCCGGTGCACCGCATGGCCGCCGAGCTGGACGGCGCGATCGCGCTGACCGCAGGGGTGTTCAGCCGCGATGCGGGCAAGAGCGCCCAGGCCGCCCAGGCCTGGGGCGTGGCGCCGGACCGGGTCTATGGCGACTATCGCCAGATGCTGGAGGCCGAGGCCGCCCGCCCCGACGGGGCGCAGCTGGTGGCGGTCGTGACGCCCAACCACCTGCACTTCGAGGTGGCGGCCGCGGCGCTGCGGGCCGGGATGCATGTGATCAGCGACAAGCCGGCGACCCTGAACCTTGCGCAGGCGCAGGACCTGGCGGGCGTGGTGGCGGCGTCGGGCCGGCTGTACGGCCTGACCTTTGTCTACACCGGCTATCCGATGGTCCGCGAGGCGCGCGAGATCGTCGCCCGCGGCGACCTGGGCGCGGTGCGCAAGATCATCGTCGAGTACTCGCAGGGCTGGCTGTCGCGGCCGATCGAACGCGAGGGCGACAAGCAGGCCGGCTGGAGGGCCGACCCGGCCCAGGCCGGGGTGGGCGGGGCGATTGGCGACATCGGCGTGCACGCGTTCAACCTGGCCGAGTTCGTGAGCGGGGCGCGGGTCGAGCGGCTGTGCGCCGATCTCGCCGCCGTGGTGCCGGGCCGGACGCTGGACGACGACTGCAACGTGCTGCTGCGCTTTGGCGGCGGGGCGCGCGGGGTGCTGATCGCCTCGCAGATCTCGGCGGGCGCGCGCAACGGCCTGACCATCAAGGTCTATGGCGAGAAGGGCGGCCTGACCTGGTCGCACGAGCGCCACACCGAGCTGGTCGTCGACTGGCTGGACGGGCCGACCCAGATCCTGCACGCGGCCTCGGGTTACCTGGGGCAGGCGGCGCAGGCCGGCTCGCGCATCCCGACCGGACATCCCGAAGGCTTCATCGAGGCCTTCGCCAACATCTATCGTGACTTCGCGGGCGCCGTCGCCGCCGGGGCGCCGGGCGCGGGTCTGGTCCCGGACATCGGCGAGGGCGTGCGCAGCATGGCCTTCGTCGAGCGCGCGGTGAGCGCCAGCGCCGCCGGCCAGGGCTGGGTCGCGCTGTCAGGAGACGCCGCATGAAGACGCTCAAAGGTCCCGGGATCTTCCTGGCCCAGTTCATCGGCGCCGAGCCGCCGTTCGACAAGCTGGACACGATGGCCAAGTGGGTCGCGTCGATGGGCTATGTCGGCGTGCAGATGCCGACCGGCGGGGCGGACTCGTTCTTCGACCTGGCGCGGGCCGCCGAGAGCCAGACCTATTGCGACGAGGTCGCCGGGGTGCTGGCCGAGCACGGCCTGGTGATCACCGAGCTGTCGACCCACCTGCAGGGCCAGCTGGTCGCCGTGCATCCGGCCTATGATGAGCTGTTCGACGGCTTCGCGCCGCCGGAGCTGCGCGGCAAGCCGGCCGAGCGGCAGGCCTGGGCGGTGGGGCAGGTCAAGGCCGGGGCGATCGCCAGCCGGCGGCTGGGGCTGAAGGCGCATGCGACGTTCTCGGGCGCGTTGGCCTGGCCGTACTTCTATCCGTGGCCGCAGCGGCCGGCGGGCCTGGTGGAGGAAGCCTTCGCCGAGCTGGGCCGCCGCTGGCGCCCGATCCTCGACGCCTACGAGGAACAGGGCGTCGACGTCTGCTACGAGATCCATCCGGGCGAGGACCTGCACGACGGGGCGACCTTCGAGCGGTTCCTGGACGAGGTGGGCGGGCACGCGCGGGCCAATATCCTCTATGACCCGAGCCACCTGCTGCTGCAGCAGCTGGATTATCTGGGCTACATCGACCGCTATCACGAGCGCATCCGCGCCTTCCACGTGAAGGACGCCGAGTTCCGGCCGGACGCGCGCTCGGGCGTCTATGGCGGCTACCAGGGCTGGGTCGAGCGGCCGGGCCGGTTCCGCTCGCTGGGCGACGGGCAGATCGACTTCAAGGCGATCTTCTCGAAGATGGCGCAGTACGACTATGACGGCTGGGCGGTGCTGGAGTGGGAGTGCGCGCTGAAGCACCCCGAGGACGGCGCGCGCGAGGGCGCCAAGTTCATTCGCGACCACATCATCCGCGTCACCGAGCGGGCGTTCGACGACTTCGCCGGCAGCGCCCCCGACGGCGATCGCAACCGGCGGCTGCTCGGCCTGTAAGCCTGGAGTTTTCAGCATGAGATTGGCGATCATCCTGGCCGCGAGCCTGGCGGCGGGCGCGGCGTCGGCCGCGCCTTCGGGCGAGGCGGTGTTCAAGCAACGCTGCGCGGTCTGCCATTCGATCGCACCGGCGCCGGGCAAGATGGGGCCGCCGCTGGCCGGCGTCGCCGGGCGCAAGGCTGGGACGCTGCCCGGCTATGCCTACAGCGCGGCGATGAAGAGCTCGAAGCTGGTCTGGAACGCGGCCACGCTCGACGCTTACCTGAAGGCGCCGGCCAAAAGCGTGCCTGGCACCAAGATGCTGGTCGGCGCGCCGGACGCCGTCCAGCGCGCGGCGCTGGTCGAGTATCTGGGCGCGATGAAGAACTGACGGGCGGGCCATCGCCTGCTGTCGTCCGGTCTTCGGCCGGTGGCCGAAACCGGATGACATTGGAGTCAGCGCAGCTCCTGCACCTCGATGTCCTTGAACTCGATGGGGTGGCCCTCGCTCTGCAGGGCGATGTAGCCCTCGGTCTTGGCGTGGTCGGCGAAGTAGGGGCGGGCGACGGCGGCGAAGCTGTCGGTCGGGTCGAGGGCGACGTCGGCGTACTGGTGGACCACGGCGCCGTCGATCTTCTGGGTGACCTGGCCGCTCGGCAGCACCTCGAGCTCGAGGCTGGTCCAGGTCCCGTTGGCGATGGTGGGCGCGGTCTTGGAGGGAACGCAGTGTTCCTTGGCCTTCACGCCGTCGAAGGCGATGCTGGTCCCGGGCGTGCAGACCGCGCCGGTGGGGCGGTGGCCTTCGCCGTCGCGTCCAAGGATCTGGAACTCGACCGACATGGGGAAGGGCTGGGCCAGGCTCATGCTCTGCGGGCTCTGGCTGGCGAACATCACGCCGCTGTTGCTGCGCGCCCAGGCCGGGGTGTCGGGCAGGGCCGGATCGAGCACCCGGTAGTTCAGCCGCAGGCGGTAGGCGCTGAACGGGGTCTTGTAGAACAGATGGCCGAAGCGGCCGCCGAATTTGCCGTCATAGCCGGCGTACGAGACGCGTATGGCGCCGTCCTGGACGACGAAGGTCTGAGCGAAGTTCTCGCCCACGGGAAAGCCGGCGATCTTGGGCGTCCAGCCATCGAGCGTGCGGCCGTCGAAGATCGGGCGCCACGCCGCCTTGTCCTGCGCCTGAGATTGGCCCGCGAACGACAGGGCGGTCACAAGACAGCATAGCGCGGTCAGGCGGCGTAAGTGCATGGGGTTCCCTCCCGATGGATGTGGACGCGCGTTCCGGCGTTCCCTTGTCTGCTTGCAATGTAACCCATTTCATGGAACCTGGGAGCCTGAAAAGGCGCAGTCGGGCCGCGAAGCGATTCATCGTGGACGGGTGCGCAATAAGCCGGGCGGATCGCGCCGCCGGGCGTGTGCTAGGGGGGAGACATGGCCAATCTGAGCGGCCGTTCGCGCCAGGAAAACACCTATGACGCCATCGTCGTCGGCAGCGGCATCACCGGCGGCTGGGCCGCCAAGGAGCTGACGGAAAAGGGTCTGAAGACCCTGGTCCTGGAGCGCGGGCCGATGGTCCGGCACCTGGAGGACTATCCGACGGCGATGACCGATCCGTGGGACACCAAGTACCCGCAGGGCAAGCTGCCGGCCTCGCAGTTGAAGGCCACCTATCCCGTCCAGTCGCGGACCGGCTACACGATCACCGAGTACACCAAGCACTTCTTCGTCCGCGACGACGAGAACCCGTACACCGAAGAAGCGCCGTTCGACTGGATCCGCAGCTATCAGGTGGGGGGGCGATCGCTGACCTGGGGCCGGCAGAGCTATCGCCACAGTCCGATGGACTTCGAGGCCAACGCCCGTGACGGGATCGCGGTCGACTGGCCGATCCGCTACGAGGACCTGGCTCCCTGGTACGACTATGTGGAGCGCTTCATCGGCGTCTCGGGCGCCAAGGAGGGGCTGGCGCATCTGCCGGACGGCCAGTTCCAGCCGCCGATGGAGATGAACTGCGTCGAGACCGCCTTCAAGTCGCGGGTCGAGGGCCGGTTCGCCGAGCGGCGGATCACCATGGGGCGCACGGCGCACCTGACCGAGCCGACCGAAGAGCAGCTGAGCCTGGGGCGCAGCAAGTGCCAGCACCGCAACATGTGCATGCGCGGCTGCCCGTTCGGCGGCTACTTCAGCTCGAACTCGGCGACGCTGGTGGCGGCCGAGCGCACGGGCAATCTGAACCTGCGGCCGAACTCGATCGTGACGTCGCTGATCTATGACGCCAAGGCCGGCAAGGCGAGCGGGGTGCGGATCCTCGACGCCGAGACCCTGAAGGAAGAGGAGTTCTACGCGGAGGTGATCTTCCTCTGCGCCTCGGCTCTGAACTCGACGTGGATCCTGATGAACTCGACGAGTTCGCGGTTCGAGAACGGCTTTGGCAACGGCAGCGACCAGCTCGGCCGCAACGTGATGGATCACCACTTCCGGGTCGGCGCCAAGGCCGACGTCGAGGAGTTCGCCGACAAGTACTATTCGGGCCGGCGGCCGAACGGGATCTATGTGCCGCGCTTCCGCAACCTGGGCGATGCGGCGACCGCGCGGAAGGACTTCATCCGCGGCTATGGCTACCAGGGCGGCGCCTCGCGGCCGACCTGGGACCGCGACCTCGGCGGCGAGGGCTTCGGCGCGAGCCGCAAGGCCGCGCTGACCCAGCCGGGGCCGTGGATCATGTCGCTGGGGGCCTTCGGCGAGATGCTGCCCTATGCGGACAACCGCGTGACGCTGAACCAGGCGGTGAAGGACAAGTACGGCCTGCCGACCTTGTCGGCGAAGGTGACGATCCGCGACAACGAAAAGGCCATGCGTAAGGACATGCAGGCGGCCGCGGTCGAGATGCTGGAGGCCGCCGGATTCAAGAACGTGCAGGCCGCCGACATGGGCTATTCGCCGGGTCTGGGCATTCACGAAATGGGTACGGCGCGGATGGGCCGCGATCCGAAGACCTCGGTGCTGAACGCGCACAACCAGGTCCACGAGTGCAAGAACGTCTACGTCACCGACGGCGCGGCGATGACCTCGGCCTCGTGCGTGAACCCGTCGCTGACCTACATGGCGCTGACCGCCCGGGCGGTCGATCACGCGGTGCAGGCCAAGCGGAAGGGAGAGCTGTGATGCTGAATCGACGCGACGCTTTCCGGGGCCTGGCCCTGACCATGGGCATGGTGTCGGTCGGCTTCGCCGGCCCGGTGGCCGCGGCCCTGCCGCCGCTGGCCTGGACGCCCACGGCGCTCGACGCCGAGCAGGCGCGCGCGCTGGACGCCATCGCCGAACTGATCGTGCCCAAGACCGACACGCCGGGCGCCCGCGAGGCGAAGGTTCCGCAGTTCGTCGACCGCACCATCGCCACCTACCTGCCGCCCGCGCAGGCCGACCTGTTGAAGGCCGGGCTGACGCAGGTGGACGCCGACGCGCGGGCCGCGCACGGCGTTGTGTTCGCGGCGCTGAAGCCGGAGCAGCAGGCGCAGATCCTGACGCGGTACGACCAGGAGGCCGCCGCCGCCCGCAAGGCGTGGAAGCCGCGGCACTTCTTCTCGGTGCTGAAGGAGTACGTGACGATCGGCTACTTCACGTCCGAGCCAGGGGCGACGCTGGCGCTGAACTACGACCCGGTGCCGGGCGAGTATCGCGGCTGCGTGCCGCTGGCGGAGATCGGCCGCGCCTGGGCGCAGTAGCCGCTAGCGTGCAGCCGTCGGGTTGTCCGGGATCGGCGACATGGCCTTCAGTTCGGCCATGGCCTCAATGCTGATCTTGGCCCAGCGCTGGAACAGCTCGGTGAAGTCGGCGCGGTTGGTGACGCTGTTGCGCATGAACGGCCCGGTGTCGCCGGCGATGCGGGAGTCGACCGCGCGGCCGAGAAGGGCGCCGGTCTCGGAGTCGCGCACTTCGATCACGACGGTGGCCGAGCCCGCCTCGTCGCTGAAGGTGCGCGAGCGCCCGGCGGTGGGGCGGTCAGGCGCGGCGACGTAGAGGTTGGCGACGCCCGTGCGCACGCGCAGGACGTCGGGACCCGGGGCCGTGACGACCTGATAGCCGGCGTCGTTGTAGGCCTTGATGAACACCTTCTCGAAGCCCGTGCGGGCCGCATCGAGCATCTTCTGGGCGTCGTCCTTGTCGATGCGCTGGGAGAGGTCCATCGCTTCGTTGTTGTAGTCGCGGACCCAGTTCTTGCGGAACGCGACCTCGGTCGGGTCCATCATGACCTTGGTGTAGACGCGGAAATCCGAGCCCGGCAGCACGTAGGCCGCATCGAACCGCTTGGATTTCACGTTGCTGAGGCCGTCCCAGGTGGCGGGCGGCGAGGCGGCGAGCGCCTGGGGAACTGCGCTCCCGAGCAGGCAAAGGGCGGCGAGCGCGGTGACGACGACACGGCGGGTCATGGTGGGGGCTCCCTGACGAAAGTTCAGCGTCACAATGCGCCCGGCGCCCGGAGGCCGATATCAGTGCAAACCCGCAATGGGCCGTAGGCGAACCGCGAGGGCTCAGGCCGGGCGCGCGGCCGGATAGCGGTGCTTGAACCAGACTGCGTAGAACGCCCCGAGGATCATGCTGACCAGCAGGTAGAGCAGCACGGCGGCGGTGACGCGTTTGTCGTCGAAGGCGGTGTTGGCGATCAGCATGGCGATGCCGGGATGGCGGACGGAACTGGCCACCGCGAGGGTCCCGCGGTCGTAGTCGGCAGGGCCGCCGAGCAGATGGCCGCCGATCAGGGTGATCAGGGTGAGCGCCGCCATCGCCACCATGGCCCCGTCGCCGATCAATTGCCGAAGCGCCGGCCAGATCGCCGCGAGAATGGGCGCGAAGACCAGCACGACCAGCAGCATGCTCAGCCTGTAGACCCAGGGAGCGGCGCGCTCGGCGAAGTCTGGGGCGATGCGCCGGACGATCATGCCCAGGGCCAGGGGGACCAGGACGCCGGTCGCGACGGTGGAGGCGATGAGGTGGAACGGCAGCATCCTGCCGTGGCCGAAGATGCGCGCGGCCAGGTCGAAGACCAGCGGCACCGCGACGATGGTCAGCAGCGCCATGGCGACATAGACGCCGTAGGCGTACTCCTTGCGCGCGCCGATCTTGAGCTCCTTGCCCGGCACCAGCGGCGGGACGGGCGATATCGCCATCAGCATGAGCCCGGCTTTCACCACCGGTTCGAGCGGCAGGAGCCAGACCAAGGCGGCGGCGGCGAGCGGCGGGATGATCATGACCGCCAGAACGGCCTTGGCCAGCAGGGCCGGCCGCCGGATCACATAGAGGAGGTCGCTCACCCGGGCCTTGAGGCCGACTGTCAGCACCAGGCCGGCGAGGCTGAGGGTGAGCAGGAGGGGCAGGATCTGCTTGATGGCTTCCATGGTCCAGCCGCCTCCGCGGCCTACAGGGGGAACGAGGTCAGGTCAGGGAAGGCTTCTGACCATGTCGGTGAAGATGGCGCTGACCCCGGCCTGGTTGGCGTCGCTCTGATCGAGCCGCTTCTGCGAGGTGGCGCGCCAGGCGAGCTTGCCGCTGGCCCGGTCTATGAGGTCCAGCATCACGGTGCCTTCGACGTAGTTGATGTTGCGGACATCGACGTCCATCGGCGGGCCGTACATGCCCCAGCCGAAGCCGCCGATGCAGCCGCGGATGCCGCAGGCGGCGGGGCCGCGGGTCGGACCGCCGAAGGTGTCCACCCGCGTCTCGGTCCGGTTCTGCAGGCCGATATGGTACTGAACCAGTAAGGCCGCGGACGCGGGATCAGAGACCTGACGATAGCCCCGGGCCGCCAGCGCGCCCTCGACGGCGGCCTTGACCCGGTTCTGAATGATGTCGTTGTCGATCCGTGGATCGCCTGATCCTGGCTGCGCGCCCGGCGCCCAGGCCCAGCTCGAGCCAGGCACGACGGCGACCGCGTCGCTCTTGAGAACGGAAACCTGGCCGCCGGGGCTTTCGCACGCCGCCAGGGTCAGGGAGGCGGCCGCGAGGCTCGCGCTGAGGGCCAGGGATTTCAGGACGCCGCTACGCATTGGAGCTTTCCCATCTGTCGATCCGAACCGAGGCCTCGCCTCGTTGCGGAAATGTCCGACCCCGGCCCGCAGGCGCCAATCAGGTCAAACCCTCGGCTGAGCTTAAGGGGCGGCTGACGCCCCGCGCCGGAAGGCGGGAGAGGCCAGCGCCCTACTTCTCGATCTCGGGGGCGGCTTCTTGCCGGGTGAAGGCTTCCAGGTCGCGTTCGAGGAAATAGTTGAGTGCGGTCCGAATGACCGCGATGGCGGCGAGCTGGCCGATGTCGTCCCAGGTCGGGGCGATTGCGGTGCGGGCGATGTCGGCGGCGAGGGCGAACTCCAGCGCCAGGATGATCCAGCGCGCGAAGCGGGTCCAAACCTGCCGTCGCGTGACGGCGGGCGAGGCCGAGGACGAGGACGCAACCATGTAGCGCCCCGCCAGGTAGACGCCCTCAAGCACGCCGATGGCGATGCAGAGCACGCAGACCATCTCGGCGATCAGCGCGACGTAGGTGGCCAGTTCTTGGAGGACGGCTTCCATGGGGGCAACCAAGCCGAGGTCGGCGAGGCCGACCATCGGGGAAACCCTGACACCGCGGTCCTAGGCGCCGGACGCCTCCGCGCCGTCCGAGGGGACGTGCGACCCGCTTGATGCGCCAAACCCGCGCCCGCTGTCAGGGTTGGACCCGATAGCCGGGGGGGGCGAGCGCGGGTGAAACCGTCAGGCGACATGACGGAGGGCTGTTTGATGCTGGCGAGAGCGACCCCATGAGCGGCAAGTCCCTCAATATCGGCCGCTATCTGCTGGTCGGCGCGGCCTTGGCCTGCATCGCACACCCGGCGGAGGGCCGGACGAGCCTGGGCGCCTCCGGGGTTCGTCACATAGACACCGTCAGCAGCACGCCCGGCGGCGCTACCGCGGGCGGCATGCTCCGGCTGGGGAGAGCGCCGGCATGAAGTTCATCGCAATGATGGGAGCGGCCGTGATGGCCGCGCCCGGCCTGGCCGCCGCCCAGGATTCCGACGCCGATCTGGCCAAGAAGCTGGCCAACCCGGTGGCGGACCTCGTCAGCCTGCCGTTCCAGTTCAACTATGACTGCTGCTACGGCCCCGCGGACGGCGAGCGGGTGACGCTGAACATCCAGCCGGTGGTTCCCATTCACCTGACCGAGGACTGGAACCTGATCGTTCGGACGATCGTGCCGATCGTCTCGCAGACGCAGACGACGCCGGCCGGGGGCGATGCGCTGGGGTTCGGCGACACCCTGCAGACCTTCTTCTTCTCGCCGAAGACGCAGGGGACGACGGTAGGCTTCGGTCCGGCGGTATTCTACCCGACGGGGACCGACGGGCTCGGGTCGGGCCAATGGGCGGCGGGACCGGCGGGTCTGGTTCTCAAGCAGGACGGCCACATGACCTATGGCGTCCTGGCGACGCAGCTCTGGTCGCTGAGCGATGCGGAAAGCAACGAAGAGACCAACTCCACCCTGCTTCAGCCGTTCTTCAACTACACGTTCCCGAGCACTACAGGCATCGTGTTCAATCTGGAGAGCACCTACGACTGGACGCGCGAGCAGTGGACCGTGCCGCTGAACGTCGGCGTGACCCACATGTACAAGCTGGGCGAACAGCGCATCCAGGCGGGGATCTTCGGCCGCTACTATGTCGAGAAGCCCGATGGCGGGCCCGACTGGGGCCTGCGCTTCGTGGTGACCTATCTCATCCCGTCCTAGGGGCGGACGATGCAGCGGAAGCCGACGTGGCTGGTCGAGGTGTCCACCGGCTGAGCGTGGCGCGCCGCCGGGCGGTAACGCCGGCAGTAGGAGGGCGCGCAGAGGTGGGAGCCGCCCTTGAGCACCTTGCGCGGGATGCGGATGTCCGGCTGGTTGGGATCATAGCTGGCTTCCAGGGCGGCCTGTGAGCGGCTGGTCGCGCAGCAACCCTTCACCGGCTCGGTCGAATGGGTCGACCACCAGTCGGAGGTCCACTCCCAGGTGTTGCCGATCATGTCGAGCAGGCCATAGCCGTTGGGCGGATAGGAGCCGACCGGCGAGGTTCGGGGCCAGCCGGTCTTGTCCAGGTTCTCGAAGGGGAACTTGCCTTGCCAGGTCTTGGCCATCGGCCGCCCGCCCGGTTCGAAGGCGTCGCCCCAGGCGTAGACCTTGCCGTCGAGCCCGCCGCGGGCGGCGAACTCCCATTCGGCCTCGGTGGGCAGCTCGGCCTGGCGCCATTGGGCGAAGGCCTCGACGTCGGCCCAGGCGACGTGGACCACGGGGTGGTCATCGAGGCCCTCGAGCGAGCTGTCTGGGCCATAGGGATGGCGCCAGTCGGCGCCGGGGGTGTAGCGCCACCAGGCGCGGATGTCGTTCAGCGGCACCGGGCCGGCCGATGGCGTGAACAGCAGCGAGGAGGGGGCGAGCATCGCCGGGTCGGCGCCGGGATAGTCGGCGGGATCGGCGGGGCGCTCGGCGATCGTCACCCAGCCTGTAGCCTCGACGAAGGCCGCGAAGTCGCGATTGGTCACGGGGCGCTCGTCGATCCAGAAGCCGTCCACCTCGACCTGGCGGGTCGGAGCCTCCTCGGCGTAGTGGACGTCAGAGCCCATGCGAAAGGCTCCGCCCGGTATCCAGACCATGCCCGGCCGGGGAGCGTGGCGCGGGCGCGCCTGAGCCTTTCGCTGCATTTGGGGCATTCGGCGGATCCTTGCTGGGGAAGCGGTAGAACGCGATCTCACCATCGGGAACAGCGGTTGGCGATCCGGCGAAACCCTGACAATGCGCCGACGAAAGATAGGCCCCGCGCCTTGGCGCGGGGCCCTGTCCAGGAGGCCGGGCGCCAGGCCCGACTGACGGATCGTTCCCCGGGGGGAGGGGAAGGAGCGTTCCGACAAGGCCATCACACCACTGCGCGATCACCGCCGTGATCAGGTCGGCGCCTCATGTGCGCCGTGGATTACCCGGAGGTCAGAAGGCTTCGCCGATGTAGAAGTAGAAGGCCTGGGAGTCCTCGGCGAAGGCGACGTCGAAGCTGGCGTTGACGCGGTGGGTCTTGGAGGCCTTGAAGCGCAGTCCTACGCCGGCGGCGGGCAGCAGCTTGCCGAGCTTGTCGAATGAGGGGGCGACGCCGCCGACGCCGGCGAAGGCGACCGCGCCGAACCGCCAGAAGAGGTCGCGCCGATACTCGACCTGGACGGAGGCCAGCGTGTGGTCACGGTAGCGGCCTGGATCGTAGCCGCGCAGGTCGTTGTTCTGGCCGAACATGCAGAGATCGTAGAACGGCGCGCCGTCCCCGGAGTCGCAGAGCGCCAGCCGTCCGGCGACGACCGCCTTGTCGGAGAGGGCGTGGTAGGCGTTGGCGGCCAGCTCGAACCGGTTGTAGTCGAAGTCGCTGCCGAGGGTCTTGGACGCGACCAGGAACTGGGCCGTGGCGTAGGCCCCCTTGCGAGGGCCGAACTCGCTGTCGCGGCTGTCGTACTCGGCGGCCAGGCCGAGCGAGGACAGGGCGCTGTCGAGTTCGAACTTCGGCAATTGCAGGTCTGGGAAGGGGATCTCGGAGAGCTCCAACGTCGTCTTGACCGCGACGCCTCGGTAGCGAACCCCGACATAGGTGTGCGGCCGGACCTGAAACAGCGCTTCGGCCAGCAAGCCTGCGGCCTGCTGCTCGATCGGAATGGCGCGGTTGCGCGCGCCCGCGCCGGCGCCGACGCCGTAGAAGTCGAGATGGAAGTCGCCGCCGCCGCCGCCGAGGGTGAGGCGGACGGTGTCGTTGCGGAGGTTGGCTTGCTGGCCGACCGCGACGGCCCAGCTGTGGGTGTCGCTGTACATGCCCCCGACCGCGGTGATCCAGGGCGGGTCGGCCTGGTCGCGCGTGTAGATCCCGAGGGCGGCGACCGCCAGGCCGTTGCCGATCGCCGGATTGGAGACCGGGATGGGCATGGCCACGACGCTGAACGGCTTGGGCGGCTTGGTGGCGAGCGCCTCCTCAGCCAGGGCTGGGGAGGCCAGCGCCAGACAACACGCCAGTACTGTGATGCGCACGGATGCTAGCCGGGACGGTCGACGACCACGTAGACCACGGTGTCGCCTTCGTAACGGGGCGCGTAATAGGTCCCGCCGCACGAGTAGTAGGTGTAGCCGGAGTAGGGGTAGGGCGAGCAGGCCGGCGGCAGCGAGTAGTAGCGCGAGCCGAGCGCGGCGGACGTGACGGCCGCGGCGGTTCCGAAAGCCACGCCGGCGGCGACGGGATGGTAGTCGCGGTCATCCCAGCCCCAGCCGTTGTCGTGGTCGACATTGACGTTGACGTTGTTGCCGACATTGACGTTGCCGGTGTTCACCCGGTTGTTGCCGCCGCGGTTCACATTGCCGGACCGGTTGACGTTGCCGGAGCGGTTCACGTTTCCGGCCGCCGCACGATTGGACGCCGCCGCCCGGTTCGCGCTGGCGTTGGGACGCTGGGCTGGCGCGCGCGCCGCCGCCGGCTTGGCGCCGTGAACGCTGGTCCGCGCCGAGCCGCGCACCTGGTGGCCGCCGCCTCCGCCGCCCGGACGGGCCTCGGCCAGGACGGGGAAAAGCGCCGCAGCCATCACCGCGGCGGCGAGCGAGGTTTTGCCGAACTTTGACATGGCGGATCTCTCCCTATTGGTTCAGCGCGGTGAGACGGATGGGCATCGCGCCTGCCGGCGCCTTGAAGGCGAAGGTCTGGGCGTCGAACGTCGGCTTGAAGTTCCACGTCATGGTGGTGACGAACTGCGGCGAGCTCGGATCGGTGCGGTCGGTGATGACGACCTTGCGCGGGACCGGGGCAGGGCCTTGGGCGATCCAGATCTGCCAATCGAGGTCCGCCTCGCGGAAGGCGTAGTGGTCGGTCGGCGTGCCGGCGATGTTCGCTGGGCCGACGTAGATCGCCTCTTTCACCTCGTCGATGCGACCGCCGCCGGGTTCGCTCCAGCGGAAAAGGTCGGTCAGCGGAAGCTCGATGCCGTAGCGGTCCTTGGCCACGGCGAGAGTCTCGCGGATGGTGGGGGGCGCGTCGACCTGGGCGTAGTACGAGGTGCGCGGCGAGGAGACGGTGAGCTGCTTGCCGTCATAGGTGAACCGGCGGTCCTTGTAGTCGCCGACCCGCTCGATGACGAAGCCGTTCGGCGCGCGAACCTTGTAGGTCGAGCGTTCACCGAACTGCAGGCGCTGCCCATCGTCGAGGACCACGTCGATGGAGCCGTCGGAGACCAGTTCGAAGGCGGTCTGCGTGCCGAGGTAGGCGCTCATGCGCTTGAGGGCTTCGATCGCCTGGGGATCGATGGGGTTGTCGTCATCAGTGGTCGCGGCCTGAGCGGCCGGCGCTGCGCCGGTCGTCTGCTGCGCGAGAGCCGGCGAGGCAAGCAGCGCGCCCGCGGCAAGGGCTGAGAGCCAGGGGAAGTACTTCATTGGGGGGACTCCCGGTTTTCAGGTTTGGAAGAAGGTGTTCGGCGCACGCCGCCGATGCGCTCTGGTGCGGGCGGCGACCAACTCCCGTCGAGAGCCGTGGCCTTTGGCCAGTAGAGCTTGAGGCGCAGCCGCAGGCGCCCCGGCGGCGCGGGCAGCCAGTTCGACTGCGGCGGCTGGGGCTGATGCTCGACGCGGATGGTCAGTGCGCCGTCCGGATCGAGGACCAGGTCGTTGCGGCTGTCGAGATAGTGACGGTCGGGCCGCAGGGCGCCGCTGGGCGCGCGGCTGGCTAGGGTCAGGGTCCAGAAGCCGTCGGTCGGCGGGGTTTCGCCGCGCGGAAAACGCAGGATGTAAGGCTCCGAGCCCATGAGCGGGCGTCCGTCGCTGTCCACGTCGCAGATCCAATGCTGGATGTCCTCTGGCGCGGCGGCGCCCAGGCAAGCCAGGATCGCGGTCGCCGCATCGTCCGCGCCGGGCGTGGCGCGTCTCCAGCCGGCCGTCTCGGACGGCGTATCGGAATGGATCACCCGGCCAAAGCCGTCTGCGACACCGAGAGTCAGCGCATCGCGCAGGGCCTGCTCTTCAGGCAGGTGAAAGGCCAGCCCCGGGGTCATGCCGATTGCGGTCAACGGGGCCGTGTCGCGTCCCTCGTCGGCGGGATAGCGGTCCAGCAGCCGCGCCAGGTGGTGAAACAGCCGGTGGGGACTGAGCGAGGTCAGGGCGTCCAGCGCCGACTGCAGCGGCGCGTCGACCCGGCCGTGCAGCCTGTGCGGGGCTTGCGCGTCGTCCTCCGAGGCGGCGATGGCGAGCTTGGACAGCAGGGCGCGGGCGGCCTCGAGATCGGCGGCGTCGCGCGCGGCGACGCGGATCACCGCCCAGACCAGGTCTGTGTGGGACCGCCGCGCGACAACATCCTCGGGGGCCTCGCCGCGCCACTTCGGTCCGGCCAGCGCCAGGGTGACGCCGCCGCGATGCGTGCGCGGATCGACCCGCGCGATGCGCTCTCCCCAGGCGTCGAACAGCGAGATCGCCCAATGCCGCCCGCCCAGGTCGGGCAGTGACAGCAGGATCGGACCAGCGCTGAGATCGATCCAGGCGCTGGCGCGCACGATCAATTCGTCATCGTCCGCGAGGCCGGGCGCGATGGCGCTGCAATCGTCGGGCAGGGCGAGAATCTGATTCATGCCGACGGGATGCGTGCGGCGCACCGCATCGACCAGCAGCAGCGGAAATCCGAGAACGACGCCATCGGCGGCGGCGCGCCGGACGTCGAATGGATTGGTTTCGAAGTGCGACGCCATGAGTGTGGACGCCTCCTTGTTGAGAGGAAGCGTCCCAGCGCCCGCCCGCCGCCGCCATCGGGTCAAACCCGATGTCAGGCTCCGCCGGTATGGGACCTAAGGCTGGATCAGGTTGTGTTTGATCCCGAAGCGGACGAACTCGGCCGCAGTCCGCACGCCGGCCTTGCGCATCGCTGCGGCGCGGTGGCTCTCCACCGTCTTGACGCTGATCAGCAACTGGCGGGCGATCTGCTTGTTGGAGTTGCCCTCGGCGATGAGCTGGGCGACCTCCAGTTCGCGCATGGTGAAGCTCTCCAGCCGGGAGCGTTTGCGCTCGCTGACTGCCGCCTCAAGCAGCAATTCGGAGACCGAAGAGGAGAAATACGGGCGATTTGCCCCCAGTGCGGAGATCGCCGCCTCAAGGTGCTGTTCGCTCTCGCTCTTCAGGAGGTAGCCGCGAGCCCCCGCGGCCAAGCCGCCGCTGACGGTCTCGTCATCGTCATGCATGGTGAAAAGCAGGACGTTGGTCTGTGGCGAGTCCTGCCGCAGACGCCGTGTAACGGCCAGGCCGTTCATCAGTGGCAACGACACGTCGACAACCGCGACATCGGGCTGGTGGGCGACCGCAAGCTCCACGGCGTGCTGCCCATCTGATGCTTCTCCGCACACCTCCCACCCGGGGTGGCTCTCAACAATATCCCTTATGCCGCGCCGGACGATCTCGTGATCGTCAGCGATCAGAATCCTCAGCATTGAACACCCCAGGTGATAGTGCCTAGGGAATACACCCATTGGATTAGTTAGTGCATCCGTAAGATCACCCATATACGACTGCTCCTGGGCATGTATTTTAGCGAGTGTTTTTTTGTCGGGGGAATGGGCGCCGCAGTTTGGGACTTCCTGAAGCCTATGGGCCAAGGGAAGCGGGAGACGGACGATGGCGTTACCCCAGAACGACGCGGCTGCGGCCGCGTTACAGCGCCCGCGGGCGCGTGACAAAATAAGAGCGGGCGTTGCGCTGGCCGAGCTCCGAAACGGCCAGGCGCAACTGATTTCCGCAAATCCAGACTTTCGTCAAAGCGCCGGCATGGCGGGCGCCTCAGCTCGGGGGCGGCGGCTTAGCGAGGTGTTCGGGGACGCCGACGGCCGCCGGCTGCAATCCTTGATCGAAGACTGCGTGCAGGCCGGCCGCGCGGGTCGGATCGAGCATGTCCGGCGCACGGCCGACTGTCCGGAGGGACGCCGCGTCTGGGCCCACCCGGTGGAGTGGGCCGAGGACGGGGTCGAGCAGGTGATCCTGACGATCGCCCCGCCGGGCCGCTCGCACCAGTTGACCACGCACAGCGAGACCCTGTTCGATCACCTGGGGCCGATCAGCACGGGGATGCTCTACGTGTACGACGTCGGCCAGCGGCGGACGCGGTACATTCATCCGGAGTTGGCTGAGAGCCTGGGCCTGTCGCCGGCCGGAGCTGGTCTGGGCGACGTGCAGCACCGGCTGCATCCAAGCGACTTGCCGGTGTTGGAGCGGCATCTGAGCGAAATGGCGATGCTGGGGAACCAGCAGGTCACCGAGGCGCAGTTCCGGATGCGCGGCAAGGACGGGAACTGGATCACTGTCCGGTCGCGGGCGCGGGTGTTTTCGCGCACGCCGGACGGCGGCGTGCGGCGGGTCATCGGCGTGGCGTCGGACGTCACGGCGGCCGAGGTGCAGGCGATCGAACTGGCGAAGGCCAGGGAGGACATCATTCGCGCCGAGCAGGATGAGCGCCGCCGGATCGGGCGTGAACTGCACGACTCCACGGCCCAGCACCTGGTGGCCATCGGCCTGTCGCTGAAGGCCCTGGAGAGGCGGGTCGTGTTCGACGAGAGCCACCAGGATATCCTGCGCGACATCCGCAACTCGATCGCCGCGGCGCACGCGGAGATCCGCAGCTTCTCGTTCATGCTGCATCCGCCCAAGGAGGAGCAGCGCGACTTGATCGACAAGCTGCGCGGGTTCGCAGACGGGTTCGGTCGCCGCGCCTCGCTGCGGATCTCGGTCGACATGGTGGGCGAGCCCAAGCAGACCTCGCCGGCCATGGAGACGGCGCTGTTCCGGATCTTCCAGGAAGCGCTGATGAACGTTCATCGGCACACGACAGCCCACAAGGTGCATGCGGTGCTGGACTATGCGGGCGCGCAGATCTCGCTGATGGTCGAGGACGATGGCGGCAAGCCCAAGAGCGGCCGACTGCCGAGCGCCGACGACGACACCGGGGTCGGCATCAGCGGCATGCGCGGCCGGCTGATCGAACTGGGCGGCCGCCTGGACCTGGAGCCAGGCAAGGGCGGCCTTCGGGTGAGGGCGCAGCTTCCGCTGCAGCGCCAGCCCGGGAAGGTCGCCGATCAGCTGTCGACCTATCTGGGCAGGCTGGTGGCGCCGGAGGAACGCTCGTTCGCGCCGCGACGTCGGCTGGTCGACCGGAGCCCGCCGCCACTGGCTTGATGCTAGCGGGCGGTGAGCACGACGCCCAGCAGCACCGCGGCCCAATGAACGCCGGCCCCGGCCACGACGTGGCCGTGCCAGATCGCGCGGGCGTAGCGGAGCTGCTTGTTGAGGTAGAAGGCGACGCCGCTGGAATAGAGCAGGCCCCCGATCGCCAGCAGCAGGATGGTCAGGCTGGTGGCGTTGGCGATCAGCGGCTTGAAGGCCACGAGCACGATCCAGCCGAGCAGCAGGTAGGCCGCGACCCACACGCGCCGACCTATGCCGGGCAGCAGCACCTTGCCCAGCGCCCCGAAGGCGGCGACCGACCACACGGCCGCCGTCATGCCCCAGGACCACGCGCCGGTGAGGGTCTGGGTGGTGAAGGGCGTGTACGAGCCGGCGATCATCAGGAAGATGCCGGCATGGTCGAGCCGTCGCAGGGTCGGGCGATACCGCGGCTTGGCGAAGTTGTAGGCCGTCGAGAAGCCGAGCATGGCCAGCAGGCCGGCGGCGTAGATGCCGACCGCCAGCGCCATGCTGAGCGAGTGGGCTTTCACCGCCAGGGTCAGGAGCACGATCCCGCCGATGAGAGCGAGGGTCAGGCCGACGACGTGCACGACAAGGTCGGCGCACTTTGCGCTGGGCGTCGGGTAGTGGCGCGGCGGAATGGCGGGTGAGCTCATGGGCGCTCCTGGTGCGGGAGTTGGCCGAAGATAGCAGGTTCGTGGAGCCTGGCAGCAGGAACTGCATCGGAACGGGCGGCGCGTTCGTCAGGCGCCCATTCGCGCGGCAGGCCGAGAACTATTCACCATCTGAAGAATTCTAGTCTCGGCGGGCGGCCTCGAACGCCGCCATGCTGACCAATGGAGTGGAAGCGCCTCGGTCCAACAGACGAGGTTCCGACATGATCTGGCAATCGATGGAGAACGCGCCGCAGGACGGTCGCGAGATACTGGCCCTGGTGGAGGGCGCAACGCCCATGGTGGTCTACTGGTCCGAGTGGCTGGAAGGGCACTGGCAACCCTTGGGGCATCCCTGGCGCGAAACCAGCCCGACCCGCTGGGCCCCCTTGCCGCCGCCGCCCTGAGCGGACGAGCGCAGGCGTCAAGCTTCACAAGAAGCTTAGCGGATCTGCATTTATGTGCTTACGATCATTGAAGTAATCGATGCTTACCGCCGGTAACAGCGCAAGGATGTGTCCATGTCGCGCGTGCACCTGGATGTGGAGCGTCCTGCAGGCGTGCGCCTCATAGGGGCTGCATACCTCGCAGCCTTTCTGCTTGTCTTGATCGTGGCGGCCGGGGTCGATCTGGCCCTGATCGGCGAGTATCGGCTGGAACGGTTCAGCGCCGTGCTGCTGGCTGCCGTGCTGGTTGTCGCCACGGCGCTGGGCCTGCTCTACGGCCTGGCCGTGGGCGGGCTGGCGCTGGCCGGCATGCATGTCGTGGCCCGCGCGCCGTTGCTGCCGCACGGCTGGCTGTCGGAGGACGGCCTGTTGTTCGGCCTGCTCTGCGCGGCGGTGGTGTCGGCGGGGCTCTACGCGGATTTCGCCCGCCGGCGCGAGAGCGCCGCGCGCGCGCTGTTGGCGGCCGGGGAGCGGTTGTCGGTCCACGTGTCCGACACGGCGCTTGGCCAATTCATGCGCAGCGGCGGCGCCGACGGGCTCAGCCGCTCGGAGATGCTTGAGAACGCCGGCCGCACCATGGCCTGCGTTCTGGTCGTCGGCGCCGGCCTGGCGCTGGCCCACGTCGTCGGCGCCGGGCTGGGGCCTAGCGCGCCGACGGTCATCATGATCGGTTCGGTGCTGGCGGCGGGCGGCGCCTTGGGGGCGAGCCTGGGGCTGTCGGGCGGAATACTGGCGGTGCTGGCGCTGCTGGCGTTTCCGGCGACGGATCAGTTCGTGGCCGCGCCGCAGGTGGTCGCCTTCGATCTGCTGATGTTCGCCGCCTTCGGCTGGGCGGTCGGCAGGCTGGCCGACCGGCTGCAACAGGAACGGCGGGCCATTCAGGGCCTGACCGCGGCGAGCCGGGAGCTGGCCGCGGGCGCCGACGAGGCCGCCGTCCGGCAGATCCTGCTCGAGAGCCTGGTGAAGGTGACCGGCGGCGGCGCTGTCGAATTGGTCGACGAGGCCGGGGAGGGACGGCTGGCCTCGGTTGCGGAGGGGCGGGGCAAGCCCTCGCCAGGGACAGGCGGGCCTTGGCGCGAGCGCGAACTCGCCTCGGACGGCCGGGTCGTCGGTACGGTCCGCTGGCTGCCGGGGCGGCGCGCTGAACGCAGAGGCGAAGGCGACGATGTGGCCGCCTCTGTGATCGACCTTGGCGCTTCGGCCATCGTGCGGGCGCGGCTGGGGGTCGAGAAGGCGGAGATGGAGTTCCGGGCGCGGACCGAGCATCTGCGGACCATTCTGCTGGACGCCGTTTCGCATCACTTCCGCTCGCCGCTGGCGGGGATTCTGGGATCGGCCACGAGCATCCTGAGCCTGCCGGAGCAACACGACCGCGAGGCTCGGCGCGAGCTGCTGCTGATCATCAAGGAGCAGGCCAACCGGCTGAACCGCTATGTCGAGAACTTCCTCAGCGTGGCGCGGCTGGAGTCTGGGGCGATCGACGTCAACCTGACCGAGGTCGCGCTGGAGCCGCTGATCTACGACGTCTGGGAGACGTTCGGCGAGGCGGGCGGCGCGCGGCGCTTCCTGCATGCGCAGGTGGGCGAGGCGGCGGTGATCGCCGACCGCAGCCTGCTGGCCCAGGTGTTCGGCAACATTCTGGAAAACGCGATCAAGTTCAGCGCCGAAGGCTCGATGGTCGGCATCCGCTGTCGCCGCGAAGGCGAGGAGCTGGTGATCGAATTCACCGATCAGGGGAGCGGCGTGGCGCCGGCCAACGAAGACCGCATCTTCGACAGGTTCTTCCGGAGCCAGTCGACCCAGGCGCCCGGCTTGGGGCTTGGCCTCTACATCACGCGAAGCCTGGTCGAGATGCTGAACGGATCGGTCGGGGCGACCAATCGAACGGACGGCGAGAGCGGGCTGGTGGTCTTTGTCCGCCTGCCGGCGGCGGGGGGCTGAATGAGCGCGTCGAGCATTCTGATCGTCGAGGACGAGGAGCAGCTGCAGCGGATGCTGCGCTCGGCCCTGACCCAAGCGGGCTATCTGGTCGTCACGGCCAAGTCGGGGCTGGAGGCGCTGGAGCAGCTGGTGCGCAACGAGTTCGGCGTGGTGCTGCTGGACCTCGGACTGCCCGACATGGACGGCAAGGAGGTGATCGCCCAGGCGCGCGTGATCTCCCGGGCGCCGATTCTGGTGGTGTCGGCCCGAGGCTCGGAGCGCGAGAAGATCGCGGCCCTCGACCTGGGCGCAAACGACTACGTGGCCAAGCCCTTCGACATGGGCGAGCTGCTGGCGCGGATCCGCGTGGCGCTGCGCGCGCCGCAGGCTGGAGCGCCGGCGCCCAGGCCGGCGGCCAAGGGGCTGCATGTCGACGTCGCCGTGCGGCGCGCGACCGTGGACGGCGCCTCGGTGCGGCTCTCGCGCAAGGAAACCGAGCTGCTGCAACTGCTGATCGAGGCGGGGGGCGAGGTCGTGTCCCACGAAGCGATCAACGAGGGCATCTGGGGGCGGGGGACCGAGGCCGACTTCATGAACGTGCGGGTGCTGGCCTGGCAGGTGCGGCGCAAGATCGAGCCGGACGTGACGGCTCCGAGATTTCTGATCGCCGAGGCCGGCCTGGGCTATCGCCTTAGCGTGGATTGACGGTTGGGGTTCGTAATTCAGGGTTGTGAGGCCTTGGGGCCGTGTCTAGCGAAGTAAATGTTCCGCGAGATTTGTGTGTTAAGGAATGTGTTAAGAAAAAATCGTTCGCTCTATGTTTGATATCGCCTGCCAAATTCGCGTAACAAGAGTCGCGCTATTGAAAAGGCGATGAACTTGGATCTCTAATGAAGTCGGGCGCAAGATAGGTGCGCCTGTCAGCTGGTGGACTGTCTGTCATGGGCGGGGTCTGCAAGAGATCTGAACGGTCGCGGCCCGGACTTCTGCGGCGAATGTTCGCCTTCGGGCGTGACGGCCGCGGGAGCGTCAGCCCGATGCTGACCCTCATGCTCATTCCCATCATCGGCATGCTGGGCATGGCCACCGAGGCCTCGAGCTGGTTCTTCGCCCAGCGTTCGATGCAGGCGGCGGCGGACGCCGCGGCCATGGCGGCGGCGACCAACGGCTGCGCCTCTACGATCCCAGGCTGCGTGAGCGCCCTGACGCCCTATTACGATGTCGAGGCCAAGTCGGTGGCGACCAAGTTCGGCTTCACGGACGGGGCTGCCGCCACCACGGTCTTTGCGACCAACACGGCGACCTGTCCGGCGCCGGCGACCAGCAGCGATTGCTACCGCGTGACGATCACCCGGCTGATGCCGCTGAACCTGACGCGGATCGTCGGTTTCGACGGCGACGTGGACTTGAACGGTGGACGTGCGCAGAGGGTGCAGGCGACCGCGATCGCCGCGCCCAGGGTCAAGGACACCTATTGCCTGCTGGCGCTGGCGTCGGGCGGGGCGAACGTCGAGGGCATCCGCTGCAACGGCTGCAGCAGCGCGGACCTGTCGGGCTGCCGCGTCGGCACCAACGGCAGGGCGCGTTGCAACGGGGGCAATCTCAACGCCGACGGCTCGGATGCGGGCGGCAACCAGAGCAATTGCGCGGCCGGTGGCACAGGCACGACCGGCGTCCCGTACATCGCCGATCCCTATTCGGGTCTGGCGGCCAACATCCCTGCGAACGACTGCAGCAGCTATTCGCCGGAGACTTGGAACAGCAATCGCACGCTCGGATCGGTAGTGAAGCGGTGCGGGCCTCTCAACATCACCGACAATGTGACGCTCACCACCCCGCCTGGCGGCACGGTCTTGGTGGTCAGGAGAGGGGCGGTGACGATCTCGGGCGGGAAGACGCTTAAGACCGCTGCTGGCTCGGCGCTGACCGTTGTCTTCGCCGGCCCCTCGGCGGGCGGGGTCAATCACATCCTGGCCGGGGGCGGCACGGCGGACATCGCCGCGCCGACCTATGGGACGTGGTCGGGTGTAGCCGTCTATCAGGACCCGGCCCTGACGTCCGGCATCGACTGGTCGGCGGCGGGCAACAGCCCGACCTGGAACATCACGGGCCTGATCTATCTGCCGAAGGCCGAGGTCCAGGTCAGCGGCATCGTCAACAAGGCCAGCAACGGCCACAACTGCTTTGCCCTGGTGGTCGATACGTTCCGGTCCAACGGCACGACGACATTCCTGGAGAAGCAGACCGAGTGCCCGCAGGCGGGCTTGAAGCCCCCGACCGGCGCCAACGCCACGCGCACGGTGCTGGTCCAATGAGCGCGCGCTTCATCCGCGAGACCAAGGGCGCGGCGGCGGTCGAGTTCGTGCTGTGGCTGGCGGTGCTGGTGCTGCCGTTGCTCAACGCCGTGGACCTGGGGATCTACGTCTTCCAGAAGATGCAGCTGCAGATGGCGGCGCAGGCGGCGAGCCACGCGGTCTGGAAATCCTGCGACAGGTCCGCCAAGCTGCCGGCGGTGACGAATTGCTCGGGTCTGGCGACGACGATCCTGACGGCCGCGCAATCGACGACGCTGGGAACAGCCGTAACGGTCGTCTCCGGCAGTCCGACCGAGGGCTATTACTGCGTCAACAGCGCAGGCGCGCTCGTGGCGGTGGGGACGACGGGAACGCTCGGTTCGGCGCCGACCAAGCCAAGCCCGTTCACCTGCGCGACCCAGGTTTCGGGCAGCACGACAGCGCCGGGCGACTACGTGCAGGTCACGGTGTCGTATCCCTACGAGCCGGTGTTCGGGAACGTCTCGATGGCCAGCCTGCTGACGACGCCGATCACCAAGACCACCTGGATGCGGATGAACTGAAATGCCGACCTTGCGCAGGCTGATCAGGCGGTTCTGGCGCGAGGAGCGAGGCGCGGCGGCCGCGGAGTTCGTGCTGATCCTGGCGCCGATGATCATCCTGACCATCGGCGCGATCAATCTGAGCCTGATGATCTATACGGTCTCGACCCTGAACTACGCCGCCGAGGATGCGGCCCGCTGCGCAAGCGTGAAGACCACGATCTGCACCAACCAGACGACGACCGATGCCTATGCGAAGAGCCGCTACAAAGGTCCGGTCGCCCCGACGTTCACGAGGACTAGCGCGGCCTGCGGCAACAGGGTGGTCGGCACCGCCAACTATACGTTCTCGACGGGGTTCACCTCGACAATCATCCCGCTCTCGGCCACCGCCTGCTATCCGGCGGCCTGAGGCCTCGTCAGGCCAGGTTGAGGCCGAGCTGGGCGGTGATGGTCGGCAGAAGCAGCAGGTATTGCACCAGGGCGATCGCGTAGAGCCCGCCCAGCACCGGCCGTCCCTCGCGGAAATTGATCACCACGCCGGCCAGCAGCGGCCCGCTGATCGGGCCGACGATGAAGTAGGGCGCCAGTCTTTTGAAGCGGGACATGTCGCCCCTCCAGGCACACGGTGACCCGACAAAGATGAGCGCAATCAACGTCGTTAGCAAAAGATTAATCGCAGCAAGGGAAGGCTCGCTCCATGCATGCTGCGCCCGATGCCCTGCGCGTGGAGTCGCTCGCCAAGCGCTTTGCTGGCGGGGGAGGCGTCGTCGACGTTTCCATGCAACTCGCGGCCGGAAGCATCACCGGCTTCATCGGTGTGAACGGCGCGGGCAAGAGCACGACGCTTCGCTGCATTCTCGGCCTGCTGACGCCCGACGCCGGACGTATCGAGCTGTTCGGCCGGGCGGCCGACCATACGGCGCGGCGGCGGGTCGGCTTTCTGCCTGAGGAGCGCGGGCTGTTTCCGCGCGAGCGGGCGCGCGACGTCATCGCCTTTCATGCGCGGCTCAAGGGGGTGGCGAAGGCGGACGCCTACCGCGCCGCCGACCGCCTGCTGGAGCGGATCGGCCTGGCCGAGCGGCGGCGCGCGCGGGTCGGCGAGCTGTCGAAGGGCAACGCCCAGCGCGTGCAACTGCTGTGCGCGCTGGCGCACCAGCCCGACCTGTTGATCCTGGACGAGCCGTTCTCGGGCCTCGACCCGATCGCGCAGAGCGAGGTCCATTCGCTGTTCTTCGAATTCCGCGCCGGCGGCGGCGCGATCCTGTTCTCGACCCATTCGATGGCGTCGGCCGAAAGCCTCTGCGACCGGATCGTGATCCTGGCGCGGGGGCGGACCGTGTTCGAGGGGCGGACCGACGAGGCCGCAGCGTCCTCGCCGCATGGCGCGGTGGTGGTTACGCCGGACGACCTGGGCCTGGCGCGGGCGGCGGCGGCGGTCGGAGGGACCCTGGCGCCGATGGCCGCGCGCATGGGCGAGGCGGCGCGCTGGCGCGTGACCTTGCCTCAGGACGTCACCCATCCGGCCCTGATGCGGGCCCTGGCCGATCACGCCGTGCCGATCTTCGCGTTCGAACCGATCAAGGCCGACTTGGAAGGCGCCTTCTGGGGCCTGGCCTCCGAGGCGGCGCCCGAGCGGCGGGTGGCATGACCTCTCCGTCGTGGCTCATCGCGACGCGCGAGTTTCGCGCCTACGCCACGACGGGCAGCTTCTGGCTGGCCCTGGCGATCGGGCCGCTGTTGACCGGCGGCGGAATGCTGTTGGCCCGAACGCCGCCGGCGCCGCAGGCGGAGTTGGTGCTGACCGGCGAGGTCGACGGCGGCTTCGAGGCCCGCTTCAGCGCGGACTTTCCGCTGTCCGAAGCGGGAAGGGCGCGGGTCGTCGAGGTGTTGCGCAGCGAGGGCGGCCTGGTCCGCGCCGCGCCTGTGCAGGTGAAGGCCGCCGACCCGGAGGGCGCCTCGCGGTTCCTGGTGGTCATGCTGCTCTGGGTGACGCTGATCGGCTCGCTGGGAATGTTGCTGCAGGCGGTGGTCCGCGAGCGCGCCAACAGGGCGCTGGAGATCCTGCTGTCGGCCGCGCGGCCGTTCGACATCGTGCTGGGCAAGGTCCTGGGCGTCGGCGCCGTCTCGGTGCTGGTGGTGGCGACTTGGCTCGCCGCGCCGGCGGCGGTGGCGACCTTCGCGCCATCTGCGGCCGGCTCCCTGGCTGGAGTCCTCCAGGCTTTCACAGAGCCGCTGATGCTGGCGCGAGCGGGCGTGATCTATCTGCTGACCTTCGGCTTCTACGGCTTCCTCACGGTCATGGTCGGCGCCTTGGCCCGCGACAGCGCCGACGCCCAGAACCTGGCGCGGCCGATGTTTGCTGTGCTGTTGGTGTCGCTGTTCGTCGCCATGACCGCCGCATCCGGCGGCGCGACATTCGGCTGGCTGATCTACGTGCCGCTGTTCACGCCGTTCCTGCTGCTGGCGTCGCCCCCGGCCGGGGCTGTCGAGGTCTTTGTGACCCTCGAATTGCTGGCGGCGACGGGGCTGGCCGCCTGGGGCGCAGGCCAGATCGTGCGTCGATCGGTGTCGCCGATGACTTTTCGCCTGCGTCGTTCAAGTCGTCAGCGGCCCGCCGCCAGCGATTACTGAATTTACGTACATACCTCTGGGTTGCGCTGCGAACGATTACCGACAGCACCGATAAGTTGAGGTGTTCGCTTGGCGCGAAGTGCGGGGGCGAGCCCAATACCCCTTGTGAGCGAAAAGCGTGCTGGCGGCTGGTCAGGTCATGATCCAGGTCTGAGAACTTTAACATTCAATAACATTAGAAGTCTGACCTTGAGTTGTGCGCCGAGCGCACGAATTCAATAATGAATTCTTCGAGTTGGCGACTGTTAACCATGTATTTAGGTTTACAGTTGGTTAAGCCTGTGGATTAAATTGCCTCAAGGTAGAAGCGATTGGGGGGTTCCCAGCACTTCAGCCCTAGATCCGCCGTTAGCCATGGTGGCGCGGCCTGTCGTCCATTTGGTGGGAGCTACACATGTCCAAGTTTGTTGCATTCCTCAAAGACGAGTCCGGCGCCTCGGCTGCCGAGTATGTTCTGATCCTGGCCATCATCGGCAGCGGCATCGCCGTCGCTGCCGGCGCGTTTGGGACCGCCATCTCCGACGCGCTGGGAGATGCCGGCACCGCGATCACTGGCGTCGTCTGGCCGTAACAGGGCCCCGTCGTTCGGCGCGCCGCCTCTCCGTGACAGGGCGGCGCGCCGGGCGGTTCGCACAATCGATCCGCGGCGCTCGCTGAGCCCGCCCCCCCGATAGAGCAGCTATCTACGGAAGGCCGTCGATGTCTTTGCGTACGCTTGCCTCATTCGCCCTGGCCATCTTCCTGGGCCTGATCGCCGTCCTGCTGGTGCGGGGCGTGCTCAACTCCCAGAAGACGGCGCCCGTCCAGGCCGCCGCCATGACCCCGGTCGTCGTCGCCATGACCCCCATCGAGCGGGGCGTGGAGTTGAAGCCGATCATGCTGAAGACGGTCAACTATCCCAGCGGGGCGGTGCCGGCCGGGTCGTTCCAGTCGGCGGACCTGTTGGTCGGCAAGAACCTGCCCGCCAGGACGGCGGTGCGGTCGCTGGCGGTGAACGAGCCGATCCTGGCTTCCAAGCTCAGCGGCGCCGACAACAAGACCAACCTTTCGGGCTCGCTGGCCCAAGGCATGCGTGCGGTGAGCATTCCTTCGAGCGATGTCGTCGCCGTCGGCGGGTTCGCCCTGCCGGGCGACCATGTCGACATCCTGCTGACCCGCAAGGTCGGCAAGGGGGACAACGAGACCACTGTCACCCAGGTTCTGGCCGAGAACAGCCGGGTGCTGGGCGTCGACCAGATGAGCGACCAGGAGGCCGACAAGCCGCTGGTCTCCAAGGCGGTCACCGTCGAGGTGACGCCCGACCAGGCGCAGGCGATCTCGCTCGGCCAGTCGGTCGGGGAGGTGTCTCTGATGCTGCGATCTTCGGCCGACGTCGGCGCGCTGAGCCGCAAGCTGACCACGGTCTCGGACCTGGCCGGGCCGGGCGCTCGCAAGGCCGCGCCGGTGCGGCGGGCTCCGCGCGTCGCCTCGCCGATGAATTCGGGCCTGACCGAGGTCAAGGTCACGCGCGGGGTCGAGACCTCGGGCTACTCGGTTCGGGCCTTCTAGAGACGGGACTTTCGGAAATCCCGGCCGCGCGGCGGCCCCAGGGGGGAACGAAAATGAACACCAAAGCAAAGCTCCTGAGCGCAGCGCTCATGGCCGCCAGCATGGTCTTGGCCATCGCTCCACCGGCGTCAGCGCAGGCCCCGGCGGCAGGCGCCTATGACAGCATGGTCGAGATCGAGGTGCCCGCCGGCAAGTCGCAGGTGATCGAGCTGCCAGCGCCCTACAGCGACGTGATGGTGGCCAATCCCGAGATCGCCGACGTGCTGCCGCTCAGCACCCGCTCGATCTACGTCGTCGGCAAGAAGCCCGGCGCCACGGGCCTGACCATCTACGGTCCCGGCAAGCGACTGATCTCTGCGGCCAATGTCGTGGTCTCGGCGGACATAGACAGCCTCAAGCGCCGGCTGCATGACCTGCTGCCGAACGAGCGCGATGTGGCGGTGCGGCCGGCCAACCAGTCGGTGGTGGTGTCGGGGACGGTCAGCAGCCCGGCGGCGCTGCAGCAGGTCCTGGCGCTGGCGGAATCCTACGCCCCAACCAAGGTGGTCAACATGCTGGGCGTCGAAGGCACGCAGCAGATCATGCTGTCGGTGCGCTTCGTGGAGATGAACCGCACGACCGCCAAGGGCCTGAAGCTCAACGTCAATCGCAGCGACTGGGACCCGACCAGCGGCGCCAGCCGGTCGGGCGACGACCCCTTCCTGGCGGTGTTCACCGGCGACACGATCGTGAAGAACGGCGGCCAGCTGATCGACAGCTTCGGCGCCGTGGCCGCGCTCTACAACGGCAATCTCGAGATCCTGCTGGACGCGCTGGAGACCAAGGGCCTGACCAAGACCCTGGCCGAGCCGAACCTGGTGGCGATGTCTGGCGATACGGCCAGCTTCCTGGCCGGCGGCGAGTTCCCGATCCCGGTCGCCCAGACGACGGGCACAGGCGACGTCGCGCCGACGATCACCGTGGAATTCAAGCAGTTCGGGGTGGCGCTGGCCTTCACGCCGACCCTGCTGAAGGACGGGCTGATCAACCTGGTGGTCAATCCCGAGGTGTCGAGCATCGACCCGACGGTCTCGGTCGACCTGGGCCTGATCAAGATCCCCGGGATCAAGGTCCGCCGCGCCAAGACTACGGTCGAGCTGAGGGACGGGGAGTCCTTCATGGTCGCCGGGCTGCTGAAGGAAGACTACCAGAACCAGATCCGCCAGTTCCCCTTCGTCGGCGACATGCCAGTGCTGGGCGCGCTGTTCCGCTCGAGCGGCTACCAGCGCGAGGAGACCGAGCTGGTCATCGTCGTGACCCCGCATCTGGTGACCCCGCGCCGGGGCAAGATCGTTGGGCCCGGCGACGCCTACGTCCCGCCGTCGGACTTCGAGCTCTTCCTGTTCGGCGCCCAGCAGGCCTCGGGGCCGCGGGTGCGTCCGGAAGACCGCGCCCTGATGTCGGCCGATCCGACCCGCGGCGGCGTCGAAGGCCCCCACGGCCATGTCCTCTACTAGGAAAGCCAAGATGAGCGTCTTGAAGACAGTCGTCCTCGTCGCCCTGGCCTCCAGCCTCTCAGGCTGCGTCTACAGCCAGAAGCACCTCAGCTCCGACTTCGGCTACGCCGTGAGGCAGGCCGCCGTGGCCCAGATCACCAACCCCGACGCCGTCTACTCGGCCGTGCCCCAGCCGCCGTCTGACGGCGCGCGCGCGGCCGGAGCCCAGGAGCGCTACCGAACCGGCAAGGTCATCCAGCCGACGGGTCTCGCCTCGAGCATCAGTTCGGCCGCCTCGGTGGGCGGAGAGACCAACTAACGCGGCCTGCGTCGCCGCGGAGGGATCTGACCCAGATGGTTGACATGCCAAAGATGCTCCAAGGTTTCATCGCAAACGGCGGCGGTCGCGACGGCGGCGCCAGGGGGCGGCGGATCGGCCTGGCCGAGAACGCCATCGGCGGCGCCGAGCGGTTCGCTTCGATCGCCGCCTTGTTCCCGCATGTCGTGTTCGAGCCGCTGGCCGGCAGTTGGCCAGAGCCGCCGGCCGGCCTGGACGTGCTGGTGGTGAGCCTGGAGGGCGCGGCCGCCGAAGCGGTGGAAGCCGCGGTCCGCCGGCTGTCGGCGACCAGCTCGGCCACCGCCATCGTGGTGGCGTTGCACGACGCCGACGTCACCACCACGCGCCGCCTGGTGCGGGCCGGCGCCGCGGACGTGCTGACCTATCCGATCAGCGAGCCGGCCTTGGCGCTGAGCCTGGAGCGGTTGCTGGCCGACCAGCGCAGCACCGCCGACCCGGGGCGGCCCAAGGGCGAGGTGATCGCGTTCCTCAAGGCCGGCGGCGGGGTGGGCGCGACGGCCCTTGGCGTGCAAGCCGCCGCCTGCATCGCCGCGCGCGGGACGGTTGAGGTCTGTCTCGCCGACCTGGACCTGCAGTTCGGCGCCGCGGCGCTCTATTTCGACCTTCCCGAGGCGATCACCCTGGCGGACTGCCTCAGCTCGGGCGCCAACCTGGCCGATACGCCTTTTGCGACGGCCTTGGCCAGGCATCGTTCGGGCGCGCGCGTCCTGGCCGCGCCGCGCGAGATCGTGGCGCTGGAGATGCTGTCGCCCGATCAGATCGAGGCGCTGCTGAACGGGCTGCGGCGGGACTTCCCCCTGGTCATCGTCGATCTGCCGTCGGTGTGGACGGCCTGGACCAACCAGGTGCTGCACCAGGCCGACCGCATCGTGCTGGTGACCCAGCTGACCGTGCCGCACGTGCAGCTGGTCAAGCGCCAGTTGCGGGTGCTGAGCGCGCAGGGACTGGAGGGCCGGCCGCTCACCCTGGTGTGCAACGGCATGAACAGCGATCAGGCCGGTCTGGTGTCGTTGAAGGCCGCCGAACGGGCCATCGGGCGCGAGTTCGACGTGGTCATCCCCGAGGACCGCAAGACGATGACCGCGGCCATCAACGAGGGCATCGAGCTCTCGGCGGTGCGCAAGGGCACGAAGCTCGAGAAGGGCGTCGCCGAGCTGGCCGGCAAGCTGGCCGCCCTGGCGCCGCAGGCCGCCGCCGGCTGGCTGCGAGGCTGACGAACATGCTCTGGAAACCCGCCGCATCGTCCAGCGACACCGTCCCGCCCATCGGCCCCGCGCAGCCGACGCCGATCGAGGGCGCGACGGCGCTGAAGGTCCGTATCCACCAGCGCCTGATCGAACTGCTGAACCTCAGCCTGCTGGACAAGACGCCGCGCGAAAGCCTGCGGCTGGAGATCCGCGGCGCGGTCAGCGCCCTGCTGGCCGACGAGAAGCGGATCCTGAACCTCAGCCAGACCGACCAGCTGATCGAGGACGTGCTGGACGAACTGCTGGGCCTGGGGCCGCTGGAGCCGCTGCTGAAGGACGAGAGCGTCAGCGACATCCTGATCAACACCCATAGTGTCGTCTATGTGGAGCGGTTCGGGCGGCTGGAGCGGACCGACGTCCAGTTCCAGGACACGCGCCATCTGGTCCGAATCATCAACAAGATCGTCGCCGCCGTTGGGCGCAGGGTCGATGAATCCCAGCCGATGGTCGATGCGCGGCTGGCCGACGGCAGCCGGGTCAATGCGATCATCCCGCCCCTGGCGGTCGATGGTCCGCTGGTCTCGATCCGGAAGTTCGCCAAGAGCCCGATCCACATGGCCCGGCTGATGGAGCTGGGCAGCATCTCGAACGAGATGTCCCATCTGCTGAAGGCCATCGTCCAGTCGCACCGCAACGTACTGATCTCGGGCGGCACCGGGTCGGGGAAGACGACGCTGCTCAATGCGCTGTCGGCCTTCATCGCCGACGACGAGCGGATCGTGACCATCGAGGACTCCGCCGAACTGCAGCTGCAGCAGCCGCACGTCGGCCGCCTGGAGACGCGGCCGGCCAACATCGAGGGCAAGGGCGAGATCGCCCAGCGCGACCTGGTGCGCAACGCCCTGCGGATGCGTCCTGACCGGATCATCGTCGGCGAAGTGCGGGCCGGCGAGGCCTTCGACATGCTGCAGGCGATGAACACCGGTCACGACGGGTCGATGACCACGGTTCACGCCAACAGCCCGCGCGACGCGCTTTCACGGGTCGAGCAGATGATCGGCATGGCGGGGCTCGAGATTTCGCCGCGCTCGATCCGCCAGCAGATCGCCTCGGCCATCAATGTCGTGATCCAGGCCGAGCGCATGGACGACGGCCGCCGCCGGGTGGTGTCGATCAGCGAGGTGGTCGGCATGGAGGAGGACGTGATCTCGCTTCAGGAGATCTTCCGCTTCCGCCGCCAGGGCCGCGGCTCCAGCGGCGGGATCGCCGGCGAGTTCGAGACGACGGGCGTGCGGCCGCGGTTCATCGACGTGCTGACGGCGCGTGGGATCGAGCTGCCGCACATCGATTTCTCGGCGGGCAGGAGGTCGGTCTAGGTCATGGCGAACCCGATCATCTACGTCCTGGCCTTCGTGGCCGTCGTCGTCCTGGTGCAACTGATCGCGCGGCTGGTGTTCGCGAGCGGGGACCGGACGCGGCGCGTGAACCGCAGACTGACGATGCTGGATTCCGGCATGAGTCGGGAGGACATCTTCAGCGCTCTGGTTCGCCGCCCGCCAGGTGGGGGCCGCGGCCGGTTCTATTCGATCTATGACCAGGGCGAGATGTACATGCGGCAGGCCGGGCTGCTGATGTCGCCCGCGCGTCTGGCGGCGATGACCGCCGGCGTGGCGGGCGCGCTGTGGTTGGCCGGCCTCAGCGTCGCGACCTCAGGCGCGGGGCCGGGCGTCCTGGCCAGCGGGATGATGTCGCTGATCGGGGCCAGCGTGCTCGCGGTGGTCGGCGTGGGCCTGTGGGTCCGCCACCTGCGCAACCGGCGGATCAAGAAGATCGAGGAGCAGCTGCCGCTGGCGCTGGACGTGGTCAACCGCGCGGTGCGCGCGGGCCATCCGGTGATCTCGGCGGTGCAGCTGGCGGCCGATGAAATGGGCGATCCGGTCGGGTCCGAGTTCGGCCTGATCGTCGACGAGACCACCTATGGCGTCGAGTTCAAGGAGGCGCTGGCCAACTTCGCGCGCCGGACCGGATCGGCCGACGGGCACTTCTTCGCCGTGGCGGTCAGCATCCAGTCCGAGACGGGCGGCAATCTGGCCGAGATCCTTGAAGGTCTAGCCTCGGTCATGCGCGGCCGCCAGTCGCTGGGCAAGCGGGTGAAGTCGCTGGCGAGCGAGGGGCGGGCTTCGGCGGTGCTGCTGAGCGTGCTGCCGGTGCTGCTGATCTGCGGGCAGATGGTGTTCCGGCCGACCGTGTATTCCGAGAAGTTCTCCGACCCGATCTTCTGGCCCGTCGTGATGGCGACGGCGGTCGTCTACTTCGGCGGCTGGCTGATGGTGCATCGCATCATCAACTTCAAATATTGAGGCCGATGATGATCCAGTGGTTCGATCTGGCCATCCAAGTCTTCACCTTCCTGGCCGTGGCCGCGATGGTCCACCTGACACAGCGCGCCGTCGCCGCCCAGTTGGCCGTGCGGCGGCGGCTCGGCCGTCAGGACGTCTCGGTCGCGCAGGCTGAGGGATCGGTGCTGAGGGCCGACAAGGTCAGCAACCCGTTCCTGCTGTGGGTGCAGTCGGCGACCGCCGGCGGCCAGGCCAAGGAAACCCAGAAGCTCCGCAAGGACCTGTCTCTGGCCGGCTTCGACCAGCCGTCTGCGCCGATCTGGTACGTGATCGTCCGGTTCTCGCTGGCGATCGGCCTGCCGATGCTGCTGATCGGCGGGCTGGGCCTGGCCGGTCGGCCGCTGACCGGGCTGGCGGCGTTCATGTTCCCCCTGGTCCTGTGCGGCACGGGTCTGATCGCGCCGAAGGCGATCCTCGACAACCGCATCAACGCGCGGCGCGAGCAGCTGGAACACGAGTTTCCCGACGCCCTGGACCTGATGGTGGTCTGCGTAGAGGCGGGCCTGGGTCTGGAGGCGGCCTTCATTCGGGTCGCCCTGGAAGTGAAGGAGTCGCACCCGCGCATCGCCGAGGAGTTCGGCCGCCTGTCTGACGAGCTGAGCGCCGGGCGCGGGCGCGCCGAGGCGCTGCGGGCGCTGGCCGAACGGGTGAACGTCGACAGCATCCGGTCGTTCGTGGCGCTGCTGATCCAGACGGACCTGCTGGGGGTCAGCATCGCCCAGAGCCTGCGGACCTACTCCGGTGAGATGCGCGAGAGCCGGTTCATGAAGGCCGAAGAGAAGGCGATGCGCATCCCGGTGCTGATGACCATGCCGATCGTGGCCTGCTTCATGCCGGTGATCATCGTGGCCCTGCTGCTGCCGCCGGCGATCGACGTGATCCGTACGCTGGTGCCCGCCCTGACCGGGCAATGACGGACATGGAGGTCTCGATGCACAGCCTGGTCGCTCGCAATCTCTTCCTCCTGGCGCTGACGCCCGCGCTCGCAGGGTGCGCGCTCTTTCCTAGGGCGGCCGAGTGGGTGGATTTCAAGTCCGTCCAGAAGGCCAGCGAGACGCCTCCGTTCAGCCGCGAGGATGGCTACTACGCCAGCGCCACCACGGCGATCACGCGCCGGGACTATGCCGGCGCGCTGGAGCTGCTGCAGAGCGCCCGCGCCCACAAGCCGGACGACGTGCGGGTGCTGAACGCCTTCGCCGTCGTCTACGACAAGCTGGGCCGTTTCGATCTCAGCGCCCGTTACTACGAACAGGCCGAGCGGCTCGACCCCGGATCGCCGGTCCTGGCCCGGAACATGGTCTATTCGGCCAGCTTGCAGAGCCGGCTGGCCGCACCGGCCCCCGTGCTCGCCCAGGCGCCTGAACGCTCAGCTCCCGCGTTGGCGGCCCGGCCGGCCGTGGTGCGGCTGGCGCTGGCCCAGCCGGTCATGGTCGCCAAGGCGGCGCCCGGACAGGTGGGGCGTCCGCTGGAACTGGCCGATCTCTCGGGACGCGCAGGCGGGGCCGAAGCCGCCCGCTCTGCGCTGCGGCGGCTGGGATGGTCGGTCGGTCAGGTCTCGGCCGGCGACCGTCAGGCGCGAACGACGATCACCTACGGCGAGCGCAACGCGCTGGTCGCCCAGGCCCTGCAGCGGACGCTGCCCGGCCAGGCCAGTCTGATCAAATGTAACGACGACTGCCAAGGCATTCGACTGGCTATCGGCGCCGACGCCGCCGGCTGGTCGTGGCCGAGCCGTGACCTGACCCTGAGAGGAGATTGAGATGCGCACGCTGACAATCACCGCCTTTGCGCTCGCGCTTGTCGCAACGCCTGCGGCCGCCGGCATATTCGGCGGCGGCGAGAAGCCCGCCGCTGCGATCAGCGATGTCGCGGTCGTCGAGATCCAGCGGGCGCTGGACGAGCAGCGGCTGCTCGATGCGGGGCGGATGCTCGACCGGGCCCAGGTCGCCGGCGTCCAGGATCCACGGCTGCTGGTGCTGGGCGGCGATCTCAACCTGCGCCGCGGCCGGCTGAACGCGGCGCTGGCGAGCTACCGCGCCGCCGAAGCCGACCCAGGCGTGCGGACCAAGGCGCTGCAGGGGCAGGGGATCACGCTCTCGTTGCAGGGGAGGTCGGACGAGGCGTTCGCGGTCCTGCAGCGGGCGGTCGAGGCTGACCCTGGCGCCTGGCGGGCCTGGAACGCGCTGGGCCGCGAGTACGACAATCGCACCCAATGGAGCCAGGCCGAGGCCGCCTATGGCCAGGCGATGGCGGCGTCGGGCGGCGATGCCTTGGTGCTGAACAATCGAGGCTATTCGCGCCTGCTGCAGCACCGGCGTGACGAGGCGGTGGCCGACTTCGTCGCAGCCCTGGCCAAGCGGCCGTCGTTCACCGAGGCGCGGACCAACCTGCGCCTGGCGCTGGCGATGCGCGGCGACTACGACCGGGCTCTGGCCGGCGGCGCTCCTGACGATCAGGCGGCGCTGCTGAACAATGCCGGCTTCGCGGCGGGAATGCGCGGCGACTTCGTCAAGGCCGAGCTGCTGCTGGGGCAGGCGCTGGAACTGAAGAGCGAGTACTACGCGCGGGCGTCGGAGAACCTGAAGGTGGTGCGCGCCCTCGCGGCGCAGAACGTTGCGGATCCCAATGTGGTCCGTTGAAAACGTCCACAACGTCCTGGCCGCGCTGCTCTCGGGCATTCTCATCTGCGTCGCCGCAAGCGACGTGATCAACCGGCGGATCCCCAACGCGGCGGTCGTCGCGCTGGTCGGGCTGTTTGCGCTGTGGGCGCTGGCCGATCGAGGGGCGAGCCTGTCGACAGGCGTGGCCGCGGCGTCAGTCGGCTTCGTCGTCGGCTATGTCTTGTACATGTTCCGGATCATGGGCGCCGGTGACGTGAAGCTGTTCGCAGCGGTCGCCTTGTTCACCGGGCTCAGCTACCTGCATCTTTTCGCCCTGGCGACCGTGCTGGCCGGCGGGGTCATCGCGGTGTTCACCTTGGCCGCACGGCCCCGGCGCGCGCTGGCGCTGCTCACGCTGAAGGGCAAAGGCGATTTCGGGCGCGGCATTCCCTATGGCGTGGCCATCGCGGTCGGCGGGCTGATCGCCGTCTGGGGCGCGCTGACCGGCGCCTTGCCGGCGGACATTCTCAGCCGGGCCTAGGGCTCATGAAAAAGCGCGCCGACCGGGAGGCCGACGCGCTTCTCATGGAGACCGGAGCCTAGTCGCGCAGGCTGGCCGGGACGACGCCGCCGTTCTTGGCCAGCGCATCCCAGACCGCCTTCTGCAAGGCGATGTTCTGCTCGGCGCTGCCGTGCGGGCCGGCGTTGACGCCCAACTCGGCCGCGAGCTCCTTGCGCGCGTCGAGACTGGAGTCGAGTTCGAGCAGCTTCAGCAGATCGACGATCGACGTGCGCCAGTTGCCGCCGCCGCCCTTCAGTTCGGCGATCTGAACCAGCACCGCCTCGACGTTCACCGGCTCAGGCGGCGGAGGAGGCGGCGCGGCCGCAGCCGCCGGCGCTGCTGCCGCCGGAGCGGGAGCAGGCGCGGGGGCCTCGGGCCTCTTGCGGTGAAATACCTTGTCCATGATCGAGCTGAAGATGCCCATGACGCCGGTCTCCCTTTTGGATGGCATCGATATAAAGCTCGACTATGACGACAGTTCCCGGTCAGAAACCTTTGGTGATCGAGATCCCGTAGAGGCGGGGATCGAGCAGGAAGACGCTACGCGTCGCCCCCAGATTCTCGTCGTTGATGTCGAAGCCGACGATGGTGTCTTCATCGAGCATGTTCTTCACGAAGAGCTGCACGGAGAGGTCGATGTCGGGATTGGCGACGATCAGGCTGGCGTTGATGTTTTCCCACGCCTCGATGTTGTCGAAGAAAGCGTTGTTGTAGCGCATGTAGCTCTCGGACTGGCGGTAGTAGTCGCCGCGCAGGGTGGCGTTCCAGCCGTTGGGGAGTTCCCAGCGATACTGCGCGCCGAGCGAGACCGTCCATTCCGGCGCGTTGGGAAGGTCGTTGCCAGACAGGTCCTGGATCACGCCTTCACCCGCGCCGTTGCCGAACAGCGAGACGCCGGGGCCGTAGTTGTAGACCCCGTTGGTCAGGGCGTTGGCGGTCGCCGCCGGCACGCCCGCCGCCAGCAGTCGGCCACGGATGGTCGACGTCCCCGAGCCGGTCCCGCCGCAGGCGAAGTTGGCCAGCAGGGTCGAGCCGCCCGGAACCTGCAGCAGATTGGCCACGCCCTGTGCGTTCAGGATGCAGCCGCCGTTGGTCGAGTTGGCGTAGATGTAGGCCGAGTTGTCCTGGGTGCGGTTGAAGGTGTCGACCACCAGGCCCTGTTCGATCTCGGTGTTCAGGTAGCCGATGTTGGCGTTGAACCGCAGATTGTCGATCGGTTCCCAGATCGACTCGAGCTCGAGCCCCCAGATCTTGGCGTCGATGTTCTCGTTGTAGACCGAGCGGTTCACGCTGCGGCCGATCTGATAGCCCTGATAGTCGTAGTAGAAGCCGGTCAGGTTCAGCAGCAGCCGCCCATCGGCCAGGGTGTTCTTTGTCCCGATCTCGTAGGCGTTGACGAACTCGGGGTCGTAGGTGGGGTTGAGGCCCAGGGCGACGACGCCCGGCGGGTTGAAGCCGCCGCCTTTGTAGCCCTTCGAGTAGGACGCATAGATCAGCGTTTGGTCGGTGAACGAGAGGTCGGGCGACCAGTCGACGTTCAGGCGGCCGGTGGTTTCCTGGAATTCGACGCTCTGAGGCGTGGTGAAGGTGGGGCCGCGCCCAGGGGTGAACAGGGTCGAGCCGCTGCCGCGCGTCCACTTCTCGTCGTCGGTGTAGCGCAGACCGAGCGTGAACTTGAGGTCTTCGGTCGCCTGCCAGTAGACCTCGCCGAAGGCGGCCTTGGACTTCAGTTCATATTCGCTGAGGCTGATGAAGTAGTTGTGGCCCGTGAAGTCGGGTTCGCGCAGCGGGTCGACATAGGCCAGCGGCTGCACGACGCGGACCGCCGCGGTGGCGGCGTTGGTGGCGACATAGGTGATGCTGGTCGCCTTGTAGTCGAGATAGATGCCGCCGACGTTGAAGTTGATCGGCCCGTCGAAATTGGACTGCAGGCGCAGTTCCTGGGTCCACTGCTCGTTGTGGCTGGTGCCGCCCGACTCGCTCATCAGCCGGTCGGTGACGCCGAACTGCGGGTCGTTGAGCACGCCGGTCGGCGTGAAGGGCGTGATCCCGAACGGCACCGAGGAGAAGCCGCCGGTGGAGTCGCCGCGGGTGTAGTTCTCGTTCTCGTTATAGGTCGTCAGCGAGGTGGCGGTGAGTTCAGGAGTGACGTCCCACTCCAGGTTAAATTGGTAGAGGTCGGTCCGCGGCCGGTAGGTCGGGCGGCCATAGACTTCGATTTCACGCAGGTCGCGCGAGATGGTCTTGCCGGCGAAGGCGTCGGTGGTCTGCAGGCCGATCTGCCGGGCGATGATGCCGGTGAAGGTCGAGAGCTGGTTGGTCGTGCCATAGACGTTGCCGGCGTAGACCGAGGCCGGCAGGCAGCCTTGGGTGAACGCCGCCTGGGCCGCGCCGGTGGGCACGCCCAGGACGCTGGTGAGGCCCAGGTCCTTCTGGCAGAGCTGTTTGCGCGCGCCGCGGCTGTCGTCCTCCGAGAAGCTGTCCCACAGCAGGAAGCCGCGGATGTTGTCGGTCGGGGTGAAGCCGAGGGTGACGCGGCCGGCCCAGATCTGACGGTCGTCGATGTCCTGGCCGTTCAGCGTGTTCTTCGTGTAGCCGTCGCGCTGCAGGGCGAAGCCGGCGGCGCGGAGCTGGAACATGTCGCCCAGGGGCAGATTGATGAAGCCCTGGTATTTCAGGCTGTTGAAGTTGCCGAACTCCGCCGAAATCGAAGCGCTGAAGCTGTCGGTCGGCTTGTTGGTGATGACGTTGACCACGCCGCCGGTGGCGTTGCGGCCATAGAGCGTGCCCTGCGGCCCGCGCAGAACCTCGACGCGCTCGACGTCGTAGAATTCGGCGTCGGCCAGGCGGTTGGAGGTGAGGGGCGCGTTGTTCTGGTGGACGCCGACCCCGTCGTCGCCGCCGGTCGAGACCAATTGGGCGCCGACGCCGCGGATCTGGAAGTTCGTGCGCAGGGCGCGGCGGGTGAAGGTGAGGTTCGGGACCGACTGAACCAGGTTGCCGGCGCCGTCGATGCCCTGGGCCTTGAGCGCCTGCTCGCTGAAGGCCGAAACGGCGATGGGCACGTCCTGGACGGACTCCTCCCGTTTCTGGGCGGTGACGATCAGCTCTTCGATGACGTTGCCGGTTCGCGGAGCCTGGGCCCAGACGGGCGTGGACCAGACAAGCGCGATCGCAGACGCAGAAGCCAGCAAGGCTTTGCTCATTCTTCCCTCCCTAGCCCCCAGTTTGATGGCGGGGGTCATCTTATCGACGGCCATCGTCGAGCGTGGCCGTTCAGACCTGCGAGCTAAGGCCCTAAATTCCGTAGCGTCAAACGACTTACGATTACATGGGTGCTCGGAGGGGTTGTGGTTCGAATGCTGACCTTCAGCCGAACGGCTTCTCTAGGCTGGGTTGCGGCTCGGTGAACCAGGCCGCGCCATCGGCGGTGACGTGGAAGTGGTCTTCCAGCCGCACGCCGAAGGAGTCGGGGATGACGATCATCGGCTCGTTGGAGAAGCACATGCCGGGCGCGAGGGGGGTCTTGTCGCCGCGCACCAGATAAGGCGCCTCGTGGATCGAGAGGCCGATGCCGTGGCCGGTGCGGTGGGGGAGGCCCGGCAGTTCGTAGTCGGGGCTGAGGCCGGCGGCCGCCAGCACGCGGCGGGCGACGGCGTCGATCTCCTCGCAGGGGACGCCGGGCTTCACGGCGGCGAAGGCGGCGGCCTGGGCCTGCTTCTCGAGGTCCCACACCCGGCGCTGCTCGGCCGAGGGCTGACCGAAGACGTAGGTGCGGGTGATGTCCGAGTGATAGCCCTGGACCTGGCAACCGGTGTCGATGAGGACGATCTGGCCTTCTTCCAGCGCCTGCTCGCCGGGCAGGCCGTGAGGATAGGCGCTGGCCTGGCCGAACTGCACCGCACAGAAGTACGAACCGTTGTCGGCGCCCAGCGCGCGGTGGGCCTGGTCGATGAAGCGGCGGACCTCGCCGGTGGTGACGCCGGGGCGCAGCATCCGCGCCGCCCGGCGGTGGACCTCCAGGGTCATGGCCTTGGCCTGGGACATCAGGGCCAGTTCGGCCGGCGACTTGATCATCCTGCAACCGTCGACGACCGGCGCGCCGTCCAGCAGCTTCAGGCTCGGAGCCGCCTTGGCGACGCCGTTGAACACGAAGAAGGGCAGGGCGGGATCGATGGCCAGGGATTGCGCGCCGTCGAGGCCGCGGACCGTCAGTTCATAGGGGCTCTCGTGCTCCTCCCACAGCAGCAGTTCGGCGTTGACGCCGAGCGCGGCCTCCAGGGAGCCGAGCTCGAAGCGCGGGCAGATCATCCGCAACTGGCCTTCCAGCGGCAGGATCATCGCCACCAGGCGCTCGGTGGCGCCCCACGCGACCCCGGTGAAGTAGCGCAGGCTGGGGCCGGCCCCGATGATCAGCGCCTCCGCGCCGATCTGCGCCATGAGTTCGCGGGCGCGGGCGATCCGGGCCAGCCGTTCCTGGCGCGTGATGGCGGGGGCCCGATTGGGCCAGGGCGCAAGCTCGGCCAGTTCTGCTTGCGCCGTCGAGCCGCCGATGCCGCTGGTCATGTTACGCTCCAGTACAGAAGGAAAGCCGCGTGCTGGCGGCGAAGCAGGCGCGCCCGTATATAGCCGCCCATGGCCGAAGCCTTCAACGAACTGACCCTTCCCGCCGCCAAGGCCGAGCGCTACGCCGTCCTGGCCGAGGAGATCGCCTCCGTCCTGGCCGGCGAGCCCAATCGCACCGCGCGGATGGCGACGCTGGCCTCGATGCTGGCGGCGACATTCGACACCTTCTTCTGGACCGGCTTCTACGTGGTCGATCCGGACAAGGAGCGCGAGCTGGTGGTCGGGCCCTATCAGGGCACGCTGGGCTGTCTGCGTATCGCCTTCGGGCGCGGCGTCTGCGGGGCGGCCGCGGCCAGCGGACAGACACAACTGGTGCCGGACGTGCACGCCTTCCCGGGCCATATCGCCTGCGACGGCCGCTCGCAGAGCGAGGTGGTGGTTCCGGTGTTCGACCCCGCCGGCGCGCTGATCGCGGTGCTGGACGTCGACTCAGACCAGTTGGCCGCCTTCGACGACGTCGATGTCGAATGGCTCGAAAAGATCGTGCGGGACACCTTCGCGACCTGAGACAGGCGCCGGACTTGCAGCCACGGATGCACCATTCCCTAACCGGGAGACGCTACCGTGTTCGAGATGCTGCGCTTGGAAGTCATTCGCCCCGCCGAGCTCTCAGACGCCGACATCGGCGCCTGGCGGACGCTCTGCGCTTCGCGCCCTGAATTCAGGAGCCCTCTGCTTGGCCCCGACTTCACGCTAGCCGTCGGCGCCGTGCGCGACGACGCCCGGGTCGCGATCTGGCGCGAGGGCGAGAGGGCCATCGGCTTTCTGGCCTATCACCATCGGCCCGGCGGCATGGCCCGCCCGATCGGCGCGCCGCTGTCGGACTATCACGGCCTGATCGCCGACCGGCCGCTGGACATCCACCAGGACCTGGCCGAGTTCGGACTGTCGGCCTTCCGCTTCACCGGACTGGTCGATCCGCAGGGCGACTTCAGCCAGGCGGTGGCCGACGAGAAAGAGGCCTATGTGATCCAGCTGGACCGCTCGGCCGAGGCCTATCTGGAGGTCCTGCGGGCGGCGAGCGCCAAGCGCTTCAAGAACTACCGCCGGCTGGACGGCAAGCTCGACCGCGAGGTCGGCGCCCTGACCCTGCGCGCGCCGGACCACGACCGCGCCGCCTTCGACCAGCTATTGGCCTGGAAGCGTGAGCAGCTGATCCGCACCGGCGCCCACGACTTCCTGGCCCCGGACTGGACGCGCGAGCTGCTGGCGTCATTCCTGGAGATGCGCGAGGGCTGCTTCCAGGGGCTGATGATCAACCTCTACTGCGGCGACAAGCTGCTGGCTGGGCACATCGGCGTGCGGGTCGGCGACGTCTATCACCCGTGGATCGCCTCGACGGACCCGGCGATGGGGGCTTGGTCGCCCGGACAGCTGTTCCTGCTGCGCGCCATCGCCGCGATGCCGGAACTGGGCCTGAAGACCTACGACCTCGGCCCCGGCCACGACCACTACAAGCGGCCCTATGCCCTGACCACCAAGATGATCGGCGAGGGCATGATGGCCGCCGCCGGCCCGCGCGGCCGGGCGGCCGGCGCATCGGAGAAGGTCTGGAGCCTGGCGGGCGCACATCGCGCCGGTCCGGTCGGCCGCCTTCGCCGCCGCCTCGACATGATCGCCACCACTGAACTCTCGCTCTCGGGCCGTGCCAAGGGCCTGGCCGGAGCCATCGCCGCGCGCGCCCTGCGTCCGGGGGCGTCCTCGGCGGAGGCCGCCTGAGCATGGCCGCGCCGCGCGTCAGCCTGGTGATCCCGACCCAGCGCCGGCTGGACGGCCTGGCCGTCGCCGCGCGCTCGACCTTTCGCCAGCAAGGCATTGATTCCGCTGGGCTGGAGCTGGTGATCGTGGACAACGACCAGAGCCCCTCGGCCCAGCCCCTGACCCAGGCCCTGGCCGCCGAAGCGCCGTTCCCGGTGATCTACGTCCACGAGCCGGAGCCCGGCGTCGCCAACGCCCGGAACGCCGCGCTGGAGCAGGCGAGCGGCGACTTCATCGCCTTCCTCGACGACGACGAAGAGGCCCCGGAGGGTTGGCTTCGCGCGTTGCTGGACGCGCAGGCGCGGTTCAACGCCGACGTGGTGTTCGGCCCCGTGCGCGGTCGCGCGCCGTCCGGGGTGCAACGCCACCGCAGCTATCTGGAGCGTTTCTTCTCTCGCGAAGGACCGGCCGAGGCCGGCGTGCTCGACCACTACTACGGCTGTGGCGACAGCCTGATCCGCCGCGCGGCGCTGCCGGATCCGCGGCGTCCGTTCTCGCCGATCCGTAACCACATCGGCGGCGAGGACGACCTGCTGTTCGGCCAGATGCGCGTGGCCGGCGCGGTCTTCGCCTGGGAGCCGGCGGCCTGGGTCTGGGAAGACCCGGTCCCCTCGCGGTTGACCCTGCGCTACACGATCCCGCGCGCCTTCGCCTATGGCCAGGGGCCGTCCGCCGCCTGCGCCGCCGCCAGCCCGCCCGACCGCGTGGGCCTGGCCAAGTGGATGACCCAGGGCCTGGTGCAGGCCGGGGTCTTCGGGCTGCTGGCGGGCTTCAAGTGGCTGGTCCGGGCGCCGGACTTCGCATTCACGCTCGACCGCGCCGCGCGCGGCCTGGGCAAGACCCTCTGGTGGGGGCCGTTCAAGATCCAGTTCTACGGGTTGAGGGCAGGGGCATGAGCATCATCGGCGACTGGACGCCCGACAAGGCGCGCAAGTTCACCAAGCAGAACCTGGTCTTCAAGCACGGCCTGCACGAGCGGCCGATGTTCGACGACGCGGGCCTCGAAGAGCTGCTGGACCGCTATCCGCGCGACAAGCTGGGCGTCTTCACCATGGGCGAGGACCCAGTCGCCTGGACCACCTGGCGCAAGGGTTCGGCCGGGACGCTGAGCGGCTCGAAGCTGCTGGAGGCGGCGCAGGCCGGGCGCATCTGGCTGAACCTGCGGGCGACCAACGACCACCTGCCGGAGTACGCGGCGCTGGGCGACGAGATCTTCGCCGAGAAGCAGGCGCAGACCGGCGTGCGGACGCTGAAGCGCGACCTCGGAATGCTGATCTCCTCGGCCAATGCGCAGGTGTTCTATCACCTCGACGTGCCGCTGGTGTCGCTGTGGCAGCTGCGGGGCCAGAAGAAGGTCTGGGTCTATCCGGTCGACGATCCCTATGTGGGCCAGGAGGTGCTGGAGCGCATCGTCCTGAAGGAGACCGCCGAGCAGTTCACCTTCGACCCCAGCTGGGATCGCGGCGCACAGATGTACGACCTGACCCCGGGGACCATGGTCACCTGGGCCCAGAACGCGCCGCACCGGATCGAGAACGGGCCGATGCTGAACGTCTCGCTATCGATCGAATTCATGACGCCCCAGGCGCTGATGCGCGCCAATGTGATCTACGCCAACGGCGTCATGCGCCGTCGGCTGGGCGCGCGGCCCAAGGTGCAGGACGGCTTCACGCCGGTCGCCTTGAGCAAGATCGCCGTGGCGCGGGCCGCCAAGGCGATGAAGCTGCAGACGCCGCACGAGCGGGTGCTGCCGGTGACCTTCAAGCTGGACGCCGGCCGTCCGGGGATGCTGCTGCCGGCCTAGGATGAACCGCGCGCCAACGACGGCCTGGCCGCCTACCTGTGGGCGTGACGGCTTAGGGGCGTGCGCGCGGCGGAACGACGTCGCTGAAGATGGAAAAGCTCTTCCAGGCCGGCTCGACCGGCGCCTCGTCCAGCCGCGGCGTGTAGGGCGAGGGGGCCTTGAGCTCCAGCTCGGGGATGTAGCGCGGGCAGTTGGGGAAGATGTCGGTCGGCGTCACCTCGACCAGCAACTGGGCGCCGGGCCAGGTTTGCATGGCGGGGTCGTCTCGCAGAACCCTGGCCACGCCGTTGACCCGCAGCCGCGCGGGCTTGGGGCCGACGCCGAGGAAGAGCAGGCCGACATGCGCGTTGACCTGCACGTTGCCGAGACTGCGGAACATGCCGTTGCCGTCGTAGTCGGGAAAGACCAGCCGGTCCGGCCCGGCGATGCGCACAAAGCCCGGATCGCCGCCCTTGTAGGAGCAGTCGGGCCTCCCTTCCGCATCGGCGGTCGCCAGGAAGAAGAACGGCAGGCTCTCGATGAAGGCCTTGTCGGCCTCGGTGAACCGCTCGTGACGCAGGCGCTCGTAGAGACGATCGGCCAGCGGCGCGCTGCCGAAGCTGTCCTGCAGTTCCCGTTGGCCTGAATGGTACATGTCGCCCCCCGTTTCGAAGAGGCTAGCACGGAAACGCCGCCGGCCTCTGGGCCGACGGCGTCTGTCGTCTCGTCAGCGCCGCCGTATCAGGCCACGGCGAGCGCGGCCTTGCGGCTGCGCAGGGCGGCGCCGGCCAGGCCGAAGCCCATGATCATCATCGCCCAGGTGGCGGGTTCGGGAACCGCCGAGGGCACGTCCAGCATGACCCGGCCGCCGGTGACCGCACGCGCGCCGCCGGTGTTCTGGTACTCGTAGGCCGTGGTCAGGATGTTGGCCCCGGTCGCCGTCAGCGGGAAGAAGTCCAGGCGCAGTTGCTGCGCGTAGCCGGCGGTCGAGATCCGGAAGCCCTGCGTGGGCAGGGAGACCCAGTCCGCCAGGCTGGCGTTGTTGTAGGTGAAGGTCGAGAACACGCCCGGGCCGAACGTGCCCGACGAGGCGGTGATGTTCACCGAGAGCAGCGAGGAGAGGGCGTCGTCGGTGGTGAAGCTGCCGGTCAGCGAGCCGCCGCCTTGCAGCGTCACATTGTCGAGCACGAAGGTCTTGGCGGCCCAGGCCGGGGCGGCGGCGGCAAGTGCGGCGACAGCGGCGGCGATGGCGACGAGGCGTTTCATTTCGGCTCCCAGGCAGGCAATTCCAGTCAGCAGAGGCAATGCCCGTGCCAGTTGCGGGGCTCGCCTTGGGGCCGCGTCGGAGGGGCCGGGAGGGCGCACTTCACGTGCGCGTAAAGCCCATTGGCTTACGTCACGTCGCGCTCCTAAATGACTCCCCGAAGCGCGAAGGACGCGCATTTATCGGGAGCGGAACAATGGGCGAAGCCTATATCGTCGCAGCGACGCGGACGGCCGGCGGACGCAAGGGCGGCAAGCTGAAGGATTGGCATCCGGTCGATCTGGGCGCCGTGGTGCTCAACGACATCATCGCGCGCACCGGCGCCGATCCGGCCCTGGTCGAAGACGTGGTCATGGGCTGCGTCGGTCAGGTCGGCGAGCAGGCGATCAACGTCGCGCGCAACGCCGTGCTCGCCTCGAAGCTCCCGGAAAGCGTGCCGGCCACCAGCGTCGACCGTCAGTGCGGCTCCTCGCAACAGGCCCTGCAATTCGCCGCCCAGGCCGTGATGAGCGGCACCATGGACGTGGTGATCGCGGCAGGCGTGGAAAGCATGACCCGCGTGCCGATGGGCCTGTCGGCCGCGCTGCCGGCTCAGAACGGCTTCGGCAACTACATGAGCCCGCGGATGAAGGAGCGTTATCCGAACATCCAGTTCAGCCAGTTCATGGGCGCCGAGATGGTCGCCAAGAAGTACGGCCTGAACAAGGACGAGATCGACCAGTACAGCTTCGAGTCGCACCAGCGCGCGATCGCCGCGACGCAAGCGGGCCACTTCAAGAACGAGATCGTCGGCGTGGAAGTCGTCGACGCCGAGGGCAACACGGTCCTGCACACGGTCGATGAAGGCATTCGCTTCGACGCCAGCCTCGACGGCATCCGCGGCGTGAAGCTGCTGGCCGAAGGCGGCGCCCTGACCGCCGCCTCGTCCAGCCAGATCTGCGACGGCGCCTCGGCGGTGATGGTCGTGTCGGAAAAGGGCCTGAAGGAACTGGGCGTGAAGCCGCTGGCCCGCATCCATCACCTGTCGCTGCTGGGCCACGATCCGGTGATCATGCTGGAAGCCCCGCTGCCGGCCTCGGAACGTGCGCTGAAGCGCGCGGGCATGACTGTCGACGACATCGACCTGTTCGAAGTCAACGAAGCCTTCGGTTCGGTCCCGGTCGCCTTCATGAAGCAGCTGGGCGTCGGTCGCGACAAGATCAACGTCAACGGCGGCGCGATCGCCCTGGGTCACCCGCTCGGCGCCTCGGGCACCAAGCTGATGGCGACCCTGCTCAACGCTCTCGAACAACGCGGCGGCCGCTACGGCCTGCAGACGATGTGCGAAGGCGGTGGTATGGCGAACGTCACCATCGTTGAGCGACTCTAGAGCCCGTCCCGGTTCCGGACGGAGCCGGGTCGCAGCTTAAGGAGCCCCCCATGGCCGGACGCGTCTTTGCAATCACGGGCGCGTTCGGCGTGCTGGGTTCGGCCGTGGCGCGCGCCGCTGCGGCCAAGGGCGCTCTGGTCGCCCTGATCGACTACGCGCCGATCCCGCCCGAGGGCCTGGGGGACGAATGCGGTCCCGATGGCATGATCCTGGGCGGGGTCGACCTCACCGACGCGGTCGCCGCGGCCACGGCCATCGACGCCGTCGCCAAGCATTTCGGGCGGCTCGACGCCCTGATCAACGTCGCCGGCGGCTTTCGCTGGGAGACGCTGGAAGAAGGCTCCTGGGAAACCTGGCACAGCCTGTTCCGGATGAACGTGCTGACCGCCACCAACGCCAGCCGCGCCGCCATCCCGCACCTGAAGCGCAGCGGCAGCGGCCGCATCGTCAATGTCGGGGCCAATGGCGCGCTGAAGGCCTCGATGGGCATGGGCGCCTACGCGGCCTCCAAGGCCGGGGTCCACAAGCTGACCGAGGCCCTGGCTGAGGAACTGAAGGCCGACGGCGTGACGGTCAACGCAGTGCTGCCCTCGATCATCGACACCCCGACCAACCGCGCGGACATGCCCAAGGCCGACTTCGGCGCCTGGGTCACCCCGCAGGACCTGGCGTCCGCCATCCTGTTCCTGGCCTCGGAAGAGGCGAGGGCGGTGACCGGCGCGCTGCTGCCGGTGACCGGGCGGGTTTAGGCCCGCAACCCGGCCAAGCTTCATACCCACGTCATGGATGTCCCCTACCCGCCGGGGTAGCGCGCCGCTCCCAGGCGCCAGGGGATAGTCATGCTTAAGTTCACGACGCGGCTGCTGGCCGCGGCGAGCGCCTTGGCGCTCACGGGCGGCGCCGCCTTCGCGCAGGACGCCGCGACCATCGAGGAGATCGTCGTCACCGCCCAGAAGCGCGAGCAGCAGGCGCTGGACGTGCCGATGTCGCTCAGTGCGTACTCGGCCCAGCGGCTGGAGAACCTTGGCGTCCAGGACTTCGCGGATCTGGCGTTGTTCACGCCCGGCTTCGAGGTCCAGGAGCAGTCGCCGAACAACCCCGGCTTCGTGGTGCGCGGCATCACCTCGGACGAAACCAACGCCTATTCGGAAGCCCGGGTCTCCGTATTCCAGGACGGCGTGTCGATCTCCAAGGCACAGGGCTCCTATGTGGAGCTGTTCGACCTGGAGCGCGTCGAGGTGGCCAAGGGGCCGCAGTCGACCCTGTTCGGGCGCGGCGCCCTGATCGGGGGCGTCAACATCATCCAGAAGAAGGCCGACACCAGCGGGTTCGGCGGTTACCTCAAGGCCGAGGCCGGGGACTTCGGCTACTTGATGGGCGAGGGCGCGGTGAACCTGCCGATCAGCGAGGCCTTCGCGCTGCGGGTCTCGGGCCGCATCCGCCAGCGCGACGGCTATGTCGAGAACGCCCTGGGGGGCGACGCCTTCCAGTCGGTCGACAGCTGGGCGGGGCGGATCGCCGCTCACTTCGAGCCCAACGAGCGCCTGCGCTCGGACTTCATCGTCAACTACCAGCACGACGAGCCCACGGGCACGGCCTTCAAGTCCGGCGGCTTCTCGCCGACGGACCCTGCGACCGGGCGCGTTCTGGCGGGGCGCGGCGCGAGCGACCCGGCGGCGCTGGTCGCCCCGGCGGATTTCCAGGGGGGCCGCAGCCTTGGCGTCGACCGCACGGTGTGGAGTGCGACGGCGCTGGTCGATTACGACCTGACCGACGCGCTGACCTTGGCCTCGATCAGCGCCGTGCGCCGCTTCAATAGCGACGAAGTGTTTGATCCCGATGGCATTTCCCTGCCGATCCTGACGGGCCTGAACAGCGCCGTCGGCAAGCAGTGGAGCCAGGAACTACGCCTGAACTACGACGCCGGCGGTCGAGTGCGCGGCTTCGTCGGCGCGGGCTACTTCCATGAGAGCGGCCGTCAGCGCACGCCGATCCAGTTCGACGAGCGCATGGCCCTGGCCCAGGTCGCCGGGCAGCTCAACGGCGCGGCGGCCGGGCTGGGCTTGCCGGCGACGACGCCGGCGCACGCGGCGCTGTTCGCCAACACGGCCTTCACCGGCGCGCTGGTCCGCGGGCTGGTCGCCCAGACCAGCGGCAACCGCATCGTTCTCAGCGCCGCACAAGCGAGCTCCATCGCCGCCAATTTGCGCTCCAACCACGTCGAGGAATCGACCAACACCAGCGAACTCGACTCCATCGACCTGTTTGGCGATGTGTCGTTCGACGTGACCGACAGGCTGGAAGTCTCCGCGGGCTTGCGGTGGACCCGGGACGAGAAGACCACCGGCTTCGGCACGCGCGTGGTCGGCGGCCGCAGCGTGATCGGCGGCGCGATCGGCGCGGCCGGTCTGGCCGCCAGCGGCACGCCGCAGGGCCTGGCCCAGGCCAACGCCATCCTCGCGGCGCTGCAGAGCCCGCAGGTGCAACTGATCCCCGACACGCTGCTTCCGATGTTCGGCGTGACCTTCCAGCCGACCTCGGCCGACGGTCGGCTGGCCACTCAGGACCTGGAGGACTCAGGTTTCACTTGGCGTTTGGTCGGGCGCTACAGCTTCACCGACGACGCCAATCTCTACGCCTCGTACGCGCGGGGACGCCTGCCGGAGGTGCTGGCCGCCAGCGCGCCGGGGACGCCCTATGGCGCAGCGCGCTTCGCCAGCGTCGAGGCCGAGACCGTCGACAGCTATGAGGTCGGCGCCAAGGCCGCGCTGCTGGACCGCCGGCTGCGCCTGGACGGCGCGGTTTACTTCTACGACTACGACAACTTCCAGACCGTCGAGCAGCAGGGCACGCTGTTCGTCGTCACCAACGCAGGCAAGGCCAAGGCCTACGGGTTCGAGGGGCAGGCCGAACTGGCGGTGGCTTCCGGTCTCGACCTCTATGCGACCTACGCCTACAGCCACGCGCGGTTCGAGGACGGCGCCTATGATGGCAACCGCTTCCGGCTGTCGCCGGACCACAGCGTCTCGCTGGCGGCCAACTGGAGCTTCGACGCCATCGGCGGGCGGGTCTCGGTGCGGCCGAGCTACACGTGGCAGAGCAAGGTGTTCTTCGGAAACGACAACGACCGGGCGGTCTTCCAGCAGCCGCCGGCGTCGCTGGTGGCCGACAACATCCAGGACGAGTTCCAGGACGGCTACGGGCTCGCCAACCTGCGGGTTTCGTGGACGGCCAGCAGCGCGCCGCTGATCCTGGAGGCCTTCGTCAACAACATCGCCGACGAGCAGTATCTGATCGACGCCGGCAACACCGGCGACTCGCTGGGGCTGCCGACCTTCATCGCCGGGCAGCCGCGCATGTGGGGCGTCGGCCTTACCTGGAAGTTCCAGTAGCGGGCGCTCCGGCGGCGGCGGGCGCGACCCGCCAGACCGCCTTGCCGACGTCGTCGGCGACCAGCAGGGCTCCGGTCTTGTCGACGGCGACGCCGACGGGCCGGCCCTGCGCCTCGTCGCGGGCGTTCAGGAAACCGGTGAGGAAGGCTTGCGGCGGGCCGATGGGCTTGCCGCCGGCGAACGGGATGAACACCACGCGGTAGCCGCTCGGCGGCTTGCGGTTCCAGGATCCGTGCTGGCCGATGAAGGCTCCACCCTTGTACTGCGCGGGGAACAGGTCGCCGCGGTAGAACGTCAGGCCGAGCGAGGCCGTATGCGGGCCAAGGGCGTAGTCGGGGACGATCGCCTTGGCGACCAGATCCGGGCGCGGCGGCTTGACCCTCTCGTCCACGTGCTGGCCGAAGTAGCTGTAGGGCCAGCCGTAGAAGCCGCCGTCCTGCAGGCTGGTCATGTAGTCGGGGACGAGATCGTCGCCCAGCATGTCGCGCTCGTTGACCGCGGTCCACAGCGTCCCGGTGGTCGGTTCGAAATCCAGGCCGTTGGGATTGCGCAGGCCCGAGGCGAAGACACGGGCCGGTCCGGCGGGGAGGGGATACTCGATCACCGCGGCGCGGTTGGTCTCGTTCTCCATGCCGTTCTCGCCGATGTTCGAGTTCGAGCCGACGGTGGCGTAGAGCTTTGCGCCGTCGGGACTGGCGATGACGTTCTTGGTCCAGTGGTGATTGATCGGCCCGCCAGGCAGGTCGAAGACCTTTTCACCCACGCCGATGATCTGGGTCTGCCCGTCGGTGTAGGGAAAGGCGACCACGGCGTCGTCATTGGCGACGTAGAGCTTGCCGCCGGTCAGGGTCATTCCGAACGGACGGCGCAGGCCCTCGGCGAAGGTGGTGCGCACCTCGGCGACGCCGTCGCCGTCCGCGTCGCGCAGCAGGGTGATGCGGTTGGGGCTCTTCATCGTGGCGCCGGCCTTGTCCTGCAGGCGGTTGGCGATGGAGGCGGTGATCCCCTTGGCCTTCGAGGGCTCGGACGAGGCCTCCGACACCAGCACGTCGCCATTGGGCAGGACCAGCAGCCAGCGAGGATGCGCCAGGCCGTCGGCGTAGCGGGTGACCGTGAACCCGGCGGGCGCGATGGGCGCGGCGCCCTCCGGCCAGCCCACCGCCTGGCGGGCGTTGAGGGTCGGGATCAAGCTGGTCTTCGGCGACGGCAGCTGCGGTTTGGGGCCAAAGCCCGCGAACGGATCGGTCGAACCCTGGCCGCAGGCGACGAGGGCTAGGGCGGCGAGGGGCGCGGCGGCGCGTCGAAGAGCAGACTTCATAGGAGGCGCAGCCCTTTGATTGAACGCGGGTATTTGATCACTTGCCGGGCCGGTGCGCCAGCTTTGCCGTAAGAGCGATTGACAACGTTATCAGTAGCGGTGAACCTTCCGGCCCCAGAAGCACAAAAACAGCGGCCTCAGGCCGAACGGGAGGACGGCATGATCGGCAAAGCAGGCGCGCTCGGCGCTGCCTTGGCGCTGGGTCTTACGGGAGCGGCCGCGGCCGCCGACATCGTCAAGGTCGAGAGCGGCCGACTGCAGGGCGTGGTCCAGGACGGCGTGGTCGCCTTCAAGGGCGTGCCGTTCGCCGCGCCGCCCATCGGCGACCTGCGCTGGCGTCCGCCGCAGCCGGCCGCGAAATGGAGCGGCGTCCGCCCGGCCGCCGCCTACGGCCACGACTGCGCCCAGAAGCCGTTCCCCAGCGATGCCGCGCCGCTCGGAACCGAACCGGCCGAGGACTGCCTTGTGCTGAACGTCTGGCGGCCGCAGGGCGCGCCGGCGAACGCCAAGCTGCCGGTGATGGTCTGGATCTACGGCGGCGGCTTCGTGAACGGCGGCTCCTCGCCCGACGTCTATTCCGGCCACCAGATCGCCCGGCAGGGCGTGGTGCTGGTCAGCTTCAACTACCGCGTCGGCCGCTTCGGATTCTTCGCCCACCCGGCCCTGACCAAGGAAAGCCCAGGCGGCCCGCTCGGCAACTACGGCTTCATGGACCAGATCGCGGCGCTGAAGTGGGTGCAGCGGAACATCGGCGCGTTCGGCGGCGACCCCGGCAACGTGACGATCTTCGGCGAGTCGGCCGGCGGCTTCTCGATCCACACCCTGATGACCACGCCGGCGGCCAAGGGCCTGTTCCACAAGGCGATCGTCCAGTCGGGCGGCGGGCGCGGCAACATCAATCCCGGGCGCAGGGTCAGCGGCCAGGCGCCCGGCGGCCCGCCGTCCGGCGAGCAGGTCGGCCTGGCCTTCGCCAAGAGCGTCGGCGTCGAGGGCGAGGACGCCGCGGCCCTGGCGGCGCTGCGCGGGCTGCCGGCCGACAAGGTGGTCTCCGGCCTGAACATGATGACGATGTTCACCCCCACCTACGCCGGGCCGATGGTCGACGGCCAGATCGTGGTGGGCGAGCCGGGGGCGATCTATGCGGCCGGCGGCGGGGCGGACGTGCCGCTGATCGTCGGGGCCAACAGCATGGACATCGGCTTCTCGACGGCCAAGACCCTGGACGAGGTCTACGCCCCGTTCGGGCCTGAGCAACGCACCGCCGCGCAAGCCGCCTTCGATCCCGGCGCGACCGGCGACGTCCGCAAGGTGGGAACCGTGGTCGCCAGCGACACCATGATGGTGGAGCCGGCCCGCTTCGTGGCCAAGACGTGGTCCAAGGCGGGCCGGCCCGTCTATGCGTTCCGGTTCAGCTACGTGGCCGACTCCATGCGCCAGCAGTGGCCAGGCGCCCCGCACGCCACCGAGATCCCCTATGTCTTCGACACGGTGAAGGCCAAGTACGGCGAGGCGCTGAGCGCGTCCGACGCGGCGACCGCGCAGGCGGCCAGCGCCTACTGGGTCGCCTTCGCCAAGAGCGGCGATCCCAATGGCGCCGGGCGCCCGGCCTGGCCGCGCTACGACGCCCAGGGCGACCAGATCCTCGACTTCACGAACGACGGGGCCAAGGCGGGCGCCGATCCGTGGAAGGCGCGGCTCGACCTCGTGGAAGGGGCGGCCGACGCGAAGAGGCCCTGAGGCGCGAGAATCCGCGTTATATCTGCGCGGATGAAGGACGCCCGGGCGTGACGACGACGATCAAGGACGTAGCGGCCCGCGCGGGATTGTCGGTCATGACCGTCTCGCGCGTGCTGAACGGCGAGCGCCACGTCAGCGCCGCCGCGCGCGAGAAGGTGCAGGAGGCGATCGACGCGCTGGGCTATCGGCGCAACGTGTTCGCCCGCGGCCTGCCAGGCTCGCGCTCGTTTCTGATCTGCATGCCGATCCCGGAGATGATCCCGGACTACATCGCCGAGTTCCAGCAGGGCGCGGTCGAGCGGTGCCGTGCGGAAGGCTACCACTTGGTCGTCCAGCCCTATGACGGCCAGAGCGCCATGACTGGCGAGCCAGTCGCGGCGACCATCGCTTCGCTGCGGCCGGACGGTTTCCTGCTGCTGCCGCCGATGAGCGACAACCTGGCGGTGCTCGACACCCTGGACCAGGCCGGCGTGCCCTATGCCCGGCTGGCGCCCAGTGTCGAGCCGGGGCGCGGCGCCTGCGTCTGCGTGGACGAGGTCGAGGCTGCGCGCGCGATGACCGCCGCCCTCTTGGATCTTGGCCACCGCCGGATCGGCTTCATCGGCGGGCCGCCCGACCACGGCGCCTCGGCCTGGCGGCTGGAAGGCTATCGCAAGGCGTTGGCCGAACGCGGCGTTGCGGCGGATCGGGCGCTGGAGGCCGACGGGGATTTCCTGTTCGACAGCGGCGACGTCGCCGGCGAGCGTCTGCTGAGCCAACCTGATCGGCCCAGCGCCATCTTCGCGGGCAACGACGACATGGCGCTCGGCGTCATGGCCGCCGCCCGCCGCCTTGGCCTGTCGGTTCCAGGCGACGTCTCGCTGGCCGGCTTCGACGATGGCGAGATCGCCTCCCTGGCCTGGCCGCAGTTGACCACCGTTCGCCAGCCGGTGCAGGCCATGGCCTCGGCGGCGGAGGCGGTGATCGCGATGGTGGAGTCCGGCGAGCGGGCCGCCAGTTCCCGCCGGCTGGACTTCGCGCTCGTGTTCCGCGGCTCGACGGCGCCCCCGGCCTAGACGCTTTGCGGTTCAGCGGCCGGCGCGGCGGTGGAGCCGCGCGCGCGGATTTCGAACGGCAGCTGCAGGGCCGGGTCGTCCAGAGCCTCGTTCGCGGCCAGGGTGATCAGCATGTCGGCCGCGGCCTGGCACATGATGTCGACTGGCTGGCGCACCGTGGTGAGCTGCGGCGAGCTGATCTGCGCGGCGCGGGTGTCATCGAACCCGGCGATGGAGATCTGCTCCGGCGCCGAGAGACCCAGCTCGCGCGCCGCGGCCATGACGCCCAACGCCATCTTGTCGTTGGCGGCGAAGACCGCGGTCGGCCGATCGGGCGCGTCGAGCAGGGCGCGTCCCGCCGACATCCCGGATTCGAAAGTGAAGTAGCCCTGGACCATGTGGGCGGGCCGTGTCGTCAGGCCCGCTTGCGCCATCGCGCGTTCGAACCCGGCCTGACGCAGATGCGAAGCACCGTGGTCCGGGTGGCCCTGCACGAAGCCGATGGTGCTGTGCCCCAGGCCGATCAGGTGCCGGGTGAGGGCGAACGCGGCGGCTTCGTCGTCGATGAAGACGCAAGGGCCTTTGTCGCGACCGGCTTCGGGGGCGATGCGCACATGCGCGACGCCAAGGCGATCCAGCACCGCCAGCGCGCCGGGGTCGTCCGAGATCGGCGGGGTCAGGATCACGCCGTCGAGCCGCAGGCTGGAGATGATCTGCTCGATCTGGCGGGGAACGTCGCCTCGGGAATCGACGGGTTCGACGGCGAGGTGATAGCCGGCCTCTCGGCAGCGGAGCAGGGCCCCGATCTCCGCCTCGGTGACATAGCTGTAGTTCGGGTTGTCATAGAGAAAGCCGATCAGCCGCGAGCGGCCGCCGATCAGCCCGCGGGCGGCGATGTTGGGGCGGTAGTCAAGCGCGGCGGCCGCGGCCAGTACGCGTTCGCGCACCTCCTTGCGGACGTGGGGCTCGCCGTTGAGCACCCGCGAGACGGTCTTGAAGGACACCTCCGCCTTGGAGGCGACGTCTTTGATCGTCGGTTGCCGGGACAAGCCAATCTCCAGCCGCACGGAGTGAAAGCTCTCGCGCGCTTCGCTTCCGCCCGCAAGTGCCTGCCGCCGCGAAACATCTTCCGCCATCGCCCAATGCGCATCCCTGACCGGGCGTTCGCAACAATGCTTCAAGGCTGATCAGATAACGTTGTCAGATTCGAATTGACAACGTTATCTGATCGCGTCCACCTTCACCTTGGCCGGCCCGCAGAGACGGGGCGGGAAGCAGGATGGCCGGACGCTCGATACCGGCCACGCAGGGGGAAACGACGATGACCAGCACGATTCTGGCCGTGAGCACGGCTGCGCCCAGCACGAGGCCTGGGGACCGCTAGGGGCCGTCCGCCCGCACGCGACGACGACCAATCAAGAACAGACGGCCAGAGCCATGACGCCGGGCCGCACTCAGGGAGAACGCGAATGAACAAGCTCATGTGGCTGGCCGGAGCCGCGACCTTGGCCCTGGCCGGAACGGCCCAGGCGCAGTCCGACGTCCAGGTCGAGGAGGTCGTGGTCACCGCCCAGAAGCGCGAAGGCACGGTCCAGGCGACGCCGCTGGCGGTCAGCGCCATCAGCGGCGACGTCCTGCAGCAGCAGAACGTCGTCGACGCCGGCGACCTGACCGGCAAGGTGCCGAACCTCAACATCGGCCAGGCCGGCAACGAGGTGATCATCAGCATCCGCGGCGTCAGCTCGGCCGGCGTCGTGCCGCAACGCGACCCCTCGGTCGCCTTCCACCTGGACGGCGTCTACCTGCCCCGGCCTTCGGGCGCGAACTCGGTGTTCTACGATCTTGAGCGGGTGGAGGTGCTGCGCGGGCCGCAGGGCACGCTCTGGGGTCGCAACGCCACGGCCGGCAGCCTGAACATCATCACCCGCAAGCCGGTCATGAACACCGGTCAGGCGGCGGGCGAAATCCTGGTCGGCGCCTACGGCCGCTTCACCGCTCAGGGCATGTACAATTTCCCGATCGTCGACGACACGCTGGCGGCGCGCGCGGCGTTCATCATCAACCGCCGCGACGGCTATCAGGAGAACGTCGCTCCGGGCATGCCCGACCTGGGCGACGCCAAGGAGGAGGCGGGACGCGTCCACCTGCTGTTCACGCCGGGCGAGCGGCTGCGGCTGCTGCTCTCGGCCGACTACTATCACGCGGGCGGCGCGGGGACCGGCAACGTCCTGATCGGCAACGGGGCGGTCAGCTACATCGCCTCCGGACGCAGCGCCCCATATCGCGCCGAGACCAATACGGCGGGCCGGATCAACAACAAGATCTGGGGCGTGGCGGCCGAGGCGACCTATGCGCTGGACGCATTGGATATCGTTTCGGTGACCGCCTATCGCGCCGACGATCAGGACGTGACGAGCGACGGCGACGCCACGGCGACGGGCACGCAGACGATCTCTTACTTCAATTATAACAAGACGTTCTCTCAGGAACTTCGTCTTGCGTCGTCGGGCGACGGGGCGCTGAAGTACATCCTTGGCGCCTTCTACATCAAGGAAACCAACGACGATAACCTCTACCAGTACACCAACCTCGCGCGCACGACGGGGGTGGTGCTGCAGCGGCCCGAGCGGTTCGCCGAATCCTGGGCGGTTTTCGGCCAGGCCGACTACGATCTCACCGACACCTTCACGGTCTTCGCCGGTGTCCGCTACTCGGAGGACCGCAAGGGCAACCCGGTCGGCTTGACCCGGCCGCTGGGAACCACCGTCAACACCTTCCGGCCCGACTCCGGCTCCTGGGCCAAGACCACCTGGCGGCTGGGCGCCGACTGGGAGATCACGCCCGACAACATGGTCTATGGCAGCGTCTCGACCGGCTACAAGGCGGGCGGCTTCTCCAGCAACCGAAACTTCGGTCCCGAGACCCTGACCGCCTATGAGGCCGGCTCGAAGAACTACTTCCTGGATCGCCGCCTGCTCGCGAACTTCTCGGCCTTCTATTACGACTACAAGGACCTGCAGGTGGTCTCCGTGGCGCCTGACGAGAACGGGGTCGTGCGGGCGCTGACCACCAACGCAGGGGTCTCGAGCGTCTGGGGGATCGAGTTCGAGGGCCGCGCGCGGATCACCGAGGCGCTGAGCGTCGACGCCTCGCTGGGCTACCTCGACGCCAAGTTCGATCGCTACGTCGGCGCCATCGATCCGCTCTATGGGACGGTCCTGGACCTCTCGGGGAACACCCTGCCGCGTGCGCCGCGCTGGAACGGCAATATCGGCGTGGCCTACGCCATTCCGATGGCCTCCGGACAACTGACCGCCCGCATCAGCACCCGCTACCAGTCCGAGGTGTTCTTCACCGAGTTCAACGACCGGCGCATCACCGTCGCGGGCGTGAGCCTCAATCCCTACGGTCAGGCCAGTCAGGACGCCTACACCGCGACCGACATCAGCCTGCGTTATGACGACGATGGCGGTTGGTACGCCGAGGCCTTCGCCGACAACCTCGAGGACGAGGCGGTCCTGCTGTCGGTCAGCACGGACTCGGCGCGGAATTTCTTCGGCAGCTACGGCGCGCCGCGGACCTTCGGCGTGAAGGCCGGCTTCAAGTTCAACTGATCCTCCCACACAGCTTTGAGAGAACCATCATGAAGGACAAGCGCAGGCCCCTGCGCGCCGGGCTGGTCGCCGCCGGGATTTCGATCCTGGCCGGCGCCGCCCTCGCGGGCTCCGAGCCGGTCAAGTTCCCGACCCTGCCCAAGGGCTACCTGGCGCCGGGCGCCCTGAACGCCGCGCACATCGTGCCCCCGGCGCCCACCGACGGCGATCCGCGTGACCAGGTCGACCGCCAGGTCTTCCAGTCCACGCGAGGCCTGAAGGACAGTGAGCGCTGGAAGCTGGCCACGCGAGACGTCGACATGATGCCGTCGGGCATGATGGAGGCGTTCTCCTGTGCGGTCGGGGTGAAGATGACCCCGACCAACGCGCCCAAGCTGAACGGCGTCATGCTTCGGGTGCTGGGCGACGCGATGATCGCCAACGAGAGCGCCAAGCATCACTTCAAGCGCCTGCGTCCGTTCCAGGTCGCGCAGGGCGAGATCTGCCAGCCGACGGCGCAGGTCGCCAGCAGCTTCGACTATCCATCGGGTCACACCGTCTGGGGTTGGTCCTGGGCGCTGGTCCTGGCCGAGTTGGCGCCTGACCGTGCGACCGAGATTCTGGCGCGGGGGCGCGCCTACGGGCAGAGCCGTGCGGTCTGCGGGGCGCACAACGCCAGCGCAGTGGAAGCCGGAGCGGTCGTGGCCAGCGCCACCTTCGCGACCCTGCATGGCTCGCCCGAGTTCAGGACCGATATGGACGCCGCGCGCGCCGAACTGGCCAAGCTCCGCACGGACGGCGAGAAGCCGCCCTCCTGCGAGGCGGAAGCCACGCTCATTGCTCAGTCCCCGTACTGACGGGCCGCCATGCGGAGAGATGCGAGTTTCGCCCTGGTCGGCGACGTCGGCGGCACGAATGCGCGGTTCGCGGTCGCCGACCTGCAGGGTGCGCGTCCGTCGATCGTCCTGACCGGCAATGTGCTTTGCAAGGACCACCCCAGCCTGGCCTCGGCGGCGGAGGCCTTCCTGGGTTCAGCCGACCTGGCCGCGCTGCCGGCGACCGCCACCATCGCGGTGGCGGGCCCGGTCGCCGACGGGGCGGCGCGACTGACCAACGCCCCCTGGGACGCGTCCGAGGTCGAGATGATGGGGCTCGGCTTTTCGCGAGCCCGGCTGGTCAATGACTTCGAGGCGCTGGCCACGGGGGTCGCCATACTGGCGCCAGAGGACAGTCTGGCGATCGGACCGGAACTGCCGGGGCTCACCCGGGCGCCGCTGGTGGTCGCCGGCGCCGGCACTGGATTTGGCCTGGCCGCGTTGGTCTGGCGCGCGGAAGGGCCGGCTCAAGTGCTGCCCAGCGAGGGCGGCCACGCCGCATTCGCGCCGACCGACGAGCTTGAGATCGAGGTGTGGCGGGCGCTGACCCGGCGCCATGGCCGCGTGTCGATCGAACGCCTGCTGTCGGGGCCGGGTCTCCAGGCGCTGCATGCGATCCTGGCTGAGATCGGCGGGGAGACTGCACCCGTGGCGCTGTCGTCAGAAGACATCGTGGCGCGCGCCTGCACCGGTGTCGATGCGCGCTGCACGGCGGCGGTCGAACTGTTCTGTGCGGTGTTCGGCTCCGTCTGCGGCGACGCCGCCCTGACCTTCGGCGCGAGGGGAGGGGTCTATCTGGCCGGCGGCCTGCTGGAGGGCGTTGAGAGGTTCTTGACGGGCGGTGTGTTCCGCGAGCGCTTCGAGGCCAAGGGACGGCTCTCCAGCCTCGTCGAAACCGTGCCGACTCGCCTCGTCGTACAGCCGCACACGGCGCTGTTGGGGGCTGCAAGGATTGCTCGTCGCCTTTCGCCGCAGGCGTTTCAAATGAGCGATTGACAACGTTATCAGTTGCGTGTGGTTTGGCCTCGCGCCAACCCGCGCGGAACTGGCGGGTCCCGGATGCCCCCGGGGCCCGCCGCACTTTGCGGTTGGAAGAAGAACAAGAATTGGGAGGGGATGATGGCTGGCTGGCGTTATGCCTGGATGGCGCTTGGAGTGTTGGCTGCAGGGCCGGCCTTGGCTGCGCAGCAGCCCGAACTTGGCGCTCGCACCGCGCCGCGCCTTACGATGGACGGACTGGTTTTCAAGGACCTCAACCGGAACGGCAAGCTTGAGCCCTATGAGGACTGGCGGCTGTCGGCTGACGTGCGGGCTGCGGACCTGACGCAACGCATGACGCTTGAAGAAAAGGCCGGGACCATGATGCACGGCACGCTGCCGGCGCCGGGAAACACCTTCGGTTCAGGCGCGGCCTACGACCTGACCGGCGCCGCCCGGCTGATCGAGGATAAGCGTGTCTCCAGTTTCATCACCCGACTGAGCGGCCCGGGCGCGGCGTTGGCCGAAGAGAACAACAAGGTCCAGGCTCTGGCCGAGCAGAGCCGCCTGGGCGTTCCGGCGACCATCAGCACCGATCCGCGCAACCACTTCCAGCACACGGCGGGCGCCGGCGTGGACTCGGCGGGATTTTCGCAGTGGCCCGAGAGCCTGGGCTTTGCGGCCATCGGCGACGCGGCCTTGATGCAGCGGTTCGGCGAGGTGGCGCGGGCGGAGTATCGGGCCGTCGGAATCCATGTGGCGCTGTCGCCCCAGGCCGACCTGGCGACCGAACCGCGCTGGTCGCGGATCACCGGCACTTTCGGCGAGGACGCCGATCTCGCCTCGCGCATGGTCAGGGCCTATGTCGCCGGCTTCCAGGCCGGCGAGACCGGGCTGAACAAGGACAGCGTCGTCGCGGTGGTGAAGCACTGGGTCGGCTATGGCGCGGCCAAGGACGGCTGGGACAGCCACAGCCCCTATGGCCGCTACGCCACCTTCCCGGGCGGAGACTTCGCCTATCACGTCAAACCGTTCGAAGGCGCCTTCGCGGCCCAGGCGGCGGGCGTCATGCCGACCTATTCGATCCTCGAGAACCTCAGCATCGACGGCAAGCCGGTCGAACAGGTGGGCGCCGGGTTCAACAAGTTTCTGCTGACCGACCTGCTGCGTGGGACCTACGGTTTCAAGGGCGTGATCGTCTCGGACTGGGCGATCACCAACGACTGTCCAGCGGTCTGCCAGGGCGGCTGGAAGCCGGGCGAACCGCCGGTCATCGGCATGCCCTGGGGCGTCGACGATCTCACGGAGACACAACGTTTCGCCAAGGCGCTGGACGCCGGCGTTGATCAGTTCGGCGGCACGGAGAACAGCGAACTGGTGGTCGGCATCGTCAAGGCCGGCCAGGCCAGCGAGGCGCGGCTGGACCAGTCGGTGCGGCGCATCCTGGTTCAGAAGTTCGAGCAGGGGCTGTTCGAGAATCCCTTTGTCGATCCTGCGGCCGCGGGCCGGCTCGTCGGCTCGGCCGCCTTCCAGGCCGAAGGCCGCGCCGCTCAGAGCCGATCGTTGGTGTTTCTGGAACGTCGGGCCGAAAACCTGCCGCTGAAAGCCGGCGCCAAGGTCTATCTGAAAGGCGTCGATCGGACCGCCGCGCAAGCCGCCGGCCTGGTGGCGGTCGATGCGCCCGAGCAGGCCGACGTCGCCATCGTCCGCACCGGCGCGCCGCACCAGGTGCTGCACCCCAACTACCTGTTCGGCCTGATGCAGCACGAGGGCGACCTCGACTTCAAGGACGGAGATCCGGAGTTCGAAGCGATCAAGGCGATCAGCGCCAAGGTCCCGACCATCGTCAGCGTCTTCCTCGACCGGCCCGCGATCCTGACCGGCCTGAAGGGCAAGGCCGCCGTGCTGATTGGCGACTTCGGGGTCAGCGACGGCGCGCTGCTGGACGTGCTGACCGGCAAGGCCAAGGCCGAGGGGCGGTTGCCCTTCGAACTCCCGTCCTCCATGGCGGCGGTCAAGGCCCAGGCGAGCGACAAACCCCATGACAGCGCCGATCCGCTCTATCGGTTCGGCTATCGGCTGGAGCCCTGAAGATGGTCACCATAGGAAGCAGCGTGAGGGCGGGCGCGGCGGCGGGACGGGTCGTGGCCCTGGTAGTGTCGCTGTTCTTCGCCTGGGGGTTCGCGACGGTCCTGATCGACACCCTGATCCCCAAGCTCAAAGGGCTGTTCCAGCTCAACTACGCCGAGGCGATGCTGACGCAGTTCGCCTTCTTCCTCGGCTATCTGGTGTTTTCGATTCCGGCCTCGATCCTGCTGGCGCGCATCGGGTACTTCCGCCAGATCGTGCTGGGGTTGGGTGTCATGGCGACCGGCTGCCTGATGTTCGCCCCGGCCGCGCAGCTGGGGATCTATCCGGCCTTCCTGCTGGCGCTGTTCGTGATGGCTGCGGGGATCACGACCCTGCAGGTGGCGGCCAATCCGCTGATCGCGCTGCTCGGCAAGCCGGAGCTGGCGCACTCGCGTCTCAACCTCGCCCAAGCGTTCAATTCGTTGGGCACGACCGTCGGCCCGCTTGTCGGCGCAGCGCTGATCCTGAAGGGCGGCGTCGAGCACCCTGACGCCGCCAGCCTGACGCCGCAGGCGCTGGAGGTCTATCGCAAGGCCGAGGCTCATGCGGTCCAGGCGCCGTTCCTGGGCATTGCCGCGGTCCTGGCGGTCCTCGCCCTGGTGTTCTGGTTCCTGCGCCGCTCGCCGGCCGCGCCGTCGGCGGCGGGCGAGGCGAGCGGCGGCTTCAAGCCGGCGTTGCTGAAGCGTCCGCGGCTGGCGCTCGGGGCTCTTTCTATCTTCCTCTATGTCGGCGCCGAGGTGGCGATCGGCTCGCTGCTGGTGAGCTACCTGATGGAGGATAAGACCCTTGGCGCTGTCGCAGCCACCGCTGGCCAGCTGGTGGCGCTCTACTGGGGCGGGGCGATGGTCGGGCGGTTCATAGGTTCGGTGGTGATGCGCAAGGTTCCGGCTGGCCTCGTACTCATGGCCTGCGCCATCGGGGCCGGCCTGCTGGCCTGCATCTCGGCGGGCACGGTCGGCCTGGTCTCCGCCGTGGCGGTGCTGGCCATCGGGCTCTGCAATTCGGTGATGTTCCCGACCATCTTCACCCTGGGCATCGAGGGCCTGGGCGAGCACACGCCTCAAGGCTCCGGCCTACTGTGCCTGGCGATCGTCGGCGGGGCGGTGGTGCCGGTGCTGACCGGCATGGTCGCGGACCGTGCCGGTCTGAGCGTGGCGCTGCTTGCGCCCGCGCTCTGCTACGTTTGGATCGCGGTCTACGGCTTCATCTGCCGCCGGCCGCCCGTGGAGACCTAGGCCATCCCCATCACGTCGGCCTGGGCGAGGTCGACGCGCTGGCGCGGCTCGCCCATGGTCATGGGCCGCAGGCCAAGGTCGGCCATGAGAGCGGCGTCGGTGTCCTTGTCGGGGTTGGCGGTGGTCAGCAGCCGTCCGCCGATGAACATCGAGTTGGCGCCGGCCATGAAGCAGAGCGCCTGAAGTTCGCGGCTCATGTGCTCGCGGCCGGCCGAGAGCCGGACCACGGTCTTGGGGCAGAGGATGCGGGCGACGGCGATCATGCGCACGAACTCCAGCGGGTCGACGGCCTTGGAGTCGCCCAGCGGGGTGCCGGGGATCGGCATCAGGTCGTTGATCGGCAGCGAGTTCGGATGCTCGGGCAGGGTGGCCAGGGCGTGCAGCAGGCCGGCGCGGTCGGTGCGCGTCTCGCCCATGCCGACGATGCCGCCGCAGCAGGTCGACATGCCGACGCTGCGCACCGCCTCCAGGGTGTCGAGCCGGTCCTGGTAGGTGCGGGTGGTGACGACCTTGTCGTAATAGTCCGGGCCGGTGTCGAGGTTGTGGTTGTAGTAGTCCAGGCCCGCGTCCTTCAGCGACTGGGCCTGATCCTTGGTCAGCATGCCCAGCGTGGCGCAGGTCTCCAGGCCCAGNCCGCCGGCCTTGGCGTCCATCGCCGCGGCGATGACGCTGGCGGCGTCCATCAGCTTGGAGGCCTTCACCCCGGTCTCGAAGTGCTGGCTCTGGCTGCAATAGCCGCAGTTCTCGGCGCAGCCGCCGGTCTTGACGCTGAGCAGCTGCGAGAGCTGCACCTCGCTGGGATCGAACCAGGCCCGGTGCACCGCCGCGGCCTGGAACACCAGCTGCATGAACGGCAGCTCGAACAGGGCCTCGACCTCGGGCAGCGTCCAGTCGTGACGCGGCTCTGCGGGATCGATCATCATGCCCGCAGCTCCATAATCGCCGGCCAGGGCGCGGCCTGGCGATGGCCGAGGAGGGCGCTCAGCGCGGCTTCGGCCTCGCGGCGCTCCTGATCGAGCACCTTGAGGCGCTCGGACAGGCGCGACACGGCGTAGTCGATGTGCGCGCAGTGGTCGCCGCCGGCGTCCTGACGGCTGAGGATGCTGCTGATGTCGTCGAGCGACAGGCCGGCGCGCCGGAATTCTGCGATGGCCGCCAGCCGCGAGACGGCGTCCTCGTCATAGCGGCGCCGGTTGAGCTGGTCGCGACGGGCTCGAACCAGGCCGAGTTCCTCGTAGTAGCGGATCGCCCTGGCCGTCAGGTCGAGGCGGCGCATGACCTCGCCGAGCGTGATGTTTCCGGCGTCGCTGGGGGATGTCGTCTGCATTTATGCGAACTCCACGAGCACTTCGTCGGCGGCGACGGAGTCGCCGGCCTTGGGACCGACGGTTTTGACGACGCCCTCGCGTTCGGCCCGGATGATGTTCTGCATCTTCATGGCCTCGACGACGGCGACGGCTTGACCAGCCTGGACGGATTGGCCGGGTTCGACGTCAAGGCTGACGACGAGACCCGGCATAGGCGAGAGGATCAGCTTGGAGGTGTCCGCCGCCTGCTTGGGCGGCAGTTTCTGGTGCAGTTCGGCCGAGCGGGGCGTGAGCACCAGGACGTGGGCGAGGGCGGCGCGGTGGCGGATCTGGAAGCCTTCGGCCGCCGGTTTGACGCTGGCGGTGAACGGTTTGCCGTCCAGCTTGGCCTTGAACAGCGGCAGGCCGGGGCGCCAATCGATCTCGGTCAGGTGAAGGGGGCGGCCATCCTCGAAAGTGACCGCAAAGCGCTCGCCGCCATTGGTTACGCGCACCAGGCGCTGATCGTGGCCGGCGATCACCACTCACTCGTCGCGGACGAGCTGGGGCGCTGAGCGCGCCGTCAGGCGACGGTGCATCGCGCAGGCGGCAGCGGCCATCAGGTCGCGCTGGAATGGCGTGGGCTCGACGCCGTGGAAGCCGTCGGGGAACTCGTCCTTGATGTAGTTGGTCGAGAGCTTTCCGGAGACGAAGCGTTCCTGGTCCATGACCGCGGCCAGGAATGGGATGTTCTGGCCCAGGCCCTCAATGTGGAAGTCCTCGAGCGCGCGGCCCATGGCGGCGATGGCGCTGGTGCGGTCCGGCCCCCAGGTCGAGAGCTTGGAGATCATCGGATCGTAGAACATCGAGATCTCGTCGCCTTCGCGCACGCCCGCGTCGTTGCGGATCTTGGCGGCGCCGGCGTCGCCTTCGTGCGGCGGCGAGTAGCGGACCAGGCGGCCGATCGAGGGCAGGAAGCCGCGATAGGGGTCCTCGGCGTAGATGCGGCTCTCGATCGCCCAACCGTTGATCGACAGGTCCGACTGCTGGAAGCCCAGCTTCTCGCCGTAGGCGACGCGGATCATCTGTTCGACCAGGTCGACGCCGGTGATCAGTTCGGTGACCGGGTGCTCGACCTGCAGCCGGGTGTTCATTTCCAGGAAGTAGAAGCTCTTGTCCTGACCGGCGACGAACTCGACGGTGCCGGCGCTGTCGTAGTCGACCGCCTGGGCGAGAGCGACGGCCTGGGCGCCCATGGCCGCACGGGTGGCTTCGTCCAGCAGCGGGGAGGGGGCCTCCTCGATGACCTTCTGGTTACGGCGCTGGATCGAGCATTCGCGCTCGAACAGGTGGACCACGTGGCCGTGCTTGTCGCCCAGCACCTGGATCTCGATGTGACGCGGGCTCTCGATGAACTTCTCGATGAAGATGCGGTCGTCGCCGAAGCTGGCCTTGGCCTCGGCGCGGACGGCCGGAAAGCCTTCCTCGACGTCCTTCTCGTTCCAGGCGACCCGGATGCCCTTGCCGCCGCCGCCGGCGCTGGCCTTGATCATCACCGGGTAGCCGACCTCGCCGGCGATCTTCAGGGCGTGGGGGACGTCGTCGATCTCGCCGACATGCCCCGGCACCGTGGAGACGCCGGCCTTGGCGGCGAATTTCTTGCTCTCGATCTTGTCGCCCATGGCCTCGATGGCCCTGGGGTTGGGGCCGATGAAGACGATGCCCTCGTCGGCCAACCGCTTGGCGAAGCCGGCGTTCTCCGACAGGAAGCCGAAGCCGGGATGCACGGCCTGTGCGCCGGTTGCGCGGCAGGCGGCGACGATCTTGTCGGCGACCAGATAGCTCTCGGCTGCGGGCGCGCCACCGATGAAGACGCTCTCGTCGGCCATCTCCACGGCCATCGAGTCCGCGTCGGCCTCGGAGTAGACGACGACTGTCGCGATACCCATCCGGCGGCAGGTCTTGATGATGCGAACCGCGATCTCGCCGCGGTTGGCGATCAGGATTTTGGAGAACATTAAGCGCGACCTACAGCGGGATGTTGTCGTGTTTTTTCCAGGGATTGGAGAGCTGTTTTCCCTGGAGGTTCTTGAGCGCGTTGGCGATGCGCCGTCGGGTGGAGTGGGGCATGATGACATCGTCGATGTAGCCGCGGGAAGCGGCGACGAACGGATTGGCGAAGCGCTGCTTGTACTCGGCCTCTCTGGCGGCGATGGCCTCGGGATCGCCGATCTCGGAGCGGAAGATGATCTCGACGGCGCCCTTGGAGCCCATCACCGCGATCTCGGCCGAGGGCCAGGCGTAGTTCCGCCCTGCTCCTGCTTGGTGCCGGGCATGAAGCCGGGCACGTCGACGAAGGTCACCAGCGGGATCTCGAAGGCGTCGCAGAAGCGCACGAAGCGCGCGGCCTTCCGCGATGAGTCGATATCCAGCACCCCGGCCAGCACCTGCGGCTGGTTGGCGACGATGCCGACGCTGGCCCCGTCGATGCGGCCGAAGCCGCAGATGATGTTCTTGGCGAAGTCCGGGCTGATCTCGAAGAAGTCGGCCTCGTCGACGACTTTGAGGATCAGTTCCTTCATGTCGTAGGGCTTGTTGGGATTGGCCGGCACCAGGCTGTCGAGCGAGG
>NZ_LMEE01000001.1:848-1963348 GCF_001425305.1 Phenylobacterium sp. Root1290 | reverse complement strand
ATCTGGTCCGGCGTCGCGAACTGCGCCGGGATGATCACGTCGCCTTCGTTCTCGCGGTCCTCGGCGTCGACCAGGATGTAGGGCCGGCCGTTGCGCGCGTCCTCGATGATGTCCTCGATGGGCGAGATCGCCGACTCGTGAGGCGCATCGTCTGAGTTGGAGGTGGTCATGCTCGGGCTTTCATCTTGGCGAAGTCCAGGACCTGCTCGCCGACCGTGGCCAGCTGCCAGGCGTCCTTCGCCTCGATGCAGCCGCCCTCGGCGTCGAACAGACCCGTCGTTGCGTTCAGGGCCGCGCCGAACGGCGTCGGCCAGCCCCGCAGCGCATGTACGATCGACCGCAGTGTGGTCAAGGTGGTTCCGGCCGCCTGCCAGCCGTCGGCGGTAATGACGCAACCCACCGCGCGGTCGGTCAGATAGGGCCGCGCATCGCCGCGCAGCATCTCCAGGGTGTCGAGGGCGTTCTTGATCACGCCCGAGATGGAGCCGTGATAGCCCGGAGAGGCGACGATCAGGCCGTCGGCCTCGCGCACCGCCTGCGCCAGCGCGGCCTGTTCGGGCGTCGGCTCGGCGATGGCGGGATTGTAGATCGGCAGGCTCGACAGGAACTCCCCGCCCAGCAGCAGGGTCTCCCCGCCCCCGGCTTCGACCGCGCGCAAGGCGACGCTCAGCGCGCGTTCGGTGCTCGAGCCCGGCCGAGTGGTGCCGCCAATGCCGACGATCAGCGGCTTACGCAAACTCATGAGGCCCCCTCGAACAGCTTCTTCAATTCGGTCTTCACGATCTTGCCGTTGGCGTTGCGCGGCAGGGTCTCTGGCCAGAACCGCACCTCCACCGGGACCTTGAAGGCCGCCAGCCGCTCGCGGACGAAGGCGCGCAGCTCGTCCTGGTCCGCCGTGCCGCCGGGCTTGAGGTGCACCACCGCCACGGGCTCTTCTCCGAGGGTCTTGTGCGGCCGGCCGACCAGCGCGGCGTCCATCACGTCGGGGTGGTCGTAAAGCACGTTCTCCACCTCCACGCAGTAGATGTTTTCGCCGCCGCGGATCAGCATGTCCTTGGCGCGATCGATGATGAACAGGAAGCCTTCCTCGTCGATCCGGGCCAGGTCGCCCGTGCGCAGCCAGCCCTCGACGAACGTCTCCGCCGTCGCCTCCGGCTTGTTCCAATAGCCCTTCACCACCTGCGGGCCCTTCACCCAAAGCTCGCCGACCGCCCCGGCCTCCAGGATGGTCTTGCCGTCGGCCGGGTCGCGGATCTGCATCTCGCCGACCGGAGCGGCTGGACCAGCGCTGTCGGGACGGTTCTCGTAGTCCTTGCCCAGGTGCGAGGTGAAGGTCGCGGTCGTCTCGGTCATGCCCCAGCCGTTGCCCGGCTGCGAGGCGGGGAACACCTCGACGATCTTGCGCACCAGCTCGGGCGCCGAGGGCGCGCCCCCATAGGCCACCGACGTGAGGCTGGAGAGGTCGTACTTGGCGCGGGCGGGGTGCTCGATCAGCTGCCAGGCGATGGTCGGAACCCCGCCGGTGGAGTTCACCTTCTCGCGCTCGATCAGTTGCATGGCCGGCTCGGTGTCCCAGCGGCGCATCAGCACGATCTTGCCGCCGGAGTTCATCGCCGGCGACAGGTTCGCCGACAGGCCGGTGGCGTGGAACATGGGCACCACCAGCAGATTGACCCGCTGCGGCAGCTTGTGCGGATCGCTCTCCGGCAGCGGCTGGCCGGCGCGCAGGAAATTGCGCGTCGCCGAGATGCCGCTGGCCATGATGTTGGACGTCATGTTGCGATGGGTGCCCAACGCCCCCTTCGGCTTACCCGTGGTGCCGGACGTGTAGAGAATGGTGGCGTCGTCCTCGGGCTCCAGGGCGACATCCGGCAGCGGCTGATCTGGCAACCGGCCCCAGTCATTGACCTGCCCGATGACATCTTCCAGCCGGCGGACCTTCGCATCCGTCGGCTCGCCCGCGAGCCGCGGGACGTAGACCTTTTCCAGGTTCGGCAGGTTAGCGAACGAGGCCTGGATGCGCTCCAGCCGCTCATCGTCGACGATCGCGACCTTGGTTCCGGAATCGGCCAGGCCGTACTCCAGCTCCGGCCCCGTCCACCACGCGTTCAGCGGCGTGACGATCGCCCCGGCCAGGATTCCGGCCCAGAAGGCTACCGGCCACTCGGGAATGTTGCGCATGACGACGGCGACCCGGTCGCCCTTCTTCACGCCGTCGGCCTGCAGCTGGCGCGCCAGGGTGATCGTGGCGCGCGCGAAGCCCTCGAAGGTCGCGCGGTCGTTCTCGTAGACCAGGAACTCACGGTCCGCGAAGGTGCGGCCGTTGAGGAAGATATCGCGCAGGGTCGCCGGCGCGTTCTTCCAGGTGCGGGTGGCGATCCCCCGGATCACCTTCTCTTCGATCTCGAACCGCTCGCCCGGCGCGGTCAGGCGAGAGTGCGCCTCCGCAAGCGTCAGGACGGGCCAGGCCGGAACGGCGGGGGACGCGGAATGAGTTTGAACGTCGGTCACGAAATGCCTCGAAATCGAATAGCTCAAAATAAGAAGGGCGGCCCCCGCTAGGAGGCCGCCCCACACAGTAGTCCGTTGATATCCGAACGGTATAGCCGTCAGGCGTTTTCGGCGTTCTTGGCGCGTTCGGCGCGATAGGCTTCCTTCAGTTCGGTCAGCTCCTTGGCGTACTTCTCCTCGGCCGCCTCCTTGAGGCGCGGGATGTGGTAGTTCGGGAACAGATCGTTGTCGGGCCGATAGTCCTTCAGCACCTGCTTGGCCAAGGTCACTTTGTGGACCTCGGTCGGGCCGTCGGCGATGCCCATCACCAGGCTGGACGTCACCATGTGCATGAACGGCATCTCGTTGGAGACGCCGAGCGCGCCGTGCAGGTGCGCGGCCTTGGTGGCCACGTCGTTATAGACCTTGGGCATCGCGACCTTGATGGCGGCGATGTCCTTGCGGACCATGTTGTAGTCCTTGTGCTTGTCGATCAGCCAGGCGGTGCGCAGCACCAGTAGGCGGAACTGCTCGACCGCGATCCAGCTGTCGGCGATCTGCTCCTGCACCATCTGCAGGTCGGCCAGCTTGCCGTCGCGGGTGGTGCGCGAGACCGCCCGGCGGCACATCAGATCGAGCGCGTGCTTGCAGGCGCCGACTGTACGCATCGCATGGTGGACCCGGCCGCCACCCAGACGCACCTGGGCGATCACGAAGGCCGCGCCACGCTCGCCCAGCAGGGCGTCGTAGGGAACGCGCACGTCGGTGTAGCGGACATAGCCCTCGGTGCCGTTGCCGATCTCGCCGCTGCCGACGCCGACATTGCGGATGATCTCGACACCGGGGGTGTCAGTCGGCACCAGGAAGATCGAGGTCCGGCGATAGGGGTCCTTGGCGTCCGGATCGGTCACCGCATAGAGCACCAACACCTTGGAATAGCGGGCGTTGGTCGAGAACCACTTCTCGCCGTTGATCACCCACTCATTGCCGTCCAGCACCGCGCGGGTCTTGAAGGTCAGCGGGTCGGAACCGCCCGTGGGCTCGCTCATCGAGAAGGCCGAGCGGATGTCGCCGTTGAGCAGCGGCCAGAGATACTGCTCCTTCTGCTTGTCGGTGCCGTAGTGGGCGATGATCTCGGCGTTGCCGGTGTCCGGCGCCTGGCAACCGAAGATGGTCGGAGCCAGGCTGTTGCGGCCCAGCTTCTCATTCATCAGGCCAAGCTTCAGCTGACCAAAGCCCTGGCCGCCCAGTTCAGGACCCAGGTGGCAAGCCCACAGCCCCTGGGCCTTCACCTTTTCCTGCAGCGGCTTGATGAACTTCTCGCGCCCTAACGTGCCGCGCACCGCAAGGCCGAGCTGCGAGAGAGGCTCGACCTCCTCGCGCATGAAGTCCTCGATCCAGTCCAGCTTCTTCTGGAACTCGGGGTCGGTTTCGAAATCCCACGCCATCTGGCGTCTCCCATCTGCTCATACAAAATCGCGATTTTTCGTAATATCGGTATGGACGACCGCGCAAACGCCCAAAAATCTTGCGCGCGGACAGCTGGTTAGCTCTCCGCGCTTCGCGACATTATCAAACGCTTGTTTGCATGACGCAACGGCGCCGATGGGGCGCCGTTGCGTTTTTCTAGGGTCGCCCCTACTCGGCGGGGGCCTTGACCGGCGCCTTGGCGGGCACGGCGTGACGCGCAGCGTCGTCGACGACCTCGGTCTCTTCGGCGACGGTCGGCGTGCTCATGCCTGTGTCCGGCGCGGAGCCCATCGGAATGCCCTGCATGAGCCTGGCCTTGCGCCAGCCGCCCCAGCGATAGTAGCTCGCGGCCAGCACCAGCGACATGATCGAGCCCAACGGGAAGCTCCACCACACGGCGTCCTGGCCCAGCGTCGGCTGCAGGATCTGCGCGAACGGGATCCGCACCAGCCACATCGAGATGAGCAGGCCCAGCAGCGGCGGCCACACCGCCCCTGTCGCGCGAATGATGCCGTTCAGCACGAAGGCCATCCCGAACGGAATGAAGCCCCACAGCGCGAAGGCGTTGATGTGCATGGCGATGGCCAGCGACGGGCTGTCGCTGGGCAGGAACGCCATCAGCACCCAGGGCTCGACGAGATAGATCAAGGCCACCGGCAGCCCGGTCATGAAGGCCGCGATCATCACGCCCTTGCCCGCGATCTGGTTCACCCGGTCCATCCTGCCGGCGCCGACGTTCTGGGCCGCCATCGAGGACACCGCCGCGCCCAGCGCCATGGCCGGCATCTGGATGTAGGTCCAGAGCTGGATCGCCGCCCCGTAACCGGCGGCCGTCTCCGAGCCGTAGGCGTTGACGAAGCGGATCATCATCACCGCGGCGCCCGAGATGACCAGCATCTGCAGCGCCATCGGGAAACCCTTGACCACCAGCGTCTTGATGATCGCCAGCTCCGGCTTGAACAGCCCCCAGTCGGCGCGCTTGAGGATCAGCACGCTGTCGGTGCGGTAGAGATAGATGATCATCGCCACCAGGGTGATGTTCTGGCTGATCAGGGTAGCGGCCGCCGACCCGGCGATGCCCAGGCGCGGGAACGGGCCAAAGCCCGTGATCAGAAGCGGGTTCAGGATCACGTCCAGTCCGACCGCCGCGAGCGAGAACCAGAACGGGGTCTTGGAATCGCCCGCCCCGCGCTGGGCCATCATCACGAACGAAAAGAAGTACATGAACGGCATGGCCGTGAAGATCACCCGCAGATAGGTGATCGCGTCGCGCGTGGCGTCCGGCGGCGTCTGCATGAGCTTCAGGATCGCGGGCGTGAGCATGTAGCCCGCCACCCCCACCGACAGCGACAGCAGCAGGAAGAAGGTTGAGGCCGAGCCGACCACCCGCTTGACCGTCCTCACGTCCTTGGCGCCCACGGCCTGCGAAATCAGCAGGTTGGCGGCCATGGTCATGCCGAACACGGCGCCCAGCATCAGGAAGAAGATGTTGTTGGCGTTGACCGTCGCGGTCAGCGCCGCCTCGCCCAGCACATGGCTGACCCAGATCGCGTTGGCCGATCCGTTCAGCGACTGGAGGATGTTGGAGCCCAGCACCGGCAGGGCGAACATGATCAGGGTCTTGCCGATCGGCCCCGTCGTCAGGTCCTGCATACCGCCGGGACGACCGGCAGGCGCGGGCGCGCCCTTCTTAACCGCTGAATCCACTTCGCTCCCCAGGGCGCTGAAGAATATGCGCCGACCGGCCGCCCGACCTCGCCCTTGAAATGAGGGCGCTGCTTTGCTTACGCCCCGGGCGGCAGGCGACGGCGACTGTATGCGCGCCCCTGCGCCGCCTCAAGCATCCGGAGTGAGCTTGGCGGGAAGAAATCCCATGGTTGCGGTCGGCTCGGGCGCGCCGCCGGGCGCGCCCGAGCCTGCGACAGGTGCGCTAGGCGTTCGCCAGGCGGCTCTTCACCCGGCCATAGGCCAGGTAGGCGGCGACGCCGATCGCGTTCCAGATCAGGAAGTTGATCAGGGTCGAGGCTGGCAGCGTCGTGAACAGGTAGAGACAGCCGACCACCGCCGCCGGCCCGACGAACCACCACAGCGGCGTGCGGAAAGGCCGCGGCAGGTCGGGCGCGCGGCGACGCATGAGCATCATCGCGATCGCCGTGGCGATGAAGGCCAGCAGCGTGCCGGCGTTGGCCAGGGCGGCGATCTCGTCGAGCGGCAGGAAACCGGCGATGCTGGCGGCGACCACGCCGGTCAGGATGATCACCGGCGCCGGCACCCCGCGCGAGCCGACTTTGGACAGGCCACGCGGCAGCAGGCCGTCGCGGGCCATGGCGAAGAAGATCCGGCTCTGCCCGAACATGAAGACCATGATCACGGTCGGCAGGGCGACCACCGCCGCGCCGGCCACCACGGCCGCCACCTGAGGATGGCCCAAGCCGCGCAGGATGAAGGAAAGCGGCTCGGGGCTCTTGGAGAACACGTCGAACGGCGAGGCGCCGAGCGCCGCCGTGGCGACGATCATGTAGATCGCGGTGCAGGCGACCATCGAGCCGATGATACCGATGGTCAGGTCGCGGCCCGGGTTCTTGGTTTCCTCCGCCGCCGTCGAGATCGCATCGAAACCATAGAAGGCGAAGAAGATGATGCCGGCCGCCGCCGCGACGCCGCGCTTTACCCCTTCGGAGTCGACCACCGCGCCAAATCCGAACGGGGCGAAAGGTTCGAAGTTGGCGGCGTCAAACGCTGGAATGGTCAGGGCGACGAAGGCGGCGAGCGCCACGATCTTCACGATCACCAGGATGAAGTTGATGGTCGCGCTCTCACGCGTGCCGACCAGCAGCAGCGCGGTGACCACCAGGGTGATGAAGATGGCCGGGACGTTGATGATCCCGCCCGCGTGCGGCCCCGCCAGCAGCGCCTGCGGCACGGCCCAGCCGGCTTGTTGCATCAGGCCGCCGGCATAGCCGGACCACCCGACGGCGACCGTGGAGCAGACGACCGTGTACTCGAGGATCAGGCTCCAGCCGACCACCCACGCCGCCAGTTCGCCCATGCCGACATATGAATAGGTATAGGCGCTGCCCGCCTGGGGCATCATCGTCGACATCTCCGCATAGCAGAGTGCGGCGAAGGCGCAGACCGCGCCGGCCAGGGCGAAAGACAGGATCACCGCCGGTCCGGCCAGCCCCGCGGCCACGCCGGTCAGGGTGTAGATGCCGGTGCCGATGATCGCCCCGACGCCCAGGGCCACCAGATGCGGCCAACCGAGAGTCGGTATCAAGCTGTGCCCGTCGTGGGCCGCCGGCGGCTCCATCGACTTGCGACGCGTCACGAAACTCATGGAACTCCCCCCGAGGGTACTTTTCTTATCGCCGCGACCATGGCCCGTCGCGCGCGAGACTTGAAGTGGGATGATTCTTCGCCGTCCGGCGAGGGTGGGTAGCCGAAAATACCTTGGCGGGGGACGTCCCAGGCGCCAGCTTTCCTGAACCCATTGTGAAGGTGGACTGATTATGCGTCTGGCGCCCCTGGCCCTGATCCTTGCCTTGGGCGCGACGCCCGCCCTCGCGGACGACGCCGCGCTCGGCAAGCTGATCGCCGACTATGAGCTCTACAGCCTCTCGCAAAATCCGATCGAGGCTGGCCAACAGGGCGACCGCGCCGCGCTCTCGCGCCTGCCCGACAATTCCCCCGGGGCGGAGGCTGCGCGGACCACCGCCCTCAAGGACTATGCGGCGCGCGTGGCCGCCATCGATCCGGCGGGGCTTTCCGACGAGGGCCGCACCAACCGCGAGTTCCTGACCTGGACGGTCGGACGCCAGCTCCAGAGCCTGGCCTTCGACGAGGCGCGGATGCCGTTCTCCTCGGACGGCGGCTTTCATTGGACCCTCGGCTACCTCGCCTCCTCGACCCCCATGCGCAGCGTCGCCGACGCCCGCGCCTGGATTGATCGCCTGAACGCTGCGCCGGTCTATTACGCGACCGAGATCGCCAACGCCCGCCGCGGAGCCAAGTCCGGCTTCACGCAGCCGCGCGGCACCGTCGAGCAGGTGATCGCGCGAGCGCGCGAGCAAGCCGCCGCGCCGGTCGAGAGCGATCCGCTGCTGGCCCCGATCGACCGCTTGCCGGCGTCCGTCCCGCTCGCCGACCGCCAGGCGTTGCGCGCCGAGGCGCTCGCCGCCGTTCGCGACAAGGTCCGCCCGGCCCAGGCGCAGTTCGTCGATTTCCTGCAGAACGAGTATCTGCCCAAGGCGCGCAAGTCGCTGGCCGCCCGCAGCCTGCCGGACGGCGCGCGCTACTACGCCTGGCTGGTCTCCGACCACACGACCACGCAGCTCACGCCCGACCAGATTCACCAGAACGGCCTGGCCGAGGTCGCCCGCATCCGCAAGGAGATGGACGGCGTCATCGCCGAGACCGGATTCACCGGCGACTTCGCGGCCTTTCAGGCGCATCTGCGCAGCGATCCGCAGTTCTACGCGACCAGCCGCCAGGCGCTGCTCGAGAAGGCTTCCGAGATCGCCAAGCGGATCGACGACCAGCTTCCCGCCTGGTTCGGAACCCTGCCGCGCCTGACCTACGGCGTGCGCCCGGTGCCGGCCGACATCGAGAAGACCTACACCACCGGCCGCTACTTCCCCGGCAATCCCAAGCTGGGCGTCGCCGGCGGCTACATGGTCAACACCTACGACCTGCCTCAGCGCCCGCTCTACGAACTGCCCGCCCTCACGCTCCACGAAGCGGTTCCGGGACATCACCTGCAGATCGCTCTTGGCCAGGAGGCGGCCGACGCCCCCTACTTCCGCCGCGAGGCCAACGTCACCGCCTTCACCGAGGGCTGGGGCCTATACGCCGAAAAGCTCGGCGGCGAGATGGGCATCTATCGCAACGCCTACGAACGCTTCGGCCGACTGTCGTACGAGATGTGGCGCGCCTGCCGGCTGGTCGCCGACACCGGTCTGCACTGGAAGGGCTGGAGTCTGGATCAGGCTCGCGAGTGCTTCACGAAGAACTCCGCGCTCTCGCCGCTCAACATCGAGGTCGAGCTGGCGCGCTACGTCTCCTGGCCGGGCCAGGCCCTGGCCTACAAGACCGGCGAGATGAAGATCGTCGCCACCCGCGAGAACGCGAAGGCGCGACTGGGCGAGAAGTTCGACATCCGCCGCTTCCACGACGCCATGCTGCTGGCCGGCCCGATGCCGCTCGACATGCTGGAGCGTCGCATGGACGCGTGGATCGCGGCGGAAAAGGCGCGCTAGTCGGGCCAGAGCTCCTGGACGTCGCCCTTGCGATTGAGGACGCGCACCGCCCGCTTGACGACCATCAGCAGCCGTTCCTTGCGGGCGGCCTCATCATAGGTCATCGCGCCGCGGGCCAGGCCTTCCAGCAGGAAGCGGCCGAGATCTCGGCTGGTCTGGAAGCGCGGATCGACCCCGGCCTGGGCCAGGGCCAGGAAGCGTTCGCCGACCTGGTTGCGGTCAAAGGCGCTCTGGGCGTCGGCCAGGCGCACGCGCAGCATCGCATCGGTGCGCGCGGCGGCCTCCAGCTCGGCGAAGGCGATGAACGGGATTTCGTGCAGCAACGCCCAGTAGGCGTCGATCGCATGCTCGGCGGCGTCCACCCCCGGCGCCATCGGTCCAGATGCCGCTTGTTCAAACAGCCGCGCCCGCTCGACTTCGATGTGGGCGATGGCGGCCTCCACCAGCTCTTCGCGGCTGGCGAAATGATAGAGCATCGCGCCGCGGGTCAGGTTGGCCGCGTCGGCGATCATGGCGTTGGTCGCCGCGTGATAGCCGTTTTCGGCAAACAGCCTCATCGCCGCGTCGAGAATACGCGCGCGGGTGCGCCGAGACTTCGGCGTCTCCTTCGCAGGATAGGTTCGGGCGTCCATTGGACCTTGTTTTCGGGAGACCTGGGGAGGGTCGGCCTTCCCAAACCCTTAATTCAAAAGGCGCCGCGACAAAAGGGGCGGCGAGGGTTTCATGAGAATGACATGCAATCAGCCTAACCGATGAGCAGTTCTGGCCGGCCAAGGGGGCACGGAATGGCAGATCTGCCGATCCGCAACTATCGCGCGGTGTTCATCTCCGACATTCATCTGGGCACAAAAGGCTGCCAGGCCGAGTTGTTGCTCGATTTCATCCGGCACATCGAGTGCGAAACGCTCTACCTCGTCGGCGACATCGTCGACGGCTGGAAGCTGCGCTCTGGCTGGCACTGGCCGCAGTCGCACAACGACGTGGTGCAGAAGATCCTGCGCCTGGCCCGCAAGGGCGTGAACGTCATCTATGTCCCGGGCAATCACGACGATCGCGTGCGCGAGTTCGTCGGCGTCCACTTCGGCGGGGTGGTGGTGGTGCGCGACGCCATCCACGAGACCGCCGACGGCAAGCGCTTCCTGGTCCTGCACGGGGACGAGTTCGACGGCGTCGTCCAGCATGCGCGCTGGCTGGCCTTCGTGGGCGACTACGCCTACCGGGCGCTGATCGCCACCAACACCCTGTTCAACCGCATCAGGCGGCGGATGGGCTTCGGCTATTGGAGCCTCTCGGCCTTCCTGAAGACCAGGGTCAAGAACGCGCTGCAGTTCGTCGAGAACTTCGAGGCCGCCGTCGCCGACGAGGCGCGGCGCCGCGGCGTGGACGGCGTGATCTGCGGTCACATTCACAAAGCCGAGATGCGCGACATCGACGGGATCGCGTATATCAACGACGGCGACTGGGTTGAGAGCTGCTCGGCGCTCGTCGAACACCACGACGGCACGCTCGAGATCCTGCACTGGGCCAAGCTTCGCTCGTGGTCGGCCATCGACCGGACGATCCGTCTGGTCGAGCCGGCGCTTGAGCCCGAAGCCCTGCCCACCCCGGCGGCGGCCTAGGGCCCCGGATCACCCCTGATTGACAGCCCTGCTGATTTGGTGACAGTCCCGCTGTCATGTTACCGCCGACACGCTACGCTTCCAGCCTGCGCGACCGCCAGAAACAGGCGACCCGCGACCAGATCATGCACGCCGTGGCGCGCAAGCTGGAATCCGGTCCCCTTGAGGACCTCAGCTTCGCGGACATCGCCGCCGAGGCCGAGGTCGGCGAACGCACCGTCTATCGTCATTTCCCCACCAAGGAAGCCCTGCTCGGCGCTTTCTGGGCCTGGCTGCAGGCCCAGGCGCTGACACCGGCCCGGCCGGCCGCGAGGATTCGCGACGCCATCACCGCCCCGCGCGAAAACGGCCACAAGCCGATGCGCATCCTGCTGGTCACCGACGCCTGGGAGCCGCAGGTCAACGGCGTCGTCCGCACGCTCAGCCGCGTGGTTGCTGAACTGACCAACCTTGGTCACTCCGTCGAGGTCATCAGCCCCGACCAGTTCAAGACCTTCCCGCTGCCGACCTATCCCGAGATCAAGGTGGCGATCGCCGCCCACGAGCCGGTGCAGGAGCGCTTCAAGGCGTTCGAGCCGGAGGCCATCCACATCGCCACCGAGGGTCCGCTGGGCCTCGCCGCGCGCCGCATCTGCGTGGAATGGAAGCTTCCCTTCACGACCAGCTACCACACCCGCTTCCCGGAATACGTCTCTGCGCGCCTGCCTTTGCCGCTGGCCGCGGGCTACGCCTACATGAAGTGGTTCCACAAGCCGTCCGGCCGCATGATGGTCACCACCCCGACCATGAAGGACGAGCTGGAGCGCCACGGCTTCGGCAACATCTCCGTCTGGTCGCGCGGCGTCGACACAGTGATGTTCCACCCCAAGCGCGACGACGAGCCCGACATCTTCGAAGGCCTGACCCGGCCCATCTTCCTCTCTGTCGGCCGCGTGGCGGTGGAGAAGAACATCGAGGCGTTCCTCGGCCTCGACCTGCCCGGCACCAAGGTGGTGGTCGGCGACGGCCCGCAGCTCGAGGAACTGCGGGAGCGCTATCCCGCCGCGGTGTTCACCGGGGCCAAGTTCGGCGACGAACTGGCCGCGCACTTCTCCTGCGCCGACGTCTTCGTCTTCCCCTCGCTCACCGACACCTTCGGGCTGGTGATCCTGGAGGCCATGGCCGCCGGCATTCCCGTGGCGGCCTATCCCGCCCCCGGGCCTATCGACATCCTTCCGGGTTCCGGCGCCGGCGTCCTGGCGCACAGCGCCACCGAAGGCCTGCGCGAGGCGTGCCTCGAAGCCCTCAAGCTCGACCGCAAGACCGTGCGCGCCTTCGCCGAGGGCTTCTCCTGGAAGGCCTGCGCCGAGGACTTCGTGAAGAACCTCCAGCCCTATCCGGAGCCGGAGAAGACCCGCTTCTGGCGCAAGCTGCGCCGGCTCGCCCGTGTGCGCCGACGGCGTCCCGAGGCCGCATAAGGGACCGCCCATGTCCGCCAGCGTCGAACGCGTCGAATTCCCCGGCCATTCGGGGGCGACGCTCGCCGCCCGACTCGACCGGCCCAACGGGCCGATCCGCGCCTACGCCCTGTTCGCGCACTGCTTCGCCTGTTCGAAGGACCTGCTGGGCGCCCGGCGCATCGCCGCCGACCTCGCGCGGATCGGCGTCGCCGTCCTGCGCTTCGACTTCACCGGACTGGGATCGAGCCAGGGCGAGTTCGCCTCGACCAACTTCACCTCCAACGTCGAGGACCTGCGCGCCGCCGCGGACTATCTGCGGCGGCATCATCGCGCGCCCTCGGTGCTGATCGGCCACTCCCTGGGCGGCGCCGCGGCCTTGGCGGTCGCCAAGGACATTCCCGAGGTCCGGGCGGTGGTGACCATCGGCGCCCCCGCCGACCCCAGCCACGTCCTGAAGAACCTCGGATCCAGCCTCGCGCAGATCGAAGCCGAGGGTCAGGCGCAGGTCGAACTCGGCGGTCGCAGCTTCACCATCAAGCGCCAGTTCATCGACGACGTGCGCCGCAGCAGCATCCGCGAGGCGGTGGCCACGATGAAGAAGCCGCTGCTGATCCTGCACTCGCCGCTCGACCAGACCGTCGGCATCGAGAACGCCACCCGCATCTTCCTGGCCGCCAAGCACCCCAAGAGCTTCATCTCGCTCGACAAGGCCGACCATCTGCTCAGCGATCCCGACGACGCCGCCTTCGCGGCGCAGGTCATCTCCGGCTGGCTGGGCCGCTACATCGACGCCGACGCACCTCAGGGCGACGAGCCGATGGAGCACGTGCGGGTCATGGAGACCGGCGAGGGCAAGTTCCAGACCGCCATACAGGCCGGCCGCCACCGACTGTTCGCCGATGAACCCGAGAGCGTCGGCGGGCTCGACACGGGCCCATCGCCCTACGATTACCTCTCCGTGGCGCTGGGCGCCTGCACCTCGATGACCCTGCGCCTCTATGCCGAGCGCAAAGGACTCAAGATCGGCCGCGTGCAGGTCGATGTCAGCCACGAAAAGATCCACGTCCGCGACGGCGTCGCCGGCGCCGACACGCCCGCCGTGGGCAAGATCGACTGCTTCACCCGGGTGATCTCGATCGAAGGCGAACTCTCCGACGACCTGGCCGCCAAGATCGTCGAGATCGCCGACAAGTGCCCGGTCCATCGCACCCTGGAAAACGGCTCCCAGGTCCGTACAGAGGTGCGGCGCGCAGCCGGCTGAAACGAAAAGCGCCGCGGACCCGTTGGCCCGCGGCGCTCTCCACTCTCCAGGGACTAACCTTTAGCTGGCGGGACGCGCCATCGGGGTCAGCTTCTGAGCAAGCGCCTTCTGGCCCTCGTGCTGGCTGGCCGGCAGCGAGATCAGGCCGCGGCTCCCGAGATAGCCGCCCCGGCCCGTCGCCGCGTCGGAGACGAACTCGTTCAGGTATTCCTGCAGGCCCTGGGTCACCCCGATATTGGCCTTCTTCACGTAGATGTAGAGCGAACGGGCCAGCGGGTACGAACCGTCGGCGATGGTGTTCGCGGTGGGCTTCACGCCGTTGACCGCCGCGCCCTTGATCTTGTCCATGTTCTCTTCGAGGTAGGACCAGCCGAAGACGCCCAGCGAGCCGGGGGTCTTGGTCAGGGTGCCGACGATGGCGTTGTCGTTCTCACCGGCGTCCACCCAGCCGTCCTTGCGCATCGGATCGACCAGTTCCTTGAACTTCTTCTCGTTGTTCGAGCGCAGTTCTTCGGCGGTCGGGAACTTGCGGGCCCCGGCCTCGATGGCCAGCTCAACCCAGGCGTCGCGGGTGCCCGAGGTCGGCGGCGGGCCGTAGACGTTGATGCGGTTGCCCGGCAGGCCGGTGCCGATCTCGTCCCACGTCTGGTAGGGGTTCTTCACGAACTTGCCCTGGCGCAGCACGTTCGCGGCCAGGCCCAGGTAGAGGTGCTCGGTCTTGAAGTTGTAGTCGGCGCCTTCCTTGTCGGTCGCCACGACGATGCCGTCGAAGCCGATCTTGATCTGGACGATGTCCTTAACGCCCTTGGCGGCGCAGGCGTCGAACTCCGACTTCTTCATCGGACGCGAAGCGTTGGCGATGTCCGGGAAGGCGTCGCCGACGCCGCCGCAGAACAGCTTGATGCCGCCGCCGGTGCCCAGGCTCTCGACTTTCGGAGCCTTCTTGCCGGTCTTCTTGGCGTAGTTTTCAGCCACGCGGGTGGAGAACGGGAACACGGTCGACGAGCCGGCGGCCCAGACGTAGTCGCGGGCGGCGTAGGCCGGAGCCGAGATCGCCATAACGGAGGCGGCGGCGGCGGTGAAGGCCAGTAGTTTTTTCACGGGAGGTTGCTCCTCGAGGGAAAATGGGGTGCGGAGCGGCCCAGGGACCGCCCCGCTGGGGAGGTCTTAGAAGTCGAACTGAGCGCGGAACTGCAGGGTCTCGACATCGACGTCGGCGCCGACGGCGCGGTTGTCGTTCTCGGACTTCGTGTAGTTCGCCATGAACCGCACGTAGGGGTGCGGGTACCAGTTGGCGCCGAGGGTCCAGGCCGAGTACTCGCCGGCCGTGGCCGGGATGTTGAAGTCGGTCAGGTCGGTGTTGTCGTAGCGGACCGCCAGTTCCAGCGCGCCGAGGCCGCCGCTGGTCATCGGGTTCAGGATCTTGGTCCGACCCCACTCGCCCTTCTTGACGTCGAGGTTCTTCATCTCGCCGGTCACGAACCACGAGCCCGACACGTAGTAGCTCTTCAGGTTGCTGGAGACGTTGGCCAGACGATCCACGTCAGCGGTCGCCCACTCGCCCTGCACCGAGAACGGGCCCTGGATGAAGATGCCTTCCAGGCCGACCATGGTGTCGGAGACGCCGACCGCGCCGGTGGTGATGTAGCGCGCGCCGTAGTTGGTGTTGTTGCGGGCCTGGTAGGTGAAGTTGGCTTGGTCCTGGCGGTCGCGATAACGCGCCCAGGCGCCGACGTGCAGCTTGGTGGCGTCGCCGTTGATCGGCACCCAGGTCACGCGGCCGTTGACGCCCAGAGTCTCGCTGCCGCCGGTGGCGGTGGCGGTCGGGTCGGCGTTGTTGAGCGAGTCGCCCGAGATCGCGGCGGCGGCGGTCCAGTTCTCGCCGTTCGCCTTGACCTGCACGTTCATGACGCGGCCGATGTCGAGCACGTCGTTGAACGGCCCGCGTTCCATGAAGGTGGTGTAGCGCGACGACGAGATGTTCTCGAACGACACGGTTTTGAAGTTACCGGCCATGATCGAGATGCTGTCGGTCGGCTTGTATTCGAGGATCAGGTCCTCCCAGTTGGCCGAGCCGCCGGCCACGGTGAACTCGGCCTTGTAGGCCCAGTTCGCATTCCAAGTGCCTTCGACGCCCAGGCGAGCGGTGCGCAGGCGGGTGACGTCGGCTTGGAAGTCGGCGCCGGTCTGGCGATCCACTTCCTGGTGGACGAAATCTTGGTAGACGCGGCCGCGGACCTTGAAGGTCAGCGAGTCGTTCTGAAACTGCGGAGCGCCTTTCCACGACGTCGTGGTGTCTTGCGCCTGAGCGCCGCCGGCGATGGCGAGCGCGAGCACGCCGAGCGCCGCCCCGGCGCAAAGCGAGGTGTTGATCTTCATTATCAGGATCCTTGTAGAGCTATCCCCGTGAGCCCTTTCAGAGGCTTGCGAGGCGGCTTAACGAGGTCCCGTGACGCTTCAGCCAAGCTTCCGCGACGGCTCGTCGTCAGTTTGATGACGGATTTGCGATCCCCCTCTCCGGGGATGGGCTCACCGCCCCCAGAGGGGGATTAATCCCTTTGATATCAATGTCTTGATTGAATCGGGAGATCGCCGACCGCCTGACGGCGGGACTCCCGAAGAGCCCCGCCTGCGACCTTTTTGACACGCCTAAAGCAGACGCCCACGGATGGTTTGTGACAGCAGGTCGATCAGTGTGACAGCGATCACGATGACGATCGCGATGGCCGCGACTCGCGAATAGGCGAACGAGTTGAGGCTGTCGAACAGGATCTGGCCGATCCCGCCGGCGCCGATCAGACCCAGCACGGTGGCCGCGCGGCTGTTCGATTCGAAACGATAAAGCGCGTACGAGGTCCAGAGCGGCGCCACCTGCGGGATCACCCCCCAAACGACTTCCTGCAGCGGGGCCGCGCCGGTGGCGCGGACGCCTTCGACCGGGCCCTTGTCGATCGACTCGACCGCCTCGGAGAACAGCTTGCCCAGAACGCCGCCGGTGTTGAGCGCCAGGGCCATGACCCCGGCGAACGGCCCCAGGCCGACGGCGACCACGAAGATCGTGCCGATGACCAGGTCGGGCACCGAGCGCAGCATGTCCATCATCCGCCGGATCGGCAGCTGGACGTAGGACGGCGTGACGTTGCGCGCGCCCAGCAGGCCCAGCGGCACAGCCAGCAGCACGGCGATGGCGGTGCCCCACAGCGCGATTTGCACGGTCAGCCACATCTGGCCGACCAGGAACGTCCAGTCGCTGAAGTCGGGGCGCAGAAACTCGCGCCCGAACTGACGCATGTTGTCCGAGTTCTGGAAGAGCAAAGGCAGCTTGCTCATTTCCGCGGGACCGAAGCTGATCACCAGCAGCACCGCGATGCCGCCCCACAGGGCGACGTCGAACACTTGCTGGCCCAGGGGCCGGGACGGCGGCTTCAGAAGGGCGGCGTCAGTTACGCTGGCGGTCACGTGAATGTCCTATTGGGCCGCGACGGGCTGGCCGGTCTTGGCTTCCAGCGCTGCGCGCTCGGTGGCGATGGTGTCGAGCGCCTTCTGGGCCTGCCCTTCCTTCACCTTGTCGCCAGCGTTGCGCGCCGACAGCAGTTGTTCGGTCGCTTCCATCTCGCGCACCGGCAACAGGTGCGAGTTGTCGGCCGGGCGGAAGCCGCCGATCGACAGCGCGGCCAGCAGCTTGCGCTGGCGCTCGGCCTCCGGGCCTTCGCCCTGGGCGTAGGTCAGGAAGAACTGACGCAGCTTCTCCTTCACCGCGGGATCGAGGTCGCTGCGCCAGATGATCGGGTCCTCAGGCAGCTTGGGACTTTCCCAGATCACCCGCACCTGATCGGCCACGGGCGAGCCGCGCTCGCGCTGCAGGCGCAGGGCGGTGGAGTTGTTGGTCGCTACGTCCAGGACGCCCTTGGCGACCGAGAACAGGTTGGCCTGGTGATTGGCGGCGCGCACCTGCTTGAAGCAGGCCTCAGGCCGAATGCCCTTGGGCGCGAAGAGATACGTCATCGGCGCCAGCGTGCCCGAGGTCGACTTGGCGTCGCCGATGCCGAAGGTCAGCGTCTTGTCGCACTTCAGCACGTCTTCCAGCGTGGTCTTCGAACTGGCCGGCACGATCAGCAGCGACTTGTATCCGTCCGATCCGCTGGGATCGAAAGTGCGGGCGAAGACCTCGCCGTTCGAACGGCGCACGGCCTCCAGGCCCGACTGGTTGGAGAACCAGCCCGCGTCGGTCTGCTTGAAGCGCAGGGCCTCGATCAGCGCCGTGTAGTTCGACGCGAAGAACGGCTTAACCGGAATGCCGATCGACTTTTCCATATCGGCCAGGATCGGCTTCCAGAAGGTCTCCATGCTGGTGGAGTTCTCGGTCGCCAGGATCGAGAAGTTGACCACCTTCGGCGGGCCGCCGGCCGGCGTCGTGGTTTCGGACTTGCCGCAGGCCGCAAGACTAAGGGCGGCCAGGCTGCTGCCGATGAGCAGGCGACGGTCGATCATTGCGGGGCTCCTTCCCAGAAGACGTCTTCGAATTCCGGGCCGTAGATGTCGATGAGCTGTTTGCGTTCCAGTCCCGATGCCGGGCCGTCATAGACGACCTTGCCCGCCTTCAGCGCAACCACGCGGTCGCAGTAGCGCAGAGCGTAGTCCACCTGGTGCAGGGTGACGACCACCGTAAGGCCGTCCTGCCGGTTGAGATCGCGCAGGATGTCCATGACCCGCCGCGCCGACACCGGGTCGAGCGAGGCGACAGGCTCGTCGGCCAGGATGATCTTCGCCTTCTGGACCAGCGCGCGGGCGATCGCGCCGCGCTGCTGCTGGCCGCCGGAGAGGGTGTTGGCGCGTTGGCCGGCGTACTCGGCCACGCCCACCCGCGCCAGGGCCGCCATCACCGCGTGCTTGGTCTCGTCCGGCCAGAAGCCGAGCACCCCACGCAGGAACGGGATGCGCCCCAGCGAGCCCAGCGCCACATTCGAGAACAGGGTCAGCCGGCCGACCAGGTTGAACTGCTGGAAGATGAAGCCGATGCGGATGCGCGCCTCGCGCACCTTGCCGCTGATCTTGCCGTCCGACTGCACGACGCCGCCGAACGCCTCGATGCGGCCCTCGCCGCCATCGATGGTCTGCAGACCGCTGATCGAACGCAGCAGCGTCGACTTGCCCGATCCGGACGGCCCGATCAGGGCGATCATCTCGCCCTTGCTGACATTGAGGGAAACGGAATCGAGCGCGCGCCGCGAGCCAAAGCTCTTGGAGGCGTTCCGCACGGACAGTACGGCGGCTTCAGACATAGATGGCGAGGCTTCCCCGGATCAGCGCGCGCATTGGTACGGACTGGCTGTGATCGCCGACCTCTGCGACGGCTTCATGACACGGGGCCACGCTTTCGGTCCAGCGTCGGATACTGCACCCGCGGGAGGGAAGCCCGCAATTGCGCTAGGGAAGTCAATCGGAAGCGACCTCGAGGCTGAAACGAGCCTTGGCCAGATCGCGGGCTCCGCCACGGCGGTAAAAGGCGATGGCCGCCTCGTTCCAAGCTGGGGTCTGCCACTCGACGCGGTCCAGCCCCTCCTGGCGCGCCTGGGCGGTCACCGCCTGCATGAAGGCCGCGCCGAGCCCAAGGCCGCGAGCGCCTTCACCCAGGAAGAGGCAGTCCAGATGCAGGTGCTCGGCCCCGGACCACGTGGCGAACTCACGGCTGGCGCTGGCGTAGCCGACCAGGACCCCGTCCCGCTCGGCCACCCAGATGAAAAGTCGCCCGGCCTGGAACGCCGCCGCGGCGAGGCGCTCCTCCAGGCCTTCCGTTGCCGCGGCCGCACGCTCGAACGCCGCGTGCTCGGCGACCAGGGCGACGACAGCCGCCAGATCCGACCGGCGAGCCCGGCGGATCATGCTGCGGGAACCGCCAGGTCGAAGCCTTCATCGATCCATCCGGTGACGCCTCCGTCCATTCGCTTCACCGGGCGGCCGAGCCGCGCCAGCCGCACCGCCCCGCGCGCTGCGCCGTTGCAGTGCGGGCCTGCGCAATAGACGACGAACAGGGTCTCGGCCGGCCACGCCTCCATCCGCGAGGCGATCATCTTGCCGTGAGGGATGTTGAGCGCGCCCGGTACGTGTCCTCTGGCGAACAGGTCGGGACCGCGCACGTCGACCAGGACGAAACCAGGATTTCCGGACGTCATCGCGGCGTGGACGTCCCAGCAATCGGTCTCGAAGGCGAACTCTCGTTCGAAGTGAGCCAGGGCCTCGGCGGAAGTGGCGGCTGGCGACTGGGTGACGGGGTTGGTCATTGGCGGCTCCCTTGTTTGGCGACCGCAACCTCGCCGTACACCCGGCGTCCGACAATCGGCAGGAATGCCAACAATCGGCAATATCCTGCCAAACGCGATGCCTGTAGGTTCGCCGCATGCAGCCCAATCGCCGTATCGTCGCGCTCGCCTACGACAACCTCTGCAGCTTCGAGTTCGGCTGCGCGGCCGAGGTGTTTGGCCTGCCCCGTCCCGAGCTCGGCCCCGATTGGTACAGCTTCGAAGTCTGCGCGGCCGAACCTGGCCCGCTGCGCGCCATGGGCGGCCTGAGGGTGCACGCCGAGGCTGGCCTGGAGGCGCTGGCTGGCGCCGGCACGATCGTCATTCCCGGCTGGAAGGGCGCCGATGTTCAGCCCAGCGACGACCTGCTGGCCGCCCTGCGCGCGGCCCATGCGAGCGGGGCGCGGCTGGTCACCATCTGCTCAGGGGTGTTCGTACTGGCCGCAGCCGGTCTGCTGGACGGTCTACGGGTCACCACCCACTGGCGCTATGCTGAGAAGCTCCAGCAGCGCTATCCGGCCCTGACCGTCGATCCGAACGTGCTCTATGTCGACACGGGCCAGATCCTGACCTCCGCCGGCAGCGCCGCGGGGCTCGATCTCTGCCTGCATCTGGTCCGCCGCGACTTCGGTCCAAAGATCGCCAACCACGTCGCCCGTCGCCTGGTCGTCGCGCCCCATCGGGACGGCGGCCAGGCCCAGTTCATCGAGCGGCCCGTGCGGGACGCCCCTGGCTCGCGCCTGACCCACCTCCTCGACGAGTTGCGCCAGGAGGTGAAGACGCCCCCGACCGTCGCGCAGATGGCCGCCCGCGCCGCGATGAGCGAGCGCACCTTCGTCCGCCGTTTCCGCGAAGCGACCGGCGCGGCGCCCGGCGAGTGGCTGGTGACGGCTCGCCTCGACCGCGCCCGCGAGTTGCTCGAGGCCAGCAGCCTTTCAATCGAGCAGGTGGCGGTCGAGAGTGGCTTCGGGGCCGCCGCCACCCTGCGCCACCACTTTCGTAGCCGCCTCGGCCTCAGCCCCGCGGCCTACAAGGAGCGGTTCTTCGCCGGCGCCTGAGCGGCGGCGATCAAGTCCGTCAGCACATCCCACACGAAGACGACGTTTTCAGAGCGCCATAGGGGACCCGGGTCGGTGAACCCGCCGGCGCGCCGCCCGCCCAGGCGCTCGTAGAAGCCGATGGCCGGCATATTGCCTGCCACCACCGCCAGCGCGCAGCCGCCATAGCCCCAGTCTGCGAGCCGCCCCGCGAGCGCCGACATCAGCCGCCGACCGATCCCGGCGCCTTGGACCGAGGCGTCCACATGCAACCAGCGTATCTCGCCGCGCCCCTCGAACACGGCTTCCGTGGGCGCGCAGGCCGTGCCGAACGCGACGATGCTCCCGTTCCGTTCGGCGACCAGGGTCACGCGCTGGGCGTGCGGCTCGCCCAGCACTTCCTCCCAACGCGCCCGGCGGACCGGCTCGGTCAGGCCCTTCCAGGCCGCCTGGGTCGCCAGGTCGCGATAGGTCGCGCGCCACACCTCGTCGTGGAGTCTGGCGATCGCCGCCGCATCCTCGGAAACCGCTGTGCGCAAAGCGATCGGCGCCTCTGGAAAATCCCTGGAAACCACGTCGCGGCCTCCCCCTCGCAAGCCCTGGCCGGGCCTGGGTTTGATGACAATTTTTGGGCGAAGAAACAAACCCCTTTACATCAGGGGTCATCGACCCTATTTCGCACGGCTCCGGCGGACCCGATGTCCTGAAAAAGCGCTGCTAACGCCGGCTGGGTTCAACTGCAGATGGGGGCTACGTGAATTGCGCACGTACCATACGCCCCTGGACCTGGTCCGTGAGCGGCCACCGGAACGCCCTGTCGCCATTGCGCGACCGGACGCGGTGGCGGTAGCGGCGCGCTGGTTCCAGGAAAATTTCAAAGGCGACGTCTTCTACGCCGTAAAGGCTAATCCTTCGCCGTGGGTCATCAAGGCCCTCGTCGAAAACGGTGTGACGTCCTTCGATGTGGCCTCGGTCCCCGAGATCGAGCTTGTCGCCGAGCACGCGCCGGGTTCCCGCATGGCGTTCATGCACCCGGTGAAGAGCCGCGCCGCGATTGCGGCCGCCTACTTCGACCACGGCGTGAAGACCTTCTCGCTGGATACGCACGAGGAACTCGAGAAGATCCTCGCCGCGACCCAGGGCGCGAAGGACCTCAACCTGATCGTCCGCCTCGGCGTCACCGCCGAAGGCGCGGCCTATTCGCTGGCCGGCAAGTTCGGCGTCGATGCGCATCAAGCTCCCGGCCTGCTGCTCGCGACCCGCCGCGCGACCCAGGACCTGATGGGCGTCTCGTTCCATGTCGGCAGCCAGTGCATGCGGCCTACGGCGTACCAGGCAGCCATGACCCAGGCCTCGCGCGCCCTGGTCCGCGCCGGCGTGTTCGCCGACGTGGTGGACGTGGGCGGCGGCTTCCCGTCGGTCTATCCCGGCATGGTTCCGCCGGATCTGGCCGACTACATGGACTCCATCGACCGCGGCTTCGCCGAGATGATGGTGCACGAGACGACCGAGCTGTGGTGCGAACCCGGCCGGGCTCTGGTCGCCGAAGGCTCGTCGATCCTCACCAAGGTCGAGCTCAAGAAGGGCGACGCGCTCTATCTGAACGACGGGTCGTACGGCTCGCTGTTCGACGCCGCGCACACCAAATGGCCCTTTCCGGTCAAGCTGCTCCGCAGCGAGAACGGCGAGGCCGAGGAAGTCAAAGGCCCGCTCAAGCCCTACCGTTTCTGGGGCCCGACCTGCGACTCGCTCGACCACATGCCCGGCCCGTTCTGGCTGCCGGAGGATGTGCGCGAGGGCGACTATGTCGAGATCGGCATGCTCGGCGCCTACGGCGTGGCGATGAACACCCGCTTCAACGGCTACGGCGACGCCGAAACCGTCGAGGCCTCCGACGCCCCCATGGCCTCGATGTACGGCCTGGCCCGTCGGTCCATTCCGGTTCCCCGCCAGGAGAACCAGAATGTCGTGAAGCTGTCGCGTGCGCGCGGGAAGAAGCGTCGGCGGAAATAAGCCGGCTGCTCGGTAGTTATAGGCGCGGCCGGTCGCTCCGTCCCGGTCGCGCCTCTTCCATTTGGACGGGCGCTCAAACTCTAGAGGTTTCAGAGAATGAACGCTGACGTTCAGAAGTCGAACCGCAAGGCCGAGTTGCTGGCCAACACCGTCGAGCACGTGGCGATCGACCAGTACGACGCCCGTCCGGTCATCGACGCCATGCGCAAGATGAGCTTCACCAGCCGCGACACCGCGCGCGCCGCCGACATCTGGTCGATGTCGCTGGAAGACAAGGACTGCTCGACCTGGCTGACCCTCGCGGGCTCGACCAGCGCCGGCGGCTGCATGCACATCTACCGCGACATGGTGAAGTACGGGATGATCGACACGATCGTCGCGACCGGCGCCTCGATCGTCGACATGGACTTCTTCGAAGCCCTCGGCTTCAAGCACTATCAGGCCCAGTCGAACGTCGACGACCGCGACCTGCGCGACCTCTACATCGACCGCATCTACGACACCTATATCGACGAGGAAGAACTCCAGAACTGCGACGGCACGATCTACGAGATCTGCAATCTGCTGGAGCCGCGCCCCTATTCGTCGCGCGAGTTCATCTGGGAGATGGGCAAGTGGCTGGCCGCCGGCAACGCCAAGAAGCCCGACTCGCTGATCGAGGTCGCCTATCGCGAAGGCGTGCCGATCTTCTGCCCGGCCTTCGTCGATAGCTCGGCGGGCTTCGGCCTGGTCAAGCACCAGGTCGAGCGGATGAAGGAGGGCAAGCCCTACCTGACCATCGATGCGGTCGCCGACTTCCGCGAACTGACCGACATCAAGCTGGCGGCCGGCACCACCGGCCTGTTCATGGTCGGCGGCGGCGTTCCGAAGAACTTCGCCCAGGACACCGTGGTCTGCGCCGAGATCCTCGGCCACGAAGCCGAGATGCATAAGTACGCGGTGCAGATCACCGTCGCCGACGTCCGCGACGGCGCCTGCTCGTCCTCGACGCTCAAGGAAGCCTGCTCCTGGGGCAAGGTCGACGTGACCTGGGAACAGATGGTCTTCGCCGAAGCCACCACCGTGGTCCCGCTGATCGCCTCGGACGCCTGGCACCGCGGGTCGTGGAAGGCCCGCACCAAGCCGCGCTGGAACAAGCTCTTCGAAAAGAAGGCCTAAGACACAACAAAACGGCGTCCTTCGCGGGACGCCGTTTTTCTTTGGACTATTCGCCCGCCATGTAGCGGTCGAACCGCTCCTTCCAGTCTGGGTGCCAGCGCGACAGCGCCGGGCGGTTCTCGACGATGTCGCCTGCCGTCCACAGCACGCGCTTCTCGTCCACGGCCCGCGGCGTCTCGTTGTCCTCGCACCACAGATAGAATTCGCCGCGCGCGATCCCCTCGAACATCCGGTCGACCACCTGCTCGGAGGTCCAGGCCGCGGCAGGCCGCTCGGGAATACGGCGGGCGATCATCCCCGTATAGGTGAACCCCGGCACCAGCAGATGCGCGCTCACCTGGCAGCCGGGCGTGTTGCGCAGCGTGTGCGCCAGCCCTTCGGTCAGCGCCTTCACCCCGGCCTTGGAGACATTGTAGGCGGTGTCTCCCGGCGGCATGGTCACGCCCTGCTTGGATCCGGTATTGATCACCAGCCCGGGCGCGCCGCTCTGCGCCATGGCCGGCGCGAAAGCCTGCACCCCGTGCAACACCCCCATCAGGTTGATCCCCAACACCCGCGACCAGCCCTCGGGATTGGACAGCGCGTCGCCGCCGCCGCCGACCCCGGCGTTGTTCATCAATACCGACACCGGGCCCAGCCGATCCGCGACGGTGCGGGCCAACGCCTCCATGGCCGCCTGGTCGGACACGTCAACGTTCACCGCAACCGCCTGGTCTCCAAGTTCGGCCTGCACCCGCGCCAAACCTTCCGCGTCGGCGTCGGCGAGGCAGACTCGCAGCCCCTCACGCACGAAGCGCCTGGCCGCGGCCGCACCGATGCCGTTGGCCGCGCCAGTGACGACTGCGACGTTTCCAGTAGCGATGGCGGGGTGCATGACGATCTCCAGGGCTGCGGACTGCGCCTCAGTCTAACGGCTCTCGTCACCGCACAGGTTCAATTCTGCGCCGCCCCGACCGAGCTCTTCGGGCGATCACCCTGGGCTATCCCCTAGAACTGGTAGCTCGTCGCGACTTGCAGCCCGACCAGCAGCAGCATCGCGGCCAGGCAGATCATGTGATCGCGGTAGATATCGACCGCCAGCCTGGTCTGCACCTCCGGCAGGTCCACCGCCTGCCCCAGCCTCACCGCATTGCGCCATGTCCGGCCCAGAGCCAGCCCGATCACCACAAGCGCCAGGGCCAGCGAACCAAGCCCGACCCACAGCGGATGCCACCCCTGCACGATCTGGATCAGGATCGCCGCCAGGGTCAGGGCCGCCACCGAGGGGGTCACCCAGTTCATCGGCCAGGCCCCGGTCATCACCCGTCGATAGTAGGCCGCCAGCGAGACCAGCACCTCGTCGGATGCTCGGTCCGGGCCGCGCCGCTGGACCTGCACGTCGAACATCAGATCGACCCAGAGCACCGCCGCCAGAAAGCCGGCGCCGGACGCGATGACTGCATTCATGGCCACTGTCCTGTCCGCCAGGGTCCGCCCCCGCCTTGACCAGTTCCGTGAATTCCCGCGCCGATGTCAATTCCGGGCTCAGATCCCGGCGTACCACTCGTAGCCGCGATCTTCCCAGAAGCCGCCCTTGCCGCCGCCTATGCCGGCCAGATCGGCGACCGCCTCGATCCGCATGACGTACTTGGCGTGCTTGTAACCCAGCTGTCGCTCGACCCGCAGGCGCAGCGGCGCCCCGAACTTCACCTCCAGAGGCCCGCCGTTCATGTCGTAGGCCAGGATGCTCTGCGGATGATAGGCGTCGATCAGGTCGATGCTCTCGTAGTAGCGGCCAAGCCCCTCCGGCGCGTTCGGATCCAGTGTGTCGGCGCAATGGAAGACGATATAGCGCGCCTCTTCCTTCAGGCCCGCCCGGTCCAGCAGCGGCCCCAGCCGCGCGCCGGTCCACTGGCCGATCGCCGACCAGCCTTCGACACAGTCATGCCGGGTGATCTGGGTCCGCGCCGGCTGCGCGCGCAGTTCGGCCAGGCTCAGCGACAAGGGCCGCTCCACCAACCCGTCCACCACCAGCCGCCAGTCGGCGAAGCCGGCCTCGACCAGGGCCCGGTACTCTGGATCTCCCGGCGCGGTCGAGCCGTTCGCCCGGAAGTCCGGGGAAATCTCGGCCGGCGTGAATTCCTGGGCCAGCGCCTTGCGGTCGACCACCAGCCGCTGCACGCGCCGGGTCAGCCCTTCGGCCTGGGCCAGCCCCTTCTGCACGCCGGCGTTCATGGTGAGCTTGTCACAGGCCCCCAGCGCGGCGCCGAGCGCTGTGACGGCCAGGCCCGACAGCCAGCGACGACGGTCCATCATCGTCCATCCTCCCCTATGGCGTACTTGCCGGTGATCATCGCGCGCAGGCTGTTCACCGGCCCGGAGACCAGCACCATGGCGACGTGGACCAGCACGAACAGCACGATCAGGCCGGCGCTGATGAAGTGCAGCGTCCGCGCCGACTGTCGGCCGCCGAACAGCTCGGGCAGCCAGGGGAAGCCCGCATTCATCCCCGGCGACATCGACAGCCCGGTCAGCACCATCATCGGCAGCAGGACGAAGATCACCGCCAGATAGGTCAGTTTCTGCAGGGCGTTGTAGCGGCGCGCCGCTTCACCCTTGGGAAAGCGCAGCCGCGCATGGTCGGAGACCTCGCGCAGCAAGTGGCCTGGCGCCAGCTGGTCGCGGCCCGGCAGCAGGTCGCGGCGGAAGTGGCCGCCGATCAGTCCCGCGCTCACATAGACCAGGCCGTTCAACACGAAGAGCCAGGCGAAGGCGAAGTGCCAGCGACGGCCGTCGGCCAGGCTGCGATAGCTCGGCAAGGTCGCCCAGGACGGAAACCCGCGCACCTCGTTGCCGGAAAAGCCCAGGACGCCGGTGGTTTCGAAAAGGGTAGAACCGATCTTGGTGACGCCGACCGCTTCGCCGCCGCGCTCGCCCGCGAACATCGCCACCCACGGCCGTGCGAAGGTCGAGACGTCGCCCCAGTACAGGGCCGGGTGGGCGTTGAAGATCTGCAGCCCGCTGAGCAGCAGCACGACCAGCGCCGCCAGGTTGATCCAGTGCGTCGCGCGCGTGACCAGGCTGTGCCGACGGACAAGCGTGCTGGCGGGGGGCGGCATTCGGCTTCCTCCAGGGTCGAGAGACTGTGCCATGGAGCCGTTACGTCGGCCACAGCCGGCCGGATGCTCGAACGGCGGCAGGAACACGATGCGGGCTCGGCGATTTCCGCATCAGGCCTGGAGAACGCCGATGCCCCATCCCCGCGAAGACCACCGCCCGCCGCCGGACCGCGAACCGCCCCACGAAACCGCCCGCGCGGCCGATCCCACGCTCGACGAAAGCCGCAGCTTCGATACCGACATGCCGCCTGGCGGCCATATGGGTTCGGCCGGGGATCCCGCCGAGGGCAAGCGCGACTAGAGCTTGCGAACGAACTCGGCGCGCAGCACCAGGCCCTTGATGGTCTCGTGCCGGCAGTCGATCTCCTGCTCGTCACCGGTCAGGCGGATCGACTTGATCACCGTGCCGCGCTTCAGGGTCTGGCCGGCGCCCTTGACCTTGAGATCCTTGACCAGGGTCACGCTGTCGCCATTGGCCAGCAGATTGCCGACGGCGTCGCGCACCTCGACCTGCTGCGCCGTCGCCGTTTCTGCCGCCGCGTCCGCGGCGCTCACCCACTCGCCCGTGGTTTCGTCATAGACGAACTCGTCGCCGTTCCCGCTCATACGCGCCTCGCAAAACTCGCTCTGGCGGACTTAGAGCCTCGCGGCGGCCAGGGCCAGCCCGCTAGCGCCGTCAAGCCTCTCCCCCTAAGGTCCGGGCCGGTTGATTTTCGGGGGAGTGCGCGCGTGTCTGATCAAGGCGTCGAGGTCTGGAGCGGCGGCGTCAACACCTGGGAATGCGACGAGATGGGGCACCTCAACGTCCGTTTCTGGGTCGCCAAGGCCCAGGAAGGACTGGCCGGCCTCGCCGCGCAACTGGGCATGCCGCGCGCCTTCGCCCGCGACGGCGAGTCGACCCTGGTCGTCCGCGAGCAGCACATCCGCTTCTTGCGCGAGGCCAAGCCCGGCGCCTCGCTGCACATGACCGGCGGCGTCATCGAGATCGGCGAGAGCGACGCGCGCCTGCTGCTGGTCATCCGCCATATGGACGGCCAGCCCGCCGCCACGTTCCAGCTGCTCGTCGATCACGCGACGACCCGTGAATTGCGCCCCTTCCCTTGGCCCGAGCGCATTCTCCAGCGAGCCAAGGCGCTGGCGATCGATGTTCCCGCCTACGCCGCGGCCCGCAGCATCGACCTCTCGCCGGTCGTCCCCACCGCGTCCCTGGCCCGCGCCGACGAACTGGGCCTGAAGCGGATCGGCCTTGGGGTCATCGGCCCGGCCGAGTGCGACGTGTTCGGGCGCATGCGCCCCGAGCTGTTCATCGGCCGGGTGTCCGATGGGGTCGGCCGGCTGTTCGGCGACGTCAGGCCCGGCCCGGCGGACGGAGACGCCAAGATCGGCGGCGCCGTGCTTGAGTACCGCGTCCTGCATCTTGGCTGGCCCGAGGCCGGCGACGGCGTCGAGCTGCGCTCGGGATTCGCCGGCTGCGACGCGCGCACCCGCCGGGTCATGCACTGGATGGTCGATCCCCAGAGCGGCCGGCCCTGGGCCAGCGCCGAGGCTGTCGTGGTTTCGTTCGACCTCGAACGACGCAAGGTCGTCGACATCTCGGCCGAAGCCCAGGCGGCCTTCCGCGCCGCGTCGCCGCCGGGCCTGGCGCTCTAGGACGCCGCCGATCTCAGAACCGACCGCACCAGGTCCGGCCGCTCCATCGGCAGAAAGTGAGTCGTGCCGGGCACGGTCTCGACCTCGATGCGCCCGGCGGCGACCAGGGCGTCGAACTTCGGGTCTTCGCGGCAGGTCGATCCCTCTGCCGCTCGCAGGATGCGAATCGGAACCTGGGCCTGCTCGAACGCGCCCCAGGTGTCGTGGGCGTGCGAGGAGAAGTTCGAGGCCTCCCACTCCGGCGCGCAGGACAATTCCACCTGGCCGTCGTCGCGCTCACGGAAGCCGTCGGCCACATAGTCGGCCAGGGTCTCGCCGCTCCAGGTCTTGAACGCTCCGCGCCCGGTGTAGGCGGCGACCACAGCGGCCTTGTCGGGAAACACCGAACGCCGGCGCAGCGCGCCCTGCACCAGCGGCGAGTTGGAAACCTGGCCTGGGTCCGCCATTCCCGCAGACGGCATCACCACCGGGTCGAACAGCACCACGCGCCGCACCCGCTCGGGGGCCTGCGCCTGGGCCAGCACGCAGGCCGTGCCGCCCATCGAATGGCCCGACAGCACCACGTCGCGCAGATCCAGCGTCGCGAGCAGCGTCAGCAAATCGTCCCGCAGCCCGTCCCAGGACGTGCGCCCCTCGGTTTCGGCCGGCAGGGTCGAGCGTCCATGACCGCGCTGATCGACCGCCAGAATCCGCAGATCGTCCGCGAGCGGGCCGAGGATGCTGCGATAGGTGCGGGCGTTGAAGCCGTTGGCGTGCACGAAGACGATATCCACAGGCCGGCCGGGATCGCCGAAGTCGAGAACCGCCATGGCCCCGCCACGGCCTTCCAGGTCGATCAGCCGCGCACGCGGCGCCTCCGCCAAAGCCGAATCCATCACCAAACCCTCCGCCGACCGCCAATCTGACCCGCCAGGCCCCTCGAAACCACATTGACGCACCGTTCGACAACACCCTCGAAGGCCTTGGTTTTTCAGGGCAACGGCCCGAGGGTTACAAAAGTGATCACGAGGGCGTGAATTAAAGCCTTGCCCTGAGCGCGAAGCCGGGCATATTCCGAAACAGCACAGCGATGTTCCCCGTCCGGGGCGCCTCGTTGGGCGCCTTCTAACCTCCGTTTCCAGGGGACCCAGGACATGACCACCGAAATCCTTCGCAAGCTGCTCGTCGCCGGCGCCGCCGTCGCCGCTCTGTCCGTCGCCGCTTGCGGCAAGCCGGCTGAAAAGGCCGCTGACACCGCCGAAGCCACCGCCGAAACCGCGACCGACGCCGCCGCCACCGCGACCGACGCCGCCGCCACCGCCGCTGACGCCGCTGCCGACGCGACCGCCGCCGCTGGCGACGCGACCGCCGCTGCCGCCGCTGCTCCGGCCGACGCCGCTGCCGCTGCCGCCGCTGCTCCGGCCGCTCCGGCTGCCGACGCCGCTGCCGCTCCGGCCGCGAAGTAAGTCTTACGAACGCATCCGCGTTCTTAAGCGAAGGGCCGTCCCTCGGGGCGGCCCTTTTCTTTTGCGCGTTATAACGGCGCGATGACCGACGAATCCCCTCTCGCCTGGACCGACGACGGCCAACCGCGCTCTCGCCTCTACGGCGACGTCTACTTCTCCGCCGAGGATGGCCTGGCCGAGACCCGCGCGGTCTTCCTGCAGGGCTGCGGGCTGCCGGAGGCCTGGAACGGCCGCACCCGCTTCACCGTTGGGGAGCTAGGGTTCGGCACAGGCCTCAACATCCTGGCCCTGCTCGACCTGTGGCGTCGCCACGGGCCGCCCGACGCGCACCTGCACGTCTTCAGCGTAGAAGCCCACCCGATCACCGCCGACGAGGCCGCACGCGCCCTCGCGCGCTGGCCCGAGCTCGCCGATCTGACCGAACTGCTGGTGCGCCGCTGGCCCGGCCGCGCCCGCGGGTTTCACCGCCTGGACCTGCCGGAACTCTCCGCAACGCTCGACCTGGCCGTCATGGATGTCGAGAGCGCGCTGACCGAGTGGACCGGCCAGGCCGACGCCTGGTTCCTCGACGGCTTCTCCCCGGCGCTCAACCCGGCCATGTGGCGCGAGGAGATCATGGCCCTGGTCGCCGCGCGCTCGGCGCCCGGCGCTTGCGCCGCCACCTTCACCGTCGCCGGCGCTGTCCGCCGCGGCCTCGCCGCCGCCGGCTTTCAGGTCGACAAGCGCCCCGGCTTCGGCCGCAAGCGCGAACGGCTGGAGGCACGGCTCCCCGGGCAGCCGGACCAGGCGATGACGCCGCGTGTCGCGATCGTCGGCGCCGGGATCGCCGGCGCCAGCGCCGCCCGCGCCCTGCGCGCCCTCGGCTGCGCCCCGGTCGTGATCGACGCCGAAGGCGCGGGCGCCGGCGCCTCTGGCAATCCCGCCGCTCTGGTCACGCCGCGCCTCGACGCCGGACTCGGCCCGCTGGCGAGCCTTTTCGCCCAGGCCTTCGCACGCGCCGTCCGTCTCTACGACGACCTCCCGGACGCCGTCATCGCCCGCAGCGTTCTGCAGATCGCGAGCGGCGAGCGGGACCTCGACCGCTTTGGCAAGATCGCCGCCTCCGATCTCTTCGAGCCAGGCGCCCTGACCCTGCTGGACCACGAGGGCGCGAGCGAGCGCCTGGGCGAGTCGTCGCCCGGCGCCGTCCTCGATCTGGCCGCCGCCCTCGTGGTGGAGCCGGCCAGCATCCTCGCCGCGTGGAACGGGCAGGTTGTCCGCGCCCAGGTCGCCCAGGTCCGCCGCGGCGCGACGGGCCTGACCCTGCTCGATTCCGCCGGCGGCACGATTGTGGAAGCTGACGCCGTGATCCTGACGATAGGCCCCGCTATCGGCGCCCTTCTGGAGGGCCTGCCGATCGGCGCGGTCCGCGGCCAGGCCAGTTGGACGGACGCCGTCGCCGCGTCCCAGGCGGCGGCCTGGGGCGGCTATGCGGTCCCCACCCGGGCGGGCCTGCTGTTCGGCGCGACCCACGACCGTGGCGAGACGGCGACCGACGTCCGCGCCGCCGACCACGAGCGCAATCGCGCCCCCCTCGCCGCAGCCCTGCCCCGGCTGGCCGCGCGGCTGGATGCAGCCCCAATCGAGGGCCGCGCCTCGGTCCGCGCCACCACGCCCGATCACCTGCCGCTGGCCGGACCGGCGCCCGGCCATGACGGCGTCCATGTGCTGGGGGGCCTGGGCTCGCGCGGCTTCTGCCTGGCGCCGCTGCTGGCCGATCATGTGGCCGCCCAGATCCTGGGCGCGCCCTCTCCGCTGCCCGCAGCCCTGGCCGAACTGATCGCCCCTGACCGATTCCAAAAGCGCGCAGCCCGCAAAGGCCGTAGCGTCCGCCCGGGGACCGATAAGGGAGCATGACCATGAAGTTCGCTTGGGCCGGCCTCGCCGGCGTTCTCGCTCTAGGGGCCTGCACGACCTCGACGCCCAGCGCCGAGACGGCCGCCGCCTCCCCGACCCGCAACTGCTTCTGGGCCAACAGCGCCAACAGTTTCAACGCTGTCGACGACCAGACCGTCTATGTCCGCGTCGGAGTGCGCGACGTCTATCGGCTCGATCTCTTCACGCGCTGCCCGGACGTCGACTGGAACACGGCCATCGCCCTGCAGTCGCGCGGCGGCTCGTCGATCTGTTCGGGCCTGGACGCCACCGTGCTGACCAAGGGGCCGTTCGGACCCCAGCGCTGCCAGGTCCGCACGGTCACCAAGCTGACCCCGGAAGAGGTCGCGGCCATGAACCCCAGGGCCAAGCCCTGAAAAGAAAAAGCGGGCGCCGCCTTCGAGGGGGCGGCGCCCGCAGGTCGACACGGCGCGTAACCGCGCCGGCCGGAGGTCTCGCCTAGAAGCGCTTCTTCAGCGCCACCGCATAGACGCGGCCAAGCGGGTTACCGCTGCCCGGATCGTAGTTGTACTGGGTGCCGATCGCGAACGGCGGATCCTCGTCGAAGAGGTTCTGGACCGTCAGCGTCGCCGTCGTGTCCCAGGGCAGTTCGACCCGGTAGGTCAGGTCGTGCTGCCAGTACTCCGAGATCTTGATCGACGTCTTCAACGCCGCGGCCAGGGCGATGGAGTTGGTCTCCACCTGCGTGGTCGAGGAGATGAAGCGCGTCTGCCAACGCAGGTTATGGATGCCCATGGACCAGTTGAGATAGGCGTTCGCCCGCAGCTTGTTGTAGCCGGTGAACAACGAGGCGCGGTACGTGCCGGCCCGCTCCTGGACGCCCGCCGCGTTCGAGGGGAACCCTTCGATCATGTAGGGCTCTTCGTCGAACTTCAGCAGGTAGGTCCCGTCGAAGCCAGCGGTGAACACGCCGCCCAGAACCTCGCCCACATCCAGGTTGGCCTGGAAGTCGACGCCAGAGGTCTTCACCCCGCCGCCGTTGATGTACTGGGTGCGGTACGAGAGGATGCCCGCACGGCTGCAGGCGCCGGCGAAGGTGAACCGCGCCTGGACCGCGGCGTAGGCCGGGTTGCCGCAGTTGCCGGTCGCCGAGCCGCCCGGGAACATCACGTTCAGCAGGTCGGCCGTCGCTTCCGAGGTCAGCGGATCTTCGAAATCGAAGTTCCAGTAGTCGATCGTCGCCCGGAAGTTCGAGAAGTTGACCGCCGCACCGAGGTTGTAGGTGAACGCGGTTTCCGGCTCGAGGTCCGGGTTGCCGTAAAGGTCGTTGGCCCGGTAGGTGCCGTTGGCGTTGGTTAGGTTGCGGGTGAAATTGTCCGTCGTGATCGTCGCCGCCGGGGCCCGATAGGTGGTGCCGACCGACCCGCGCAGAGCCAGCCAGTCCACGAGCTGCCAGCGAAGCGCCGCCTTCGGATTGAACGTCTCGCCCTGGCCTTCGTAGTACTCGTAGCGTCCCGCGAGCGTAAGCTCGATGTCGTCGGTGAACGGAACTCTGGTCTCGGCGAAGACCGAGCTGATCTTCCGGTTCACGTCATAGGGGCGCAGGTTGGCGTTGAACAGGAACGGCCCGTTGGACGTGGTCGGGCAGAACGGCGATCCGTCGCCATACGGAACCGAGTCCACGCAGGGCGTGGCGTTGGCGTCGTAGATAACGTCGGGATCCTGGATCGTCCGGTCGTAGCGGTACTGCCCGCCGGCCGCCCAGGCGATCGCACCGCCACCGAGGTCCCACGGCAGTTCGCCGTTGAACACCACGTCGGCGACGAACAGCTCCGAGGAGATCTCGTTGCGCTGCTTGTCGTCCATCCAGGCGACGACCGCGCCGCGGTTGGCCGCCGCGTCGTTGAAGCCCGGAATGGTGCTGCTGCCGACGTAGAACGGGTTCGGCCCCACCCGCGCCAGGCTCTCGTCGAAGGCGTTGGTGAAGGGGTTGAAGTAGAAGCAGCCCAGCGCCGCGTTGCCGGCGTTGGTGGTGAAGTTGTTGGTTTCCGCGGCCGTGCACTGATCGGCGTTGCCGTCGCGGCTGCCGAAGCCGCGCAGCGCCATCTGCAGCCGGTTAACCGACAGGTCCTCGAGGTTATAGTTGTAGTCCTGCTTCTGGTAGGTCATCGCGACGTCGAACCCGAGGCCGTTCTCGAACTGCCCCTTGAAGCCGCCCGACACCCGCGCGGTGTCGACCTTGTAGGTGTAGTGGGCGTGCTCGTCGTCGGTGTACGGGTTGCCCGCAAAGCCGATCGGACGCCAGACGCTCTGGCTCGTCGCCACGCCATAGGCGGCTGCGTTGGCGACGCCGGTCCGAGCCAGCGCCAGCCCGGTCGCGCAACTGGCCGGATCCACGCCATAGGGCAGGTTCGGCCCCGCGCAGCTCGCCGCGTTGATCTGCGAGATCAGCGCCAGCAGGCCGGGGTTGGTGTTGGGAATGTAGAACCTCGACTGCTCACCGGTGCCCGTGGCCGGGATCGGCGAAACACCGCCGCCGGGCGAGGCGCCCGAAGCCAGCTGGGGCGACGGGAACTGGTTCGGCCCAGTCACGGCCCAGCTCTGCAGCGGGGTCTCGTGCATGGCGTACAGCACCTCGACGTGGGCGCTGATGTTGTCGGTCACGTCGAAGTTGAACTTGCCGTAGGCCTGGTAGTGGTGCTCGTTCTCAACCAGGTTGTCGAAGGACGTGTACTGGAAGTTACAGACGCTGGAGTCCGGCACCACGGCCCGCGCCCCGATCAGGGTGGTCAGGCTGTAGGGCGCGCCGCCATTGGCCGCGCAGCCGATGTCTGGAAGCGTCCCGCCGAAGGTGGCCGACGTGAAGCCGGTGTTCGGCGAGCCGGCCGGCGCAGTGGCCGCATAGTTGTAGCCGCCCGGATTGCCGGTGCCGGCCCAGCCGCCCAACGGGTTTTCCAGGAAGCCGTTGACCCCCGTGCGGATCGCCCAGTCACGCTCAAAAATCGGCATCTCGGAGCGGGCGCGATAGCCAAAGGTGATCAGCGCGTCCGCGTTGTCCCACTTCTTGCCCCACGCGATGGAAGCTTCGTAGTCGCCGTCGGACCCGTCGATGAACTGGTATTGGCCGCTGACTTCGAAGCCGTCGAGATCCGTGCGGGTGATGAAGTTGACGACCCCGCCGATGGCGTCAGAGCCGTAGGTCGCGGCCGCGCCGTCCTTCAGCACTTCCACTCGGCCGATCGCGGCGGTCGGCAGCAGGTTGATATCGACGGAGTTCAAGCCCTGCGGCGACACCGGAACGCGGCGTCCGTTGAACAGCACCAGGGTTCTGGCGCCCGTCACGGCGGAGTTCAGGCTGCGGAGATTGACCGTCGCCGCGCCGGACCCCGATCCGAAGCGGTTGTTCTCGCCGATCACCGCGCCGGAAGACGGAATCGTCTTGATGAACTGGACCATGGTCGGCGAACCACGAGCCTCAAGCTCCTTGGAGCCGAAGACATCGACCGGTAGAGCCGCGTCTTCCGGCGTGCCCGCGATGAACGAGCCGGTGACCACCACCTCCTCGACGGTGGAGGCCTGCTGCGCTTGGGCCGAACTGTTGGCTGAAATTGCCAGGACGACGGCCAATAAGGAGCCGCCGCAGAAATATCTGCTCTTCAACATTGGTTTCCTTCCCCCTCGAGAGCCGCCTCCGTCTGGTGCGGACGCTTTTGACTCATGAGCAGAAAGATCATCGGACGCTCCCGCGGGGCGCGCCACTATTTTTCAAGATCGCAACATACTGTTGTCTTGAACCTGCCAACGCACGGCTCGCGGTAGTGATCAGCGTTCATAAACCGCTGATATGGCATGCGTTTCGAACCGCGGGTATCGCAAAACCCCTTACGGCTTAGGGTTTCAAGCACATTTCAGCATCGTTCGGCGAAGCTGCGCGCCTGGCGTTCACGGCCGCCTCACCGCGGCCGCGTCGAGCTGACGCCACGGCAAGTCAGAGCGTAACTGTTGCACGAAAGCCGCGTTTTCCGCCCCTCAGCGTTGCTTGTAGGCTGGGCGTACCCCACACAAGACAAAACGCCGCCCCCTTTCGGGGACGGCGCTTCGTTCCGTCAGTGGCTGGCCGCGCTTAGAAGCGCTTCTTCGCCGAGACAGCGAACACCCGGCCCAGCGGGTTCGCGCTGGAGGGGTCGTAGTTGTACTGGGTGCCGATCGCGAACGGCGGCTCCTCGTCAAACAGGTTCTGCACCGTGAGGGTCAGAGTCGTGTCCCACGGCAGTTCGGCCCGATAGGTCAGGTCGTGCTGCCAGTATTCCGGGATCTTCGTCGTCGTCTTGGTGGCGAGCGCCAGGCCGATCGAGTTCGACTCCGTCTGGTTGACCGAGCTGATGAAGCGGGTCTGCCAGCGCAGGTTATGCATGCCGCTGGTCCAGTTGACCCAGGCGTTGGCGCGCAGCTGGTTGTAGCCGGTGAAGATCGACGCGCGGTAGGTGCCCGCACGTTCCTGGGTGCCGCGGGCCGGGGCCGGAACACCTTCGATCAGGTAGGGATCTTCGTCGTACTGGATCAGGTAGCTGCCGTCGAAGCCGGTGGTCAGTTGGCCCTCGAACAGGTCGCCGACGTCGAGGCTCGCCTGGAAGTCGACGCCCGAGGTCTTCACCTTGCCGCCGTTGATGTACTTCGTGCGGTAGGACTGGACGTTGGCGCGGCCGCAGCCCAGGTCGGTGAAGGTGAAGCGCGAGCGCAGCGCCACATAGGCCGGATCGGTGCTGGTGCAGACGTTCGCGCCCGTGGACGGGAACGCGGCGGCCAGCATGTCCGTGGCGCTTTCGAGGATCAGCTGGTCTTCGAAGTCGAAGCTCCAGTAGTCGACCGTGGCGCGGAAGGCGCCGATCTTGGCCATCGCGCCGATGCTGTAGGTGAACGCGGTTTCCGGATCCAGGTCGGGGTTGCCGTACTGGTCGTTGGCGCGCCACGTGCCGTTGGCGTTGGTCAGACCGCGGGTGAAGTTCGTGGTCGTGATGATCGCCGACGGGGCGCGGTAGGTGGTGCCGACCGAACCGCGCAGGGCCAGCCAGTCCAGGGCCTGCCAGCGCAGCGAAGCCTTCGGGTTGAAGGTCTCGCCTTGACCCGCATAGTACTCGTAGCGGGCAGCCAGGGTCATTTCGAGGTCGTCGGTGATCGGCAGCAGGGTCTCAGCGAAGACCGAGCTGATTTCACGCGAGACGTTGTACTGAGCCAGGTTGGCGTTGAACAGGTACGGACCGGTGGGAACCAGGCAGTAGGGCTGGCCGTCGCCGAAGGGCGGCGAGTCCACGCAAGGCGTCGCGTTGACGTCGTGCAGCGTTTCCGGGTTCTGGCGATACTGGTCGTAGCGGTACTGAGCGCCGGCGGCCCACTTCACCTGACCACCGCTCAGCTCGAACGGCAGATCGCCGTTCAGGACGATGTCGGCGACGAACAAACGGGTCGACATCTTGTTGACCAGGCGCTCGTCCATCCAGTCGACGACCTCGTTGCGGGCGGCGACGGCTTCGTTGAAGCCCGGGATGGTGCTGGAGCCGATGTAGAAGGGGTTCGACCCGACGTTCGAGAGGCTCTGTTCGAAGCCGTTCGTGAACGGGTTGAAGTAGTAGCAGCCCATGGCCGCGTTGCCGGCGTTGCTCGTCCAGTTGGCGGTTTCAGCCGCGGTGCACTGGTCGGGAGCGCCAGCCCGGCTGGCGAAGCCGCGCAGGCCCTGCTGCAGGCGGTTGACGGAGATGTCTTCCTGAACGCGGGTATAGTCCTGCTGCTGATAGGTCAGCGCGCCGTCCCAGTTGATGCCGAACGGAAGCTCGCCCTTGAAGCCGCCGGACACCCGGAAGGTGTCGACCTTGTAGGAATAGTGGGCGTGCTTGTCTTCGGTGTACGGGTTGCCGCCGAAGCCGATCGGGCGCCAGGCCGTCTGGCTGGCCGCGACGCCGTTGGTGGCCGCCGTAGCGACCGCAGCGCGCGCCGCGTTCAGCGCCGTCTGGCAGCTGGCCGCGTCGATGCCGTAGGGCAGGACAGTGCCGGCGCAGTTGGCGCCGTTGACCTGGCTGATCAGCGCCGCGAGACCCGGGTTGCTGGCCGGGATGTAGAAACGGCCTTGGTCGGACGGGGCCAGCGCCGGAATCGGCGAGGTGCCGCCCGCGCTCAGCGGGGTCGGGAACTGGTTCGGCCCGGTCACAGCCCAGCTTTGGTTGGGCGTGTCGTGCATGGCGTAGAGCACTTCGATATTGGCCGACAGGGTGTCGGTGATGTCGAAGTTGAACTTGCCGTAGGCTTGGAAGTGCTCTTCTTCCTCAACCAGGTTGTCGAACACCGTGTACTGGAACTGACACGAGTTCGGGTCGGGGTTGAGCTGACGCAGGCCGATAACGGCCGAGATATTGTAGGGCGCGCCGCCATTGGCCGCGCAGCCGATGTCCGGCAGACCCGCGCCGATGGCGCCGGAGGCGAAGCCGCCGTTCGGGCTCGGCGCGATGGACGAGACGACGTTGTACTGACCGGGGTTGCCGGTGCTGGCCCAACCGCCCAGCGGGTTTTGCAGGAAGCCGCCGACGCCCGTGCGCAGGGCCCACTCGCGCTCCTGGATCGGCAGCACCGAGCGGTGGCGATAGCCGAGGGTGATCAGGGCGTCAGCATTGTCCCACTTCTTGCCCCAGGCGAGGTTGGCTTCGTAGTCGCCGTCCGAGCCGTCGATGAACTGGTATTGACCGCTGAACTCGAAGCCGTCGAGATCGGTGCGAGTGATGAAGTTGACGACGCCGCCGATGGCGTCCGAGCCGTAGGTCGCGGCCGCGCCATCCTTCAGCACTTCCACTCGGCCGATCGCGGCCGTCGGCAGAAGGTTCACGTCCACCGAGTTGAGGCTTTGCGGCGAAACCGGAATGCGCCGGCCATTGAACAGGACCAGGGTCCGCGAGCCGGTGCTGGGCGAGTTCAGATTGCGCAGGTTGACCGTCGCAGCGCCCGAACCGGAGCCGAAGCGGTTGTTTTCGCCGATCACCGCGCCCGACGACGGGATGGTCTTGATCAGCTGGACCATGGTGGGAGAACCACGGGCCTCCATTTCCTTGGAGCCGATGACATCCACCGGCAGGGCCGCATCTTCGGGTGTGCCGGCGATGAATGAGCCGGTGACCACCACCTCCTCTACTGTCGCTTCGCCCTGTGCGGCGGCCGTTCCCGACACGCCGAACGCCAGAGCGACGGCCAAAATGGACCCGCCGCAGAAATATCTGCTCTTCAACATCAGTGTTTCCTTTCCCCCTCGGACATCCGCAGCGATTGAAATGCAGCGGTTATCTACGTCCGAGTATGGCGATCATTCACGCAGAAGAGCCGGGACGCCAGAGCGATGTCGTTATCGTTACAGGCTTGAAATGCGCTGCAATTGAGCTCATATTTTTGACGTAACAGACAATTTTCTTAGTAGACAGCATACCGGGTCCAGTAATTTTTCGACGATCCCGAATAATACTTACTAAGTCATTGGTTTTGCGTATTTTCCGGACTTTTGAACTGAACCGAACGACGACCGAATCCAACCGGTCGTTCGAAAACCGCTGAGCGCCCTGCGCACAGCGGCCGAAATCGCTCGACTAGGGAGTGTGGCGCCCGCGCCGCGCTCGACAAAAAAGGCGCCGCAGGGGAAGCCCCACGGCGCCTTTGAGGCGAATCAAACCGGCCGCAGCCGCCTTTTCAGGCCCGCCGCGGCTGGTCTTCCGGCGTCTAGAACCGCTTCTTGACGGCCAGCTTGTAGGTCCGGCCGAGTGCGTTGCCGGTGAACGGGTCGTAGTTCAGGTCGAGCCGCGCGAAGGACGGCTCTGCGTCAAACAGGTTGTCGATCGAGACATTCACCGTGACGTCCCACGGCAACAGGACGCGGTAGTCGATCTCGTGCACCCAGCTCTCGTCGATCTTGGCGCCGTTCGGTTGGATAGCGCCGTTGACAGGGTTGGGGGCGAAGATCGAGGCCCGCTGATCGACGTAGGAGTCGATGTAGTTGACCGTCCAGCGGAGGTTGTGCGGCCCGTGGCTGTACTCGCCATACATCGAGCCCTTCAGCTGCGGCAGCGACGTCGCGGTGAGCTGGTAGTTGAGGTAGCCGACAGCGTCGAACTCCTTCTCGACCGTCACGTCGCCGATCATGAAGGGATCGACCTTGTACTCCAGCGTGTAGGTGACCGAGCCGCCGATCCGCAGATCGCCGCCCCAGACGTCGCCGGCGTCATAGTCCGCCAGCACGTCGATGCCGGAGGTCTTCACGCCCGGCCCGTTGGTCCAGTTGGTCCGCACCCGCGAGATGGTCGCGATGTTGCAGGCGCCCTGGAACACGAAGCGAGCCTGCAGCTCGGCGAACGCGGGCAGTCCGCAATTCGTCGAGGCCCCGCCCGGGAACATGGTGTTGACCATCGAGGCGGAGGGCTCGGCGACGATGGGGTTCTCGAAGTCGAAGTTCCAGTAGTCGATGCTGCCCTTGAAGGCGCCCACATTGACGATCGCGCCGACGCTGTAGGTCGTGGCCTTTTCCGGCTCGAGGTCCGGATTGCCGAAGATGTCGATGGCGCGGAAGGCGCCGCCGATGAACGACAGGGCCGTGACGCTGCTGGTGGTCAGCTGGGTCAGCGGCGGGCCGCGGAAGGTCGTGCCGGCCGAGGCGCGGAACGCCAGGGCTTCGGTTGCCTGCCAGCGCACGGCGATCTTCGGGTTAGCGGTCGAGCCGGTCTCCCCACCGTAGTCCTCATAGCGCGCCGCCAGCTGGATCTGCAGGTCGTCGGTGACCGGCAGCGCCATTTCGGCGAACAGGCCGTAGACGTCGGCCTCGAGATCGGCTTCCTCGCCGGTCCCCAGGAACATCAGCGGGCCGTTGCGCACCGAGCAGCTCGTCGAGCCGTTGAACGGCGTGTCGATGCAGGGGTTGGCGTCGATGTTGCTGAGGTCGTTATAGGAAGAGGTGAAGAAGCTGCGCCGGAACTGCGCCCCGGCCGCCCATCCGACCGCGCCGCCGCCCAGCTCCCAGCCCAGTTCACCGTTGAACACCGCGTCGGCGACGAACAGCTTGGAGGTCTGCTTGGTCGACACCTCCTGGAAGAACCAGCGCACCAGCTCAGGATTGTTGGCAAGCGAGGTGTTGAACGCCGGGTTGGTGGCGCCGGTGATCGAGTTGCTGGCGATCGAGTTGGAGAACGGGTTGAAGTAGTAGCAGCCCAGCGCCGTGTTGCCGGCGTTGGTGGTGAAGTTGTTGGTTTCCGCCGCCGTACAGCCGCCGGCCGTGCCGTCATTGAGCGAGCCGTAGCCGCGCAGCGCCTGCTGGAACCGGGACACCACGGTGTCGTAGCCGGTCCGCACCCCGGTCTCCTGGCCGTAGGTCAGGGCGAAGTCGTAGCCGACCGCGTCGTTGAACTGGCCCTTGATGCCGCCGCTGACGCGGAACGCGTCATAATGACGGCGACCTTCCGACGGACCGTTGTCGAAGGCCGGGTTGCCCCCGAACGACAGCGGCCGATAGCGCACGCCCGGAATGTGGGCGCCGGTCGCGAAGGCCGGGATCTGCGTCGGGTTGGCGTTGCGATAGGCGATGAAGCCCGGGTTCGTGGAAGGCACGAAGTAGCCCGCCAGCACGGCGGCAGGCAGTTGGCCGACGGTCGGGTTGGTGCTCGCGGTCGGCGTCTGCAGGGCCAGGTAGGACGGCGAGGTCTTCCATTCCGGCACGTCGGTCTCGGAGTAGAACACCTCGACATGCAGTTGGGCGTTTTCGCCCAGATCGGCGTTGGCCTCCCCGTAAAGTTGGAAGCGATCTTCAACCTCGACCAGGTTGTCATACGGAATGAACGGGAAGAAGCAGGCCGGCAGCGCACCGCCCTGGACCACGCCGCCCAGGGGGGCACAGCCGTTGTCGAGCGCAAAGCCCGCCGCCGGCGTGAAGGCGCCGGTCGGGGTGTTCGTCACCGGCAGGAACGGCGCGACGGCGTTGCCCGCCGACCAGCCGCCTTCCGGGTTGTTGAAGTAGGACTGCGTCGCCCAGTCGCGCTCGGTGGTGGAGAGCTCCGAGCGGTGCTGGTAGCCGGCGCTCAGCAGGATGTTGCCGTTCTCGAAGGTGTGCCCGAAGAGAATGCTGCCGGTGTAGTCGCCGTCTGAGCCGTCGATGAACCGATAGCTGCCGTTCAACTCCAACCCGTCGAAGTCCTTGCGGGTGATGAAGTTCACGACCCCGGCGATGGCGTCCGAACCGTAGGTGGCCGCCGCGCCGTCCTTCAGCACTTCCACCCGGCCGACCGCGGCCGACGGAATGATGTTGGTGTCGACGATCCCGGCGCCAGCCTGGCCGAACGGGTTCGACGCCATACGGCGGCCGTTGATCAGGACGAGCGTGCGTTGCGCGCCGAGGCCGCGCAGGTTGACTGAGCCCGAACCTTCCGAGCCCTGGGCCCGCGGGTCGAACTGGTTGGTGTCGCCGAGCACGCCGCTGGAGACCGGCAGAGACTTGAGAAGTTCAACAGTGGACGGCGAGCCCTGCTTTTCCAGGTCGTCGGAGCTGATCACATCCACGGGGAGGGCCGCATCCTCCGGCGTGCCGCGGATGAACGACCCGGTGACCACCACTTCCTCGACAGTGCTGGACTGTTGGGCATAGGCCTGGCCGCCGAGGGCCAGAGCAACGGCCATGACGGAGCCGCCGCAGAGATACCTGCTCTTCAACATCTTTTTCCTCCCCCTCGACGGACGCCGTTTTCGATCTGACGCGATGGTCATCCGTGGGTTCGAGGATGAGACGCTCGTTCGTTGGCCTCGCGCTAGATGAATTTTGCAGGGCGGCAACAAAGGATTCGAACTGCGTTCAAATCGCAACACCGTTATTCGACAGGGTTTTTTGACTCCGCGATGCAAAAAGGCAGCGCTGAGACGGCCGCTTGAGCCCGCCCTGACGCCCCGTCATGTCAGACTTGTTACGTAACGGAATGCGGACGCGCCAAGGCCCTGGGCAGACGCCGCAGAGCCGCCCGCGCGGAGGACGCGAGTGTGACGGATATCGATGTCAGGGAGATGGTGGACGTGACAGGGATTGAACCTGTGACCCCCTCGATGTCAACGAGGTGCTCTCCCGCTGAGCTACACGTCCGAACCAGTCGGCTCCCTTTCGGGAACGGGAGGCGGCGGTATAGCGGCGAGGACCGGCTTGCGCAAGCACCCTCGACCGCATTTTCACAGCCTTATGCGGCGGCCATCATCCGCTCCACCTCGGAGACGATCTCGCGCAGGTGAATAGGCTTGGAAAGCACCTTGGCGCCGGGGGGTGCGCTCTCGCCCGCGGCCAGCGCCACGGCCGCAAAACCGGTGATGAACATGATCCGCAGGCCCGGATGGCGCGCGGCCGCAAGGCGCGCGACCTCGATTCCGTCCATGCCCGGCATGACGATGTCGGTCAGCAAAAGGTCCCAGTCCTGGTCGAGCACGGCGGCGGCCTCCTCGCCGTCCGCGCAGGAGGTCACCTCATAGCCGGCCCGCTCCAGAGCGCGGGACAGGAAGCCGCGCAGGGAGTCATCATCTTCGGCGAGGAGAATTCGGGGCATGGGAGCTCCGCAAGGGCGTAGAATGTAAGCCTCCATATTAGCCGGCCAGACGTAAATCCCCGATGAACCGGCCAAACCCCTTTCGGGACAGGCGCTAGGCCGCGCGATCTGTTTGACCCACGCGGTGACGCACCTTCATATGACCGCGATGAACGCCTGGGAGCCCCTTGCCGCGAACCGTTCCGCGCCGGCCATTTCACCCTTCGAGGTGCGGCGCGCGTCGAACGATGGCGCACCGGCCCCCACCCCGCTGGTCTTCGCCTCGCCCCACTCCGGCCGGCTCTATCCGGATGACATGATGGCGGCGGCGGCGCTGGACGCCCACGCCATCCGCCGCTCGGAGGACGCCTTCGTCGACGAACTGATCGAAACCGGACCCGAGCACGGCGCGGCGCTGATCTGCGCCAACCTCGCGCGGGCCTACATCGATGTGAACCGGGAGGCGTTCGAACTCGACCAGGCGATGTTCGCCGACGAATTGCCGGACTTCGCCCGCGCCCGCACGGCCCGCGTCGCCGCCGGCCTGGGAGCCATCGCCAGGGTGGTCTCCGAAGGCCAGGAGATCTACGCCCGCAAGCTCACCTTCGACGAGGCGCGCCGCCGCATCGAGGGCGTCCACACGCCCTACCATGCCGGGCTGGCCCGCCTGCTGGGCGAGGCGCACGCCGCCCATGGCTACGCCATCCTGATCGACTGGCATTCGATGCCGGCTGCCGCCGCCAGGGCCGGCGGGCGCGACGGCCCCTGCGACATGGTCCTGGGCGACCGCTTCGGCGCTTCCTGCGCTAGCCTGATCACCCAAAGGGTCGAGCGCGAGCTGGAAGCGCGCGGATATAAGGTGGCGCGCAACGCGCCCTATGCCGGCGGCTACACCACCGAGCATTACGGCCGGCCGAACCGCCGCACCCACGCCCTGCAGATCGAGATCAACCGCGGTCTCTATCTGAATGAAGGCACGCTGGAGCCGACCAAGGGTTTCAAGCGCCTCAAGGACGATCTGGGCGAGGTGATCGCCGCGCTAGGCGCGACCGATTGGTCGGGCCTGAAATAGCCGTCAGGCAGGCCGGCGCGCGCGCATGGCTTGATTGATCGTTCCATCGTCCAGCCAATCGAGTTCGCCGCCGACCGGAACGCCGCGCGCCAGCATGGTGACGCTGACGCCCGCCCCCTCCAGCCGTTCGGCCAGATAGTGTGCGGTGGTCTGGCCATCCACCGTCGCCGGCAGGGCCAGGATCACCTCGCGCACGCCTGTCTCGGCGGCGCGGGACACCAGCGGTCCGATGCGCAGCGCCTCGGGGCCGACGCCGTCCAGGGCCGAGAGCAGCCCGCCCAGCACGTGGTAGCGGCCACGGAAGGCCGCGGCCCGCTCCATGGCCCAGAGCGCGCCGACCTCCTCGACCACGCAGATCAGCGAGGCGTCGCGGTGGGTATCGGCGCAGATGGCGCAGGGGTCCTGAGTGTCCAGAGAACCGCAGACGCCGCAGGTCTTCACCCGCTCGGCCGCGGTCGACAGCGCCTCGGACAGGGGAACGAGCAGCTGGTCGCGGCGCTTGAGCAGGGCCAAGGCGGCGCGGCGCGCCGACCGGGGGCCAAGGCCCGGCAGCTTGGAGAGCAGCGCGATCAGACGCTCGATTTCAGGTCCGGCGGAGGCGGCCAAGTCAGCTCCTGGCTAGGCGAGAGATATAGTGTGCGCCACCCTGGCGGTGATTCAGCAGCGGCGCGGTCATGCAGATTGTCGAGAACACCCATCTAGATGTCGAGCGGGGCGCGCGCCATGGTCGCTTCTGACCTCCCACAAGTCGAGGGCGCGCAGCTCGCCCTGATCTCCGGCAGCGCCGTCGCCGAGTTGCAGGAGTTGCTGGAACGCTGCGCCGACTTCGAAGTGATGGTCACCGGCTCCCCGCCCGATGCGCACGCTGCCGCCGACCTGCTGGTAGAGGTCCCGCCGGACCACTCGTTGCGCGACAAGCTGGTCATCGGGGTCTGGACAGACCAGGGACTGACAGCGGCCATCGACCTGCTGAGGGACTTCCCGGACCCGCACGCCTGGTACCTCGGCCTGCTGCTGGTCGCGCCCGAGGCCCGCGACCGGGGGCTGGGCCAAGCCATCGTGGCGGCGCTCAGGCCCTGGATCATCGCTCAGGGCGGTTGGACGATCCGGCTGATCGTCCAGGAGCAAAATCCCGCCGCCCATCGCTTTTGGACCCGACAAGGCTTCGTGGAGGTGGGGACCGCCGTTCAGACCCTGGAAGATCGAACCAACACGGTGAAGCGCCTGGAGCTAAGGCTCTGACCTAGAACTTCGGCATTCCCGGCAGGCCCATGGCCGCCAGCGGGCCGGCGGCTTCGCGCATCAATTCGGATTGCTGTGCATCGAGCTTGCGCTTGGCGTCGGCGTGAGCCGCGACGATCAGGTCGGAGATGACCTCGCCCTCGCCCGGAGCCAGCAGGCTTTCGTCCAGCTCGACGCCGGCCATCTCGCCGGTGCCCTTCAGGGTCACCTTGACCATCCCGCCGCCCGACGTGCCATCGACCACGATTTCGGCGATGCGCGCCTGAGCGTCGGCCAGCTTCTGCTGCATGGCCTGGGCCTGCTTCATGATGGAGCCGAGGTCTTTCATCGCAATCTCACTCTTCGTCTTCTTCGTCTTCAAGCGCCTCAGCGGCAGGCGCTTCCGGCAACGGGATGTTGCGGATGCTGACGATCTCGGCCCCCGGGAAGGCCTGCATGACCGCGGTCACGAAGGGATCGGACTCGACCTCCGCCCGCGTCTCCTGCTTCTCGCGCTGATCCTGCTCCCAGCGGCTTTCCGTGCCGCCGCCGCCGCGCGCAGCGATCAGCCAGGGTTGACCGGTCCACTCCTTCAGGCGCGCCACCAGGCGCTGGGCCAGGTTGTTCGGACCGCCCGGCACGGGCTCATACTCAATGGCGCCCTGGCGGAAGCTGATCGGGCGCACGAAGCGCTCGACGTCGAGCTGCAGGACGATGTCGCGCTTGGACTTGATCAGCGCCAGCACGTCGGCGAACGAGTTCAGGGTCGGAACGGCGTCGGCCTGCTCCTGCGGAGCGGCCATGACCCGGGCCTGCGCCGTCACCCCGCCGCCGCCCATGCTGGCCGCTGCGCCACCGCCGCCACCGCCGCCGCCGCCGCTTGGAGCGGGACCGCCCGGCAGCTGATCGCCGGCGGCCAGACGCTTTAGCGCCTCTTCCGGGCCAGGCAGATCGGCCGCATAGGCCAGGCGGATCAGGGCCATGTCGCAGGCCGCCGCGGCGTCGGGCGCACGGCGGACTTCATCATGGGCCTTCAGCAGCATCTGCCAGATGCGCGAGAGATTGCCGGCCGACACCGAAGCCCCGACCGCCGCCAGCCGCAGGGCCTGTTCCTTGGGCAGCGTAAGCGCCTGGGGTCCGATAGCCTTGGCCACCGACGCGCCGTGCGTGTGGTCCATCAGGTCGAGCATGACCTGACCGGGCTCGGCCCCGAAATTATAGAGTCCGCGGAACGTCTCGACCGCCGGTCCGGCCTGTCCGCGCATCACCTGTTCGAACAGCGAGATGGTCTGGGCGCGATCGGCCAGGCCCAGCATGTCGCGGATGGAGGCGGCGGTGACGGTCTGGCCGGCCTCGGCCTGGACGATCGCCTGGTCGAGCATCGACTGGGCGTCGCGCATGGAGCCCTCGGCCGCGCGGGCGATCAGCAGCATGCCCTCGTCGTCGACGCGCGCGCCTTCCTTCTCCGAGATCATCTCAAGGTTCTTGACGATCACGTCCGGCTCGACGCGGCGCAGGTCGAAGCGCTGGCATCGGCTGAGAATCGTCACCGGGACCTTGCGGATCTCGGTGGTGGCGAAGATGAACTTGGCGTGGGGCGGCGGCTCTTCGAGGGTCTTCAGGAGCGCATTGAAGGCCCCCGTCGAGAGCATGTGCACCTCATCGATGATGTAGACCTTGTAGCGGGCCTCGACCGGCGCATAGCGCACGCCGTCCAGCAGCTCTCGCATGTCGTTGACGCCGGTGCGGCTGGCGGCGTCCAGCTCCAGCACGTCCATATGCCGGCCCTCGATGATGGCGCGGCAGTGCCGCCCCTCCTCGCGCAGGTCCAGGCTCGGCTCGTGGATCGCGTCGGTGTCGTAGTTCAGCGCGCGGGCCAGAAGGCGCGCGGTCGTGGTCTTGCCGACCCCCCGCACGCCGGTGAGCATGAAGGCGTGGGCGATACGGCCGCTGGCGAAGGCGTTGCGCAGCGTGCGCACCATCGCTTCCTGGCCGTAGAGATCATCGAAGGTCCGCGGACGGTACTTGCGCGCGATGACGGTGTAGGCGGCCGATTCCTCGGCAGGCGGCGCAGTCGGCGGCGCTGCGGGCGCGCCGAACATGTCGCTCGTATTGGGATCGCGCTCCAGCGTCTCGGGTTCGTCGTCTTCTGCCATTGGCGCCCGAGGATGGAGGCTTGAGCCTTGTGGGGCTGGGTGGAGACCGGACAACGACCCGGAGCGAAACTCGTTGTGGCTGCTTCCTTCCGGACCTGACCAGGTTGGCGAGGCGTCCGCCCGTCGCCGATCTCCGCCCCCTATATCGCGACCTTGGCGCTCGCGCGCAAGCGCCAGCGCAGCTACAACTCCGCACATGCCGCTCTCCGCTCATCAAAACACCTTCGCCGGCAACCCTTTGAACCGCGCCAGCGAACGGCGCGGCGATGCTTCCTGGCTCGCCGAGAAGCTGCTGGCTCCAGATTCCCTGGCCATCGCCCTGTGGAACGGCCAGCCGTTCGTCGAGACCGCGTCCGACGGCGGGGTGCAGATCGCCTACCTGCCCTCGCGCATGGCCGAGGACCTGGCTGGCGGCGCAGAGCGCCTGCTGTTCATGGGCCTCTGGCAGGAAACCGCGGTCTTCGCGGTCGATCTGGAAGGCGGGCATGATCCGGCTGACGGTCCCCTGGCGGGCCTCGGCCGATTCGAGGACCTGCGGGCCATGGCTCTGCGCCTGCCCGCCACCGACGCGGCGATCATGGCCACGGCGAAGTCGATGTTCGAATGGCGGCGGCGTCATCGCCACTGTTCGTCCTGCGGCGAGCACACCGAAGTCGTCGACGGCGGCTGGAAGCGCGCCTGCCCGGCCTGCAAGGCCGAGCATTTCCCCCGCACCGACCCGGTGGTGATCATGCTGGCGGTCCACGGCGAGCGCTGCATGCTCGGCCGCCAGGAGATCTGGCCCAAGGGCATGTTCTCCGCCCTGGCCGGCTTCCTGGAGCCCGGTGAGAGCATCGAAGAGGCCTGCGCCCGCGAGCTCGAGGAAGAGGCGGGCTTGAAGACGCTATCGGTCGAGTACCACTCGACCCAGCCCTGGCCCTATCCGTCGTCGCTGATGATCGGTCTGATCGCCCAGGTCGCCAGCGACGAGGCGACGCCCGACCAGACTGAGCTTTCGGAAGTGCGCTGGTTCACCAAGGCCGAGGCCCGCGCCGTACTGGCCGGCAAGGTCGAGGGCACCTTCGCCCCCGGCGCCATGGCCATCGCCCACCAGCTGCTGAAGACCTGGGCCGAGAGCGAGAACTGAGGTCGGCCTAGGCGCCGACCTTCAGACTGACCTCGACGTCCTCGCCGCGCCGCGTGCGGCGCTCAAGCCGCGCTTGGCCGATCGCATTGGACAGGTCGGCGGCGAAGGCGCGCACCTCAGGCCGAAGTTCGCCCAGCACGACGATCCGGTAGGGCGGCGACAGCTCGCTCATCGTGCCGAAGACCATCGAGTCCACGAAGGCCTCGACGCTGGAACCGTGGCCCGGCAGGGCCCGGATCGTCTCCTGGAGCAGAACGGCGAATTCCTTGTGGTTCCAGCAGCGGCTGGCGTCGATTTCGATGGTGTTCATCAGCCTGCTCGCGCACGGAACGGATCGGCCGGATAAACGCCGAGGATTTCGAAGCGCTCCGAGAAGAACTTCAGTTCGTCGAAGGCCAGGGCCAGGCCGCGATCCTCGGGCCGCCCGTCGACCTCTGCATAGAAGAAGGTCGCGGTGAACGCGCCGTTCTCCATGTAGCTCTCAAGCTTGGTCATGTTGACGCCGTTGGTCGCAAAGCCGCCCAGCGCCTTGTAGAGCGCCGCGGGAAGGTTGCGGACCCGGAAGATGAAGCTGGTCACGCAGGGGCTGGTGAACGGCGGCGGCGGCGGATTCTTGTCGGCCGTCATCACCAGGAAGCGCGTGGTGTTGTTGTGTTCGTCCTCGATGTCGCGGGCGACGATCTCCAGGCCATAGAGCTCGGCGGCCAGGGCCGGCGAAACGGCGCCGCGAGTCGGGTCGGGATGCTCGGACAACAGCTTGGCGGCCAGGGCGGTGTCGCCCACCGGCTCGGTCCTCAGCCCCATGCGGCGCAGCGACTTGCGGCACTGGCCAAGCGCGATCGGCATGGAGGCGACGGTCTTGACGTCCTCCAGCTTCACGCCGGGATTGACCATCAGCTGGAAGTGGATCGGCTTGAAGCGCTCGCCGATGATCTTCAGGCCCGACGAGGGCAGCAGGTGGTGCACGTCGGCCACCCGGCCGGCGATCGAGTTCTCCACCGGGATCATACCTAGCTGGCAGTCGCCCATCTTCACCGCGTCGAAGGCTTCCTCGAACGCCGCGTGGGGAACGGGCTCCATGTCCGGAAACGCCGCGACGCAGGCCTCATGGCTGTTGGCGCCGAGCTCGCCCTGGAAGGCGATGCGTCCCTTGGTCATGCGTGTTCCCTTGCGTACTTGCGGGCTCGTTCGAGGTCGGCGGGGTTGTCGACCGAGATCGGGGCTTCGTCGATCACCGCGGCCCAGATGGACATGCCCAGCTCCAGGGCGCGCAGCTGCTCCAGGCGCTCGCGGATCTCCAGCGGCGACGGCGGCGCGGCGCAGAACCGCAGCAGCGCCTCGCGGCGATAGCCATAGACGCCGTGGTGCAGCCAGACCGGCGCATCGCCGTAGAGCACCGAGCGGGTGAAATAGAGCGCGCGGGCGCTGCGGCCGTCGGGCGCCATCGCCGCCACGACCTTCGGGATGTCCGGATTGCTGCGCTCGGCGACGTCGGCTTCGGCCACCATCACCGTGGAGATGTCGCAGCTGGGCTGCTCGGCCAGCAGCCGCCCCGCGGCCTCGACCACCGACGGCGCCAGGAAGGGAATGTCGCCCTGGAGGTTGATGACCACGTCATGCGCGCCCGCGGGATCGAGCGCGTTCAGCGCCGCGACGATGCGGTCCGAGCCGGATGGCAGGTCGGGGTCGGTCAGCACCGCCTCTCCGCCTGCGGCCCTGACGGCGTCGACGATCTCCTGATCGCCGGCCGCGACGGCCACCGGACCGACGCCGGCGGCCTGGGCCTGGCGCAGCACACGGACGATCATTGGGAGACCCTCGATATCGGCGAGAGGTTTCCCAGGCAGCCGGGTGGCCGCCATGCGTGCAGGAATGAGGATGATCGGTTTCATGACACCCGGAAGCGACCAACTGGCTGGTTGCGCGGGCGGCGGTAGCGTGTAAGAGAGCCGGGCGCAATAAGGGGCGGGGATTCCCGCGCTGACGTCAGCCTACTTGGCTGGCCGTTAAGAGGGCCGATTTAGAGACTATGAGCGACCTTACGTTCAATAAAGTCGCGGGCGCCGTGCTTGCGACCGGCCTGGCCATTGTGGGCCTCCGTGAAATTTCTTCGGGCGTCTTCGCCCAGCACGCCGTCGAGAAGCCGGGTTATGCGATCGAGGTCGCTGAGGAGGCGGGCGCTGGCGGCGCTGCGGCCGAGGCGCCGATCGACTGGGGCACGGTGCTGCCGATCGCCGACGTCAAGGCGGGCGAAGCGGTATTCGCCAAGTGCAAGTCCTGCCACACCATCGAAGCGGGCGGCGCCAACGGCACCGGCCCCAATCTTCATGGCATCCTCGGCAAGAAGTCCGGCCAGCACGCCGGCTTCGCCTACTCGCCGGCCATGATCGAACACGGCACCCACGGCGTCTGGACCTTCGAAGAGACTTCGGAATTCCTGAAGGCTCCGCAGAAGCACCTGTCGGGCACCAAGATGACCTTCGTCGGCCTGAAGAAGGCCGAGGACCGGATCAACCTGCTGGCCTATCTGAACACCCAGGGCTCGAACCTGCCGTTCCCGGCTCCGAACCCGGCCGCCGCCGCAGCTCCGGCTGCGGAAGGCGCCGCTCCGGCGACCCCGGCCGCCGACGCTGCTGCGGCTCCCGCCGCCGCGGGCGCGGCCCCGACGGCCGCAGCGACCCCGGCTCCGGCCGCCGCGCACTAAGTCTTTCTAATAACGGCGGAAAGCGGTGGGTTCGCCCACCCCCGCCGCGACGTAACGAGCCCTTGTCACCGACAAGGGCTCGATTGCTGTGGCCATATGGTGCGCGTTGGCGTGCACGATCGACTGGCCGTCCAGCATCATCGCCACGTGCCCCTTCCAGAACACCAGATCGCCGCGCGCCAGCTCGCCCTCGGCCACCGCCACGCCGCCCAGCGCCTGCTGGTCGGTGTCGCGCGGCAGGGCGATCCCGCAGGCCCCAAAGGCTTGCTGGGTAAGGCCCGAGCAGTCGAGACCAAGGCTCTCGCGCCCGCCCCAGAGGTACGGCGTCCCGACATAGCGCAGGGCCACGGCGGCGGGATCGGTCTCGAACACGCCGATCGGCGCCAGGTGATCCTCCACAAACCAGCCGATACCGGCGGCCTTGGCGAAGCGCCCCTCGCGGGCCTCGACCTCCAACAAGCTGCCGAGAGAGTACGGGCCGAGCGCCCGCGACTTGATGCTGGGCGCCTCGAAGGCGTAGGTCCGCAGCGCCGATACCTTCACATTTGGCGCGCCACCGGCAGGTTTCAGCGCCGATAATTCCACAAACCCGACATATCCGTCGCGGCGAGCCTGGCCCCAGGCGTAGCCGTCCTGCTCGTCGACGACGTCAAACCCTTCTCCGCAAAGGAGTTGGTCGACCTGCTCGGCCCCGACCTGAGGGCTGCGCAAAATCCCAGCGGCAGGTTTGTTGGAAACCAACCGGCGCCTGTCGGCATAGCGATCGGCGGCGACGATAGCCTCCAGATCGCGGGCGGCGAGGTCGCCGCGGGCCAGGGTCACGCGCGGATCGAAGCTCATGCGAAGCGGGCCGCGATCATCGCATAGAGGGCGCGGATCGACTGCGCCTCGCCGCCCGAGGGCCAGCCGGGCCGGCCGCGCGGGTTCCAGGCGAAGATGTCCAGATGCACCCACGGCCCGCTCGGCGCGAACTTCTGCAGGAACAGGGCGGCGGTGATCGACCCGGCCTGCGCCCAGGCGTCGGAGTCGTTCTTGATGTCGGCGACGTCGCTGTCGATCGAGTCGACATAGCCCTTCCACAGCGGCATCCGCCACAGCGGGTCGGCGACCGCCTGGGCCGCGGCCTCGATCTGCGCGGCCAGCTCGTCGTCGTCGGTGTAGAACGGCGGCAGCTGCGGGCCGAGCGCCATGCGCGCCGCGCCGGTCAGGGTGGCCAGGTCGATGGTCAGGGCCGGCTCCAGCTCGCCGGCGCGGGTCAGGGCGTCGGCCAGGATCAGGCGGCCCTCGGCGTCGGTGTTGCCGACCTCGATGGTCAGGCCCTTGCGGCTGTCGAGCACGTCGCCCGGCCGCATGGCGTCGCCGGAAATGGCGTTCTCGACCACCGGGACCAGGATCGCCAACCGCACGGGCAGGCTGGCCGCCATGATCATCCGGCCCAGCGCCAGGGCGTGGGCTGCGCCGCCCATGTCCTTCTTCATGTTGCGCATGCCGGCCGCGGGCTTGATGTCGAGGCCGCCGGTGTCGAACACCACGCCCTTGCCGACCAGGGCGATCAGCGGCTTGCCCGCCTCGCCCCAGGTGATCTCGATCATCCGCGGCGCGCGCTCGGGCACGGCGGCGCGGCCGACGGCGTGGACGGCCGGATAGTTCGCCTCCAGCAGGCCCTCGCCGGTGATGACGGTGATCGAGGCGCCGTGCTGCTCGGCGATCTCACGGGCGATGGTCTCGATCTGCAGCGGCCCCATGTCGTTGGGCGGGGTGTTGACCATGTCGCGGGCCAGGGCGCAGGCGTGGGCGATGCTGCGCACCTGCGCCACGTCGACGCCCTCGCCGGCCACCAGGCGCGGATGCTTCTCGCCCTTCTTCTTGTAGCGGTCGAAACGGTAGCTCCCGAGCGCGAAGGCCAGGGCGATCTGGTCGGGGGCGATCTCGGCCGGGGCCGAGGCGATGCGGTAGTCGCCGGCCGGAAGCTTGGCGGCCAGGGCGCGGAAGCTCTGGGCGTCGCCGGCCTCCCCCAGCCCCAGCAGCACCCGGTCGATGGCCCCGGCGGTGTCGGGCACGACCAGCACCTGGCCGGCCTTGGCCTTGAAGTCCGACAGCTCGGCGAAGGCCTTCACGAACGCCTGGCGCCCGTCGAGGAAGCCAGCCAGTTCCTTGTCGCACAGGGCGTGGACGGGAACAGCGCCCTCGGCGTGGTCGACGACGACTTCGGTCATGGCGCTCTCCGGGCGGCGAGAATTATGCTTAACGCTTCCTTTAAACGGGCGGGGGATGCTGGCCGCAGTCACCCGGAGCCCGTCACTTCATGTGTCGCATGTCGGCCCTCGCCGCAACCGCCCTCGCCCTTGCTCTCGCCCCGGCCCTGGCGAGCGCGCCCGCGCACGCCGCGCCGTCGGAGAAGCCCGCCGCCGCGCCGCGCAAGGCCAGCGCCCAGGAGCGCGCCCAGATCGCGCGGCTGGACCCGCTGGCGCGGGCCGCCTTCTGGGCCAACGAGGCGCAGATCGACGCCAACGACGCCGAGGCCGGGGTGAAGCTGGCCCAGGCCCTGCGCCAGATGGGCAACTACAAGGACGCCCTGGCCGCCGGCGAGCGCGCCCTGATCGTCGCGCCCGACAATGTCGAGCTGCTGCTGGAGGTCGCCCGCGCCCAGGTCGGCGCCGGCCAGGGCTTCTACGCCATCGAGCCGGCCCGCCACGCCCAGAGGCTGGCGCCGCGCGACTGGCGCGTCCCCTCGCTGCTGGGGGTCGCCTACGAACAGGCCAGCCGCTACGACGAGGCGCTGGCCGCCCATCGCCAGGCCCAGGCCCTGGCCCCGGACAATCCCGTCGTGCTGGGCAATCTTGGCATGTACTACGCCGCGCGCGGCGACACCGCCCAGGCCGAGGCGATGCTGCGCCAGGCCGCCGCCAAGCCGGACGCGCCGATCGCGGTGCGCCAGAACCTGGCCCTGGTGATCGGCCTGTCGGGCCGCATCGACGAGGCCGAGCGCCTGGTGCGCCAGGACCTGCCGCCGGAAATGGTCGAGAACAACCTGGCCTGGCTGCGCAGCGCCAAGGCCCCGGCGGCGGGCGCTAGCGGACGGTCCTGGGAGAGCCTGCGGACGCCGTAGGGGACACCGCTCATCCCCGCGTAGGCGGGGACCCATGCGGGGCTTGGGCTTGGCTGGCCTTAGCCGGGATGAGCGTTTGAGGGGTGTCGCGAGCCTGACGCACACGGCGGGCAAGCTGGCGCCATGCGATTTGCGCCGCTCGCCCTGGTTCTCGCACTGGCCGCGGGCGACGCGGCCGCCGCGCCGCCGATCGAGGCGGCGTTCGGCAACACCGTCGTCTCGACCTTTCCCGACGGCAAGAGCCAGCACATCTGGTTCGACGAGGACGGCGGCTACACCGCCAGCGGCCGGCGGGGGCAGCGCTCGAGCGGGCGCTGGAGCCTGCGGGCCGACGAGATCTGCCTGCGCCAGCTGCGGCCGTTCCCCGCCCCGATCCTCTATTGCACGCCGGTCCCCAAGGACGCGGCGACCGTCGCCTGGACGTCGAAGGCGCTGGACGGCCAGCCGGTGCGACTGAAGCTGGTGCGCGGACGGTTCGGGCCGTGAACGCCGTTCCTTCCGGGGTGTCATCCCGGTTTGCGAAGCAAGACCGGGACCCATGAACACCGGATGGGACAGGCTGCGGCCCGGCGACGGCTAATCTTCAGACTCTGACGCGAATGGGTCCCGGTCTTCGGCTGCGCCGAAACCGGGATGACACTGGGATGACGCGGGGATGAGCCCCCGTCAGGGCTTCAGCACCGCGCGGCCGTGGATCTTGCCCCCGCGCAGGCGCTGGTAGACGTCCACCGCCTGGTCGAGGGGGAAGGTCTCGATGTCGGCCTTGATGGCGCCGGACTGGGCCAGGGCGATGACCTCCATCAGCTCGGTGCGCGAGCCCCAGTAGGGGATGCTGACCTGGGTGCCGTAGGGCGGATTGTTGGCCGAATAGCTGAGCACGCCGCCGGCCAGGCCGACGATGGTCAGGCGGCTGGCGCGCCCGACGGTGCGCGCGCAGAGATCGACGGTCGGCTGGGCGCCGACGAAGTCCATCGCCACGGTGATCCCGCGCGGGCCGGCGAGGTCGGAGATCTCCTCGGCCGCCAGGTCGCCGTCGCGGGTGTTGATGGTGTGCGCGACGCCGAGCTGGCGGGCGTGGGCCAGCTTGGCCTCGTCGATGTCGCCGGCGATGATCTTGGCGCTGGTCAGGGCGCGCAGGATCTGCACGGCCATGTGGCCGAGGCCGCCGACGCCGAGCACCAGCACCGTGGCGTCGGGGGTCAGCAGCGGCAGCGCCGTCTTGATGGCGTGATAGGGCGTCAAGGCCGCGTCGCTGAGGGGGGCGGCGGCCAGCGGGTCGAGGCCGCCGAGCGGAACCAGCAGCCGCGCCGAGGGGACGATCATGTACTCGGCCATGCCGCCGTCGGAGCCGAGGCCGCCGCCGTAGCTGGGGATCGAGGCGTGGCGCTCGCAATAGTTCTCGGCGGAGGACTGGCAGGTCTTGCACTGACCGCAGCCCCAGGGACCGTAGACGGCGACGGGATCGCCCTCGCGCCAGCCGGCGACGCCCTCGCCGAGTTGCTCGATCCAGCCGGCGTTCTCGTGGCCGAGGGTGAACGGGCCAGGCACGCTGAAGCCGTGGTCGAGGACGTGCAGGTCGGAGTGGCAGACCCCCGCCCCGCCCATCCGCACCAGCACCTGGCCGGGGCCGGGCACGGGCCTCGGGATATCGACGACCTCAGGCGGGCGGCCGGACTCGATGAAGCGGACAGCCTTCATGCCGGGACTCCTGGTTGTGGAGCGGTGAGTTTGGGCGCGTGGCGGAGGGGAAGGCAATGGGGGGAACTGCACCTGCCTGGGGCTGCTGTGAACAGTGGATGAGGGCACACAGACTCGTCCCGCAGAGGAACCAAAGGGCCAACGCTTAAGAACACTTAGCCGTCGGCCGATCCCCGGTCGTCGAGAGGCCGACTGCTCGCTGGAAGTGCATCTGAAAATGTTGCAGACAGAACGTTGGCCGGGGAGGGTCCTATGTTTAGTCAGCAAATTCAGCAGCTATCGACCCTACGCGATGAACATGATGAGATGCTCAAAGCACTCGACATCATGCTTACAACAAGCAAAAATTTTCGCGACATAAATCGAGAACGACCGCTTCAAGAAATACCCGTCGATGGACAAGAATATACGGTTACAGAAGCAATAATTTACGCAAGTCGCGCAATTAGATCGTTCAAGTCAATTAGATTGCTGCGCGGAAGCTTGGTACCAACCAATCACTTCGCAGAACTCATTAATATAACGCAGATATTTCATGGCCTAATCGGCGAACTATGGTCGGCATTCCATGACATCCAGACTGTGGGGTCCGAGTTCAAGCATCAGACCGGGTCGAGACTATTAACTGAAAATGACAATGTAGCCATTGATCTCACGCAAACGGTCAATCGTTTAGTTCAGGAGACAGAAAAACTCCTCACGCACATAAGCGTCATCTCAACATTCGCGATCATATCCAACAACCTTACAGACGATCCAACTCAAGACTTGGTTCGAGATGATACTGCCGCCGCCATGGAAGCCCTGAAGAACGCCGAATTGGCGGCTGGAGAGGCAGGCGACATCGCTCAACAGATGCAGGCTTCAGCGGCACGCGCGCAGGCCGTTAAGAGCGAACTTGAGGATCAACTCACCCGCGCCTCGGAAGTCGCAGCGACAGAGTTGGGGAAACTCGAAGCCGCCGTTGCTTCGGTGAGCGAAAGTGTGTCCAAGGCCACCGCAGACGCCGCCGTTGCCGCCTCCAAGCGCGAAGAGACGGACCGCCTCACCGCGCAAGCACAGGAAGCCTACAAGGCGCTCTCTAGCTTTCAAGCAACGCTTCAAACCACACAGAAAAGTGTCGCGGACATTGAGGCTCGGGCTCTAGACGTTACGGCACAGTTCGAAAATCAGCGCGTCAATGTGGGCGAGTTGCTCTTGCAGGCCGAGCGCATGGTCAGTGGGTCTACGGTCGCGGGGCTCGCCAAAGCTTTCGATGATGAACGTAAGGTACTGGACAAGAGTATGAACGGAGCATTCTGGGGCTTCATGTTCGGCATTTCTCTACTGTTCATTACAAGCGGCGCACTAGCCGCATACATCTTAAATGTCCCGATTGACGGATGGGAATGGCTCACGAAGCGTGGAACTGCCGATCCAACGCTAGCTCAAGTCCTATCTAGATCTGTAATCGTGATAGCACCATTTTGGCTGACGCTCTTCTCAGCTCGCAGATACAGAAGCTTGTTCGATCTGCGACAACAATACAGTCACAAATACAACATGGCCTTTTCGATGGACGGCTTTAAGACCCAAGCACCTAGCTTCGCTGAGAGCATCGCCGCATGGGTCTTCACCATCGTAGCGGCAAACCCAGTGCTTCCGAGGGCGGGCCACGCCATGGATACTGCTCCGCCTTTGACCGTCCAGGGCATGATGAATGATGCTCGGAACGCCTACGACAAGGTCATGGGCAAGGAGTAGCGGCCGCCCAGACAGCGACTAGCATGTAGCCCCCGATTGCAGAACGCCGATAACATACTGTATGTTCGAAAAATAACAGGCCGCGAACAGCGGCCGTTCGGCTTTGACCGGGCGGTCGCCCTGGCGGCAACAGTCTGATCAAGTTGGGGAATTTTGCATGACGGCGGTGACTGAGGCGCCCGTGAGCGCCAAGCGGCAGATCGACAAGCAGGCGCTGCTGGCCAGGTACATCGCCGAGCGCGACAAGCGGCTGCGGACCGACGGCAACGATCAGTATCAGCAGCTGACCGGCCGCTTCGCCCACTACGCCCTGGACCCCTATACCCCCGTGACGGAGCGCGAGCCGCTGACCGACCACGTGACCTTCGCCTTCGTCGGCGGCGGCTTCGCCGGGCTGGTGACCGGGGCGCGGCTGGCCGAGCAGGGCGTCACCGACGTGCGCATCATCGAGAAGGGCGGCGACTTCGGCGGCACCTGGTACTGGAACCGCTATCCGGGCGCGCAGTGCGACACCGCCTCGATGATCTATATGCCGCTGCTGGAAGAAACCGGTCACATGCCGACCGAGAAGTACGCCCATGCGCCGGAGATCCTGGCCCAGTGCCAGCGGATCGGCAGGCAGTTCGGGCTGTACGACAAGGCGCTGTTCCACACCGAGGTGACGGACATCGCCTGGGACGAGGCGCATTCGCGCTGGGTGATCTCGACCAACCGCGGCGACGCCTTCACCGCCAGCTTCATCGGCCTGGGCACCGGGCCGCTGCACGTGCCCAAACTGCCCGGCATTCCCGGCATCGAGGGCTTCAAGGGCCACGCCTTCCACACCAGCCGCTGGGACTATGACTATACCGGCGGCGATCCGGGCGGGGCGCTGATGGAGAAGCTGGCCGACAAGCGGGTGGCGATCATCGGCACCGGGGCGACCAGCGTGCAGGCGGTGCCGCACCTGGCCAAGGCCTGCAAGGAACTCTACGTCGTGCAGCGCACGCCGTCCTCGGTGGACGTGCGGGCCAATGCGCCGATCGATCCGGACTGGTTCTCGGGCATCGCGACGCCCGGCTGGCAGCAGCGCTGGCTGGAGAACTTCACCGCCAACCAGGCCGGCGGGAACGCCGACGAGGACCTGGTGATGGACGGCTGGACCGACCTGTCGCGGCGCATCCGGGCCAAGATCATGCAGCTGGCGCCCGAAGACCGCACGCCGCTGAAGATGCTGGCCGCCTATGAGGACTCCGACTTCGAGAAGATGGAGGAGATCCGGGCGCGGGCCGAGGCGGTGGTTTCCGACGGCGAGACGGCCGAGAAGCTGAAGGCCTGGTATCGGCAGCTGTGCAAGCGGCCGTGCTTCCACGACGCCTATCTGCAGGCGTTCAACACCCCGGGCACGGTGCTGATCGACACCGACGGGGCGGGCGTGGAGGCGATCACCGAGAACGGCTTCGTGGTCGGCGGGACCGAGTACGAGGTCGACTGCATCATCTACGCCTCGGGCTTCGAGGTCGGCACCGACTATAAGCGGCGCTCGGGCTTCGAGGTGGTGGGGCGTGACGGGCTGACGCTGTCGCAGGCGTGGGGCGAAGGGATCAAGTCCAAGCACGGGATCCACGTGCGCGGGTTCCCGAACGCCTTCTTCGTGCAGCCGACCCAGGGCGCGAACCTGATCTCGAACATTCCGCACAACCTGACCGACTCCGGCCGCACGATCGCGGTCACCGTCAAGCACGCGCTGGACGGCGGGCATCGCGAGGTCGAGGTCAGCCAGGAGGCGCAGGACGCCTGGGTCGCGCTGATGCTGAGCGGCATGGGCCGGATGATGGGCGCGCCGGACTGCACGCCCGGCTACTACAACAACGAGGGCAAGGACCCGGGCCCGGCGGCCAAGCTGAACGTCGGCTATCCGGCCGGGGCCAGCGCCTACTTCCAGTACATCGACGGCTGGCGGAAATCGGGCCGGTTCGAGGGGCTGGAGTTCCGCTAGGAACGATCTTCTATTTTGGGGCGTGACGGCCGCTTCAACCGGTGTCCACTTGAAGCTGTCACGCCCCCCTGCCCGCGGCGAAGCGGTCGTCGAAATCGCGGGAGAGATCCCCGAGCGTGACGGCCGCGAACCGCGCGGCGATCAGGTCGCGGGCCTGGCTGAGGGTTTCGGCTAGGGCGCCGTTGACCGCCTGCTCGACCAGGCATTCCGGGTGGTCCTGCGACTGGCCGATGGCGAAGAGCTCGGGCTCGTCCAGGGCCGCGTAGATGTCCTTCAGGGTGATGGCGTCCAGCGGCCGGGCCAGCGCCCAGCCGCCGCCGTGGCCCGGCTCCGAGGCCACCAGGCCGTCGCGGCGCAGGCCCGCCATGGTGCGGCGGACCACGACCGGATTGGTCGCCAGCATCTGGGCCAGCTGCTCGGACGTGGCCTTGCCGCCCAGCCGGTCCATGTGGATCAGGGCGTGCAGCATTCGCGAAAGTCGGCTGTCGGTGCGCATGGCCTTTCATATGCCCCCTTGAGCCAATCGTAACAACCGCAGTTGCGCATTTCGTTGCCACGCCCATATTCGTAACTTCGATAGTTTCATATGGAGCGGACGATGAACGACGTGATCGTGGTGGGCGGGAATTTCGCGGGCCTGTCGGCGGCGATGCAGCTGGCGCGGGCCAGGCGCTCGGTGCTGGTGATCGACGCGGGCGCGCCGCGCAACCGCTTCGCGAGCGCCTCGCACGGCTTCTTCGGCCAGGACGGCGCGGCGCCCGAGGCGATCATGCGCCTGGGGCTCAAGCAGCTGAGCGCCTATCCGACCTTCGAGTTCGTCGACGGGCTGGCGGTGTCGGCGGCGGGCGGCAAGGACGGCTTTCGCGTGGGCCTGGCCGACGGCGGCGAGCTGGAGGCGCGGCGGCTGATCCTGGCCACCGGGGTGCGCGACGCCCTGCCGGACGTGCCGGGCCTGGCCGAGCGCTGGGGCGTGAGCGCGCTGCACTGTCCCTACTGCCACGGCTATGAGCTGGGCGGCGGACCGCTGGGCGTGCTGGGCGGCGACGCCCACGGCGCGCACAAGGCGCTGCTGATCAGCGACTGGGGGCCGACCACCTACTTCCTGAACGGCGGCCCCGAACCCGACGCCGAGCAGGCCGCGCAGCTGGCGGCGCGCGGGGTGAGCGTCGAGCGCACGCCGATCGCGCAGCTGGTCGGCGAGGCGCCGAAGCTGGCGGCGGCGCGGCTGGAAGACGGCCGCGAGATCGCGCTCGCCGGCCTGTTCGTGGCCCCGCGGACCCAGGCGGCGAGCCCGCTGGCCGAGCAGCTCGGCTGCGCGTTCGACGACGGCATGACCGGCCCCTTCGTGCGCGTGGACGATCGCAAGCGCACCAGCGTCGAGGGCGTGTTCGCCGCCGGCGACGTGGCCACGCAGATGCACAACGCCACCCTCGCCTCCGCCGCCGGGGTGATGGCCGGGGTCGGGGCGCACCAGTCGCTGCTGGGGCTCTAGCTCTCCGCCACCCGCTCCAGCCGGCGCAGGTCGAGCACGGCGAGCCCGCCATAGTCGAGGTCGACCAGCCCCTCCCGCGCGAACTCGATCAGCAGGCCGTTCACGGTCTTGCGGCTGAGGCCGACCATCTCGGCCAGCGCCTGCTGGCTGAGGCGCAGCTCAGGCGGCCCCAGGCGGCTGCGGACCAGGGTCAGCAGCCGCGAGGCCAGGCGCTGGCGCGGCGGCAGGGCGATGGCGTCCGCCGCCATCCGCACCGCCCCACGCAGCTGCAGGTAGACGAGGCCGGCGACCGCGCGCCAGATCTCGGGCCGCACCCGGGCGATGCGCTCCAGCCCGGCGTCGGACACCCGCAGCAGCAGGCTGTCCTGGGCGCAGACGGCGGTGACGATCCGCGGGCCGCCGCCGAAGCTGACGCTCTGGCCGAGCGCGGCGCCGGGCCCGGCCTGGTTGAAGCGCACCTCACGGTCGCCGGGCGCCTGGCAATAGAGATCGACCGCCCCCTCGATCACCGCCAGCAGACCGGTCTCCTCATCGCCCTCGGCCTGGGCCCAGCGCCCGGCGCTCAGCCGCGCCAGCTGGCCCTCGGCCAGCAGGGCCTGGGCCAGACCCGGGCCGTAGGGCGCGAGCCAGCCGGAGGCGTGCAGCACGTCCAATGCGGTCTGACGATCGTCGGTCATGCGACAACTGTAACTTGGGTGACAATCTTCTGCGAGCGGCGTTCCTAGGCTCCAGCCAAGAAACCACGCCAGGGAGGCGACCATGACCGCCATCGTCCGCGAAACCGAAGGCTGCGGCGCCGAGATCGCCAATGTCTCGCTGCCCACCGCCAGCGCCGCCGAGATCGACCTGATCCGCGACACCGTCTATCGCCGCGGCGTCGCCTTCCTGCACGGCCAGCACCTGACGCCCGAGCAGCACATCGCCTTCGCCGAGCAGATCGGGCCGATCGTGGTCAACCGCTACTTCCCGCCCTCGGAGAAGTATCCGCAGATCGCAAAGGTCGAGAAGACCGAGGCCCAGACCACCAATATCGGTGGCGGCTGGCACACCGACCACAGCTATGACCTCGAGCCGGCCATGGGCTCGGTGCTGCTGGCCATCGAGACCCCGCCGAGCGGCGGCGACACGATGTTCGCCGATATGTACGCCGCCTACGAGGCGCTGTCCGACGGGCTGAAGGCGACGCTGGCGGGCCTCAAGGCGGTGCACGCCTCCGAGCACATCTACGGCGCGGACGGCGTCTACGGAAAGACCGACCAGGCGCACCTGGCCGGCAAGACCGACACCCCCAGCGCCGTGCATCCGGTGGTGATCACCCACCCCGGCAGCGGCCGCAAGGCGCTGTACGTGAACCCCGCCTTCACCCTGGGATTCGAGGGCTGGAACCGCGAGGAGAGCCGCGCCCTGCTGGCCTATCTCTACCAGCATGCGGTCAAGCCGCAGTTCGTGCACCGCTTCTCATGGAAGCCCGGCTCGATGGCGATCTGGGACAACCGCGCCACCTGGCACCAGGCGATGAACGACTACCAGGGCCACCACCGGCTGATGCACCGCATCACCATCGCCGGCGGCCCGCTGGCGGCGTAGGGCGGCGGGCGGCGGGCGTAACTTCCGCGCCGGCGGGCGTGGCCGCTTTGGGCTCATTGCGGTCATTTGATAGGTCCGCCTCGGAGCCATCTTCTAGTGTCGACGTCACCATCAAGTTCCCACACAGCCCTCGGGGGGGCAGGAGCGGCGGGCCCTGCATTGAAAGGTGGCCGTTAGCTTCTTCGGTCCAGAGCTTGGCAAAGCCTAGTGTTTGAAAGGGGCGGACCCGGTATCGGAAACGGTCGATCCCACGGTCCGCGAGTGGCGCAGCTTGAAAGGATTGGCAGGGCAGGGTGGTGAGCGGAATCTAGGTGCGGATGCTCCGTGAATGGTGATTGTTGCAGCGGACACACCCCATCAGGCGACTTTGCGAGCCGTCATGCCACTGAGGCCGTCAAAACCAACGAGCCCCTCGAACATCGGCTTGGCCAGCACGTAACCCTGGATCAGGTTGGCGCCGAGGTCCTGAAGAACGCCAAGCTCCTCGGCGGTCTCGACCCCTTCGCAGATGGTCTGGATATTCAAATCGCTTAGCAGGGTGATCATCGACTTGACGATCCGTTGCTTGACCCCGTCTCGGTCGATGCCGCGGATCAGCTCCATGTCGAGCTTGACGATATCGGGTTGGAATTTCGAGAGCAGGCCAAGACCCGCGTAGCCGGCCCCAAAATCGTCGATCGCCGTCTTGAACCCCATCGCGCGATAGGTTCGCAGGATGTTGAGCAGATGATCGGTGTCGAGCTTCTCGTCCTCGGTGAATTCGAAGATGATCTTGTTGAGGGGGAAGCCGGTGTGCATGGCCGTGGCCAGGGTCAGGCGAATGCAGGCCCTGGGCTCATAAACCGCGTTGGGCATGAAATTGATGGAAAGCGACGCGCCAGTTTGGGGCAAGCCTAGGCCGGTGGCCAACTCGATCGCCTTGACGCGGCATTGTTGGTCGAACGCGTAACGGTTGCCGTCGGCGACCTGGCTCAAGACAGAGTAGGCGCCTTGCCGTTCCGTGCCGCGAACCAGCGCCTCGTAAGCGAAGATCGCTTGGCCGTTGACATCGACAATGGGCTGAAACGCCATAGAGAACGGTTGTTCAAATCCGGTTCCGTCGCGGCAGCCCTCGCATCCCGTCGTCATGGTCCCGCTTCCTCAGTCTCTATGCGGATTCAGCTTAGAGATGGTCAGTTTATGGAGTCTTGCGGGCTGTCCGCGAGGACTGCTGAACGTCCGCCAGCTGGCACGAGTCCAATTTCCGCTTCTGGCGCATTCGCGACCAACGCTAGGCGACCTCGCACCGGCCAAGATCCGGACCACTGAAGCGTCTGCGCGGGGGACGGATCTCGCAGCTTCGCCAGAAAGTGGACTCCCCAGTGCGGTCGCTACGCCGGCATGTATGAGACCTGGTAGCGGATCTAGATGGGGGGCGGGCATCCCTCAATTGTGCCAAACGCCGACCTGTAGCGGGGCTGGACATAAGCAATGAACTGATCGGAGCCGAGCACTGCTCCCCAAATTGCATAGCTAGGGACGATGCGGCCGTTGCCACCCACCACCGGTCTTGGCGTTGGATCAGACCACTCCACCAAGATGCCGCCGATCAGTCCTCGACACGTCGTCCCTCCCATCGGCTTTACCCGCATTTCGGAGAATGGCGGGCAACGAGAGGGACCGTCGGACGAGCCCCAGTTTTGACAGACGGAACGGCGAAACGCCTCACGGGAGTTGGGCTCCAAAACCTCGTTGAACGGAAGCGTCGGGGCACCGGGGTTGCCAGGAACGAAAGCTGGAGCTTGGTCCGTTGTGGCGGCCACAGCACCAGCGGCTAGTGTGGCGAGCAGGCCGACCGAGACGGTGGAAGCTATGACAACGCGTCGAAGGGGCATGGCATACGTCCGCAGCGGGGCAGCGCGCGCACGTTAGCGGACGTTTCCAACGCCTGAGAAGGGTCGGATACCGACGGCGCCGCGCTCCCTCAAGCGGACTATCCGCTAGTTCCGCTAGTTCCGCTATCCGCCCTGACGCCTATGTCTCGTCCTGGCGCCGAGCAAACCTAACGAGCGGCTGGGTAATGGGTGGCCAGCAGACTCTAGGCTTCACATTGCCGGTCAAGGTCCGCAATCTCTGCATTCACCTTCGCAGCGGCCCTCGCCTGAGTGACCAAGAAAGTAACGAGCCACAGCACGATAAGCGCCGCCAGGGGCCAGAGCTTCTGAGGCCACCTCTGTCCCGCAGCGATCCAGAGCCCCACCAGGATGACGCTCAGTCCTGGCAGCAAAGGCGCGGCCATTACGATCCATCCTCGTAGGACCGCGTCGCGGCGCAGGGCGAGGCTCTGACGCAGAAAGGCTACAGACGCCGCCGCAACGTCCGGCGCGGGGAGCGCCATCCGATGCCAGCCTAGGACGAGGAACAACACATAGCCGGCGACGGTAAGCCCTCCGCCGATCCGCAACAGATTTGTCGGAGCTGAATAGGCTAGGTAACCGAATAGGCCGACGCCGACGAGACCAACGAGGGCCAGCACGCCTCTCGTCCGACGAGTGCGAGCGAGTTCGGCCTGAACCATGTTCCGCAGTTGGTCGAGGTCCATGTTCTCTCCTTCCGAGGGTTGCTGTTGCCAGAGAGCCTTCACGTCTTCAGTCATTGTGACTTCCCAGAGAGTGCGGCGGACAGGAGCGCCTTCACCCGATAGATGCGTGTTGCGACTGCGCCTGGCGAAAGACCTGTGACGTCCGCAATTGCGCCCGCCTCGAAGTCTTCGAGATAGAGAAGCATCACCTGCCGGTCCGGCGGCTTCAGTCGGTGGATGATGTCCATCAGGCGTTGCCTTGCCTGCTGCTCACTCACGTCGTCCTCGGGCGTTGGCATGATCGCCGGCAGATCGACATGTTCCAGAGTCGTCAGGCGGGAGAGGTGCGCACGCTGCCTTACGACATGCGAGGCGCCCACGTTATGGGCCACCCGATAGGTCCAGGTGCGTAAGCTGCACCGTTCGTCGAAGCTGCTGAGGCTACGCCAAAGAGCCACGTGCATGTCCTGCAGGAGGTCGCGGCAAAGTTCAGGGTCGGCCTCGTAGGCCTTCGACAGGCGGGCCAGCCCGGCTCCGTACGCCTTTGAGGCAAGGCCGTATTGATCCGTCTGCTTCGAGTTTTCGGCCATCGATCCAACGCCCCCCAGATGTAGAGGTAGTCAGGTCGAAGGCGGACTTCTCACAAATCTTTTGTGGGCGGCCTTCCAAGACGGGAGCGAGACGTTCCTGCTAGCGGACCATTGAACGAGTCCGCTTTCAGCCATGCCGCCAATGTCCGCAGGTGGCGCATGGCTGACGCAATGCGGACATGGATATTGCTGGGGGCCTGCTACGGTGGCCCTACGGCGCGACCGCCCTTGAACGGGGGTATCCTTCCCTCCTACAGAGCTGCCGAACAGAGTGAATTGAAAGGACGGCGACATGGCTTTGCTTGACGCGCTCAAAGCTGACCAACTCGCGGCACGTAAGTTGAACGACCGTCTGAAGGCTGACCTGCTGACCACACTGATCGGCGAAGCGACGCAGATCACGACCGAAGAGTTCAAGCGCGGCGTGACGGAAGTCACTGATGAAAAGGTCGCCGCAACCGTCGCGAAGTTCCTCAAGAATACGAAACTGACGCTGGAGAACCTCGCGAGCGAGCGCGCGCGCCTGATCGAAGCCGGTAGCGATGCGTCGAAAGTCGACCAGCGCGCCAAGGCCGCTGAAACCGAACTGGCGATCCTTTCCTCGTATGGCCCAAAGCAGATGACGGAAGCGGAGCTGCGCGAGGCCATCAACGATTTCCGGGCCAAGAACCCCGACGCCAACGTCGGGACCATCATGGCCCACCTGAAGACCAGCTTCGGCGGCCAGTATGACGGCAAGGCCGCCAGCGCGTTGGCCAGGGGTTAAATGGCGGGCGCCGCGGCGGTCAGGAGCTAAGCCCTCCCCGTCGCCCGCAAAGCGGCCCGCCGCAGGGGCAGGCCGCATTCCAGGTCAGGCGGTCCATCCGCCGTCGATGGTCAGGCTGGCGCCGGTCATGTATCCGGCGTCCGGCCCGGTCAGCCAGGACACCAGTCCTGCGATCTCGTCCGGCCGTCCGATGCGGCCCAACGGCAGGCGCGGTCGGATGAAGTCCATCAGGTCGGCCGTCATGTCCGTTTCGATCGGGCCAGGCTGGACGTTGTTGATGGTGATGGCGCGGGGCGCGAAGTCGCGTGAGGCCGCGCGCACCAGCTGAGCCACGGCGGCTTTCGTCATGGCGTAGACGCTGGATCCTGGCCCACCGACGTGGTCGGCGGTGTTGCTGCCGATCGTCACGATCCGCGCGCCGTCGAGCAGGTGAGGCGCGGCGTAATGGATGGCGGCGAAGACGCCGCGGACGTTGACCGCGACCATTTCGTCGAAGTCCTCCAGGCTGAACTGGTCGATTGTCCCGTTCTTCAACACCCCAGCGTTGACGACCAAGGCGCCCAAGGTTCCGAAACGGGCTGCGGCGGTCTCCACGGCGGTTTTGATCGCGTCGCTATCGGCGCTGTCGGCCGCAATGGCGAGCGCGGCGCCGCCGGCTTGCTCAATCTCAAGGACCAGGGCGGCGGCCCTCTCATGCGCCTGAGCGTAGGTGAAGGTGACGGGGCGACCGTCGGCCGCGAGGCGGCGCACGATGGCCGCGCCCATGCCCCTTGATCCGCCGAAGACCAAGGCCGGGGTGGTGGATGGTGAGATCGTCATCGGAAACTCCATTTTTGACTGTATGGTCCATAATGGATGTCGATAGCGGATCGATTGGTCAAGAATAATATTGACTGATTGGTCTGAAACCCGGATAGTGGCGGGATGGGACGCCCTGCCGAATTCGACCGTGACCAAGCCCTGGGGGCCGCGATCCGTGTCTTTGCGCGTCACGGCTTTTCGGCCGCCTCGCTGAGCGACCTGCTTGAGGGGATGGGTATCGCGCGGCAAAGCCTCTACGGGGCGTTTGGAGACAAGCGTCGACTGTTCCTTGAGGCCCTGGAGCGCTACTCCGAGGTCTCGCGGTCGCGGATGCAGGCGGCGATGGACCACGAAGACACAGCGCTGGCCGCGTTGGAAGCCGCGCTCATGATCGACCTTGGGACCGGAGCGGACCTGGAGACGGGGTGTCTGGGGGTGGGCTCGATCGCAGAGTTCGGCCGCTCGGACCCGGAGGTCAACGCGATGAGCGACCGCGCCGGAGCGCAGATTGCGGCGATGCTCGCCAACCGCGTCCGCGACGGCATGGCCAGCGGCGAGCTCAAGGCGACTCTCGACGCCGACGAGGTCGCCAGAATGCTGTTGACCCTGAAATCCGGCCTCAAGATCTCGGCCCGAGGCGGAGACGACCAGGTGAGGCGGAGTGCGCGCCTGGTGCTCTGCGGGCTTGCGGCCGAGTGAGGCGCGCGGGCGGCCGAGCCGCTAAAGCGCGGACGCCGCGCGTTCCTTGAGAATGGCCTCGGGGTCGGCGCCCATGTTGCGCACCCGATCCGTCCAGCGGTCGAGGGCGCGCTCGTAGTAGTCGAAGATGCAGGGGTCGCAGCCGCGCCGGCAGCATTCGTCTTCGTGCGGACGGGTGGGCGGCGGAGGGATCGAGGCCGGGCTCACGGCGATGGTCTAGCGGCCTTGCCGGGGGATGAACAGGCCCGGCTGCGCCCTACCCGCCCGCAGCGCTGGCGGCCATCAGGTCGCGGACCTTGAGGGCGGCGGGGCCGAGGATGACGATGAACAGCACCGGCAGAAAGAAGACGATCATCGGGATCGTCAGCTTCGCCGGGAGCTGGGCGGCCTTCTTCTCGGCCGCGGCGATGCGCATCTCGCGGTTTTCCTTGGCCATGACCCGCAGGGCCGCGCCCAGCGGCGTGCCGTAGCGCTCGGCCTGGATCATCGCGGTCATCACCGACTTGATGCCGGGATGGTTGGTCCGGCGGGCGAGGCCCTCATAGGCCATGCGCCGTTCGGGCAGGTAGGAGATCTCGGCCGTCAGCAGGGTCAGCTCTTCGGCCAGCTCGATGGAGTTGCCGCCGATTTCCTGGCTGACCTTCTGGATCGCCGCCTCGATGGACATGCCGCTTTCGACGCAGATCAGCAGCAGGTCCAGCGCGTCGGGCCAGGCGCCGATGATCGAGTCGCGGCGCTTGGTGGCGACGTTGCTGATGAACACGTTGGGCGCGTAGTAGCCGGCGGTCAGGCCCACGACCGCGAAGAAGAAGCGGGTCATCGGCGGCAGGCCGAAATCGTTGACCAGGAACAGGTAGGCCCCGACCACGATGAAGAACACGAAGGGCAGGATGAACCGGAAGAAGTAGAAGGTGGAGATTGGGCGCGGGCCGCGGAAGCCGGCCTGGGCCAGCTTGTCCACCACCTGGGGATCCTCCAGAAGGCGCGAGAGCTGAAGCCGCTCGACGACCTTCTTGTAGAGCCCTTCGTCGACGTGGCGCAGGGAGCTCTGGCCGCCGCGGACGGCCAGGGCCTCACGCGACTTGCGGCGCAGCTCCTCGCGGCGGGTCGAGACGGACTTCAGCCGCGCCTCGAGGGTGCGGCGGTCCATCATCGGCATGGCGATGGTGATGATGGTCGCAAAGCAGATCACGGCGACGAAGACCGCGAGCAGATTGGCCGGATTGGTGAGCGCCGCGACCATGAGCCCTCAGAGCCTGAAATTGATCATCTTGCGCATCGACATGACGCCAAGCGACATCCAGAAGGCGCCGATCATCAGCATCACGCGGCCGCGCGGGTCGGTGAACAGCGGGCCCATATAGTCGGGCGCGGTGATGAAGATCAGCACCGCGACGCCCGGCGGCAGACAGCCGATGATGGCCGCGGAGGCCACCGCCTCGGCCGACAGCGCCTTGACCTTCTCGCGCATCAGCTTTCGCGAGCGGATGACGGTGGAGAGGTTGCCGAGCGCCTCGGCCAGGTTGCCGCCGGTCTTGGCCTGGATGGCCAGCACGATGGCGAAGAACCGCACCTCGGGCGTCGGCATCTCGGCGTGCATCTTGTCGAGGGCCTGATCGATGGTCATGCCCATGCCGATGTTGTCGACCAGGCGGCCGAACTGGCCGGCCAGCGGCTCGGGCGTTTCGCGGGCGATGACGCGCAGGCTGTCGTGAACGGGCAGGCCCGACTTGATGCCCCGGACGATGATGTCCATGGCGTCGGGGAAGGCCTCGGTGAACTTCTTGATCCGCGCGGTGGCCATGGCGCCGACCACCCAGCGCGGCAGGCCGAGGCCGGCGGCGAAGGCCAGGCCCACCGCGGCCAGCGGCGTGCGGGTCACGACCCAGGCGACGATGAGCACGATCAGGGCCAGGCCGCCGCTGAGCATCCAGAAGGAGCTGACCTTCATGCCAAGGCCCGCCTGGCGCAGCTTTGCGGAGATGCTGAGCAGCGCCTTCTTCTGCTCGCGGTCCTGGTCCTTGAGGGTCTTGAGGATCTGCTTGCGGCGCTGTTCCTGCGCGGTGGCGGCGGGGCGGCGGCGCCCGACCTCGCGCACCTCGTCGCCGCCGACGATCGCGTGGGCGCGCTTGAGCGTCTTGGCGTCGGCCGAGGACGGGCCGGCCAGGGCGAAGCCCACGCCGGCGATGGCGATGAAGCCGAGGACCGCGATGAGCAGGGTCATCAGCATGAGCTATTCCGACGCGTCGAGCGCTTCGGCGAGCTCGCGCTCCAGGCCGTAGTAGCGGGCGCGATCCCAGAAGCGCGGGCGGGCGATGCCGGTCGAGCGGTGGCGGCCCAGCACCTTGCCGTCGGCGTCGTCGCCGGTGATCTCGTAGACGAACAGGTCCTGGGTGATGATCACGTCGCCTTCCAGGCCCACCACCTCGGTGATGTGGGTGATGCGGCGCGAGCCGTCGCGCAGGCGGGCGGCCTGGATGATCACGTCGACCGAGCCGACGATCATCTCGCGGATGGTCCGCGAGGGCAGGCCGTAGCCGCCCATGGTGATCATCGATTCCATCCGGCTGATCGCCTCGCGCGGGCTGTTGGCGTGCAGCGTGCCCATGGAGCCGTCGTGGCCGGTGTTCATCGCCTGCAGCAGGTCGAAGGCTTCGGGGCCGCGGACTTCGCCGACGATGATCCGCTCGGGACGCATCCGCAGGCAGTTCTTGACCAGGTCGCGCATGGTGATCTGGCCCTGGCCCTCGAGGTTGGGCGGGCGGGTTTCCAGACGGACCACGTGCGGCTGCTGGAGCTGCAGCTCGGCGGCGTCCTCGCAGGTGATGACGCGCTCGGAGGGGTCGATGAAGGCGGTCAGGGTGTTGAGCAAGGTGGTCTTGCCCGAGCCGGTGCCGCCGGAGATGACCAGGTTGCATCGGCAGGCGCCGATGACCCCGAGAACCCGCGCCCCTTCCGGGCTGATGGAGGCGTACTCCACCAGGTTCTTCATGGTCAGCTTGTCCTTCTTGAACTTCCGGATGGTCAGGGTCGGACCATCCAGCGCCAAGGGCGGGGCGATGACGTTGACGCGGCTGCCGTCGGGCAGGCGGGCGTCGCAGATCGGCGAGCTTTCGTCGACGCGGCGGCCGACCTGGCTGACGATCCGCTGGCAGATGTTCATCAGCTGGGCGTTGTCGCGGAAGCGGACATTGGTCAGCTGGACCTTGCCGGCGACTTCGATGAACACCCGGCCGGCGCCGTTGACCATTACGTCGGCGATGTCGTCGCGGGCCAGCAGCGGCTCCAGCGGGCCATAGCCGAGGACGTCGTTGATGATGTCCTGGACGAGGGTGTCCTGCTCGGCCACCGACATCGAGACGTTCTTGATCGCCACCAGTTCGGCGACGATGTCGCGGATCTCCTCGGCGGCCTGCTTGGAGTCGAGCTGGGCCAGCTGCGCCAGGTCGATCGTGTTGATCAGGGCGTTGAAGATCGTGGTCTTGGTGGCGTGATAGTAGTCGCTCTGCTCGCGCACGACCTGGGTCGTGGGCGCGGGACCCTGGGCGGCGCGCAGCTGCTCGAAGCCCAGCGTCGGCTTGGGGCCGGCGGCCGGCTTGGCGGCGCGTTCGGCCGGCGGCGGCGTCTGGACCGGAGCGATGGGCGCGGCGGTCGGCTCGATGCGTTGCGGACGCGTGGCGATCGCCGGACCTTCGGCGGGCGGCGGCGGCGCCTGGCGCGGCGCCTGCGACCCGCCGTCTGTGGGACGCTTGCCGAACATCTACTTCTTCTTGAACAGGCTGGAGAGCAGCGAGGCCTTCTGGACCTGCGGCGGCTCGCGGCGGGCGATCTGCTGGGCCAGCTGGTCGAGACCTTCGGCGGCGCGCGACTTGGGGCCGACCTCGCTGATCATCTGGCCGTTGTTGGCGGCCTGGCCGAACAGCTTGGCGTCGAAGGGCAGGCACAGCGTCGGGGTAAGGTCGAGCGCCTCGCCGAAGTCCTTGACCGGGATCTCCGGACGGCCGGGAACGCCGACCTGGTTCAGCACCAGGCGCGGCGGGGCGTCGTTGGGCCGGGCGCGCCGCACGAGGTCGACGATGTTCTTGGCGTTGCGCAGCGAGGCGAGGTCAGGCGTCGCGACGATCACCAGGTCGTCGGAGGACAGCAGGATCTTGCGCTTCCAGGCGGTCCAGACGTGCGGCAGGTCGAGCACCACGAACGGCGCGGCGCCGCGGATCTTCTGGGTGACCTCCTCGAACGCCTCGGCCGAGATGTCGTAGTCGGTGTCCAGGGTGGCGGGGGCGGCGAACAGCGACAGCCGCTCGGAGCAGCGCGCCATCATCCGGTCCATCAGCACCGGGTCGAGGCGGTCCGGCTGGCTGAGCGCGTCGGCGACGCCCTGCAGCGGATCCTGGTGGAAGTCGAGGCCGGCGGTGCCGAACGGCAGGTCCAGGTCGACCAGCACGGCGCCGGTCTGCAGCCGCTCGGTAATCGAGTGGGCGACGTTGTGGGCGATGGTCGAGACCCCCGCCCCGCCCTTGGCGCCGCAGAAGGCGATCTGGCGGCCGATGAACGGCGCCGACGGGTCAGCGTAGAGCCCGGTGGCGGTGCGCACCAACAGCATCGGGCTCAGCGGCGGGACCAGGTACTCCGACACCCCGCGGCGCATCAGCTCGCGATAGAGGGCGATATCGTTGGCCGAGCCGATGACCACGACCTTGGTGCCCGGGTCGCAGACCTCGGCCAGGCGGTCGAGCAGGTTCAGCAGCACCGGCGCGGGGTCGTTGCTCTCGACCATCACCAGCGAGGGCGTGGCCTGGTTCTGATAGGCCTCGACCGCGGCGGCCAGGCCGCCCATGCGGATCGCGACGACGCCGCGTTCCATCCGGCGATCGGCGGCCGCCACTTCGGCGAACTCGGCGGTCTCAGGGTGGATGCAGTAGATGTGGACGTTGATGCGCGGCAGGCTGGCCTCGCCGAAGGCGGCCTCGGCCCCGGCGATCATGTCGTGCACGGGATTGGCCACCGGGCTTTCGGGCGCCGGCGGCAGCGCGGCGACGGCGTAGTCGTCTTCAGCGTCGATCTCGAAGCGCGGCTCGCGCACCGGCGGCAGGTCGGCGAAGGGATCGGCGGCGGCGGCGGGCGGCGCCTCGCGCCAAGGCTCGGCCTGCGGCGGGGCGAACTCGTCGTCGGCGTCGAAGTCTAGATCGAACGGATCGTGACCCTGCTGGGGCTTCATTACTTGACCACCTGTGACACGGCCCCGGCCGCCTGGCTGTCGCGCGCCGTCGCGGTGTTCTCACCCTTGCGATATTTCCCGAGCACCACGTCGCGCCTGCTTGCGTCGATGGGATCGATGGCTGCCGGACCGAGAAGATCGGCCGGATTGGCGACCTGGGCGGCGAAGTTGGCGCTCACTGCGCAGCCGAACTGCGACTGCACGTTGTTGCTGGCGCTGCGGGAGATGTTCTCCCATTGCAGCCCGCAGGTCGGGAGCGAGACGGTGTACTGCTCGCGCGCAACGATCAGCGGCGCGCGAGCGTCGCCCTTGGCCTCGTATCCCTCGACGCGAACCTGGGCGCCGTAGGCGGCCAGCGCGACGCGGGCGCTCTCGGTGGAACGCGAGACCATCGCCGCATCGGGCCCGCCGACCGGCGCGCGCAGCGTGACGGGACCGCGCCCGCCGGCCTGCCATTCGCCGACGAAGACGGCCAGGGCGTCGGACTGCGTGGCCGACAGCCCCTGCGCGTGGACGGCGAGATAGATCTCCTGCGCCTGCGGCCGGACCTCGGCGGCCCAGAGCTCGGTCGGGGTGCGGGCGGTCTCGGCCCGCGACAGTTCGGGACCGTATGTCGGCGTGCTCGCGCAGGCGCCGAGCGCGGCCGTGGCGAACAACAGGACGGAAAGGCGAAGTGCGCTCATTCGATCACGTAGCCGTGCGGCCCCTGATAGCTGCGCCCCGATTGCGCCTGGGGATTGGCGTTGAAAGCCCGGATCAGCGAGCCCATCAGCACGGTCGACGGATCGCCGGCGATGCGCAGGCCGTCGGCCGGGGTCTGCAGCCGGTCCGGATTGACCGCGTCGACGATGTACGGCGTCACAAGGATGACCAGTTCGGTCTCGCCGGCCAGGTAGTCGCGCGAGCGGAACAGGGTCCCGAGCACCGGCAGGGTGGTCATGCCCGGCAGGCTGTCGATGTTCTGCTTGGTCTTTTCCTGCAACAGGCCGGCGATCATCATCGAACCGCCGGAAGGCAGTTCGACGGCGGTCTCGGCCCGGCGCACGGTCAGGGCCGGAATGGTGAAGGCGGCGCTGGCGCCGGGTGTGCTGAGCGAGAAGGCGCCCTGGCTGGTCAGTTCGGAAACCTCGGTCGACATCTTCAGCGCGATCCTGCCCGAAGACAGCACCACCGGGGTGAAGCCAAGGCCGACGCCGAAGGGCTTGAACTCAACGGTGACGCCGCCGTCCTTGTCCTGGGCGACCGGGATCGGGAATTCGCCGCCGGCGAGGAACTTGGCCGACTCGCCGGAGACGGCGCTGAGGGTCGGCTCGGCCAGGGTGCGCACCAGGCCGACGCGCTCGAAGGCGCGAAGGGTGGCGTCGCCCTGATACGTACCGCCGAGCTCGCGCACCTGGGCGCTGCCGCCGCCCAGCAGGGTGCCGTTGATCGCGAAGCTCGCAGTGGTGCCGAGCAGGAACTGCGTGTTGCCGAGTTCGCCGAGCACGGCGTTGAGGTTGAAGCCCAGCTGTTTGACGACGTTGCGCTGCATCTCGACGATGCGCACCTTGAGCATCACCTGATCCTTGCCGGCGACCGCCAGCATGTTGATCACCAGCTCGGGCTTGGCGACCGCGGCGCGGGCGATCTGGAGCGCCTTGTCGGCGTCGGCGAGGTTCGCCACCTGGCCCGAGAGGATCAGGCTCTCGTTCATGGCGTCAACCTGGACGCGGGCGCCCGGCACGACGCGGTTGATGGTCTGGGCGACCGCGCTGGGGTCCTGATCGACGCGGATGTCGAGCGACAGGATGCGGCGGCCGGCGGCGTCAAAGAACACCGCATCGGTGGTGCCGCTCTTGAGCCCCAGAATGAAGATCCGCCGCGGCGAGCGCAGCATGGCGTCGGCGACGCCCGGATTGGTCACCAGCACGTCGCGGACGTCGACGGGCAGCTCGATGATCGCCGACTTGCCGGTCGGCAGGTTCAGCGCCTGGGAGGCGGAGCCGCCGGTCAGGTTGACCCGCACCACCGCCGACTGCGCCGCCATGCCGGCGACCAGGGCCGGAGCGGCGGCTTCCGAGACCTGGGCTGAGGCGGCGATCGGCGCCGCAACAGAGGCCAGCGCGGCGAGCGCGATGAGGAAACGACGCGGCGTCATGGGTTGGCGACCTCGGTGACCTGTCCGGCGCGGAAGACGCGCACGCCTTGCGCCGAAGCCCTGCTGGCGACGCCGCGCCCGGGCGCGCCGCCGATATCGGCGTATGAGCGAAGGGCGAGCTGCATTTCGCCCTGAGACTTGCCGCGGGCCATGACCTCGACGTCGGCGGCGGGGATTTCGAGGGTGGCGACGCCGCCGACGATGGTCTTGGAGTCCTTGGCGGGCTCGATGTTCTGGTCGATGGCCAGGACGCGCACGTTGCGCATCAGCACTTCGGTGATCATCGCCTTGGCGTTGCCGTTGCCGTTCGAGTCCTGGCGGCTTTGCAGGACATCGACGCGGTCGCCCGGCAGGATGAAGCCGCCGGCGGCGGTCTCGGCGTTGATGGGAATGGCCATGGCGCGCATGCCCGGCTGCAGCACCACGGCCATGAAGCCGCTCTGGCCGGCGCGGACGACCTTGCGGGCCACCACCGGTTCGCCGAGGGCGACAGCTTCCTTGACGATCGCGCCCTCGAATGCCTGCATCGCGCCCTGGGGCATGACGAGATCGTTGGCCACGCGGGCGGCTTTCTGGACCGCCTTGTCAGGCATCTGGGCCGGCAGGGCCGGCGCGCCGCCGTCGGTGACGAAAGAGGGGTTGAGCGCATCGGCCGGCCAGGGCTGCCAGCCAAGGTCGGCGGGAGTCAGGCGGGTGCCGATGGGCAGGTCGCGCTTGGCGACCAGCACCTGGACGACAGGCCGGGGCGGCGGAGCGGCGGCGGCCGCGTCCGGCCGCTTGGGGGTCACCATGCCGCGCACGATGAAGGCCAGCCCTATGGCGGCGATCGCGGCGACGGCCAGGATGACGATACGGACAGGACCCATGGTCGGTGCTCGAGGCTCCGCGCAAGCCGGTGACAGGCGAGCGCGCCTGCAGTCCGCGGGCGCACGCGATTCGGTCGACCGGCGTTTTACCGGTTGGGTCTAATTGCCGGTCGCATAGTTAACGCGGCCTAAAGCTACGTTTAGAAACCAGGCCAGGCCTGCAGGAGCGCCGACGAGGGAAAGGCCAGCAGCGCCCCGGCGGCGATGGCCACGCCGTAGGGAACGGCCTCGTCCGGATCGGCCAGGCGGCTGAACCAGCCCGGGCCGGTGAGCACGTAGGGACGCAGAATCGGCGAGCGCAGGCTGATCAGCGCCAGGGCCAGCGCGCCGCCCGCCAGGCCCGTCATCATGACATAGGTAAGAGCGGCCGGCGCGCCGAGCCACAGCGCCGCCGTCGCAAACAGCTTGGCGTCGCCGCCGCCGATCCAGCGCAAGGCGAACATCGCCATGCCCGCGACCAGCGCCGCGACGCCGACCAGCAGATGGAGGCCCATGGCGCCGGGGCTGAGGCCCAGCAGCAGCGCCGCCGGCACGAAAGCCGCGATCAGGGCGAGCGAGATCCAGTTGGGAATGGTGAAGCTGGTCAGGTCGCGCAGGGCGCCGATGATCACCAGCACCGGAAAGACGAGCAGGATGGCGGCCTGAAGAAGAGGGATCATTTCTGGATCGGTCCGAGAACTTTTGTTCGGCCCCAATGTGCGCGAGAGCTGTGAATCGATGATTGAAAGAAAAAGGGCCGCTTCGCAGCGGCCCTTTTTTCATTTCATTCAGGTCAGGTCAGGGGACCGTCTGAGGGATCGCGTTTGCGACCTCTTCGAAGGTCTCCGTCAAGGCTACAGAGAGCGGCCCGATCGCGGCGACCAGGACGACGGTGATCAGCGCCGCAATGAGCGCATACTCAACCGCAGTGGCGCCTGACTGCTGAGCGCAGAACCGCTTGAGAAGATTGTTCATCTGAAGCCCTCCCGGCAGACCGTATCCCAAATGACGAGATCGCGGCGGCTTGCGCCGCCGCGATCCAATACGCCAGCTCGTCTTACGGAGCCGCGGGCGGGGTCTCGCCTTCCAGGGTGCCCTGGATGCCTTTGAAGGCGTTCTCCAGGCCTTCACCCAGGAAGCCCATGGCGGTGACCAGAGCGACGGCGATGAGCGCCGCGATCAGGCCGTATTCGATGGCGGTGGCGCCGGACTCGTCGTTCATGAAACGCGAAACGAACTTCGACATGCTCGATCTCCTTTTGTTTAGCGAGCAGACTGTTGAGGCATCAAACCTTTTTGGTCTGCTCGCCCCGAAACGCAGGATGACTTTCGCAAGCTTGGCTTAATTGCCAGTAAACAGTCATGACTAAACAAACTTTTACCTATGGTTTACTTGCGTTTACTGTAAATATCAATTAACCAAGACGCCGAAATCGGGCGATTTTCGCGTTTTGACATAATGATTCTCGCGCACGCGAGGGCTGGAATGTTCAGGCTTTATTGACCATTCCAATCGACTCTCGGCTCGAAGCTTTCACTCGGAACCGCCCATGCGCCGCCCGATCCTAACCTTGACGCTCGCCCTGACGGCCCTGGCCGGCGCTGCGCAGGCCGCGCCGGCGCTGGTGGTGCCGATCGATCAGAGCACGCCGCTGGCACTGCCCCGGGGCGCCCGCGACGTGCTGATCGGCAATCCGGCCATCGCCGACGTGGCGGTGCTGGACGCCGGCAAGGCGGTGGTCAGCGGCCGCGGCTATGGCGTCACCAACCTGATCATCATCGACCAGCTGGGCCGCACGGTGCTGGAGCGCCAGATCGTGGTCTCCGCGCCGGCGGCCGGTCGCGTGTCGGTGATCCGGGGTCCGCGCGTGTCGGAGTATGCCTGCGCCGGCGGCTGCGAACGGGCCGGCGGCGACAAGGACGCCGGCGGCGGCGATTCAGCCAAGCCTTAAACCTCCAGTTAGCCAGACTTCGCTACTCTCCAGCGGCTAAGCTCCCTGGAGACGCCATGACGCGCTCTGCAACCCGACTTCGCGCCTGGATACGGCGCTTCGTACGTTCGCGCCGCGGCGCGACGGCGGTGGAGTTCGCCCTGATCAGCATTCCGTTGATGATGCTGATGTTCGGCGTGCTCGAGCTGGCGATGATCCTGCTGGTGTCAGCGACCCTGGACACGGCCACCGACTTCGCCGCCCGCAACATCCGCACCGGCGTGTTCCAGGCCGGGTCCAGCGGGGCCCCCGTCAGCCAGCAGGGCTTCCGCCAACTGGTCTGCGTCAACATGAGCTGGCTGGAACCCATGTGCACGCTGGATGCGCCGGCGCCGGGCGAGCCCGATCCCAGCCCGCTGTTCGTGGAAAGCCGGACCTTCGCGAACTTCGCCGCCGCAAGCGCGCTGCCCGAACGTGACCCGAACACCTTTGATCCGCAGGTCACCAACTGGTGCGCCGGCAATCCCGAAGACATCGTGGTGGTCACGACCTACTTCAAATGGCCGATCGTCACGCCGCTGCTGCGGCCGGTGTTCCAGAACTTCAGCGGCGGCCGGATGATCAGCTCGACCCGGTTGTTCCGCAACGAGCCGTTCAACCCCGCGCTCCCTCGCCTAGGGAACAACACCTCATGCTGACGCGAGACATGCTCCGCGACCGCCGCGGCTCGGCCGCCGTCGAGTTCGCCTTCATCGCTCCGATCGTACTGATGCTCTACTACGGCATGGTCGAGGCGACCCAGGCGCTGCTGGCAAACCGCCGGGCCAGCGCCCTCACCACCGCTGTCGGGGATCTGGTCACCCAGCAGGCGCAGGTGTCCGCCGCCGATGTCGACAACATCTTCAACGCCAGCGAAGCGATCATGAAGCCGTTCCCGGTCGACGGACTGGCCATCCGCGTGACCAGCATCGAGATCAACGCCAGCGGCACCCCGGTTTCGCGCTGGACCCGCGCCAGCGGCACGATTCCGGTCACCAACGTCGGCACCGTGGCGACCAGCATGCGTACGCCCAACGGCGCCGTGCTGCGCGCCGAGACGCTCTATACGTTCCGCACGCCTTTCCAGCAGATGATGCCCGGCGCCTTCACCTTCCGACACAAGATGGACCTGGCGCCCCGCGCCGGCGTGCTGATCCAGCTGATCAACCCCTGACGGCGGCGGCCAGGCGTTCGACCAGCGGCGAGGGTTCCCAGGCGAACCCGTCGAGCGAACGGACCGCCCGCACGCCGATCAGGCTGTTGGTCAGGAACGCCGCCTCCGCCCGCGCCAGCTCGGCGACGCCGGAGCGGGTTTCCACGACCTCGATCCCCATCGCCTTGGCTGCCTCGATCACCCGCGCGCGCATGGTTCCGGCCAGGGCACCGCAGGCCAGGCTGGGCGTGTAGAGCCGCCCGCCCCATAACCAGAAGACATTGGCCGCCGCCGCGCAGGCGACGTCGCCGCGGGTGTTGAGCATCAGCGCCTCGTCGACACCCGAGCCCTGCGCCTCGGCCCGCGCCAGGACGTTGTCGAGATAGGAGAGCGTCTTCAGCCGCGAGGCCGGCGAGAGGTCGTTGCGGCGCACGGTGCTGCTGATCAGGTCGGCCGGCTCGCGCGGGCGCGGCGCGGGGGCGGCGGTGGCGAACATCCGCGCCTGCGGCGCATCGGGGCGGTCGAGACCGCGCCCGCCGGACCCGGCGGTCAGGGTGAGGCGCACCGCCGCGCGGGGGGCGTCGAGCCGCCCCAGGGCCTCGCCCATCAGCCGTACGGCCTCATCGCGGTCGAGCGGCGGCAGGCCGAGCGTCGCGCAGCCCGCGCCCATGCGATCGAGGTGCGGGCCCGGCGCGGCCAGCACGCCGTCCACCGCCAGCAGAGTTTCGAACAGGCCGTCGCCGAGCAGCAGGCCGCGGTCGTCGAGAGGGATCATGGGCAGGGCTCCTGCGTCAGGGCGCGAACCAGGGCGGCGATCTTGGCTTCGGTCTCGAGACGCTCGGCGACGGGCTCGCTGGCCTCGACGATGCCGGCGCCCGCCCTCGCCTCCACCGCCCAGCCGCCGGCGGTCTCGGTGCAGGCGGCGGTGCGGATCAGCACGCTGGAATCGAGCGCGCCGTCGAAGCCGGCCCAGAACAGCGAGCCGCAATAGGGACCGCGCGGGGTCTCCAGGGCGGCGATGACCTTCATGGCCTGGACCTTGGGCGCGCCGGTGATGGAGCCAGGCGGGAACGCCGCGCGCAGCAGGTCGAGCGCGCCCTGCCCCTCGGCCAGGCGGCCGGTGACGGTCGAGACCAGGTGGTGGACGTTGGCGAAGCTCTCCAGCGCCCAGAGGCTGGGGACCCTGACGCTGCCGGCCGCACAGACGCGGGCCAGGTCGTTGCGCATCAGGTCGACGATCATCAGGTTCTCGGCCCGGTCCTTGTCGCTGGCCAGCAGCTCGGCGGCGAGTGCGGCGTCGGCGGCAGGGTCACCGCCGCGCGGTCGCGTGCCCTTGATCGGCTGGGTCTCGACCTGGCCCTCGCGGACCTTGAGGAAGCGCTCGGGTGAGTTGGAGACCAGGGCCAGGCCCGGCAGGCGCAGATAGGCGGCGAAGGGCGCGGCGCTCTGAGCCAGCAAGCGCGCGAAGAGGTCGAAGGGCTGCGCGCCGGGCGCGAGGGCGCCGGTCCAGGCGCGCGCGATGTTGGCCTGAAAGATCTCTCCAGCGCGGATGCGGTCGACCACCTGGGCGACGGCGGCTTCGTAGGCGTCGGGATCGCTGGGCTGCAGCGGGCCGGCCAAAACTTCCTGCCGCGGCGCGACGGGCGCAGCGTCCAGCCAGGCGAGCGCGGCGTTGGCGCGGGCCTCGGCCTGCTGCAGGTCCGAGCCGCGTCCGACCGCGACCACCATGCGGGCCTGATGGTCGAAGGCGAGAATGGCCAAGTAGCGGGCCGCGGCGAGGTCGGGCCAGGCGTCCTGGCGCGGCAGGCCGAGCGACTCGACACGGTCGGCGAGTTCGTAGGCCGCCAGGCCGACGACGCCGCCCTGGAACGGGGGGCCGTCCTCCGCGGCGGGCGCGGCGGGACCTAGCAGAACGGCCAGGGCGTCGAAGGGATCGCGGGCGTCGACGGCGCGCAGGATCAGCGTCGCCTCCGGATCGCGGGCCAGATAGGACCAGCGCGCGCCGCCCGAGACGAGGCCCACGGCCCAGGGCTCGCCTGCGAAGGCCGAGAGGACCTCCGCCGGTTCGCGCCACGGGGCGGAAAGCTGGGCGACGCAGTGCATGCTGCCGGCCTTAGACCCAGCGCCGCGGCAGGGGAAGTCAGATGCGGCGGCCGCCTCCACGCACGAACAGCAGGCCGACGAAGCCGATGGCCAGCAGGATGGTGACCATGGCGAAGCCGCCCTGCTGGCTGTGGGTCGCCTTGGTGCCCCAGTTGACCATCATCGGGCCCAGCCAGCCGGTGGCGACGCCTGAGAGCGCGTAGACCCCGAAGAAGGCGCCGGTCTGATCGGGCGGCGTGATCCGCGTCAGCATGGTGCGGCTGGAGGCGTACTGGGCGGTGATGAACACGGCGTTGGAGAAGCCGATCAGGATGAATATCCACTCCGGCAGGGTGCGGAACACCGGCCCGTCCCACATCGGCGGATGGGCGGCCGCGTCGAAGGCCCAGAAATAGAGGATGCGGTCGGGCGCCATGCCGAGCATGGCGATGATGCCGAGCAGCGACATGAAGATCTCGACCCGCACCGCGCCCTTGGGGCCAAGGCCGGCGTCCAGCCAGCGACCGACGAAGCCGCCGAACACCGCCAGGATCGAGAGCACGATGCCGTACATCAGCATCTCCAGCGCGCCCCATTTCATCACCCCGATGGCGTAGAGCCCGGCGTAGATGAGGATGGCGTTCATGCCGTCGACGTAGAACATCCGGCTGACCAGGTAGATCGCCGCATCCTTGTAGCGGCGCACGGTGGCGACCATCCGCACCAGCTGGACCGCGCCGTTGCGGAACGCGCTCAGCATCGGAATGCCGGTCTTCGGCGCGTCGGGCGTGAACAGGAAGAGCGGCAGGGCGCCGAGCGCGAAGATGCCGGCGGCCAGCAGGGCGACCACGCGCTCGGGCTCATGGCTGGCCGGGTCGAGGCCGAACAACGGCGTCTTCGGCACCCAGGCCCAATCGACCTTGCCCGGCAGCGCAAAGGCCCAGGCGGTGAAGCCCAGCGCCACCACCGAGGTGAAGTTGCCGAGCGCCAGCGCCAGGCCGGAGGCCTTGTGCGCGGCGTTCAGCCCGGCGGCGCGAACCAGCAGCGAATTGTGCAGCACCTCGCTGAACGCGAACAACAGGCCGATGGCGGTGGTCAGCAGCATGACCATGGTGATGGTCAGTCCGCTCTGGTCCGGCTTGGCCCACCACAGCGCGAGGATCATCGGAACCATCAGGCCGACGATCAGGGCCAGCCAGCCCTTGCGCGGGCCGAGCTGGTCGATGGAGGCGCCGAGCAGCGGCGCGGTGAGCATCACCGCCCAGCCGGCGTACTGGCTCCACTGGGAGATCACCTCCTGGCCGCGCACCGGATCGCCGACCATCACGCCGGCGACGTAGGGCATGAAGATGTAGATGGTGATCAGGATGACGTACGGGTTGCGGGCGCCTTCGAACAGCGACCAGGCGACCCCGCCGCGGTTCAGGCGGCCGTCGCCCATGATCTCGGCGTCGATCGGCACGTCGGCGACCGCGCCCGCCCCGCTGGCTTCAACTGTGCTCAAAGGCCGCCTCCCGGGCGCCCGCTCATGACGGCGGGCTTGGCCGGCACGTTACGCCCCGGCGCAGGCTTGGGAATCGAAAAAGCCGTATGCCCGAAAGATAACGCCGGTTGCCCATGCGCGGCGGCGGCGGCATAGTCCGCGCGTCGCCGACGTCCGGCGCAGGGAGAGTGAAATGAGAACGTTCGTGTCCAGCCAGAAAGGAAAATCCTCGCAACAGGACATGACGGTTCATGCAATCACGAACTCCGGGGGCGCTGGCGCAAGCAGACGCGCCGCATAACCCCCTCACCCAACGGCCGTCGCGGACGGTCGACGCCAGGGCTCGCGCCCGGGCGCTGAAATTCGTTTCCTACTATCGGCCGCACATTCCGCTGCTCCTGGCGGATCTGGCCTGCGCGGTGCTCGTCTCAGCGACGGCGCTGTTCCTGCCGCTGTGCGCCAACTATGTGACCCGACAGCTCGGCGCGGCGGGCGATACGCCCGCGGTGCTGAACCAGATCTACGCCATCGGCGGGATCATGCTGGGTCTGCTGGCGGTGCAGGTCCTGGCGACGCTGTTCGTCGACTACCAGGGCCACATGATGGGCGCGAAGATGGAGAGCGCCCTGCGCAAGGAGCTATTCGAGCACTGCCAGACCCTGCCCTTCCGGTTCTACGACCAGCAGCGGGTCGGGCAGCTGATGAGCCGGATCACCAACGACCTGTTCGCCCTGGGCGAGCTCTATCACCACGGTCCCGAAGACCTCGCGATCGCGGTGCTGAAGTTCGTCGGGGCGATCGCGATCCTAGCCTATCTCGACGTGCCGCTGACCCTGATGATCGTGGCGATCGTACCGTTCGCGGTGATGTACGCCCTGCACTTCAATGGCCGGATGAACCTGGCCCTGACGCAATCCAAGCGGCAAATCGGAGCGATCAACGAACGGGTCGAGGACTCGCTGGCCGGCATCCGGGTGGTGAAGTCCTTCGCCAACGAGGATGTCGAGAACCGGCGCTTCGAGGCGGAGAACCTGAAGTTCCTCGACACGCGGCGGGCCGGCTACAAGAGCGAGGCCTACTTCTCGGTCGGGACCACCACCTTCGCCCAGCTGATCACCGTGGTGGTCATCGTGGCGGGGGCGATCCGCGTGCATCAGGCGCAGTTGAGCGTCGCCGACATGCTGACCTTCCTGCTGTGCGTGGCGGTGCTGATCGACCCCGTGCAGCGGCTGGCGAACTTCGTGCGGCTCTGGCAGCAGGGCTATACGGGGTTCACGCGGATGATGGAGATCCTGGAGACCCAGCCCGAGGTCCCCGACCGGCCCGGTGCGATCGTGCTGGATCGGCCGCGGGGCGCCGTCGCGTTCCGGAATGTCAGCTTCCGCTACGAGGAGGACGGCCCGCACGTGCTGGGTCAGGTCTCGCTCGACGTCCAACCCGGCGAGTTCGTGGCGCTGGTGGGCACGTCAGGGGTCGGCAAGACGACGCTCTGCTCGCTGATCCCGCGGTTCTACGAGCCGAGCGCGGGGGCGGTGCTGGTGGATGGGATCGACGTGCGCGACCTGACGCTCAGCTCGCTCCGCCGCAACGTCGCGGTGGTGCAGCAGGACGTCTATCTGTTCGCCGGCAGCGTGGCGGAGAACCTGCGCTACGGGCGGCCGGACGCCAGCGACGAGGAGGTGATCGAGGCCGCCCGGCGGGCCAACGCGCACGACTTCATCAGCGCATTGCCGAAGGGCTACGACACCGACATCGGCCAGCGCGGCGTGAAGCTGTCGGGCGGGCAGAAGCAGCGGCTGACCATCGCCCGCGCGTTTCTGAAGGACGCTCCGATCCTGATCTTCGACGAAGCGACCAGCGCGCTCGACAACGAGAGCGAAAAGGCCGTGCAACTGGCGCTGGGCGATCTGGCCAGAAACCGCACGACCCTGGTCATCGCCCACCGGCTGTCGACGGTCCGGAACGCCGACCGCATCCTGGTGCTGACCGACCAGGGCGTGGCCGAGCAGGGAAGCCACGAGGAGCTGATCGCCTCCGGCGGAGCCTATGAGCGGCTCTACCGGATGCAGGCCAGCATCTAGGGATTCTCGCGCGAAGCGCGGGAAGCTGCATCATGGATGTCATCCCGGTTTCGGCCGTAGGCCGAAGACCGGGACCCATGAACACCGGATGGCGCAGGCCGGCCCACGGCCCCGGCCAATTCTGCCCGCCCGGCGCGAATGGGTCCCGGTCTTGCTTCGCAAACCGGGATGACACTTAGGCGGACGACGTCGGCGCGGAGAGGAAGTCTAGGCAGCCAGCTTCGCGTCGGCGGCGGCCAGGCCGGCCTTGGCGTCGGCGTTGAAGCCCTGCGCCTGGAGCGCCTCGGACAGCGCGTTCAGGCAGAGGCGAACGTGCCAGGGGGTGGCCGAGGCGCCCATCAGGCCGATGCGCCAGACCTTGCCCTTCAGCGGACCAAGGCCGGCGCCGATCTCCAGGTCCCACTTGTCGAGGACGTAGGTCCGCACGGCGGCCTCATCGACGCCGTCGGGCACGATCACGGCGTTGAGCTGCGGCAGGCGGTCCTTCTCGGCGACCAGGAACTTCAGGCCCAGCGCCTCGATCCCCGCCGCGAGCGCTTCATGGGTGCGCGCGTGACGGACGAGCACGGCCTGCTGGCCTTCCTCGAACAGGGCGACCAGGCTTTCATGCAGACCGTAGAGGGCGTTGATCGGCGCGGTGTGGTGATAGGTGCGGCCGCCGTCGCCGCCCCAGTAGCTCATCAGCAGATTAAAGTCGCAGAGCCAGTTGCGGACCTTGGTCTTGCGGCTGCTGATGGCTTCCTGAGCGCGCTTCGACAGCGCGATCGGCGACAGGCCCGGAGGCGCCGAGAGGCACTTCTGAGTGCCGGAATAGACCGCGTCGGCGTCCCAGGCGGCGACGTCGACGGTGATGCCGCCCAGCGAAGTCACGCAGTCGACGATCGACAGCGCCCCATACTTGCGGGCCAGGCCGCAGAGGGTCGCCGCATCGCTGCGCGCGCCAGTCGAGGTCTCGGCGTGGACGAAGGCCAGGACCTTGGTCGGCGCGGCCTTGAGGGCTTCCTCGATGGCGGCAGGATCGACCGGCTTGCCCCACTCGAACTCGACCTTCACGACCTCGGCGCCGGCGCGGTCGGCCATGTCGGCCATGCGGCCGCCGAAGGCCCCGTTGATGGCGATGACCGCGCGGTCGCCCGGCTCCAACAGGTTCATGATCGCCGCTTCCATGCCGGCGGTGCCGGGCGCGGGCAGCGGGACGCAGGCGTGGTCAGGAGCGTTGAACAGCCGGGCCAGCGCGCCCTTGATCTCTTCCATCAGGTCCTGGAACTGCGGGTCCAGGTGGCCGATGGTCGGACGGGCGAGCGCGGCCAGGACGCGGGGGCTGACGTCGGAGGGGCCAGGCCCCATCAGGATGCGGCGCGGCGGCTGGAAGCTCTGCATGACTGGTCCCCGTCTATGTTGTTGCGGGGACGCTTAGGGGATCAGGCCCGGGATGTCAGCCCGCCTTACGTCAGCGCAGGATGCGCGCGGCGATGCGGTCGCGCAGGGCGGTGTCGACGCCCAGCGCGTCGGCCAGGTAGTTGTCCACCGAGCCATGGCGTTCGGTCATGACCGCGAAGGCCTCCTCCAGGAACGCCTCATGGACGCTGACCGCCTGGCGCAAGGCCGCGTCGCTGAGGGTGACGCCGGTCAGGTCCCGGACCCATGGCCCCAGGAAGCCGACACGCTTTTCCATCTGGGTCTCGTCGTTGGTGGCGAGATAGTCGCCGAGCGTGTCGTCTCGGTGGACGCCGGCGATGTGGTGGGTGAGCGCGCAGATCATGCCCGTGCGGTCCTTGCCGGCGGCGCAGTGGACCACCACCGGCCCTTCCGTGTCGGCCAGCGCCTGGAAATAGCGGCTGAACAGATCGACCATCCGCTCGGCATGCGGAGCGGCGCGGTAGAAACCGAGGCTGTCGTTGAAGAACCAGGAGGCGTCGATGCTGGGCGCGGCCTTCAGGGCGTCGGCCCAGTCATGCTCGGGTCCGTCGATGTCGTTCTCGATCACCATGCCGGCGAAGCCTTCCCAGCGGCGGGACGGTTCGCGGTCGCGTTCGCGGCGGCGGCGCAGGTCGACGATCACCTCCACCCCCAGGTCGCGCAGGGCGGCGAGGTCGCCGTCGGTGGCGTAGGCGTGGTTGGCCGAGCGGAACAGGCGGCCCGACTTGAGGCCCCGGCCGCAAGCGGTGCTGAAGCCGCCGAAGTCGCGGAAGTTGTCGATGGCTTCGAGTTTGATATTCGTCATGGCGCTGGATTTAGCGTTTTCGGCGCCGGATTTCGAGAGGGCGCGACGCCTCAGGTCCAGCCCAGCAGCGCCAGCAAACCAAGCGCCAGCCCCGCGAGCAGCAGCAGCGAAAGGCCGGCCGCGGCGCAGACCCGCGGTCCAGCGCGGGCCAGCGACTTGAGATCGACCCCGAGCCCTAGGGCGGCCATCGCCGCGACGGTCAGCCAGCCCGACATCTGCCCGGCCGCGTGGACCGCGGGCGGCGGCAGGGCGCCCAGCGCGCGAGCGACGGCCAGGACGAGGAAGGCGGCGACGAACCAGGGGACCAGGCGCCGCAAGTCCATGCGCCGTCCCCCGCGCCCCGCCAGCAGGCCAAGCGCCAGGCAGACCGGACCGAGCGCGAGGACCCGCACCAGCTTCACCAGGGTTCCGGTCTGGGCGGCGAGCGCGCCGGCCGGGGCGGTCGCGGCCAGCACCTGCGGCACGGCGTAGACCGTCAGCCCGGCGAAGGCGCCGGTCGCCACCGGCGAAAGGTGCAACAGGGCGGCGACCACCGGCACGGCCAGCACGACGCCGATCCCGAGCACGGCGGTGAAGGCGATGGCCGAGGCGACGTCGTCCGGCTCGGCCCCAATGACCGGCGCCACGGCGGCGATGGCGGAGTTGCCGCAGATCGAGTTGCCGCACGCGACCAGCAGGGCCATGCGCCGCGGCAGACCGAACAGCCGCACCAGGCCATAGCCGCCGGCGACCGACAGGACGACGACCATCGCCACGCCGCCGATCATGGCCGGCCCCATGGTGGCAAGGCTGGCGGCGCTGACCGTGGCGCCGAGCAGCGCCACGGCGACCTCCAGCAGGACCTTGGCGCTGAAGTCTATCCCGGCGCTCCAGGCCGCGCCGGGGGCCCACAGCGCGCGCACGGCGGCGCCGAGCAGGATGGCGATGACCAGGGCCTCAAGCCAGGCGCGACCGGCGAGCCGCACCTCCACCCCCTGCAGCCCGACGGCCGCGAGGCCCAGGACGGCGCAGAGCAGCACGCCAGGCAGCAGACGGCGGAAGGGGGCGAGAGCGACGGGCATGGCGCCTTGTGCTCCGCGCCCTTCAATCGATCCAACGCATTGTTCTTGATATAATGATCCGATTTTCAGATCATTTCGAATGACCCTGGAGCAGCTTCGGATCTTCGTGGCGGTGGCCGAGCGCCAGCACATGACGCAGGCGGCGCAGGCGCTGAACATCACTCAGTCGGCGGCCAGCGCAGCGATCGCAGCATTGGAGGCGCGCCACGATACGCGGCTGTTCGACCGCGTCGGCCGCGGACTGGCGCTGACCGAGGCGGGCCGGGCATTCCTGCCCGAAGCGCGCGCGGTGCTGGCGCGCGCGACCGACGCCGCCCGGCTGCTCGACGATCTGGCGGGCCTGAAGCGCGGCCGGATCGAGCTGTTCGCGAGCCAGACCGTCGGCGCCTACTGGCTGCCGCCGCGCCTGGCGGCGTTCGGCCACGCCCATCCCGGCGTCGAGCTGCAGCTGTCGATCGGCAACACCGCCCAGGTGACCGAGGCGGTGCTGAGCGGCGCGGTCGAGCTCGGCTTTGTGGAAGGCGCGGTTGAGGCGCCGCTGCTGGAGCGTCGGCAGGTGGGCGCCGACCGGCTGGCCATGGTGGCGACCCCGGACCATCCGTTGGCGCAGGCCGGCAGGTTCGCGCTCGCCGACCTGGCCGCGCACCCATGGGTGCGGCGCGAGGCCGGATCGGGCACGCGCTCGGAATTCGAGCAAACGCTGCGGGGGCTGGGGCTGGATCCCGACCGCCTCCCCTGCGCGCTGGTGCTGCCGTCGAACGAGGCCATCCTGGCGGCCGTCGCCCAGGGCGGGCTGCTGGCGGCGGTGTCGGAGCTGGCGGCCCGGCCGCTAATCGCCAGCGGGGGCCTGCAGCGGATCGGGCCGGAGTTGCCGCCGCGGCCGTTCCACATCGTCAGCCGCCCCGACCGCCCGCCGAGCCGGGCCGCCGCCGCCCTGCTGGAGTCGCTGGCCTAGACGGGTTCGGCGGCGACCACGTAGTCGTGGCCGTGGGCCAGGCCGTCCTGGCGGCGGCAGAGGTCGAGGCTGCGCGCACGCAGCGCCTCGATGGCGCCGCGCATGGCCGCGGCGAGTTGCGGGTCGGCGAACCTGGGCAGGCGCCGCACAGCCATGTCGAGTTGCCCATTCACCCACGTCTCGCGGTAGCGGTTGCCGAAGCGGCGGCCCGCCAGAACGCGAAATCCCGAGCCTTGCAGCGAGTTGACCACCCACTCGGCCGGATACTCGCGATAGGGCGTCTCGCCGGCCAGGAGCAGGCAGGCGTCGCGCAGGCGGCCGATGTCGCGGACGGCGCGGGCCGCCTCGTCCGGAGCCTCGCCGAGGACGTAGGGATCGAGCCCGACCACATAGAGCCGCCCCTTCACCAACGGGCGCAGGCGCGCGAAGAGCTGAGACTGGAAATAGGGCGAGAAGCCCTCGACCGCCCCGACCAGGTAGTCGGCGAGCACGGTGTCGAAGCCCTCGCCGGCCAGCAGATCGGCGTCGGTCCAGTTGCCGACGAGCAGGCTGTCCTGCGCGCGCAACCGCGTTCCCACGCGGCCGCGGACCTGATCCCCGTGCGAGGCCGAGCCGGTGACCGCGCACCAGCGCTCCGTGGCCAGCGCGGTCGACCAGAGCGCCGAATTGACCCCCGTCCCGGCGTCGAGGAACGCGCCCCACGGACGGTCGCCGTGAACTTGCTCGATATGACGGAAAAGCGCGGGGGTCGGCGGGCTTGAGGTCGAGGGCATCTTGATGATCGTTATGTTATAACATACTGGAGACCCCATCAGTCATGAGCCGGGGTCTCGTAAAATGCAATTCAGAACTGTCCTTCTCGCCGCCGCCAGCCTGTCGGCGGTGGCGACCGGCGCGCTGGCCGACCAGTCCGGTCCAGGAACCGAGATCGGTGAGATCGTCGTCACCGGCGACCCGCTGGGCCGCTCCAACCAGGACGTCGCTTCGAGCGTCGCCGTGGTGCGCGGGCAGGACCTGGACCACCGGCGGCAATCGACGCTGGGCGAGACCCTGACCGGCCTGCCGGGGGTGAACTCCGACACCTTCGGCGGCGGGGCGAGCCGGCCGGTGATCCGCGGCCAGACCGCGCCGCGAGTGAAGGTGCTGACCGATGGGTCGGCGCTGATGGACGCCTCGGAGGTGTCGCCTGACCACGCGGTGTCGGGCGAGCCGCTGCTGCTGGACAGCATTGAGATCCTGCGCGGCCCCAGCGCCCTGCTCTATGGCGGCGGCGCGATCGGCGGGGCGGTCAACCTGATCGACAAGAAGATCCCGACGGCGATTCCCGAGGACGGGTTCGAGGGCGTGGCCGAGGTCCGCCTGGGCTCGGCCGACAACGAGCGGGCCGGCGTGGTCGGGGTGACCGGCGGGACCGGGAACTTTGCGATCCGCCTGGAGGCCGCCGGCCGCCGCGCCGACGACTATGAGGTCCCCGACTGGTCGGAGGACAAGCTGGACGGCTCGTTCAACCGCAGCCGGACGGCGAGCCTGGGCCTGTCGTGGATCGGCAGCCAGGGCTATCTGGGCGCGGCCTACACCGACCAGCGCAGCGAATACGGCCTGCCTGGCCACAGCCATGAGTACGAGGACTGCCACCCGCACGGCTCCAGCCTGCACTGCGGCGGCCACGACCATGACCACGAGCACGAACATGGCGAGGGCGACGATCACGGCGCGCCGATCGTCGACCTGAGGAGCAAGCGGGTCGACGTGCGCGGCGAACTGCGCGCGCCGATGGCCGGTATCGAACGCATCCGCCTGCGCGGCGGCTACACAGACTACGCCCACGACGAGATCGACGACGACGTCGTGGCGACCACCTTCACCAACAAGGGCTATGACGCCCGCCTGGAGGTGCAGCACGCGCCGATCGGCGCCCTGCGCGGCGTGGTCGGCGTGCAGACGGCGCGCAGCGATTTCGCCGCCGTCGGCGCGGAGTCGTTCATCCCCAAGAGCCGCACCACCAACTCGGCGATCTTCCTGCTGGAAGAGCTGGAGGCCGGCGACTGGCGGTTCGAGGGGGCTTTGCGCCAGGAGTGGCAGGACGCCAGGGCCCAGGGCCGGGTCGACGCCGACCACAGCCCGTTCTCGGCCTCGGCGGCGGCGACCTGGCGGTTCGCGCCGGACTATGCGGCCACCCTGTCGATCGCCCGCTCGCAGCGCGCGCCGAGCGCCCAGGAGATGTACGCCCGCGGCGTCCACCTGGCGACCAACACCTACGAGATCGGGACCGCGACCCTGGACGTCGAGACCTCCAACTCGGTCGAGCTCAGCCTGAAGAAGACCGGCGGGGCGACGACGTTCTCGGCCAGCGCCTATCGCTACGCCTATGACGGCTACATATTCGCCCGCACGCTGGATCAGTTCGAGGAGTTCCGGCTGATCCGCTACAGCCAGGCCGACGCGACCTTCACCGGGGTCGAGGGCGAGGTGCGCCACCAGTTCACGCCTGGCCTGTCGGCGACGGCGTTCGGCGATTACGTCCGCGCCGAGTTCGACGACGAGGGCGGCGACCTGCCGCGCATCCCGGCCGGACGGCTGGGCGTCCGCGGCGACTTCGTCCAGGGCGACTGGTCCGGCGCGCTCGAGTACGTGCGGGTGTTCGAACAGGACAGGATCGCCGCCTTCGAGACCAGGACGCCGGGCTACGACATGGTCAACGGCACCCTGGCCTACGACTTCACGGCGGCGGGCTTCGACAGCCAGATCTTCATGCGGGGGACCAACCTGCTCGACGAGAAGGCGCTGAACCACGCCTCGTTCATCACCGACGTCGCCCCGCTGCGCGGCCGCAACTTCGCGGTCGGGCTGCGCACGCGGTTCTAGGGAAGACCAAAGGCTCCTCTCGTCTCGCGGCGGGAGGAGCCTAGGCCGCCTATCGGAACGGCGGCTCGTCGAAGCTGCGGAGCTTGCGCGAGTGGACGCGGGAGCCTTCGTCGCGCAGCAGGTCCATGGTGGCGATGCCGATCTGCAGGTGCTGGCCGATGGCGCGCTCATAGAAGGCGTTGGCCTGGCCCGGCAGCTTGATCTCGCCGTGCAGCGGCTTGTCGGAGACGCAGAGCAGCGTCCCGTACGGCACCCGGAAGCGGTAGCCCTGGGCCGCGATCGTGGCGCTTTCCATATCGATGGCCACCGCGCGCGATTGATTGAAGCGCAGCGACGAGGACGAGAAGCGGAGCTCCCAGTTGCGGTCGTCGGTGGTGACCACGGTGCCGGTGCGCAGGCGACGCTTGAGCATCTCGCCGCTCTCGCCGGTGACGGTCTCGGCGGCGCGGTTCATGGCCACCTGGATCTCGGCGATCGGCGGGATCGGGATTTCCGGCGGCAGCACGTCGTCCAGCACGTGGTCATCGCGCAGATAGGCATGGGCCAGGACGTAGTCGCCGATGGTCTGCGAGCCGCGCAGGCCGCCGCAGTGGCCGATCATCAGCCAGGCCTGGGGGCGCAGCACCGCGAGATGGTCGGTGATCGTCTTGGCGTTGGACGGGCCGACGCCGATGTTGACCAGGGTCAGGCCGCGCTTGCCCTTGGCCATCAGGTGGTAGGCCGGCATCTGGTGGCGGCGCCAGGCGCCGTCGGCGACGACCTGCTCGGGGTTCTCTGTCTCGGCGGTCACCAGCACGCGGCCGGCGGCGCTGAGAGCGTCATAGTGGCCCTCGCGGATCTGCTGGCAGCCCCAACGCACGAACTCGTCCACGTAGCGGTGGTAGTTGGTGAACAGGATGTAGGGCTGGACGTGCTCGGCCGGGGTGCCGGTGTAGTGGGCCAGCCGCGCCAGCGAGAAGTCGATGCGCAGGCCATCGAACAGGGCCAGCGGCCGCGTCGGCTCGAGGCTGGCGTCCCAAAAGCCGTCGGCGATCTCGTCGCCGATGTGGGCGAGCTCGGTGGTCGGGAAGTGGCGGGCGATATCGGCCGAGCCGATGTCGGCCATGGCCAGGTCGACCGCGCCGTCCAGCACATAGGGGAACGGCATCTCCTGGCGCGAGCGCCCGACCTCGATGGTGACGTCGAAATCGGCCATCAGCAGGCTGATCTGCTCGGTCAAATAGTCGCGGTAGAGGTCCGGTCGCGTAACTGTGACCGAGTACTCGCCCGGCTGGGAAAGGCGGGCATAGGCGCGCGAAAGGCGAGGGTAGCTGTGCCCCGGAGGCCAGGTCAGGCGCAGTTCGGGGTAGGCGAATATTCCGGCGGCGCGGGAGGCGGGATCAGGCGGCGGACCGCCGGCCAGAAAGGTCTTGAGCGCGTTTCGGAGCGCTTCGACAGTCGTCTGATATTCGGTATTTAGCCGCTCGACGATGGCGGCTGCTTTCTCTTCGTTGAACATGGGTCAGTTTAGCCTGCTCTTGTGCAGGTTGCGAGACGTCTCTTTCTCACTTTTGCAACGCTATGGACGAACGGCCCCTTTCTCGGCCACAAGGTCGGCCTGTAGTGAGCTTGGGGGCCCCGCATGAACCGACTTTTCACCGCCTTCATCGTGGGCGCCATGGTGCTCGGCGTGCTTGTCGGCTGGGGCGTGAACCAGGGACTGAGCCCTGAACAGGCCAAGTCGGTCGCCGAGAACCTGACCATCATCACCGACGTCTTCCTGCGGCTGATCAAGATGATCATCGCCCCGCTGGTGTTCTCGACCCTGGTCGCGGGCATCGCGCACATGGAAGACGCCGCCTCCATCGGCCGGGTCGGCGTCAAGACCATGGCCTGGTTCATCACCGCCTCGATCGTCTCGCTGACCATCGGCCTGGTGATGGTGCACCTGATCCAGCCCGGCGTGGGCATGGGGCTGGTCGACAGCGCCAGCCACGCCGCCGGCGGGGTCGACGCTAGCAAGCTGACGCTCAAGGAATTCGTCACCCACCTGGTGCCGAAGTCGATCGTCGAGGCCATGGCCAACAACGAGATCCTGCAGATCGTGGTGTTCTCGGTGTTCGTCGGCACCGCCGTGGCGGCCCTGGACGACAAGGCGCCGGCGGTGACCGCGCTGGTCGACCAGATCGCCAACATCATGCTCAAGGTCACGGGCTACGTCATGAAGACCGCGCCCCTGGCGATCTTCGCGGCCCTGGCGGCGACCATCTCGACCCAGGGCCTGGGCGTGCTGGTCGACTACGCCAAGTTCGTGCTGGGCTTCTACGCCTCGCTCGGCGTGCTGTGGGGCCTGCTGAGCCTGGCGGCCATCCTGATCGTCGGCAAGCGCGCGCTGCAGCTGCTGGGCGCGATCCGCCAACCGGCCCTGCTGGCCTTCGCCACCGCCTCTTCGGAGGCCGCCTATCCGCGGACCCTGGAAGAACTGCAGAAGTTCGGCCTGTCGCGCCGGATCTCCAGCTTCGTGCTGCCGCTGGGCTACTCGTTCAACCTCGACGGCTCGATGATGTACTGCACCTTCGCGGTGCTGTTCATCGCCCAGGCCTATGGCATCGAACTGACGATCGGCCAGCAGATCACCATGCTGCTGCTGCTGATGGTCACCTCCAAGGGCATGGCCGGCGTGCCGCGCGCCTCGCTGGTCGTCATCGCCGCCACCCTGACCTATTTCGACCTGCCGGAAGCGGGCCTGCTGCTGATCCTGGGCGTCGACCACCTGCTCGACATGGGCCGCTCGGCCACCAACGTGGTGGGCAACTCGGTGGCCGCGGCGGTGGTCGCCAAATGGGAAAACCAGATCGAGGATCCCGCCGAGACAGAGCCCGCGCGCGCCTGAGGACAACCCTCGGGCGGTCCCCGCTTCGCGACTCCCGTTAACGGACGATTCCGTGATTGGCGCCTATTACGCGTAACCCTGATTTTCCAGGGCGTGCGGAGGGGGTGGCATGACGGGCATCGTCTTTACGGAGTTCCTGGAGGCCGTCGCCGGCTTCAAGGGCGCCGGCAGACGTCGCCGGGCCGCCTGAGCGCGCCGTGATCCCCACCGGTCAGAACATCGACGCGGGCGCCGAGGCGCTGCTGATCGAGGCGAGGCAGGAGCTGCGCCACGTCTCGGCGAGCCTGGCCGCGCGCATCGAGGAGCTGGAGACCGAGCGCGCCCTGACCATGCATCTGGCGCGCACCGATAGCCTGACCGGCCTGTTGAACCGCGGCGCCTTCACCGCCGCCCTGGTCGGACGGCTGGAAGAGGCCGAGCGCACCGGCGAGCCGGTGGCGCTGTTCGTGATCGACCTGGACCGCTTCAAGAACCTCAATGACAGCCTCGGCCACGACGCCGGCGATCAGCTGCTGATCGAGATCGGCCGCCGGCTGAAGGCCGGCGCACGCGAGGATGACGTGGTGTCGCGCCTGGGCGGCGACGAATTCGCAGTGATCGCCTCCGGCGAGGAGAGCCGCGCCCGGGCGGCCGAGCTCACCCAGGCCCTGACCCAGACGCACACCATCTATGGCCGCGCGATCGCGCCGGGCGCCTCGGTCGGGGTGGCGATCTATCCGACCGACGCCGACGACGCGGCCGACCTGCAGCGGTTCGCAGATATCGCGCTCTATCGGGCCAAGGCCGCCGGCGGCAGCCGCTGGTCGGCCTTCGACGAGGATCTGCGCCGAGCGACCGAGGCGCGCCACAGCCTGGAAACCGAGCTGCGCCGGGCGATCCCGGCCGGCGATATCGTTCCCTGGTTCCAACCGGTGGTGAACGCCGCCGACGGCCGCATCATCGCCGCCGAGGTGCTGGCCCGCTGGAACCACGCCGAGCGCGGCATGATCCCACCGGGCGTGTTCGTGCCGCTGGCCGAGGAACTGGGCCTGATCGGAGAGCTGGACGGCGCGATCTTCCAGACCGCCTGCCAACGCGCCGCCCCTTGGGTGGCCGAGGGCATGATCGACACCATCTCGTGCAACGTCTCGCAGCGCGAGCTACTGGACCCGGCTTTCTCGCGCAAGCTGATCGCCCGGCTGGCCGACACCGACCTGCCGGCCACGGCCCTGACCGTCGAGATCACCGAGACCTTCCTGGTCCACGACCTATCCCTCGCCCGCCGTCACATCGAGCGGCTGGCCTCGCGCGGGGTGCGGATCGCCCTGGACGACTTCGGCACCGGCTATTCGAACCTGCGCGCATTGCTGCAGCTGCCGATCCATACGGTGAAACTGGACCAGTCGCTGATCGGCGGCGTGGGCCGCGACCCGCGGGTCTCCAAGCTGGTCCGCGCCATGCTGAGCGCCGCCAAGTCGCTGGACGCGCGCATCGTCGCCGAGGGCGTCGAGGATGAGGCCCAGGCCATCTTCCTGCGCGCGGCGGGCGCCGACCGGATGCAGGGCTATCTGTTCGCCCGCCCGATGCCGGGCGACGACTGCGAGGCGCTGATGCGCGCCCAGGCGGCGGGTGCCGAAGCCCCGACCGACCGGATCATGGCGGCGGCGGCGACCCTGCGCGCGGCGACGTTCTAGCCCGCAAGGCGGGCGATCGATGAAACCTTTGTCAGAGTAGGCTTCGGGCGCTTGCGCGAGGCGGCGGCGCCACCCCATATCCGCCGCCATGCAGAACCATCTTCGCACCTTCATGCTGCTGGCGGGCATGACCGCCCTCTTCGTCGGCATCGGCTACCTGATCGGCGGACCGACCGGCATGGCCATAGCGCTAGCCATCGGCGTGGCGATGAACTTCTTCAGCTACTGGAACTCCGACAAGATCGTGCTGCGCATGTACGGCGCGCGCGAGGTCGATCCGAGCACGTCGGAGCCGCTGCTGCGCAACTACGTCAACGACGTCTACGAGCTGGCCGACCGGGCGAACATGCCGCGCCCGAAGGTCTATGTGATGGAGACCGAGCAGCCGAACGCCTTCGCCACCGGCCGCGATCCCGAGCACGCCGCCGTGGCCGCGACCGTCGGCCTGTTGCGCATGCTGGACCGGCGCGAAATCCGTGGGGTGATGGCGCACGAGTTGGCGCACGTGAAGAACCGCGACACCCTGACCATGACCATCACCGCGACGCTGGCCGGGGCGATCTCCTCGCTCGCCAACTTCGCTCTGTTCTTCGGCGGCAACGACCGCGAGCGTCCCGGCGGGATCATCGGCACGATCGCGCTGATGGTGCTGGCCCCGATGGCCGCCGCCCTGGTGCAGATGGCGATCAGCCGCGGCCGCGAGTACGAGGCCGACAAGCACGGCGCCGAGATGAGCGGCGATCCGCAGGCCCTGGCCAGCGCGCTGCAGAAGATCGAGGCCTATGCCCACGGCATCGTCAACGTCACCGCCGAGCGCAATCCGGCCACCGGCCAGATGTTCATCATCAACCCGCTGGCGGGTCGCGGCGCGGACAACCTGTTCTCGACCCACCCGGCCACCGGCAACCGCGTCGCGGCGCTGATGAAGATGGGCGGCGGGCACGGCGCACCGCCGCGTCAGGCCGACCCGATCGTGAGCAGCGGCAGCCGCTGGGGCGGCGGCGCGACGGCGGTCCCGACCACCGAGCGGCCGAAGTCGCAGGGCGGGCCCTGGAACAGCTGAGGGCTCAGTAGAGCTGGGTCTTGTAGCTGCTCTCCAGACCCTTCGCGATCAGGCCGCGGTTGGCGGCCAGCCGCAGCAGGGTCGCCTGGGCGCCGCGCGCCTTGTTGAGCTTCAGGTGCGCGACCAGAGTGGCGGCGGGGTCGATCGCCGGCGCCGCCGGCGACGACGCCCAGAGGCCGGCGCGCTCCAGCGCGGCGCTGACCGCGATCTGCGGCTGGGCGCCCTCGATCACCGTCGCCAGCAGCGGAGTCTTTTCGTCCACCACGAAGGCTGCGCGCACGGCTTCGTCCTTGGTCAGGTGGGCCTGGCCGCGCAGCACGGCGACCGACAGCGCGCCGGGAATGATGCAGAGGGCGGCGACCTTGGGCTGCTCGATCATGTTGCGGTAGCCGAAGGCCAGCCGGTTGCCCGGGCGCTCGGCCAGGGTGGCGCGCGCGCCGCCCATGCGAACCAGCAGGCCGGCGGGGTCGCCCTTGGGGCTGATGTCGATCCGGCCCTGGGCGTCCATGGTCGCCAGCGCCAGGAAGCGGGCGGCGTCGACGAAGCCGGCGGGATCGCTCGGCGCGGCCGCCTCCGCGGGGTTCCAGAAATCGGAGCGGATCAGCGCCTTGGCGCAGTGCACGAAGCACTCCTCGATGGTGATCTCCAGCTCGGTGGCGCTCACCGCCTTGACCGCGCCGTTGGCGCGCAGGGTCTCGCCGATCCCCGGGATCAGGAACAGCACCCCTGCCCCACGGCCGACCTCGGCCGCCCCGGGGGCATCGATCGCCGCGAGGGGAATGGCCAGGGTCTTGGCGTCCTTGACCCTGGCGAAGCCGGGCAGGCCGCCGGCGACGCTGACGCCGGGCCCGTCGGCCGAGCCGAGCCCGACGAAGGCGACGGGCGAGGCGCCGATCCATTGCGCCGCCGTGGCGTCCAGGTGGTCGATGATCTTCATCTTCACGGGCAGACCCGCGGCGCCGATGCAGTCTTCGAGCTGCGAGATCGAGGAAATGGTGTCGGACATCGGGCCGCTCCTGCCGTGGTCCGACAACCTTGCTCTAGTTGATATTCATTCGCAACAGCGCAATCAGCGCCCCTTGAACACCGGCTTGCGCTTTTCGAGGAAGGCGCGGCGGGCCTCCTGGCCGTCTTCGCTGCGGAAGGCGCGGCCGATGTTGGAGACCTCGTAGCGGAGCTGCTGCTCCATGTCGGTGGACTCGTAGGACTTCACGATGCCGCGCTTCAGCAGGCGCAGGGTGATGGGCGACCACTCGCAAAGCTGGGCGCAGTACTCGGCCAGGCGGGCGTGGAAACTGGCGTCGTCGACCGCCTCGCCGGCCATGCCCCACTCCAGGGCCTGAGCGCCGACGACGGTGCGGTTCTCCATCATAAAGCGCATGGCGCGCTCGTAGCCCATCACCTGCGGCAGGGTGATGGTCAGGCCGGCGTCCGGCGAGCCGCCGATGCGGGTGTAGCCGGCCATCAAGCGCGCGCTGGCGGCGACCAGACGCACGTCGGTGGCCATGGCCAGGCCCAGGCCCGCGCCGACCGCGACGCCGTTGATCCCGCCGACCACCGGCTTGTCGCAGCGCTTGCGCAGGGCGAGCACGAACTGGCCGACCCAGCTGATGTCGTCGAGCTGGGCGGTCATTTCCGAGTCCGGATGGTAGGGCTCCGAGCCCGTCAGATCGAGGCCGGCGCAGAAGGCGTCTCCCGACCCGGTCAGCGCCACGACCCAGACATTGTCGTCGCGGGCGGCCTCGTCGATCGCGCCGATCACGCCCCAGGCGAGCTGCTGGGAGAGCGCGTTCTTCTTCTCAGGCCGGTTCAGGCGGATGGTGCGGACGTGACCGTCGTCGGACACCTCGACAAGCTTGGACATGGGCTCCCCCCGTTTCTTTGCGTTGACGCGAGAATGGACGCGGTACGAGGTTGAGGCCAGACCAAAGGGAGGACGCCATGGACACGCTGCTGCACGACTCCGACACGCTGGCCTTCTACGACCGCGAGGCCGTGGCCTATGCCGGGCGGCGCGACCAGGCCGGACCGCGCCTCCACGACTTCCTGGCCCGGCTGGCGCCGGGAGCCAGGATCCTGGAGCTGGGCTGCGGCGGCGGGCAGGACGCGGCGGCGATGATCGCCGCGGGCTTTGACGTGACGCCGACCGACGGCTCGCCCGGCCTGGCGCTGGAAGCGCAGAAGCGGTTGGGCCGGCCGGTGCGGGTGATGAAGTTCGAGGAGCTGGACGAGGCCGGCGCCTATGACGGGGTCTGGGCCAACGCCTGCCTGCTGCACGTGCCCGAGGCGGGACTGCCCGACATCCTGGCGCGCATTCATCGGGCGCTTAAGCGCGGGGGGCGGTTCTATGCGGGATTCAAGGCCGGCGACGGCGGCGACCGCGACAGCCTGGGCCGCTACTACAACTTCCCGACCGAGGAGAGCCTGCGCGCGGCCTATGGCGCGGCGGGGAATTGGGCGGAGCTGGAGCTCAGCCACGACCGCGGCGGCGGCTTCGACGGCGTCATGCGCCAATGGCTGCATGTGGAGGCGGTGCGAGGGTAGCCTCGTTTCCTCCCCCGAAAGGGAGGAACTAGGGCAGTTACTCCGCCGGCTCGCTGCGCTTGGCCAGCACCTTGTCGAACTCGGCCCAGACGCCGGCGTCGCCGTGCCATTGGCCCTTGGTCGCGGCCTTGGAGTACTCGGTCGAGCGGGCCTCGAAGAAGTTCGCATGCTCGACGCCCGAGAGCATCGACTGCAGCCAGGGCAGCGGGTTTTCCTTCACGCCGTAGACTTCCGGCAGGTGCAGCTGGCGCAGGCGCCAGTCGGCGATGAAGCGGATGTACTGCTTGATGTCCTCAGGGGTCATGCCCTGGACTTCGCCGGCGTTGAAGGCCAGGTCGATGAAGGCGTCTTCCAGGCCGACCACGGTCTTGCAGCAGTCGATGATGTCGTCGCCCACGCTCTTGGTGACCGCGCCGGTCTCCTTGTTGAACGCGTGGTAGAGCTTGATGATGCCCTCGCAGTGCAGGCTCTCGTCGCGCACCGACCACGAGACGATCTGGCCCATGCCCTTCATCTTGTTGTGGCGCGGGAAGTTCAGCAGCATCGCGAAGCTGGCGAACAGCTGCAGGCCCTCGGTGAAGCCGCCGAACATGGCCAGCGTGCGGGCGATGTCGGCGTGCGAATCGACGCCGAACTTCTGCATGTAGTCGTGCTTGTCGCGCATCTCCTGGTAATCCAGGAACGCCGTGAACTCGCTGTCGGGCATGCCGATGGTTTCGAGCAGCAGGGCGTAGGCCGCGATGTGGATCGTCTCCATGTTGGAGAACGAGGCCAGCATCATCTTCACCTCGGTGGGTTTGAAGACGCGACTGTAGCGTTCCATGTAGTTGTCGTTCACCTCGACGTCCGATTGAGTGAAGAACCGGAAGATCTGGGTGAGGAGGTTGCGCTCCTTGTCGTTGAGCTTGGCCGCCCAATCCTTGAGGTCTTCGCCCAGCGGCACCTCTTCGGGCATCCAGTGGACCTGCTGCTGCTTCTTCCAGAAGTCGTACGCCCACGGATAGCGGAACGGCTTGTAGGCGAAGGACGGAGTGAGCAGGCCGGGCTGAGCGGACGTCGCGGTCACGGATGCGGCTTTCGAATCTGGCGGGTGTTGTTGAATCTTATCTAGGCGCCGATCGGGTAGGAGCGGAAGGCATATCTTGTGGTTGGGTCATCACATTACACGCAACATGTTGTGGAACACGGGGACAAACCATGACGGCCGAATATGTAGTCCACGGCGCCGCCGGCTCCGGTTCGGTGCCGATCGAGGCGGCGCTGACCCTGCTGGGCCTGCCCTATCGGGTCGTCGAGAACGCCCCGTGGGCCAGCAAGGCCGCGGCCGACGCGGTGGGCGAAGTCAACCGCCTGCGCCAGGTGCCGGCGGTGATCACGCCCGGCGGCGAGCTACTAACCGAGAGCGCGGCGATTTTGATCCACCTGGCCGACAGCCATCCGCAGGCGCGGCTGGCCCCCGCGCCGGACGCGCCGGAGCGGGCGCAGTTCCTGCGCTGGATGATCTATCTGCCGGCCTCCATCTATTCGATGTTCTGGGTGCGCGACGATCCGAGCCGGCTGGGCGCCGATGCGGAGCACGAGAAGGTCATCCTGGAGCGTACCGCCCAGCGCATCGCCGACTGCTGGCGGATGATGGACGAGCAGGTGGAGCCGGGCGACTACATCCTGGGCGACACGATGAGCGTGCTGGACCTCTATGTGACGGCGATGTCGCGCTGGACGCCGCGGCGCAAGGTCTTCTACCAGGCCGCGCCGAAGATGAGCGCCGTCGTGCGCCGGGTCGACGCCGACCCGCGGCTGGCCGAGCTCTGGGCGCAGCGCATGCCGTTCAAGGGGACGTGGGAGGGCTGAGGCCCTCCCCCCCGGGTCAAGCCGGCTCGACGACCAGGGCGACGATGCGCCGGACCACCGGCAGCAGGAGCAGCAGCGCCGGAAAGGCGACCAGCCAGGAGACGCCCCAGGCGCCCATCCAGGCGGCGGGCATGGCCGGCGTCGCGCCGACGCTCTTGAGCGTCGAGATGCCCGACACCAGGAAGGTCATCAGGATCGAGAGCACGAAAGGCATGACGACGCCGGCATAGCGCGCGGGCAACCGGCGAGGGAAAGCAGACATGGAAGACTCCGTAAGCGCCGCGCGATGCATCCGGCCCGCCAGGGACCTGAACCCTCGCCCGGCTGGGTGAGGCGGATGCGTTGGCTGACGTAAACGCTTACGGAAGCACGGGACGCGCTGCAGGCCCCGTCATAGCGGCATTCCGATATATCTCAAGCCCCGAAAGGCTGCGTCACTTCTGCGGCTTCAGCGAGAAGGTGAAGGCCACCACCGAGTCCTCCTTGGTGTCCTGGCCGTAGACCATGTGCTCGCCCTTCACCTCGCGGTGGATGTAGCCGAACGAGGTCTGCATCGCGCCCTTGCGGTAGGCGACGCCGACATGGGCGTCCCCGACCAGGGCGCTGGACTGATCGGTGGTCCAGCCCTGGCGGTCCCAGCCGTTGTCGTTGCGCAGGACGTTCAGGCCGACCGCGCGGCCGCTGGCGGCGGCGAACAGGTACCAGCGGCCCTGGTCGCCATAGGCCTTGCCGTCACGCACGCCGATATCGTTGAGGCGGTCCTCGACGGCGTCGTCGCGCTTCTGGGCGACGGTCAGGGTGGCGCCGGCCTCGGCCTGGCCGCCGCTGTTGGAAACCCCGACGCCGGTGTGCGGGGTGACGCGCACATCCAGGTCGCCGGCGTCGAAGCGCACCGGCGCCCAGTCGCGGGTCACGGCGATCTCATAGGCGTCGGCGTCGAACTGCGCGGCGCGGGGATCGATGTTCGCGGGCAGGCCGCTGGGCGAGCGCACCGCGCCGCCGACGCTGAGGCGCATCGAATCGACCGAACCGCGAGCCGTCTTGCCGAGTTGGAAGTTGTTGGTGGTCCAGCGGACCGGGGCGCCGTCCGGGGCGAACTGCTCACGCTCGACGAGGTTCGAGAAGTCGTCCTGCCGTATCTTCGGCGCCTTGTCGGGCGCGAAAGCCGCGTCCTTCAGATCCGTGGCGCCGCCAGGCCTCGGTGATTGCGCGGCGACCGTGGTCACTGCGCCAAAACTCAAGGCGATGGCCAGCCCAGCCAACAGCCTCATAAGCGAACCTCCCGTACCGCATCGTTGAGCGTGCGGCCCAACAAGCATCCTTCCATGATGGTGGAATGACGCAAACGGAATTTCCGTTCCCCACCGATGCGTCACATCGGGTTTACACCTGAGGTGGCGCGCGGTTTGACCCGGGCTCGTGCCAAACCGGCACAAGATCAGGATTTTGCATGCAATTTGTGCGCGATGAACTCAGCGCAGCGTTCTGACGGGCGGTCGCCCTGAACGCAGTCGAGGGGCGCTAGGCCCCTCGATCGTCAGCTTGGCTCGGCCGCGGTCCCTGCCCCGCCCGGGGGAAGGAACCGCCACTAGAAGCGGCCTATTGGCAGGCGAGGCATTCCTCGTAGTCGGTCCGCTCCGACGGGGCGTCGATGACCATGGCCACGCCCTCGCCGCCGGCGTGGGCGGCGCGCTGCACCGACTTGGAGCGCAGGTAGTAGAGCGACTTGCAGCCGCGCTCCCAGGCCTGCCAGTGCAGCATGTGCAGGTCCCACTTGTCGACGTCGCCCGGCAGGAAGACGTTGACCGACTGGGACTGGCAGATGTCCGGGGTGCGGTCGGCGGCCAGTTCGATGACCCAGCGCTGATCGAGTTCGAAGGCGGTCTTGTAGACGTCCTTCTCATCCTGGCTGAGGAAGTCGAGGTGCTGAACCGAACCTTCGTTCTCCAGGATCGTGTCCCAGACCTGCGAGGTGTTCTTGCCCTTCTCGTCCAGAAGGCGCTCGAGGTAGGGGTTCTTGACCGCGAAGGTGCCCGACAGGGTCTTGTGGCTGTAGATGTTGGCCGGGATCGGCTCGATGCCGGCGCTGGTGCCGCCGCAGATGATCGAGATCGAAGCGGTCGGGGCGATGGCCAGCTTGTGGCTGAAGCGCTCCATCACGCCCTTTTCGGCCGCATCCGGGCAGGCGCCGCGTTCGGCGGCCAGGGTGCGCGAGGCCGCGTCGCACTGGCGGCGCAGGTGCTTGAAGAGGCGCATGTTCCAGCTCTTGGCCAGAGCGCTCTCGAACGGCACGTTCTGCATCTGCAGGAACGAGTGGAAGCCCATCAGGCCCAGGCCCACCGAACGCTCGCGACGCGCGGCATAGACGGCGTTCTTCATTTCCGGCGGCGCGCTGCGGATGAAGTCTTCCAGCACGTTGTCGAGGAAGCGCATGACGTCCTCGATGAAGGTCGGGTGGTCGCGCCACTCCATGAACTTCTCGGCGTTGACCGAGGACAGGCAGCAGACGGCCGTCCGCTCGTGACCCAGGTGGTCGGTCCCGGTGTGGAGCATGATCTCCGAGCACAGGTTCGACTGGCGCACCGACAGGCCGAGGTCGCGCTGATGCTGCGGCATCGAGCGGTTCACGGTGTCGGAGAAGATCAGGTAGGGCTCGCCGGTCTGCAGGCGGATCTCGAGGATCTTCTGCCACAGCGAGCGGGCGTCGACCTCGCGCAGGACTTCCTGGTCCTTGGGCGAGCGCAGGCCGAACATGGCCCCTTCGCGCACGGCTTCCATGAACTCGTCGGTGATGTTGATGCCGTGGTGCAGGTTCAGGGACTTGCGGTTGAAGTCGCCCGACGGCTTGCGGATCTCGAGGAACTCCTCGATCTCCGGGTGATGGATGTCGAGATAGACCGCCGCCGAGCCGCGGCGCAGCGAGCCTTGGCTGATCGCCAGGGTCAGCGAGTCCATCACGCGGATGAAGGGGATGATGCCGCTGGTCTGGCCCGCGCCCTTGACCTTCTCGCCGATCGACCGGACGCCGCCCCAGTAGGTGCCGATGCCGCCGCCGTTGGAGGCCAGCGCAACGTTCTCGTTCCAGACGCTCTGGATGCCGTCGAGCGAATCGCCGACCGCGTTCAGGAAGCAGGAGATCGGCAGGCCGCGACCGGCGCCGCCGTTCGAGAGCACCGGGGTGGCGGGCATGAACCAGAGGTTCGAGATGTAGTCGTAGATCCGCTGGGCGTGCTCGGCGTCGTCGGCATAGGCCGTCGCGACGCGGGCGAACATGTCCTGATAGCTCTCGCCCGCCAGCAGGTAGCGGTCTTCGAGAGTGGTTTTGCCGAAATCGGTCAGCAGGGCGTCGCGCGAGCGATCGACCTCGACCTTTCGAACCAACTGGAGCTGCGGCCGTTCAGCGGCAGGAGCCGTCTGGGTCGCTTCCGAAACCGTCCGCATCACCGCTTCGCCGCTGCTCATGCCCCAAAACCCATAACTATCAGACGCTTTGCCTCCGGGACACCGCCCGGCCGTACCTATCGCTATATCTAGTGGCTGCCCCGCCCCCGATACGCTTCATATGGGGCCATGAAGGCTAATGACTCGTCAACGGTCTGGAGCGGTCATCCCCACGAGAATTTCGTTAACGCCGCATTTACCTTTGCAGCCAGGGCTTGGCGGGCTTGAGTTTTCCACAGGCTGGCTGCGCTCGGACAAGGCCGCCGCTCACGCGACTGTGAAAACTGGGGGCGCTTCCGGTGCGAGTCGTTCGCACTTGCCCACCGGCGACCACCACCCTATCCACACGCCGTCACTGGGGAGTAGCCGCCCGTAACTCCAGCGGGGGACACGTCAACAAACTTGCCGCAAGGCATGGCGTGTCCGGCAAAGACCCTGAGTCGCTTCGGCGGCCCAGGCGCTTGGCGAGACCTTTGGCTTTCGTGCGTCGGTCCATAGCGGGGTCGGCGGCGCGGAAGGCCATTGGTATGCCTCGACCCCGCCCGGACGCCTGACTCCATGGAAGCCTTCCTCGTCTCCACCGGCCTCGTGGCTGTCGCTGAAATCGGCGACAAGACCCAGTTGCTGGCCATTCTGCTGGCCGCCCGGTTCCGCAAGCCCGCGCCGATCATCCTCGGCATTCTGGTCGCCACCATCGCCAACCACGCACTGGCGGCCTGGGTCGGCGTCGCAGCCGCGGCCCTCCTCAATGGTCCCTGGATGAAGTGGGTGCTGGGCCTGGCCTTCATCGGCTTCGGCCTCTGGGCGCTGATCCCTGACAAGTTCGAAGAAAGCGACCGGCCCAAGGATCGCGCGGGCGTGTTCCTGACCACGCTGGTCGCGTTCTTCTTCGTCGAAATGGGGGACAAGACCCAGGTCGCGACCGTCGCCCTGGCCGCCAAGTTCGACCAGGTGCTGGTGATCGCAGCCGGCACGACCCTGGGCATGATGATCGCCAATGTGCCGGCGGTCCTGATCGGCGAGGCGGCGGCCACGCGCCTGCCGCTCAAGTACATCCGCTGGGCGGCCGCCGCGTCCTTCGCGGCGATCGGCGCCTGGATCCTGATCGCGAGCTAGGCTTCAGCGGGACGTCTGGCGGCGCTCTAGCCGCCGCTCAACGGCCAGAACCAGGCGATCAGCGGCGCGCCCACGACCAGCACCAGCAGGGTCAGGGGCGCGCCGAGCCGGGCATAGTCGCCGAACCGGTAGCCGCCCGGTCCCATGACCAGGGTGTTGCACTGGTGGCCGATGGGCGTGAGGAAGTCCGACGCCGCCCCGACCGCCACCGCCATCAGGAACGGGTCGGGGTTCAGGCCCAGCTGGCGCGCCATGCTGGCCCCTACCGGCGCGACGATCAGCACGGTGGCGGCGTTGTTGAGGAACGGCGTCGCCGCCATGGCCACCGCCATGATCGAGACCAGGGCGATCATTGGCGACTGACCGCGGAAGAGGGTCGAGAGCCAGCTGCCGATCAGCTCCGCGCCGCCGGTGGTGGAGATCGCCTCGGAGACCGGGATCATCGCGGCGATCAGCACGATCAGGGGGCCGTCGACGGCGGCGTAGGCCTCGCGCATCCGCAGGGCGCCGAGGACGATCATCGTCACCGCGGCCCCGAAGAACGCGATCGCCACCGGGACCACCTGGAAAGCCACCAGGATCATCGCGGTCGCCAGGATCGCGGCCGGGGCGATGGCGTGACGGATGCCGCCAAGCCGCACCTCGCGTTCGGCGAGCGGCAACAGGCCCAGCGCGGCCAGCGCGGCGGGCAGGGTTCGCTCGCTGCCCTGCAGGACGAGGATGTCCCCTGAGCGCAGCCGGATGCGGTTGATGTTCTGCTTGAGATCATAGCCCGAGCGGCTAACCGCCAGCAGGTTCACGCCATGCTGGCCGTAGAGGTCGGACTGCTGGGCCGAACGGCCGATCAGCTCCGATTCGCCGCCGACCACCGCCTCGACCACGCGGACCTCGTCGGTCGGCTCCTCCATGGCGACGGGCCGGTCGGCGCGGGTCAGGCGCAGCTTGCCGCGGTTGATCAGCTCGTCCAGCGCCTGCGGCTCGCCCTGCAGCAGCAGGACGTCGCCCGGCCGGACCTTGGTGTTGGGGTGCGGCCGCGCCCGCCGTCGCCCGCCGCTGACCAGCATCATCACCCGGGCCTCGCCGGCGGCAAGGTCGTGGAGGTCGCCGATGCGGGTCTTGGCGAGCGCCCAATCCTCCGGAGCCTCGACCTCGGTGATGTAGGCGTTGGCGGCGAGCGCCTCCTCGATGTTCACCGCCGGGGCCCGGTCCTTGGGCAAGATCCGGTAGGCGAAGGCGAGGAACGCGAAGCCCAGCGCCGCGAGGGCCAGGCCGACCGGCGTGTAGTCGTACATGCCGAACGGCTCGCCCAGCAGTTCCTCGCGGACCTGCGAGACGATGATGTTGGGCGCGGTGCCGACCAGGGTGACGATGCCGCCCAGCATCGCGCCGAACGCCATCGGCATCAGCAGCCGCGAGGGCGAGGAGCCCGTGCGCCGCGACAGCTGCAGCGCCACCGGCATCAGAATGGCCAGCGCGCCGACGTTCTTGGTCGCGGTCGAGAGCAGGGTGACGGCGGCGGTGAGCACGGGAACCTGGCTGCGCTCGGTCTTCAGGCGCGGGATCAGGGGCCGCAGCACCGCCTCGACGATGCCGGACTTGGCGAAGGCGGCGCTGACCACCAGGGCCGCGGCGATGATCACCGTGATGTCGTTGGAGAAGCCGTCGAAGGCCTGCTTGGCCGGAACGACCCCGATGGCGACGCCGGCCAGCAGCGCGCACACCGCCACCACGTCATAGCGGAACCGCCCCCAGATGAAGGCGGCGATGGTCACGGCGATGAGGCCGAAAGCCAATCCCTGGTCGAACGTCATCAAAGCCCCCGGACCACCGGCCGCGGTGGAGCTTGAACAACGCCGATCCAGGCCGAAGGCTGCGAGGCCCCAAAGCAAAAGAGCCCGGCCTTTCGGCCGGGCTCTCCGCTAGTTCGGCTGACGCCGAGATCGACTTAGAAGTTGATGTCGATCGTCGAGCGGCGGTTCAGCGGTTCCTTCACGCCGTCAGCGGTCGGGACGGCGAGTTGCGTTTCGCCCTTCCAATCCACTTGCAGCGCGGCTTGGTTCACGCCCAGGCCCACGAGGGCGTCGGCGGTGGCCTTAGCACGACGTTCCGACAGGCGGACGTTGTACGCAGCCGAACCCGAGGTGTCGGTGTGGCCGACCACGATCAGGCGAGTCGCGTTGCCGCTGGTCGCGTAGGTCGCAGCTTCCTGAACCACCGTCTGAGCTTCCGGCGTCAGGACGTACTGATCGAACGGGAAGTAGACGATGAATTGCTTGGCTTCATACGCCGGCGGAGGCGGCGGCGGAGGAGGCGGCGGCGGGGGCGGAGGCGGCGGGGGCGGCGGAGGCGGCGGCGGGGGCGGCGGCGGCGCGAACGAGTAGCGCAGGCCGACGGTCACCGACTGGTCCTTGTATTCGCCCGAGAAGACGCCCGGCTGCAGAGCGTGCGAACCGACCGACGCGAAGTCGAGGTCCGAACCACCCAGGTAGCGGTAGGTCAGGTCGACGTTGAGGCGATCGGTGGCGCGCCAGGCCAGACCGGCGATCAGTTGCCAGGCCAGGGCCGTGTCGTCGTCATCGATGGACAGGTTCTGGATCGACGGGTTGGTCGCGCTGAACGCGCCAGTGACCGACGAGAACTGACCGACGGAGTCAACCGAGACGTGGTTGATACCGATACCGGCGCCGATGAACGGATTGATGACCGCGCCAGGGGCGATGTCATAAATCACGTTACCCATCACGGTCCACGACGTGACGTCGCCCGAGGCCGAGCCGCAGTTCGGCGCAGCAGCGGAGCGAACCACACCGGGGGTGCAGAGGCCGAGGATGGAGTTGTTGGAGCCACCGCGGATCGACTCGATGTCGCCCGGACGATAGCCGCCTTCGAGTTCAACGCGCCAATGCTCGTTCAGCTGGTAGCCGAGACGGGCAAAGCCGGTCCAATCTTCTTCCTGGTTGAACGTCCAGTTGTACGGAGAGCCGCCAGCCGAGTTGTTCGACGATTCACCGTCGATGCCGTCCGGCCAGTGATAGCCGAGGTCGACAGCGCCGTACCAACCGACTTCTTGAGCCGAAGCTCCCGACGCGGCGAAGACCGCAGCCAGGGCAGCCCCCGCTAGGAGTTTGAATTTCATATTCAGAGCCCTCTCTTGCCCTCTGCTGCGGCCAAATGACCCAGCGCTGTTATATCAAGGCCGAACCATTACGAAAGTGTCGCTGAGGCAACACCTCCGCCAATTCGCTGACGCCCTTCAGACCAACCACAGGACGTTACACATTCTTCCCCTCGGCGATCAACTTCGGGGCGAGAGACACGTCTCCCGTCCGGTCGCCGGCGATGCGCCTAATGTGCATCACGGCGCCGAATCTCTTGTTTGCAACTCCGGTCACCAAAGCCGCCGCGCTGCGCAGCGCCATCGGCAAGCGGCCGGAGCCGTTTGATTCTCTTGAACTATGGGCGCACTTGCCAGACCCGTCCAGCCCGCGCCGCACGCGATGGTCCGCATGCGGTTGGCACGTTCTCGATGGAATGGACGACATTTCCCCCTCGCCTAAGACGCGAATCCCGCCCCCGGTTCGAGCGGACAACGTGAGCCCCACGGCTTAGTTCCAAATCGGCAGTCAGTTTTCTTGCGCGCGCCGGTAGCGGCGAACCCGCCCGCCCAGCGCCTCGGGTCGATTGAGCGCCTTTCGGTACTCGTCCCGCCGCTCGTGGATGGATGCGATGATTAGCCCCATTGGCACGCCGATCTCAACGAGAACTGCTTCGGACAATTGTAAACTAGCTTCAACCGTCTCGGGCACCGCGTCGGTGGCGCCCAGCTCGTAGAGCCGCTGGGCCTGCCGCGCGTCGCGGGCGCGGGCGACGATGGTCAGATCGGGGCGCATGGCGCGGGCGGTGGCCACGATCGCCTCGACGCCGTCGGGCGAATCCATCGTCACGACAAGGGCCGGCGCCGTCTCCAGCCCGCAGCGGCGCAGGAACTCCGGCCGCGAGGCGTCGCCGAAATAGATCGCCTCGCCGGCGTGGCGGGCGGCCTCGACCAGCTTGGGATCGCGCTCCGCCGCGACCCAGGCGATGTCGTGCCGATGGAGCATGTCGCCGACCAGCTTGCCGACCCGGCCGTAGCCGACGACCAGCACCTTGGGGGCCTCGCCGTCCGATCCGTCGCCCGCGGGCGACGCGACCGGGTCGGGGGCCAGCCCCTGGCCGCCGGTCTTTCGGCCGCCCAGCTTCAGGCCCAGCGCCGCCAGCAGCGGAATGCACATCATCGAGATGGTCGACGACACCAGCACCATCTGGCCCAGGGGGCGCGGTACGATGCCGTCGCCCATGGCGGCCGACAGGATCACGTAGGCGAACTCGCCGCCGCCCGCGAGCAACAGCCCGGCCTCCATAGCTCCGCGCCACGGCAGGCCGAACAGCCGGCCCAGGCCGAAGACCACCGTCGCGTTCAGCGCCACCACCCCGACCGACATGCCCAGGATCGCCAGGGGCTTGGCCGCCAGCAGCGACAGGTCGAGGCCGATGCCGACCGAGAGGAAGAAGAGCCCGAGCAACAGGCCCTTGAACGGCTCGATGGTGACCTCGACCTCGTGGCGGTACTCGGTCTCGGCCAGCAGCAGGCCGGCGATAAAGGCGCCCAGCGCCATGGACAGGCCGGTCAGCGCGCTGACCAGCCCGGCGCCGATGACCACCAGCAGGCAGGCGGCCATGAACAGCTCTTCGCTCTTCGCCCGCGCGACGGACTTGAGCATCGGACGCAGCAGCAGCCGCCCGAAGGCGACCAGGATCATCACCCCCAGCGCCGCCGGCGCGAAGGCCAGCAGCAGGCGCGGTGAGAACGCCTCGCCGTCGCCGCTTCGGCCAAGGATCGCCAGGGTGACAAGGATCGGGGCGACCGCGAGGTCCTGGAACAGCAGCACCGAGAAGGTCGCGCGGCCGGCGGGAGAGTGCTGGCGCTTGTGCTCGGTCAGGATCTGCATGACCACGGCGGTCGAGGACAGGGCCAGCGCCGCGCCGATCGCCACGGCCGGCGCGATGTCGAGGCCCAGAGTCATGCCGGCCAGGGCGATCGCCGCCAGGCAGAGCGTCACCTGCAGCGCGCCCATGCCGAACACCCACCGGCGCATCAGGCGCAGGCGCTCCCATGAGAGCTCCAGCCCGATCATGAACAGCAGGAAGACGACGCCGAACTCGGCGAGCTGGGCGATCTCGCCGGCGTTGGCGATGGTGAAGTAGGAGAGCCACGGGAAGTTGTCGCTGAGCGCGCCCAGCCCGAACGGACCAAGCACGACACCGGCGCCGAGGAACCCGAGAATGGGGCTGATCCGCCAACGGCGGAACAAGGGCACGATCACGCCGGCGGTAGCGAGAAAGAGAACGACGTCCTTGTATTCGCCAGGCGAAACGTGACCTTCCATGCGCTCTCCTTCTGTGATGAGCGCCACTATGGGGTTTCGACGCCTCTTGCGTAACCCATCGCCCTGCCCTTAAGACGCCCGCCCATGCACTTCGGCCGAAAAAAGCGCGCAGCGCGGGCGAGCCTGGGGGTCCTGGCGGCCCTCGTGGCTCTGCTCGCCCAGGCGTTGCTGCCGGCTGCGGCCATGGCGACCGAATCGCTTTCGACCGTCCGCGTCGAGCTCTGCACCGAAGACGGGGCCAAGACGGTCGTCATCGGCGCCGACGGCAAGGAGCGCAAAGGCGGCTTCGCCGGCCTGCCCTGTCACGACTGCCTGGCCGCAACCCTCGCGGTCGTCGTCACCCCCGAACTGGCCGTCGCGCCCGTCGCCTACGCCGCCGTCGTGGTCCGCCACGCCACGCCCGTGCAACCCCTGCAGCCGCGCGCCCGCGCGCCGCCGCGCCCGCCTGGCCAAGGCCCGCCTGCCCTGAACGTCTGAGCTGAATTCGCCCGCATGCGCTTGAGCGCCTGCGGCTTCTCTCGTTCGTCCAGGGACCTTCTTGAACATGTTCGCTTTCCTGCGCGCCTCGCCGCGCGCGCTGCTGCTCGCCGCCACGGCCCTTTCCATGCCCGCCCTCGCCCACGCCGACGAAGCCGGGGCGCTGGTTGATGCGGTGATCGTCACCGCCAATCCCGATCCCGAAGACCCGCCGGTCGTCGCCGACGCCCGCCGCCGGCTATCGGAGACCCCGGGCGCCGTGGCGGTGATCTCCGCCGAGGCCTATCGCGACCGCTATGCCCAGGGGCTGTCCGAAACCCTGCGCGACGTGCCGGGCGTCTACGCCCAGAAGAAGTGGGGCGACGATACGCGCCTGGCGATCCGCGGGTCGGGCATCGGGAACCCCAACCACAACCGCGGAACCCTGCTGGCCCAGGACGGGGTGCCGTTCAACGAAGCCGACGGCTTCGGCGACTTCCAGCAGATCGATCCGCTGATCGCCCGCTTCACCGAGGTCTACAAGGGCGGCAACGCCCTGCGCTTCGGCGGCGCGCTGCTGGGCGGGGCGATCAACATGGTCACGCCGACCGGCAAGGACGCCGGCGCCCGGAACATGCTGCGGTTGGACGGCGGCTCGTACCGCACGATCCGCGGCCACGGCGAGGTCGCCCGGCAGTGGGGCGAGTGGGACATGTTCGCCGCCGCCACAGCCATTTCCGCCAATGGCTGGCGCGAACAGAGCGACCAGACCGCCCAGCACGTCTCGCTCAACGTCGGCCGCACTTTCGGCGAGGACCAGGAACTGCGCTTCATCCTGTCGGGGCACAATGTCGACCAGGAGATCCCCGGCTCGGTCGAGCTCGCCCAGGCGCTCGACAACCCGCGCAAGGCCAGTCCCGGCAACCTGGCGAACGAGTACCAGCGCAACATGCGCAGCGTGCGCGGAACCCTGCAGACACGCTGGCGTGTGGCCGACAACGCGGTCTTCGAGGGCGGCGTCTATGCCGCTTGGAAGGACCTGGACCACCCGATCTTCCAGGTCATCGACCAGGAAAGCCGCAACTGGGGCGCATTCGGGCGGCTGGACGTCGAGGGCGAAGTGGCCGGCCGCCGCGCTGATCTATTCGTCGGCGCCTCGGCGCGGCTGGGCGACCTCGACGCGCTGCAATGGGTGAACCTGAAGTCGTCGAAGGGCGAGAAACGGGCGGACAGCCGGCAGAACGCCCGCGCGCTGGACGTCTTCGCCGAGGGCCGCGTGTTCGTGACCGACCAGCTGGCCGTGGTCGGCGGCGGGTCGCTGGGCTCGGCCAACCGGCAGTTCCGCAACAACCTCAACCCGACCGCCGACCGCTCCATCACCTATGAGTGGTTCGCGCCGCGGATCGGCCTGCTGTGGCAGGCGCAGGACGGCGCCCAGGCCTTCGCCAACCTGACCAAGTCGGTCGAGCCGCCGAACTTCAGCGCCCTGGCCCAGACCGGGCCGTTCGTCGGCTTTGCGCCGCTGGAAGCCCAGGAGGCCTGGACCGCCGAGGTGGGGACGCGCGGCCGGCGCGGCGCCTTCTCTTGGGATCTCGCGCTCTACCGCGCCGAACTCGAAAACGAGCTGCTGAACTTCGTGGTTTCGCCCAGCATCCCGGCCGCGACCTTCAACGCCGGCCCGACGATCCACCAGGGCCTGGAGGCCGGGGTGGACTGGCGCATCGGCGGCGCGCGGCTGCGCCAGACCTACGCCTGGTCGGACTTCCACTTCGATGGCGACAGCGTCTATGGCGACAACCGGCTGCCGGTCGTTCCGGAGCACCTCTACAGGGCCGAACTGCGCTACGATCACGCCAGCGGCTGGTTCATCGCGCCCTCGGTCGAATGGTCGATCACAGACACCTATGTGGACTACGCCAACACCTTGAAGGCGCCGTCCTATGCGGTCTGGTCGCTGGGCGGCGGCTGGCGCGGCCCCAATGGGGTCAGCCTGTTCGTCGAGGCCCGGAACCTGGCCGACGAGCGGTACGTCTCGAACTTCAGCGCCATCACCGACGCGCGGCTGCCGAGCGCGTCGAAGGCGGTCTTTTATCCCGGCGAAGGCCGTTCGGTGTTCGGAGGCGTGACATGGGCGTTCTGAGAACCCTGATGATCGGCGCGGCGGCCATCGCCGCCCTGCCCGCGGCCGCCGCCGCGCACGTGGTCGCCGACCCCGGCCGCGCGAGCGCTGGCGCCTACCAGGCGGTCGTCTTCCGCGTCGGACACGGTTGCGGCGAGGCCGCGACCACGGCGCTGCGCATCGAGATCCCGCCGCAGATGGCCTCGGCCCGGCCCCAGCCGAAACCCGGCTGGGCGCTGGAAATCGAGCGCCAGGACGGCAAGGTCACGGCCCTGACCTGGCGCGGCGAGCTGCCCGCCGACCAGTTCGACGAGTTCGCGGTGCTGTTCAAACTGCCCGACGAAGCGGCGAACCTCTATTTCCCTACCGTTCAGTCCTGCGGCGCCGAGCAGAGCCAGTGGACGGAGATTCCCGCTCCGGGCGAGCGCGCCTCCCATCCTGCCCCGGCGCTCGTCGTCACGCCCAAGGCCGCTTCGGCCGAAGCCCATCAGCACTAGAGGAAGCCCCATGCGACATCTTCCGATCCTCGCCGCCGCGGCGGTTCTGGCCTTCTCCGGCGCCTCACAGGCGGCGACCTACCGACTTGGCGCGCTGGAGGCCGTCAGCCCCTGGAGCCGCCCCGCCGCGGCGGGCGGCAACGGCGGCGGGTTCCTGACCATCGTCAATCGCGGCGCGGCGGCCGACGCCCTGGTCGCCGTCGAGACCACGGCCGCGCGCAAGACCGAGGTGCATCGCACCTCCACCGCCGGCGGCGTCATGAAGATGGAGCGCCAGGACGCCGGGGTGACGATCCCGCCGGGCAAGCAGGTGGCCTTCGCCCCTGGCGGCTATCACGTCATGTTCCTGGGCCTGACCAAGCCGACCAAGCTCGGCGACAAGCTGCCGGCGACGCTGGTGTTCAAGAGCGGCGCGCGGCTGAAGGTCGAGTTCCAGGTGGCCGCCGCAGCGCCGGGCGCAGCTCCCGGCAAGGCGCCGGCGGCCGAAGCCCATCACCATCACTGAGGCGTTGCGCGACAAGGCGGCGCGACGGCCAACGGGCGGCGTTGACAGCGCCGCCCCCCACGTCGTCTATGCCCTCCATATTTTAAGAATGGAGGATCGTCTTGGTTTGGAATTATGCCAACCTTTGGGAGTCCGTGGCGAGCGCCACACCTGATCGCCCCGCCCTGATCCACGGCGAGCGGAAGATCACCTGGAATGAGTTCGACCGCCGGGCGAACGCCCTGGCCAAGGCCATGGTCGACGCCGGCCTGAGCCAGCAGTCGAAGGTCGCGGCCTACCTCTATAACGGCCCCGAGTATCTCGAGAGCTACTACGCCGCCTTCAAGGCCGGCCTGGCGCCGTTCAACACCAACTATCGCTACGGCGGCGACGAGCTGACCTACCTGTTCGACAACGCCGACGCCGAGGCCGTGGTGTTCCACGCGTCGTTCGCCGAAATGGCCGACAAGGTGCGCGGCCGCCTGCCCAAGGTGAAGATCTGGATCGCGGTGCCGGAAGCCGGCCATCCGGTCCCGGAATGGGCGGCGGACTACGACGCCATCGTCGCGGCCGGCGCCGATCGGTTCGAGGCTCCCTGGGGCCGCACCGCCGACGACCTGCTGATCATGTACACCGGCGGCACGACCGGCATGCCCAAGGGCGTGATGTGGCGCCAGGAGGATCTGTTCAAGGCCCTGGGCGGCGGCGCCAACCTGCTGCTGGGCCTGGGCCCGATCGAGCGCGTGGAAGAGGCCGGCGAACGCGCCAAGGCCGTCGACGCCTCGGGCGCGCCTCTCAACATCACGATCCCGGTCGCGCCGCTGATGCACGCCACTGGCCAGTTCATCTCGTTCGGCACCCTGATCGGCGGCGGCGCGGTGGCGACCCTGACCGGCCGCAAGTTCGATCCGGCCGTGCTGTTCGACGAAGTCGAGCGCCTGGAGGCGTCGGGCCTGATCATCGTCGGCCCGGCCTTCGCCGCGCCGATGCTCGAGACGCTGGAGGCCAATCCCGGCCGCTGGGCCATGCCGTCGCTGAAGCGCATCGCCTCGTCGGGCGCCATGTGGGGCCTGGAGAACAAGCAGGGCCTGCTGAAGCACCTGCCGAACGTGATGCTGATGGACAGCCTGGGCTCTTCGGAAGCCCTGGGCTTGGCGTCGTCGACGTCCGGCGCCGGCCAAGCCACCAGCACCGCGAAGTTCGTGACCGGCCCGAATGCGGCGGTGTTCACCGAGGACGGCGTGCGCGTCGAAGCCGGTTCGGGCGTCCGCGGCCTGGTGGCCGTCGGCGGCCACACCCCGGTCGGCTACTACAAGGACGAGGAAAAGTCGGCCAAGACCTTCCGCACCTTCGAAGGCCGCCGCTGGAGCGTTCCGGGCGACTGGGCGACCGTCGAGACGGACGGCTCGATCACCCTGCTGGGCCGCGGCTCGCAGGTGATCAACACCGGCGGCGAGAAGGTCTTCCCGGAAGAGGTCGAGGAAGCTCTGAAGCGGTTCCCGGGCGTGCGCGACGCGGCCGTGGTCGGCCTGCCCGACCCGCGCTTCGGCGAGCGGATCGGCGCCATTGTGGACTTCGGCGGCGAAAACCTGCCGACGCTGGCCGACCTGTCGGCCCACGTGAAGAGCCTGCTGGCCGACTACAAGGCCCCGCGCGAACTGGTGCTGGCCCCCGTGGCCCGCGCCCCGAACGGCAAGCTGGACTACAAGGCGCTGAAGGCTCAGGCCATCGCCGCCCTGGCCACCGACGCCTAACGTAACAAAAAAGTAACGTGCCTTGTCGGGCGCGGCCGGTCCACGGTCGCGCCCGACCTGTTTAAGACCTTCAGAAGGCTCGATAATACCGATGAAGATCCTTTGGCTGGGCGCGGCTTCCGCCGCGGCCCTTCTCTGCGTGTCGGCTCCGGCGCTGGCGGACGACCTGCCGGACCTTTCAAAGGCGCCCCGGATGGGACCCTGGGGCTTCGACACGGCGGGCCGCGACACCTCCGTCGCGCCGTCGCACGACTTCTTCGAATACGCCAACGGCGCCTATCTGAAGAAGCTCGAGATCCCGTCGGACCGCTCTCGCTTTGGCGCCTTCGATGCGCTGCAGGACCTTTCGCAGCAACGCATGCGCGCCGTGGCCGAGAAGGCCGCGACCAACAAGGCGGCGACCGGCGAGGAAGCCCAGGTCGGCGCCTTCTATCGCAGCTACATGGACGAGGCGAAGGTCGACGCCCTGGGCGCCAAGCCGCTGGCCGGGGACCTGGCTGCGATCCGCAAGATCAAGACCAAGACCGAGTTGGCCGGCCTGATGGGCGCGACCATGCGCCAGTTCGGCGGCTCGTTCTTCGGCGCCTACATCCACGACGACGCCAAGGCGCCTGATCAGTACACGACCTATATCAACCAGGGCGGCCTGGGCATGCCCGACCGCGACTACTATCTGAGCGACCGCTTCAAGACCCAGAAGGCCGCCTATGAGGCCTATGTCGCCAAGCAGTTGACCCTGGCCGGCTGGGACAAGCCCGCCGAGCACGCCGCAGCGATCGTCGCCCTGGAGACCCAGATCGCCGAGTCCTCGTGGACCCGGGCCGAGAGCCGCGACGACGACAAGACCTACAACCCGTTCTCGGTCGCCGACCTGCAGAAGTACGCCCCGGGCTTCGACTGGGCCGCGTACCTCAAGGGCGCGAACCTGGAGAAGGCCGACCGAGTCGTGGTCGCGCAGAACACCGCCTTCCCCAAGATCGCCAAGATCTTCGCCGACGCGCCGCTGGACACCCTGAAGGCGTGGTCGGCGTTCCATCTGGTCGACCAGGCCGCGCCTTACCTGTCGAAAGACTTCGTCCAGGCCAGCTTCGAGTTCCGCAACAAGACCTTGTCCGGCCAGCCCGAGCAGCGTCCGCGCTGGAAGCGCGCGGTGGCGGCGACCGACAACAACCTGGGCGACCCGCTGGGCAAGCTCTATGTCGCGGCCTACTTCCCGCCGGAGAGCAAGGCCAAGATGGAGGCGCTGGTCGCCAACATCAAAGTCGCCATGAAGGGCCGGATCGAGAACCTCGACTGGATGAGCCCGGAGACCAAGACCAAGGCCCTGGAGAAGCTCTCCAAGTTCGGCTCGAAGATCGGCTACCCCGACAAGTGGCGCGACCTCTCGGCCATCGAGGTCAAGGACGGCGACCTCTATGGCAACGTCAAGCGGGCCAGCGCCTTCGACTGGGACTATCGCGTCGCGCGCCTGGGCGGCCCGGTCGACAAGACCGAGTGGCTGATGACCCCGGCGACGATCAACGCCTACTACCTGTCCACCAAGAACGAGATCGCGTTCCCGGCCGCCATCCTGCAGCCGCCGTTCTTCGACCCGGATGGCGACCCGGCGGTGAACTACGGCGCCATCGGCGGGGTGATCGGCCACGAGATCATCCACGGCTTCGACGATCAGGGCCGCAAGTCGGACGGCGACGGGCGCCTGGCCGAATGGTGGACCGCCGAGGACGCCGCGAAGTTCAACGCGCAGGCCGAGAAGTTCGGCAAGCAATACTCCGCGGTCGAGGTGCTGCCCGGCGCGCACATCAACGGCGATCTGACCATGGGCGAGAACATCGCCGACCTGGGCGGTCTGCTGGTGGCGCTGGACGCATATCGGCTGTCGCTGAAGGGGCAGCCTGCGCCGGTGATCGAAGGCCAGACCGGCGATCAGCGCGTCTTCCTCGGCTGGGCCCAGGTGTGGCGCGGCAAGTACCGCGAGGACATGATGCGCCAGCAGTTGGTCTCCGACCCGCACTCGCCGCCGAAGTACCGCGTCGACGTGCCGGTGAAGAACATCGACGCGTTCTACGAGGCCTTCGGGGTCAAGCAGGGCGACGGCATGTATCTGTCGCCCGGCGACCGGGTGAAGATCTGGTAGCGCCCGACTGATGCGGAGAGATGGGCGGCGCTCCTACAAGGACGCCGCCTTTTCTTTGGCCCGGAATATTTTTTGACATATAAGTCAAAAATTTCGTCGGGCAAAAATTTGGCCCGCTGCGGGGGATAATCGCAGCGGGCCTTATTTTGAGCAGTCGCTCTTGTAGAGCGGGCGTTTCCTCCCCGAAACGCCGGAGACTGTCGGACTTAGTAGCCGCCATGTCTCTCGCAGGACTGAGAAAACGGCAATTTCTGACCCGAGTCAATGCGCCGAAATCGATAGCGCCGCGAATTATGGATCAGATTTCCGCGAGCGGGACTTTTCCGGCCGGATTTGGGATTCTTTTTGACGGTATCGTCAAAACTGCACCCGCCTGCGTAGTTCATCGCTCGAGACACAACCAACCTCGTAGACGAAGTCGGGACGCGATGCGGTGACCGGGCCGATTCCGGCGGCCGTGAGCGCCATCGACGCTTCGGCGATACGCCCGGCCGGAACCAGAAGCCCGTTCGGGCGGCGACTGGCGCCGCTGGCGACCAGCGCCTCCACGACGGGCGCCTCGCGCGGGTCGGACGGCCAGATAAGGGTGGCGCTTTCATGGGCCGCGGCGCGCGCCTCGATGACCCGCAGCAGGCCTTCAGCCGCCGCAAGTTGATCTTGGCTCCAGGATGCACGCAGCGAGGCCGTCAGTTGGGCCTGACTCTTCAGGATCACGCCGTCGCTCAGCACCTTCAGGCCGTTGGCGACAAGGGTCGCCCCCGTGGTGGTGATATCGACCACCAGCTCGGCCGAGCCGGCGGCGGGCGCGCCCTCGGTCGCGCCGCCGGATTCGGTGATCCGGTAATCGGCGACGCCGTGCCGCGCGAAGAAGGCGCGGGTCTGGACGAGGTACTTGGTGGCGACGCGCATGCGGCGGCCGGAGCGGGCGAGCAGGTCGTGGCCCACCTCCTCCAGGTCGGCCATGGTCTCGACGTCGATCCAGCTCTTGGGCACGGCGACCACAAGATCGGCACGGCCGAAGCCCAGCGCGCGCAGCAGCAGCAGGCGCGCATCAACGTCGCCGCCGCGCTCACGCAGCAGATCCTCGCCGGTGATGCCGAGGTGAACCTCGCCGGCGTCCAGCGCCTCGGCGATGTCGCCGGCCGACAGCAGGCGCACCTGGATGCCGGGCACGCCCTTCAGCTCGGCCATGTAGCCGCGCGATCCGCCGGCCACGGACAATTTCAGTCCGCAGTCGCCGAGCCAGGCCTCGACCTGCTCCTTCAGGCGGCCCTTGGAGGGGACGGCGAGAATAAGGGGTTCGCTCACGACTCGCCTCCCGCCCAAGCCCGCCAGGGCCGGACCACGCATCCGACGGCCCGCACGTCGGCCGTTCCGCCCAGCCGCGACGGCAGGCTGTCATAGCGGCCGCCGACGGCGACGCTGCGCTCGGGGTCCAAGGCCGCCGAGCGGATCTCGAAGGTCAGGCCGTCGTAATAGTCGAAGGCGTGGCCCAGTGCGGTGGCGAAGCGGATCGCATCGCTCGGCACGCCCGCGGCATGCAGCAGGGCCAAGCGCTCGGCCCACGCCGCCAGCGGGGCGTCCAGCGCGCCTGCCCCGGCGATTTCGGCCACGGCGTCGAAGGCGGCCGAAGGCGTATCCTCGATCGCCAGGAACCGGCGGATGCGGTCGGCCTGATCCGGCGTCAGGGCCGGGGCCTGAGCCGCCTGGGCGCGCCGGATCAGCCGCTGGGCGATCTCGGCGGGGCCGCGGCCGCCGACCGGGTCGATCCCGGCCAGCGCCCAGACCTCTTCAAGCACGGTGGCGGTCTCGGCTTCCGACAGGCCCGACAGCAGGCCGGCAAGCTTGCCGTTGTCCGCTGGCGAGGACGCGGGCCCTTCGGCGCGAGCCAGTTCGGAGGCGAGCAGGCGCGGGCGCGCGGCGACGCGTTTCACGCGCGCAGACAACGGCGCAGCGAGGCCAAGGGTGTCCACGAAAGCGGCGAACAGGGCGATGTCGCCCAGCCACAGCGACAGATCGGTGCGGCCGCCGGCCACGGCCGAGCCCCAGGCCAGGGCGGCGATGTCGGCGTCGGCCTGCACGACCGAGCCGGCGGCGCCGTCGAAGCTCTCCAGCCCGATCTGACGGAACTCGTCGGGACGGCCCGGCTCGGGAGAGGCGCGGAAGGCCTTGCCCTCATAGAAATAGCGGCCGGATGAGCGGCCGCTCTCGAGGTGTTGGCGGACCACCGGGACGGTGAAGTCCGGACGCAGGCAGGTCTCCTGCCCGCCTTCGGACTGGACGACGAACAGGCGCGGACGCATGGCCTCGCCGACCAGCTCCAGCAACAGACCAAGCGGCTGCAGGATCGGGGCGTCGACGACCTCGGCGTCCTGGCTCAGGAACGGCGCGCGGATTGCGGCGAGCGGCTCGGCGGGAACGGCGGGTTCGGCGCTCACTGGCCGGCCTCGATGATCTTGCGCACCGCCTCGACCAGGTCGGCGCGGTTGATGGTTTGCTGGCCCGGGCGCTGTTCGCGCCATTCGGCATTGTCGGCGACGCCCGACGACAGCGCACGGCCCAGGTCCAGATCCTTGATCGTCACCTTGCCGGCGGCGATCTCGTCGCCGCCCAGCATGATCGCGGCCGGGGCCAGGCGACGGTCGGCGTACTTCATCTGGGCCTTCATGCCCGCCGAGCCGAGATAGACCTCGGCCGGGATGCCTGCGCTGCGCAGCTCGCCGACCACCGAGAAGTAGTGGGCCATGTCGTCAGGGGTGAAGGCGATGACCACCACCGGCCCGCGGACCTGGTCGCCAAGGTCGCGGCCGGCGGCGCGCAGGGCCGAGACCAGGCGCGAGACGCCGAACGAGAAGCCGGTGGCCGGCACCTGCTCGCCCGTGAACCGGGCGACGAGGTCGTCGTAGCGTCCACCGCCGCCGATCGAACCGAAGCGGACGCCCCGGCCCTTTTCGTCCTTGGTCTTCAGCAGCAGCTCGGCCTCGAAGACCGCGCCGGTATAGTATTCCAGGCCGCGCACGATCGAGGGGTCGAAGGCGGCGCGCTCGACGCCGACGCCGAGGCTGGTCAGCGCCTTGTCGATCGCGGCGAGTTCGGCCAGGCCGGCGTCGCCCTCGGCCGAGCCGCCGATGATGTTCGCGATCTGGTCGAGGGTTTCGGAGCGGCCGCTCAGGCCCGCGCCGACGAAGGCCAGAACTGCTTCGGCGCCCGCGGCGTTCAGCCCCGCGCCCTTGGTGAAGTCGCCGGACTCGTCCTTGCGGCCTTCGCCCAGCAGCAGGCGGACGCCCTCCGGCCCCAGACGGTCGAGCTTGTCGACGGCGCGCAGCACCGCGAGCTTCTGGACGTCGTTCTGGACGCCGGCCGTGGTCAGCAGACCGTTCAGGAGCTTGCGGTTGTTGACCTTGATGATCGCCGAGCCGGCCGGCAGGCCGGCGGCTTCCAGGCCCTCGACCGCCATGGCGATGATCTCGGCGTCGGCCTCGGGCCGGGCGGAGCCGACGGTGTCGGCGTCGCACTGGGTGAATTCGCGGAAGCGGCCGGGGCCTGGCTTCTCGTTGCGCCACACCGTACCGAACGCATAACGGCGGAACGGCTTGGGCAGGCCCTCCTTGGTCTCGGCCACGAACCTCGCCAGCGGCGCGGTCAGGTCGTAGCGCAGCGCCATCCACTGCTCGTCGTCGTCCTGCAGGGCGAAGACACCCTCGTTCGGACGGTCGGCGTCGGGCAGGAACTTGCCCAGCGCGTCGGCGTACTCGAAGGCTCCGGTGTCGAAGGCCTCGAAGCCGTAGCGTTCATAGACGGCGGAGACCTTGGCCAGGATCTGGCGCTCTGCGGCCAGATCACGGGCGCGGCGGTCGTTGAAACCGCGCGGGGCGCGGGCCTCGGGGCGGGGAGCGTCGGTCATGGCGCTCGCCTAGCGGGTCACAGCGCGCGCGGCAAGGCGCGGCTGGGTTTGGGAAGCGGAGATGTCCATTCGTCGTGTCCTTGAAAGGAGGCGTTCGACGGATGGAGCCAGGATGCCCTTGAGCCCCATCCGCTTGGTGCGGGAGGCTCGGGCAGGGGTCGCTTTAGGCCATGCGATCCCAGGCCGATCCCGCGTGTGCGGTCGGATGGTGATGGCCGTGATGGTGCGAAACCCGGATCATTACGACCCGGGTCTTAGTCGCAAAGTGTGAAGATGGCGAGTCCGATCGGCTCAGGCCGTCGCCGGCTCCAATTCCACGAAGTCGGCCATCTGCGCCGCCAGCGCCTTTTGGAAGGCCGGACGCGCCTCGCACCGCGCCTGATAGGCGGCCAGGGTGGGGAACGCCCCCATCAGGTCGGTGTGGCGCAGGTTGCGCAGCACCGTGACCATCATCAGATCCCCGGCGGTGAAGCCCTCCGCCTCCAGATAGTCCTTGTCGCCGAGGTTGGCCGCGAGCTCGCCCAGGCGCTGCCTGACGAAGGCCTCCAGGCCCGGGCGGCGCAGGCGCGCCCACTCCTGGTCGGCGTTGAAGAGATCGAGCTCGGCCAAGTTCTGGATCGGCGGCTCGATCGAGTTGAGGGCCGCGAACAGCCAGGTGGCCGCGCGGGCCTGGGCGTCGGGATCCGACGGCGACAGGGCCGGCGAGCGGGCGGCGATGCGCAGGACGATGGCCCCGCTCTCGAACATCGACAGCTCGCCCTCGCGGTAGGCGGGGACCTGGCCGAACGGCTGCAACGCGCGGTAGGACGCGGTCTCGCGATCGTCGAAGTCGATCAGCCGGACCCGATAGGACAGGCCCGCTTCCTCCAGCGCCCAGCGGACGCGCAGGTCGCGGACCAGGCCGCGAGCGAAGGGCGGAACCCACTTGAAGGCGGAAATCTCGATCATCGTGCATCCTCCGTAGCGAGATAGGCGACGAGCTTGTCGACCAACGAGCCCCAGCCCTGGGTGTGAGAGTCACGCGCTTCGAGCGTTGCGAAGGGCGCCTGGTGGAAACGGAAGAGGGTCCGTCCGCCGGCCAGGCGGGCGAACGTGACCGTGATGGTGTTGTCGATATCGAAGGCGCCGTCTTCCCAGCGGAAGCTCATGACGATCTTTTCGCCGTCGACGATCTCGCTATAGGTCCCGGCCATCCAGTGCTCGGTCCCGGACACCTCACGAATGCCCGCGCGGTAGTTTCCGCCGACCCGGAAATCCTGCTCGAAGGCGACCGTGGTGAAGTCCTTGGGTCCCCACCAGCGCATCAGGTGCTCGGGTGTGGTCCAGACCTTGAAGACCAGTTCCGGCGGCGCGTCGAAGATGCGCTCGATCAGCAGTTCGTCGTCCTGGAGAACGGCGGCGTCAGTCGCTGGGGTCATGATCCTTGGCCTCCTTGGCCTGAAGTTCGGCGAGGTACACGCCCATCCGCTCGAAGCTGTCGTCCCAGAAGCGGCGGTAGTGATCGATCCAGCCCGCGGCGTCCTTGAGCGGTCCGGCGGTCAACTGACAGGGACGCCATTGCGCCTCACGGGTGCGCGAAACGAGGCCGGCCTGCTCCAGCACCTTCAGATGGCGCGAGACCGCCGGCAGACTGATCTCGAAGGGCTCGGCGAGATCGGAGACGGACGCCTCGCCCAGGGCGAGGCGCGCCAGGATCGCGCGCCGGGTCGGATCGGCCAGGGCCTGGAAGGTGGTGCTCAGCGGGTCGGATGTCATTTTCATTTAACCCAAGTGTTATTTAACTTGTTGGTTAAATGCAAGGCTCATTTCCAGCGCGCCCGACACAGGGTCGATCGAGCTAGCCGAGCGCTGGGGTTGCGTAGTCCATGCCATCCAGCGCCGGGCTGGCGTCGGCGGCGTCGAAGCCGGCCATGATCCGGCCAAAGCGGCCCTGGACGAGCCCGCGCATGTCAGGATGGGTGAAGATGTAGCGCTCGTCGTTCTGGACGGCCTCAAGCACCCGTCGGCCGACGCGCTCCGGATCGATACCGTTGTCGACGAGGGAGCCGCCGGGCGTGGCGGCCGGCTCGGTCGGCCCGCCGAACTTCTCCTGCCGGGTGCGGCCGGACTGGTTGATCCTCGTCTTCACGAAGCCCGGGCAAAGCACGGCGACATTGATGTTCTCGGGCGCCAGCTGGCCGGCCCAGCCCTCGGACATGCCGACCACGGCGTACTTGGTGGCGGTGTAGGGCTCCATGCCGGGCACCGAGATCATCCCGGCCATCGAGGCGGTGTTGACGAAGCAGCCGCCCTCCCCGTGGGCTCGGATGTGCGGCAGGAAGGCCTCCATGCCGTAGACCACGCCCATCAGATTGACCGCGACGATCCAGTCCCAGTCGGCGGGCTTCACCTCGCTGATCGGGCCGCCCGCGCCGACGCCGGCGTTGTTGCAGACCACATGCACCTTGCCGAAGGCGTCCAAAGTCGCCTGGGCCGCGGCGACCACGGCGGCGCGGTCGCCCACATCGCAAAGCACGCTGGCGGTGCGGACTTGGCGGGCCTCGAGGTCCGCGACGGCGGCCTTGAGCGGCGCTTCCTCGATGTCGGCCAGCATGACGTTCATGCCCGCCCCGCCGAAGGCGTGGGCCATGGCCAGGCCCAGCCCGCTGGCGCCGCCGGTGATGAACGCCGTCTTGCCGGTCAGATCCCGCATGCGGGCCTCCCCCTAATCTTGCTTACGTCTAGGCCTTGAGCCGGGCGACCAGGCGCTCGGTCGACGGATCATGCACGCCGCGCGCGCCGCCTTCCAGTTCGCTGAGGATGCGGGTGGCGAGGGTCTTGCCCAGTTCCACGCCCCACTGGTCGAAGCTGTTGATCCGCCACAGCACGCCTTCGACGAAAGTCTTGTGCTCATAGAGAGCGATCAGCGCGCCCAGCGCGCGGGGCGTCAGCCGCTCCAGCAGGATGAAGCCGGAGGGGCGGTCGCCGTGGAAGGTCTTCTGCGGGGCGAGGACGTCGATGGCCGCGGCGTCCAGACCTTGGGCGGTCAGCTCGGCGCGGACCTCGCTCTCGGCCTTGCCGACCATCAGCGCCTCGGCCTGGGCGATGGCATTGGCCAGCAGCTTGGTCTGGTTGGCCGGCTCGCCCTCAGTGGCCTTGGCGACCGCGATGATGTCCAGCGGGATGATGTCGGTTCCCTGATGCATCAGCTGGAAGAAAGCGTGCTGGACGTTGGTGCCGGCGTCGCCGAACACCGTCGCTGCGGTGGCGCGGGCCACCGGCTTGCCGTCGATGTCGGCCTGCTTGCCGTTGGATTCCATCTCCAGCTGCTGGAGGAAGTTGGGCAGCAGGCGCAGACGCTGAGCGTAGGGCACGACCGCGCGGATCGGACGGCCCAGGCCGTTGCGGTTGAAGATGTGCGCCAGGGCCAGCAGCACCGGCGCGTTAGCTTCCAGCGGCGCAGCGCCGAAGTGGTCGTCCATGGCGCGGGCGCCGGCCAGGAATTCCTCGAATGCTTCCGCCCCGAGCGCGATGACGCAGGAGAGGCCGACCGCGGACCACACCGAGTAGCGGCCGCCGACCCAGTCGCGGAACCCGAAGATCTGGTCAGCCGGCACGCCGAAGGCTTGCGCCACGGCCGGCGCGGCGGAGACCGCGAGCAGGTGCCCATCGCCCGCCTGGCCCAGCGCCGCGCGCAGCCATGCGCGGGCGACGACAGCATTGGCGATGGTCTCCTGAGTGGTGAAGGTCTTGGAAACCACGACCACCAGGGTGCGAGCCGGATCGAGCCCATCGAGGGCCAGGGCCATGTCGGCCGGATCGACATTGGCGGCGAAACGCAGCTCGATCTGCGGCGAAAGCGGACGCAGCGCTTCCCAGACCAGGCGCGGCCCGAAGTCCGAACCGCCGATGCCGATGTGGACGATGGCGCTGAACGCCTCGCCGGTCGCGCCACGCTTCTCGCCGGAACGGATGGCGCCGGCGATGGCGGCGATGGCGGCGCGCGTGGCGTCGATCTCGGCGGAGACCGGCTCGCCCTTGGCCCTGAAGTCGGCGCCCTGCGGCGCGCGCAGGGCCATGTGCAGGGCGGCGCGATCCTCGGAGGGATTGACCGCCTCGCCGGCGAACTGGCGCTCGCGGGCCGCTTCAACCCCGCCGGCGCGCACCAGGTCCAGGGCGGTCTCGAACTCGGCCAGCGACCAGGGCTGCTTGGAGAGGTCGAGCAGCAGCTCAGGCGCCTCAACGCTCAGGCGCTCCAGGCGGTCCGACTCCGATTTGAACAAGTCGGCGATGCGACGCTCGCGGGCGTCCTGGGCGGCGGCTTCGAGCTTGGTCCAGGCGGCGGCGAGGTCAGTCATGCGAAACCCTTCTGAAGGCGGTAGCGGGGCGTTTACCGTATCGCCGTTAGCAAAAGGCGCCCGGCGTGTCTTGGGCGATTCGAGGAAGGTCCCCGCTCATGTCCTGCAGCGCCGCCGCCATGCTCTCGGCTCTCTGGCTCGCCGCAGCGCCGGCCGGCGCAGGAGCCGCCGCCGCCCCGCCGCCGGTGATCGCGACGGAGCCGCTGTTCGCCGACATCGTGCGGCGCGCCAGCGCGTTGAAGGCCGAGGTCGAGGCCTTCAAGGGCGCCGACGCTCCGATCAGCGCGGCGTTCAGGACGCGGATCGGCGAGCTGGCCGAGCTCGACATGCAAGCCCACCGGAGCCTGGCGGAGCGCAACCTCGACGGCGACCTGAAGTGCATCCTGCGCGGCATTTCCGAAGACCTGCCGCTGAAGCTGAAGGCGCTCGAGGACGCCAAGGCCGGCAAGGAGCGGGACACGGCGATCGCGGATCTGGGCTACCTACTCAACGACAACGTCGAGGTGATCACCGCACCGCCGCAAGCGCCGGTCTAGGTCTCCGCAAAGGTTGTCATCCCGGAAAGCGCGCAGCGCTTGTCCGGGACCCATTCGCGCGGCGTCTGCCGTATGAGGCAAGGCCCGATACGACATCGGACCATCAGGTGTTCATAGGTCCCGGTCTTGCTTCGCAAACCGGGATGACACGCGGTGTCGCTATTCCGAATACTTGATCGTGCAGCCGTAGGGCTTGCTGACTGCGGTCGCGACCGGACGGCCGGCCTTGATGTCCGACAGCGCCGCCGAGACGTAGTTGTTGGCGCCCTTGAGGCTAGCCGGATCGGCGGTCGGCTTGTCGTCGATGCCGCCCATGTAGGCAAGCTTGCCGGCCTTATCGACGATGTACATGTGCGGCGTGGTCTTGGCCTCGTAGGCGCGGCCGACCTGGCCGGCGGGATCGAGCAGCAGGGCGGTGGAGCCGGCGCTGTTGGTCGCCTTCCAACCCTTGGCCTGCGCGCCCTCGACATAGCCCTGCTTGCCCGGCGCCGAGGAGATCAGGGTCAGCCAGACCACGCCGTCTTTCGAGGCGCCCTTCTGCAGGCCCTGCATGGCTCCTGACTTGTAGTGCTTCTGGACGTAGGGACATCCATCATTGGTCCACTCAAGGACCACGGTCTTGCCCTTGAACTCCGACAGCGAGCGAGTCTTCCCGTCGGCGTCCTTGACGGTGAAGGCGGGAGCGGCCTGGCCGACGACTGGGGCGGCGTAGGCGGCGGGGGCCGCGAGCGCGACAGCGGCGGCGAGAAGGATCGAACGGCTGAGCATGGGCGCCTCCTTGGGGGTCAGCGGCCTTGCGCGTCCTTGAGAGCCCGGACGACGAGGCCTTCGGTGAGGATCTGCGGCAGGATAACGCCCTCGCCGCCCTTCGCGCCATACACGAGGTAGAGTGGAACGCCGGCCCGCCCGTGTTTGGCGAGTTCGGCCTCGATCTCTGCATCTTTTCGCGTCCAGTCCGCCTTCAGATAGACCGCGCCGCTCTGTTGGAACGCGTCGGCGACGGCCTGGCTGGTCAGGGCGACGCGCTCATTCACCTGGCATGTCACGCACCAGGCGGCGGTGAAGTTCACGAACACCGGCTTGCCGGCCGCCTGGGCGGCGGCGAGCTTCTCGGGCGAGTAGGCTTCGTACGGGACGTCCGCCTTGCCGCCGCCTCCGGATGAGGCGACCGCCGCGCCGGGCTCGGCATAGTTCGGCCAGATGGCGGCGAGCGCCGCGGCCAGGGTCAGCGCTGCGCCGACGCCGGCTGAAGCCAGCATCGAGGCGCCGCCCGCATGGCGGCGCTGGGCGACGCCCAACAGCCAGGCGCCCAGAGCCAGGATGATCGCCGCCATGAGGATCCGCGCCAGCGCGGTGTCGCCGGCCTGCAGGGTCAGCACCCAGACCAGCCAGGCGGCCGCGCCATACATCGGGAAGGCCAGCAGCTTCTTGAAGCCGTCCATCCAAGGACCGGGCTTGGGCAGGCGCGAGAGCAGGCCCGGGATGAAGGCGGCCAGGGCGAACGGCGCGGCGAAGCCGAGCCCCAGCGCCAGGAATACGGTGAGGGCGGCCGGCGCGCTCTGGGTCAGCGCCCAGCCAAGGGCGGGCGCCATGAACGGCGCGGTGCAGGGCGCGGCGACGACCACCGCCAGAGCGCCCGTGAAGAAGGCGCCCGCCAGGCCGCGCTTGCCGGCCAGGCCCGTGCCGACGCCCTGGAGCGAGGAACCGACCTCGAACACGCCCGACAGGTTGAGGGCCACGGCCAGCATCAGCAGGGCCAACCCCGCCACCACCGGCGGCGACTGCAGCTGGAAGCCCCAGCCGACCGCCGCGCCGCCCGCACGCACGGCGATCAGGGCGAGGGCAAGCGCCAGGAAGGTGGCCAGCACCCCGACCAGGAAGGCCAGCCCCTGCCCTTGCGCAGCACGGCGCTCATGCGCGTGGCCGGCCAGAGAGGCGGCCTTCATCGCCAGGATCGGGAAGACGCAGGGCATCAGGTTCAGGATCAAGCCGCCCAGGAAGGCGAAGGCCGCCGCCAGAGGCAGGCCGAGCGAGCCGCCCGCGGCGCCGCCCGTCCTGGCCGGGGGGCCAAGGCCCGCAGCGCCGGCCGGGAGCGCGCCTTCGGCGGCGGAGATCTCGTAGGACTTGTCGCCCACGCTCAGCACCCCGGATAGAGTCTTGGGCGCCTGCGGCTGCTGGAAGGCGTAGCCCGGCGTCAGCGCCAGGGTCAGGCCATCGGGGCCGCGCTCGATCGCCTGCGGCTTGGCGTGGTCGATGACGGTCGAGTCGAAGGGGAAGAAGTAGGTGTCGGCCAGGTCGGCGCCCTTCAGCGCTTCGCCAGTGACGGCCAGGGCCAGCACCTCCCCCTGCTTGGCGAACGCGCCCGACAGCCCGGCGGGGGCCGGCGCGGCGGCCAGGGTCTTGGCGATCGGACCGCTCCACTGCGGGTTCGGCTCGGCCAGGCCCTCGCGAACCGGCAGGCTCAGGGTGAGTTCGGCGTCCTCAGGGACACAGATTTCTTCGCAGACCAAGAACGTGGCCTGGGCCTTGAGGGTGACCGTCTCGCCCGGCTTGGCGCTGGCGGGCGCGGTGATCGGAACCGGCAGCAGGACCTCGTCCTGGTAGCCGTAGTTCATCAGCGGGCCGGTCGGCTGGCGCTTGGGCGCGGGCCAGACAATATCGCCGGCGGTCCAGCCGGCGGGCAGGGTCCAGGCGATCCGGGTCGCCTCGCCGCTGTCGCCGGAATTGCGCCAGTAGGTGTGCCAGCCCTTATCGATCTTCTGACGCAGAGCGACGTAGGTCGTCGCTCCCGGCGCAATCGACTGGTCGCGGGCGACGAGCTCGGCGACCAGGTGGCCGGTGTCCACGGGCTGGGCCGCCGCAGGCAGCGCCCAGACAAGGGTGAAAGCCGCCAGGAGCTTCGCAAAGAGGCGCGTCATCCGGTCATCCCGATCAGGTACGTCCGCTATATGGCCCGCCGACGCGCCGGCGCAAAGCGACGCTGACGTCGCGACCGGCCTATTCGGCCAGCGCCAACCAGCGGCGCGGCCATTTCCAGCCCAGGGGGCGGACCTCGCCGGGCTTGAGCGCCAGCGATTTGACGGTGCGCGGCGCCAGCGGGCCGATGACGTGAACCGGCTCCAGACCCTTGACCGGGCTGACCGCGACACCGCCGATCAGCATGGCGCGGTCGATGGCGGTCCACTCGGCCTTGTTGCGGTCCTCATGAGCCACCGCGAAGAAGTGGCGCACGGGCGCAGGCTCCCCCGCCAGTTCGATCATCACCCCGATCAGCCACCCGTTCGACATCAACGCCTCATAGGCTGAGCGCGGCGCTCACAAAAGCTCGACTTGTCATCGTCAGGCGCGATGATCGGCGAATCAGCGGTTTTCCGGAATTGGGAGTGCGTACCGTGCCCGCGTCGTTCGATGACATCGAAATGGGTCAGGTGGTTTCGCTGGGAGATATCCCGGTGGAGCCTGCCGCGCTCGAAGCCTTCATCGCCGCCTTCGCGCCGGGTTGGCCGCTGGAGCGCGGCGCGCCGGACGCCATGGTCTATGCGCTGTGGTGCCGGCTGGACGCCGCCTCGGCGATGGAGTGGCCGCAGACCAAGCGCCTGGGCGTCGACGCCCTGCGCTGGGCGCGCAATCCGCCCGCGGGCGAAGTGCTGCGTGGACGGATGACGGTGATGGGCAAGGATCCGGTCGGCGACGGCAAGGGCATCATCATCGCCCAGCACGACCTGCTGGACGAGGCCGGACGGCTGGTCTTCTCCTGCCTGACCCGCAGCGTCTTCGCCCGCTAGGCCCAAACGAAAACGGCGGGCCGTGAGGCCCGCCGTTCCGAAGTCCTATCCGCCGCGCCTTAAGCGTTGGCGGCCGCGGGAACCTGCGGCGAGCGGGCCATGGCCAGCGCGATCAGGCGATCCCAGCCGGCCAGCGAGACCAGGTGGGCGTAGATCTGAGCCAGGGCGCCGTTGTCGCGCAGCTCGAGATACTTGTCCTGCGGCAGGGCGTTCAGCTTCTCTTCCGAGACGCCGAAGTACTCGGCGATCGTCTGCTGCGGGCCGGCGCTGCCATCGGGATTGGTCGGGGTGAAGACGGCCTTCTTGGTCTCGAACAGGTCGAGGCCCTTCAGCAGCTCCACGAAGCTCTGCGTGCGCTGACGCTCCATCTCGTAGTCGTTGCAGAAGTTGATGCAGTTCTGGGTGTACTCGGTCGGCTTGCCGTCCGCGTCGAAGAACAGCATGTCGGCTTCGGACTTGTCGACGATGAACTCGGCGACGCGGTCGATGCAGAGCACCATCTGGCCGGCGTTGTTGTCGGTCGCGAAGACGAACGGATAGCGGCGGATGTAGGCCGGGACGTAGACGCCCGGCTCGAACAGGCCGTTCTCCTGCAGGAACATGTTCTCGCCGAGGTTCAGACCCATCACGGCGAGCGGGATCTTGTCGTCGCCGACAAAGATGATCGGGCCGCACAGCGACGAGACGCCGAACTCGGTGACCGTCAGCGGAACTGCGTGGCCTTGCTTGGCGAACGTGAACGGGCCCGGCAGGCTCTTCACGCCCAGGCCGCTATGCAGGTCGATGGAGAGCGGCTCCGGCTTCGAATAGAAAAGCACGTTGCCAGTGATCTGACCCATGCCGGTCGGGGTTTCGGTCGCCATGAAATACCTTCGATGATCCTGGGCGATTGATAGGGTAGCGCGAGCGGGCGGTTCTTTTGGTTCGGCGCGCCGTCTCGGGCGAAGTCCGCGCTTCTACCCGATCGTACTGGCGCCCGCAAACCTGCACGCAGCCCGCTTGCCTCCGCGGGAGCGAACCGCTTCAATTCGCCTCATTCGAGAAGGCCGCCAAGGCCACATACCGGAGGATATATTTTGCCGATCTTTTATCCCGACATTCTGAACCAGAAGACCCCCGCCCGTACTTTCACCTACGGGGACAAGGACGTGATGCTCTACGCCCTGGGCGTGGGCATGGGCCGCGATCCCATGAACGAGACGGAGCTGGCCTTCGTCTACGAAAAGAATCTCAAGGTCATCCCGACCGCCGCGACCGTTCTGGCCGCGGGCGCCAAGGCGACCGGCCCGGCCCCGGAAATGCCGGCCGACCATCGCCAGAGCCAGATCAACTTCCTGATGGTCGTGCACGGCGAGCAGAAGGTCGAACTGCACAAGCCGCTCACCGCCGGCGGCACCTACACCGCTCAGAGCCGCACGGCCGGCGCCTTCGACAAGGGCGAGGGCAAGGGCGCGGTCATCATCAATGAGACCATCTGGACCGATGATAAGGGCGAAAAGGTCGCCACCCTGACCGGCTCCACCTTCGCCCGTGGCGACGGCGGCTTCGGCGGCCCGTCGGACGGCGCTCCCGAGCCGCACGTGGTCCCGACCCGCGCCCCGGACCTGTCGGTCGACTTCGAGACCCGCGAAGACCAGGCGCTGCTCTATCGGCTGAACGGCGACCGCAACCCGCTGCACTCCGATCCGGACATCGCCAAGCGCGCCGGCTTCGATCGGCCGATCCTGCACGGCCTGTGCACCTACGGCATCACCTGCCGCGCAGTGCTGCAAGCGATCACCGACTTCGATCCGGACCAGATCTACTCGCACCAGGCCCGCTTCTCGGCCCCGGTGTTCCCAGGCGACACCATCACCGTCGACCTGTGGAAAGACGGCAAGAACATCTCGTTCGAAGCCCGCGTGAAGGCTCGCAACGCCACGGTCATCAAGAACGGCCTGACCGTCCTGCGGTAGTTAGCCCGCCTCCGGAACGGTTCCCAAGGCTTGGGAGCCGTTCTAGAGAGGCTCCATGATCCGTAGCTTCAGTATTGTCGCCGGCGCGGTGATGGCCGCAGGCCTCGCCGCCTGCGCCGCCACCTCCGCCCCCGATGCGCCGCCCGTCGATGAAAGCCTGGCCGCGCCGCTCAACCCGCTCCCCACCGACCTGACCGGCTATCTCGCCCATGGCGACCTGGACGGCGCAGCCCTGCTCGGCCCGCCGCCGACGCCCGGCAGCCTGACCGGCCAGGCCGACCGCGCCCGCTACGAAGAAACCCGCGCCCTGGCCGGATCGCCGCGCTGGAAGCAAGCCGTGGTCGAGAACGACCTGTGGGGCGGCGGAGCGCTGAAGCAGTACGCCTGCAAGCTGGGCGTCGCGATCGACGAGAAGCAGACGCCCACGGCCCTGAAGATCATGCACCGGGTCGAGCTGGACGTGCGCACGGTCGGCAAGCCGGCCAAGGACCACTACAACCGCCCGCGCCCGATGATCGGCGACGACAAGCCGATCTGCCTCCCGCGCGAGGACTGGATGAAGACCAACGCGTCCTATCCCTCGGGTCACTCGATGACCGGCTGGGCCTGGGCGCTGATCCTGGCCGAATTGGCCCCTGCGAAGGCCGACGACATGCTGGCGGTCGGCAAGCAGATCGGCGAGAGCCGGATCATCTGCGGCGTGCACTACGCCAGCGACATCGAGGCCGGACGGACATTGGCCAGCGCCATGGTCGCGCGGCTGCACGGCGATCCGCAGTTCCAGGCCGACATGAAGAAGGCGCGCACTGAGATCGCCCGCGCCAAGGCCGCGCCGAGCGGCTGCGCCGCCTAGGGATAGGCGACGTAGACCACCGAGCGGCGGTCGCCCTCGGTGATGTTCGGGTGCTCGAAGTCGCGCTGCGGCTCGCGCGTCATGCCCAGCCGCTTCATGACGGCCTGAGAGCGCAGGTTGGCGGGGCCGGTATAGGCGAGCACCTCGGACATGCTGAGCCGCTGGAAGGCGTCGTCTAGGGCCGCACGCGCGGCCTCGGTGGCGAAGCCCTCGCCCCAGGCGGCGCGGATCAGCCGCCAGCCCATCTCCGGCTGGCCGGCGATGGGCGTGACGCTCTCATGGCAGGGCATCACGCCGCACCAGCCCAGGAACGTCGCGTCGGACTTCCGCTCGATCAGGAAGCGGCCAAAGCCAACCCGCTCGAAAGTCGCCTCCACCCGGTCGATGCGTTCGTCGGCTTGCTCGCGGGTGAGCACGCCGCCCAGCCACTGCATGACCTCTGGATCGGCGCAGATGGCGGCGAAGGCCGGCCGGTCGCTGTCGCGCCAGCGGCGCAGGATGAGGCGTTCGGTTTCAATCATTTGCGGGCCACATAGACGACGTGGCGGTTCAACGGGTGATCCGCCGCCAGCCGAGGATGGTCGAAGTCGCGGGACGGGTCGGCGACCATGCCGATCTTCCGCATCACGGCCTGCGAGGCCAGGTTGGTGTCGGCGGTGAAGGCCAGGATCTCCGGAACGTCGAGATTTGCGAGCCCCCAGGCCAGGGCTACCGAGGCGGCCTCGGTCGCGTACCCTTTTCCCCAGGCCCGCGCGATGAAGCGCCATTCGATTTCGACGGCCGGACCGACGGGCAAGGCCTCACTGACCGGGGCCAGGCCCGTCATGCCGATCAACCGGCCGTCGGACTTGCGTTCGACCGCCCAGGCGCCCCAGCCATGCTCGGCGATGTGGGCGTTGAACCGGTCGAGCAGCGCATCGCTGCCAGCCCGGTCGAGCGTCCCGCCCAGCCACTCGCCCACCCGCGGATCGCCGTTCAGCGCGGCGAAGTCCGGTCGGTCATCCTCGCGGTAGGCGCGAAGGATCAGGCGCTCGGTCTGGATCATGCGAACAAGGTTACATGATCCAGACCCGACGAAGCTAGACGGGGCGCGGACCGGCCAGCGCGCCGTAGAGATCGGTGCGGCGGTCGCGGAAGAAGCCCCAGGCCGCGCGGTGCGTCTGCAGGAAATCGAGGTCGAAGCTGGCCTGGACGATGCCCTCCTCAGACCCCAGCTCGGAAACCAGGTCGCCGCGGTGGTCGGCGATGAAGGACGAACCATAGAAGGCCTGGCCGCCGGTCGGGTAGCCGTCCCAGGGCTCGAAGCCGATGCGGTTGGCGCCGACCACCGGGATGACGTTGGACACCGCGTGGCCCTGCATGGCGCGGCGCCACGGCAGGGCGGTGTCCAGGGTCGGATCGTGCGGCTCCGACCCGATCGCGGTCGGATAGAGCAGGATCTCGGCGCCCAGCAGGGCCATGGCGCGGGCGCACTCGGGGTACCATTGGTCCCAGCAGATGCCGACGCCGATCTTGCCAAAGCGGGTGTCCCAGACCTTGAAGCCGGTGTCGCCGGGCCGGAAGTAGTACTTCTCCTGATAGCCGGGGCCGTCCGGGATGTGGCTCTTGCGGTAGACGCCCATCAGCGAGCCGTCGGCGTCGATCATCACCAGGCTGTTGAAGTAGTGCGGGCCTTCGCGCTCGAAGATCGAGACCGGAATGACGACGCCAAGCTCCGCCGCCAGGGGGGCCAGCTCGGTCACGCACGGGTGCTCGCGCCACGGATAGGCGCCGGCGAACCAGTGCTCTTCCTGGGTGACGCAGAAGTACGGGCCCTGGAACAGCTCGGACGGCAGGATCACCTGGGCGCCCTTGGCGGCCGCCTCACGGATGAAGACCTTGGTCTTCTCGATATTGGCCGCCATGTCCAAGCCGTAGGACGTCTGGATCGCGGCGACGTTGATCGTGCGGGCCATCAGGCGGGCTCCTGCTGGGTGATGCAGTGGAAGGAACCCCCGCCCGACAGGATCGCGCTCGAGGGCAAGCCGATCACCGCGTGGTCGGGGAAGACGCTTTGCAGGCCCTGCAGCGCCAGATCGGCGGCCTGGCCTTCGCCATAGGTCGGCATGATCACCGCGCCATTGGCGATGATGAAGTTCATGTGGCTGGCGGGCGAGGCCTTGCCTTCGGCCCCCTCGATCCAGCCCGGCGACGGAATGCGGACCACCTGCAGCGGGCGGCCGTCGGCGTCGGTCGAGGACGCCAGGCGCTTGGCCGCGTCGTCATAGGCCGCGCCGTTGACGTCGCCGCGCCCGTAGGCCACCGGGCAGACCACGACGCCCGGCGCGACGAAGCGGGCCAAGTTGTCGACGTGTCCGTCGGTGTGGTCGTTGGCCAGGCCCTCGCCCAGCCAGATAACCTTGCGCGCGCCCAGGGCGTCCGCGAAGGCCGCCTCGGCCGCCGCTTCCGTCCAGCCCGGATTGCGGTTGGGGTTCAGCACGCACTGGCCGGTCGTCAGGATCGTGCCGATCCCGTCGTGATCGACGGCGCCGCCCTCCAGGATGAAGTCGTGGGCGACCAGCGGGACGCCCGAGGCCTCGGCGATCTGGGCGGCGACCTCGTCGTCGAACTCCATGTCGTACTTGCCGCCCCAGCCGTTGAAGCGGAAGCCGCGCGCGCTGGGGCCGTCAGGACCCTTGGCGAAGATCGGGCCAGTGTCGCGCAGCCAGATGTCGCCGAAGCGGCCCGGCACGATCTCGATCCCGGCGACGTCGCCGAGCAGGCGGCGGGCCATGGCCTCGCCGCCCGAGGTTCCGGTCATCAGGCGAACCGTCTCGCGGCCCGGTCCGGCCAGGGCGCGGGCCAGGGCGGCCACCTCGACCTGGGCCTGGGCAAGCTCGTCCTCCCACACGCCTTCGGCATGACTGGGGAAGCCGAGCCACATGGCGCGGTGCGGAGCCCATTCGGCGGGAACGAGAACGGTCATGGCCTGCCTTTATCCAATGAACGCGCGCAGATGGGCGGACGCGGCCCCCCCGTCAAGCGTCGCATAGAAAAAGGGCGGCCCGTCGCCGAGCCGCCCCCTTCCGATCTGGTCCTAAACCCGAGGGCCTTAGAACTTGTACTTCGCGCCGATCTTGATCTGCCACAGCGAGTTTTCGCTGCGCAGGAACGGCTTCACCGGCTGCTGGAAGGCGCCGCCGACGCCGGTCCCGGTGTAGGTGTAGGTCGCGCCCGGAGCCGCGCAGGCGCCCGCAGCGCCATTGCCGCACTGGACGTTCACGACCGGCACGCCGCGGTAGAAGTCGTACTGCTCGACCACGCCCCACTCGTCGTTGAGCAGGTTCCCGAGGTTCTCGATGTCCATGTAGACCTCGAGCTTGGCGCCGTTCGGGAAGAAGGCCGGCAGTTCCTGGCTCAGGCGCAGGTCGACCGTGGTCACGTCCGGGTTGGTGAACGAGTTCCGCGGAACAATCTTGCCCGCATAGCCGATCAGGCCCGACTGCTGCAGGAAGCTGTTGAACGCCGCCACATCGAAGCCGGCTGCGTAGTTGACGCGCGGGTCCGAGGTCGCGGTGACATTGCCGCCCACCGCCGCCGGCACGTAGAGCAGCGCGTTCGACGAAGCCTGGCGACCCGAGTAGCTCGAGACCGAGTTGCCGAAGTCGTTGTCGAAGCCGCTCGTGGCGCTGTTGGCGAAGGTGTAGCTGAACGGCAGGCCGGTGCGGCTCTGGGCGAACATGCGGATCGAGGTCTGGTTGTCGCCGAAGAACTTGCGGGCGTACGAGACGTCGAATGCGAAGCGGTCGCGGATCTCATAGTCGGAGATCGCGGCCGGCGGGTTCTGGACGTCCGACGAGGCGAACCGCGTGTAGCTCGACTGAGCGATCGAACTGGTCATCGGGTTGGCGTCGGTCGACTCGGTGTGGGTGTAGATGAACTTGCCGCCGAGACCTTCCAGGAAGCCTTCGTTCCAATCTTTGGCGATGGTGATCGCGTAGGATTCGGAACCGCCCTTGTCGGTGTTGGCGAGCATCAGGTCGTACGAGTTGCCCGTGGTGTCGCCGATGGTGTTGCGGCCGAAGACCGGACGGCCGTCCGGCGCGGTGCCGATCTGCTTGGCGCGCAGGTCGGTCCAGTAGAGCGCGTTCTGGTTCGACATACGGACGTAGTCAGCCTGCACCCACCAGCCGTCGCCCAGACGACCGAGGTCGAATTCGTAGCCGACGGACAGATTGGCCTTCCAGGTCACCGGGATCTGGAAGCTCGGGCTGATGACGTTGGTGTTGCCGCCGCGCGGCGTGAACGTACAACCGGTCGGCGCCTTGGTGATGTCGACATTGGTCAGGTTGGCGCCGGTGCAGATGGCGTTGGTCTGGTTGACGCCGTTGTTCGAGAAGGCGTTCGACACCCACACGTTCAGGCCGGTCGACGAGAAGCCGCCGAAGCCGCCGGAGACGCGCATGCGGTCCGTGGGACGCCAGTTGAACGAGGCGCGCGGCAGGACGACGTACTTGCCGTCGAGGTTCTGCTGGTTGGAGAAGCCGTTCCGCGAAGCGAACGCCGAGTTGTAGGTCGGCTGGTCGTCCATCGAGTAGCTGTCGAGGCGGACGCCGGCCAGAACGTCGAGGTTCGGCAGGATCTGGATGCGGTCTTCGGCGTAGGCGCTGGTCAGGCGGTAACCGAAGGTGGCCGCGCCGAGGCGGGCGGTGCCTAGGGTCGCCGGAACGGTGCCGCCGTTCGGATCGACGCCGCCGGTCAGGGTGAAGCCCGAGGCGACCCGGTTCAGGTAGTTGGCGTAGCTGGAGAAGGTGTAGCTGCCCAGCGAGTTCGCGACGAAGACGTTGAAGACGTCGTCCTGCTCGGTGCGCAGGCCGACCATGAAGTCATGGATGCCGTAGTTGTAGCGGGCGATGGCTTCGAAGGTATCGACCTTCACGTTCAGGTAGTTGTCGTGACGGTTGATGTCCGCGCCGTAGCGGAACTGGGCGTTGCCCGCGCCGGCCTGCACGCCCGGCATGTCGTTCACGGTGACGTCGACCTGGCCGACGCTCAGACCGCCGAGCGGCAGCTGCTGGGTGTCAGTCTCCTTGCGCGAGAAGCGCAGCTCGGTGGAGAAGCTGTCCGTCCACTGCGAGTTCAGCTGGGCGGTGTAGACCGTCAGCTCTTCGACCTTGTTGTAGTCGTTGGTCTCCAGGCCGATCCGCGGCTGGGTGACGCTGTTGCCCTGGGCGAAGGTCGAGGTGACCGAACCGTTCAGCGAGTTGCCCTGCGTGCTCTGCCAGGTGAACTCGGCGCGATGGTTGTCGGTGATGTTCCAGTCGAACTTGACGAGCTTCTTCTCGTCCTCGACCGGGAAGGCCCCCGACAGGAAGTTGCCCGGGTCGTAGCCGTAGATGCGCTGGGTGTCGGCCTGGAACTGGTCCACGGCCTGGGTGGTGATACGCGGGATGATCACCGAGGCGCCGGAACCGACCGGACCTTCGTCGAAGCCGAGTTCGCCGTCGAACTTCTCGTAGGCGACGAAGAAGAACAGCTTGTCCTTGATCACCGGGCCGCCGAGCGTAAAGCCCCAGGTCTTTTCCTCGAACGCCGAGCCGGCGGGCTGGCCGCGGACGGTGTCGCCCTGGAAGTCACGGCCGCTCTTCTCGCCGAACAGCGAGCCGGAGAAGTCGTTGCCGCCGGACTTCAGAACGGCGTTGATCTGGCCGCCGGTGAAGCCGTTGTTGATCGGGCTGTAGGGCGCGATCGAGACGTTGACCGCGCCGACCGCGTCCAGCGGGAAGGGCGAGCGCTGGGTCGGGTAGCCGTTGTTGTTCAGGCCGAAGTCGTCGTTCTGGCGCACGCCGTTGACGGTCAGCTGATTGAAGCGGGTGTTGGTGCCGGCGAAGGACAGCGCGTCCTGGTTCGAGACGTCGATGGTCGCGAACGGGTCGAGACGGGCGAAGTCCTTGATGTCGCGGCTGATCGACGGCAGCGATTCGATCGCTTCGGCCGAGAAGTTCGTGGACGGACCACCCTGGCTCGGCGCGGCCACCGCGCCGGTCACCACCAGTTCCTCGACCGCGGCGGAGCCCGCGCGGAACATGTCCAGCTGGACGTTGGCGGGGTCGCCGACGCCGATGTTCTGGAGGGTCGCCTGGGTGCGTTCGAAATCGGTCGCCGTGGCGACGATGCGGTACGGGCCGCCGACGCGCAGGCCGCGCGCCGAGAAGTAGCCGTCCGCGCCGGTCACCGAGGTCGACGTCGCGCCGGTCGGCACGTGTGTCACCGTAACCGTGGCCCCCGCCACAGCGGCGCCATTTTCATCCGCCACCTGACCACGGACCGAACCCGTAGTTTCCTGCGCGTACACCGCGCTGGACATGGCGCACACAAGCGCCGTCAGAGCCGCGCCACCGGCGAGCCTATTCATCATTCGCATTGAGATCCCCTAATCCACCGAGAAGGGATGGACGCCCTGGTCCACGCCCCCCACTCTGGCGGTCGCTATAGCGTGGAAAATGTCAGTGTGGGTGACGGATTAGTGACGGCTGCATCACTTGACGTGACCGTCGATCAATAAGGCGGCGCCTGTCGCTTTACAGACACGCTGCGCCGCGCAAATTTCCGCGCTTTCTAGATCCCAAGAGGCGACCTTTGCCGACCAGTCCTCCATCCGCGCACGGATTCGACCGCCACTGGCGGGCGGTGATGATGATCACCCTGGCGCTGACGGCGGTCCGGATGGTCGCGTTGTTCGCCACGCCGCTGGAGCTCTATCCCGACGAGGCTCAGTACTGGCTTTGGTCGCGGACGCTGGATTGGGGCTACTACTCCAAGCCTCCAGTGGTGGCCTGGCTGATCTGGGCGACGACTTCGATCGGCGGCGACGCCGAGCCCTGGGTCCGCTTCTCGGCCCCGCTTCTGCACGCCGTGACCACCTTCTGCGTCTATGGCATCGGACGGCGCCTCTATGGTTCGTCGACCGGCTTCGCGGCGGCCGCGCTCTATCTGCTGATGCCGGCCGTGCAGTTGTCGTCGCTGGTCGCCGCAACCGACGCGCCGCTGCTCATGTTCCTCAGCCTGGCGCTGTTGGCCTATGTCGAGCTGCCCGCGGGCGACGCGCGCCGCCGTCTATGGCTGGCCGGCGGTTTCGGCGCCGCCATGGGCATGGCGTTCCTCTCCAAGTACGCCGCGGTCTATGGCCTGATCGGCCTGGCGCTGCATCTGGCCTTGTCGAAGCCGGCGCGAGGCGTCTGGAACCTGAAGTCGGCGCTGCTGGCGCTGGCGGCCTTCCTGGTCATCCTGGCGCCGAACCTGATCTGGAACGCCGCCCACGGCTTCTCGACCGTGCAGCACACCGCCGCCAATGCAGCGTGGGGCGGACGCCAACTGTTCAACTTCAGCGAACTTGGCGACTTCCTGGCCTCGCAGTTCGGCGTCTTCGGTCCCATCCCGTTCGCTGTCCTGATCGGCGGCGCGGTCGTGCTGGCCGCGCGCCGCAGACTGCAGCCGGCCGATGTGCTGCTCCTCTGCTTCGCGATGCCGGCGATCGCCATCGTCACCAGCCAATCCTTCATCAGCCGCGCCAACGCCAACTGGTCGGGCGCCGGCTACGCCCCGGGAGCGATCCTGGTCGCCGCCTGGCTGATTCGCTGGCGCGCGAAGTGGTGGCTGATCGGCGCCCTGGGGCTGCAGGCGCTCGTCGCGGCGGTGTTCATGGCCTGCGTGCTCAACCCCGCCTTCGCCGACACCGTCGGCCTTTCGAACGCCTTCAAGCGAGCCAAGGGCTGGGAGCACCTCACCGAGGCCATCGCCAACCGCGCGCTGAGCGAACCGCCCGGCTCTCTCAGCGCCATCGCCGTCAACGACCGCTTCCTGTTCAACGCCGCCGCCTATTACGGCCGCGACTTCTTCGGCAAGGACGGCGAGCCGCCGCTGAAGATGTGGGTGCGCGAGGCCCATCCCCAGAACCAGGCCGAGACCGTGGCCCCGCTGACGGCCGCCGACGGCAAGCGCGTGCTGGCGGTCAGCCTGGAACAGGTGTTCATCGACGAGATGAAGGCCGACTTCCGCGCGACCTCGCACGAGGAGATCGTCAGCACCTGGCTGGACCGCAAGCGCAAGCGCAAGGCCGAGCTGTTCATCGCCGAGGACTTCGCCCCCGCGCCCCGCGATCCGGTTACCGGGAAGCCGGTCCCCAGACAGCCTTGAGCGCGCGGTCCCGTCCGCAGCCGATGCGGTAGGCGTTGTAGTTCGCCGGGTTCTTCTTGGCGTAGTCCTGGTGATAGGCCTCCGCGCGCCAGAACTGACCACCGGTTAGGATGCGCGTCGCCACCGGCTTGCCCAGCGTCTTGGCGACCTGCGCCTTCACGGCCTGGGCGGTGGCGGTTTCAGCGTTGTCGGCGACGAACACGGCCGTCGTGTAGGACGGCCCGCGGTCGCAGATCTGCCCCCCGGCGTCGGTCGGGTCGATGTGGTGGAAGAACCCGTCGACCAGCTTGGCGTAGCTGATCCTGGCGGGGTCGTAGGTGACCTTCACGGCTTCCAGGTGCCCACGATGGTTCTCGTAAGTGGGGTTCTTCAACGCGCCGCCCGCGTAACCCGAAACGACGTCGGTCACGCCCGGCAGGCTTTCCATCGCCTTCTCGGCCGACCAGAAGCAGCCGCCGGCGAAAACGGCGGTCTTGAGTGCCGCGGCCCCAGCGGGCGGGGCCAGCGACAGGCAGGTTAGCGCCGCCAGCGCGGCGGCCGTGCGGAGGGACTTCATAAGCGTCATGATCTCACCTTCGGGCGGCGGAACAAGTCCGTCGCATATTGGTGGAGATACGGACGCCGGCCGGCGGCGGATGCTAGATCGCGACCTCGAACGCCGCCTCGGTCTTGGCCTTCACCTCATCCAGCGTGACGCCGGGGGCGAGCTCGAGCAGCTTCACGGAAGTCTTGCCGCGGTTGATCTCGAAGACGCCCAGTTCGGTGATCAGCAGATCGACCACCCCGGCGCCGGTCAGCGGCAGGCTGCATTCCTTCAGCAGCTTGGGCGCGCCCGACTTCTCGCAGTGGTCCATCACCACGACGACGCGCTTGACGCCCGCCACCAGGTCCATGGCCCCGCCCATGCCCTTGACCATCTTGCCGGGCACCATCCAGTTCGCCAGGTCGCCGTTCTGGGCCACCTGCATGCCGCCCAGGATCGACAGCGCGATGTGGCCGCCGCGGATCATCGCGAAGGAATCGGCGCTGGAGAAGTAGGACGAGCTCGGCAGTTCGGTGATGGTCTGCTTGCCGGCGTTGATCAGGTCGGCGTCCTCTTCGCCCTCATAGGGGAAAGGACCCATGCCGAGCATGCCGTTCTCGCTCTGCAGCGTCACCTGCATGCCGTCGGGGATGTAGTTGGCGACCAGGGTCGGGATGCCGATGCCCAGGTTCACATAGAAGCCGTCGCGCAGTTCCTTGGCGGCGCGGGCGGCCATCTCGTCACGGGTCCAGGCCATCTTACGCGCTCGCCTTTTCTTCGCGGGGACGCGTGGTCACGCGTTCGATGCGCTTCTCGTAGACTGCGCCCTTGACGATGCGGTCGACGAAGATGCCGGGGGTGTGGATGTGGTCCTTGTCGATCGAGCCGATCGCCACGAGGTTCTCGACCTCGGCGACCGTCACCTTGCCGGCGGTGGCCATCATCGGATTGAAGTTCCGGGCGGTCTTTCGGTAGACGAGGTTGCCCTCGGCGTCGCCGGTGTGCGCCTTGACGATTGAGAGGTCGGCGGTAAGCCCGCGCTCCATCACGTAGGTCTCGCCGTCGAAGTCGCGGACTTCCTTGCCCTCGGCCACCAGGGTGCCGACGCCGGTCTTGGTGAAGAAGGCCGGAATGCCGGCGCCGCCGGCGCGGATGCGCTCGGCCAGGGTGCCCTGCGGATTGAACTCAAGCTCCAGTTCGCCCGAGAGGTACAGCTGCTCGAACAGCTTGTTCTCGCCGACATAGGACGAGATCATCTTCTTGATCTGGCCGCTCTCGAGCAGGACCCCGAGGCCGAAGCCGTCGATCCCGCAGTTGTTGGACACCACCGTCAGGTTCTTGACGCCGGACTCCTTGATCGCGCCGATCAGGTTCTCGGGGATGCCGCAGAGACCGAAGCCTCCGGCCATGATGGTCATGCCGTCAAAGAGCAGCCCAGCCAGGGCGTCTGCGGCGTCGTTGCGGGTCTTTCCAGCCATGAGGCCCCTTTAAGCTGCAATCGGGCGGTTGAGAACCGGGTCAGGCGAAAAAATTCATCAACTGGCGAAGAACTACTCCGCCAGCTCCTTAGGCGACTTCTTCATGGCTTCGGCGGCGCCCTGGTTGCCGGCCTCGCCGCCCTTGCGCGGGACCGAGAACGGCTCCGGCGTCGGGGTCGCGATATTGCCGCGCATCAGCCACCGGCCCTCTTCGATGCCGCCGGCCACCTGCAGCTCCAGCCGCTCGGTGTCGCGCCGGCGGACGTCGCGGGAGATCTCGGCCGCCTCGACCTCGTCGACGCCAAGTTCGATGAGGACGTTCTTGCCGAACGCCAGCGCCGACTCGAAGGTTTCGCGGATCTGGTAGTCGACGCCGGCCTTGATCAGCCGCAGCGAGTGGCCGCGGTCGAACGAGCGCACGAACAGCTTGGCCAGCGGGAACTCCGCCTTGACCAGCTCGACGATCTTGTCGGCGACCTCGGGCTTGTCGACACAGACCAGGATGGCCTCGGCGTTCGAGGCGCCGGAAGCTCGCAGCACGTCCAGGCGCGTGCCGTCGCCGTAATAGACTTTGAAGCCGAAGGTGCCGGCGGCGCGGATCATCTCGACGTCCGTCTCGATCAGCGAGACTTCCATGCCGCGGGCCAATAGCGGCTGGCTGACCACCTGGGCGAAGCGCCCGAAGCCGATCATCAGCACCCGGCCTTCCAGGTTGGAAGCGAGTTCGACGCCGTCCATCGAATCCGTGGGCGGCGGCAGCAGGCGGTTCAGCAGGATCACCACCAGCGGCGTCAGCGCCATGGAGAAGATGACGATCGCGGTCATGGCCGCGCTGGTGCGCCCGTCCATCACCCCCGCGGCGACCGCGGCGGCGTAGAGCACGAAGGCGAACTCGCCGCCCTGGGCGAACAGGGCCGCCCGTTGAATGGCCTCGCGATTGCCGGCCTTGAACAGCCGCGCGACGCCGTAGATGCCGGCCGCCTTCACGACCATGAAGGCCAGCACGCCCAGGACGATCAGGCCCCATTCGGCGGCCACCACGGCGAGGTCGAGCGACATGCCGACGCTGAGGAAGAACAGGCCCAGCAGGATGCCGCGGAAGGGCTCGATATCGGCCTCGAGCTGGAAGCGGAAGGTCGATTCCGACAGCAGCACCCCGGCCAGGAAGGCCCCCATGGCCATGGAGAGCCCGCCCCACTGCATGAACAGCGCTGTGCCCAGCACCACCAGCAGCGCCGCGGCGGTCATGATCTCGCGCGCGCCGGTGCGGGCCAGGATCTGGAAGAAGGGGTTGAGCAGCCAGCGCCCAGCGGCGATCACCACGGCGATGCAGCCCAGGCCGATCAGCAGGCCCAGCCACACCGGCCGGCCGCTGTCGACCGCGCCGCCGGTCATCGAGCCCAGCACCACCACCAGGGCCAGCAACGGCACCACGGCCAGGTCTTCGAGCAACAGGATGGACACCGCGCGCTGCCCGGCCTCGGTCGAGGTCTCGCCGCGCTCGTCCAGCATCTTCATGATCACGGCGGTGGACGACAACACGAAGCCGCTCGCCCCGATCACGGCCGCCGCCGGCGGCAGACCGCCGAGCATGGCCACGCCGGACAGCAAGGCGCAGCAGAGCACCACCTGGGCCGCGCCGAGCCCGAAGATCTCGCCCCTCAGGCTCCAGAGCTTGCTGGGCCGCATCTCCAGCCCGATCAGGAACAGGAACAGCACCACGCCCAACTCGGCGACGTGCAGGATCGCCTCTGGATCAGCGAACAGCTTGAGGCCGAACGGGCCGATGACTAGGCCGGCGGCCAGGTAGCCCAGCACCGAGCCAAGACCCAGTTTGCGGAACAGGGGCACGGCCACGACGCCGGCCGCGAGCAGGGCGACGGCGTGCCCCAGATTCATTCCCGCAGCCTCTGCCGCCATTGACGCTCCAATACTGTGCGCCGTCCCTCCGAGCGGGGCGGCTCTCGCGCGTATGTGGTGTCAAAAGGCGCCGCGGCGCAACGGCGGCGGAGAGTATATGTCCCGACCTGAGTGCGGCGGGCCCTGGTCCGGCGATCGGTGGGCGGGCCTGCCCACGGATGGGGCAGGCCCGGCCGGTCAGCCGGTGTAGGGGCGAAGGACGATTTCGACCCGACGGTTCTTGGCCCGGCCGGCGTCGGTCGAGTTGTCGGCGATCGGCTGACTGGAGCCGCGCCCCTCGACATAGAGGCGGTCGCGCAGCACGCCGCCGCGGCCGGTCAGGTAGTCGGCCACCGACAGGGCGCGGCGCTCCGAGAGCGTCTGATTGTAGTCGGCCCGGCCGGTGGAGTCGGCGTGTCCGACCACGTCGACCAGGGTCTGGGGATAGTTGTTGAGGCTGCGGGCGACGTCGTCGAGCGCGCCGTAGAACTGCGGCTGAATGTCCGAGCGGTCGAAGCCGAAGGTCACGTCGCTGGGCATCTGCAGGACGATGTTGTCGCCCTGGCGTTGTACCTCGACGCCGCTGCCGGCCAGTTCACGGCGCAGCTCCGCCTGCTGACGATCCATGTAGTTCCCGACCCCAGCGCCAGCCAGGGCGCCGATGCCGGCGCCGATCAGCGCGTTCTTGCGGCCCTGCTCGCTGCGGTTGGTGTTGGTCAGATAACCCAGCGCCGCGCCGCCCAGCGCCCCGGCGAGCGCGCCCGTGCCGGTGTTGTTGCGAACGACCTGTCCGGTGTAGGGGTCGGTGGTGGTGCAGGCGGCCAAGGCGCCCGCTCCGAGGATACAGGCCCCGAAGGTGGTCAGTTTGCGCATAAGCGATCTCCTGGATCGTGGAACTCAGGTGCGAACGCGATCGCTACGGTCAAGGTTCCCGCCGGTCGGGACGAAGGTTCAGACGTGACGACAGAGACGATCAAGCCGGTTTCGTTCAAGCGCTTCGGCCAGGATTTCTCCGGCTTCTCCCAGGATCTGGGCGGTTCGTTCGCCCGCTACGGCTTCGCCGTGATCTCTGACCACGACCTCCCGCAAGCCCGGATCGAAGGCGCCATCGCCGCGGCCAAGGCCTTCTTCGCCCTGCCCGAGGAGGTCAAGCGCGCCTATGTCGTCGGGACCGGCGGCCAGCGCGGCTACACCCCCTTCGGCATCGAGACGGCCAAGGACGCCAAGCACTTCGACCTGAAGGAATTCTGGCACATGGGCCGCGACCTGCCGCCCGGCCATCCCTTCAGCGCCCTAATGCCCGACAATGTCTGGCCGGCCGAGGTTCCGGAGTTCCACAGCGAGATCGCCTGGCTGTTCAACGCGCTGGACGGCATGGGCCGGCAGGTGCTGGAAGCCATCGCGAGCTATCTCAAGCTGGACCGCCAGTTCTTCGATCCGACCGTGAACTTCGGCAACTCGATCCTGCGGCTGCTGCACTATCCGCCGGTGCCCAAGGACGGTCCGAACATCCGCGCCGGCGCGCATGAGGACATCAACGTCATCACCCTGCTGCTGGGGGCCGAGGAGGCTGGCCTCGAGGTTCTCGACCGTGACGGCCAATGGCTGGCGATCAACCCGCCGCCCGGCTCGGTGGTCTGCAACATCGGCGACATGCTGCAGCGGCTGACCAACCACGTGCTGCCATCGACGACCCACCGCGTGGTCAATCCGGCCCCGGAGCGCCGCGGCTTCGCGCGCTACTCGACGCCGTTCTTCCTGCACTTCAATCCGGACTACGAGATCCGCACCCTGCCTGGTTGCGTCAGCCCCGAGCATCCCGACCGCGGCCTGGCGCCGATCACTGCGGACGAGTTCCTCAAGGAACGTTTGCGCGAGATCAAGCTTCTATAGGCGGAAGCCGCCCCACCTTGCTGGGGTTGGTTTTCGTCATGCCTGACGTCGCCTTCGCGAAAAAATCCCCAAGCTTGACAGTTTTCCACAACTGATCGACCACGGGTTGTCGAACGACGTTCGGATAAAGACGGAAATTTAACTCCGTGCCCGCATCGTCGGGCGCAAGAAGACGGCGGGGGATAAACATGTCCAAGCCTGGATCAGCGGCGCAGGCCGAGGCCGCGCGCCTGACCGCCATTGCGACTCTCGACCTCGAAGATCTCAAGCCGACGTTCGAGCGCATCGGCCGCTTGGCCCGTGCCTTCGCGCGCCTAGATCTGGGCGACGTGGTGATGGTCGGGGCCGAGCGCACCTGGCACGCCAGCATCGGCCCAAACTGGACCGACGAGCAGATCTGCCAGGATCAGTCGTTCTCCGAGGTTGTGGTAAGCCAGGATCAGCCGCTGTGGGTGGCCGACGCACAGGCCGATCGTCGCTTCTGCGCCCATCCGCACGTGATCGGCCCCGAGCGCGTGCGCTTCTACGCCGGCGCGCCGATCCGGCTGGCGGACGGGCAACCGATCGGCGTCGTCTGCGTGGCCAGCCGCGAGCAGCGGCCCTACGAGGCCGAGCTGGCCGACTATCTTATCGATCTGGCCGCCATCGCCTCGAACGAGTGCTCGCGCCATCACGCCCAGCGCGACCTGGTGAAGTTCGCCGGCGAGGCCGAGGCGGCCAACAAGGCCAAGAGCGAATTTCTGGCCAATATGAGCCACGAGATCCGCACTCCGCTGAACGGGGTGATGGGCATCGCCGGCGCCCTGGCCAAGACCGAGCTCAGCCAGCATCAGGCCGACATGGTCGAGCTGATCGAGACCTCCGCCCAGACCCTGGAGGCGTTGCTGACCGACATCCTGGACCTGGCCCGGATCGAGGCCGGCCGGATCGATATCCGTCCCGAGCCCTTCGACATGGCCACCTCGGTGGGCGCCTGCGCGGCGCTGTTCGAAGCCAGCGCCCAGGCCAAGGGCCTGACGCTGAAGGTGGAGATCGAACCCTATGCGCAGGGCGCCTTCGAGGGCGACGGTCCGCGTATCCGCCAGATCCTGACCAACCTGCTCGGCAACGCCGTGAAGTTCACCGCCGAGGGCGAGGTCAAGCTGACCGTGTCGGCGCGCCGCGACGAGACCACCACGCACCTGGCGTTCACGGTCTCCGACACCGGCATCGGCTTCGACGAGGCCACGCGCCAGCGCCTGTTCGGCCGCTTCCAGCAGGCCGACGGCTCGATCACGCGGGAGTACGGCGGCACCGGCCTGGGCCTCGCCATCTCCCGCTCGCTGGCCGAGGCCATGAACGGGGAGCTGAGCGCCAGCGCCATCGCCGGCAAGGGCGCGACCTTCGTGCTGGCCCTGGAGCTGCCGCGCCGCCACGGGGCGGTGGAGATGTGGGGAGAACACGAGGACGCCGTGAGCGAAGAGGCCGCGCTGGACGCCATGCGCGTGCTGCTGGCCGAGGACCACCCGACCAACCGGCGGGTCGTCGAACTGATCCTGGGCGCGGCCGGCGTCGACCTGATCTCGGTCGAGAACGGCGCCGAGGCGGTGGACGAGGCCGCCCGCGGGCGCTTCGACCTGATCCTGATGGACATGCAGATGCCGGTGATGGACGGCCTGACCGCGATCTCGGCGATCCGTCGCCACGAGGCGCGCCAGGGCCGGCGCACGCCGATCTACACCCTGACCGCAAACGCCATGCCCGAACACGCCGAGGCCTCGGCGCGGGCCGGTGCGGACGGCCACATCACCAAGCCGATCACCGCCGAGCGGCTGCTGCACGTGGTCGAACAGGTCTGGAGCGAGAAGGCCGCGGCCCCGTCTCAAGAAGTCGTCGCGCTGCGCGCCTAGCGCGAGAAGATCCCCATCAGCAGCGGGCGCGCAAAGACGGCCGGAGCCGCCTTCTGGGTGACGTCCGGCAGCCAGAACGTCAGCTCCGACCCGGCGTTCAGAGTGGCGTTCAGCATCTGGGCGGCGATGGCGGCGTCGACGGGCCGGATCGAGCCCTCGACGATGCCGTCGGAGATCATCGAGGCGAAGCGGTCGGACACCCGGTCCGAGTGGGCGACCTGCTCGATGCGGATCTCCTCGGGCAGGGCCGACAGGGCCGAGACCCGCAGCAGCGGGCCGTACTGCGACAGCTGGTACTCGGCCAGCGCCGCCGCGGCGCTGGAGATCCGCAGCCACTGGTCGCCGTCCAGCGCCATGGCCAGCCTCTGCACCCTTCGCATGACCTCGAACGAGCGGTCGAAGCAGGCGACCACCAGGTCGTCCTTGGCGTCATTGTGGTGGTAGAACGAGCCCTTGGTGACGTTGAGCGCCTCGGAGATCTTGTTGACCGACGCTCCGCGATAGCCGCGCGAATTGATCAGCCGCGTCGCCGCCAGCAGGAAGGTCTCGCGACCCATCTCCGGGCCTTCGTCAGCGGCCAGTTCGGCCAGCGGCGCCGGCGCCGGGCTCCAGATCGCGCCCTCCGGCGCGAAGCCGCCGACCAGGATGTCGAACACCCGCTCGCGGACGCGGTGATAGTCCTCAGGATCGTACTTCCGCAGCCAGGCCACGGACCAGAACAGCTGCGCCAGCAGCATGTGCGTCCGCGCCGTACGGCGTCCGCGGTTCAGCCACGCCAGCTCCGGCGCGTCGAACAGGGTCCGAACCTTGCGGAACACCCGGGCGAAGGCTTCGATGACCTCGCGGCGGCGCGGTTCTTTCAGCGCGCGCACGTCGGCCAGGCTGGGCATGGGCGGCCCCTCGCCGATGGCCATCATCCGCACCCGCTCGAAGTACAGCTCCAGCAAGCGATGCAGCCGCTCGGTCGGGGTCGGCTCGGCGACGGCGGCTTCGGCCGCCTCCTGCAGCCATCCGATGCCGCGCATCATGCAGGCGGCGGCCAGGTCATCCTTGCGCTTGAAGTAGTAGGTGACGCTGGTGGTCGAGAGGCCCACCGCGGAGGCCGCGTCCGCCAGGGTCAGGCCCTTCACGCCGCGCTGGTTCAGGATGATGGTCGAGGCGTCGAGAATGGCGTCGCGCTTCTTTCGAAAGCGGTCCGTCGCGCGCACGCCTTTTCGTTCAGCCATCTGAGCCCCGATGCGCATCGACATGCGCTCCTGGCCCCTTCTCTATCGCAAGCCCTTGGGCGTGCAAGGCGTCAGCCTGACGCGAACGGATAGGGCGAAATCGACTTCGTGAAATCGTCGACCATCAGTGTGCGGTTGATCGGCTCGGCCGCCCGCTGCGGGCAGGCCGGCCGCTCGCAGATCCGGCAGGCCGGGCCGATGGCGGTGGCCACCGGATCGCGCAGGTCGATGCCGCGCGAATAGACCAGACGCTCTGCGAACTTGAGCTCGCAGCCCATGCCGATGGCCAGTTCGGTGTCGTCGGCGGCGTAGGGCGTGGCGAAGCGGCTGACGGTGCGCGACAGGGTGAAATAGCGCTGGCCGTCCGGGGTCTCGACGATCTGGGTGGCGATGCGGCCCGGAGTGCGGAAGCTGGTGTGGATGTTCCAGCGCGGGCAGGTGCCGCCGAAGCGCGAGAACGGGAAGGTCGCGCCGGCGAAGCGCTTGGAGATGTTCCCGGCCGAATCCACTCGCAGCATGAAGAACGGCACGCCGCGCGCGCCGGGCCGGGCCAGGGTCGTCAGCCGATGGCACGCCTGCTCGAACGACACGCCGAAGCGGGCGCGGATCAGCTCGATGTCGTAGGCTGTGCGCTCGGCCGCCTCGTGAAAGGCGGCGTAGGGCATGATCACGGCCGCGGCCAGGTAGTTGGTCAGCGACACCTTCAGCAGGCCGCGGGTCGATCGATCGGGCGGCCCGGAGCGTTCGGCGATCGCGTCGAGCAGCGGGCCGTATTCCAGGATCGCCAGCTGGTACGCCTGGGCGAAGGAGCGCCCCTCGGCGGTCAGCGCTTCCGACAGGAACAAGCGCTTGCGGTGATGGTCGTAGCGGCGGACCGATTCCGGCAGCACCTCCAACGGCACGACCCGAACCGCGATGCCGTGACGCCTGGACAGGCGCTCGCGCGCGGCGACCGCGAAGTCGAGCGGCTCGCAGGCGAGGTCGGCGGTCAGCGCGTCGGCCGCTTCCTCAAGCTCGGCGAAGTAGTTCTTCTGGGCCTGGAAGAAGTCTCGCACCCAGTCGGAGGGCAGCACCGCCAGGCCCGTGGCCGCGCCTTCCTCGGGACGGCCGATGGCGCCCAGGTCGGTCAGGCGGCGCTGGTCGAGATAGGCGCGGTAGAGGCGGACGATGGCCTCGGAGACCCCAGGCGCGCTCTCGGCCACCTCGGCGATCTCGTGGCGGGCGACGCCCAGGTCGCGGAACATCTGGTCGGAGAAGACCTCTGACAGGCCCGTGGCGCCGCCGTCCTCCGGATCGGTCGCCAGGCTCTTCAGGTCCAGATCGTAGGCCTCGGCCAGGCGAAGCAGCACCTGGGCGGTGACCGGCCGCTGATTGCGCTCGAGCAGGTTCAGATAGCTGGGCGAAACCCCAAGATCCTCGGCCATGCGCGTCTGGGTAAGGCCCAGCTCCCGGCGCAGGCGCTTGAGGCGCGCGCCCAGGAAGAGTTTCCGGTCGGTCGTTGACGGGGCCATGCCTGTCGGGTTGTCACAGATTTACATCGTTTACAAGGTCGCGCTGTGACAAGTGCGCCTTGTTGCATGACGCGGCCCCTTCGCCGCCAACCACCCAAGGGCTAGGTTCGATCGACGGCTTGTAAATCACGAGCCGGCGAAATCGGTTCAAGTTCACAAAGACTCAGTTCCGGCGTCAGCCGGGGGAGCAAGAGACCATGACCAAGGAACGGTTCTGGGTTGTCGGCGGGGAGTACAGCTGCCTCGCCTTCACCAAACTGAAGAACGGCCCGCCCCAGGTGCTGGGGCCGTACGAGAGCCGCGATGAAGCCAAGCAGGCTTGGGCCAAGGTGTCCGAAGAGACCCGCAGCCAGGCCACCATGCGCTTCGCCATCGCGTCGGAACAACTCGTACTGCCGGCCTGACGTCACGGGGCTATGCGCCCAGTTGTCTCTCCTTGAGCCCGTCCCGTTCTTCGGGGTGGGGCGGGCTCACTTTTTTGAGTTCTTACCGCGGCGCGCAGCCGCCGCGGACACGGCATCCGGGGCCTCCGCAAGGAGGGCGGATAGGGTGACGGGCGGGGAAGCTAAAATTCGGTCGCGACCCCGCCCCGATCACCGACCGCAACCCAAACGAAAAGGGCGTCCCGAGGGACGCCCTTTTGCTTTGTGGACCGGGGCCTACTTCTTGACCCAGGCGCCGCCGGCGTCCTGGTAGAAGTCGCCGGGACGCAGCTTGCCCTGCACCACGCTGCGGAACGCCGAGGCGCCGGCCGCAGCCGGGCTGACGCCGTTCTGGGTGGCCGCCTGGGCGTAGAGCTGGCGGCGGCCGGCGTTGATCTCGGCCACGGCGGCGCGGACATCGGCGCTGGCGGCGCCGGCGTTCACGAAGCCCAGGAAGCCGTCGGCCTGCTCGCCCACAACGCCCTGCGCCTTGGCGGCGTCCACCGCGGCCTTGGCGGCGGCCGGATCGGCATGGGCCGCGCCGGCGAGCGTGAGGGTGGCGACCACGGCGGCGACAGGCGCCATCAGATTGCGAAAGGTCATGCTCAATCCCCTTTAGAACAGGTTCGGGTTTTGTTTGATCAGCGCCTTGACGTCGTCATCGAGGCGCAGCCGGACGTCGGCGTCCAGCTTGGCGTAGATGCTGATCGGCGCGACTTCCACCCGGACGGTGGGCGTACATGCGCTCGACAACGCCGCCCCGGCCAGGACCGCCACGACGGGCAGGGTTTTGATCATTCGGTCGTCTCCAGATTTCACGGCCAAGTTGGACCCTCACGGCTGAACGGCTTGTGAACCGCGCAGGGCCTGGTAGTCGGCGAAGTCCTTCAGGATCTGATCGAGATTGAGCGACGTATCCAGCGTGAGGTCGACCTTGGTGCCGGACGGCAGCGGCAGGGACCGGTTGAGGAAGTCGCGTCGGATCAGATCCATGAGGGTCAGTCGGATCTCCTGCTTCTGCGGCGGCGTGTGCTCGCCCTTCAGGTGCATGAGCACGCCGAGACGGCCGTTATCGAGGCTGTTGACCTCGGCGTCGAGCGTGTCGAAGGCCAGATATTCCATGGCCTGGTAGGCGAATTCGCTGAAGGCGTTGACCTCACCGGCCTCGACCGGCGCGGCCAGCGGCACGGCGGGAGCGCCCTCGACGGCGGCGCCGACCACCGCGCCGCCCTCGCTCGCCACCGGCACCAGCGCCTCGCGCAGGATCGACAGGCGGCCCGGCTCGATGGCCCGCAGCCGCCCGGCCGAGACCCGTACGCCTTCGGGCCGGACCTCGAACGGAACACGGCCCGTCAACCGGGCTTCCAAGTCGACGCGGTCGCCAAACGGCGAGGCCTCGACCAGTTCCTTGACCTGCACGCCTTCGATGTTGAGCACGCCGCTCCAGGGCTCGCCCGGTTTGAAGGGCACGCGGAACGGCTCGAACGACAACGCGCCGCCGCCCATGGCCAGCCGCGCGCCGCCCACCGTGACCGCGTCCGCCTCGAGTCCGAACGCGACATCGACGTCGGTCAGCGGGACCAGGGTGTTGACCACCTCGGCCCTGAGCACCTGGCCCGGCGCGGCGGTCAGCGGGATCAGGCTGTCGAACTCGGCGCGGCCGGCCAGGCCGCTCACCGGGCCCATGGGACTGATGAAGTCCATCCGCTCGACGGTCAGGGTTCCATGGCTGGTCGAGGTTCCGGGCCCCCAGGCGATCTCACCGTCGAAGCGGGCCCGGCCATTGGCGGGCGAGGCGACGATCGCCGCCATCGGCGAGATCCCGATCGGCTGCAGGCCGCCGTCCTCGAAGGTCAGCATGCCGGTGTCGAAGGCCAGCAGGCCGCGCCCGTCCGCGGCGTGACGAAGATCCCCGGCCGCGAGGCGTCGGCCCGCCATGTCGGCGACCGCGAAGTCGGCCAGCCAGCCGCCTCCCCGCGCCGTGGCGCGGCCGCTGGCCCGCAACGGGCGGAAACGCATCTCGGCCGCCGTGTCGTCGAGGCGCGCAGTGCTCACCGCCACCTGGCCGCCCAGCGCCGCCCCGGCCCCGGAAAGGTCGACGACGCCGAAGGCCTGCGAAACCCGCGCTTCCAGGAACGGCAGGTCAGCAGCGATGTCCTTGGCCTGACCGCGAAGCCGCCAGGTCTGCCCCTTCAGGCTGAGCATCGGCGCGCCGCGCGTCGGGCACAGTTCGCCGCCGACCGTCTCCAGGTCGCTGTCGCCGAGTTCGACGTGACCGGCGCTCAGCAGGACGCAGCGCGCCGCCACGAAATCGATCGCGCCGCCGGCGATCCGCACCTCGCCCGCGGCGTCGATGCTGGCCGCGCTGACCGGCGCAAAGCCGCCCTTGGCCTTGAGCGCCGCGGTGGCGACCACCCCGTCCCTGGTGAGGCGATAGCGGTCGACGGCCAGGGTCGCTTCGGGCAGACCGCCGCCGCGCACCAGCACGTCAAAGCCGCCGACGCCGTTCGAATAGAGCGGCCCGCCGGACGCCCGGTAGAGCTTGAGCTCGCCGCCGCTGGCGGTGCGGACGCTCGCCGGCACGCCCAGCCCCACGCTCACCCCGTCGCGGGACGCGTTGAGCGCCACCGAGCTGGCGATGAACTGGAAGTCGGCCAGGGCGCGCTTGAGGGCGGCGGTCTCCGCCGGATCGCCGGCCGCGACCGCCCCGAGCCCGGACCACCCGCCCTGCGAGGCGAGCGCCCCGCGCAGCGCCACGTCCATGCGATTGCGATCGAAGGCGACCAGCCCGCCGAAGTCGCCGCGAGCGTCGGTCAGGCGGAGATCGCCGCCAACCGCGCGCTCGGCGGTGAAGCGGGTGCTGACCTCGCCAGACACCACATCGCCGGCCGGCCGCGTCCAGCGCAGATCGCCCAGCGAGGCCTCGCCCTTCAGACCCTGCACGTCGAAGCCGCCGACCTTGCCCCGGCGCGCGGTGAAATCCACATCGCCGTCGCCGTCCAGGACCAGGGTCTCGATCCAACCCTTGGTCGCGCCGTCGAAGTTCGCGGCCAGCCTGAGATCTTCCAGATGATCGGCGCCCAGGGCCGCGCGCGCGCCAGTGAGCTCCAGCCGCGCCATCACCTGGCCTTCGCCGCGCTTGCGGGCCATGTCGGGATACGGCGCCTGCAGCGACAGTCGCAGCCGTCCGCCCTGCGCCTTGAGGTCGGCGGTCTCCAGCGCCTCCACCGGCGCCAGCAGCAGGACATCGACCCGCCCGCGGGTGGTCGCCACCTTCAGGCTGACCTCGCCGAGCCTGGCGTCCACGCCCTGGCCTTTCAGCGCGACCGGCTCCAGCCGCGCGTCCATGGCCATCAGCCGGCCGTCGGCCAGGCGCGCGTCGGCGCGCGCCTTAAGCAGCCCGTAGTCGGTGTCGAGCCGCAGCACGCCGCGGTGAATCTCGACCCGGGGCTGCGGGCCTTGCGGCTGCGGCGGACGGCTGGTGAACTCCTCGATCAGCGGGTCGAGCGTGCCGAGCTTCAGCTTGCCGCCACGGAACGCGCCCTTGACCACCGGCCGGTAAAGCTTGACCGAGGCGACCCGCACCCCGAGCGGCTCGCCGGACCAGAAGCCGGTTAGGCCATAGCGGACCTCGACCCGCTCGACCGAGACGTCGGGGTCTTTCTCAGACCCTGCGCGAACCCGCGCGGTGAAGCCGCCAAACTCGAATTCGCGGAATTCCACGTCGGCCGGAACGCCGCGCGACTCCAGCCAGCCGACCAGCAGCTCGCGGGCGATCGCGCGCCGCGTCAGATAGACCGCGCCGCCGACCACGACGGCGACGATCACACCGGCGGCCACGGCCGTATGGACCCGGCGCCATCGGCGCCGGGCCGCCCGTGACGGCGGGTTAGTTTCGGACTCGGTCAAACGCGACGCCTGCTGCTCTCCAACAGCTCATAACGCAAAACCGTCGAAAGCGTGGCCGTCTGTGGGAAGTTTACAGACCGCCCGTGGTCGCCAGCGCCACGCCGCCGTCCACGGCGATGGTTTCGCCCACGACATAGTCGCCCGCGCGGCTGGCCAGGTAGATCGCCGCCGCGGCCATGTCCTCGTCGCGACCGATGCGGCGCGAGGGGATGCGCTTGGCGATCTCGTCGCCCTGGTCGCGGGCCACCCGGTTCATCTCCGAGGCGAAGGCCCCCGGCGCGATGCCGGTGACGTTGATCTGGTCCTTGATCAACTCCGCCGCGATCCGGCGGGTCAGATAGATCAGGCCCGACTTGGACGCGTGGTAGGAGTAGGTCTCCTGCGGGTTCAGGCGAATGCCGTCGATCGAGCAGATGTTGATGACCTTGGCCGGCTGGTCGGCGCTGGCCGCGGCCTTCAGGGCGCCGTGCAGCGCCTGGGTCAGGAAGAACGGCGACTTCAGGTTCAGGTCGACGACCTTGTCCCAGCCGCTCTCGGGGAACTCGGCGAAGGGCGCGCCCCAGGCGGCGCCGGCGTTGTTGACCAGGATGTCGAGCTTGGGCTCGAGGTCGGTCAGGCGCTTGGCCAGGGTCTGGCACCCCTCCACCGTCGAGACGTCCTGCGGCAGCGAGATGCAGCGCTCGCCGAGTTCGGCGGCGGTCTCGTCGCAGGCCGCCGGCTTGCGCGAGGAGATGTAGACGCGGGCCGCGCCAGCATCGAGGAAGCCCTTGGCGATCATCTTGCCGATGCCGCGCGAGCCGCCGGTGACGAGGGCGACGCGGCCCTCCAGCGAAAACAGTCCCAGAGCCATGCCTTGCTTCCCCTATGGTGATGTCTTGTAGGGGTGATAAGCCCAGGTTTGACGCTCGAAAACCCTACGGATTTTTGACTCGCGCGCGTTCGGCGGGGCCTGTAAACAACCGTTTGAATCCGAGGACGGCCAGCCCACGAGCCGTCCCTTTCCAAGCAATCGAGGATGCGCACATGGCCGAGATCAATTCGGTGACCGACCTCACGCTCGACGGCGACGTCGCGGTGATCACGCTCAACTCTCCGCCGGTCAACGCCCTGTCGGCCAAGGTCCGCGAGGGACTGTTCGAAGCCTTCAAGGCTGCGAACGCCAACGACGCCGCCAAGTCGATCGTGCTGATCTGCGAGGGCCGCACCTTCATCGCCGGCGCCGACATCACCGAGTTCGGCGGCGCCATGGCCGGCCCCGGCCTGCCGGAAGTTCAGGCCCAGATCGAAGACTCGCCCAAGCCGGTGGTCGCCGCGATCCACGGCACGTGCCTCGGCGGCGGCCTGGAGGTGGCGCTCTGCGCGCACTACCGCGTCGCCGTTCCCTCGGCCAAGCTCGGCCTTCCGGAAGTCGCCCTCGGCCTGCTGCCGGGCGCCGGCGGCACCCAGCGCCTGCCGCGCGTGGTCGGTCCCGAACGCGCCCTGGAAATGATGACCAGCGGTCGTCACGTCGGCGCCAAGGAAGCCCTGGCCGGCGGCCTGGTCGATGAACTGGTCGACGAAGGCAAGCTGAAGGAAGGCGCCATCGCCTTCGCCAAGAAGGTGGTCGCCGAAGGCCGTCCGCTGCGCAAGATCCGCGACCAGAACGAAAAGGTCGAGGCGGCCCGCGGCAAGCCCGAGATCTTCGCCGACTTCCGCAAGGCCAACGCCCGCAAGTTCCGCGGCTTCCTGGCCCCGGAATACAACATCCAGACCATCGAGGCGGCGGTGAACCAGCCGTTCGAAGAGGGCCTGGCCACCGAACGCAAGCTGTTCCTGGAGCTGATGAGCGGCCCGCAGTCGGCCGCCCAGCGCTACTCCTTCTTCGCCGAGCGCACCGCCCAGAAGATCCCGGACGTGCCGGACGACACCGCCCTGATCCCGATCAAGAAGGTCGGCATCATCGGCGCCGGCACCATGGGCGGCGGCATCGCCATGAACTTCGCCAACGCCGGCATCCCGGTTGTGATCGTCGAGCAGAAGCAGGAACCGCTGGACCGCGGCCTGGCCACCATCCGCAAGAACTACGAGCGCACCGCCTCGCGCGGCGGGATCACCGCCGAGCAGGTCGAGCAGCGCGTGGGCCTGATCACCGGCTCGCTGTCGATGGAAGACTCCTTCGCCGACGTCGATCTGGTGATCGAGGCGGTGTTCGAGCGCATGGACATCAAGAAGGACATCTTCACCAAGCTCGACGCCATCTGTAAGCCCGGCGCGATCCTGGCCACCAACACCTCGGGCCTGGACATCGACGAGATCGCCTCGGTCACCAAGCGTCCGGAAAGCGTCATCGGCCTGCACTTCTTCTCGCCGGCCAACGTGATGAAGCTGCTGGAGATCGTCCGCGCCGATCACACCTCCAACGAGGTGATCGCCACCTCGATGAAGCTGGCCAAGCAGATCGGCAAGGTCGCCGTGCTGGTCGGCGTCTGCCCCGGCTTCGTCGGCAACCGCATCCTGGGCGCGCGCCAGCGCGAGGCCCAGAAGCTGGTGATGGAAGGGGCGATGCCCTGGGACATCGACCGCGTGCTGTACGACTTCGGCTTCCCGATGGGTCCCTTCGCGATGAGCGACCTGGCCGGCCTCGACATCGGCTGGGTCAAGGAGAAGTCGAAGGGCGAGAGCATCCGCGACGTGCTGTGCGAAGCCGACCGCCGCGGTCAGAAGACCGGCGCCGGCTACTACGACTACGACGAGAACCGCGTCGCCAAGCCGAGCCCGTTCACCGAGAAGGTCATCAACGACTTCATCGTCAAGTCGGGCGCCAACCCGCGCAAGATCAGCGACGAGGAAATCCTCGAACGCTGCATCTTCCCGATGATCAACGAGGGCGTGAAGATCCTCGAAGAAGGCAAGGCGATCCGCGCCTCCGACGTCGATGTGGTCTGGCAGAACGGCTACGGCTGGCCGGTCTATCGCGGCGGCCCGATGCACTACGGCGACCAGGTCGGTCCCGCCAAGGTGCTGGCCAAGATGAAGGAATTCCAAGCCACCATGGGCGACCAGTTCAAGCCGGCCGCGCTCCTGGAAAAGCTTGTCGCTGAAAACAAGAAGTTCGCCGACCTCTAAGGCGACGCAGACCAAAGACCGCCCCCGGCGTCCGCGCCGGGGGTGAGCAGGACTACCCTCCCAACTCGTTAGGATGCACTCCAATGCGTGAAGCCGTCATCGTCTCCACAGCCCGCACCCCGATCGGCAAGGCCTATCGCGGCGCGTTCAACAACACCTCGGGCGCCGAGCTCGGCGGCCACGTGATCCGCGCCGCGGTCGAACGCGCTGGCGTCGATCCGGGCGAAATCGACGACGTGGTCATGGGCGCGGCCCTGCAACAGGGCTCGACCGGCAACAACATCGCCCGCCAGGCCGCCCTGCGCGCCGGCCTGCCGAACACCGTCTCGGGCATGACGCTGGATCGCCAGTGCTCCTCGGGCCTGATGGGCATCGCCACCGCCGCCAAGTACATCATCAACGACGGCGCGACGGTCGCGGTCGGCGGCGGGCTGGAGTCCATCAGCCTGGTGCAGAACGACAAGATGAACCGCTATCGCACCAGCGATAAGTGGCTCAACGAGCACGTGCCGGAAATCCACACCTCGATGATCGAGACCGCCGAGATCGTGGCCGACCGCTACGGCATCAGCCGCGAAGCCCAGGACGAGTACGCCCTGCAATCGCAGCAGCGCACCGCCGCGGCCCAGGCCGCCGGCGTGTTCAACGCCGAACTCGCGCCGCTGACCTCGATCATGATGGTGCAGAACAAGGAAACCGGTGAGTTCTCCGAGAAGGAAGTCACCCTGACCCAGGACGAGGGCAACCGTCCCCAGACGACCCTGGCCGACCTGCAGAAGCTCGCCCCGGTCTTCAAGGGCGGCATCTTCGTCAAGGAAGGCAAGTTCGTCACCGCCGGCAACGCCTCGCAGCTGTCTGACGGCGCCGCCGCCGTGGTGCTGATGGAACGCAAGGAAGCCGAAAAGCGCGGCCTGACCCCGCTCGGCGCCTATCGCGGCATGGCCGTCGCCGGCTGCGGCCCGGAAGAAATGGGCATCGGCCCGGTCTTCGCGATCCCGAAGCTACTGGCCCGCAACGGCCTGACCATCGACGACATCGACATGTGGGAACTGAACGAGGCCTTCGCCTCGCAGGTCCTGTACTGCCGCGACAAGCTGGGCATCGACCCGGCGAAGTACAACGTCTCGGGCGGCGCCATCTCGATCGGCCACCCCTACGGCATGACCGGCGCCCGCGCGACCGGCCACATCATGCATGAAGGCAAGCGTCGCGGCGCCAAGTACGGCGTCGTCACCATGTGCGTCGGCGGCGGCATGGGCGCGGCCGGCCTCTTCGAGATCTTCTAAGAGGACGGAAAGCCGCGCCCATCATCAAGGAGTCGCCGAAATCGCTTCGGCGATTTCGGTAGGGCGCGGCCGGCCTCTTCGAGATCTTCTAAGAGCGCAAGCAAGTCTTCGAACGACAGAAGGGCCGCCCGCAGGGGCGGCCCTTTTTCGTGTCTGACCTCAAACGTGCCACCGGCCGACACAGACGCGTCATCCCGCGGCGGGAACGTCGCGCGGTGGGCCTATTCAAGCTAGGGTGACGGAGGGGCCCCCAGAGGGCCTCGCCTGGACCCAACCTTTAATGATCCTCTTCGCCTCGGCCGTCGTGCTCCTCCTGCTGGTGCTGAACGGCCTTTTCGCCATGTCCGAACTGGCGGTCGTTTCCTCCCGACGCGCCAAACTGCAGGCCCGCGCCGATCGCGGCGACAAGGGCGCCGCCGCCGCCCTGAAGCTCTCGGAAAACCCCACCCGCTTCCTCGCCGCCGTTCAGGTCGGCATCACGCTGATCGGCATTCTGTCGGGCGCCTATGGCCAGGCGACCATCGCCGCCGAGCTCGACCAAATGCTGGAAACCATCCCGGCCCTGCACGACTATTCGGAGCTGCTCTCCACCGCGATCGTCGTTGTGGTCATCACCTATCTGTCGCTGATCGTCGGCGAACTGGTGCCCAAGCGCTTCGCCATGGTGTTCCCGGAGACGATCGCCGCGCTGGTGGCGCGGCCGCTGTCGCTGCTGGCCAAGATGATGGGCCCGTTCGTCACCCTGCTCACCGCCTCCACCGTCGGCGTGCTGCGCCTGCTCGGCATCCGTGACGAAAAGGGCGAACAGATCACCCACGAAGAGGTCGAGACCGTCCTTGCGGAGGGGACCAGCGCCGGCCTGATCGAGCCGGAAGAACAGGCCATGATCGGCGAGGTGCTGCGCCTTGGCGACCGCCAGGTGCGCGTGGCGATGACCCCGCGCCGCGACATCGACTGGATCTCGCTGTCCGACACCCACGACCAGCAACTGGCCGACATCCGCGCGTGCCCCTATTCGCGCATCGTCGTCACCGAAGGCGCCGACGTCGAGGAACCGGTGGGCGTGATCCACAAGAAGGATGTTCTCGACGCCATCCTCGACGGCAAGAAGCCGGACATCCAGGCGCTGATGGCGACCCCGATCTATCTGGTCGAGACGACCTCGCTGCTGCGCGCGCTGGAACTGCTGAAGCAGACCCCCCTGCACATGGCGCTGGTGGTCGACGAATTCGGCGCCCTTGAAGGCGTGGTGACGCCGACCGACCTGCTGGAAATGATCGCCGGCGACTTCGACGAAGGCCATGACGCGGCGACTCCGGACGCCATCCTGCGGCGCGAGGACGGCAGCTATCTGGTCGACGGCCGCGCCGAGGTCGACGACCTGGCCAAGGCGCTGGGGGCCGACTTCACCGAGACCAGCCAGTTCCACACGGCGGCGGGCCTGGTGCTGCACGAGATCGGGCGCCTGCCGGCAGAGGGCGACGTGTTCGAGATCGCGGGCTTCCGCGTCGAGGTGATCGACATGGACGACCGCCGTATCGACAAGCTGCTGTTCACGCCTCAGGCCGACCCGGACGGCCCCAGCCTGGGCGACATCCTCTCCGCCTAGAACGGCGGGGCGCGGCGTCCGGACGCAGGCTGACGGCCAAGCTCGGCAACCCTTCCTCAACCTTACCGGCGTGGAGTCCGGCTCGGGGTGGGCCTCTTTTTGACGGGAGGGGTCCTTTATGGACAAGCGATTCAGAGGCGGCCTGGCCGCCACGGCGGCGCTGGTCGTGCTGGCGGCCTGCGCCTCCACGCCTGCGCTCAAGGGCGGCGGCAAGGGCGGCGCGCCGAACGCGCAGGCCGACCGGCGCCTGGAAAGCCAGGCGGCGGCCTTCGAAAGCTTCATGCGCAACGCCCGCGGCATCGACGCGACCTTCGCGAACCCGGCCGCGGTCAGCGAGGGCCTGCGGGTCGGCGCCGCCTACGAGCCCAAGCAGCTCGAGGCCGGCATGGTCGCCTATGCGGCGCTCGCCGCATTGCAGGAGCCCAAGTTCGTGGCCGGCGTGCGCAAGGCCGCCCAGGATCGGTCGGGCAAGGGCCTGGCCGCGCGTCTGGCCGCCCGGCCCGACCTGGCCGCCTCGCTGCCCGGGGCCGACGTCGGCGCGGCGCGCGCCAGCGCCGCGCTCTATCGCCAGGGCGAGGCGCTGGCCGCCAGCGGCAAGCGCGTGAAGAAAGCCTCCTACGACATACAGCGCCAGGCCTGGGCCAAGGTCTTCGTGCCGGACGCCAAGGCGCGGCTGACGCGGGTCAAGCAGATCTCCAGCGCCGGCTATCGGCCGGCGGGCGGCGACCAGGCGCAGCTCTATTCGACCCTGTCCCAGGGCGGTAAGCGCGGCGGCGCGGCCAGTCCGGTCGTATCCCGCGGCCTCGCCGTGGCGGCGCTGACCGTCATGGGCGAGAGCGGCCGCGCCAGCGCCCTGATGAGCGAGCCGCGCAGCGGCATGTGCGTGCGGGTCGCCAAGCTCAACCTTTACCAGTGCCTGGCCGCTGCCGGGCCCTATTACGAGGACATCTACTGCCTGGCGCAGCACGGCATGCTGGAGCCGGCGGGATGCGCCACCGACGCCGTGCGGCCGATCCGCACAGCGCAGCGCTGATCGTTTCTCGCCCCACAACCGTCGAAGTCCGAGCTAAATTACCCCGGCGCCGCGAACGGCGCGGGAGAGGCAGATGTCCAAGCGCGACCAGAACGACAATCCGTTCATTCGATCCAGCCCCTGGGGCCGGGCCAAAGGAGCGGCGCCGTTCGGCTATGCGTTGACGCCAGGCCAGTCAGGCGATCAGCCAGCAGCTGAGCCGGCGGCCCCGCCGCGTGCGCCTGAGCCGGCGCCCGCCCCGCGCCCGGCTGTGCAGGCCCCGACGGCCCGGCCGAGCGTCGCACCTCAAGCCGGCATCCTGGCCGGCGGCTCTCTGGTTCCGCGCGCTCCGGCCCAGCCCCCCGCCGGACAGCAGCCAGCGCAAGGCCCCCGGCCCGCTTTCGTCACGCCGATCGGTCAGCCGCCGGTCCGCGCGCCGGTCGCTCCGGCGCCCCTCGTTCGGGGCGTTCAAGGGCCCCTCGCCGGCGGCTCGAGCAGCGCCGGCCCGCCGCAGTCCGCCCCGCGACCGGCTCCTGCGCCGGCCGCCCCCCAAGCGCCGCGCCCGGCGCCGGTTGCAGCCGTCGAGCCTGACCTCGCCCTGGCTCCGTTGCGCTCGCCCCCGAAGCGCTCGCCGCTGCCGCTGATCGCCGGCGGCGCCGTGGCGGTCGCCGCCGCAGCGACGGCCGCCTTCCTGCTGATGCGCCAAGACGAGACGCCGGCCCCCGCCGCGCCTCAGGTCGAAGCAGCGGCCCCAGCGGCGGCGGCGCCGCCCATCCAGGAGGCGATTACGCCGCCGGCGATGATCGAGACGCCGACGCCTACGGCCCAAGCCCCGGTGACGAAGGCCGTCGAGATTCCCGCGCCGAAAACGGCGGTCCCGAAGGCGACGCCGGCGCCGAAGGCCGCCGCGCCGAAGCCCGAGCCCGCCCCCGCCGCGGCCCCGGTTCTGAACGTGCCGGCTCCCGCGCCCGCCCCGCCTCCGCTGGTCCTGACGCCGCTGAGCCCGGCGCCGGCCGAGCCGCCGATCACGCCCAGGTCCTCCGCGCCGCTGCCGACCGATCCCGACGCGCCGATGACCGTGCATCCGAACTAGCCGCCGCGCCCCCTTCCGGCCTAAGCATTGAGGCCGACAGGGGGATGCGCATGAAGACGCTGGGACCAGACGAGATCGTACCGTTGCTGGACGGGCATGTGGACGTCCGCCGACGCCCCGGCTCGCTGCAGCCGCTGCGCCTGCCGGTCGCCGAGCTCGGCTTCTACGACGCCTTCAACCGCTGGGTGGCCTCCTGCGCGACGGCCTGCCGCCTTCGCCTGCGGACCGGTTCGACCAGCATCAGCCTGAGCGGCGCTCAACGGCTGCTGGACCAGTCGGTGGGCGGCGAGCGGCGCGGAGCCTACGACCTGTTCGTCGACGGCGCCTTCCATGGCCGCGCCTGGGCCGAGGGTGGCGCGACCATCGACCTGGCGAACGGCGCCATTGTGGGAGACGAGGCCTTTAACCTGACGTTCACGGGCCTGCCGGAAGGCGAAAAGACCCTCGAGCTGTGGCTGCCCCAGACCGCCACCGTCTCGATCACCGGCCTTGGCCTGGACGATGACGCCCACGCCCTGCCCGCCCCCGACGGCCGCCCGCGCATCCTGTTCCACGGCAGCTCGATCACCCACTGCATGGAGGCCGAGGGGGCCAGCGCCGGCTGGCCCGCCGTCGCCTCGGCGCTGGCCGGCGTCGACCACCAGAACCTCGGCTGGGCGGGCTCTTGCCTGCTGTCGGGCCAGGCCGCCCGGATCATTCGCGACGCCCGCGCCGACGCCATCGTCCTGAAGCTGGGGATCAACGTCCACGCCGAGGGACAGCTCAAGGAGCGGCCGTTCCTCGACTCCGCCCACGCGATGATCTCGATCATCCGCGAGAAGCACCCCGCCACGCCCATCCTGATCGTCTCGCCGATCTATTCGCCGGGCCGCGAGGATGAAAGCCCCGGCGGCGGCCCTTCCCTGGTGCGGATGCGCCAGCTGCTGCAGGACGTGGTGGCCGCGCGGATCGCGGCCGGCGACGGGCAGATTCGCTATCTCGACGGCCTGACGCTGTTCGGCGCCGCCGACGCGCACCTGCTGCCCGACGACCTGCATCCCAACACCGAAGGCTATCGGCTGATGGGCGAGCGCTTCCATGCCCTGATGCTCAGCGGGCAGGACCCGTTGGTCAGACCCCGAACAGCGCCTTGAGATAGGGGTTGAGCAGGCGCCCCTGCGGGTCGAGCCGCGCGCGCACCGCCAGGAAGTCGTTCCAGTTCGGATAGAGCAAGGCCAGCTCGCGCGCCTTGAGGCTGTGCAGCTTTCCCCAGTGCGGCCGCCCGCCGTACTTGAGGAAGATCGGCTGGATCAGCTCGAACAGGAAATCGTACTCGTCCTTGTAGTGGCAGTGCACGGCGATGGAACCGCGCGGCCCGCCCTGGAACGGCGAAAGCCAGGCGTCGTCGGCGGCGATGCGGCGGACCTCGATCGGGAAGAACACATCGGGGCGCTTGGCCTCGATCGTCGCCATCACCTCCTTCAGCGCCGTCAAATGGTTCTCCACCGGGATGTGGAACTCCATCTCGTTGAACCGCACCGGCCTTTCGGTAGAGAGCAGCTTCCAGCCCTCGTCGATGGCCTCTTCGGGCTTGGCCGAACCCAGCAGCGCCTTGGCCGCGGCCTTGCGCAGCGGCGTGGAGAACCGCGTGAGGTTGCGCAGCTGCTTCAGCACTTCCAGCAACGCCGTGTCGGTATCCGGCCCGCGCGGCATGGCCGCGGCGTCGGTCTCGTCGTGGGTGACATTGGCCGCCAGGTCAGTGAACGGCACGGCGAAGAACTCGTAGTTCCGATGCCTCGCCCAGCGCTCCTCGGCCTTGGCGATGGTCTCTTCGAGCGGCTCGACGAACACCTTGCGGTGCAGGCGGCGGTTGGGGATGGTCGCCAACTGCGCCTGGGTGATGACGCCCAGCGCCCCTAGCGACACCCTGGCGGCCTGGAACACATCGGCGTTCTGCGTCGCATCGCAGTCGATCAGTTCGCCCGTGGCCGTCGCCAGCCTCAGTGCGGAGACGTCGCCGTGGATCGCCTTGATGTTCGCGCCGGTCCCATGGGTCGCGGTGCCCAGGCAGCCGCCGAGCGACTGCTTGTTGATGTCCGGCAGATTGGCCATCGCCCGGCCGCGTTCGGCCAATGCAGGCCCCAGGGCTCCCAGCCGCGTCCCGGCCCGCACGACCGCCTCGTCGCCGGCCCATCGCTCGATCCCCGCCAGGGCGTCGAGGGTCATCAGCGTGCCCGAGGTGGGGACCAGTCCGGTGAACGAGTGGCCAGCGCCGACCACCCGCACCGGCGCGACCGAGGATGTCAGCACCTCGGCGACCTCGGCCTCGGACCTCGGCGCGCTGCGCACCGACGGATAGGCGTACTCGTTGCCAGACCAGTTGCGCCACAGAAGGCGCTTGTCGGCGTCGATGCTGGGCGGGGCGGGCGGCTCGGGCTTGTCGCGGGCCGCGAGATAGACTCCGCCTCCCGCCGCGGCGAGCACGCCGGCGCCGCCAGCGAGCAGGGCGGTGCGGCGCGAGATCACGACTCGCCTTCCTTGCCCGCCATGAAGCGGGTCAGCGCCTTGAAATCGTCAGGGGTGCAGGCCGCGCATTGGCCCAGCGCCGGCATCGCCTTGTAGCCTTGGACCACGTGATCGAGCAGCACGTCCTCGCCCTGCTTCCAGCGCGGCGCCCAGGCCTTGGCGTCATGCACCAGCGGCGCGCCGGCGTCCGTCACCACATGGCAGGCCTTGCAGGAGTCCGCATAGAGCTGGGCCAGTCGCGGATCGGCCGGGGCCAGGCTGGCGAGATCGGCGGGCGGCCCGGCCTTGGGCGCGCAGGCGGCCAGGATCAGGCCGGCCGCGGCCAGGTAAGTAATGGTTCTCAAGCGTCTCCCCCCCAGGCGACTTAGATCTTCAGCGCAGCCCGATAATTCGGATGCACCAGGTCGTGATACTCCGGATGGCGGGTGATGAACCCCGCCACAAACGGACAGACCGGTATCACCACTTCGCCCCGTTCGCGCGCAAAGGCCATGGCCGCGCGCACCAGCTTGCCGCCGACGCCCTGCCCCTCGAAAGCCGGCGGCACCTCGGTGTGCGGAAACAGGATCCCCGTCGCCAGCAGGCGGTACTCGGCATAGGCGATCTGGTCGCCCAGCCGCACCTCGAAGCGGCCGTCGGCTTCGTTGTTCACGACCTCAAGGTCGTTCATCGCGCTCATGCTGCACTCCATCTGTAGGGGCGCAGAACATCACGCCATGCGGCCCGGCGCAAACCGCGCAATGGCCATCAGCGTCCCTGACGGACGCAAAGTTTTTCTGATCGAAAATAATCTTCCCATAAGCAACATGAGCGCTATATTGAGAATTACTCGCAATAAGGCACATCCCATGCGCACCGCCAAGAAGACGCTGAGTTACAGCGTGATGCACCTGATCGTGGCGATCACGGTGGCCTATGCGCTCACCCGCGACTGGCGGGCCGCGTTGGCGATCGGGATGATCGAACCGATCTTCCAGACCATGGCGTTCGCCGTGCACGAGCGGGTCTGGGCCCGGATCGGCGCCAAAGGAACCACCATGCCGGACGTCCGTTCGGCGACGGTCGACGCTTGAGGACAGGAAGACACCGATGACCAACACCGGACCCAGCGCCAAGGACCGCAAGGCGGTCGCCGAAGGCCTCTCCAAGCTGCTCGCGGACACCTATGCCGTCTATCTGAAGACGCACGGCTATCATTGGAACGTCAGCGGCCCGAACTTTTCGCAGCTGCACGCGCTGTTCATGGCCCAGTACACCGAGATGTGGACCGCCATCGACGAGGTCGCCGAGCGTATCCGCGCGCTGGGCGAACGCGCGCCTCAGGGCTACGGCGCCTTCGGGAACCTGTCCTCGATCAAGGACGGCGATCCGTCGAAGAACGCCGAGGAAATGCTCAAGGACCTGGTCGCCAGCCAGGAAACCCTGGTGAGCACGCTCTACGCCATTCTCCCCACCGCCCAGCAAGCGGGCGACGAGGTCAGCGCCAGCCTGATCTCGGACCGGCTGACGGCGCACGAGAAGCACATCTGGATGCTGCGCTCGTCGCTCTAGGCGCTCAGGAGGCGGACTTCGCCACGCGGCACGCGGGCCGGTCCGCCTTCATCTCCCGCTCCATCGCCGGGCGGACCGCCTTGGTCCAGATCCCGTAGCCGGCGCCGTTCATGTGCAGGCCGTCGCTGACGAACAGGTCCTTGGGATGCCCGTCCGGCCCCATCATCTGGGGCACGACGTCGATATAGTGGAAGTCCTTGCGGCCCCGCATCTGCGCCTTGATCTTGGCGTTGACGGCGTTCTGGGCGGCGATCTGGTGCTCGCGGGCGCGCGAGGGCTTGAGCGAGATGTAGTAGACCGGCGTCGCTGCACCGAGCTTGTCGGTCTTAAGCTTCATGAACCGCCCGAAGTCCTCGACCACGGAATCGGCCGGCTCGCCGGCGTTCAGGTCGTTCTCCCCGGCGTAGAAGACCACCGCACGCGGTTTGTAGCGCCCCACGACATGGTCGAAATTGGCGTTTACGTCCGAGATCTGCGCGCCGCCGAAACCGCGATTGATCACCGGCATCGGGGCCATGTCCTGGCCCAGCGTCGTCCAGAACCGGATCGAGGACGACCCGGTGAACACGATCTTGCACGGCGCGGGCGGGGCGGCGCGGTCCTGGGCGGCGAAGGCTTCCATCTCCGGCGCGAAGCGCCCGCCGGCCGGCCCCGTCGAACCAGCGGCCAGGGCGGTGAGCGCGGACAAGGCGATGAACCGAACCAGCATGACCCCTCACGTCTCAGCAAGACCCGTGCAGACCGAGGGTCTGCGAGTTCGGGGCGATTGGCTAGTGCGTTGAAAGCGGCGCCTTTTCAAGGCGGCGTCTTGAAACGGCAGAGGCGCCGCGATCTCCCGCGGCGCCTCGCCTAGCTGCTAGAGAGCCTGGGCTCTTAGAAGCGGTATTGGAATTCCACGCCGTAGGTGCGCGGGAAGTTCAGCTTCACCGTCCGGCGGTAGTCGCCAAGCGCGGTCAGGCTGGTCGGGGTGGAGCTTTGGAAGGCCACCTCGTCGAAGGCGTTCTTCACGTAACCGATGATCGTGAAACGGTCCTGGCCGTCCTTCCACAGCGCCCGGAAGTCGACGATCTCGTTCGCCGGGGCGGTGTAGTTGTCTTGGCTGAACACCGCCGTCTGCATGTCGTCGGTGTAGGTGTAGGTGCCGCCGAGGGTCAGGCTGCCGGCGTCGAAGTCGAAGGTGTAGTTGGCGCCGAGGTTGAGCTTGTGCTCCGGCGTCATCGGCAGGCGGTTGCCTTCCAGGTTCTGGGTGCGGGCAGTCGCCGTGCCGCCGATCGGATTGGCGCCCGACTTCGCAGCGGTCGGGTCGTTGACGTCGACGAAGCAGCAGCCGTTCGTAATCTCCGCGTTGATGTACGCGTAGCTTGCGAACAGCATCAGGTTGTCGAGCGGGGCCCACTGGCCTTCCAGTTCGACACCCCAGTTGCGGGCGTCGAGGTTCAGGAACTGGGTGCCGGTGGTCGAGCCGCTGATCACGACCCGCAGCGGCGCCTGGAAGCCTTGGTAGTCGGCGTAGAAGATCGCCGAGTTCAGCTGGAAGCGGCCGCCGAAGGTCTTCTTCAGACCGACTTCGTAGTTGTTGACGTATTCCGGATCCGCGTACGGCACCGGGGTCAGGCCGTTCGAGGCCAGCCAACCGCCCGACTTGTAGCCGCGGCTGTAGCGGGCGTAGGCGTTGGTGTCGCCGTCCGGCTGCCACTGGACGCCGAGCGTGCCGGTCCAGGCGTCATAGTCGGCCGACAGGTCGCGGATCAGACCGCCGCCCTGCGCTTCACGCAGGTTGGCGTACTGCGGCTGGGCGGTGCAGGAAGCGAGCGTCGCGCCGCCGCAGACCACGAAGGTCGTGAAGTCCAGGGCGATGCCTTGGCCGACCGCCGCCGGGATGCCCGCGAACTGCTGCAGCAGGGTGGTGGTCGTCGGGCTACGCGAGACGTAACGGGCGAAGTCGGTGCCCGACTTTTCGTCGACCGAGTAGCGAAGGCCGGCGGTCAGGGTCCAGTTCTCGGCGAACTCGTAGTCGATCTGACCGAAGGCGGCATAGGAGTTCACTTCCAGGCTGCCGTCGACGAACAGGTAGTTGCCGTTCGGGTTCGGCGCGGCCGGACGGCCGGTCGCCAGGCTCAGCGGCGCCTGCATGGCGGGATCGCCGAGCACGCGCAGGCCCTGCGGCTGCGAGTATTCCTGGTGGTACTGATAAAGACCGACGATCCAGTGCAGCGGGCCGTCAGAGTTGGACGACAGGTTGATCTCGTTCGACCACCACTTCTGCTTCTCGGTGTAGAAGAAGCGCTCGTTCGGCGAGACGTTGGTGGCGGTGTAGGCGCCGAACGGCGTCGCCGTCGGGATGCTGAACAGGCCCTGGCGCGAGGAGCGGTCTTCGTCGCCATTGGTGTTGTAGGTGTAGGCCTGATAGCCGGCCAGGTACTTCAGCGTCGCGCCGCCCAGGTCCCAGGTCAGATCGAAGTGCAGACGGTTGTGGTCGGAGAGCTTGCCCTCCATCGTCTGGTCCATGTTGATCTTGTAGGGATCGGCGATCGACGGATTGACTCCCGAGTAGCCGAAGGTCGGGTTGTAGTAGAGCGCGCTGTTCTCAAGGCCGGTCGGCGAGCGCGTATCGTACGGGGTGATCACGGCTTCGTGGATGTTGCCCACGCCGTAGCTGTCGTCCCAGTCGAACTTCGTATAGCGCAGGCGGGCGGTGACGTTCTCGCCGAGATCCGCCTCGATCTGGGCTTCGACGATGTAGCGCTTCAGGGCGCTGGTGTCGCCGCCGGGGCCGATGTTCTCGATGAAGCCTTCGTCGCGACGCTCGACCGAGCCGCCGACCAGGAAGCGCAGGCCTTCGGTGATCGGGCCGGTGACCAGCGCGTCGGTGCGCCACGAACCGTAGTTGCCCACCGCGCCGCGGACTTCACCCTGGAAGGTGTCGCTCGGACGCTTGCCGATGATGTTCAGCGCGCCGCCGATCGAGTTGCGGCCGTAGAGGGTGCCCTGCGGGCCCCGCAGGATTTCCGTCCGCTCGATGAACAGCGACGGCGTCGAGGAGTCGGCCATCGAGTTCGAGAAGATGCCGTCCGAGTACAGCGCCACCGACGGATCGGTGCCGATCGCGTTGGTCAGGCGGCCGAAGCCCCGGATCGAGAGGCGGTCGTTGTTGGTGTAGGCCACGCTCGGCGTGACGCGGGCCAGATCCTCGACCGTGGCGACGCCCATGAGGTCGCGCTTCTCGGAGGTGTAGGCCGTCACGGCCACCGGCACGTCTTGCAGGCTCTGCTCCCGCTTTTCAGCGGTGACGACCAGTTCCTCGATGGTGAAGGCGTCTTGGGCCGCGGCCTGAGTGGCGGCGGACATGGCCGCGACAGACGCGCCCATGATGAAGAGACTGCGCAGACGCAGCGGTTGAAACATGTGTTACCTCCCAGCCAGACGCGGGCGTTTGGTCGCCCGTCGTGAGTGCTTAATGTCGTTAGGCTGGAGGTCTCGAACGGCGTTCGAATAGAGGGAAAAGCACCCGGGTCGAACTTTCGTCAGGCCTTGTGGCGCAAGGGCCGCGCGATATGCGGCCACCGAAAGGCCAAGGTCGCGAAAAATACTGGTTATTCAAAAAGTTGGCGACTACTCGCCCTGGCGGCGAGCTGACGCTACGGCGCCCTCAGCGCCCCATGATCAGGGCTTCCAGACCGCGCACCGCCGACTCGACGGTCTCGCCTTCGGGTCCCTCTCCTGGAAGGCCGCGCGACAACGAAACGGCGGCGATTCCGCGCCCCCAGGCCCAGATCGCCTCGGCGATCTTGCCGGCCAGTTCGGGCGAATGCTGGTCGGCGAAGTCGGCCATGATCGCTGCGCGTGACACCGCGAAGGCCTCGGCTTCGGCGGCGGCCACGTCCTCGCGCCGACCGGCGTCCAGGGCCTCGTACATCAGCTCGTAGAGCTCGGGCTTCTCGCGCAGGAAGTTCAGGTAGGCCGCGCCGGTGGAGCGCAGGCCGCCATCGGCCCCGTGCGCCTCGTAGGCGACCCGCATGGCCTCGGACAGCTGGCGGAAGCCGTCGACCGCGAGGCCCGCCAGCAGCGCAGCCTTGTCGGCGTAGTGATAGTAGACCGTACCCGGCGCGACGCCGCCCCGATCGGCGATCGCCCGCAGAGACAGGCCGGCCCGGCCGCTTTCCTGCAGGATGTCACGCGCTGCCGCCAGAAGTTGTCCGCGGACGTTGCCCACGTGATAGGTGCGCCGCCGCTCGAGGCTCACAGCCGTCATGACGCCAGTCCCATCGCAAACACTGTGACCGCCCGACGCTGACCGGAAGGCCGCGTTCCCCAATCGACCAAAGTTATCGTTGCTAACTTAAGGCCCTATCCGCGCCTTTACGCAACGACAATCAAGTCAGAACCGCTACCTTGGCTGGTACTGCGACCAAAAGGTCAGATGGCGCGATCAGGACCTGCAGGCCACGCTGTCCGCCATTGACGAAAACCTTGTCGTGGGCGAGCACGGCCTCGTCGAGAACCGTAGGGACCTGGCGCTTTTGCCCGAACGGACTGACCCCGCCAACGCGGTAGCCGGTCATGCGCTCGGCGTCGGCCGGCTTCATCATCTGCGCGGACTTGCCGCCCACCGCCGCGGCCAGCTTCTTCATCGCCACTTCCTGGTCGGAGGCGAGCACCGCGCAGACCGGCTTGCCGTCGACCAGCGCCATCAGGGTTTTGAGCACACGGTCGGGCGGCACGCCCAGGCTCTCGGCCGCCTGCAGCCCCACGCGCGGCGCGTCGGGATCGTAGTCGTAGGTGTGCAGCTCGTAGGCGATCTTGGCCTTGTCGAGGGCGAGCGTGGCGGGCGTGGTCTTGGCCATGGACCGCATGTAGCCGCCGTCGCGGCCGCTGCGAAGCCGAGCCGCGGCCGCTTCCGGGGGTTTGTTTTCGCCGAAGCGGCGGGCGGGCGCGAAGAAGCGCGTCGCCGACATCTAGGCGCAGGAGGAAAATCGCCCATATGCTCCTGGGTGTGGCGCGGAAACCGACCGCCAGGCGTTTCTGCTGAAAGGCCTCCAGGAACCGTCCATGACCGCAGACAAGCCCAAGCTCGCGCCGCCCGCCAAGTCGGCTCTCGAACTCATCGGCGCGACCCCCATGCTTGAGTTGATCGGCTTCGACACCGGTCCCTGCCGCTTGTTCGTGAAGCTGGAGAGCGCCAACCCCGGCGGCTCGATCAAGGACCGCATCGCCCGCTCGATGATCGAGGCGGCCGAGGCCGACGGATCGCTCAAGCCCGGCGGGACCATTGTCGAAGCCACCGCTGGGAACACGGGCCTGGGCCTGGCGCAGGTCGGGGTCCTGAAGGGCTACAGGATCCTGCTGATCGTCCCCGACAAGATGAGCCGCGAGAAGATCCAGCACCTGCGGGCCATGGGCGTCGATGTACGCATCACCCGCTCGGACGTCGGCAAGGGCCATCCCGAATACTATCAGGACATGGCCCAGCGCCTGGCCGCCGACATCCCCGGCGCGATCTACATCAACCAGTTCGCCAACCCGGCCAATCCACGCGCCCACGAGACCTCGACCGGCCCGGAGATCTTCGAGCAGATGGGCGGCGACGTGGACGCCATGGTCGTGGGGGTGGGCTCCGGCGGCACCCTGACCGGCCTTGGCCGCTTCTTCGCCAAAGCCTCGCCGAAGACGAAGATGGTGCTGGCCGATCCGGAGGGGTCGATCCTGGCGCCGCTGGTCAACACCGGCGAGACCATCGAGCCCGGCTCGTGGGTGGTCGAGGGCATCGGCGAGGACTTCGTGCCCGACAACTGCGACCTGTCGCTGGTCGCCCGCGCCTACACGATCCCCGACGCCGAGAGCATCGCTGCGGCGCGGTTGCTGCTTTCAAAGGCCGGGGTCCTGGGCGGCTCTTCGTCCGGCACGCTGCTGGCCGGCGCCTTGCGCTATTGCCGCGAGCAGACCGAGCCGCAGCGGGTCGTCACCCTCGTCTGCGACACTGGCGCCAAGTACCTGTCCAAGGTCTACAACGACAGCTGGCTGGCCGAGCAGGGCCTGACGCAGCGCAGCCTGCATGGCGACCTGCGCGACCTGATCGTGCGCTCGGCGACCAATGGCGGGGCGATCGTGGTCGGCCCGGACGACACGCTGCTGACCGCCTACAACCGAATGCGCCAGGCCGATGTCAGCCAGTTGCCGGTGATCGACGACGGGCGGCTGATCGGCCTGATCGACGAAAGCGATCTGCTGGAGGCCATCGAGGACTCCAAGCCCGACAGGCGCTTCTCGCAGCCTGTGGCGACAGCGATGACCGCCAAGTTGGACACGCTGCAGGCGGACGCGCCGCTCGACGCCCTGCTCCCGGTCTTCGAGAAGCATCAGGTGGCCATCGTCCTCGACGGCCGCGAATTCGTCGGGCTGATCACCCGCATCGACCTCATCAACTATCTGCGGCGAGCTGCGTGACCCAAGACACCACCGGAAAGAACCGCCTGGAATTCTCCACGCGGGTGATCCACGGCGGCCAGTCGGTCGATCCGACCACCGGGGCGGTGATGCCGCCGATCTACGCGACCTCGACCTACGCCCAGGCCAGCCCGGGCGAGCACAAGGGTTTCGAGTACTCGCGGAGCCAGAACCCGACGCGCTTCGCCTTCGAGCGGGCGATCGCCGACCTGGAGAGCGGGACGCGCGGCTACGCCTTCGCCTCGGGCCTGGCGGCGATCTCGACCTTCCTGGAGGTGCTGGACGCCGGCGACCACGTGATCGCCAGCGAGGACCTCTACGGCGGCTCGTTCCGGCTGTTCGACAAGGTCCGCAAGCGCACGGCGGCACTGGAGTTCAGCTTCGTCGACATGAGCGACGTGGCGGCGATCGAGGCGGCGATCCGGCCCAATACGAAGCTGATCTGGGTCGAGACCCCGACTAATCCGCTGCTGCGGCTGGCCGACCTGGAAGCGATCGCGCAGCTCGGCAAGCGGCGCGGCCTGCTGACCGCGGCGGACAACACCTTCGCCAGCCCCTACGTGCAGCGGCCGCTGGAGTTCGGCTTCGACGCGGTCATGCACTCGACCACCAAGTACGTCTCGGGCCACTCCGACATCGTCGGCGGCGCCCTGGTCGTCGGGCGGAACAAGGACCTCGCCGATCAGGTCGGCTTCCTGCAGAACGCCGTCGGCGCGGTCTCCTCGCCCTTCGACTCGTTCCTGGCCCTGCGCGGCGTGAAGACCCTGGCCCTTCGCATGCAGCGCCACTGCGAGAACGGCATGGCGATCGCGCGCTGGCTGGAGGCCAGGCCCGACGTCGCCAAGGTCATCTATCCGGGCCTGGAGAGCCACCCGCAGCACGAGCTCGCCAAGCGCCAGATGAGCGGCGGGTTCGGCGGCATGATCTCGGCGGTGCTGGACCGCGACCTGGCCGGGACGGTGCGGATGCTGGAACGCACCCGCCTGTTCACCCTCGCCGAGAGCCTCGGCGGGGTGGAGAGCCTGATCGAGCATCCGGCGATCATGACCCATGCCTCGATCCCGGCGGAGACGCGGGCCCGGATCGGCATCGCCGACGGCCTCATCCGCCTGTCGGTGGGGATCGAGGACGTCGGCGACCTGATCGCCGACCTGGAGCAGGCCTTGGCCTAATGGCCCTGGTGAGCGGCCTTGTAGGCAGTGTCCCAGGTGACGAACTCGGGGCCGTCGATCAGGCCGTTCTTGTCCTTATCCGCCTTGGCGAACTCGGCGGCGGGCAGCTTGTAGGCCACCCACTCGGTCTTATCGATCCGGTCGTCCTTGCTGGTGTCGGCCGGGTGGATGAAGCGGCCCTCGGCGGCAGAAGCCATCTGGGCGGAGCCAGCCAGCGCGGCGGCGGCGAGGAGTAGGCTGGTAAGGCGCATGTGGGTCCTCCGTTTACGGGGCGGAGGCTCGCCACGGCTCATGGCGAAAATGAGCCGTGGCCAAGGCCCGTATCGGGCCATCCCACCGGTCAGTCGGCGCGCAAGCCCTTCGGCGGCGTCAGTTCGGTCGGCGGCCACTTGACCCCGAGCTGGTCCAGATAGGTCGGGTAGCGCTCTGCGTCATAGTAGAACTTCTGCATCTGCGGCCTGAACTTGGCCATGACGTCGGTGTTGATCTCGATCGGCGGCTTGTCGTTTGGGCCGATCATCGGGACGTACTTCTGGTCCTTGGTCTGGACGTTGTCGAAGTAGTCCTTGGCCTGGCGGCGCAGCTCGGGTTTGGTGAGCACGTCCACCATGGTCATCGCCACCACCTTCGAGCCGGCCACCACGCCCTTGTGCGCGATCGGCGTCGCCATCGAGATGGCGTTCGACCAGTGGTGCCCGGGCAGGTCGGGAATGTTCGACGGGTAGACGACGGTGATGGTCGGCAGCGTCCACGAGATGTCGCCGATGTCGTCGGACCCGCCGCTCTCGGGTTTCTCGACCGGCGCGGCCATCTTCTCCAGCTCCGTGGCCAGCCCCTTCTCCTTGGAGCCGAGGTTCTTCTGCACCGCCTTGGCGAAGGTCTGCTCGCCGGGCGTCCACTCGGGCAGCCCGACCTTGTCGATGTTGGCCTTGGCCGCCTCGGCCAGCGGGCGGTTGAAGTGGCGCGGCGCGGCGGTACCCAGCACCCGCCGCTCCATGGTCGTGTCGGTCATCTTGGCGGCGGCCTCGGCGATGGTGTCGCCGATCTCGAAGCTCTTCTTGATGCCGTCGAAGCTCTGTTCGCGGAAGTAGTACCAGACGGTCGCCTTGGACGGCACGACGTTGGGCTGGTCGCCGCCATCGGTGATCACATAGTGCGAGCGCTGCTCGGGCCGCAGGTGCTCGCGGCGCATGTTCCAGCCCATGTTCATCAGTTCGACCGCGTCGAGCGCGCTGCGCCCCCGCCATGGCGCGCCCGCCGAGTGCGCCGAAGCGCCGTGGAAGCTGTACTCGACCGACACCAGGCCCGTGCCCGAAGGCGCGCCCCAGGCGGTCGCCAGGGTCGAACCCACGTGGGTGAAGATCGCGACGTCGGCGCCTTTGAACACCCCATCGCGGACCATGTAGGCCTTGCCGCCCAGCAGCTCCTCGGCGACGCCTGGCCACAGCATCAGGGTCCCGGAGATGTTCTCCTTCTGCATCAAGTCCTTGACCGCCAGGGCGGCGACCACGTTCAGGGCCTGGCCGGAGTTGTGGCCCTCGCCGTGGCCCGGCGCGCCTTCGACCAGCGGTTCGTGCCAAGGCACGCCCGGCTTCTGCGAGGCCTTCGGAATGCCGTCGATGTCGCTGCCGAGTACGATGACCGGGCCGCCCTTGCCGTGCGTCCAGGTGGCGGTCCAACCGGTCGGCAGGCCCGCGACGCCGCGCTGGATGGTGAAGCCGTTCTTCTCGAGCACATCGGTGATGTACTTCGAGGTCTCGACCTCCTGGAACGCCAGCTCACCGTAGGAGAAGATCTGGTCGTTCATCTGCTGGGCCAGCTTGGCGCGGCTCTCGACCCCAGCCACCGCCTGGGACTTCAGGCCGGCGACCTTCGCGGCCGGATAGCTCTGGGCCAGGGCCGCCGGAGCGGCCGAACTCAACAGGCCGGCCATGGCGACGGCCGTCACAACACTCACAACGCGCATACAACTCCCCCCAGGGTCACTCGCAGTTTGGGGACAGAGGGGCACGAGAACGGGGCCGCTGGGAAGCCCCCGAAACGACATAGGCCCTGTTGCAAATAGCACTTGCTTCTACAGCCGCTGTAGGATGCACAGGCTGCACCATGGTCGGGCACGGGCTCATGGACGGACTGCAGCGGGCGGGCGCGATGCTCGCGCTGCTGGCGCTCGCCGCGTTCCTGCTTTTTGCAGCCCCGAGCCACGCCGAACCTGTCCCGGCCGCCGACGCGGCCGCGACGTCCGTCGCCCATCACACCGGCGATGGCGACCCGGACGTCGCCCATCATGCGCCCGGCGCGCATTGCGCCAGCCATTGCGCGGGGCACATCGCCTGGCCTGCGTTGGGCCTCATCGCGACCGGCGCCTTGGCCCCTGGCCGCCAACGCCTGCTGCCAGCCGACGACGACGCGCGCGCGACCCTGAACTTCAGCCCGCCGATCCGCCCTCCCGCGGCCTGACGAACCGCGCCTCAAGCGCGCGCCATCGTCATGTTTCGCCATCGGAGTTCCACAATGCTTCCCAATCACACCCGCCTGGCGGCCGTTCTGGCCGCCGGCGGCATGGCGTGGGCCGGCCCCGCCCTCGCAGAACCCGCACCGTCCTACGGCGACCTGCTGGCCAGATCCGCGACGGCGCCGCGCCGCGCCGAGAGCCAGGCCGAGGTCGCCGCCGCACAGGGCCGCCTCACCCAGGCCGGCGCCTGGCGCAATCCCGAGCTGGCGCTCGACGTCGAGAACTTCGCGGGCAAGGGGCCGATGCAGGGGTTCGACTCCGCAGAGACCACGCTGTCCGTCAGCCAAACCCTCGAGCTCGGCCGCAAGCGCCAGGCCCGCGTCGCCGGGGCCCGCCACGACCTGACCCTGGCGCGCGCCCGGGAGGTCCAGGCCCAGGCCGACTACGCCGCCGCCCTGGCGATCGCCTATGCCGAGGCCGAGGCGGCCGAGGCCCGCGCCGGCCAAGCCAAGGAACTGCTGGAGGCCGCCCTCAGCGACGCCCGCGCGACCAGGCTGCTGGTCGAGGCTGGCAAGGAGGCCAATCTCCGCGCCCTGCAGGCGCAGGCCGAGGCCCAAAGCGCGCAGGCGAACCTGGACGGAGCGGCCGCTGAGCGCGACGCCGCCTTCGGCAAGCTGTCGGCGCTGGCTGGGGTCGAAGGCGCTTTCGACTCAATCGCCGCGAGCCTGCTGGACCAGGACGCGCCGCCGCCGGAGGCCACGGGGACGATCTCGCCTGCTGTCCTGGCCGCCGAGGCCGCCCGTGACAGCGCCGCCGCCAAGGTGCGCGCCGAACAGATCCAGGCCCGGCCCGACCTGACGCTGTCAGCCGGCGTCCGACGTTTCTCGGCTGACGACACCAGCGCTGTGGTGGCGGGGGCCTCGCTTCCGCTCCCGCTGTTCGACCGCAATCGCGGGAACACCGAGGCCGCCCGCGCCGAGCTGCGGGCCGCAGAGGCGCGGCTGGCGCAGGCCCGGCTGGACGCCGCCGCCGACCTGGCCGCCGCCCGCTCTCAGGCCCGCGGCGCTTCGGCCCGCGCCGCCGCCGCCATGGCCGGCGAGGCCGCCGCCGCCGAAGCCTATCGCCTCGCCCGGATCGGCTACGAGGCCGGCCGGCTGCCGCTTCTGGAACTCACCAGCGCGCGCCGCACCCTGGCCGCCGCGCGTCTGCAGACGCTCGAGGCGCGCCTCGCCCGCGTCCGCGCCCATGCCGAGGCCTCACGCCTGACCGGCGCCACTCCGTTCGGAGCCTGACCATGCAGATCAACAAGAGAAACCTGCTCACCGGCGTGGCGCTGGCCGCGGCCCTGGCCGCCGGCTACGGCCTGGCGACCTTCCGTGCGGCGCCGGAGGCTTCGCATAGCGAAGACGCCCACGCCGACGAGGACCATGCCGAGCCCGCCCGCGCCGAGGAAGGCTTCATCCCCCTGAGCGCCGATCAGGCCGCCGCCGCTGGAGTGGCTGTGGTCACCGTCGGCCGTGGCGGCGGCTCCGACATCCGCCTGACGGGCCGGGTCGAGGCCGCGCCGGACGCGCGCGCGGTGATCGCCGCCCCGGTGGCCGGCGTTGTGGAGCGGGTGCTGCTCTCGCCCGGCGCCCAGATCGGCGCCGGCGGCGGTGTCGCCGTGATCCGCAGCGCCGACGGCGCTCTGGTCCGCGCAGAAGCCTCCGCCGCTGCGGCCGAGGCCCAGGCCGCACAGGCCGCCCTGGCGCGCGAGGAGCGACTGCTGAGGGCCGGCGTGACGGCCCGCCAGGACTGGGAAGCGGCCCGCGCCGCCCAGGTCCGCGCAAACGCCCAGGCGACCGCAGCCCAGGCCCGCGCCGCGGCTTCCGGTTCGCCTGGCGCCGGCGGCCAGACCACGCTTCGCAGTCCGATCGCCGGCCTGGTGACGAGCGTGCAGGTGTCGCCCGGCGGTTTCGTCGCCCAGGGCGCGACGGTGGCCGAGGTCTCCGATCCGCGCCGCCTGGAAGTCGTCTTCAACGTGCCCGCCGACTCCGCCGCCAAGCTGGCGGTGGGCGCGCCTTTGAAGCTTGTCGGCCCGGACGGCCGCGAAGCCGCCGCCGAGATCGTCGGGATCGCGCCGCTGTCACAGGGCGCCACCGGCGCCGCGATGGTCCGGGCGCGGCCCACCTCCGGCGCGCTGACGCCCGGCGCGGCGGTCAGCGCCCAGGTTCCCGCCGACGGCACGGGCCTGCCCAGCGTCCCGTCCGAGGCGGTGCAGACCGTCGAGGGCCGTCAGGTGGTGTTCGTCGCCGAGGCCAAGGGTTTCCGCGCCCGCTCGGTCACCACCGGCCGCTCCGGCGGCGGCCAGACCCAGATCGTCGCCGGCCTGAAGGGCGAGGAGCGCGTCGCCGGCCGCGGCGCCTTCGTCCTCAAGGCCGAGCTCGCCAAGGGCGAAGCCGAGCACGGACACTAGGGAGCGACCGACATGCTGAACAAGATCGTGGCGCTGTCCGTGCGCCACCGCTTCGCGGTCATCCTGATCGCGCTGGCTATCGCCGCCTACGGCCTCGTCGAGCTCTTCCGGCTGCCGATCGACGCCGTGCCCGACATCACCAATCGCCAGGTGCAGGTGACGACCGTCGCCCCCGCCCTCTCGCCGGAGGAGATCGAACAGCGGGTCACCTATCCGCTGGAGACGGCCCTGACGGGCATACCGGGCCTGATCGAAACGCGTTCGATCTCGCGCAACGGCTTCTCGCAGATCACCGCCGTCTTCACCGACCGGACCGACGTCTATTTCGCCCGCAACCAGGTCACCGAACGCCTGCAGGGCGCACGTGATGAGCTGCCGCCCGGCGCCGAGCCGGCCCTGGCGCCGATCACCACGGGCCTGGGCGAAGTGATGATGTGGACGGTGAAGATGGCCCCGGACAAGGGCGTCGAGCCCGGACAGCCCGGGCCGCAGCCTGACGGATCGTATCTGACGCCAGAGGGCGAGCGCCTGACCACCGAAATGGCCAAGGCGACCTACCTGCGCACCGTCCAGGACTGGATCATCACACCGCAACTGAAGACCGTGCCCGGCGTCGCCGGGATCGACGTCATCGGGGGCTACGTCAAGAAGTACGCGGTGCGGCCCGATCCGGCCCGCATGACCGCCTACGGCGTCGGTCTTGGCGAAGTGGTCGAGGCGGTCGAGCATGCCAACACCGTCGCCGGCGCCGGCTACATCTCCCGCGGCGGCGAGGCCTATGTCGTCCGCGCCGACGCCCGCGTCCGCTCGGCGGAGGACCTGGCCGCGGCCCCGATCAAGAACCGTGACGGCCTCGTGGTCCGCGTCTCCGACGTGGCCACCGTCGAGATCGGTCAGGCGGCACGGCTGGGCGCAGCCCAGCAGCATGGCGAGGAGGTGGTGATCGGCACCGCCCTCATGCTGGCGGGCGAGAACAGCCGCACCGTGGCCCACGCGGTCGGCCAGCGGCTGGACGCCATCAAGGCCTCGCTGCCGCCGGGTGTCGAGGCGACCCCGGTCCTCGATCGCACGGCCCTGGTCGACCGCACGATCTCCACCGTGCGCACGAGCCTGGCCGAAGGCGCCCTGCTGGTCATCGTCGTGCTGTTCCTGCTGCTGGGAAACGTGCGGGCGGCGATCATCACCGCCCTGGTCATCCCGCTGGCCTTCCTGTTCGGCGTCATCGGCATGAACAGGTTCGGGGTCTCCGGAAACCTGATGAGCCTCGGCGCCCTCGACTTCGGCCTGCTGGTCGACGGGGCTGTCGTCGTGGTCGAGAACACCCTCCGCCGGCTGACCCTGCGCCGCCAGGCCGAGGGCCGCGACCTGACCGCCGCCGAGCGCATGGCCGAGTCGGTCGCCGCCGCCCGCCAGATGATCCGCCCCGCCGCCTATGGGCAGGCGATCATCCTGCTCGTCTATGCCCCGCTGCTGGCGCTTGAGGGCGTCGAGGGCAAGATGTTCCACCCGATGGCGGCGACGGTCATGCTGGCGCTCGCCGGCGCCTTCGTCCTCACCTTCACCCTGGTGCCGGCCCTGTGCGCCCTGCTGATCAAGCCGCCGGAACGCGAGCACCAGTCGCGGGCGGAGACGATCGTCCGCAGCCGCCTCGAACCCCTGGTGCGCAACGCCGTGGCCTATCCGCGGCGGGTCGCGATCGGCGCCGGCGCGGCGGTCCTCGTCGGTCTGGCGGTCTTCAGCCTGCTCGGCCGCGAGTTCATCCCGACCCTGGATGAAAAGGACGTGCTGCTGCAGGCGCTGCGCGTGCCCAGCGCCTCGCTGGAACAGTCGCTGGAGATGCAGGCCCGGCTGGAGAAGGCGCTGCTCAAGATCCCGGAGATCGAGAACGTCTTCTCCAAGACCGGCACCGCCGAGATCGCCACCGATCCGATGCCGCCGAGCATCTCGGACACCTTCATCATCCTGAAGGACCGCCAGGACTGGCCCGACCGCAGCCTGAGCAAGGCTGACGTGCTGGCCAAGATCGAAAAGGTCGCCGACGGCCAGATCGGCAACGCCTACGAGTTCACCCAACCGATCCAGATGCGCTTCAACGAGCTGATCTCCGGGGTCCGCTCCGACGTCGCGGTGAAGGTCTATGGCGACGACTTCAACGAGATGGAGGCGACCGCCGAGAAGATCGCGACCGTATTGCGCGGCGTGCCCGGCGCGGCCGACGTCAAGGTCGAGCAGGTGTCAGGCCTGCCGATGATGACCGCCCAGGTCGACCGCTCGGCCGCGGCGCTGCACGGGGTGCATGCCGCCGACGCCGCCGACGCGGTGCAGATCGCGCTCGCCGGCCGCACGGCGGGCCGCGTGTACGAGGGCGACCGGCGCTTCGACGTCGTGGTCCGGCTGCCCGAGGAGGCGCGCAACGATCTCAGCGTCGTCACCCAGACGCCCCTGGCGGTCAACGACGGCGCGGTGATGGTGCCGCTCGGCTCGGTCATCCAGTTCCAGGAAGGCGAGGGCCCCAACCAGATCAGCCGCGAGAACGGCAAGCGGCGCATCGTCGTCCAGGCCAATGTCCGCGGCCGCGACCTGGGCGGCTTCGTTTCCGACGCCCGCACGGCCGTGGCCGACGAGGTCAAGCTGCCGGCCGGCGCCTGGATCGACTGGGGCGGCCAGTTCGAGAACCTGCAACGAGCCGAGGCGAGGCTGGCCATCGTCGTGCCGATCGTGTTCGCCACCATTGCAGTGCTGCTCTACTTCGCGCTCGGTTCGGCGGCCCAGGCCGGGCTGGTGTTCGCCTGCGTGCCGTTGGCCCTGATCGGCGGTGCGTTGGCGCTGCTGCTGCGGGGGATGCCGTTCTCAGTTTCCGCCGCCGTCGGCTTCATCGCCGTGTCGGGGGTCGCGACCCTGAACGGCCTGGTGCTGATTCAGGCGATCCGAGAGCGGATCGAGGCCGGCGCGGATCCCCAGCTGGCGGCGGTCGAAGGCTCGATGGCCCGCCTGCGCGCGGTGCTGACCACTGCGCTGGTCGCGGTGCTCGGCTTCATGCCGATGGCGCTGGCCGGCGGCGCCGGAGCCGAGGTGCAGAAGCCGCTGGCCACCGTGGTCATCGGCGGCCTTATCACCGCCACCCTGCTGACCCTGGTGGTTCTGCCGGCCTTCGCCAGCCGGGTGATCGGCAAGGCTGCCCGTAGACCGGAGTCGCTTGAGCCCGCCGCCGTCTAGCTGCGATCTGATGCGGGCGCCCGGTTCAGGGCGTTCGCATCAGGTGCTGGGCCAGCGCGTGGTAGGCCGGCAGCGACAGCGGGTCGAGATAGACGTTGCTGGCCTGCGGGTGGGACGCGAACCGCACGATCGACATTTCCGCCTTCGGGTCGACGTAGCAGGCCTGTCCGTTGACCCCGCGAGCCATGTAGGCGCCGTGGTCGTTGTGCGAGACCCACCACTGATCGTGGTAGCTCCAGCCCGGCAGTGTCGCGTAGCCGGCCTTGGCGAAATCCTCGCGCCGCGCGCCGCCGGCGATCTCCGCCACGACGGCGGCGGGGACGACCTGGCGGCCGTTGGAACGGCCCTCCTGGCGCATCATCTCGCAGAACCGCGCGAGGTCCCGGAGCGCCAGGTTCAGCCCCCCGGCGGCGTAGCCGGACCCGACGGCGTCAACCTGCAGATAGGCGTCCTGCTCCATGCCCAGCGGCGCCCAGAACCGCTCGCTGAGTTGCTGCGCCAGCGGCTTGCCCGCCGCCCTCTGGACCAGCCAGCCGGCGACCTCGGTATTGACGGACTTGTAGGAGAAGGCCTGCCCGTGCTCGCCGGCTTTCCTCAGCGTCTTCAGATAGTCATAGCTGGTGGTCGGGCCGCTGTAGCCCGGCGGGCGCGGCAACAGGCCGACGGCGCGCACGAAGTCCCAGGCCGGCGACTTCGGGTCGGTATAGACCTCGGAGTATTCGAGCCCCGTGGTCATATCCAGGACCTGGCGCACGGTCGCATCGCCAAAGGCGCTGCCAGCCAGCTCGGGGATGTAGCGGGTCACCAGGGCGTCGGGACCAAGCTTGCCCTCGGCGACCAGCATCGCCGCCAGCGTGCCGACGAAGGACTTGGTGACCGAGTGGGCGATGTGCGTCCCCTCCGGCTTCAGGGCCCCGAAGTAGCGTTCGTAGACCACCTTGCCCCGGTGCATCACGAGGATGCCGTCGGTGTAGTTGGCGGCCAGCGACTGGCCCCACGTCATCGGGGCTGCGCCGCCCAGCGGCGTGAAGGTCACCGCGTCCAGATCGCCGCGTTCGGCCCGCGGCAGGGCGCTGACCGGCCCGGCGCCGCGCGCCACCAGCGTAGTGGGGAACAACTCGCGCCAGTGCGAGAAGGTCCAGCGGGTCTGAGGAAACGTCAGATAGCTGCCGTCGTCGAAACGGACGGTGCGCTCGGGCGGCGGAGGGGAACCCACCATCCAGCCCATGGCGACCGGGTCGCTGGCCTTGGCGTCCAGCGGCGGCTCGGCGGCCTGCGCCGCGCCGGCCATCGCCACGCCGGCGAGCGCGTAGCCCAGGCGGCGCATGAGTGGACCTCGCCGGCCCGCGCGGGCCTCGATCTTGTCTGAAGGCATGCGGTTCTCTCCCCTGCCAAAACGATAAGTTCGTTTTTGCAAGTTATCAACCCGCAGGATGAATGGCGCGAGACGTCGCGCGGCGCGCTATTTGGAGGAGAGGTTCAGCACGGCCTCGGCGCCGTCGTTCTCGACATGGACGATGACCACGCCCAGCGCCGGGCCGTCGTCGATCTGCAGCACCAGGTTCTGGCCCTTCAAGTCGGCCAGGCTGCGGCCGCTGCGGGTCGTCACCTTGCCGATGAACGACAGGATCGCGTTCTGGGCGTGCTCGATCGTCGCCTCGAAGATCACCGCTTCCAGCGGCTGTTCAACGGTGCCGAGGACACCGGTCCCACGTTTGGTCGAATAGACCATCGTCCTACCTCATAAGCTTCAGCGCGCCGGTCACGGCGTCGATCTTGGCGATCTCGTCGGGGCCGATCCCGACGCAGGTCGGCGTGCCCGAGGCGACCACCGTACGGCCGGCGTCGCGGATCAGCATCACCGGCAGACCGGCTTCTTCCGCCTGCCGCGCCAGTTCGAACAGTTCTTCCTCGGAGCCGCAGCGCAGGACGACCTTGGGCATCCCGGCCTGCAGCCAGCCCGACTGCTTTTCACGCGGCGCGCTCAGCAGTCCGCCGACGGCGGCATGCGCCACCTGGGCGGCCATCTTGCCGGGCGGGAGGGCCAGCGCCTCGTTGACGACGATGACTTGCTTCATGGCCGGTGTGTGCCCGCCGAACGCCCAGGTGCGCAAGTGCGCTGAGCGAGAGGCGGTTTTCGACGGACACCTCGCGCCACGCCAGCTAGGATCGCGTCTCGCAAGGACACCGCTTCATGACCGACACGCCCGACGATCCGGCGCCGCCCGACGAGACCCCGATCCAGCGCGCGCTGCGGCTGAAGAAGGCGTCGATCGAGGCGCGCCCCAAACCGCCGCGCGGCGGACGCTTCCAGCGCGAACAGGCGGCGGCGGCCCAGTCGTCCTCCAAGTCCAAGCCCTGGATGTCGCGCTAGCCGAACAGGGCGATCCTGAAGACCATGCTGATGATGGCGGCGACGCCGAGCAGCAGCAGGGCGACCGCGATCCAGAAGGTCGAGGAGACCGGGAACGTGCTCTCGGCGAAGATCAGCCCCTCCTTGGCCATGGCTATGCGCGTGGCGTTCAGCTCGCTCATGAACTTCACGTGCCGGACCATCCCGATCAGCAGCATCAGGATGCCCAGCGTGACCAGGGCGACGCCGAAGTTTCGCGGCGCCTCCGCGCTGGCGATGGCGCCGGCGTCGCGCAGCTTCTGGAACGCCTGGTAGATCGTGAACCCGAAGCCGATCAGCGACAGCGACGTGCGGATCACCGACATCAGGGTGCGGTCGTCGCTCATCCGGGTCCGCTGAAAGGACATGCCGGTCCGGCGCATCGACATCTCGGTGCGCTCGGTCGACAGGTCCGTCCGAAACTCCGAGAGGTCCGTGCGGTGTTCCGACAGATCGGTCCGATGGGTGGAAAGCTTGGTTCGGTGCGTGGAGTAGGTGACCGACGCGCCGTCGGCGCTCAGCCCCTCGACGTTGGGAAGCGGCGGAAGCGGCGGGTTCTTCACGCGCTTGGGCCGCTCCGGGCCGACCTTCGGCAGCTTGCTCGCCATGAGTCCCTCGACCTGACTGGGTTGGGTCATCAAGGGCTGAGACTGCGGGCGGCGTCCTGAGCGGTCTATCGGGGTTTTCCCCAGGGCGCGGCCGCCGATCGCCCGGGGGGCGCGCGGCCAGATCGAGGCCTATGGTGCCCGCTGACCAGCGAAAAACGGCTGCTGACAGACCGCTGTCAGCAGCCGCAGGTACTGGTGGCGCAAACAACTGGAGCCCCGACCATGTCCGACCTCGTCTTCTACACCAACCCCATGTCGCGCGGCCGCATCATCCGCTGGATGCTCGAAGAGGTCGGTCAGCCTTATGAGACCAAGGTCCTGACCTGGGAGACCGGCGAGGCCAAGGGCGCCGACTATCTCGCGATCAATCCGATGGGCAAGGTGCCGGCCATCGTCCACGACGGAGTGGTCGTCACCGAGTGCGCGGCCATCTGCGCCTACCTCGCCGACGCCTTCCCGCAAGCAGGCCTGGCGCCGCCTGCGCAGAGCCGTCTGCGCGGCCCCTACTATCGCTGGCTGTTCTTCGGCGCCGGCCCGATCGAGCAGGCCGTGGCCGCCAAGATGGTGAACCTGGAGCCGACGATCGAGCAGCGCAGCTCGCTGGGCTACGGCAGTATGGAGGACGTCTTGGCGGCGGTGGAGGGCGCGGTCGAAAACCGCACCTACCTCGTTGGCGACAGCTTTACCGCCGCCGACCTCTATCTCGCGTCGCACCTGTCCTGGGGCATGAACTTCGGGACGATCGAAAGGCGCCCGGCGTTCGAGGCCTATGCGGAGCGCCACCTGCAGCGTCCCGCCGCCCTGCGCGCCGACGAGATCGACAACGCGCTCCTCGCCGCCGCCGCGCAGCCATCAGCCTGAGATTTCATGGAAGCTAGCCCCCGAGAGAAGGACCGCTTCGGGCCTTCTCAACGGCTTAGACGTCTATGGCGGAGAGGGTGGGATTCGAACCCACGGTACCCGTAAAGGTACGCCGCATTTCGAGTGCGGTGCTTTCGACCACTCAGCCACCTCTCCGGAGACGTCGTTCGGGCCTCGAATAGAGAGAACCCGCTGAGCGCGAGGCGCGGAACCTACTCATCCGCCCCCGCGAGATCAAGCGGCTGTTTTGCGATCTTTCAGCGCGGGTAGAGAATCATCTGCGTGCAGCGGAAAAGCGCGATGGCCTTGCCCGTTTGGGCGTGGGTGGCGACGGCGTCCCAGACCTGGGTCATGCGCCCGCCATGGACCAGCCTGGCCTCGCAGGTCACGGTCTCGCCCGCCTTGGCCGTGCCGAGGAAATTGCTCTTCAGCTCGATGGTCGTGAAGCCGACCCCGCCCTCGGGCAGCGAGATCCGGCAGCCGTAGCCGGCCGCCGAATCCAGCAGCGCGATGACGCTGGCCGCATGCAGGAACCCGTTGGGAGCCATGTGCTTCTGCTCGACCTTCACCTGGCTGCGCAGATAGCCCTCGCGGGCCTCCAGCACTTCCAGTCCCAGCTCGCCCGGCAGGAAGCCCTGCTGCATCGTGTTGAGGTCGTCGGGCGTGTTGGCGCCCAGGTTGGTGAAGGCGTCGGCCATGAGGCCCTCCTTAGTCGTCGTCCTCGTCGTCGGGGGCGGGCAGGACCGCGATCCCGTCCTCGTCGGCGTAAAGCATGTCGCCGGGCAGGAAGACCACCCCGCCGAACGCCACCGGCGTGTCGACCACGCCTTCGCCGCGCTTGACGCTGCGCATGGGATTGGTCCCCAGCGCCTTGATCCCGATGTCGAGCGTGCCGAGCACCACGGCGTCGCGCACGGCGCCGAACACGACGACACCGGCCCACCCGTTCTTCACCCCGTCGGCGGCCAGCATGTCGCCGACCAGCGCCCGGTGCAGCGAACCGCCGCCGTCGACCACCAGGACGCAGCCCTCGCCCGGTTCGGCCAGGGTGGCCTTCACCAGCGAATTGTCCTCGTGACAACGCACGGTGCGGATCGGCCCGGAAAAGGCGGTCTTGCCGCCGAGGTCGCGGAACTGGGTCTCGCAGACCTCGATGGTTCCCTCATGTTCGTCGCAGAGGTCGGCGACCGAGATCTGGCTCATGCGAGGGCCTTGCCCTTGTAGTCGTCGCGCAGTTCGCGCTTGAGGACCTTGCCGATATGGCTGCGCGGCAGGTTGTCGAGGAAGACCAGGTCGGCGAGGNCGAGGGCCTTGCCCTTGTAGTCGTCGCGCAGTTCGCGCTTGAGGACCTTGCCGATATGGCTGCGCGGCAGGTTGTCGAGGAAGACCAGGTCGGCGAGGCGCTGGGTCTTGCCGAGCTTGGCGTTGACCCAGTCCTTCAGCTCGTCGGCGCCGACGCTCTGGCCGGGCTTGAGGGCCACGAAGGCCACCGGGGTCTCGCCCCACTTGTCGGACAGCACGCCGACCACGGCCGCTTCCAGCACCGCCTCGTGCAGCACGATCTCGGCCTCGAGGTCGGACGGATAGATGTTGAAGCCGCCCGAGATGATCATGTCCTTCTTGCGGTCCATGAGCGTCAGGAAGCCGTCCTCGTCGAAGCGGCCGACGTCGCCGGTGCGGATGTAGCGCAGGCCCTCAGGGCTGTACCACTCGGCCTCCGAGGTCTTGCCCGGCTGGTTGTGGTAGCCGACCATCATCGCACCCGAGCGGCCGACGACTTCGCCGATCTCGCCNCAGGCCCTCAGGGCTGTACCACTCGGCCTCCGAGGTCTTGCCCGGCTGGTTGTGGTAGCCGACCATCATCGCACCCGAGCGGCCGACGACTTCGCCGATCTCGCCCTGCGCCACCTCGACCCCGTCCTCGCCGATCAGGCGGATATCGTGGCCGGGCAGCGGCTTGCCGACCGTGTGCAGCTTGTCCGGATGCTCGTGCGCGACCAGGCCGCAGGAGCCGCCGCCCTCGGTCATGCCGTAATACTCGATCAGCCCGCCGGGCCAGCGTTTGAGCACATCGGCCTTGATCTCCGGCGAGAACGGCGCGGAGGTCGAGAACTTCATCCTGAAGCTCGACAGGTCGTAGCTGTCGAAGTCCGGCCGCTCCATCAGCCGGCGGTACTGCACCGGCACCAGCATGGCGTGGGTGGCGCGGTGCTTTTCCGACAGTTTCAGGAACTGCTCGGCGTCGAACTTGGGCATCAGCACCGCCGTGCCGCCGTTCGAGATCGTCGGCAGGTACGAGACCAGCGTCGTGTTCGAATAGAGCGGCGTCGAGATCATCGTCACCGACTCGGCCGGATAGACGCCGCGGCGGATCTGGCCCCAGCGCATCCGGTGCGGCTGGACGATGCCCTTCGGCGNTAGAGCGGCGTCGAGATCATCGTCACCGACTCGGCCGGATAGACGCCGCGGCGGATCTGGCCCCAGCGCATCCGGTGCGGCTGGACGATGCCCTTCGGCGCGCCGGTCGTGCCCGACGAGTAGATGATGTTGAAGCCCTGGTCGGGGTCGACCTCGACCGGCTCGGGCTTGGAGCCCTTCGGCGCCAGCCAGTCGTCAAACGCGATCCCRGCGTCCGACCCGTCCAGCGCCACCCGCTTGGCGGTGATCTGATCGGCGACRCCTTCCAGTTGCTTGGCGACGCCGGCGTCGAGGAAGAACACCTTCGCGCCCGAGTCGCTCAGCATCATCACCAGGCTCTCGGGCGTCGACGACGGCGCCAGCGGCGCCACGATCGCCCCGGCCCGCAGGATCCCRAAGAAGCTCGCGCCGTACTCGGCGCTGGTCGTCGCGCAGATCGCCGCCACGTCGGCCTTGCCCACGCCCTCGCGCTGCAGCGCCACGGCGATGCGGTCCATCAGCTCGTCCAGCTCGGCGTAGGAGATCGTCCGCCGCGCATCCACCAGCGCCGGCTTGTCCTTCAGCTCGACCGCCTGCGCGCNGGCGATGCGGTCCATCAGCTCGTCCAGCTCGGCGTAGGAGATCGTCCGCCGCGCATCCACCAGCGCCGGCTTGTCCTTCAGCTCGACCGCCTGCGCGCGGATCACGTCGGCCAAAGTCCCGAATTCCTGGGTGAGCAGTTCTTCCACGGACATGGACGTCTCCCTCTCAAACACTTGTACGAACCCCTAAAGCCCGAAATGGCGACATCCGCAATCGGCGCTTGCTTCGCAAGGCTTCCGCAAAGGAAACTGTCGCCATCCGCCATCGCATTCCGGCGGAGCTACATTCTTCGATCGAAGGGCCGTCAGAGCCCGATCCATTTCCAGGGGACGGAAACCAAGCCATGTCCGATGAGATGATTTCGCTCGGCGCCAAGCTGAAGCAGCTGGCCGAGCTGAAGCCGAACGCGCCCGCCGTGACCTGCGGCGACACCACTCTGACCTATGATCAGTTTCACAAGCTTTCCAACCGCGCGGCCCGCGGGCTGGCGGCCAAGGGCGTCAAGTTCGGCGACCTCGTCACCCTGGGCCTGCCCAACTCCACCGACTTCGCCGTGGCGTGCTGGGCGATCTGGAAGCTGGGCGCCACGCCCCAGCCGATCTCCTTCCGCCTGCCCAAGGGCGAGCTGGAGGCGATCATGGAACTGGCCAACACGCCCGTGGTGATCGCCCAGTTCGAGCATCAGATCGACCGGCCGCTGCTGTCAGTCCCCGATCTGCTGGCGCTCTCGGACGACGACAGCGACCTGCCCGACGCCATCGCGCCGGTCTCGAAGGCCCCGACCAGCGGCGGCTCCACGGGCCGCCCCAAGCTGATCCTGTCGGGCCAGCCCGGCGTCACAGCCAAGGAAACCCCGGAGGTCGGCGGCTGGCGGCTGAAGCCCTCGTCGGTCGCCCTGCTGCCGGCGCCGCTCTACCACAACGCCGGCTTCGGCATGATGATGTCGGCCTTCAGCGTCGGCTGCCACATGGTGTTGATGCCGCGGTTCGAAGCAGAGGCGACCCTGGCGGAGATCCAGCGCAACAAGGCGACCTGGATCTATCTGGTCCCGACCATGATGAACCGCATCTGGCACCTGCCCGAAGAGGTTCGCGCCAAGTACGACCTCTCCTCGCTGGAGACGCTCTGGCATCTGGCCGCGCCCTGCCCGGCCTGGCTGAAAGAAGCCTTCATCCACTGGGTCGGTCCCGAGACGGTGATGGAGCTCTATGCCGGCACCGAGGCTCAGGCGGTCACCACGATCTCAGGCGCCGAGTGGCTGGAGCATCGCGGCTCGGTCGGCAAGGTCACGGTCGGCGAGATGGTCGCCGTCAGCGACGACGGGACGTTCCTGCCCGCGCGCGAGGTCGGCGAGATCTTCATGCGCCGCCCCGAAGGCGCGCCGCCCTCCTACAAGTACATCGGCGCCACGGCCAAGGTCCTGCCCGGCGGCTGGGAGAGCCTGGGCGACATCGGCTGGTTCGACGAAGACGGCTATCTTTACCTGGCCGACCGGCGCACCGACATGATCCTGGTCGGCGGCTCCAACGTCTATCCGGCCGAGATCGAGGCGGCGCTGGAGGAACATCCGGACGTGCAGTCCTGCGCGGTGATCGGCTTCCCCGATGACGACCTCGGCAACAAGATCCACGCCATCGTCCAGACCAAGGGCTCGCGCGACGAGGCCTCGCTGCGCGCGCATCTGGCGGCCAAGCTCGTCACCTACAAGCAGCCGCGAAGCTATGAGTTCGTCGACGAGCCGCTGCGCGACGACGCCGGCAAGGTCCGCCGCACCGCCCTGCGCGACGAGCGCCTGGCGGCGATGAAGCAGCCGGCCTGAGCCGAGACGTTCCCTCTCCCGCCTGCGGGAGAGGGCTAGGGTGAGGGTCTTGCTGAGCTTTCAATCGTGCGGCCGAGAGCGCCGCGCAGCGGCGCCACCCCTCCCCCTACCCTCTCCCCTTAAAGGGGCGAGGGATCCCATTCGCCTCAAGGCAGCAACGGTTGCCGTCCATGCTGCACCGCGATAAGCCAGCTTCCATTCTTCCAAAGATAATTTCCGGGGAAACGCATGAGCATAAAAGGCAAGGCCTACATCATGGGGGCGTACGAGCATCCGCTCCGCGACGCGCCCGACAAGTCGACCCCGCAACTCCACGCCGAATGCGCCAAGGGCGCGCTGGAGGACGCGGGTCTGACCAAGGACGACATCGACGGCTACTTCTGCGCCGGCGACGCCCCCGGCTTCGGCGCCATGTCGATGATCGACTACATGGGCCTGCGCAACGTGCGCCACATGGACTCCACCGAGACCGGCGGTTCGTCCTACCTGCTGCACGTCGGCCACGCCGCCCAGGCGATCGCCGAGGGCAAGTGCTCGGTGGCCCTGATCACCCTCGCCGGCCGTCCGCGCCAGAACAAGTTCTTCGGCGGCGGCGCGGGCAAGCCCGGCCAGCTGACCGACGGCCCGCCCGAGGCCGGCTATGAGAACATCTACGGCGGCTCGACCCACAACACCTACGGCATGTGCGCCATGCGCCACATGTACGAGTACGGCACCACCTCCGAGCAACTCGCCTGGATCAAGGTCGCCGCCAGCCACCACGCCCAGTACAACCCGCACGCCTTCCTCAAGGACGTGGTCACGGTCGAGCAGGTCGTGAACTCGCGGATGATCTCCGACCCGCTGCATCTGCTGGACTGCTGCGTCGTCACCGATGGCGGCGGCGCGCTGATCGTGGTCAGCCCTGAGGTCGCCAAGACCCTCAACCGCCCCAAGGTGAAGATCATGGGCGCCGGCGAGTCCCCCAAGGGCCCGATGGGCGGCCGCGGCCTCGACCTCACCCATTCGGGCGCGGTCTGGTCCGGCCCGATCGCCTTCGGCGAGGCCGGCGTGACGCCGTCCGACATCAAGTACGCCTCGATCTACGACAGCTTCACCATCACGGTGCTGATGCAGCTCGAGGACCTCGGCTTCTGCGAGAAGGGCCAGGGCGGCAAGTTCGTCGCCGACGGCAACCTGATCTCGGGCGTCGGCAAGCTGCCGTTCAACACCGACGGCGGCGGGCTCTGCAACAACCACCCGACCAACCGTGGCGGCATCACCAAGGTCATCGAGGCGGTGCGCCAGCTCCGCGGCGAGGCTCACCCCAAGGTGCAGGTCCCGAACTGCGACATCGCGCTGGCCCACGGCACGGGCGGCTCGCTCGGCACGCGCCACGGCGCGGCGACCCTCATCATGGAACGGGAGGCCTAAGCATGACCGACGTCCAAGACCGCCCCGCCCTCATGACCCGACAGATCCCGGCCCCGGCCGTCACGATCGAAAGCAAGCCCTTCTGGGATGCGGCCGCCGAGGGCAAGTTCCTCATCAAGCGCTGCAACGATTGCGGCGAGGCCCACTGGTATCCGCGCGCGCTCTGCCCGTTCTGCTTCTCCGACAAGACCGAGTGGGAAGAGAGCCCGGGCGAAGGCGTGATCTACAGCTACAGCGTCATGCATCGCTCGCCGTCCGGCCCCTACGCCATCGGCTACGTGACGCTGAACGAAGGACCCGCGGTGCTCACCAACTTCGTCGACGTGGCGCCCGACGGGCTCTCCATCGGCCAGAAGGTCAAGGTGAAGTTCCAGCCGACCGAGAACGGGCCCCCGGTCCCGGTGTTCTCGCCGGTCTAGGGCCGGCCCAAAGGTGTCATCCCGGAAGCCGCGTAGCGGCTGTCCGGGACCCATTCACGCCGAGCGCGGCCGGCTGGCAAGGTCGAGCCGCCTTCTGCTCTATCCGGTGTTCATGGGTCCCGGTCTTGCTTCGCAAACCGGGATGACACTCTGAGTCAGCCTGCCCGCCAGCCGCTCCGCCTCGCGCGGATGGCGCAGGCGATGGACCTGCAGATGCGCAAACCTCGGGTCCATGATCCGCGCGCCGTATTCCGCCCGCCGCCGCGCCCAGGTGTCCCAGGCCCAGCGGATCGGGTGATCCTTGCTCAGCCACATCCGCCAGTCCTCGCGGTTGCCGGTCCCCGGCCACAGCTCCGTGCGATCGAGAGCGCGCAGGACCGAGCGCCTGATCACCCGCGGCATGATCACGCTGCGCTCATAGTCCAGCCACACCAGATGCGTCGCCCGCCTCCAGACGATGTCGCGCACTTTGCCGTAGTTGCCGTCGCTGACCCAGGCGTCCTGGCCGACCGCCTCGCTGACGCGGCGGACGAACTCCTCCGGGTCGTGGCTGTTGAGATCCTTCCAGCCGGCCTGCCAGTTGATCGCGTCCAGTTCGATGTGCGGCAGGCCCAAGGTCGCGGCCAACCGCTTGGCCAGGGTCGACTTGCCCGACCCCGAACTGCCGACCACCGCGACCCGCATCAGGCGTCCTGCGTCTCCGCGATCTCGGCCAGCACCTCGTCGGTGTGCTCGCCCAGGCGCGGCGGGTGGCGGCGGATGTTCGACGGCGTGCCCGTGAACTTCACCGGCGGCTTCATCGCCACATAGGTCCCGGCCTGCGGATGGTCGTAGCGCTGGAAGAACTCGACCGCCTTCAGGTGCGGATCATCGGGCAGGTCGTCCAGGCGATTGGTCCGCGTCACCGGGATCGACAGCGGCTTGAGCAGGTCCAGCCATTCGTCCGTGGTCTTGGTCACCGTCACCGTCTCGACCAGGGCGTAGAGCTCGTGGATGTTCTTGCCGCGCTCCAGGCCCTGGAAGCGCGGATCCTTGCCGAAGGTCTCACCCCAGCCGGCGACGTCGAAGAAGATGTCCCACTGCTTGTCCGTATAGGGCAGCAGGCCGATGTAGCCGTCCTTGGTCTGGAACGGCTTGCGGTGCGGATTGACCACCCGCTGATAGCCCCATTGGCCGGTCGGCGGGTCGAAGGCGTGATCGTACAGGTGCTCGACCAGGTTGAAGCTGGTCACGCATTCCAGCATCGGCACCTCGATGAACTGCCCCTGGCCGGTGCGTTCGCGGCTCAGCAGGCCCGCGGTGATCGCCTGACACATGAAGAGACCCGAGACCTTGTCGGCGATCAGGCTCGGCAGGATGCGCGGCGTCGGATTGCCGTCGGTGCGCGGCAGCACGTCGGCCAGGCCCGAGGCCGACTGGATCAGGTCGTCATAGGCCGGTTCGCCCGCATAGGGGCCTTCCGAGCCGTAGCCCGCGGCGTGCACATAGACGACGTCGGGCCGCAGGGCCTTCACGTCCTCGTAGGCCAGGCCCAGGCGCTTGAGCCCCTCATAGCGGATCGAGGTGGCGAACACGTCGCAGCTCTTGATCAGCGCCTCCAGGCTCTTGCGCGACTTCGGATCGGCCAGGTTGAACACCACCGAGCGCTTGTTGCGGTTGATGGTCAGGAAGATCGGCCCCAGGTCCCGCGGCCAATCCTTCGGGGTGTGCCCCGGCCAGCGCATGATGTCGCCGCCGTTCCCGCGGCCCGAGCCGGGGTCCTCAAGCTTGATCACCTCGGCGCCCTGGTCGCCCAGCATCTGGGTCGCATAGGCGCCGAACACCACGCTGGTGAGGTCGAGAATCCGGATGCCCTTCAGCGGTCCCGTGGCTTCGTCCGCCAGCTGCTTTACTTCCGCCACGTCAGGCCTCCCCTGTGCGAACCGCCTTGATATGATCGAGGTCGAACATCGCGCATTGACGCGGGGGAGGGCTAGTGGACTTCGCGCTTTCCGACGAACACAGGATGCTGAAGGAACTGGTGGCCCGGTTCGTTCAGGACGAGCTGATGCCGCTGGAAGCCGGGGTTCTGGCCCGTGAGGCCGACGGCAAGGGCCTGGGCATCAGCGCGGCCGAGAACGCGCGGCTCGACGACGTTTCCAAATCGCTCGGCCTCTGGGGTCTGGACGCGCCCGAGGACGTCGGCGGCGTCGACCTGCCGGCGGTGGCGATGGTCGGGGTCAACGAGGAGCTGGGCAAGACCGTCACGCCCTACACCCTGCCGCCGGACAGCCCGAACCTGCGCATGCTGGCCGCCACCGTGAACGAGCGCCAGCGCGAGGCCTATCTCGCCCCCTATGTGCGCGGCGAGACGATCAGCGCCATCGGCATCTCCGAACCCGGCGCCGGCGCCGACCCGGCGGGCATGCTCACCCGCGCCGTGCGCGACGGCGAGGACTGGGTGATCAACGGCCGGAAGATCTGGATCACGCGGGCCGAGGAAGCCGATTTCACCATTCTGATGGCGGTGACCGACAGGGAGAAGGGCGCGCGCGGCGGCATGTCCGCCTTCCTCGTCGACAAGGGGACGCCGGGCTTCAACGTGCTGCGCAAGATCCCGATGATCGGCGGCCAGGCGACCTACGAGGTGGCGCTGGAAGATTGCCGGGTCGAGGGCTGGAAGCTGCTCGGCGAAGAGGGGAACGGCTTCGCCCCGATGCAGCTGCGGCTGGGCACCCGGCGGATCGAGATGGCCTCCTGGTCGATCGGCATGGCCCAGCGGGCGCTCGACATGATCTGCGAGTACGCCCCGCAGCGGAAGACCTTCGGCCTGCCGCTCAGCGAGCGTCAGGCGATCCAGTGGTGGGTGGCCGACGCCGCCACCCGCATCCACGCCGCGCGGCTGATGACCTACGACTGCGCCTGGAAGCTGGACCAGGGCCGCGACGTGCGGGTGGAAATCTCGATGATCAAGGGCTACGCGACCGAGATGGCCTGGGAGGTCGTCGATCGCGCCATGCAGACCTTCGGCGCCATGGGCATGACCAAGGAGCTGCCGCTGCAGCTGATGGCCAGCCGCCTGCGCACCATGCGAATCTACGACGGCCCCACCGAAGTTCATAAATGGGTGGTGGCCCGCAACCTGATGGGATCGAGACGATGAAGACGGCTTACGGCGACCACCTGACGCTCACCACCGAGGGCCATGTGGCGACGGTGATCATCGACCGTCCGCCCAGCAACCACGTCTCGGTCGACCTGATGCGCGACCTGGCCGATTGCCTGGAAGCGATGGACCGCGACAACAACATCCGCGCGGTTGTGCTCGGCTCGGCCGGCAAGGCGTTCTGCGCCGGCGCCGATCTGGTCTCGCCGACCGGCATCGGCGGCACCGGTATGAGCGGCATCGACAGCCTCTACGAACAGGCCGTCCGGCTGTTCGCGGTCGAGACCCCGATCATCGCCGCCGTGCAGGGCGCCGCCGTCGGCGCCGGGCTGGGCCTGGCGCTGGTCGCCGACTTCCGCGTCGTCGCGCCCGAGGCGCGCTTCTCGGCCAACTTCGTGAAGCTGGGCTTCCATCCGGGCTTTGGCCTGACCCATACCCTGCCGCGCCTGATCGGCGTGCAGCGGGCCAACCTGATGTTCCTGACCGGGCGCCGCATCAAGGGCGACGAGGCCCTGGCCTGGGGCCTGGCCGACGAGCTGGTTCCACTGCACGAGCTGCTGCCGGCCGCTCAGGCCCTGGCCGCCGAGATCGCCGAGAATGCGCCGCTGGCCGTGATCGCCACCCGCAAGACATTGCGTGGGGATCTAGCTTCCGCCGTCCGCGCCCAGACCGCCCACGAACACGCCGAGCAGGCCATCCTGCGCGCCACCGACGACTTCGCCGAAGGTGTCCGCGCAGTGCAGGAACGCCGGCCGGGCGTGTTCAAGGGCCGGTGAGAGTCGGGGGCTCGCGGGACTCAGCAGTCCCCCTCACCCTACCCTCTCCCCAAGGGGAGAGGGATCGCGCCCGAGGGCTCCCTCGCCCCATTCATGGGGAGAGGGTTGGGGTGAGGGGAAGCGCTGCAAAGCAGCGCAATGCCGCCTTGCTATTTCTTCCCCAACACCGACGCCGCCTTCGCCAGTTCGGTGATCCGCGCCCAATCGCCGGTGCGCACCGCGTCGGCCGGCGCGACCCAGCTGCCGCCGACGCAGATCACGTTCGGCAGGGCCAGATAGTCAGGCGCGTTTTTGGCGTCGATCCCGCCGGTCGGGCAGAAGGTCGCCTGCGGGAAGGGGCTGGAAAAGGCCTTCAGCGCGCCGACGCCGCCGACCACGTTGGCGGGGAACAGCTTGAAATGGGTGAATCCGGCCCGCAGGCCGCGCATCAGCTCCGTGGCCGTGGCGATCCCCGGCAGCAGCGGCAAGGCGCCGTCGACGCCCTCGCCGTCGATCAGGCCGGGGCTGACCCCGAACCGCGCGCCGGCGTCGGCGGCCGCCTGCCGCGCCTGGGCGGTGGTGATGGTGCCGGCGCCGACCACCGCGCCTTCGACCTCGCCGGCGATGCGACGGATGCAGTCGAGCGCGACCGGGGTGCGCAGGGTCACTTCCAGGGCATAGAGCCCGCCCGCCACCAGCGCCTTGGCCAAAGGCACGGCCTGGGCCTCGTCCTCGATGATCAGGACCGGCACCACCGGGGCGAGCTTGAGGATCTCGGCGAGGGTCACAGCAGGTTACCTTCCAGTTGCTCGAGCACGCGCGCCGCGCCGACCAGCGCGGCATAGGGGTGCACGATCAGATACGTCGGGATGTCGCGGGTGTAGTCGGACAGCCGGCCCTTGTCCTCGAACCGGCGCCGGAAGCCGCCGGAAGCGAGACGGTCAGCCAGACGCGGGGCGATGCCGCCTGAGACATAGACCCCGCCGCGCGCGCCGCAGGTCAGGGCGATGTCGCCGGCCACCGAGCCCAGGATCTCGCAGAACCGTTCGAGGGTCTCCTCCGCCAGCAGGTCATCGCCCTTGTGCCCGGCCGCCAGGACCTCCTTCTCGTCCTTCAGGTCGGCGGCGACGCCGCGCACGTCGGCCAAGCCGCGGTAGAGGGCGTAGAGGCCCGGCCCGGAGAGAATCCGCTCGATCGAGACTCGGCCGTAGGTGCGGCGCAGGGAGGCCCAGATCGCCGCCTCGACCCCGTCATAGGGCGCGAAAGCCGCGTGGCCGCCCTCGCAGGGCACGGCGATGTCGCCGCGGTCGGTGCGCACCACCATCGAAACGCCGAAGCCGGTGCCGGCGCCCAGAACCAGCATCGGCGCGCCTTCGGCGCCGCGCAGGTCCGGCCCGATCAGCCGCAGGTCGTCGGGGTCGAGCACCGGTGCGGCCAAGGCCTGGGCGGCGAAGTCGTTGATCAGCTTGGCCGAGTGGAACTCGAAGGTGCCGATCAGCTCGCCCTCCGACACCCGCCAGTCCAGGTTGGTGAACTCGATCTCGCCGTCCACCACCGGCCCGGCCACGGCGATCGCCGCCGTCTGCAGCTTCTGGCGGCCGACCGTGGTCTCCAGATACTCGCCGATAACCTCGGTCAGCGCTCCGTACTCGGAGGCCGGGTAGGTCTTCGGATTGCGGATGCGCCCGGTGGAATCGACCACGGCGAGGCGCGCATTGGTGCCGCCGATGTCCCCGACAAGACCGGTGTAGATCGTCTTCACGCAACGTCTCCGAAAAGGGCGCCGCCGCCCTGCTCCGCGGGCGCGGCCGCCCGGCGCATCCAACCGAACAGCTCACGGCCATAGCCGAATCCCGGCTGGGCGACGCTCAGCTTCTCCCGAGCCGCGAACTGCGCCGGGTCGAGCTTGATCTCCAATGTCCCGGCGTGGGCGTCCAGCCGGATCACGTCGCCTTCGCGCACCTGCGACAAGGGGCCGCCGTGGGCCGCTTCGGGGCTGACGTGGATCGCCGCCGGCACCTTGCCGGACGCGCCGCTCATCCGCCCGTCGGTGACCAGCGCCACCTTGAAGCCCTTGTCCTGCAGCACGCCCAGGACCGGGGTCAGGCTGTGCAGCTCGGGCATGCCGTTTGCGGTCGGGCCCTGGAACCGGACCACGGCGATGAAGTCGCGGTTCAGCTCGCCGCGCTTGTGCGCCTCCAGCAGGTCGTCCTGGTCCTCGAACACGATCGCCGGCGCCTCGACCACCAGGTTCTCGTCCTTCACGGCCGAGGTCTTGATCACCGCCCGGCCGAGTTGGCCGGTCAGCAGCCGCATCCCGCCCTCGGGCTGGAACGGATCGGACGCCGGACGCAGGATGTCGAGGTTGAGCGAGGTCGCCGTTCCCTCGCGCCAGACCAGCTTGCCGTCCTCCAGGAAGGGCTCGCGCTGATAGTGGCGCAGGCCTTCGCCGGCCACGGTGACCACGTCCTCGTGCGCCAGCCCGGCGTCCAGCAGTTCGCGCACGACAAACGCCATGCCGCCGGCCGCATGGAAGGCGTTCACGTCCTCGCTGCCGTTCGGATAGACCCGGGCCAGCAGCGGCGTGACCTTGGAAAGCTCGTCGAAGTCGGACCAGTCGACCACCACGCCGGCGGCGCGCGCCATGGCGATGATGTGCAGGGTGTGGTTCGTCGAGCCGCCGGTCGCCAGCAGTCCGGCGATGGCGTTGACGATGGCCTTCTCGTCCACCACCGCGGCCATCGGCGTATAGGCGTTGCTCGAGTGGCTGATCTCGATCGCCCGCTTGGGAGCGGCGGCGACCAGGGCGTCGCGCAGCGGCGTGTTGGGATGGATGAAGGCCGACCCCGGCAGGTGCAGGCCCATCATCTCCATCATCATCTGGTTGGAGTTGGCGGTGCCGTAGAAGGTGCAGGTGCCCGGCCCGTGATAGGACTTCATCTCGCTGTCGAGCAGCTCGTCGCGGGTCGCCTTGCCCTCGGCGAACAGGCCCCGCACCCGCGCCTTCTCGGCGTTGGAGAGGCCCGACGTCATCGGCCCGGCCGGCACGAAGATGGTCGGCAGGTGGCCGAAGGCCAGCGCCCCGATCACCAGGCCCGGCACGATCTTGTCGCAGACGCCGAGCATCAGGGCGCCGTCGAAGGCGTCGTGGGTCAGGGCCACGCCCGTGGCCATCGCGATCACGTCGCGCGAGAACAACGACAGCTCCATGCCGGGCCGGCCTTGGGTGACGCCGTCGCACATGGCCGGCACGCCGCCGGCGAACTGGGCGGTGCCGCCCACCTCTTCCGCCGCCGCCTTGATGATGGCGGGGAAGCGCTCCAGCGGCTGGTGGGCCGAGAGCATGTCGTTATAGGCCGAGACGATGGCGATGTTCGGCGCGGTCGGATTGCGCATCCGCTGCTTCACGCCGTCCGGCTCGGCCGCAAAGGCATGAGCCCAGTTGGCGCAGGACAGCTTGGCCCGCCCGGGGCCGTCGTGTCGCGCGGCCTCCATGCGTTTCAGATAGTCCGTACGGGACTGACGGCTGCGCTCGACGATGCGGGCGGTGACGGCGGCAGTGACGGGATGCAACGCGACAGGCATGTAACTCGCTCCGACTCTTTCTAAAGGGTCCAGAGAACGCGCACCGGCGCTTTAGCCTGCTTGAGCAGCGCGTGCACGGGCAGACCGTTCCCCTTCTCCACGATGTCGCGCTTCTTCGCCCCGGAGATCAGCACCAGGATCAGCCGCGCTTGCAGGAGGGCGGGCATGGTCATGGTGACCCGCGCGATCGGCGGCGAGCCGACCCCGGCGGGTATTCCCAGGCAGAAACGCGTTCCGGCCGGATCCATGCCCAGATCCAACACCGGCGATCCAGGGATCAGCGAAGCGACGTGTCCGTCCTCCCCCATCCCCAGAAGCATGACGTCATAAGGCGCCATGGCGCGCACGTCAGCCTCCACCTTGTCGGCGGCGGCTTCGACCGTGTCCGCCAGCACGCTGATCGGCGTGAAGCGGGCGGCGGCGGCCGCGCCGGTCAGCAGGCGCTCGCGCACCAGCCGCTCGTTGGAGTCGGGCGAAGCGGCCGGCACGAAGCGGTCGTCGGAGAGGGTGACGGCGACCTTGCTCCAGTCGAGGGGCGCCTGCGCGAGCAGGTCGTAGACCGGCGCGGGCGAGCGCCCGCCCGTCCCCACCAAGCTGGCGGACCCTCGCTCGGCCAGGGCCTGGCTCAGCGCCTGAACGGTCGCTTCGGCCGCGGCCTGCGCCAGGGCCGCCGGTGTTGCATAGCTCTCGATCATATCTCGCCCTTAACGCAGCACCGCGCCGAAGGCCCCAAGGATTCGCGCCGTAAGCGAGGAAAAGCGGCGGCTGGCCGGAACCAGACCAGCCGGTTGCGAGCTTCCCCTGCGGCCGCAACGGCACGTCCAGCCGCCCGCGCGTCGCCGCTCGTTCCACAGACAGGAGGCCGCGCCATGAGGATCGCTCAAGTTCCGCCGCTCTACGAGGCTGTCCCGCCCCGCTTCTACGGTGGAACCGAGCGGGTGGTGTCCCACCTGACCGACGCCCTGGTCGAGCTTGGGCATCAGGTCACCCTGTTCGCCAGCGCCGAGGCCCAGACCACGGCCCAGCTGGTCAAGGTCCGCGACCAGGCCATCCGGCTGGATCCCGCGCAGCTGAAGTCGGATCTGGCCGCGCACATGTCGATGCTTTGGGACGTGCGCCGCCGCGCGCACGAGTTCGACATCATCCACTTCCACACCGACATGCTGCATTTCCCGTTCTTCGAGGACATGGCCGGCAAGACGCTGACCACCCTGCACGGGCGGCTGGATCTGAAGGACCTGCCCGGCGCCTACTGGCGCTGGCAGCAGTATCCGCTGGTCTCGATCTCGGATTCGCAGCGCGAGCCGCTGGCCTTCGCCAACTGGGCCGGCACCGTGCATCACGGCATGCAGGCCGATCTCTACAAGCCGAACTACGAGCCGGGCGACTACCTCGCCTTTCTCGGCCGGATCTCGCCGGAGAAGCGGCCCGACCGCGCCATCGCCATCGCCAAGCGCTTGGGCCTGAAGCTGAAGATCGCCGCCAAGGTCGACGCCGCCGACCTCCGCTACTTCCAGGAAAAGATCGAACCGCTGCTGATCGGCCAGAAGCTGGTCGAGTTCGTCGGCGAGATCGGCGACGACGAGAAGTCGGCCTTCCTCGGCGGCGCGCGGGCGCTGCTCTTCCCGATCGACTGGCCCGAACCCTTCGGTCTGGTGATGATCGAAGCGATGGCCTGCGGGACCCCGGTGGTCGCCTATCGCTGCGGCTCGGTGCCCGAGGTGATCGAGGATGGGCTGACCGGATTCATCGTCGCCAACGAGGACGAGGCGGTCGACGCCATCAGCAGGATCCCGAACTTGAACCGCCGCAGCGTAAGGCGCAGATTCGACGAGCGTTTCTCGGGCGTCGCCATGGCCAGGCGCTACCTCGACCTCTATGCCGGCCTGGTGACCGCCCGCCCTGAACGCGGCGTCGCGTTGGCGGCGAACGCCTGAGGTAACGCCTATGGATGATCTCGCGCCGGCCCCGGATGCGCCGGTCGAAACGGGCGAAACGGGCGAACCTCGGGTTCCGCATCGCCTCTTCGCCCTCAAGGACAAGGACACCTTCGTGGTGGCCGACGCCTTCGGCGACATCATCGGCGCGGGCGACGGCCTGTTCCACAACGACACCCGCATCCTGTCGCACTTCCGGTTGCTGCTGGGCGGGCGCCCGCCTTCGCTGCTTTCGGCGGCGATCGCCCAGGACAACGTGTTCTTCACCTCGCACGGGGCCAACCAGGCCCTGCCCTATCCCGGCGGCCCGGTCGGTCCTCCCGGCGTGCTGCACGTCGAGCGCAAACGCTTCCTGTGGGAGGAGCGGCTCTACGAGCGCATCTGCTGCGTGAACTATAGCCGCGACGTGGTGCTGATCCCGCTATCGGTGGAGTTCGGCGCCGACTTCCGCGACATGTTCGAGGTCCGCGGCCTGCATCGCGAAAAGCGTGGCCGATTGCACCCGCCCGTGGCCGACGGCCGCAGCGTGCGCTTCCGATACGACGGCCTGGACGGCGTCGAGCGCACCAGCCTGGTCTCGTTCTCCGATCCGCCGGCCCGCATGACCGGCCAGCGCGCCGACTACATGTACTCGCTGCAGCCCGAGGGACGGCTGGAGCTCTATCTGGAGGTCGGCGCCTCCAGCGCGCCGCCCCCCGACCGCCACCGCTTCCGCTACGCCGCCGCCCGCGCCCGCTGGGACATGCGGGCGCGCCGTCGCCACGGCGCACGCATCAAGAGCTCCGGCCGGCTGTTCAACGAGTGGCTGGAGAAGTCCCGCGCCGATCTGGCCCTGCTGACCACCCGCATGGAGACCGGCCCCTATCCCTATGCCGGCATCCCCTGGTTCTCGACCGCCTTCGGCCGCGACGCCATCATCACCGCCTGGCAGATCCTGTGGTTCGAGCCTTCGCTGGCCCGCGGGGTGCTGACCTATCTGGCCGCCCATCAGGCCGAAGAAATCTCGGCTTTCCGCGACTCTGCCCCCGGCAAGATCATGCACGAGACCCGCAAGGGCGAGATGCCGGCGATGGGAGAAGTGCCCTTCGCCCGCTACTATGGCGGGGTCGACACCACGCCGCTGTTCGTCGCCCTGGCCGGGGCCTATGCCGAGCGCACACGCGACCTGGTGCTGATCGACGACCTCTGGCCTGCCCTCACCGCCGCGATCCGCTGGATCGAGCAGTTCGGCGACTCCGACGGCGATGGCCTGATCGACTACAAGCGCGGCAAGGACTCCGGCCTGGCCAACCAGGGCTGGAAGGACAGCGAGGACAGCGTCTTCCATGCGGACGGCCGCTTTCCCAACGGCCCCATCGCTCTGGTCGAGGTGCAGGGCTACGCCTTCGCCGCCTACCGCGCCATGGCCAAGCTGGCGCACCATCGCGGCGACCAGGACAACGCCGCGCGCTGGGCCGCGCGGGCCGAGCAGATCCGCGAGTCAGTCGAGCGCCGCTTCTGGATGGAAGAGCATCAGTTCTACGGCATCGCCATCGACGGCCAGGGCGAGCTCTGCCGGGTGCTGAGCAGCAATCCCGGCCACCTGCTGTTCTCCGGCCTGCCGAACCCCGTCCGCGGCCGCAAGGTCGTCGAGCGCCTGCTTTCGGCCGACTTCGACACGGGCTGGGGCCTGCGGACGCTCGCCGCCGGCGAGCCGCGCTACAACCCGATGAGCTACCACAACGGCTCGGTCTGGCCCCACGACACCGCCTTCTGCGCCATGGGCCTGGCCAACTACGGCGAACGCGAGGGGGTGGTGAACCTCACCTCCGGCCTGTTCGAGACCGCCAACACCTTCGAGATGCGCCTGCCCGAGCTGTTCTGCGGCTTCCCGCGTATGGCCGGCGAACCGCCGATCGCCTATCCGGTCGCCTGCCTGCCCCAGGCCTGGGCGGCGGGATCGATCTTCATGATGCTGCAGGCCGTGCTGGGCGTCTCGATCGACGGCTGGAACCGCGAAGTGCGGGTCAGCGAGCCGCGCCTGCCCATCGGCATCGACCGGGTGGAAATCGACGGCCTGCGCATCGGCGAGGACAAGGTCGACCTGCTGTTCGAACGCACCGGCCGGCGCATCGACGTCCAGGGCCGCAGCCGCACCGGCATCCAGGTGCGGGTGCGGTAGCCGGGCGTCCGAGAACACATGGTCGCGCCGAGCCGAGGCTTCCCTACGAAAGCGCGCCCTGCTCCAGCAGGTCGGCCGCGTAGTTCGCAGTACGCGCCGAGAGCGCCATGTAGGTGAGCGACGGGTTCATCGAAGCGCTTGAAGTCATCACCGAGCCATCGGACGAGAAGAGGTTCGAAACCTCGTGCGCCTGCCCCCAGCCGTTGAACACCGAGGTCGCCGGGTCGCGGCCCATGCGCGCGGTGCCCATTTCGTGGATGCGGTCGCCCGGCGGCGTCAGATTGGCGCCGGCCTCCTCCCAGGGGGTGATGTCGGTGCAGCCGGCGGCGGCCAGCATGGCGGCGGCGTCGCGCGCGGCTTCGCGCATCATCGCCTGCTCGTTGGCGCCGTGGGCGGCCTCGATGCGCGGCAGCGGCACGCCCCAGCTATCGACCCGCGAGGCCGACAGCGTCACCCGGTTCTCGGGGTTCGGCAGCACCTCGCCGAACGGTCCCAGCGACAGCACCCAGACGCGCCCCTCGCCGTCGCCGCGGCGGATCTTGCGCGCCCCGCCCTGCATGCCGAAGCCGCGCAGATAGGGCTTTTCAGTCTCGGTGATCCCCGAATAGCGCGGGACATAGATGCCGGTCGGCCGGTCGGCCTGCCAGGGCTGATCCTCGAAGCCGCCGGGATAGGTGCCCACGATCTGGCCGCAGCCGACGTGGTCCATCAGGTTGCGCCCCACCTGGTCGCTGCCGTTGGCCAACCCGCGCGGAACGGCGTCGGAGCGTGAGTTCAGCAGCAGGGCGGCCGTGTTGATGGCCGAGGCGTTGAGGAACACCATCTTCGCTTCGTAGGTCGTCGCCACCTTGCTGAGCCGGTCGATCGCCCGCACGCCAGTGGCGCGCTTTGCGACCGGGTCATAGGTCACGCTCTCGACGATGGCGTCGGTGATCAAGGTCAGATTGCCGGTCGCCCGCGCCGCCGGCAGCGTCGCGGCCTGGGTCGAGAACGCCGCTCCCAGCGGACAGCCGTGGTGGCAGCGCACATAGCCCTCGCAGCGCTTGCGCCCCAGATCCATCTGCGGCTTGGCCACCCGGCTCAGGTTCGCGCAGCGCCCCATGAGGAAGCGCCGCGTGGGGAACGCCGCCTCGATGCGGTCCCGGGCGTCTTCTTCCACGCAGTTGAACGGGAACGGCGGCAGGAAGTCGCCGTCCGGCAGCTGCGGGACCTCGTCGTAATTGCCGCTGACCCCGACGAACGCCTCGACGTGATCGTACCAGGGCGCCAGGTCCTCGTAGCGGATCGGCCAGTCGACCCCGTGCCCGTCCTTGAGGTTGGATTCGAAGTCGTCCGGCGCCCAGCGATAGGACTGCCGCGCCCAGGTCAGCGAGCGCCCGCCCAGGTGATAGCCGCGGATCCAGCGGTACGGCTTGCCCTCCGCCTGCTCGTACGGGTGGTCGTGATCGCTGACCCAGAACTTCTTGTTCGAGTTGAACATCGCATAGCCGACCCCCTCATAGTACGGGTAGTGCAGCTTCTTCTCGTCATCCGGGATCTGGTCGTCGCGCCAGCGCAGCCGCCCAGCCTCCTCGTGGCTGTAGTCGGCGCCGTGTTCAATGTTCGGCCCACGCTCCAGCATCAGCACCTTTAGGCCGCGCTCGCACAGCTCCTTGGCGACCCAGCCGCCGCTGATGCCTGACCCGACTACGATTGCATCGAACGCCATCGCCAACCTTACGCCTCGTGTTCGTGCGCATCGAACAGCGCAACGGCCTGCTTGAGCGCGCCGATGGGCTCGCCGCGCGGAATGAATTCGTGGCCGACCCATCGGTCGTAGCCCAGATGGCGAAGCAGGCCGGCGATCCCGCGCCAATTGATCTCCTGCCGGTCGTCCAGGTCGCGCCGTCCCGGCGCGCCGGCCGTATGGACATGTCCGATCAGGTCGAAGTTCGCCTTGATGGTGCGGCTGAGGTCGCCCTCCATGAGCTGCATATGATAGCCGTCATAGAGCAACTTCAGCGCCGGGGAATCGACGCCCCGCACGATCTGGGCGCCGAACTCCGTCCGATCGCATTGTTGCCCCGGATGATCGACCTTGCTGTTGAGCAGCTCAATGAGCAGTTGCACCCCGGCGTCTGCGGCATGCGAAACGACCGGCCCCAGACCTTCCACGCAGGCGGCGATGGCGCGATCGTCGTCGCCGTCTCCGAACCGGTCGCCGGCGAACACGATCACCGCCTCGACACCGCCCTCGGCGGCGGCGTCGATCTTGCGCCGCACCTCATTGGCGAGATCGGCGTGCCGCGACGGGTCGTTGAACCCCTCTTCCAGCTTATGGCCGGTGACATTGACAAGCTCGAGCCCGACGTCGCGCGCGATGGGCCAATGGGCCTCAGGCAGCATCTCGACGCCCTGCACGCCGGCGCCCGCAGCCTCACGCAGGAAGGCGTTCGGCTCGACGTCTCGGCCCATCGTGAACGACCACCAAGTAAAGCTCTGCCGCATCGCCGCTTCCACCCTATGGCCGCCGTCCGGATGCATCCCGATGCGGCCATCGTTTGTTGGGGTCAGTGTCCATACAATCGATTACATTGCAAGATGCGGCGAACTATCGCGACACAGCGTCAGCGCCGCGGGGCGTGGGCGATGCGCAGGATATTGGCCGCGCCGGGCGAGCCCATCGGCAGGCCGGCCAGGATGATCACCCGCTGATTGGCGTGAGCCAGGCCGACGCGCATGGCTTCCTCTACCGCGACCCGCGCCAGTTCTTCCGGATCGCTCAGTTGCGGCACGACCCGGGATTCCACGCCCCAGACCAGAGCCAGCCGGCGCGCGGCCCTGAGGTCCGGCGTGAGGGCCAGGGTCGGCTGCAGCGGGCGCTCGCGCGCCAGGCGCAGGGCCGTGCGCCCCGTCGTCGTGAAGGCGGCGAGACAGGCGGTTGAGGCGGTCTCGGCCGCGCGGCTGGCGGCGGCGACCAGGGCGTCGGCGTCGGCGTCCTCCGCCGGATACTCAGCGCGCATCAGCTCTGGCCAGCGCGGGTCCTGCTCCACCCGGGTCAGGATGCGGTTCATGATCGTCACCGCCTCGACCGGGAACTCCCCCGCCGCGGTCTCGGCCGACAGCATCACCGCGTCCGCGCCCTCATAGACGGCGCCGGCGACATCGGAGGCCTCGGCCCTGGTCGGCGTCGGCGCATGGATCATCGACTCGAGCATCTGGGTGGCGATGATCACCGGGATGCCGCGGGTGCGCGCGGCGCGGACCAGCGCCTTCTGCACGACGGGCACGTCCTCGGGATTGAGCTCGACCCCCAGGTCGCCGCGCGCCACCATCACCCCGTCGCAGAGGTCGAGGATCTCGTCCAAGGCGTCGATGGCGGCCGGCTTCTCGATCTTGGCCAGCACCGCGGCGCGGCCCTGCACGATCTGGCGCAACTCGGCCATGTCCGAGGCGCGCTGCACGAAGGACAGCGCCACCCAGTCGACGTTCTGCTTCAGGGCGAAGCCGAGGTCCTCGCGATCCTTGGCGGTCAGCGCGGGCACCGGAATGGCGTGGCCGGGCAGGTTGAGGCCCTTGTGGTTCGACAGCATCTCGCCGACCAGCACCTCGGTCTCGGCGAAGCCGGGGCCGTTGCGACGCACGCGCAGCCGCACCTTGCCGTCGTCCAGCAGGATGTCGGAGCCCGGCCTCAGTACGCTGAACACTTCGGCCAGCGGCACGCCCACGCGGCTGGCGTCGCCCGGCTCGTCGGAGACATCGAGGCGGAAGTCCTGGCCGATCTTCAGCCGCACCGTGCGGTCGGCGAACTCGCCAAGCCGGATCTTCGGCCCCTGAAGGTCGGCCAGGACGGCCAGCGGACGGCCGACATGCGCTTCGGCCGCACGGACATTGGCGATGGTGCGCGCGTGGTCCTCGTGCGTTCCGTGGCTGAAGTTCACACGGAACACATCCGCTCCGGCGGTGGCGAGTTGAACGACCTTGCCGGCCTCGCGGCTGGCCGGGCCGAGGGTCGCGACGATGCGGGCGCGGCGGGCGCGGATCATCTGGCCTCCATCTGCCGAGATTGGTGAGAGCGCACTATGGCTGAACCCGCCCCGGTGGGGAATCCAGGGCCTCTGAAGAACGTCCGACTTGCGCCCGTCGTCAAATACGAACGAACCTGGAGGCTGTTCGCGAATTCCTGACGAATGACCCAGACTCTCGACCTCTTCCCGATCGGCAATTGCGCGGCCAGCGGCCTTATCGACCGCGCCGGACGACTGGTGTGGGCCTGCGCCCCCCGCGTCGACGGCGATCCCATGTTCTGCGCCCTGCTCGGTGAGGAGCCGGACGCAAGCCCCGACGTACAAGGGTTTTGGGACATACAGCTGGAGAACCAGACCAAGGTCGAGCAGCGCTATCTGCGCAACACCCCGATCGTTTCGACGCTGATCACCGACGACGAGGGCGCGGTCGCCGAGGTGATCGACTTCTGTCCCCGCTATCGGCAGTTCGGCAGGATTTATCGCCCCCTCGCCATTATCCGCATGGTGCGTCCGATCTCCGGCACGCCCAAGGTCCGCATCCGCGCCAGGCCCATGGTCAATTGGGGGGAACGCGCCGCCGACCGGACCACAGGCTCCAACCACATCCGTTTCGTCGGCGGCGCCACGACGTTGCGGCTGACCACCGACGCCCCGGTGTCGCACATCACCTCAGAGCGCCTGTTCCGCCTGGAAAAGCCGGTGGCGATGTTCCTCGGTCCCGACGAGGGTTTCGACGCTGACCTCGGCGCCACCTGCGAGCGCATGTTGAGCGAGACGACAGCGTACTGGCGCGGCTGGGTGCGCACCCTGTCCGTTCCGCTGGAGTGGCAGGAGGCGGTGATCCGCTCGGCCATCACCCTGAAACTCTGCGCCCACGAGGAGACCGGGGCCATCGTGGCCGCCCTGACCACCTCGATCCCCGAACACGCCGAGAGCGGCCGCAACTGGGACTACCGCTACTGCTGGCTGCGCGACGCCTACTATGTCGTCCAGGCCCTGAACCGGCTCGGCGCCGCCGACATGCTGGAGAACTATCTCGCCTATCTGCGAAACCTGATCGACCGCACCGGGGGCGGGCACGTCCAGCCGCTGTACGGCGTCGGCATGGAGCCCTCGCTGACGGAGCATTTCGCCGAGCACCTGCCCGGCTATCGCGGCATGGGACCCGTGCGCATCGGCAACCAGGCGCACGAACACCTGCAACACGACGTATACGGACAAATTGTCCTCTCGACGGTCCAGGCCTTCTTCGACGAGCGCCTGCTGCGGCCGGCGACCATCGACGACTTCCATGCCCTGGAGCAGGTCGGCGACCGGGCGTTCGAGATGCATGACCAGCCCGACGCCAGCCTCTGGGAGTTCCGCGGCCGCGAGAGCATCCACACCTACTCGGCGGTCATGTGCTGGGCGGCCTGCGACCGGCTCGGCAACGCCGCGGCCAAGCTCGGGCTGACCGATCGCGCCGAACACTGGAACGCCCGCGCCGCGCAGGTCCGGGCGACGATCGAGAGCCGCGCCTGGAACAGCAAGCTTGGCCGGTTCGCCGCGACCTTCGGCGGCGACGAGTTGGACGCCAGCCTGCTGCAGCTCGTCGACGTGCGGTTCGTGCGCCCGGACGATCCGCGCATGGCCGCGACCATCGCGGCGGTCGAAAAGGGGCTGCGGCGCGGCCCCTACATGCTGCGCTACGCCATTCCCGACGACTTCGGCGAACCCAAGACCGCCTTCAACATCTGCACGTTCTGGCTCATCGAGGCCCTCTATCTGTCCGGCCGGTCGGACGAGGCCCGGCAACTGTTCGAGGAGATGCTGGAGCGCCGCACGGCGGCGGGCCTGCTGTCGGAGGACATCGCCTTCGACGGCGCCGAGCTCTGGGGCAACTATCCGCAGACCTACTCGCTCGTCGGGCTGATCAACTGTGCGACGATGTTGTCGCGGCCCTGGGCGTCCGTCCGATAGCCGAATCAGCGGAAGATCATGGGATGCGACCCTGAAAGGGCGGCCCCATGTTCCACGCGACAGAGACCCTGCACCGTTTCGAAGCCCGCGCCGCGGGCGGCGCGACCTATGAGATCGTCGGCGCCAGTTTCGAGGACGCGGCGCTGGAGTTCGCCGACCTCGTCCACGAAGGCGAGGTCGAGTTGACCGACTGCGTCAGCGGCGAACGCCGCTGCTTCCGCATCGACCTGGACTAATCGTACCAGGCGCGACCCGAGCGCTCGATGAGGGCGAACGCTCCCGCCGGACCCCAGCTGCCGGCGGCGTAGGGCTTGGGCGCCATCGAGGATTCGCGCCAGGCGTCGGCGACGCCGTCGATCCATTCCCAGGCCCGCTCGACCTCGTCGCGCCGCACGAACAGCGTGCTGTTGTTCTGGATGACGTCGAGGATCAGCCGCTCATAGGCGATGCGGCGGCGCGAGTTGGGGCCTGAATAGGCCTTGGCCAGCGACAGCGACAGCGGCAGCGACTGCAGGCGCATGCCGCGCTCCGAAAGCCCCGGCGCCTTGTTCATCAGCAGCAGTTCGATGTCCTCGTCCGGCTGCAGGTCGATGACCAGGCGGTTGGCGGCGAGGTCGGCCTTGGCCGCGCCCCCGAAGATCGAGTGCGGCACCGGCTTGAACTGGATGGCGATCTGGGTGCGCCGCTCAGGCAGGCGCTTGCCGGTGCGCAGGAAGAACGGCACCCCGGCCCAGCGCCAATTGTCGATGTCGGCGCGCAGGGCGACGAAGGTCTCGGTCCCGGTCGGCTGGCCGCGCTCGGCCTCGTAGCCGGACGTGGCCGCGCCACCGACGACGCCGGGCGTATACTGGCCGCGGACGCTGACGGTCTGGACGTCGGCGCGGGTCACCGGGCGCAGCGAGCGCAGCACCTTGACCTTCTCGTTGCGGACGCTGTCCGGCTCCATGTCCGACGGCGGCTCCATCGCCACCAGGCAAAGCAGCTGCAGCATATGGTTCTGCACCATGTCCCGCAGGGCGCCGTACTCATCGTAATAGGGCCAGCGGTCGCCGACGCCTTCGGTCTCGGCCACGGTGATCTGCACGTGGTCGATCGTCAGGTTGTTCCACAGCGGCTCGAACAGGGTGTTGGCGAAGCGCAGCGCCAGCAGGTTCTGCACCGTCTCCTTGCCCAGGTAGTGGTCGATCCGGAAGATGCTGTCTTCCGGGAAGACCTGCGCCACCGCGCCATTGATGACCTTGGAGCTCTCCAGATCCCGGCCGATCGGCTTTTCCAGCACGATGCGGGTGTTGGGTCCGGCCATGCCGGCGCCGGCCAGGGCCGCGCAGACGCGGCCATAGATGCTGGGCGACAGGGCCAGATAGTAGATCGGGGTCTTGGCCGCGCCGATCGCCGCCTTCAGCTCGGCCGCGCCGGCCGGGGTCGTCGCATCCGCGCCCACGTACTGCAGCCGCTTCTCGAAGCGCGCCCAGATCTTGGGATCGAGCCCGCCGCCGCCGACACGGGCAGCAACCGCGTCCTTGATCTGCTCGACGAAAGCCTCGCGGGTCATCTCGGCTCGCGCGGTCGCGATAATGCCGAAGCCTTCGACCAGAAATCCGTCCGCATCCAGATTGTAGAGCGACGGGAAGAGCATTTTCTGGGCGAGATCGCCCGTTCCGCCGAAGAGCACGATCACGTCGGCGAGGGGCTGCTCCGCCATCAGATGTCACCTTTTCGCGAGAAAACGTCTTCGTGTGCGCATAGCCGCGTTCGCACGTGCGACGTCAAGCCCTTCTGACCGGCGTCCGTTCCCGCACGGGATTTTTCCGCCGGCCGAACCCGGCGGATCGAACCGCGTGGTGAGGCGTTTGTCGTGCGGTGGCGGGCGAAAGCGTACATGAGCGTTGATGAACTGAGCATTGGATTGGAGTGGCCCCCGACACGGCTGACGCTGGATGGCGCGGCTCTGTTCCTGGACCTCGACGGCACGCTGGCGCCCATCGCCGAGCGACCTGAGGACGTGGGTCCCGATCGCCGCCGAAACGATCTGCTCCAACGCCTGACCGAGCGCATGAGAGGCCGGCTGGCCGTCGTCAGCGGCCGCTCGCTCGACGACATCGACCGCATTCTGGAACGCCGCGTGGATTGCGTCGCCGCGATCCACGGTCTGGTGCGGCGCGACTCACGCGGCGTCGTCGGCGAAGCGCCGCCGCATCCGGGCCTGGCCTCCGCTCGCTCGACGTTGAGCGACTTCGCCGACGGCGACCCGCGCCTGCTGATCGAGGACAAGTCGCTCAGCCTGACCTTGCACTACCGCCTGGCCCCCGACCGCAAGCAGGAGGCCATCGATCTGGCCGAGCGCCTGGCGACGGTCACCGGCCTGACCCTGCAGCCCGGCGACATGGTCGTAGAGCTGCGAACGCCCGGCGCGAGCAAGGGCGACGCCATTCGCGCCTTCATGACCGAGGCCCCGTTCAAGGGCGCCCAGCCGATCTTCCTCGGCGACGACCTCACTGACGAACACGGCTTCTTCGCCGTCCGTCAGCTTGGCGGCTACGGCGTGCTGATCGGCCCGCAACGGCGCACCACCGCCATTTATCGGATGGACGGTGTCGAAGACGCGCTGGCCTGGCTGGAGGCGGCGTCGTGAGCCGCCTGATCGTCGTATCGAACCGCGTGACCCCGCCCGCCGGCAAGGGCGAGGAGACGGTCGGCGGGCTCGCCATGGCCCTGGCCGCGGCGCTGCGGGAGTATTCCGGCCTCTGGTTCGGGTGGAGCGGCAAGACCACGCCGGAGTTCACCGGCCAGCTCAACCTGCAACGGGTCGAAGGCGTCACCGTCGCCACGGTCGACCTGGAGGAAGCCGACCTCAACGAGTACTACAACGGCTACGCCAACAAGACGCTGTGGCCGCTGTTCCACTATCGCCAGGACCTGACGGCATACGACCGCTCGTTCGACGAGGGCTACCAGCGGGTCAATCGCCGCTTCGCCGAGACCCTGGCGCCGCTGATCGAGCCCGACGATCTGATCTGGGTGCACGATTACCACATGATCCCGCTGGCGCGGGAGCTGCGCGCGCTGGGCGTAAAGAATCGGATCGGGTTCTTCCTGCACATTCCCTGGCCGGCCCACCAGCTGCTGATCACGCTGCCGCGCCACCGCCGGCTGGTCGAAGCCCTGTTCGCCTATGACCTGGTCGGCTTCCAGACGCCGGAGTTCCAGCAGGCCTTCGAAGAATACGTGGTCAACGAGGCGCGCGGCGTGATGACCAGCGAGGGTCACCTGCGGGCTTTCGGCCGCACCATCGCCGTCGATGCATTCCCGATCGGCATCGATACCGACGACTTCGCAGGGCTGACGCAGAGCGCCACGGCGCGGCGCACCTATGACGTGATGACCGCCCACACCGCCTTCCGGAAGATGGTGATCGGCGTCGACCGGCTCGACTACTCCAAGGGCGTGGAAGAGCGCTTCCTGGGCTTCGAGCGGCTGTTGAGCGCCCACCCGGAGCTGCGCCGCGAGGTGCTGTTCCTGCAGATCGCGCCGATCAGCCGGGAAGGCGTCGAGGCCTATCGCGAGATCCGGGCGCGGCTGGACGCCCTTTCCGGACGCATCAACGGCGAGTACGCCGACATCGACTGGAATCCGGTCCGCTACGTCAACCGCAACTATCGTCGCGACGAACTGGCCGGGATCTACCGGGCCGCGAAGGTCGCGCTGGTGACGCCGTTGCGCGACGGCATGAACCTGGTCGCCAAGGAGTTTGTGGCCGCCCAGGATCCCGCTGACCCGGGCGTGCTGGTGCTCTCGCGCTTCGCCGGCGCGGCGAACCAGCTGAAGAGCGCCCTGATCGTCAACCCGAACAGCCCTGAGGAGATCGCCGACGCGCTGCACCGGGCGCTGTCGATGGACCTGATGGAGCGAATCGAGCGCTGGCGCGCTCTCTTCGACAACGTCCAGCGCGAGGACGTCACCGCCTGGCGCGACGCCTTCGTGCGTGCGCTCGCCGACACGCGGGGACCTGACCGCGCGCGGAGCGCCGAGGGACCCTTCTATGGCGAACAAGCTCGCCCGCTATCAGTCCATGCGGGACTTCACCCAGACGGCCGAGCCGAACGGCCAGGTGAAGATCAAGTCGGCGAAGCACCTGCGGTATGTGATCCAGAAGCACGCAGCGACGCGGCTGCACTACGACTTCCGGCTGGAACTGGACGGGGTCTTCAAGTCGTGGGCGGTGACCAAGGGCCCCTCCCTCGACCCCCACGAACGTAGGCTGGCGGTCGAGGTCGAGGATCACCCCCTCGACTACGGCGACTTCGAAGGCACGATCCCCAAGGGTCAGTACGGCGGCGGCAGCGTCATGCTGTGGGATCGCGGCTACTGGGCGCCCGAGCCCGGGACCGACCCGCACGCGGGTCTCGAGAAAGGCGATCTGAAGATCGTACTGGAGGGACAGCGCCTGCATGGCGGGTTCGTCCTTGTACGGATGAAGAGCGATCGCAACGGCGGCGCGCGCAACAATTGGCTGCTGATCAAGCATCGCGACGAGTTCGCCCGCGAAGGCGACGACGACGCCCTGCTGACGCAGCAGGACAGCTCGGTGGCTTCGGGCCGATCGATGGCCGATATCGCGGCCGGCAAGGGCAAGGCGCCCACCCCGTTCATCACCAACGCCAAGGGCAAGGCCGATGGCGTCTGGCAGTCCAAGCCGCGTGACCGCGCCAAGGCCGAGAAGGCCCCCGCCCTGAAGAGCGCCAAGGCCAGACAGGAGAGCATGCCGGACTTCATCGAACCGCAGCTGTGCAAGTCGATCGACCGGCCCCCGCCGGGCGGCGCCTGGGTGCACGAGGTCAAGTTCGACGGCTACCGGCTGCAGGTGCGCGTGGATGCGGGCAAGGCCGTCGTCCGCACACGCAAGGGCCTGGACTGGACCGAACGCTTTCCCGGGGTGGCGCAGGCCGCCGCCAAACTCCCCGACTGCATCCTCGACGGCGAGGCGGTGGCCCTGGACAAGGACGGTGCGCCGAACTTCGCCGCGCTGCAGGCCGCGCTCTCGGACGGTCGTGGCGGAGAGCTTGTCTATTTCGCGTTCGACCTGTTGTTCGAGCAGGGCGAGGATCTGCGTGAAGAGCCGCTGAGCGAACGCAAGGCGCGGCTCAAGGCCCTGCTGGGCGCGGGGGACGGGCGGGTCCGCTACGTCGAGCACTTCGAGGCGTCCGGCGAGACGGTCTGGCGCTCGGCCCAGCGCCTGAACCTGGAAGGCATCGTTTCGAAGCGCGTCGCCGCGACGTACCGCTCGGGCCGCAGCGACAGCTGGACCAAGGCCAAGCTGCGCCCTGGCGAGGAGGTCGTGATCGGCGGCTGGACCGGCGAGAAAGGCCGCCTGCGCTCGCTGTTGGTTGGGCGCTATCAGGACGGCGCCCTGGTCTATGCGGGGCGGGTCGGGACGGGTTTCAGCAGCGCCGTGGTCGCCCGCCTGCTGCCGCGCCTCGAGGCCGTGGCCACCGCCAAGAGCCCCTTCTCAGGGGCAGGCGCCCCGCGCAAGGAAGGCGACATCAACTGGGCGCGCCCCGAACTCGTGGCGGAAATCGAGGCGGCCGGGTTCACGGACAGCGGCGCCGTGCGTCACGGTGCGTTCAAGGGACTGCGCGAGGACAAGCCGGCCCGCGAGGTCGAAGGCGAGGTCGCCGCGGAGCCTCAGCCAGATAAGCCGCCGAGGAAGCGTATGGGCGATCCGAGCGTGATGGGGGTGACCATTTCGAGCCCCGACAAGGTCCTGTGGCCCAACTCCGCCGACAGCGAGACCCCGGTCACCAAGCTCGACCTGGCGCAGTATCTGGAGGCGGTCGGGTCCTGGATGATGCCGCACATAGAGGGCCGTCCCTGCTCGATCATCCGCATCCCCGACGGGCTCGGCGGCGAGCAGTTCTTCCAGCGTCACGCCGGCAAGGGCGCCTCCCCCCTGCTCTCGCAGGTCGAGGTGTTCGGCGACCATGCCGCCTATCTACAAGTGGACCGGATCGAGGCCCTGGCTGCGCTGGCCCAGATCGGCGCGGCCGAGTACCACCCCTGGAACTGCCGCCCGCATGCGCCTGAAACCCCCGGCCGGCTGATCTTCGATCTCGATCCAGGGCCGGATGTGGACTTCGACACCGTGGTCGCCGCCGCGCGCGAGGTGCGCGACCGGCTGGAGGACCTGGGCCTCATCGCCTTTTGCAAGACCACCGGCGGCAAGGGTCTGCATGTCGTGACGCCGCTGGCTCCGCCCAAGGGCGATCTGGACTGGCCGACCGCCAAGGCCTTCGCCAAGCAACTGTGCGAGCAGATGGCCGCCGACGAGCCGGAGCGCTATGTGGCGAACATGGCCAAGAAGGTCCGCCAGGGCAGGATCTTCCTGGACTACCTGCGCAACGACCGCCTTTCGACCGCGGTGGCCCCGCTGTCGCCGCGCGCCCGGGATGGCGCCACGGTCTCCTTTCCGCTGACCTGGAGCCAGGTTAGGGCCGGCCTCGATCCGCGGCGCTATACGATCAGGACGGTCCCTGCCCTGCTGGCCAAGACCAATGCCTGGGCGGACTATGCCGACGGCGAGCGACCCCTGGAAACCGCGATCAAGCGTCTGGGCTCCGCCACAGCTTCGCCGCCAAGATGAACCTAAGCCAAACAATACGGTTCAGGTGACGCTCAAGCACGCCCCCTCATGATGGCTCTCAGTTCGATAGGAGAGAGCTTATGAGAAAGTTTCTGACCGCCGCCGTCGCCCTGTCGGTCCTGGCCACCGCCGGCGCCGCCTCGGCCCAGCCGTACCGTGGCGACGACCGCCGCGACCACGCCGAGCGCCATTACGATCGCGATGTCCGCCAAGCCGAGCGCAAGTACGACCGCGACGTCCGCAAGGCCGAGCGCAAGTACCGCGCCAACGCCTATCACCGCCCGCCGGGGTACCAGTATCGTCACTGGAATCGCGGCGACCGCCTGCCGCCGGCCTATCGCGCCGACCGCTATCGGATCAGCAACTACAACTCCTACCGTCTGCCCCCGCCCCCGCGCGGCTACTACTACACCCGCGTCGACAACGACGTGGTGCTGACCGCCGCAGCCACCGGCGTCATCGCCTCGGTCATCGTGGGCATGTTCCAGTAGGCCTTCAGGACGCCCGCTTCCGGGCGGGCGTCTTCCGCGGCGCGCTCTTCTTGGCGCCGCCGCGGGGCTCGGCCTTGCGCCGCGGCCCGCCGTCCCCGAGGCTGCGGCGCAGGGCCTCCATGAGGTCGATGACCTCGGCCTCCTTCGGCTCCTCGACCTTCGAGACGACGCCGTGGTGGGCCTCTTTCTCGGCGATCAACTTGCGCAGCGCGTCCTCGTAGCGGTCATTGAACTCGCTCGGGTCGAACGCGCCCTCCAGTTGGTCGATGATCTTCTCGGCGATGGCGACCATCTTCGGATCGGCCTTCACGTCCGGAATGCGGTCGAAGAACTCCGCCGGGTCCTTCACTTCCTTGTTGTTACGCAGGCTGTAGGCGACGATGCCCTGGTCGCGCGGCTCCAACGCCATCAGGCGCTCGCGCTGGTGCATGACCACCCTGGCCAGGGCCAGCTTGCCTGCCCCTTCCATCGCCTCGCGGATCACGCCGAATGCTTCGGCGGCCAGGTCGCCGTCGGGGGTGAGGAAGTAGGGGTCGTTCCAGTAGAGCCTGTCGATCTCGGAGGCATCGACGAACCGCTCGATGTCGATCGTGCGGGTGGTCTCCAGCCGCACGTTCTTGATCTCCTCGTCGGTGACCACGACGTAGCGACCCTTTTCGACCTCGTAGCCCTTCACGATGTCGGCGCGATCGACCGGCCCGGTCTCCGGGTCGGTGGGGATCATGCGGATGCGATTGTGCGTCTCCTTGTGCAGCATGTTGAAGGAGACGTCGGCGCTGCGGGACGTCGCCGTGTAGAGCGCCACAGGGCAACTCACGAGCGACAGACGCAGGTAGCCCTGCCATGTGGGACGCGCGGCCATGTTCAGACTCCCCATTCGGCCAGAGTCTGAGAACGCCGAGCTTGGCGATTCAGTTCTCCGGCAAGGCCAGGCCAGGCAGAACCGCCTGCTGCTGGGCGTCGAGCCTGGTCTTGCGAAAGCCGGCCCGCGCGCCGCTCTGCACCCCAAACTCGACCAGTTCGTCCCGCGCCGGGTCATAGGCCGGCCAGGCGATATCGCACGTCGGCGCGCCGGTCTTGGCGAAGGCGACCCAGCAGCCGTGCATCAGGTCGGCCATGGCCCGGTCATCGGCCGCCACCATGCTGAGCGGCGTGCGCCGGCCCCAGTATTCGAACACGTACTGGATCTCGGCGGCGTGGGCGGCCGTAGTCACGCCCATGGGCCGGAAGCGCGAGCCCACATACGAGAAATGATAGAGCCAGGCCGGCTTACCGTCCGCCGCCTGGGCCGCCAGCCACCGAGCCGGCGCGACCATGTACTGGTCGCCGAAGGCTGCGCGGACCAGGGCCTCATCGCCCTTGGCGGCTTCGTCCGGATAGGCGGCCTTCACCGAGGCCGGAAGCGCGGCGGCCATCGCTTCGGCGCCCAGCAGGCGGCGGCCCAGCAGCGAATCTTCCCCCGAATTGGCGCCGACGATCAACGGCACGTCGGCCTCGCGCCCGGCGGCGAAGGCCTGGGCGGGTGTTTCCTTGAGCACCCGGCCATCGCTGAACGGACCATAGTCGACCTCGGCGCCGGCCTCCGCGAGCGCCTGCGCCGGCAGGGCGCGTAGCTCGGCCAGGTTCGAGGCGCCGAGCTTGGCCGCAAGGGCGCCGCCCTCGGCCTCCTTCGCGGACAAGGTCACCGGCTTGTTCCAGCCGCCGCCCGACTGCACGGCCGCCTTGTGGAACAGGCCCTTGGCGCTGGGCGTCGCCAGGATGGCCAGAGTGCTGCTTCCCCCGGCGCTCTCGCCGAAGACGGTGACATTTCCCGGATCGCCCCCGAAGGCGGCGATGTTGCGCTTGACCCAGTGCAGGGCTGCGACCTGGTCCATGAGGCCGTAGTTGCCGGCCTGGTCCTTTCCAAGCGCCGGATGGGCGAAATAGCCCAGCGGCCCGAGCCGGTAATTGATCGCCACCAGCACCACGCCGTCGCGGGCGAAGTTCTGGCCATCGTAGATCCAGCCTGCACCGGTCTTGTGCCCGCCCCCGTGCAGCCAGACCATCACCGGCGCCTTCCTGGCGTCGAGGGGCGCGAAGACGTTCAGTTGCAGGCAGTCCTCGCTGACCGGTCCGTTGGCGCTGCCTTCGTTCGGCGTGCCGTCCGCGTTCATCTTCTGGGGGCAGGAGGGACCGTTGGCGGTGGCGTCGCGTTCGCCGCTCCAGGCGGTCGGCCGCCTGGGCGGCGCCCAGCGCAGGTCCCCGACCGGGGGCGCGGCATAGGGCACGTTGCGGAAGATCCTGGCCCGGTCGGTCTGCGCGCCGACCAGCACCCCACCCTCGACCTTGACCTTCGGCCCGGCCTGGGCGGCGCTCGCCAACGCCAGGCTTCCGAAGACGATCGCACCCAGTCGCAGCATGGCGTTCCCCCTTGAGCGGCGCAGGAGAATTCGGCGAGCGCCAGCCGCGGTCAAGCCTCAGTGGAAGTCGCGGCTGCGGATCAGTCGGCCCGTCACCCGGTTGCGGATCTGCGGCGGCGCGGCGTCCGGCTCCTCCTTCATCTCGGCCAGGCGATGGGTGAGGTCGGTGAAACGGCGGGCGACCACGTGGATGACATTGCTTTCGCTCTGGATCTGGCCGTGCACCACCAGGAACGACGAGCTCATCACCAGCCGGCGATTGGCGTCGAAGGCGTCCTTCCAGACTACGATATTGGCCACGCCGGTCTCGTCCTCCAGAGTCAGGAAGGTCACGCCCTTGGCGGTTCCCGGACGCTGGCGCACCAGCACCAGCCCGCCCACGGACACCAGCTTGCGGTCGCGCAGCTTCTTCAGATCCTCGGCCCGCACCGCGCCCAGGCTATTCAGGCTCTCCCTGAAGAAGCTGATCGGATGGGCGCGCAGCGACAGGCTGGTGGTGCGGTAGTCCTCCTGCACCTCCTGGGGCAGGTTCATCAGCGGCAGTTCGACCTGGTGCTCCGTCACCCCCATGGCCGCCAGCAGCGGCGCGGTCTTCAGAATGCCGGTCTCGTCGGCCAGGCCCTTCACCGCCCAGAGCGCCTGGCGGCGAGTCAGACCCAGGGATGCGAAGGCGTCGGCCTCGGCCAACAGCTCCAGGGAGCGGCGGTTGAGCCCGGCCTGGACCGCGAACCCCTCGATGCTGCGCACCCCGGCCTCTCGCGCGGCGACCAGCCGCTTGGCCTCTTCCTGACTGAACCCCTTGATCTGGCGCAGGCCCAGCCGCACCGCCCGCAGGCGCTCGTGCCGGGTCGCAGGCTCCAAGGTGCAGTCCCAGTCGCTGGCCAGCACGTCCGGGCCACGGATCTCCACGTCATGCTCGCGCGCGTCGCGGACCAGTTGGGCCGGCTGGTAAAAGCCCATCGGCTGGCTGTTGAGCAGCGAGGCCAGAAAGGCGTCCGGCCAGCGCCACTTCACCCAGGCCGAGGCGTAGACCAGCAGGGCGAAGCTGATGGCGTGGCTCTCCGGGAACCCATAGGAGCCGAAGCCCTCGATCTGCTTGAAGCAACGCTCGACGAAGACCGGATCGTAGCCGCGGTTCTTCATGCCTTCGAGGAACTGGGTCTCGTACTCGCCGACATTGCCGTGGTGGCGGAAGGTGGCCATCGAGCGGCGCAGACCGTCGGCGTCGTCCTCGGAAAACTTCGCCGCCTCGATGGCGATGCGCATGGCCTGTTCCTGGAACAGGGGCACGCCGAACGTCTTGCCCAGGATGTTCTCGAGCTCGTCCTGCGGATGTTCGGGTCCCGGGCGCGGATAGTCGATGGGTTCGATCCCATCTCGCCGCTTGAGATAGGGGTGGACCATGTCGCCCTGGATCGGGCCGGGACGGACGATCGCCACCTCAATGACCAGATCATAGAACTTCCTGGGCTTCAGCCGCGGCAGCATCGACATCTGCGCCCGGCTCTCGACCTGGAAGACGCCGACCGAGTCCGCCCGGCACAGCATGTCGTAGACCTCGGGGACCTCCTGCGGAATGTGGGCGATGTCGGTGATCTTCCGGCCCACATCGCTCTCGGGGATCATGTCGAAGCTCTTCTTGAGAGCCGTCAGCATGCCCAGGGCCAGGACGTCGACCTTCATCAGGCCCAGCGCATCGATGTCGTCCTTGTCCCACTCGATGAAGGTGCGATCCTTCATGGCCGCGTTGCCGATCGGCACGGTTTCGTCCAGCCGTCGCTGGGTCAGCACATAGCCGCCTACGTGCTGGGACAGGTGCCGCGGGAACTTCAGCAGCTCGGTCGCCAGGCGGACGGCGCGGCGGATTTCGGGGTTGGCGGGATCCAGGCCGGCCTGGACGATGTAGCTGTCGGGCACCTCCTCGCCCCAACTGCCCCAGATCGTGCCGGCCAGGGCGGCGGTGACGTCCTCGGTCAGGCCCAGAGCCTTGCCGACCTGACGGATCGCCATGCGGGGCCGATAGTGGATGACGGTCGCGACGATGGCGGCCCGGTCCCGGCCATAGCGCCGATAGACGTACTGCATCACCTCCTCGCGGCGGGCGTGTTCGAAGTCGACGTCGATGTCCGGCGGCTCCCCCCGCTGCTTGGATATGAAGCGCGAGAACAGCAGGTCCTGGTCCTCCTTGGTCGGATCCACCGCCGTGACCCCCAGGCAGAAGCAGACGCAGGAATTGGCCGCCGATCCACGGCCCTGACAAAGAATGCCCTGGCGTCGCGCCCAGTCGACGATGTCGTGCACGGTCAGGAAATAGTTGGCGAAGCCGAGCTCCTCGATGAGGTCGAGCTCGTGCTCCAGGGTGCGGCGCTCCTTCTCGCCCATGCCCTTTTCGAAGCGCCACTTGGCGCCCTCCCAGGTGAGGTCGCGCAGGTGCTGGATGGCCGTCTTGCCGGGCGGCACCGGTTCGTCCGGGTATTCGTACTTCAGCTGGCCAAGGTCGAATTCGATCCGTTCGACGATCTCCAGGCTGCGTTCCACGGCGCCCGGAAAGCGCGTGAAAAGACGGGCCATTTCTTCTGGAGTCTTGAGATGCCGCTCGGCGTTCGCGCCCAGCCGCAGCCCTGCCTCGTGGATGCTGCAGGTCTCGCGGATGCAGGTCAGCACGTCCTGCAACGGCCGCCGCTCAGCCCCGTGATAGAGCACGTCGTTGGTGGCCACCATCGGCGCGCCGGTCGCCTGAGCCAGGGCATCGAGCCGCGACAGGCGATGCAGGTCGCGCGGGCCATAGTCGCGCGAGCCGGCCAGCCAGACGTTTCCACGCAGGTCGCCGGCGATCCGCCTCGCCTGGCGCTCGAACGCCTCGTCCAGTCGCGCCGGCGGAACGATCAGGACCAGTTGGCCCTCGCAATGGTCGGCGAAGTCGCGCCAGTGAAGTTCGCAGGCTCCTTTTTCCGAGCGCAGCTGGCCCAGGGTCAGCAGCCGGGTCAGGCGGCCATAGGCTTCGCGATCGGATGGGTAGCAGAGCAGCGACGGCGTCCCGTCGGCGAAGTCCAGCCGGCAACCGGTCAGAGCTTTGATCTCGAACGGCGTCCCCTCCATCGTCCCCATATGCGACCAGGCCCGCACCACGCCCGCCAGCGAGTTGCGGTCGGCGATCCCGATGGCCTTCATGCCCAGCACGCCGGCGCCGGCGACCAGCTCCCAGGGGTGCGAGGCGCCGCGCAGGAACGAGAAGTTGGTGGTGGTCTGGAGTTCGGCGTAGCGGGTCATCCGAACACCCCGTGCAGCCACCAGCGAGCCGGGACGCCGTCTTCATAGAGCCCCTCGCGATAGACCCAGAACCGCGCGCCGTCCTGGTCTTCGACCCGGTAGTAGTCGCGGACGTGACTGACGCTGACGTCGTTGATGTCGCCGCGCCACCACTCCTCGCCGATGCGTTCCGGCCCCTCGGCGCGGGCGACGCGGTGCAGGCGCTTGCGCCACTGGAACTGACGCGGCGGGTCGTCCGGCGTCAGGGCCATGACCAGGTCCAGCGGTTCGGGCTGGCGGAACAGCCGCAGCGGCCGCGGCGCCTCTGGGTTCCAACCGCGAGGCGATTCCAGCGGGGCGCCGGGGCGCGCCGACAGTTCGGGCACATGGGTCGCCACCGGGGCGCTCTTCCAGACCCGCAGCTCGCCCAGGCGGTTGGTCAGCCGGTCGACCAGCGGCGCAAGGCCGTCCTCCCGCGCCGGCTCGGCGCGGGCGTCCAACCGGACCTGCCGGCCCGAGATCGGCTCCACGGCCTCGGCTTCGAGAGTGACCACGTCGATGCCGAAACCCGGATCGATGGTTTCCAGCTTGGGGCCCAGCAGCTTGGCGATGCGGGCGGGATCGCGCGCCGCCAGGGCCAGACCAACCTCCAGCGGCAGGGCGCGGCCATCCACGCGGTGAAAGGCGATGCGGAAACGGCGCGCGCCCTGGCCTTCCCGCTCCAGCCGCTCGCACAGCTTGGCGGCGACGTCGAAGGTGACCTTCTGCAGATCCTCCAAGACGCTGATCGGCTCGAAGAAGGCCAGCCGCGCGAACCAAGGATGCGGCGGGCGGCGATAGGTCAGGGCTTCTTCCGCCCGGCCCATGGCCTGGTCGATCCGCGTGAGAGTGTGCTGGCCGAACCGGCGGGCCAGGGGCGCGCGGGGCAGGCCCAGGATCTGGAACAGCAGGCGCAGGCCCAGCCGCTCCATCTGGGCGGCGGCGGCCGGCTCCAGCCGCAGTGCCGCGGGCGGCAGATAGGCCAGCATGTCGGCCTGACCGTTCGGCGGGGCGATGATCTCGGCGCCCTTGCCATGGTGCGCCAGGGCCCAGGCCGCGCCGGGAGTGTCGGCGATGGCGCACCGCACGAACACCCCGCTGGCCGCCAGCCGGGCGCGATAGTCGGCCATGAGCTCCGCCTCGCCGCCCCACAGGTGGGCGACGCCGCTGATGTCGAGGAAGAGGCCGTCGGGGGCGTCCTCGGCCACGGCGTGGGAGAAGCGCACCGACCAGTCGACCAGCGCCGTCAGGGCCGTGGCGTCGGCCTCCGGCTCGCTCTCGGCCGAGGCCAGATTCGGGACCAGGGCCATGGCGTCGGCCGCCTTCTGTCCGGCGAACAAGCCGAGTCCCCGCGCGGCCTTGTCCACCGCCGCCAGCCGGCGCGCGCCCTTGACGGTCTCGATCAGGGCGAAGGGTTCAGGCGGAGAGTCGGAGGGGTTGCGCCGGCGCCAGTTGGCGATCGCCCAGTTCGGCGACCAGGCGCAAAGGATGCGGGCCATTCTCGGCCTCCCAGGTGTATGCGGCCTCAGCCTCCATCAGCCAGCCGCCGGTCCGCCCGCCCCGGCAGCGCTCCAGCTCGACCCGCCAACGCGGCGGCCCCAGGCCGAACTCCCCCGGCCCAGGCTCGCTGAGCGCAGGCGCGATCTTCCAGCGGGTGGCCGCGGCCGAGCCCGCCGTTCCCTTCCGCTCCTGTCCGCCATAAGGACGGCGGCGGATCACGAAGCCTGTGGCCCCGTGCTTCTCGCAGGCCAGTTGCAGCCGCCGCCCGGCGGTCAGGTCCACCCCCTCCACCTCGGCGAAGACGGCGGTCACGCCCAGGGTCGAGAGCGCGTCCTCGGCCACGGCCAGGGCTTCGTCCTCGTCGCGGGCGCAGACCTGGATCAGCCGCTCGGCGGGAAAGCCCAGGCCGACCAGGCCCGGCGCGAAAAGATCGTCACGTCGCAGGATCCACACCGCCTCGCCCCGGCGGGCGAGCGGCGCGGCGGCCAGCGCAGCGAAGGCGGCCGGGCAGGCCCCGATTTCCGTCTCCATGCCGGCCCCGACGAACTCATGCCATTGGCCGAGCGGCAGCCCGCCGCCGGGCAGACAGGCGTCCAGATCGGCGGCGCCGAACGGGAGGGATTCAGAGTCCGCCCGTCCGCCCGCCTCAAGGGCGGCGATCTTCGCCTTGAGAGCCGCCAAGCGGCTGTCGCGAAAACCGGACATGGCTTTTTCGTTCTCCAAGTTCTTCTTTTGTTCTAGTTTCGACGACGAGAGAGTCAAGCACCTCACGGTGGCGCCGCCGACGGCCGACAGGTGCTATGGTCTGCGAAACAAGACGAACGGGAGGTGCTCATGTCCACCGCAGTTCAGCTTCTCATCGGCACCCGCAAAGGCGCCTGGATCTATCGCAGCGACGCCGCGCGAAAGACCTGGGCGGTGCAGGGGCCGATCTTCCTCGGCCACATCGTCAACCACCTGGTGCTCGATCCGCGCGACGGGAAAACGCTGCTGATGGCCGCCTCCACCGGCCATCTTGGCCCGACCATCTTCCGCTCCGCCGACGAGGGCCAGACCTGGACCGAAGCCGAACGGCCGCCGGCCTTTCCAAAGGTCGAGGGCGACGGGGCGGCGCGGTCGGTCGATCATTCGTTCTGGCTGGAGCCGGGCCATTCCAGCGAGCCGGGCGTCTGGTGGGCCGGAACCTCTCCGCCGGGCCTGTTCCGCAGCGCCGACGGCGGCGCGACCTGGGACAGCGTCGCCGGGTTCAACGATCATCCGATGTACTGGAACTGGTGTCCCGCGGACGGCGGCACGCCCGACGGCGCCCTGCTGAACCAGATCCAGATCGACCCACGCGACGCCCGCCACATGTACCTCGCCACCTCGACCGGAGGCGTGTTCGAGAGCCTCGATCAGGCCGCGACCTGGAAGCCGCTGAACCAGGGCGTCGAGGCGAACTTCTTCCCCGACCCCTATCCGGAATACGGCCAGGACGCGCACTACATCGCCCTCGCCCCGACCATGCCCGACCGCATCTGGCAGCAGAACCACTGCGGCATCTACCGGCTCGACCGGCCCGCCGAGCGCTGGGACCGGATCGGCATGGCCATGCCGCCGGAGATCGGCGACATCGGCTTCACCATCGTGCCGCATCCCCGCCAGGCCGACACCGCCTGGGTGTTTCCCATGGACGGCACCGAGGTCTGGCCGCGCACCAGTCCCGGCGGCAAGCCGGCGGTCTATCGAACCTCCGACGGCGGCAAGAGCTGGCGACGCCAGGATGCGGGCTTTCCCACCGAGCAGGGCTGGTTCACCGTCAAGCGCCAGGCGTTCTGCGCGGACGCGGGCGACCCTGTCGGACTTTATCTGGGCGCCACCAACGGCGAGGTGTGGATGAGCGACGACGAGGGCGCGGGTTGGCGTCCGATCGCCCGACACCTGCCTGAGATCTACTCGGTCGTGGCGGCGCCGCTCTGATGCCCCAGGTGTTCATCCCCTCGCAGCTAACCTCCTACACCGACGGCGCCAGCCGGCTGGCCGCACAGGGCGGCAGCATCGCGCAGGTGCTGGACGACCTCGACCGTCGCTATCCGGGGCTGAAGTTCCGCGTCGTCGACGAGCAGGACCGCATCCGCCGCCATATGCGCATCTTCAAGAACGGCGACCGCGCCCAGGACATCGGCCTGGCGGTGAGCGACGCCGACGAGGTGTTGATCTTCGGCGCGCTCTCGGGCGGCTGACCAAGCCCTGCGACTAAATGTCCACGCCGCCGCGGTCGGTCTTCACGTCCGGTTAGCCGCCGCAGTGCATGGCCTGGGACCTGGTCCGGCGCGATCCCGCCGCCGCCCTCAAGAGAACCGTGATGAGCGCCGAAGTCCGCTTTCCCACCCGCACCATCGCCCTGGTCCTGGCGGTGTCCACCTGCCTTGTCGCCTGGCTGATCTGGACCGGCGAGAACACTGGCAAACGCCTGACGCAAGCCCATGAGCGCGCCACGGCCGGCGCCGAGGTCCTCGGTGATATCGCCCGACTGGACGAGGTGCTGACCGGGTCGGCGCGACTCGCCGCCGCCACCGGCGCTTCGCAGTGGAAGGACCGCTACGACGCGGCCGCGCCCCAGCTCGACAAGGCCCTCGCCGACGCCCAGGCCCTGGCCAGCCCGGCCCTGCGCGACCAGTTCAAGAGCGCCACGGGCGCCGCCAACGAGATTCTGGTGAAGCTTGAAGGCGACGCCTTCGCCGCCGCGACGCCAGCCGACGCCCAGGCCATACTGGACGGCGGCGACTATGGCTCGGCCAAGAAGACCTACATCGCCGGCGCGGCCGCCTTCGCCAAAGGCCTGCAGGCCGAAACCGATGCGGCTGTGGCCGCGGCCGGCGCCGCACGCCGCCAGGCCCTGATGATCACCCTTGCCGGTTTCGCCGTCCTGGCGGCCGGCTGGTTCATCCTGATCCGCACACTGCTGACCTGGCGCAAGAACCTGGCCGCCGCCCAACGCGAACACGAACGCCAGCAGCAGGTTCAGCAGGAAATGGCCGCCAGGCTAGCTGAGGAGCAACGCGCCGCAGCCGACGAGCGCGCGCGCGCCGCCGAAGCCAAGCGCGAAGCCGATCTCAAGATCGCCGCCGAGCAACAGAGCGTCGTCAACGCTCTGGCCCAAGGGCTGTCGAACCTGTCGGCCGGAGACCTGACCTTCCGCCTCGATACCGGCTTCGCTGTCGAATACGAGAAGCTGCGCGGCGACTTCAACGCCGCCGTGGCCAATCTGCAATCGACGATGACCGGCATCGTCGGCGCGTCCAAAGGTATCCGGTCAGGCACGCGGGAGATCAGCCAGGCCTCCAACGACCTTGCCCGACGCACCGAGCAACAGGCTGCAAGCCTGGAAGAGACCGCTGCGGCGCTGGACCAGATCACCGCCACCGTGCGCCAGACCGCCGACGGCGCCGAGAGCGCCCGCAAGTCCATGGCCGCGACTCAGACCGACGCCGAACGCGGCGGCGCCGTGGTCGGCCAGGCCGTCGCGGCCATGGGCGCTATCGAGACCTCTTCCGGCGAAATCGCCAAGATCATCGGCGTCATCGACGAGATCGCCTTCCAGACCAACCTGCTGGCTCTGAACGCCGGGGTCGAGGCGGCGCGGGCCGGAGAGTCGGGCCGCGGCTTCGCCGTCGTCGCCTCGGAAGTGCGGGCGTTGGCCCAGCGCTCGGCCGACGCGGCGCGGGAGATCAAGGCGCTGATCTCGGCGTCCAGCGAGCAGGTCGGCCGCGGGGTGGAACTGGTGGCCGAAACCGGCGAGGCCCTGAAGCGCATCGTCACCCAGGTGACCGAGGTGAACCGGGTCATCGCCACCATCGCCGCCTCGGCCAAGGAACAGGCCATCGGCCTGGCCGAGGTCAATGTCGCGGTGAACCAGATGGACCAGGTGACCCAGCAGAATGCGGCCATGGTGGAAGAAGCCACCGCCGCCGCTCAAGGCCTGGCCGGAGAGACCGGCGAGCTGGCGCGAATGATCGGCGCGTTCCGGACCGGCGATGCGCCGAGCGAAGGTCGCATCGCTCGAGCCGCTTAGCCGGGCAGGATCTCGTCCGGCTCCGGCGTCACAGGGAAGCGGACCGCGGCGATGTCGTCGCGGCCTTCCATCCAGGCCTTGGCCAGGCGATGGCCGCCATCCATCAGCCGGCCTTCGGCGCAAACGATGACCGGATAGGCGAGGTCGGCGTCGAAGATCCGCCGGGCGTGCGCGGCCACCTCGCGGATGCTCGGCACGTGGCGATTCTGGAACCAGCAATCGATGTCGAACTCGGCGATGTCGGCGAGCTTCAGCCGCTCGACCGGCAGGTCCGCAGTCAGGTCCCACAGGCGGTCGGTCCACCAGAGGCCGCGGCGGCCGTCGGCGAGGGGACGGGTGTGTTTCTCGCGGCTCATAACGCCTCCCTGATGGAGGCGATGGTGCGCGGGGCCGCGCCGTCCGGCAAGACGGCGCGGCCCGCGACAGATCAGAACCGCAGGGTGCGGGCTTCCTTGACGTGCGGCAGGGCGCGGATCTTCTCGACCAGCGTGTCGCCCGGATCCTGATCGATGCCGACCAGGGCGATGGCGTCCTCGCCGGCCGAGACGCGGCCGAGGTTGAAGGTGGCGATGTTGACTTCCGCTTCGGCCAGCAGCGCGCCGAGGGCGCCGATGAAGCCGGGCTTATCGAGGTTGTTCACATAGAGCATCGTCGGGGCGAACGGGGCGTCCAGGTCCATGCCCTTGACCTCGACCACGCGCGGCGCGCCGGCCATCACGGTGCCGGCGAACGAACGCTTGCCGAGCGCGGTGGTGACGGTGATCCGCACCAGGCTGTCATAGATCGGCGAGTCGTCCTGCTTGCTCTCCGAGACGGTGATGCCCCGTTCCTTGGCCACGGCCGGAGCCGAGACCATGTTCACTTCGGCCAGCATCGGACGCAGCACGCCGGCCAGGGCGGCGGCCGTCAGCGGACGGGTGTTGAGGTTGGCGACTTCACCCTCGTAGGCGATGTCGACGGCCTTGACCTCGACGTCGACCATCTGGCCGGCGAAGGCGCCCAGACGCTCGGCCAGGGCCACGAAGGGCTTCAGCTTCGGCGCTTCGTCGGCGGTGACCGACGGGCTGTTGAGGGCGTTGGAGACCGCGCCGGTGAGCAGGTAGTCGCTCATCTGCTCGGCCACCTGCAGGGCGACGTTTTCCTGGGCTTCCATGGTCGAAGCGCCCAGGTGCGGCGTGGCGATGAAATTCTCCGCGCCGAACAGAACGTTTTCCTTGGCCGGCTCCTCGACGAACACGTCGAAGGCGGCGCCGCCGATGTGGCCGTCGTCCAGACCCTTGCGCAGGGCCGCTTCGTCGACCAGGCCGCCGCGGGCGCAGTTGACGATCAGCACGCCCTTCTTGGTCTTGGCCAGGTTCTCGGCCGACAGAATGTTGCGGGTCTTGTCGGTCAGCGGGGTGTGCAGGGTGATGACGTCGGCGCGGGCCAGCAGGTCTTCCAGCTCGACCTTCTCGACGCCGATCTCGACAGCGCGTTCAGCCGACAGGAAGGGGTCGTAGGCGACGACCTTCATCTTCAGGCCGTTGGCGCGGTCGGCGACGATGCCGCCGATGTTGCCGGCGCCGATCAGGCCCAGGGTCTTGGCGTAGAGCTCCACGCCCATGAAGCGGTTCTTCTCCCACTTGCCGGCCTGGGTCGAGACGTCGGCGGCGGGGAGCTGGCGGGCCAGGGCGAACATCATCGCGATGGCGTGTTCGGCGGTGGTGATCGAGTTGCCGAACGGGGTGTTCATCACCACGATCCCCTTGGAGGTCGCGGCGGGGATGTCGACATTGTCCACGCCGATGCCGGCGCGGCCGATGACCTTCAGGTTCGGGGCGGCGGCGATGACGTCCTTGTCAGCCTTGGTGGCCGAGCGGACGGCCAGGCCGTCATAGTCGTTGATGATCTTGAGCAGCTCTTCCTTCGAGAGGCCGGTCTTCACGTCGGCGTCGACGCCGCGCTGCTTGAAGATGTCGATGGCGGCCGGGCTCAGCTTGTCGGCGATAAGAACGCGGGGCATGGGAATTTCCTTGCGGATAGGGGTAGGCGTCCTCGGCCCCACGCGGTTTCCTGGCGTGGAGTCTCGAGGACGCGAGTAGGGCTTAGGCGGCTTGAAGCTGCTCGAGGGTCGCGGCGAACGCCCAGTCGAGCCACGGGGTGAGCGCCTCGACGTCTGAGGTCTCGACCGTGGCGCCGCACCAGATGCGCAGGCCGGCGGGCGCGTCGCGGTAACCGCCGATGTCGAGGGCGGCGCCTTCCTTTTCGAGCACCGAGGCCAGCTTCTTGGCGAAGTCGGCCTGGGCGTCGTCGGCCAGGGCGGCGACGCGCGGATCGACCACCTTCAGGCAGACCGAGGTGTTCGAGCGGGTCGCCGGGTCGGCGGCCAGGAAATCCACCCAGTCGGTCTTTTCGACCCAGGCGGCGAGCGCGGCCAGGTTGGCGTCGGCGCGGCGCTGCATCTCGGCCAGGCCGCCGATCTGGGCGCCCCACTTCAGGGCGTCGATGGCGTCTTCCACGCAGAGCATCGAGGGCGTGTTGATCGTCGCGCCTTCGAAGATGTCCTTGGCCAGCTTGCCGGCCTTGGTCATGCGGAACAGCTTCGGCATCGGCCAGGCCGGCGTGTAGCTTTCCAGGCGGGCCACAGCGCGCGGCGACAGGATCAGGACGCCGTGCGCGCCCTCGCCGCCCAGCGCCTTCTGCCAGGAGAAGGTCACGACATCGAGCTTGGCCCAGTCGAGATCCTGGGCGAAGGCGGCGCTGGTCGCGTCGCAGATGGTGATGCCTTCACGGTCGGCGGCGATGAAATCGGCGTTCGGGACGCGGACGCCCGAGGTGGTGCCGTTCCAGGTGAAGACCAGATCGGCGTCCTTGCGGACCTTGGTCAGGTCCGGCAGCTCGCCGTACGGCGCGTCCAGCACCTCGGCCGGCAGCTTCAGCTGCTTGGTCACGTCCGTGACCCAATCCTTGCCGAAGCTTTCGAAGGCCAGCAGTTGAACCGGCCTCGGGCCCAGCATCGACCACATCGCCATCTCGACGGCGCCGGTGTCCGATCCAGGCACGATGCCGATCAGGAATTCGTCGGGCACCTCCAGCACCTGACGGGTGCGGTCGATCGCTTCCTGCAGGCGCGTCTTGCCCAGCTTGGAACGATGCGAGCGGCCAAGGACCGCATTCCGGAGATTTTCAGGGGTCCATCCGGGGCGCTTGGCGCACGGGCCGGAAGAGAACTCGGGGCGCGCCGGACGCATGGCCGGCTTGGCGAGGGTCGTCATATCGATGTCTCCCATCCTTACAGATGAGCAGCACCCCGTTGGGGGGGTGTGGCCCGCGGCGGAGAAACTCCCTATCGCGGCGCGGCGCAAGCGAAAGTTTTTGAAATCGCCCGGGCCGCCCGGCGGCGCGCCTAGACCGTCCGCCTGAGCCGCTGGCGCCAGCCGACAATCGCCCCGACCAGAAGGCAGATGACGATCCCGAGGAAATTCAGGTTGTTGACCCAGGCATAGAGGACGTCGACCGGGCGCGAGGTGACGATGTAGAACGCGTGCAGGCTGAACTGCACGGCGTAGAGCAGCATCACGCCGCCCAGCCAGAAGCTGGCGAAGCTGACCGTGATGATGAGCAGGCTGATGGCGGTAAGGCCGTCCAAGGTGAGCCGCGCAAGCGCCTGAGCCGATTCCGGCAACAGCAATCCGCTCACAATGGACAACACGACATTGGCGCCCACAACGGCGCCGCCGACTCGTTCGGCGAAGCTGCCCTTCCAGAGGGCCAGAAGCGAGATGCCCAGCGTGAGGGCGATCAGGCCAAGAACGATCGGTGATGTCGGCATAGCACTGCGCCCCTAACTCGCATTAGGGGCGCAGCACCAGTTAATCTATTGCAACCAAACTCGGCTTAGCCGACTTGGCGCATCGCCGTGGTGGTCTCGCGCTTGCGCATCTCAGGCTTGTCCATGTAGCCAAGCTTGGTGCGAATGCCGAGACGAAGCTGGGCTTCCGCCAGCTCGTTGTGCGCGCCGACCATGGCGCTCCGGGCTTCTCCCAGAGCCTTGATGGCTTCCACCATCTTCACCTGCACTTCGTCAGCGAAGACGAGCGAGGCGTTAACTTCCGAACGGGCCTTCAGCAGGTCCGCCAGCAGTTCCGTGGCTTCGACCATGGCTTGGTCAACCGCCGCTTCCGTCGTGAACAACTTGGTCGCGACACGTTGCGCGACAAACGCCTTTTCCATGGGAAACCCCTCCGAGGAAATTAACCCTAACGAAAGCAAGGTAAACCGGAGGTTAAATTCTACCTAGGAGATTCATGTTCCGTTAACCACGATTTTATCGCTCGACGGTTGTGATCGTGTCTTTGGCGCCACAGTTCTCGCCTCGGGCGAGCCGTCTGGAAGCGAACCGTTAGGAGAATTCGCCTAAACCGAGCGCTCGGATGAAGCTCGGGCTCCATGACTGACCAGCCTCGCACCACCGGCTCCAGGCCCCAGATGACCTTCCACGCGCGCGTGGCGGGCGTGGCCCTGATCACGACCGTCGTCGTGCTGGTCGCCGCGTGCCTGACCTTCATGCTCCAGCAGTGGGCGGTGGCCCGCGAGCAGAACCACCAGGCCCATCGCGCCCTCTCCGAAGTCGTCGCGCGGGCGTCCGCCCCCGGTCTCGCCGGCGAGGACGCCGCTCAGGCAAGGGTCTCCATTGCTACGCTCGGCAGCGACGGAAGCGTCATCAAGGCGGTGCTCAAGGACAGCGCCGGACGCTCGGTCGCCACCTTCTCGCGCCCCACGCCGCGCAGTTCGGAAGCTCAGGAGGTCATCGTGACCCCCGTGCTCGCCGACGGTCGTCAGGTCGGCGAGCTCGCCCTGACGTTCGAGACCCCGGCCCTGACCGCGATGCTGCCGCAGTTCGTCGCCCTGACGCTCGCCTTGCTGTTCGGCGGGGTCGGCGTGGCGCTGTTCCTGGCGCGCGGACTCGCCTCTCGGGTGATTGCGCCCGTGCTCAAGCTTTCCGAGGCGATGCATGGCGTGGCCGCCAACGGGCGCTTCACGCCCGTCGAGGTTGAGGCCGACGACGCCCTGTTCCGCAGCCTCACCGACAGCTTCAACCACCTATTGGCGAAGCTCGACGAGCGCGAGCAAGCCCTGCAGCGGACGCTGCGCGAACTGGTCGAAGCGCGTGATGCGGCCAACGCCGCCAATGTGCTGAAGTCCCAGTTCCTGGCCAATATGAGCCACGAGATCCGCACCCCGCTGAACGGCGTGCTGGCCATGGCCGAGGTCATGTCGATGGGCGACCTGGCCCCGGTCCAGCGCGAGCGCCTGGACGTCATCCGCCAGTCCGGCGGCCTGCTGCTGGCGGTGCTGAACGACGTCCTCGACCTGTCCAAGATCGAGGCCGGCAAGCTGACCCTCCTGGTCGACGACTTCGACCTCGAGACGGCCGTCGCCCCGACCCGCGGCTCGTTCTCGGTGATCGCCCAGGGCAAGGGACTGGACTTCAAGGTCGAGGTCGCCGAGGAGGCCCGCGGCGCCTGGCGCGGCGATGCTGACCGCATCCGCCAGATCGTCGGCAACCTGCTGTCCAACGCGGTCAAGTTCACCCTGCAGGGCGAAGTCGGGGCCCGCTTCGACATCAGCCCCGAAAGCGGCGTCCTGCGGCTGGTCGTGCGCGACACGGGCGTCGGCATCGCCACCGAGAAGCAGGCCAGCCTGTTCGAGAAGTTCACCCAGGCCGACAATTCCGCGACCCGCCGCTTCGGCGGCACCGGCCTTGGCCTGGCCATCTGCCGCGAGCTGACCCAGATGATGGGCGGCGTGATCAGCGTCGAGAGCCATGAGGGCAAGGGCTCGGTGTTCACCGTCGAGCTGCCCCTGGAGCGCGGCGAGCTGGCCATCGAGGCGCCGGTCGCGCCCCAGGCCGCCGAGGAGACCGACGAGGGCGCCCTGCGCCTGCTGGCCGCCGAAGACAACCCGACCAACCAGCAGGTGCTGGCTGCGGTCATGGGATCGCTGGGCATCGACATCGACATCGTCGCCAATGGCCGCCTGGCGTTCGAAGCCTGGCGCGACGGGTCTTACGACCTGATCCTGATGGACATCCAGATGCCGGTCATGGACGGCATCGACTCCGCCCGCGCCATTCGCTCCGCCGAGCGCGAGGCCGGCCGCCCCCGTACGCCGATCGTCGCCCTGACCGCCAATGCGCTTTCGCACCAGGTCGAGGAATACCTGGCGGCGGGCATGGACGGCCACGTCGCCAAGCCGATCGAGATCGCCAAGCTCTACGAGGCCATCAGCCGTGCGCTGACCGAGGCCGCGGCTGGCGGCGCGGCGGCGAACGCCGCGGTCGCCGCCGCCTGAGGCGGCAAGGTGAACGACAGACAACGGCGGGCTCAGACGCGTTTCAGGTCGCCGATGGTCTTCTCTGCATCAACGTCGCTTCCCCGGCGACGCGGATGTCCAAGGAGGACCGTCATGAAAAAGTTCGTTCTGGCCCTGACTGCGGCTTCCGCTCTGGCGGCCGCCGCCGTTCCCGCCGCAGCGCAGCCCTATGGCGGCGGCTATGACCGCCACGAGCGCTATGACAACAATCGCTCCGAGCGGCTGATGTGGCGCATCGAGCGCGCCGAGCGCAGCGGCTCGATCAACTCCGGCGCCGCGAGCTGGCTGCGCCGCGAGGTGAGCGCCACCGAACGCCTGGCCTGGCGCTACAGCCGCAACGGGTTCACCCAGTGGGAGCGCCAGGACATCGACCGCCGCTATGACCAGCTGGCCCGCCGCGTCGACCGCGACGACCGCCGCTATGGCTACGGCTACGGAAACGACTACCGACGCTAAGGCCTAGCGACGCACGGAAGGGGCGGTCCCGCAGGCCGCCCCTTTTCGCATCTAGGCGTCCAGGATCGTAAGCTCTGGCCAGCGTCGCTGCGCCGCCTGGGCCGTACGCAGGAAGCCGCCGGTCTTGCGCCGAGGATTGGGCCGCAGGCGCATGGCGAACAGGTCCTCCAGCCCGAACGGCGCGTGCACCGTGAGATTGTCATCGGGCTCCAGTCGCACGCCGACCGCAAAGACGGTCGAGGTGAAGCGCGACAGCGCCTCGGCGCTGGAGGTCAGCGGGTCGTAGGGCTCACCGAATTTCTGCTCGAACCATAGGTGCACGCGGGCCTGATTGCGCACCTCCACCATCTCCTTGAACGGCGGCTCGAACACCGCCGCGACCTGGCGGATCACCGCGTCCTCGGCCTCGTACGAGGTGTCGGACGGGTCGAAGTAGCCAAGGTCGTAGTCCTTGATCCCATAGTCGGCGGCGCGGCCGGTCAGGTGGTTCAACACCGGCTGGTAGACGGCGCCGGAAAACACCAGCCAATCCGGCAGGGCCTGCTCGCGCACTCCGGTCAGCACGTGCATCAGGCTGGGCGTGGCCCTGACGATCGCCTCGAGCCGCTTGGTCAGGTCGCCGCTCATTTGACGCTCCGCAGCGGCCAGCCGTGATCCAACGGCCCATGGCCGCCGCCCAGTCCCGGAGCAGCCCGCATGGCCTCGTGAACATAGGCCCAGGCCCGCGCGACGGCCTGCGTCAAAGGCAGCCCTTGGGCCAGACCTGCGGCGCAGGCCGAGGCCAGGGTGCAGCCCGTGCCATGGGTGTGGCGGGTGTGGAGCCGCTCGCCCTCGTAGGTGGTCTCGCCGTCCGTGGTCAGCAGAACGTCGGTGACGGTCTCGCCCGGCACGTGCCCGCCCTTCATCAGCACCGCGCGGGCGCCGAGCTTCAGCAACGACTCCCCGACCCGGCGCTGGTCGTCCAGGCTCTCCACGGGAAGACCGGTCAGCGCCTGGGCCTCGGGGGCGTTAGGCGTCAATAGCGCCGCACGCGGGATCATCAGCGTCCGCACCGCGTCCACCGCCTCAGGCGCCAGCAGATTGGAGCCGCCCTTGGCGACCATCACGGGATCGACCACCGCCGGCGCAGAAGCTCCGCCCAGGATCCGCGCGACGGTCTCGACCATCGCCACGTCGCCGAGCATGCCGGTCTTGATCGCGTCCGCGCCGATGTCGTCCAGCACCGCGCGGGCCTGGGCCTCCACCACTTCCGGCGGGATCGGATGGACGCCGGTGACGCCCAGCGTGTTCTGGATCGTGACCGCGGTGATGGCGGTCGCGGCATAGCCGCCCAGCATCGTGACGGTCTTGATGTCGGCCTGGATCCCGGCTCCGCCGCCGGAGTCCGAACCCGCGATGATCAGCACTCGGCCCAAGGTCTCGCTCATGACTTCGAGGTAGCGCGCCACGACCGCAAATGCATCGGGATTTGCACCGCCATCCACTGTGACGCTTTGGCCCGAGCCTGCTAACCTCCCGCCATGAAAGTCGCCCTCGTCACCGGGGCCGGATCGGGGATCGGCCGCGCCAGCGCGCTCGCCCTCGGCGAAGCCGGCTACAAGCTCGTCCTCGTCGGCCGCCGCGCCGACAAGCTGGAGGAAACCGCCGCCGCCATCGGCGGCGAGGCCTTGGTCCAGCCCGCCGACATCGCTGACGAGCTCGCGGTCGACGCCGCCTTCGAGGCTGTGCGCGAGAGGTTCGGGCGACTGGACGTGCTGTTCAACAACGCCGGCGTCTCGGCCGGGGGACGACTGGAGGACCTGTCGCTGGACGCCTGGCGCCGGGTCGTGGACGCCAACCTGACTGGCGCCTTCCTCTGCACCCGGGCCGCCTTCCGGCTGATGAAGGCCCAGGACCCGCGCGGCGGACGGATCATCAACAACGGCTCGATCTCGGCGCACGCGCCGCGGCCCTACTCGGTCGCCTACACCGCCACCAAACACGCGATCACCGGCCTGACCCGCTCGTCCTCCCTGGAGGGCCGGGCCTATGACATCGCCTGCGGTCAGATCGACATCGGCAACGCCGCCACCGAGATGACGCTGGCCATGGCCAAGGGCGTGCCCCAGGCCGACGGCTCCTTCGCCCCCGAGCCGCTGATGGACGTGAAGGCCGTGGCCGACGCGGTCGTGTTCATGGCCGGCCTGCCGCTGGACGCCAATGTGCAGTTCATGACCGTCATGGCGACCAAGATGCCGTTCGTGGGCCGCGGCTAAGGCCCGACTAGCGCGCGGCGGCGACCGCGCTCCACACCTTCAGCGCCTGCACGGTCTCGGCTACGTCGTGGACACGCAGGGCGCCCGCGCCGCGCTCGACGCCGGCCAGGGCCGAAGCCAGCGATCCCGGCAGCCGCCCGTCCAGCGCCGCCCCGCCGGCTGGGTCGAGGGCGGCGATGAAGCGCTTGCGGCTGACGCCCAGCAGGACCGGAAAACCCAGGGCGGCGACCTGGTCCAGATGGGCGATCAGGGCGAGGTTGTGCTCGGGCCGTTTGCCGAAGCCGATGCCAGGATCGAGCCAGATCTTCTCGCACGCCACGCCCGAGGCGATAGCCGCCTGCGCCCGCGCCGCCAGGAACGCGCAGACCTCGGCGACCACGTCGTCATAATGAGGATCGGCCTGCATGGTGCGCGGCTCGCCCTGCATGTGCATCAGCACCACCTCGCAGCCGAGCTCGGCGGCGGTCGCGGGACCTTCTGGCGCGAAGCCCAGCGCCGCGACGTCGTTCCATATGCCTGCGCCCGCCGCCACAGCGGCGCGGGCGACCTGCGGCTTCATGGTGTCGATGGAGATGGCGATGTCGCTCTCGGCGCGGATCGCCTCGATCAGCGGGATCGCACGGGCGATCTCCTCGTCGGCCGGGACCGGGTCGGATCCCGGACGCGTCGATTCCGCCCCGATGTCGAGGATGTCGGCCCCCTCGGCGATCAACCTGCGCGCCTGGGTCAGGGCCGCGTCCGGCGCAAGGAAACGGCCGCCGTCGGAAAAGCTGTCCGGGGTGACGTTGACGATCCCCATGACCTTCACCGTGCCGGACATGGGCGGAACTCCTGTGGGCGCAGACAGCAAGACGCCCTCCTGGCGCGGGGCCGGGAGGGCGTCAAGTCAGTCAGGTTTCGGGCTGGCCTTAGGCCGGCTCGGGCCGCGGCGAGATCGGCACCGCCACCGAGGGACCGGTCGGCCGCTTGGCGTCGGCGTCATCGCGCACCGGGGGCACGCCCTTCAGCGCGTTGATGATCTCGTCGCCGCTCAGGGTCTCGTACTCGAGCAGCGCCTTGGCCAGGGTGTGCAGGTCGTCGATCTTCTCGGTCAGGATCCGGCGAGCCTCGTCGAAGCCGCCCTGGACCAGACGCTTCACTTCGGCGTCGATCAGGTTGGCGGTCTCTTCCGACACCGACTGGGTGCGCGAGACCGAGTGGCCGAGGAAGACCTCGTCCTGGTTCTCGCCGTAGGACACCACGCCGAGCTTGTCGGAGAAGCCCCACTTGGTGACCATGGCGCGCGCCAGCTTGGTCGCCTGATCGATGTCGGACGATGCGCCCGAGGTGATCTTGTCCTTGCCGAAGATCAGCTCTTCCGCCATCCGGCCGCCCATCAGGATGGCCAGGCGCGACGTCATCTGCTCGTAGGACATCGATAGCTGGTCGCGCTCGGGCAGCTGCATGACCATGCCCAGGGCGCGGCCGCGCGGAATGATCGTGGCCTTGTGCACCGGGTCGGTGGCCGGAACGCTCAGGGCGATCAGGGCGTGGCCGCCTTCGTGGTACGCGGTCAGGCGCTTTTCGTCCTCGGTCATGGCCATGGACTTACGCTCGGCGCCCATCATGACCTTGTCCTTGGCGTCTTCGAAGTCGCGCTGGGTGACCATGCGGCGGTTCTTGCGCGCGGCCATCAGGGCGGCTTCGTTGACCAGGTTGGCCAGGTCCGCGCCCGAGAAACCCGGGGTGCCGCGGGCGATGGTCTTCACCTCGACGTCGGCGGCCAGGGGCACGTTCTTCATGTGGACGCGCAGGATCCGTTCGCGACCGCCGATGTCCGGGTTCGGCACGACGACCTGACGGTCGAAGCGGCCGGGACGCAGCAGCGCCGGGTCGAGAACGTCCGGGCGGTTGGTCGAGGCGATGACGATGATCGCTTCCGACGGGTCGAACCCGTCCATCTCGACCAGCAGCTGGTTGAGGGTCTGCTCGCGTTCGTCGTTGCCGCCGCCCAGGCCGGCGCCGCGGTGGCGGCCGACGGCGTCGATTTCGTCGATGAAGATGATGCAGGGGCTGTTCTTCTTGGCCTGCTCGAACATGTCGCGCACGCGGCTGGCGCCGACGCCAACGAACATTTCCACGAAGTCGGAGCCGGAGATGTAGAAGAACGGCACGCCGGCCTCGCCCGCAACGGCGCGCCCCAGCAGGGTCTTACCGGTGCCGGGAGGGCCGACCATCAGGGCGCCCTTGGGGATCTTGCCGCCCAGGCGCTGGAACTTCTGCGGGTCCTTCAGGAAGTCGACGATCTCCGTCAGCTCTTCCTTGGCCTCGTCCACGCCGGCGACATCGTCGAACGTCACGCGGTTCTTGTTCTCGGTCAGCATCTTGGCCTTGGACTTGCCAAAGCCCATGGCGCCGCGTGCGCCGCCCTGCATCTGACGCATGAAGAAGATCCAGACGCCGATCAGCAGCAGGATCGGCAGGCTGTTCAGGAACAGGCCCAGCAGGCCGCCGCCGGCCGACTTCACGCTGATGTCGGCGCCGCCGGATTCCAGCCGCTTGATCAGGTCGTCCTGATTGTTCGGCGTCAGGGCGGTGAACGACTTGCCCGAAGCATCCTTGATCTCGATGGCGGTGCCGCGGAACGTCGCAGCCTTCACCTCACCCGAGTTCACCTTGCTCAGCAGCTGCGAGTAGGAGATCTGGCCCGAAGCCCCGGCCGCCTGACTGCCGCCGGTCATCATGCTGTAGAGGCCGATCAGGACGACGACGATGACGCCCCAGATGGCGAGATTACGCAGGTTCATGACACGCCTTCGCGAAAAGTGTCTCTCAAAGCCCACAATAGGTGGGTCTGGCCCTGCGGACTAGCAAGGCTCATGCCGCGCGACCGAACATCGCGGTTCGGTGAACGCGCTGCATCCGGACATGCAAAGGGCCGCGCAGTCACCCGCGCGGCCCCCCACATCAGGCTCAAGGCCTTAATTTCTACCGACTCGGCTTCTTCGGCGCGGCGATCAGGCCTTCGCGTTGAGCGCGCTTGCGGGCCAGCTTGCGCGCGCGGCGCACGGCTTCGGCCTTTTGGCGAGCGCGCTTCTCGCTCGGCTTTTCATAGTGCACGTGCCGCTTCATTTCGCGGAACGAGCCCTCGCGCTGCATCTTCTTCTTCAGCGCCTTGAGGGCCTGATCGACGTTGTTGTCGCGGACGAAAATCTGAACCAGAGGTCTCTCTCCTATCACCCGTTCCCGCTCGGCCTTCCTGACATCAGGCGGCGGCGAACGGACAAAAGCTTTGCGACCCGTCGAGCGAAGGCCCTCCGGGTTGAGCGCGGCGAGATAGCAGAACCCGCAGGCGATGTCCACGGCGGACAGGCCGAAAATCGCCCGCTAAGATGCGCCCATGGCCAATGTAGACGACTGGGCGCAGGACGCCGAACGGCAGGTTCTCGACGCCGCCTTGCAGATTGCAGCCGATCGCGGCTGGACGTGGCCCACGGTGAAGGCCGCCGGCGCCGCCGCGGGGCTGTCGGCCGCGGACGTCGAACTGCTGCTGCCGCACGGTCCGCGCGACCTCGCCGCCTTGCTCAGCAAGCGACACGACGCCCTGACCCTGGCCGCCCTGCCCGACCCGACGGGCCTGAAGATCCGCGAGCGCATCCGCACCGCGGCGATGACCCGGATCGACATCGCGGCCCAGGACGAGGCCGCCGTCCGGCGATGGGCAGGTTTCCTGGCGTTGCCGATGCACCTGCCGCTTGCGCTGCGCCTGCTGTGGGACAGCGCCGACCAGCTGTGGCGCTGGGCCGGCGACACCGCCACCGACGAGAACCACTACTCCAAGCGCGCCATCCTCTCGGGCATCCTGTCGAGCGCCCTGGCCATACGGCTGTCGTCGGGCCGCGACGCGGCGGCCGAGTTCGTCGACGCCCGCATCGAGAACGTGATGGCCTTCGAGAAATGGAAGGCCGGCCTCAAGCCCTCGGAGCTCCTGCGCGACGTCGCCGGCGCCCTGGGCAAGATGCGCTACGGCTAAACGCCTCCCATTCCCCGGCGTCATCCGGCAATGATGCAGCCTTTGCATCATTCATAAGGAGACGCCCATATGGCCGACGCCTTCTCGCAGGCCTGGACCTGCTTCGACGTGACCCTGGACGGCCACGTCGCGCACATTCAGCTCAAGCGCCCCGAGGCGATGAACTCGATGATCCGCGAGTTCTGGAACGAGCTGCCGGTCATCGTGAAGGACATCGACCACAACGCCCGCGCCCGGGCGATCGTGATCTCCTCGACCGGCCGGCACTTCAGCGCCGGCATGGACCTGGCGGTGTTCGGCGGCGGAGGCTCGACCTCGCAGAACCAGGTCCAGGACCGCCACCTCAACGCCGAGCAGCAGCGTCACCATATCCTCTGGCTGCAGGACTGCTTCGGCTGCCTGGACGACGCGCGCATCCCGGTGATCGTCGCCATCCAGGGCGGCTGCATCGGCGGGGCGGTCGACATGACCAGCGCCTGCGACATCCGCTACGCCAGCGCCGACGCCTTCTTCTGCATCCAGGAGATCAACATCGGCATGACCGCCGACGTCGGGACCTTCCCGCGGCTCTGCAAGCTGATCCCCGAGGGCTGGGTGCGCGAGATGGCCTATACCGGCCGCCGCATGCCCGCCGCCAAGGCCAAGGAGATCGGCTGGGTCAACGAGGTGCTGCCGACCCACGAGGAATGCGTCGCCCACGCCCTGGCCACGGCCCACGAGATCGCCAGCAAGGCCCCGCTGGCGGTGACCGGGTCGAAGGTGATGATCAACTACGCCCGCGACCACACGATCAAGGACGGGCTGGACTACATCGCCGTCTGGCAGACCGGGATGTTCTCAGGCCCGCACATGGCCGAGGCGTTCAGCGCCAAGTCCGAGAAGCGCGAGCCGGAGTGGCAGGGGCTGCAGCCGCTGAAGCACGGGATGTAGGCTTGGCTTTCCTCCCCCATTGATGGGGGAGGAGGCCCTAAGCCTCGATCTCCGCCTCGGTCAGCACGCAGCCGTCGAGCTTGGCGTCCGAGAGGTCGGCTTCCAGGAAGCGGGCGCGCAGGGCGAAGGCCCGGCGCAGGTCGGTGAGGCGCAGATTGGCCCGGGAGAGGTCGGTGCGCACGAACCGGCCCTGGCCGATCTCCAGCGGGCCCAGCATGGCGCCGCGCATGTCGGCCCGGGTCAGTTGGGCGTCGATCAGCCGTGCGCCGCGCAGGTCGGCCATCCGCAGGTTGGCGCCCCGCAGGTCGCAGCGGGAAAGATCGGCGCCCTGCAGTTCGACCCCCTCGAGATCCATGCCAAACAGCACCGAGCCCGGCGCGACGAGCCCGCTGAGCTTGCGGCGCTTGAGCGAGACCACCGGGCGGAAGTCGACGGCGCAGAGCCGGGCCGCGACGCCGGCGCGGCCGGCGCTGTTGCAATAGGTCTCGTGCGCCGCCAACACCTCGGCCAGGGGCAGTTCATCGACATAGAAGACCGCGGGCGGCGCGCGCAGCACGTCCGACAGGTCGGCCCCCTCGACGGTCGCGAAGCTGAAGTCGACGCGAATGAGAATGGCGCGCCGCAGCGAGGCGCCGGAGAGGTCGGCCCCCGCCACCTGGGCCCCGGTCAGGTTGGCTCCATCGAGCTTGGCCTTGATCAGGCGCGCCCCGCCCAGTTGGGCGTCGGTCAGGTTGGCGTCGGTGAAGTCGGTGGCCAGAGCCGAGGCTCCGGTCATCTGGGCGCCGGTGAGGTCGGCGCCGGTGAGATCGGCGAAGTTCAGTTCGCCCGGGCCGCCGGCGTGGTCGAGAAAGCGGAAGCCCTCGGTGCGGTCCTGCAGGGCGATGCGACCCTCGCGCAGGTCGCAGCCGGCGAGGTTGGCGCCGGCCAGGTTCGCCCCCCGCAGCGAGGCCCCGCGCAGGTCGGCCTTGGAGAGGCTTGCCCGCCGCAGGTCGGCGTCCCGCAGGTCGGCGCCGAACAGGATGGCGCGGTCGAGCTTCACGCCGGCCAGCATCGCGCCCGAGAGCCGGGCGCCGGTCAGGTCGGCGTCGGTGAGGTCCAGTCCCGCGAGCTTGAGGCCGGACAGGTCCGCATAGGCCAGGTTCGCCCGCCGCCCGCCGGTCCGGTGGGCGAGGTAGCGGCGATGGTCTTCCAGGACGCGCCTAAGCGCCTGGGGCTCCAACGGCCGATGAAGGTTGGCGACAGCAGACATGCAAACCGGAGTAACAACGGAAGTCTGCAAAATGAGACATCGCGCTTAAGGAACGGTTGCACAATTATGACTTCGCTGTGGCGACATCTAACGCCGGTCGGCGATCTACAGCCAGCCTTTGCGCTTGAACCAGATAAACGGGGTAACTCCCGTGATAACCATAAGCAGAAGCGCCAATGGATACCCGAGTATCCAGTGTAATTCGGGCATCACATCGAAGTTCATGCCGTAGATGGATGCGACCAGCGTCGGCGGCAGAAAGACCACCAGATGGTGTCCTCGTCAGGACGCCGGCCCTCCCCGACGGTTTCGGGCGCAAGGCCCCGGCCGGTGCGGCGAAGCAGGTGGAGCTCTCCGCGAGGGATGGAGCCCCATCTGAGACGTCAAGAGGTGGGCGTCAACGCCCGGCCGGTCAGTTGGACTCGGTCGGGGCGTTCCGCTGGGTCGCGGCCTGGATGAGGGCGGCGATACGGTCGGTGGAGTCGGCGGCCTGGCTCAGCATCTGGAGCGGGCCTGCGCCCGGACGGACGACCGAGGCGACCTGGCTGGCCGCGCCCTGGGCCACGGCGATCACCGCGCTCTGGGCGCCGTTCAGGCCGTTGCTGGCCATGCGCAGGGCGTTGGCGTCCTGGTAGATGAAGCCGTGGGTCGGGTAGGTCGACGAGCCGAGATCACGCACCGGATCGTACCAGACCTTGACCTGCGACCAGTCGCCGGCAGGCGAGACGTCGATGACGGTGACGTCCTTTTCGATCTGCCCTCGGGTGCCGCCGATGCGCGACCAGTTGGCGTGGGTGATCTGAATGACGCGGTCGGTGAGCACCTGGCTGACCACCGCGACGTGGCCGAGGCGCATCTTGCCGGTAGGCTTGAAGCACAGCACGGCGCCCGCCTTGGGGCTGAAGCCAGTTTCGTACTTGCCGACGGCCTGGCGCCACCAGGTCCAGGCGTCGCCATAGATCTGAACGCCCGAGATCAGCCGCGCGAACGGGACGCACTGCCAATAGGTGTCGGCCATCGCGCCCGAGATCGGCGCGAAAAACATAACCGCCGCGGCGGCCAGGGATCCAATTACGGCCCTCGGTCGTTTTAGCATGTTACGGGAACTCCCCCACGCAGTACGGCGTAAGGGGTAACCATCTCATGGCGCGATGAAAAGAGTCTTTACGCGCCTGCGGTGGAAGGTCGCTTAGCCTCCCACGCATCCGCCCACAGCTTCATGTGGGTCCGAGCCGGCTTTTCGATAAGATGATACGAAGCCGCGGCCAGTGGAACGACCCCGCCCAGGAAAACTAACCACAGCCAAAGGGGCAGGCGCTCGTCACTAAGCTCAAATACTTTGGACGCCGCGTTCACGAATACAATCTTCCATGGCACGCAAACCATGTAGACCGAGTAGCTGATCTCACCCAAATAAACGAGCTGTGCGTTACCAAATGTTTCAGATCCTGTTTGCGCCATGCGCGCCAGGAAGAAGATCATGGCGCCCAGCGCGGTCACGATTACGGCATCTGGGGCGGCGATCGCCGCAAAAATGAGCACCGCGAGGGTCGAAACGCCGGCCCCGACCAGGGCGCCCGCCCGATTCTGCGAGGGTCGAGCGCGCCAGAGCGCGTGCAGGGCGCAGCCCAGGGCGAAGCACGGAACGATGCGCAGAGCGCCCCACTGAATGGTCGCCTGGGTGAGCGGGAAGCCGGCCAGATGCTGGAAGACCGCATAGAGGCTGGCGAGGAAAACCACCGCCAGGCCAAGCGCCAGCAGCGGACGGTTCTTCAACGCCAGGGCCGCCCAGGCGAACAGCGGGAACGAGAGATAGGCGAACCACTCGGCCGAGATCGACCATGAGGGATGGTTGAAGGCGGCCTGCGGCGCCAACCCCCACGCCTGAACCAGCAGCAAGTTCGCCGGCAGCGATTCCCAGGAGAGAATGTTTGAGTCGATGCCGAACCCGGCCGCCTGCGCCCCAAGGGCCAGGACGATCATGCCGATCAAGGTCGCCAGGTGCAGCGGATAGACCCGCGCCAACCGGTTCCAGAGGAACGCGCCGTAGCGGAAACGCCCCTCCTCCAGGCTGGTCCGGTAGACATGACAGAGGATGAAGCCCGAGAGGATGAAGAACAGCTCCACCCCCAGGTAGCCTTTCTGGACGAAGAGCGGGATCGCCGCGTCGATGTCGAGCTTCGGCCAATAGTGGAACAGCACGACCCAGAAGGCGGCGAAGAACCGCAGGGAGGTGAGCTGGCGGATGTTCGCGGCGTCGTTCATGGCGGCTTCGTCCCGTTCCGGCGCCGTTCTCGGCGCACGCTTTTGGGGCGAGTGCAATTCGCGCACCAGGCGAGCCCCGGCGGGGAGCTTAGGCGGGCAAGCCTCACCATTCGGTTACGGGTGGGCCACTGCTCCCCCAGGGAGGATCTCCGAGGCGTCATCCCGGTTTGCGCAGCAAGACCGGGCCCCATGAACACCCGATGGCGCAGGATTCGACGCGGCGCTCCGTTCTGAAACACAGACGCGAATGGGTCCCGGTCTTCGGCTACGCCGAAACCGGGATGACACCCTAGAGCGCGGCCGCCGTCATGTAGCGGTCCCAGAACCCCTCGGCCGGCTCGACCTGCTCGACCACATCGACCCAGAGGCCGGAGGGGTCGAAGAAGCCGAAGCGCAGCTGGCCGAACGGCTCCTGGGCCAGGGCGTAGACGACCTGCAGCCCCCGGCCGCGGCACTCCTCATAGGCCAGGGTCGCATCCTCGACCTGAAGCTCGAAGCACATGCCCCGACCCGAGAACACCTCCGGCCCCGGCGGGCTGGAGGGGTGGTCAGGGTGCATGAAGGCCAGGGTGGCGCCGTCGGCGGCCAGCAGGATGAACCAGTCGGCCTCGAAGGCGACCTCGAAGCCCAGGCGCGCGACCCAGAAGTCGCGGCATTCGCGCAGCTTCGGCGTGACGATGATCGGATAGCGATCGACGAACTTCATGGCGCTTGTCCCTTGATCAGTCTGGATGGCGAGTTAAGATACAGACAGTCTGTATGTCAAACGGGAAATGTCTCATGGGCGTGAAGGCGCAGAAGGCGACGGCCACGCGGGCGCGGCTGGTCGTGGCGGCGCGCGAACTGTTCGCCACGCAGGGCTATGCGGCGACGGGCACCGAGGCGATCCTGGCGGCGGCGGGCGTGACGCGCGGGGCGCTCTATCACCACTTCGCCGACAAGCAGGCGTTGTTCGCCCAGGTCTGCGAGGAGCTGCACGGCGAGGCAGAGCAGGTGATCGAGACCGACGCCGAGGCGCAGGGTACGGCCTTCGACGGGCTGGTCGCCGGATGCCTGGGCTTTCTCGACTTCATGGCCGCGCCGGACGTGCGCCGAATCCTGATCCTGGACGCCCCCAGCGTGCTGGGCTGGGAGGCCTGGAACGAGATGGACCGGCGCCACGGTTTTGGCCTGCTGATCGAGGGCGTGAAGGCGGCGGTCGCCGAGGGCAGCCTCGAGGGCGAGGACGAGGCGTTGGCCGTGATGATCAACGGCGCGCTGAACTACGGCGTGGTGTGGGCGGGGCAGTCGGAGTCGCCTGAGGCGCTCGCGCGGCTGAAATCGAGCTTTGTTGAGACCATGACCCGCTTGCGGCGCTGAAACTCCACCTTATCTGACGCGGTTGGCTCGATAGATTCTTCAAACAACCGAGAGGACCTCGATGGATACCCTTATGACCCTAGCTGCTGATCCGGCCGTGTGGGCGGCGCTGATCACGCTCATCGTCATGGAGGTGGTCCTAGGCATCGACAACCTCATCTTCATTTCCATCCTCTCGAACAAACTCCCTCCCGAACACCGCACCAAGGCCCGCCGCATCGGCATCAGCCTGGCCCTGATCATGCGCCTGGTGCTGCTCTCCACCCTCGCCTTCATTGTCGGCCTGACCGCGCCGGTGTTCGAGCTGCCCTGGACCGGGCCGCTGGACGAGCACGGTACGCCCGCCTGGGAGCTGGCGTTCTCGTGGCGCGACCTGATCCTGATCGCCGGCGGCCTGTTCCTGGTCTGGAAGGCGACGACCGAAATCCACCACACCGTCGACCCGACCCCGAACGACGACGTGTTCGACAGCAAGAAGGCGGTCGCCAAGAACTTCGGCGCCGCCATCATCCAGATCATCATGCTGGACCTGGTGTTCTCGATCGACTCGATCCTGACCGCCGTGGGTATGACCGAGCATCTGCCGGTGATGGTGATCGCGGTGGTCGTGGCCGTGACCGTGATGCTGCTGGCCGCCGACCCGCTGGCCAACTTCATCAACAACAACCCGACCGTGGTGATGCTGGCCCTGGGCTTCCTGCTGATGATCGGCACGGTGCTGATCGCCGACGGCTTCGGCGTGCATGTGCCGAAGGGCTACATCTACGCGGCGATGGCGTTCTCGGCCCTGGTCGAGGGGCTGAACATGTGGAGCCGAAACGCGGCCAAGAAGCGCGATGCCCTGGGCCAGGACGCGACCAAGCACTAGGCGCTGTCTCCTCCCCCGCTCCGGCGGGGGAGGAACTCGGCGGCTCTAGAGAAAACTGTACGGATCGACGTCGATGGCGATCCGGATCGCGCCGGGCGGCCGCACGCGCGCACGCCAGGTGGCGAGGTAGGCCGAGAGGTCGACATTGCGGTCGGCCCGGACCAGGAACCGCTTGCGCCGCCGGCCGCGCACGAGGCTGAGCGGCGCGTCGGCGGGGCCGTAGACCTCGACGCCTTCGGCGTTGGGCGCGACCTTGGCCATCTCGCGCGCGAAGGCCTCCAGGGCGGCGGCGTCTGGGCCCGAGACCACGATCGCCCCCAGCCGCCCGAACGGCGGCAGCTTCATGATCTCACGCTCGGCCATCTCGGCCTCGACGAAGGCGTCGCGGTCCTGGGCCTTGAGCGCCTGCATCACCGAGTGCTCGGGCGCATAGGTCTGCAGCAGCGCGCGGCCGGGGCGGTCGCGGCGCCCGGCCCGCCCGGTGGCCTGGGCCAGCAGCTGATAGGTGCGCTCGGCGGCGCGCAGATCCCCGCCGCGCAGGCCGAGGTCGGCGTCGACCACGCCCACCAGGGTCAGCTTCGGGAAGTTGTGGCCCTTGGCGGCGGCCTGGGTGGCGACCAGGATGTCGATCTCGCCCTGCGCCATGGAGTCGACCAGGCGGCGGGCCTCCTTGGCGTCCCACACCGTGTCGGACGAGAACACCGCGATACGCGCATCCGGGAACAGGTGGCGGGCCTCCTCCTCCACCCGCTCCACGCCCGGGCCGATCGAGGTCAGGCTGTCCTTGGCCCCGCAGTGCGGACACTTGTCGGGCTTGGGCATCGAGAAGCCGGTGAGGTGGCAAACCAGGCGGCCGGAGTAGCGGTGCTCGACCAGCCATGAGTCGGTGTCGGGCGAGGTCAGCTTCTCGCCGCAGGCCTTGCAGAGCACCAGCGGGGCGTAGCCGCGGCGGTTGAGGAACAGCAGGGTCTGCTCGCCGGCGGCCAGGGTCTCGCCCATCGCGTCGACCAGCGGCGGCGAGAGCCAGCGCCCCGGCGGCGGCGGCGTCGCCTTGAGATCGATGAGGGTGATGTCGGGCAGGCGCGCCGTCCCGTGGCGGCTGGTCAGCTTCAGCCAGCGATAGCGGCCGGTCTCGGCGTTGCGCAGGCTCTCCAGCGACGGCGTGGCCGAGGCCAGGATCACGCCCGCGCCCTCGATCTTGCCGCGCATCACCGAGAGGTCGCGGGCCTGGTAGATGAAGCCTTCGTCCTGCTTGTAGGAGCCGTCGTGCTCCTCATCGACGACGATCAGCGACAGCCGGGTGAACGGCAGGAACAGGGCAGAGCGGGCGCCGATGACGATGCGGGCGCGGCCGGTGGCGACCGCGTCCCAGGTCCTGCGGCGCATCGGCGGGGCGACGTCGGAGTGCCATTCGGCAGGTTTCACGCCGAAGCGTTCCACGAACCTGGCGATCACCGCCTGGGTCAGGGCGATCTCCGGCAGCATGACCAGCACCTGGGCGGCGGGGTCGCGGGCCAGGGCGGCGGCGACCGCCTCCAGATAGACCTCGGTCTTGCCCGAGCCGGTGACGCCGTCGAGCAGGGCGACGTTGAAGCCGCCCTCGGCGACCATGGCCTTCAGCGCCTCGGCGGCGGCGGCTTGGCTGGGGTTCAGGTCGTGGCCGGCGCGGGCGAGGTCGGGCTCGGGAAAACCGGCCTCGGCCTCGATCAGCCGCAGGGCCAGCGCCCCCTCGTCGACCAGGCCCTTGACGACCCCGGCCGAGACGCCGGCGGCGCGGGCGAGATCGGCGGGCGCCTGCGGACCGCTCGCGGCGGCCTCCAGCACCTTGAGCCGGGCCGGGGTCGAGCGGGCCGGCAGGACGCCGGTGGCCTCCAGCACGCGTTCGGGCTTGGCCTTGGGCGCGCGGGCGCCGCGGATGGCGATGGCCAGCGGCTGGCCCGGCGCATCGACGGAATAGCGGGCCGCCCACTGCACGAACTCGATCGCGCCGGGCGGCAGCGGCGGGGAGTCGAGCTTGCTGTCGAGGGGCTTGAGCGGCCGATTGCCGCCGGCGCCCTCGCGCAGGGCGACGACGACGCCGCGCAGCAGGCGCGGCCCCAGCGGCGCGGCCACCTGGTCGCCGACCACGAGCTCCATGCCTTCCGGCTCGGCGTAGTCGAACGCCTCGGGCAGGGGCATGGGAAGAAGGACGGAGGCGATGCGGCTCATGGCCCCGTCCACATAGGCTGGTCCGAGGGGGCTGCAACCGGTAAAGAGCGCGCGAAACCCCGCGCTAGAAGGTCACCCATGCAGCTCTTCCTCGACACCACCGACATTGGCCTGCTCAAGGAGCTCACCGCCACCGGCCTGGTGGACGGGGTGACCACCAACCCGACGCTGATCGCCAAGTCCGGGCGGCCCATGCTGGAGGTCATCGCCGAGATTTGCGAGCTCGTCGAGGGCCCGGTGAGCGCCGAGGTCGCCGCCACCGAGGTCGAGGGCATGCTGGCCGAGGGCGCCAAGCTGGCCGCGATCGCCTCGAACGTCGTCGTGAAACTGCCGCTGACCCGCAACGGCCTGATCGCCACCGCCGAGTTCGCGGTGCAGGGCATCCAGACCAACGTCACGCTGTGCTTCTCGGCCGCCCAGGCCCTGCTCGCCGCCAAGGCCGGCGCCAGCTACATCTCGCCGTTCATCGGCCGCCTGGACGACTACGGCGCCGACGGCATGGAGCTGATCTCCGAGATCCGGGCGATCTACGACAACTACGGCTTCGACACCGAGATCCTGGCCGCGTCGATCCGCACGCCCGCCCATGTCACCGCCGCAGCCCTGGCCGGCGCCGACTGCGCGACCATTCCGCCCACGGTCTTCGCCGACCTCTTCAAGCACCCGTTAACCGAAAAGGGTCTTGAACAGTTCCTGAGCGACTGGGCCAAGACGGGCCAGTCCATCCTGTAGAACGCTGGGGGCGGCATATGGAAGGCGGGGCGAAGGCGAAGGAACACGGTCTTGAGCCCCGCGAGGTTCGCCGCTTCCTGTCCGACAATCCTGATTTCCTGCGCGGCGACAACGCGCTGCTGGCCGAGCTTGGCCTGCGCGAAGACGCCGCCAATGTGATCGACTTCGGCCCCGCGGCCCTGGCCCGGGTGCATGAAGCCCACAAGCGCGAGTCGAGCGCCCGCAAGCATCTGGAAGCCACCGCCCGCGCCAACTTCGCCGCCCAGGCCCAGACCCACGGCGCGGTCGTGGACATGCTGGAATCGCGCAACCACGCCGATCTGGCCCGCCGGGTCGACGAACTGGCCCAACTGCGGTTCGGCCTGATCAGCGGCGTGGTCGCCCTGGAAGGCCCCGAACGCACCCCGGCCGGCTGGCGGATGCTGGTCGACGGCCAGATCGACATGATCATCGGCCATGACCGCGTGGCGCTGATGGGCTTCGAGCCGGTGGCGCTGGGCCTGTTCGGCGATCGCGCGCCGCAGATCCGCTCGATGGCCATGGTCCGCATGGCGATCTGGGAGCCTTCGCGCGAGGGCCTGCTGGCCTTCGGCTCGGCCGACGAGCACGGCTTCACCGAAGACATGGGCGCCGAGCTGGTCGCCTTCCTCGCCCGCGTGGTCGAGCGGACTGCGGAGCGGTGGCCGGTCCTGTGACCTCCGCCCGCCAGGCTCTCGCCCAATGGCTGGAGCACCTGGCCAAGGAACGCCGCGCCTCGCCCCGCACGGTCGAGGCCTACGCCTTCGCCGGCGGCCGCTACATCAGCTTTCTGGAACGCCATCGCGGCGAGGCGCTCAGCCTCTCCGACATGGGGTCCCTGGCCGCCAGCGAGATCCGCGCCTGGCTGGCGCACCTGCGCCAGGGCGACCATCCGCTGTCGCCACGCTCGCTCTCGCAATCGCTGTCGGCGATCCGCACCTTCCACCGCTTCCTCGACCGCCGGCTGGACACCCCCAACGCCGCCATCGCCCTGGTGCGCGGCCCGCGCGTCGTTCCCTCCGCGCCGCGCCCGGTCAGCGAGGACCAGGCCGTCGGCATGATCGCCGAGCCCGCCTTCGACCCCGACCGCGACGACTGGGAAGTCAGCCGCGACCAGGCGGTGCTGACCCTGCTCTATGGCTGCGGCCTGCGGATCTCCGAGGCGCTGTCGCTGAAGCGCTCCGACGCGCCGGTCCCTGAGACGCTGCGGATCCTCGGCAAGGGCGGCAAGACCCGGATCGTGCCGGTGCTGCCGGCGGTGCGCGAGGCGATCGACGCCTATCTGGCCGACCTGCCCTTCGTGCTCGGTCCCGATGCGCCGCTGTTTCGCGCCAAGCGCGGCGGTCCCTTGAGCCCGCGTCACGTGCAGGCCACGGTGCAGATCCTGCGCGGGCGCCTGGGCCTGCCCGACAGCGCCACGCCGCACGCCCTGCGCCATTCTTTCGCCACCCACCTGCTGGGAGCGGGGGCGGACCTGCGCTCGATCCAGGAACTGCTGGGCCACGCCTCGCTGTCGACGACGCAGCGCTACACCGAGGTCGATGCGGCGTCCCTGCTCAGCGCCTACGCCAAGGCCCATCCGCACGCATAAGGCTAGGCCTTTGATCAACTCCCCTCTCCCCTCCTGGGATGGGGAGCGACGCCTGACGGACTTGGCGCCTAGGCTTTACGCTGCTCGGCGAAATCGGCGGCGCGGCGGCGGCGCTCTTCGGCCCAGGCCTCGCTGGGCTGGCCGCGCATGTCAGGCCAGTCGACCAGGACCATGCAGGCCGGGCAGCGGCCGCTCAGCTCCAACTCGGTTCCACATGTGCGGTGGAACATCTGGGTCGCCGGACCACCGGCCACCGGCTTGCACCACTGCTCGCCCCAGGTCCGCAGCGCCAGGATCACCGGCATCAGCCCGCGGCCCTTCGTGGTCAGTTGATATTCGTACCGCGGCGGACGCTGCGAATAGGCGCGGCGCTCCACCACGCCGTTGGCCTCAAGGCGCTTGAGCCGGGCGGCGAGCATCTGGCTGGACGCGCCCGTCTGCGCCTGGAGATCCTGGAAACGGCTCTGGCCCATCAGCAGTTCGCGGACGATCAGAATCGACCAGCGATCGCCCACGAGGCCGGTCGAGTGCGCAACCGGGCACAGCGTGGCGTCGCCGTAGTCGGACTCTGAAGCGCTCATGCCAGCCGCCTCCCGGCCGCCGCAAGGGTACGGCCCGCGTCAGATACCATGAATTTCAAAGCAACACGGAGTCAGCCCGACTTAATTCGTGACGCCGGCGTCATTTTTGAGTCGCTTTGATTTTCGAAGTCGCTATCGTCACTCCAACCCCCGAGCAGTGGGGATGGGAGGATTGGTCATGGCTGACGGCGCTCACGACCCAAAAGCGCTGCGCGCGGCGATCGGGATTTCACATGCCGACGAGCGGCGGATCGCGCAGGAACTGTCGCCGGCTGTCGCCTGGCCGACCTTGTTACTCGCCCTCGCCTTGCCGGCGGCGCTGATCGGCGTCATCGCGCTGGGCTTCACCGGCGCCTGGCCGCTGTGGGCCTGCACGCCCGTTCTGGCGATCATATCCTACGCCCACTACACGTTGGTCCACGAGTCCATCCACGGCAACGTGGTCGCCAGTCCCAAGCGCCTGGCCTGGATCAATACACTGGTCGGCTGGATCGGCTCGCTGGGCATGGGGTCGGGCTGGCCGGCGCTGCAGCGGACCCACGTGCTGCACCACTCGCACACCAACACAGAGCGCGACCCCGACATCTCGGTGAAGGGGACCTTCGCCCAGCTGCTGCGCAAATGGGCGATCATGGTTCCGATGTCGCTGATCCCGGTCGGGGCGATGCGGTTCATCAACCCCGATCGCTACAAGCGGCTGGGCGCCATCCTGAGCCCCGGCGAGATCGCCCAGGTCAGCGCGGTGACCCTGCTGACGCTTGCCCTGCTGGTCGCGGCGTTCGCGACCGGGCATGTCGCCGAGTGGCTGATGCTGTGGTTCCTGCCGACCCGGATCGGCATCCTGGCGCTGAACATCTTCTTCCAGTGGCTGCCGCACCACCCGTTCGACCGCACCGAGCGCTATCTGAACACCCGCGTCAGCCTGTGGCCGGGCGGGACCTTCGTGCTGTTGCAGCAGAACCTGCACCTGATGCACCACCTGTGGCCGAGCGTGCCGTTCTACAACTACGCGCGGCTGTTCCAACGGCTGCGGCCGGTGCTGCGGGCAGAAGGCTCGCGCATCGAAGGGCTGATGGTCGGGCCAAACCGCCGGGCGATTACGGACTAGGCCGCAGCCGAAGACCGGCGCCCGGTCTTGCTCCGCAAACCGGGATGACAGTTAGCGCTGCGGCCGTGCGAAGCGGCCGTCGCCCTGGACGTTCTGGCGGACCAGGGTCGGGATGGCGCAGCCGCCCACCGAGCGCATGACCGTCAGGTGCATGCCGGCCGGCGGCAGGCTGGCCAGGGTCTGGGCGCCGGCGGGGCCACGGCGGTCCTCCGGCCGCAGCAGGGCGGCGGGACGCGTGGGATCGGCGACCTGAAGGGTCGCCTCCTTGGGGCACGAGGGGGGTGGCGGGGCGGACAGCGCCGTCGCGGCCAGGGCGGTCAGAAGCAGGGAAGCGGCCATGTCGATCCTCCTGTCTGCGGAGAACCTACGCCCCGACTGTGACAGGTCGAAGAGGAATTTAGCGGCTCATCCGCAGCCAGGTGAACGCCGCGTCGGGGTCGCGGCCGATATCGACGATGCGAAATCCCTCGCGCAGGTAGAAGTCCTGGGCCCGCAGATTGGGCGACAGGCATTTGAGCGACAGCGGGCCGTCGGCGGCGGCCGTCACGTGATCGAGCAAGGCCTTGCCGACGCCGGCGCCGCGGGTCTCGACATAGAGCGAATGCAGGAAATTCCCGGGCCGGTGGAAGCCGGCGACGCCCAGCAGGCGGTCGCCGTCCTGCGCCAGATAGACTTCCTCGTCCTGCGCATGGGCGAGGAAGTCCGAGGCCTGGTGCTGCTCGGGCGGGACCCAGAGGAAGGTCTCGCGCAGGACGCGCTCGTAAAGCGCCGCGCAGGCCGCGATCTCCCCGGCCTGCGCACGCCTCACGATCATCAGGCCTGCATCGTCCAGCCTTCGACGCCCATGGCGGCCTGACGGCCGGCTTCCGAGCGGGTCGGGTGCGGATGGCAGACGCGGGCGATGTCCTCGCTGGCCGCCTTGAAGGCCATGGCCACGCAGTATTCGCCGATCATCTCGCCGGCCTGCGGGCCGACGATGTGGACGCCGAGGATCTCGTCGGTCTTGGCGTCGGCGAGCACCTTGGCGAAGCCTTCGGTCTCATGGTTGATCTTGGCGCGGCTGTTGGCGCTGAACGGGAACTTGCCGACCTTGTAGGCGACGCCCGCGTCCTTCAGCTGCTCCTCGGTCTGACCGACCCAGGCCACTTCCGGGTAGGTGTAGACCACGCTGGGGACCAGATTGTAGTCCACGTGGCCGTACTTGCCGGCGATCGTCTCGATGCAGGCGACCGAGTCTTCCTCGGCCTTGTGGGCCAGCATCGGGCCGTGGATGGCGTCGCCGATGGCCCAGACGCCGGGCGCCGAGGTCTTGAAGTGGTCGGTCTCGATGAAGCCGCGCTTGTCCGGGGTGATCCCGACGCTCTCCAGGCCCAGCCCCTCGGTGTAGGGACGCCGGCCGATGGCGACCAGCACGTACTCGGCTTCCAGGGTCTCGGCCGCGCCGCCGGCCACCGGCTCGACGGTGAGCGAGACGCTCTTCTTCGAGGCGGTCGCAGCGGTCACCTTGGCGCCCAGCTTGAACTCCATGCCCTGCTTGGTCAGCGAGCGCTGGAAGGTCTTGGCGGTTTCGGCGTCCATGCCCGGGGTGATGCGGTCGAGGAACTCGACGACGGTCACCTTGGAGCCCAGGCGGCGCCACACCGAACCCAGCTCCAGGCCGATGATGCCGGCGCCGATGACGATCAGGCTCTTCGGCACTTCCGGCAGCGAGAGCGCGCCGGTGGAGTCGACGATGCGCTCCTGGTCGATGGTCACGCCCGGCAGCGGGGTCGGTTCCGAGCCGGTGGCGATGACGATGTTCTTGGCTTCCAGGGTGGTGACCGAGCCGTCCTCGGCGGTCACTTCGACCTTGCCGGGGCCCGCGATCTTGCCGGCGCCCTTCACCCAGTCGACCTTGTTCTTCTTGAACAGGAACTCGATGCCCTTGGTCAGGGCGATCACCGAGTCGGCCTTCTGCTTCATCATCTGCACGAGGTTCAGCTTGGGCTTCACCTCGATGCCGAGGGTGGCGAAGTCGCCGCCGGCGGCTTCATAAAGTTCCGAGGCGTGCAGCAGCGCCTTGGAGGGCATGCAGCCGACATTGAGGCAGGTGCCGCCGAGGGTGACGCGCTTTTCCACCACAGCGGCCTTCAGGCCCAGCTGGCCCGCGCGGATGCCGGCGTTGTAGCCGCCAGGGCCGCCGCCGATGATGATGACGTCGTATTGAGCCATTGCTCTTCCAGTCCTTAGCAAAACGGCGAGGCGTAAGAGCCCCGCCGCCATAGAATGCGATCTACCCGTCTCGGGCGGAGCTTAGACGTCCAGCAGCAGGCGCTGCGGGTCCTCGATGGCTTCCTTGACGCGGACCAGGAAGGTCACCGCGCCCTGGCCGTCGACGATGCGGTGATCGTAGCTGAGCGCCAGGTACATCATCGGACGGATCACCACCTGGCCGTTCACGGCCATCGGACGTTCCTGGATCTTGTGCATGCCCAGGATGCCCGATTGCGGCGCGTTGAGGATCGGGGTCGACATCAGCGAACCGTAGACGCCGCCGTTCGAGATCGTGAACGTGCCGCCTTGCAGGTCTTCGAGGGCCAGTTGGCCGTCGCGGGCCTTCTTGCCCAGGGCGCCGATGCCCTTTTCGATGCCCGACAGCGACAGCGCGTCAGCGTCGCGCAGCACCGGAACCACCAGGCCCTTTTCGGTGCCGACGGCGACGCCGATGTCATAGTGGTTCTTGTAGATGACGTCGGTGCCGTCGATCTCGGCGTTGACGTCCGGCACGTGCTTGAGGCCGTGGATCACCGCCTTCACGAAGAAGCTCATGAAGCCGAGCTTCACGCCGTGGCTCTTCTCGAAGCCGTCCTTGTACTGGTTGCGCAGGGCCATGACCGCGCTCATGTCGACCTCGTTGAAGGTCGTGAGCATGGCCGCGGCGTTCTGGGCTTCCTTCAGGCGGCGCGCGATGGTCTGGCGCAGGCGGGTCATGCGGACCCGCTCTTCGCGCTCGTGGATCTCACGCGGCGCGGCCGGAGCGGCGGGGGCCGCCGGAGCGTTGGCGCGGGCTTCCAGAGCGGCCAGGGCGTCGCCCTTGGTCACGCGGCCGGCCTTGCCCGATCCGGCGATGGAGCCGGCGTCGAGGTTGTTCTCGGCGACGATGCGCTGGGCCGAGGGGGCCAGCGGCGCGGCGGCGGCCGGAGCCGCGGCGGGCGCGGGGGCCGGAGCCGGCGCCGGAGCGGGCTTGGGCGCCTCGGCCTTGGGAGCCGGCGCGGCGGCGGGGGCCGCAGCCACGGCGCCTTCGGCCAGGCGGCCGAGCACGGCGCCCGGCTCGACGGTCGCGCCTTCTTCGGCGGCGATGAACTCAAGGACGCCGTCCGCGGGAGCGGCGACCTCGAGGCTCACCTTGTCCGTTTCCAGTTCGACCAGGATCTCGTCCTTCCGAACGGCGTCGCCCGCCTTCTTCGTCCAGCGCGCGACCGTCGCCTCGGTGACGGACTCGCCCAGGGCGGGGGTCATGATGTCGGCCATTGGAAGTACCTGTCTCTCTTTTCGCTCTGTTCTTTTTGGGAAGTCTGTCGGCTCGGGACTTTAAGCGAAGGCGTCCGCGAGGAAGTTCTGCAGTTCACGCATGTGGCGGCTCATCAGGCCTGCGGCGGTCGAGGCCGAGGCCGGGCGACCGACGTAGCGGGCGCGCTTGGCCTTGACCTTGAGGCGCTCGAGGGTGAGCTCCAGCCACGGGTCGACGAAGGTCCAGCCGCCCATGTTCTTCGGCTCTTCCTGGCACCAGACCAGCTCAGCGTTCGGGAAGCGCGACAGTTCCGTCGACAGCGACTTCACCGGCCACGGATAGAACTGCTCGAGGCGCATGATGTAGACGTCGTCGACGCCCTTCTCCTCGCGCGCGTCCAGCAGGTCGTAATAGACCTTGCCCGAGCACAGCACGACGCGGCGGATCTTGTCCGGCGGGGCGAGCTTGACCGAAGTGTTGACGCCGCGCTCGGCGTCGTCGTTCAGCACGCGGTGGAAGGAAGACCCCTCGGCCAGATCGGCCATCGTCGAGGTCGCCTTCTTGTGCCGCAACAGCGACTTCGGCGTCATGACGATCAGCGGCTTGCGGAACTCGCGGCGCTGCTGACGACGCAGGGCGTGGAAGTAGTTGGCCGGGGTCGAGCAGTTGACGACCTGCAGGTTGTCTTCCGCGCAGAGCTGGAGGAAGCGCTCGAGGCGAGCCGAGGAGTGCTCGGGACCCTGGCCTTCGTAGCCGTGCGGCAGCAGCATCACCAGGCCGCTCATCCGCAGCCACTTGCGTTCGCCCGACGAGATGAACTGGTCGATGACCACCTGGGCGCCGTTGGCGAAGTCGCCGAACTGGGCTTCCCAGAGGGTCAGGGTCTTGGGGTCGGCCAGCGAGAAGCCGTACTCGAAGCCCAGCACCGCCTCCTCCGACAGCGCCGAGTCGATGACCTCGAAGTGGGCCTGGCCCGGACGCAGGTGCGAGAGCGGGGTGTAGTGCTCCTCGGTCTTCTGGTCGATCAGGTCGGTGTGGCGCTGCACGAAGGTGCCGCGGACGCTGTCCTGGCCGGCCAGGCGGACCGGGAAGCCCTCGTCGAGCAGGCTGGCGAAGGCCAGGTGCTCGCCGGTCGCCCAGTCGAGGCCTTCGCCGGCCTCGATGGCCGCGCGGCGGTTCTCGATGGCGCGGCGGACCGTCTTGTGGACATCCAGGCGCTCGGGGATGGCGGTGATCTTCTGGCCGAGGTCGACCAGCTTCTGCATCGGCACGCTGGTGTCGCCGCGGCGATCGTCGCCCTCGGGCAGGGCCAGGCCCGCCCACTTGCCGTCCAGCCAGTCGGCCTTGTTGGCCTTGTAGGTCTTGCCGGCCTCGAACTCCTTGTCGAGGAAGTCCTCGAACTCGGTCACCCAACCGGCGACTTCGGCCTCGGTGGCCACGCCCTCGGCGACCAGCTTGCGGGCGTAGAGCTCGCGGGTCGGCGGGTGGTCCTTGATCTTGGCGTACATCAAGGGCGAGGTCATCGTCGGGTCGTCGCCCTCGTTGTGACCGAACCGCCGGTAGCAGAACATGTCGATGACGACGTCCTTGCCGAACTGCTGGCGGAACTCGGTGGCCACCTTGGCGACGTAGGTCACGGCTTCGGGGTCGTCGCCGTTCACGTGGAAGATCGGCGCCTCGACCATCAGCGCCACATCCGACGGATAGGGCGAGGAGCGGCTGTACTGCGGCGCCGTCGTGAACCCGATCTGGTTGTTGACGATGAAGTGGATGGTGCCGCCGGTGCGGTAGCCCTTGGTGCCGGAGATCGCGAAGCACTCGGCCACAACGCCCTGGCCGGCGAAGGCCGCGTCGCCGTGCAGCAGCAGCGGCAGGACGTGGCCGCGGCCGCTCTCGGGCGCTTCACGCAGGGTGAAGGCCTGCTTGGCGCGCGCCTTGCCCAGGACGACCGGGTTGACGATCTCCAGGTGCGAGGGGTTGGCGGTCAGCGACAGGTGGACGTTGTTGCCGTCGAACGCGCGGTCCGACGAGGCGCCCATGTGGTACTTCACGTCGCCAGAGCCCTCGATGTCGGAGGGCACCGACGAGCCGCCTTGGAACTCGTGGAAGATGACGTGGTAGGGCTTGGCCATCACGGCGGCCAGCACGTTCAGGCGGCCGCGGTGCGGCATGCCGAGCACGATGTCGCGCACGCCCAGGGCGCCGCCGCGCTTGATGATCTGCTCCATCGCCGGGACCATCGCCTCGCCGCCGTCGAGGCCGAAGCGCTTGGTGCCGGGGTAGCGCTTGTGCAGGAAGCGCTCGAAGCCTTCGGCCTCGATCAGCTTCTTGAGGATGGCGACCTTGCCCTCCTTGGTGAAGTGGATCTCCTTGTCGCGGCCCTCGATGCGCTCCTGCAGCCAGGCCTTCTGGGCCGGGTCGGAGATGTGCATGTACTGGACGCCGATGTCGCCGCAGTAGGTGCGCTTCAGGATCGTCAGGATCTCGCGGATCGTGCCGGTCTCAAGACCCAGCACATAGTCCAGGAAGATCGGACGGTCGTAGTCGGCCTCGGTGAAGCCGTAGGTCGCGGGATCGAGCTCGGAGGCGTCGCCGTCCGGAACCGTGATGCCCAGCGGATCGAGATTGGCGCGCAGGTGACCGCGCATCCGGTAGGCGCGGATCATCATGATCGCACGCAGGGAGTCGAGGGTGGCGGCGCGGACCGATTCCGGCGAAGCGCTGGGCGCGGCGCGCTCGGCGACCTTGGCACCGACCTTCGCCTCGACCGCCGGCCAGAGGCCGTCGATGGCCGAGAGCCAGTCGGGACGCGCGGCGGGGGCGCCCGGCTTGGTCCAGGAGCGCTGGCCGGCGGCGGCCTTCACCTCTTCGGCGCGGTCGTTCAGCGAGGCGAAGAAGGCTTGCCAGGACGCGTCGACGGAGGCGGGGTTGGCCACCCATCTCGCATAGAGATCCTCCACAAACGCGGCATTGCCGCCGTAGAGGAATGAGGTCTCCGCGAGAACCTCGTTGATCAGACTGCCGTCGTCCGCCATGTCGTCCGCTTTTTCCCGGAGTCCGTCGCGCGGACTTCAGGAAGAAGGAGCCGAGCGCGGACCGCCCATACTACTTAGGTTGTCGCCGGACGCCTTCCAGGCGCCCGGCTCGCCGTCAGGCGCCTTTCAGCACCTGAAGAAGTGTTTCGCCCAGCTTCGCCGGCGACGGCGAGACGCGGATGCCCGCGGCCTCCATCGCAGCGATCTTGTCTTCCGCACCGCCCTTGCCGCCCGAAATGATCGCGCCGGCGTGGCCCATGCGGCGGCCCGGAGGCGCCGTACGGCCAGCGATGAAGCCGACCATAGGCTTCTTGATGGCTGAATTCTTGATGAACTCGGCCGCGTCTTCTTCGGCCGAACCACCGATTTCGCCGATCATGATGATCGACTCGGTTTCCGGATCCTTGAGGAACAGGTCGAGCATGTCGATGAACTCGGTGCCCTTGACCGGGTCGCCGCCGATGCCGACCGCCGTCGATTGGCCGAGGCCGACGTTGGTGGTCTGGAACACGGCTTCGTAGGTCAGGGTGCCGGAGCGCGAAACCACGCCGACCGAGCCCTTCTTGAAGATGTTGCCCGGCATGATGCCGATCTTGCAGGCGTCCGGCGTCAGCACGCCGGGGCAGTTCGGGCCGATCAGGCGCGACTTGGAGCCGGCCAGGGCCTTCTTGACCTTGATCATGTCGGTCACCGGGATGCCCTCGGTGATGCAGATGATCAGCGGGACTTCGGCGTCGATGGCTTCCAGGATCGAGTCGGCCGCGAAGGGCGGCGGGACGTAGATCGCGCTGGCGTCGGCGCCGGTCTGCTTGACCGCTTCGGCCACGGTGTCGAACACCGGCAGGCCGATGTGCGTCTGGCCGCCTTTGCCGGGGGTCACGCCGCCGACCATCTTGGTGCCGTAGGCGATGGCCTGCTCGGAGTGGAAGGTGCCCTGGGCGCCGGTGATGCCCTGGCAGATGACGCGGGTCTCTTTACCGATGAGGATGGACATCAGTTCGCCTCCCGCACGGCTTTGACAATCTTTTCAGCGCCGTCCGACAGGTCGTTCGCCGCGATCACGTTCAGACCGCTTTCGTTGATGATCTTCTTGCCGAGTTCGGCGTTGGTGCCCTCGAGGCGAACCACCAGCGGAACCGACAGGCCGACCTGCTTCACCGCGTTGACCACGCCGTTGGCGAGGATATCGCAACGAGCGATGCCGCCGAAGATGTTCACCAGGATGCCCTTCACGTTCGGGTCGGCCATGATGATCTTGAACGCCGCCGTCACCTTGGGCTCGTCGGCGCCGCCGCCGACGTCCAGGAAGTTCGCCGGCTCGGCGCCGTAGAGCTTGATGATGTCCATGGTGGCCATGGCCAGGCCCGCGCCGTTGACCATGCAGCCGATTTCGCCGTCGAGGGCGATGTAGCTGAGGTCGAACTTGGAGGCCTCGATTTCCTTCGGGTCCTCTTCGCTCTCGTCGCGCAGGGCGACGATCTCCGGGTGACGGAACAGCGCGTTGGAGTCGAAGCTGACCTTGGCGTCGAGGACGCGCAGGTGGTCATCGCCGGTCACGATCAGCGGGTTGATCTCCAGCATGCTCATGTCCTTGGCGAGGAACGCCGTGTAGAGCTGCGTCAGGAGCGTGGCCGCTTCCTTGGCCAGGCCGCCCGTCAGGCCGAGCGCCTTGGACAGCGCGCGGGCGTGGTGCGGGAAGACGCCGGTGGCCGGGTCGATGGAGAACGTGACGATCTTCTCGGGGGTCGAGTGCGCGACCTCCTCGATGTCCATGCCGCCTTCGGTGGAGGCCACGACCGAGACACGGCTCGTTTCGCGGTCGACCAGCAGCGACAGGTAGAATTCCTTGGCGATCGCGGCGCCTTCCTCGATGTAGAGGCGGTTCACCTGCTTGCCCTTGGGACCGGTCTGGTGGGTCACCAGTACGCGGCCGAGCATCTCCTCGGCGTTGGCCTTGACCTCATCGACCGACTTGACGACGCGGACGCCGCCCTTGGAGTCGGGACCGAGGCCTTCGAAGCGGCCCTTGCCGCGTCCGCCGGCGTGGATCTGGGACTTCACGACGAAGACCGGACCACCGAGGTCCTGGGCGGCCTTGACCGCTTCGTCGACGGAAAAGGCGGCATAGCCGCGCGGGACCGCCACGCCGAACTCGGAGAGGACGGACTTGGCTTGATGCTCGTGGATGTTCATGAGGCCGCGTAACGCGTGATCGGGAAACCCGCCGGGCTCGGCGGACGGCCGGGGTTATAGGCGCCACCGCTCAATGTGGCAACCGCGAGCCCCCAACAAAACCGCGTATTTTCGTCTACTGTATACAATCGTGACGCCTGCGTCATCGTAGAAAGACCAATCACAACAATCGCTCGACCATTAAGACGCGCGCCAGCCGCGCTTCCTCATGTGACCCAATAGGGTTTTCTCGGCTGCATGCCGTCTGCGGTTCGAAAACGGCCCCATGAGCGGGGTGGCCGAGTTTGGCGGCGGCGGTGTTTCTGGCGCTGCGGGCGCCTTCGAAATGGGTGACCCGCCACTTGGGCTGAGCCTCCCCTCCGGGGCGGGACCCTGCGCATCGACGCCGTCCGAGGCGAGCAGATCTCGCGCGCGCGTTTCCGGTCTGCGGCGAGAGCCCTCGCCTCGCCTGCTCAAGGACGCTCCGAGATCCCGATCAGCGGCGCCTGCGCCAAGCCGCTGCGCGAGCGCGGATGGCCTTGATCCATAACCTCAGGGCATGGACCACCAAACCAAAGGACTAGGTGCGGCGCGCGAGCCACTGTTCGCGGCTTTGGCCCCACACATCGACGCTCTCGCTGATCGGGGGCGGCAGCAGCGTGTGGCGCAGGATCGAGGAGCCGAGCTTGCGCGCCACGCCCTGCGAATTGGTGTTGCCCGGATCGATGCAGTGGATGACCTCGGTCCAGCCCAGGTCCTCGAACGCCCAGTCGATGGCCGCCGTCGCGCCCTCGGGCGCAAAGCCCTTGCCCCAGAACTCGCGCGCGATCCCCCAGCCGACCTCGGTCCCGGGCCAACCCTCGGGCTGCCAGGGCCCCAGCCGGCCGACCCAGCGGCCGCTGTCCTTCTCCAGCACCGAGAACATGCCGAAGCCGCGCACCACCCAGGAGCCGGCCATGGTGCACATCATCCGCCAGGCGGTTTCCCGCGGCTGCGGCCCGCCCAGGAAGCGCGAGGCCTCCTCGTCGGCGGCGAAGGCGGCCCAGGGTTCGAAGTCTTCGCCCGAGATGGGACGCAGGATCAGGCGGGCGGTTTCCAGGGTCGGTCCGAGGCTCATGGCGTGACCATCTCAAGGTTCGGCCAGGCGCGCCAGCGGTTCAGCCCGCGTTCAGCCCGTGCGCGTAGGGTGGCGTCATGACCTTCGATGGCGAACCGCCCCTGACCCTGGAGCCGCGCGATCCTTCGCCGCCGCGCCGGCGCATGGGCCGCAAGGCGATGCTGGGCGGCGTGGCGATCGCCTGCGTGCTGGGCGTAGGGCTCGGCCTGGCGGCCCGGCCGCAACTGGTCACCGACCTCATGCCGCGCACGCCGATGAAGCAGGCCGCCCCCGCCACGCCGGAACGGCAGATGGACATCGTCATGGCCGAGCTTCCGCCGGCGGCGCCGCTGCCGCCCGGCCCGCCGCTGGAGACCCTGCCCCCCGAGCTGGCCGGCGGTCCCCCGCCGCCGTCGCCGCCCGAACCGCTGCCGCCGCTCGTCCAGCCCGCGCCGCAGGCGCCGATCGCCCCGGAGCCCCCGTGGGCGCCGGAGGCCCCCGTCGCGCCCGAACCGCCGGGCGCGGCGAGGCCGAGCTTCGATTGCCGCAACGCCGCCTCGCTGGCCGAGGAGATGGTCTGCACCGACGCCGTGCTGGCCGCCGCCGACCGGCATCTGGCCCGCGCCTATCGGAGGGCGGAACGCTCGGGCGCGCCGCAGGAGGCGTTGCGCGCCGACCAGGACGCCTGGCTGGCCTATCGCGAGGAAGCCGCGCTGCGCTCGCCGCGGGCCGTCGCCGCGGCCTACGACCGCCGCATCGGCGAGCTCGAGGACATCGCCGCCGGCCGGGTCCGCTACGGCCGCCGATAGCCGCGCACGAAAAAGGCCGGCGCCGCGATGCGGGCCGGCCCTTCGACGTCAGGCAGCTCCGGTCTTAGCCGAGCAGGTCCTTCACGGTGTCGCGCTCGCCGACCAGTTCCTCGTTGGTGAGGGCGATCTTCGACTTGGCGAAGTCATCCATCTCGTAGGAGGTGATCACGTCGTAGCCGGTAGCGGTGGTCTTCACCGGCATGCCGGCCCAGACGCCTTCGGCGAAGCCGTAGCGGCCTTCGCTGTTGATGGCGACCGAGTGGACCGCGCCGACCGTGGTCAGGTCGCGCACGTGGTCGATCAGGGCGTTGGCGGCCGAGGCGGCCGACGACAGGCCGCGGGCCTCGATGATCGCCGCGCCGCGCTTGCCGACGGCCGGGAGGTAGTCGTTCTTCAGCCAGGCTTCATCGCCGATGACTTCGGCGGCCGGCTTGCCGCCGATCTTGGCGTGGGTGAAGTCGGCGAACATGGTCGGCGAGTGGTTGCCGTAGATGTAGAGGTCGCTGACGTCGTTGATCGAGACGCCGGCCTTCTTGGCCAGCTGGGCGCGGCCGCGGTTCTCGTCCAGACGCACCATGGCGGTGAAGCGGTCGGCGGTCAGGCGCTTGGCCTGGGCGGCGGCGATCATGACGTTGGTGTTGCAGGGGTTGCCGACCACGGCGACGCGGGCGTCGTCAGCGGCGACGGCGTCGATGGCCTTGCCCTGGGCGATGAAAATCTTGCCGTTGTCCTTCAGCAGGTCGGCGCGCTCCATGCCCGGACCGCGCGGCTTGGAGCCGACCAGCAGGTTCCAGTTGGCGTCCTTGAAGGCGACGTTGGCGTCGTCGGTCAGGACCATGTCAGCCAGCAGCGGGAAGGCGCAATCTTCCAGTTCCATGGCCACGCCCTTCAGGGCCTTCTGCGCGCCCTCGGTCGGGATTTCGAGCAGTTGCAGGATGACCGGCTGGTCCTTGCCCAGCATTTCGCCCGAGGCGATGCGGAAGAGAAGGGCGTAGCCGATATTGCCGGCGGCGCCGGTGACAGCGACGCGGATCGGCTTTTTCGTGGTCATGGAACTGTCCCGTGTTTGCAGTGCGAAATCGCGCGCGGTCTAGACCCGCAAGGGCTTTGCGGCAAGCGCAAGTGACTCGCCGCGCGCCGCGGTCTACCAAACCGAGGTCATGTTCGAGATCGATCCGGCCTTCCTGGCCACCTCCCACGCCCTGGGCGAACTGCCCATCAGCCATGCGCGGCTGCAGGACGACGCGCGCTATCCCTGGATCGTGCTGATCCCGCGCCAGGTCGGGGCCCGCGAGCTGGAGGATCTGGCGCGCGAGGAGCTCGCCGCGCTCACCGACGAGATCCTGGCGGCCGGCCGTGCGGTGCGGGCGCTGGGCTTCCAGGTCGACAAGCTGAACGTGGGGGCGCTGGGCAACGTCACGCCGCAGCTGCACGTGCACGTGATCGGCCGCCGGGCGCAGGACCCGGCCTGGCCCGGCCCGGTGTGGGGCCATAGCCCCGCCGAGCCCTATCGAGCCGAACACCTCGCGGCGGTCGTCGCCGCGGCCCGCGCCGCCCTGGGGCTGGCCTAGTTTCGGCGCAGGGTGACGGCGGTGCGGTCGCGGCCTTCCAGCAGGTCGCCCGACCACTCGCCGCCGCCGCCGGGGGTCAGCATCACGGTCGCCACGCCGCCGCCGGCGCGCGGATAGAAGCTGGCGCTGACCTGCGAGCCGACGCGCTGGATGTCGACCATGAAGCCCGAGGCGTCGGGCGATCCACGCCGGCGCGGATCGCGCCAGGCGCCTTCCAGCGTGCCGCCGCCCTTGTCCACCAGCATGAAGGAATAGAGCGTCTCGCCCGAGCGTGAGCGCAGCATCCAGGCGCCGTCCATCGGCCCCTGCATGCCCTGGGCCGAGGCGAAGGACGAGCGCAGCCGGCTCTCATAGCCGAGCTCGACCGCGTTGAGCGGAGCCTCGGGCGTCTTGTCGTACTCGTCGACCGTGACCGGCGCGCTCAGCAGCGGACGACGCGGCGGCGGCGGCGGCGGCGGGGTGTAGGCCGGCGGCAGCTGGTAGACGGCCGGGCGCTCCGCCGGCGGCGCGGGGACGGGCGTGTAGGGAACTGCGGCGGCCGGCGCGGGAGCCGGATAGGTCGCGGGAGCCGGCGCGGGGGCCGGCTGCGGCGGCGCAGGTTGCGGGACAGGCGGCGCGCCAAGCGTCTCGGCGGTGTCCTCGTCGACCTGATCGAGGATGGAGCCGATCGGATCGACGACGTCCTGCGCCTGGGCCACGGACGCGGCGGCCAGGGCCAGGAGCCCGATCGAAGACCTCAGAAGATAGTTCAAATCACGCCTCACGCCGCGGCGATGGCTTCAGCCACGGCGATCACGCGCCGCGCCTGAGCCAGGTGCAACCGCTCAACCATGCGCCCCTCGACTTTAAGAACACCCTTAACGGCGTTTTCCGGCGAATCGAAGGCCGCGACGACCACTTGCGACCACGCGACCTCCTCGGGCGAGGGGCTGAAGGCCGCGTTTGCGGCCTCGACCTGGCGCGGGTGGATCAGGGTCTTGCCGTCGAAGCCGAACTCCAGCCCCTGGGCGCACTGGACCGCCAGGCCGGCGTCGTCCTCGATCTCGTTGAACACGCCGTCCAGCACCGCCAGGCCATGGGCGCGGCCCGCGGCGACGATCAGCGACAGGGGCCCGGTCAGCGCCGCGCGCTCCACGCTCAGGCGGCAGCGCATCTCCTTTGCCAGGTCGTTGGTTCCGACCACGAGGGCGCCGAGCCCGGCGCCGGCCCCGGCGATCTCGCCCAGGGCGAACAGCGCCGCGCAGGTCTCGACCATCGCCCACAGCGGCACGCCGCCGGCCTCGGCCGCGCCGTAGGCCCGCACGTCGTGGGCGCTCGACACCTTGGGGACCAGGATGGCGTCGGGCCGCGCGTCGATCGCCGCGGCCAGATCCTCCAGCCCCCATGGCGTGTCGAGGCCGTTCACCCGGATCACCACCTCGCGCCGGCCGAAGCCGCCGGCCTTCACCGCGGCGGCCGCCTGGTCGCGCGCGCTCTCCTTGGCCTCGGGCGCGACCGCGTCCTCCAGGTCGAGGATCACCACGTCGCAGGGCAGTTCGCGGGCCTTCTCGATCGCGCGGGCGTTGGCGGCGGGCATGTAGAGGGCGCTGCGGCGCGGGCGGGCGACGATCACGATCTGCGGGCTCCTGGCTAAGGCCCAGTCATAAGGGTTAGGATGGCGCCATGACCACCCGATACGACGCCGGCGCCAAGAACGTGTTGGGCGGCGAGCTGCTCGCCTGCTCGCTCGACCCCGTGACCGGATTCTTCCGCAACGGCTGCTGCGAGACGGGACCGCACGACCTGGGCCTGCACACGGTCTGCGCGGTGATGACGGCGGAGTTCCTCGCCTACTCCAAGATGATCGGCAACGACCTCTCGACCCCGATGCCGGAGTACGGCTTCGAAGGGCTGAAGCCCGGCGACCGCTGGTGCCTGTGCGCGCCGCGCTGGAAGGAGGCGCTGGACGCCGGCGCCGCGCCGCAGGTGGTGCTGGAGGCCACGCACGAGGAGACGCTGGCGATCGTGACGCTCGGCGTCCTCAAAGATCACGCGGTCCAGGCCTGAGCCTCAGTACAGCGGATACTCGCGCTCGGCCCGATACCAGGAGCCCTGGTCGGACTGCCAGCTGGAATAGAGTCCGAAGCTGGTCACGCGGAAGGGCTCGGTGCGCAGCAGGTTGTTTTCCTGGATCCAGACGGCGACGTCGGCCGGGTTGGGGCGGCGCAGATAGGCCAGGGTGACGTGCGGCTTGTAGACCCGGGTGTCTGGCTTGAGCCCAGCGCGACGGGCGGCTGTTTCGCAGGACCGGGCCAGGTGGCGCAGTCCCTCGTTGTCGTCCACGCCGGCCCAGATCGCGTGGATGTCGGCGCCTTCGCCGAAAGCCCCCACGCCGCCAAGGGACAATTCCAGCGGCCCGCCACCCACGGTGGTAAGTTCGGCGTCGAGGTCGGCCGCGACGTTCTCGGCCACGTCGCCGACGAACCTCAGAGTGATGTGAAACGCCTCGGGCGGCCGCCATCGCGCACCGGGCAAACGATCCTGACGGGCGATCAGGTCTTCGGCGACCTCCTCGGGAATGGCGAGCGCGGCGAACAGGCGGATCATGGAAGCCTACCTAAGGTGCTGACGTACTGACGCAATCGTAATCGACCCAGCCTTGCAAGCAGGCTCATGGAACACGATATTCGCAATGCGTCCGCTAGGGGCGCGTCTAGAAGGGCCAACATCCCTATGAGCGACTATAACCGCGGCTACGCGCGCACGGTCCCCGTAGATCGCGCCGACATGTCGGTGGACGCGGGTCTGCGCAGCTTCATGCTCGGCGTCTACAACAAGGTAGCGCTGGGTCTTCTGCTCTCCGCCGCTCTGGCGTTTGTGACCGGCACCTTCCCGCCGGTTCGCGACCTGATGTTCACCGTCTCGCCGACGGGCAAGGTCGGTTACACCCTGCTCGGCATGATCGTGGCGTTCGCGCCGCTGGCCGTGATCCTCTTCGGCGCCTTCGCCATGAAGAACGTCACGCCGCGGTCGTCGGGCATCTACTACTGGACCATCGTCAGCCTGATCGGCGCGGGTCTGGGCGTACTGACCTTCGTCTATACGGGCGCCTCGATCTTCTCGACCTTCCTGATCACGGCGGCGGCCTTCGGCGCCCTGTCTCTGGTGGGCTACACGACCAAGAAGGACCTGACCGGTTTCGGCAGCTTCCTGATCATCGGCCTCGTCGGCCTGGTGATCGCCAGCGTCGTGAACATCTTCCTGAAGAACCCGATGATGTACCTGATCATCAACGCGGTGGGCGTATTCATCTTCGCCGGTCTGATCGCCTGGGACACCCAGCGCCTGAAGATGAGCTACTACGAGATGGGCGGCGACCAGGCCGCAATGGGCGTGGCGACCAACTACGGTGCGCTGAACCTGTATCTCGACTTCATCAACCTGTTCCAGTTCCTGCTCGCCTTCCTCGGCGATCGCCGCTAGGCGCGAGCAGCGCAGACCTTCCAGGCCCCGGCGGGAAACCGCCGGGGTTTTTGTTTGCGGCGACGCCTTCCGGATACGGGCCTAGTCCACGACCTTGAAGCGGCCCTTGTCGAAGAAGCGGAGCACCTGCTCCAGCTCATGGCCGCGGCGCAGGACCATGCCGCCCTGGCCGATGACCGCCCAGGCGCCTTGGCGACGAGCCAGGGCGGGGCGCTTCTCGATGCGATAGAGCGGCGCCTCTGAGGCGCGGCGGAACACCGAGAACACGCAGGCGTCCGACAGCGCGCCAATGCCGTAGTCGCGCCATTCGCCGGCGGCGACCATGCGGCCATAGAGGGCAAGCAGGCGGTTGAGCTCGCGACGCTCGAAGAAGACCTGTGCGGTCCGTGCGTGCTGCTGTTGCGGATCAAGCGCCATCAGAGGTCAGCGTGCCCCAAATTCGTGTGCTCGACAAACCCTCTGTGTGCGCCCCAGTTGCACCGTCGACACGGCCGCCCCCAAAACTAAATCCGCCGTAATGTTGCGCCACGGAAAGACCTTATTTCGGTCGTTCGCGCGCCTGATCCGGCCCCGATATTCACATCGTCGGTTGGCCGGAACCTGCTGGTCCCGGATCCTGAACAGCCCCCCCAGCCCCCCTGGATCGCGGGCTTCGGTCAACCGGCGCTTCTTTCTATAGAGCACCCCAATGCGAGCCCGCGCGGATCCTCCCCCCACCCGCGCGGGCTTCGTTGCGTCTGAGCCCTGAGAGCGGATAGGTAGTTCAAGATCAAGCGCCGCGCCCGGCGCGCCCCGGGGGGACATCGATGACACGCGCAAAGACGCTGCGCCGCCTGGCGGCGGCCTTGGCCCTGACGCTGGCTTTCGCGTCGCCCGCGGCCGCCGAACGTATCGCCCGCGAGGCCGCGGCCGAAGAACTGCAGACCATCCCGCTCTATTCGATGCTGGCCAAGCACTACCCAGCCGTCTACGCCCAAGTGCTGGATGGCCTGGTCCAGGGCATAAATGGCGGACGGCCCCATAAGGCCATGGTCGCCGACCTCAATGCAGTCGTGGTCCAGCTGGTGGCGCAACAGACGCCTAAGGCCAACATCGAGAACACTCTGGCGGTGCTTAAGCTCACCCGGGAGCAGGCCAAGGTGACGCTCGCCAGAGATCCGGCCGGATGCCTATCGATCCTGGGCGTCCGCCAATATGACATCGCCGCGGTCCGCGCCTTGCCCGAGGATCTGACCCAGCGGGAGATGAGCGTGATGACCAAGCTGCTTGAGCAGACTGCGCTCGCGCCGGAAGCTCCCGCGGTGAGGATCAACGAAAAGGCGCTCGAGGCCATCGCTATGGACGCCTACGACCAGTTGTCCGACGATCGCCTGCGGGTCGCCTTCGGCGAGATCGGCGGGGATCCGGCGAAGGCGAATGATCCGCTCAGCCAGACAGCCTTCTGCGAATTCAGTATCGCGATGTTCGACATCCTGCTTGCGATGCCGCCGATCGAAGGCGCGCAGAACTTCCGGGCTCTGAACGCCCTGGGCGAGGCCGCAGCTACTCCTTGACCGCGGCGGCCAGGATGTGGCCGCCGTCGGTCGCTTGGACCAGCACCGCGGTCACCAGGCCCTCCTCGGCCTCCGCCGGCAGCCGATAGGCGGTCGGCCGGCCGCGCCAGGAACCCAGACGCTTGATCTCGCGCACGACATTGCGGTGCGCGACCGTCTGGCCGCGGTTGTCGCCTTTCCTGACCACGACGTCGTGCTCGCGCGGGTCATAGCGGACCATCCACACCTCGGCCCCGCCGCGCGGCGGGCGGCCGGTGCCGACGTCGACGCGGCGTGCGCCGATGAACGCCATGTCCGGCGGATCGTGCGGCGCCTTGGCCGCCTGGGACAGCAGCCGTTCGACTTTCTCGGTCTGCAGCCCGCCGGCCTGGGCGCGGCCGTCGACCACGACCTGCGGCGTATAGGGCTCGCGCAGTTCCAGCCGGGCGACATAGGCCTTCTGACGGGCGGTGAACTCGGGCTTGGCGAAGGTGTCCGACCAGCCGAGATAATCCCAGTAGTCGACCGGGAAGGTCAGGGCCAGGACGCCTTCCCGCTGGGCCAGCTTGGCCAGGTTGGCGTTGGCTTCCCCGCAGGAGGCGCAGCCCTGCGCCGTGAACAGCTCCACGACCACCGGCGGCTTGGCGGCCGCGGCGACGGGGATCACGCAGAGCAGGAGAATGAAAAGCGCGGCCTTACGCATCGTGGCGCAATTAAGCGGACTTCCCCGAGGTTTGGATTTCAACAAGGCGTGAGCAGCTTTGACCGGCGCGGAAACGAAAGAGGGGGCCTGCACGGGTGCAGGCCCCCTCGAACTCGATGATCTACCCCTCTGCGGGAGAGAGGCAAACCAAGACTTTAGGCCGCCGAACCGCCGGCCAGGTTGCGCAGCACGTAGTTCAGCACGCCGCCGTTCTTGAAATACTCAAGCTCGGTCGGGGTATCGATGCGGCAACGAACCGGGAAGCGGGCGATGCGGCCGTCCGACGGACGGTACATCTCGACCGTCAGCTGCTTGCGGGGCGCGAGCTCCGTCAGGCCGCGGATGGTGACGATTTCCTCGCCGGTCAGGCCCAGCTTCTGCCAGCCGTCCTGGGTGAACTGCAGCGGCAGCACGCCCATGCCGACCAGGTTCGAGCGGTGGATGCGCTCGAAGCTCTCGGCGATCACCGCGCGGACGCCAAGGAGCTTGGTGCCCTTGGCGGCCCAGTCACGCGACGAGCCGGTGCCGTATTCCTTGCCCGCGAACACCACCGCCGGACGGCCTTCGCTCTGGTAGCGCATGGCCGCGTCGTAGATCGACATGACGTCGCCCGACGGGAAGTGCTTGGTCACGCCGCCTTCGATTTCCGGCGTGATCTTGTTGCGGATGCGGATGTTGGCGAACGTGCCGCGCATCATGATCTCGTGGTTGCCGCGGCGCGCGCCGTAGGAGTTGAACTCCGTAGCGGGCACTTGGCGTTCACGCAGATAGACACCGGCCGGCGAAGTCGCCTTGATCGAACCGGCCGGGCTGATGTGGTCGGTGGTGATCGAGTCGCCGAACACGCCGAGGATGCGGGCCTCGACGATGTCGGTGACCGGCTCCGGCTCCATCTTCATGTTCTGGAAGTACGGCGGGTTCTGCACGTAGGTCGAACCCATGTCCCAGGCGTAGGTCTGGCCGCCGGACACCTTGATGCCCTGCCAGTTCTTGTCGCCCTTGAACACGTCGGCGTAGCGGGTCGCGAACATCTTCTGGGTGACGTGCTTGCGCTGCAGCGTCGCGATCTCTTCCGAGGTCGGCCAGATGTCCTTCAGGAACACCGGGTTGCCATCCTTGCCGACGCCGAGGGACTCGGTGGCCAGGTCGACGTTCATGTTGCCGGCCAGGGCGTAGGCGACCACCAGCGGCGGCGAGGCCAGGTAGTTGGCCCGGACGTCCTGGTTCACGCGGCCTTCGAAGTTACGGTTGCCCGAGAGCACCGAGCAGGCGACCAGGTCGTTGGCGTTGACCGCCTCGGCGATGGCTTCCGGCAGCGGGCCGGAGTTGCCGATGCAGGTGGTGCAGCCGTAGCCGACCAGGTTGAAGCCCAGCGCGTCGAGCGACTTCGTCAGGCCGGCGGCCTTCAGGTAGTCGGTCACGACTTGGCTGCCGGGGGCCAGCGAGGTCTTCACCCACGGCTTCACCTTCAGGCCCTTTTCGACCGCCTTCTTCGCCACCAGGCCGGCGGCGATCAGGACGGAGGGGTTCGAGGTGTTGGTGCAGGAGGTGATGGCCGCGATGACCACGTCGCCGTTGCCGACGTCGAACTTCTCACCGGCCACCGGGGCGCGGGGCTCTTCGCCGGTCTTGCCGAAGTCCTTGGCCAGGGCGGCCTTGAACTCAGCGGCGGCGTCCGACAGCAGGACGCGATCCTGCGGGCGCTTCGGGCCGGCCAGCGACGGCAGAACCGCGCCGAGGTCGAGCTCGAGGGTGTCGGTGAAGACCGGCTCGGCGTCGCCGGCCTCGACCCACATGCCCTGTTCCTTGGCGTAGGCTTCGACCAGGTCGGCGCGGGCCGGATCACGGCCGGTGGCGCGCAGATAGTCGATGGTCGCCTTGGTGACCGGGAAGAAGCCGCAGGTGGCGCCGTATTCCGGAGCCATGTTGGCGATGGTCGCCTGGTCTTCCAGGGTCAGGCCCGCGAGGCCCGGGCCGAAGAATTCGACGAACTTGCCGACGACGCCCTTCTTGCGGAGCATCTGGGTGACGGTGAGCACCAGGTCGGTGGCGGTCGCGCCGTCCGGCAGGGCGCCAGTCAGCCTGAAGCCGATGACTTCCGGGATCAGCATCGGAATCGGCTGGCCCAGCATGGCCGCCTCGGCCTCGATGCCGCCGACGCCCCAGCCCAGAACGGCCAGGCCGTTGATCATGGTGGTGTGCGAGTCGGTGCCGACGACGGTGTCCGGATAGGCCACCGAAGCGCCGTCCTCTTCGTTCAGCCACACGGTCTGGGCCAGGTACTCGAGGTTCACTTGGTGGCAGATGCCGGTGCCGGGCGGCACGACGCGGAAGTTGTTGAAGGCCGACGAGCCCCAGCGCAGGAAGCGGTAGCGCTCGATGTTGCGCTCGTACTCGCGCTCGACGTTCTCGCCGAAGGCCTTGGCGGTGCCGAAGTGGTCGACCATGACCGAGTGGTCGATGACCAGGTCGACGGGGTTCAGCGGGTTGATCTTCTCGGGGTCGGCGCCGAGTTGGGTCATGGCGTCGCGCATGGCGGCCAGGTCGACGACGGCCGGAACGCCGGTGAAGTCCTGCATCAGGACCCGGGCCGGGCGGAAGCTGATCTCGTGCTCGACGGAGCCCTTGTTGTCGATCCAGGCGGCCAGCGCCTTCAGGTCGTCAGGGCCGACAGTCGTGCCGTCTTCGTTGCGCAGCAGGTTCTCGAGAAGCACCTTCATCGAGACGGGCAGGCGCGCCACGTTCGAAAGACCGGCTTCCTCTGCGGCGCGAAGGCTGTAGTAGACGTAGGTCTTGTCGCCGACGACCAGTTCGCGGCGGGACTTCAGGCTGTCGTTAGACGCCATATCAGGGATCCTTCCTCTGTTCTCGGCCGCTCTTGGACCACATCGGGGATCGCGCGCTTTTCGGGGCGGACACACAGCGTTCGTCCCAGCGCCGCGTACGCCCCCCAAGGTGGCGACGGCCGCGGGCGTCATAGACCCTGATTTCCTAACCGTCCATGCAGGCGGAGGTATTTCCTCGCTACCTGAGAATCACCCGCAAGGAGCCGCGGCGTGATCGAGGCGCTGGTGATCGAAAAACTGGCGCTGCGGCGGGGCGGAAGGCTTTTGTTTTCGGGACTTAACGTCGAGCTCCCGGCCGGCCAGGCCGCCGCGCTGGTCGGCCGCAATGGCGCGGGCAAGACCAGCCTGCTGCGCGCTATCGCCGGCCTCGTGCCGCTTGAGGCCGGGCAAATCACCTTCGGCGGGCTGGACCCCGAGGACGCCCGCGCCGAGCACGTGCATCTGGCCGGACACCAGGACGGCCAGAAGCCGGCCCGCACCGCCTGGGAAGAGCTCGCGTTCTGGGCGCGCTGGAGCGGCGCGAGCGAGACGGCGGCGCGCGAGGCGGCCGCCCGGCTCGACCTGACCCGCCTGCTCGATCTCGAAGTCCGACGGCTCTCGGCCGGACAGCGGCGGCGGCTGTCGCTCGCCCGGCTGCTGGCCGCGCCGCGCCCGCTGTGGCTGCTGGATGAACCGCTCAGCCCGCTGGACGCCGGCTGGCGCGTCCGCTTCGGCGAGATCATGGCCGCGCATCTGGCGGGCGGCGGGCTGATCGTCGCGGCGGTGCACGACCCGCTGCCGATCCCGGCCCTGGCGGTCGAGGTCGGGTCCGAGGAGACCGCGTCATGAGCCGCGCCATGGCACTTCTGTCGCGTGAGGCCGCCCTGGCCTGGGGCCGCGGCGGCGGACCGATGGTGTCGCTGGCCTTCTACGCCGGGGTCGCCACCCTGCTGCCCCTGGCGACGGGGCCCGAGCCCGCGCGGCTGGCGGCGATCGCGCCCGGCGCGGCCTGGGTGGCGCTGGCGCTGGCCGCCCTGCTCTCTCTCGACCGGCTGTTCGAGCGCGACTACGAGGACGGCGCCCTGGATCTGCTGACCCTGTCGCCGGTGCCGCTGGAGATCGCCTGCGCCATCAAGTGCCTGGGACAGTGGCTGGCGACCGCCGCGCCGCTGGCCTTCGCCGCGCCGATCGCGGCCATCGCGCTGGGCGCCAAGCCGCACCTGGCGCCGCTGATCTTCGCCTGCGCCCTGATGGGCGGGCTGGCCTTCGCCTTCGTCGGCGGGATCGGAGCGGCGCTCAGCCTGGGCGCCCGCCGCGGCGGGCTGCTGACCGCCGTGATCGTGCTGCCCCTCTTCGTGCCGCCGGTCATCTTCGGCGGCGGCGCGCTGGACGCCTATGCGGGCGGCCTGCCCTGGAGGGCCGGCTTCGCCCTGTTGGCGGCCTATGCGGCCGGCGCCGTGGCGCTGGGGCCGATCGCCATGGCCGCCGCCTGCCGCAACGCGCTCAGCTAGCCCTTCGCCGCGCGCTAGTCGGTCACCGCCGGCTGCGGCTTGGGCTGCCACATGGCGTTGACGATCACCCAGCGGTCGCCGAACCGGCCGAGGTGGAAGTAGTCCACGAACCAGGGCGTCTCGACGCGGGCGACAGCGACGTCGCCGGCGATGTCCAAGACCCTGACCTGCCGGTCCCAGTTCTCGCGCGGAGTCTTCAGGACGCCGCGGCGAGTCAGGTCGACCAGCTCCTCCTTGCTCATCCGTCTCAGGCCCAGCTCCTCGTCCGGGTTCGGCTTCACCGCCCGCTTGGCGAGATCGGGGTGCAGCGAGCGCGCGACGCGGGCCGCGTCGCCTTCCAGCTGGCCGTCCACATAGTCGTAGGCCGTCGCCTCGATGCGCTGCACCGCGATGGGATCGAGATCCGCCGCCAGGGCGCCCGACCCCGCGCCGAGCACGCAGGTCATGGCCAGGGCCGCGAGGATGATGCGCATGTTCAGTCTCCTTGTTGCGCCGGGCGAGGGCGCCCGAAAACCAAGAGGCGTGTAATCGAAACTACTGACGCAGCTTCACCTGTGTCGACGAAAGCCAACATGCCAGCGACGGACTCTGCGAACACCACCGTTGAACGGATGAGGGGCAGTTACTGGAGCAACAGACCGATGAACTTCACCAAACTTGCGCCCTGGGCGATCGGCGGCGTGCTGCTGGTCGGGGCCACCGCCAGCGCCGCCCAGCAGCCGCCGCCCCCGGCCGCGCCGAGCCAGCCGCGCGACGGGCGCGGCGAGTGGCGCCGTCCCGACCCCGAGGCGATGGCCGCCCGCCGAGCCGAGCACCTGCGCGCGGCGTTGCAGCTTCGCCCTGACCAGGAGCCGGCCCTGAAGGCCTTTCTCGACACCGGCAAGCCCGCCGCGCGCCCGGCCCGCGCCGACCGCGCCGCCGTCGGCGCGATGACGACGCCCCAACGCCTCGACGCCCAGCGCGCCCGGATGACCGAGCGCCTGGCCCGCTTCGACCAGCGCGTGGCGGCCACCAAGCGGTTCTACGCGCAGCTGAGCCCAGCCCAGCAGAAGGCGTTCGACGCCATGGCCCCGCGCGGCCACGGCAAGGGCGACGGGGGCAAGGGCGGTCATCGTGGACGCGGCCCCGGACCCATGGGCCACGGCGAATAGGCCGCTCCTGTGCTAAAAGGGACGGGCGATGCTGTTCAAGGCGCCCGTCCTGAAGGCCATCGCGGAGGGCAAGGTCGATCTGGCCTTTCGCCGATGGCGCAAACCGACCGTCAAGGCGGGCGGAACGCTGCATACGCCCGCCGGACTGCTGGCGATCGACGAGGTCGCGATCATCGCGGCCGAGGCCGTCACCGACGCCGACGCCATCCGCGCGGGCTACGCCTCGCGCGCGGCGGCGCTGGCCGCGTTGGAGGGCGAGGCCCCGATCCACCGCATCGCCTTTCGGCGGACCGGCGAGGATCCCCGCAAGGCCTTGCGGCTGGACGTCTCTGAGGCGGCGCTGACCGAGGTTGAGGCGCAACTGGCCCGGCTGGACGCCCGCGCGCCCTGGACCGCGGTGGTGCTGGACCTGATCGCCGCCAACCCTGGTGTGCGGGCGCCGGACCTCGCCGCCCGCCTTCGCCGCGACACCGCGCCGTTCAAGACCGACGTGCGCAAACTCAAGGCCCTTGGCCTGACCGAGAGCCTCGAGGTCGGCTACCGGCTCTCGCCCCGCGGCGAGGCTGTGCGCACGCGCCGCTTGCAGGCAAGGTCGCCCGACGCTAAGCCGCAGGCATGATCCCGGCGCCGGCCTTTCTGTCGAATCCCGAGCGGTTCATGGCCTTTTCCCGCTGGGCCGCCCCGATGTTCGGGGCCATTGCGCTCGTCCTGGCGCTGGCCGGCCTGTGGCTGGGCTTCACCGCCCCCGAGGACTACCAGCAGGGCGACACCGTCCGGCTGATGTTCATCCACGTGCCCGCCTCCTGGATGAGCATGTTCGTCTATGCCTGCCTGGCGGTGGCGAGCTTCCTGGCCCTGGTCTTCCGTCACGCCCTGGCCGACGCCGCGGCGAGAGCCGCCGCCCCGCTGGGCGCGGCTTTCACCTTCATGGCGCTGTTCACCGGCTCGCTCTGGGGCCGGCCGATGTGGGGCACCTGGTGGCAGTGGGACGCGCGGATGACCTCGGTCCTGGTGCTGTTCCTGGTCTACCTGGCCTACATGGCCCTGCGCGCCTCGCTCGACGACGAGACCAAGGCCGCCCGCGCCTGCGCGATCCTGGCCCTGGTCGGGGCGGTCAATCTGCCGGTGATCAAGTTCTCGGTCGACTGGTGGAACACGCTGCACCAGGGCGCCTCGGTGTTCCGCGCCGACGGTCCGTCGATGACCAACGACTATCTCTGGCCGCTGCTGCTGATGGGCCTGGCCTACATGTCGGCCTTCGGCTCGCTGTGGCTGGTCGGGATCCGCGCCCAGGTCTGGCGCCGCCGGGCCGAGGCCGCGGCTCTGCGCGCGGCGAGAGGATAATCCGATGCTCGACCTCGACGCCGGCAAGTACGCGGTCTTCGTGTGGCCCGCCTACGGCCTGACCGCCCTCACCTTCCTAGGCATGATCGTCTTCACCCTGCGCCAGTCCCGCGTCTGGCGGCGGCGGGCGGAGAAGGACGGCAAGTGAACCGCACCCTCGCGTTCCTGCCGCTGGCCGCCCTGCTGGCGCTGGGCCTGCTGTTCGGCCTCTATGCGCTCAAGCGCGATCCGCAGGTCCAGCCCGACGCATTGGTCGGCAAGCCGCTGCCGGACCTGACCCTGCCGACCCTCGACACCGGCCGCCCCGTGCGGCTGCACGACGCCGCCGAGCCGGCGCCGGTGCTGGTCAACATCTTCGCCTCCTGGTGCGCCCCGTGCGAGATCGAGCATCCGGTGCTGGTCGACCTGAAAAAGCAGGGCGTTCGGGTGGTCGGCGTCGCCTACAAGGACGCGCCGGAGAACACCAAGGCCTTCCTCGGCCGCCTGGGCGATCCCTATGCCGAGCGGCTGGTGGACCGTGACGGCCGCGCCGGCATCGACCTCGGCGTCACCGGCGTGCCGGAGACCTATCTGGTCGGCCCCGGCGGCGTGATCCTGGCCAAGCACACCGGCCCGCTCACCGCCGAGAAGGCCCGCGAACTTCTGGCCAAGGCGCGCTAGGCGAAAGCGTCGGCGGTTTCGCCGCTCGAACACGCTCCAAGGGAAGCCCCGCGTTAACCAAACCTTGAGACGACGCAGCGAACGGTCGCGAAGGTTCCGTTAACCATAAAGCCTGCGCCGTGAGCACGATCCGACCGCCGATCTTCCCGACCCCGCAGCCGCAGCCCCAGGCCACGGCCCCGGTCCGCAATCCGGCCCAGCGGGCGTTCTTCGAAGCGGCGATGGGCCGACCCGCCGCCGCCCAGGCCCAAGTTCAGGCTCAGGCGCCAGCCGCCCCGGCGCACCGTATGCCCGCCGCGCTGCCCGACGAGCCGCCGCAGAAGATCCTGCGTCCGGGCTCGCTTCTGGACATCCGGGTCTAGCGGCGGCCCTCAGGCCGCCTTCTTCAGCTTCTTTTTCTTCGGCTTGTCCGCCTTGTCGGCCTTGGCCTTCTTCGGCTTGTCGGCCTTCGGCTTCTTGGCCGCCGCGATCGGGACGGGAACCGCCGCGGCCTCGTCGCTGGCGCGGATCAGGTCGCGCAGCGCCGCGGTCAGGGCCTCGCGCTTTGAGGTCGAGAGCAGCCGCAGCAGCCGCGCGTCAGCCGCCGCCATCCGCGGCTTGGCCTCTGCCAGCGCGACCCGCCCGGCCTCGGTGAGGCTGACGGCGTTGGCGCGGGCGTCGGAGACCGAGCGCTGGCGCTCCAGCAGGCCCTTCACGATCATCCGCGCGACCATGTCGGCCAGGGTCGAGCGGTCGATGCCGGTGATCCGGACTAGGTCGGTCTGGGTCAGGCCCTCATAGGCCTCGACGGCCGCAAGCACGGCGTACTGGCGCTGGGTGACCCCGCCGTCGCCCTGCTCGGCCGCATAGATGTCCAATGCCAGTTGCAGCGCCCGGTGCAGCAGATGGCTGGGCGACTTGTCCAGGGCCGGCAGGCCCTTCTTCACCTTGTCGTGGGACTTCGACTTGGCCATCCGGTTCCACCCCCGCCTGTCGACACGCCCCGGACGCTACCGGGCTACGGTGTCGGTTTGACGACAGATGGTCAGTGGACGGTGCGGGCGCCAGGGGCGCCCGGAAATCATCGTTCCGCGAGCTACTCGACGTGCGGCGGCGGCGGCTCGTCGGTCTTGGCGTACTTCATCATCAGCGGCACTTGCGCGAACGAGAACAGCACCGACAGGATCAACAGGCCGGGGAACCGGAACACCACCCAGATGTCGTCCGGCTGGGTCCGCCAGACCACCTCGTTCAGCGCCGCCAGGGCCAGGAAGAACAGGCCGTAGTTGAGGGTCAGCTTGCGCCAGCCTTCGTCGGGCATCTTCATCGCATCGCCCAGCAGCAGCTTCAGCGGGTTCTTGCGCAGGACCATTCCGCCCAGCAGGACGATCCCGAACAGGGTGTTCATCACCGTCGGCTTCATCTTCACGAAGCGGACGTCGTGGAAGAACAGCGTCAGGCCGCCGAACAGCAGGGCCGCGCCGCCGGCGATCAGCGGGAACGGCGCGATGCGCTTTTCGAACACCAGGCCGACGACAAGGCCGAGGGCGGAGCCGCCGACCAGCCACCAGGTCGCCAGGACCAGCGCCTCCTGCGAGGTGAGGCCGCCGTTCCGGTTGATGAAGAAGCCGATCAGGAAGGCGACCAGGCCGCCGTAGTCGACGACGCCGCGCACCCACTTGCGAGCGTTAGGGGAGAGCTTCATGCGTCTTCCAGGCCAACGAGGGTGCGGGCGAAGGCTCGGGCCTTGAAAGGCTGGAGATCCTCAATCCCCTCGCCGACGCCGATGAGCTTGATGGGCGAGTCGGAGGCCTGGGCCACCGGCACCAGCACGCCGCCGCGGGCCGTGCCGTCCAGCTTGGTCATGACGATGCCCGACACGCCGATCTGGTTGCCGAAGATGTTCTCCTGGGCAAGGGCGTTGCGGCCCACCGTGGCGTCCAGCACCAGCAGGGTTTCGTGAGGTGCGTCCGGCTCGACCTTCTTGACCACGCGGATGACCTTCAGGAGCTCATCCATCAGGCCCTGCTTGTTCTGCAGGCGGCCGGCGGTGTCGATCAGCACGACGTCATAGCCCTCGGCCTTGGCCCGCTCGATCGCGTCGAAGGCCAGGCCCGCCGCGTCCGATCCGGTCGGCCGCGACATGAAGTCGGCGCCCGAGCGCTCGGCCCAGACCTTCAGCTGCTCGACCGCCGCGGCGCGGAACGTATCGCCGGCGACGACCAGCACCTTGGCGCCGCGCCCGACCAGGTCGGCGGCGATCTTCCCCAACGTGGTGGTCTTGCCCGAGCCGTTGACGCCGATGAACATCACCACATAGGGGCGCGGCCCCGACAGCGGCGCGAACTCGCCTTCACGGCTTTCCAGCTCCGCGCCGATGGCTTCGGCGAGGGCTTCCTTGATTTCCTGCTCATCGACGCTCTTGCCGAACTTCTCGTCCGCAAAGCGTTTCGTGATGCGCGCAGCCGAATGCGGGCCGAGATCGGCCTCGATCAGCATCTCTTCAAGCTCGTCGAGCTTGGCCTGGTCCAGCGGCTGCTTGGTGAAGGTGGAGACCACCTGTTCCGTCATCTGCTTCGACGAGCGCGACAGCCCGGCGGTGAGACGTTGGAACCAGCCCTTCTTCGGTTCGGTCATGGCCCGCTTCTAGCTCGTCAAAGGGTTGCGCGATAGAGGATGCAGGCATGGACGCTCTCGCCGCCGCCTTCACCTGGTTCGACTACGCAGCAGTCGCCGTTTTCGGCGCGACCGGGGCCCTGGCCGCCGCCCAGCGCAAGCATGACTTCGTCACCTTCGCCTTCTTCGCGGCGGTGACCGGGGTCGGCGGCGGGACCCTGCGCGACCTGCTGCTCGACGCGCCGGTCTTCTGGGTCGGCAGGCCCGACTACCTGATCGTCTGCGTGGCTGCGGCCCTGGCGGTTTGGGTGTTCGGCACCGGCCACGCGCGGATGAAGGTGCTCTTGTGGTTCGACGCCCTGGGCATGGCGGCCTACAGCGTGGTGGGGGCGGCCAAGGCGCTGTCGCTCGGCGCGCCGCCGTTCTCGGCCCTGGTCATGGGCGTGCTGACCGCCTGCTTCGGCGGCATCATTCGCGATGTGCTCGCGAATGAGCCCTCCGTGCTGCTGCGCCGCGAGATCTATGTGAGCTGCGCCCTGGCCGGCGCGGGGGTCTATGTGGCGCTCGACGCGATGGGCCTGCGCGACGTCTGGACCGGGATCACCGGCTTCGCCGTCGCCTTCTCGATCCGCGCCGGGGCCATCCGCTACGGCTGGACGCTGCCGGCCTTCCCCGGACGCGGACGGCCCGGAGGCTCCTAGGACGCCAGCATGGCCTTGCGCCGTCGCAAGGCGGTCCCGAGCAAACCGAAGCCGGCAATCATCAGGGCCCAGGTCTGCGGCTCAGGGACGGCGCTAACCGGGCCGATCGAAACGCAATTGTTGCAGTATAGGGTGTTGGGGCCTTCGGCGACCGAAGCCGTGGTGTTTGAAGCCAGCAGGTTGCCGCTTCCGAAATGCAGGGCGAACGCCGAGAACGCCCCGCCGGAATAGAAGATGCTGGAATTAGCCGCGATGTCCGCCAGCGTCCACACGCGCGTACCGGTCACGTAGTCCAGCGAAACGAACGCGCTGGAGTCGGCCTTCGTGTCGTCGAACCGCAAGCTCCCCGAAAGCGTCGGCTGCAGCGAAAGTCCGTAGGGACCGTTCACCCCGTTCAGATGCTGCCAGTCTCCGCTGCTCACGGTGAAATCGATCTGTTTGATTGCAGCGGCGGCGGGCGAGCTGATTGCCGCGACCGACGCTGCCAGAGCGACGGACAATAGGAATGTGCGGAACACGACGTCTCCTGAGGATCTCGCTGGCCTTTCCAGCGGCCGGGACCCTCCGAGACTTCACGCAAACCGACCAGCAGATTCTCGCAACAGTTGCATCATAAACCCGCATAGCGGGCGCCGGCTCAGGCGACGTCCGCGGCGACAGCGTTGCGGGCGAGCACCTTGCCGCTGCCGACCCCAGTGACGAAGAACGAAACGACGCCGCCCACCTGGGCCTCGCCCTCGAAGGCGATCTCGGTGAAATCCTCGGCCCGCGCCACGCCGGGGCGCTCGACCAGGCCCATCAGGGTGCGGCCGACCTGACGCTCCAGGTGCCGGACCAGCGCCGCTTCGCCGGCCGCGCGCAGACGGGCGGCGCGGTCCTTGATCACCGGGCGCTGTAGCTGGGGCATCCGCGCCGCGGGCGTGCCGGGCCGCGGACTGAACGGGAAGACGTGCAGGAAGGACAGACCCGCCTCCTCGACCAGCGCCAGGGTGTTCTCGAACATCTCCTCGGTCTCGGTCGGGAAGCCGGCGATCAGGTCGGCGCCGAAGGCCGTGTCGGGCCGCACCGCCCGCACGTCGGCGACCAGCTTCAGGGCGTCGGCGCGGCTGTGGCGGCGCTTCATGCGCTTGAGGATCATGTCGTCGCCGGCCTGCAGCGACAGGTGCAGGTAGGGCATCAGCCGGGCGTCCTCGGCCAGGCAGCGCATCAGGTCCGGATCGATCTCGGCGGCGTCGATCGAGGACAGCCGCAGGCGCGGCAGATCGGGGACCAGCTTCAGGATCCGCGCGACCAGTTGGCCCAGGGTCGGCTGGCCCGGCAGGTCGGCGCCCCAGCTGGTCACGTCGACGCCGGTCAGCACCACTTCCTGATAGCCCTGGGCGGCCAGCTTGCGGACCTGCTCGACCACCTCGCCGGCGGCGGCGGAGCGCGAGTTCCCGCGGCCATAGGGAATGATGCAGAAGGTGCAGCGGTGATCGCAGCCGTTCTGGACCTCGACATAGGCCCGGGCGCGATCCTTCAGCCCGTCGATCAGATGACCTGCGGTCTCACGCACGCTCATGATGTCGTTGACGCGGACCTTGCCCTCGGGAACCTGGTCGGCATAGGCGCCGGCCTGGGACTTCTCGGCGTTCCCGAGCACGAGGTCGACCTCGTCCATCGCCGCAAAGGCGGCCGGGTCGATCTGGGCTGCGCAGCCGGTGACGATCAGCTTGGCGTCAGGATTCTCGCGCCGCGCCTTGCGGATCGCCTGACGCGCCTGGCGCACGGCCTCATTGGTCACCGCGCAGGTGTTGAAGACGATCGCGTTTTCGAGCCCGTCCTCCGCCGCGCGGGCGCGGATGACCTCGCTCTCATAGGCGTTGAGGCGGCAGCCGAAGGTGACGATGTCCACGCCGCGCGCGTCAGCCGGCGCCGTCCGCGGCGTCAGCTCGAAGTCTTCGACAGCGTCGTGGTCGTGGCTCACGGCAGCGTTCCGGTGAAGTCGACCTGGGCCGGGCCGGTCATGATCACATGGCCGTCGCTTTCGCGCCATTCGATGACCAGCTCGCCGCCGTCCAGCACCAGCGTCGCCTTGCGGTCGACCAGGCCGCGCCGATACGAGGCGACAAGCGCCGCGCAGGCGCCGGTGCCGCAGGCCTTGGTCAGGCCCGCCCCGCGCTCCCAGACCTTCAGCCGGATGCGGTCGCGGCTGACGATCTGCGCGAAGCCGACGTTCACGCCCTCTGGGAACAGCCGGTGATGCTCGATCATCGGGCCGACCTGGACCACCGGCGCGGTCTCGGCGTCCGGAACGAAGAACACCACGTGCGGATTGCCCATCGAGACGCAGCCCGGCGTGTGCAGGATCGGGTCGTCGATGGGGCCGACCTGCAGCTCTATGCCGCGGGTGTCCATCTCCTCCTCCAGCGGGATCTGCCGCCAGTCGAGGCCCGGCTCGCCCATGTCGACGCTGACGATCCTGTCGCCGGCGCGGGCCGCGGTCAGCAGGCCGCCCTGGGTCTCGATCACCGCCTGGTCGCGGCCCGAGGCCTCCATCAGCAGCCAGCCGACGCAGCGGCTGGCGTTGCCGCAGGCGCCGACCTCCTCACCGTCGGCGTTCCAGAAGCGCACCCGAGCGTCAGCTTTCTGCGAGGGCTCGATGGAAACCAGCTGGTCGCAGCCGATTCCGCGCTCGCGGCTGGCGATCGCGCGCACCTCCTCCGCGGTGGGCGCGAAGGGGGCGGTGCGGGCCTCGACCACGACGAAGTCGTTGCCGAGCCCGTTCATCTTCAGGAACGGACGGCTCATGGCCGGGGCTATATAGGCGAGAATTGCCACGCAATCACCTTGCGCGAGACACGGCCCGGCTTGGCCGCTATGCGTAACGCCCATGAAACTTGTTACGGCGGCGCTCGCAGGCGCCCTTCTAACCGCCCCCGCGGCCTTGGCTCAGCCCCCCGCCGCCGACCCGTTCATCTGGCTCGAAGACATCGACAGCCCCAAGGCGATGGCCTGGGTGGAGGCGCAGAACGCCCGCACCGCCAAGCGCCTCGAAGGCGACGCCCGCTACCAGACCTTCCTCACCGAAGGCCGGGCGATCTTCACCGCCACCGACCGCATCCCCAAGCCCGACTTCCGGGCCGGCGGAGTCGATAACTTCTGGCAGGATGCGACCAACACCCATGGCGTCTGGCGTCACGCCAGCCTGGCCTCCTACCGCATGGCCGCGCCGGCCTGGGAGGTCACGCTCGACATCGACAAGCTGGCCAAGGACGAGGGGCGCAACTGGTTCTGGAAGGGGGCGACCTGCCTCAAGCCGGACGAGACCCTGTGCCTGGTGCGGCTGTCGAACGGCGGCGGCGACGCGGTCGAGCTGCGCGAGTTCGACACCAGGACCAGAACCTTCGTCGAGGGCGGATTCCGCTCGCCGGAAGGCAAGCAAGGCGCCGAATGGGTCGACCGCGACACCCTGGTCGCCTGGCGCGAATGGACCCCGGGCGAGGTCACCGCCTCCGGCTACGCCAACGTGGTCAAGATCCTGAAGCGCTCGGGCGAGGCGACCGAAATCTTCCGCGGCCAGAAGTCAGACGTCTGGGCCAACGCGGCGGTGCTGCGCGGCGAGGCCGGCAGGACCGACGGCGTGCTGATCCAGCGCGGCCTCACCTTCTTCGAGTCCGAGTACTCGCTGTACGTCGACGGCAAGCTGACCGCGGTCGCCCTGCCGAAGAAGGCGCAGTTCCAGGCCTATGTCGACGGCCGGATGGTCTTCACGCTGCAGGAGGCCTGGAACGGCTTCGGCTCCGGTGCGCTGATCGCCTACGACCCCAAGGATCTGGCCGCCAAGCCGGCGCTGGTCTTCCAGCCCGGGCCGCGCCAGGCGATCCAGGCGGTCGCCGACACCAAGGGCCTGCTGGCGGTCGAGCTGCTGGAGGACGTGAAGGGCGCGGTCGACGTCTACGACCTGAAGGACGGCAAGTGGACCGCCCGCCGCCTGGCCCTGCCCAAGGGCGAGACGCTGTCGATCATCTCCACCTCCGGCAGGGACGACCAACTGTTCGTCGGGGCCGAGGGCTTCCTGACGCCATCGAGCCTGTGGCTGGCCGACGGCGCCACCGGCAAGGCGGAGAAGCTGAAGTCGCTGCCGGCCCGCTTTGACGCCAGCAAAGATCAGGTCGACCAGTTCTGGGCGACCTCGTCCGACGGGACCCAGATCCCCTACTTCGTGGTCCGTCCGAAGGGCGCCAAGCTCGACGGCGGGGTCCCGACCATCATGTACGGCTACGGCGGTTTCGAAGTCGCCAAGCCGCCGATCTACATCCCGGAGATGGGCAAGATCTGGCTGGAACGCGGCGGCGCCTACGTCATCGCCAACATCCGCGGCGGCGGCGAGTTCGGCCCCGCCTGGCACCAGTCGGTGCTGCGCGAGAAGCGCCAGCTGGCCTTCGACGACTTCGCCGCGGTGGCCCGCGACCTGGAGGCGCGCAAGATCACCTCAGCCCGCCGTCTGGGCATCTACGGCCGCTCCAACGGCGGGGTGCTGACCACCGTCTCGATGACCCAGCATCCCGAGCTCTGGAAAGCCGTGGTGGTCGAGAGCCCGCTGGTCGACATGCTGCGCTACCACAAGCTCTCGGCTGGGGCCTCGTGGGTCGGCGAGTACGGCGATCCGGACGTGCCGGAGGATCACGCCTTCATCGCCAGGTACGACGGCTACCTGAACCTCAAGCCCGGCCAGAAGTACCCCGAGCCCTACATCACCACGAACACGCGCGACGACCGGGTGCATCCCGGCCACGCCCGCAAGTTCGCCGCCAAGATGGAGCAGCTCGGCTACCCCTACCTCTATTTCGAGAACACCTTCGGCGGCCACTCCAACGACGCCGACCCGGAGATGAACGCCAAGCGCTGGGCCCGGCACTACGTCTACCTGGCCCAGAAACTGATGGACTGAGCATCGCCCGCGAAGGCGCGATCGCCTTCGCGGGGATGAGCCTCCGCGGCTAGAACGCCGCCCGGAACGTGACCTGGTAGAGCACGCCGGACCGCTCGCTCTCGCGCTCGCTTTCGGCGACGTCGCGGGCCAGGCGGTTGGCGAGGATCTCGTCGACCGAGTCGCCGTCGAAGGTGCGGTAGGTCTCGCGCTTTTCCTTGTCGAGCAGGTTCATCGCCGCCAGGCGGACCACGTAGCGATCGCCGAAGCGCTTCTCGACGAAGGCCTCGAGATCGGCGTCGTAGTCCACGGTGACCTCCTCATCGAGGCCGGACTCAAAGCCCATGTCGCGGTCGTACAGGCTGGCGCCGAAGCTGGCGTTCCAGCTCGGCACGGTGTGCACGAAGCCGACGTTGTAGACGTAGCTCGGCTGGTTGGTGAACGGCCGGTCCTGGCCGGTGAAGGGATCCTTCACCTCACTCTCCAACCAGGTGTAGTTGAAGAACACCCCGGTGTTCGGCAGGCCGATCACGTCCAGCGGCGTCGAGAGGTCGAGCTCGATCCCATAGGTCTTGCCCGAGCCGATGTTGCGCGGCTCGTAGACGCGGCCCAGCCCAGACGACGACACTTCGCTGGTGGCGACGAGGTCGATCAGGTTCTCGACGTCGCGATAGAAGAAGTTGATCCCGACGACTCCGCGGGCGCCCAGGCGGCGCTCGTAGCCGATGTCGAGGCCCCAGGCGGTTTCATTGTCGAGGTTGGGATTGCCGCGCAGATCGTCGTCCTCCGCGGGCTCCTCCTCGGCGACATAGGGGGCCAGCAGGCCGTAGTCGGGGCGCCGCACGGTGCGCGCGACAGAGGCGCGGAACTGATCGACGTCGGTCGGCCGGAAGGTGGCGTGCAGCGAGGGATTGAGCTCGTTGGCGTCCTTGGACACCGAGCCCTGGTCGCTCTCGACCTCGCGCTTGGTGGTCTCGTAGCGAAGGCCGGCATCGAAGGTCCACATGGCGGACGGCTCGAAGGTCAGCCGCACATAGGGATCGATCCGGCGCTCCTTGATCTTGTAGACCGCGCCCGGACCCGGATCGGGGTCGCCGACGGCGCCGTCGTCGACGTCGAACTCGACCTCGGAGCCGTCACGGGTCTTCTTCAGCCAGTCGACGCCGGCCTTCACCGCGACCAGGTCGGACTTCCATTTGTAATAGGCGCCGGCGCCCCACTCCTGGTCGTCGATGTCGAGTTCGACGTACTCGTCCAGTTCGCGGTCGGAGAAGTCCTCTTCCTCGCCGACATCGACGTTCGTGCGGGTCTTCTCGTCATAGCGCGACCAGCCCAGGTCGAAGCCGAGCTTGCCCGGCCCGGCGTCGAACTCGCCGTCCAGGTCGAGGGCGTAGGTGCGCTGCTGGATGCGCTCAGCCTGGATCTCGAACTCGTCGAAGTCGCCACGCGGCAGCTCGTTATAGGTCAGCGAGGTCTCGTCCTCGTCGCGGTCGGTGTCGACGATCAGGCCCGAGAGCCGCAGGCGGCCGGTGGCGAACTGATGGGCGATCTCGCCATTGGCCGAGATGTCGACGCCGTCGCGGGTGTCGGACTGGTACTCGACGTTGTCGAAGTCGGCGAACTCGCCCTCGTAGCGGTAGCTGACCTTCTTCTTGGGATTGCGACGCCCCTGGTAGTTCAGTCCCGCCCAGTAGGTGGTGTCGCCACTGGCGGTGGCGCCGGCATAGGCGATCGCTCCGGAGGGACGGGCCTTGCCGTCCTCGTTGATCAGCGCCCCGGCCTTCACGAAGCCGCCGGTGAGGGTCGCACCCTCCTTCAGCACCACGTTCAGCGAGCCGGCCATGCCGTCGCTCGGCTGGTCGGCGCGGGGGCTGCGGATGATCTCGATCCGCTCGACCAGTTCGGCCGGGATGCGGTCGACGAAGAAGCTGCGGTCGCCCTCGCCGCCCGGCGCGCGGCGGCCGTTGATCAGCACCTGGGTGTAGCCCGGCGGCAGGCCGCGCATGGAGACGCCGTCGAACTCCAGGACGTCCGAGGTGAAGGTCACGCCCGGCACGCGCTTGAGCATCTCGCCCACCGACACCGGCTCGAACCGCTGGAAGTAGTCGAGGTCATAGGACAGCGTGGGATTCACGTCGTCAGTGCGGTCACGGAAAGCGATCTCGCCGGTGACGATCAGTTCGGCCACGGGCGTGGCGTCGGCCGCGTCCTCGGCCAGGGCCGGCGCAGCGGCCAGAGCAAGCGGCGCAACTGCGGCGCAGGCGAGCAAAGAAAGTCGCGTCATGGGTCCCCCGACATGCGGGGCTGTTGACCTGGCCCCACGCAGCATGATTTGCAGCGCAGGGGATATATCTTGCACGCGGAGTGGGGCCAGTGACGGTTTCTAAGCAGAATATTTTCAGTTTTGTGACGGTCGTCGCAATTTCATCCCTCGCCATGGGATGCGCCGCATTCGACCCGGAAAGCGTCTCGGACTCCGCGGGGATGACCCTGGGAACCGGGACGCCCGTGCCCGCGGCGGCCGAGACCGCAGCGGTCGGCACCAAGGCGCGCGACGCCGCCGACGACCCGGAAATCTGGGCCGATCCTCGCGACCCCTCGCGCGGCGCGATCTTCGGCACCGACAAGAAGGCCGGGCTCTACGTCTACGATCTGGCTGGCAAGGATCTTCAGTTCCTGCCGGAGGGGCCGCTGAACAATGTCGACCTGCGCGACGGCTTCACCGTCAACGGCAAGGCCCAGGTGCTGGTCGGCGCCAGCGATCGGGCGCGCGGGGCGATCGGCTTCTTCCTGCTCGATCCCGACAGCCTAGCGGTGACGCTGTGGGGCCGCACGCCGGTGCAGGTCAGCGAGCCGTACGGCTTCTGCATGGGCCGCAGCGGCGCCGACACCATCGCGGTGATGGTCGGCAAGGACGGCGACGTCGCTCAATTCACGATCACCGACCAGGGCGGCAAGCCGGCGGCGCAACTCACCCGCACCTTCGCGGTCGGGTCGCAGTCGGAAGGCTGCGTCGTCGATGACGCCGCCGGCGTGCTCTATGTGGGCGAGGAGGCCAAGGGGATCTGGCGCTACAGCCTCGACCCCGCCACCGGTTCGGCCCGCACCCTGCTGGCCGGCGCGCCGTCGGAGATCCTCAAGCCCGACGTCGAAGGCCTGACCCTGCTGCGCGAGGCCGGCAAGACCTACCTCCTGGCTTCGAGCCAAGGCGACAGCGCCTTTGCGGTGTGGCGGGTGGACGGCGCGGAGCCGGCCTATGCCGGCCGCTTCTCGGTGGTCCCGGGCGCCGGAGTCGACGCCGTCACCGGCACCGACGGCCTGGCCGCCCTGGGCGGACCGGTCGGGGCGTTTCCAGAGGGCCTGATCGTGGTGCAGGACGATTCCGACACCGACGGCGAGACCACCACCGGCCCGCGCGCCCGCCAGAACTTCAAGCTCGTGGACTGGCGCGCGGTGAAGGCGGCGTTGGGGCTCTAGGCGCTCAGCGCGCCGCCCCGCGACGCCATTCCACGTCCATCTGCGGCTCGCTGAGGGCGAAGCGCTTCAGATGGCTGTCCATCACCTGTTCCAGGCGGGCGAGGCTCTCGGCGTCGCTCGCCTGGGCGACCATCATCAAGGTCTCGGGGGCCGCTCGCAGCGCGGCCTCGCCCATCTCGAAGACGATCTTGCCCTCGTGGTCGTTCCACGAGGCCGGGACCTCGTGGCCGAAGTGCTTGCAGAGCTGCACCATGTAGCGGCCGGCGTTTGCCGTCGGAACGGTAGCGCTCGATTTCATGACGGCCTCCGGGTTGGGTTCAGGCCTTCTCGATCTTGGCGACGGCTTCGTCGATGGCCGCGACGATCGCGTCCACCTGCGCCTCGCTGGGGCGCTCGCCCGAGAGCTTCAGCTTCAGCGCCATGCCGAGGTTCTGCATGGCCCGGGCCACCCGCGGCGAGGACCGCGGCGAGGATTCCGCCGCCTCGTTCAGCCGAGCAAAAACCGCGTCCACGGCCGGCTTGTTCCGTTCCAGGGCTTCCAGGCCGGTCTCGGTGATCTCGTAGGCCTTGCGGCCGCCCTCGGCGCCGGTCTGGCGGGCGAAGCCCTCGTCTTCCAGCAGGCTCAGGGTCGGATAGATCACGCCGGGGCTGGGGCGATACGACCCGCCGGTGCGCTCTTCGAGGGCGCGGATCAGTTCGTAGCCATGGCTCGGCTTGTCCTTCAGCAGCGCCAGGATGACGAAGCGAAGGTCGCCGTGCTCCAGCAGCCGGCCGATGCGCGGCCCGCCGCCATGACGGCCGCGGCCGCCCCAGTGTTCGCCGCCGCCGAAACCGCCGCCGAACGGGCCACGGCCCCGATGTTCGCGATGGGCCTTCCAATTGTGATGTCGATGCATTTTCGATCCTATTTCGATATGTCGTTATCGCAGATATATCGAAGTCGGATCGAAGTTCAAGATATATCTTAGATGTTTTTTAGATCATCACGCCCCGCGCAGCGTCTCGGCCAGCAACCTGCCCTCCGCCGCGCGGCTTGAGCCCGCACGCCAGGCGACGACGATCTCACGGCTGGGATGGTCGGCCTTCAGCGGCATGACCGCCACGTCCGCCGCCTCGGTCAGGCCGGCCGCCACCGCCATGGCCGGCAGGAAGGTCACCCCCAGTCCCGAACCGACCATCTGCACCAGGGTCGGCAGCGAGGTGGCGGCGAACGCCTCCTCCTCGCCGGTCGCCTTCGGCGGCTTGAGCCCGCATGCGGCCAGGGCGTGGTCGCGCAGGCAGTGGCCGTCCTCCAGCAGGATCAGGTCGTCGCTCTCCAAAGCCGACGGCGGGGCTTCGGCTTCCTGCGCCAGCGGGTGGCTGCGCGGCAGGGCGGCCAGCAGTTCGTCGTCCGAGACGTGGGCGTGGGCCAGTCCCGCCATGTCGTAGGGCAATGCGATCAAGGCCGCGTCCAGCTGGCCGGCCTTCAGCAGCGCGATCAACCGATGGGTCAGGTCCTCGCGCAGATAAAGCCGCAGCTTGGGGAAACGCGCGCGCAGCAGCGGCAGCGCCTTGGGCAGCAGGAACGGCGCGACCGTCGGAATGACCCCCAGCCGGAAGCGGCCGGTCAGCGGCTGTCCCGCATTGCGGGCCGACTGCACCATCTCCTCGGCCTCGTTGAGGATGGTGGTCGCCTTGCCCAGCGCCACCTCACCGACGGCGGTGAGGATCACCCCCGAGCGCGCGCGGTCGACCACTGGTCCGCCGAGGATCTTCTCCAGCTCCTGCACCCCGGCGGAAAGCGTGGGCTGGGTCACGTGCGCGGCGTCGGCGGCGCGGCCGAAGGAACCGTGCTCGGCGAGGAGCTTCAGATACTGGAGCTGGCGGAGGGTGGGGAGACTCATGGAGCTAAGATAGGTTTTATCTATCCAAAATCCAGAAACTATCGATTGGCCTTTTGTGCGCTGCAGCACTATCTCAGCGGCACGGCTTCGGCCGACCAGTTCAAATCACTTGGAGAGATCTATGCTCGGCGTTGGTGAAAAGCTTCCGGAATTCAAGGTCGTCGGCGTGAAGCCGAAGTTCAACCGTCACGAAGAAAACGGCGAAAGCGCGTTCGAAACCGTCACCAACGAGTCGTTCCCCGGCAAGTGGAAGGTCATCTTCTTCTACCCGAAGGACTTCACCTTCGTTTGCCCGACCGAGATCGCCGAGTTCGCCCGCCTGAACTCGCAGTTCGAAGAGCGCGACACCGTCGTGCTCGGCGGCTCGACCGACAACGAGCACTCCAAGCTCGGCTGGCGTCGTGAGCACCCGGATCTGAACAGCCTGCCGATCTGGAACTTCGCCGACAACAGCGGCAAGTTCGCCCGCGCCCTCGGCGTCCTGAACGAAGAAGAAGGCGTCGCCCTGCGCGCCACCTACGTGGTCGACCCGCACAATGTCGTCCAGCACGTCTACGTGACCAACCTGAACGTGGGCCGCGCTCCGGCCGACACGCTGCGCGTCCTCGACGCGCTGCAAACCGACGAACTCTGCCCGTGCAACCGCGCGGTCGGCGGCGAGACCCTGGCGGCGTAAAGCCCTCCAGCGATCGGGCGGGTCCGCGGATCCGCCCTTTTGCGCCGTCAATGTCCGGGTGCGCGCGATCTCCCCGCGCCGCCCGGACGCCTCTTTCCCCTTTATCTGAGCCCACCCCCTTTATCTGAGCGGGGGCGTCGCCGAGACTGGCGGACGCTTTCGTGTGCCCGAAGTTTGGAGATTGCCATGTCGCTCGACGCCCTGCGCGAGACGCTGCCCGCCTACGCCAAGGACCTCAGCCTCAACCTGTCGAGCCTGGCCGCCGAGACCGTGCTGAGCGATCAGCAGAAGTGGGGCACCTTCGTCGCCTCGGCCCACGCCGTCGGTACGCCGGCCGTGATCAAGGCGGTCGACGCCGCCGCCGCCGCGGCCGGCCTCTCGGCCGAAGCTGCGACCGCCGCCAAGGCCGCCGCTGCGATCATGGGCATGAACAATGTCTACTACCGCTCGCTGCACCTGCTCACGAACCCCGAGTACAAGACCCTGCCGGCCAAGCTGCGGATGAACATCCTGGCCAATCCGGGCGTCGACAAGGTCGACTTCGAGCTGTGGTCCACCGCCGTTTCGGCCATCAACGGCTGCGGCATGTGCCTGGACGCCCACGAGTCGGAGCTGAAGAAGCACGGCGTGCCGAACACCTCGATCCAGGCCGCCCTGCGCATCGGGGCCGTGGTCAACGCGGTCAGCCGCGTGGTCGCCGCCGAGGCCGCCTCGGCGTCCTGAGATCTCCCTTCCGCCCGCCCGGCCATAGCCAGGCGGGCGGAATCGTCTCCGAATGCCGCCTCCAACCGGGAGGCGCCCATGTCCGTGTCAGATCGCATCCGCGTCCGCGACGTGCGCCTGCTGTCCGACAACTGGTACGTCCTGAAGGCCACGACCTTCGACTGGCGACGCGCCGACGGCACCTGGCAGACCCAGAGCCGCGAGACCTATGACCGCGGCAACGGCGCGGCCCTGCTGCCCTACAATCTCGCCGCCCGCACCGTCATCCTGACCCGGCAGTTCCGCTACCCGGCCTATGTGAACGGCTGCGACGGCCTGCTGGTCGAGGCGCCGGCCGGCCTGCTCGACGACGCCTCGCCCGAGGAGCGCATCCGCGCCGAGGTCGAGGAGGAGACCGGCTACCGGCTGGGCGAGATCCGCAAGATCTTCGAGTGCTTCATGAGCCCCGGCTCGGTCACCGAGAAGCTGCACTTCTTCGTCGCCGAGTATGACGCCGCCATGCGCGTCGGCGCCGGCGGCGGGCTTGAGACCGAGGGCGAGGAGATCGACGTTCTCGAGCTGCCGTTCGACGAGGCCATGGCCATGGTCGCCGACGGCCGCGTCGCCGATGCGAAGACCATCATCCTGCTGCAGCATGCGGCGCTGAACATCTTCGAGGCCTAGGCCCCCAGCGCCCGCGCCAGCCGCGCCACCCCGGGCGCCATCATCCGCTCGGGAAACCCGGAAAAGCCCAGCATCAGGCCCTGGCGCGGTTGCGCCTGCCGATAGAGCCGGCTGATCGCCCGCACGCTGACCCCGCCGCGCGCCGCCGCCGCCTCGACCTCCAGGTCCGAGCCGTTCCCCTTCAGATAGGCGATCAGGGTCATGCCCTGATCAGGCCTGTCGACCTCCAGCAGGTCTCCGAGCTGCGTCTCCAGCGCCCCGGCCAGGGCGTCGCGCTGAGCCTTGTAGGCCAGACGTCGGCGGCGGATGTGAGCGGCGAAGTGGCCTTCGCGCATGAAATCCAGGACGATCGCCTGGGTCAGGGTCGGCGGCTGGCGGTCCATCAGCTGGCGGGCGTTGACGAAGGCCGTGACCAGCGGCCGCGGGGCCACCAGGTAGCCCATCCGCAGGCCCGGAAAGAGCGCCTTGTTGAGGGTGCCGACATAGATCACCCGCTCGCCGCCATCGAGCCCCTGAAGGGATTCCAGCGGCGGGCCGGAATAGCGGAACTCCGAGGCGTAATCGTCCTCGACGATCCAGGCGCCCGCGGTCCGCGCCCAGGCCAGCAGCTCCATCCGCCGCCCCATCGAGAGGGTCATGCCCAGCGGGTACTGGTGCGACGGGGTGACGAAGGCGACCCGCGCCTGGGGCGCCGCCTCGACCCCTGCGGCGACCACGACGCCCGAGCGGTCCACCGGCGTGTGGAAGATGTCGGCGCCCATGGCCGCCAGGGCGTGGCGGGTGGCCGGATAGCCCGGATCCTCCATCCAGACGCGGTCGCCCTCCTTCAGCAGCACCCTCGCCGCGATGTCGACGGCGTGCTGGGCGCCGGCCGTCACGATCACCTGGTCCGGTTCGCAGATCACCCCGCGGGCGGCTCGCAGGTAGTCGCAGATCGCCGCCCGAAGCGCCTTGTCGCCCCGCGGGTCGGAATAGCCGAAGTGCACCGGATCGAGGGTGCGCAGCGCCCGCCGCGTCGAACGCGACCAGGCGTCCATGGCGCGGGCGTCGAGCAGGGTGCGGCCGGAGGTGAACAGCCGCTGGTCAGCCTGAGGTGGCGGCAGCACGACCTCATCCAGGTCACGCACGCGGTCCGGCACCACCGACGGCGACCGGGGCGCGGCGTCCGCGGGCGGCTTCAACTCCGCGACGCCCGACAGGTCCGTCGAGACGTAGGTCCCCGATCCCGGCCGTCCGACCGCATAGCCCTCGGCCAGCAACAGGTCGTAGGCGGCGACCACCGAGGCCCGCGCCACCCCAAGCCGCTGGGCGAAGTCGCGGCTGGACGGCAGCCGGTCGCCGGGCTTCAGGGCGCTCTGCACGATCGCCCCACGCACCTGGTCGTAGATCTGGCGGATCACCGGCTCGCCCGCCTGCGGTCCGCGCCACGGATAGATTTCGGCCCAGCTCATCAGACCACCTCAGCCAAAGTGGTCTGAGCACCTACCCGATATTGGACCATCACAACAGTCCGCAGGTGACGTAGGACCATCGCTGAAAGGAACCCGCCCCATGAGCAGTTTCACCCCCGCGCCGCGCTCGCGCGCCCGGCGCAAGCCCGACCGGGCGGCGTATGACGAAGAGGCGGTCTTCGCGATCCTGGACGCGGGCCTGCTCTGCCATGTCGGCTACGTCATCGACGGCCAGCCCTTCGTTACCCCGACCACCTACTGGCGCGAGGGCCGCAAGCTCTACTGGCACGGCTCGGCCGCCAGCCGCATGATCAAGGCCCAGGCTGGCGGCCTGCCGGTCTGCGTGACGGTCAGCCACATCGACGGCCTGGTGCTGGCGCGCTCAGGCATCGCCCACTCGATGAACTACCGCTCGGTGATGGCCTTCGGCCGCGCCCGGCTGATCGAGGGCGTGGCCGCCCGGCGCGCGGCGATGGAGGCCTTCATCGATCGCCTTTATCCAGGACGCTCGGCCGAGTTGCGGCCGGCGACCGACAACGAGATCCTGCAGATCGGCCTGGTCGAGATGACCATCGAGGAGGCCAGCGCCAAGCAGCGGGACGGCGGCGTCAACCGCACCCCGGCGGACGAGGACTGGACCGCCTGGAGCGGCGTGATCCCGATCGAGACCCTTATCGGCGCGCCGATGGCCGACGCGCAGCAGAGCGCTGGCGCAGCGCCCTCGCCCAGCCTTGGCCTCTACGAACCTGGGGCTCGCCTCGATACAGTGCTGACCGCCGCCGCCGGCGCCTACTGCGGCTTGCCGGTCTCGACATAGGCCTTCAGGCGGGCGACCTGCTCGCCCAGCACGCCGTCCACCGGCCCGGCCCAGGTCTGCGCCAGGCCGCCCTTGGCGTAGCCGCCGACATCGTAGGTCAGGGTCAGCTGCGTCTTGTTCGGATCGGCGGTCTTGTCGAACTGCAGGCCAAGATGGCCGCCGGCGCCCGTCGTCGCCAACGGTCCGAGCCCGCCGGCCATGCGCAGGGCGTCGGGCGCGGAGTAGACGATGCTCATGTGGCGCACGAAACCGTCAGGCAGTTTCTCGCAGAAGCAGCCCGCCGCATCGATGGAGAGGTTCTTCGCGTCGCCCGAATAGGTGTGGCTGCTGTTCCACCAGCGGCCGATGTCCAGCGTCGCGGCGCGGACCTTGGCCGGCGGCGCGTCGATAGCGACGACATGGCGGATCTGGAAACCGGCGGCGTCCTTGTCGGCGACCTCGGCGTGCGCAGTCCCCGCCGCCAGCAGCGCGACGGCGATTCCCAACACTTTCATGGTCTTGGCCTCCCTAAGCCTTTTCGAAGCTTAGCGGCGCCCCCCAGAAAGTCTCAACCAGCATGTTCTGCGCCCCGGGCTCGCCGGTGGTGATGAATCGCCGGCCGCCATCCTGGCCGATCGCGTAGTCGGGGTGCTTGGCGACATAGGCCTCCAGCGCGTCGGCCGTGGCCCGCGGCTGGTGGATCAGCGGCGTGCCGGGCTTCAGCGCCGCGCGGAAGATGTCGGCGATGATCTCATAGTGGGTGCAGCCCAGGATCGCCCGGTCCGGGGCGCGTCCGACCCGCGTGCTCACCGCGGCCACGTGGGCCTCGACCGCCTGGGCCAGTTCGACCGCACCGGCGCCGTTCTCGATCATCCGCGCCAGCTCGGGGCAGGGCTCGGCGAACACGGCCACGTCCTGACGGCGCTTGTCGATCTCGATCTCGTAGACGCGCGAGCGTGCCGTGGCCGGGGTGCAGAACACCGCCAGGATGTCGAGCTTCTCGACCTTTTCGCCGCGCCGCTCGGCCTCGTGCTCCCAGGGCATGCCGGTGGCCGCCTCAATGGTCGGGACGATGATGCCCAGCACGTTGACCGGCCGGCCCAGCGCCTTGCGATATCCCGGCAGCCAGGTCTGCTGCAGCCGCCGCAGCGCGATCGCCGAGGCCGTGTTGCAGGCCAGGACGACCAGATCGCAGCCCATCTCGAACAACTGCTCGCAGCCGGCGCGGGTCAGCTCGACGATCTCTTCGCCGGTTCGCCCGCCATACGGCGCGTTGGCCTGGTCGGCCAGATAGATGAAGTCGGCTTGCGGCAGCCGCTGCACGAGCGCGCGGTGCACGGAGAGCCCGCCCACGCCTGAATCAAAGACGCCAATGGCCATGTCCCAGGATGTAACCGGCGCCGCGGCCGACGTCCATGCAGGCGTTCGCCGAACTCCGACATTTCAAATTGACATCTTTGTCAGGCTGACATATCTGTCAGTCCAAGCGTTGCAGTATGGTGTGAATTCAAGCGGACGGCCCGAGACGCAGGCCGGCCGCGCTTGCGTTTTTTCTCAGCGTCGCAACCAACCCGGATCCGAAACCAAGAAAGCCATGGCCCTCCCCGCCCGCGCCTCCGACTCTCCCGACGCCCCGTCGCCGACCTGGCAGATCGGGGTCGATGTCGACCTCGCCACCGCGCTCGCCTTGTCGCGCGCCGCCACCCGCGCCCTGCTCCAGCTCTCCCCGCTCGCGCACCGCGAAATCACCGCCGCCCTGGAGCATGAGATCGACGTGCTAGAACGCCAGAGCGACCCTCTGTCCCTCGCCGCCGCCAACGCGGTGCGCCAGTACCTGCCCGAGGCCGCCTGACCCCCCGGCGTCCCATGAGGGTCAATCTTGAGGCCCGGGCCGCGGCGGCCGAGCAGCGCAAGGCGCAGACGCGCGAACGCCTGCTCGACGCCGCGATCACGGTCATTGGCGACAAGGGTCCCCAGGCCTGTTCGATCGAGGACTTCGTCGCCGCCGCCCAGGTGTCCCGCGGGACCTTCTACAACTACTTCCCCACCGCCGAGGACCTGCTCCGAGAGGTTCGGCGCAAGATCGTCGCAGCCCTGGCCGAGGTGCTCGACGCCCGGCTGCCGGCCACCATGTCGGTGTCGCTGCGGCTGGCCACGCGCCTGCACAGCTACATCCTGTCGGTCAGCCGCGACCCGGCCTGGGGCTGGATGATGGCGCGCCTGGACGGCTCGCGCCTCGAGCGGACCCCCATCCTCGAAACCAACCTCGACCTGATGTTCTACGAAGGCGTCTCGCGCGGCGAGTTCCGCGACATGGACCCCGCCGCCGTCCGGACACTGGTGTTCGGCTCCAGCCGCATGGTCCAGCGCGACATCCTGATGGGGCTTTCCAGTCCCGAGCACGCCATCCAGGTGGTGGCGCTGGTGCTCACCGCCTGCGGCCTGGCCTACGAGACGGCCCTGGCGACCAGCCGTGAAGGGGCCGCCGTCGCCCTGGAGATCCAGGCCGTCCTCGACGCGGCCTGACGTCACATTACAAGCCCGTCATGTGACGTCCTGGAATCTTGACCCTAAGGTTGCCACCTTCGATCAAGCTTCACTGGAGTTCTCATGAAACGGCGCACGTTCCTGGCCGCCTCTGGCGCGATCGCCGCCGCTTCGGCCCTGCCCGCCGCCGCCTTCGCGCAGGCCGCCGGCGCGAGTGGCCTGACCGCCGCATGGACCGGCCCGTTCGGCGGGGTCCCGGCCTTCGACAAGATCGCCGTCGCCGACTTCCCGGCCGCCTTCGACCTGGCCATGAAGACCGAGCGCGCCGAGATCGACGCAATCGCGAACAACCCCACGCCGCCCGACTTCGACAACACCATCGCCGCGCTGGAGCGTTCCGGCGACCTGATGAACCGGGTCGGCATGTTCGGCGGCGTCTGGTCCTCGACCCTGTCGACCCCCGAGCTGCGCGCCCAGGAAAAGGTGCTGAATCCGAAACTGTCGGCCCACAGCGACGAGACCCTGCAGAACGAGAAGCTCTTCAAGCGGATCGAGGCCGTCTACAACGACCGCGCCAAGCTGACCCCCGAGCAGCAGCGTCTGACCTGGGTCTATTGGAACCGCTTCGTGCGCGCCGGCGCCAAGCTCTCGCCCGACGCCAAGAAGCGCGTGGCCCAGATCAACCAGGAGCTGGCGGCCCTGTTCACCAGCTTCAGCCAGAACCTGCTGGCCGACGAGACCGACTACGTCCTCTACCTGCGCACCGAGAGCGAGCTGGCCGGCCTGCCCGACGACGTCCGCGCCGCCGCAGCCGTGGCCGCCGAGGAGCGCGGCAAGAAGGGCGAGTGGGCGATCCTCAACACCCGCTCGTCGATGGATCCGTTCCTGACCTATTCCAGCCGCCGCGATCTGCGCGAGAAGGTCTGGCGCACCTATTACAGCCGCGGCGACAATGGCGACGCCAAGGACAACAACGCCAACATCCAGAAGATCCTGAAGCTGCGCTTCGAGCGCGCCCAGCTGCTCGGCTATCCGACCCACGCCCATTGGCGGCTGGAGAACGCCATGGCCAAGACGCCGGACGCGGCCATGGAGCTGATGACCCGCGTGTGGCCCTCGGCCATCGGCCGCGTGAAGGAAGAGGTCGCCGAGATGCAGGCGATCGCCGACAAGGAAAAGGCCGGCATCAAGATCGAGCCCTGGGACTACCGCTACTACGCCGAGAAGGTCCGCGCCGCGCGCTACGACCTCGATATGAACCAGATCAAGCCGTACATGCAGCTCGAGAAGCTGCGCGAGGGCATGTTCTGGGCCGCCGGCGAAGTCTACGGCTTCGAGTTCGTCCAGGTCGCCGACGTCCCCGTCGCCCATCCCGACATCCGCGTCTGGGAAGTGAAGAAGGGCGGCCAGCACGTCGGCCTCTGGTACTTCGATCCCTATGCCCGCCAGGGCAAGCGCTCAGGCGCCTGGATGAACGCCTATCGCCGCCAGGAGAAGTTCGACAAGCCGATCACCACGATCGTCTCGAACAACTCCAACTTCGTGAAGGGCGCGCCCGGCGAACCGGTCCTGATCTCCTGGGACGACGCCGAGACCATGTTCCACGAGTTCGGCCACGCCATCCACGGCCTGAACTCCGCCGTCGACTATCCCTCGCTGTCGGGCACCGCCGTGCCGCGCGACTACGTCGAGTTCCCCAGCCAGATCAATGAGCACTGGCTGCCGACCAAGCAGGTGCTCTCCAAGTTCGCCCTGCACCACAAGACCGGCGCGCCGATCCCGCAGGCGCTGGTCGACAAGCTGGAAAAGGCCAAGACCTTCCGCCAGGGCTTCGACGTCACCGAGTACCTGTCCTCGGCCCTGATCGACATGAAGCTGCATCTGGCCGGCGGCGCCGACATCGACCCCGACGCCTTCGAGCGCGACGAGCTGGCCAAGCTCGGCATGCCGAGCGAAGTGGTCATGCGCCACCGCACCCCGCAGTTCGGCCACGTCTTCGCCTCGGACGGCTATTCGGCCGGCTACTACAGCTATCTGTGGTCCGAGACCCTGGCCCTCGACGTCGTCGACGCCTTCAAGCAGTCGCCCGGCGGCATGTACGACAAGGTCATGGCCAAGAAGCTGCATGACAACGTCATGAGCGTCGGCAACTCGGTCGATCCAGCCATCGCCTATCGCACCCTGATGGGCCGTGACGTCGACGTGAAGGCCTACCTCCGCGACAAGGGCTTCCCGACCGCCTGACGAGAGCCCGTTCCTCCCCCGCCTGGGGAGGAACGGGGTCCCCGGGATACAATTGTTGATTGCCGGCCGGCATGGAACGGACCAGCCGCGGGCGCATTTTTCCGGCACAGCTTGTTCGCCCTGTCCAGGGGCCTCGAATTCGCGCCAGGAAACCCATCATGCGTCCCTCGCAAGTCACCGCGGCCGTCGTCGCCGTCGCTCTCGCCCTCCCCGCCGCCGCAACGGCCCAGCCGACCCTGCGCCAGGGCAGCCCGCTCTCCTCGATCTTCGGGTGCGACGCCGGCGGCAACAAGCAGGCCGGCGGCGCCGTCATCGGCGGCCTGGTCGGCGGCGTGGTCGGCAGCAACCTCGCCAAGAACGAGCGGACCCTCGGCGCCGTGCTGGGCGCCGCCGCCGGCGCGGCGGCCGGCTCCTACATCGGCTGCCGCATGCAGCGCACCGATCAACAGAAGGCCCAGGCCGCGGCCCAGTACGCCCTCGACCGCGGCGGCTCGCAGTCCTGGTCCAACGCCGAGACCGGTGCCTCGGGCGACGTCCGCGTCATCTCCACCTCGAACGGCGGCGGCGGCGGTCAGCCGGTTTCGCTGAGCGGCCTGCGCTTCGCCAACGGCGTCGAGCCCGCCTCGGCCTACGAGGCCGCCTCCGGCCCCTACACCGCCCCCAAGACGGTCAACATCCGCGCCCGGCCGACCACCTCGGCGCCGGTCGTCGGCAAGCTGAGCGGCGGCCAGAGCTTCGACGCCCTGGCCCGGGTCAGCGGCACGCCCTGGCTGCTGGCCGGCCGCAACGGCCAGGCGATCGGCTACGTCTCCGACACCGTCGTGCGCCCCGCGAGCGGCGGTCAGTACGCCGGCGGCAATTCGGTCTGCCGCACCTTCGACCAGACCATCCGCACCCAGAGCGGGGCCCCGGAGACCTCGCGTCACACCGCCTGCAAGGGCTCCGACGGCCAATGGGTGGTGCAGGGCTGACCCTCCGCACAGGTCGGCGACGCCACGCAATATGTGGCGTCGCCCCTTCAAATCCTTGACCTAAAGCATCCACAGGGGCATAAGCGCCCCCTTCTGGCGCATAGCATTCGCGCCCTCCACCGCCACGACCCCCACGACTTATGTGGGACGAGGGCGGCGAGGCCCCCCGTCGACGTGATCGTCCACGGGGGTCGATTGCGTTTGGGCCTATAGGAGTTCCGCCGCGTGTTCGACGCACTGACAGATCGGCTTTCCGGGGTTTTCGACCGCCTCTCCGGGCGGGGCGTGCTCTCGGAAAAGGACATCGACGAAGCCCTGCGCGAGGTGCGTGTCGCCCTGCTTGAGGCCGACGTCGCCCTGCCGGTCGTTCGTGAGTTCATCGCCAAGGCCAAGGAACGGGCCGCCGGCGAAGAGGTGATCCGCTCGATCCGCCCGGCCGACCAGGTGGTGAAGATCACCTATGACGGCCTGGTCGAGATGCTCGGCGGCGAGGAGCCCGAGGGCCTGAACCTCGCGCTCAACCCGCCGACCGTCATCATGATGGCCGGCCTGCAGGGCTCGGGTAAGACCACCACCGCCGGCAAGCTGGCGCTGAAGCTGGTCAAGGACCGCAAGAAGGTCCTGCTCGCCTCGCTCGACACCCGCCGCCCCGCCGCCATGGAGCAGCTGGCTCTTCTGGCGACCCAGGCCGGCGTGGATAGCCTGCCCATCGTCGCCGGCCAGGCGGCGCCGGACATCGCCCGCCGGGCCATGTCGGCCGCTAGGCTCCAGGGCTACGACGTCCTGATCCTAGACACCGCCGGCCGCACCACCATCGACGAAGCGATGATGGCCGAGGCCGCCGAGATCGCGAAGATCGCGTCCCCGACCGAAACCCTGCTGGTCGCCGACAGCCTGACCGGCCAGGACGCCGTGCGCACCGCCACGGCGTTCCACGAGCGCCTGCCGCTGACCGGCCTGGTGCTGACGCGGGCCGACGGCGACGGCCGCGGCGGCGCGGCGCTGTCGATGCGCGCCGTCACCGGCCTGCCGATCAAGTTCCTCGGCGTGTCGGAAAAGATCGAGGGCCTCGACGTCTTCGACGCCCGCCGCGTGGCCGGCCGCATCCTGGGTCAGGGCGACGTCGTCGCCCTTGTCGAGAAGGCCGCCCAGGACCTCGACGTGGCCAAGACCGAGGCCATGGCCAAGAAGCTGGCCAAGGGCCAGTTCGACCTCGACATGATGGCCGAGCAGTTCGCCCAGATGAAGCGGATGGGCGGCATGGAAGGCCTGATGGGCCTGCTGCCGGGCGTCCAGAAGGTCAAGAAGCAGCTCTCGGAAGCCAACGTCTCCGACAAGACCATCGACCGCCAGATGGCGATCATCTCGTCCATGACCAAGGCTGAGCGCAAGAAGCCCGACATCCTGCAGGCCTCGCGCAAGCGCCGCATCGCCGCCGGCGCCGGCGTCGACGTGGCCGAGATCAACCGGCTCCTGAAGCAGCATCGCCAGATGGCCGACGCCTTCAAGATGATGAGCCGTGACGGCGGCAAGGGCTTCGCCCGGATGGCCGGCATGATGGGCGGCGGCGGCATGGACCGCCTCAAGGCCCTGGGCGGCGGCAAGCTGGCCGCGCCCGATCCCAAACAACTGGAAGAACTCGGCAAGCTCGCCGGCCAGGGGGGCGGACTGCCCGGCCTCGGCTCGGGCGCCCCGAAGCTTCCTGGCCTCGGCGGCCTGCCGCCGGGCTTCAACCCCTTCAAGAAATCCTAGAGCTTACAAAGGACTAACCCATGCTCAAGATTCGTCTCGCCCGTGGCGGCGCCAAGAAGCGCCCCTACTACTCGATCGTCGTCGCCGACTCGCACTCGCCGCGCGACGGCCGCTTCATCGAGAAGGTCGGCGCCTACAACCCGATGCTCAAGAAGGACGACCCGCAGCGCGTCACGCTGAAGGTCGAAGTGATCCAGGAGTGGATCAAGAAGGGCGCCCAGCCGACCGACCGCGTCGCCCGCTTCCTGGCCAACGAAGGCCTGGTGAAGTGGCAAGCCGGCAACAACCCGCAAAAGGCCGAGCCGGGCCGCAAGGCCAAGGAACGCGCTGAAGAGCGCGCTCAACGCGAAGCCGACCGCGCCGCCGCGGCCGCCGAAGCCGCCGCTCAGCCGGCTCCGGAACCGGAACCCGTCGTCGAGGAAGCCCCGGCCGCCGAGGCGCCCGCCGCCGAAGAAGCCGCTGCTGAAGCTCCGGCTGCTGAAGCTCCGGCCGCCGAAGCCCCGGCCGCTGAAGAAGCGCCGGCCGCCGAAGGCGACGCCGAAAAGACCGAAGGCTAAGCCCATCGCCGCCCGCCACGGCCTTCGGGGCGCGGCGGGCCGGCCTTGGTTCGACCGATATGGGCGACGAGACGCGCAATCTGATTTTCGTCGCCCAGGTCGGCGCGGCCCACGGGGTGCGGGGCGAGGTGAAGGTCACCACCTTCACGGCCGATCCGATGGCCCTGGCCGGCTACAAGACCTTGATGCGTCAGGACGGTTCAGCCGCCCTGACCATCGCATCGGCCCGCCCGACCAAGGGCGGGATCGTCGCCCGTCTCAAGGGCGTGGACGATCGCAACGCCGCCGAGGCCCTCCGCGGCCTCAAGCTCTACATTCATCGCGACAGCCTGCCCCCGCCCGAGGAGGACGAGTTCTATCTCGCCGACCTCATCGGGCTCACGGTCGAGACCGCGTCCGGCGAACTGCTGGGCAAGGTGAAGACCGTCCACGATTTCGGCGCCGGCGACCTGCTCGAGATCCAGCCGCGCACCGGCGCCAGCTGGTGGCTGCCCTTCACGCGCGAGGCCGTGCCGGAAGTCCGCATCACTGAAGGCAAGGTGATCGCCGATCCGCCGGCGATCATCGAGGCCGACCCCAACGAAGGCCGCGAAGAGGAAGACTGAGTCCTGGCGCCCCCTTCCTGCCGCCGTCTAGACTTGGCGGACAAGACGACCCGGGGGGGACCATGGACCAGAACGAACAGACCATCCGCGACTTCATCGCCGCCTGGTCGAGGCTTGATCCCGACGAGCTGGTCGGCTTCTTCACCGACGACGGGACCTATCACAACATGCCGTCGCGACCGGTCGCCGGCCGGGAGAACCTGCGCGCCTTCATCGCCGGGTTCATGCGCGGCTGGACGTCCACGCAGTGGGACGTCCTCACCCTGATCTCCCGCGGCGACGTGGTCGTCGCCGAACGGCTGGACCGCACCATGGTCGGCGCGACCCCCGTGGACCTACCCTGCTGCGGCGTGTTCCAGATGCAGGACGGCAAGATCAAGGTCTGGCGCGACTACTTCGACCTCGCCACCTACACCCGCGCGCTGCAGCCTACTTCTTGAGCCGCATCAGCCCTTCCTGAGCGACCGAGGCGACCAGCGTTCCGTCCTGGCCGTAGATTGCGCCGCGCACGAAGCCGCGGCCGCCCGAGGCGCTGGGGCTGTCCTGGGTATAGAGGTGCCAGTCGTTGAAGTTCGACGGCTTGTGGAACCACATGGCGTGGTCGAGGCTGGCCGACTGCAGGCCGGGCGTCTGCCAGGCGACGCCGTGCGGGCGCATCGCGGTCGACAGCAGGTTCATGTCGGAGGCGTAGGCCAGGATCACCTGGTGCATGCGCGCGTCGTCGCCGATCGGCGCCACGGCCCGCATCCAGGTGTCGCTCTTGGGTTCGCTCGGCTTGGGCTTGCGGCCGAAACCGTAGTTGTCGCGGCCGACCATCTCGATCGGACGCGGCCGGTTCATCATCCGGCGCATCTCTTCGCTCATGCCGTCCAGCACGGCCTTCTTCGCAGCGTCGGCCTCGGCGGCCATGTCGTCGGGGCTGCGCACGGCCGGCATCGGCGCCTGGTGCTCGAAGCCGTCCTCGGCGACCTGGAACGAGGCCGCCAGGTTGAAGATCTGCTTGCCGTTCTGCACGGCGATGACCCGGCGGGTCGTGAAGGTGCCGCCGTCGCGCGAACGGTCGACCTCGAACAGGATCGGGATCCGCGGATCGCCCGGACGGATGAAGTAGCAATGCAGCGAGTGGCAGATCCGCTCTTCGACCGTCTCGTAGGCCGCCAGCAGCGATTGGGCGATCACCTGGCCGCCGAAGATCCGGCCCGGACCATCCTCGGGCGAAACGCCGCGGAAGGTGTTCACCTCGATACGTTCGAGGGCCAGGGACTCGGTGAGGATTTCGGGCGTTTCCATGAGGTCTCTAAAAATGCTGCAGTGCGAATAGCGCCCGATTACGCCGATAGCAGCGTTCCGACAAGCTGGCCGTCATCGCGTGTCATCCCGGTTTGGGAAGCAAGACCGGGACCTATGAACACCGGATGGGGCAGGCAGCGACGCCGCTGCGCCTCATTCTACGCGGCCGCGCGACAATGGGTCCCGGTCTTCGCCTGCGGCGAAGCCGGGATGACAGCCTTGGCCGCCCCAGGGGACATCAGTGGAATTTCAACGCCCAATGGTCCAAAAGCCGCTCCATGTCCTTCGACGCCACCGTCCTGACCATGTTCCCCGAGGCCTATCCCGGCCCGCTCGGCGTCTCGCTGATCGGCACGGCCTGGCGCGAGCATGGGCTTTGGACATTGGAAACAGTGGACATTCGCGGCTTTTCCAAGGATAAGCGCGGCTTCCTCGACGACACCCCTGCGGGTGGCGGCCCAGGACAAGTGATGCGAGCGGACGTCATCGCAGCCGCGCTGGACAGCGTGGAGCGGCGGGGACGGCCGCTTTTGTACATGAGCGCACGGGGTCGGCCCCTGACCCAGGCGCGCGTGAGTGAATGGGCCAAGGGTCCGGGACTGATCGTCCTGGCCGGACGGTTCGAAGGGGTGGACCAGCGGGTGCTCGACGCCCGGGGGTTCGAGGAGATCAGCGTCGGAGACGCGGTTCTCGCCGGTGGCGAGGCGGCGTCCCTGGTGGCGATCGAAGCGTGCGTAAGGCTCGTGCCCGGCGTCCTCGGCCAGGCTGCGAGCTTGAGTGAAGAGAGTTTCGAGGACGGGCTCCTGGAGCACCCGCAGTACACCAGACCGCGGGAATTCGAGGGACTTGAGATACCGCCCGTACTGCTCAGCGGTCACCACGCCGATATCGGCAAGTGGCGGCGGAGCCAGCGCGAAGCGGCCACGCGGGAACGACGTCCGGACCTCTGGGCGGCGCATCTCGCCAATCAACAGGCAAAGGGCGAGTAAAGCCCAGTAGGACAAGGACGACCGATATGAACATCATCCAGCAGCTCGAAAAAGAAGAGCTCGACCGCCTCGCCGTCACCCGCTCGATCCCGGACTTCCAGGCCGGCGACACCCTTCGCGTCAACGTGAAGATCAAGGAAGGCGACCGTGAACGCGTGCAGGCCTACGAAGGCGTCTGCATCGGCCGTCAGGGCGGCGGCATCAACGAGAGCTTCACCGTCCGCAAGATTTCGTTCGGCGAAGGCGTGGAACGCGTGTTCCCGCTCTACTCCCCGAACATCGACTCCATCGAAGTGAAGCGTCGCGGCGTCGTCCGTCGCGCCAAGCTGTACTACCTGCGCGACCGTCGCGGTAAGTCGGCCCGGATCGCCGAGCGCCAGGTCGCTCGCAACACCGGAACCACCGAAGCCTAAGCTTCGACGCTTTCGAACTACCCAGCGGGGGCCGTGGCGACACGGCCCCCGTTTTCGTTTGCGGCCCGCCCCGGCCAGAGATCCGCTGACTGCTCCCTCGCCCCCTTGGGGGGAGAGGGTTGGGGTGAGGGGATTGCAGCCTCAGCCGCCAAGCGCCGCCCCCTCCCCACGTCTCCGAGGAAAAACCCGGCAAGAACCCCTTGCGCCCGGCCGCACGCCCACTAACCCTAATGATAAGAGTTACTCGGGAGCCTTCGCCATGCGCGCCAAATCCTTCGCCGGCATGACCTGTTCCGTCGCCGGCGCCCTTGAGGCGATCGGCGACCGCTGGGCGATGCTGCTGCTGCGCGACCTGTCGCTGGGCCTGTCGAAGTACGACGAGCTGCAGGCCTCGACCGGCATGCCGACCACCACCCTGTCGACCCGCCTCAAGCACCTGGAAGGCTCCGGCCTGGTCGAGCGCCGCCCCTACCAGGACAACCCGCCGCGCCACGAATACCGCCTCACCGACAAGGGCCGCGACCTCTGGAAGGTCCTGACCGCCCTGCGCGAATGGGGCGACCGCTGGGACGCCAACGGCCTGGGCGCCTCCACCATCGAACTGGTCGACGGCCAGACCGGCCGCCCCCTCGTCCTGGCCCTGGTCGATCCGCAGACCGGCCAGGCCGTCCCGCAGGCGCGCGCCCGCCTGCAGCCCGGGCCGATCGCCGCCCCTGGCCTGCGCAGACTTCTCGGAGAGACCCAATGACCCTGACCCGCACCCGCTTCTTCTTCGACTTCCGAAGCCCCTACAGCTACCTGGCCAGCACCCAGCTCGAGGGCCTGCCCGGCGAATTCGACTGGCGCCCCTTCGACGTGCTCGAGCTGATGAAGCGGGTCGGCAACGTGCCGACCTCGGTCATCTGCAAGCCCAAGCAAGCCTACGCCCGACAGGATCTCGGCCGCTGGGCCGCGCTCTACGGCGCCCCGCTCAGCCCCAATCCCGGCATGAGCGGGATCGAGGGTCCGCGGCTGCTGCACGCCGCCCTGGCGGCCCGCAAGCTCGGCCACGGCGAGGAGGCGTCGCGCCGGCTGTTTCGCGCCATGTGGGCCGGCGACGCCCCGCTGGCCACGTCGGACGATGTCGCCGCCCTGCTGGCCGACCTCGGCGTCACCGCGGACCTGATCGACGCGCCCGAACGCGCCGCCGAACTCGAAGCCAACACCGCCCGCGCGGTCGAACTCGGCGTCTTCGGCGCCCCCAGCTTCGTCACCGAGGGCGGCCTGCTGTTCTTCGGCAACGACCGTCTCGACTTCCTCCGCCGCGCCCTGGCGGCCTAGCCCGTCCTCCCCAGAAGGAACGCCACATGAAACCGCTCGCCATCGTCACTGGGGTCGGCCCCGGGACCGGGTCCTCGATCGTCCGCCGCTTCGCCGCCGCCGGCTACCGCGTGGCCATGCTGGCCCGGAACTTCGACCGCCTCGCCGCCCTGGCTCAAGAGATCGAGGACGCCGTCGCCGTGCCGGTCGACGTCTCCGACGCCGGCGCCCTCAACGCCGCGGTCGAGGATCTGATCGTCCGCTTCGGAACGCCCAAGGTCGTGGTGCACAACGCCGTCGGCGGCGCCTTCGGCAACTTCCTCGACGTCGACCCGGCCGTGCTGGAGCAGAACTTCGCGACCAACGTCATGGCCCTGCACCACCTCGCCCGTCAGACCGTCCCGAAGATGATCGAGGCCGGGGGCGGATCGTTGATCGTCACAGGCAACACCTCGGCCCTGCGCGGCAAGGCCAATTTCGCCGGCTTCGCGCCGACCAAGGCCGCCCAGCGCATCCTCGCCGAAGCCATCGCCCGCGAGGCCGGTCCCAAGGGCGTGCATGTCGCCTATCTGGTGATCGACGCGGTGATCGACGTGCCGTGGACCCGCGAGCGCTACAAGGACGCCCCGGACGACTTCTTCATCGCCCCCGACGATATCGCCGGCGAGGTCATCCACCTGGCCCAGCAGCCCAAGAGCGCCTGGTCGTTCCTCGCCGAGGTCCGGCCGTTCCGCGAGACCTGGTGATCTGAAGGAGGGTCACAGCGCCGCCATCACCCGCGCCACGCTGTCCTCCAGGCTCGGCGTCCCGACGATCTCGATGACCGGGCACGACAGCGTCACCAGCCAGGCCCGGTGCCGCTCCAGGCTGCGGCCGGGGAAACCCGGAACCTCGTAGGCCTGCGCCCAGGCCAGGAACTCCAGGTGCTGGTCGTGCATCGCCCCGCCCGGCTCGATGGCCGCGCCATAGCGCTCGCGCTCACGCGCCATCAGCCGCGCCATCCGCACCTCCTGCGGCACGTGCAGGAAAGCCACGAGGTCGAAGCGCGGGACGAACACGTCGCCCCAGCCGATCAGCGAGCCGGAGATCACCCACGACGGCGCGCCCTCCAACGCCGCCTCCATCAGCGCCACGCGCTCGGCCTCCGGGCGCTTGGCGGTGAACGGCGGATCGGTCGCCTCCCAGAAGAAGCTGTCGGTGTCGAGGTGCGCGCCGGCCAGCCGCGCGGCCAGCGCCGAGCCCAGCGTGGTCGTGCCCGACGACGACGCCCCGACGATGTGAATATGCGCCGCCATCGAGAACCCTCCCCCGCCGGCCCCTCCGGCGCAGCGCTCACTCATCGTCGCGAAGCTGGCGCCCGGCAAGGGAGCGCGGCGTCAGTCGCCGGGCTTGAGGGCCGAAATCACGCTGGCGATGTAGTTCGGCCCCACCGTCACCTCGATCTCGTCGCGCAGCACCAGGCTGACGACGCCGCGCCCCGGCCGGCGGATCTGCTCGACCATGGCGATGTTGACGATCGCCGAGCGGTGCACCCGCCGCAGCCGGGCGGGGCTGAAGATCTTCTCAAGGCCGGCCATGGTGGCGCGGACAAGGTGGCTGCGCGTCGGCGTGTGGACGACCACATAGTCGCCGGCGCCTTCGATCCAGACGATGTCTTCCGCGCGGAGCTTGGCCTCGCCGCCCTTGACCGGGACCCAGATCAGGTTCGGACGTCCGTCGTCCTCGCCAGGACGCTCGTCGCGCGCCGGCGCCGGCCGCGGCCCGCCATTGGCCGACTTCAGCGCCAGCCGGCGCTGCACCCGCTGCACGGCCTGGGCCAGCCGCTCGGGGGTCACCGGCTTCAGCAGATAGTCCGCCGCCTCGACCTCGAAGGCCTTGGGGGCGTACTGGCCGAAGGCGGTGAGGAACACGATCTCCAGACCGCGCTCGCTCTCCAGCTGGGCGGCCAGCTCCAGGCCGCTGCAGCCAGGCATCTCGATGTCCAGGATCACCAGATCGGGCGCCAGCTCGGCGATCACCTGGCGGGCGCGCAGGCCATCGCCCGCCGTCCCCACCAGCTCCACGCCCGGAACCCCGCGCAGGGCCTGGACCAGGCGACGCAACGCCACCGGTTCGTCGTCCACCAGGACGGTGCGGATGCTCATCGACCTGTCGTCCCATCGCTCAGCGGCAGCGTCAGCTCGGCCTGGAACCCGCTCTTGAGCCTGCGCGCGACCAGACGCCCGCGCTCGCCATAGAGCGCGGCCAGCCGCGCCTCGACATTGCGCAGGCCCACGCCCTCGCCGCGGGCGGCGCGAGTCTTGCGAACCGGCTCGCCGTCGTCGGACACGCTCAGCACCAGGTCCTCGCCGTCTTGGCGCGCGGCGATCGCCAGCCGGATCGGCCGCAAGGCCGGGGCCACGGCGTGCTTGATGGCGTTCTCGACCAGCGGCTGCAGGATGAAGCCCGGCACCAGGGCGGTGCGAAGCGCGTCGGGGCAGTCATAGGTCACGTTGAGCCGCCCTTCGAAGCGGACGGCCTCGATCTGCAGATAGGCCTCGGCGGTGTTGAACTCGTCGCCCAGCGGCGTGAGCGCCGCCGGGTCGATGTCCAGCGAGGCGCGCAGGAACTCCGACAGCCGGGTCAGCATGCGGTCGGCGCTCTCGATGTCGTTCTCCAGCATCAGGCCGGAGATCGCGTTGAGGGTGTTGAACAGGAAGTGCGGGTTCAGCTGCAGCCGCAGCAGGGTCAGTTGCGCCGCCTGGGCCGCGGCCTCGGCTTCGGCCGCGCGATGAGTCTGCCGGCGCGCCTCGTCATTGGCGCTGAGCACCCAGAACAGCGCGGCGTTCAGGCCGAAGGTCCAACTGTAGAGGATCGCCACCGAGACGAAGCGCGGCACGTCGATCACGGTCCAGCTTCGCCACTCCGGAAAATAGGTCTGGGCGAGCCACTCCATCAGCAGGACGTCGGCCGTCGTCACCGCCACGCCCGCGGCCAGGCACGCCAGGGCCATCAGCGGCCAGCGCAGCAGCGGCGGCTTGGCCTGCAGCCAGCGCCAGGCCGCGTGCAGCAGGATCGCCAGCGCGATCGCCAACACCCAGAAGACCGCCTGCAGCGGGATCTGCACCCACAGCGTGCCGCGCCCCGCGAGCGCGGTGAGCAGGGCGACCATCGTGAAGCCGAACGTCCATAGCGCGATCGAGGCCCGCAAGGCCGTCCGCGCCGACTCCGATCTCGCCCCTGCGCCCAAGATCCCCATGGTCCGCGACATTAGCCAACCTTTGCGTGTTTGACGCCCGTGTCGTCGCCCAAGGGCGGCCGGATCGTCGTTTCATCGCCGAGGCGCCCGCCCTCGGGTCGAACAGGCGCCCCGGCGAACAGGCCTCAGGCTGCGGCGAAGCCGTGGCTGCGGCGCCGGCGCAAGGCCGTGCCGGCAAGGCCGAACCCGAGGATCATCATCGCCCAGGTCGCCGGCTCCGGGACCGCGGCCACGGCGTCGGTGGTGAAGGTCGAGAGGTTGCGGGCCCCGAAGTAGTAGCCCTGGATCTCGAACCGGCTGATGTCGTTGGCCGCCCGCTCGAAGCCGTAGAAGCCCGCGGCGTAGTTCGGGTCGTCGGCGTTGAACGACAGGCGCTCCAGAAGCTGGCCCGAGGCCCCGTACGCGCTCATGGTCAAGGTCTTGCCGATCGCATTGGACCAGACGAGCTCGGTCAGCACGCCGGCCACCGGGGCGTCGAAGGCGAAGTTCATGACCCCGTCGGTCAGGCCGAACGCGGCGTAGGGCTCCGCGCCGCCCCAGTTCGTGCCCGCGCCGGCGGTTGCAAAGGTGAACGAGCGCGTGGACCCGAACCGCGAACTGGTCGGCACGCCCGCCAGGTTGGTCGCCGTGTAGGTCACGCCGTCGCCGAAGCGCTGCGGGCCGGTCACGCTCGCGGCGCTGACCAGCGGGAACGCCTGCGCCACGCTCTCGGGCAGGGTCGTCACCGGCGCCGCGGCGGCGGGGTGCGCGGCCGCCAGGCAGCCGGCCACGGCCATCGCCGCGATCAGGCCGCCGGTCTGTTTCGAAGTTCGGTTCACGAGATTGTCCTTCTGCATGTCGATCTCGCGAGCAGGGGGTCTCTCCGGCGGGGCGCCGGCTCCAGGCCGCAACGACCAATCCCGATCTGCACGCGGTGAAGGCTGACTCCGCGTCCGCCCTCCAGCGATGGCGTTCATCGCGCCGGGATCGAGCTTGGACGCACTCGCCTCGCGGCCGCACGCCAGCCGGCCCAGCCAGGCGCAGCCACAAGGACCTCCCCATGACCTACAGAGCCCTCATCCTGATCGCCGCCGCCCTGAGCGCGGCCCCCGCCGCCGCCGCCCAGCCGCAGGACCCGGCCTCGGCCGCCGCGCCGGGGCAGATCGATTTCACCTACAACCGCTCGCAACCCACGGCGTCCGCCGCCGACCGCACCGCGCTGCAAGCCCAGGGCGTCAAGCTGCGCGACATCATCCTGGCCACGCCCGCCCTGGCCGACCCGCGCGGCTTTGCGCTCCACACCAGCGTCGTCCTGAACCGCCCCGTCCCCAGCCGAGCCGGCGAGTCGGACGTCGTCGTCGGCTCGGTGCTGTCGCGCCGGATCAATGTGACCAGGTCCAAGCCCAACGCCAAAGGCCGCTACCCCGGAGACGGGGAAGGCCCGGCCCTGATCTTCGCCGTCAACAAGCTCGAGGCGGCGCTCGGCTATCGCAGCGAGGCCGGCCACTTCACCCTGCCGGTGGAGCGGCGCGAACGCGACGGCGTGCTGACCTTCGTTCGATCCGGCCGCGACTACACCGTGATCACGCCGCCCGGCCTGCCGGCCTATCAGCCGGTCAGCATCGGCGACTATGTCGCCACCAGCATCGAGGCGTTTCGCGCCGACGGCGCACCGCAGCTGGCGACGGAATTGCAGGCGGCCGCGGCGCAATTGACCCCAGCACAGAAGGCCGCGCCCTACTGCGAGACCAACACCGGCCCCGCCACGGACCTGGCCAATCGCTGTCGCCACGCCAGCGCCAAGCCGATCGTGCGCCTCAACCCCAGGCTCGCGCCTGGGACGGGAGCCGCCAGCCGGGCGCGGATCATCGTCCTCAGCGTTCCCCAGCTCGGACAGGTCGGCGACGCTCAGGAACGGCGGCGGCTGCGCCAGGCCGCGGGCCAACTCGACATCGCCGCCCTGCAGGCGCTGCTGACGCCTTAAGCCTTGCGCCCTTCGGCGATGAAGGCCTGGAAGCCGGCCACCAGGTGGTCGAACATCAGCCGCATGCGGCGGTGGCCCTTGAGGTTCTCATGCATGGCGATCCACACCTCCAGCTCGAAGTTGAAGGCGTTGGAGAGCACCGGCGTGAGGCCATAGCGGCGCGCGATCTGGTGCTGGCAGGTGCCCACCCCGACCCCGGCGCGGATCGCGGCGATCAGCGCCAGGTCGTTGTCCGAGCGAAAGGCGAACAGCTCGCGGCTGATCTCCCACGGCAGGTCCAGCTCGTTCAGGGCCTGCAGCGAGGGCGCCTCGCGGTCGAACCCGACCACCGTGTGGGCGGTCAGATCCTGCAGGGTCTGCGGCGCGCCGAAGCACTCGACATATTCGGGGGCGGCGTAGAACCCGACGCCGATGGCCCCGACCTTGCGGGCCACCAGGGCGCCCTGGGTCGGGCGGATCATCCGCACGGCGATGTCGGCGTCGCGCCGCGACAGGTCCTCGGCCTTGTTCGACAGCACCAGCTCGATGTCGATCTCCGGGTGCTCGCGGCGAAAGCCGCCCAGGATCGGCGGCAGCACCTCGGCGCCCATGATCTGGCTGGCGGTGATGCGGATGGCGCCCTTCAGCTGCTCGGCCGAGCCGGACGCATCGCGCAGCGCCGCCGCGGCGGCGGCATGCATTTCAGCCAGGTGGCTTTCCAGCTGCCGGGCGAGGTCGGTGGGGGTGAGGCCGCGCGGCGAGCGCAGGAACAGCGGCGCGCCCAGCTTGGACTCCAACGCCTCGATGTGCCGGCCCAGGGTCGGCTGGGTGAGGCCGCGGGCCTTGGCGGCGGCCGACAGGCTGCCCGCCTGGAGCACGGCGTGCAGGCTTTGGAACAGATCCCAGTCAGCGTTCGCCATGCGTCAATGAATAGCCGATCTGTAAAAATCGGCAAATGCGGGCAGGCGGCCGCCAGGACCCTGGCGCCTGACAGCTTAAAGTGGAGACGCGGCCGCGCCGCTCAAAACGCTGAAGCATAGACCCTATTTTATCCGGTTCAGGTGTTTCCACCCGAACCGGAAAGGGTCTAGATGCGGCCATGGTTGGAAAGACGCTTTACGACAAAATCTGGGACGCGCACGTCGTCGAGGAACAGGACGGCGAGTCGATCCTCTACATCGACCTGCACCTCATTCACGAGGTCACCACGCCGCAGGCCTTCGCCGGCCTTCGCGCCAATCATCGGCCTGTGCGCCGTCCCGACCGCACGCTTGCGGTGGCCGACCACAACATCCCGACCGAGGGCCAGGCCAAGGGCGTCGCCGCCGTCGCCGACGAAGAGGCGCGCCTGCAGCTCCAGACGCTCGAGCGCAACGTCAAGGACAACGGCATCGAGTTCTTCCCGATGGGCGACGTGCGCAACGGCATCGTCCACGTGGTGGGTCCTGAGCAGGGTCGCACCCAACCGGGCATGACCATCGTCTGCGGCGACAGCCACACCTCGACCCACGGCGCGTTCGGCGCCCTGGCGCACGGCATCGGCACGTCCGAGGTCGAACACGTGCTGGCGACCCAGACCCTGCGCCAGACCAAGGCGAAGAACCTGCGGGTCACCGTCGACGGGACCCTGGCGCCCGGCGTCGGCGCCAAGGACATCGCCCTGGCCATCATCGGCAAGATCGGCACCGCCGGCGGCACCGGCTACGTCATCGAGTACGCCGGCGAAGCCATCCGCGCGCTGTCGATGGAAGGCCGCATGACGCTGTGCAACCTGACCATCGAGGGCGGCGCCCGCGCCGGCCTGGTCGCGCCCGATCAGACCACCTACGACTACATGCTGGGCCGCCCTGCCGCCCCCAAGGGCGGCGCCTGGGAAATGGCGCTCAGCTACTGGAAGACGCTCTATTCCGACGACGACGCGGTGTTCGACCGCGAGATCGTCATCGACGGCTCGACGATCGCCCCGCTGGTCACCTGGGGCACCAGCCCTGAGGACGTCATCGCCGTCACCGACGTGGCGCCCGATCCTGACAGCTTCGCCACGCCGGACAAGCGCGCCTCCGCCGCCCGCGCCCTCGAATACATGGGCCTGCAGGCCGGCCAGCCGATCACCGAGGCGAAGATCGACGTGGTGTTCATCGGTTCGTGCACCAACAGCCGGATCGAAGACCTGCGCCAGGCCGCCCAGGTGGTCCAGCACGCCTTCGTCAACGGCAAGCTGGTCGCCGAGCATGTTCGGGCCCTGGTGGTGCCGGGCTCGGGCCTCGTGAAGGCGCAGGCCGAGGAAGAGGGGCTCGACGCCATCTTCAAGGCGGCCGGCTTCGACTGGCGAGAGCCGGGTTGCTCGATGTGCCTGGGCATGAACCCCGACCGTCTGGCGCCTGGCGAGCGCTGCGCCTCCACCTCGAACCGCAACTTCGAGGGTCGGCAGGGCCGGGGCGGGCGCACACATTTGATGAGCCCAGCGATGGCCGCCGCGGCCGCCATCGCCGGCCATATCGCCGACGTCAGAGACTTCATGTGATGATGAGCCCCCGCACCAGTTTCTTGATCTGGTGGGGGCTTCCCATCCTCTGCGCCGGCCTCGGCGCCCTGGCCGCCGCCTATCTGGGCGAACGCGGGACCTTCGGCCGCGGACCGGGGCAGATCGGGCCGCTGATGCTGTTCGGCGGCTACATCGTCGTCGTCGGCCTGCTGGCCGTGGTCTTCCGCATGCGCCAGAACCAGGCCTCCTTCGAGGAGCGCGACCGCTTCGACAAGCCGGTCGAGGCCGCCATGGTCGCGTTGTGCGTGCCGATCCTCGCGGCTGGCATCTGGGTTTTCGCCGCCGGCCTGAAGGCCGACCTCGGTCCCGCCCGCACCGTCACCGGCAAGCTTGAGCACATCAACCGGGTCGGCGCCTTCGGCCGCAGCTTCGGGATCGACCTCGAATCCAGCGCCAGCCCGCTGATCCTGGAATGCCGCATCGATCGCAACTGCGGCAGCCCGACCCCGCTGATGCGCCTGAAGCCCGATTCCACCATGGAAATCGAGGTGCTGAACGGCAAGGTGCTCAGCCTCAAGGCCAACGGCCGCCAGCTCGTCGACGCCGCATCCCAGCGCCGCTGGCGCGTCGGCCTCGGCGGCGCGGGCCTGGTGCTGCTGCTGCTTTACGGCGCGGCCTTCCTGGTCGCCGCCGCCCGCCTGCTGTTCGACGACGGCGAGCCCGAGCCCGAAACGCCCACCTACTGGACCACGCCATGATCTCGGCCCTCGACCACGTCGCCCTGGCGGTCAACGACCTGGACGCCGCCATCGACGGCTACACCCGCCTGCTTGGCCTCGCCCCCAACTGGATCGGCGGAGACGGCGGCGCGCGTCATGCCTGGTTCCAGCTGCCCAACATGGCCCTCGACGTCATCGCCCCGCATGGCGAGGGCGCATTCGGCGACACGATCCGCGCCCATCTCGACGCCCATGGCGAGGGGATCTGGGCGCTGGCCTTCACCACCCCCGACATCGAGGCCGCCCACACTCTGCTTGGCCGTCGCGGAATCGGCGGCTCGACGCCCCGCTCGGTGCGCTCGACCCACGACGACGGCCGCAAGCGCTACTGGACGACCAGCAGCCTGGACGCCGAGGCGACCGGCGGCCTGAACATCCTGCTTTCGGCCCCGCCGCGCGACGGCGTCGCCTGGCCGCTGTCGGAACCGACCGGCGACGGGCCGATCGCCCAGCTCGATCACGTCGTCATCCAGACGCCGAACCCGGACCGCGCTCTGGGCGTCTACGGCGCCAAGCTCGGGCTCGACCTGCGGCTCGACCGCTCCAACCCCGACTGGAAGGTCCGGCAGTTTTTCTTCCGCTGCGCCGATAGCGTCGTGGAGTTCGCCGCCGGCGTCGATCGGCCGGTTTCCGACGCGCCCGACCGCTTCGGAGGCCTTGCCTGGCAAGTGACCGACATCGACGCGGCGCACGCCCGCATCGCTTCGGCAGGTTTCGACGTGTCCGAGGTGAAAACCGGCCGAAAGCCCGGCACCCGCGTCTGCACGATACGATCGGGGGTTGCGTCCGCCCCGACCCTGCTGATTTCGCAAAGCCCGCGCGCGTGAAGTGGGCGCTGGCGTTGGTGGCGGCGGGCCTTGCGGCCCCCGCGACGGCTCAGGACCTGCCCGTCACCCTGCCCGACCAAGCGACCTGGACCATGACCGTCGAGCGCACCCGCGAGCGCACCCGCCACAACGCGGCGCCGCAGGCCGCGCGCAGCGTCAGCACCACCGACGTCGACTGGACGGCCGGCGCCGACGGCGGCGTGGTCACCCTGCGCGTCCGCTCCGCACAGCTCGACGGTTCTGACGCCGCCGGCGTCGACACCAGCTCGCTGCTGGACCAGCCGGTCGTGCTTGAGGTCGACTCCTCGCTCGCGCCGACGCGCATCCGCAACTGGTCGCAGGTGCGCACCCTGCTCGAGCAAAGCATCGACAAAGCCGTCTCCGAGCCGGCTGCGGCGAGCGCCGCCAAGAAGATCTTCGGCGACCTCTCGCCCGAACTGGCCGCCCAGGTCGTGTCGCGCGAGTGGTCGCTGGCCACCCTGTCGCAAGGCACGGCGCTGACCCTCGGCGAGGCCGTGACCTACGAGGACGCGCTTCCCAACCCGCTCGGCGGACCGGCCATCAAGGCGCTGGGGTCTTACGAACTGCAGGCCTACGACGCCGCCGCCGGCGTCGCGGTGGTCGCCTGGAAGCAGGCCTTCGATCCCAAGTCGGCCAGCGACAGCCTGGGCCAGGCGCTCAGCGCCATGATGGCGCGCCTGGCGCCCGACAAGGCCAAGGAAGCCCAGGCCGCGTTCGCCGGCATGCGGATCAGTCGCGAAGACGTTTGCCGCCACGAGATCGACATTCCCACCGGCCTTGCCCTAAAGGTCATCTGCACCAGCGCGATCTCCACCAGCGCCAGGGGCGAAACCGCGACGAACCTCGACCGCTGGACGATCACGCAGACCCGTCCGCAGTCCTCAGCCAAGACGAACTGATGCAAGCCTTTACCCGTCTCGACGCCAAGATCGCCCCGCTGCCGCTGGCGAACATCGACACCGACCAGATCATCCCCAAGCAGTTCCTCAAGACCGTGGAACGCGAGGGCCTGGGCCGCGGCCTGTTCTACGATTTCCGCTTCGACGAAAACGGCAATGAAAAGAATGACTTCGTCCTGAACCGCCCAGAATACAAAGGCGCGGGCGTGCTGGTCGCCGGCGACAACTTCGGCTGCGGCTCCTCGCGCGAGCATGCGCCCTGGGCGCTGATGGACTTCGGGATCAACTGCGTGATCTCGACCAGCTTCGCGGACATCTTCTACAACAACTGCTTCCAGAACGGCCTGCTGCCCGTGGTGCTGAGCGCCGAGCAGGTCCAGGACCTGATGGAAGAGGCCAAGGGCGGCAACCACATGGTCACTGTCGACCTGCAGGCCCAGACCGTCGTCTCCCCGTCCGGCAAGACCTTCGCCTTCGAGATCGATGCGGCCCGCAAGGAAAAGATGCTCAACGGCCTCGACGCCATCGGCGAGACCCTGCAGGCGGCCGCCTCGATCGACGTCTACGAAGGCAAGCGCGCCATCAGCCAGCCCTGGCTGGAACGCGCGTGACCCTGATCATCGCCGGCACGGTGCGGGTCCCGCAGGAGGTCCTCGCGGACTTCCGGCCGCACATGCGGGCGATGCTGGACGCCAGCCGCGTCGAGGACGGCTGCCTCGAATATTCCTATGCCGAGGACGTCCTGGACCACGGCCTGATCCGGGTCTTCGAGGTCTGGCGCGACCAGGCCGCGCTCGATGCGCACTTCAAAACGACGCACATGGCGACCTGGCGCAGCCATTGGCCCGCCTTCGGGGTTTCCGATCGCCGGCTCTTCGCCTACGAGGTCGCCTCCGAACGCCAGCTCTAGGCGCGTGACATCTACGGGGGTTCCCACATGACCGACCTGCTCCTCCTGCCCGGCGACGGCATCGGGCCCGAAGTGACCGCGCAGGTCCGCCGCGTGGCCGAAGCTCTCGTCCCCGACCTTGCGATCGAAGAGCGCCTGTTCGGCGGCGCCAGCTATGACGCCCACGGCCTGCCGCTGACCGACGAAACCCTGGAAGCCGCCAAGGCCGCCAAGGCCGTGCTGATGGGCGCGGTCGGCGGTCCCAAGTGGGTCGGCGCCCCGCGCGACAAGCGCCCGGAGGCTGGCCTGCTCAACCTGCGCGCCGGCATGGAAGTGTTCGCCAACCTGCGCCCGGCCCTGTGCTTCAACGCCCTGGCCGACGCCTCCAGCCTCAAGCGCGAGCTGGTCGAGGGCCTGGACTTCATGATCGTCCGCGAGCTGACGGGCGGCATCTACTTCGGCAGCCCGCGCTTCATCGAGGAGCTGCCCGAAGGCGGCAAGCGCGCCGTCGACACCCAGGTCTACACCACCGCCGAGATCGAGCGCGTCGCCCGCGTCGCCTTCGAACTGGCCCGCGGCCGCCGCAACAAGGTTCATTCGGCCGAGAAGTCCAACGTGATGGACTCGGGCCTGCTTTGGCGCGAGGTGGTCACCGACCTGCACAAGCGCGAATACGCCGACGTCGAGCTCGAGCACATCCTGGCCGACAACGCGGCCATGCAGATCGTCAAGAACCCCAAGCAGTTCGACGTCATGGTCACCGACAACCTGTTCGGCGACATCCTCTCGGACGCCGCCGCCCAGCTGACCGGCTCGCTCGGCATGCTCCCTTCGGCCGCGCTCGGCGCCGCCGGCAAGCCCGGTCTCTATGAGCCGATCCACGGCTCGGCCCCGGACATCGCCGGCCAGAACCTGGCCAACCCGCTGGCGGCGATCCTGTCGCTGGAGATGGCGCTGCGCTGGTCGCTGGACCGCGCCGACGCCGCCGACAAGCTCTACGCGGCGGTCGTCAAGGCGCTGGAAGGCGGCGCGCGCACCCGCGATCTGGGCGGCGCGCTCTCGACCGTGCAAATGGGCGACGCGGTGCTGGCGGCGCTCTAGAGCCGCCGGTACTCCATCGTCGAGCCGTCCGGGAGACGGCCGCGCAGGGCGGCCCAGGCGCCGCCCTGATCGTACCAATTGTCGATCTCGCTCTCGCCCCGCAGGCTCCAGCGGGTCGCCGCGACATCGCCGCCGCTCGCCAGCTTGACGCGCTCCAGGCCAAGCTTGCGGGCGCTGAGCCGCAGCATCTTGCCCTCCTGCGGATTGAACAGCGGTCCCGTCAGCGCCGCCGCGTTCCAGTGGGTCAGCGGCAGCGCGTCGGCGGGCGCGCGGATCCTGCCGCCCGCAGTCTCGATCAGCACCGCCTCGGCCCCGCGCCGCGCGCTGACCTTCTGCGTACGGCCCGCAGCGGTGGTCGTGGTCTCCAGGCTGGCGAACCGGCCGCCGCTCCAGCGTTCCTGCGCCTGGTGGGCGTAGCGGTAGACCGGGACAGGCCCAAGCTTCACCACCAGCGAGACGTCGGTGCGGACCACGGTGTCGCCGGGGCCGCCCGTGAAAGTCATCTGGTGCTCGCCGACCTGGACGCCGTTGCGAAACACGGCGAAGGCCAGCCGGCGGTTCGCCGCCAGGGCGCGCGTGCAGGCCAGGGAAAGTCCTGCTGCGATAAGGCCTCTGCGCGAAAGTTGGTCCATGGCCGACCTCCGGTCCAGGCGCCTATGCGCGCCTTCCGGAGATACGTGCATCCGCGCAACACGGACGCGCCGCGGCGAACAAACGCACCATCCGCCGATTGCATTTTTCCCCGATATGTAAGATGGGGACGCCCGCATGAGTTATCTTAAGAACAGCACTTTCCAAGACCGCGCCACCGCGTCCCTCGAAGCCAAAAAGGCTCTCCTGGCCAAGATGAAGGTGAAACCCACCGTCACGGCCGAACCGGGCACCGACCGCGCCACCGCCAAAGCCAACGAGCTGGCCGAGCTTCGCGCCAAGCGCGAGATCGAACGCGCCGAACGCCGCCGCGTCCAGTCCGAGCAGGATGCGCTCAAGCGCGAGATCGACGCGTTCAACGCCGAGACCGCCGAGCTGGAGCTGCGCGTCGCCCAAAAGGCGGCACGCGACGCCCGCTACGCCGCGCGCAAGCAGCGCCGCAAGTAGGCCGATCCGTCAGTCGGGGTGATCGGCCGCCGAGGCCGGCGCCACGTGCGGCGGAAACGCCTGCGCCATAGGTTCGTACTTGGCCCTGGCCTTCTCCAGCCGCGCGCGCATGTCCGCCGCGGCCTCGGGGAAGTTGCGCGCGACGCTGTAGTTCTCGCCGGGATCGATTTCCATGTCGAACAACAGCGGATAGCCGTCCAGCGGGACGTCGTAGGTTCGGTAGTAGGATCGCGCCACGTACTTCCAGCGCGGCGTGCGCACGGCCGCCACCTTGGCGTTGTCGAACAGCACGATCTGGTCGTGCGGCGAGGCCTCGCCGGTCTTCAGCACGCCTGACAGGTCACGGCCGTCAAGCTCGCGGTCGGCCACGGCCGGCGCGCCCGCCATCGCGGTCAGCGTCGGCAACAGGTCGAGATTGCTGGCCAGGGCGTCGCTGACCGCGCCTGCCGGCAGCGCGCCCGGCTGGCGGGCGATGAACGGCACGCGGAACCCGCCGTCCCAGGCCGAGCCGCCCTTGCGGTCGCGGAACGGCCCCGACGAGCCCTCGAACCACGGGCCGTTGTCCGAGGTGAAGACCACCATCGTGTCGTCGTCCAGGCCCAGCGCCTTCAGCTTCTCGAGCAGCCGCCCGACATTGAGGTCGATCTCCTCGACCACCTCGCCATAGGCGCCGCCGGGCGAGCCGGTCAGGTCGTCGGGATTGGGCTTCAGCGGAATGTGCGGCGCGGTCAGCGCCAGCAGCACGAAGAACGGCTTGTCGCGGTTCTGCTCGGCGAAGGCGGCGGTCTGCTCGAAGAACCACTGGGTGAGCTTGGCGAAGTCCGCCTTGCTCTCGGTCATCGGCGACGTGGCGTTGTCGTAGAGCGCCAGCGGCTTCATGTCGTGGCTGTAGGGCAGGCCGTAGAACCGCTCGAACCCATAGACCATCGGCGGCCAGTGCGGGGCCACGTGGCCCAGGTGCCATTTGCCGATCAGGGCGCTGGCGTAGTCGGGACCCAAGGCCCTTGGGATCGTCACCGCGTCGGGCGGCAAGCCGGTCGTATCGGCCGGCTGGATGACCTCGTGTGCGAGGCCGTTGCGGATCGCGTACTGGCCGGTCAGCAGGCCGGCCCGCGAGGGCGTGCAGACGTTGGCCGAGGCGTAGAAGTCAGTGAGCCGCACGCCCTCCGCGGCCATGCGGTCGAGATTGGGCGTCCGGATGACCTTGCCGCCATCGCAGCCAAGGTCGCCATAGCCGAGGTCGTCGGCGAGAATGACAATGAAATTGGGTTTACGCATCCGCGCACTCTAGGGCCGCCGGGAGCGTTGTCACCCTAGAGCTTCAAGGCCCAGGTCTCGCTGATCAGGCCCTTGGCGATCCCATCGTCGGGATGACTTTCCACGAGCTCGAATCCGGCGCCTGCATAGACGGCGCGGGCGGCGGTCAGGATGCTCTGGGTCCAGAGGACGATCTCGGCATATCCGGCCTTGCGGGCGAAGGCGACGCACTCGGCGACCAGCCGCTTGCCAAGGCCCAGTCCCCGCGCCGCGGGCTCGATCAGCAGCAGCCGCAGCCTGGCCTGTCCGTCGCGATCGCCCTTCGCCAGGACGATCGAGCCTAGGATCTCGCCATCGCGCTCGGCGATCCAGCAGCGCTCGCGGACCGGGTCGAAATTGACCACGAAGTCGGAGGCGATCCTGGCCACCAGCGCCTCGAACCGCTCGTCCCAGCCATATTCGCGCGCATAGAGCGCGCCGTGCCGGTGGATGATCCAGCCCATGTCGCCGGGCCGGTGGGGACGCAGGACGATCTCGCCCACGGCAGGCTGTTCGAGCAGGCCTTCGATCTCGGCCATGGCCCTGGTCAGCTTGGTCTTCTGGACGGTCGTCAGCGCGCCGAGCATGCCCTCCACGGCGCCCTGCGCCGAGCCGAGCCAGCCGTTGTAAGCGTGGATCCCCTCCGATGTCAGCCATACCGAGACGCTTCGACCGTCCTTCGCCGACGGTTGTCGGCTCAACAGGCCCTCGCCCTCGAACCGCTTCAGCACCCGGCTGAGATAGCCGTTGTCCATTCCGGTGCGGGCGGCCAGCAGCTTGGGCGTGACGCCATCCGGGGCCTGGGCCACCTCGTAGAGCACCCGCATCTCGGCCAAGGTGTAGGGCGATCCAAGGTGCGCTTCGTCGAGGGCGCCGATCCTGCGCGTGTAGAAGCGGTTGAACCTGCGGACGGCCGCGACGGGGTCCCTGGGCAGCATGGAAAACTCCTTCCAGGGCAGCCAAATACGGATAGTTGACTGAGTCAACTATCTCATTTTCGGCCTGCACGGCGGGTCATCAGGCCCAACAGTTCCGTCGCCACCGCCAGCCACGCGGGGGTGAGGCCTTCGGACAGCTCCTGGGCCCACAAGGCCTTGCGCTGCAAGGCCTGGCCATAGGCCGTGCGCCCGGCCGGGGTGAGTTGCAGGAGCCTGGCCCGCAGGTGTTCGGGGTTGTCGCGCCACTCCGTCAGGCCGCGTTGAACGAGGTCGTCGGCGAGCCGCTGCACCGCCTGCCGGCTGAGGCCCAGGGCGCGCGCGATCTGCGGCACGGTCCGGGCCGCCTGCGGGGCTTCCAGCGCCCCCGCCACCCGCAGCCGGGCGCCGCTGAAGCCGGTATCGGCCAGCATGCGGTCCTCGATCTGGGCGAACCGATCGGCCGCGCTTCCCACAGCGTCGACCAGGCGCAGAACAGCGTCAGCGGAGGCTTTCATGACAAGAGACTGCTATTATGACAATGCATTGTCAAACCTCGGGCATTGCAGGCGGCGTCCGCCCGGCTAGAGTTCGCGGATGCAAGCTCTCCTCCTCCGCGCCCCCTATGACCGCATTTCCGAGCGCCTCGCCGCACTCGCCCCCGCCCTCGACGTGGTGGTGCTGGAGCCGGACGGCGGCCTGACCCTGAATGGCGCGGCGTTCGACCCTGCGGGTTTGAAGGCGGAGATCTGGTGGCTGAGCCTCGACGCCTTCGGCAAGCGCGGCGGCGACTACTTCCCGCGGCTGGCCGGCTCGCCTGACGCCCGCTGGGTGCAGACCGCCTTCGCCGGCCTCGACAACCCGATGTTCAAGCCCCTGGCGCGCGAAGGGCTGACCGTCACCAACTCCAGCGCCCAGGCCCCGGCCATCGCCGAATACGTGACCATCCACGCCCTCAGCCTGCTGCATCCGATCGCCGAGCAGGCGGCGCACCAGCGGGCGCACGCCTGGACCCCGGTGACCTTCCGCGAGGTCGGCCAGACCCGCTGGCTCATTGTGGGCTTCGGCAACATCGGCCGGGAGATCGCCCAGCGCGCCAGGGCCTTCGGCGCCCAGGTCGAGGCCGTCCGCCGCTCGCCGGCCGCCGAGGGCCTGGCCGACACGGTCAGCACCTTGGCCGACCTGCCCCAGACCCTGCCCGAGGCGGACGTGGTGGTGCTGGCGTGCGCGCTGAACGACGAGACTCGCAACCTGGCCGACGCCGCCTTTTTCGCGGCGATGAAGCCGGGCGCCATCCTGATCAATATCGGCCGCGGCGGCCTGGTGGACGAGGACGCCCTGCGCGCCGGGCTCGACCGCGATCAGCCGGCGCATGCGGTGCTCGACGTGTTCCAGACCGAGCCCCTGCCCGCCGAGGCCTGGTTCTGGGACCATCCGAAGGTGCGGGTGACGCCGCACGCCTCCAACCGCGGCGAACTGACCGGCGCGCGCGGCGACGAACTGTTTCTCGCCAACCTGGCGCTCTATCTACGGGGCGAGCCGATGCGCAACGTCACCCGCGCCGCGGATATCGGGGCCGGTTAGGCCTCGACGGTCATCTGGGTCTGCAGCACCAGCGCCAGCAGCTTGCCGTCGGCGTTGGTGATGCGGGTCTGCCAGACGCTGGAGCGTCGGCCGATATGCAGCGGTATGGCCTCGCCCTGCACGGTCGTCCCGACCTTGGCCGAACCCAGGAAGTTGGTCTTCGACTCCAAGGTCGTCGTCCGCGCTCCGGGCGGAAGGTTCAGGAAGCCGCCGACCGCGCCCAGGGCGTCGGCGAAGGCCATGAACGCGCCGCCGTGCAGGATCCCGCCGGCCGTGCAAAGGTCCTCGCGAACGGTCAGCCGCCCGACAACGCGCGCCTTGTCGCGTTCGGTGATCTCCACCCCCATGAGGTTGGCGAAGGGCATGCCGGTGTCTTGCGCCATGGGGCGTCCTCCAATGTCCTGCGGTCTCAACTGACGCACGCGCCGCGGCGCGTCCATGACCTGAGAGGTAGCCCTAGGTCCGCGCCTCGCGCGACAGCTGCGCGACCATGCGCTCGGTGATGCGCGCCCGCTCCTCGCGCAGCACGCCGTCCAAGGCGTCGCGGGCGGGCGGCCCAGCCTCGCCGATGCCCATCAGCCGGCGGCGCACCTGGTCGAGATAATCCGGCGCCGAGGGATCGGGCAGACGCGGCGTGGGGCTCGCCAGCGCATAGGACGGCAGGATATCGCCGCCGATGACCTCGGCCCGCAGTTCGGCCGGCTCTTCCGGGTCGGCGTCGCTCACCAGCCAGCTGGCCAGACCGCCTTCGGCCAGGACGTCCTGCAGCGACTCGATCGAGAATTCCGCCGCTTCCCCGGCGCCGCGCGACCGGGCGGCAAAACCCGCCGAGTCGTTGTTGCCGCCGGTCAGACCCGCCAGATCCATAATGGCGGTCAGATCGCCGTCTGCCTCGCCCCCGGCCGCCGACCTGCGCGGAGCCGACGCGGCCATACCGAAGGTCTTTGGAAACAGGGACTTGCCATCGGCTCCAGGCTCCCTGGCGCGGCTATGGCTTGGCGATGATCCCCCCATCGGGACCAAGGAAATGCTGCTGACGGACATGGAGCCTCCCGCTGTGACGCTCGCCCTCAACGCAAGCGGCGGGCCAGCCGGGGGCCAGCGGTTCATTGCGTGCGGGACCCCAACGGCGTAAGGGGACGCTCCGTTTCTGAACGATCTGAAGGAGACCGCCATGGGCTATCGGGTGGCCGTGGTCGGCGCCACGGGCAATGTGGGCCGCGAGATGCTGAACATCCTGGAGGAAGTGAACTTCCCCGTGGACAAGATTCACGCGATCGCCAGCCGCAAGTCGATCGGCGTCGAGGTCTCGTTCGGCGACAAGATCCTCAAGTGCGAGGACGTCGAGCAGTTCGACTTCTCGACCGTCGACGTCGTGCTGATGAGCGTCTCGGGCACGTTCTCCAAGGAATGGGCGCCGAAGATCGGCGCCGCCGGCCCCATCGTCATCGACAACTCGTCCGCCTGGCGCATGGACCCCGACGTGCCGCTGATTGTGCCGGAGGTGAACCCGGACGACGTCGCCTACGCCAGCAAGAAGAACATCATCGCCAACCCGAACTGCTCGACCGCCCAGCTGGTCGTGGCGCTCAAGCCGCTGCATGACCGTGCGCGCATCAAGCGGGTGGTGGTCTCGACCTACCAATCGGTGTCGGGCGCCGGCAAGGAAGGCATGGACGAGCTCTGGGACCAGACCAAGGGCATCTTCGTCCTCGGCGCGCCCGAGCCGAAGAAGTTCCCCAAGCAGATCGCCTTCAACGTCATCCCCTTCATCGGGTCGTTCAACGACGACGGCTACACCGACGAAGAAGCCAAGATGTGGCACGAGACCCACAAGATGATCGACCCGTCGATCGCCCTGACGGTCACCTGCGTCCGCGTGCCGGTGATGGTCGGCCACTCCGAGAGCGTGAACATCGAGTTCCACGATCCGCTGGACGAAGACGAGGCCCGCGACCTGCTGCGCGAGAGCCCCGGCCTGATCGTCATCGATCAGCGCAACGACAAGGGCTACATCACGCCGAAGGAAGCCCAGGGCGAGTTCCCGGTCTTCGTCAGCCGCATCCGCAAGGACCCGACGGTCGAGAACGGCCTGAACATGTGGGTCGTGGCCGACAACCTGCGCAAGGGCGCGGCGCTCAATGCCGTGCAGATCGCCGAGTTGCTGCACGAGCGCGGCCTGCTGAAGAGCAAGACCGCCGCCTGAGGCTGACTAGGCCGCCATGCCGAGCTGGTGGATGAGGTTCCGCACCTGATCCATCCGCTCGGGATTGGCCGCCAGTTCGGCGCGGGTGTCCTCCTGCCGGACCAGGCGCATCGCTTCCTGACGCGCGCGGTCCGCCGCCGGACCGACCGGCGCCGTTTCACCCGCCGCCAGCTTCAGCAGCAGTAGCAGTTTCTGCGCCGGCGGGGCCGGGGTCTTGGCCAGGGTCGCGATCAGCCGCGCGTCGGCCTCCACCAGTCCCCCCACATCGCCGATCTTGGCCTGGATGGGCGCGTAGTCCTCCTGGGCCAAACCCCCGCGCGCCACGGCGCGCTGCAGCGCCGCCAGCTTCTGCAGCTTCACCGCCGCGGTGTCGGGGCCGTAGCGGAATTCCTTCTCGAACCGCAGCGCCGATACGCCGGCCGACAGATAGCGCCCGGCCTGGCGCTTGTTGGCGCCCCCGATGACGTTCTCCACCAGCCAGACCAGGGCCTCGATCTCCTCGCGCGCCGAGCGCTCGCCGCCGCCGAGATAGGCCTCGACGAAGTCACTGGTGACCAGCATCCGCGAGCGCTGGACGAAGGCCGACTGGACGTCCTCGACATTGAGCAGCGCGCCAGCGGCCGCGGCCGCGGTCAGCGTCATGGCCAGGCCGCGCATGACCTCGATCTCGCCGGCAGCGTTCGACGGGCGCAGGCGCCGCGGGCCGTTCAGCTCGCGCACCACCCGCTTGGCGATGGCGACGCGGACGCTGGCGAAGTCGTCGGCGGCCAGCCACTTGGAGAGCCGCATCGCGGCTTCGGACAGCGGCGGCATCATCTTGGCGACCGAGGGTTCGGCGCGGATCAGGGCGTCGACGGTCTCGCAGGCGGCCAGACGGGTCATCGCCGCCAACTGGCCGCCGAGGTCCAGGTCCTGGCCGATGATGTTGTCTAGGCCTGACTTCGACCCGAGGATTTCAGCCAGCGGCTGCTCGACGGTCTGCAGGGCCAGCCCGCGCGGCGGGCCGGTGACCGGCGCGGCGTCGGCCAGGTCGAGCAGGCGCGAAACCTTCTCCGACCAGGACCTGGCCGGCGCGATGGAGGCGGCGACGCCGGCCCCCAGCAGGTAGGCGCGCTCCGGATCATGGCTGACCCGCTCGGCGGCGCGCGCGAAACCCTCCTTGTCGAGGTTGGGCATGCCGCCCTTGCGGAAGTCCTTCAGCAGCCGGTCGATGGCGCGCTCGACCAGCCCGGAGAAGGTGCGGATCAGCTCGTGGACGGTCAGGCCGCGAGCCTGCGCTTCCGGGATGGCGACCTTCTGGATCGCATGCTGCAGATCGGTGCCGGAGGCTTCCAGCTCCTCGACCAGGTCGGGACGGTGCAGCAGCTCGAACGGCGTCGCGCCCTTGCGCTCCAGCCAGCCCTCCAGCAAGCGGCCGATCCGTTCACGGGCATGGACGGTGTAGAGATCCTGCGGACTGACGCAGAGCGGGTCCTGGTTCTCGACGACTTTCTTCTTCTTGGGCGCCTCCGTCGCGCCCAGGCTGAGGATGGTGATCGACTGGAATTCGCGGGTGTCGGAGTCGAGCGTCTCCTTGGTCACCCGGACGGCGGCCACGCGGCCCTCGGCCATCAACTCTTCGGCGCTGGAGATCGCCGCCGAGCGGTTTTCAGTGGCCATGTCGAGTTTCCACGCCGCGCCCGGGGCGCGGCGGATGAAGACTTCGAAATGGACTTGCTGGCCCGACACGACGCTTCCTCTTCAGCGCCAGTCTGCCGCAACAAGCTTAATACCGTTTTATCGCAAGGGATTGCTTGCGCCGCGCATGGGCAAAGCGCTCTGCTTTACGTATGGAACCTGACGGCCCTCCGCCGGCTTCCCCGATCACGGCGCGCCGCGAACGGCGCGGCGCCCCATTGAGGACACGCTGGCGCGCCATTAGCTTGCCAAGCTTCGCTGAAGGATACGAACGAGACCTATGGCCAAGATCACCCTGGTGGACGACGACGAAAACATCGTCACGTCGGTCAGCCTCGCCCTCGAAAGCCACGGGCACGAGGTGAAGGCCTATTTCGACGGCGCCGCGGGTCTGGCGGCCCTCGAGAACGAGCCCCCGGACCTGGCGATCCTCGACGTCAAGATGCCGCGCATGGACGGCATGGAAGTGCTGCGCCGGCTGCGGCGCACCTCCGACCTGCCGGTGATCATCCTCACCTCCAAGGACGAGGAGATCGACGAGATCCTCGGCTTCAACCTCGGCGCCGACGACTACATGCACAAGCCGTTCAGCCAGCGCCTGCTCATCGAGCGGGTCAAGGCGGTGCTGCGCCGGGCCGGCATCGAAGGCGAGGAGCCGGCGCCCGCCGCCGCTGGCGCGGCCAACGGCGACGCGGCCTCACGCGCGCTGAAGCGCGGCAAGCTCACCCTCGACCCGGCCCGCCACGACTGCCTGTGGGACGGCCGGCCGGTGAAGCTGACGGTGACCGAATTCCTGCTCCTGCAGTCGCTGGCGCAGCGCCCCGGATTCGTGAAGAGCCGCGACAACCTGATGGACGCGGCCTACGACGATCAGGTCTATGTCGACGACCGCACCATCGACAGCCACATCAAGCGCATGCGGAAGAAGTTCCGCGAGGTCGACCCCGAGTTCGACGCGATCGAAACCCTTTATGGCGTCGGATACAGATACCGCGAAGCCTGACCCGAAGCCGACGGCCCGCAAGCGGCGACCGCCGCCGTCCGGACCTTCGTTCTTCAGTTGGCTGCCAGGCTCGCGCCTGGGGCGCTTCATCATCCTGCTCAACGTGCTCGGCCTGGCGATCATCATCGCCGGGTCGCTGCTGCTGAACGAACTTCGGCGCGGCCTGGTCGGGGCGCGGATCGACAGCCTGACCACCCAGGGCGAGCTGATCGTCAACGTCATCAACCGCGCCGCCACCGTCGGCGAACCGACCCCGGAGCTGGACGCCCAGGCGGCCAGCGAGATCCTGCAGATGCTGTCCAACCCGCGCTCGCAACGCGCGCGGCTGTTCGATGCCGAGGGCCACCTGATCGCCGACAGCTATTGGGTGGCCGACCGCGTGGAGTGGAAGGTGCTGCCGCCCGCCCGCCCGCGCAGCGACCAGGGGGGACTCGCCCTCGATCTCAAGCTCGGCCGCCCGCCGCCGCCGCCCGCCCCGGCCGCCCAGCGGGCGCTGATGATGGAGGTCGGCCAGGCCCTGCGCGGCGTCCACTGGGCCGGCATGCGCACGGCCGAGGACGGCGAGCGCGTCGTCTCGGTCTCGATCCCGATCCAGCATGTGCAGGCCGTACTCGGGGTGCTCACCCTTGAGGCCAGCGACGTCGACGAGATCATCCGCGCCGAGCGCCAGGCGTTGGCGCCGTTCATCCTCATCGCGATCTTCGTGACCTTGGTCTCCTCACTGCTGCTCAACAGCCTGATCGCCCAGCCGGTGCGGATGCTGGCCCGCGCCGCCGACCGGGTGCGCCTGTCGCGGGCGCGGTCGATCTCGCTGCCGCAGCTGGCCAAGCGCGACGACGAGCTGGGCGACCTGACGCGCTCGCTCGAGGATATGACCGACGCGCTGTCCGAGCGGATGGACGCCATCGAGCGGTTCGCCGCCGACGTCGCGCACGAGATCAAGAACCCGCTGACCTCGCTGCGGTCGGCGGTGGAGACCCTGGACCTCGTCAAGGATCCGGCCGCACGCGACCGGCTGATGGCGATCCTCAACAACGACATCAAGCGGCTGGACCGGCTGGTCACCGACATTTCGAACGCCTCGCGCCTCGACGCCGAGCTGTCGCGCGAGGACCTGCGGTCGATGGATCTCGGCCGCCTGATCGCCGAAGTCACCCAGCTCTACCAGGACACCGCCAAGCCCGGCGACGTGGACGTCCGCTACGACGCGCCCGACACGCTGGAGCCGATCATGGTCTCGGGGCGCGAGGGGCCGCTCGGCCAGCTGCTGCGCAACCTGATCGACAACGCCCGCTCGTTCAGCGCCAAGGGCGGCGAAGTGCGGGTCCGGCTCGAACGCGGCCGCGGCCAGGCGCAGCTGACCGTCGACGACGACGGCCCCGGCATTCCGCCCGACAATCTCGAGACGATCTTCGAGCGGTTCTACACCTCGCGGCCCAAGGGCGCGGCGTTCGGCGGCAATTCCGGGCTTGGCCTGTCCATCGCCCGCCAGATCGCCGCGGCCCAGGGCGGATCGATCCGCGCCGAGAACCGGCTGGGCCCAGACGGCGAAGTCCTGGGCGCGCGCTTCACCGTCACCCTTCCCGAGGCCCGGCGATGATCGCCCACGCCGGACTGGTGGCCGCCTACATCGATGGGATCTGGCAGGGCGTGCTGATCGAAGGCCCGTCGGGCAGCGGCAAGAGCGACCTTGCGCTGCGGGCCATCGACCAGGGCTTTCGCCTGGTGGCCGACGACCGGGTGGTGCTCTGGACCTGCGAGGGTGCGCTTTACGGTCGCGCTCCCGAAACCCTGTCGGGCCTGATCGAGGCGCGCGGCGTCGGCGTGTGCCGCGAGCCGGCTCTCGCCTTTTGCCGCATTGCCTTGGCGGTGCGCTGCGAGCAGCATGAGCGCATGCCCGAGCAGGCTTTCAAGGATTACGTCGGGTTGAGTATCCCGGTGATTTCACTTCAGGCGCTAGAGTCTTCGGCGCCCGCGAAGCTTCGTCGCGCACTGCAACATCTTGGAGCTTGGGCGGAAGAGGCGTATCAAGGCGCCCTCGCGGCCGGCGTATCGCCGCGGCCGGGTGGGGATTCCCGTTGAGAGAGTTGGCATGATCGGGCTCGTGATCGTTACGCACGGGCGGCTGGCCGAGGAGTTCGTCTTCGCCATGGAGCATGTGGTGGGGCCGCAAGCTGCGGTCGCGTCCATCTGCATCGGGCCGGAAGACGATATGGAAAAGCGCCGCAAGGACATCCTGGCGGCCTGCGAGGCCGTCAACTCCGGTTCCGGAGTCATACTGCTGACCGACATGTTCGGCGGTACGCCGTCGAACCTCGCCATCTCGGTGATGGAGCAGACCAAGGCCGAGGTCATCGCGGGGCTGAACCTGCCCATGCTGATCAAGCTGGCCTCGGTCCGCACCCGCCAGTCGCTGGAAGATTGCGTCGCCTGCGCCCAGGAGGCCGGCCGCAAGTACATCTCCGTGGCCTCCTACGTGCTGGCCGGCGAAAAATGAGCCAGGCCAGGACCGTCGAGATCATCAACAAGCGGGGCCTGCACGCGCGCGCCTCTGCGAAGTTCGTGAAACTGGCGGCGACCTTCGACGCCGAGGTCAAGGTCGCCAAGGACGGCGCCAGCGTCGACGCCCGGTCGATCATGGGCCTGATGATGCTGGCCGCCGGCCCCGGCTGCTGCATCGACATCCTGGCCGAGGGCAAGGAAGCCGCGCCGGCGGTCGAGGCCCTCGCCGCGCTCGTCGCCGCCCGCTTCGACGAAGACGAATAGAGACGGCCCGCGTCGCCGCGGACCGCCTCCCTCTCCTACCAGCCCAGGCTACTTCCGGACGATGATCAGTTCGGTCCGCCGGTTCTTGGCGCGGCCCTCTTCGGTCGCGTTGTCGGCGATCGGATCGGCCTCGCCCATGCCCGCCGTCTCGATACGGTCGGCGGCGATGCCCAGCACCACCAGCTCCTTCTTCACCGTCGCGGCGCGTCCGTCGGACAAGGTCTTGTTCGCCGCCGGGTCGCCCTGGTTGTCGGTGTAGCCGACCACCCGGCCCCGCACGTTCGGATAGGCCTTGAGGATGGCGACCAGCGTATCGACCGTCGGCTTGCTTTCCGGGGTCAGGGCGTTGGAAGCGGTGTCGTAGTTCAGGTTGTCGAACACGAAGGTCTTCGGGGCCGGGTCGCTGGAATCCAGGAACTTGGCGACCCCGAAACCGATCGTCCCGGGCGCCACCGAAATCGTCGTTCCGCCTGGCAGGGTCAGCGTCTCGGCCACTGGCGCGACAGGCGTGACCGGCGCGGGCGCCGGCGTCACCGCCGCGGTCGGAGGCGGCGCCTCCACCTGCTTCGATCCGCAATTGCGCAGGCCGAAGATCAGCGCCAGCACGACCGCCGCTGCGATCAGCCAGGGCAGGAACTTCATGATCCCGCCGCCGCTGGCCGCCGCCGTGGTCCCGGCCGCCCGCGCGGTCTGGGCCGCGCCGCCAAGACCGAACAACGAGCCCAGGCCAGGCGGCAAGGCGCCGAGGATGCTCGCCCGCTGATCCGATAGCAGCGCCTGCACGCCCGTGGCGGTGGGCGCTCCGCCCAGCGCCTTGGCGATCGCGCCCAGCACCAGGGGCGCCGCCAGGGAGAGGATTTGCGTCGCCGCCCCGCCCTTGAGCCCCGCGAAGCTCGCCAGGCTGTTCGAAACGCTGCCGCCGCTGGGCCCCAGCAGGCTGTCGGACAGCGTCTTGCCCTGGCTGAGGAGCCCCGCGCGGGCGGTGTCGTCGCCGAGCAGCGCCGGCAGGCGATCCAGCGGGTTGCCGCCGCCGGTGGCCTGGCTGATCAGGCTCAGGAGACCGTTGGCGCCGCTGGTGGTCGAGCTTTGCTGAAGGGCGGCCGCCAGCAGGGCCGGCGTCGCCGCCGAGACGCCCTTGCTCACGGAGCCGGAGGACTCGCCAAGTACGCTGGAAAGCTTGCCGATCATGTCCGGCGACAGCGCGCCGATCACAGTCTGAACGAGGTTGCTCACACGATATCTCCCGAGAGGACGGATCGTAGGCAGCTCAGCGCGAGGCGTACCTCAAGCTTCACCCGATCCCCCTGACAGGCCCCGCGCTGTGCGGACTCAGTCCGACAGTTAAAAGAACGACGTTCTCTGTACACGCTTTCGGCACGCCCGCAATAGTTGCGGTCGCGGGTGCAATATACTTAAAGCTTAGCCTTGGATCAGGTCTTCAGCTTGTAGCCCGTACGGAAGATAGCCCAGATCGCACCCAGGCAGATCAGCACGAAGCCGAAGGTCGCGGCCAGGCTGATGCCCACATCGACATCGGAGATTCCGTAGAAGCTCCAGCGGAAGCCGGAGATCAGATAGACCACCGGATTGAACAGCGTGATCTTCTGCCAGAGCTCGGGAAGCATGCTGATCGAGTAGAAACTGCCCCCCAGGAAGGCCAGGGGCGTGACGATCATCATCGGCACGATCTGCAGCTTCTCCCAGCCGTCCGCCCAGACCCCGATGACGAAGCCGAGCAGGCTGAAGGCGATCGAGGTCAGCACCAGGAAGCCGACCATCCAGAACGGGTGGGCGATGCTGAACTCCACGAACAGTCGCGCCGTGGCCAGGATGATCAGGCCCAGGATCACCGACTTGGTGGCCGCCGCCCCGACGTAGCCGACCACGATCTCGAAGGCCGAGATCGGCGCCGAGAGCACCTCGTAGATCGTGCCCGAGAACTTCGGCATGTAGATCCCGAACGAGGCGTTCATGATGCTCTCGGTGAGGATCGACAGCATGATCAGCCCGGGCACGATGAAGGCGCCGTAGCTGATCCCGTCGATCTCGACCATCCGCGAGCCGATCGCCGACCCGAAGACGATGAAATAGAGCGAGGTGGAGATCACCGGCGAGGCGATCGACTGCATCAGCGTGCGCCAGGTGCGCGCGAGTTCGAAGAAATAGATGGCCTTGATCGCGTGCAGGTTCATGGCCGGCCCCTCACCAGGCTGACGAAGATTTCCTCCAGCGAGCTTTCCTCGGTCCGGAGGTCCTTGAAGTCGACGCCGGCGGCGCTGAGCCGCCGCAGCAGGCCGGCGATGCCGGTGTCCTCGCTCTGGGCGTCGAAGGTGTAGACGAGCTCGTGGCCGTCCTTGGCCAGTTCGAGCTGATAGTCGGCCAGGTCGGCCGGCAGGGCGGCCAGCGGCTCCTGCAGATGCAGGGTCAGCTGCTTCTTGCCCAGCTTGCGCATGAGCACGTCCTTGTCCTCGACCAGGATGATCTCGCCGCCGCTGATCACCCCGATCCGGTCGGCCATCTCCTCGGCCTCCTCGATGTAGTGGGTGGTCAGGATGATGGTGACGCCGTTCTCGCGCAGCCCCCTGACCATTTCCCACATGTCGCGGCGCAGTTCGACGTCGACGCCGGCGGTGGGCTCGTCGAGGAACAGGATCCGCGGCTCATGGCTGAGCGCCTTGGCGATCATCACCCGGCGCTTCATGCCGCCGGACAGCGCCATGATCTTGGAGTCCTTCTTGTCCCAGAGACTGAGGTCGCGAAGGATCTTCTCGAGATAGGCGGGGTTGGGCGACTTGCCGAACAGGCCGCGGCTGAACTTCACCGTGTCCCAGACGCTCTCGAAGGCGTCGGTCGACAACTCCTGCGGCACTAGCCCGATCTTGGCCCGCGCTGCGCGGTACTCGGTGATGATGTCGTGGCCGTCGGCCTTTACGACCCCGGCGCTCGGATTGACGATGCCGCAGATGACGCTGATCAGCGTCGTCTTGCCAGCGCCGTTCGGCCCGAGCAGAGCGAAGATCTCGCCCTGCCGGATCTCGAGGTCGACGCTCTTGAGGGCCTGGAAACCCCCGGCGTAGGTCTTCGACAGACCTGTCACGGAAATGATCGGCTGCACGCGGGCTCCTATCTGGGCGGCGTCACCCAGATAGGCGGGCCGCAACGCTCCAGCTAGCCCGAAGGACGCAGGGAGTTGTCAGCAGCCGACAAACGTCCCCGATTAATTCGCCCTCTCGCCCATGGTCATGGGCCGCAGGCCAAGGTCGGCCATGAGGGCGGCGTCGGTGTCCTTGTCGGGGTTGGCGGTGGTCAGCAGCCGGCCGCCGATGAACATCGAGTTGGCGCCGGCCATGAAGCAGAGCGCCTGAAGTTCGCGGCTCATGTGCTCGCGGCCGGCCGAGAGCCGGACTACGGTCTTGGGGCAGAGGATGCGGGCGACGGCGATCATGCGCACGAACTCCAGCGGGTCGACGGCCTTGGAGTCGCCCAGCGGGGTGCCGGGGATCGGCATCAGGTCGTTGATCGGCAGCGAGTTCGGATGCTCGGGTAGGGTGGCCAGGGCGTGCAGCAGGCCGGCGCGGTCGGTGCGCGTCTCGCCCATGCCGACGATGCCGCCGCAGCAGGTGCTCATCCCCACCGAGCGCACCGCCTCTAGGGTGTCGAGCCGGTCCTGGTAGGTGCGGGTGGTGACGACCTTGTCGTAGTAGTCCGGACCGGTGTCGAGGTTGTGGTTGTAGTAGTCCAGGCCCGCGTCCTTCAGCGACTGGGCCTGATCCTTGGTCAGCATGCCCAGCGTGGCGCAGGTCTCCAGGCCCAGNCCGGTGTCGAGGTTGTGGTTGTAGTAGTCCAGGCCCGCGTCCTTCAGCGACTGGGCCTGATCCTTGGTCAGCATGCCCAGCGTGGCGCAGGTCTCCAGGCCCAGCGCCTTCACGCCCGAGATCATCGCCGCCACCTTSGGCACGTCGCGGTCCTTCAGGTCGCGCCAGGCCGCGCCCATGCAGAAGCGCTGCGCGCCGCCGGCCTTGGCGTCCATCGCCGCGGCGATGACGCTGGCGGCGTCCATCAGCTTGGAGGCCTTCACCCCGGTCTCGAAGTGCTGGCTCTGGCTGCANCCGCCGGCCTTGGCGTCCATCGCCGCGGCGATGACGCTGGCGGCGTCCATCAGCTTGGAGGCCTTCACCCCGGTCTCGAAGTGCTGGCTCTGGCTGCAGTAGCCGCAGTTCTCGGCGCAGCCGCCGGTCTTGACGCTCAGCAGCTGCGAGAGCTGCACCTCGCTCGGATCGAACCAGGCCCGGTGCACCGCCGCGGCCTGGAACACCAGCTCCATGAACGGCAGCTCGAACAGGGCCTCGACTTCAGGCAGCGTCCAGTCGTGACGCGGCTCTGCGGGATCGACAGGACGGAAACCTTGAGCGATTGGAGCGTTCATGGGGAGTCTCCTCAAGCGAACGGGCGCCGACGTCGGCCGTCTGCGAGAGGCAGGCGAACCGCGCGGGGTCGGGAGCGTGTAGCGCATGAGCGCGGGTGAAGACGAGATCGAGTTGAAATTCCTGTGCGAGCCGGCCGACCTGGCCGCGGTGCTTGCGGCCGCGCCGCCCGGCGAAACCTATGAAAAGGCGCTGGTTTCCACCTATTACGACACGCCCCAGGGCGACTTGCGCAAGGCGCGGATTTCGCTGCGCATCCGCGAGGGCGGCGGCAAACGCGTGCAGACCCTGAAGCGCGGCGACGGATTCGCCCGCGAGGAACACGAGCAGCCGATCAGCGGGGACAGCCTCGATCTCGGCTTCCCGGCGCTGAAAGACGCCTTGCCGCCCGCCAAGCGCAAGACGCTGTCGCCGATCTTCACCGTCCGCGTCATCCGCCGCCAGCGCACCTTCGACTTCGAAGGCGCCTCGATCGAGCTGGCTGTCGACGAGGGCGAAGTGCAGGCCGGCGAGCGCGCCCGCCGCATCAGCGAGGTGGAGCTGGAGCTGAAGGGCGGGGACTGCCGTCCGATGTTCGAGCTCGCCCGGCGACTGTCGCGGACCGCGCCGCTCTATCTGTCGTTCGACGGCAAGGCGACGCAGGGCCAGGGCCTGATCGACGGCTCCGACCGCGCTCCGCGCCGCCACGACAAGGCGCCCCTTGCCCGCGGCCTGGCGGCCGCCGGCGCCTTCCAGGCCATCGCGCGCAACACCCTGGTCCAGATCGCCGCCAACGGCGTGGTCCTGCGCGAGGCCGACAGCGTCGAGGCGGTGCACCAGTTGCGTGTCGCGGTCCGCCGCCTGCGCAGCGCGCTGTCCACCTTCGCCGACGTGACCGACGACGACCACGCCGAAGCCATCAAGGCTGAGCTGAAGTGGCTGGCCGGCGCCTGCGACGACGCCCGCGACCTCGACGTCTTCGCCGAGAGCGCCGCGGCCCTGGTCGATCCGACGCTGGACCTCTCGGCCCTGGTCCCGGCGGTCGAGGCGGCGCGCGCTCGGGCTCACGCCAAGGCCTGCGCCGCCGTCGCCTCCGGCCGCTTCCGCGAGCTGGTGCTCGACACCACCGCCTGGGTCGAGACCGGCGCCTGGCTGACCCTGGGCGGCAAGGCCAGCGCCAAGCGGCGCGATCTCCCGGCCGAGCGGTTCGCCGCCAAGGCTCTCGCGCGGCGGCGCAAGCGGCTGGTCAAGCTGGCCGCCGACCTGAAGGGCGTCGACGACGCGGCCCGCCACGAGGCGCGCATCGCCGCCAAGAAGCTGCGCTACGCCGCGGAGGCCTTCGCCCCGCTGTTCGACGCCGACGCCAAGCCGTTCATCAAGTCGATCAAGCTGCTGCAGGAAGAGCTGGGCGCGCTGAACGATGCGGCGGTGGCCAGCGAGCTGGTCGGACGCCTGCGCCTGAAGGGGGCCGCCCTGGCCGCGGCGAAGACGCTGCTGGCCGCGCGCGAGGCCGCCAGACCCAAAAGCATGAAGGGCGCCGTGAAGGCCATGGACCGGCTGGTCGCCTCCCCGCCGTTCTGGATCATATAAGGAAATCTTTATACGATTCTTGCCCGAATGGGGCGCGGGGGCTATAGAGCCGACAATCACCCTCTCCGACAGGACCGCCCGATGACCGACTATGTCGTGAAAGACATCACCCTCGCCGATTTCGGCCGCAAGGAAATCGCCATCGCCGAGACCGAGATGCCGGGCCTGATGGCCGTGCGCGCCGAGTTCGGCAAGGACCAGCCGCTGAAGGGCGCCCGCATCGCCGGCTCCCTGCACATGACCATCCAGACCGCCGTGCTGATCCAGACCCTGGAAGCCCTCGGCGCCGACGTGCGCTGGGCCTCGTGCAACATCTTCTCGACCCAGGACCACGCCGCTGCGGCCATCGCCGCGGCCGGCACGCCGGTCTTCGCGATCAAGGGCGAGAACCTGGTCGAGTACTGGGAATACGCCCACCGCATCTTCGAATGGGCTGACGGCGGCTACCCGAACCTGATCCTCGACGACGGCGGCGACGCCACCCTGCTCTGCGTGCTGGGCCCGAAGGCCGAGAAGGACCCCTCGGTCCTGAACAACCCGCAGAACGAGGAAGAAGAAGCGCTCTACGCCGTGATGAAGCGCTACCTGAAGGAGAAGCCGGGCTTCTATTCGGCGATCCGCGACGCCATCGGCGGCGTGTCGGAAGAAACCACCACGGGCGTGCACCGCCTGTACCAGATGGCCGAGCGCGGCGAACTGCCGTTCCCCGCCATCAACGTCAACGACAGCGTCACCAAGTCGAAGTTCGACAACCTCTACGGCTGCCGTGAAAGCCTGGTCGACGCCATCCGTCGCGGCACCGACGTCATGCTCTCGGGCAAGGTCGCCGTCGTCCTCGGCTACGGCGACGTGGGCAAGGGTTCGGCCGCTTCGCTGCGCAACGGCGGCGCCCGCGTCATCGTCACCGAAATCGACCCGATCTGCGCCCTGCAGGCGGCGATGGAAGGCTACGAAGTCCAAACCATGGAAGACGTCGCCGACAAGGCCGACATCTTCGTCACCGCCACCGGCAACAAGGACGTCCTGACGGTCGACCACATGCGCCGGATGCGCAACAACGCCATCGTCTGCAACATCGGCCACTTCGACTCCGAGATTCAGATCGCCGGCCTGCGCAACTTCAAGTGGGACGAGATCAAGCCGCAGGTCCACCATGTGGAATTCCCGGACGGCAAGAAGATCATCGTGCTGTCGGAAGGCCGCCTCGTGAACCTGGGCAACGCCACCGGCCACCCCAGCTTCGTGATGAGCGCCAGCTTCACCAACCAGACCCTGGCCCAGATCGAGCTGTGGACCAACAAGTCCAAGTACGAGACCAAGGTCTACACCCTGCCCAAGCACCTGGATGAGAAGGTCGCCTTCCTCCACCTGGAGAAGCTGGGCGCGAAGCTGACGACCCTGTCGAAGGACCAGGCCGACTACATCGGCGTGCCCTCGGCCGGCCCGTTCAAGCCGGACCACTACCGCTACTAGGACGTCTCCTTCGCCCCCGGCCACGCCGGGGGCGAAGTTCTATTGTGGCCCCGTCCGCCACCCTCGGCTAAGCAAGTCCGCCATGCCGCTCGCGCTGATCATTTCCAGCCACGTCGCCGCCAGCCATGTCGGCGGGACGGCCCAGGCCAGCGCCCTCTCCGCTTTCAAGATCGACTCCATGGTCGTGCCGACCGTGCTCTATGGCCGCCATCCGGGCTGGGGCCCGCCCGGCGGCGCCAAGATCGACGCGGCGACCCTCGAGGGCATGCTGGCCGGGATCGAGGCCAACAAGCTGTTTGGCCAGACCGACCTGGTGCTGACCGGCTATTTCGCGTTTCCCGAACAGGTAAGCGCCGCCGCCCACGCCATCGACGCCGTGCGCGGCGCCAAGCGCAAGGGCTATGGCGGCGAGGCCGCCCGCCAGCCCGTCGTCATCGTCGACCCCACCATCGGCGACGCCGGCAAAGGGCTCTATGTCCCGCCAGCCGTCGCCCAGGCGATCGCCGACGAACTGATCCCTCGCGCCGACATCCTCGCCCCCAACGCCTGGGAGCTCGCCCATCTCACCGGCCTGGAGACCCGCACGCCGCAGGAGGCGCTGGCCGCGGCCCGGCGACTGGGCAAGCCGGCGCTGGTCTCTTCCATCGGCCGCGGCAAGGAGATCGGCGTGATCTATGCCGAGCCGTCGGAGGCCTGGATGGCCGCCCATCCGCGCCTGCCCTCCGCGCCGAAGGGCACCGGCGACCTGCTCAGCGCCCTGTTCGGCGCCGCGATCCTGGACGGCCTGACCGGATCCTACGCCCTCGGCCGCGCGGTCGGCGGCGTCGCCGAGACGGTGTCCGCAGCCCACGCCGCCTCCGCCGCCGAACTCCCCATCGTCGCCATGGCCCAGCGGCTGAAGGCGACCTCCCCCAGCGTGCGATTGGAGCGATTGGCATGACCACCGAGATTCACGGCCTGTGCCCCGACCGCTTCGCCGGCGTGCGCGCCGCCTTCGAGGCCAACTTCGCCGCCGGCCAGGAACTCGGCGCGCGCTTCAGCCTGGTGCAGGCCGGCGAGGTCGTGGTCGATCTGTGGGCCGGCTTCGCCGACCGACAGCGCACCCGGCCCTTCGACGAGCGGACGCTGACGCCGGTGTTCTCGACCACCAAGGCGCTCGCCGCGCTGCTGATCGCGCGGCTAGTCGACGCCGGAAAGCTCGACTACGGCCAGCCCGTCGCCGACGTGTGGCCCGAGTTCGCCCAGGCCGGCAAGGCGGCGATCACCGTCGAACAGGTGATGAGCCACCAGGAGGGCCTCTCCGGCTTCCCGGACGAGATGGAGCCGTCGCTGTGGTTCGACTGGGACGCCGTCTGCGCCAAGCTGGCCGCCATGGCCCCGTTGTGGCCGCCCGGGTCCGCCAGCGGCTACCACCCGATCACCTTCGGCTACCTGGCCGGCGAGATCTTCCGCCGCGTCGACGGGCGGACCATGGGCGCGGCCCTGCGCGAGGACCTCGCCGCGCCGTTCGGCCTCGACCTGTGGATCGGCCTGCCCGACGCCGAGCACGGCCGCGTCGCCGACCTGCAGCGCCCGAACGGGCTGCCGAACTTCGGCGAGATCAACGCCGCCACCAAGGCCGCCTTCCTTACCCCCTGGTCCTCGCCCGCCGGCCGCGGCCAGGCCGAGTGGCGACGGATCGAGATCCCCTCCGCCAACGGACACGCGACGGCGCCGGCCCTGGCGCGGCTGATGGGCGCGCTGGCGAGCGACGGCTGGCTGGACGGCGAGACCATCCTGTCGCCGGCCCTGATCGCCGAGGCCTCACGCGAGCGCATCCGCGGCCAGGACCTGGTGCTGCCGTTCGTAATGAGCTGGGGCGCCGGCTTCATGCGCAATGCAGCGGTGAAGGTCTGGGGCCCGGGCGAGCAGACCTTCGGCCACTCCGGCTGGGGCGGCTCCTGCGCCTTCGCGGACCCGCAAACCGGCCTGGCCGGGGCCTATGTGATGAACAAACAGTCGACCGACCTGATCGGCGACGCCCGCGCCAAGCGGTTGATCGAGGCGGCCTACGCTGCGCTGTAAGCGCGACGGCTGAAAGCGGGCGCCGGTTTCGGCGCCCGTCACGCGCCTCCTAAGCTGCGGCCAGCATCCGGCTGCGCCGCCAGGCGCCGTAGGCGAACACCGCCGCGCCGGCCCAGATCAGCGCGAACGACACGCCCCGCAGCGGCGTGAACAGCTCGCCCTGCATCACGCCCATGACGAAGGTCATGCTGGGCGCGATGAACTGCAGGAAGCCCATGGCCGAGAACGGGATCCGCCGGGCGGCCCAGGAGAACATCATCAGCGGCAGGGCGGTCATCGGCCCGCAGGCCAGCAGCCAGGCCGCCGCGGCCGGGCTGGCGGTGAAGTGACCCTGGCCCTGGCTCTGCAGCCAGACGATCAGCAGCGCGCCGGGCAGGCCCAGGATCAGGCACTCGATCAGCAGTCCGGTCTGCGCCTCGGCGGCCACCCGCTTGCGGATGATCCCATAGGCGCAGAAGCTGGTCGCCAGGGTGAGCGACACGATCGGCAGATGGCCGAGCGCGAAGGCCTGGATCACGACGCCGACGCCAGCCAGGGCGATCGCGCCCTTTCCGATGGCGTCCATGCGCTCGCGGAAGATCACCGCCCCTGCGGCCATCGCCATCAGTGGATTGATGAAGTAGCCGAGGCTGGTTTCCAGCACCCGGCCGTTGTTCACCGCCCAGATGAACACCAGCCAGTTGACGGCGATGACGCCGGCCGAGAGCGCCAGCCAGGCCATGGTCTTGCCATTGCGCAGCACCGCGCCCAGTTGCTTGGTCTGCCCGGCCAGGGCGACGAACAGGAAGGCGGTCGGCACCGCCCAGAGCGTGCGGTGGGCGAGCAGCTCCCACGCCCCGATGCCGATCCTGCCCATGACCTGGAACGCCAGCGGCACCAGGCCCCAGATCAGATAGCAGCCGGCGCCGACGGCCAGGGCCGAGCCGTTGATCTGGGCGGAATCGTCCTTGGCCATGGGATGGCTTTCAGCGGTCAGGAGGGACTGTGACCAGCGCGACAGCGCGGTCCCCCTACCTAGGCCGCGCCGCACAACCGGCAAGTGGAATTCGCCGGGCCGCTCGCGGCCTTCGGACGTCGATGGCGACCCTAGCGGCCCAGCACCTCGGCCAGGGCCATGACCACATGGTCCACGTCCTCGTCGGCCATGCCGGGATAGAGCGGCAGCGACAGACAGCGCTCGTACCATGCCTGTGCGCCCGGCAGCTCGAGCTCGCCATAGCGTTCGCGATAGTACGGCTGGGTGTGCACGGGGATGTAATGGACCTGGGTGCCGACGCCGCGCGCCCTGAGCGCCTCGACCACTTCGCGCCGCGTGAGTCCCGCGGCCGGGAAGTCGATCAGCGCCACCATCAGGTGCAGGACCGGATCGCTCCAGTCTGGACGCGCCGCCTGCACGACCAGCGGGGCCAGCGGCTTCAGGGCCTCCTCGTAGCGCGCCGCCAGGGCGCGGCGGCGGGCCGCAAAGCGATCGAGCTTGGCCAGCTGCGAGAGCCCGAGGGCGCAGAGAATGTCCGGCAGCCGGTAGTTGAAGCCGATCTCCGGCATCTCGTACCACCACGGATCGCCGCCTTCGGGCCTGATCATGCCGTGGCTGCGCAGCCGGCGAAGACGCTCGGCGATACGCGCGTCATTGGTGGTGACCATGCCGCCCTCGCCCGTGGCGATGGTCTTCACCGGATGGAACGAGAAGGTGGCCATGGCCGAGTGGGCGCAGTCGCCGACCCGTTCGACCGTGTTGCCGAATTTCAGCGACGAGCCCAGCGCGTGCGGCGCGTCCTCGACCAGCACCGCATCGGCGCTCTTGGCCAGCGCCTCGAGCGCCGGAAGCTCAGCCGTATCGCCGCGCAGATGCACCGGCAGCACGGCGCGCAGGCGCCGGCCGTCCAGGCGCGTCAACGCCTCTTCGAGAGTCGCGGGCGTCATCAGGCCGCTGGCCGGATCGACGTCGGCGAACACCACCTCGGCCCCCACGAACCGCGCGCAGTTGGCGGTCGCCAGGAAGGTGACCGACGGCGCGATCACCACCTCGCCGGGCTGGACGTCGAGCGCCAGCATGGCCAGGTGCAGGGCGGCGGTGCCGTTCGAACAGGCCACCGCATGCTGGGCGCCGACCGTCTGCGCGAACGCGGTCTCGAACGCCTCGACCGTCGGCCCCGTGGTCAGGAAATCGGCCCGCAGCGCCTGCGTCACCGCGGCGATGTCGTCGTCGTCGATGCTCTGGCGGCCGTAGGGAAGCATGGCTCAGTCCGTCAGCCGGCGGCGGCGATGCTCAGGCGCCCCATCGGCCAGCAGCGCCAGCAGCCCCGCGCCGGACAGCCACTCGCCATTGGTGTCGCTGGCGTAGGAGAAGCTCTCCTCGACCATCGGATGGGTCTTGGCGAAGGACTCGCGGCCGAACTCCACGAAGGCCGGCTCGATGGCGTAGCGGTCGCCCAGGTCGACCGTGGTGCGGGCGTCGTCGGCCGAGATCATCATCTCGTGCAGCTTCTCGCCCGGACGAATGCCGATCACCCGGACGCCGACGCCCGGGCTCATCGCCTCGGCCAGGTCGGTCATCTTCATCGAGGGGATCTTGGGCACGAAGATCTCGCCGCCGCGCATGATCTCCAGCGAGGAGAGCACGAAGTCGACGCCCTGGTTCAGGGTGATCCAGAACCGCGTCATCCGCGCGTCGGTGATCGGCAGCTCCTTCTCGCCGCGCGCCAGCAGCCGCTCGAACAGCGGCGCGACCGAGCCGCGCGAGCCGACCACGTTGCCATAGCGCACCACCGAGAAGCGGGTGCCGATATCGCCCGAGAGGTTGTTGGCCGCCACAAAGGTCTTGTCGGAGGCCAGCTTGGTCGCCCCGTACAGGTTCACCGGGTTGCAGGCCTTGTCGGTGGACAGCGCCACCACCTGCTTGATGCGGTTGGACAGGCAGGCCCACACCACGTTCTCGGCGCCCATGATGTTGGTGTGGATGCACTCGGACGGATTGTACTCGGCGGCCGGCACCTGCTTCAGCGCGGCGGCGTGGATCACGATGTCGACCCCGCGCATGGCCAGGGTCAGCCGCTCGCGGTCGCGCACGTCGCCCAGGAAGAAGCGCATGCAGGTCAGCGTCTCGGGATCGAACTTCTCGGCGAGGTCGATCTGCATCTCGTGCTGCTTGAGCTCGTCGCGCGAGAACACGATCAGCTTGCGCGGCTTGGCGCGCATCAGCACGGTTTCGATGAATCGGCGCCCGAAGGAGCCCGTCCCCCCGGTGACGAAGATCACCTTGCCGTCGAGGTCGAGGTTGGTGGCTGCGAACCGGCCCAAAAGCGGCGCTCCAATACAAGAACTGCGAATCGTCCGCCCAGTCTCCGGCCTAGCTCGTAAAGAGAGCTATAACCATGATGTGGCGTGATGCCGCCATGGACCGCCGCCGCCTCATCTCTCTCGCCGCCGTGCTCGCCGCGCCCGCCCTGATGGCCGCCGCGCCGAAGAAGGACGACAAGAAGAAGACCACCGTCGGGACCTATGTCGAAATCCAGACCCTGACCGCCAGCGTCATGCGGCCCGGCGGCAAGCGCGGGGTGATGACCGTCCAGACCGTCCTCGACGTGCCGGACCCCAAGCTGCGGGCCAAGGCCGAGAGCGTGGTCCCGCGGCTGCGCGCCGCCTTCGTCCAGACCTTGCAGATCTATACCGCGGGCATGACGCCCTCGATGCCGCCCAATCCCGACGTGCTGGGCCAGGCGCTGCAGCGCGACGCCGACCGCGTGCTGGGCCAGAAGGGCGCCAAACTGCTGCTCGGCACCCTGCTGATCAACTAAGCGAGCTACTGTCGGCGACCGCGCCGCGTCGCCTAAATCTGTCATCCCGGTTTCGGCCTTCAGGCCGAAGACCGGGACCCATTCGCGCCGTCCCGGCAAGACTTGGCGAGCCCCGCGCCGCATCCTTTCCCATCGGTGTGCCGGTCTTGCTTCGCAAACCGGGATGACACTCGGGCAGCATCGCCAAGACGCCGCCTTGTCTAGTCCTTCGCGCCGGCCGCCTTCGCCGCGTCGTCCATGAAGCCGGCGAGCGTCAGGTCCAGTTCCGTGACTCCGTCCGCGTCATGGGTGGTCAGCAGCACCTCGACGCGGTTGTAGACATTGAACCACTCCGGATGGTGGTCCAGCTGCTCGGCCCGGATCGCCACCCGGGTCATGAACGCAAAGGCGATGTTGAAATCGGCGAAGCGGTAGGTGCGGGCGATCGCCTCGCGGTCGCCCTCCGCACGCGTCCAGCCGGGCAGCTTGGCCAGCGCCGCCTCGGCGCCGATCTTGGTTGGGCGCGTCACGCCAGTTCCTCTTCGTCGAACGTCAGACCTGTGGCGGCGGCGAGCTCGGCCAGGGTCTGACCCACGTCCACCACCTTGATCGCCCGCATGCCCAGGGCCGCGGCCGGTTTGCAGTTGATGCCCAGGTCGTCGAGGTAGACGCAAGCCTCCGGCTTCACGTTCAGGGCCTCGCACATCATCAGGTAGATCTTCGGATCGGGTTTGCGCACGCCGGCCTTGGAGCTTTCGATGATGTGATCGAACAGCGGCATCACCAGGCCCATGGCGCCGGCCGCGCGCTGCGGCGCATCGGCGCCCGGGCTGTGGTGGGTGACCATGTTGTTGGTGATGCAGCCGACCTTGAACTGCGCCTTGCAGGCCTTCAGCGCCGAAACCATGCGCGGCCGCAGATGTCCCGACAGCAGCGGCAGCACATCGCGGCCCGGCACCGGATGGCCGAGCGCCGTGGACTCGGCCAGGAACAGCTCGTCGAAACCCTTGGTGTCGATCTCGTTGCGCTCGAACAGCGCCCAGGCGTTGGTGTCGGGATTGGTCGAGTTGACCTTGCGGATCAGGTCCTTGGGCACGCCGTTCTCGGCTTCGTACCGCGCGAACGCTTCGAACGGCGACGAGGTGAACACCCCGCCGAAGTCCCAGATCACCGCTTCGATCGCCATCGATTTAAACCCGTGTTTGAATTTGCCCCGGAAGCTAGCGGGCATCGATGGACTTTGAAAGGCCCGCGGGCCCCGGCTATCAGATAGCCATGCGCGCCTTCTTCTCGTTCATTCCGCGGCCCCTGCGCCTGGCCGTCTTCGGCGCGGCGGTCGCGGTGATCCTCTATCTGACCCTGGCGCCGTCGGGCGACGTGCCCGGCTCGGGTCTGATTTGGGACAAGGCCGCACACGCCATCGCCTTCGGCCTGCTGGTGATCATCGGCCTGCTGATGTCGACCCACCGGCGCTGGACCGTGGTCGCCGCCGTCTGGGCGCTCGCCGCCGGGATCGAGGTCGCCCAGGCGCTGATGCCGTTCGGGCGGCAGGGCGACTGGATCGACCTGCTGGCGGACACCATCGGCATCGTGCTCGGCGTGGGCCTCTGGGCGCTGGCCCGCCGCTTCAAGCCGCGATGACCATCCGCCACGCTCCCTACGAGGAGGCCGCGGACTTCACGATCGGCCTGAGGCCCATCGCCGAGCCCGCCTGGCTGGAGGGGGGCGAAGCCAGCCCGGCCGAGCGAAAGGACCCGCTGATGGCCGCCCACCGCGACGTCGTCTGGGGCGAGGCGGAGGGCTCGCGCCCGGGCCAGGCCGAGTGCGCCGGCCTGATCGCCGCCGCGCTCGGAACCTCGCTGGTTGGGGACGACCTGCCGCCGCTCTACGCCGCCGCGCGGCGGGTCTCCGACGATCTCGTGCTGATGGAGAAGCGCGAGGGCCACTGGCGGGTCTCGGCGCTCTCGCTCTGCGCGCCGACCTTCTTCACCGCGCATGAGGTCCTGGGGCGCGGCCTGGCCGATATCCACGGACCGGTCCACGGCTTCGCCGACCGCTTCCTCACCCGCGTCGTGCGCATCTTCGACGGCTTGCGCCCGGGCCTGATCCTAGAGCGGCGCAACTGGAGCGTGGTCAACTCGGCGGCCACCTTCACGCCGGACTCACGGCCGATCCGCGCGGCCGTCCCGCAGATCGACCCGGCCAGGGCGGGGGCGGAGCTGTTCGTGCGCGTCGAGCGCCAGACCCTGCGGCGGCTGCCGCTGACAGGCGGCGCGCTGTTCACGATCCGGATCTGGCTGTCGCCGCTCGACGACCTTGCGCAGGATCCGCCAAGGCTTGCGGCCTTCGCCAACGCATGGCGCAATGCGACGCACGACTTCCGCGCGTACAAGCGGCTCGACCTCTACGACGAGCTTGTCGCGGGATTTCTTCGCGCCCACGGTGAAAGCCACAGCGTTAACGGAAACTGATCCTCATGCTTGAGGTCATCCTTGTGAACGACGCCGGGAAACCGTCATGCGCCTGCGCACCGTCCTGTCGATAGCCGTCTTCGTGGCCCTGGCCGCCTGCGACGCCGCCGGCCCGCCGAAGGTGGGCGCGCGCGCGCCGGCCCAGCCGGGATCGGTGACCGTGCCGGTCACCACCCAGGCCGCGGCGCCGGCTGCGGCCCCGACCGCTTGCCCGGACCCGGCCAAGATCATCGCCGCGGCCTGCCCGCCGGCCAAGGTCGCCAAGGCGCCCGCCAAGCCGATCAAGGTCGTCCACCGCAAGCCCAAGCCGCGCAAGCCCGTGGTCCGCCCGGTCGCACCGGCGCCCGCGCCGGTCGAGCGCGAGTACGCCCGCGTCGAGCAGCCCGCGCCGCCCCCGCCGCCGCCGCCCCGCGCCCAGGGCCGGGTCGTGCAGGAAGAGATCTACGAATCCTATCGCAGCTATCCGCCGGGGCAGGCCTGGAGTCCCCCGCCGCAGGCATCTGCCCCGCCCCAGGCTTGGAGCCCCCCGCCGCAGGCCTGGGCTCCGCCGCCGCCGCCGCCGGCCTACTATCCGCCCCCGCAGGGTCCGTGCTGCACCTATCCCGCCGCCGGCCGCGACGCCAACGGCTTCCTGACCTGGCCCGGCAAGCGCTAGCAGGCGATCAGGCGTCGTCCTCGGGGGTCAGCCGGTAGCCGATCCCCGGCTCGGTCAGCAGGATCTTCGGGGTCGAGGGCTCTTCCTCGATCTTCTGGCGCAGTTGCGCGACCAGCACCCGGACGAACTGCGCATCGACCTGGGCGGCCGGCCCCCAGACCGCGGCGATCAGCTGCCGGTGGGTGACCACCCGCCCGCCGTAGCGCGCCAGGGTCTTCAGCAGATCGTACTCGCGCGGGGTCAGGCGCATCTCCTCGCCCATCACCGCCACCCGGCGGGTCGCGAAGTTCACTTCCAGGTCGCCGCTGCGGAACACCGCATGGGCGGAAAACCGCCGCTCGCGTCCGCGCAGCGAGGCGCGCAGCCGGGCCAGCAGCTCCCCGACCCCGAAGGGCTTGTTGATGAAGTCGTCGGCGCCCAGGTCCAGGGCCGCGATCTTCTCGTGCTCCAGGTCACGCGCCGAGAGCACCAGGATCGGCGCCTCCGACCACTCGCGGATCCTGACGATGACGTCCTTGCCGTCCATGTCGGGCAGGCCAAGGTCGAGGATGACCACGTCGCAGGCCTCGCTGGCCAGGTGCGCCAGCGCCTCCCCACCCGTCTCCGCCGTCGCCACCTCGTAGCCGGCCGCGGTCAGAGCGGGGCGCAGGGCCCGCAGGATCTGCTGCTCGTCGTCGACCAGCAGCAAGTGTCCCAGGCTCATGGACGTCCTCCCGGAAAGGTCAGGGCGACGAGCAGGCCAGGTCGCCCGTCAGTGCGCGCGCGGGCGTCGACCTCGCCGCCCATGGCTTCGACCAGGCCGCGCGTGATCGACAGCCCCAGGCCCGTGCCCTGCTGCCCCGCCGCCGTCGTCTGCGATCGGTAGAACTTCTCGAAGATCATCGGCAGGTCGGCCGCCGGCACGCCCGGCCCCTCGTCGGTCACCTCGACCACCACGCGGCCGTCCACGCCATGCGCCGAGACCTCGATCCGCGCGCCGTTGGGCGAGAACCGCACGGCGTTCTCGACGACATTGGCCAGGGCCTGCTCAGCCAGGATCGGATCGCCCAGCGCCAGCAAGGCCTCGCCCCCGTGGGCGACGAGCTCACGCTCGCCCGCGCGCTTGCCCAGCCGCTGGACCACCCGTCCCATCACCTCGCCCATGCCGAAGACCACCGGTTCGATGCTCAGCGCGCCCGATTCCAACTTGGTCATGTTCAGCAGATTGCCGACGAACAGGTTCAGGCGCTCGGCCTCCTCCTGGATCGTCAGGGTCAGGTCGTCGCGCACCGCCGCGTCGAACCGGTCGCCGAACTCGCGCAGGCTGCTGGCCGAGGCGAGGATGGCGGCCAGCGGCGTGCGCAGGTCATGGGAAATCGACGACAGCAGCGCGTGGCGCAGCTGCTCGGTGCGCACGCGCGCCTCCATCTCGGCGCGCTCTCCGGACAGGCGCGAGCGGGCGACGGCCGCCGCCGCCATGTCGACCAGCACCTCCACCAGCCGCTCGTCATCGTCGGGGTGAAGCCGCTCGGTCGAGCGCCACGCCGCCAGGCCCAGGGCCTGGTCGTCGGCGCGCAGCGGGCGCAGGCGCCACTCATCGACCCTGCGCGTGGCGACTTGGGTCACGGGGGCGCCGGCGGCGCGCAGCAGTTGCTCGGGCGGTTCCACCCCGTCCGGCGCCGTCCACCAGCGCGCGCCATCGAACACCGCCGCCTGTCGCCCCGCCTCGGCGATGCGATGGGCCAGCGCCTGGCGCACGGCGTCCTCGTCGTCCGAGGCGGAGAATTCCTCGCTGGCCCGGAACAGCGCGCTGGAGGTGCGGGCCCGCGCCTCGGCCCGCCGCTGGGCCTCCCGCAGCCGCCCGGCCAGGCCGCCGGTCAGGACCGCGACGGCCAGGAAGACAAAGAGCACGAGGAAGTCCTCGGCCGAGGTCAGGGCGAACTCGAACCGCGGCTCGACGAGGTAGATTTCGTAGATCAGGAAGGCGATGGCGGCCGCGAAATAGGCCGGCCCGGGCCCCAGGGTGACCGCCGAGACCAGCACCCCGGCCAGGAACACCATCGACAGGCGGTCGGTCTGAAAGACCCGGTAGATCACTTCGGCGACGGCGGTCGACATCGCCACGAACCCGAACGCGACGAGATAGCGCCACGCGCCGCGGAGCCCCATGGGGCTGAATGTCCAATCCCGCGCCATGCGGATCCTTGCAAAGCCGGGCGTCGACGGCGTCCGCCTGTCCGTGGGAACCCCAGGCTCGATAGGTGGGAGACGAGCGAGGCCGCCGACAGCGAGACCATGGCCGCAGCCGCGCCGCGGTACAATTATGCGGGCCTTATACCCTCGGGCGGGGCGTCCTTGCTTATAAGCTTCTTATGCTTGTGGGCGTAAGGCGTCCACGCGACCAAACCGGCATGATCATGCAGCCCGGTCAAGCCGCTCCCTGGTTCAGCGCTCCGACGCCCAGCACCGCCAACTTCAGTTTCTCCAGCCTGGGAGGGCGCTTCACGCTCCTGGCCTTCCTGCCGAGCGACGCCGCCGCGCGCCAGCAGGCGCTGGCCGCCATGGAGGCCCATCAGGTCCTGTTCGATCAGGACAAGCTGGTCTCGTTCGGCGTGCTGCGCGATCGGGAGAGCTTCTCGCGGGCCCGCGACCGCGCCGGGGTGATGTGGTTCTTCGACCGCGACGGCGCGATCAGCCGGGCGTTCGGCGCCCTCTCCGCCGACGGAGCCGAGACGCCGTACTGGTGCCTCATCGACCCGAGCCTGCGGATTCTGATGACCGGGACCATGGACCAGACCGATCAGGTGTTCGCGGCACTGCGCGCCCTGCCCGACCCCGGCGACCATGCCGGTGTCCCGCTGCACGCGCCGGTGCTGGTCGTGCCCCGCGTGTTCGAGCCCGAAATGTGCCGGCGGCTGGTCGATTTCTATGACCGGCAGGGCGGCCTGCCCTCCGGCACCATGCGCCAGGTCGGCGGCAAGACGGTCGCCGTGCTCGACGACTTCAAGAGCCGCAAGGACGCCACCATCGAGGACAACGCGTTCCGTGTGGAGCTGCGTTCGCGGATCGAGACCCGCCTCATCCGCCAGATCAACCGCGCCTTCCAGTTCAACCCGACGCGGATCGAGCGCTACATCGTCGCCTGCTACGACGCCGACGACGGCGGCTACTTCCGCCCGCACCGCGACAACACCACCTCGGCCACCGCGCACCGCAAGTTCGCCTGCTCGATCAACCTGAACGCCGAGGAGTTCGAGGGCGGGGACCTGCGCTTCCCCGAATTCGGCCCAAAGACCTATCGCCCGCCGACCGGCGGCGCCGTGGTCTTCTCCTGCTCGCTGCTGCACGAGGCCACCCCCGTCACCCAGGGCCGCCGCTACGCCTTCCTGCCGTTCTTCTTCGACGAAGCGGGCGAGGAGTTGCGCCAGAAGAACCTGCACACCCTGCAGCTCGCCGAGGACAAGCCGGCGCAAGCCGCAGCGACCTAGCGTCGAGCACGGCCTGGACCGGTCGTCGGGGCTGACGACACGCCTTGAGCTGGGTCAGCCGCATAGTAGGGCCGGGCATGAAGGCCGCAAGTCCCCGCAACTACGCACGCTCGGCTTTGAGGATAGCCGGCCGTCCGTCCGCTCGATGATTATGGAGCCACGCTCAATCGAGCGCGGCTTTTCCTTGCGCTACCTAGACCGGCACCGTCAGCCAGCCCTCGTAAGCCTGCCGGGCCGAAGTCGGCACACTGGAGCCGTCGAGCAGCCGGACGAGTTGCGCGAATTGTGTCCGGCATCGCCCATGCGCCATGACCCGCGCGCGTACGATCGTATTCTGCTCTAGGAGCTGCAGCATGATCCGGATCTCCTGCGGGGAGAATGAGCGGATCATCTTCTCGTAATCACCCATGGCCGCGTTCGAAATGCCCCACTGGTTGCCCGTCGCGCAGGTCACGACCGCGTGGACGAACTCGTATTGCGCTGTCTCAGGGACGCGGTTCTGACCGGTGACGGCGGCGAGGCGTTCCGCGAAAGGCGGCTCGTTGTAGAAGTTGTTGTAGGCGTTGTGGACCGAAAGCAGGTTGCGAGCAGCGGAGGTGACCAAGGCGTGAAGCTCGGTCTCGCTGAGGAGCGCCAGCAACCCAAGACGTTCGAAGAAAGCTTGCGAGGCCTTGTGGCGAGCCTCCTCGCCCTTGGCCAAATAGTCCTGATGGCGGTCAACAAGATCTGACTTGGTTCTCGGACTGAAGCTGGCGGCCAAGCGCTCGCAAATCGAGAGCGCGTTGACCCTTGCCTCCTCCCCGGATGCTGGGTCGCAATAGATCCCGTGGAGGGTGCCGATGAGGAGCTCGCGTTGCGCGTCGAAGGTTTGCGCCAGCCGCTCGGCCCAAGCATCAACCTGCTGCGCGGTGAACCGCGCGCCCTTCACCGCACCGATCAATCCCTGAATGTCCACCCCGCGCGGGTTGTGTTCGTTGGACAGGGCGTGCTTTGCACAGCGGTTCAGGAACGCGATGAATTCGTGCTCATCCAGACCACCCATGGTGGGGTGGGCGGCCGAGAAGTTGTTCCGGGTGTCACGGCACTGGTCGAGGAAGAAATATCCCTCCTCGGAGATCAGGTTCAGCTTCAAGCAGAGCTGCAGGAGGTCGGCGTCCTTTAGCTCGACGAGCGTGCGCTCGTCGAAGGGCTTGTTCGTAACCTGGGGAACAACGGCCAGGCCAAACCGCCTCACCTTTTCCCGCAGCTCGACGACGGCGGCGTTCCACGCGTAGTTGATCGCCGCGTCGAACAGGCCCGTCGCAACGGCAACACACATTCGCACCAGCGTCTCTGAGCGGTGCTCCACCGGAATTTGGGCAATCAGGCGCGGCAGTGTCGTCCAGGCGTGCTCGATTTGGTCGTCGGCGGCCAAGACATTCCGCGGAACCCCGAGCGCATTTGTCAGCGAGGTAAGCATCGGGGCCGTCAAGCCGCCCACTGCCGGCAAGGCAATCGGTCCTGCGATGGCTGGGGCGGAGGGCAACGACATTGTGATCCGACAGTCCGCGGTAGTGAGTAGGTGGTGACCTGACCCTGCTAGACCGGCTGCACGGAGGACCTAAGTCATTGAAATCGCTGGCGCACCCGACACGATTCGAACGTGTGACCTTTGCCTTCGGAGGGCAACGCTCTATCCAGCTGAGCTACGGGTGCGTTTGAGCGAGTTGCGCTGTCTAGCCGAAACCTGGGCGAAACGGAAGCGCTCAGGCGCCCGCCGTGGTCAGCGAGACGAAGACGTCCTCCAGATCCGGGTCCTCGGTGGCGATGTCCTTGATGTGCAGGCCCGTGGCGCGCACCGCGGCCAGCACCTGTTCGACGCTCGAATGGCCGGTGCGATAGGTCACCTGGAAGGCGCCGCCGGCCCGCGGCTTGGTCTCGAAGCCGGGCAGGTCGGGCGCCGTCAGCAGCGGCTCCTCCGGAGTCACCACGACATTGCGGGTGTCCAGGCGGCGCAGCAGGCTGGAGGTCGGTTCGCAGGCCACCACCTCGCCGCGGTTGACGATGGCGATCTGGTCGCAGAGCTCCTGCGCCTCTTCCAGATAGTGGGTCGTCAGGACGATGGTCACGCCCTTGCGGTTCAGCTCGACCACATAGTTCCACAGCTGGCGGCGCAGCTCGACATCGACGCCGGCGGTCGGCTCGTCGAGGATCAGCACCGGCGGATTGTGCACCATCGCCTTGGCCACCATCAGGCGGCGCTTCATCCCGCCCGACAGCTGGCGGACATAGGCCCCGGCCTTGTCGCCCAGGCCCAGCGCGTTCAGCAGCTCCATCGTCCGGCGCTCGGCCGGCGGCACGCCGTACATCCCGGCCTGCACTTCCAGCGACTCGCGCGGGGTGAAGAACGGGTCGGCGGCGATCTCCTGCGGCACCACGCCGATCGCGGCGCGGGCGTCGCGGGGGCGCTGGTCGATGTCGCGGCCCCAGATCCGAACCGTGCCCGACGTCTTCTTGGTCAGGCCGGCCAGGGTGTTGATGAAGGTCGACTTGCCGGCCCCGTTCGGACCCAGCAGCCCGAAGATCGATCCACGCGGGATCTTCAGGTCCAGGCCGCGCAGGGCGTGCATCTGCGGGGCGGTCTTGGTCGCCGGGTAGATCTTGACGACGCCTTCGGCCTCAATGGCGAACTCAGGTAGGTCCATGCGTCTCTTTGTGTCCGGGGCGTGCATTGACGGGCGAAGCCGTGGTCCGATACCTAGGCGCGTGCGGCGCATCCGCCAAGCTTCCGCCGCCGGAGAGTTCAAGAATGGCCCGTAAAGCCCCCGTTCCCGACCAAGGCCGCTCCTCGCAACTGGAGCCCATGCCCGCCAAGGGCGCGCAGACCGCCGACCTGCCGCCGTCGGAAGTGGTGATCGTGCGCTCGGGCCGGGTCGCCTGCGACGGCGTCGGCGGCGCGCTGGGCCATCCGCGCGTATGGCTGGAGATGGGCGAGGCGACCTTCGTCGAATGCCCCTACTGCGACCGCCGCTTCGTGCTGCCCGACGGTTCGGAAGGCCCCGAGGACGAACGCCTGGCCCCCGGCGTCTACGAAGGCCCGCACGGCCACTGACATCCCCCGTCGGCTGGCTTCGGCCGACCTCGACAAGCCGGTCGGCTAGGCGCTGACCGCGCCCTGCTGCGGCGGCGGCTCGACCGCCTCGGTGATCGCCGCCACCAGCGCCTCGATGTTGATCGGCTTGGTCAGATAGCCGTTGAAGCCGGAGGTCTTGCCGCGGGTCACGGTCTCGGCCAGCACGTTGGCCGAGATCGCGATGACCGGGATGTCGCGCGTCGCCGGATCGGCCTCCAGCCGCGCCTTGACCTCAAAGCCGTCCATGCCTGGTAAGTTGATGTCCAGCAGGATCACGTCGGGCCGCAGGCGGGCGGCCAGCTCCAGCCCCTCCATCGGCAGCTCGGCGACGTGCAGGTCTAGGCTGCCGAGCGCGTCGGCGATGTGGCGCATCAGGCGGATATTTGAGGCGTTGTCCTCGATGTAGAGCACGACCGCGTCCGGAGCCTTGCCGGCCATGGCCTGGCGGCGATCCTCGGCGCGGGTGGCGACCTGGGCCGGTTCGGCGCTGGGCAGGTCGACGATGAAGGTCGAGCCGACGCCTTCCAGGCTCTGAACGTCAAGTTTCCCACCCATGGCTTCCACCAACCGGCGGGTCAGCGCCAGCCCAAGCCCCGCGCCCTCGACCCCGGAGCCCTCGCGCCCAAGGCGCTCGAACGGCTCGAACAGGTCGGCCATGCGTCCGGCCGGAATGCCCAGGCCAGTGTCGCGGACGCTGATCCGCACCCGGTCGCCCAGCGCGCGGATCTCGACCTCGACCGCGCCGCGCGGGCGATTGTACTTGATGGCGTTCGAGATCAGGTTCGCCAGCACCTGCTTGAGGCGCAGGTGGTCGGCGCGAACCGCCACCTCGCCGGCCGCGTCGGCCACGCTCAGCGAGATGCCGGCCTTGTCCGCCATCGGCCTGAAGGTCCCGGCCAGGGCCTGGGCCACCTCCTGCGGGTCGATCGCCTCGATCGAGACCGAGACCTTGCCGCTCTCGATCTTGGCGAAGTCCAGCACCTCCTCGATCAGGGCCAGCAGGTGGCGGCCGGCGGCGTGGATCTGGTCGACCGCTTCGCCCTGGCGCTCGGTCAGCGGCTCGCCGCGCATGCGCAGGATGTCGGCGAAACCGATCACCGCGTTCAGCGGCGTACGCAGCTCGTGACTCATATTGGCCAGGAAGTCCGACTTGGCGCGGTTGGCCTCCTCAGCCCGTCGGCGTTGCTCGTCCAGCGCGGCCAACGCCGTCGTCAGGTCGACCGTCCGCGACTGGACGGACTCCTCCAGCTGCCCGTTCGCGGCGCGCAGGCGCTCGGCCTCGGCCAGCGAGCGCGCCTCCAGCCGGCGGTCGATATAGGCGCACATCAGGCCCACGGTGAGGATCAGGGCCGTGCAGGCGACGATGGTCGCCGAAAGCAGTGAGCCGGACACCAGCTGTCCGTCGTCGGCCTGCGTCAGGCCTGGCCCGGCGACGATGACGGTGCCGGCCATGCCGGTGAAATGCATGCCGCAGATCGCCGCGGCCATGACCACTGCGGCCACCGCGCGCTGGCGCGTGGTCCGCAGATGCAGCGCCAGCCACAGGGCGATGCTCGCCGCCGCCACCGCGATCAGCACCGACAGGCCGAAGTGCTGCGGGCGGTAATAGACCTCGCCCGGCACGCTCATGGCCTCCATGCCCATGTAGTGCATGACCGCCACGCCGAGCCCGACCAGCGCGCCGCCGGCCAGGATGCGCCGCCAGCCGCCGTCGTCGGCGATCACCGACAGTCCGCCGGCCGTCGCGAGCGTCGCGATCACGCCCGAAAGGATGGTCAGGCCCGGATCGTATTCGACCTGGAACGGCGTGCGGTAGGCCAGCATGGCGATGAAGTGCATCGACCAGACCCCGCCGCCCAGCACCAGGGCCGCGCCCAGGTGCCAGAAGCGGCGCGACGGCCCCTGGGTCGCATGGAGCCGCTCGGCCATGTCCAGCGCGGTGAACGAGGCCACCACCGCCACGAGGTAGGAGATCAGGACCAGCGCGCCGTCATGGCGCGTGGCGACGCCCTGGATATCGCCGCTAAAGCAGAGTCCGAGAATCTCCACGAACCAGGCGCCCCCAATCGATCACATAGACATTCCACGATTGTATTGATTCGAAGTTACTCGCCGATCAACAAAACTGATGCGCGATCACTTGAATTCTGTACTTTGTCTGTACTTTGCAGATTTTACGCATAACGCGCGCTTTTGACGCCGCGATCTAAAATTTCGCGGCATCGGGACGGCTCGCGCGCGCGCCATCGCCGATCGCGCCGGTGAGCTGCGCGGGCGGGGTGACCTTCGCGCGCGTGCACCCTATGTTCCCGCCATGACCGACGCGCCCCTCGCCGCCCCGACCCTCGCCGACATCCCTCGCGAACAGACCCAGGACGGCCCGGCCGTGCGGTTGTACCTGGTCGACGGGTCGGGCTTCATCTTCCGCGCCTACCACGCGCTGCCGCCGCTGACCCGCAAGTCGGACGGGCTGCCGATCGGGGCGATCAGCGGCTTCTGCAACATGCTGTGGAAGCTGCTGGTCGAGATGAAGGCGCAGCCGGAGGCGCCGACCCACCTGGCGGTGATCTTCGACCACTCGGAGAAGACGTTCCGCAACAAGCTCTACGATCAGTACAAGGCCCACCGGCCGCCGCCGCCCGAGGACCTGATCCCGCAGTTCCCGCTGATGCGCCGCGCCACGCGGGCATTCGGCATCCCCAGCCTGGAGCTGCCCGGCTACGAGGCCGACGACCTGATCGCCGCCTATGCCTGCAAGGTGCGCGACGCCGGCGGCGAGGTGACGATCATCTCGTCCGACAAGGACCTGATGCAGCTGGTCGGGGACCGGGTGTCGATGCTCGACACCATGAAGAACCTGAAGATCGGCCGAGAACAGGTGATCGAGAAGTTCGGCGTGCCGCCGGACAAGGTGGTCGACGTCCAGGCCCTGTGCGGCGACAGCGTCGACAACGTGCCGGGCGCGCCGGGCATCGGCGTCAAGACCGCCGCCCTGCTGATCAACGAGTATGGCGACCTGGACACGCTGCTGGCCCGCGCCAGCGAGATCAAGCAGCCCAAGCGCCGCGACACCCTGATCGAGTTCGCCGACCAGATCCGTCTCTCCCGCGAACTGGTGCGCCTGGACTGCGACACGCCCCTGCCCGAGCCGATCGACGCCCTGGTCGTCGACGACCCCAACGCCGAGGAACTGGCCGCCTTCCTTGAGGAGATGGAGTTCCGCACTCTCGCCCGCCGGGTCGCCGGCGGCGGCGCGGCGGCGGCGCCCGCGGCCCCGGCTCCCAGGCCGGCCGCGCCCGCGGCCACGGCCATCAACCCCAGCGACTATGTCTGCGTGCGCGATCTGCCGACGCTGGACGCCTGGATCGCCCGCGCCAAGGCCGTCGGCGTCGTGGCCTTCGACACCGAGACCGACGCCCTGTCCTCGGCCAATGCGGCGCTCTGCGGCGTGTCCCTGGCCGTGGCGCCCGGCGAGGCCTGCTACATTCCCGTCGGCCACGAGAACGAGAGCTCGGGCGGGCTGGAGTTCGAGCCGCCGGAAGCCATCGAGCAGCTGTCGCTGGACGAAGTGATCGCCCGGCTCAAGCCGCTGCTGGAAGACCCGGCGGTGCTGAAGGTGGCGCAGAACGCCAAGTACGATATCGCCGTCCTCGACCGCCACGGGATCAAGGTCGCGCCGATCGAAGACACCATGCTGATCAGCTACGCCCTGGAAGGCGGGCTGCATAAGAGCCACGGCATGGACGAGCTCTCCAAGCGCTGGCTGGAGCACGAGCCGATCAAGTTCTCGGCTGTGACCGGGACCGGCAAATCTCAGAAGAGCTTCAAGCACGTGCCGCTGGACCCGGCGACCTGCTACGCGGCCGAGGACGCCGACGTCACGCTGCGGCTCTACCAGCACCTTCGGCCGCGCCTGGCGCACGAAGGCCTGCTGACGGTCTACGAGACCCTCGAGCGCGGCATGCCGCCGGTGCTGGCGACCATGGAGAACGAGGGGATCAAGGTCGACACCGAGACCCTGCGCAAGCTCTCCAACGACTTCTCGGTGCGGATGGGCGAGCTGGAGGCCGAGGCGCACCGGATCGCCGGGCGTCCGTTCAACCTGGGCAGCCCCAAGCAGATCGGCGAGCTGCTGTTCCAGGAGATGGGGCTGGCCTCCGGGCGCACCACCGCCACCGGCGCGGCCTCGACCGACGCCTCGATGCTGGAGGATCTGGCCGCCCAGGGCCACGAGCTGCCGCGGGTGCTGCTGGACTGGCGCCAGCTGTCGAAGCTGAAGGGCACCTATACCGACAACCTGGTCGCCGCGATCGCGCCGCGCACCGGCCGGGTGCACACCTCGTACGCCCTGGCCTCCACCACCACCGGGCGGCTGTCGTCGTCCGATCCGAACCTGCAGAACATCCCGATCCGCACCGAGGAAGGCCGGCGCATCCGCAAGGCCTTCATCGCCGAGCCGGGCCACGTGCTGATCAGCGCCGACTACAGCCAGATCGAGCTGCGCATCCTCGCCCACGTCGGCGACATCCCGCAGCTGAAGAAGGCCTTCATGGAGGGCCACGACATTCACGCGGCCACCGCCTCGGAGATGTTCGGCGTGCCGATCGAGGGCATGCCGTCCGAGACCCGGCGCCGCGCCAAGGCGATCAACTTCGGCATCGTCTACGGCATCTCGGCCTTCGGCCTCGCCAACCAGCTCTCGATCCCGCAGGACGAGGCCGGGGCCTATATCAAGACCTACTTCGAGCGCTTCCCCGGCATCCGCGCCTACATGGACCGCACCAAGCAGGCGGCGCGCACCCAGGGCTTCGTGACCACGATCTTCGGCCGCAAGGTCCACATCCCGGCCGTGAACTCAAAGTCGCAGGCCGAGCGCGCCTTCGGCGACCGCGCGGCGATCAACGCCCCGATCCAGGGCGCGGCGGCCGACGTCATGCGCCGGGCGATGATCCGCATGCCGGGCGCGCTGAAGGCCGCCGGCCTGCAGGCCCGGATGCTGCTGCAGGTGCACGACGAACTGGTCTTCGAGGCCCCAGAAGCAGAGGCTGAGGCCACCATCGCCGTCGTGAAGAAGATCATGGAGCGCGCCGGCGAGCCGGCCGTGGCGCTGTCGGTGCCGCTGGTCGTCGAGGCCCGCGCCGCCGCCAACTGGGACGACGCGCACTAGGCGCCGGAGCCGGCTCCGCGCGCCCACTTGGTCAGGTCGCGCTCGCGGCCCATCAGCGCCAGGCCCGAGGCGATCGACTCCAGTTCCGAACCGCTCTCGATCTTCGCCGCGTCGAACCGGCGGTAGAAGATGTCGCGCACCGCCGGCACCAGCGACGAGCCGCCGGTCAGGAACACCCGGTCGACGCCGCCGGCGTTGAGCCCGGCGTCGCTCATCGCCCGGTCGACCGCGTCCTCGATCAGGTGCAGTTCCGGCGCGATCCAGTCCTCGAACTCGGCCCGCTCGACCTGGCGCGAGATGTCGATGCTGCCGGCCTCGAACCGGAACTCCGCCGTCTCCTGCGAGGACAGCGCCTCCTTCAGGGCCGACACCGCGCGGTACAGCCGGTAGCCGTAGTTCTCGTCCAGCACCTCGACCAGGCGCTCGATCTTCTCGGGCTCGACCGCCTCGCGGACCAGCTTGCGGATCTCGCGCATGTCGCGGCTGGCCCGCATCAGGGCCAGCTGATCCCAGCGCGCGAACGTCGAATAGTAGCGGTTCGGGACCGGCAGGATCTTGCCGAACGACTTGTAGCTCGAGCCCTTGCCCAGCTCCGGCGAGACCAGGTTGTCGATGATCCGGTAGTCGAAGGCGTCGCCCGCCACGCCCACCCCGGCCCGGCCGAGCGGCGTCGAGCGGATCTCGCCGTTCTCGCGGGTGAAGCGGATGATCGAGAAGTCGCTGGTCCCGCCGCCGAAGTCGCCGACCAGCACGGTGGCGTCCTGGGTCAGCTCGCGGGCGAAGAAGAACGCCGCCCCGACCGGCTCGTAGGAATAGAGGATCTCCTCGAACCCCAGCCGCTGGAACGCCGTCTCGTAGCGCTTGAGGGCCAGTTCCTCGTTCGGCGAGCCGCCGGCGAATGTGACCGGCCGCCCGACGATCACCCGCTTGGGCAGCTGGGCCAGGTCCGCGCCCGCGTGGTCGCGCAGCTTCAGCAGGAAGGCCGAGAGCAGGTCCTCGAACACGTAGCGGCGGCCGATGATCTGGGTCTCGGTGAAGCTCTCCGAGGCCGCGAAGCTCTTGAACGACTGGATGAACCGCGTCTCCAGCGGATCCTCCACATAGGCCTCGATCGCCCAGGGCCCGGCCTCGACCTCGCGGTCGTTGGGCCGCTCCGGCGGCGCGTAGAACGACAGCGCCGAGCGAAAGGCGAAGACCTCCTTCTCGGGGGCCGGGAACCTCACCAGATGCGCCGGCCCGTCGGCCCCTGCGAGCGCGACGACCGTGTTGGTCGTGCCGAAATCGATGCCGATGCTCAGACCGGTCATGGTCGCGCTCCTTGTCGTTCGGGGTGGGACGGCCAAGCCGCCCGCACCCCGAGGAGCGGGCGGCTGGTTAGTTCAACCTGTTGAGCGCGAGGCTCACGCTTGCGCCTCGACGGCGTCCTGCTCGTAGGCGGCCAGGGTCGCCATCTGCAGCACGCGCGACACCGAGGCCGACAGCGGCGCGATCTGCACCGACTTCGACAGGCCCAGCAGCAGCGGACCGATCACGGTCGCGCCGCCGAGGGACTGCACCAGCTGGGTCGAGATCGCCGCCGAGTGAATGGCCGGCATGATCAGCACATTGGCGGGGCCGGTCAGGCGCATGAACGGATAGTTGACCCGCTTGCTGGGGTCGAGCGCCAGTTCCGGCGGCATTTCGCCTTCGTACTCGAAGTCGACGTCCATCATGTCCAGCATCGCCACCGCGTCGCGCACCTTCTCGGACCGCACGCCCATCGGATTGCCGAAGGTCGAGTAGGACATGAAGGCCACGCGCGGCACATAGCCCAGCGACTTGACCGTGCGGGCCGCCTCCATGGCGATCTCCACAAGTTCCTCGGCCTCGGGCATCTCGGTGACGTTGGTGTCGGCGATGAACAGGGTGTGGCCCTTGGCCAGCACCACGCTCATGCCCATCACCCGGCCGTCGGGGGCCGGGTCGATCACCCGCAGCACTTCTTCCAGCACCTGGTCGTAGGAGCGGGTCACGCCCGTGACCATGCCGTCGGCGTAGCCCAGCGCCACCATCGAGGCGGCGAACGAGTTGCGGTCCTGGTTGATCAGGCGCTGCACGTCGCGCTTCAGGTAGCCCTGGCGCGACAGCCGCTCGTAGAGGAAGTCCACGAACTCGGGGTTATGGCGCGAGACGCGGGCGTTGATGATCTCGAGCTTGGTCTCGGCCGGGTCCAGCCCGACCTCGATCATGTTCTCCTTCACCAGCTCGTCGCGGCCGACCAGAACCGCATGGCCCAGGCCCGCGGCCTCGAAGGCGTGCGCCGCGCGGATCACCGTCGGCTCCTCGCCCTCGGCGAAGACGATGCGCTTGTTCGGGGCCTTCAGCACCGCGCCCTGCAGCTTCTGCAGGAAGGCGGCGGTCGGGTCGAGGCGCTGGGCCAGCGAGTCCCGGTAGGCGTCCATGTCGACGATCGGCTTGCGGGCCACCCCGGTGTCCATCGCCGCCTGGGCGACGAACGGCGGGATGTAGGCGATCAGGCGCGGGTCGAACGGGGTCGGGATGATGTACTGCGGCCCGAATTTCAGCTGCGTGCCGTGATAGGCGGCGGCGACCTCGTCGGGCACGTCCTCGCGGGCCAGCTGCGCCAGGGCGTTGGCGCAGGCGATCTTCATTTCCATGTTCACGCGGCGGGCGCGCACGTCCATCGCGCCGCGGAAGATGTAGGGGAAGCCCAGGACGTTGTTGACCTGGTTGGGATAGTCCGAGCGGCCGGTGGCGACGATGGCGTCGGAGCGGACGGCATAGACCTCTTCCGGGGTGATCTCCGGGTCGGGATTGGCCATGGCGAAGATGATCGGCTTGGGCGCCATCTCCTTGATCATGTCCTGGGTCAGGGCGCCCTTGACCGACAGGCCGATGAACACGTCAGCACCGACCAGGGCCTCGGACAGCGTGCGCGCGTCGGTCTCGACGGCGTGGGCGCTCTTCCACTGGTTCATGTCGTTCGGGCGGCCGCGATAGATCACGCCCTTGGAGTCGCAGGCGATCGCGTTTTCCGGCGACACGCCCATGGCCTTGATCAGGTCGAGGGTGGCGATGCCCGCCGCCCCGGCGCCGTTCAGCACCACCTTGATCTTGGAGATGTCGCGGCCGGTGATGGCGCAGGCGTTGATCAGGCCGGCGGCCGAGATGATCGCCGTGCCGTGCTGGTCGTCGTGGAACACCGGGATGTCGAGCAGCTCCTGCAGCTCGGTCTCGATGCGGAAGCACTCGGGGGCCTTGATGTCCTCGAGGTTGATGCCCCCGAAGGTCACGCCGATGTTCTTGACCACCGTGATGATCTCGTCGGGATCGGTGGCGCTGACCTCGATGTCGATCGAGTCGACGTCGGCGAAGCGCTTGAAGAGGACGCTCTTGCCCTCCATCACCGGCTTGGAGGCCAGGGCGCCGAGGTTGCCGAGCCCGAGGATCGCGGTGCCGTTCGAGATCACCGCCACCAGGTTGCCCTTGGAGGTGTAGTCGTAGGCCGCTTCCGGATCTTCCGCGATCTTGAGCACCGGTACGGCCACGCCCGGCGAATAGGCAAGCGACAGGTCCCGCTGGGTGGCCATCGGCTTGGTCGGCGCGATGGCGATCTTTCCGGGCGTCGGGTGCTTGTGGAAGCTCAGCGCTTCCTCGTCGGTGAAGGTGCGTTTCTCGGCGTCGCTCATCGGGGCGGCGTTTCCTCTTGGCCCCTAAGGGCCCGCTTGGTCTGAAAGGGCGCCAACCTATAGAGCCGCAGCGCGCCCTGACAACCGCCGAACGCTGTCCTAGCTTGCTCCCGTTGCGGCGCCGTGGCGCGCTTGCCGCGTCTCCGACCCGTCCGCAGTAAGCAAGACCAGCGCCCCATCGTCGAAACGGACCCGCCGCGCGGGGGCGCCTTCGACGAAGAACAGGCCCTTGTCGTCCAGCGGCGACAGCACGCTCGGCAGCCGCCGGCCGATCGTCAGCTGCAGCCGCCCATCAACCACCTTGACCTGATAGGGGCCATAGCCGCCCTCGTAGCGGGCCAGGGCCTGCGCCCCGATCGCCGGGGCCGAGGACAGCGCCTCCAGCGTCCAGCGGTTCTCGGTCAGGGCCGGCTCGCCCAGCGGCGCGGAGGCCAGTTTCGTGAACGCCAGCTGCTGGGCGCGGGTCAGGGCCTCGGCGACCGGAACCGCCACGTCTGGCGTCACGCCCACGCCTTCCCAGTTCTTGCCGGTGATCGGATTGATCGGCGTGCCGTCCGAGATGAACACCGAGAGCCCGCCGGCCAGCGGAACCCCGCCGCCCGGATTGGCCCCGCCGGCCGTGGTCTCGCCGACGATGGTCGCCCGCTTCGCCGCCTGCAGGGTGTAGGCGAAGCTCTCGGCCGCCGAGGCGCTGCGCGCGCTGGTCAGCACGTAGAGCGGGGCGTCCAGGCGGCGCTCGCCCTTGATCGGCACGGTCGGCGCCTCGACCTCGTCCGGCTCGCCGCGCAGCTTGAAGGTGTTGTAGATCTTGGCGTCGGCCGGGACGAAGTGCCCGATCAGATAGCCGACCATGGCCGGCGAGCCGCCGGCGTTGTCGCGCATGTCGAAGATCACCGCATCGGTGTCGGCCACGAAGGCCAGGGCCGCATCCGCCGCCTCGCGCGCCGACGGGTCGCCGTCGGGCTGGAAGTCGGCGAAGCCGCGGGTGTCGATGTAGCCGATGTTGCCCGGCAGCACCTTCACCGCCACGAAGCCATAGCCGCCGCGCCGCGACAGGAACGACGGCGGCCCGCGCCGCACCGGCGCTGCGGCCGCCGGCGCCGGCGCCGGCGGCGACCAGTTGACCGCAAAGTGCCCGTCCTGCGGCTGCAGCCGCTCGGTCAGGGCGGCGGAGAAGTCGCGCGGGTCTGTCAGCTTGTCATAGGTCCCCTTCTTGGCCTCGGCGCGCAGCTCGGCGGCGATCTTCGCGCCCTTGGCCTCGTCGAAGTAGCGGGCCGCGATGGCGTCGGCGAGCTGTCCGACGCTGGCGCGCGGTTCGATCGCCTGCTGGGCGTGTCCGGGCGCTGCGAAGGCGAGCGAAAGCGCCAGGGCGCTGGCGAATAGGGTCTTCATCTGGGCGGCTCCGAGGTCTGGCGACCGATGTTCCCGCACAGCTTGACTACAATGCGGCGAAGTTGAAACCCGGCGACGGCGGCCTTCGTCGCCGGGCCGTCCCCGCCGGTCGCATGGCCGCCCGAACGTCGGACGTGCTGGCGGTTCCCGGACCTGGACCGGCGGCCCGCCCTTGACCGCGCACCCCAGGACGCGAGACTACCGCTCAAGTTCAGCGTCCTGGAGAGTTCCCCGTGACCGCCCCCATCGACATCGCCGTGGCCGGCGCGCTCGGCCGCATGGGCCAGGCCGTGAGCGCCGTGGTCTCCGGCCGCCAGGACGTCCGCCTCGCCGCCCGCTTCGACCGCCCGGGGGCCGAGGGCGAGGGCCTCGTGCCGCTCGATCAGGCGCTGGCCGCCGCCCAGGTCGTGATCGACTTCACCACCCCGGCCGCCTCGGTCGCCCTGGCGCAGGCCGCCGCCGCCCGCGGCGCCCCGGCCCTGGTGATCGGCTCCACCGGCGCCTCGCCTGAAGAAATCGACGCCATCGCGGCGGCGGCGAAGTCCGTCCCGATCGTCTTCGCCGGCAACTACTCGCTGGGCGTCAACATGCTGATGGGCCTCGTCGCCCAGGCCGCCCGCGCCCTGGCCGCCGACAGCTACGACATCGAGGTCACCGAGAGCCATCACAAGCGCAAGGTCGACGCCCCCTCGGGCACCGCCCTGATGCTGGGCGAGTCCGCCGCCCGCGGCCGCCAGGTCGTGCTGGCCGACGTCGCCCAGCGCGTGCGCGACGGCATCACCGGCGCCCGTCCCACCGGCGAGATCGGCTTCTCGGTCATCCGCGGCGGCGGCATCATCGGCGAGCACTCGGTGATCTTCGCGGCCGAGGACGAGATCCTCACCCTCAGCCACTCGGCCCGCGACCGCGGCCTGTTCGCCCGCGGCGCCGTCGAGGCGGCCCGCTGGGTCGCCGGCCAGCCGCCCGGCCTCTACGACATGCAGGACGTGCTGGGGCTGAAATGATGGCCGACCTCCTCGCCCGCGACGCCACCGGTCAACTGTCGGCGCTGAGGGCCAAGGAGGTCTCCGCCGTCGAGTTGCTGAAGCTCTCTCTCGCCCGGCACGAACAGACCCACGCGCGCCTCAACGCCGTGGTCGCCGCCGACCTGGAGCGCGCCATCGACTTCGCCAAGGCGGCCGACGACCTGCGGGCCAAGGGCGCCGGCGGGCCGCTGACCGGCCTGCCGATGACCGTCAAGGACACCTTCGACGTGGTCGGCATGGCCGCCTCGTCGGGGTTCGAGGCCCTGCGCCGCCGCAAGCCGGACGACGCCGCCGTGGTCGCCGCCGCCCGCCAGGCGGGTGCGGTGATCTGGGGCAAGACCAACGTCCCGGAGATGGCCGCCGACTGGCAGTCGTTCAATCACCTCTACGGGGCCAGCAACAACCCCTGGGACCCCGCCCGCACCCCGGGCGGCTCGTCGGGCGGCGCGGCCGCCGCGCTGGCCGTGGGCGTCACCGCCCTGGAGATCGGCTCCGACATCGGCGGCTCACTGCGGGTTCCGGCCAGCTTCTGCGGCGTCTTCTCGCACAAGCCGACCTGGGGCCTGGTCTCGCAGGTCGGCCACATCCCGCCCGCGCCCGGCACGCACGCCGAGCGCGACCTCAACGTCGTCGGCCCGATGGCCCGCTCGGCTCGCGACCTGCGGCTGCTGCTCTCGATCCTGGCCGAGGGGGTTCCCGCCAAGGCTGAACTGGCCGACCTGAAGACCCTGAAGCTCGGTCTCTGGCTCGAGGGCTTCCCCCTCGATCCGGAGGTCCGCGCCGTGCTCGAGGATCTCGCCGGCCGGCTGCGCGCCGCGGGCGTGGAGGTGCGGCCGATCTCCGCGCCAGTCCCGCTCGACCAGCTGATGGACGCCTATCAGGTGCTGCTCGGCTCCCTGGTCGCCACCGACATTTCCCCGCGGGCGCTCGCCGCCATGCGCCGCATGCGCGGCCCGGCCGCCGTCGCCCTGGCCCTGGGCGCCAAGCGCGAGTCCTGGGCCGGCCTGACCCGAGCCTACACCGCCAGCCACGCCGAGTGGATCGCCGCCGACGAGGTCCGCGCCCGGCTGCGCAGCACCATGTCGAGCGCCTTCGGGGCCGTCGACGCCATCCTCGCGCCGGTCGCGCCGACGGTCGCGTTCCCGCACGACCACAGGCCCTTCGCCAGCCGCAAGCTGAAGATGTCGGACGGCGCCTCGACGCCTTATCCGGGCATGCTGAACTGGATCGGCCTGGCCACGGCCTGCCACCTGCCGGTCACCACCATCCCCGCCGGCCTGGCCGCCAGCGGCCTGCCGGTCGGCGCTCAGATCATCGGCCCGCACGGCGCCGACTCCCGCACCCTCTCCATCGCCCAGGCCATCGACGAGGCGCTCGGCGGCTACGTGGCCCCGCCTGGCGCCTGACGCTCCGCAACCCTTGCATGCAGCTGGGCGGCGTGTACCCTTGTCGCGGGCATTCCGGGGGGAAGTGTTTTGCTGCGTAGAGTTCTGGCGGCCGCCGCGACGGCGAGCGTCCTTGGTTTTGTTACATCGGCGCAGTCTGCGCCCCCGCCCGCGTCAGCCTTCGGTCGCGTGCCAGCCATCGCCGACGTAGCGATGTCACCGGACGGCCGCCGCGTGGCGATTCTCGGAGGTACGTCCGACAAGCGCTACGTCTCCATCGCCACCATCGACGATCCGAACATGCCGGTGTTGCTGCTCGGCGAAGCCGAAGCGATCAGCCTCCGCTGGGCCGGCAATGACCATGTCCTGGCGCGGATGGGCTACTGGAAAAAGGACGGGCCGCGCCTGTCCTACCGCTACGAGCGGAACCTCGCGATCACCACCGAGGCCAGGGTCGCAGCCCGGATGCTGGAGAACGACGATTTCTCGCAGTATCTGGTCCGGCAACCGGTGTTCAGCACGCTTGCCGGCCCGCCCGCCAGCGTCTTTCTCTTGGGCCTTGCGCCCCTCGAGGCCAGCGGCGGCATGGACACCCGCATCCAGCGCAAGGGGACCAAGGGCTGGGCCGCCGCCTTGATGAAGGCGGACCCCGCCACCGGCAAGGCGGTGCGCATCGAACTGGGCGACAGCGACACAGTTAGTTGGGCGCTCAACGCCGCCGGCGAGCCGCGGGTGCGCTTGGACATCGACGAGTTGACGCACCGTTTCTCGGTCTTCAGTCGGGGCGCCGGCCCGCGCAAGTGGTCGTTGCTGTGGGATGGCAGCGACTATGACAGCCGCCGTCAGTACCTCGGCTACTCCTCGCCAGAAGACGCCATCTACATCGCCGACGGCGACCGGATTCTACGCAAGCCGCTGGCCGGGGGGCCCGACGTGCCGGTCGGCGAGCCGCTGGCCGGCGCCTCGCCCGACCTCTTTTGGGACTATCGTCGTCTCACCCCCATGGCCATGTCCACCGGCGGCGAGCGGCGGACCCTGCACTGGTTGGATTCGGAACTCGGCGCCGTCCATGCGTCCTTGACGAAGGTCTTCAAAGACCGAGACGTGTGGTTCGCCGAGTGGTCGGAGGACCGCACCCGCTTCGTAATCTGGACGACGGCCCCGTCCTCGCCGCCAGCTTGGTACCTGTTCGACAAGAGCCGCAAGGAGCTCTCCCCCCTGGGAGACGAGTATCCCGAACTCAAAGACGCCGCCCTCGGCCAGACCAGCTGGATCACGTACAAAGCCCGCGACGGGCTGGAGATTCCCGCCTACCTGACCCTCCCGCCGGGCCTCGCCGCCGGCGTCAAGCCGCCGCTGGTCGTGCTCCCGCACGGCGGGCCCACAATGCGCGACGACTACGTGTTCGACTACGTCGCCCAGTTCCTCGCCACTCGCGGCTACGCGGTGCTGCAGCCGCAGTTCCGCGGCTCCTGGGGCTTCGGCGACGCCTTTGAAAAGGCCGGCTGGGGCGAATGGGGCGGCAAGATGCAGACCGATCTGCTCGACGGGATCGCCGCCGTCGCCGACAAGGCCGACGCCGGCAAGGTGTGCATCGTCGGGGCCAGCTTCGGGGGCTACGCCGCCCTGGCCGGCGCCACCATGCATCCCGACGCCTACAAGTGCGCCGCCTCGGTCGCGGGGATCTCCGACCTCGGCCTGATGCTCGAACAGCAGTGGCGCACCTCGGGCGATGACTCGGCCAAGGTCGGCGAACTGCGCACCATGCTCGGCGCCGCCGACAAGGGCAAGCTCAACGCCACGTCGCCGGCCCTGCTGGTGAGCAAGACCACCGCCCCGGTGCTGCTGGTCCACGGCGACCAGGACACCGTCGTCCCTCCCCAGCAATCGCAGGTGATGGCCAACGCCCTCAAGGCGGCGGGCCGGCCCTACGAGTACGTCGTCCTGCCGGGCGAGAACCACGACATGACCCGCTCGGCGACCCGCACCCAGATGCTGCAGGCCCTGGAATCCTTCCTGGCGAAGAACCTGCCGGCGACGAACTGACCTCGGCGTCCAGCCCTCGCCCTTGAGGCGGGGGCCGGCCTCTGGCATTCCGCCCTGACCGATCATCGGAGGGCGAGAGCCATGACTGAACCGCGCGCGCCCCTGACGGCGACCTTCAAGCGCTGGGAGGGCAACCACGACCTGCCCCTGCCCGCCTACGCCACCGCCGGCGCCGCCGGCTTCGACTTCCGCGCCGCGACGCCCGACGGCGAGACGATCACCATCGAGCCGAACGCCCGCGCGCTGATCCCGACCGGCTTCGCCGTCGCCCTGCCGATCGGCTACGAGATGCAGATCCGCCCGCGCTCGGGCCTGGCCGCCAAGAACGGCGTCTCCATCGTCAACACCCCCGGCACCGTCGACTGCGACTATCGCGGCCAGATCCTGGTCTGCCTGATCAATCTGGGCGCCGAGGCCTTCCACGTCCGCCGCGGCGACCGGATCGCCCAGGGGATCATCGCCGCGGCGCCGCAGTGGGTCCTGGTCGAGGCCGACGAACTGGACGACACCGTCCGCGGCGCCGGCGGCCACGGCTCGACGGGCGTCTAGCGAGCCTAGTTGAAGGCCTTGCGCAGGCTGACGCGCACGTTGCGATAGCTCTCCTCGTCGCGCCGCTCGGCATAGACGAGGTCGGCGACGTGCCGCAGCCCGGCGTGCACGTCGCGCTCGCTCCAGGCGCCGCGGGCCGTCAGGTTGTTGACCTCCAGCCGCAGTGTCACGTCCGAGCGCGGCGAATAGTCGACGAAGGCGGAGGCCAAGGGCTCGGCGCCGCTGGCCTCGGTCCCGTCGAACCGGTAGGCGGTCTTGTCCGTCGCCCCCGACAGGTTGACCCCCCAGGTGGCGTTCCACGCCGGCAGGTCCTGGGTGAAGGCGGCGTTCCACTCCAGCGCCGACTGGCCCGAATAGCTGCGCCGCTCGCCCGTCGCCGCATCGGTGACCTCCGAGCGCACGGCCTTGAGCCCCGCCTTCAGCAGGCCGCCGGAAATGCCGCCGGCGTCCAGCGGCACGGTGGAGTTCAGCTCCAGCACCTGGCGCAGGCCAGGGCCGACATTGCTGCGCGCATCGAACAGCCCGTTCGGCCCGGCCACCGGCGCCAGGCCGATGACGTCCTCGATCTGCTCCTGGCGCAGGATCGCCGCCAGCGCCCCGCGCCCGGCGAACTGCTGCTCGAAGGCGACCTCGGCGCGCAGGGTCTGGGTCGGGGCCAGCAGCCCGGCGCCGGCCGTCACCACGCCGGTGTACATGTTCACCGAGGCCACGAAGTCGTTGAAGTTCAGCTGCCCGACCTCGCGCTCGATCCGTACGCGGAGCAGTCTCTGCGGGCTGGGCGTCCAGGTCAGGGCGGCCGAGGGCTTGGCGAAGTCCAGGCTCTGCTCCTCGCCCCGGCCGGGATCGAGGATCGAGGCCTCCACCCGCAGCCCGGCCTCGATGGCCAGCACCGGCGAGGGTTGCCAGACCCCGGTCGCGAAGCCCTCGCCGCGGCGCTCCTCGACCCGCGCCTGCGATCCGGGCGCCGGGGCCAGCACGCCGCCGACCATCAGGGCGCTGTCGCCCTCCAGCCAGTTGAAAGCCGCCTCCAGCCCGGTCTCCAGCGACAGGGCGTCCCAGCCGTGGAAGCGCAGCACCGCGCGCCCGACCGTCTCCCCCGACTCGTCGAAGCGGCGGTAGCCGACGGTCTTGGCCCCGTTGACCGAGGTCGCCCGCGTCTCGTTGGTGCGCCACGAGCGCAGGGCCAGGGTCTCCAGCTCGACGCCCCCGCCAAGCGGCGCGACATAGCGGCCGCCGAACTCGCCGCCGGCCCCGCGATAGACTTCGGTCAGGACGCCCAGGCCCTGCGGATAGGCGAAGACGTCGCGCTCGGTGATGTCGCTGGTCTCGCGGTAGCTGCGGATATTCAGCCGCACGTCGCCGACCGGCAGCGCGGTCTCGTAGGCCGCCGCACCGACGATGGCGTCAGCCGGCTTGTCGCTGGCGATCTGGGAATCCATCAGCAGCCGCCCGTCGCCGCCGGTGCGCAGCCGGTGGGTCCGGCGGCGATCGTGCGCGTCGCCGCGGGTATAGCTGGCCGCGGCCTCGAAGACGTGGGCGCCCAGCCGCGCGGCGACGTCGGCGGCGACCTCGCCCTCGTTGCGGCCGCCGGCGCCCAGGGTCAGCTGGTCGGAGACGCTCACCGCGCCGCTGATCCCGCCGCGCGGGTCGCGGATCACGTTGGCCACCACCGGCTTGCGCTGCATGTCGATCCCCGGCGCGCCGCCGCGGATGACGTCGATGCGGACCACCTGGTCGGCCGGGATGCGGGCCAGCACGTCGCTCAGGGAGTCGCTCTTGGACGAGGGCCGGCGTCCGTCGATCAGGACGTTGCCCGCCGCGCCCGACAGGCCGCGCACGCTGCCGCCGCCGTCGAAGGCGAAACCGGGAATGCGGTCGATCATGGCCTTGGCGTCGCCGGGCCGCGAGGCGGCGAAGAAGCCGGCGTCATAGCTGGTGACCGCCTGGTCGGCGCCCGGCGCCTGCGCCGCGCCGGCGTCCTGGGCCAGGGCGGCGGCCATCAAGGCGATCGTCAGTACTCCCACGCGCATCCCCCCAAGGTTGTACGACGTGGATCTAGGACTGAGTACGGCGCGTGTAAACGGCGCAGACGACGGTTTATCGCCCTCCGGAGCCCTGAGGCGGTAACGCTTTCTGGAGGTAGGCGATGATCGCCGCCTGTTCGGTCGTCGAGGCCTCGGCGCCCTTTTCGACCATGGCCTGGACGACGTCGCTCCAGGCCGCCTGCTTCTGGCTCCGCTCCACCAGCACCTCGGCCTCGTGGCAACCGGTGCAGACCCGCACCGTCTCGGCCCGGCCAGGCCCCGGCGGCAGCGGCTCGGCCCGCGCCGATCCGGCCATGAAGCCGACCATCAGGACGACGATCAGCCGCCTCACGCCCGGCCCGCCAGCGCCGCCGGCGCCGGTCCGCCCGCCGCCCAGTCGAGGAGCTCGACCGTGTGCACCACCGGCACGCCCGAGCCGCCGGCGATCTGGGTCAGGCAGCCGATGTTGCCGGCGGCGATGACGTCGGGCTTCGTCGCCTCGAGATTGGCGACCTTGCGATCGCGCAGCCGTCCCGCCAGCTCCGGCTGCAGCAGGTTGTAGGTCCCCGCCGATCCGCAGCAGATGTGCGGTTCCATCGGCTCGACGACCGTAAAACCTGCCGCTTGCAACAAGGCCTTGGGAACGTTGCCGATTTGCTGGCCGTGCTGCAGCGAGCAGGCCGAATGGTAGGCCACCCGCAGTCCAGCGCCCGGCCCGGTCGGCAACGGCGCAAGCCCTTGAAGAACCTCGGTAATGTCCTTGGCCAGCGCCGATACCTTGGCCGCCCGCGCGGCCCATTCGGCGGATTCCCGGAAGACGAAGCCGTAATCCTTCACGCTCGTCCCGCATCCGGAGGCGGTGACGATGATCGCATCCAGCCCCGCGCCCTCGATTTCGCGGGTCCAGGCGGCGATGTTGGCCTGCGCCAGGACGTGCGAGCGGTCGGCCTGGCCCAGGTGGTGCGGCAGCGCCCCGCAACAGCCCGAGCCCGGCGAGGTCACCACCTCGACCCCCAGGCGGTTCAGCAGCCGGATCGCCGCGCCGTTGATCTCGGGCGCCAGCACCGGCTGGGCGCAGCCGGCCAGCAGCGCCACCCGCGCCCGCCGCTCGCCCACAGCCTTGAAGACATTCGGCTTTTCAGCCGGGTCGGGTGGCGGCAGCCTCACCGGCGCCATCGCCGCCATGCCTTTCAGCCGGCCCGGCAGCCACCCCGCGAACGGCCGCCCGACCTGGGCCAGCCTCAGCGCCCAGCGGAACAGCGTCCGGTCCGGCAACACCCGCGCCAGCATCCCGCGCAGAAAACGCTCCGGCCACGGACGAACGTGGTGCTCCTCGATATAGGCCCGCGCATGATCGACCAGGTGCATGTAGTTCACGCCCGACGGGCAGGTGGTCATGCAGGACAGGCAGGAGAGGCAGCGGTCGACGTGCTTCACCGTCCGCGGCGACGGCGGCCCGCCCTTCTCGAGCATCTCCTTCATCAGGTAGATCCGCCCGCGCGGACTATCGAGCTCGTCGCCCAGCAGCAGGTAGGTCGGGCAGGTCGCCGTGCAGAACCCGCAGTGCACGCAGGTCCGGATGATCTTCTCGGACGACGCCGTGTCCGGGTCGGCCAGTTGCGCCGGGGTGAAGCTGGTCTGCATCAGGCGTACATCCGGCCGGGATTGAAGATGCGCTGCGGATCGAACTGCGCCCGCACCCGCTCGGTCAGGGCGGCCACGCCCGGCGCCAGCGGCTGGAACGGCGCGACCTGCGCCCGCACGGCGCCGGGCGCGCGCATCAGGGTCGCATGGCCATCGCCGACCTGCGCCAGCACCTGCCGCACGCGGCCCGCATGGGCGTCCGGCGCGGCCGGCAGCTCCAGCCACACCGCCCCGCCGCCCCAGTCATAGAAGCAGCGCCCGCCCAGCTCGTCGGCCAGCCGCCGGCCTGCCGCCGCGCCGGACATCGGGGCCACCGACAGCTTCCAGACAGGGTCCTGCCGCCCGACGAAGAAGGCCGCATCGGCGATCTCCTTCCAGGCCAATTGGGAGGCCTCGCGGTCCAGGACCGCCTGCCGTGTCTCGCTGGAGAGCACCTGCGCCAGATGCGCGATCCGCGCGGTCACCGACGGCCCCACGCCCTCGACCCGCAGCAGCGTCACGCCGCCGCCCGCGGCCGAGAGCTCGCCGACGTGCGAACGCGCCGCGATGTCGGCCGGCAGGTGCGCGGCCGACGACACCTGGGCCGGGCAGCCCAGGGCCTTGGCCATCACCGCCATCGCCGCCTCGTCGCCAAGGCCGCGAATGACCAGCGTCTGCGCCTGCGGCGGGGCCGGCAGCACCTTCACAGTCAGCTCGGTGACAGCGCAGAGCGTCCCGAAGCTTCCCGTCGCCAGCTTGCAGACATCGAAGCCGGTGACGTTCTTGACCACCCGGCCGCCGGCCGCGAACGCCTCGCCAAAGCCGTTGACGCCCTTCAGCCCCAGGCAGTGGTCGCGCGGGCCGCCCGCGGTCAGCCGCCTTGGCCCGCCGCGCCCGGTCAGCATCGCTCCGCCCACCGTGCCCAGGCCCGCCGGCAGCCCCCACAACGGTCCGAAGTCCGGCGGCTCGAAGGCCAGGCATTGGCCGCGCTCGGCCAGCATGACGGCGACGTCGGCCATTGGAACGCCAGGCTCCACCGCCAGGATGAGTTCCTCGGGCTGGTAGGTCACCACCCGGTTCAGGGCCGAGAGGTCCAGCACGGCGTCGGCCTCGACCGGGCGTCCGAATGCGCGCCGCGTGCCGGTCCCGACCAGTTCCAGGGTCCGTCCCTGGGCCAGCGCATCGCCGACCGCCGCCGCTGCGTCCGCCGCGTCCTTGGGTGTCCAGGCCACGCTCAGAACCGATCCAGCTCAGGGAAGCGGACCTTGCCGCCATGGATGTGCACGCGGCCCAGCTCCGCGCATCGGCAGAGCTTGGGGAACACCTTGCCGGGGTTCAGCAGGCCGTCCTCGTCGAAGGCGCACTTCAAGCGTTGTTGTTGGTCCAGATCCGCCGGCCCGAACTGCACCTCCATCAGGTCGCGCTTCTCCACGCCCACGCCATGCTCGCCGGTCAGCACGCCCCCGACCTCGACGCAGAGGGTCAGGATCGCCGCCCCCAGCTCCTCGGCCTTGTGCAGCTCCCCGGGCACGTCGGCGTCATAGAGGATCAGCGGGTGCAGGTTGCCGTCGCCGGCGTGGAACACGTTGGCGATCCGCAGGCCGCACGCTTCCGACAGCTCGGTCATCCGCCGCAGCACCTTGGGCAGGGTCGCGCGGGGGATGGTGCCGTCCATGCAGTAGTAGTCGGGCGAGATCCGTCCCACCGCCGGGAACGCCGCCTTGCGCCCCGCCCAGAAGCCCTTGCGCTCGTCCTCGTTCATCGAGATCCGCAGATAGCTGGCGCCGCAGCCCTCGCCGATCTCGCGCACCACCTCGATCAGGTGGTCGACCTCGGCCGGCGGGCCGTCCAGCTCGATGATGAGCAGCGCCTCGACGTCGAGCGGATAGCCGACCTTCACGAACGCCTCGGCCGCCGCGATGGCCAGGCGGTCCATCATCTCCATGCCGGCCGGGATGATGCCGGCGGCGATCACCGCCGCCACGCAGGCCCCGGCCGCCTCGACCTCCTGAAAGCCCATCAGCAGGGCCCGCTGGGTTTCGGGGGCCTGCAGGATGCGGACCGTCACCTCGGTCACCACGCCCAGCAGCCCTTCCGACCCGCAGACCACGCCCAGCAGGTCCAGCCCCTGCGGATCCAGGTGCTTGCCGCCCAGCCGCATCACCGTGCCGTCGATCAGCACCAGCTCCACGCCCAGCAGGTTGTTGGTGGTCATGCCGTACTTCAGGCAGTGCACGCCGCCGGCGTTCTCGGCGACATTGCCGCCGATCGAGCAGGCGATCTGGCTGGAGGGGTCGGGCGCGTAATAGAACCCCTCGCCGGCCACCGCGTGGGTCACGGACAGATTGGTCACGCCGGGCTGCACCACCGCGCAGCGGTTGGCGTAGTCGACGTCGAGGATGCGGTTGAACTTGCCCATGCCCAGGATGATGCCGTCGGCCAGCGGCAGCGAGCCGCCCGACAAAGACGTCCCGGCCCCGCGCGGCACGACCTTGAGGCCGACGCCGTGGCAATAGGCGAGGATGCGGCTGACCTGGTCGACGGTTTCGGGCAGCACCACGATCATCGGCCGTTGGCGATAGGCGGTCAGGCCGTCGCATTCATAGGCGGCCAGGCCGGCGTCGTCGTCGATCACGCCCTCGCCGGGAACGATCGCGCGCAGCGCCGCCACGAACTCGGCGCGGCGGGCCAGCAGTCCCTGGTCGGGCGCCGGCATCAGCATGGCTGTCTCACGTCCCTTCTCCCCTTGGACGGGCCGACATAACGCGGGTGGTTGGCGATGACCACAGGCTGCTTCCGCATGCTTCCCCTAGGTGAGCACGTTTCGTATACTGAATACGAGAAGCCGGCTCAGTCGCCGGGCTGCGAGCGTGGATGATGGACGGCGATTTCCCCTTGGGCGACCCTCACGGCGCCGCCCCGACCACCCTGAAGTCGCACATCCTGCGCCTGCTGCGCGAGGCCATCCTGTCCGGGCGCTACACCCCGGGCTCGCGCCTGAACGAGAGCCAGCTGGCCCGCGAGTTCAATATCAGCCGCATCCCGATCCGCGAGGCGCTGATGCAGCTGCAAGAAAGCGGGCTGGTCACCAACCACGCCCGCCGCGGCATGTTCGTGACCAGGCTGACCGCCGAGGACGTGCAGCGCATCAACAGCATCCGCGTGGTGCTGGAGGCCGAGGCCCTGCGCCTTTGCCAGGCCAACATGACCAAGGCGTCGGCTGCGAAGCTGACGGCCATGGTCGAGCAGATGGAAGCCTGGGAGGTCGGCGCCGAACCGGGCGCGGCCACCACCGACTTCGAGTTTCACCGCGCGATCTGGGCGCTGTCGGGCAATCCCTACCTCGCCCGCACGCTCGACTCCCTGTGCACGGTCCTGTTCGCACACGCCGCCCAGGACCGCGGCGAGACCATCAAGTGGCGCCTGAACCGGCATCGCGGACTTCTGGATGTGGTTTTGGGCCGCTCCAGCGTCTCGCCAGAGGACGCCGTGATTGCACACCTGAGGGTTTCCTATGACGAGCCGGAGAAGTTCTCCAGCTACGCAGCGACGCAACGGACCGCCGAGCCGGCCGTTGACCGCTCGCGCCCAAAGCGCCGGACCTCAGCCAGATGACCAGGATCACGCCGATGACCCATCGCACCGCCTCCCGCCTGGCCGCCGGCCTGACGCTCGTCGCCGGCCTGGCTGCAGCGTCCGCCGCCTTCGCCGCGCCGGTGCAGGGCGAGACCGTATTCAAGCAGCAATGCGGGACCTGCCACACGATCGCGCCGGGCGCGGCGAAGCTTGGTCCGCCGCTGAAGGGCATGATCGGACGCAAGGCCGGGACCGTGCCGGGATACGCCTATTCGAACGCGCTGAAGGCCTGGGGCCAGACCTGGACCACGGCCAATCTCGATCAGTACCTCGCCAAGCCCACCGCGACGGTGCCGGGCACCAAGATGCTGGTCGGCGTATCCAACGCCGAGCAGCGCGCGGCCGTCGTCGCCTATCTCGCGGCCCAGAAGTAGCCAACCATCGGGTGATCCATGACCACGGTTGACCTCCGGCAGGGCGCCCGCCTCGCCGGGGCGCCCCTGCACGCCAGCCCGGTGGGCCGCGCGCCGGACTATCACGCGCTCGGGACGTTCTCGGAGACCTGGGCCTTCCTGGAGTATTTCCTGGAACGTTGCGCCAAGACCGGCGGCGGCGAGATCGCCACCGACCAGGCGCTCAGCCTGCAGGCGCGGCTCGACGCCCTCGATCATCTGGACCTCGGCGCCCAGCGCAGCGAGGCCTTGGCCCTGACCGCGGAAATCCGCGTCGTCGCCCATCGCCGGCAAGCGGCGCTGCAGGACCTCGCCCGCGCCAGCCTCAACCGAATGGGCCTAAGTCAGTTCGACCTTCCCGCCGCGCCGCCGTTCGGCGACGACAAGGCGCTGGACGCCCTGCACATGAAGACCTGCGACCTGGTTCGCCGCAGCGTGCTGCTGCTCTGCGCCCTGGAGAAGGCCCGGAGCTGATCGGTCAGACCAGCGCCTGGGCCATCCGTTCGGCCAGCTTGCGGGCGACCTCGGACTTGGCCGTCCGGTCCCAGCGCTCGACGCCGTCCTTGGTGACGATGGAGACGGCGTTGTCGTCGCCGCCCATGGTGCCGGCCACGCTGACGTCGTTGGCGACGATCCAGTCGCAGCCCTTCTTGGCCAGCTTGGCCTTGGCGTAGGTTTCGACGTCGTTGGTCTCGGCCGCGAATCCGACCACCAGCCGCGGGCGATTTACCGAACTCGATAGCGTCGCCAGGATGTCCGGATTCTCCACCAGGGTGATGGCGGGCGGACCGTCCGCGCCCTTCTTCATCTTGGTCCCGGCGGCGCTCTGCGGGCGCCAGTCGGAGACCGCCGCCACGCAGACGGCGATGTCGGCCGGCAACGCCGCTTCGCAGGCGGCCAGCATCTCGCGGGCGGTCTCGATGTCCACGCGCTTGACCCCGACCGGGGTCGGCACGGCGACAGGTCCGGCGACCAAGGTCACCTCCGCCCCCAGGTCGGCCAAGGCTTTGGCGATGGCGAAGCCCTGCTTCCCGCTGGACCTATTCGTCAGTACGCGGACGGGATCGATCGGCTCGGCGGTCGGCCCCGCCGTCACGATCGCCCGCTTCCCGGCCAGCGGCCGCGCCGCCGGACCTTCCAGCGCCGCCATGATGGCCGCGAAGATCGCCGGCGGCTCGGCCAGCCGCCCGAAGCCGTATTCGCCGCACGCCATCGCGCCCTCGTCGGGACCGACGAACAGCACGCCATCTCCCTTCAGTTCGCTAATGTTGCGGCGCGTCGCCGGATGCTCCCACATGCGCACGTTCATGGCCGGCGCCATCAGCACACGCTTGTCGGTGGCCAGCAGGGTCGTTGAGGCCAGATCGTTGGCGTGGCCGTGCGCGGCCTTGGCGATCAGGTCGGCGGTCGCCGGCGCGACGACCACCAGATCGGCCGAGCGCGAGAGCTCGATATGGCCCATCTCGGCTTCGTCGGTCAGCGAGAACAGCTCGGAATAGACCTTGTCCTCGCTGATCGCCGCGAGCGACAGCGGCGTGACGAACTGCTCGCCCGCCTTGGTCAGGATCGGCCGCACGCCGACCCCGGCCTTGCGCAGCAGCCGGGTCAGTTCCAGCGCCTTGTAGGCCGCGATGCCGCCGCCGACGATCAGGAGAATCCGCTTGTCCGACAAGGCTTCGTGCCCCTCCGCAATGGTCGCCCGGTCATAGGCCATACGAAGCGGCTGGACAAACGCCGGTTTCCGTTCTTAATTTGTTCCACAACTTGGCCGTGAGAGGGAGAGACCGGTGGCTAGGTACAAGATTGCGTTGAGCTTGGGCCTGGCCCTGATCCTGACCGCCGCCTGCGAGCGGCCCTCCGCCGTCGCCCAGAAGGACGAGGCGCCGCAGGCCTCCGAAACTCGTCAATTCGCCACTGCGCCGTCCCGCTCCGAACAGGGCGCCCGCCGCGAAGAGCCGGTGCGCGAACTGGACGGACGCCCGATCTGGTCCGCCAGCCGCCGCGGCACCGCCGAGGAGAACGCCCAGCGGGCCTTCGACCGCAACGGCGAGGCGTTCGGCGCCCGCGACCTCGACGATTTCGTCCGCAAGGCCCACGCCTTCGTCGAGAAGCCGCCGGCCGGGACCCAGCGCCTGACCCGCGCCAACGGCGACGTGCTGCTCTACGACCCCAAGGGCAACGTCTTCGCCGTCGCAACCAAGGACGGGGCGCCGCGGACCATGTTCAAGCCCGACGAAGGCGCCGCCTATTGGGACGAGCAGAAGGCCCGCCAGGCGCGGCAGGCCTCCCGCGGCGCGCAGGACAACGGCGAGAGCTGACGACCCAGGCTGACGGGGCAATCAAACAAATGTTCGAACCGCCCCTTTCGCCGGTTCGGCCCCTGCGCTAGCGTCCGCGCCAATCAATTGCAGACGCGGGAGACGGACATGAAAGCGGTGCTCAGCAAGGTGACGGGCGGACCCGAAACCCTGGTGGTCGAGGACATCCCCGCGCCCGAGGCCAAGCCTGGCCACGCGGTCATTTCGGTCAAGGCGGTCGGCGTGAACTTCCCCGACGTGCTGATGATCGAGGACAAGTACCAGTCCAAGCCGCCGCGTCCGTTCTCGCCGGGCGGCGAGCTGTCGGGCGTGGTCAAGGCGGTCGGCGAAGGCGTCACCAACGTCAAGGTCGGCGACCGCATCCTGGCCAACACCGGCTCGGGCGGCATGGCCGAGGAAGTCCTGCTGCCGGCCAACCGCCTGTGGCACATCCCCGACTCCATGCCGCACGACATCGCCGCGGCCTTCATCCTGACCTACGGCACCTCCTGGCACTCGCTGAAGGACCGCGCCGACCTGAAGGCCGGCGAAACCCTGCTGGTGCTGGGCGCGGCCGGCGGCGTCGGCCTGGCGGCCGTCGAGCTTGGCAAGGCCATGGGCGCGCGCGTCATCGCCGCCTGCTCCAGCCAGGAGAAGGTCGACCTGGCCATCAAGCACGGCGCCGACGCCGGGGTGGTCTACGGCCGCGGCCCGTTCGACCGTGACGGCCAGAAGGCGCTGGGCCAGCTGTTCAAGGAAGCCGGCGGCGAGCACGGCTTCGACGTCATCTATGACGCCATCGGCGGCGACTACGCCGAGCCGGCGCTGCGTTCGATCGCCTGGGAAGGCCGCTATCTGGTGGTTGGTTTCGCCGCCGGCGACATCCCGAAGATCCCGCTGAACCTGGCCCTGCTGAAAGGCTGCCAGATCGTCGGCGTGTTCTGGGGCACCTGGGCGGCGCGCAATCCCGAGCTGTTCTCCAAGAGCATCGACGAACTGCTCGAGCTCTACGCCCAGGGCAAGGTCACGCCCTACGTCTCCGAGCGCTTCCCGCTCGAGCGGGGCGCCGACGCCATCGCCCACCTCGGCAGCCGCAAGGCCATGGGCAAGGTCGTCGTCACCATCGACTGACGAAGCTGGAGTGGAAGCCGCTGAAACGGCTTCCACTTTCCCGCCCCCCGCTCTAGTTATCGCCGATCACATAAAAAAGATCGGGAGCGAAACATGGCGGGACGTCTGGACGGCAAGGTGGCCTTGATCACCGGCGGCGCATCGGGAATCGGACTCGGCACGGTCGAGCTATTCGTCGCCGAAGGCGCCAAGGTCATCGCCGCCGACATCCAGGACGAAAAGGGCGCGATGCTGGAGAAGCGCTTCCCCGGCAATGTCGCCTACGCCCACTGCGACGTCACCAGCGAAGCCGATATCGAAGCCGCTGTGAAGAAGGCCAAGTCCGAGTTCGGCGGCCTCGACATCCTGTTCAACAACGCCGGCATCTCCGACCGGATGACCTCCATCGGCGAGATCACCGCCGACGGCTGGAGCTGGATCTTCGACATCCTGGTCCGCGGCCCGGCGCTGGGCATGAAGCACGCCGTGCCGCTGATGCTGGAGCGCGGCGGCGGGTCGATCATCAACACCGCCTCGATCGCCGGCCTGCAGGCCGGCTTCGGCCCCATCGCCTACTCGACCGCCAAGGCCGGGGTGATCCACATGAGCCGCGTCGCCGCCGCCCAGCTGTCGCCGCAGAAGATCCGCGTGAACGCCATCTGCCCCGGCCTGATCGCCACCTCGATCTTCGGCGCCTCCTTCGGCCTGCCCCGCGAAGTCGCCGACCAGATGGCCGCCCGGGTCGCCGAGAACGCCGCCCAGGCCCAGCCGGTGCCCAAGGCCGGCCTGCCGGACGACATCGCCCAGGCGGCGCTCTACCTGGCCTCGGACGCCGCCGCCTTCGTCTCGGGCACGCATCTGGTGGTTGACGGCGGCATCACCGTCGGCGGCCGCCACTCGTGGGACGCCAGCATGGTCTCGCCGTTCGCCACCATCCTGGGCGACCTGACGCCGACCCAGCCTTGACCGCCGCGGCCGGCAAGCCGCGCCTGGATCACAACGTCGAGGGGGCCCTCTGGATGGTCGCCTCGGCGGTCGGCTTCACGGCCATGACCACGCTGATCAAGTATCTGGGCGACGACTATCCGGCTGCGCTGCAGACCTTCTATCGGCAGCTGGCCGGCTTCATCGTCCTGCTGCCGATCATCCTCAAGCGCCGCGGCGCCGCCTTCGCCACCACCCGGCCCGGCATCCTGATCTTCCGATCCGCGGCCGGGACGCTGGGGATGATCCTGTCGTTCTACGCGTTCCAGAAGATGCCGCTGGCCGACGCCAATGCGCTGTCGTTCACCCGCACGCTCTGGCTGGTGCCGCTGGCCGCGCTGGTGGTGCGCGAGACGGTCGGCCCGCTGCGCATCGCCGCCGCCGTGGTCGGCTTCATCGGCGTGCTCATCATGCTGCGGCCGGGCGCCGGCGGCGAGTTCGCCATCGGCTGGCCGGCTGCGGCCATGCTGGCCTCGTCCTTCCTGTTCGCGCTCACCATCACCGGCATGAAGGTGATGACCCGCGACCACTCGCCGACCGTGCTGCTGGTCTGGGCAGCGACGCTCGGCCTGGTCATGGGCATTCCCGGCGCCTTCTTCACCTGGCGCTGGCCCGAACCGTTCGACCTGTTGCTGCTGGGCGCGATGGGCGTGCTGGGGACCATCACCCAGGGCTGCTACATCAAGGGCATGGCGATCGGCGACGCCGCCGCCATGGCCCCGATCGATTACATCCGCCTGGTGTTCACAGTCATCGTCGGGCTGACCCTGTTCCACGAGGTCCCCACCGTCTGGACGGTGGCCGGCGCGGGCGTCGTCGTCGCCTCCACCCTGTTCATCACCTGGCGCGAGGCCGCGACCAGCAGGGCCGCGCGCAAGGCCGCGGCCGCCGAGGAGGCTAGCTAGTCGTCCTGGCGCTTCATGCGCTCCAGCACATCCATGGCCTCTGCCTTGTGCTTGGGCTTCAGATGACGGCCGACAACAGCCAGCAGGGCGGCGAACACCGCGGCGTCGTCTGTGAAACCGACGACCGCCAGCACATCTGGGATCGCGTCGGTCGGCAGCACGAAATAGGCCAACCCCGCCATCATCATCGCCCTGGCCGTGGTCGGGGTCGTGGGGTCCTTGGCGCAGAACCAGACCGACAGCGCGTCGCCCGCGAACGGGATCTTGGCCGCCACCCGCCGGATCTTCGGCCAGAAGCCGCGCGCCACGCGCCGCTCGTTCACGCGGGCGACTGCGGGGACCATGGCCCGCGACGGGTCCAAGGCCTGCTTGGCGTCGAAAGCCTCGCCGTTGACGTGGGGTGACGCTTTTGAGTCCGCGCTCATCGGGCTAAAGCCTCAGATAACAAGACCCTATTAGACGTGAACGGGAGCCAAGCGTCCATGAAACTCGATTCCTCCATCGCTGCAGTCGTCACCGGCGGCGCCTCCGGCCTCGGCGAGGCGACGGTCCGCGCCCTGGCGGCCCAGGGCGTGAAGTGCGCCATCTTCGATATGAACGAAGCCAAGGGCGAAGCCGTGGCCAAGGAAGTGGGCGGCGTCTTCTGCAAGGTCAACGTGACCTCGGAAGAAGAAGTCGACGCCGCCTTCGCCAAGGCCCGCGCCGCCCACGGCCAGGAGCGCATCCTCGTCAACTGCGCCGGCACCGGCAACGCGATCAAGACCGCCAGCCGCGACAAGCAGACCGGCGAGGCCAAGCACTTCCCGCTCGACGCCTTCAACCTGATCATCCAGATCAACCTGGTCGGCACCTTCCGCTGCATCGCCAAGTCGGCGAAGGGCATGCTGGACCTGGAGCCGATCGACGGCGAGCGCGGCGCCATCGTCAACACCGCCTCGGTGGCGGCTGAGGACGGCCAGATGGGCCAGGCGGCCTACTCGGCCTCCAAGGGCGGCGTGGTCGGCATGACCCTGCCGATCGCCCGCGACCTGTCCGGCGACGGCATCCGCGTGAACACCATCCTGCCGGGCATCTTCAACACCCCGCTGATGAACGCCGCCCCGCCGCAGGTGAAGGAAGCCCTGGCTCAGTCGGTGCCGTTCCCCAAGCGTCTCGGCAGCGCCGAGGACTATGCGTCCCTGGCCCTCGAAATGATCACCAACGGCTACTTCAACGGCGAGGACGTCCGCCTCGACGGCGCCATCCGCATGGCGCCCCGCTAAAGGCGCCTGCTGCGAGGGCCGCCCGACCCGGCGGCCCTCGTGAATTTCAGTGACGCTTTACCTCACGGCCTTTTAGGCGTTCCGTATCGTCCGGAACTCGTGGGGGGCTTGAAAGCACCATGATGGGTCGATGGGCGCAGCGTTTCGCGACTGCGATGGAGCGCCCTGTCATCGCGTACGGAGCTGCGCTCGGCGCCGTCGGAGCCGCTGCTCTTCTGCGCGTCGCCCTCGGGGCGGTGATGGCCGACCCGCCCAACTACATGACCTTCTATCCGGCCGTGCTGTTCGCCACCCTGGTGGCTGGCGCCCGCGGCGGGCTGGCTGCGACCCTGGTCAGCGCCCTGCTCGTCTGGGCGCTCTGGCTCGATGGATACCCGACCCTGTTCACAGCGATCTTCGCGGCCACCGCCACGGCGACGGTCCTGATCGGGCGGGCGATACGCGCGGCGGTTCTGAGCGGGGTCGAGGCCGAAGAACGCTTCCGCATCTTCCAGGAGCAGGCCCGGGAAGGCTTTGTAATCCTCGAGCCGGTCTACGACGGCAGGCAGCTCATCGACTTTTATTGCTCCTATTCGAACCCTGCGGCCGAGGACATGGCGCAGGCGAACTCGGCCGGGATCCGGGGCCGCCGGCTCCGGGATGTCCTGCCCGACGAGAACGGCCGGCAGATGCTGGAGCGGTTCGCGGCGCTCTATCAGGCCGGCGGCTCCGACGACGTCGAGGTCAGGCGCGTCATCAGCGGCCAACCGCGGTTCATCCGCTCAAGCGGCGTGAGGCTGCCCGGCGGCCTGGCCGTGTCCTTTCGCGATGTCAGCGCCCAACGCCAGTCAGAGAACGCGCTGCGCACGGGCGAGGCCCGTGTCCGCGCCCTGTTGGAAAGCCTGCCGCAGCTGATCTGGTCGACGCGGGGCGATGGCCATTGCGACTTCCTCAGCCCGCAGTGGGCGGAGTTCACGGGAACGCCGCCAGAGCAGCACTATGGAATTGGCTGGCAGGAGGCCATCCATCCCGAGGACCGCGACGCCGCCGCCCTGGCCTGGAGCCAGGCGGTCAACGGGGGCCTGCCCTATGATGTGAACTACCGGCTGCGCCGACAGGACGGCGTCTGGCGCTGGATGAACGCTCGCGCCTCGGCGTTGCGCGGCGACGACGGGCGGGTCATCCGCTGGTTTGGCACCAGCAGCGACATCAGCGAGGTGGTCGAGGCGCGCGCCGAGCTTGAGGAGCGGGTGGCCGTGCGCTCGCGCGAACTGGAGCGCAGCTTGGCCGAACGCGCCGAGGCCGAAGCCGCGCTGGCCCAGGCCCAGCGGCTTGAGACCGTGGGCCGGCTGACCGGCGGCGTCGCTCACGACTTCAACAACCTGCTGACCGTGGTGATCGGCGGCCTCGACATGATCATACGGCACCCGCAGGACACCCCGCGGGTCTCGCGGCTGGCGGAAGCCGCCCTCGCGGCCGGACGGCGCGGCGAGCAGCTGATCCGCCAATTGATGGCCTTCTCCCGTCGCCAGGAATTGACGCTTGAGCTGGTCGATCTGCCCGGCCTGATTGAGGAGATCGAGCCCTTGATCCGCCGCGCGATCGGCGAGAACGTCAATCTGAGCATCCGCCATGAGGGACTGGTCGGCTCCAGCCGTCTGGATCCGGCCCAGTTTGAAGCGGCCTTGCTCAACCTTGTGGTCAACGCCGCCGATGCGGCCCCGGCCGCGGGCGGCGACATCGAGATCGCCGTGGAAAGCCGCCGGCTGGCCGAGGGCGAAGTCCCTGGCGCGGCGGCCGGCCAGTACGTCACCGTATCCGTCTCCGACAACGGCGCCGGGATGGCGCCGGACATCGTCGAGCGCGCCTTCGAACCGTTCTTCACGACCAAGGACGTCGGCAAGGGCACGGGTCTTGGCCTCGCCCAGGTCTACGGCTTCGTCAAACAGGTCGGCGGCGCGGCGACCATCACGTCTTCGCTCGGCTTCGGCACCACGGTGAGCCTGCATCTGCCCGCGGCCGAGGCCCAGGCCGCCGCCCACGCCGCGCCCGTGCGCGCTGATGAAGGGCAGTGGGCGCGCGGCGCGCGGGTGCTGCTCGTCGAGGACGACGCCGCCGTGCGGGCGGTGACGGAGAGCCTGCTGATCGATTTCGGCTGCTGGGTCGAGGGCGCCCCCGACGGCCCCAGCGCCCTGGGCCGCCTGCAGGCCGGCGAGCGCTACGACCTGCTGATTTCCGACATTGTCATGCCCGGCGGCATGAGCGGCGTGGACCTGGCGCGAGCGGCGCGCGCCCGCGACGCGCGGCTGCCGATCGTGCTGACCAGCGGCTATGCGGGAGAGCGCCTGGGCGAAGGCGCCGAGGCCCTGGCCTGGCCGCTGCTGCGCAAGCCGTTCCGCGCCGAGCAACTGGGCCTGGCCGTTCGCGAGGCGCTGGACAGCAACCGGGTCGAGGCCTAGGCCGCCAGGTCGATGCCGTCCTTGCGTACGGTGCGCACGTGAAAGGCGCCCGCGGGCGGGGCCCGCAGCAGAGTCTGCTCCGGCTGCGAGAGACTGAGCCAGGCCAGTCCCTCGGCCGGCGAGAAGGTCACGATCTGGCGGTCGTGGTAGGGCGCGACGTCGGGGCCCGGCGCCGTCGTCAGCAGGCTGAAGCAGCCTTCCTTCACGATGGCGGCGATCCAGAACCATTCTTCGCCCGCCATGGTGAAGAGGTGACGGTCCTTGAGCTTCACGCCCGGCGCCGCGGGCGCCGTGTATTCGATGAAGCCGTCCGCCAGCACCAGGACCCGGTCGCTGCGGGAGAAGTCACGGCTCTCGGAGCGGAAGTTGAAGACCGGCGCGCCGCGCGGCCCTGGCCAGGCCCAGGTGGTCATCGCCCCTTCCAGGCCCTCAGGCCCGCCGCGCACGACGAAGGCGCTGTCGCGGATGCGGATCGCCGGCTGGGCGTCCAGGGCGTTGGGGATCAGCCCGTTCTTCCACTTGAACAGCGGCAGCCCGCGCCGATCGAACTCCTCGATGGCGTCCTGAAGCAGCTTGAGGCGGCGGAACTCGTTGCACATCGGTCCAGCGTAGCGCCCTGAGCCCAAACGAAAAGGGCGGCCGCGTCGCCGCGGCCGCCCTTCGCAATGTTCGGGATCGAGGAAGCTTACGCTTCTTCGGCCGCCGGCTCGCCCTTGGCGGACAGGTCTTCGCCAGTTTCCTGGTCGACGATCTTCATGCTCAGGCGGGTCTTGCCGCGGTCGTCGAAGCCCAGGAGCTTCACCTTCACGGCTTGGCCTTCCTGCAGCACGTCCGAGACCTTGGCCACGCGATCGCTGGAGATCTGCGAGACGTGGACCAGGCCGTCCTTCGCGCCGAAGAAGTTCACGAAGGCGCCGAAATCGACGATCTTCACGACCTTGCCGGTGTAGATGGCGCCGATTTCCGGCTCCGAGGCGATCGACTTGATCCACTCCTTGGCCGCATCGATCTTCGACTGATCGCTGGCCGAGACCTTGATCGTGCCGTCGTCTTCGATGTCGACCTTGGCGCCGGTCTTTTCGACGATCTCGCGGATGACCTTGCCGCCCGAACCGATGACTTCACGGATCTTGTCGACCGCGATCTTCATGGTTTCGATCTTCGGGGCGAACTCGCCCAGCTCGGCGCGCGGGGCTTCCATGGCCTTGGCCATTTCGTCGAGGATGTGCTTGCGGCCACCCTTCGCCTGCTCCAGCGCCTGCTTCATGATCGCTTCGGTGATGCCGGCGATCTTGATGTCCATCTGCAGCGAGGTGATGCCGTCCTCGGTGCCGGCGACCTTGAAGTCCATGTCGCCCAGGTGATCTTCGTCACCCAGGATGTCCGACAGAACCGCGAAGCCGTCAGCTTCCAGGATCAGGCCCATGGCGATGCCGGAGACCGGCTTTTTCAGCGGAACGCCCGCATCCATCAGGGCCAGCGACGAGCCGCAGACCGAGGCCATCGAGGACGAGCCGTTCGACTCGAAGATCTCGGAGACCAGGCGGATGGTGTAGGGGAACTCTTCGGTCTTCGGCAGCATCGGGCGGATCGCCCGCCAGGCCAGCTTGCCGTGACCGACTTCGCGGCGGCCCGGCGCGCCCATGCGGCCCGTCTCCCCGACCGAGAACGGCGGGAAGTTATAGTGCAGCATGAACTTCTCGTAGTACTTGCCTTCCAGCGCGTCGATCAGCTGCTCGTCGTCGCCGGTGCCCAGGGTGGCGACCACCAGAGCCTGGGTTTCCCCACGCGTGAACAGGGCCGAACCGTGGGCGCGCGGCAGCACGCCGACTTCCGAGACGATCTGGCGAACCTTGTCGACGGTGCGGCCGTCGATGCGGATGCCGGTGTCCAGGATGTTGCGACGAACGACGTCGGCTTCCAGTTCCTTGAACACGCCGCCCAGCTTGGCCGGGTCGATACCGGTCGGGTTGGCGTCGGACTTGGCGAACTTCTCGGTCGCCTTGGCCTTCGCGGCCGAGACGGCGTCGTGACGCTGGCCCTTGGCGACGATCTTGTAGGCCGCGGCCAGATCCTTGCCGATCAGCTTCTTCACGTCGGCCTTGATGGCGTCGGTGTCGTCCGGGGTGAACTCGAAGGGTTCCTTGGCCGAGTGCTCGGCCAGTTCGATGATCGCATCGATCACCGGCTGGATGCCGGCGTGGGCGAACATCACGCCCTTCAGGACCTCATCTTCGCTGAGCTCCTGGATCTCGGATTCCACCATCATGACCGCGTCGCTGGTCGAGGCGACGACGAGGTCCATCGAGGACTCCTTCATCTCGTCGAGCGTCGGGTTCAGGACGTATTCGCCGTTGACCAGGCCGACGCGCGCGGCGCCGATCGGGCCCATGAACGGAGCGCCCGAGATCACCAGGGCGGCCGAGGCCGCGACCAGCGCGACGATGTCGGGATCGTTCTCAAGGTCGTGCGCCAGCACGGTGGTGACGACCTGGACTTCGTTCTTGAAGCCCTTGACGAACAGCGGGCGGATCGGACGGTCGATCAGGCGCGAGGTCAGGGTTTCCTTCTGGCTCGGCGCGCCTTCGCGACGAGGGAAGGAGCCGGGGATCTTGCCCGCGGCGTAGAACTTTTCTTGGTAGTTGACGGTCAGCGGGAAAAAGTCCTGCCCCGGCTTCGCGCTCTTGGCGAAGACGGCGGTGGCCAGAACCATGGTCTCGCCATAGGTGGCCAGAACCGCGCCGTCAGCTTGACGGGCCATGCGGCCGGTTTCGAGGGTCAGCGTCTTGCCGCCCCACTCGATGGTCTTGCGTTTGATATCGAACATTTTGCTTCTTTCTCATCCCGCGGGCGTATTCCCAACGGGGGCGGACAGGGCGTCGGGGTTCCGAAATCCTCTCCAAACGATCAGGCGATGAGGATTGCTATGGAACCCTCGGTGTGTAGCGGACGTCCTGACTTGGACCGCCCGGATCGCCGCTTTGTTCCCTTCGGCCTGTCGCGAAGGAAGCGGCGCTGTAGATAGAGCCTGATACGCAAAGCCCCCGGTTTCCCGGGGGCTGACCTCTCGGTCCTTAGCGGCGCAGGCCCAGCTTTTCGATCAGCGCCTGATAGCGGCCCTCGTCGGACTTCTTCAGGTGATCGAGCAACGAACGACGCGCGGAGACCAGCTTCAGCAGGCCGCGGCGCGAGTGGTTGTCTTTCTTGTGGGTCTTGAAGTGCTCGGTGAGGTTGGAGATCCGCTCAGAGTAGATCGCCACCTGCACTTCAGCGCTTCCGGTGTCACCGGCCGAACGGCCGTGGGTCTTGATGAGCTCAGCTTTGCGCTCGAGAGTAATCGACATCGGCTAGTCTCCGCTCTTTTCCAGATGAAAGACCCGCGAAGGCTCGAGCTTGCCCGCACGCATCTCGCAGAGCGCCACCACGACCCCGTCCGCCATGGCCGAAACGGTTCGAGTCCCGGGGCTTAGCCGGGCCTTGAGCGCTTCAACCTGTCGGGGAACGAGAACGATCGGCCGTCCCTGCTTCAACTTGAAAGCGTCTTCGGCGGTCACGGCCAGCTCCGGGATGTCGTCCAGGGCGGTCTCGACCGGAAGCAATGCCTCCAAGCAGCGGGCCTTATGGCCCAAATCTTCCAACAATTCCAGCGTTATCGCCGAGTCCTCCTCGAAGGGTCCGACGCGGGTCCGGCGCAGCGCGCTGACATGGGCGCAGGCCCCCAGGCGCTCGGCGATGTCGCGCACGATGGCGCGGACATAGGTGCCCTTGCCGCACTCGACCGCGATCTCGATGTGGTCGGCGTCCGGAACGTCGATCACCCGCGCATCGTAGATCGAGACCTGCCGGGCCTTGAGCTCGACGGTCTCGCCAGCGCGGGCCAGGTCATAGGCGCGCTCGCCGTCGACCTTCACCGCCGAGAAGGCCGGCGGGATCTGCTGGATGTCGCCGATGAACTCCGGAAGCACGGCGGCGACCTGCTCCGGGGTCGGGCGCACGTCGGAGGTCGCAGTCGTCGCGCCCTCGCGATCGAAGCTGGCGGTTGTGCGGCCCCATTCGATGGTGAAGCGATAGGCCTTGTCGGCGTCCATCAGGAACGAAACGGTCTTGGTCGCCTCGCCCAGCGCGATCGGCAGGATGCCGGTGGCCAGCGGATCCAGCGTGCCGGCGTGGCCGGCCTTCTGGGCGTTGAAGATCCGCCGCACCCGGCCGACGGCCTGGGTCGAGCCGAAGTCGTAGTGCTTATCGAGATTGACCCAGCCCGAGATCGCATCGCCCTTCTTGCGGCGGGCCATCAGTCCTCGTCCTTCCAGGAGTCGGACGGAGGCTGCGGCGCCAGGTCCTGGGCGACGCGCGGATCGTCGAACAGCCGGCCGATGCGGGCGGCCTCGTCGAAGCTCTCGTCGTGCAGGAACTTCAGGTCCGGCGTGAACTTCATATCGATCGACCGGCCCAACCGGCCGCGCAGGAACTTCGAGTGCCGGTTCAGGGCCTTCACCACGTCGTCGGCGTGCTCGCCGCCGAGCGGTTCGATGAAGCAGATGGCGTGGCGAAGGTCGGGGCTCATACGGACCTCGGTGATGGTCACCGAGACACCGGCCATGGCCTCGTCGTTGAACTCCTCTTCGCGGAGGATCTCGACCAGGGCATGGCGCATCAGTTCGCCGGCGCGAAGCTGGCGCTGTGACGGGCCCGCGGGGGCCGATCGGCCCTTGGGGGGGGTGCGTTTCATGGACTTGCCTCTTACGACCTGGCGCGCGGATCGGACGCGGCGTCTCAGGAGAAGGGCGCGCTTCTAGTCGCGCGACGTCAAGAAGTCCAGGCCTTAGCCGGCGCCCGTCCGCTCGCGGAAGAAGGCCAGGACCCGCGCCTCGGCGTCCTTGGTCGGCCCATCCTCGGCCAGGTTGATCGTGAGGACCGAATGCGGATGTTTCAGTCCGCCCGGAACGGCGTGCTTGGGATCGATCTCGATCGCCTCGAACTTGTCGCCGAATTCGCGCTTGTAGGTGTCGAAGCGCGCGTCGGGCACGAAGGGATCGCCATAGAAGCGCAGGCCGATCATCGACAGGCCCTCCTCTGCGAACCGCTTGCGGGCGCACGAGACTTCCGCCGGCGAGGCGCCGATCCCGGCGGCGCGGCGAGCGCCCAGCGGCAGCGAGGGTTGGGACAGCACCGGCGCGACGACCGACGGCTCGGTCATCATCGCCAGGGCGAAGCCGCCGGTGAAGCACATGCCGACCGCGCCGACCCCATCGCCGCCGCAGTCGGCGTGCGCCTTGCGCGACAATGCTTTCAGCCACTCGACGATCGGGCTCGACTTGTCGCTGGCCCAGACGTTGAACTCTCGACGTATGCAGATGCCGCCGAGCATGGTGAGGGCGCTGAGCGGATGGCTGGCCGGCCGGCCGGGGTCGCCGAAGAGGTGGGGGCAGTAGACGGTCATCCCGGCGGCGGCGACCCGGTCGGCGAAACGGATCACATGCGGATGCAGGCCCGGCATCTCGTGGATGACGATCACCGCGGGGCCAGAGCCCCGCATGTAGACGTTCCGCGTCCAGCGTCCGTCGTCGAAGGCGAACTTCTCGTACTGCGCCAGCGCTGCTTCGTAGCCCATCGCGCCCTCCCCTAACGTCGTTAGGCGAGAGCTTAGCCCTATCGGGCCTTGGTCTGCAGCATGGAAAGATCACCCTCGAAGCCGGAGAGACGCCAGGTCCCCTGCTCCTGGGTGAAGGTGAGCAGGCAGGGACCATCCTTCTTGCGCGGTACGCAGACCTGCCCCTCGCCGACGGTTTTCAGCTGGCCGCCGATGACCATCGGGCCTGGCAGCGGCTTTGAGGCGTCATAGCCATAATAGGCGGCCACCGAGCGGAAGACGGTCGGTTGGATCAGCGCCTCGCCGGCCAGCTCGGCCAGGGTCGGAGCCAACAGCGCGCCGAGCGCAGCCAACCCATCGTTCGCGCCCGATTTGCGCGTCTCGGCCATCATCCGGCTCTCGATCTGGCGCTTAAGCGCCGGCCGGTCGACGTGCGCCTCGAAAGCGGCCTTGTCGTTGTCGCGGATCGAGACCAGCAGCGCATGGACGTCGCCCGCGGCGTCGTAACGCTGGGCGGTGGCGCAGGCCGTAAGGGTAAGCGCGGCCAGCGCCAGGATCAGCAGTCTCATCAAGGGGTCGCCATGTGTTGCGTGTACCGAAGCATGTCCGTGTCGTATCCCAGCGCCTCGACCCGGGCCAACAGCTGCGCGCGCATCTCTTCCGATGGCCGCGGCTCTCGGGTCAGCAGCCACAGGAAACGGCCCGAGCCTTCGCCGACAATGGCCCAGTCGTAGTTCTCGCCGCGGTCGAGCACCCAGTAGTTGGTCAGCAAAGCGGGGCCAAAGAATGACACCTTGAACTTGGCGCCTAACTGGTCGCCAGCCGGGCGAGCCTTGCCTTCGGACACCTTGATCGGACCGCGGACGGAGTCCTCGCGGCAGGTGTTCTTGACCGACACATCGCCTGACGCGAGCAGCGTGTACTCGGCGGTGACCGCCTCGCAGTCACGCTCGAAGCCGTTCTCATAGCGCGCGAATTCGTACCAAAGGCCGCCATAGCGGCCGATATCCACTCGCTTCGCCGGCTCGGGAACATTGCTGTTGCCGACGGGGCCTGCGGCGCAGGCCGCGACGACCAAGGCGGTGAGAGCAGCGAGAAAGATGCGCATTCGAACTCCTGATCTTGCGGACGCAGGGGGAATGCCCACAGCGAAAATTGGCTCCAAAATGCAAAAGGCCTCCGGTTTCCCGGAGGCCTGATGACTTTGGCGCGGCGACCTTAGAGGCTGCGTGCAACCTCTTCGAGGCTGAAGCACTCGATGACGTCGCCTTCCTTGATGTCCTGGAAGCCCTCGAAGAACATCCCGCACTCGACGCCGGAGCCGACCTCGGCCACTTCGTCCTTGAAGCGCTTGAGGGTCCGCAGGGTGCCCAGTTCCAGGACGACGATGTCGTCGCGGATGATCCGGACGCGAGCGCCGCGGCGAACCACGCCCTCGGTGACCCGGCAACCGGCGACACGGCCGACCTTGGTGATGTCGAACACCTGCAGAACCCGCGCGTTGCCCAGGAAGGTTTCGCGTTGTTCCGGCGCCAGCATGCCCGAGAGCACGCCTTTGATGTCGTCGATCAGGTCGTAGATGATCGCGTAGTAGCGGATCTCCACGCCTTCACGTTCGGCCAGGGTCTGGGCCTGCTTGGAGGCGCGGACGTTGAAGCCGATGATCGGCGCGCCCGAACCCTTGGCCAGCATGACGTCGCTTTCGCTGATCGCGCCGGCGCCCTGGAGGATGATCCGCGCACGGACCTCGTCGGTGGCCAGCTTGTCCAGCGATCCGACGATGGCTTCGGCCGACCCCTGCACGTCCGCCTTGATGATGACCGGCAGCTCAGAGATCTTCTTGTCCTGAAGCTTGGCCATGAAGTCGGCCATGGTCACGCCGGCGGCGACCGGCGAACCGGCCTTCTCGCGCTTCACGCGGGTGCGGTACTCGGTCAGCTCACGGGCGCGAGCTTCGTTCTCCACGACCGCGAAGGGCTCGCCCGGGCTGGGCGTACCGTCCAGGCCGAGGATCTCGACCGGCACCGAGGGTCCGGCGGAGTCGAGCTGCTCGTCGCGTTCGTTCAGCAGGGCGCGAACCCGGCCGAAGTTGGCGCCGGCCACGACGATGTCGCCGCGCTTCAGGGTGCCGCGCTTGACCAGCACGGTCGAAACCGCGCCGCGTCCGCGATCGAGCTTGGCCTCGATGACCGTGCCGTCCGCGGTGCGGTCCGGGTTGGCCTTCAGGTCCATCATTTCGGACTGCACCAGGATGGCCTCGATGAGGTTTTCCAGGCCGGTCTTCTTCAGCGCCGAGACTTCGATCACCTGGGTGTCGCCACCGAGGCTTTCGACGACGATCTCGTGCTGCAGCAGTTCGTTGATCACCCGCTGCGGATTGGCGTCGGGCTTATCCATCTTGTTGATCGCGACGATGATCGGCGCGCCGGCCGCCTTCGCGTGCTGGATGGCTTCGGCCGTCTGCGGCATGACGCCGTCATCCGCCGCCACGACCAGCACCACGATGTCGGTAACGTCCGCACCACGGGCGCGCATCGCCGAGAAGGCGGCGTGGCCGGGGGTGTCGAGGAAGGTCACCGCCTGGCCGCTGGCCAGACGCACCTGATAGGCGCCGATATGCTGGGTGATGCCGCCATGTTCACCGCCGGCGACATCGGCCGAACGCAGGGCGTCCAGCAACGAGGTCTTGCCGTGGTCGACGTGGCCCATGACCGCAACGACCGGGGGACGCGCGACCAGGCTGTCGTCGATGTCCTCTTCGCCGATGAAGCCTTCTTCGACGTCGGCTTCCGAGACGCGCCGCACGGTGTGACCGAATTCGGTCGCCACCAGTTCGGCGGTGTCGTTGTCGATCACGTCGTTGATCTTCAGCATCACGCCCTGACGCATCAGGAACTTGATGATCTCGACGCCGCGCGTCGCCATCCGGTTGGCGAGTTCAGCCACGGTGATGACGTCGGGAATGACGACTTCGCGAGCGGCGCGAGCCTGCTCCTGGCCGCCGCCCTTGCGCTTTTCGCGTTCACGTTCGCGCGCCCGGCGGACCGAGGCCAGCGAACGCATCCGTTCGACGGCGCCCTCATCATCACCGGCCACAGCCTGAATGGTGAGGCGGCCTTCACGGCGCTGAGCGGCGCCCTTCACACGGCTGATCGCCTTGTTCGGGGCGTTGGCCGCGGCCTTGCGGCGCGTATCCTCGTCGTCGTCGGGCCGGCGACCGGCCTCGCCGGGGCGCGGAGCTTGGCGGGTGGCGCGTTGAACTTCCGGCGTGGCGGGCGGGGCGTTCGGAGCCGCGCCGCGCGCCGGGCGCGGACCACCCGGACGATCACCGGGACGGCCGCCCGGAGCCGGACGCGGCGCCAGGGCCGAATAACGGACGGGTTCGCCGCTCGGACGCGGACGGTCGCCCTGAGGACGGTCGCCTTGGGGACGATCACCCTGAGGACGGTCGCCTTGCGGGCGATTGCCTTGCGGGCGGTCGCCGCGCGGCGGGCCACGGTCGTCACGCGGCGGCCGCGGAGCGTCCGTGCGCGGCGCACGTTGGCCGAAATTCATGTTCTCGTAGCGGCCCGGGGCGCGCTCCGGACGATAGGTCGTCGTCGTCGGACGGTCGTCGCGACGCTCGCGCGACGGTTCGTAGGTGCGGGTTTGACCCGCCGAGGTGCGCGCGTCGTTGCGAGGTTGCTCGCTGCGCGGCGCTTCGTTCCGGGGCGCTTCGCTGCGGGCGACAGGCGCCTGCGGAGCGGGCGTCGGCGCAGGCGTCGGCTTCGGAGCGGGCGGCGCTACGGCCGGAGCCGGAGCTTCAGCGCGAGGAGCTTCCGGTGCGGGAGCGGGAGTGGGAGCCGGCGCGGCCGGAGCCACGGGCGCTTCCACAGGCTTGGCTGCAGCAGCCGCGGCGGCGGCCGCAGCGGCGCGAGCAGCCTCAGCCTCGGCGCGGGCGCGCTCTTCATTGGCGCGCTGCTCGGCGGCCTGGCGGGCCTGATGCTCGCGGGCCAGTTCGATCGCGCGTTGACGGGCGCGTTGCTCGTCGGCCGACAGGCCCGAGCCATCGTGCGAGGACGAACCGCCCTGCGACTGACGCGGCGCAGACGATTGCTGCGGCGAGAAGGCGCGCTTCTCGGCCGAGGACGGCGCGGCGAGATTCCCCGACGGCGCAGAGTGAGTGCGCTGGCGCTTGGTCTCGACGACCACCGTCTTGGAGCGGCCGTGGCTGAAGCTTTGCTTCACCGTGCCCGCGCTGACCGATCCAGCCCCGCGGGGCTTGAGGGTCAGGGGAGCTCGCCCACCAGGGGCCCGGCCGTTGTCGTTCTCGTCGCTCATGCGCTCGCTTTACATAACGGCCGGGACGGTCCCGACCACGGACATTCCAATAGCTCTAGGCGCGCGAAACCCATTCAGGTTCCGCCCGCCTCAGGAGGCTTTTCCTCGCGCCAACTCTCGGGAAGGAGCGGGCGGAAGCCAGATAGTCTCTGGACGTCTTTCGTCCAGCGATCGGCGCCACGCCCCGCAAGGAAGGCGGTGTGTATCACATTCTCGGCCCCCAAGGCCAAACCCAATTCCTCAGCGTCGAAGAGTCCGCACAGGTGCGGGGGTTTGGGTGACTTGCGGGCCACATTCAGGATCTTGCGGCGACCGTCCGGCGCGCCATCGGACGCCTCTATCAGCCAGGCGGCCTTGCCTGCGGTCAGGCTCGAAGCGACCTTCTCGAAACCCGAGATAAGATCGCCGGCTCGTTTCGCAAGCCCAAGACCGTCCAGGATCCGGCGCCGCAACAGCGCCTCGACCTGATCGGCGAGATCAGCCGGGGCGTTGAGCTTGGCCTTGGCGGCGCGGGCGAAGTGGCCCTTTTTCGCCGCCACTTCCACCGACGCACGGTCGGCGGCGACCCAGAGTCCGCGCCCCGGCAGCTTGCGCGCCAGGTCCGGAACCACCAGGCCGCCGGGACCGGCGACGAACCGCACCAGGACGGCCTCGTCCATCACCTGACCCGAGACGATATCCCGCCGTTCCCTCGCGGCTTGCGCGAGGGTCTTGGGGGCCGCCGTCCGGGCCGGGATGGAAGCAGGCGCATTCACCTGGGCTTAGGCCTCCGGGTTCTCTTCAGCGACAGCCTCGACTTCGGCTTCCGCCTCGGCCTCGACGTCGTCCGCATATTCTTCAACGTCCGCTTCGGGCTCCGGCTCCGGCTCCGGCGGCGCCTCGACCCAGCCCATTGCGATGCGCGCGCGCATGATCAGGGCTTCGGCGTCGCCGGCGTCGAGGTTGAAGCTTTCGAGAATGCCCGGCTCGCGCACGCGCTCGCCGTCGCGGTTCTCGAACCAGCCACGCAGATCGTCAGGGATCAGACCGGCCAGGTCCTCGACGCTCTTCACGTCGCCTTCGCCCAGGGCCACGGCCATCGGCAGGGTGACGCCCTCGATCTCGAGCAGGCCGTCCTGGACGCCCAGCGCGGTGCGCTTGGTGTCGTACTCGGCCGCGATCTTTTCCAGGAACTCGCGGGCGCGCGTTTGGATTTCGTCGGCGGTGTCGTCGTCGAAGCCCTCGATGGCCGCCACTTCCGAAGCGTCCACATAGGCCACGTCTTCGACCGAAGCGAAGCCTTCGGTGACCAGCAGCTGGGCGATCACTTCATCGACGTCCAGGGCCTCCTGGAACAGGGCCGTGCGCTCGGCGAACTCGCGCTGACGGCGCTCGCTCTCCTGGCTTTCGGTCATGATGTCGATCTGCCAGCCGGTCAGCTGCGAGGCGAGGCGGACGTTCTGGCCGCGGCGGCCGATGGCCAGCGACAGCTGCTCGTCGGGCACCACCACTTCGACGCGCTCGTCTTCCTCGTCCATGACGACCTTGGAGACTTCCGCCGGGGCCAGGCCGTTGACGATGAAGGTCGCCTCGTCCTGGCTCCACTGGATGATGTCGATCTTTTCGCCCTGCAGTTCGGCGACGACCGCCTGCACGCGCGAACCGCGCATACCGACGCAGGCGCCGACCGGGTCGATCGAGCTGTCGTTGGAGACGACGGCCATCTTGGCGCGCGAACCCGGGTCGCGGGCGACCGCGCGGATTTCGATCACGCCGTCATAGACTTCCGGCACTTCCTGCGCGAACAGCTTGGCCATGAAGCCGCCGTGGGCGCGCGACAGCAGGATCTGCGGGCCCTTGGTCTCGCGACGGACATCGTAGATGTAGCAGCGGATGCGGTCGCCGATGTTGAAGTTCTCGCGCGGGATCGACTGATCGCGGCGCATGATGCCCTCGCCGCGGCCCAGGTCGACGACGGTGTTGCCGTACTCGACGCGCTTGACCACGCCGTTGACGATCTCGCCGACGCGATCCTTGAACTCTTCGTACTGACGCTCGCGCTCGGCCTCGCGGACCTTCCCGGTCACGACCTGGCGAGCCATCTGGGTCTGCACACGGCCGAACTCGAACGGCGGCAGGATTTCTTCGTAGGTCTTGCCGACGAAGGCGTCCTTGTCGGTGCGCAGGGCGTCGGCCAGGCGACGCACGCCGACCGGCTCTTCCGGCACGCCGTCTTCGCCCTCGAAGACCGCTTCGTCGTCGATGACGGTGATCACGCGCTTGACGGTCGTCTCACCGGTCTTCGGATCGATGCGAACGCGGATGTCGTGTTCGGCGCCATAACGGGCGCGCGCGCCCTTCTGGATCGCTTCCTCGATCGCCTCGATGACAATTTCCTTGTCGATCGACTTCTCGCGGGCCACGGCCTCGGCGATCTGCAACAGCTCAAGCCGGTTGGCGGAAATGCCGGTCAGGCTCATCGGTTTGCGTCCTCTTACTCAGGGGTGTCTTGATCGGCCTCGGAGCTCATGCGGGCGGCGCGTTCGTTCGCGCCGCGCTTCATGAGCTCGTCGGTCAGGATGAGTTTGGCGTCCACGATCCACGAGAACGGGATCATGGCCGTGGAGTCTTCGCCTTCCAGGTCGATGCCGATGGCGTCGCCCTCGACGCCCGCCAGCACGCCGCGGAAACGCTTGCGGCCCTCGGCCACGCGATCGAGTTCGATGCGCGCCTCGAAGCCTTCGTAGTTCGCAAAGTCCTTCGGCCGGGTCAGCGGCCGATCGACGCCGGGGGACGAGACCTCGAGCGTATACTCGCCGGCGATCGGGTCGGCGGCGTCCATGAGCTCGGAAATCGCACGGGACAGCCGGGCGCAGTCCTCGACCACCATGTCGCCTTCGGGCGTCTCGGCCATGATCTGCAGACGGCGGGTCTCTTCGCCGCCCATCAGGCGCAGGCGCACGATCTCGTAGCCTGCGGCTTCCGCGACGGGGTCGAGGAGTTCCAGGAGCCGATGGTCTTCAGCGGTCTTGCCACGCATAAGCTTGGCTGTTCTCCGGCAACAAAAAAGCGGCCGGGCCGAAGCCTGCCGCTCGTATACGCTATCCAGCGCTAACGGACGATGTGAGACCTCTATAGCGTGCGACCGCTGGTTTGTCAGCCCCTAGCCGCGTCGGGCTGTTTTCGGCGGCCTTTTTGCAGTTTCCCATCGCAAACCGCGCTCGGCCCCTTTTCGGCGGGGCCCGAATGGTCCACAGACGGCGCCCTCAACTCTTGTGTCTTCAAGGTCCTCCCTCCGTATGGACATCTCCAAGATCCCCACCGGCGTGAACCCGCCCTACGACGTCAACGCCATCATCGAGATCCCGCAAGGCGGCGAACCGGTGAAGTACGAACTCGACAAGGACAGCGGGGCCATCATGGTCGACCGCTTCCTGCATACCGCCATGTATTATCCCGGGAACTACGGCTTCATCCCGCACACCCTGTCGGATGACGGCGACCCGATGGACGTGCTGGTGGTCGGCCCGACCCCCGTCGTTCCGGGCGCGGTGATCCGCGTGCGGCCGATCGGGACCCTGATGATGGTCGACGAGGCCGGCGGCGACGAGAAGATCCTCGCCGTGCCGGTCGACAAGCTGCACCCGTTCTATGCGGGCGTGGACTCATGGCGCAGCCTGCCGGCGATCCTGACCGAGCAGATCGCCCACTTCTTCCAGCATTACAAAGACCTGGAGAAGGGCAAGAGCGTCGAGATCGTGCGCTGGGCCGACCCGGAAGAGACCGGCGACCTGATCCGCCAGGGCATCGAGCGCGCCAAGGCGGCCGGCAAAGGCCAGCCGGGAACGTGACGATAGGGGTCGCCACCGGCAGGTTCCGGCGGCGACCTTCTACTTATCTTCTGATGAAGTCGAAGAAGACCGGCTCGCAGTCGCCCAGGCGCTTTTCCTCGTAGCGCGTGGTGATGTGGTCGGCAGGCGCGACGCGCCAGTCGTCGGCCTTCTGCGCCGGCCAACCGAAGTCCGGCGACGCCAGGATCCGCTCCAGCGCCCAATCGGCATAGCCCGCCACGTCGGTGGCGAAGCGCAGCCGTCCGCCCGGCTTCAGCACGCGGGCCAGGTCGGCGACCATTTCGGTCTGCACGATCCGGCGCTTGTGGTGCCGCGCCTTGGGCCAGGGATCCGGGAACAGGATGAACACCCGGTCGAGGCTGGCGTCAGGCAGCCGCGCGGCCAGTTCGCGCGCGTCGCCGTCGTGAATGCGGACATTCTTCAGGTCCTGTTCGGCCACATGCCGCACGGCGCTGGCGACGCCGTTCAGGAACGGCTCGCAGCCGACGATCAGCACGTCGGGCGCGCGGGCGGCCTGGCTGGCCATGTGCTCGCCGCCGCCGAAGCCGATCTCCAGCCAGGCCTCGCGCGTCCCGTCCATCAAGGTCCAGGGGTCGAACGGCCCTTCCGGCGGCCGCAGCTGCGGCAGCAGCTCCTCGACGAGGGCGGCCTGGCGCGGCTTGATCGGCCGCGACTTGATCCGGCCGTACGACCGCATCAGCGGGTGAGAGGTGTCTTCCATGGGCGCGCTCTACAACGACGAAGGCCGCCGCGCGAGTGCGCGACGGCCTTCAGATGTTCCAAACCCGATGTGGATCAGGCCAGGCCCTTCAGCTGGTCGACCAGATCGGTCTTTTCCCAGGAGAAGCCGCCCTCGTTGTCCGGCTGGCGGCCGAAGTGGCCGTAGGCGGCGGTGCGGGCGTAGATCGGACGGTTGAGGCCGAGGTGCTCGCGGATGGCGCGCGGCGTGGCGCCGCCGATCATCTGCGGCAGGGCCAGCTCCAGCTTGGCCGGATCGACCTGGCCGGTGCCGTGCAGATCGACATAGAAGCTGAGCGGGTCGGAGACGCCGATCGCGTAACTGATCTGGATGGTGCACTTGCGCGCCAGGCCCGCAGCCACGACGTTCTTGGCCAGGTAACGGCAAGCGTAGGCGGCCGAACGGTCGACCTTGGTCGGGTCCTTGCCGGAGAACGCGCCGCCGCCGTGCGGAGCCGCGCCGCCGTAGGTGTCGACGATGATCTTGCGGCCGGTGAGGCCGGCGTCGCCGTCCGGGCCGCCGATCAGGAAGCGGCCGGTCGGGTTGACGTGCCACTTGGTCTTCTTGGTGATCAGGCCGGCGGGAATGACGCTCTCGACATACGGCTTGATGGCCGCGGCGAGGCGCTTGGAGTTCACCGTCTGGTCGCCGATCTTCTTCTTGTGCTGGGTCGAGACGACGATCTTCAGGATCTCGACCGGGCGGCCGTCCTGATAGAGCAGCGTGACCTGGCTCTTGGCGTCCGGCTCCAGGAAGTCGGCCTCGCCCGAGTGACGGACTTCGGCCAGTTTGTGCAGGATGTCGTGCGAGAATTGCAGGGTCGCCGGCATCAGCGACGGGGTCTCGTCGCAGGCGTAGCCGAACATGATGCCCTGGTCGCCCGCGCCCTCTTCCTTCTTCTCGGTCGAGTCGACGCCGACGGCGATGTCGGCGGACTGCGGATGCAGGAAGTTGGCGAACTTGGCCTTTTCCCAGTGGAAGCCCTTCTGGGCGTAGCCGATGTCCTTCACCGCGGCGCGGACCTTGGGCTCCAGGCCGGCCAGGATCTCCTTGGTCAGAGCCTTGTTCTCGGCCTTCGAGGCGCCCGGCTTGCCGGCGCGGACTTCACCGGCCAGGACGATGCGGTTGGTGGTGACCAGGGTCTCACAGGCCACCCGGGCCTCGGGCTCCACCGACAGGAAGGCGTCGACCACCGTATCGGAGATGCGATCGGCGACCTTGTCCGGATGGCCTTCGGACACGCTTTCGCTGGTGAAGATGTAAGAGGAACGGCTCAAGAGGTAGCTCCGGTAATCGGGCAGGCCGCAGCGCAGGGCGGCCCCATTTGGACGTCGCCGGAACCTATAAAGAAATCTTTATATCCCGCAAGCGGCGTCAGCAGCCCGCGATGGGAGGTCGCGGGGGAAACGCCGCAAGCCGGCCACAAGGCCCGCTTGCGGCTTGCGGCCTAGAACCGCACCCGGAAGCCCGCAGTCCCGGCGATGTCGTAGCTGTCGCCAAAACCCGACAGCGAGGTGTCGCCAGACACTTCGCCGTAGAGCGTGTAGCGGCCCTCGCCCCAGGCGTAGGTCCCGCCAGCGGCCAGACCGACCCAGCTCCGCTCGACACGGCTGACCACCGGCACGCCGGAAACGTCGACCGCAGTCCCGTCTAGGAACTCGTGGCTGACGTCGGCCACGGCGTAGAGGCCGCCGCCCGACGCCAGGGCGTAGTCGACGCCCAGGCCCGCGCGGGCGATCAGGCTCTCGGACTTGCCGGCCGTCACCACCGCGCCGAAGCCATCGGCGAAACTGTCGAAGTCGACCTTGGCGTAGCTGACCTGCGCCAACGGGGTCAGCCACAGGCCCCCAGCCGCAACGCCATGACCCGCCTCCAGCGAAGCGGCCAGGCCATCGCCCGCGACGCCGTCGGCGCGGACGCCGAGCAGGCTGGAGCTCAGGTCGCTGTCAAACCAGCTCGCCTGGACCTGGGCGTCGACATAGCCGCCGCCCGCCGCCAGCCAAGTGAGGTTGGCGCCGACGCCGTAGCCCTTTGTGTCGATGTCGCCGCCGCCATAGGGCGAGCCGACCTTGGTCTTGGCGCCGCCGAGATAGCCGGTCAGGCCGACGGCGACGACGCCGCCGGCGCCGTCCTCGGCCGTGATCGGCTCGACGCCGAACTGCAGCTTCCAGCGGTCGGCCTTGAGGTTCGCAGCCGTGGTGCTGTCTTCCGGCTTCAGACGAGCGCGGCCGCCTTCCATCCGGCCCCAGACGCCGACGCCAGCCTCGCCCGACCACTGCCGCGCCCCGGTGCGCTCGCGCATCGTGCCCAGGCCGTTCAGCAGCTGCAGCGCCTGCGGATAGGCTTCATAGATCGGGACCCCCGGCTGATAGAGGGCCGCCGCGCCCGGCAGTTCGGCCGGCGCAAGGTTCGAGCGTAGACGCCAGTCGCCGTCGGCGTCGCGGCGCAGGACGTAGCCGTAGGCTCCGGCGACCAGCACGTTCTCGTCGCCGCGCCGATAATCGCCATCGGCCAGGGCGAAGGCGCCGGGCGCCGAGGCCCCGCCGACCTGCACCAGCAGGATGCCGTCGGCGGTCAGCGCCCCGGTCCCGCCAGCCAGCCGGTTGATCTTGACCGGCGTCACGCCGGAGGTCGCTCCACCCACCACGAGGCGGTCGGCGGCCGCGTCGTCCCCGGCCAAGGTCGCGTCCAGCTCCAGGACGCCCCCGGCGCCGACATAGCCGCCGGTCAAGGTCAGTACGCCCGCGCCGCCGCGGCGGCCCGGCGAAACCACGCCGCCGGCCTGGTTGACCAGCCCGCCCAGTTCGCCCGTCCCGATCAGCCGCGCGCCCGAGAAGACGCTGGTCAGCCCGCCCAATCGCCCATCGACGGCCAGCGTGCCGGCGCGGACCTCGGCCGCGCCGGCGAAGGCCGAGCTGTCGCCAGTCAGGTTCAGCGTCCCCGAGCCGAGCTGGGCCAGTGTCCCGCCCCCGGTGACGACCGCGGCAAAGGCCACGTCGTCAGATCGCTTGAAGGCCAGCGTCCCCTCATTGGCCACGTCGCCCTGGACCCAGCCGGCGGTTCCGCCATCGCCGATCTGCAGGGTCCCGCCGCTGACGCGGGCGCCGCCGGAATAAGTGTTCTCGCCCGTCAGGATCAGCGTGCCGGCGTCGGCCTTGTCGAGCCGGCCCGGTCCCGTCAGCTCGGCGGCGATCGTCGCGACGAACTGCGCCCCCTGGCTCGTGCCGTCGCCGACCCGCACGACGTTGTCGCCGGCCGACAGGGTCACCGCATCGCCGGTCAGGCGATAGCCGTCGGAGGCGAACTGCATGCCGGTGACGGAAATCGCGCCGTCCGAGCCGTCGACGCTGACCGTACCGGCTTGGCCGGCGAAGATGGCGAAGGCCGCGGGGGTGAAAGCCCCGTTGGCCGCGCCGCCGGCGGTGGTCCAGTTGGCCGAATTGGCGCGCCAAGCTCCGTCGCCGCCGCCGATCGCACCGTCCGCCCCGCCGTTCCCGTCCCAGAAGTTGAAGGTCGGCGGCGGTTCCGGATCGCCGCCTCCACCGCCGCCTGCCGGCGGCGCACCCGAGGCGATCAGGTTCACCTGGTTGGCGATGGACGTCTGGATCACGCCCGTGAAGCCGGCCGGAAGGGTTCCAACGTCCAGAACGTTGTCGGTCAACGCCCCGGTGTAGTTGATCAGGCGATAGACGCCCTGCAGGAAGTTTCCGCCGGCGCTCTGGGTGACGTTCAGCGTGCCGTTCAGGGTCAGGGCGCCGTTCACCACCGCCAGGTCGTTGAGCGCCCCCCCAGCCGTGTCGGCCTGGCCCAGACGGTAACGCAGAGTTGCGCCGGCGTTGAGGGTGATCGGTCCGTTGAAGGTCATCGTCCCCGGCGTGTTCAGGCCGCCCGGCGCGAGGATCCCGCTGATGACGCCGCCCCTGGACGTGCCCGTTCCACCGATGGTCCCATTGGCGCCGACGATCAACGCCGAGGCGCCGCCCGCCACCGAGCCGTTGATCAGCAGGGTCCCCGCATTGACGTTGGTGATGAAGCCGTAGGTATTGGCGCCGTTCAGGATCAGCGTCCCGAGGTCCGTCTTGGTGAGCCCGCCGCTGCCGCCGATGATCGGCGTGTCGATGGTCGCCACAAAGGTCTTGCCGTCGGCCGTGCCGTCGCCGACCCGGAAGGTCCGGCCGGCTCCCGACAACGTGATCGTCCCGCCGCTGAGACGATAGCCGTCCACGGCGAACTGCATGCCGCCGCCGATCGTGACCGTCCCGACGTTCACCGCGCCCGAGGCCCCTGCGAAGATCAGGAAGTCGGCGGCCGTGTAAGCGGTGTTCACCGCGCCGGTTCCCGTTGTCCAGTTGAGGCTGGCGCCCGTCCAGGTCCCGGCGCCGCCGTCGACGCGGTTGTTGTTGGCGCTGCCGCCAGCGTCGCCGTCCCAGAAGTTGACGGGCATGCCGCCGGTGTTGACGAGGTTCACCTGGCCCGGGATCACGGTCTGGAGCGAGACCGTCGAGCCGGGCGGCGTCGTGCCGATGGCCAGGCCCTGGTTGTCCAGCGCTCCGCCGTAGGAGGCGATCCGGTAGAGGCCGGCGTCGAACACCCCGCCGGCGGTCACCGTGACATTGACCGTGCCGTCCAGGCGCAGGTCGCCACCTACCTTGATCAGGTCGTTCATCGGACCGCCGACGACGTTGGACTCCCCGAACTCGATCTCCAGGGTCGAAGCCGGATCAAGGAGCAGGTCGCCAGCGATGGTGAGGACGCCGGGGCTGTTGCCCGGCGCGATCGCGCCGCCATTGACCGTCACATCGCCGCCGATGGTCCCCGAACCGCCCGGGGTGGTCCCGGCCGCAACGGTGAGGCCTCCCCCCAGCTTGCCGTCGACATCAAGCCTGCCGCCGGCCAGGGCCGTGGTTCCGGTGAAGCCCGAGCTGTCCGCCGTCAGCCGCGTCGTACCGGCCGCGACCTTGATCGCCCCGGCCCCGGTGATCGTCGGCGCGAACTCGTAGTCGGTCCCAGTGTGGTTGAAGTTGAGCCGGCCGGCCGCGCCGAGGGTCACGGTCGCCGTTTCGAGCATGCCGGCCGCCGCCGCCGCGCCGCCTTCACTCCCACCGATGTTGAGCACGCCGACCGCCGTCGCCGTGCCCGCCGTGACGGCGCCGCGCGCCTCCAGCACGCCGCCATTGGCCAAGGTGACGATGCCCTGACCGGGGCTGTTTCCGAGCGTCACAGCGCCGGTGGCGGTGAGGCGCGACCCGGCATCCGAAACCAGCAGCGTCGCCGTGCCGTTGTTGAGCCGCGGGCCGACGTTGAGCGCGCCGGTGGTGAAGGCGCCGCCATCCAGCACGCTCACCTCGCCGCGGTAGAAAGTCAGGGAGCCCAGGCTGAGCGTGGAACCTGCGCCTGTCACCGTCAGCCGCGGCGCTGTCGGCTGGGCGGTGACTTGCGAACCGACAAGGAGGCCCCCAGCGACCGTGGCCGAACCTTGGTCTGAGATCGTCCAGGACGCGTTAGACGATGCGTTCACTGTGCCGAGGGAAGCGCTCTGGTCGAAGATCAGCTTCGATCCGGAGCCGCTGACCGTCAGGTCGAGCACGTTGTTGGGGGCCAGACCGATTGCGGCGGTGGTCAGCGCATGGACGACCCCGCCATTGCGGATGCGGATCGTAGCCGCGCCGCCGTTGGCCGCTTCCAGCGAATTGGCCGTCAGCACGCTGCCGGCGCCGTCGACGATCAGCGTGCCTCCCATAGCCACGTAGGTCGTGCCGCTGGCCGTGAGCTTGGCCCCGCCTTCCAGCCGCACCTCGCCGCCGTTCGCCGCGAAGTTGGCCGCCGTATTGGATCCAACCAGCGGAACGACGCCGCTGCCGTTGATCACAAAGGCGCCTGCAGTCCCGTTGACGGTCAGGCCAGTGATCGCGAAGCCGGCGGGATCAACGGTGATGTTCTTGTTCGGAAGCGTGATCGGCGCGGCCACCGCGAAGCCCGCGGTCAGCGTGATCGTCGACTGGGCGTCCGGACTGGCGGCGGCGTTGGCCAAGGCGTCGCGGAACTGCTGCTCGGTACCAGCGGTGAAGCTTGCGGCCTGGGCCGCCTGGGGGGAAAGGGCGACGGCGCCGAGCGCCAGGATTGAGACCGTGGCCCAAAGCCCGTCCGTGCGCCGGCGACGGGAGGGGGAAATGTAAGAACGCAACATGACTGCACCCACTGCGGCCGGCCTGGGGGGCGGCGGGCCTACGCACGCCTCCACCGGGAGCGCGGCGCGGCGGGAATGTCGTAGGGGAAGGATGAACGCCGCACTAACGCAGAGTAAGGCGTCGGCAAAGTTGTCTATTTTAGGTAGTATTGCAATTCAGAGCTCGGGAGCCGCCCCGATCTTGCGACGGGACGGTCACGAAACACCGGCCGGCGCCGGTCAGTCGTCGAGGATCGAAGGGTCTTCCTCGACCATGGCGCGGACGAGGTCGAGGATCCGGCGGCGCACGCGCGGCGGGGTGATCCGCGGGAAGGCGCTGGCCAGTTCGACGCCCTCGGGCGTCAGCAGGAAGGCCTGGAGGTGGGCCTGGCCGCCGGGCGAGCCGTCGGCGCCGATGGTGGCGGTGTCGGCGAGGCCCTCGAAGAAGTAGGCGGTCGAGGTCTCGAGCGCGCGCGCCATCTCGTAGAGCTTCGAGGCCGAAACGCGGTTGGCCGCGCGCTCGTACTTCTGGACCTGCTGGAACGTCAGCCCGATCGCTTCGGCCAGCCGCTCCTGGCTGACGCCGAGTTCCTTGCGACGGAGGCGGATGCGCAGGCCGACATGAATGTCGATGGGGTTCGGTACGCTGTCGAGGTCCTTGGACATTGGCTCACCCTAAACGAGCCTCGACTGACGCGTCAAAAACCTGACCAAACCGTCAATTCCGCTCAATACGCCGATCTAACTGTCGAATTCCGACCATGACCAGCGAAACGAGCAACATCATGGCGAAGCCTGTCTCGCTGATGAAACCGTAGATTGTTCGCGCCCGCGGAGGCGGCAACCGAGCGTCGATCACGCCTGACTTTCCCAGGCCGAGTTCGGCGCCCGGCACGATCCGGCCCTGGGCGTCGATCACCGCCGAAACGCCGGTCGGCGTGGCCCGGATGATCGGCAGCCCGCTCTCGATCGCGCGATAGCTGGCGATGTTGAGGTGCTGCCACGGGCCGCTGGTCGCGCCGAACCAGGCGTCGTTGGAGACGTTGAGCAGCCACTGCGGCCGAACGCCGGCGCGCTTGGCGGCGTTCTCGGCGAAGCGCGGGAACAGGGCCTCGTAGCAGATCAGCGGCTGCAGCGGCGGCAGGCCCTCAGGCGACAGCGGCCGCGGCGCCGGGCCGGCGGTGAAGTCCTCGGGCATATGCACCAGGCTGCGAATGCCGAGGCTGGTGGCCAGCTCGCCGAACGGCAGGAATTCGCCGAACGGCACCAGGCGGTGCTTGTCATAGACGCCGGTGACCTTGAGGCCGTTCGGCTCGCCGCGCAGGGCCACCAGGCTGTTGAAATAGTCGGCGTCGCCCTGCGGCCCGACCTGCACGCGGTTGGCGCCCAGCAGCAGGGTCTGGCCCGGCCCGACCGCCGCAGCGAAGCGGGCGACGTAGGGGCTGCCCGGCGCCAGAAGGTCGTCGATCACCGCGGGCAAGGCGCCCTCGGGCCAGACGATGATCTCAGGGACCGGGTCGCCCGGCTTGCCGCGCGAGAGCGTGACATAGGCGTCGACGATGGAGTCGAGGTTCTCCGGCTTCCACTTGTCCTTCTGGTCGATGTCGGCCTGGACGATGCGGACCAGCGGAGCCGAGGGACTGGTCTGCGGCGCGCCGGCCAGGCGAGCCGCCCCGAACGCAAAGAGCCCGGCCAGCACGATGGCGGCGAGGGCCGGCGCGGCGAACCGGCGTCGCCGCGAGCCGGGATCCAGCACCAGGGCGAAGCTGGCGGCCAGGGCGAGCGTCAGCCAGCTCAGGCCATAGGGTCCGACCACCGATGCGAACTGCGAGACCGCGCCGCCGGCCGGCCAGGTCTCGCCGGGGAGGTTCCACGGGAAGCCGGTGAAGATGTGCGCCCGCACCCACTCCAGCGCGGCCAGGGCGGCGGCGAAGACCAGGGCCCGGCCCGGCCCGCGCACGTCGGCCAGTCGGTAGAGCAGTCCCGCCAGCCCCCAGAACAGGGCCAGCCCGCCGGCCATGAACAGCAGCGCGAACGGGGCCATCCAGCCGTGGGCGGCGGCGTCGACGAGGAAGGCCTCGGTGATCCACCAGACGCCGACGGCGAAGTAGCCGACCCCGGCCAGCCAGCCGCGGAAGAAGGCCGACCGCAGCGGCCGCGGCCCCTGGGTTTCGACCATCCGCATCATCAGGGCGTAGCCCAGCAGCGCCGGCAGCAGGCCGAAGGGCGGATGTGCGAGACCCGCCCCGACGCCGGCGACCAGCGCCAGCAATCGCGCAAGCCAGGGAGACGGCGTTTTCAGGTCAGACCTCTTGGACGGACACCGGTGCGAACCGTACTCGTTTCACACGCCGGGCGTCGGAGTCGAGCACCTGGATCTCGAAGCCGGCGGGATGGGCGATCACCTCGCCCCGCTGCGGCACGCGACCGGCCAGGGCCGAGACCAGTCCGCCGACCGTATCGATCTCTTCGTCGAGCTCGCCGGGCGCCAGGTGCTCGCCAAGGGCGGCCTCCAGCTTTTCCAGCGGGGCCCGGGCGTCGACTTCGTAGACCCCGCCGGCGCGCGGCGTGATCGACGCGACGGCGGCCTCGTCATGCTCGTCGTCGATCTCGCCGACCACCGCCTCGACAAGATCCTCCATGCTCACCAGTCCGTCGGTGCCGCCGAACTCGTCGATGACCATGGCCATGTGGGTGCGCTCGGCCTGCATCCGCAGCAGCAGGTCCGCGGCCCGCATGGAGCCGGGGACATAGAGCGCGTCGCGCCGGAGCTTCTGCAGCACCAGGTCGGAGGGACCGGGGCGGCGCCCGCGCCCGGCCAGCAGCTTGAAGATGTCCTTCACGTGGATGACGCCCACCGGATCGTCGAGCGTCTCGCGATAGATCGGCATCCGGCTGTGCTCGGACTCGGCGAACAGCTCGACGACCTCGGCGAAGGGAGTGGAAAGCTCGACCGCGACGATGTCGACGCGGGGCGTCATGACATCGGAGACCCGCATGGTCTGGAACGCAGCGGCCTGCTCGACAAGGCCGTTGGGCGCCGGCGTCAGCCCTGACGCGATTGGCGTTTCACGCCCGCCCGAGGCGCGAAGTCTGCGAAAAAACGCCCGAATCCCACGGCTTCTACTGGGAGGTTCCGGCGGACTGGATATATCGTCCGTAGAGTTAGTCATGGTCTCCCTGCTCAGCCGCGTAGGGGTCAGGAACCCCGAGCCCGGCCAGGATGACGCGCTCCAGGCCTTCCATGTGTTCGGCCTCGGCGTCGATCTCGTGATCGTATCCTACAAGATGCAGAACGCCATGCGCCACCAGATGCTGCAGGTGGTGAGCCAGCGGCTTGCCCTGTTCGGTTGCTTCGCGCGCGCAGACGCCGAAAGCCAAGGCGATATCGCCCAGATGGCCCTCGGGATTCTGCGGCGCGGGGAAGGACAGGACATTGGTCGCATAGTCCTTGCCGCGGAAGCGGGCGTTGAGGTCGCGGACGCTCTCGTCATCGGTCAGCAGCACGGTCACGCCGCCGCCGTCGAAGTCGATCTGGCCGAGCGTGGCGACCACGGCCGCCTCGACCAGGTCCTCGGCCTGCGGCGCCGCTACGGCCCAGGCCTCGTCCTCGATCTCGATGTCGATCAAATCGCTCGTCCGCTCTTGGCCGCGTCCGCGTCGTAGGCGCGCACGATACGCTCGACCATCGGGTGGCGCACGATGTCCTCGACCGCGAAGCGATTGACGCCCACGCCCTTGACGCCCTCGAGCAGGCCGACCGCGTGGGCCAGACCGGAATCGGCGGCGTTGACCAGGTCGATCTGGCTCGGGTCGCCGGTGACGGCCATGCGCGAGCCCTCGCCGATCCGGGTCAGGACCATCTTCATCTGCAGGCGGGTGGTGTTCTGCGCCTCGTCGACGATGACGAAGGCGTGGCTGAGCGTGCGGCCGCGCAGAAAGGCGATCGGGGCGACCTCGATCTCGCCCTTCTCACGGCGGCGGCGGAACTGCTCGGCGCCGAGGATGTCGGTCAGCGCCTCCCAGACCGGGGCCATGTAGGGATCGACCTTCTCGGTCAGGTCGCCGGGCAGGAAGCCGAGGCGCTCGCCGGCCTCGACCGCCGGGCGGCTGACGATCAAGCGGTCGACCTCGCCGCGCAGCAGCAGGCCCGCGCCATGCGCGACGGCGAGGAAGGTCTTGCCGGTGCCGGCGGGACCGAGCCCAAACACCAGCTCGCACTTGTTGAGGGCGTCGAGATAGCGCGCCTGGCCAGGGGTGCGCGGCGCCACCTGGCCGCGGCGGCCGGACGGCAGCCCGGCGGGCGACTTGCCGGTCCCGGCGCGCGCATTGCCGATCGCGACCCGGACGTCGGCCTCGGTGATCTCGCCGCCGGAATCGGCCTGCGCGGCCAGGGCGGCGACCACAAGCTTGGCGCCGGCGCGGGACTTGGCGTCGCCGCTGATGGAAACGCCGCCGCCGGGGGTCTCGATCAGGACGTTGAACGCGTCCTCGATCAGGGCGGCGTGGCGGCTGGCGGCGCCGGCCACCGCGCGGGCCGCGGCGTCGGAAAGCGGGATGTACTCAGGGCGGCTCACGCGGTCTCCATTTCCAGCACGCCGCCGAGGCTCATCTTGTGGGCCACGTCGATGCGCACCGGGACGATCTGGCCGATCAGCCGCTCGGGGCCGTCGACGTGCACGGCCTGAAGATAGGGGCTGCGGCCCGAGAGCTGGCCGGGGTGGCGGCCGGGCTTTTCGAACAGCACCGGCAGCACCTTGCCGACCTGGGCGGCGTTGAAGGCGCGCTGTTGCTCGTCGATCAGGGCGTTGAGGCGGGCGAGGCGCTCTTCCTTGACCTCTTCGGCCACCTGGCCCGGCAGGGCGGCGGCCGGGGTGCCGGGGCGGCGCGAGTACTTGAAGGTGAACGACGCGGCGTAGCCCACCTCGCGCACCAGCTGCAGGGTCGCCTCGAAGTCGGCGTCGCGTTCGCCCGGGAAGCCGACGATGAAGTCGCCGGACATGGCGATGTCGGGACGCGCGGCGCGGATCTTCTCGACCAGGCGCAGGTAGCTCTCGGCCGTGTGGGCGCGGTTCATCGCCTTGAGGATCTTGTCGGAGCCGGCCTGCACCGGCAGGTGCAGGTAGGGCATCAGCTGCGGCAGTTCGGCATGGGCGGCGATCAGCGCCTCGTCCATGTCAGCCGGGTGGCTGGTGGTGTAGCGGATGCGGTCCAGGCCCTCGATCTTCGCCAGCTGGCGCGCCAAGCCGGAGAGGCCGCCTTCACCCGCATAGGCGTTGACGTTCTGGCCCAGCAGGGTGACCTCGCGCACGCCCTTGGCGGCCAGGTCGCGAGCCTCCGCCAGGACGGCGTCGACCGGGCGCGACCACTCGCCGCCGCGCGTGTAGGGCACGACGCAGAAGGTGCAGAACTTGTCGCAGCCTTCCTGGACGGTGAGGAAGGCGGTCACCCCCTCCGGATTGCGCTCGACCGGCAGGGCGTCGAACTTCTCGTCGGCGGCGAAGTCGGCGGCGAGCCGCTCGCCGCGGGCCCGGTGGGCGCGGGCGATCAGCTCGGGCAGCTGGTGATAGGCCTGCGGCCCGACCACCAGATCGACGGCCGGCTGGCGCAGCATGATCTGCTCGCCCTCGGCCTGGGCGACGCAGCCGGCCACGGCGATGGTCATCTTGGCCCCGGCCTGTGCGCGGGCCTGCTTCATCAGCTTGATCTGGCCAAGCTCGGAATAGACCTTCTCGGTCGCCTTCTCGCGGATGTGGCAGGTGTTGAGGACGACCAGATCGGCGTCCTCGGGCGTCGAGGTCATGCCATAGCCCAGCGGCGCAAGGACGTCGGCCATGCGCTCGCTGTCATAGACATTCATCTGACAGCCGTAGGTCTTGATGTAGAGGCGCTTGGGAGGCGCGGAAGCGGTCATCCCGGCGTTATGGGGTTGCGAGCGCGCCCACGCAAGTTTTCGGACCGGCGGGCGCGGAGCGCCAAGCCCCCTAGTCCTCCAGCGGAACGCCGTAGAGTTCCAGCCGGTGATCGACGAGCTTGTAGCCAAGCTTGCGGGCGATCGCCTCCTGCAGGGCTTCGATCTCCTCGTCCACGAACTCGACGACCTTGCCCGACTTCATGTCGATCAGGTGGTCGTGGTGGACCTCGGTGGCCTCCTCGTAGCGCGAGCGGCCGTCGCGGAAGTCGTGGCGGGCGATGATGCCGGCTTCCTCGAACAGCCGCACCGTGCGGTAGACGGTGGCGATCGAGATATGGGGATCGACCTCGTGGGAGCGGCGGTACAGCTCTTCCACATCAGGGTGGTCATGGGCGGCCGACAGCACGCGCGCGATCACGCGACGCTGCTCGGTCATGCGCATGCCCTTCTCGACGCAGAGGCTTTCGATGCGATCCACGACAGTCTCCTCGGAAATCAACTCGCCGCAAGGATAGGGCGACTAGGCCGCGCGGCCAAGGTCGAGACGCATAACAACCGCATCAGCGGCGCCGGCGGCCCCGCGATCATAGTAGCCGCGCCGCAGTCCGGCCCGCGAAAAGCCTGTCGCCTCATAGAGTCCGAGCGCCGGGACGTTGTCGTGCGCGACTTCCAGGAACAGCGCCTCGGCCCCGGCCATGCGGGCCGCGCCGGCCGCCGCATCGACCAGCGCGCGGGCCAGGCCGCGGCGGCGGGCGGCGGGCGTCACCGCCAGGGTGAGAATCTCCGCCTCGCCGGCGATGGCGCGGCAGAGGATGAAGGCGAGCGGCTGATCGGTCTCGACCAGCAGGGCGAAGCCGCCGGGACCGTCCAGCAGCTGCGCGATCTCGGGCGCCGACCAGGCGTGGTCGAAGGCGGCGGCGTGGACCTGCGCCAAGGCGTCGGCCTCATGGGACCAGGCGCCGCGCAGCTTCATTGCGGCAGGCTCTTGCCGCCCGGCAGCTTGGCGTCGGGCGCGCGCAGATAGAGTGGACGCGGCGGGATCGGCGCACGGGCGGCGGCGAGCGCGGCGACGGCGGCGGGGTCGGCATGGTCGATGGCCATGACCCTGGCCGAGGGACGCATGTCGGCCAGCAGCGCCGCGCCGGTCCCGACCAGCAGATCGGGCGCCAGTTCGGCCAGGCGGGCGGCGGCGGTCTCGATCGGCAGGGCGTCCGGCGCGCTGACCGCGACGCCGTCGGCGAAGGCCTGCAGGTAGACCTGGCCGCGCTTGGCGTCGAGGACCGCGAAGACGCGGCCGTTGTGGGGTTGGGCGAGCGCCTCCAGCGAGCCGACGCCGACCGCGGGGATCCCCAGCGCCGCCGACAGGCCCTTGGCGAAGGCCAGGCCGACGCGCAGGCCTGTGAACGAGCCCGGGCCGACGGTGACGGCGATTCGGTCCAGCCGGTCGAAGGCGATGCCGGCCTGGGCCATGACCTCGGCGACCAGCGGGGCGAGGCGCTCCTGGTGGCCGCGGCTCATCGGCTCGACCCGGGCGGCGTGCACGACGCCGTCCTCGACCACCGCCGCCGAGCAGGCGAACAGGCAGGTGTCGATCGCCAGGATGATCACGGCTGGGTCGGGCCCCAGCAGGCGGCGACGCGGCGCAGGCTCGTCTCGACCCAGGCGGCCATCGGCGAACCGCCCTCGCCGCGCACCTCGATCTGCACCGGATAGGGCGCGGCGGCGAAGCGGGCGTCCTCGGCCCAGAGCAGATAGCTGTCGCTGTTGGCCGACAAGGCGGGGGTCGGCGGATTGCGGCCGACGCCGGGAACCTCGATGCGCGGGGCCGGCAGCGCCTCGAGCTCGGCCAGGACCGGCGTCAGCGACGTGCAGGACTTGGAGGTGGCCCAGGTGACGGCCGCATCGGCGCCGTCGCGGGTTTCGACCCGGCGGGCGATGGCCTCGGCGCCGCGCAGATAGAGCGAGACGCCGGTGACGCTGCGGTCGGCGCGATAGACGGCGAAGGCGCCCCAGGGCCGCAGGCCCTCGAGCCGCGCGCCCTTCAGCACCGGCCAGTCGTCCTCGCTGGCGGCGGCGGGCGCAGCCAGCACGCCGGCGCCCAGCAGCGCCAGCACCAAGGTTCGGATCGCCCCCACGAAATGCGCCTAGAGCGTCTGCTCGACCCGGGTGACCTCGGGCACATAGTGCTTGAGCATGTTCTCGACCCCGGCCTTCAGGGTCGCCGAGGAGGACGGGCAGCCCGAACAGGCGCCGCGCATGTGCAGCCAGACCACGCCGGTGTCGGCGTCGAAGCGGTTGAACAGGATGTCGCCGCCGTCCTGGGCCACGGCCGGGCGGATGCGGGTGTCGAGCAGATCCTTGATCTCGGACACGATCTGAGCGGTTTCGCCCTCGTAGACCGCATCGTCATGGCCGCCGGCCTCGGCTGCGCTCTCGACGAACAACGGCCGTCCCGAGGTGAAGTGATCCATGATCGCCGCCAGGATCGGCGCCTTCAGCAGCGGCCAGTCCTGATCGGGGTCCTTGCCGACCGTCACGAAGTCGGACCCGAAGAACACGCGGGTGACGCCGTCGATGTCGAACAGGTCCGCCGCCAGCGGCGAAACCTGCGCCTCGTCCGCGTCCCGGAAATCGCGCGAGCCCTCGGCGAGGACCTCGCGGCCGGGAAGGAACTTCAGAACCTCGGGGTTCGGGGTGGCTTCGGTCTGGATGAACATGCGTCAGATGTGGCGTTTTGGATGAGGAATCGCAAGCGCGGCGCGATTGTCAGGCGAGATCGGCGATCTCGTCGTCGGTGAGGTCGCCGGGCACCACCGTCACCGGCAGCTTGCGGGTCCCCCACTTCACGCCGTCCTTGGCGATGGACGACACCAGCGGACCGGGCCCCCGCCCGCCGACCGAGGAGGCCAGCACCAGGATCTTGATGTCGGGATCCTCGGAAATGACCTTGCGCAGAGCCGTGCGGGTGCTCTCGGCGTGCATGATGATGAACTCTGGCGGCATGCCGGTCTCGGCGATGACGAACTCGGCCATCTTGTGCAGCACCGCCTCGGCTTCATCGCGGGCCTGGCGTTCGATTTCCTCGCGCACGCCGCTCCAGTGCTCGAACACCGCCGGCTCGATCACCCGCAGCAGCGCCACGTGGCCGCCGGTCGAGCGCGCGCGGCGGCAGGCGAAGCGCAGCGCGGCCTGAAACTCCGGGCTGTCGTCGGCGATGACGAGGAACTTGCGTTGGCTCATGCGGCGGACGGTGGCGCGGAAATCGGGCGCAAGGCAACTGAAACCGCTCATCCCAGGCAGCGCCGGGATGAGCAGATCAGATCAGGCGCCCCAGAAGCCGACGATCTTGCGGACCTCGGCCAGGGTCGGGGCCGCGGCGGCGCGGGCGCGCTCGGCGCCGGACGCCAGGACCCGGTCGATCTCGGCCGGATCGGCCATCAGCCGGCGCATCTCGCCGCTGACGGGACCAAGCTTGGCGACCGCAAGGTCGGCCAGCTTCGGCTTGAACGAGCCGAAGCCCTGGCCAGCGAATTCGGCCAGCACTTCCGCCGACGTGCGACCGTCGAGCGCGGCGTAGACGCCGACCAGGTTCTCGGCCTCGGGGCGCGCCTTGAGCTCCTCGAGGGTCTCCGGCAGCGGCTCAGGGTCGGTCTTGGCCTTGCGGACCTTCTGGGCGATCGTGTCGGCGTCGTCGAGCAGGTTGAGCCGCGAGTTGTCCGAGGGATCGGACTTGCTCATCTTCGCCGCGCCGTCGCGCAGCGACATGATGCGCGCGCCTGGGCCCTGGGTCAGGGCGTCGGGCAGCGGGAAATAGCCCGGAACCTCGAAGTCGTGGTTGAACTTCGCGGCCACGTCGCGGGTCAGCTCCAGGTGCTGGCGCTGGTCGTCGCCAACCGGCACCTGGGTCGCCTTGTAGAGCAGGATGTCGGCCGCCTGCAGCACCGGATAGGTGTAGAGGCCGACGCTCGAGCGCTCCTTGTGCTTGCCAGACTTCTCCTTGAACTGGGTCATCCGGTCGAGCCAGCCGAGGCGGGCGACGCAGTTGAAGATCCAGGCCAGCTCGGCGTGCTCGGGCACCGCCGACTGCGGGAAGATCGTCGCAACCTTGGGGTCCAGGCCCGAGGCGAGGTAGGCGGCGGTGATCTCGCGCACCTGGCCGGCCAGCAGCTTGGGATCCTGCCACACGGTGATCGCGTGCAAGTCGGCCACGAAGATGAAGGTCTCCACCTCGTGCTGGAGGCGGGCGAACTTCACCAGCGCGCCGAGATAGTTGCCAAGGTGCAGGGCGCCGGACGGCTGGACGCCGGACAGCACGCGTTGGGGACCGCTGTAGGCGGGGGGAGTTTGATCAGTCATCGGGATCGGCTTCTTGCAGAAGAGAACAGGCAGACGCGCGAAAGCGCGCCGGGAAGGCGGGGATCAGGCGCTACGCCATCGCCACGTGTTTCGTCCGCATGCCATGGCTGAGCGAATAAGGCCTGGAGCCTCTTCCCGCAAGCCCGTCAGAGATCGACGGGGACCGCCGTGTCGCCCGGCCGGCGGCGCAAGGCGGCCTTGATCTCGGTGACGGTGATGCCCCGGAACGCCAGCAGCAAAAGCCCGTAGACCGCCACCCCGACAGCGGCCACCGACAGCACGGCGATCTCCTTGGCGCCCAGGCCGATGAAGCGGAAGCCTTCGAGCGGCGCCTCGATCCAGGCGCGCTGGTAGGAGGCGTAGGCGAGCAGACCGCCGAAGACGGTGCTCGCCGCGACGATGCGGGCGATGCGGCTCCAGGCCGCCTTGGTCGGCGCGTAGTCGCCCCGCTTGGCCAGCAGCAGCACCATCTGCAGTACGTTGATCCAGGCCGCCGCGCTGGTCGATGCGGCGATGCCCTTGACCCCGATGACCTGGAACAGGGCCAGGCCGAGCACGATGTTGACGGCCACGGAGATCAGGCCGAAGCGCATCGGCGCGCGGGTGTCGGCGCGGGCGAAGAACGCCGGCTGCAGCACGCGGGCAAGCACGAAGGCCGGGACGCCCCAGCCGTAGTTGAGCAGGATCCAACCCGTCTCGCGCGCGTCGGCGACGGTGAAGACCCCTCGCGTGAACAGGCCGTCGATCAGGAAGAACGGCATGGCGACCAGGGCGGCGGCGGCGGGCGCCGTCAGCGCCAGCGAAAAGATCACCGCCTGGTCGGTCGCGCCCTGGGCGTCGTCATGGTCGCCGGCCTGGATGGCGCTGGAAAGCCGCGGCAGCAGGGCGACGCTGACCGCCACGCCGATCAGGCCGAGCGGCAGTTGATAGAGGCGCGCGGCGACCTCGGTCCAGGCGCGGCCGCCGGCGACCTGCGAGGCGAGAATGCCGGAAATGAAGATGTTGATCTGGACGGCGCTGGCGGCGATGGCGCCGGGGATGGCCAGCGAGATCAGGGCCTTGATCTCCGGTGTGAGGGTCGGCCAGCGCAGCCGGATGTGGGCGCCGCACTTGCGCGCGCCCCACCAGAGCAGGGCGGCCTGAAAGACGCCGGCGATCGGAATGGCGATCGAGGCGGCGTAGGCCGCGAGGATCGGGTCGTCCTGGGGGATGACCGCGATCAGCATCACCAAGTTGAGAATGGTCGGGAAGATCCCGGTGATGATGAAACGGCGGTGGGCGTTGAGCACCCCCGACAGCAAGGCCCCGATCGCCATGCAGGGCAGATAGGGCATGCTGATCTGGGTCAGCACGATCGCCAGCTTGAACTTGGCCGGGTCCGAGGCGTAGCCCGGATTGATCACGTACATCAGCCACGGCATGGCCAGCTGGGCGGCCAGGGTGATGACGATCGTCGCCGCCGCGAGGGTGGCCAGGGCGTCGGAGGCGATACGGTCGGCCTCGGCCTGGCCCTCGCCGGTCAGGGTCTTTGTGTAAGAGGGGATGAAGGCCGAGGAGAACGCCCCCTCGGCGAAGATCCGCCGGAACAGGTTCGGGAAGGCGAGCGCCGTATAGTAGGCGTCGGCGGCGATGGTCGCGCTGGCGCCCAGCCGCGCGGTCAGCACGAGATCGCGTGCAAGACCCATGAACCTGCTGATCAGGGTCAGGCCCGACAGCAGCAGGGAAGAGCGGATCAATCCGCTTTTGGCGGCAGGGGCGGCTTGCGCGGTCACGGGGTTTGTGTGCGCCTGCGCCGCCGCGCCGGTCAAGCCGGCGCGTCAGCGCGCGACGCTGGCGCGGGCCTTTTGCAGGTTCGCCCGCGGCTTGGGCGCGGCGGCTTCAACCTCGACCAGCGACGCCATCATGTCGGCCTTCAGCGCCGCCATCCGCTTGGGATCGGTCAGCTTTCCGCCGTCGCGCTCGGTCACGTAGAAGGCGTCGACGGCGCGCTCCCCGTAGTTGTCGATGTGGGCCGACAGGATGGACAGCCCGGCGTCGGCGATGTTGCGCGCCAGCGCCACCAGCAGGCCGGGACGGTCGCGGCCCGACGCTTCGACCACGGTGGAGGCTTCCGAGGCCTCGTTGTCGAGCATGACCGTCGGGGTGATGGTGAAGGCGGCGGCGCGTCCGAAGTCGGAGACCCGGCGCGGCTCGCCCTTGGTGGTTTCGCCGCGGCCGGCCCCGGCCAGCGCATCGGCGAGCTTGCTCAGCATGCGTGGATTGTCGCCGCCGTAGGCCGCGCCGGTCGCGTCCTGGACGAAGAACACGTCGAGCGCCTGGCCCTGCCGGGAGGTGAACACCCGCGCGCCGACGATGTTGGCGCCCGCCGCGGTGACGGTGGTGGCCAGATTGACGAACAGCCGCGAGCGGTCAGGGGCGGCGATCACCACCTCGGACGCGTTCAGGCCGCTGCGGATGTGACCCTCGGCGGCGGCGCCTGTCTCGGCCGCCTGGCGCCCCAGCTTCGCATGGACGAGGATCTCTGCGTCGGAGAACGAGGTGAAATAGGCGTCCTCCATCGACTGCACCCAGTCGGTGGCCGAGGGGTCGGCCGCGATCAGCCGCACCCGCGCGTCATAGGCGGCGTTCTCGTGATAACGGCGGATGGCTGCGGCGGCGTCGGAGCCGCGACCGCCGCGGAACACCGCCTCGGTCGCGCCGTACAGCTCGCGCATCAGCTGGCCCTTCCAGCCGTTCCAGACCCCGGGGCCGACGGCGCGGATGTCGGCGACGGTCAGCACCAGCAACAGGCGCAGGCGCTCGGGCGTTTCGACGATGCGGGCGAAGTCGGCGACGGTGCGTGGATCGGAGACGTCGCGCTTCTGGGCGTAGTCGCTCATCACCAGGTGATGCTCGACCAGCCAGGCGACCATCTCGATGCGCTTGCGGTCGAGGCCGAGCCGTTCGCACGCCGAGCGCGCGGCACGGGCGCCGGCCTTCTCCTGGCCCCCTGCCCCGCCCTTGCCGGTGTCGTGCAGCAGCATGGCGAGGAACAGCGCCTCGCGATCGTCGATCAGCGGCATGATCGCGGTCGACAGCGGGTGGTCTTCGGCGAACCGGCCGTTGGCGATGTCGGCGATCACGCCGACGGCCCGCAGGGTGTGCTCGTCCACCGTGTACGAGTGGTACATGTTGAACTGCATCTGGGCGACGATCCGCCCCCATTCGGGGATGAAGCGGCCCAGGACGTCTGCCTCGTTCATCATCGACAGCGTCCGCTGCGGATCGCGGCCATGGGCGAGGATGTCGAGGAAGACCTTGGCCGCCGCCGGATCGCGGCGCACCTTGGAGCCGATCAGGCTGGCGCAGCGGCTGGCGGCGGTGAAGGCGTCGGGGTGCAGGTCGAGGTCGCGCTGATCGGCCAGCCGGAACAGGCGCAGCATGTTGATCGGATCGGCCTCGAAGATCTGCGGCCCGTCGATGTTGAGACGCCCGCCCTCCTCATGGAATCCAGGGTCGAGCTTCTTGCGCTTGGTCTTGCGATGTCCAGGCAGCAGCCGCGACAGCCCCTTGGGCTCCTGCTTGATCTGTTCGGCCTCGAGCTTGGCGGCGAACACCCGGGTCAGGGCGCCGACCTCCTTGGCGATCAGGAAGTAGCGGCGCATGAACCGCTCGACCGCCGGCGCGTCGCCGCGGTCGCCGTATCCCATTCGCCGGGCGATCTCGGGCTGCAGATCGAAGGTCAGGCGCTCTTCCGGGCGGCCGGTGGCGAAGTGCAGGTGGCAACGCACGGCCCAGAGGAAGTCGAACGCCTTGATGAAGACCGCGACCTCCTTGCGGTCGAACATGTCGAGCTGGACGAAGCCGTCGACGTGGCTGACCGGGTGCAGGTACTGGGCGATCCAGAACAGGGTGTTGAGGTCGCGCAGCCCCCCCTTGCCTTCCTTCACATTGGGCTCGACCAGATAGCGGCTGGCGCCGGCCCGCTCCTGACGGATGTCGCGTTCCTTGAGCTTGGCGGCGACGAACTGGGCGGCCGTGCCCTTGACCACCTCGTTGCGGAAACGCTGCATCAGATCCTCGGCCAGGGCGGTGTCGCCGCTGAGCTGGCGCGCCTCCAGGATCGAGGTGCGGATCGTATAGTCTTCGCGGGAGAGCTTGACGCACTCCTCGATGGTCCGCGAGGCATGGCCGACTTTGAAGCCGAGGTCCCACAAGGCGTAGAGCATGTACTCGATCACGCTCTCGGTGTGGGCGGTCTGCTTGTAGGGCCGCAGGAACAGCAGATCGAGATCCGAGAACGGCGCCAGCGTGCCGCGCCCATAGCCGCCGACCGCCATCAGGGCCAGGCGCTCGCCCTCGGTCGGGTTTCGGGCCCGGAACACGTGGACGGTGGTGAAATCATAGAGGGCCGTGACGACCTCGTCGGTGACGCCCGACAGCAGCCGCGCAGTCTCGATGCCGCCGGCGCCGTTCTCAAGCCGCTCCTTGGCGATCATCCGACCGCGGAACAGGGCCTGCTTGAGGATTTCCAGCGCCCGGCGGCGCTGCTCCAACTCGTCGCCGGCGGCGTCGAGGGCTGCGGCGGACAGCTGCGCTCGCAGACGCACGCCGTCGACGACGTATTCCAGGCGGGTAGGGCGAAGGCGAGGCGGCATGGAGGGGATATAATCACTTACGGGTGTTGCGGCATCCTCTCCTCTCAACGGGCCCGCGGCCAGCGCCAAGTCGAAAGCTGCTCCAGGCGTTTGGGATATCACGGGCGCCCGAGATTCGCTCCGACCGCAGGTAGAGCGCCGCGCCAAGCTTCAGTTTAAGGCCTCGGCGGCGAAGACGGGGCCCGAAAGGGAAACTGCTTACCCATCCTTAACCACAGCCCGCCAGGACTGCGGCGAAGTCGTGTAGGTGGAGTGGGTCATGACGGGTAACGGCCTGGACGGACGTCTGGAGTTCATGCAGGTCACCCCGCAGACCCGCAAGGCGCTGCGCGACGCTCAGCCCGTGATCGCAGAGAAGCTGCCCGCCGCGCTGAACCACTTTTACGCGCAGGTCCGCGCGACGCCGGAAACCCGCGTCCACTTCCGCGACGACGGCCACATCACCAAGGCCCAGAACGCCCAGCTGCGTCACTGGCAGGGCATCGCCTCCGCCGAGTTCACCGCCGACTACGCCAAGTCGGTGCAGACCATCGGCGCCGTGCACGCCAGGATCGGGCTGGAGCCGCGCTGGTACATCGGCGGCTACGCGCTGGTGCTCGAGCAGCTGGTGCGCTCGGTCATCGCCGAGAAAGGCGCCAAGGGCTTCGGTGCCAAGGCCAAGAACGCCGAGCTGGCCGAGACCCTCTCGGCGCTGATCAAGGGCGCCATGCTGGACATGAGCCTGGTGCTGGATGTCTATTTCGAGGCCGCCGAGAACGACCGTGCGAAGGCCGAGGCCGAGCGGGCCCGGGCCGCCGCCGAACAGGCGACCGTGGTCCGCAGCCTGGCCGGAGCGCTGTCGGGACTGGCTCGCGGCGACCTCACCAGCCGGATCGAGACGCCGCTGTCGGGCGACTACGCCCAGCTGCGCGACGACTTCAACGGTGCGGTCGGCGAACTGCACGGCGCGATCGCCGCGGTGGTCGACTCCGTCTCCGCCGTGACCGCCACGGTCGGTCAGCTGAAGACCTCCGGTGAAGATCTCGCCCGCCGGACCGAGAACCAGGCCGCCAGCCTGGAGGAGACGGCCGCGGCGGTCGAGGAGATCACGGTCACCGTGCGCCGCGCCGCCGAGACGGCCCGCCAGACCTCCAGCGCCGTCTCCGACGCCCGCAAGGAGGCCGAGACCAGCGCCCCGGTGGTGGAGGCCGCCATTTCGGCCATGGGCCAGATCGAGGACTCGTCCAAGCAGATCAGCCAGATCATCGGCGTGATCGACGAGATCGCCTTCCAGACCAATCTGCTGGCCCTGAACGCCGGGGTCGAGGCTGCGCGGGCTGGCGAGGCCGGGCGCGGCTTTGCCGTCGTCGCCTCCGAAGTGCGGGCCCTGGCCCAGCGCTCGGCCGAGGCGGCCAAGGAAATCAAGACGCTGATCAGCGCCTCGAGCGAACAGGTCAGTCAGGGGGTGAACCTGGTCGGCGAGACAGGCGAGGCGCTGGGCCGCATCGTCGGCCGCGTGACCGAGGTGCATGACCTGGTCGCCGACATCTCCGGATCGACCCAGGAACAGGCCGTGGGACTGGGCCAGGTGAACTCGGCGGTCAACGAGATGGACCGCGTCACCCAGCAGAACGCCGGCATGGTGCTGGAAACCGCCAACGCCGCCGCCGACCTGGCGCGCGAGGCGCAGAACCTGTCGCAGCTGATCGGGCGGTTCCGCCTGGCGAGCCCGGCCAGCGTCGCCCGCCGCGCGGCCTAGGCCTGGGCGATCAGGTCGGCCAGCCGCTCGCGGCCGGTCCAGACCGCCGCCTTCCAGCCGCGGGCGCGAGCAGCTTCGACATTGGCGGTCTTGTCGTCGATGAAGAACAGGTCGGCCGGGGCGAAACCGGTGCGCGCTTCGATCTCGGCGTAGAAGCCGTCGGCCGGCTTGGCGTGGCCAAGATCTGCGGCGTAGTGGATGGCGTCGAACCGGTCCTTCAGGCCCATGTCATTCCACAGGTAGGCGGCGCGCTCGTGCTCCTGCACGGTGGCGAGATGCAGCTTCACGCCTTGGGCGCGCAGGGCGGCGAGCTGGTCCAGCAGGCCCTGGTCCAGGTGGCTGTCGTTCTCGAACCAATAGGCGCAGAGCTGGTCGCAGCTCAGGTGCGGGGCGATCTGCGCCAGCACCGGCGCCAGCCGGTCACGCAGGGCGACGCGGCCATGGACGATGTCGTGGAAGTTCGGCGCGAAGAACTTCTCCTGCAGGTCCTTGATGCTGAGGCCAAGGTCGCGCTCCAGGTTCGCGGCCCAGCCCTTGGGGTCGGGATGGACGACGATCACCCCGTCGACATCGACCATCAGCGCCTTCAACGCATCAGCTCTTTCAGGCTGTAGAGGGCCGCCATCGCCTCGCGCGGGCTCATGCCGTCGAGGTCGAAGCCCTTGAGCGCCTCCTCGACCGGGCTGGGTCCGAAGGCCTGCTCCGGCTCGGCGACGTGGGCGGCGAACAGCGGCAGGTCTTCCAGGTGCGCTGGCGCGCCGGCCTCGCGTTCCAGGCGGTCCAGCACCTCGCGGGCGCGGACCACGACCGCCGGCGGCACGCCCGCCAGCTTGGCGACCTGGACGCCATAGGAGCGGTCGGCCGGGCCGGGTCCCGCCTCGTGCAGGAAGATCAGGTCGCCGCTCCACTCCTTGGCCTTCAGCGACAGGTTGGAGACGTGCGCCAGCCGATCCTCGAGCACCGCAAGCTCGTGGTAGTGGGTCGCGAACAGGCCGCGGCAGCGGTTGGTCTCGTGCAGCGCCTCGGCGCAGGCCCAGGCGATGGCCAGGCCGTCATAGGTGGCGGTGCCGCGGCCGATCTCGTCGAGGATCACCAGCGAGCGCGGCGTCGCCTGGGTCAGGATGGCGGCGGTCTCGACCATCTCGGCCATGAAGGTCGAGCGCCCGCGGGCCAGGTCGTCGCCGGCCCCGACGCGGCTGAACAGCCGGTCTACGACGCCGATGCGCAGAGCCTTGGCCGGCACGTAGCAACCGGCCTGAGCGAGCACCACCAGCAGGGCGTTCTGGCGCAGGAAAGTCGACTTACCGGCCATGTTCGGGCCGGTGACGATCGAGAGCCGCGCCCCGGTCACGCCGGCGCCGTCCAGCCGGCAGTCGTTGGGGGTGTAGGGATCGCCGGCACGCTTGACCGCCGCCTCGACCACCGGATGGCGCGCGGCCTGCGCCTCGAAGGCCGTGGAGCGGTCGACGACCGGGCGGGCGGCGCCGACGTCATCGGCCCACTCGGCCAGGCCGGCAGCGACGTCGAGCCGCGCGGCGCCCTCGGCGGCGGCCTGGATCGCCGGGGCGATACGGATCGCAGCCTCGCGCCAGGCCTCGAAGGTCGCGACCTCCATCGCCAGGGCGCGCTCGGCCGCCTGGGCGATGCGGGCGTCGAGCTCGGCCAGCTCCACAGTCGTGAAGCGGACCTGGTTGGCCAGGGTCTGGCGGTGGATGAAGGTGGCGTTGAGCGGCGGGCTCATCAGCGGGTCGGCCGCCTTGGCGGTGGTCTCGACGAAGTAGCCGAGCACGGCGTTGTGGCGGATCTTCAGGGCGACTCCGCTCTCGGCGGCCAGGCGCGCCTCGAGCTGCAGGATCACCTTGCGGCTGTCGTCGCGCAGGGCGCGCGCCTGGTCCAGCTCCGCGCGGACGCCGGCGGCGACGAAGCCGCCATCGCGGGCCTGAGCCGGGAGGTCGTCGCCCAGTCCCTCGGCCAGCATGCGGCGGAACTCGGCCAGGTCGCGATCGGCGCCGGGGTGCAGCGCCGCCAGGGCGCGGCTGATCTCGGCCGGAGCCGGATCAAGCGGCTCGGGCGCCGCGAACAGGCCGAAGATCGCTTCCCCGCCGGCCAAGCCGCTCTTGAGGCAACCGAGATCGCGCGGGCCGCCGCGGCCCAGCGCCAGACGCGACAGCGCGCGGGCCATGTCGCCCATGCTGCGCAATTGTTCTCGCAGCTTGGCGCGCAGGGGACGGCGCTCACAGAACCACTCGATGGCGTCGAGCCGCGCGTCGATGGCGGCAGGATCGAGCAGCGGGCGCGCCAGACGCGCGGCCAGCAGGCGGGCGCCAGGCGCGGTGATCGTGCGGTCGATGGCGCCCAGCAGCGAGCCGTCGCGCGAACCGGAGGTGCTCTTCTCGATCTCCAGGCTCGTGCGGGTCGCCGGGTCGATCGACATGACATCGGCCTCGCCAGCCCGGCGCGGCGCGGTCAGGGCCGGCAGGCGGCCAGCCTGAGTGGTTTCCAGATGGGCGGCGATCAGGCCGAGGGCGGAAACCTCGGCCCCGGTCAGTTCGCCGAAACCGTCCAGGGTCTCGACGCCGTAGAGCCGCTTCAGCCGGGCCTCGGAGGCCGAGGGTTCGGAGAGCGCCGACGGCATCGGCTGGATCAAGCCACCGGCCGACTTGAACGTCTCGGTCAGGGTCTCGTCGGCGAACAGCCGGTCGGGGACCAGAGTCTCGGACGGACCGAGCGCCGCCAGGGCCGAGGCCAGGCTGTCACGCGACAGCGCCATGCACTCGACCTCGCCGGTGGAGAGCTCGACGCTGGCGACCGCGGCCGCGCCGCCGCGGACCGCAACAGCGGCGAGACGGTTGGAGCCGCGGGCGTCCAACAGGCCGTCCTCGGTCAGCGTGCCGGGGGTGACGACGCGGACGACGTCGCGACGGACGACGGACTTGGAGCCGCGCTTCTTGGCCTCGGCCGGGTCCTCCATCTGTTCGCACAGCGCGACCTTGAAGCCGGCGCGGACCAACTTGGCGAGATAGGCCTCGGCCGCGTGCACCGGCACCCCGCACATCGGGATCGGCGCACCGCCATGATTGCCCCGCGCGGTAAGCGTGATGCTCAGCGCGGCGGCCGCCTTCTCGGCGTCCTCGAAGAACAGCTCGTAGAAGTCGCCCATGCGGAAGAACACCAGCGCATCGGGCTGGCGGGACTTGGCCTCGAAGAACTGGGCCATGACCGGCGTGGCGCCGGTCGGATCGGGAATGGCGGGGGTCGGAGCGTTCATGGGTTCGCGGAAGCTAATGGGGTCCGCGCGTTCCGTCAGCCCCTGACAGCCGCGTGAGGGCCCCTTGAACAACGGCCTGCGACTTCCAAGCTGTGGCTAAGTCAGGAGCCGCCCTTGCAGCACGTGATCTTCCCCGCCGGACCAGACGACGCCGAGGACCTGGCGCGCGTGCACATCACCTCGTGGCGGGAGACCTATCAGGGGCTGCTGCCGGACTCCTACCTGTCGCGTATGTCGATCCCGGTCTACGCCCGCCGCTTCCGGACGGGGCTTGTGCAGCCTGGCGAGCACGATGCGACCCTGGCCGCCGCCGACCGCACGCGCCTGATCGGCTACGCCTCAGGCGGACCCTCGCGGACCCGGCGCCCCGGCGAGGCGGAGGTGATGACGCTCTACGTGCTGAAGTCGGCGCAGGGCCGCGGCGTCGGTCGCGAGTTGCTCGCCAGCATGGCCCGAGTGTTCGCGGCGAACGGAGCGACGTCGCTCATGCTGTCGGTGCTGCGCGACAACATCCCGGCACGGCAGTTCTATGAGCATCTTGGCGGCCAGGCCGAGGCGCCGCGGCGCGAACCCGGCCCCGGCGGCGTCACCTACGAAGTCAGCTATCGCTGGGCCGACATCGGCGTCCTGGCTCGCAGCTAGGGCTTCATCGTCGCCACGACCGAGCGGGCCATGCCCCCGACCACGCGCTGGGCGTCCTCGACGGAAAGGCCCTGATCCTCGCGCAGCCGCCGCCAGACATCGAAGCTCAGCGCCAGGTCGAGCGCCTCGAGCAGGTCCCCGGCGGTCGGTGCGACGCCTTCGAGATGGCGCAGCAGCAGTTCGCGCTGGCGACGTACGAAGGCCTGGTGGCCGGCGGTCAGGCTGGGCGAGCGCGAACGGTTGGCGTCGGCGAACGCCTTGGCCCTGGCGAGCTTCTCGAACACCACCGCGCGCCGCGCGACCAGCAGGTCGAGCCGCTCGGCCAGCGTGCCGCGGATCGGCTCGTCATAGATCGGGGCCAACCGCTCATCCATGACCTGCTGCAGGCCGCGATGCAGGCCTTCGACGTCGTTGAACAGCCGAAAGACCGTGCGCACGCCGACGCCGGCGCGGCCCGCGACAGCCTCTGCGGAGGGCTGGACCTCGCCGGCCTGGATCAGGTCGACCATGGCTTCGAGGATGCGCGCTCGGCTGGCGACCGCGCGCTCGCGTCGGCCGTCACGTTTCTCGACTGCTTCGACTGGTGCGGTCATCTGCCGTTGATAGCCTGGGCGGAAGCGGTGCGCGACGACCTTAGCCGCCCGTGACGTCTTCCCAGAACTGCTTGGCCTTGCCGATGAAGTTGGCCGACTTCGGATGCTGCTGCTCGCCGCAGATGTCGACAAACTCTCGCATCAGCTCCTTCTGGCGGGCCGTCAGCTTGGTCGGCGTCTCGACGAACAGCTCGACCACAAGGTCGCCGCGGTCGCGAGAGCGCAGGGACGGCATGCCCTTGCCCTTGAGCCGCACGGTGCGGCCGGTCTGCGAGCCTTCCGGCACCTTGACCTCGATCCGGCAGGCGCCGTCGCAGTTGTCGCCGCCCAGCAAGCACGGAGCTTCGATCTCGCCGCCCAGAGCCGCCACCGCCATCGGCACCGGCACGGTGCAGAGCAGGTCCAGGCCGTCGCGGTCGAACAGGTCGTGCGGCCTCACCGACAGGAAGATGTAGAGATCGCCACGCGGACCGCCGCGGGCTCCGGCGTCGCCCTCGCCGGCCAGGCGAATGCGCGCGCCGTCGTCGACGCCGGCCGGGATCCGGACCTGCAGGGTGCGCTGCTTGCGCACCTGGCCATGGCCGTGACAGTCCTCGCAGGGGTCCAGCACCAGGCGGCCGGAGCCGCCGCAGCGCGGGCAGGCCCGCTCGATCGAGAAGAAACCCTGGCTGGCGCGCACGCGCCCCGCGCCGCCGCAACCGCCGCAGACGGTCGGGCTGGTGCCCGGACGCGCGCCGGAGCCGTCGCAGGTCTCGCAGTTGATAGAGGCCGGAACCGTGATCTCGACCTCTGAGCCGGCGTAGGCCTGCTCAAGGGTGATCTCCAGGTCGTAGCGCAGGTCCTGGCCGCGGGCCGGGCCGCTGCGCTGGCGGCCGCGGCCGCCGAACATGTCGCCGAAGACGTCGCCGAACACCTCGTTGAAGATGTCGTTCACGTCGTGGAACTGGCCCCCGCCGCCACCGCCGCCGGCCGCGCCGTTCACGCCGGCATGGCCGAAGCGGTCGTAGGCCGCGCGCTTCTGGGGATCGGAGAGGACCGAATAGGCCTCGTTGATCTCCTTGAACCGGCCGGAGGCTTCCTCACACCCGCCGTTCCGGTCGGGGTGATGCTCCATCGCGAGCTTACGGAATGAGGCCTTGAGCGCGGCTTCGTCCGCGCCCCGGTCCACGCCGAGGATATCGTAATAATCCCGCATGCTGTGTCAGGCGTTCAAATTGATCTGTGAAATGAGGTGGGATGATCTCCGCCCGACTGCAAGGCTTATTCCAGACCTTAATCGCACGGAGATTTCCAGGATGACAGTCAGCCCGTCAGCGGCCTTCTCGCAGGAGCTGCGGAAGGCCGCCATGGGGCGTGACGTCACGCCGACTTCTTCTTGTCGTCGTCGGCGACTTCTTCAAATTCGGCGTCGACCACGTCGTCGTCCGCCGCGGCGGCTTCCGGCTGCTCGTCAGAGCCGCCCTGCTGAGCCGCATACATCGCCTCGCCAAGCTTCATCGAAGCCTGGATGAGGGTCTGGGTCTTGGCCGCGATCGCCTCGGCGTCGTCGCCTTCCAGCTCGGTCTTCACGTCGGCAAGCGCCGTCTCGATGGCTTCCTTGTCGGCGCCCGAGACCTTGTCGCCATGTTCGGCCAGGGCCTTCTCGGTGGAATGCACCACCGCCTCGGCCTGGTTCTTGGCCTCGACCGCCGCCTTGCGCTTTTCGTCGTCGGCTTTGTTGGCCTCGGCTTCCTGGACCATCTTGTCGATGTCCGCGTCCGAGAGACCGCCATTGGCCTGGATACGGATCGACTGCTCCTTGGCCGTGGCCTTGTCGCGGGCCGACACGTTGACGATGCCGTTGGCGTCGATGTCGAATGTGACCTCGACCTGCGGCACGCCGCGCGGCGCCGGCGGGATGCCGACCAGGTCGAACTGACCCAGCATCTTGTTGTCGTGCGCCATCGGGCGTTCGCCCTGGAACACGCGGATCGTCACGGCCGACTGGTTGTCGTCAGCGGTCGAGAAGGTCTGCGAGCGCTTGGTCGGGATCGTGGTGTTGCGTTCGATCAGCGGGGTGAACACGCCGCCCAGGGTCTCGATGCCCAGGGTCAGCGGAGTCACGTCCAGCAGCAGCACGTCCTTGACGTCGCCCTGCAGCACGCCGGCCTGCACCGCCGCGCCGAGCGCGACGACTTCGTCCGGGTTCACGCCCTTGTGGGGCTCGCGACCGAAGAACTCCTTCACCGTCTCGACGACCTTGGGCATGCGGGTCATGCCGCCGACCAGGATCACCTCGTCGATGTCGGTCTTCTTCAGACCGGCGTCCTTCAGAGCCTGCTCGCAGGGACCGACGGTGCGGGCGACCAGGTCTTCGACCAGGGCCTCCAGCTTGGCGCGCGAGAGCTTGATGTTCAGGTGCAGCGGACCCGAGGCGTTCATCGAGATGAAGGGCAGGTTGACCTCGTACTGAGTGACCGAGGACAGTTCCTTCTTCGCCTTCTCGCCTTCTTCCTTCAGGCGCTGCAGGGCCAGCTTGTCGTTCCGCAGATCGACGCCGGTTTCCTTTTTGAACTCGTCGGCGAGGTACTCGACGATGCGCATGTCGAAGTCTTCGCCGCCGAGGAAGGTGTCGCCGTTGGTGGCCTTCACCTCGAACACGCCGTCGCCGATCTCCAGGATCGAGACGTCGAAGGTGCCGCCGCCGAGGTCGTAGACGGCGATCTTCTTGCCGTCGTTCTTCTCAAGGCCGTAGGCGAGCGCCGCCGCGGTCGGTTCGTTGATGATGCGCAGGACTTCCAGGCCGGCGATCTTGCCGGCGTCCTTGGTCGCCTGACGCTGGGCGTCGTTGAAGTAGGCCGGGACGGTGATGACCGCCTTTTCGACCTTCTCGCCGAGGTGCTGCTCGGCGGCTTCCTTCATCTTCTGCAGGATGAAGGCCGAGATCTGCTGGGGCGAATAGTCCTTGCCGTGGGCTTTCACCCAGGCGTCGCCGTTCGGGCCCTTGACGATGTCGTAGGGCACCATGCCCTTGTCCTTCTCCACCAGCGGATCGTTGTATTGACGACCGATCAGACGCTTGATGGCGAACAGGGTGTTGGACGGGTTGGTGACGGCCTGGCGCTTGGCGGGCTGGCCGACGAGACGCTCGCCGTCGTCGAGGATGGCGACGACCGACGGGGTGGTCCGTACGCCTTCGGCGTTCTCAATCACTTTCGGCGCTTTGCCGTCCATGATGGCCACGCACGAATTGGTCGTGCCCAGGTCGATGCCGATGATCTTGCTCATATCGAGTCTTGCTCGCTCCTGAATGGCGGACGCCGGTCTTAGGGCCTTCGAATGAAGCGCCCCTTTTCTTCTCGGTGTCCCCGGTTCGAATAAGGGCTCGGCCGGTTAACCCATGGGGCAACCAGCGTCGAGTCGCGATATGGGATGACACGCCACCGCCGCAAGTGCGGAATGACCCTATATCTCGCGGGGTCTTCTCCCAAGGGGCTCCGGCCAAGCCTCTAAAATCCTTGCATAAGCTTCACTATCGTAAGGTGCGGCGGCCCCGCCGCGGGCCATGTAGGCGTGCTGAACGACCATGGCCTGCTGTTCGATGTTCATTTGAGAAAATGGCCGGCCGTCCGCCAAATCATAGGCATAGGCGGCCTGGCCATCGCCCGCCTTGAGCTTGGCGAAGGGCAGGAAGACCCCGTTCTGGGCCTGCCAGACATGCACCAACTCGTGCACCAGGACCGACCGCAGCCATAGCGGCGCGGTCGAGAAATCGGCCAGGGCGGAGTCTGAAGGCCAGACCACGAGGCTCCCCGAAAGGACGAAAGGTCGCGGCCAGGCCGGCTGGCTGAAGATCCGCACGCGGTCGGCGTCGAGGCCCGCGGCGAACACTTGCCCGCAAAGGCGGCGCTCGCCGGGCGTCAGCCGGCGCCATCGCCAGGGCGGCATGCGCGGATCGATGGCGGCGGAGGGACCCATTGCCCCTATATGAGAGCCGATGAGCCTCTCGACGACCACAGGATTTCGTCTGCTGCCCGGCCGGTTGTCGCCCCAGGCCCAGGCCGAACTGCTGGACGAGGTGATGGCCCGCGTCGCCGAAGCGCCGCTGGTGCACCAGGCGACCCCGGGCGGCAAGGCGATGAGCGTCGGCATGACCAGTTTCGGCGAGCTGGGCTGGACCACCGACGCGCGAGGCTATCGGTACGAGCCGCGGCACCCGACGACCGGCAGGTTCTGGCCGTCCATTCCCACTATCCTGACGGAGCTCTGGCGCGAGCTCGCCGATCCCGACGTCCCGCCCGACGCCTGCCTGATCAACTTTTATAACGCGCAGGCCAAGATGGGCCTGCACCAGGACAAGGACGAGGCCGACCTGCGGTTTCCGGTGCTGTCGGTCTCGTTGGGCGACACGGCGGTGTTCCGCATCGGCGGCCGCCAGCGCAGCGATCCGACCAGCTCGGTGCGGCTCAGCTCAGGCGACGTCTGTCTGCTGGCAGGGGAGGCGCGGCTTTTCCATCACGGCGTCGACCGCATCCTGCCCGGATCCTCGCGGCTGATCCCCGGCGGCGGGCGGATCAACCTGACCCTGCGGCGCGCCGCGCCGGCTCAGTAGGGCGGCTGTTCGGGCGGCGGCGTCAGGCCGTCGATCAGGTCGCCGACGCGGTCTTCGTCCGGGGTCGGCGGGGTCGGGGCGTTCGGCGGCGGCGCGACCTTGAGCGGATCGGGAGCCTTTTCGACCGGGAGCGGCGCCTCCTCGGTCTTCTCCTCGGGCTTTTCCTCTTCCTTCTTGGGTTCTGGCGCGAGTTCGGACGGGGTCAGCACCAGGTCCTCGAGCGGTCGCGCGTCGCTGGCCTGAAGCGCGGCGCCGCCCTCGCCGGTTTCGCCGGGCAGCCGCGCACGCTCGGGCGCGCCGCGCACGCCAAGCACAAACCCGCCGACGGCGCAGAGACCGAGGATGACGGCGACGACCCGCAGGACGCTTCGAGGCATGGTCCACATGGCGCGAACCTAGATGGGGTTTGGCGAAACGGAAACGGGGATTTTCGGCGAAGGCGGCGGCTCACGGCCCGGCTTGGTAAACGCCTCTTAACCCTCCGGCGGGCAAACAAGGGGTCTCTGAAATCGGGAGACCACGATGGCGCGTGCGGCGCGAAAGACGGGTGTCGAGCTGGGGATGCACATCGCCGGGCTGGCTTGGTCCCATCCGGCGACGGCGCGTCTGCGCGGCGGCATCGTCGCTGCGGCCGGCATCGCGTTCGCCATCGCGCTGGCCACCTACAACGCCGCCGACCCCAGCCTGAACGCCGCCTCCGCCCTGTCGCCGACCAATGCGCTGGGCGCGCCGGGCGCGACGGCGGCCGACGCCGGCATCCAGTCGCTGGGCCTGGCCGCCGCCGTGGGCGCCCTGCTGATGGTCGTCTTCGGACTGGGCCGCGCCACCACGCCGCAACCTGACCTGACCCGCCGCAAGGTGCGCCTGCGCGCCCTGATCGGTTTCCTGGGCGTGATGGCCCTGGCCGGACTGCTGGCCGCGCCGCCTGCGCCGGCGGCCTGGCCGCTGGCCAAGGGCCTGGGCGGCTTCTGGGGCGACGGCGTGCTGCACGCCATCGCCGGCCTGTTCGCCTACGCCCATATTCCCGGCGCGGTGTTCATCGCCTCGCTGCTGCTGCTGGCCGCCGCGGCGGTCGGCCTGGGCTTTGCGATCGGCGTGCGCCGGTCCGAACTGTCGGCAAGCATCGAGTGGGTGCGCGCCGCCCTGCAGAGGACCGCCGCCGCCCCGGCCGAACCCGCCAAGCCCGCCCGCGCCCCGGCCGCACGCCGCGCCAAGGCCGCCGAGCCGGCGCCGAGCGCCCCACCCCGCCCCGCCGCCCCCGCGATCGAGCCCTCCGCCTATGACGACGACGCGCTCGAGGACGACGCCGACAGCGTCCCGAGCCCGGTGGCGATCAAGCAGCCCAAGCCCACGCCCAAGGATTCCGGCCGCGAACAGCGCGAGGCGCAGGGCGCGTTCGAGTTCGTGAAGACCAACGGCTTCTCGCTGCCCGAGCTGGCCATGCTGGCCAAGCCGAAACCACGCGCCTCGATGTTCGACGAAGGCGCCCTGCGCCAGAACGCCCAGCTGCTGGAAAGCGTGCTGGCCGAGTTCGGCGTGCGCGGCACGATCGACCAGATCCGCCCCGGCCCCGTCGTCACCCTCTATGAGCTGGTGCCCGCCGCCGGGGTGAAGTCGGCCCGCGTCGTGGCCCTGGCCGACGATATCGCCCGGTCGATGTCGGTCGCCGCCTGCCGCGTCAGCGTCGTGCCCGGCCGCAACGCCATCGGCATCGAGCTGCCCAATGCGCGGCGCGAGACCGTCTATCTGCGCGATCTGCTGGCCAGTTCGGAGTACGAGCGTTCGACCCAGGCCCTGCCGATGGCGCTGGGCGAGAACATCGGCGGCGAGCCCTACATCGCCGACCTGTCGAAGATGCCCCACCTGCTGATCGCCGGCACCACCGGCTCGGGCAAGTCGGTCGGCGTCAACGCGATGATCCTGTCGATCCTGTACCGGCTGCCGCCGGATCAGTGCCGGTTCATCATGATCGACCCCAAGATGCTGGAATTGAGCGTCTATGACGGCATCCCGCACCTGCTGGCCCCGGTCGTCACCGATCCCAAGAAGGCCATCGTCGCGCTGAAGTGGACCGTGCGCGAGATGGAGGACCGCTACCGCCTGATGTCGAAGATCGGGGTGCGGAACGTCGCCTCGTACAACGAACGCGCCAAGGAGGCCGCGGCCAAGGGCGAGCACTTCGAACGCACCGTGCAGACCGGCTTCGACGACAGCGGCCGGCCGATCTACGAGAGCGAGCGGATCGACCCCAAGCCGATGCCCTACCTGGTGGTGGTCATCGACGAGGTCGCCGACCTGATGCTGGTCGCCGGCAAGGACGTGGAAGGCGCGGTGCAGCGCCTGGCCCAGATGGCCCGCGCCGCCGGCATCCACCTGGTGATGGCGACCCAGCGTCCGTCGGTCGACGTCATCACCGGCACCATCAAGGCCAACTTCCCGACCCGGATCTCCTTCCAGGTCACCTCCAAGATCGACAGCCGCACCATCCTGGGCGAACAGGGCGGCGAGCAGCTGCTAGGCCAGGGCGACATGCTCTACATGGCCGGCGGCGGCCGCATCACCCGCCTGCACGGTCCGTTCGTCTCGGACGAGGAGGTCGAGGCGGTGGCCAAGTTCCTGCGCGCCCAGGGCGAGCCGCAGTACCTGGAAGACATCACCGCCGGCGGCGACGAGGACGGCGACGACGGCGAATCCTTCGGCGACGAGGGCGGCGGCTCGGGCGACGATCTCTACGACCGCGCCGTGGCCGTGGTCACCCGCGACCGCAAGGCCTCGACCAGCTACGTCCAGCGTCGGCTGCAGATCGGCTACAACCGCGCCGCCTCGCTGATCGAGCGGATGGAGAACGAGGGCGTCGTCAGCCCCGCCAACCACGCCGGCAAGCGCGAGGTGCTGGTGGGCGCCGCGCCGTAAATCGCAGGACCATGCCCTCGCCCCGCTTGCGGGGAGAGGAGCTCCGCTATCCGACGGCCTGGGCCACCGCGGCGCCGAGTTCGCTCGGGAACACGCCGCTCATGCCCTCGATGGCGGTGTTGGTGAGCGCCACGATCGTCGTCTCGCGGTCAGGGACGATCTGCCAGGAGTGGCCGTAGACGCCGCCCCAGATCACCGTGCCCTGGCGCAGCGGCGAACCTGCTGCAGCCGGATCCTCCAGCACCGCGCCGGCGTAGCCGAAGCCCCAGCCAGGCCCGTGCGTGGTGACGACCAGGTCGCCGATCTGGTTGCTCAGCATCGCCGACGCCGAGGCCGGCGACAGCACCCCGGCCCCGCCGGTCCGTACCGCCTCCAACAGCTTCAGGACGTCGGCCGCCGTGCCGACCATGCCGGCGCCGCCCGAGGGGAACGAGGCCGGCCGTGTCGCGCGAGCCGGCGAATAGCGGATGCCCGAGAGCTCGAAGAACGGAGAGACGTCCGGTTCCTGCATCGGGCGCGGCGGCTGGCCGTCGATATAGGGCGTCGCCAGCAGGCCGGCGTCCTCGACATAGAAGCCGCTGGAGGCCATGCCGAGCGGCGACAGCACCAGTTCGTCGATCAGTTGCGGCAAAGGCTTGCCCGCCGCCTGCTCCATCGCCGCGCCGAGCACGTCGAGGCTGACCGAATAGTTCCAGGCCGCGCCCGGCGGGAAGAACAGCTCCAGCGCCGCCAGGCGCGCGAGGTTGTCGGCCATCGAACGGTCCGGCAGGTCCAGGCCGTCAGACACCCCGGCCTGGAGATAGGGGCCGCCCTCCGGCTGCAGGAAGCCATAGCTGAGCCCGCTGGTGTGGGTGAGCAGCTGACCGGTGGTGATATCGGCGTCCGCCCCGCCAGGCGCCTTGGGCCGGAAGTCCGGCAGCCAACGGCTGACCGGCGCGTCGAGCGGCAGCTCGCCGCGCTCGGCCATGGCCAGGGCCGCGACGGCGACGACCGGTTTGGTCACCGAGGCCAGGCGGAAAACCGTGTCGAGGTCCATCGGCCGGTCCCGCTCGCGGTCGGCCAGGCCGGCGGCGCGGGCATAGGCGAGCTTACCGCCACGGGCGACGAGCACCACCGCGCCGACGATGCGCTGGTCGGCGAGGGCGCGGTCGATCACGTCGTCGAGGCTGGCGTCGAGGCTGAGGGTCATGGCGCGCTCCATCCTGTTTCCCTGATCAGGTGGATGGCGCAGCTTGCAGCGCAAGCCTGTCGTAGCGTCAGGCAGCGGCCAAAGAAAAAGCCGGAGCGGTCGAACCGCTCCGGCTTCTTCCGAGCCTCCCCGAGAGGAGGCGATATCCGATGCTACTCGGCGGCCTGAGCCTGGACGCCCAGGCGGCGGCTGAGGGCCGCATGCTGGTCCCAGAGCTGCGCCGGCAGCCGGTCGCCGAATTTCTCGTAGAACGCGGGGATCAGGGCGGCTTCCTCGGCCCAGACTTCCGGATCAACCGAAAGCAGGGTTTCGAGAGCCGCAGCGTCGATGGCGACGCCGTCGAGATCCAGGGACTCCTTGGTCGGCACGCGGCCGATCGGGGTGTCCACCGCCTCGGCGGTCCCTTCGAGACGGCCGAAGATCCACTTCAGGACACGGGCGTTCTCGCCGTAGCCCGGCCACAGGAACTTGCCGTCCGGGCCCTTGCGGAACCAGTTCACGAAATAGATGCCCGGCAGCTTGGCCGGATCGGCGCCGGCGCCGACCTTCAGCCAGTGGCCGAAGTAGTCGCCCATGTTGTAGCCGCAGAAGGGCAGCATCGCGAACGGGTCGCGGCGCAGCTCGCCGACCTTGTTCTCGGCGGCGGCGGTGCCTTCGGAGGCGACGTTGGAGGCCAGGAACACGCCGTGCTCCCAGTCGAACGCCTCGGTCACCAGCGGCACGGCGCTGGCGCGGCGGCCGCCGAACAGGATGGCCGAGATCGGCACGCCGGCCGGGTCGTCCCATTCGTCGGCGATCACCGGGCACTGGTCGGCCGGAACCGCGAAGCGCGCATTCGGGTGCGCCGCCGGCTCGCCGAGCTCGGGCGACCAGGCGCGGCCCTTCCAGTCGGTCAGGCCCTCCGGCGGTGTGTCGGTGAGGCCTTCCCACCAGACATCGCCATCGGCGGTCAGCGCGACGTTGGTGAAGACGGTGTTGGCGTGCAGGGCGTCGACCGCGTTCTTGTTGGTCGCATTGCCGGTGCCCGGCGCCACGCCGAAGAAGCCGGCCTCCGGATTGATCGCATAAAGCCGGCCGTCGTCGCCGAAGCGCATCCAGCAGATGTCGTCGCCGACGGTCTCGGCCTTCCAGCCGGGGATGGTCGGCTGCAGCATAGCCATGTTGGTCTTGCCGCAGGCGCTGGGGAAGGCGGCGGCCACGTAGCGGACGGCGCCCTGCGGCGAGGTCAGCTTGAGGATCAGCATGTGCTCGGCCAGCCAGCCGGCGTCGCGGGCCATGACCGAGGCGATGCGCAGGGCGTAGCACTTCTTGCCGAGCAGGGCGTTGCCGCCGTAGCCGGAGCCGTAGGACCAGATCTCGCGGCTCTCGGGGAAGTGGACGATGTACTTGGTCTCGTTGCAGGGCCACGGCACGTCGGCCTGGCCGGCCTCGAGCGGGGCGCCGAGCGTGTGCAGGGCCGGGACGAAGAAGCCGTCCTCGCCGAGCATGTCGAGCGCGCCCTTGCCCATGCGGGTCATCACCCGCATCGAAATGGCGACATAGGCGCTGTCGGTGATCTCGACGCCAAGGGCGGAGATCTTCGAGCCCAGCGGACCCATGCAGAACGGGACCACGTACATGGTGCGCCCGCGCATGCAGCCCTTGAAGAGGTCCTTGAGGTCGGCCCGCATCTCGTCCGGATCGAGCCAGTTATTGGTCGGACCGGCGTCGGCCGGGTCCTTGGAGCAGATGAAGGTCCGGCTCTCGACCCGGGCGACGTCGCGGGGATCGGAGGCGGCGTAGAAGCTGTTGGGCCGCTTCTGCGGGTTCAGCGGCTTGAGCGTGCCTGACTTCACCAGCTCGGCGGTCAGCGCGTTCCACTCCTCGTCGGAGCCGTCGCACCAGTAAACCCGCTCCGGCTGCGTGAGTTCGGCGACTTCACGTACCCAAGCCAAGAGTCCAGCATGTTTGGTCGGGGCCTCGTCGAGACCCGGAATGGCCAAGCCCATCAGGCTGCGCCCCTTATGTTACCCACGCGTCATGCCGGCCGCGGAGACCCTCTAACGGGGCCCCTCAGACAGCCGACGGCCCGGTGATATGTACGATTTTTGACGCACACAAGCTTGCTGCAATGCGGAATCGCCCGACGGGGGGTCAAATCGGGCGATCGGGGGTAAGTTTTTGCTCACGATGTCGTGGCCCAGGTCGAGCCATCGCCAGGAGAACCAGGATGAGTTCCAGACAGATCCAGTGGGCGCTTGCCGCCGTATTCTTCGTCCTGGGCGGCTGGTGCCTGGTCTCTCCCTCCAGCGTCATGGCCTTGACCATCACGCCGCAGTACCGGTCCGACGATTTCATCGCCCTGTTCGCGATCGGCTGCTTCGGCGCGCAGGCGATGCTGGCCGGGCTGTTCGCCGCCTTCTCGCGGTTCACGAAGATCACGTTCCTGGCCTATGGCGTGGCGCTGCTGCCGTTCTTCGTCTTCAACTACTGGTTCTTCGTCGTAACGCCGGTGCTGACGGTGGTCGGGCTGCTGGACGCGGTCGGCAACGTGATCATGCTGGGGCTCTGCGTGCTCGGCTGGCGCCGGGCGCCACGCAACTAAGCGACAGCTTCGCCGTTGTTGCGCCCTATTGAGGCCCACGGCGCCGTATAGGCTGGCCACGGAAACTGGAGTTCTCGTCCGCATGACCCGACTGACCCGACGCGCCCTGGCGCTGGGCCTGGCCGCCCTGCCCCTTCCCGCCTTCGCCCAGCGCGCGCCCGCCGCGCCGCTGTCGGCCGCGGACAAGGCGCTGGTGGATCGCGCCGCGGCCTATCTCGAAGGCCTGACCGAGGCCAAGGGCCGGTTCGTGCAGACCGACGCGCGCGGCGCGACGACGCAAGGGTCGCTCTATCTGAAGCGTCCCGGCAAGGCGCGTTTCGAGTACGACAAGCCCTCCGGCCTGCTGGTGGTGTCCGATGGCGGCAACGTCTCGATCGCGGACTCGCGGCTGAAGACCTTCGACGCCTACCCGCTGATGGCCACGCCGCTGTCGATCTTCCTGGCCCGGCAGATCCGCCTGGACCGCGGGATCAACGTCACCCGCGTGGCGCGTATGGCCGATGGCTTCTCGATCACCGCGCGCGACGGCAAGAAACAGGCGGAGGGGCAGATCACCCTGACCTTCTCGAACAACCCCCTGGCGCTGATCGGCTGGACAGTGACCGACGCGCAGGGTTCGTCGACCCGCATCCGGCTGACCGGCCTGACCAGGACCAGCGGCCTGGCCCCCTCGTTGTTCGTGCTGAAAGACCCCCGGCCGAAGAACGTGGGTCGCTCCAAAATGTGACACATTCGCAACAGGCAATATGTCGCGTGATTTTCGTTTGACTTATTATTGCGGTTAGTGGCATTAATGACACTATTGGGATCGCGCGATCGCGAGCCCTTTCCGTGCCGGACCCTATCCCCTCCCGGCGGCGGCATGAGAGACACACTTTACGCCCGGGCTTCTCCAGTGCCCGGGCGTTTCTTTTTGCCCGAAGCCCCTTAAACAGCCGCCATGCGCCTTCGCCTCTCCACCTGGAACGTCAACTCCGTGCGCCTGCGGGCCGAGCAAGTGGCCCGCTTCGTCGACGAGCAGGCGCCCGACGTGCTCTGCATGCAGGAGATCAAGTGCCAGGAGGGCGAGTTCCCACGCGCCGCCTTCGAGGCCGTCGGCCTGCCGCACATCAAGATCGCCGGTCAGAAGGGCTGGCACGGGGTGGCCATCGCCTCGCGCTTCCCGATCGAGGACGCCGCCCCGCTCAACGCCTGCCGCGAGGGTCATGCCCGCTGCGTTGGCGGCAAGATCGCCGGCGTCGAGGTCCAGAACTTCTACATTCCGGCGGGCGGCGACATTCCCGACCGCGAGCTGAACCCCAAGTTCGACCACAAGCTGGACTTCTTCGAGCATTTGACCGCGGACATGAGCCGCCGCGACCCCAAGGCGCCTCTGGCCATCGTCGGCGACCTGAACGTCGCGCCCGGCGAGTTCGACGTCTGGAGCCACAAGCAGATGTCGAAGATCGTCAGCCACACGCCGGTCGAGCTGGAGGCCTTCGCCAAGCTGAAGGCCAGCCTGGACTTCATCGACCTGCCGCGCGAGGCGATCCCGGAGCCGGAGAAGCTGTTCTCGTGGTGGAGCTACCGCGCCGCCGACTTCCGCAAGTCCAATCGCGGCCTGCGACTGGACCACATCCTGGTGACGCCCGGCCTGCGCGACGCCGCCTTCCACACCGGCAAGGCCTCCTCGCGGGTGCATGACGACGTGCGCGAGTGGGTGCGGCCCAGCGACCACGCCCCCGTCAGCGCGGACTTCGCGGTCTAGGACAGTTCCGGACGGAAGTTGCCGTCCACGATGCAGCGCGGCGTGCCGTCCTCGGTGATGACCGTGGTCGGCTTGCCCGCTCCCGGAGCGAAGTAGAAGCTGCCCTTCGGGGTCGTCACCACCAGCAGCGACGGGCCGGAGAACTGGCAGACCGGCACATAGCCGAGCCCCTGGCCGGTCGACACGCTGTTGCAGTCCACATGGCCGTAACGGCGGTCGAAGCGGATCTCGTCGAAGACGAAGGTCTTGTTCGCCTTCGACCCGCGGGCGACATACTCCTCGCCCGTGAGGGTCTGACACGGCGGACCGTCGATCTGCGCCAGCTTGGCGGCCTCTGCGCCCGCAACCAGCGCCTGGGCGCGCTTTTGGTAGCCGGTGACGCCCACGGCCACCGCGCCGATCACCACCGCCGCGCCCAGCATCAGCGGGAAGCTGCGCGCCAATCCCTTTTTCTTCGCCATCGGCCCGTCCCGAACGTCAGGGGGCCAGCCGGTAGCCGCCGGCCTCAGTCAGCAAGAGCCGGGCGTTGCCGGGATCGGGCTCGATCTTCTGGCGCAGGCGATAGACGTGGGTTTCCAGGGTGTGGGTGGTGACGCCGGCGTTGTAGCCCCAGACCTCGGCCAGCAGCTCCTCGCGCGAGACCGGCTTTTCGCCGGCGCGATAGAGGTACTTCAGGATGTTGGTCTCTTTCTCGGTGAGACGGATCTTCTTCTGGTTGGCGTCGATCAGCATCTTGGCCGACGGGCGGAACTCGTAGGCGCCGAGGTGGAAGACCGCGCCTTCCGACTGTTCGTGGCTGCGCAGCTGGGCGCGGATACGGGCCAGCAGCACCTGGAACTTGAAGGGCTTGGTCACATAGTCGTTGGCGCCGGCTTCCAGGCCGGAGATCTGGTCGTCGTCGGCCGCGGCCGCGGTCAGCATGATGATCGGGGCGACGACGCCCTTCTCACGCATCTGGCGACAGGCCTCGCGGCCGTTCATATCCGGTAGATCGACATCGAGCAGGATGAGGTCGGGGCGGCTTTCGATCGCCGCCTTCACGCCTTCGCCGGCGGTCGCCGCTTCGATGGCTGAGAAATCCTCAGAAAGTTGGAGTTGTTCGGCGATCGCGCCGCGGAGTTCATCATTGTCGTCGACGACGAGCAGGGTCTTGCGTTGAGCCATGAGGCCGAACATGCACCGTATCGCCCTAAAGAGCCAACCGCGGGAGTTCCCTTAAGTCATGATCTTCACGGCGATGTCAGATGGACGCTTCCGCCTGGACGGCCGCATCACCCGCTGCGCGCTCGGCAAGACCGGGGTGATCGCCGCCGCGGACAAGCGCGAGGGCGACGGCAAATCGCCGCTGGGAACCTGGGCGATCCGCCGGGTGCTGTTCCGCCCGGACAAGGGCGGGCGACCCGAGACGCGCCTGCCCACCAAGGCGCTCGAGCGCGACGACGGCTGGTGCGACGCCCCCGCCGACCCGGCCTATAACCGCGCCGTCAAGCTGCCGCACCCGGCCAGCGCCGAGCAGATGTGGCGCGAGGACGACGTCTACGACCTGGTCTGCGTCCTGGCCCACAACGACGATCCGCCGGTTCCCGGCATGGGATCGGCGATCTTCATGCATCTGGCGCGGCCCGACTTCTCGCCGACCGAGGGATGCGTGGCCCTTTCGCGGGAAGACATGCTGGAGCTGCTGTCGCTGGCCAAGCTGGGCGACGCGGTGGCGATCGAGGCGGCTTAAGCGCGGGCTCCGAACAGCGCCGAGCCGACCCGCACGCTGGTCGCGCCGAAACGGATGGCGGTCTCGAAGTCGTCGCTCATGCCCATGGAGAGCTTCGCCAGGCCGTTGCGGGCAGCGATCTTGGCCAGCAAGGCGAAGTGCGGGCCGGGCGGCTCGGCGGCGGGCGGAATGCACATCAGGCCTTCGATCTTCAGGCCATAGACCGTCCGGCACTGGGCGATGAAGGCGTCGGCCTGCCCCGGCGCGATCCCGGCCTTCTGTTCTTCCTCGCCGGTGTTCACCTGCACGCAGAGGCGCGGCGTGCGTCCCTGCCGCTGGATCTCGTCGGCCAGAGCGCGGGCGAGCTTCTCGCGATCGAGGCTCTCGATGACCTCGAAGAAGGCCACCGCCTCCTTGGCCTTGTTCGACTGCAGCGGGCCGATCAGGCGCAGCTCGACCTCGGCCTGACGGTTCGACCACCGCTCCATCGCTTCCTGCACCCGGTTCTCGCCGAATACGCGCTGGCCGGCGGCCAGGATCGGGGCGACCTTCTCCCAGGGCTGCATCTTGGACACCGCCACCAGGGTCACGTCGGCGCTGTCGCGGCCGGACGCCTTCGCCGCGCGGGCGATCCGGTCTAGGACGTCAGTGAGGGCGGGAGGAACGGTCATTTCGGCGAACTTCTGGACAGTGACGACGGCGGCCCAAGCCATAGGTCGCCGCGCGGCCGGGCGAAACCCCCCGCTGCCGCCGCTGATGTTCTTCACCGATCCGGCCCGCACCCCCGACATCGAGGCGGCTGCGCGACAGCTGCCGAGGGGGTCGGCGATCGTCTATCGCGCGTTTGGGGCGGCCGACGCCGAAACGCAGGCGCGGCGCCTGCTGAAGATCGCGAAGGCGCGGGGTCTGCTGCTGCTGATCGGCGCGGACGCCGCGCTCGCCGCCCGCGTCGGGGCGCATGGCGTCCACCTGCCCGAACGCATGGCCGGCCGCGCGCAGCGGCTGCAGCGCAGGACGTGGATCGTCACCAGCGCGGCGCACAGCGCCATGGCCGCCCGCCGCGGCCTGGCCGCAGGCGCCGACGCTATCGTGGTCTCGGCGATCTTTCCGTCGAACAGCCCATCGGCCGGCAAGCCGCTCGGCCCACTGCGCCTGGCCCGGCTGGTGCGAGCCGTCGGCGGACCCGTCTATGCGCTGGGCGGCGTCAACGACAAGACAGCCCGCCGGCTGCTGCCTGCGGGCCTTGTCGGTCTGGCGGCTGTGGAAGCTCTTAGAACTTGAAGGCGGTCTCGAGCCGAACGCGCGGCGCGGATTCCTGCGGCTCGGTCTTCTTGTAGGCCGGCGCTTCCTTCTCACCCAGGGCGACGGCGCCGCCGACCCGCAGGCTCGGCGTCACGCGGAAATAGGCCCCAGCCTCAACGTCGTTCCACTGCGTGTCGCGCTCGCCCCGTTGTTCGAGATTGAGCGTGACCCCCCAGCGCCCCTTGCGCGTGTCCCACTTCAGCGACTTGTTCCCTTGCGGGGTCGTCGAGGTTTCGCTGCGCACGGTGAAATCGGCGGCCTTGCCACGGGCGGCCGGAGCCGCGCCCGTTTGGGCATGCGCCGCCGAAGCGCCGCTCGCGAGGAGCGCCGCGCCGATCAACGAAATGACCAACCGCTTGGACATAACCACCTATATGGCCCCTTAGCCCCAACCACGCCACTTTGAGACGTGACCGTTGAGCCGATTAAAGTCCGGAGCGACGTCAGGTCAACCGACTCTGAGGCCGCTCTGCACAGTCCGCAGGCAGATCGTCGGCGCCTGTGGCGGCCGGGACACGCGATTCCTGTTTGGCGGTTCCACGGGCGTTGTTATACAGGGCGCGGCTGCGTGGGGGCGGCGCCGCGGCGCGAACCGATCGCGGAAGAACGACTAGGAGCCGATATATGCCGTTTGTGCGCGGTGATTTGATGCGTGGCGTGATGACCGGAGCCTTGGTGCTGAGCCTCACGGCGCTGGCCGCGTGCTCGAGCAGCGGCGGGTCGAAGACCTTCCAATCCCAGGAGCCGGGCGGCTTCAACGTGTTTGGTCTGGGCGGCGGCAAGAAGGCCGCACCGGCCAACGCCGGCCAGCCGGCCATCGGGGTGAACGGCTATCTGTGGCGAGCGACGCTGGACACCCTGTCCTTCATGCCGCTGGCCTCGGCCGACCCGTACGGCGGCGTGGTGATCACCGACTGGTACGTGAACCCGGAAAAGCCGGACGAGCGCTTCAAGTGCACCGTCTACATCCTGGATTCCCGTCTGCGCGCCGACGGCCTGAACGTCGCGGTGTTCAAGCAGACCAAGGATGCGACCGGGAACTGGACCGACGCGCCGTCGGCCGGCCAGACCGAGACCGACCTGGAAAACGCGATCCTTACCAAGGCGCGGCAGCTTCGGCTGTCGAACATCGGCTAAGGCCTTTTCGGGGCGCATTCAGCAAGGGTGGAAACCGGTTCGGATGCGCTCCCTCCCCAGGGCCAGCGCTCTCCGCCGCTGGCCGACACCCATTTGAAGTCTGAAGAGCGCCCCCATGGCCCGCTACAACCCCAAAGAGACCGAGCCCAAGTGGCGTAAGGCCTGGGCCGACGCTGACGTGTTCAAGGCCGGTCCGCCGACGCCGGGCGTGCCGAAGTACTACGCCCTGGAGATGTTCCCCTATCCGTCGGGGCGTCTGCACATGGGCCATGTGCGCAACTATTCGCTGGGCGACGTCGTGGCCCGCTACAAGCGCGCCCGCGGCTTCAACGTCCTGCACCCGATGGGCTGGGACGCTTTCGGTCTGCCGGCCGAGAACGCGGCCATGGAGCGCGGAGTCGATCCGCGTGGCTGGACCTACGACAACATCGCCAAGATGCGGACTGAGCTCAAGGAGCTGGGCCTGTCGATCGACTGGTCGCGCGAATTCGCGACCTGCGATGCGGCCTATTACGGCAAGCAGCAGGACTGGTTCCTGGATCTGTGGAAGCGCGGCCTGGTCTACCGCAAGGAAAGCATCGTCAACTGGGACCCGGTCGACCAGACCGTCCTGGCCAACGAGCAGGTCGTCGACGGTCGCGGCTGGCGCTCCGGCGCGGTGGTCGAGAAGCGCAAGCTGAACCAGTGGTTCCTGCGCATAACCGATTACGCCGAAGAGCTGATCGAGGGCCTGAAGACCCTGGACCGCTGGCCCGACAAGGTCCGGCTGATGCAGGAGAACTGGATCGGCCGCTCCAAGGGCCTGAAGTTCAACTTCGGCTGGACCGGCGAAGCGCCCAAGGGCTTCGAGAGCGGACTGGAGGTCTACACCACCCGCCCCGACACCCTGTACGGCGCAAGCTTCGTGGGCATCGCCCCCGATCACCCGCTGGCCGAGCAGCTGGCCGCCGATCCGAAGATCGCGGCCTTCATCGCCGAATGCCGCAAGGGCGGGGCCTCCGAAGCCGAGATCGAGACCGCCGAGAAGATCGGCTTCGACACCGGCCTGACGGTCGCCCATCCCTTCGACCCCAACTGGCGTCTGCCGGTCTGGATCGCGAACTTCATCCTGATGGACTACGGCACCGGCGCGATCTTCGCCTGCCCGGCCCATGACCAGCGCGATCTCGACTTCGCTCGCAAGTACGACCTGCCGGTCAAGGCGGTGGTCTTGCCGCCCGGCGAAGACCCGGCGACCTTCGCAGTCGGCGCCGAGGCCTATACCGGCCCCGGCACGATCTTCCATTCCGACTTCCTGGACGGCCTGGAGATCGAGACCGCCAAGGCCGCGGCGATCGCCAGGATCGAGGCCCAGAACCAGGGCAAGGGCGCGACGGTGTTCCGCCTGCGCGACTGGGGCGTGGCTCGCCAGCGCGGCTGGGGCTGCCCGATCCCGGTCGTCCACTGCGCCAAGTGCGGCGTCGTCCCACTGCCCAAGGACCAGTTGCCGGTCGTGTTGCCCGACGACATGGACTTCTCCAAGCCGGGCAACGCCCTGGCGCGGCACCCGACCTGGAAGAACGCCAACTGCCCCGAGTGCGGCGGCGAGGCGACGCGCGAGACCGACACCCTCGACACCTTCGTCGACAGTTCCTGGTACTTCGCCCGCTTCACGGACACCGAGGCGGCCGAGCCGATCAACAAGGCGGCGGCCGACTACTGGCTGCCGGTCGATCAGTATGTCGGCGGCATCGAGCACGCGGTGCTGCACCTGCTGTACGCGCGCTTCGTCACCCGCGCCCTGAGCGACGAGGGCATGCTGTCGGTGCGCGAGCCCTTCGCCGGGCTGTTCACCCAAGGCATGGTCACGCACGAAACCTACCGCCGCAAACAGAGCGGCGAATGGGTCGAGCCCAAGGAGGTCGAGATCCTCGCCGACGGCGGCAAGCGCCTGGCGCGCAGCCTGGAGACCGGCGAAGAGCTGACGATCGGCGACATCGAGAAGATGTCGAAGTCCAAGCGCAACACCGTCGCGCCGGAAGAGATCTTCGACGTCTATGGCGTCGACGCCGCGCGCCTGTTCGTGCTGTCGGACAGCCCGCCCGAGCGTGACACCCAATGGTCGGCCGCCGGCGTCGACGGCGCATGGCGCTTCGTCAACCGCGTCTGGAATGAGTTCGACAGCCAGCCGTCCGGGGCCGCGCCAGCCCCCTCCCCCGACCCGAAGGCGGATGAACTGCGCGCCTTCACCCACCGCACGATCAAGGCGGTGACCGAGGCGGTGGAGACCTTCCGGTTCAACTCCGGCATCGCGCGGATGTATGAGTTCCTGAATAAACTCAAGGAATTCCCCGCCGCTGACGCCACCCCGCCGGTTCTGGCCGCCCGCCATGAAGCGCTGTCGGCGTTCGCCCGCCTGATCTCGCCGTTCACGCCGCACCTGGCCGAGGAAGCCTGGGCGCGGATCGGCGGCGAGGGCATGGTGGTCTCCGCCCCCTGGCCCGAGTTCGACGCCGCCCTGACCCAGGACGCCGTGAAGCTGCTGCCGGTTCAGGTGAACGGCAAGCGCCGCGGCGAGATTTCGGTCGCCGCCGGGCTCGAACCGGCCGATGTTGAGAAGATCGTACTTGACGATCCGGAGATCGCGCGGCGCCTTGAGGGCCTGGCGATCAAGAAGGTGATCGTCGTGAAGGACCGCATCGTCAACATCGTGGCTGGATGACCTGAGATGAACCGCGCCGTTGCATTCGCCCTTCTGGCGACCGGGGCCATCACCCTGGCCGGCTGCGGGTTCACACCGCTGTACGGCAACCCGGCGGTCACCGCGCAGCTGCACTCGGTCCAGGTCACGACCCCGCCCGGGCGGACCGGCCAGCTGCTGCGCGAGCATCTGGACGACGCCCTGGCCAACGCCAAGGGCGGCGCGCCGCAGTACCGCATGGACCTGGCCCTGTCCGAGACCCGCTATCCGCGCGGCCTGCGGGTGGATAACGTCGCGACCCGGTACGAGTACGTCCTGACCGCCAACTACACCCTGGTGTCGTCGGCCTCCGGCGTGGCGGTGATGTCAGGCTCGACCCGCGCTCAGGTCACCTATGACAGCGCCGACCAGCCCTACGCCTCGATCACCGCCCAGCAGGACGCCCAGGATCGCGCCGCCGCCGAGTGCGCGCGCCTGATCCAGCTGGAGCTGGCCGCGTGGCTGGCGACGCAGGGAAAATCGTAGGGATTTCAGGGCCGTGATCCTTTCCAAGCGGCCCGATATCGAGCGGTTCCTGGCCAAGCCGGAGCCGCCGATCCGGGCGGCCGTGATCTATGGCCGCGACACCGGCGTGGTCCGCGACCGCGGCCTGCAACTGGCCCGAAAGCTGGTTCCGAACCTCGATGACCCGTTCGACGTCGCGCTGCTGACCGACGGCGATCTCGACTCAGACGGCGCGCGCCTGGAAGGCGAGTTGGCCGCGCAGTCGTTGATGGGCGGCCGCCGCCTGGTGCGCCTGCGCTTTGCGACGGAGAAGGCGGCGCTCGACAAGCAAGTCGCCGAGACATTCACCGCGCACGCCGACGGCAAGCTCAACCCCGACGCCTTCTTCATCGTCGAGGCCGGGAACCTCGGCCGCGACTCCGCCCTGCGCAAGGCCGCCGAGAAGGCCGCTGGGGCGGTGGCGATCCCCTGCTACGAGGACGAGCCTGGCGACGTGGCGCGGCTGGTGCGCGAACTGCTGGCCCAGGACAGCGTCGGCCTCGACGCGCAGGCCCTGCAGCTCTTCGTCGGGCGCCTGCCAAAGGAACGTGGCGTAGCCCGCCAGGAGATCGAGCGGCTCGCCCTCTACCTGGAGCCCGGAAGCGGCCGCACCGCCGCCCCGCGCGATCTGGAGGACTTCCTGGGGGTCGAACCAGAGGCTTCTCTCTCTGACGCCGCCGCCGACGCTTTCGGCGGCCGTCTGGCCGACGCGCAAGCGGGTCTGCGGCGCGCCGCCGCCGAGGGCGAGGCCGGTCCTGCGGCGGTCCGGGCGATCAGCATGTATCTCGGCCGCATGCGCCGCACGCTGACCCTGGCCAAGAACGGCGCCGGGCTGCAGGAGGCGGCGAAGGCCTCCGGCGTGTTCTGGAAACAAGAGCGCGAGTTCCTGCGGCAGGCCCGCAGCTGGACGCTGGCCGAACTGGACAAGCTGCAGCCGGAGGTGCTCGCCGCCGACAAGGCGTGCAAGACGGCCGGGTCGCCGGACAGCCTGATCGCCGAACGTCTGGCCCTGACCATCGCCGGGCGCGCGCGGCGTCTGGGGCTCTAAAAGCGCGCTTTGGAAATCGGGCCTGTGGCGCACGGAGCGCCGCCTCGCCGTATCCCAGGACGTCCGGTTCGCGAGAATGCGAATTCCGAAATCCAGGCCTTTAAAATCAAGGACTTAGGAGTCAGCCTCGGACGGTCAACTTGCGGCACAGCTCGTCGAGCTGTTCGAGCGTCGCATACTTGATCCGCAGCTCGCCGACGCCGCCCTTGTCGAGCACTTCGACGTCCAGACCGAGCGCGTCGGAGAGGTCGACCTCCAGAGCCTGGGTGTCGGTGTCCTTGGCCGGCTTCCTCGACGCCGCCTTCGGCCGGCTCGCCGCCGGGGCGCCGCCGCGGGCGAGGGCCTCGGCCTCGCGGACCGACAATCCGCCGGCGATGATCCGGTCGGCCAGGGCGGCCGGGTCGTCAGCCGTCAGGATCGCCCGCGCATGGCCGGCCGACAGCTTGCCTTCCAGGACATAGTTGCGGACGGCCTCGGGCAGGTTCATCAGCCGCAGGGTGTTGGCCACGTGGCTGCGGCTCTTGCCGATGCTCTCGGCCACCTCTTCCTGGGTACGGCCGAACTTCTCGATCAGCTGCTGGTAGGCCGCGCCCTCTTCGATGGGATTGAGGTTCGAGCGCTGGACGTTCTCGATGACGCCGATCTCGAGCACCTGGACGTCGTCCAGCTCGCGGACCAGCACCGGCATGACCCGCAGGCCGGCCTTCTGGCTGGCGCGCCAGCGGCGCTCACCGGCGACGATCTCCCACTCGCCGGGCAGACCCGGCGCCGGGCGAACCAGGATCGGCTGCAGCACGCCCTTCTCACGAATGGAGCCGGCGAGCTCATCGACTTCGGCCTCTGTGAAGACCCAGCGCGGCTGATGCACATTGCGATGGATCAACTCGATCGGGATCTCGCGGACGCCGGCGATCTCGTCGACCGGTGCGCCGGCCACGACCTTGGCTTCGTCAACATCGCCCAGCAGGGCCGACAGGCCGCGACCCAGTCCACGCTTCTCGACCATCATCTTCCCCTACGCGGCCTTCGCCCGGCGATCGCGTTCGCGCAGAACGACCTCCCGCGCCAGCTTCAGATAGGCCTGCGAGCCCGAGCATTTCAGATCATAGACCAGCACCGGCTTGCCATAGCTGGGCGCTTCGGAGACCCGCACATTGCGCGGGATCACGGTGTTGTAGACCGTCTCGCCGAAGTGGCCGCGGACGTCGCGGGCGACCTGCTCGGACAGGCTGTTGCGGCGGTCATACATGGTCAGCACCACGCCCTGGATCTCCAGGTTCGGGTTCAGACTGCCCCGCACCAGATCCACCGTGCGCATCAATTGAGTGAGACCTTCCAGGGCGAAGAACTCGCACTGCAATGGCACCAGGACCGCGTCGGACGCCGCCATGGCGTTGACGGTCAGCAGGTTCAGCGACGGCGGACAGTCGATGAGGACGTAGGTGTACTCGCCTTCTGCGCGGATCGGCTCCAGGGCGTCCCGCAGCTTGAAGGAACGGCGCGCCTGCTGGCCCAGCTCCAGCTCCACGCCGGACAGGTCCGGATCGGCCGCCACCAGGTCGAGACCCGGCAGGGCGGTATTGACCACCGCCGACGAGATCGGCTGCTCGCCCATCAGCACGTCATAGAGTGTGACCTTGCGCTGGGCCCGGCCGACGCCGAGGCCGGTGGAGGCGTTGCCCTGAGGGTCGGAGTCGATCAGCAGCACCTTCTCGCCGACTGCGGCGAGGGCGGTGCCGAGATTGATGGCCGTGGTGGTCTTGCCCACGCCGCCCTTCTGGTTCGCGACCACGAGGACGCGCAGTCCCCGTTTAGCTTTTACGGCCACGGCCGAGCCTCCTTACACGCACGATCTGCCCTCTGGAGTCGCTCAAGCTGGGCGACACGTCCGCCTCGAAATTCCAGGTCTTCGCCGCGTCTTCGAGTTCGGACGCAACATCCTGCCCCTTCAGGAACAGCGCCTCCGCGCCTCGCTTGAAGTAGGGCTGGGCGTACCCCATCAGGCGCGACAGGGGCGCGCAAGCCCGCGCCGTGACGATATCCACAGTCAGCGACAAGTCTTCCGCACGTGAATTGTGAACGGTGGCTGGAAGCTCCAGCCCGCTTACCACTTCGCTCAGGAAGCGGCAGCGCTTGGTGAGGCTGTCGACGAGATGCACGTGAAAGCCGGGGCGGTCTTTTCCGAGGATCGCCAAGACGATGCCGGGAAGTCCTGCGCCGGTTCCGAGGTCCGCCCAGGTCAGCGCATCCGGCGCCAGGGGCAGGATCTGGGCCGAGTCCCAGGCATGACGCGACCAGAAGACGTCAAGCGTCGCGGGCCCGACCAGGTTCATCTTCTCGTTCCACTCGACCAGGTATGACCGGTAGCGCACAAGGTCGGCGATCGCCTGGGGGCCGGCATGGGCGGCAGCGGCGAAGCTGGCCGCGTCGTTCACGTCAAGGGTCATGCGGTCAGGCGGCGCGGCGGCGGACATGGGCGAGCAGCGCGGTCAGCGCGCCGGGCGTGACGCCTTCGATGCGGGCCGCCTGGCCCAGGGTCAGCGGCCGCACGGTCGACAGCTTCTCGCGGACCTCGTTCGAGAGCCCGCCGACGCCCGCATAATCGAGGTCGACCGGCAGGCGCAGATTCTCGTCGCGGCGGAAGGCGGCGGCGTCTGCGGCTTGGCGATCGAGATAGCCGGCATAGGCGGCGTCGATCTCCAACTGCTCGCGGCAATTAGCGGACCAAAGAGAGGATTCCGGGAATATGCGGGCCAGGTCGTCAAAGCTGATGGTCGGGTAGGCCAGCAGTTGAACGAAGTCGCGGACCACGCCGTCGGCCTTTACCGGCAGGCCGGCCTTCTGCGCGGCGGCCGGGGTCAGGGTCAACTCCCCTGCCCGTCCACGGGCGTGGGCGAGTTCGGCCGCCTTGGCGCGATACGCCGTTTCACGTGAAACACCGACGACGCCAAGCGAGATGCCGCGGTCGGTCAGGCGCTGGTCGGCGTTGTCAGCCCGCAGGGTCAGGCGGAACTCCGCCCGGCTGGTGAACATCCGATAGGGCTCGGTGACGCCCCGCGTCGTCAGATCGTCGATCAGCACGCCGATATAGGCCTCGTCGCGGCCGAACGCGGCGGCGTCCTGGCCGGAGGCCGCACGGGCGGCGTTGAGGCCGGCGACCAGCCCTTGCGCGCCTGCTTCCTCATAACCCGTCGTGCCGTTGATCTGGCCGGCCAGGTAAAGGCCGGGGAGCTTCTTCACTTCGAGGCTGGGGAACAGTTCGCGCGGATCGACATAGTCGTACTCGATGGCGTAGCCGTAGCGCTTGACCCGCACGTTCTCGAGGCCGGGAATGGTCCGCAGGAACAGGTCCTGGGTCTCCTCCGACACCGAGGTCGAGATGCCGTTCGGATAGACCGTGTCGTCGTCGAGCCCCTCGGGCTCGAGGAAGATCTGGTGGCTGTCCTTGTCGCCGAAGCGCACGACCTTGTCCTCGATCGACGGACAGTATCGCGGGCCGCGCCCGTTGATGCGGCCGCCATAGACCGCGGACTCGGTCAGCCGATCGGCGATGATCTGGTGCGTCCTGGCGTTGGTATAGGTCACGCCGCAAGAGATCTGGGGGACGGTGATCTTGTCGGTCAGGAACGAGAACGGCACCGGCTCATCGTCCGCGGCCTGCATCTCCAGCCCGTCCCAGGCGATGGTCGAGCCGTCGAGGCGGGCGGGAGTCCCGGTCTTCAAGCGGCCCATGGTCAGGCCCGAAGCATAGAGGCGATCCGACAGCCCGATGGCCGGGGCGTCGCCGACCCGGCCGGCGGGGATGCGGGTCTCGCCCTGATGGATCAGGCCCTTGAGGAAGGTCCCGGTGGTCAGCACCACCCGGCCGGCGCGGTACTCGGTTCCGGTCGCCCCGATCACGCCCTGGACGACGCCGTCGGTAACGATCAGGTCCTCGACCGCCTCGGCCATCACGGTGAGGTTCGGGGTGGCGGCGAGCTCAGCCTGCATGGCCTGGCGATAGAGCTTGCGGTCGATCTGGCTGCGCGGCCCGCGGACGGCGGCGCCCTTGGAGCGGTTGAGCATCCGGAACTGGATGCCGGCCTGGTCGGCCAGGCGACCCATCAGGCCGTCGAGGGCGTCGATCTCGCGGACCAGATGGCCCTTGCCGAGGCCGCCGATGGCCGGGTTGCAGCTCATCTCGCCGATGGTTTCGAGTTTGTGGGTCAGCAGCAGGGTCCTGGCGCCGACTCGCGCGGAGGCGGCGGCCGCTTCGCAGCCGGCGTGCCCTCCCCCGATGATGATCACGTCCCAGGCGCTCAAGCTCGTCTCCACGGAAGACGCCCCCGGGTCGGCCGGGGGCGCTATGGGCAGCTATATAGCGAACAAGGGCCGGGTTTTCACGCGGGATTCCGTTAACGGCGCCGCGGCTGTTTCACGTGAAACACGGGTATGCCCGTGGCGTTTCACGTGAAACATCGGCCCTACTTCCCAATGCAGAAGCTGGAGAACACGCGGTCGAGCACGTCCTCGGGATCGATGCGGCCCGTGATCCGGTCCAGGGCGCGGCCCGCCAGGCGCACATCCTCGGCCGCCAGCTCCAAATCGTCTTCCAGAAGCAAGGCCCGGTTCAGCCGTTCCAGCGCCTCGGACAGCAGCTCACGGTGGCGCAGGCGGGTGGCGGTCGGCAGCTCGGCGCCGGCCAGGGCCTCGACGATCCGGCGCTCCAGCGCCTTCTCCAGCGCGGAAATATCGTCAGGTTTCCAGGCGCTCAGCCTAAGAACCTCAACATTCAGCGCCCGGGCTTCAACCAGGGCGTGGCCAGTCTCCGCCCCCTGGCCGAGGTCGGCCTTGTTGATTACGCAAAGGTCGTGCGGATGCAGGTCGGCCGAGGTGGCGGCCGCGTCGCTGGCGCCGTCGACCACCCAGATGCGCAGGTCCGCCTCCCCGGCCCAGGCCCGCGCCCGGCGCACGCCCTCAGCCTCGATCTCGTCGTGGGTGTCACGCAGGCCGGCTGTGTCGGCGAGCAACGCCTTGTATCCGGCCAGGCGCATCGGGACCTCGATGACATCGCGGGTCGTGCCGGGCGTCGCGGTGACGATGGCCGCCTCGCGCCGCGCCAGGGCGTTCAGGATCGTGCTCTTGCCGGCGTTGGGCGCGCCGATCAGAGCGATGCGGAAGCCCTCGCGGACCCGCTCGCCGCGCTTCACGTCGGCGACGGCCAGCTCCAGCTCAGCGATCAGCGCTTGCAGCACCGGCCGGGCGCGGGCGGCGACGTCGGCCGGGATCTCCTCGTCGGCGAAATCGACCGCGGCCTCGAACATGGCGAGCGCCTCGATCAACCCGTCGCGCCAACGGGTCTGGGCCTGGCCGAGCGCCCCGCCCAGCTGGTCCAGCGCCTGGCGGCGCTGCGCCTCGGTCTCGGCCTCGATGAGGTCGGCGACGCCTTCGGCCTGCGCCAGGTCCAGCTTGCCGTTCTCGAACGCGCGGCGCGTGAACTCACCCGGCTCGGCCAGACGCAGACCCTGCGCGGCGATTGCCTCCAGCAGCCCGGCGACCACGGCGGGGCCGCCGTGCACGTGAAACTCGGCGGCGTCCTCGCCCGTGTAGCTGGAAGGCCCCTCGAACCACAGCACCAGCGCCTGGTCGATGGCGCGCCCTTCGGCGTCTTTCAGGATCCGCAGCGCCGCCTCGCGCGGCTTGGGCAGCTTCCCGGCCAGAGCCGTCAGCGCCCTGCCCGTCTGCGGGCCGGACAGGCGTACGACCGCGACCGCCGATCGCCCGGCGGCGGTGGCGGGCGCGAAGATGGTGTCGGTCATTTGGAGCGGTTGGCGCCCATGCCGACATCGACGGCGGCGTTCATCAGGTTGCGGAACTGCTCTTGAGCCCCCACCCCGAAAGCTGTCCAGTTCTTGATCAGCTCGTCCGGCGAGAGCATGGCCATGTTGGAGGTCATGCGCTTTTGCATCTCTTCGACGAGCTTGTCGTTGAGACTGGTTACGTCCGGCAGGCCGAGGAAGGCGCGAGCCTCCTGCGGGGAGCAGTCGATTTCAATCGTCATCTTCATCCGGATAACCCTACAGCCGACGTGATGCTTGACCACATTGTTATGAGCGCAGTCCCGACCTCCGCGCCACCTCTATCGAGCGAGAGCTCGAGAGGGGCTACTCGTAAAAGTGAGCGCGCGTCGGCCGCCGAAACCGTTATCCACTTTCGGCTGCCGCGCTTGTAGCCGCAGCCGGGCCATCAGCATTTCAGACGGGAGTTACCGATGGGTGAGACCACCACCATCAAGACCGAAGACGGCCAGTTCGCCGCCTATGTGGCGCGACCCAGCAACCCGAAGGCTCCGGCCATTGTGGTCATCCAGGAGATTTTCGGCGTGAACGCGGTCATGCGCAGCGTCTGCGACGAACTGGCCGCGGCCGGTTTCCTGGCGGTGTGTCCGGACCTGTTCTGGCGGATCGAGCCGGGCGTCGACATCACCGACCAGTCGGAAGCCGAATGGAAGAAGGCCTTTGAGCTGTACAACGCCTTCGACGTGGAGGCCGGCGTGAAGGACATCGCCGCGACCATCGACCATTTTCGCGGCCTGCCCGAGGTCAATGGCAAGGTCGGCGCGGTCGGCTTCTGCCTGGGCGGACTGCTCGCCTATCTGACGGCGGCCCGTACCGACGCGGACGCCTCGGTCGCGTATTACGGCGTCGGCATCGAGAAGCACCTGGTCGAGAGCGAGAAGCAGGCGCACCCGCTGCTGATGCACATCGCCGAGGAAGACCAGTTCGTGCCTAAGGAAGCCCAGGCGCTGATCCTGGCGCAGCTGAAGAACCACCCGCAGGTCGAGATCCACACCTATCCCGGCCGCGACCACGCCTTCGCCCGTCAGGGCGGCGAGCATTACGACGCCGCCGACGCCAAGCTGGCGGGCGGGCGCACCCTCGCCTTCTTCACTCAACACCTGGCCTGAAGGACCGGCGCAATGAAAGCCATCCAGTTCGAAGCGACGGGCGGACCCGAGGTCCTCGGCGTCGTGGACGTTCCTACGCCGACCGCCGGTCCCGGCCAGGTCCTGGTCAAGCAGCAGGCGATCGGGATCAACTTCATCGACACCTATCACCGCTCGGGCCTCTACCCCGTCAAGCTGCCCTCGCGGGTCGGCATGGAGGGGGCAGGCGTGGTCGAGGCGGTCGGCGACGGGGTGACGCGCTTCCAGGTCGGCGACCTGATCGCCTACGCCTCCGGACCGCTGGGAGCCTATGCCGAGTATCATGCGGTCGCTGCCGACCGCGCGGTGCGGCTGCCGGCCGGGGTCAGCGCCCAGGTCGGGGCGGCCGCCATGCTGAAGGGCATGACCGCCGAGTTCCTGATCCGCCGGTGCTATCGCGTGAAGGCCGGCGAGACGATCCTCGTCCATGCCGCCGCCGGTGGCGTCGGCTCGATCCTGGTGCAATGGGCCAAGCACATCGGCGCAACCGTGATCGCCACGGCTGGGTCGGCGGAGAAGGCGGCGCGGGCGACGGCGCTGGGCGCCGACCATGTCATCCTCTATCGCGACGAAGACGTCGCCGCGCGGGTGCGCGAGATCACCGGCGGCGTCGGCGTGCCGGTGGCCTACGACTCGGTCGGGGCGGCGACCTTCGAAGGCACGCTCAAGAGCCTGGCGCGACGCGGTCTTTTCGTCAGCTTCGGCAATGCGTCCGGCCCGGTTCCGCCGTTCGCCCCTGCCCGGCTGCAGCAGTCCGGCTCGCTGTTCTTCACCCGGCCGACCATGGGCGACTACCTGGTCACCACGGCCGAGCTGGACGAGAGCGCCGGGGCGCTGTTCGAGGTGATCGCCTCGGGCGCGGTGAAGATCGACATCGGCCAGACGTTCAAACTGGAAGAGGCCCAGCGGGCGCACGAGGCGCTGGAGGGCCGCGAGACCGTCGGGGCGAGCTTGTTGATCCCATAGAGTCGAGACGAGCCCCCCGCTGGGGGAGGTGGATCGATGCAAAGTCCAGGCTCGAAATGCTCCCTCGCCCCCTCAGGGGGAGAGGGCTGGGGTGAGGGGGTCTGCTGACACAGCAATGCGGCGCTGCGCGCCGCTTACCCCTCACCCTACCCTCTCCCCTCAAACGGGGAGAGGAACAGGCCTAGGGTCTCCGCCGGGCCTGTTCCACGTGAAACACGTTTGGAATCAGCACTTTAGCCAAAACAAAGGGGCCCGCGTCGCCGCGAGCCCCTTTTTCGTGTCGGCTAAGGCTTGAGGACCTTAGGTGTTCATCGACTGGAAGAAGTCGTCGTTGTTCTTGGATTGGCGCAGCTTGTCGAGCAGGAACTCGATCGCGTCCTGGGCGCCCATCGGGGTGATGATGCGGCGCAGGATGAACGACTTCTGCAGGTGTTCCTTCGGCGTGATGAGGTCCTCCTTCCGGGTGCCCGACTTGATGACGTCGACGGCGGGGTAGATCCGCTTGTCGGCGACCTTGCGGTCCAGAATGATTTCCGAGTTACCGGTGCCCTTGAACTCTTCGAAGATGACCTCGTCCATCCGGCTGCCGGTGTCGATCAGGGCGGTGGCGATGATGGTCAGCGAGCCGCCTTCCTCGATATTCCGGGCGGCGCCGAAGAAGCGCTTGGGACGCTGCAGGGCGTTGGCGTCGACACCGCCGGTCAGCACCTTGCCGGACGACGGCACGACGGTGTTGTAGGCGCGGCCCAGACGGGTGACCGAGTCCAGCAGGATGACCACGTCGCGCTTGTGCTCGACCAGGCGCTTGGCCTTCTCGATGACCATTTCGGCGACCTGCACGTGGCGGGTGGCCGGTTCGTCGAAGGTCGAGGACACGACTTCACCGCGGACCGTGCGGCGCATGTCGGTCACTTCTTCCGGGCGCTCGTCGATCAGCAGGACGATCAGGTAGCACTCGGGGTGGTTGGTCTCGATCGACTTGGCGATGTTCTGCAGCATCACCGTCTTGCCGACCCGCGGCGGGGCGGTGATCAGGCAGCGCTGGCCCTTGCCGAGCGGAGCGACGATGTCGATGACCCGGCCGGTGCGGTCCTTCAGGGTCGGGTCCTGAATTTCCATGTTCAGCCGCTCATCGGGATAGAGCGGGGTCAGGTTGTCGAACAGGACCTTGTGGCGGACGTTCTCGGGGTTCTCGAAGTTGATCTGCTCGACGCTGACCAGGGCGAAATAACGCTCGCCTTCGCGCGGGGCGCGGATGGCGCCGTCGACGGTGTCGCCGGTGCGCAGGCCGAACTTCCGGATCTGCGAGGGGCTGACATAGATGTCGTCCGGACCGGACAGGTAGTTGGCTTCCGGGCTGCGCAGGTAGCCGAAGCCGTCCTGCATCACCTCGAGCGTGCCCGAGCCGGAGATCTGCACGCCTTCCTCGGCCAGGGCCTTGAGGATCGCGAACATCATGTCCTGCTTGCGCATGGAGTTGGCGTTCTCGATCTCCAGCGTCTCGGCGAAGGAGAGCAGGTCGGCGGGCGACTTGTCCTTCAGCTCCTGGAGCGACATGCGGGTGAGGCCCATGGCCGCGATCGCAGCGGCGACCTCCGAGGGCTCGTCGTCGTCTTCCTCGGTCTCGGCGCTGGCCTCAACCTGCGCTTCTTCGACAACCGGGGTTTCGGGGGTGGTGGTGTCGACCGGGGTTTCCTCGGTCGGGGCGGGGGTGTCTTCGCTCATCATAATACTCTGGTCGCGGCCCGAACGGACTTCGGGCGTCGAGGGAATCGACAATGGCGCGGGGTGCGCGCCGATGAATTTTTCAAGGACCGGGCCGCAGCTGCTGATGTTCAGCGCGCGGCGCACGGGAAAAGGCGGGGCGTGGCTTCGCGGCGCGACTCCACGTGGGGTCAGCGGAACCACATGCGCGGCGGCGGGTCAAGCGTGGCCTGGGATCAGAGGACCCGCTGCTTCAAGGTGTCATCCCGGTTGGCGACGCAAGTCCGGGATGACATCTGGTGGTCAGATAGGATCAGCGCTGACCGAATTGAAGGGTGACGGCCAGGACGGCGACCACCGCGGCCAGGAACGGAAGCTCGTTGGTGGCGCGCCAGAACTTCGCGGACTTCGGGCGCTGGCCGGCCAGGAACTTCTTGTACGAGCCGGCCAGGAAACCGTGCCAGCCGGAGATGAAGATCACCGCCGCCAGCTTCACGATCATCCAGGGCTGCAGCAGGAACGACCAGCCCTCGCCCACCGCGTAGACGTGATAGAGGATCAGGCCGACGCCGAGGATCCAGACGATGATCATCGACGGATTGATGATGATCTTCAGGAGCTTACGCTCCCAGACCAGGAAGTTCTTGTCGAACTCGCTCCCGGGAGGGGCCGTCTCGGTGTGGTAGGCGTAGAGCCGCGGCAGGTACATCATCCCAGACATCCAGGCGATCACCGCGATGATGTGCAGGCCGCGCAGCAGGTCGAAATGGTTCATCGAAGGCTCCCCCTAGCCCTGTTTGCAGGCGCATTTGCCATGCGCGGCCGGACAGCGCCAGGCGCCGAACGGCGCGGGCGGCGCCCCGCGATCTAGCGCCTCCAGAGCGGCGGCGGCCAAGGCATCGATCAATGCGCCGTCCACCGTCGGGGTCGGCGCGCGCAGATAGGGCGCGCAGCCCAGCGACGCGGCGAGCTCGGCGTACTCGTGATCGAGCTCGACCAGCGTCTCGACATGTTCGGAGACGAAGGCGATCGGGGTGACCAGCACGCCCTTGCCGTCCGCGGCGGCCTGGCGGATCGCATCGTCTGTCGAGGGGCCGATCCATTTCAGGCGACCGACGCGGCTCTGGTAGCAGACGCTCCAGTCCGGCAACTCGGGCAGCAGGGCGGCGACGGCCTGGGCGGTGGCCTCGATCTGGGCCTGATAGGGGTCGCCGGCCTTGATGATCTTTTCCGGCAGGCCGTGGGCCGAGAACAGCAGCCGCACATTGTCGGGCCGGCCGGCCTTCAGCCAGGTTTGGCTGATGGCGCGGGCGTGCGCCTCCACCAGCCCCTGGGCGGTCGGATAGCAGCAGACCGCATGGCTGGCGCCAGGACCGCGATAGGCCCGGGTCCAATCCTTCAGCGAGGAGCCTGTCGTGGTGGTCGAGAACTGCGGGTAGAGCGGCAGCAGCACGAGGTCGTCCGGGGCGAAATCGGCGACTTCCCGCGCGGTCTGGTCGGCGAACGGCTTCCAGTAGCGCATCGAGATGAACACGCGGGTCTGGAGGTCCGGCCGCGCCGCGGTCAGGGCCGCCTGAAGGGCGTCGGCCTGGCGCCTGGTCTCCGGCAGCAGCGGCGAACCGCCGCCCATGATCGCGTAATTGGCCTTGGCGGTCTCCTCGCGGCCCGCGGCGATGAACCTGGCCAGCGGCAGGCGGAAGATCGCCGGCAGCCCGATGATCGCCGGATCGCTGAAGAGGTTCTGCAGGAACGGCTTCACCGCGTCAGGCCCGTCAGGTCCTCCGAGGTTGAAGAGGACGATGGCCAGCTTGGTCACTTCCCGGTCACCCTGCGGATCGTCCGTTCGATGTGCTCGATCGGCGTGTCGGGCATCACCCCGTGGCCGAGATTGAAGATGTAGGGCCCCCCGTTCCACTGCTCGATCAGCGCGTCGACCCGGGCGTCCAGGGCCGGGCCGCCGGCGCGCAGCAGCAGATTATCGAGCGCGCCCTGGATGGTCTTGCCCCCGGACTGGATCTGGCGGCCGAGGGCGGCGGTGGCCTGGGTGTCGAGGGCGACGGCCTGGACCGGGACCTTGGCGGCGTAGTTGACCACCTGGGCGCCGGCGCCGCGCGGGAAGCCGATGAACGGGACATCGACGCCGGCGGCGCGGACCTTTTCGATGATCGCCGTGTGCGGGCGAATGACGATGCGCTCGAACATGTCCTCGGACAGGCTTTCCGCCCAGCTCTCGAACAGCTTCAGCACCTGGGCGCCGGACCTGGCCTGCATGACCAGATAGCGGGCGGTCGACTCGACGAGCACGTCCAGCAGGGCGTCCAGCTTCTCGGGGTTCTGGTAGGCGTAGGCGCGGGCGGCCTCGCGCTGCGAGCCGCGGCCCTCAATCATGTACGTGGCGACGGTCCAGGGCGCGCCGGCGAACCCGATCAGGGCGCGTTCCGGCTCGAGCTCAGCGCGGACGCGTTGCAGCGTCTCGCCGATTTCCGACAGTCGGCCGGTAGAGGCTTCGATCTGGTCGGCCAGCGCCTCGATCGGCGGCAGTTCGCCGAGCCGCGGCCCCTCGCCCGCCTCGAACCAGACGTCCTGGCCCAGGGCGCGCGGGATCAACAGGATATCGGCGAACACGATGGCCGCATCCAGCGGGAAGCGGCGCATGGGCTGGAGCGTCGCCTCGGCGGCCATCTCCGGATTGTGGCAAAATGCGATGAAGTCGCCGGCGCGGGCGCGAAGCTCGCGGTACTCCGGCAGCGATCGCCCCGCCTGGCGCATGAACCAGACCGGCGGCCGATCAAGGGTTTCGCCCGCGAGCGCCCTCAAGAGGCGCGGTTTTGAACCTTCCGACATGCGGCTCGTTAAATCGACTTCGGACGCAAGGCTCAAGCCCGCCTGCCCTTCTTCTTCTTATCTAAGATTTTGAAATAGGAAGTTGAGTTAGAGGTTGGCCCTTGGAGAAGTGGGGACAACTTGCGCCGGCCATACCGCGCGAACCCCTTTTCAACAAGGCGGCGGCGGGTTCCCCAACATGGTTAAGCCATACCTGTGAGTCATGGGGAAAACAGTTAAACCCCCGTTAGGATTTACCTTTCGTTAGTAGGTTAACAGGGAGTTAACGATAGCGAACGGGAGTCATCAAAGGGCGCCCTGGAAGCGGGGCTGTTCATACTTTTTTAACCAACGGACCCGTGGACGGGACCGGCGCAAAAGCGGGGCTTTATCCCGTCCGTGCACAACCGCCCCGGCGGCGCCTGCGCTATTCCCCAAAACGGTCCTGCTTCGTTAAGAAGGTTTCGACTCTTTCGTCCCCAGCTTTCCGATCCGTACGCTGCAGATTCCACTTTACGAGCCGACAAGGGCTTCATGACCACGCCACCGCGCTTTGCGACCTACTTCCACGTCCACCTGGTGTCGGACTCGACCGGCGAGACGCTGAACGCGATGGCGCGGGCGGTGTGCGCGCGGTTCGAGAACGTGCTGCCGATCGAGCACATCTATGCGCTGGTGCGCTCGCCCCGGCAGCTCGAGCGGGCGCTGACCGACATCGAGGAGGCGCCCGGCGTGGTGATCCACACGATCGTCGACGACCAGCTGCGCACCGCGCTGGAAGAAGGCGTGCGGCGGCTGGACATGCCGTGCATCGCCGCGCTCGACCCGCTGGTCTCGTCGCTGCAGCGCTATCTGGGCGCCTCGATCAGCCGGCGGGTGGGCGTGCAGCACGCGCTGGACAACGACTATTTCAACCGCATGGACGCCTTGAACTACGCGATCGGCCATGACGACGGCCAGGGCGGCCAGGATCTGGAGCAGGCCGACGTGGTGCTGGTCGGCGTCTCGCGGACCTCCAAGACCCCGACCTGCATCTATCTGGCCCACCGCGGGGTGCGGGCGGCGAATGTGCCGCTGGTGCCGACCCGGCCGCCGCCCGAAAAGCTGTTCGACCTGAAGAATACCCTCGTGGTGGGGCTGACCATCTCGCCCGACCGGCTGATCCAGATCCGCCGCAACCGGCTGCTGAGCCTCAAGGAAGACCGCGAGAGCAGCTACATCGACATCGAGGCGGTGCGCGAGGAGACGGTGAAGGCGCGCCGGCTCTATGAACGCCAGGGCTGGCCGGTGATCGACGTCACCCGCCGCAGCGTCGAGGAGACGGCCGCGGCGGTGCTGAACCTGCTGCATGGCGGCCACGGTCAGGTCGAGGTGCTGGGCGGATGAGCGAACTGATCATCCTGGCCTCGAAGAGCGCCGCGCGGCGTGCGGTGCTGACCGGCGCGGGCGTGCCGTTCGAGGTGGCCGTGGCCGGCGTCGACGAGGACGCGGTCAAGACCTCGATGCTGGCGCAGGGCGCGAGCCCCCGAGACGTCGCCGACGCCCTGGCCGAGATCAAGGCGGTGAAGATCTCCGCTGGAAGGCCTGGCTTCGTGATCGGCTCGGACCAGACGCTGGAGTTCGAGGGCAAGCTCTACGACAAGGCCGAGACGCTGGAAGCGGCGGCAGAGCGACTGAAGACCATGCGCGGCAAGCCGCACAAGCTGCACTCGGCGGTGGTGGTGGCCAAGGACGGGGCGCCGATCTGGCGCGAGATCGTTTCGGCGACCCTGACCATGCGCGATTTCTCCGACGCCTTCCTGGCTGAGTACCTAGAGGCCGAGGGCGCGGAAATGCTGGGCTCGGTCGGCTGCTACCGGCTGGAAGGCCCCGGCGCGCAACTGTTCTCGAAGATCGAGGGTGACTATTTCACGATCCTCGGCCTGCCGCTGATGGGCCTGCTGGACCTCTTCCGGCGGCATGGCGTGCTGACGGCATGAGTATTTCCGGGGCGACACGGGTCGCCGGCGTGGTCGGGCGGCCGATCGCCCATTCGATGAGCCCGATCCTGCACAACGCCTGGCTGGCGGCGGCGGGGATCGATGGCGTTTATGTGCCGTTCTCCACGCAGCCGGGGCGGTTCACAGCGTTCGCGCAATCGTTGCGCGGCGGGACCGTCGCGGGCCTCAACGTGACCTTGCCGTTCAAGGGCGAGGCGCTGGCCCTGGCCGACGAGGCCAGTTTCCGCGCGAAGTCGGCGGAAGCCGCCAATGTCCTGGTCTTCCGGGAAGACGGCACGATCTTTGCCGACAACACCGACGGCCTGGGTATGCTGGTCGCTTTCGCCGAACAGGCGCCGGGCTTCGACCCCAAGGCCGGGCCGGTGGCGATTCTGGGCGCGGGCGGCGCGGCGCGCGGCGCGGCGGCGGCCTTCGTCGAAGCCGGTTGTCCCGAGGTTCGCATCGTCAACCGCACGCTGCTCAAGGCCCAGGAGATCGCTGAGCCGCTGGGCGCCAAGGCGCTGCCGCTGAGTGAGGCGGCGGCGGCGTTCGATGGCGCCATCGCCGTGGTCAACGCCACCTCGGCTGGACTGTCGGGGTCAGCGGCGCTGGATGTCCCGCTGGAGGCGACGCCCGCCAGCGCGGTGATCATGGACATGGTCTACAAGCCGCTGAAGACGCCGTTCCTGTCGAGTGCAGAGACGATCGGACGGCGGACGGTGGACGGCCTGGCCATGCTGATCGGTCAGGCGGTCCCCAGTTTCGAGTATTTCTTCGGCCAGCCGCCGCCCCGCGAGGTGGACGTGCGCAGGTTGGCGATCAAAGCGTTGGGGCTCTAAAGCATGCTCATCATCGGCCTGACCGGCTCCATCGGCATGGGCAAGTCCACGACCGCCAAGATGTTCCGCGAGGCGGGAATTCCGGTCTATGACGCGGACGCGGCCGTGGCCGATCTCTATGAAACCGGCGGCGCGGCGGTGGCGCCGCTGGAAGCCGCATTCCCAGGCGTGACGAAGGACGGCGCGGTCGACCGGGAGGCCCTGCGCCAACGGGTGCTGGGGAACGACGAGGCGATGGCCAAGCTCAACGCCATCGTCCATCCGCTGGTCGGCGCCGACCGGGTGCATTTCTTCAAGGCGGCCGAAGACGCCAAGGCCGACATGGTCGTGCTGGATATCCCGCTGCTCTACGAGACTGGCGGCCACGCCAACATGGACGCGGTGGTGGTGGTCTCGGCCCCGGAATCCCAACAGCGCGAGCGCGTCCTGGCCCGGCCGGGCATGACCGCCGAACGCCTGGACGCGATCCTGTCGCGCCAGATGCACGACGCCGAAAAGCGGGCCCGCGCGCACTTCGTGGTCGATACCGGCCGCGGCCTAGAGCCGGCGCGCGAACAGGTCGCCGAGATCATCGCCGTCATGCGCGATCCACAACTCAGGCCAGCTCGCGACAAGGCGCCGGGTTGAAGCGAAGCTCGAACCAGACGAAGTAGGTCTCATGGCGCGTGAGATCGTTCTCGATACCGAAACCACAGGCTTCGAGCCGCACCTTGGCCACAAGCTGGTCGAGCTGGCCTGCCTGGAGATCGAGGACTACCTGCCCACCGGGCGCAGCTTCCACGTCTATATCGACCCCGAGCGCGACATGCCGCCGGAGGCCGAGAAGGTGCACGGGCTGTCGGCCGCGTTCCTGCGCGGCAAGCCGAAGTTTCGCGACAAGGAAATCCATCAGGACTTTCTGGATTTCGTCGGCGACGCCCCGATCATCGCCCACAACGCCACCTTCGACCGGTCGTTCGTGAACTACGAACTGGAGGGGCTGGGCCTGGCTCCGCTGCCCGAAGCGCAGTGGATCGACACCCTGGCCCTGGCGCGCAAGCGCTTCCCGGGGATGCACAACTCGCTCGACGCGCTCTGCAAGCGTTTCAAGATCTCGCTCTCCGAACGCGACAAGCACGGGGCGCTCATCGACGCCCGGCTGCTGGCTTCGGTCTATCTGGAACTCAAGGGCGGCCGCGCGCTGACCCTGGAACTCACCACCCGCGAAATGGCCGCCCACGCCGTCGCGGTCGCCAGGGCGACGGTCTATGGCGCGCGTCCCCGCCCCCTGCCCTTCCGCTCGACCGACGCCGAGCGTGAGCAGCACGCCAAGTTCGTGCGCGAGGTCGTCAAGAACGAAGAGCTCTGGGGCAAGTTCGGGCTCTGAAGCGCGTCAGCCCACTCCAGGGTTGTCGAAGACCGTCGTTACACCATAGCTTGACGCCATGGCCGCCGAACCGCGCAGCATTCTGACCGTACGCGTCCCCGATCTGGGGATGTGGACCCGCGCTCGGCCCTAGCCATTCGCGCCGTCCGATTCCCGCACTCTGCGGATGGATCGGCGCGCTCTCCATCCGCTTGATATTGATGGAGAATTGAAATGCAAACATACGACTGGTGGTATGACGACGGCCGGCAAGTCGGCCTCGATTTCGAGGACGAGACGCAGGTCGCGACCTATGACGCGCGGCAGGGTGGCTCGGCCGAACGGGACCGGCAGCTGCTGGGCCATTTGGGCCTGAAGCCGGACATGACCATGGCCGATATCGGTTGCGGCACTGGAATTCTGGTCCGCGAGGCGGCGGCGATGTGCCGGGCGGTTGTGGGGATCGATGTCTCGGCGGCCATGTTGGCGGCGGCGAAGGAACGGGCTGGCGGCCTGGGAAACCTGAGCTTCCAGCGCGCCGGCTTCCTGTCGTTCGAGGCGGATGAGCAAAGCCTCGACCTGATCACCGCGAAGAACGCCCTGCACCATCTGCCCGACTTCTGGAAGGCGATGGCCTTCGCGCGGATGTACGCCGCGCTGAAGCCCGGCGGCCGGCTCTATGTCCGCGACGTGATGTTCGATGTTGCGCCTCAGGCGCTGGCGCAGACGGCCGAGGATTGGATCATCTGGCTGACGCAGAACACCGGCTATTCGCGGGCGGAGGGCGCGGCGCACATACGCGAAGAGTACTCGACCTTCGCCTGGGCGATCGAGCGGATGCTGACCGACTGCGGGTTCCGGATCGTCGAGCACGTTCAGGATGGGGTCTATGGGACGTTCCTGGCCCAGCGGCCGTCCTGAGGCTCAGTCCTGCTTCTCGCGCTTTCTAGGCTCGGCGGCGCGAGCCCGGCTGTCGCGGGCGGCATCGTCGAAGACGGCGACGGCCGCATCATTCGGCGCGCGGTCGAGCCGCTGATCGCGCGGCAGCGGCGTGGCGTCGAGCTTGAGGGCGTGCAGCGCCTGGTCGCCGTCGCGGCCGAAGAAGCTGCGCAGCCGCAGATCCAGTTGCGGCGAGGCGTTGTCGATCCCCGCGGCGAGCAGCGCTTCGTGGATCGCCCAGGTGTAGGCGGCGTGCATCGAAGACGGATGACGGGAAGATTCCAGGCTTGGCCAGACGATCAGCTCGAAATCGAGGCCGTCGCCGCTGAAGCTGGTGAGCCAGACCTGGGTCTTTCGATGCTCAAAGTCGGGCGAAGTGAACGGCAAGGCGCGGGCGGCGGCCAAAACAACATCGCGGACCTGCGCCTTGTCGGCCTGCTCGGCGACCGAGAACGGCACGTGAATGCGCCGGGACTCGTCGTTGTAGGTCCAGTTCACGACCTCGCTCTGCATGAGCTTGGAGTTGGGAATGACGACGTAGACGTTGTCGTTGGTGCGCAGACGTGACGCCCGGGCGCCGATCTCGACGATCTCGCCGCGCAGGCCGCTTTCCAGTTCCACGAAGTCGCCGACCTGCATGGACGGATCGAAGATCAGCACGAGGCCGGCGACGAACTCCTTGACCACGCTCTGGAGACCAAGGCCGACCCCGACCCCGGTCGCGCCGGCGAAGACGGCGAAGGAGCTGAGGTTCAGGCCCAATGTGGCGAGGCCGGCGAGCAGACCCACCACCAGGAGGGCGTAACCAGCGACCTGCTCGAAGATGTAGATGAGCGGCGCGCCAGCCTTGGCCCGCGACCGGAGGCGGTCGAGTACGTGGCGCATCAGACGCACGACCAGATAGGCGGCGGCGACGATGGCGATGGCCGCCACGATCCGCAGGCCGAACTCGCCCCACGGGATCGAGGCCAACCAGTTCTGCACCGTGTCCAGGGAGTGTTGCGTGCTCATCCCGCGCTCCGCGCTGCGACCTCGATCCACTGGCGATGATGAATGCGCAGAAGCCTGGGGCTTGAACATTCGGGGAAACCCTAGCCTTGGCTTGCCGAACGGCGCGCCGCCGCCTAGCTATGGCGGGCACCTCGAACCGGGACAGGACCCATGACCGAGTCCGCAAGCAGGTAGGCCGCAACAACACCCCGACCGTTGTTGCGGCGATCCATAGCCAAGCCCTGACGCCAGGCTGATCGCCGCCAAATCTCCCGATTTGAGTGGATGCAAAGTCATGCCTGGTTCCAAAGCCTGGAACGCTTCCCTGCCTGCGGCCCTGCTGCTGCTGGCCCCTTTCGACGTCCTCGCCTCGCTGGCCATGGACATCTACCTGCCCGTCGTTCCTGAAATGCCCGAACGGCTGGGCACGACGCCGGCCGTCGTTCAACTGACCCTCAGCCTCTACATGGCGGTTCTCGGGCTGGGACAAATCGTGTTCGGCCCGCTATCGGACCGCGTCGGTCGCCGACCGGTGCTGCTGGGCGGCGGCCTGCTGTTTGCGGCGGCCTCGCTCGCCCTGGCCATGACCGACACGGGTCCCGCGTTTGTCGCGCTGCGCATTCTGCAGGCGGCCGGAGCCTCCGCCGCCATGGTCGCGACCTTCGCCACCGTGCGCGACGTCTATGCCGAGCGACCGGAAGGCGCTGTGATCTATGGCCTGCTGGGCTCGATCCTGTCGTTCGTGCCGGCGCTCGGTCCGGTGGCCGGAGCTTTGATCGCCCAGGGCCTGGGCTGGCGGGCGATCTTCGGCGGCTTGGCGCTGCTGATGGCCGCGGCCCTGGTCAACGCCTGGCGCGGCTGGAGCGAGACCAGACCGAGCGGGACGCCCGCGCCGGCCGCGCCGCTGCGGCGGATCCTGAGCAGCTACGCGTTCTGGACCTACACGCTCGGCTTCAGCGCCGCGATGGGGGCCTTCTTCGTATTCTTCTCCACGGCGCCTCGAGTGCTGATCGGCCAGGCGGGGTTCTCGCAACTTGGCTTCAGCCTGGCCTTCGCCACGGCGGCCGTCGTGATGATCGTCACCTCGCGGTTCGCCAAGTGGTTCGTGGGTCGCTGGGGCGTGGCCGGATGCCTGGCGCGCGGGATGGCGGCCTTGCTGTGCGGCGCGGCGTTGCTGGCGACGGGTCAGCTCTGGGGCGAGCCGTCGTTCTGGAGCTTCGTGGCGCCGATGTGGGTGATGGCCGTGGGCATCGTGCTCAGCGTCTCGGTGAGCGCCAACGGCGCCCTGGCGGCGTTCGGAAGTACGGCCGGGACGGCTGTGGCGCTCTACTTCTGCGTCGAAAGCCTGATCGTCGGCGCCGTCGGCACGCTGGCGGTGGTGTGGCTGGACGGGCGCACGGCCTGGCCGCTGGTCGTCTATGCCACGGTGATGGCCCTGGCGACGCTGGCGATGTTGGGGTGGGGCAAGCGCCGGGGGCGCTAGCGGCTCCCCCGGCAGGGGGAGCTGGCAGCCGAACGGCTGAGCGAGGGGGCCTGCTGGCCCCCTCCGTCTCGTCTCCCGGAGGGGAGAGGCGTCAGGCGTTGCCGACCGTCTCGCCGCCCAGGGCCTGGGCCTTGCGCGCGGCGTAGACGCCGGCGAAGTCGATCGGGTCGAGCATGAAGGGCGGGAAACCGCCGTCCGAGGTCACCGCGGCGATGATTTGGCGGGCGAACGGGAACATGAAGCGCGGGCACTCGACCAGCAGCACCGGCTCGAGCTCTTCCTGGCTGACGCCCGAGATCTGGAACACGCCGCCATAGAGCAGCTCGACGTGGAACACCGGGCCGTCGTCGCGCTCGGCGCGGGCCGAGAGCTTCAGGTCGACCTCGAACAGACCGTCCTCACGACCGCGGGCGTTCATTTCGACGCCCATTTCGATCTGCGGCTGCACGGCGTTTTGAGCGCGGAGGGTCTCCGGCGCGCGCGGGTTCTCGAACGAGAGGTCGCGGATGAACTGGGCGAGGATGCGGATGCCGGGCTCGGGGGCGCCCGCACCGTTGGTCTCGGGGCCGGCGGCGTCGGTATCGGTCATAGTCGGGAAAATCCGGTTGGTGGCGTACATTCACGCCCTGTTGTCGGCTGGGCTGCTATCATGCGCCCCAATCCATGGCAACGTCGCCCCTGACGTGGGCGTTACGCTGTCCTATATTGAGTTTTCCGAACGCCTCGTGAGCCCAGATAATTGCAAGTCCTCGAACTGATCATATTCGCCGGTCTGGCCGGTGTCGTGCTGTACCAGCTCTATGCGGTGCTGGGCCGCCGCGTCGGCCGTCAGCCTGAGGACGCGGCCGCCGCGGACGCCGTCGCGGCGAACGCGCGCCAGGCGCCGGCGCTGGATGCGGTCGACGACGGGGTGGACCTGACGGGCCTGCCGGCGATCAAGCATCGCGACCCCTCCTTCGACCTCTCGCGGTTTCTCGGCGGCTCCAAGGGCGCCTACGAGATGGTCGTGCGGGCGTTCGCGGCCGGCGATCGCGGCACGCTGAGCAACCTGCTGGCCCCCAATGTGCTGTCCAGCTTCGAGGCGGTGATCGACGAGCGCGAGGCCCAGGGCCGCACCGAGGCGGTGGAGTTCCTGCACCCGCCGCGCGCCGACCTGGAGCGCGCCGACCTGCACGGCGACGTGGCGAGCATCACGGTCCGCTTCCTGGCCGAGTTCCGCAGCCGCACCAAGGGTCCGGAAGGCGAAGCGGTGGACGACAAGCGCACCGCCGAACTGTGGACGTTCGAGCGCAGCCTGAAGAGCCGCGACCCCAACTGGCTGCTGGTCAACGTCGCCGCCGCCGAAGCTTAAGCGCGGCGAAAGCTGAACGGCGGCAAGGGTTTGTTAACCCTTACGCCGTTTTCCCGCCCTCAACGCAGGACTATGAAGGGACGTTGGCGCACACCGGTGCGCCGGACGTTTTTTCGGAGTCCGCTCGTGGCGCGCGCCGCCACTTCGACGACTGCGCTGCGATTGGGGGCTGCCTTGACCATCCGATTTCCGAGCCGCCTTGTTCCGGCCCTGCTCCTGACGCTGCTGGTCGCGGCCTGCGCCACGCCCAAGCCGGCGCCGCCCGGGCCTCGCCCGCAGCCGCCGCGCCCGACGCCGAGCCAGCCAGCCCAACCGCCGCCGGCGCCCGCGCGGCCGGAGAGCTTCGCCGACGTGCCCGGCTGGGCGCAGGACGACCACGGCGCCGGCTACGAGGCGTTCCGCACCACCTGCGGGGTGGCGCGCGACCCGGCGCTGGGCGAGGTCTGCCGCCGCGCCCGGGCCATCGGCCCGCTGGACGCCGGCCGCGCGCGGGCGTTCCTCGAGGACAACTTCCGGCCCGAGCTCCTGGAGGGCGATGGAATCCTCACCGCCTATTTCTCGCCGGAGTATGAGGCGCGTGATCGCCAGAGCGTCGAGTTCTCCGCCCCGGTGCGGCCCAAGCCCGCCGATCTGGTCGGCAAGGGCGTCGCCGGCAACGAGGCGCAGAAGCGCGGCGCGGGCGGGCAGCTCAGCCCCTATCCCGACCGCGCCGACATCGAGAAGGCCTCCTCCGGTCCCGCCCTGGCCTGGATGCGGCCCGAGGACCTGTTTTTCCTGCAGATCCAGGGCTCGGGGGTGCTGACCTTCGCCGACGGACGCCGGGCCAAGGCGGTGTTCGCCGCCACCAACGGCAAGCCGTTCATGGGCATCGCCAATCCAATGCGCGACCGCGGCCTGCTGGCGGCCAACAACACCTCCGGCGAGGCGATCCGAAGCTGGCTGGCCGACAACCGCGGACCGCGGGCCGACGAGGTCATGCGCCTGAACCCGCGCTATGTGTTCTTCACCCTGGCCCCGGACGACGGGCGCCAGCCGGTCGGCGCGGCGGGCATCCCGCTGCCCCCGGGCCGCGCGATCGCCATCGACAGCAGCCGCAATTCGCTGGGCGACCTGTTCTTTATCGAAGGCGTCGCGCCGACCCTGTCGGGAGCGTTCCCCGCCTATCGCCGCATGGTGATGGCGCTGGACACCGGCGGGGCGATCAAGGGGCCGGTGCGCGCCGACCTCTATCTTGGCCTGGGCGACCGGGCCGGGGCCGAGGCGGGCCGCGTCCGCCACACCCTGCGCATGCACCGGCTGGTCCCGAAGGTCGGCCCATATCGATGAAACGCCCCATCCGCCCTGAGGAGCAGAAGCTCTGGGCGATGGTGGCCGCCACCGTCCACCCGCACGCCGGCCGCCCCGCGACGCAGGCGCCGCCGCCGGCCGAACCGGCGATCCCGGCGCCGAAGGGCAAGGGCCGAGTGACCGATCCGGCCGCGCGCCTGCCGCTGTCGGAGCTGCGGCCGGCCCTGCGCGTGCCCCAGCGCGGCGAGCCGGAGGGCATCGAGCCGCGGCGCAAGCACCGCATCGCCAAGGAGCGCGACCCGATCGGCGCGCGGATCGACCTGCACGGCATGGACCAGCAGCGCGCCAAGGCGGCGCTGGAGAATTTTGTGCTGCGCGCCTGGGACGAGGGCTACCGCGCGGTGTTGGTGATCACCGGCAAGGGCACGCTGGGCGACGGCGTGCTGCGGCGCCGGGCGCCCGAATGGCTGGGCGGCATGGCGCTGCGCGGGGTGGTGGCCGGCATATCCGAGGCGCACCAGCGGCACGGCGGCGAGGGCGCGCTCTACGTCGCGTTGAAGCGCAAGCCGAGGGCCTAGCGGTCACAACTGCGTATGAGACGCCGGCGACCCCTGGAAATCAGCGGTGCGGCGCACGACATACGGCCGGACACATAAAAGGAAACGCTGCTTTGACTTCCCGACTTCCGAAGATTTTCGCCGTCACGGGCCTGTCGCTGGCGATGGGACTCTCGCTCGCCTCCGAGGCGGACGCCCGCCGCGGAGGCAGCTTCGGCAGCCGTGGGGCCCGCACCCATCAGGCGCCGCCTCCCACCCAGACCGCGCCGACCCAGGCCGCGCCGGTTCAGCGCTCGATGACCGAGCGCCAGCCGGGCGCCCAGACCACGGCGCCGGCCCGTCCGAACGCGGCCAATCCGATGAACGCGCCCAAGCCGGGCCTGCTCGGCAACCCGCTGGTGCGCGGCCTGATGCTGGGCGGCGTGATCGGCCTGCTGCTGGGTCATGGCTTCGGCGCCGGCATGGCCGGGATGCTGGGCGGCCTGCTGCAGATCGCGGCGATCGCCCTGGTGGCGATGCTGGCCTTCCGTTTCTTCGCCTCGCGCCGCAAGCCGGCCGCGGCGCACGCCCAGCCGACCAACAACAACGCCGCGTTCCGCTCGCCGTTCGACGTCCAGCAGCCGGCCCAGCCGGCCGCGCCGCAGAATTATGCGCCGGCCGACCTTGGCCAGGACTTCACGGTCACCAACACCGACCGCGAGACCTTCGAGCAGCTGCTGCGCGAGATCCAGGAAGCCTTCGGCCGCGAGGACTACGCCGCGATCCGCGAGCGCACCACGCCTGAGATCATGGGCTACCTGGCCGAGGAACTGGGCCAGAACGCCACCGCCGGCCGCCGCAACGAGGTGCGTGACGTGAAGATGCTGGAGGGCGACGTCGCCGAGGCCTGGCGTGAGGGTCCGGTGGACTACGCCACCGCGGCGCTGCGCTATACGAGCATCGACGTGATGGTCGACCGCCAGACCGGCGCAGTGGTCGAGGGCGACGCCGATCGCCCGACCGAGACCACCGAACTCTGGACCTTCGTGCGTCATCCGAACGAGGGCTGGAAGCTGTCGGCGATCCAGGACGCCTGAGGCCGGTCTTGATGGCGCGCTTATGCGGCGCGCCATCTTCCACATCGAACCCTGACGGGATCCTGCGCCAGATTGCACGCAAGGCCGGCTTCACGCCGGCCGATGCGTCAACGAGGCGACCATGTCCCAGGCGTTCCCACGGCCGACCATCGGCCTTTCCCAACTGCTCACCGAAGCCGGCCTTGGCGCCGGCAGCGCCATCCGGGTGACCGGACCGGGCGCGCTGCCAGCCCTGCTCTGGCTGTGCCGCCGCGGCTATGAAGACGTCGGCTGCCTGCAGGCGGGCCAGCGCGCGCCCGCCGACGCGGCCGACGCCCTGCTCGCCGCCCACACCGCCAGCGGCGACTGGCTGACCGCCCTGCTCGACAACGGCCCGCATGTGCGGCCCGGCGGCGTGGTCATCGTCCAGACCCGCCCGAGCGTCGGCGGCGGCGCGGCCGCCCGCATTTTCCACGCCCACGGTTTCGACCTGGTCCGCCGCCTGCCCGGCGCGCACCGGGACGTGCTGGTGGCGCGCCGCACATCCTGCCAGCTCCAGGAGGCGGCCTGAGCCATGGAACTTTCCTATCGCGGGCTGCACGCGACGCCGGTCGCGCGACCGGCGCGGCGCGAGCGTCTGACCCTGGGCGTCGGCTGCTCTCTGAACTGGGGTCCCTTGCGACGGCAGATCGGCAAGTTCCGCACGCTGGCGCCGGAGATCGACCTCATCGTCGAGGACCTTGACGACCAGGGCCTGGCCGAGCGGGTCGGCGGTCGCGGCGTCGATCTGGCGGTGGCGCTGCACGGCGCCGGCGCGCGGGGCTGGCGCTCGGCGCCGCTGTGGTCGGAGCCGCTGATGGTGTTCATGGCCGAGGGCCATCCGCTGGCGGCGGAGAATGCGGTCCAGCCCAGCCAGCTGCGGGAAACCCACCTGCTCATGGCCGGGAACGGCTCGGGCGACCGGGCGCTGCAGCAGGCGATCATTCAGGCCCTGGGCGGCCCGCCGAACTTCCTCCATTACGCCGTGCAACGCGACAACCTGCTGGACCTGGTCTCGCTGGGGTTCGGCGTGACCCTGGCCGGCGGCTCAGCCATGGGCGCCTTCTATCCCGGGGTGTGCGCCCGGCCGCTGGAGAGCGACGCCAGTTGGCTGTCCTATTGCGGGTTCTGGGCGGCGGAGAACGAGCGCCCTGCCCTGCGCCGGTTCCTGGAGCTGCGCGATGCGTGAGCGCGGCGAGCTGGCGACGGCCCTGGGCGCCGCGGCGATGCTGGTCCTGCTGATCGGCGCCTTGGTCGTGGCGGCCAGCGCGGACCGCCTCGAACCGGCGCCGGCGCAGCGGCCGGGAGCGCTTGAGCCGCAGGGCCGTTAATAGGGCTGGAGGACCTGCATATGGCCAAGCCCGTCGTCGTCACCATCCCCCACGAACTCGGCAAGGCCGAGGCCCGCCAACGCATAGAGGACGGGGTCGGCAAGATGATCCATCAGTTCGGCGAGGGCGTGAAGCTGAGCCGCGCCTGGGAGGGGGACCGCCTGTCCTTCTCCGCCAAGGTGGTCGGCCAGGCGGTGGCCGGGCGGCTGGACGTGGCCGAGGACGCCGTGCGCATGGAGGTCGACCTGCCGCCGTTCTTCGCGATGATCGCCGACAAGGTGAAGGGCCGCCTGAAGAAGGAAGGCCAGCTCATGCTTGAGAAGAAGTAGGCGTCCGCGAGGCCAGGGGCGCCATGAGCCACGGCGAGCGGCGGACCAGCTCGACGACCACGACCATGTAGAGGGCGAGCGCCACCTCGATCATGGTCTCGTCCAGGCCGCCGGTGACCTCGGGATCGTCGGGCAGCAGCGGCGCCTGGAAAAAGGCGATCATCAGGTTGGTCGCCACGTGCGCGCCGACGGCGAACTCCAGCCCGCCGAGCCGCAGGGCCGCCCAGGCGAAGGCGGCGCCGGCCAGGGCCCGAGCGGCCAGGGCGCCGGGGTCGAATTCCAGGTGCGCCAGGGCGAAAGCGACGGCGTTGACGGCGATCAGGACCCAGACGTTTCGGGTGAACGCGGCCGTCTGCTGCAACAGATAGCCTCGGAACACGACCTCCTCGGCGGTGGCGGCGACGAACAGGCCAGCGACGACGGCGACGGCATAGAACCCCTTCAGCGCCAGGCTGGAGTTCGGGTCGAAGAGCGGCAGCTGGAAGTCGCCGGGCCGTAGCAGGCCGTCGACCAACATCAGCACGCCGACGCCGATCACCGTGAGGGCCGCGCCGCCGAGCAACAGCCTCCAGCGGAAATGCGGCGCCGCGGTCATCCAGGTGGTGATCGGCCGGCCGAAGACATAGCGGGCGGCCAGAATGACCGCGAGCCCCATGACCCCGAGCCCGATCCCCAGCTGCAGCACATAGATGGCCGAGCGCAACAGACGCGGGCCGCCGGTGTCCTCGAACATCGCCCCGCCGGTCAGGATCCCGAGCACGATGGCGAACAGCAGCGACAGCAGCATCACCGCGGCGGGTGTGGCGGCGGCCATCGCCGCCACCCGCGGCCAGCGGCGGTCGCGCTCGGTTACGGCGTCGAGAAAGGGGAACGGAGCGAGCACGCGGCGACTATGCGCCCGGCCATAGGTTCGCGCCATGGCGTATGCGGACCAGGCACTTCCCACCCTGGGTGTTTTGGGGAAAAATTCGCGCATAAGGCGATTCGAGCCTTGACCACAGCGCCGCGGAAAGACGTTGTGTACGCAATGTTAGGGCTGGGTGACCTCAATCTGCGCGAACGGCTCGCGCCAGACGTGCCCGCTTGGGTGACGGAGTGGGTGTGCGCCAGCGCATGCGCGGCGCTCGCCGGCCTATTGCGGGTGATCGTCGATCTGCTGATCCCGGCTCCACCCCCCTACATCTTTCTCTATCCGTTCGTGCTGCTGGCGACGCTGCTGGCTGGCTGGAGAGCGGGGGTCTACTCCCTGACCATCATCCTGCTGGGGGTCTGGTACATCGTGCTGTTCCCGGCGCGGTTCGGGCCCTTGAGCGCCGGCGAAGGCGCGGCTCTGGTGCTCAACGCCCTCAGCGGCCTGACGGTGGTGGCCGTGGCCCAGGCGTTTCGGACCTCGTATCGGGCGGCGGGCGCCGAGCGCGCCGCCAAGCTGGAAATGCGCGACCTGCTGCTGCGGGAGCTGAACCACCGCGTGAAGAACAATTTCCAGATGGTGGAGAGCCTGCTGGACATGCAACGGCGCCGGGCCGGCGCGGCGAACACCGAGCAGGCGCTGGCCGATGCGCTGCGGCGGGTCCACTCGATGGCCCAGGCCCACGCCAATCTCTACTCCCCCGACGAGGCGGGCGACGCCATCGACCTGGGCGCCTATCTGGGCGACCTGTGCGGGAACCTGTCCGACAGCCTTTTGCTGAGCGGCGACGTTCGGCTGGACAGCTGGCTGACCTCCTGCCCGGTCAGTCGCGACCGTGCGGTGGCGGTCGGGCTGGTGGTCAACGAGCTGGTCACCAATGCGGCCAAGTACGCCTTTCCGGACGGCCGCCGAGGCCGAATCCTGGTGTCGCTGAAGCAGATCGAGGTGGGTTGCGAACTGGTCGTCGCCGACGACGGGGTCGGGATGCCGCCAGATGTCGATCTCAAGACCACCGGGCTCGGCCGCAAGCTGGTCGAGGGCTTTGCGCGGCAGACCGGCGGCGTCCTGACCCGCGGGGACGGGCCGGGCGTCAGCCACACCCTGGTCTTGCCGCACTAGGCGCCGCGCCGCGCGAACCTTCACCGTAGTTCTTCGTTAATGGGCTGCGGGAGGACGCCCATGACCTTGAAGCGTGACCGGAACCCCATGCCGCCGGAGGTGCGCCAGGCGCTGGAGGCGCGCGGCCTGATCGGCGCCTACGAGGCGCGGCCGCCGTTTCAGAGGAATGACTATCTGGGCTGGATCGGCCGGGCGCGTAAGCCCGAGACGCGGCAAAGGCGCCTGGAGCAGATGCTGGACGAACTGGAAGACGGCGACATCTACATGAAGATGCGCTGGAAGCCGGCCTAGGTCGGGCGCGAAGCCTTCTCGGCCAGGCCGGAGGTCCCTTCCCGCGCCTCGAGCTTGGCGGCGACCTCGTCGAGGCTGACGCCGGCGCGGGCCAGCAGCACCAGCCAGTGATAGATCAGATCGGCGCTCTCGGCGGCCAGGCCGTCCTGGTCGTTCTGGGCGGCGGCGATCACCGCCTCGACGGCTTCCTCGCCGAACTTCTTGGCCGAACGCTCGACGCCTTCGCTGAGCAGCTTGGCGGTGTAGGAGCTGGACGGATCGGCGCCCTTGCGGGCCTCAATGGTCGCGGCGAGGCGCTCGAAGATCTCGGAGAAGCGGCTCATGCGGCCTCCGTGATGCGGACCGGAATGTGGGCCAAGGCCATCTGGCGCTTGACCTCGGCGACCGAGACCTCGCCGAAATGGAAGATCGAGGCGGCCAGGACGGCGTCGGCGCCGCCCTGGGTGACCGCATCGACCATGTGCTGGGCGTTGCCGGCCCCGCCCGAGGCGATGACCGGCACGTTGACCGCGCTGGTCACGGCCTTCAGCAGGTCGAGATCGTAGCCGGTCTTGGCGCCGTCGCGGTCCATGGAGGTCAGCAGGATCTCCCCTGCCCCGCGCTTCACGGCGTTCACCGCATATTCGACCACGTCGAGCCCGGTGTCGGTGCGCCCGCCGTAGGTGAAGACCTTCCAGCCCTCCGCGGTGCGCTTGGCGTCGATGGCGACGACCACGGCCTGGGAGCCGAAGGCGTCGGCGCAGGCGCTGATCAGGTCCGGATTCTCGACCGCGGCGGTGTTGACGCTGATCTTGTCGGCGCCGGCCAGCAGCAGGCGGCGGGCGTCCTCGACCTGACGGATGCCGCCGCCGACGCTGAGCGGCATGAAGCAGACGTCGGCGGTGCGGGCGATGACGTCGAGGATCGCGCCGCGCCGCTCGTGGCTGGCGGTGATGTCCAGGAACATCAGCTCGTCGGCGCCGGCGGCGTCATAGGCGGTGGCCTGTTCGACCGGGTCGCCGGCGTCGCGCAGCGAGACGAAGTTCACGCCCTTCACCACGCGGCCGTCCTTGACGTCCAGGCAGGGGATGACCCTGACCTTTAGCATTTGGGGGCCTTCAGCATCTAGGCGGCGACCTTCAGGGCTTCTTCCGGCGAGATCGCGCCGTTGTAGAGCGCGCGGCCCAGGACGGCGCCGGCGATCGGCACGCCCTTGCGGGCCTTGATCTTGATGATGTCGTCGATGCTGGCCAGGCCGCCGGCGGCGATGACCGGGATCGCCACGGCGTCGGCGATGGCGCCGAAGGCCTCGACGTTGAAGCCCATGACGGTGCCGTCGCGGTCGATGTCGGTGATGATCAGGGCGCCGACGCCGGCGTCCTCGAACCGCTTGGCGACAGTCACGGCGTCGAGGTCGGAGCTTTCGGTCCAGCCCTGGGTCGCGACCTTGCCGGCGCGGACGTCGACGGAGACGGCGATCTGCTCGGGCCAGAGGCGCGCGGCCTCGCGGACGATCTCGGGTTCGGTCACCGCGACGGTGCCGAGGATGACGCGCGACACGCCGGCTTCGATCCAGCGCTCGACGTCCTTGAGGCTGCGGATGCCGCCGCCGAGCTGGATCGGGATCGAGACCGCTTCGAGGATCGCCTCGACGGCCTTCTCATTCACGGCCTTGCCTTGCACCGCGCCGTTCAGGTCGACGACGTGCACCCAGTGGAAGCCGGCTTCGACGAAGCTGGTCGCCTGGGCGGCAGGCGAGTTGTTGAACACCGTGGCGGTGTCGAGGTCGCCGTGCAGGACACGGACGCACTGGCCGTCTTTAAGGTCGATGGCCGGATAGAGGATCACGGTCGCCACTCCAGGAAACGCGCGAGCAGGGCGAGGCCAGCGCTTTGCGACTTTTCAGGGTGAAATTGTACGCCCGCCACGTGGCCGTTGGCGACGGCGGCGGGAAACTTGCCGCCGTGGTCGACATAGGCGGCGACATCGTCGGGATCGTCCGGGAAGAAGGCGAACGAATGGGTGAAGTACATGGGGGCCTCGCCGACGCCGGCGATCGGCGCGGGGCCGTGCGGGTCGATCAGGGTGTTCCAGCCCATGTGCGGGATCTTGGCGGCCGGGTCGGTCGGCTCCACGCGGCGGACGTCGCCGGGAATCCAGCCGAGGCCGGGGGTCTCGCCGAACTCCAGGCCGCGGGTGGCCAGCAGCTGCATGCCGACGCAGACGCCGAGGAAGGGCCGGCCCTTGACCTGGACCGCCTCGGTCATGGCTTCGATCAGGCCGGGCCGTTCCGATAGCGCCTTCATGCAGGCGGCGAAGGCGCCGACGCCGGGCAGCACGACGCGGTCAGCGGCGGCCACGGCGGCCGGGTCGCTGGTGACGATGATCTGGCTCGTTCCCGCCGCAGCGCGGACGAGGGCCTTTTCGGCCGAGCGCAGGTTGCCCGACCCGTAGTCGATCAGGGCGACGCTCTGCATAGGGGATACTTTCCTACAGGACGCCCTTGGTCGACGGGGCGCGACCATGGGACTTGGGGTCGAGTTCGACGGCCGCACGGACGGCGAGGCCCAGCGCCTTGAAACCGCTTTCGGCGATGTGGTGGCTGTTGTCGCCGTAGAGCGTCTCAATATGGATGCAGGCGCCGGAGTGCATGGCGAACGCCTGGTGGAACTCCTTGAAGAGCTCGGTGTCGAATTCGCCGATCTTCTGGGTCTTGAAGGCGACCTTCCAGATCAGATAGGGCCGGTTGCAGAGGTCGAGGGCGCAGCGGGTCAGCGTCTCGTCCATCGGGACATAGGCGTGGCCGAAGCGGCGGATGCCCTTGAAGCCGTCCAGCGCCTTGTTGATCGCCTGGCCGATGACGATGCCGGTGTCTTCCACGGTGTGGTGGAAGTCGATGTGCAGGTCGCCCTTGGTGCGGACATGGAGATCGACGCCGGCGAAGCGGGCGAAGCTGTCGAGCATGTGGTCGAAGAAACCGATGCCGGTCTCGACATCAGCCACACCCGAGCCGTCCAGATCCACGCGAACGGTGATCTGGGTCTCCTTGGTGTTGCGGACCACTTCCGCGGTGCGGGCCATCCGTTAGAGTCCTTTCGAAGCCGCGAGGTCCTTGAGGCTGACCAGCGGCCGCGGGCCATAGTGCGAGATCACCTCGGCCGCCGCCAGCGATCCCAGCTGGCCGCAGACATTGAGCGGCCGGCCGGTGGCGAGGCCGTACATGAATCCGGCTGCGTATTGGTCGCCCGCGCCGGTCGTGTCCACGACTTTCTCGACCGGGAAGGCGGAAACCTCGAAGGTGTCGCCGCCGGCGGCGATGACAGAGCCCTGGGCGCTGCGGGTGACGGCGGCGATCTTCACCTTGGAGCGCAGCGCGTTCACGGCGGCGTCGAAGTCGTCGGTCTGGAACAGCGAGGTCACTTCGGTGGCGTTGGCGAACACCAGGTCGACCTGGGTTTCCAGGAAGCCGAGCAGTGCTTCGCGGTGACGTTCGACCACGAAGCCGTCCGACAGGGTGATGGCGATCATCCGGCCGGCGCCATGGGCCAGGGCCGCGGCCTTGGCGAAGGCGCGGCGCGCGGCCTCGGCGTCGAACAGATAGCCTTCCAGGTAGACGATCTTGGCGGCCTCGACGACGGCGGCGTCGATGTCCTCGGAGGCGAACTCGGTCGAGGCGCCCAGGAAGGTGGACATGGTCCGCTCGCCGTCGGGCGTGACATTGATCATCGAAACCGCGGTCGCCTTGCCGTTCAGCAGGGGCGGGGTGTCGAAGTGGGCGCCGATGGCGCGCATGTCGTGGGTGAAGACCTTGCCGAGCTGGTCGTCGGCGACCTTGCCCAGGAACGCGCCGCGGCCGCCGAACGAGGCGAGGCCGGCGACGGTGTTGGCGGCCGAGCCGCCCGAGGCTTCGAGTCCGGCGGCCATGGCGGCGTACAGCGACGCGCTGCGCTGCTCGTCGACCAGCATCATGGCGCCCTTGTCCATGCCTTGCTGAGTGAGGAATTCGTCGGTGGCCGGAGAGATCACATCGACGATGGCGTTGCCGATGGCGGCGACGTCGTAGAGCTCGGTCATGCGGGGAAGGTCGGCTTTCGCGGAAACGGACCTCGCCTCCTACAGGGAAAGGCCCTGCGGAGCAACGCAGGCGGCGCATCGGCGGCAACCGCCTTTGGTCCCATGAGTTCATCCTGGGCAAACGGAGGACCGCAATGTCGATACTGAAGCGCGACAAGCCCAAGACCGGCGGCGACGCGATCGGTTCCGGCGCCGCGGCGGCTGACGCCGCTGTCGAGGGCCGGCCCCAGATGGCCGACCACAAGAGCCAGGCGCCGCACGCCCGGCCGGCTGAAAGGCCGTTGGGCGAGAACGAAAAGCACGATCAACTCGCGGAGAAGCAGAAGGACGCCGAGGATCGGCAGGAAGCGCTGCTGGACGAGGGTCTCGAAGAAAGCTTCCCGAGCAGCGACCCGGTGAGCGTCAAGCGCATCACCTGACGATCAGTAAGGGATTTCCGACCAGTCCACCGGGGTCGCTTCGGTCTCGGCGGCTGGGAGGTCGGCGTCGCGCGCCATGGCGTTGCGGCGTACCGGGCCGAAGGCGTCCTGCAGCGGCGCGGGCGGCGGAGGCTCTTCCACATAAAGCGGCGGCGGCACAGCCGGGAACCAGCTGAACTCGAGGTCCGGCAGGCCGCGATGGGCGCCGAGCATGAAGTCGCGCCAGATGTGCGCGGGGATCTGGCCGCCGGTGACGCGCGCCATCGGCCGGCTGTCGTCGTTGCCGACCCAAACGGCGCAGAGCCAGTCCGGTGTGAAGCCGACGAACCAGGCGTCGCGGTGATCCTGGCTGGTGCCGGTCTTCCCGGCGGCCAGGCGCCCGAACCCGGCCTCGCGGCCGGTGCCGGCCAGGATGACGCCGCGCATCATCTGCACCATCTGGGCCGCCTGGTAGGTCGGATAGATCGGGACCGAGGCGCTGGGCGGGCGAATGAACAGCAGCTTGCCGCGCGCGTCGGTGATCTTCGACACCAGATAGGGCGAGGTCTTGCCGCCGCCGGTCTGCAGCACCTGATAGGCGCCGGCCAGCTCCAGCGGGGTGACTTCGTAGGCGCCCAGCGCCACCGAGCCGCCGGGATTCTCGGGCACGCCGGTTAGGCCGAAGCGGCGGGCGAGGGCGCCCACCTCGCCGAGGCCGGCCTCGCGGGCCAGGCGCACCGCGACGGTGTTGATCGAGAGGTGCAGCGCGCGCTGCACGGAAATCTGGCCGTGATAGCCGCCGCCGTAGTTGCCGGGCCGCCAGCCGCCGATACGGACCGGGGCGTCCTGGCGCCAGTCCATCGGACGGACGCCGTGGTCGAGGGCCGCCGCCCAGACGATGGGCTTGAAGGCCGAGCCGGGCTGGCGCCGGGCCTGGGTGACGCGGTTGAACGGGCTGGCGGCGTGGTCGGCGCCGCCGATCATCACGCGGATCGCGCCGTCCGGGGCCAGGGCCACGAGCGCGGCCTGCCGCGCGCCACGGCGGGCGCCTTCGCGGGCCAGGGTGCGGCGGACGATATGGCCGGCGATCGCCTGGGCCTGTGGGTCGACGGTCAGCTGAATGACGAGGTCGGGCGTGGCGCCGCCCAGCCGTTGGCGGGCTTCGGCCGCGGCGGCGTCGAACGCCCAGGCCATGTCGCCCTCGCCGTCGGCCGCCAGCAGGGTCAGGGGAGGGGGCGGTCCCTCTGCGGTGCGCGCGGCCAGGCCGGGGTCGATCCAGGCCATGTCGCCAAGCCGGCGCAGCACCAGCTGGCCACGGGCCCAGGCGGCGTCGGGATCGTTGGCGGGAGAGAGCCGTGACGGCGCGCGGGGCAGGGCGGCGAGGACGGCGGCTTCGGCCAGGGTCAGATCGCGGGGCGCCTTGCCGAAGTAGGTCTCGGCCGCGGCGGAGAGCCCATAGGCGCGGCCGCCGAAATAGATCCGGTTGAGATAGAGCTCGAGCAGCTCGTCCTTGCTCAGCATCCGCTCCAACTGCGCGGCGAGCAGCACCTCCTGCACCTTGCGGCGCACGGTCTGTTCGGGGGCCAGGAACAGGTTGCGGGCCAGCTGCTGGCTGATGGTCGAGCCGCCCTCGACCACCGCGCCGGCGCGGGTGTTGACGCTGAGGGCGCGGAGCACGCCGCGCAGGTCCATGGCCCCGTGCTGGTAGAAGCGGCGGTCCTCGATGGCCAGGAAGGCCAGCGGCACATGCTGAGGCATTTCAGCGAGCCGGGCTGGCGGGCCGTGGCGCGGGCCGCGGCGGCCGATCACCTGGCCGTCGGGACCAACGAAGGTCAGCCCTGGAGGGCGGCCCATCGACCACAGGGCTTCCTTGTCCGGGACCTGCGGCAGGTCCTGCAAGAAGGCGCGGTCGAACGCGAACCAGCCGCCGAGACAGAGGTTGGCCATGATCACAACGGTGAGGGTGGCCGCGCGCCAGTTCACCCGCGGCAGGCGCGGGGTCGGTCGTCTCGGGATGAAATCGGACAGGGACGGCACGTCCCGATCATTGCAAGCCGTGCGCCAGGAGTCTTGCCGCGTACGGAGAAAGGGAGCGGGCCGGCTGGAGGAAGGGGGCCGGCCCGCGCTCGTCAGGCCGCGCCCAAAAGCGCGATCACCACGGGGGAGGCGATCACGGCGACGGCGAAGACGAGGATTACGTCGCGCAACAGGCCGGTGCGCGAAATTTCAATCGATTGAGGATAGGTGCAGGTCACGGGGGGGGCTCCTACAGCGGCGAACGCCCGTAAACTCCCAGATTTGCTGCGCTGCGACAAACGAGCTTAGCGCTAGTCAGTTGACTTCAGATCACCTGGCGAAAGCGAGCCCGTCGGCCAGCGCCTGTTCCAGCAGCCAGGCGCGGAAGCGGCGGATGTTGGGTTGATCGGCCTTTTCCGGCAGCGACAGCATCCAGTGGCTGAAGGGGCTCGGCAGGGTGAGGTCGAACGGCTGGACCAGCCGGCCGTTGGCGAGGTCGTCGATGACCATGGCCTTGTGCGCGAACGCCATGCCCCGGTCGGCCAGGGCCGCCTCGACCGCGAGATAGGTGTTGGAGAAGCGCGGTCCCGGATTGGGATCGACCCGGTCGGCGCCGGCCGCCTGAAGCCAGTCGGCCCAGTCCGGCTCTTCCGGCAGCATCAGCACATCGTGCAGCAGGGTGACGCCGCGAAGGTCGTTGGGATGGTTGAAGGGCCCGTACGTCTCGACCAGGCCCGGGCTGCACACCGGGGTCATCAGGGTGTCGAACAGGTGGGTGGCTTGATGGCCGGGATAGGGGCCGCGCCCGAGCCGGATGGCGACGTCGATGTTCTCGCGCGCGAGGTCGGCGGGCAGGTCGGACGCCGCGACCAGGATCTGCACGTCGGGATAGCGGCGCTGGAAGTCGTGCAGCCGCGGCACCAGCCAGCGGGCGGCCAGCGAATGCAGCACCGTGACCACCAGGGGCGCATCGCGCTTGGAGCGCACCGCGTCCACCGCCGACTGGATGGTCGACAGACCCTGGCGCACGCCGACGGCCAACTGCTCGCCGGCCTCGGTCAGGCGAACGGCGCGGTTGAAGCGGTCGAACAGCCGCGTCTCCAGCTCGGCCTCGAGCCCCTTGATGTGCCGCGAGACCGCGCCCGGCGTGATGGCCAGTTCCTCGGCGGCGCCAAGGAAGCTGCCGTTGCGGGCGCAGGCCTCGAAGACCCGCAGGGCGTTGAGCGGCAGATGGTGGGCCATGGCCTTACGAAAATGGGGCTCGCAGGTTCAGACGAACAGGATCTTGGACGGGCAGAGGTCGTCCACCGGACATTCCTCGCACTTGGGCCGCCGCGCGACGCAGGTGTAGCGCCCGTGCAGGATCAGCCAGTGGTGGGCGCGGGTCAGATAGGGCTCGGGCACGATGGTCATCAGGTCGGCCTCGACCTGGTCCGGGGTCTTGCCCGACGAGAGTTTCAGGCGGTGGGCGACCCGGAAGACATGGGTGTCGACGGCGATGGCCGGCTCCACGCGCAGCTCGTTCAGCACCACGCTGGCGGTCTTGCGGCCCACTCCCGGCAGCGCCATCAGGTCCTCGCGGTTCAGCGGGACCTCGCCGCCATGCTGCTCGACGATGATCTTCGCCGCGGCGATGACGTTCTTGGCCTTGGTGCGGAAGAGGCCGATGGAATTGATGTAGGGGATCAGCCCTTCCTCGCCGAGCGCCAGCATGTCCTCGGGCGTGTGGGCGACGGGGAAGAGCTTGGCGGTGGCCTTGTTGACCCCGACGTCGGTGGCCTGGGCGGACAGGGCGACGGCGACGACCAGGGTGTAGGGGCTGTCGTAGTTGAGCTCGGTGCGCGGGTCGTCGCTGAGCGACAGGAAGCGGTGGAACAGTTCCTCGACGCGGGCCTTTTCGGCCGGCGAGATGCGCTTCTTGGTGACGGACTTGGCCATGGCGGGGCGACCATCGCCCGCGTCGCGCGGGGCGCCAAGGGGTGCGGAAGCGGATTCCACTTCCGCCGGTCCCGCACTAGAGTGCGGTCTCGATGGATGGTCTCGTCTACATGGACGCCGTGATCACGCCCAACCGCTCGCTGTCGCAGAGGGGTTTCGTGGTGCTGATCGGCATCGTCACGCTCTTCAACTGTGTCGCCGCCGGCGTCTTCCTGTCGATGGGCGCGACCTTCGTGCCGATCTTCCTGGGTCTCGACGTGCTGGCGGTGATCGCGGCCTTCGCGGCCAGCTATGCCGCCGCCAAGAAGATCGAGCGGGTCCTGGTGACCGCGCGCGAGGTGCGGGTGGTGCGCGAGACGCCGAAGTCCAGCGAGGTGATCTGGGAGAGCCCGACCGCATTCACCCGCGTCGCCCTGGAGATCGACGAGGACGATGTCGTTCACGGCGTGCGGCTGGCGATGTCGGGGCGGCACGCCTCGGTGGCCGGAGCGCTGAGCCCGGTGGAGCGGGCCGACTTCGCGCGGGCCCTGGAGCGGGCGATCTACGACGCGCGCCGCGGCTGAGCTCAGGACGGGCGAGCGCCCTTCATTTCCAGACCCTTGACGATGATCAGCTTGGCGAGGTTCGCGCCGGGCACCACGAAGTTCAGGGTCTCGGCCCCGACATCGAGCAGGAAGCGCGGCTCCAGCGCCTTGCCCAGGTACTGCTCGAACGTGGCGCCGCCGACCCGCGCCTCGCCGGTTATGGCGTCGAACTCGACCACCGCCTCCTTGTCGGCGCGGCGATAGCGGAAGGCGTGGATCGGCCGATAGTAGAGGTCGACCGCCTCGACCCGCACCAGCTCCTCGGTCACGGTGTCGGCGTCGATCTTGCCGATCGCCGAAGCCACCACGTCGCGCACGACCATCGAGGCCTTGGCCTGGGGCGGGACCACGACCATCCCCTCGCCGATGGCCTTGGCCAGGGCGTTGGCGTCGGTTTCGATGGCGTCATGCTGGAGGTAGACGGCCAGGGCGGGCAGGACCTGCTTGCTGAAACCGTCGATGAACACCTCGCGGCGGGCTTCCTCGCGGCAGGATTCCAGGCCTTCGAGGGCGAACTTGCCGTCGGCGGCGGCGATGGTCTTGCCGTCGATGGTGACCTGGCGAACCTCGGGCGGGACGGGGACCGCATAGCTTCGCCGCCGTTCGTAGGCGGTCGCCGTGGAGACGGCGATCCGCCAGAACGGCTGCAGCCGCCGCTCGCGATAGATGACCGCGAAGTCGTCGTCCCTGGGCTGGCTGAACAGGCCGCTGACGCGCGCCAGGGCGCCGAACGCCTCAAGTCGCTTTGACCAGGCCCGGCCTTCGGCGTGCTCCAGGCTGAAGCGGTCGGCGATGCGGAAGATGCGCTCTTCGGCGAGTTCGACCTGCATGCACGGCCTCCCTGCGATGTCGCAGCGATTGAGAGCCGAAAGCGCCGACTGGGCAAGGGGGTTAAGTCCTTGCCCAGCTTCAGGGAAAACCCTGGTTAGAGGATGAAACGGCTGAGGTCGGTGTTCTGGGCCAGGCCGCCGACCCGTTCCTTCACATAGGCCGCGTCGATGTTGACGGTTTCGCCGTCGCGGTCGGAGGCGGTGTAGCTGATCTCTTCGAGCACCTTTTCCAGCACGGTCTGCAGCCGGCGGGCGCCGATGTTCTCGACGCTGCCATTGACGGTGACCGCGGCGTCGGCGAGGGCGTCGACGGCGTCCTCGGTGAACTTAAGGGTCACGCCCTCGGTGGCGAGCAGGGCCTGCTGCTGGCGGATCAGGTTGGCTTCCGGCTCGGTGAGGATGCGGCGGAAGTCGTCGCGGGTCAGGGCCTTGAGCTCCACGCGGATCGGCAGACGGCCCTGCAATTCGGGCAGCAGGTCCGAGGGCTTGGCGACGTGGAAGGCGCCCGAGGCGATGAACAGGATGTGGTCGGTCTTCACCGGTCCGTACTTGGTCGAAACGGTGGTGCCCTCGATCAGCGGCAGCAGGTCGCGCTGCACCCCCTCGCGGCTGATGTCGGCGCCGCCTGATCGTTCGCGGCTGGTGGCGACCTTGTCGATCTCGTCGAGGAACACGATGCCGTTGTTCTCGGCCAGCTCCAGGGCTTCCTGGGTCAGGGCTTCCTGGTCGAGCAGCTTGTCGCTCTCTTCGGCGATGAGCGGCGCGTGGGCGCCGGCCACGGTGGTCTTGTGGGTCTTAGTGCGGCCGCCGAACGCCTTGCCCATCATCTCGCCGAGGTTGAGCATGCCCAACTGGGCGCCCGGCTGGCCGGGAATGTCGAACATCGGCATGCCGCCGCCGCTGTCCTGTAGCGTCAGCTCAACTTCCTTGTCGTTCAGCTCGCCGGCCCGCAGCTTCTTGCGGAAGCTGTCACGGGCGGCGGTCGAGCCAGGGCCGGTGAGGGCGTCGAGAATGCGTTCCTCGGCGGCGGCCTCGGCGCGGGCGCGCACGGCGGCGCGGCGCTTGTCGCGCACCATGGCCAGGGCGCTTTCGACCAGGTCGCGGACGATCTGGTCGACGTCGCGGCCGACATAGCCGACCTCGGTGAACTTGGTGGCCTCGACCTTCAGGAACGGCGCCTGGGCCAGGCGCGCCAGCCGGCGGGCGATCTCGGTCTTGCCGACCCCGGTCGGGCCGATCATCAGGATGTTCTTGGGCGTCACCTCGTCGCGCAGGTCGGCGGGGACGCGGCGGCGGCGCCAGCGGTTGCGCAGGGCGACGGCGACGGCCTTCTTCGCGTCGGGGTGGCCGACGATGTAGCGGTCGAGCTCGGAGACGATCTCGCGGGGGGAAAACTCGGTCATGGCTCGCTAAATAGTCATCAGGCGGCGTCGGCGACAGGAAGAATCTGATCGAAGACCAGCCTCCAGCCGTCGGCGCGGCTCTGCCAGATGCGGACATAGTGCCCGCGGCGATCTTTGGAGCCCTCCGTCCAGCGGGCGTCGCCGTAGGTCCAGACCAGGTCGCCGGCCTGGGAGGCGCGGCCGCCGAGCGGGGAGAAGGCGATCGCGCCGGCGCGGGCGGCGAGCTCGGCCTTCACCGCCGCCGGGGTGGTCGCCGGGACGGCGGGCGATCCGACGACGCGGGCGTCGGGCGCCAGGACCGCCAGATAGGCGGCGGCGGAGTCCGTCGCGGCCGCCAGGGCCAACTCGGCCTCGGCCTGGCGGACGGCGTCCATGGCGGCGGCGGGCGTCGCCTCGGGTCCGGTTGATGCGGCCAGATAGGCGGGGTCGGAGCCTTGCGGCGCGGCGTCGCCATGGGCGCTGGGCGCGCCGCCGTCATAGATCCACTTCCAGCCGCCGTCGGCCTGGCGGGCCCAGACGGTGAAGTACCAGCCGTTGTCCTTGCCGCCGAAGGTGGTCGGGCCGGTGGTGAAGCCGAGGTCGCCTGAGCGGGCGATCCCCGCCCAAAGCGGCCACCAGACCAGCGGCGGATGAGGCTTGTCCGGGCGCGGCCCATAGAGCTTCTGCGGGGTCACCGGGTCAGGCGCTAACAGCACGGCGTCGGGCGTCGAATGCTTGAGGAACGAGCGCTTGATCCCGAGCGCCAGTCCATCGGCCGCAAAGGCGCGCTCGGCGGCGACGACCGGCGAGGGATCAACTTCGGCCAGGGCGGGGGTCGAGACGAGAAGCGCAGCCAGGATCAGGCTACAGGCTTTCAACCGTCAGCTCTCCGTTGGTGTAGACGCAGATCTTTGCGGCGATGCCCATGGCCTTGCGGGCTACGTCCTCGGCCGAGAGCTCGGTGTCGGCTAGGGCCAGCGCCGCGGCCAGGGCGTAGTTGCCGCCCGATCCGATCGCGGCGACGCCGGTCTCGGGCTCCAGCACGTCGCCGACGCCGGTGACGGTGAAGATCGCGTCCTTGTCGGCGACCAGCAGCATGGCCTCCAGGCGGCGCAGGTAGCGGTCGGTGCGCCAGTCCTTGGCGAGGTCGACGCAGGCGCGGGCCAGCTGGTCGGGATACTGCTCGAGCTTGGCCTCGAGCCGCTCGATCAGGGTGAAGGCGTCGGCCGTGGCGCCCGCGAAGCCGGCCAGCACCTTGCCGCCGGCCAGGGTGCGCACCTTGCGGGCGTTGCCCTTGACCACGGTCTGGCCCATGGAAACCTGGCCGTCGCCGGCGATCACGGTCTTGCCGCCCTTGCGCACCGCGAGGATGGTGGTGCCGTGCCAGTCGGGAAATGAGTTCGAGCTTGTCGTCATGGCTTTCGATGTGGCCAGGGGGACGGGCGAGGTCAAGCGTGGTGCGACCGGGCCAGGCGGCCCTGCGCCAAGAACGGACGATTGCGAAGATGAGCTTCACCGACGACGAAGTCGAGCGATACGCCCGCCATCTGGTGCTGCGCGAGGTCGGCGGCCAGGGCCAGCAGCGGCTGAAGGGCGCCAGCGTGCTGATCGTCGGGGCCGGCGGGCTGGGCGCGCCGGCGGCGCTTTATCTGGCCGCGGCCGGGGTTGGGCGCATCGTGCTGGCCGACGCCGACGTGGTCGACACCTCGAACCTGCAGCGGCAGGTGATCTTCCGCGACGCTGATGTCGGCCGCCGCAAGGTCGAGGCCGCCGCCGACCAGCTGCGCGCGCTGAACCCCCACGTGCATGTCGACTGCGCCCCGGTGCATGTAGAGCCCTGCAATGTCGGGCCGCTGGTCGCGGGGGTCGACCTGGTGCTGGACGGCACCGACGACTTCGCCACCCGGTTTGCGGTCAACGCCGCCTGCGTCCACCACGAGCGGACCCTGGTTTCCGGCGCGATCGGCCGCTGGACCGGCCAGGTCGGGGTGTTCCGCGGCAAGCCCTGCTACCGCTGCCTGGTGCCGGACGTGCCGCCCGAGGCGGAGACTTGCTCGGCGGTCGGCGTGGTCGGGGCCCTGGCCGGGGTGGTCGGCTCGATGATGGCGCTGGAGACGATCAAGCTGATCGCCGGCGCCGGCGAGCCGCTGGCCGGGCGGCTGTTGATCTATGACGGCCTGTCGGGCGAAAGCCGGACGGTGCGGATCGGGGCGGATCCCGAGTGCGACGTGTGCGGGACTAAAGCATCGACGGAATGACGCGGTCGGGCGGGCGGTGGCCGTCCATCCAGGTCTTCAGGTTGATGATCACCTTCTCGCCCATGTCGATGCGCGCCTCGACAGTGGCCGAGCCCAGATGCGGCAGCAGCACGGCGTTCGGCTGGGTCAGCAGCTTGGGATTGATCGCCGGTTCGAACTCGAACACATCCAGGCCCGCCCCGGCGATGGCGCCGGCGGCCAGCAGGTCGGCGAGCGCCGCCTCGTCGATGATGCCGCCGCGGGCGGTGTTGACCACCACGGCGTGCGGCTGCAGCAGCTTCAGCCGCCGCGCCGAGAGCAGGTGATAGGTCGCGGGCGTGTGCGGGCAGTTGACCGAGATGATGTCCATGCGGGCCAGCATCTGGTCGAGGCTCTCCCAGTAGGTGGCCTCCAGCTCCTCGGCGATCACGTGGCTGACCGGCTTGCGGTTGTGATAGTGGATCTGCATGCCGAAGGCCTTGGCGCGGCGCGCCACAGCCTGGCCGATGCGGCCCATGCCGATGATCCCCAGACGTTTGCCGTTCACCCGCCGGCCCATCATCCAGGTCGGGGTCCAGCCGGTGAACTCGCCGGCCTGCACGACATTCGCGCCTTCGACGATCCGGCGCGAGACGGCCATGATCAGCGCCATGGTCAGGTCGGCGGTGTCCTCGGTCAGAACGCCCGGCGTGTTGGTGACGGCGATGCCGCGCTCGTTGGCGGCGGCCACGTCGATGTGATCGACCCCGGCCCCGAAGTTGGCGATCAGCTTCAGCTTGTCGCCCGCCGCGGCGATCAGGTCGGCGTCGATATGGTCGGTGATCGTCGGCACGATGGCGTCGGCCCGCTGCACCGCCTTGATCAGCGCCTCGCGGTCGAGCGGGGCGTCGTCGAGGTTGAGCTCGGTGTCGAACAGCTCACGCATCCGGGTCTCTACCGGGTCCGGGAGGCGGCGGGTGACGATGACTTTTGGTTTGCGAGGGGCCATGGCGTTCGAAAGGAATCTTTAACTGCGCGTGGCGCGCCTTGCGTTGTGACAGAGAACCTCTAGCAAAGCCCCCATGGACGGCCAAGGCGAGCCTCAAACGATTGGACTGCGGAAGCCCGCAACGCTCACTTTTTTGACGGTGGCGCTGATTTTGGCCGCCTTTGCGCCTGCCGCGCAGGCGGCGCCGCGGCAAACGCCCTCCGGTCAGCCGGTCCCGCGCTATGTCGCACTGAAGTTCGACAAGGTCTATGCGCGCGCCGGGCCGGGCGAAGATCACAAGCTTTTGTGGGTCTATCAGGTCAAGGGCCTGCCGGTGCAGGTGATCGCCGAAAACACCGAGTGGCGGCGGATCTGCGATCCGGACGGCGGCATGGCCTGGGTGCACCGCCGGCTGACGACGGGCGAATCCACCGTGATGCGGGTGAAACCGGCCCGTCTGGGCTTGCACAAGAAGCCGCGGGCCGAGGCCGAGATCGTCGCCTACCTCAATCCGCGGTCGATCGCCGAGCTGGTCAAGGACTGCGAAGACGGCTGGTGCCGGGTGCGCAGCGACGGGGTCTCCGGATGGGCCCCGGCGGCCGAACTCTGGGGAACTTCCGACGCGATCCAGTGTAAAGTCGCCCGTCCGCGAGCCGCGCGCAGCCGTTGAGCCGGCCGCGCTGCTCTGCTAGGGCGTGAAATTCACGATTCCCGAGGCTCGAAAGAACGGGCCGCCGCCAAGAAAGCCAAGCATGATCCAGGGCGCCAAGGCCAAGGACCACTACAATCTCGAAGAGCTGCTGGCCTGCGGCAGAGGCGAGATGTTCGGCCCGGGCAACGCGCAGCTGCCCGTGCCGCCGATGCTGATGTTCGATCGCATCGTGAAGATCACGGAAGACGGCGGCGCGCACGGCAAGGGCTATCTGGAGGCGGAGCTGGATATCAATCCGGACCTCTGGTTCTTCCAGTGCCACTTCATCAACGACCCGGTGATGCCCGGCTGCCTGGGCCTGGACGCCATGTGGCAGCTGGTCGGCTTCTTCCTGGGCTGGTCGGGCGCGCCCGGCAAGGGCCGCGCCCTGGGCGTGGGCGAGGTGAAGTTCACCGGTCAGGTCACGCCGAAGGTCAAGAAGCTGGTCTACAAGATCGACCTCAAGCGGGTCATCATCCGCAAGCTGGTCATGGGGATCGGCGACGGGGTGCTCGAAGCCGACGGCAAGCCTATTTATGAGGCCAAGGATCTGCGCGTCGGCCTGTTCGACGCCAAGGACCTGGTCTGAGAGCACGGACAGACACATGCGCCGCGTCGTCATCACCGGGATCGGTATCGTCTCGTCCATTGGCGCGAACGCCAATGACGTCCTGACCTCGCTCCGCGAGGCCAAGTCCGGCATCAGCTTCTCGCCGGAATACGCCGAGTTGGGCTTCCGCTCGCAGGTCCATGCCGATCCGGGCCTGGACTGGGAGTCGATGGTCGACCGTCGCGCCGCACGGTTCCTGGCTCAGGGCACGGCCTTCGGTCACATCGCCATGGAACAGGCGATCGCCGATGCGGGCCTGGAAGACGCCGACGTCTCCAACGAGCGCACCGGCCTGATCGTTGGCTCCGGTGGTCCGTCCACCAAGGCGATCATCGAGGCGGCCCACACCGCCAAGGAGCGCGGCCCCAAGCGTGTCGGTCCGTTCGCGGTGCCCAAGGCCATGAGCTCGGGCGCCTCGGCGACCCTGGCGACCTGGTTCAAGATCAAGGGCCTGAACTTCTCGATCTCGTCGGCCTGCGCCACCTCCACCCACTGCATCGGCTCGGGCTACGAGCAGATCCTGATGGGCAAGCAGGACGTGGTGTTCGCCGGCGGCACGGAAGAGCTCGACTGGTCGCTGAGCGTGCTGTTCGACGCCATGGGCGCGATGAGCTCCAACTTCAATGATCGGCCGGCGACCGCCAGCCGCGCCTACGACAAGGACCGTGACGGCTTCGTGATCGCCGGCGGCGCCGGCATCGTGGTCCTGGAAGAATACGAACGCGCCAAGGCCCGCGGGGCCAAGATCTACGGCGAGATCGTCGGCTACGCGGCCAATTCGGACGGCTTCGACATGGTCGCGCCGTCGGGCGAGGGCGCGGTGCGCTGCATGCGTCTGGCCATGGCCGACCTGGGCGGCCGCAAGATCGACTACCTGAACCCGCACGGCACCTCGACGCCGGTCGGGGACAGCAAGGAAATGGGCGCGGTGCGCGAGGTGTTCGGCGCGAACGTGCCGCTGATCTCCTCGACCAAGTCGCTGACCGGGCACAGCCTGGGTGCGGCCGGCGCGCAGGAGGCGATCTACAGCCTGCTGATGCTGAACAACGGCTTCGCCGCGCAGAGCGCCCATATCGAGAACCTCGACCCCGAGTTCGCCGACCTGCCGATCCTGCTTCAACGCAAGGACGTGCAGCTTGAGACGGTGATGTCGAACTCGTTCGGCTTCGGCGGCACCAACGGCTGCCTGGTGATGGCGCGGGTCTAGGACCCGCGCCTCACGCGAACGCGGCTTGCGCAGGCCTGCGCGCCCGTCCACAAACCCACGACAATTCGCGAGGAGACGCGCATGGCCAAGGATGGCTGGGATCTGCCCACGGGCGATCTGATGAAGGGCAAGAAGGGCGTGGTGATCGGCGTCGCCAACCACGACTCCATCGCCTGGGGCATCGCCTCGCAACTGGCGGCCCAGGGCGCCGAGATGGCGTTCTTCCACCTGCCGGGCATGGAACGCCGCGTTCAGCCGCTGGCCGAGAGCATCGGCGTCACGACGGTGGTCCCGGTTGACGTCACCCAGGACGATCAGATGGACGCCGCCTTCGAGGCGGTGAAGCAGGCGTTCGGGACCATCGACTTCTTCGTCCACGCCATCGCCTACGCGCCGCGCGACCAGATCAAGGGCTCGTTCGTCGACAACGCGACGCGCGAGGGCTTCCTGCAGGCCATGGACATCTCGGCCTACAGCTTCGTCGACTGCGCGCGGCGGGCCGAGAAACTGATGCCGAACGGCGGCTCGATCATCTGCCTGACCTATATGGGTTCCGAGCGGGCGATCCCGAACTACAACACCATGGGCGTCGCCAAGGCGGCGCTGGAAGCGGCGACCCGCTACGTCGCCCGTGACCTCGGTCCCAAGGGGATCCGCGTCAACGCGCTGTCGCCGGGCGCGATGCGCACCCTGTCGCTGGCCGGGATCTCGGGCGGCAAGGGCATGCTGGCCAAGGGCCGCGACCTTTCGGCGCTGAAGGAAGACACCTCGATGGAAGGCGTCGCCGGCGCGGCCCTGTGGCTGCTCTCGGACCTTGGCCGCTCGACCACCGGCGAGCTGATCCACGTGGACGCCGGCTTCCACATGATGGGCTTCACGGAAGACGAGGAGGGCTAAGCCCTCCTCGCTGTCGCCTACGCGTTCGCGCCGCCGTCGACGATGAAGCCGGCGCCGTTGGCGAACCGGCCTTCGGGGCTGGCGAGCCAGGCGACCATGCCGGCGATGTCTTCCGGCTTGCCGTATTCGGGAATGGGCATGCGGGCCCGCTGCGGGTCCGCGCCCTGGCCGCCGGCCGGATTCATGTCGGTGTCGGTCGAGCCGGGATGGACCAGGTTGACCGTGATCCCCTGCGGGCCGAGGTCGTGCGCCAGGCCCTTGGTGAAGCTGAGCAGGGCCGACTTGGTCATCGCATAGAGGGTGATGCCGGCCATCGGCACCCGCTCGGCCAGGTTCGAGCCGATGTTGATGATCCGCCCGCCTTTGGGCAGGTGCGCGGCCGCGGCCTGCGCCGCGACGATCACGCCGCGCACGTTGACCGCCAGCAATTGATCGATGTCCTCGAGGGTCCATCCCGCGACCGGCCCGACGCCGCGGGCGATGCCGGCGTTGTTCACCAGGATGTCGAGACCGCCCAGCTCGCTCGCGGCGCGGTCGACGGCGGCCTTGACCGCAGCTGGGTCGGCGCTGTCGGCCTGGATGGCCAAGCCCTTGCGGCCCAAGGCTTTGATCTGTTCCACGACCGCCTGCGCCTTGTCGGCGGAGCGCTCGTAGGTGATGGCGACGTCCGCGCCGTCGCGGGCGAGGCGGAGGGCGATGGCGGCGCCGATGCCGCGGCTGGCGCCCGTGACTAGGGCGCGCTTTCCGGAGAGGTTCGACACGGTTTGCTCCATTTCTGTGTCGTTTGATACAGAAAGCAGATGGGCCGCTTGTGGAGCGCCGTCAAGGGATTTATATATCAGTCGATACAGAAAGGTTTCGACATGGCCGAGCGCGGCCGACCACGCAGTTTCGATCGGGACCAGGCGCTGACCCGCGCCATGGAGGTGTTCTGGGCCAAGGGTTATGAAGGCGCCTCGATCAGCGACCTGACCGAGGCCATGGGCATCGGCTCGCCCAGCCTCTACGCCGCGTTCGGGTCGAAGGAGGCGTTGTTCCGGGAGGCGGTGGAGCTTTACGGCCGCACCGAGGGGCCGCAGATCTGGGACGCCGTCGAAAACGCGCCCGATGCGCGCTCGGCAGTGGAAGGTTTCCTGACCGCCACCGCACATACCTTCTCAAGACCGGGCAAACCGCGCGGCTGCATGGTCGTGCTCTCGCAGCTCAACGCCACCGAGGCGAGCGCCAGCGTCTGCGCCGCCCTGCGCGAGGGCCGGGCCCAGGGCCAGTCGGGCCTGGAGACGCGGCTGCGCCAGGCTGCGGCGGCCGGCGAGCTGGCGGCCGGCGTCGATGTGGCGGCGGTCGCGGCGTTCTACCTGACCGTCCAGCAGGGCATGTCGATCCAGGCCCGGGACGGGGCCTCGGAGGAGAAGCTGCTCAGCGTGGCCAAAGGCGCGATGGCGGCGTGGGAGCCGCTCACCGCGCCCTGACTCGTCAGGCGGCCTGCGGGTTGCGGCGGGCCGAGCGCAGCGCCGCGCCGGCCAGGCCAAAGCCGGTGATCATCATCGCCCAGGTGGCCGGTTCCGGCACGGCCGAGCCGGTGAAGCGGACCTCCGACAGGCCGATCGGGGCGTAGCCGTAGGTTTCCGGATACTGCTGGTGATTGCCGTTCAGGCCGATCTGGACGTAGCGGGCGACGCCGCCGAGCCCGAACGACTCCGCGGCCAGGGCCTGGCCCGTGCCGCGCGCCAGCTCGCCGGCCAGGACCTGGGTGTAGGTCACACCGTCGGCGGAGATCGAAACGGTGAACGCCTTCGAGGCGCGGTCGAGGGTCGAGGCGAACTCCTCGACGCCGAAGTTGTAGTTCCAGATGTCGGCGCCCGAGAGCTTGTAGAGCTGGCCGAGGTCGAAGGTCAGGGTGGCCGAGGCGACCGAGAGGTCGGTCATCCACATGTTGGCGTAGTTGGCGTCGTGCAGGCCGCCCGACAGGCCGCTGCCGTTGATCAGGTTCTCGGCCTTGTATTGGCCGAACAGCGGAAAGGTGTCGGAAGCGGTGACACCGACCGGGGCGATGATCGTGGCGGCGGTCGCGGGCGCGGCGAGCGCGGCGGCGGCGATCAGGGCGGCGAGGCCCAGGGACTTGGCGAACATGGTTACCCTCGAGTTAAGACTTGAGGGTCAATGGCGCATCGACGTGGCGCCCGGTTCACCGTTTGGTGAAGGTTGTGCGGCGCTCGCGGTTCTAGGTGGAGTAGGCCTTCATGAACCGGGCGGCGGCCTCGCGGGCGACATGGTCGATCTCGGCGGCGTCGAGGGTGCGGACGACGCCGAGCAGCTGGGCGATCTGATGGGCGCCGATGACCATGCTGGCGAAGAACTCCGCGGCCAGGGCGGGGTCGTCGACGACCATGCGGCCGTTCTCGGTCTCCATCCTCAGGAAGTCGGCCAGGCGCCGGCGCGAGGTGGCGGGGCCGGCCTCGAAGAAGGCGCGGGCCAGGTCCGGCTGTTCGGCGGCGCTTTCGACGGTCATGCGCAGCATCGAGGTCCCGCGAGGGATCATCACCGCCGACAGCATCGAGCGCCCGAAGGCGGCGAGGGCCTCCTCCGGATGATCGGCGGCCTCGGGCACCAGCAGCGGCGCGGTGATCTCCGACACTCGGCGGTCGACGATGGCGCGGATCAGTTCGGGCTTGGAGCCGTAGTGATTGTAGATCGTCTGCTTGGACACCCGGGCCCGGCGGGCGATCTCCTCCATCGACGCGGCCAGGCCGCGCTCGCCGAACACCTCGGCGGCGGCGTCGAGAATGGCCTCGGTCTTGGCGAGGTCGATCTGTCCGACGGCGCGCGGCATCAGTGTCCTCCGCCGCCCGATGCGGCCTTGTTCTTGGCGGGGGTGGCGAGGAAGCCGAGCAGGGCGGCGACCGCGCAGCCCATGGCCAGGAAGTAGAACCCGTCGGCGAAGCCCAGCACGGCGGCGTCGCGGCGCAGGGCCATGCCCAGGAACTTGCGCGCCGCGCCCTCCGGATTGGCCAGGCCCTGGGCTTCCATCATCGCGGTGAGGTTCGTCAGCATCTCCTGCCCCTGGAGGTTGGCGACGCTCATCCCCGCCGACAGTTCCGAGAGGTGGACCGCGGTCTGGTCGCTGAGGATGGTGGTCAGCACGGCCAGGCCGATGGCCCCGCCGACGTTGCGGACCAGATTCACCAGGCCCGAGGCGTCCTTCATCATCTCGGGCGGCAGGGTCGAGACGCTGAGCTGCTGGGCGGCGATCATGGCGATCATTACCCCGAAGCCTCGGATCGCCTGCAGGGAGGCGAATTCCCAGAAGCCCCAGTCGGCGGTGACCCTGACCCCTAGCCCGACCCCGTAGGCGGCCAGGGCGAAGCCGGCCACCAGCGGGATGCGGGGGTCCATCAGCCGCACGAAGCGGCCGGCGATGGGGGCGCTGAGGAACATCACCAGGCCCGAAACCAGCATGGTGGTCCCGACCTCGGCGGCCGAGTACTGGCGGATCTGGCCGAGGAACAGCGGCAGGATGAAGGTGCCGCCGAACAGGCTCATCCCCGACACGGCGTTCATCAGGAAGCCGAGGGTGAAGTTGCGATCGCGGAACGGTTTGAGCGAGACGATCGGCTGTCGGTAGGTGAGCTGTCGCCAGATGAACAGCACGCCGGTGATCGCCGCGGTGACGGTCAGCCACAGGATCACGTCGTCGTCGAACCAGCCCTCCTTGGAGCCTTCCTCGATCACGTACTGCATGGAGAGCAGGAACACGGTCATGGTCGCCAGGCCGGGCCAGTCGATGCCCTTGGCCAGGCTGGGGTCGCCCTTGTCGAAGTCGCCGTAGCGGCCGACCAGGAACATGACCAGCAGACCGGGCGGGACGTTGACGAAGAACAGCCAGTGCCAGCTCAACGCCTCGGTCAGGTGGCCGCCCAGCGTCGGGCCGACGGTCGGCGCCAGGGTGACGATCAGGCCGACTACGACGTTGGCGGTGACGCGCTTCTCCGGCGGGAACACGGTCATGGCGGTGGCGAACACCGCCGGGATCATCGCGCCGGCCGCCAGGCCCTGGAAGGCGCGCAGGACGATCATCATCTCGATGTTGGTCGAGAACCCGGTCAGCACCGAGGTGACGATGAAGGCGGCGGCGGCGAACACGTAGACCTGCCGCGTGCCCCACATCTTGGTCAGGTAGGCGGTGAGCGGAATGATCACCACCTCGGCCAGCAGATAGATGGTCTGCACCCAGCTGATCTCGTCGGCGCTGGCGCCGACCCCGGCCTGGATCTGGCTGAGCGACGAGGCGACGATCTGGATGTCGAGGATGGCCATGAACTGGCCGATCACCATCCCGCCGAAGCCGAGGAAGATCTTGACCCAATCGACCTCGCCGGTCGCGGTCACGTGACCGCCCGGAGGCGCGGGCTGGGCTGGAGCGCCCGCCTGCGGGGCGGCGGCGTCGGTCACGCGCCGGGTCCTTAGCGCGCGACGCCGCGCCGGGCGTATTCGGCCGAGGGCGTGGCTTCGGCGAAGCTTGGGCCGGTGTCGGCGGTGACGTCCACCTTGACCTCGACCGACAGGCCAGGACGCAGGGCGCCGGCCAGCGGCGACTTCGGATCGACGACGATCTTCACCGGCAGGCGCTGAGCGATCTTGGTGAAGTTTCCGACGGCGTTCTCGACCGGGATCAGGGCGAACTCCGAACCGGTCGCCGGCGCGAAGCTGTCGATGTGGCCCTTGATCTCCTGCTTGCCGAAGGCGTCGGCGTGGATGGTGACCGGCTGGCCGACCTTCAGGCGCGCGACCTGGGTCTCCTTGAAGTTGGCGACCACATAGGCCTGGCCGAGCGGCACCACCGTCATCAGCGAGGAGCCGGGGCGGACGTACTGGCCGGTGCGCACGGCGCGGGCGCCGACGACGCCGGCCGCGGGGGCCTTGATCTCGGCGCGCTCCAGGTCGATGCGCGCCTGTTCGACGACGGCGCGGGCGGCGTCGGCCTGGGCCACGGTCTGGGCGCGGGCCGAGCCGAGGCTCTGGGCGGTGCGACGTTCGGCTTCGAGGGTGGCCTTGGCCTGGGCCACGCTGGCGGTGGCCTGACCGGCGGCGGCGCGCGCCGACTGCTCGCGCTGCGGCGAAACCCAGCCCTGGCCGGCCAGGGCGCCATAGCGGGCGAGCTCGGCCTGGGCGAGTTGGGATTCGGCGTGGGCCGAGGCGACGCCGGCGGCCTTCTGGGCGATCATCGCCTGCTCCAGGCGGGCCTTGTCGTCGACAGCGCGGACGGCGGCGTCCAGGGCGGCGGCGTTGGCCTGCGCCTGGGCGAGGGCGGCCTTCAGCGGCGCGGTGTCGAGGCGGACCAGCACCTGGCCGGCCTGGACGTGCTGGTTGTCGGCGACCAGGACCTCGGCGACATAGCCGTCGACCTGCGGCGCGACGGTGACCTTGTCGGCCTGGATGAAGGCGTTGTCGGTGGCTTCGTACTTCTGCTTGTTCATCCACCAGGCGCCGCCGCCGACCACGAGAGCGACCGCGACGACCCCGCCGACGGCGAGGGGGACGAACTTCTTGGGCAAAACCGCCATGTGGGAGCGCCTGAAAATCAAAAATGGACGCATCAGTCCAATCAAGGCTCAAGTAGGGCGCCTTCGGACCCCCCGCAATGGGTAAAATGGACGGCTGCGTCCAGAATTCGCTAACGGGGCGGAAAGTCGCAGGGGTTGCGCCGCCCCGTCCTGGATTCGAGGGCCGACGTCGGCGTCGAGATCGGTGGTGCGCTGCGGAGCGAGCGCGTCAGGCGTCCGTCAAGGGACGAGCTCGACAATAACCCGGCCTCATGTTCGGGTTTTCACGGATCGGCGCATCGGGTGCAGTCCGTAAGCTGCCAGCAAGTTGAGAGCGCTGGCATGCATATGACCGAAGACCGCACGATCTTGCCGCTCCCCGAGCCGCAGCACTCGCCGATCACCGAGATCGACGCCCGCAAGGCGGTCGCTCCCGAGTTCGTGAAGTTGAAGCCGCCCAAGGGCGCCGGGGCGCCCAATGTCGTCTTCATCCTGATGGACAACTTCGGCTTCGGCGACCCCGAGCCGTTTGGCGGACCGGTCAACATGCCGACCTTGGAGCGGCTCGCTCGCGGCGGCCTGCGCTACAACAATTTCCATACCGCGCCGGTTTGTTCGCCGACCCGGGTGGCCATGCTGACGGGGCGAAACTCGCACAGCGCCAACATGGGCGGCGTCGCCGAGATGGGCACCGGCTTCCCCGGCATGACCGGCGTGCGTCCGAACGACATCACGCCGCTGGCGGAGATCCTGCGGCTCAATGGCTACGGCACCGCCATGTTCGGCAAGTGCCACGAACTGCCGCCGTGGGAACTGAGCGTGTCGGGACCTCTCGACCGCTGGCCGGCGCACTCCGGCTTCGACAAGTTCTACGGGTTTCTGCAGGGCGAGTCCGACCTCTACGCCCCGGCCCTGTACGACGGCGTGACCCGCATCCCCACGCCACGGAAAGCCGACTACCACGTCAGCACTGACATCACCGACCAGGCCATCGTCTGGGTCCGCAGCCAGCAGTCGCTGACGCCGGACAAGCCCTTCTTCCTTTATTATGCGGCGGCCGGCACCCACGACCCGCACCATGTGCCCAAGGCCTGGATCGACAAGTACAGGGGCAAGTTCGACCAGGGCTGGGAGACGTTGCGCCAGGAGACCCTGGCCCGGCAGATCGCGCTGGGCGCGGTCCCGCCGAACACCAAGCTCGCCCCGATGCCCGAGGTGGTTCCGGCCTGGGCGTCGTTCAAACCCGAAGAGCAGCGGGTGCTGGCGCGGCAAATGGAAGTCTATGCCGGCATGGCCGAGCACACGGACCATGAGATCGGCCGTGTGATCCAGGCGATCGACGACCTCGGCGAACTGGACAACACCCTGATCGTCTATGTCGCCGGCGACAACGGCGGCTCGCCCTTTGGCGGGCCGATTGGATCGTTCAACCAGCTGGCTTCATTCAACGGCCTGCCGGAAACAATGGAGAACCTGCTCAGGCGCATCGATGACCTGGGGGGCCCGAAGGCCAGCGGCCACTACGCCATGGGCTGGGGCGAAGCGAGTTGCACGCCGATGATCGGCGGCCAGGGGCAGGCGACGTTCTCGGCGACGCGCAACGCCACGGTGATCCACTGGCCCAAGGGAATTACGGCGAAGGGCGAGGTTCGCAGCCAGTTCCAGCACGTCATAGATCTGGCCCCGACGGTGCTCGAAGCCGCCGGGTTGCCGGAGCCGAAGATTGTGAACGGCATAACCCAACGCCCCTTCGAGGGCGCCAGCCTGCTCCACACCTTCAACGATGCGAAGGCCAAGTCACGCCACACCACGCAGTACTTTGAATACGGCGGCAACCGCGGCGTCTATCACGACGGCTGGTACGCTACGGCGTTGCACAAGGCGTTCTGGGAGGCCGCGCCAAGGGCCTCTTTCGATAACGACACCTGGGAGCTGTACGACACCGAGAACGACTTCAGCCTGACGAACGACCTGGCGGCCGCGCAGCCGGAGAAGGTCGAAGCGCTCAAGGCGCTCTTCATGACCGAGGCTGTGAAGTACAGCGTCCTGCCGCTCGATGACCGGGTGCTGGAGCGCTTCAACGCCGATATCGCCGGCCGTCCCGACCTGATGGGCGGGCGGACGTCGTTGACCCTCTACCAGGGCATGATCGGGCTCTCGGAGAACGCCTTCATCAACATGAAGAACCGCTCCTACACGATCACCGCAGAGCTGGAGATTCCGGCGGGCGGGGCCGAGGGCGTGGTCATCGCGCACGGCGGCCACAACGGCGGCTGGAGCCTCTACCTGAAGGATGGCCGGCCGAAGTTCACCTACAACTGGTTTGGTCGCGAGACCTATGAAGTGGTCGCGCCCGCGCCGCTCGCGGCGGGTTCGACGACGCTTCGATGGGAGTTCATCTACGACGGCGGGGAGGCGCCCGGAGCCGGCGGGCGCGGCGACCTGTTCGTCAACGGCGACCCGGTGGCCACCGGCCGAATTGAACGGACCATTCCGTTCTTCATCGGCACCGAGCCGGCGGACGTGGGCATGGACGACCTGACGCCGGTCACCAACGACTATCCCGCTTACGAAAACAGGTTCACCGGCTCGATCCGCAAGATCGTTATCGGCGTGGCGCCGGTGGGCAAGGCCTTCGACCCGCCGCTCGAATGGAACGGGGTCGGGTAGGCCCTCGCTAGCCTGGAACAACGTCCGCCGCCCACCGATCTCCGATGACTCTGCTTTGGGGCCGCTCAGCCCAGCCGGCGCATGCGGTAGGCGTTGATCGCCATGTCGCCGACGCGCTGGGTCAGCCGCCAGTTCACGACCGCGCCGATGGGGGCGCCGACGATGGGGATCAGCTGGGCCATCTTGGCCAGGTCGATGTAGTCCCGGTACTCCTGCTGGAAGCGCCGCCAGTCGAAGTCGTCCAGGTGCTGGGGATGGGCGCGGGCGTCCCAGTCCTCCATGGCGCGGAACACCTCGTTGCGGTGCGCGGCCGAGGAGAAGGCCAGCTGGAAGATATGCAGCAGGTAGAGGCGCTCGGAGAAGTCCGCGCCCGACTTGCCGTAGATCGCCATCAGGTCGAACAGCAGCTTGAGCTTGATGGTCACCAGGGCCGGAAAGTCGGCCACCGCCAGCCAGAAGCCGCCGGCCCCGGCGACGCCGCCCTCCACCGCCGCGGTGGTGCGATAGGCGCCGATGGCGGTGATCGCGCGCGCGTCGCGGACGGCCAGGGGCGCGTCGGTCAGCGGGGCGGCGGTGACGACGTTGGAGCCGGTGAGGATCGCGCGGGTCATCTGCTCGAAGACCTTGGTCGCCGCCTGATGCACCTGTTCGGGGATGACCTTGTTGATCCGCTGCTGGGCGGCGCGGGTGGTCTTGTCGAGCAGGTTGGGGGCCTTGAGCATCTCGGCGCGCCAGCGGTCGACCTCCAGCCGCGCCCAGGCGTCATAGTCGGCCTCGGAGGCGCCGAAGGGCGGATCGGCCTTGGCCATGCCTAGACGCCTGCCGGCGCATGCGCGCGGGCGGCCTCGATGGCCTTGGCCGGAAGGTTCTCGACACCGACCTGCTCCAGTTGCTGGACGACGGTCGGGCCGACACCCCCAGCAAGGATCGCGCGTTCGTCGGCGGAGAAGGGCATGGCGGCTACTTTGCTGTTCAATCCAGAGGTAGGCGCTCCGCGGCCTTCAGTCGAGGTTCTGGCTGGACCTTTCGCGCTGTTCGTCGGCATATCCGCCCATGGCTGAGACCTTCGATGCGGACGTGATCATCGCCGGCGCCGGGATGGCGGGGGCGACATTGGCGCTGGCGCTGAAGAGCGCGGGACTGGAGCCGCTGCTGATCGATCCGGTGGTGTTCGACGACCAGGTGGCGCCGACCTTCGACGGCCGCGCCTCGGCGATCGCCTACGCCTCGTTCCGGCAGTGGCGGACCCTGGGCCTTGCGGCCGAGATCGAGCCCCACGCCCAGCGCATCGAGCAGATCCTGGTCACCGACGGCTTTTCACCCGGGGCGGCGGCGCGCAAGTCCTCGCCGTTCTATCTGCGCTTCGACTCCGCCGAGATCGCCGAGCGGTCCGACGGCGAGCCGCTGGGCTACATGCTGGAGAACCGCCGCTCGCGCGCGGCGCTGGCCGCCGGGGTGGCGCGGGCCAAGATCCGGGTCGAGGCGCCGGCCAAGGTGGCCAGCGTGGCGTTCGAGAGCGGCGCGGCGGCGGTGACCCTGGAGGACGGCCGCACCCTGCGCGCGCCCTTGGTGGTCGGGGCCGAGGGCCGCGGCTCGGTGGTGCGCAAGGCGACCGGCGTCGGCGTGACCGGCTGGGACTATCCGCAGACCGGCGTCGTCGCCACGGTGCGGCTGGCGCGCGGCCATGAGGGCGTGGCGCACGAGTACTTCCTGCCCGGCGGGCCGTTCGCGATCCTGCCGCTGACCGACGACCGCGCGAGCCTGGTCTGGACCGAGAGCCGGGCGAAGGCGGCGGCGCTGAAGGCCGCCTCGCCGCAGGCCTTCCATGCGCATCTGCAGCGCCGGTTCGGCGAGTTCCTGGGCGCGGCGACCCTGGACGGGGGCGTCTTCACCTACCCGCTGTCGCTGCAGCTGGCCGAGCGGCTGACCGCGCCGCGGGCGGTGCTGCTGGGCGACGCCGCCCATGGCATCCACCCGATCGCCGGCCAGGGCCTGAACCTTGGCCTGAAGGGCGCCGCGGCGCTGGCCCAGGTGCTGGTCGAGGCCGCGCGGCTGGGCGAGGACATCGGCTCGGAGCTGGTGCTGGAGCGCTATGCCCGCTGGCGCAGCTTCGACACCGTGATGCTGGCGGCGGCGACCGACGTGTTCACGCGGCTGTTCTCGAATGACAATCCGGTGCTGCGGCTGGCCCGCGGGGTCGGCATGGCGGCGGTCAACCGCATCGGCCCGGCGCGGCGATTCTTCATGGAAGACGCCGGCGGGGCGACCGGCGACCTGCCGCGGCTTTTGCGCGGCGAGGCGCTGTAACAGCCTAGTCGATCGTCCGGGCTTCTTCCGGCAGCATGATCGGCACGCCGTCGCGGATCGGATAGGCGAGCTTCGCGCCGTTGCTGATCAGCTCCCCGGCCGTGCGGTCATAGACCAGCGGCCCGTGGGTGACGGGGCAGACGAGAATTTCGAGCAGGCGCGGATCGACATCTGCGGTCAGGGCGAGCGGGGCGAGGGCGTCGGTCATCGGGCGCTTCTACTGGATCGACTGCGGTCCGTCATCGTCCGGCTCGAGACTGTCGATCTCCAGCAGGGCGGTGAGGGCGTCGCAGCGGTCGGCCATGGTGGAGGCTTCCAGCAGCGCCTGTTTCTCGGCGGGCTCGAAGGGCAGGCCCATGGACAGGGACGTGACCAGGCTTTCGAGCGGGGCGGTCTCGGCCGTCTCCCAGTCGATGTCGAGCTCGCGCCGGTTCAGGTAGCGCTTGAGCGCCCCGGCGAAGCGGCGGCGATCGAAGGCCGGAATCTCCGCAGCCTCGACGCTGAGGTCGTCGGCGAACGGCTGGAAGTCGGCGCGGACCTGGCGGTACGGCGTGGCGACGGACAGCTCCTCGCCGACCAGGAAGCGGCAGACCCCGGTCAGGGCGATCAGGTAGCGGCCGTCCGAGGTCTCGGAGAAGCTGGTGACGCGGCCCGCGCAGCCGACGCTGGCCAGGTTCGGGCGCGAGCGGTCGCCCCCGGCCCGCGTCTGAACCATGCCGATCATGCGGTCGCCCGCCATGACGTCGTCGATCATGTTCAGGTAGCGCGGCTCGAAGATCTGCAGCGGCAGGTCTCCGCCGGGCAGCAGCAGGGCGCCGTCCAGCGGGAAGACCGGGATCACCTGCGGAAGATCGGAAGCTCTACGAAAAACAGCGGCCGGCATGACGCGGCCCTTCCTCATGAGAACAGGATGGATGAAAGCCGGCGGCGGCCGGCGCGGGTGATGTCGGAGCCCGAACCGGCCGCCTCGAAGATGGTCAGCAGCTGCTTGCGCGCCGCCTCGTCGTTCCAGGTGCGGTCGGCCTCGATGATGGTCAGCAGATGGTCGGAGGCCTCGCCCCAGGCCCCGCGGGCGGCGAGGGCCTTGGCGATCTCGTAGCGGGCCTCGAGGTCGTTCGCATCCTTGGCCAGGCGCTGTTCGAACTCGCTCGTCTCGCTGGGGGCTTCCTCGGCCAGGGCCAGGGCGGCGCGCACGCTGTCGAGGTCGGCGTCCTTGGCGCCTTCCGGGGCCATGGCGGCGACCTCGGCCGCGCGCTCGGCGTCGCCGCCGGCCAGGTAGCAGCGGGCGAGACCGCCGATGGCCTTGACGTTGTCGGGTTCGGCCTGGAGCACCTGGGCGTAGGCCTGGGCCGCGCCGCCGACGTCGCCGACGTCCAGGCTCTCCTTGGCCATGGCCAGCAGCTCGTCCGTCGCGTTGGCGGGCGCCTGGCCGGCGATGCGGTCGACGAACTGCTTCACCTGGCTGTCGGGCAGGGCGCCCATGAAGCCGTCGACCGGACGGCCGTCCACAAAGGCGAACACCGCAGGGATCGACTGCACGCGCAGCTGGCCGGCGAACTGCGGGTTGGCGTCGATGTCGATCTTGACCAGCTTAACCTTGCCCTTGGCGGCCAGGACGTTCTTTTCGATCGACGGGCCGAGCTGGCGGCACGGGCCGCACCAGGTCGCCCAGAAGTCGACGATGACCGGCGTTTCCTTCGAGGCTTCGATGACGTCGGCCACGAAGCTGGCGTCCGTGCCGTCCTTGATCAGGTCGGCGGCGGCGGCTTGGGGCTGGGTCTCGCCGATCAGGCTCATGAGGGTCTTCCAAACGTGGGTTGTCGAAACGTAACGCGTCCGGGCGCTAAAATGGTCCCTAAGGGCCTCGGCTTCAACGGGGGTTTAGGCGTCCTCGACCACGGCCATGGCCGCGAAGTCGACCACCAGCGGGGCGATCCCCAAGGCTTGCAGGAACTTGGCGAAGCCGGCGCGCGAGACGCCGGTGGTGGCGGTGTTGGTCATCGGATGGAAGTTGACCCGGTCGGCCTGGGCCAGATGGCGGTCGAGCACGAAGGTCACCTGGCGCTCGGCGTCGTTGATCAGCGCGAAGGCGGTCACCGAGCCCGGCGTGACGCCCAGCACCTGCTCCATCAGCTCGGCCGAGCCGAAGGAGAGCCGGGCCGAGCCGATCACCGTGTGCAGGCGCTTGAGGTCGATCTGGGTGTCGTCCTTGGCCGAGATCAGCCACAGCCGGCCCTTGGCGTCCTTCAGGAACAGGTTCTTGGTGTGGGCGCCGGGGATGTCGTCCTTGATCCCCTCGCCCTCGCCGACCCGGAACACCGCCTGATGGTCGGTGGTGTGGTGCTCGACGCCGTGCGCGTCGAAGAAGGCGATGAGGTCGGAACGGGTCTTCATGGCGACTGCTTAGCGCAAGGTCTGCGCTGGCCGCTAGCGGCGGGCCGATCACGGGTCTAGAGCAGTCGCAAGGACACAAGCTGGAGGAGCCCATGGAGCTCGAGTGCTATCCCACCGCCGAGCGGCCGCCGGAGATCGTGCCGGGACGCCCGCAGCGCGCCTGGATGGACCGTTTCGCCGAGCGCCACCCGTATCGCTGCCTGCCGCTGACCATGGCCAACACCACCGGCTGGGAGATCCTCTCCCCGATGGCGTTCACGGCCGAGTGGAACGGCGGAGTGATGCAGGAGGACATCAAGCTCATCCCCGACCGGCCGCACCCGGATTTCCATAACTTCGTGAAGAGCCACTTCAGCCACGGGGTGATGACCTTCCACCCCGGCTATCTGTTCAAGACCCCGCCCGGCTGGTCGATGATCGCCCAGGGTCCGCCCAACCACATCAAGGACGGGATCCAGCCGCTGGCCGGCCTGGTCGAGACCGAGTGGCTGCCGTTCCCCTTCACGATGAACTGGATATTCACCCGGCCGGGCCGGGTGCGGTTCGAGAAGGGCGAGCCCTTCTGCTTCATCACCCTGACCAAGGACCGCGAACTGGCCGAGTTCCAGCCGGTGATCCGCGGCATGGACCGCAATCCCGAGCTGCGCGAGCAGTACGACACCTGGGAAAAGCACCGCAGCGAATTCAACAAGCGAATCTTCCGCGCCGACCCCGACGCGACCAAGGAAGCCTGGCAGCGCTACTACTTCCGCGGGGAGTTCCCGGAGGAGGTTGCGGAGGCTCCGAAGGACCACGTGAACAAGCGTCGGCTAAAGAGTCCGAAATTTGGTGGCTAGGGGTGTTGCCAACGTGCGGGCGCTCTGCCATAAGCCCGCTCTCGATTTTCGGGCGGCACGGGAAACCAAGTCGCTTCGGAGTGCGGGCGTAGCTCAGTGGTAGAGCACAACCTTGCCAAGGTTGGGGTCGAGAGTTCGAATCTCTTCGCCCGCTCCAATCGGAAATCGGACCATGCAGGGGTCGCCTTCGGGCGGCCCTTTTGCTTTTCGGGCGCGGCCCAGACCGCGAGCTGAGTTGCGCGCGCCGCCGGCCTTGCGCTATAGGTCCCGGCGATGACCCTGGCTCTCGACCTTGCCGGCCTGAAGAACGCGCCCGCGGCGCGTCCGGCCGCCTGCGCGTCGAAAACCACCATGATGATTATTATTACCCCCACCATTGGGACGGGGCGAACGCGCGCGCTTTAAACAAGCCGACGGATCGCAAGATCAGGAACCCCGCTCCCGAACAGGCAGCGGGGTTTTTTTGTGCGCGCGCTCCGTCGGTCCTTCATCCTCGAAAGGACTGACCACCATGGAATTCTCCGACCTTCCCTCCGATCCCGCCGGCGCGGGGCTGGCTGCTCGCCGGTTCGCCGCCGCGCTGGCCCATGAAGCCCTGCTGGAGCAGACGGCGCGCCTGGAGGCCCGGCTGGCGGCCGGCGGCGGCCTCGAGGCGCTGTTCGCCGTGGAGCAGGCGCTGGACCTGGCCTGGCCCAGCGCCGCGCCGACCTGCGAGTTGATCTGGGCGACCGAGGGCGCGGCCGAGGCGCTGTCCCTGCGGGCGTTCGACGAGGCCGGCCGACTGCTGCTGGCGCAGGTCTATGGCGGCAAGGGGCTCAAACATGGTTGAGCGCCGCACCTTCCTGATCGAGGCAAGGCCCGAGGCCGACATCGTGCTGCGGCTGCTCGGGCCGTTCGCCGTGCAGGGGGCCGAGATCCTGACGCTCGAGGCTGAGCAGGGCGCGGCCTGCACCCGGGTGCGGATCGAGGCGCGCGGCCTGCCCGCCGAAACGGCGCTGCATCTGGTGGAGCGGCTGCGCGCGATGCCTGCGGTGCAGGCCGTCGGGCTTGGATGGCGGGCCGCCGCGGCCGCCTGAGGTTTTTCTCAAGACATGAGAGGTTTATTTACCCCGATTTCCTAAAAGCGCGCCCTGATTTCACCCGTCGGGGCTCCTTTTAAAGTGTTCAAAGTATTAACTTGCCTTGCGACAGAGCATGATCTGCGCCTGGTTGTTGTTGCTGGACTCGTTTGCTTCGGCGGTTGCTTCACCGCGTTTCGCTTATACTCAAGGATGCGAACGTCGGCGGGACACGGAGTGCGTGCAGCCTGGGTGCTGCTGACCGGTCTCGTGGCGGGCTGTTCGGTCTGGGCGACCCATTTCATCGCCATGCTGTCCTATGAGACCGGGCTGCGCTCGGGCTTCCTGCCGATGGGCACCTTGGCCTCGCTGCTGATCGCCGGCGTGTTCATGGCCGCGGCCTTTGCGGCGGCGGCGTTCGCGCCCGGACGGGCCGGCAAGATCGCGGGCGGGCTGCTGGCCGGCTTCGGGGTCGGGGCGATGCACTACACCGGCATGAGCGCCTATGTGACCGAGGGCGTGCTGGCCTGGGATCTCAACATCGTCGCCGGGTCGGTCCTGGTGGGCGTCGGCGTAGCCTTGGCGGCGATGTTCGTGGCGCGCGACGCGCGCCTGCTGTCGCAACAGCTGATCGGCGGCCTTCTGCTGACCATCGCGATCTGCAGCCTGCACTTTGCGGGCATGGGCGCGATCACGGTCATTCCCGACCCGAGCATCGACGTCCCGGCGCAGCTGCTGTCGTCGGTGATGATGACCGTGGCGGTGGCGCTGATCGTCGGCCTGATCATCCTGGGCGGCCTGGGCGCTGTGCTGATCGAGGGCGGGGCCAACGCCCAGGCCCTGAATCGCATCCGCCGCCTGGCGGACGCCGCCTATGAAGGCATCGTGGTGGTCCGCGGCGACCGCATCCAGGACGCCAACGCCGCCTTCTGCGCCCTGGCGGGGACCAGCGTCGGCGAGCTGATCGGCGAGCGCCTGGAAGGCGACCTGCTGATCCTGGACGACGCCGCCGGCATCGCCCTGGATGCGCGGCGCGAGGGCCGCCTGCGCCCCCGCGGCGGCGGCGAGGAGATCCCGGTGGAGGCCTTCGGGCGCATGCTGGAGGCGCAGCGCGGCGGGTCGGGCGACCTGATGGTGCTGGCGGTCCGCGACCTGCGCGAGCGGCGCTCGGCCGAGGAAAAGATCCGCTACCTGGCCGAGCATGACGGCCTCACCGGCCTGGCCAACCGCAACATGATGCAGGCGCGCCTGGCCCAGGCCATGGACCGTATCGCCGTCACCGGCGAGAGCCTGTCGGTGATCTGCATCGACCTGGACCACTTCAAGGAAGCCAACGACCTGCACGGCCATCTGGCCGGCGACGCGATCCTGACCGAGACCGCCCGGCGGCTGCAGCAGTCGGTCGTCGCCCCGGCCTTCGCCGCGCGCCTGGGCGGGGACGAGTTCGTGGTCGTGCAGATCGGCGTCGAGGACCAGCCGGCGGCCGCGGCCGAGCTCTGCACCACCTTGCTGGAGGTTCTGAGCGCGCCTGTGACCTATGCGGACCAGGACCTGCAGGTCGGCGCCAGTCTGGGCGTCAGCCTCTATCCCGACGATGGGGCCACCGGCGAGGCGCTGCTGGCCAATGCCGACATGGCGCTGTACCGCGCCAAGGAAGACGGCCGCGGGAGCTACCGCTTCTTCAAGCGCGAGATGGACGAGTCGATCCGGGAGCGCCGGACCCTGGCGCGCGAGCTGCGCCAGGCGATCCTCGACGAGGAGCTGGTGCTGCACTACCAGCCGCTGGCCCGGGCCGAGGACGGCGAGATCTGCGGTTTCGAGGCGCTGGTGCGCTGGCGCCACCCGACCCGCGGCATGGTCGCGCCGATCGACTTCATCCCGGTCGCCGAGGAGAGCGGGCTGATCCTGCCGCTGGGCGAGTGGGTCCTGCGCAAGGCCTGCGCCGATGCGGCGGCCTGGGACAGGCCGCTGCGGATCGCGGTGAACCTGTCGCCGGTCCAGCTGCACCAGGCGAACCTGGCGGCGGTGGTTCACGAGGTGTTGCTGGAGACCGGCTTGGCCCCGCGCCGGCTGGAGCTGGAGATCACCGAGACCGCCCTGTTCAAGGACTATCAGCGGGCGCTGGACAACCTGCGCCGGCTGAAGGCGCTGGGCGTGCGGATCGCCATGGACGACTTCGGCACCGGGTTCTCGTCGCTGTCGACGCTGCAGTCGTTCCCGTTCGACAAGATCAAGATCGACAAGAGCTTCGTGGAGAACATCCACCGGCACGAGCGGGCCACCGCCATCGTCAGGGCGGTGCTGGGCCTGGGCCGCAGCCTGGACATTCCAGTCACCGCCGAGGGCGTGGAAACGCCAGAGCAGCTGGAATTCCTGCGCGGCGAGGCCTGCGCCGAAGTTCAGGGCTATGCGATCGGCCGCCCAGGCCCGATGGGGGCGCTGGACGACTGGACCGAGGCGCCGGTGCTGAAGGCGGGCTGAGCGCCGCGCCCTACTTCGGCACGGGGCGCAGGACCCGCGGCCCGAGGTTGGTCATGACCGCGCGGGCGTCGAAGGCGCTGGGATCTTCGGCCGGCTTGGCGCCGCGGCGCATCACCACCTCGGCGCTGGCCTCGAACTTGGTCACCGTGCGCACGTCGATGCTGTTCGACCAGAAGGGGTCGCCATAATAGGGGTCCCAGGTCCGCCAGCCGTACGAGCCGCCGTAATAGCGCCAGTACGGGCGCCAGTAGCCGTAGCTGGGGCCGTACCAGGGGCTGTAGAACGGATCGCGGTCGATATAGGTGCGGCGGTCGGCCTCGGTGTTGCGATCGACCACCGAGAACCAGTCGAAGCCCTGCTGCACGGTCAGCTCGGCGGCGCGGTACAGCAGGTAGCCCTCGACGGTCTCGCGCGAGGTCAGGCTGTTGCCGGCGAAGGTGACGCGGAAGCGGTCGGCTTCCAGCTGTTGCTCGGAATAGCCGCCCGAAACGCTCTGGCCGGCGACGTTGGGCTGGTAGGGCGTGGCGGTCGTGCAGGCGGCCAATAGACCCGAGAGAGCCAGGCTGGCGACGATGGCGGCGGTTTTACGTGACATGACCTTTTGGACCCGAATTTCCTCGTACCGCGAGGAAGTTGGCGCACTAGGTGAAAACACCTGGGCCTAATTATGGTTGCGCTTGTTAAGCTCCGCCAGCCTTTCGGGCCATGAGGACCGCCGCGGTGAGCAGCAGCAGACCGACCGCGATCGCAAACCCCCTGGCGAAGCGTGGCTCGGTCATCTTGGCGGCCAGGGCCGCGCCGCCCAGGCCGTAGGCGCTCATGGCCAGGATATCGAGGCTGAGGGTGGCGCAGGCGAAGGCGGCCAGCTGCGCAGGCAGCGGCCGGGCCGGATCCAGGAACGGCGGCAGGACGGCGGTGAAGAACAGCACCGCCTTGGGGTTGGCGATCTGCACCGTGAAGCCGTCGAGGAAGGCCGACTTGCCCTGCTTGAAGGCGCCGTGGCCCGGCTTGGCGTCGTGGCGGAACGCGCCCATCAGCGACTTCACGCCCAACCAGGCGATGTAGGCGGCGCCGGCATAGGCCAGCAGGTGAAAGATCTGCGGGAAGGCCAGGATCAGGGCGCCGAGGCCGAGCGCCGCCGCGCCGAACCAGACCAGCGTCGCGGTGTTCATGCCCGCCACCCCGACCAGGGCCGCGCCCTTGCCCTTCTGGGCGCCGGTGGCGATGGCGAACAGATTGGCCGGGCCGGGCGTCACGGCCATGACGGCCATCACCCCCAGAAAGGCGGCGTAGCGGGCGGGATCGACCGGCAGGTCCATGGAGGCTCGAGGGTGAGAGGAACGCAGAAATGCTGACTCCGCCCCGAGGTAATCCCCATTGCCTCCCTGGGAAAGCTCTGCGAGTTGCGGAGCTCGATTTGGAGGGGCGATGGGTCCTGAGTTCTGGCTCTATGCGGCGGTCGGCTTCGCGGCCCAGCTCGTCGACGGCGCCCTGGGCATGGCCTATGGCGTGGTCTCGACGACGGTGCTGCTGGCCAACGGCGTGCCCCCGGCCAGCGCCTCGGCCAGCGTCCATGCGGCCAAGGTGTTCACCGGCGCGGCTTCGGCCGTTTCGCATATCGCCCATCGCAACATCGACTGGCGGCTGCTGGTGCTGCTTTCGCTGGGCGGGGTCGTCGGCGGTGTGGCCGGCACCTACCTGCTGACCTCGATCGACGGCGAGAAGATCAAGCCGTTCGTGGTGGCCTGGCTCGGCCTGATGGGTCTGGTCATCCTCTACCGCGCCTGGAAGGGCGCGCGGCCCAAGCCGTTCTCGTGGAAGGCGCCGGCGCCGCTGGGCCTGGTCGGCGGGTTCTTCGACGCCGTCGGCGGCGGCGGCTGGGGGCCGGTGGTGACCTCGACCCTGCTCGGCTCGGGCGCCGACCCGCGCAAGGCGATCGGCACCACCAACGCCGCCGAGGCGTTCGTCGCCGCGGCGGTGTCGGCGGCGTTCCTGGCGGCGCTGGTGACAGGTCACTGGAAGACCGAGGGCCTGGCCGATCACATGTGGTCGGTGCTGGGCCTGATCGCGGGCGGCGTCGTGGCCGCCCCGATCGCCGGATGGATGACCAAGGTCATGCCGATCCGGGCGCTGACTTGGGTCGTGGGTTGCGTGGTGACCGGCCTGGCGATCTGGCAGGCCGTGGTGCTGTTCTAGGCGCCGACGACGGCGAGGGTCCAGATGATCCGCCCGGCGGCGCCGAACAGCAGGATCGCGGTGGCGGCGAGCTGGATCATGAAGCCGGCCTCGCGCTTCTTCGGGTCGGCGACATAGCCCAGCGCATAGAGGACCCGGCCGACGATCCAGACCACGCCCAGGCCGGCGGCGATCAGGTCGTTCCAGTAGATCGCGAACAGCCACATGGCGGCCAGGAAGATCGGCAGCCATTCCAGGGTGTTGTAGTGGACGCGAATGTGGCGCTCGAGGATCGGGTCGCCGGTCATGGCGGGCGCGGCGACGCCGCTCTTGGCGCGGGCCTGGCCGACCCGCAGGCCCATCCAGAAATAGGTCAGAAGCGCGGCGATCGTGACCAGCGCCACGTAGCTGTGCGGTTGCATGTTTCCCCCTGATTCCGGCCGGCGGACGCGGCCGTGTTAGGGGGCGAGCTTGGCACGGCTCAGCTTGGCGGGGAACTCTTTCGCCCGCTCTGCGCGTTTAGGGGTGTCCACGGAGATAGGAGACCCCCGACATGCAGGTCGACTCCGAAGCGATCCGCGAGATTTCCTACGACGCCAACCGCGCGAAGTTGTTCGTCACGTTCCACGACGGGGACCGCTACGTCTATGTCGGCGTGCCCGGCGAAGTGCACCGAAGTTTCCTGGACGCGGACTCGAAAGGCAGCTTCTTCGCCTACGAGATCCGCGACCAGTATCCCTACAACAAGGTCGAGGCTTAGCCCCGACGGTCGCGTCTGGCGGCGACGCGCAGGCGCAGGGCGTTGAGCTTGATGAAGCCGGCGGCGTCACGGTGGTCGTACGCGACCTTGCCTTCCTCGAACGTGACCAGATCCTGGTCGTAGAGCGAGTAGGGGCTGGTGCGGCCGATGACGCTGACATTGCCCTTGTAGAGCTTCACGCGGACTTGGCCGGTGACGTTCTTCTGGCTGAGGTCGATGGCGGCCTGCAGCATCTCGCGCTCGGGCGCGAACCAGAAGCCGTTGTAGATGAGCGATGCGTACTTCGGCATCAGCTCGTCCTTCAGGTGCATCGAGCCGCGGTCGAGGGTGATGCTCTCGATGCCGCGGTGGGCGGCCAGCAGGATGGTCCCGCCCGGAGTCTCGTAGACGCCGCGCGATTTCATGCCGACGAAGCGGTTCTCGACCAGGTCGAGGCGGCCGACGCCGTTGTCGTGGCCGAGCTGGTTGAGCTTGGTCAGCAGCGTGGCCGGGCTCATCTTCACGCCGTCGATGGCGACGGGGTCGCCGTGTTCGAAGTCCATGGTGAAGATGGTCGGCTCGTCCGGCGCGTCCTCCGGCGCGATGGTGCGCATGTGCACGAACTCGGGCGCCTCGACCGCCGGATCCTCCAGCACCTTACCCTCGGACGAGGAGTGCAGCAGGTTGGCGTCGACGCTGAACGGGGCCTCGCCGCGCTTGTCCTTGGTGATCTGGATCTGGTGCTTCTCGGCGAAGTCCAGCAGGGCTTCGCGGGACTTGAAGTCCCACTCGCGCCAGGGGGCGATGACGTGGATGTCGGGCTCCAGGGCGTAGTAGCCGAGCTCGAAGCGGACCTGGTCGTTGCCCTTGCCGGTGGCGCCGTGGCTGACGGCGTCGGCCCCGGTCTGGCGGGCGATCTCGATCTGGCGCTTGGCGATCAGCGGCCGGGCGATCGAGGTGCCGAGCAGGTATTGGCCCTCATAGACCGTGTTGGCGCGGAACATCGGGAACACGAAGTCGCGCACGAACTCCTCGCGCACGTCCTCGATGAAGATGTTCTCGGGCTTCACGCCGGCGGCCAGCGCCTTGGCGCGCGCCGGCTCGATTTCTTCGCCCTGGCCGAGATCGGCGGTGAAGGTGACGACCTCCGCCCCGTACTCGGTCTGCAGCCACTTCAGGATGATCGAGGTGTCGAGGCCGCCCGAATAGGCGAGGACGACTTTTTTGATGGGGGGCGTGGTCGTGGTCATGCTCGGCACCCTAAGCCAAAATCGGATTCAAGATCGGCACCCTAGGCCAAGATCAAAACAATTGGATTGCAAAGACACCAACAATGAGCGCGAAATTGGCATGCGATTTCAATTCGCTCATAGCTGGGGGCGCCAGGCGCCAATGAAACTCGACGCGATCGACCGACGCATCCTTCGCGCCCTGCAGCGCGACGGCCGCATGCAGAATATAGAACTCGCCCGCGAGGTGGGACTCTCGCCTTCGCCCTGCCTGCGCAGGGTGCGTCTGCTTGAGGAAGCCGGCGTCATCGAGCGCTACGTGGCGGTGCTGGACGGGGCCAAGCTGGGGGTCGGGCTGACGGTGTTCGCGCGGGTCTGGTTCAAGACCCAGGACGCCGAGGTCACCCACCAGTTCGCCGAGGCGATCCGGCGGTTCCCGGAGGTGGTGGAATGCTACCTGACGACCGGCGAATGCGACGCGCTGCTGCGGATCGTGACCGCCGACCTGAACAGCTACTGGCGGTTTCAGGCCGACCATCTGACGCGCATTCCCAGCGTCCAGAGCGTCAAGACCGACGTGCCGATGGAAACCGTCAAGCGGACCTACGAGATCCCGCTGCCCTGAGCCCTCAGGGCTTCAGCGCGCCTTCGGAGTCGAGCGTGGCGACCGCGCCCTTCAGCCATTGCAAGTGCAGCATGGCGATCACCGCCGCCAGGGTCGCGCGCAGGCCGAAGAAGATGATGCTGTAGCTCAGGTCGGACGCGCTCCGGTGGCCCCAGAGCATGACCGCCCCGGCGACGAAGGCCAGCACGATCGGGAGGATCAGGGCCTGGTTGCGCGGCAGCCGCCAGGTTCCGATCATCGGCACCATGGTCTTGGCGTCCATTCGCCGCCAGGCCACGCGCGCGCCGCCCGCCATGATCGACAGGGCGATGATCCACAGCGTGTCCGCGGCGATACTCAGAATACTCATCTAGACGCTCACCTGGGTGCCCAGCTCCACGACGCGGCCGGGCGGGATCTTGTAGAAGTCGGTCGGATTGGCGGCGTTCTTCATGAGGAAAATGAAGATCTTGTCCTGCCAGAGCGGCATGCCCGACTGCGCCGAGGCGATGATCGAGCGGCGGCCGAGGAAGAAGCTGGTCGCCATGATGTCGAACTTCAGACCCAGCTTGCGGCAGAGGCCGAGCGCCTTGGGCAGGTTCGGGCTCTCCATGAAGCCGTAGGAGATGAACACCTTCTTGAAGTCGTCGTTGACCGGCTCGATGCGGATGCGGTCGTCTTCGCGCACCCGCGGGGTCTCGGCGGTGACCACGGTGAGGATGATGTTCTTTTCGTGCAGAACCTTGTTGTGCTTGAGGTTGTGCATCAGGGCGACGGGCGCGATGTCCGGGTCCGAGGTCAGGAAGATCGCCGTGCCCGGCGCGCGGTGCGGGGCGCGGGCCTTGAGGATCTCGGACAGCTCGATCAGAGGCACGGAGTCGCGGCGGGTCTTGTCCGACAGGATCTGCGCGCCGCGGGTCCAGGTCCACATGATCAGCACCAGGAAGGCGCCCATCACGAGAGGCATCCAGGCTCCGTCCGGGATCTTCAGCAGGTTGGAGCCGATGAACACCAGGTCGATGACGCCGAACGCCCCGGCGCCCAGAGCGGCCTGCCACAGCGGCCGCTTCCACATGTGGCGGATGATCACGAAGAACAGCAGGGTGTCGACAAACATCGCGCCGGTCACCGCGATGCCGTAGGCGGCGGCCAGGGACGATGAGTTCTGGAAGGTGAACAGCAGCACCAGGACGCCGATCATCAGATAGGTGTTCACCTGCGGCACGTAGATCTGGCCGGCCTGGGTCTCGGAGGTGCGGCGGATGTCGATGCGCGGCAACAGGCCGAGTTGCACGGCCTGCTGGGTCATCGAAAAGGCGCCGGTGATCACCGCCTGGCTGGCGATGACGGTCGCGGCGGTGGCCAGCACAAGCACCGGCCAGTAGGCGATCTCCGGGACCATTTCCCAGAACGGATTGAAGCGCGCTTCTGGGTGGGCGAGCACATTCGCGCCCTGGCCCAGATAGTTCAGCGCCAGACACGGCAGGACGAACCACAGCCAGGAAGCTTGGATCGGGCCTTTTCCGAAGTGTCCCATGTCGGCGTAGAGGGCCTCGGCCCCGGTCACGGCCAGGAACACGCTGCCGAGAATGACGAAGCCGACCCAGCCGTTGTTGACCAGGAACACGATCCCGTAGTGGGGCAGGAAGGCCCGCACGATCGTCCAGTCGTCGAAGATGTGATAGAGGCCCATGCCGCCGAGCACGAGGAACCACAGCGCCGTGATCGGGCCGAAGAAGGCCGCCACGCGATGGGTGCCGCGGGCCTGGACCATGAACAGCGCGATCAGCACGCCGGCCGCGATCGGCACCAGGTAGGGCTCGATTCCGTTGCCGACGCCGGGCGCTTCCTTGAGGCCCTCGACGGCCGACAGCACGGAGATCGCCGGGGTGATGATGCCGTCGCCGTAGAACAGCGCCGCGCCGATCACGCCGAGAAAGAACACCCAGGCCGAGCGCTTTGGCAGGCTGCGCTGGGCCAGGGCCATCAGGGCCAGGGTGCCGCCCTCGCCCTTGTTGTCGGCCCGCATCAGGAAGACGACGTACTTGATCGTCACGATCAGGATCAGCGCCCAGATCACCAGCGACACGACGCCCAGGACGGCCAGCTCGCTGGCGCCGCCGGAGCGCGAGTGGTGCAGCGCTTCCTTCATCGCGTAGAGCGGGCTGGTGCCGATGTCGCCGAACACGACGCCGATCGCCCCCAGGGCCAGGGCGGCGAAGCTTTCCCGCTTGTGGGAGTGAGATTCCTCGGTCGCTTCTGGAGCGACGGCGGCTGAGTCAGCCATTCAAGGTCTCCGGGAACACGACAGAGGCTCCCAAGCGCGGCCCGATGCCGCAACGGCGGGCGCGATTACACCCAATCTGGCGAACGTACAATCGCGACGTGCCCGCGTCACGCCGCCGCGCGCTTGACCTTGTGGCCGCTTTCGCCACCTTCGGCCCTGTTCGGGACGCAAGGGGCGCAGATGGATCGCAGATTGGCGCTGGTGACGGGAGCCTCGGCCGGGATCGGCGCGGCCTTCGCCAAGATCTACGCCAGCCACGGCTACGACGTGGCCCTGACCGCCCGCCGGACCGACCGCCTGGAGCGGCTGGCCGAGGAGATCCGCCTCAAGCACGGGGTGGAGACGCTGACCATCGCCGCCGACCTCAGCGAACCGGAGGCGCCCGGCCAGATCCTCGACCACCTGACCGCGCATGGCCGGTCGGCCGACGTGCTGGTCAACAACGCCGGCTACGGGGTGCCGGGCGGCTTTCTTGAGTCGTCGTGGGAGACGCACGAGGCCTTCCTGCGGGTGATGCTGACCGCGCCGACCGAACTGGCCTACCGCGTGCTGTCGGGCATGACCGAGCGCCGGTTCGGCCGGATCGTCAATGTCGCCTCGCTGGCCGGGCTGATCCCCGGCTCGCCGGGCGCAACCCTTTACGGGGCGGTGAAGAGCTATCTGATCAAGGCCTCCCAGAGCCTGCACCTGGAGACGCTGGACAAGGGCGTCCACGTCTCGGCGCTGTGCCCCGGCTTCACCTATTCGGAGTTCCACGACGTCAACGACACGCGCGAGCAGATCAGCCGTGCGGCGCCGCCGTGGATGTGGCTGGGAGCCGATGAGGTGGCCGCCGCCGGCTACGAGGCGGCCGAGGCCAACCGGCCGATCTGCGTGCCCGGCGCGCCGAACAAGGCGATCGCGGCGGGGGTCAAGCTGCTGCCGGACGAGTGGGCGCTGGCGCTGATGGCCTCGCAGGGACCGCGCATCCGCGGGACGGTCTGAGCGGCGCCTATCGGCAGGGCCACACTGGCAAGCTGCCGGTTGCCGCGATTTCTGACGATAGGACGTCGAAAAGCCTGCCGATGAGCAGGCGATGGGCAGGTTTTCGCCCGGCGCCCAGCAGAAAGGCGCCGCTAGGGCTTCGCGTAGGGCGCCGCGGCTTCGCGCAGGATCACCCCGGCGGTGGACTCGGCGATGCCGGCGATGATGAACTGCACGGCCAGGGCGCAGAGGATCAGGCCGAGCACGCGGACCACGATGGTCAGGCCGATCTTGCCGAGCAGGCGGGTGATCAGCGGTGTCGCCCAGAAGATCAGCATGGTGAAGACCGAGATCGCGGTGATCACCGCCACGCCGGCCGCCGCGCCGCCGAGGCCGAACTTCTTGGCCTCGCTGGCGTAGATCACCACCGTCGAGATCGCACCCGGCCCGATCAGCAGCGGCATGGCGAACGGGACGATCATCCGCTCGAAGCGGCGGCGGGCCTGGGCGCGGTCGCCGCCGATCGGCGCGTCCTCGTCGGCGGCGCCGGCGAAGGCGGCGGTGAAGTCGTCGCGGGCCATTTCCAGGCCGAGCAGGAACAGGATCACCCCGCCGGCGATGCGGAAGGCGGCCAGGGAGATCCCGAAGAACTCCAGCAGCGCCAGGCCCGAGAAGTAGAAGAAGGTCAGGAAGGCGAGCATGAACAGCGCGATGTAGACCGAGATGAATCGCGCCTCCCGGTTCCGCGCGCCGTTGGTCGCCGCGGCGAACAGCGGGACGTTCCCGATCGGGTCGATCAGCGCGAACAGCGCGACGAAAAAGTTGACGGCGAAGTCCCACTGGCTCATGCAGACGTCTTAGCCCAATTCGCCAAATCCGCCGACCGCCCCCAGCGGTTGCGCGCGTCTGCCTGGAAGGATGCCGTCATGGCCGTCATCGAAGCTCCCGTGCGTGCCGATCCGCGCCTGATCGTGCCGCTGGACGTGCCGACCGTGACCGAGGCCAGGGCCTTGGTCGAAACCGTCGGCGAGGCTGTAAGCTTCTACAAGGTGGGTCTGGAGCTGTTCGCCACCGGCGGCGGGATGGCCCTGGCCCAGGAGCTAAAGGCGCAGGGCAAGCAGGTGTTCCTCGATTGGAAGCTGCATGACATCGGCACCACCGTCCAGCGTTCGGCCGCGGTGCTGGCCGACACCGGCTGCGACTTCCTCACGGTCCATGCCGAGCCGCAGGTGCTGAAGGCCGCCGTGCAGGGCCGCGGCCGCTCGAACCTGAAGATCCTGGGCGTCACCGTGCTGACCAGCCTGCACGACGCCGACCTGATCGAGATGGGCTTCAACGAGACGGCCCGCTCGCTGGTCGAGCGCCGCATCCACCACGCCATCGCCGCTGGCGCCGACGGGGTGATCGCCAGCCCGCACGAGGCCGAGCTGGCCCGCAAGCTGGGCGGCAAGGACTTCCTGGTGGTGACGCCGGGCGTGCGCCCGGACTGGTCGGCGAAGAACGATCAGGCGCGCGCGGCCACGCCGGCCGACGCGCTGCGGGCCGGCGCCAGCCACATCGTCTGCGGTCGTCCGATCACCGCCGCCAACGATCCGCACGACGCGGCGCTGCGGGTGGCCGCCGAGATGGCCGGGGTCTAGCGGGTCAGCGCGGCGCGACGACCGGCCGGCGGCCAGGCAGGTCGCGCCAGCCGCTGTCGTAGTCCCAGCGCCGGACGCCGGCGTAGCGCCCGTCCGGCCAGTAGCCGCCGGACCAGTAGCCGCCTGGCCAGGCGCCGTCGGCGAGATAGCCGCCCACGCCGCCCGTGTAGCTGGAGGACGAGGAGCTGTAGCTCACCTCGCCGCCGCCGCGCGCGCAGCAGCCCTGGCCGGGCCAGCCGTAGTTCTGCGAGGCGTAGCCATAGGTGGGGATCTCGTAGCCGCCGGCGCCGCAGCAAGGCGGCGGCGCGTAGTAGGCCTCGCTGTAGGCCTCGGTCTGCGGGGTCACCGCATGGCGACGGATCTCTTCCTCGAAGACTTCGCCGCCGGGGCCGGCGGAGCTGTAGCGATAGCCGCCGTTCTGGCTGTCGCCCCATTGTTGGTAGTCGGGCGCCTGTTGGGCGTGGGCCGCGCCGGCGCTCGCCGCCAGGGCCAGGCCAAGGATCATGCCGGTCGATCGCCGCATCGTCGTCTCCGCCTTCGGATCTTGTCGCCGCAATCTAGGGCGTGGCGGCCCATGGGGCGACGCCTTGCCCCTGACGCGGGAACCTCAGGCCTTAGAAATCAACCGCAATGCCTTTGCGTTCCCAATCGCCGAAGCGGGTCGGCTCGGGTCCGGAGGGGCCGCCGAGCTCGGCCTCGCGGGCCTGGCGCTCCTGTTCGGCGGCGTGGCGCGCGGCGGCTTCCTCCAGCGCGCGGCGGGCGGCGGGGGAAAGCTCCTTCCCCGGGGCGGCGTTGGGCGGCTCGGTCATGAGGGGGAGATAGAGCCTCAGCGGCGGCGGCGCTAGGCGCGCTCTCGGCCGCGCGGCGCAAATCCACATTGAGCAGTTCCCCGACCAACCCTGAGGTTGAGCCTATCAAATGTTATCGACTGTAAATTTACGGATGTAGGTAGTATCGTCGCATCGCGCGTTTAGTCCGGGGGCGCGAGAGTTGAGTTCAGTGGGGGGCGCTATGCGCGCACAGCAGTTCTATACGCTGCACGCGTTGAGGGGCGTGATCGCGTTCGTGATCATTGCAGTCCACACCGAGTTGCTGATGTGGGGAACGCAGCCCCACTTCATGGTCGGCGCAGTCATCGGGGTTGATCTCTTCTTTACCCTAAGCGGCTTCGTGCTGATGCACACCTACGAGAAGCGCCTGAAATCAGGGCTCGGCGGGCGCAAGTTCCTGTGGCAACGGCTGGTCCGGCTCTACCCGCTTTACTTCCTCGGGTTCGCGATCGGCGTGGCGGCCATGGCGGTCAATATCCGTTTCGGCCCTGACCATCTGGACCGCGAGGTGGTCCTCTCGGTCCTCACCAACCTGGTGCTGCTGCCCGGCATCACCGACAACCCCGAGCAGTCGCTGTTTCCGGCGAACTTCCCCGCCTGGACGCTGTTCTTCGAGTTCATCATGTGCGGGGTCTTCGGGTTCTTCGCCTACAGGTTCTCGATCCGCCAGCTGGCGGTGGCGGTCGGCGTCTCCGGCGCGATCCTGGCCTTCCTGGTCGGGCGTCACAGCACCATGGACCTGGGTCCGGAGTGGGGCACGTTCTTCGGCGGCGGGGCGCGCGCCGCCTTCGGGTTCTTCAACGGCATGCTGCTCTACAAGCTGCGCGAGCGGGCCGGCGGCGGCCGCGTCGTGCAGTCGAATCTCATGGCCCTGTCCCTGATCGGCCTGATGATCCTCAGCTTCCTGCCGGGCGTGAACGAACATGTGATCGGCGAGAGCCGCTTCGCCACGCTCAACCTCATCCTGCTGATGGTGTTCAACCCGATGCTGATCTGGTTCGCGGCCCAGTATGAGCCCAGCCCGCGCCTGGCCAAGATCGGCCTGTTCCTCGGCGGGATCTCGTACGGGGTCTATGTGCTGCACGTTCCGCTGTACCGGATGGCCGAGGCGCTGGCGGGCGCGACGGGGGTCAACCTGGCGACCTATGCGCCCTGGGCGGGGATCGCCGTCTTCCCGGTGGTGCTGGGGTCGGCCTGGCTGGCCGAGCGTTATTTCGACGTGCCGGTGCGGGCCCTCATCGAGGGCAAGCACAGGCGCGGCGGGCCGCCGAAGGGCGGCGCGCCGAAGCTGGCCCGCGACACCAGCGGGGCTCAGCGCGGCTGACGCGGGGGCCGGCGAGAGTCATCACCCCCTTGCATCGGGCGTCCAATGAGGGCACGCCCCGCCGGTGACCGAAGACCGCGACATCGGCCTGCCCGCTCGCCGGGCCGCCATCGACATTCTCGCCTCCGCCCTGGCGCGCCGCGCCGGTGTGGACGAGGCCCTGACACGGCCCGCCTTCCGCAACCTCGAACCGCGCGACCGCGGCTTCGCCATGGCGTTGGCCATGGCCACGCTGCGGCGGCTGGGTCCGATCGAGCGGGCGCTGGACGCCAAGCTGGCCAAGGCGCCGCCGGAGGGCGTGCTCAACATCCTGCGCATCGGCGTCACCCAGGCCTTCGTGATGGATACGCCGGCCTTTGCGGCGGTGACCACCAGCGTCGACCTGGCGGCCAGCCATTCCTCCACCCGGGCCTTCAAGGGCCTGGTCAACGGCGTGCTGCGCGGGCTGCTGCGCGAGCCGCCGAAGCTGGACGATCCCGAGGCGCTCTGCCCACCCTGGCTGTTCGCGCGCTGGAGCGCGGCGTTCGGGCCGGAGGCGGCGCTGGCCATGGCGGCGCTGATCGCCGACGAGCCGGCCACCGACCTGTCATTGAAGGCGGGCGCCGACGCGCAGGCGCTGGCCGCCGAGCTGGAGGCCGAGATCCTGGACGGGCCGACCCTGCGCACGGCGCGCAAGGGCGATGTCGCGGCCTGGCCGGCCTATGGCGACGGCGCCTGGTGGGTGCAGGACGCCAGCGCTGCGGTTCCGGCGCGGCTGCTGGACGTGAAGCCCGGCGAGAGCGCGCTGGACCTCTGCGCGGCGCCCGGCGGCAAGACGCTGCAACTGGCGGCGGCGGGGGCCGAGGTCGTGGCCGTGGACCGGTCGGCGGCGCGGCTGACGCGGGTGAAGGAGAACCTCGATCGCATGGGCCTGGCGGCCGAGATCGTCACCGCCGACGCCGGCGAATGGGACGACGCGCGGACCTTCGACGCCGTGCTGCTGGACGCCCCGTGCAGCGCCACCGGCACCTATCGCCGCCATCCCGACGTGCTGTGGGCGGCCCGGCCGAGCGACGTGGCGGCCCTGGCCAGCGTGCAGAGCCGGCTGCTCGATTCCGCCGCGCGGCGGGTGAAGCCGGGCGGACGGCTGGTCTATTGCGTCTGCTCGCTGGAGCCCGAAGAAGGCGAGGCGCAGATCATGGGCTTCCTGCACCGCCATCCCGAATTCGCGCTCGTCCCGGCCCAGCCGGGCGAGGCGGGCGCGCCGGCGGCCAGCCTGCTGGCGGACGGGACGCTGCGCCTGCTGCCGCACCAGCGGCCCGGCGGACAGGACGGATTCTACGCCGCTCGCCTACGACGCGAAGTTTAGTCGCCCAGACAACCTTGTCCCGAACTCCACCCTTGGCTAAGTCGAACACCATGACCGCTCCGATCATCGCCCCGTCCATCCTGGCCTCCGACTTCGCCAAGCTCGGCGAAGAAGTGGCGGCGATCGAGGCGGCGGGCGCCGACTGGGTGCATGTCGATGTGATGGACGGCCACTTCGTGCCGAACATCACCCTGGGCCCCGACATCGTGAAGGCCCTGCGCCCGCACGCGAAGATCCCCTTCGACGTCCACCTGATGATCGCGCCGGCCGATCCGTACCTGGAAGCGTTCCGCGAGGCCGGCGCCGACTATATCAGCGTCCACCCCGAGAGCGGCCCGCACCTGAACCGCACCCTGAAGCGCATCCGCGAGCTGGGGGCCAAGGCCGGGGTGGTGTTCAACCCGTCGACCGATCCGTCGGTGATCCAGTGGATGATGGACGAGATCGACCTGATCCTGGTCATGTCGATCAATCCCGGCTTCGGCGGCCAGAAGTTCATGCACTCGCAGCTGCGCAAGATCGAGGCGCTGCGCAAGATGATCGACGCCAGCGGCAAGCACATCGAGCTGGAAGTCGACGGCGGCGTGACGCCCGAGACCGCGCCGCTGTGCGTTGCGGCCGGGGCGACCGCGCTGGTCGCCGGCACCGCCGTGTTCAAGGGCGGCCCCAGCAAGTATGCGGACAACATCCGCGCGCTGAAGGGCGGCTGACCGGGTGGCGGCTGCGCCCTCGACAGGTTTTCAACATCCGGCCGGCCTTTGGGGTCAGGCCATCGCGGCCGGCGTGTTGCGCCAGGGCCGCCGCGACTGGGCGGGGTCGGCGCTGCATCGCTGGCTGCTGGCCCGGCCGCGCCCCGAGGGCCTGGCCGTCGCGCCGAAGGACCCGCGCCCGGCCGATCCCGAGACCGGCCGCAAGATCCTGGGCGGACGCTTCCTGTTCGCGGGGGTGGCGATGGAGGTCGGCGCAGGCGGCGACCCCTGGGACCGGCCCAGCCCCAGCCATGGCTTCGCGGTCGGCCTCCACGGCTTCGACTGGATGCGCGATCTGCTGGCCCTGGGCGAGGAGGGGGCGGCCGAGGCGCTGCGCCTGACCCTCGACTGGCGCGGCGTGTTCGGACGCTGGAACACGTTTTCCTGGAGCCCCGAGGTGCTGGAGCGGCGGGTGCTGCACCTGGCCTGCGGAGCCAAGACCATCTGCGCCAAGGCCTCCGACATGGAGACCGGGCTGATCGCGCTGGACCTGGCGCGGCAGGCGCGGCACCTGCTGGCGCTGTCCGACGGCCCTGCGCGGGCGGCCGAGCGCGCCAGCGTGGCGGCGCTGGCCGGGGCGGCGCTGGCCGGCGAGGCGGGCGAGAAGCTGATGGCGCAGGCGCTGGCGCGGCTGGTCAAGGCGCTGCCGGCCAGCGTGCCGGCCGACGGCGGCCATGCGAGCCGTTGTCCGCGCGCGGCGCTGGAGCTCTTGTTCGACCTGCAGATCCTCGACGATGCGCTGGTGCAGCGCGGGCGCCCGGCGCCGGAAGAGATGATGCGGGCCATCGACCGGCTGTCGGGGGCGGTGCGGTTCTTCACCCTGGCCGACGGCGCGCTGCCCGAACTGCAGGGCGGCGAGGCCGGAACCCGGACCTATGTCGCCGCGGCCAAGGCGGCCGAGGCCAGCGGCGGGACGCGGCCGCCGGCCTCGCGCAACGGCTATCACCGGCTGGAAGGCCGCAGCCTGCAGATCTTCGCCGACGCCGCGCCGCCGGCCCAGGGGCCGTGGAGCGTCACCGCCTGCGCCCAGCCGCTGGCCATGGAGGTGCTGGCCCAGGGCCGCCGGCTGATCGCCGCCAGCGCCTGGTCGCCGGAGGCCGCCGGGCCGCAGGCGCTGCGGCTGGTGGACGCGTCCTCGACGCTGTCGATCTCGGACGAGCCGTGCGGCGAGCCGCTGCGCGGGTTCCGGGCCTCGGCCCTGGGGCCGCGGCTGGTGGGCGCCTATCAAAATGTCGAGGCGCGCCGTTACGAGACCGAGCAGGCGCTGTGGCTGGAGCTGGCGCATGACGGCTGGGTCCGGCGGTTCGGGCTGCGGCACGAGCGGCGGCTCTATCTCGACCTGGCGGCGGACGAGCTGCGCGGCGAGGACATGCTGATCGCGGCCAAGGACGGCGACATGGGCGAGGCGGGGCGCCGGTTCATCCCGTTCAAGGTGCGTTTCCACGTCCATCCCGACGTCAGCGCCAGCCTGGCGCGCGACGGCAAGAGCGTGCTGCTGCGCACCAGCGACGACGACCACGGCTGGTGGCTGCGCAACGACGCGCAGTCGGCGGACATCGAGACCAGCGTCTATTTCCAGGGCGGCAAGCCGCGCCGCGCCCAGCAGATCGTGCTGCGCGGCCAGGCCCGGGCCGAGAGCGGCGCCAAGGTGCGCTGGAAGTTCGCAAGCGCGGCGCCGGCGCCGCATTGACCGCGGCGGGGCGTGACGGACTTGGCCGCCGACGTCACGCGTGTTCTACTATCGTTCTCTTTGCGCGGGGGCGGACCAATGTCGATGACCGATGACTCGAGTGACGATCCAGTCCGCGTTTTCGAAGACGCGGACACGGGCCATCAGTTCCTAGTCTACGGAACCGACAAGGGCGTGCGCGTCGAGTTGCGCTACGACGGTGATGCGCTTTGGATGACCCAGGCTCAAATGGCCAGTCTGTTTGGCCGGGATGTGTCGGTTATCTCAAGGCACATCGCCAATGTGCTCGAAGAGGGCGAACTGACCGAAGAGACTTCTTTGCAAAAAATGCAAACAAGTGGCGGTCGCCCCGGGACCCTCTACAGCCTCGATATGATCATCTCGGTCGGCTATCGCGTGAGCTCAGCTCAGGCGACGCTGTTCCGAAAGTGGGCGACCGCGATTTTGGTTCGCTTCGCGACAAAGGGCTTCGTCGTTGATGTAGAGCGGCTGAAAGCGTCGGGGGAACAGGACCGCGTCGCTGAACTGCGAGATGCGATACGCGACATTCGCGCATCGGAGGCGAATGTCTATGCCGAGCTTCGCTCCATTTGCGCCATGTGCCAGGACTATGATCCTCACTCGGACGCCGCCCGAGAATTCTATCGACAGACCCAGGCGAAGCTCTTCTACGCGGTCGTCAATCGCACGCCCTCGGAACCGATGATTGGCCGTGCCGACGCCGCCGCGCCGAACATGGGTCTGCAAGTTTGGCCGAAGGCCGACATCCGGCAACAGGATGCTGTGATCGCTAAGAACTACCTGGCCCCCGCAGAAGTCAGAGAGCTGAACCGATTGACGACGATCTTGCTCGATATTTTCGAGGACCAGTTGGACGTTGGCCGGCTCACACTGATGGCGGAAGCCACTGAACTCTTGGAGCGGCAACTTCATCAGCTTGGTCGTCTGGTGCTCACGCACGGCGGTCAAGTGCGACACGACCGCGCCGAGCAACGCGCCAAGGCGGAGTACAGGAAGTTTGACGAGCGTAGGAAGGCCGAGCGCAAAGCCGATGCCGATCGCGAGTATGCAGCGCTTAAGGCGTTGGGACGAACGCTGCCCAAGTCCCGCAACCGAAAGCCCAAGAACGACTAGGCGCCGCATTGACCACGGGGCGCTGCGGGCCTAAGTCCGCGGCGTTCCGTGTGACTGGCGAAATCTAAGGTGGGCGACCACCGGGGAGCGCGGGACCTCATCACGCCGCTCGCCTGGGCATTTTCCTTTTTGAACCCTTCGAAGGAGACTGCCGTGCCCGCCGCCCCGAATTTCCCGCCTGCTCCCGACCGCGTCGTTCCCAAGCGCGCGCTGATCTCGGTCTCCGACAAGACCGGCCTGATCGAGGCCGCCAAGGCGCTGGCCGCGGCCAGGGTCGAGCTGGTCTCCACCGGCGGCACGCGCGCGGCGATCGCTGACGCCGGGCTGGCGGTGAAGGACGTCTCCGAGCTGACCGGCTTTCCGGAGATGATGGACGGGCGGGTGAAGACCCTGCATCCGATCGTGCACGGCGGCCTGCTGGGCGTGCGCGACGCGCCCGAGCACGCCAAGGCGATGGCCGACCACGGCATCGGGGCGATCGATATCGTCTATGTGAACCTCTACCCGTTCGAGGCGACGGTCGCGAAGGGCGGGACCTTCGAGGACTGCGTCGAGAACATCGACATCGGCGGGCCGGCCATGGTCCGCTCGGCCGCCAAGAACCACGGCTATGTGGCGATCTGCACGGAGATCGCCGACCTGGAAGAGGTGCTGGCGGAACTGAAGGAGGCCGGCTCGACCTCGCTGGCCCTGCGCAAGACCCTGGCGGCCCGCGCCTATGCCCGCACCGCCTCGTACGACGCGGCGATCTCGGCCTGGTTCGCCCAGGCGCTGGGCGAGGAGGCCCCGCGCCGCCGCGCCTATGCCGGCGAGCTGGCGCAGACCATGCGCTATGGCGAGAACCCGCATCAGAAGGCCTCGTTCTACCGCTTCGCCAATCCGCGCATCGGCGTGGCGACGGCCAAGCAGCTCCAGGGCAAGGAGCTTTCCTACAACAACATCAACGACACCGACGCGGCCTATGAGCTGATCGCCGAGTTCGATCCGAAGACCGCTCCGGCCTGCGCGATCATCAAGCACGCCAACCCGTGCGGCGTCGCCACCGGCGGCTCGCTCGCCGAGGCCTATGAGCGGGCCCTGGCCTGCGACCCGACCAGCGCCTTCGGCGGCATCGTCGCCCTCAACACCAAGCTGGACGCGGCCACGGCGGCCAAGGTGCTGGAGGTGTTCACCGAGGTGGTGATCGCCCCCGAGGCCGACGAGGACGCCGTCGCCCTGTTCCGCAAGAAGAAGAACGTGCGGCTGCTGGTCACCGGCGGCCTGCCCGATCCGCATGCGCCGGGCGACGTCTTCCGCTCGGTGGCCGGGGGCTTCCTGGTGCAGAGCCGCGACACCGCCAACCTGACCGCCGCCGACCTGAAGGTGGTGACCAAGCGCGCGCCGACGGACGAGGAGGTGCGCGACATGCTGTTCGCCTTCACCATCGCCAAGCACGTGAAGTCGAACGCCATCGTCTATGCGAAGAGCGGCCAGACGCTGGGGGTCGGCGCCGGGCAGATGAACCGCAAGGACTCGGCGCGGATCGCGGCGCTGCGGGCCGCCGACTTCGGGCTGGACCTGAAGGGCTCGGCCTGTGCGTCGGAAGCCTTCTTCCCGTTCCCGGACGGGCTGCTGCAGGCGGCGGACGCCGGCTGCACCGCGGTGATCCAGCCGGGCGGCTCGATCGGCGACGACAAGGTGATCGAAGCGGCCGACGAACGCGGCATCGCCATGGTGTTCACCGGCGTGCGGGTGTTCCGCCACTAAGTGGCGGAGGTCCCCCTCACCCCAACCCTCTCCCCCTGAAGGGGGCGAGGGAGCTCAGCGTCTGCGTTTCAGTGTCATCCCGGTCTTCGCCGTTGGCGAAACCGGGATGACACATGATGCGCGCGGCTACTTCGCCTCGACGTTCGCCAGTTCGCGCAGCGCCGCGTTGGCGATGGTGAGTTTGGCGAAGGACCAGGCGCCGCCGGCCGCTTCGATCTCCTCGACCGCCTTGCGGGCGGCCTGGGCGATGTCGCGGCGCTCGGTGGTCCAGGCGGCGATGGCGGCCTGGGCGGCCTCCTCGCTGGCGCCGGCCTTGGCGTCGCCGGCGAAGGCGATCACCGCGCGGGTGACGGCGCCCTGCTCGGCCAGCAGATCCTCGACCAGTCGCCGGACGGCGGTGCGCTCGAAGGCGTCGCCGGCGGTGAAGCCGGCCGCCGCCGCGCGCAGGCGGTCGAAGGCGAAGTTGCGGCCGACGTGATCGTAGAGCCGCGCCGCATTGGGCAGCGACCAGCTCGAGGCCTCGGCCAGGTCGACCAGGTCCACGGCCACGGTGAGCGGCTGCAGGCTGGCGACCTTGCGGGCCAGCGGCTCGGGCGCGCCGGCCTCGATCAGGCGGGCGACCTGGGCTTCCAGGCGGCCGCGCTCGACCGGGGACAGGATGTCGGGCAGCAGGGTGGTCAGGGTCGCCGCGCCCGGGCCGTAGCGCTTGATCAGGGCCTCGACGCCCAGGCCGCTGCGCGCCGCCCGGCGGGCGAGCCAGAAGGTCTCGCCGCGCAGGGTGTAGGCCAGGCGGCGGTAGAGGGCCATCTGGCCGGCGGCGGGGATCTTGCCGTCGAGGGCCGAGACCTGGTCCCAGATCGCCGGCAGGCCGAGCACCGCCTTGGCCGCCTCATAGGCCGTGACGAAGGCGGTGACGTCGCAGGACGCCGCCGCCATCAGCCGGGTCGGGAACGACGGGCCGCAGCGGTTTATGGCGTCGTTGGCGACGACGGTGGCGATGATCTCGCGGCGCAGGCGGTGACGGCGCAGGGCGTCGTCGTACTTGCGCACGCCTTTCGGGAAGTAGCCTTCCAGCAGGTCCTCGAAATAGGGGTCGTCGGCGACCGGGCTCGTGGCCATGTCGCCCTTCAGCTCCAGCTTGCCGTAGGCCAGCAGCACCGCTTCTTCCGGACGGGTCAGGCCCTTTCCGGCCTGACGGCGTTCGGCGATGACGCCGGCGTCGGGCAGGCCCTCGACCGCGCGGTCGAGCTGACCGCGGCCCTCGAGGTGGGACATGTAGCGGGCGTGGGGCTCAAGCTCGCCGGCCGCGTCCAGGTCCATTAGCGATAGCGCCAGGGTCTGGTCGTAGTTGTGGGCCAGCACGTGGTGGGCCACGTCGTCGGTCATCGACTTCAGCAGCTTGTCGCGCCTCTTGCGGTCCAGGACCCCGGTGCGCTCGAGCGTGCCGGTGAGGATCTTGATGTTGACCTCGTGGTCGGAGCTATCGACCCCGGCGGAGTTGTCGATGGCGTCGGTGTTCACCCGGCCGCCGCGCAGGGCGAACTCGATGCGGCCAGCCTGGGTGAGGCCCAGGTTGGCGCCCTCGCCGACCACCTTGACGCGCAGGTCTGCGCCGTTGACGCGCACGGCGTCGTTGGCCTTGTCGCCCGCATCCGACTGGTTCTCGCGCTGGGCCTTCACATAGGTGCCGATGCCGCCGAGATAGAGCAGCTCGGCCGGCGCCTTGAGGATGGCGGTCATCAGCTCGGAGGGCGCGAGGCTGTCGGCCTCGACGCCGAGCATGGCCTTCACTTCCTTGCTGAGCGGGATCGACTTCAGGCTGCGGGCGAAGACGCCGCCGCCCTTGGAGATCTTCTTGCGGTCGTAGTCGTCCCACGACGAGCGCGGCAGCTCGAACATGCGCTGGCGCTCGGCGAAGGAGGTCGCCGGGTTCGGATCGGGGTCGAGGAAGATGTGCCGGTGGTCGAAGGCGGCCTGCAGGCGGATCTGCTGGCTGAGCAGCATGCCGTTGCCGAACACGTCGCCGGACATGTCGCCGACGCCGACCACGGTGAAGGGCTCGGACTGGATGTCCTTGCCCAGCTCGCGGAAGTGGCGCTTGACCGCTTCCCAGGCCCCGCGGGCGGTGATGGCCATTTCCTTGTGGTCGTAGCCCGCCGAGCCGCCGGAGGCGAAGGCGTCGCCCAGCCAGAAGCCGTAGGACTCGGCCACGCCGTTGGCGATGTCGGAGAAGGTGGCGGTGCCCTTGTCGGCGGCCACGACCAGATAGGGGTCGTCGCCGTCATGGGCGATCACGCCGGCCGGATGGATCACCTTGCCCTCGGGATCGAGGTTGTCGGTGATGTCCAGCAGGCCCTGCAGGAAGGTCTTGTAGGCGCGGATGGCCTCGGCCCGGATCACGTCCGGGGCGGCGCCCTTGGGCAGCTGCTTGGGATAGAATCCGCCCTTGGAGCCGACCGGCACGATCACCGCGTTCTTGGTCTGCTGGGCCTTCACCAGGCCGAGCACCTCGGTGCGGAAGTCGTCGCGGCGGTCGGACCAGCGCAGACCGCCGCGGGCGACGGGCCCGAAGCGCAGGTGCACGCCCTCGATGTGCGTCGCCCAGACGAAGATCTCGCGATGGGGCTTGGGCAGCGGCAGGTCGGCCAGCTCGCCCGAGGCGACCTTGAAGCTGATGTAGGGCTTCACCTGGCCGTCGGCGTCCAGCTGGTAGTAGTTGGTCCGCTTGATGGCGCCGACCAGCAGCGCCAGGCGGCGCAGGACGCGGTCGTCGTCGAGGCTGTCGACCTGCTGCAGGGCCTGGACGATCTCGTCCATCACCTTGACGGCCTGGGCGGTGCGCGTGGCCAGGTCGGTCTTGATGGCCGGGTCGAACTTGGTGCGGAACAGGTCGAGGATCAGCCGGGCCACGCCCGGATGGTTGGAGAGCGCGGTTTCCTGCACCCGCTGGCTGGGATCCAGGCCCGACTGCTGGCGGTAGCGCGACAGGGCGCGGATCAGCGCCGCCTCGCGCCAGGAGATCGACAGCTCCAGCACCATGCGGTTGAAGCCGTCGCTCTCGGTGGTTCCGGTCCAGACCGCGGTGAAGGCGTCCTCGAAGGCGCTCTTCACGTCCTCGAACACCAGGTGTTCGCCGTGCTGGTCGTCGAGCTCGAACTCGTGGACGTACACCCGGCGGCCGCCGGCGGGCAGGATCGGATAGCCGGTCTCGACCATGGCCTTGAGGCCCATGTGCTCGAGGATCGGCAGCACGTCGGCGAGCGGCGCGGGCGAGCCCGGACGGTAGAGCTTGAAGCGCAGCTGGGTCTTGGAGTCCGCGGCCCGGCGGAAGGCGCGGATGCGCACCGGCTCGCCCGGCTTCAGGCTCTCGATGACGGCGATGTCGGCGAGGGCCTCCTCGGCGTCGTAGCGCTCGCGATAGCCGGCGGTGAAGGCCTCGGCGTAGCGGGCGACCATGTCGGCGACCTGCGGCGTGGCCCGGCCCGAGGCGCGGACGGCGGCGGCGAAGCGGTCTTCCCAGGTCCGCGCGGCGGCGGCGATCTGGGTCTCCAGCGACTTCAGGCTCGGCTCGGCGTGGTGGCCGGGCTGGAAGCCGATGATGAAGTGGACGCGGGCGAGCGGGCTTTCGGAGAAGGCCGGATAATAGGCCGAGACCCGGCCGCCATAGGCGTCGGCGAGGATTTCGCCGGCCCGCTGGCGCAGGTCGGAATCGTAGCGGTCGCGCGGCACGAACAGCAGCACCGAGGCGAAGCGGTCGAACGGGTCGCGCCGCTCGAACAGCCGCACGCGGGGGCGGTCATAGAGGTGCAGGATGCCCAGCGCGGCGGCCAGGAGATCATCCTCCGAGGCCTGGAACAGCTCGTCCCGCGGATAGGTCTCCAGGATGTTGCGCAGGCGCTTTTCGTTGTGGCTGCCGGGCGCCTTGCCGGCGCGGGCCAGGACGTTGGCGACCTTGGCGCGGACCAGCGGCACGGCGTGGGCCGGTTCGTCATAGGCCTCGGCGGTGAACAGGCCGACGAAGCGGATCTCGCCCGAGGGCTTGCCGTCGGCGCCGTAACGCTTGACCCCGACATAGTCCATGTAGCCGCGGCGGTGGACGCGCGAGCGCAGGTTGGACTTGGCGACCGTGACCGGGTCGCCGGCCAGGCTGGCCTGGACCTGGGCGGTGAGCAGGGCGGGCTCGGACGAGCGGCGCAGAACGGTGCGGGCGGGATCGCGCAGCACGCCCAGGCCGTCTTCCGGCTGGAACAACGGCTCTTCCTTGGCGTAGCCGCCGTCCTTGAGGCGCGGGTACTCGTAGACCCGGGCGCCGAGATAGACGAAGTGCTCGTCGCGCAGCCAGCGCAGGAACTCAAGGTCCTCCTCGCGGGTCGGGCTGGTGGTCGAGGCCTCCAGCTCCGCCAGGGTGCGGGCCATCAGCTGCAGCATGGCGGGGAAGTCGTCCACCGCCGCGCCGACGTCGGCCAGGGTGGCGCGCAGGCCCTCGACCAGGGCGGCCTCGCGGTCGGCGCCGACCCGTTCGAGGATCACCTGGATCATCGACTCGCGGCGGGGCGAGCCGTCGGCCTGGCGGGCGCCCTTCTTGTCGCGGGCGACCTCGACCATGGGGTGGAACATCGACCGGACCGACAGGCCCTGGTCGGCGATCTCGCCCATGATGCTGTCGACCAGGAACGGGGCGTCGTCCTGCAGGATCTCGAGCCGCTCAAGATTGGGGGCGCCCTCGATCGGGGCCAGGCGGATGACCGGGGCCGTGCCCTTGCGGGCGGCCGCGAAGGCCCAGAAGTCGGCCAGCAGGGCCGCCAGGGCCTTGGGCGGGATCTCGGGAAGCTCGTCCGGCGCGGCGTCTTCCGCGGCCTGAGCGATGAAGGCCTGGGCCGCGGGGCCGTCGTCGGCGATCAGGGCCGTGAAGGCGGTGATCAGGCCACGCTGGGCGGTGGTCAGCTTGGGTCGCTTGCTCATCGGGCGGCCCCCGATGCGAGGGCGCCGCCGGAGGAGAGAGTCCGGCGGCGCTTGGCTCCACCTTGGGGGGGAAGGCGGAGCGCTTGGGGCTCGCATCGGCGGGGGCTATCGCCTGAGCCGCCTTGGTTTCGGGGGGTGCCCGAACGGACCTTAGATAGGGAGGAAGCGAACAAGTTGAAGGCCTTGATTTTCAGTCTTTGGGTTCACGCTTGCGTGACGGGGGGGAACGTCGTTTCGGCGTCGGCGGTTCGTCGGGCGAAGCCACGGGATGGCGGTCGCGCAGCTTCTCGGGCTGGCCGTCGGCGGAGAGCAGCACCGCCAGCCAGCGGGTGCCGTTGAACTGCGCCAGGATGACCATGGCCATGACCGTGAGCGGGGTGGACAGGAACATCCCGGTCATCCCCCAGATCAGGCCCCAGAAGGCCAGGCTGAGCAGCACCACGATCGGGTCCATGTTCAGGCTGTCGCCCTGCATGCGGGGCAGGATGATGTTGCCGACCACGAACTGGATGGACTGGAGCACGCCCAGCAGGATGATCGCGGGCCAGAAACTCTCGAACTGGATCAGGGCGAAGATCGGCGGGGCCAGGATGCCGACCGCGCCGCCGATCACCGGGATGTACGAGGCGATGAAGATCAGGAAGGCCCAGAACACCGCGTTGTCGAGCCCCACCGCCACCATGGCGATCCACGAGGAGACCGCGATGATCAGGCCGGTGACCGTCTGAACCCACAGGTACAGCTCCACCCCGTCGCGGATCCGCAGGAAGGCGGCCATGGCCTCGTTGCGTTCGGCGTGGTGCGGGAACAGGCCGACCACCTTGCGCTGGAACCCGCGCCGGGCGGCGATGATGAAGCCCAGATAGATCAGGATGAAGAAGGCGTCGGAGGCGAAGCCCTGCAGGCCCTTGGCGAAATTGGCCAGGTAGGCGCTGGGATTGAGCTGGGTGAACAGCTCGTTGATCGTCGGCGGCACGTCCATGCCGAACAGGCCGGCGATCTGGGCGATCAGGTTGTTCAGGCGCGGGGTGTAGGTGACCAGCTGGCCGACGAAGGTGCTGGCGTTCTCGGCGATGATCACGCCGGAGGCGCCGAACAGCAGCACCGAAAGCACGATGGCCGCGGGCAGGGCGGCCTTCTCGCCGACCCAGGGCAGGCGCTGGCGGATCACCCGGGCGAAGCCGTCGATCATCACCGCCAGGAATACGGCGAGGGCGAGAGGGGTGAGAATTCCCCGTAGCAGGTAAAGCGCAACGCCCGTCGCAATCACCGCCAGGATGACGAGTGATACGCGGACCGTGTGGGACTCTGTGGCTCGGACGGACATGAGATCTTTTTGCGGTGGTGGTTTCCCGAGACTGTCAGTGTCGGGGCCTGCCGCGTCAATTTCGACCATCCCTACCCCGGTTCGACCGACGTGGGGAGTGTCTATGCCGTTAAGACGCGGTCCTGCGGTTTATCCTCATCGCTTCCGCAGAAAATTCGGCAATGAGTTTTCGTGAACGCCGTTCATGAACGCGAGGGGATGCCTGTGGGCAAAGTCTAAAGTGTCATCCCGGAAGCCGCCTGGGCGGCTGTCCGGGACCCATTCGCGCCAATGGTCGCCGTGCTGTTCGGCTGAGCCGCCCCCTCGACGATCAGGTGTTCATGGGTCCCGGTCTTCGGCCGATGGCCGAAACCGGGATGACACTAAGTGATGCGGAAGCCTATCGCGCTGGGGCGTGGCTGCGGCTAGCTTCGCCGGATACGAACCTTGCGGAGCTCCCCATGTCCGACGGCGTCCTGATCGGTTTCTCGGATCATCTCGAAAACCTCCTGCTCAACCGGGCCAACCGCCATGGCCTGGTCGCCGGAGCGACCGGGACCGGCAAGACCGTGACGCTGCAGGTGCTGGCCCAGGGGCTGTCCGACGCCGGCGTGCCGGTGTTCGCCGCCGACGTGAAAGGCGACCTCTGCGGCGTCGCCCAGCCCGGGACCCCGAACCCCAAGTTCGAGGAGCGCGCCAAGCTGATGGGGCTGACGCTGAACCCGCAGGCGGCGCCGACGGTGTTCTGGGACCTGTTCGGCCAGCAGGGCCATCCGATCCGCGCGACGGTGTCGGAGATGGGGCCGCTGCTGATCTCGCGGATGCTGGACCTCAACGACGTGCAGGAGGGCGTGCTGACGGTGGTGTTCCGCGCCGCCGACGACGAGGGCCTGCTGCTGCTGGACCTGAAGGACCTGCAGGCGGCGCTGAGCTTCGCCTCCGAGAACGCCAAGGAGCTGGGCGCCAAGTACGGCAACGTCTCGCCGGCGACGGTGGCGACGATCCAGCGCAAGCTGCTGGTGCTGGAGGACCAGGGCGGGGCCGGGTTCTTCGGCGAGCCGGCGCTGCAGCTCTCCGACATCATGCGCACCGACGGTTCCGGGCGCGGGTTCGTCAACATCCTGGCCGCCGACAAGCTGATCGCCAGTCCGCGGCTCTATGCGACCTTCCTGCTGTGGCTGATGAGCGAGCTGTTCGAGGAGCTGCCCGAGGTGGGCGATCCGGACAAGCCGCGGCTGGCCTTCTTCTTCGACGAGGCGCACCTGCTGTTCCGCGACGCGCCCAAGCCGCTGCTGGAAAAGGTCGAGCAGGTGGTGCGGCTGATCCGCTCCAAGGGCGTCGGGGTCTATTTCGTGACCCAGAACCCGGCCGACATTCCCGAGACCGTGCTGGGCCAGCTGGGCAACCGCATCCAGCACGCGCTGCGCGCCTATACCCCGACCGAGCAGAAGGGTCTGAAGGCGGCGTCCAACTCGTTCCGCACCAACCCGGCCTTCGACACCGCCGAGGCGATCCAGGCGCTGGGCGTGGGCGAGGCGCTGGTCAGCGTGCTGGACGAGAAGGGCGCCCCGACCGTGGTGCAGCGGACCCTGATCCGGCCGCCGGTCTCGCGCCTGGGGCCGATCACCCCGGCCGAGCGGGCGGCGATCATGGCGCAGAGCCCGGTGCGGGGTCTCTACGACACCGCCAAGGACCGCGAGAGCGCCTTCGAGATCCTGAAGTCGCGGGCGGCGGCGGCCACCGAGGCTGCGCAGGCGCCGGCGGCGGGCTCGCCCTGGGGCGGCGAGGCGCAGGCCCCCGCGCCGCGCGGCCGCGCGCCCGCGGCGGCCAAGCCGCGCGCCTCCAACCGCCAGTCGATGGGCGAGGCCTTCACCAAGTCGCTGCTGCGCCAGGCCGGCAGCACCATCGCCCGTGAACTGATGCGCGGCATCCTGGGCGGCATGAAGAAGCGCTAGGGACGCCGTTCAGAGAGGGACAATGAAAAAGGCCCGCCGTCGCCGGCGGGCCTTTTGCGTTTCTCCGGGCGCCTTAGCCGCGCAGCTTGCGCAGCAGGACCTCGAGGTCGCGGGCGATCATCGGGTCTTCGCCCTTGAGCGCCTCGATGCGGCGCACGGCGTGCAGGACGGTGGTGTGGTCGCGGCCCCCGAAGCGGCGGCCGATGTCCGGCAGCGAGCGGGTGGTGATCTGCTTGGCCAGCCACATCGCCACCTGGCGCGGACGGGCGACGACGCGGGCGCGGCGCTCCGAGATCAGGTCCGCCTGCTTGAGCTGATAGTGCTCGGCGACGGTCTTCTGGATCTGGTCGACGGTGACCCGGCGCTCGTTGCAGGCCAGGTTCGGGCGCAGGATGGCCTGGGCTTCGTCCAGGGTCATGCGCGAGATCTCGCCGCCGACGCGGGCGACCAGGGTGTTGAGCGCGCCTTCCAGTTCACGGACGCTGTCGGTGAAGCGGTCGGCGAGGAACTGCAGGACCTCGCTGCGGGCCGAGGGCATGAACTTGCCCTGGGCGGCGAGGGTGGCGAGCTTGCGCTCCAGGATGCCGAGGCGAAGGGTGCGGTCGGCCGGCTCGATGCCGCAGACCAGGCCGGCCTGCAGGTGGCTGCGCAGGCGCGCGTCCATTTCCGAAAGTTCGGCCGGCGAGCGGTCGGCGGTCATCACCACGCGGCGGCCGTCTTCGACCAGGGCCAGCAGGGTGTGGAACAGCTCTTCCTGGGTCGAGGACTTGCCGGCGACGAACTGCACGTCGTCGATCAGCAGCAGGTCGGCGTTGCGCAGTTCGTCCTTGAAGGCGGCGGTCGAACGGTCCTGCACGGCCTTGACGAAGGTCGAGGTGAAGCGCTCGGCGGTGATGTAGACGACCCGCTTTTCCGGGGCGGCCTGCATGGCCTCCCAGGCCAGGGCGTTCAGCAGGTGGGTCTTTCCGAAGCCGTAGGGGCCGTGGAAGATCACCGGGTTGAAGTGGCCGTCAGACCAGGCCGCCACGCGGCGGGCCACGGCGAAGGCGAATTCGTTGGCCGGGCCGGCGACGAAGGTCTCGAACGAGAAGCGGTCCTGCAGGCCCTGCTGGCGGCCGGCGCGGGCGGCGACCGGCGCGGCCGGCTGCAGCGGAACTTCGATCTCGATGACGTCGGTCAGGGGCTCGGTCTTGAGGATGACCGGGGCGGCGGGCGCGGCCGGGGTCGCGGGACCCTCGGCGTCGAACTCCATCCGCGATTTCAGGTCGAGGTTGCGGCCCATCGGGTCGTTCTGGGCCCAGAGCTCGCCGATACGGCGCCAGGCGTGGCGACGGATCCAATCGCGGGCCACGCCGGTCGCGGCGACCAGGCAAAGCTCTTCGCCGCGCTCACGCAGGGCGGCCTGACCCAGCCACGAGCCAAAGGTGGCTTCGCCGAGTTCCCGCTTCAAAGCCGAGCAGGTCTTGGACCAAACGTCCACCGCCCGCGTCTCGGCAACAGAACTCGCAACGCCCCCAGTGGCCATCATTCCAACCTCTTTCATAGTCATCCGTCAGCGCCCCCGCAGCGGAAACAACTTTGCTCAACAAACACAAAGCCTTAACCGGCGAGCGCAATGCCCCCGCCGCCGCCTTTTTTCATCCGAGATCAGATGGAAGGACGTCTTGAGAGTTGTCACCCTAGTCGGGGCGAACGGGAGATCAACGGTGATTCTTCGCGCCGTCGATGGATATTTTCGTTGACTCAAAACCAGCCCTCGCGCGGCAAGGGAATCTGGATTTCGACGTTCCGTTAACTGAGAAGAATCGCCGCATTTGCGGGCGCCCATGGTGCGACGCAAAATAAAACGCCCGCGGGTCTTTCAACCCGCGGGTGTCCCGAAAATCCGTATTCTGTAGGGAGGTTAGCGGCCAAGCTCGAGGCTCGGCCTTTCAACCTCAGGCCGCAGCCATCTTCTTCAGCTGGGCGGCCAGGCGCGACACTTTGCGCGAGCCGGTGTTCTTGTGAACGACGCCCTTGGTGACGGCGCGCATCAGCTCCGATTGAGCCTCGACGAAGGCGGTCTTGGCGGCGCCGGCGTCGCCAGCGGCGACGGCCTCTTCGAACTTGCGCAGGTAGGTGCGCACGCGCGAGCGGCGAGCCTTGTTGACTTCGGTACGGCGGGCGATCTTACGGACCGCCTTCTTGGCGCCGGGCGTGTTGGCCATGTGTCAGCTCTCAAATACGGATCGCGCCCGAGCCAAAACCCGGGCGGGCAAATTGGAGGCGCGGATATACGGGACAGCGCCTTCCGGGTCAATCCGCTGTGGATAGGTTTAATCGACAAGCGTGAAGGCGCGCCAGGCCGGGTGGGCCGCGACCAGGTCGGCCATGCGCTGATAGCCGCCCGCGCCGGGATGGGCGCCGTCCCAGGCCAGCGCCTCGCTGCGCCAGAGGCCGTCGGCCTCCAGCGGCTGGAAGACGTCGATGAACGGCACCTTCAGGCGGGCGGCCAGCACCTTGAAGTTCTCGTTCAGCCCCTCGAGCCGCGCGGAGACGCCGGGATCGGCCATCGGCGGCGGGCCGACCATCAGGACGGGGCAATGGGCGTCGGCGCCGGTCAGCATCGCCAGGGCGTTCTTCATGGTCTGGGCCTGGGCCACGCGGGGCGCGCCGTCCTGCGGATAGCAGTCGTTGGCGCCGAACGAAAACACGATGCGCATCGGCTCCTCGTCGGTGAACCGCGGCGTCGCCTCGGCGCGCCAGCGGGCGGCGATGTCGCTGGAGGTCTCGCGCCGGACCCCCAGATTGTAGAGCGTGATCCCCCGGCGGCCGAGCAGGGCGCGGCCGATCCAGCCCAGGTGGTCCGGATCGCCGGCCCCGGCGACGAGCGAGTCCCCAAACGCGATCAGCCGCACCTTAGCTAGGAGCCCTTGAAGCCGGGTTTGCGCTTCTCGACGAAGGCGGCCATGCCCTCTTTCTGGTCGTCGAAGGCGAACAGCGAGTGGAACAGGCGCCGCTCGACGGCGACGCCGGTCGACAGCGTCGTCTCGTAGGCGGTCTCGACCAGCTCCTTGTTCATCATCACCGCCAGCGGCGACTGGCCGGCGATCTTGGTCGCCGCGGCCATGGCCTCGCCGATCAGCTGGTCGGAGGGCACGACGCGGGAGACCAGGCCCGAACGCTCGGCCTCGGCGGCGTCCATCATCCGGCCGGTGAGGATCATCTCCATGGCCTTGGACTTGCCGACGAAGCGGGTCAGGCGCTGGGTGCCGCCGATGCCGGGCGCGACGCCCAGGTTGATCTCGGGCTGGCCGAACTTGGCGCTCTCGGCGGCGATGATGAAGTCGCAGAGCATGGCCAGTTCGCAGCCGCCGCCCAGGGCGTAGCCGGCGACGGCGGCGATGATCGGCTTGCGGAACTGCTCGATGCGGCGGGCGCTGGCGCCGAAGAAGTCCTGCTTGAACATCTCGGCGTAGGTCTTGTTCGACATCTCCTTGATGTCGGCGCCGGCGGCGAAGGCGCGGTCCGAGCCGGTGATCACCAGGCAGCGGACGGCCTCGTCGGCCTCGGCGACATCGAGGGCGGCGGAGAGCTCGGTGAGCAGCTGGCTATTGAGGGCGTTGAGCGCCTCGGGCCGGTTGAGGCGGATCAGGGTCACGCCTTCAGTCGTCTCGACGATCAGGGTCTCGTAGCTCATGGCGCCCTCGTTGCGGATGTCGGTCCGTCGGGCTTAAGGCCCTTCGACGCTGTAGCCAAGGGCGCGCAGGCGCGTGGGCAGGCCGTCCTTGCCGACCAGGTGCCCGACCCCGACGACGACGACCGTGCGGCCCTGGCCGTCGAGACGGGCCTTCAGGGTCTCCAGCCAGCGATCGTTGCGCTCGGTGACCAGGCGCGCATAGAGGCCGGGCGCGGCGGCGCGCAGCGGGCCGAGGGCGTCCTCGTCCAGCGCCTTGAGGTCGCCGGCCATCCAGTGGGCGATGAGCTCGTCATAGGCCTTGGGGTTGTCGTTCAGCTCGACCAGGCTCTGCTCCAGCGAGGCGATCTGCTCGGAGAGCGGCGCGGCGTCGAAGATCGCGATCTGCTCCTCGGGGCTCTCGAAGGCCCGGCGCCGGGCCGAGGCGGTGGCCGTGCCGGAGATCATCTTCTCGACCCCGGTGTCGGCGCTGGCGCCGGCCTTCTGGAACTGGGCGCCGGCCAGGACCACCTCGGCGAACCACGGCTCCAGCCGGTCGAGCACGGCCATGGAGACGCCGAGCTCGGCGGTGGCGGCCTGCAGGCGCTGGCGGCCCTGCGGCGAGAGCAGCTCCGATAGGGTCTTGCCGTCCGTCATCATGCCGTGGGTGGCGGCCAGCTGGCCGACCTTGGCCTCGGAGGCCGGGTCGATCGGCAGTTCGAACCAAAGATCGTCGGCCTTGGCGAGGGCGGCGTCGAGTTCGGCAGGGCGCCAGTCGAGGCCGGGCGGCAGCACATGGACGGAGCCGAACAGCACCAGCTCGGAGTCGGCGTCGCGCACGATCCAGACCGGCGGCCGGGCCTGCGCCTCGGCCGCCGCGCAGCCGCTCAGCAGCAGCCCGGCCAGAGCGCCAAGGAAACGTCGGGTCATTGGCGGGCTCACTTCTGGCAGGTCGGACAATAGAAGGTGGAGCGCCCGGCCTGGACCTCGCGCGCGATGGTCCCCTTGCAGCCGGGATTGGCGCAGGGCTCGCCCTCGCGGTCGTAGGCGCGGAAGCGGTGCTGGAAGTAGCCCAGCGCCCCGTCGGCGGCGGCGTAGTCCTTGAGCGAGGAGCCCCCGGCCTCGATGGCCTCGTTCAGGACGTCGCGGATGATCTCGACCAGGGGCGCGATCTTCGCCGGCTTGATCGACCCGGCCGGCTTCAGCGGCGAGATCTTCGCGCGGTTCAGCGCCTCGCAGACATAGATGTTGCCGAGTCCCGCGACCACGCGCTGGTCGAGCAACAGGGTCTTGGGTCCCTGCTTGCGGCCGGCGAAGGCCTTGATCAGGCGGTCGGCGTCGAAGGCGTCCGACAGCGGCTCGGGACCCAGGCCCGCGAACCAGGGGTGGCGATCCATGGCCGCCGTCTCGATCAGGTCCATGTAACCGAACCGGCGCGGGTCGTAGTAGGTGACGCGCCCGCCGTCCTGCGCCTCGAACACCACGTGGGCGTGCTTGGGATCGGGGTCGGGGGCGTAGTGGAACTCCCCCGGCCGCTGGTAGCCCTCCGGCTGGGCGATCTCGAAGCGGCCGCTCATGCCCAGGTGCATCACCAGGGTCTCGCCGCGGTCGAGCACGGCCATCAGGTACTTGGCGCGGCGTTCCAGCCTTTCGATGGTGGCGCCGGTCAGGCGCTGGACGAAGCCGTCGGGGAACGGAAAGCGCAGGTCGGGGCGGCGCGCCTCGACCCGCGACAGGCGACGGCCCTCCAGGACCGGCGCCAGGCCGCGCCGGACGGTTTCGACCTCGGGTAATTCGGGCATGGGACTGAAGTGGCATTTCGCGGGGGCCGGGACAACCTTTGGCCGGCGGCGGTCGAGCTCGATGGAGGAGGGGGCGGGACCCTTCTTGTCCCTCTCCCCGCCTGAGGGGAGAGGTTAGGTGAGGGGTTGCGACGCGAAGCGGCGCATTACGGCGGCGGGGACCCCCTCACCCTAGCCCTCTCCCCCAAGGGGGCGAGGGGACGCGTTTGGGGGATGGCCGATTCTGTTCCTCTCCCCGCTTGAGGGGAGAGGTTAGGTGAGGGGTTGCGACGCGGAGCGGCGCATTGCGGCGGCGGGGACCCCCTCACCCTAGCCCTCTTCCCCAAGGGGGCGGGGGGACGCATTGGGGTTGGACCTTCTTGTCCCTCTCCCCCAGGGGGGCGGGGGATTTGCCGCCCTGGGCCTCCCGCGACTGGCGCGGCTGGCGTGGTCGAGTTAAGACCCGTCGCATGACCGGACCTTCCGCCACCTTCGGCTTTCGCGACGTCGACGCTTCGGAAAAACCCCGCCTGGTGCGCGGCGTGTTCGACAGCGTGGCCAGCCGCTACGACCTGATGAACGACCTGATGAGCGCGGGCGTGCACCGGCTCTGGAAGGACGCCACCGCCGCGCGGCTGAACCCGCAGCCGGGCGAGGTGATCATCGACTGCGCGGGCGGCACCGGCGACATGGCCCGCCGCTTCGCCAAGCTGGCGCGCGCGGCCCAGGAGCGCCGCGGCGGCCGCGACGCCCAGATCATGATCATGGACTACAACGCCGAGATGATCGCGGCCGGGCGCGCCAAGGGCGGCGAGCCGGAGATCACCTGGAACGTCGGCGACGCCCAGCGCCTGCCGCTGCCGGACGCCTGCGCCGACGCCTATGTGATCTCGTTCGGCATCCGCAACGTCACCGACGTGCAGGCCGCGCTGGTCGAGGCGCGCCGGGTGCTGAAGCCGGGCGGGCGGTTCCTGTGCCTGGAGTTCTCGCAGCCGGCGACCGAGATGCTGCGCAAGGCGTACGACGCCTATTCCTTCAAGGTGATCCCGCAGATCGGCCAGTTGGTGACCAAGGATCGCGACAGCTACCAGTACCTGGTGGAGAGCATCCGCCGGTTCCCCGACCAGCGGACCTTCGTCTCGATGATCGAGAAGGCCGGGTTCAGCGGGGCGGGGTTCACCAACTTCACCGGCGGCGTCGCGGCCCTGCATCACGGCCGGGCGTTCTGATTCATGGGAAGTCTTGCGGCTTTCGGGCGGCTGACCGCGGCGGCCTGGTCGCTGGCGCGCAACGACGCCCTGCTGCCGCGCGAGCTTGACGAGCTTTATCCGCCGAGCGTGCGGACGCTGTCGCAGGGACTGAGCGTGTTCGCCGGCCGCCAGGCGCGCGTCGGACGGCCCGGCGAGCGCCTGGCCCGTTCGCTGGAGCGGCTGGGACCGGTAGCGATCAAGCTGGGCCAGTTGCTCTCGACCCGCGCCGACATCTTCGGCGCCGAGTTCGCCGACGACCTGTCGCGCCTGAAGGACAAGCTGGAGCCGTTCCCGACCGCGGTCGCGCGGCGCGAGGTGGAGCTGGCGCTGGGGCGGCCGATCGAGAGCCTGTTCGCGCAGTTCGGCGAGCCGGTGGCCGCCGCCTCGCTGGCCCAGGCGCATGACGCCGTGCTGCTGGACGGCCGCCGCGTGGCGGTGAAGGTGCTGCGGCCGGGCATCGACCGGCGGGTGGCCGAGGACTCCGAGGTGCTGGCCCTGGCCGCGCGGCTGGTGGAGCGGATCTCGGTCCCGGCCCGCCGGCTGGAGCCGCGCGCCCTGGCCACGACGGTGATCCGCGCCACCGAGCTGGAGCTGGACCTGCGGCTGGAGGCGGCCGGCGGCGACGAGCTGGGCGAGGTGATGGCCAAGGACGGCTACATGACCGCGCCCAAGGTCGTGTGGGACGGGGTCGGCAAGAAGGTGCTGACCCAGGAGTGGGCCAAGGGCGCGCCGCTGTCGGACCCGGCGAGCCTGGAGCTGGAGGGTCTCGACCGCCCGGCCCTGGCCGACAAGCTGCTGCGGGCATTCCTGTCCCAGGCGCTGGACCACGGCGTGTTTCATGCCGACCTGCACGAGGGAAACCTGTTCGTGGCCGCGCCGGCGGAGATCACCGCCGTCGACTTCGGCATCGTCGGGCGGCTGGCGGCGGCCGAGCGGCGCTATCTGGCCGAGATCCTCTGGGGCTTCCTGGAGCGCGACTACGAGAAGATCGCCCAGACCCATTTCGACGCCGGCTATGTGCCGCGCACGCATTCGGTCCACGCCTTCGCGCAGGCCTTGCGGGCGGTGGGCGAGCCGCTGTTCGGGCGGACCGCCAGCGACGTGTCGATGGGCCGGGTGCTGACCCAGCTGTTCGAGATCACCGCCTTGTTCGACATGCGGCTGCAGCCGCAGCTGGTGCTGTTGCAGAAGACCATGATGACCGTCGAGGGCGTCGCCCGGCGGCTCGATCCCGACCATGACATCTGGAAGGCGGCCGATCCGGTGGTGCGACGCTGGATGCTGCGCGAGCTGGGTCCGCAAGCGCGGGTCAAGCGCTTCGTCGACGAGGGGATCGAGGCGCTGCGCGCGCTGCACCGGCTGATCGAGAACCCGCCGCAGGCGACCGCGGCCGTGGCGGTGGTCGAGGAGCGGAGCTCGCGCATGGCCTGGTTCGCCATCGGCGCGGCGGTGGCCGGGGCGGCGTTTCTCCTGGCGGCGTGGTTGTTCTGAGGAACGACGCGCAGGCCGTAGTCCCCCTCACCCAACCCTCTCCCCCAAGGGGGCGAGGACTAACTGTGCGGGCCGGACGCTCAGAGCGTCATCCCGGTTTGCGAAGCGAGGCCGGGACCCCTTCGCGTTGAAGGTCGCGGGCGTGGCGCGGCTTCTCTCCGATCTGGCCCATCTGGCGTTCATAGGTCCCGGTCTTCGGCTGCGCCGAAACCGGGATGACACTGCGTACTGAAAGGCCGCAGGGGCGTTCATTTGGCGTAAGGGCCTCGGCGCCCTATATTCCGCGGTCTTCCAGACAGTGAGCTTGCCTTGGGCGTCACCCTTGATCTTTCGCGCGGACCGGTCGCGGCCGTCGCCGTCAAACCGAACCTTTCGGGCCTGACCCGCAAGGCGCTGGCCGACGCCCTGGTGGCGGCTGAAGTGGTGCGCCCGGACAAGGCCAAGATGCGGGCCAGCCAGCTGTGGCGCTGGATCCACCACTACGGCGCGACCGACTTCTCGGCGATGACCGACGTGGCCAAGGAAACCCGCGCGGCCCTGGAGCAGGCCTTCACCCTGGCGCGGCCCGAGGTGGTCGAGCGGCAGGTGTCGAAGGACGGCACCCGCAAGTGGCTGATCCGCATGGCCCCGGGCATTGAAGTCGAGACCGTCTACATTCCCGACGTCGGCCGCTCGGGCGCGCTGTGCGTCTCCAGCCAGGTCGGCTGCACGCTGAACTGCACCTTCTGTCATACCGGCACCCAGGCGCTGGTCCGCAACCTGACCGCGGCGGAGATCGTCGCCCAGGTGCAGATCGCCCGCGACGACCTGTCGGAGTGGCCCTCGCCCAAGGAGGACCGCCGGCTCTCGAACATCGTGTTCATGGGCATGGGCGAGCCGCTCTACAATCTCGACAACGTCGCCGACGCCATCGACATCATCGCCGACGGCGAGGGCATCGCCATCTCGCGCCGCCGGATCACGGTCTCGACCTCGGGCGTCGTGCCGGAACTGAAGGCGCTGGGCGAGCGCACCCAGGCGATGCTGGCGATCTCGCTGCACGCCACCTACGACGACCTGCGCGACGTGCTGGTGCCGCTGAACAAGAAGTACGACATCGCCACGCTGATGGAGGGCATCCGCGGGTATCCGGGCCTGTCCAACGCCCGCCGCGTGACCTTCGAGTACGTGATGCTGAAGGACGTCAACGACAGCCCGGCCGAGGCCAAGGCCCTGGTCAAGCTGCTCAAGGGCATCCCCGCCAAGATCAACCTGATCCCGTTCAATCCGTGGCCTGGGACCAACTACGGCTGCTCGGACTGGGGCGCGATCGAGAGCTTCGCGGCGATCCTGAACCGCGCCGGCTACGCCTCGCCGATCCGCACGCCGCGGGGCCGCGACATCCTGGCCGCCTGCGGCCAGCTGAAGTCGGAGAGCGAGAAGGTGCGCGCCAGCGTCCGGCGCAAGCAGGCGGCCGAGCAACCGGAGGCTATTGCCTAGCCGGCGGCCCCGCGTGCTAACCATGCGGCCGAGTTTTTAGAGTCCAGACGACGGGGTCCCATGCCGCAACTGCAATCGCCTGAGATCCAGGCCTTCGCCAACGGCTTTCCCATCGCCCTGATGCATATCGGGGTCACGGTGCTGATCCTGTTCCTGGGCGTGGCGATCTATGTCCTGCTGACCCCGCACCGCGAGATCACCCTGATCCGCGAAGGCAACGCCGCCGCGGCCCTGTCGCTGAGCGGGGTCCTGGTCGGCCTGGCCATTCCGCTGGCGGCGTCGCTGGCGGGATCGACCTCGGCGCTGGAGATCGGCATGTGGGGTGCGGCCTGCGTGGCGCTGCAGCTGCTGATCTTCCGCCTGGTGGACCTGGCCCTGCACGGCCTGCCCCAGCGCATCCAGGAAGGCGAGATCGCCGCCGCGGCGCTGCTGGTCGGCGCGAAGCTGGCGACGGCCATCATCATCGCCGCAGCGATGGCCGGCTGATCCGACCGGTCTGATGCATTTTCCCCGGCTTCCAGACTGGCTGGTCTATCTGGCGGTGGTGCTGGCGCTGCTGATCGCGGCCGTCGGCCGTCAGGAGCGCGCCGACGCGCCGCCGCCGCCGCCGCCGGTGGCTGGCGGCGAGGGCCTGCCGCTGGGGCCCGCCTCGCCGTTCGACCCGCAGGTGGTGGTCGATGTGCCGGGCAAGGCCGAGCCGGGCGTCGGGACGGCCTTCTCGGTCTCCGACAGCGGCATCTGGATCACCGCCCGGCACGTGGTCGACGGCTGCACCCAGACGGCCATCGTGGTGGCCGAGGGGCGCGGGGTCGAGGCCAGGGTGCACATCGATCCGCGCGGCGAAGCGGCGATCCTGACCACCGAGGGCGGTGCGCCGCCGCTGCCGCTGGGCCTGGACCGGGAGCTGCGTCGCGGCGACCGGGCGTTCCATCCGGGCTACCCGCAAGGCGAGCCGGGGGAGGCGACCTCGCGCCTGCTGGGCCGCGAGAACCTGGAGGTGCGCGGCCGCGGCGCGCGCACCGAGCCGGTGCTGGTCTGGGCCGAGACCGGCCGCACCGACGGGCTGGAAGGCACGCTGGCGGGGCTGTCGGGCTCGCCGGTGCTGGATCGCGCCGGGCGGGTGATCGGGGTCACGGTGGCGGAGTCGCCGCGCCGGGGCCGGATCTACACCACCTCGCCCGAGACGGTGCTGGCGGCCCTGGCCGCGACCCACCAGCGGCCCGACAAGTTCGCGGTCGGCGAGCCGATCACCACCGACAACTACGGCCGCGTGGCCGACACCCTGCGCCGCGACCTGCGCATCGCCCAGGTGATCTGTCTGCGGACGTCCTAGACGTCCGAGACGTCCTTGGGCTGCGGGCTCAGGCGGGCGACCATGAAGGCCAGCACGATGCCGATCAGGCCGAGCAGGGCCGAGTAGATGAAGAAGGTCACGTAGCCCGATCCGAGCGCCGCCGGGGTGACGCCGGATTTCTCCATGGCGTTGGCGAAGGTTTCCGGCGGCAGGCCGAAGAACAGCGGCTTGAAGGCGGCGAAGATGCCGCCGGCGTCGGCGCTGGCGGCGGCGCCCTCGACGATCCGGCCCGACTGCGAGGCGACCAGCTTGCCGAGCAGGGCGTAGAGCGAGGAGAACAGCGCGTACTGGGTGGCGGTGAAGCCCTGGCCGGTCAGGCTGGACATGTAGGCGATCAGGCAGGTGCCGGCGAAGCCGGAGGCGATGTTGTCGACGCCGATGGCGACGCTGAGCGCCCAGAGCTCGGGTCCCTGGGCGGCGAGCCAGGCGAAGACCAGGTTCGAGATCGGCCCGGCGAAGGCGCCGACCACCATCGAGCGGATCAGCCCGAAGCGGGCGATGGAAAAGCCGCCCAGACCCACGCCGAGCACCGACATCACCACGCCCAGCACCTTGCGGACCTCGGCGATCTCGATCTTGCTGAACCCCATGTCGAGGTAGAACGGGTTCATGATGTTGAGCACGAAGTCGCTCAGCCGGTAGACGCAGATCAGCGCCAGGATCAGGCCCGCCGCCTGGCCGTAGCGGGCGAAGAAGTTGGCCAGCGGCGCGCCGAGGGCGACGCTGAGATAGCGGCCGGGACGGGTCTTCAGACCCGGGGCCGGGCGGGCGGCGAAGAAGATCACCAGCGCGCCGAGCCCGACGCCGCCGACCTGGGCGAAGACGCCCCAGGGCTTGGCTTCCCAGAGCGCGGTGACCTGGGCGGCCGCGCCGGGCAGGCCGAGCCGCTCGAAGGCGGCGGCCAGGATCGCGGCGTTGCCGGCCAGGCCCGAGCCCAGCACCACCCCGCCCAGCACGAACAGCAGCAGCCGCACGGCCCATTCGACGCCGTCGCGGGCCGGGGCCGGCGGGATGTCGCCGGTGTCGATCGCCCGGATCTCGTGCTGCGCCTCACGCGGGGCGCCGAGCACCCCGAGCACGCCGATCAGCATGAGCAGGGCCATGATCGCGTACGAGGTGTTCCAGCCGGCGTATTCCGACAGCGCCAGCGGCAGCACGCCGGCGACGATCATCGCGATGCGGTAGCCCCACTGATAGGCGGCGGCCATCGCGCCCTGCTTCTCGGTGACGGCGGCCTCGATCCGCCAGGCGTCGATGACGATATCCTGGGTCGCGGAGACGAAGCCGACCAGGACGGCGAACAGCGCCATCATGCCCAGGCTGGTGACCGGATCGGTGCCGGCGATGAGCCACAGGCCCAGCATGATCAGCCCCTGGCAGAGCAGCATCCAGGAGCGGCGGTGGCCGAGCCATTTGGTGACGACGGGGACCTTGGCGCGGTCGACCAGCGGCGCCCACAGGAACTTCAGCGAATAGGCGAGGGTCGCCAGGCCGAAGAAGGCGATGACCTCCAGCGACAGGCCCGCGTCGCGCAGCCAGGCCGACAGGGTGTCGAAGATCAGCAGGTTGGGCAGGCCCGAGGCGAAGCCCAGCGAGAGCATGACCAGGGAGCGGCGCTCGAGATAGACGGCCAGGGCCTGGAGCGTGCCGGGCTTCTTGCCGGCCTCGGCGGCCTGCGTCTGGTCGGTCATGAATGGCTTCCCCGGAACGACGCCAGGGCGGCCCCCGGCGTCAGCCGACCTTGGCGTGGTCCGCCTTGTCCGTCCAGTCGGGGGCGGCCGTCCAGCGGCCAAGCGCCGCGCGCAGGGCGTCGGGCGTCAGCGGCTTGACCAGGAAGTCGTCCATGCCCGCGGCGAGGCAGGCGTGGCGGTCTTCCTCGAAGGCGTTGGCGGTCAGGGCGACGACCGGGGTGCGCACGCCAAGGCTGCGCACGCGGCGCGTGGCCTCCAGGCCCGACATGCCGGGCATCCGCATGTCCATGAGAATCAGGTCGTAGCCGCCGACGGTGAGGGCGGCGAGCGCCTCCTCGCCGCCGCCGGCCTGGTCGACTCGGCAGCCTTCGCGGGTCAGCAGGGTGCGGGCCAGCAGGGCGTTGATGGGGTTGTCCTCGACCAGCAGGATGCGGGCGCCGGGCGCGGCGGCCGGGGCGATGCGGTCGTCCTCAACCGCACGGGCCGGATCGTCGCGGCGCGCGGCGAGCACGCGTTCGGCCAGCGAGGCGCGGCGCAGCGGCTTGATCAGGTAGCCGGCGAAGCCCGCGGCGCGGTGCTCGGCGATGTGGCCGCGCTCCTCGGGCGTCAGCATGACCAGCAGCGAGCGCTTGGCCGGCGGCTGGTCCGGGGCCAGGGCGCGGTCGATCAGCACGACGTCGGCGGGCTTGGTGGCGGCCAGCGCCGCCTCCAGGCCGGCCGCGACCAGGGCCTTGCCGCCGGAGGCCTCGATCTGACGGCGGGCGGCCTCGGCGACGATGCGGTTGGCGCTGACGATCGCCACGGTGCGGCGGCCAAGCGGGCGCTCGGCGCGGGCGGGCTGGCGTTCGAACGGCGCCTCGAACCAGAAGGCGGCGCCGCCGATGCCGGCGGTTTCGACCCCGACTTCGCCGTCCATGGCGCCGGCGAGCTTGCGGGCGATGGCCAGGCCAAGGCCCGCGCCGCCCAACTGCACGTCGCGCAGCGGATCGGCCTGTTCGAAGGCCTCGAAGATGGTCTCGCGCGCGGCCTGGCTGACGCCGGGGCCGGAGTCCTCGACGGTGAAGCGCAGGCCGTCGGCGGTCTCGGCGACGCTGACCAGCACGCCGCCCTCGCTGGTGAACTTCACGGCGTTGCCGGCGAAGTTGAGCAGGATCTGGCGCAGCCGCCCCTCGTCGGCCATCACCCGGCCGATGCCGGCAGGGGCGGTCCAGGCGATCTCCAGGCCCTTTTCCTGGGCGCGGGGGGAGAGCAGCTCGCAGACCGAGCGCAGCAGGCTCTCGACCTCGAAATTGGTGGGGTGGAGCTCGATCTTGTCGGCGCCGAGCCGCGCGAAGTCGAGCACGTCGTTGACCAGGCCCAGCAGATGCTCGCCGGACTCGCGCAGCGCCGACACATAGGCGCGCTGTTCATCGGTCAGGCCGGTGCCCTCCAGGAGGCGGGCCATGCCAAGCACGCCGTTCAGAGGCGTGCGGAACTCATGGCTGAGCGAGGCGAGTTGCTCGGCGCTGACGCGGGCTTCACGGGATTGATCATAGGTCATCGACCCAGGGTTTACCGTGCCGGGCTTAACGGGCGGTCAAACGCGACCCTTGAATCGGGCGCATTTCTTCGCCGGTCAATGCTTCAGAGGGCGGCCATTTCCTGGGCCAGGGTGACCAGGGCGGCGCGGGCCGAGGCGTGCGGGATCGCGGCGAACGCTTCCAGCAGTTCGACCGCGCCGGTCAGGGCCAGGGCCTGGATGACTTCGTCGGCCGCATCGGAAAGGCCGCCTTCCTCGCCGACCAGCCAGCCGACGGTGGTGTCGAGGGCCGAGGCGATGGCGACCAGCATAGATCCCGACACGCGGTTGGCGCCGCGCTCGTACTTCTGAATCTGCTGGAATGACACGCCAACCCGTTCGGACAGCACACCTTGGCTGATGCCGAGCGACTTGCGGCGCAGTCGCATGCGGGCGCCGATGGCGACATCGACGGGGTCGGGTCCAATGGCGTCGTCGAGGGGCATTTTGTCCTCCCCATTCGCTTAGGATATTCTATCGCGGCGTTAAGCCTGCCGCACCATAACAAGTAGACGGCCGGTAACGCGAGTCGCTAACGTATTCGTCCTATGCGCGCACCGCCTGAGACCGTTCTGGACCCCGTTGAACTCCTGACTCCTCGGGAGCGCGATTGCCTGCGTCTGGTCGACCGGCACCTGAGTTCAAAGCAGATCGCGCGCGAGCTGGGGATGTCCAAGGCCTCGGTCGACACCTATTGCGACCGCGCCCGCCGCAAGCTGGGGGTCGGGGACCGCTACGCCGCCGCCCGCGCCCTGGCCGACCACGAAATCGTTGTCCCGATCGGATCGGGACACGATGCAATCAGGACAGACGCCGACGTCTTCCCATGGGCTGATGAAGCCCAGCAAGGAGACAGGGCTGATGGGCGACTGGTTGCGAGAACTGGCGGACGCCAGGGTGTCGGTGGTGGATCTGCATCCCGATCGCGAGACGACGAACCGCCGGGCGGCGGTTGGCCGGGCGATGCGGGTGCGGGACGAAGTGGCGGAATTCGAGCGCCGCTGGCCGGCGCCGCCGAGCCACGAAGCCAACGTGCCGACCTTTACCTGGAGCCAGCTGGAACGTCAGCTCGCGGACCTGGCGGATTCGCCGATGAAGGCGGCCATGGCGCGCGACCTGATGTCTGGTTTGCGCAAGATGTCTCAGTTCAAGCCGCCGGAAATGGTGCTGCGGGAAATCCTCTGCACCAGCTGGGCGCTGTTGGACGAGGGCTTCCAGCCGGAACTGGACTCGGACTTCCGGCCCGAAGCCTAGGGCCGCTTGTCCGGCTGGGGCTGGTCGGCGTGATCGCGATCGTCGCCGCCCTGGCGTTCGGGGCGCTGCTCGCCGGCCTGCACGCGCTCCAGAGCTTAATTTAATCCTAATTCCAAACGGGGCTTTAGCCCTGTTCCCCGAAATCTGAACACGCACAGAAGGCGTCGGCGTTCGGCCGCGCGCCAGGAGATCTCTCATGCTCAAGCAACGTCGTATGATCGCCGATCAAGTCGCGGCGAGTTTGTTCGAAGCCGAAGCCGCCATCGACGCCGCCCTGGCGAAGACGGCCGGCCTGGCGGGTGTGATGCCGAGTTTGCGTACCGACGCGGGCCTGTCGGCCCTGGTTGGCCAAGGCGCCGTGGAACGGGCCAGCGAGGCGATCGCCCTGCTCGCCCAGGCTCGCCGCGCGATCTGTGAGACCCACAAGGAACTGGACGCGGCCAAGACCCAGATCGGTCTGGGCGCGGTGATGTACGGCGGGATGGAGAAGCCTCCCGAGGCCTCGGCCCGCGTGCGCCAGATCATGCGGGTGGCCCCGGCCGCCTGACACCCGATCCGGGGCGTCCGGAAGTTGCATCCTGCGGCGTAAGCCTCAGTATGGGGGTCCTCAGCCTTGAGGGCCCCTTTTTCGTGCTCAGCTCATTGCCCGAACAGATCTGGGCCATCGCCATGCTGGCCGTCTCGACCTACGCCTGGTGGCGTGGGGGCTGGGTGGAGCGCGTGGTGGCGGTGACCAACGTCATCGCCTGGCTGGCGACCATCGCCCTGCAGAACCGCACGAACTGGGTCGATCCGCAGTGGAGCGTGTTCGCGGTGGACGTGGTCTTCCTGGGCGTCCTGCTCGGCCTCGTCGTCCGCTCCGATCGGACCTGGATCCTGCCGGCGGCCGCGTTCCAGCTGCTGCTGGTGATCACCCATGCGGCGATCATCGTCGACGAGGGCGTGCGGGCCAGGGCCTACATCACCGCCCTGATCCTCTGGAGCTATCTGGTGCTGATCAGCCTGGCGGTGGGGGCGCACATGCAGGCCCGGCTTATCGCGCGACCAGCACGCTGACGCCCGCCTCGCGGACGATCCGCTCGGCGTTCGAACCCAGCAGGCGCGAGGCGGCGCTGGGCTGGTGGGCGCCGATGATGATCAGGTCCGCCTCCGCGGCCTTGGCCTCGGCCAGCACCTCGCCGGCGACGGGGCCGACCCGCACCCGGATCGTCACAGGCCATGTCGTGTCGGTGAGGGTATCTGCCCACTTCAGCAGCTCGGCCTCGTGCAGGGCCTGTTCGTCGGCGTCGAAGGTCTTGGGCAGGTAGGTGTTGTAGCGCGACGAGCGCGGCGTACGGACATTCAGCAGGGTGATGCGGGCGTCGGACGCCTCGGCGATCTCTCGGGCGCGGAAGAGCTCACGTTCGGTGTTGGTCGGGTCCTCGATGTCGACGGTGACCAGGATGTGGGAGTAGCCGGGCATCGGGGGCCTCCGTTGTCGGTGCGGTTGAGACGGGGCGGCGCCCACGCCGCCGTTGGGCGCGTTCGCGCAGCAGCAGGTCCCAGGGCGCGGCGCCGGGCTGCGCCGCGGCCGGGTCATCGCCGCGCGTGCGCCGGTCCGCGAGCATTCGGCTGATCATGGTGCGGCGGTCGAGCTCGCCTTCCTCCCGAACCAGGGTCATGCGGTGCAGGGCGTAGAGGCCGAGCAAGGCCGAGATCAGGAAGTAGAAGTCCCAATGGTGGATGGCGAATTGCATGGCCGCGTCGTAGTGCGGGCCTTCCCACTGCAGGGCCAGGGCCAGGGCGCGCTGGGCGAAGGCGTCGGCGGTGAGGCCGCCGAGGATCGAGGCCACGCCCGCCGCCGCCGCAGAGATCAACCCGTTGGTGGCGAGGAACGAGGCCGCCGCGCCAGGCGGGGACAGCTTCTGCGTGATTCCGTTGGAGGCCAGGGCGACGCCTGCCGACGCCACCCCCATCACCAGGGCGACCAGAAGCACATAGATCCCGGCCAGGGTGCGGGGCTGAATCTGCGAGGCGACCACCAGGGCGGCGATGCAGCCGACGAACAGCGGCGCGGCGACGTTGAGCACCGACTTGTTGCCGAAGCGGTCGGCCAGCGCGCCCCAACGGTGCATTGACAACATGTTGGCGAATTGGCTGACCAGGTTGACGACCATGACGAAGGTCATGCTGAAGCCGAGCTGGCTGAGCAGGAAGACGGTCAGGAAGGGCCGGGCCAGATTCACGGCGAACTGCCAGCTGGCCAGGAAGGCGATCAGCCGCCGGTAGTTGGGATGGCGCAGCGGCTCGCCCAGCAGCGGCAGCAGACGGGCCGGCTGCGGGGGCGGCGGGGGCATCGGCGGCTCCGGCGCCCGCGACAGGCACCAGGCGCTGGCGAGCTGGGCCAGGAAGGCCAGTGCGAACAGTCCGGCGAACACCGCCGCGCGGCCGGCGTCGCCCTCTGGAACCCGGTCGAGGACCCAGGCGGCGAACAGGCCCGAGACCACGGCGACCCCAGACGAAAGGCTGGAGCGGCGGCCATTGAAGCGCCCGCGGACATCGTCGGAGACCGCATCGCGCACCCAGGCGTTCCAGGCGCAGCCGCCGATCGCCCCGGCGCCGGTGTAGAGCGCGACGGCGAGGATCAGCCCGGTCTGGGCCGAGCCGCCCGGTGCGGCGAAGGCGAGGCCCGCCATCATGGCCGGCGCGATCGCCGAGACCAGGGAGGTGAGCACGGTGATGGCCCGCCGGCGGCGCCAACGCTCGATGAGGATCACCCCGGGTCCCTGCAGCAGCTGCGCCCAGAATCCGACCGCCGCCAGCGTGCCGATCAGGGCGTTGTTGGCCCCAAGCTGCAGGGCGAAGGCGGTGAGCAACACGCCGGTGACCACCTTGTCGCAGGTGGTGGAGAACACGACTTCGACGGTCAGAACCCTGGCCGCGCGGGCGCGCTGGGCCTCGTCGAAGGCGGGGTCTTGGCCGAGCGGCATGTCCAGCTCCTCCCCGGCGGGGCGGCGGGCCGGAGAGGTCCAAGTATCGGGCCCTCGCCTGGGGGCGCCATCGGGGAAATTGCGGAGGTCGGCGGTCAGGTCGCCCTGATGGCTCAGGCCCTGATGAAGTCCGCGCTCACGGCGGCGCGGCGGTAGATCAGGGCCTCGGCGACGTGGGCGCGGCGCACGGGGCCGGCGCCCTCCAGGTCGGCGATGGTCCGGGCCAGGCGCAGCGTCCGGGTCCAGCCGCGGGCGGTCAGGCCGCCGGCCTCGGCGGCCTTGGCCAGCAGGGCGCGGGCGGCGGGGTCGAGGTCGGCGATCTTCTCAAGGAAGTCCCCCTCGGCCTGGGCGTTGAGCCGCGCGCCTTCGCCGCCGGCGCGGTCGGCCTGCAGCGCTCTCGCCTCGGCCACGCGGGCGGCGGCTTCGCGCGTGCCCTCGGCGGGAGCGGGGAGGGACAGATCGGCGGCGGTGACCGGCGGCACGTCCACCTGCAGGTCGATGCGGTCCATGAACGGCCCGGAGACCTTCATCTGGTAGTCGGTCTGGCAGCGCGGGGCGCGCCCGCAGGCGCCGCGCCCGGCCCCGCCCAGGCCGCACTTGCAGGGGTTCTGGGCGGCGATCAGCTGGAAGCGGGCCGGGTAGCGGACATGGGCATTGGCGCGCGCGACCACGACCTCGCCGGTCTCCAGCGGCTGGCGCAGCGAGTCCAGCGCTTGGGCCGAGAACTCGGGCAGCTCGTCGAGGAACAGCACGCCGTTGTGGGCCAGCGACACCTCGCCCGGCTTGACCCGCAGGCCGCCGCCGGTGAGCGCGGCCATGCTGGCCGAGTGGTGCGGCGTGCGGAACGGGCGGGCGCGGGTCAGCTCGCCCTTGGCGATCAGACCGGCCACCGAATGGACCATCGAGGTCTCCAGCAGCTCGGCCGGCGACAGCGGCGGCAGCAGGCCCGGCAGGCGCGCAGCCATCATCGACTTGCCCGAGCCGGGCGGCCCGGAGAACAGCAGGTTGTGACCGCCAGCGGCGGCGATCTCCAGGGCGCGCTTGGCGTTTTCCTGGCCCTTCACGTCGCGCAGATCGGGAACGCGCTCGCCCTCGACCATGGCGCCCGGCTTGGGCGGCGAGAGGATCTGCGTGCCGCGGAAGTGATTGACGATGGCGACCAGCGACGGGGCGGCCAGCACCCGGGTGTCGCCGGCCCAGGCCGCCTCGGCGCCCGAGGCCTCGGGGCAGATCAGGCCAAGGCCCAGGGCGCCCGCCGCGACCGCCGCCGGCAGGGCGCCGGCCACCGCGACGATGCGGCCGTCCAGCGACAGCTCGCCGATCGCCGCCCATTCGGTCAGGGCGTCGGGCGGCAGCACCCCCATCGAGGCCATCACCGCCAGGGCGATCGGCAGGTCGTAGTGGCTGCCTTCCTTGGGCAGGTCGGCCGGGGCGAGGTTGACGATGATGCGGCGGCTGGGCATCGCCAGGCCCAAGCCGGCGAAGGCGGCGCGCACGCGCTCGCGGCTCTCGGCGACGGCCTTGTCGCCCAGGCCGACCAGCATGAACTTCACCTCGCCGGTGGTCAGCTGGACCTCGACGTCGACTCGACGGGCCTCGACCCCCTGAAAGGCTACGGTCACGACTCGGGAGGCCATGCCAACCCCTAGAAATGGCTCAACTTATCCACAACCCCACCACGCCGCGCGGGTCGGATCAAGAACAAAAAATGAACTTTTCAGGAAAACGAGACGATTCCGCGACTTATGCGTGTCTCTTGGAGTTGCAACCTAAGCCGTTGTACGGGCGGCTTCAATAGCGTCCCACAAAATCGCCGCCGCATTGACGCCGGTGAACCGTTCCAGGGCGCGGGCGCCGGTCGGCGAGGTGACGTTGATCTCGGTGAGATAGTCGCCGATCACGTCGATGCCGACGAACATCAGGCCCCGGCGCTTCAGCTCCGGCCCGATGATGGCGCAGAGCTCGAGGTCGCGGGCGGTGAGCTCGACCGCCTCGGCGCGGCCGCCGACCGCGAGGTTGGAGCGGATCTGGCCGGCGCCAGGCACGCGGTTGATCGCGCCGACCGGCTGGCCGTCGACCAGCAGGATGCGCTTGTCGCCCTTGCTGACCGCGGGGATGAACTTCTGGGCGATCACCGGCTCGCGGCCGATCATGCGGTGCAGGTCGAGCAGGGCGTCGAGATTGGGGTCGTCGGCCAGCAGGCGGGCGACGCCCGAGCCGCCGCCGCCGTACAGCGGCTTCAGCACGATGTCGCCGTGGCGGGCGCGGAAGTCGTAGATCGCCTCGACGTCCGAGGTGATCAGGGTCGGCGGCTGCACGCCAGGGAAGCCGGTGACGTAGAGCTTTTCGGGCGCGTTGCGGACCTCGGTCGGGTTGTTCACGACCAGGGTCTTCGGGTGGATCACGTCGAGGAAGTGGGTCGAGGTGATGTAGGCCATGTCGAAGGGCGGGTCCTGGCGCAGCAGGACGACGTCATAGTCGGCAAGGTTCACCCGTTCCCAGGGGCCGAAGGCGGCGTGGTCGTCCTTGACGTCCTTGACCGTGACCGAGCGGCCGCGGGCGAAGACCTTGCCCTCTTCCAGCGACAGCTTGTCGGGGGTGTAGACGAACAGCGAGTGACCGCGGGCCTGGGCCGTCAGCATCATCAGGAAGGTCGTATCGCCTTCGATCTTGATGGCCTCGAGCGGGTCCATCTGGACGGCGACCTTCAACGACATGGGTAGCTCCTCAACGGTCAAGGCGTCTGAGATAGGCCGCGAGGGCGCGGAGCGCCACCCAGAAGCGCTGCAACGCCTGTCAGTTCAGGCGCAAGCGCACGCGTTCGCGCTGGGCGCGGGCGGCGAGGGCCGCGCCGCCGTCGAGGGTGCTGGCGTGGGCCAGGGCCTGCAGCGCGCCGGCCAGGGCGCCCTGGCCTTCGCGGGCGGCGGCGACGTCGAGCCAGGGCCGGTGGTCGAGCGGATCGAGCAGGGCGCGGCGCAGGGCGGCGCGCTCGGCGCGGCCGAAGTCGCCGGCGGCGGTGGCGCGGGCGAAGACGTTGTTCTGCAGCCGGATCAGCACGGCGCGGTCGGGCGCGGGGGCCATCAGCCGGTCGAGCCGGTCGGCGACGTTGGGGGTCAGGCCGGCGTGCAGCGCCCTGCGGGTCAGCTCGGAGGGCAGCACCACGCGGCCCTCGCTGAACGGGTCCAAGGCCAGCGGGCCCTCGGCGGTCTCGATGCGCAGCAGGAAGTGGCCGGGGAAGTCGACGCCCTGGACCGTCAGGCCGCACTTGCGGGCGACGTGCAGGTAGAAGACGCCGAGCGCCACGGGCAGGCCGCGGCGCCGCTCGGCCACCGCCACGACGCAGGCGTTGTCGGGATGGTCGTAGGTCATCAGGTCGCCGCTGAGGCCCAGGTCGCCGGCCAGGGTTTCGGCCAGGGCTTCCTCGGGGCTTTCCGTGCGCAGCCGGGCGGACAGCCGCTCGACGCCGAGCTTGGCGAGTTCGAGCGCCGGACGCGGATCGCGGGCCGGATCCTCGTGCACCGCGCAGGCGACCGCGGCCTCCAGCAGCGGGAAGCTCTCGTCCGGCGCCTGTCCGGCGTCGCGCAGTACGTTTTCGGCGTCCTCTTGGGTCATCGCGCCTAGGTTTATGCGCCTTTCCAGGCGTCGGGACTGTGAACCGGCAGCCGGCCCGGAGCTATAGCCACCAGATCGAGCCGAACGGCCAGGTTTTGCAAGCTGGGCCGGCGTGCGGCGATTGCGCGCCCTGCCCGGCGCAGCCGTTCGCGCTGGTCCTGGGAGACCGCTTCCAGGGCGGCCTCGAGCGTGGTGCGCTGCTTGACCTCGACCACCGCCAACACCTGCCCACGCTGGGCCAGCAGGTCGATCTCGCCCTGCGGCGTACGCAGCCGGAAGCCCAGGATGCGGTAGCCCTTGGCCATCAGCCAGAGCGCCGCCCAGGCCTCGGCCCGGCGTCCGGCGGTCCTGGCCGCGGCCCCGCGCGCCTGGCGGACCCGGTTCACTTCTGCTTGAGCTCCATGGCCCGGCGGTAGAGATCGCGGCGCGGCAGGCCCAGCGCCTTGGCGACCTCGGCCGCGGCGTCGGCGGGCTTCAGGCGGGTCAGGGCGTCGGCCAGGGCGGCGTCGGCGTCGGCGGCGGTGGCCGCCTCCTCGCGGCCGGGGCCGACCAGGATGACCAGCTCGCCCTTGGGAAAGTCCATCTTCGGATCGGCGGCCAGCTGGTCCAGCGGCACGCGGGTCACGGTCTCGTAAAACTTGGTCAGTTCGCGGGCGACGGCGGCCTCGCGCGGTCCGAAGACGGCGGCCATGTCGGCGAGGCTGGAGGCCAGACGCGAGCCGCCCTCGAAGAACACCAGGGTCGCGCGGATGCCGGCCAGTTCCTCGAAGAAGGCCCTGCGCGCGGCGCTCTTGGGCGGCGGGAAGCCGGCGAACAGGAAGCGGTCGGTGGGCAGGCCGGCGACCGCCAGCCCGGCCAGGAGCGCCGAGGCGCCGGGGATCGGATAGACCGGCGAGCCCTGGGCGATGGCCTCGCGCACCAGCCGAAAGCCGGGATCGGAGACCAGCGGGGTGCCGGCGTCGGATATCTGGGCGACGCGGCCGCCTTGCGCCAGCAGCGCCAGGGCCTTGGGGCCGCTGCGCTCGGCCGAATGCTCGTCATAGCGCTCGACCTTCTTGGACAGGCCGTAGGCGCTCAGCAGCTTGGCGGCGACCCGGGTGTCCTCGGCCAGGACCAGATCGCAGCCCGAGAGGACGTCCAGCGCGCGCAGGGTGATGTCGCGCAGGTTCCCGATCGGCGTGGCGACCACATAGAGCCCAGGATCGAGCGGGGCTTCGGAGAGGGCCGGCGGGGGAGGGTGACGCGACATGGGGCAAGGCTTCGCCGGTTATGGCTCAGGTCGCAAGCCTGGAGGTGACATGGTCGAGCAGCAGGCGGCCCTCGGGCGTCGCGCGCAGGCGGGCGCGATCTGGGGCGATCAGGCCGGCGGCGACGAGATCGGCGACCTTCGGATGGTCGGGCGTCAGGCCGAGCGCGGCGACGTCGGCGAAGGCCAGGCCCTGGGTGATCCGCAGGCCGGCCAGCAGGCGCTCCTCGGCCGCCTCGACGGCGCTCAGGGTCTCGCGCGTGGCGACGCCGTCGCCGGCCTCGATGGCGGCGATGTAGGCGGCGGGCCTGGCGTGGGCGAAGGTGGCGGTGCGGGCGCCGTCCAGCGTCAGGCGGCCGTGGGCGCCGGGGCCGACGCCGACATAGTCCTCGCCGGTCCAGTAGACGAGATTGTGCCGCGAGCGGGCGGCGTCGCCATGGGCATGGTTGGAGACCTCGTAGGCCTCGAAGCCGGCCGCCTCCAGGGTCGCCTGGGTGGTCTCGTAGAGCTGGGCCGCGGTCTCGTCGCCGGGCGGGACCAGGCGTCCGCGGCGCACGGCGCGGTCGAAGGCGGTGCCGGCCTCGATGGTCAGCTGGTAGGGCGAGACATGCTCCGCGCCGAGGTCCAGCGCCTGGCGCAGTTCGTCTCGCCAGGCGTCCGGGGTCTGGCCTGGCCGGGCGTAGATCATGTCGACGGACAGCCGCGGGAAGGTCGCGGAGGCGACCTCGGCGGCGCGGCGGGCCTCGGCGGCGTCGTGGTTGCGGCCGAGCAACTTCAGGCTGGCGTCGTCCAGCGCCTGCAGGCCGAGCGACAGGCGGTTTACTCCGGCCTGCGCGAAGGCGGCGAAGCGGTCCGTCTCGGCGTCGGTGGGATTGGCCTCCAGCGTCACCTCGACCTGCGCGGCCGGCGTCCAGAGCCGCCGGGCCAGCGCGATCAGGTCGGCGGCCCAGGCCGGGTCCATCAGCGAGGGCGTGCCGCCGCCGAAGAAGATCGAGACCAGCTCGCGTTCGCCCGTCTGGGCGCGCTGCGCCTCCAGGTCGGCGGCGATGGCGCGGGCGAGGGCGGTCTGTTCCTGGTCGCGGCCCCGTGCGCGGTAGACGTTGAAGTCGCAGTAGGGGCAGATCTTCGCGCAGTAGGGCCAGTGGATGTAGAGGCCCAGGGCGGTGGTCAAAGCAGCGCGGCCTTCAGCTTGGCGAAGGCCAGGGCGCGATGGCTGATCTGGTCCTTTTCGTCCGGATCCATCTCGCCGAAGGTGATGTCGGCGCCCAGCGCCTGGAAGATCGGGTCGTAGCCGTGACCGCGGTCGCCACGGCCGGGGAACACCAGGGTCCCGTCGACGCGGCCCTCGACCACCACCGCCGGGCCGCCCGGCCAGGCGACGGCCAGGGCGCAGGTGAACCAGGCCGAGAAGTCGTCGGCGCCGGCTTCCTCCAGCCGCTGCTCGACCTTTTTCATGGCTCCCACAAAGTCCTTCTCAGGGCCGCCCCAGCGGGCCGAGAAAATGCCGGGCGCGCCGTCCAGGGCGGCGACCGACAGGCCGCTGTCGTCGGCCAGGGCGATCAGGCCGCTGGCCTCGGCGGCGGCGCGCGCCTTCAGCAGGGCGTTGCCGACGAAGGTGCTTTCGGTCTCGTCCGGTTCGCCCAGGCCAAGCTCGCCGGCGGTGACCAGTTCGAAGCGGTTGTCGAGGATCGCGGCCAGCTCACGGGCCTTGCCGGGATTGTGGGTGGCGACCACCAGCTTGGCGCCGGGTTCGAGCTTGAGGGCCATGGACATCTACCTGGGTGCGACGGGCGGCGGACCATAGGCCAGGGCCGTTCATGTTGCATTGCAAAAGTTTAATATCGTTTTTCGATGTTTCGATTGCTGGGAAAACGCCGTTTGGCTATTGAAAGCCAAGCTTCGCAGCACCAATTGCTGCGGTGCAACATAAGAAAAAAGGAACTGTCTCCATGTTTGTGTCCATGATGAACCACCTCGACCGCACGCTGATGATCGCCGCGGTGCTGATGGCCGCCCTGCCGATCGCCGCCTTGGTGACGGGCGGGGCTTTCGCCTAAGCTCTCGTCGCTGCGAGAGGACGGAGAACGGCGATGCGCGCCCTAGGGCCCGGCTCGGTATCGAGCTTTCTGAAGATCATCCTCGACGTGGTGTTCTTCGCCCTGTGGATCGGCATCGGCGCGGTCTGCCTGATGATGCTGGCCGCCGTCCTCTTCAGCTTCAATCCCGAGCTGATCGAGAACATGTCGATCCGGACCGGCGGCGGGACCCAGATCGACGCCGGCGGCCCGGTGCTGCTGGGCGGCCTGGCCGCAGCCGGTCTCTATCTCGCCGGCGTGCTGGTGATCGTCGAGCGCCTGCGCCGGATCTTCTCCACCCTGACCGCGGGCGACCCCTTCCACCCTGAGAACGTCCGGCGTCTGCGGGTGATCGGCCTGGTGCTCGCCGGCCTGGAAATCGGCCGCTATGTGATCTACGGGCTGGGCGCCTGGGCGCTCCCCGACGCGGCGATCTCGCAGCCGGAATTCAGCCCGACCGCCTGGTTCTCGGTGCTGGTCGTGTTCGTGCTGGCCGAGGTGTTCCGCGAGGGCGCGCGCCTGCGTCGTGAAGCCGAGCTGACGATCTAAGCCATGCCCGATCCTTTGAAAGTCTCGTGCATGGCTAGTCATTTCGGGTCGCGCTCCCGGACGGCGAACCGGTTCCCACTTCGCCTGGGAGCGTTCTGATGCCCATCCGCGTGAACCTCGACCGAGTCCTGCTGCAGCGGCGGATGTCGCTGACCGAGCTGGCCGACCGCGTGGGCGTGACCATCGCCAACCTCTCGATCCTGAAGACCGGCAAGGCGCGTGCGGTGCGCTTCTCGACCCTGTCGGCGCTGTGCCGCGAGCTCGACTGCCAGCCCGGCGATCTGCTGATCTACGAGCCGGGGCCCGACGACGTGGGCGACGACGATCTCGACTAGCGCCATGCCGTCGCATCGGCGCCGCGCGATTGGATCAAAGGCCCGTTCGGGCGCTAGTGTGCCCGTTCGCACGACTGAGTAGGAAATTCCGCATGCTGCTGCACCTGTCGACCTGGCAAGAGATCGAAGCCTATCTGCAACGCTCCAAGACGGTGGTCGTGCCGATCGGTTCGAACGAGCAGCACGGCCCGACCGGCCTGCTGGGCACCGATTGGCTGTGCCCGGAGATCATCGCCCACGAGGCGCAGAAGTCGGCCGACCTGCTGATCGCCCCGACCTTCAACATCGGCATGGCCCAGCACCACCTGGGTTTTCCCGGCACCATTTCGCTGCGCCCGACCACCTTCATCGCCGCGATCGGCGACTGGTGCCGCTCGCTGGCCGGTCATGGGTTCGAGAAGATCTATTTTCTCAACGGCCACGGCGGCAACGTCGCCACCATCGAGGCGGCGTTCTCCGAGCTCTACGCCGAGGCCAGCTTCGCCAAGGCCGAGCGCGGCTTCGCCTGCAAGCTCAAGAACTGGTGGGAGCTGAAGGGCGTGAACGCCCTGGCCCAGCGACAATTTCCGGTCGGGCACGGCAGCCATGCGACGCCGTCCGAGATCGCCGTGACCCAGTGGGCTTACCCCGACGCCATCAAGACCGCGAACTATGCGCCGCAGATCGCGCCCACCGGTCCGATCCGCGAGGCCAAGGACTTCCGCGCCCGCTACCCCGACGGCCGCATGGGCTCCGATCCGGGCCTGGCGACGCCGGAAAAGGGCGGCGAGCTGGTGAAGCTGGCCGCCGAGGGCCTGGTCGAGGACGTCGCCGCCTTCGCCGCTGAGACGTTCCCAGCGCGGGGGTAGGCCGGGGACTTTTTCCTCTCCCTTGGGGAGAGGTTAGGTGAGGGGGCTGCGGATCCGCCGGTGAAACGGGCGGGCCGTGTTGCGCTGCTGCGCGCCGCTTCCCCTCACCCTGCCTCTCCCCTGAGGGGAGATGGGTTTCAGCTTAGGCCGTGAGGATCTGGCCGTCGATCACCTGGACCGGCCAGGGTGTGAGCTTCTGGTCGGCGCAGGGGCCGACGACGCAATGGCCGTCGAGCGGGCGGAACAGGGCTGCGTGGCCGCCGCAGAGGATCAGGTCGCCCTCGCGGGTCAGGTAGCGGTCGTCCCAGGCGGCCAGCGGCCAGCCGGCGTGCGGGCAGCTGTCGACATAGCCGCGGATCTGGCCGCCCACCTGCACCACGAAGCCGGCGAACATCTTGCCGTCCTCACGGAAGCGGAAGCCCTTCGAACCGGGATCGGCCAGGTCGGCGAGCGCGCACAGCGCTACGCCGGGCCCCGGCCGGGCCGGATTGTCGGGGCCGTCGCGCATCAGCTGGCGAAGCCGCCGAGCGTCGGCTTGAAGGCGGTGATGTCCACGCGCTGGAACAGGCCGGCCTTGGCGTAGGGGTCGTCGGCCGAGAAGGCGCGAACCTGCTCGATGTCGTCGAATTCCACGATGAGCATCGAGCCGGCCATCTCGCCCGCTTCGTTGAGCATAGGGCCGCCCAGCTTCAGGTGCGCCTTGAAGCCGCTCACATAGGCCAGGTGGGCTTCGCGGTTGGCCAGGCGCAGGTCGAGCGAGGCGGGCTTGTCGAGACAGTGGAGGACGAAGACGGTCACGGGCGTTCCTTCTAGCGTTCGGATCTGATGGGGCGCGACAACAGGCCGGCGATGGCCTCGTCGACCTGGGCTTCCCCGGCCAGGATGGCGGCGACGGCTTCGCAGATCGGGGCCTCGACCTCGAGCTTGCGGGCCAGGGCGACGACGGCCGGCGCCGAGGCGACGCCCTCGGCCACGGAGACCTTGCCCGCCAGGGCCTGCTCCAGCGTCTGGCCGGCGCCCAGCGCCAGGCCGACGCTCATGTTGCGTGACTGCGGCGAGGAGCAGGTGAGCACCAGGTCGCCCAGGCCGCAGAGGCCGGCGACGGTCTCTGCCTGCGCGCCCAGCGCCACGGCCATGCGGGTCATCTCGGCGAAGCCGCGGGTGATCAGGGCGGCGTGGGCGCTGCGGCCCAGGCCCTTGCCCTCGGAAATGCCGCAGGCGATGGCCAGCACGTTCTTCACCGAGCCGCCGATCTCGGCGCCGATCATGTCGGTGGCGAGGTAGGGCCGGAAGGTCGGCAGGCTGAGCGCAGCGGCGATCTGGAAGCCGAGCTCGTCGTCAGGGCAGGCCAGGGTGACGGCGGTGGGCAGGCCCTTGGCCACGTCGATGGCGAAGCTTGGTCCCGACAGCACCGCCGGCGAGGCCTGGGGCAGGCCCTCGTCCAGCACCTCGGTCATCAGCTTCAGCGAGCCCTGCTCGACGCCCTTGGAGCACAGCACCATCGGCACGCCGGCGCGGGCATAGGGCCGGAAGGCGTCGAGGCTGGAGCGGAAGTGCTGGGCCGGCGTGACGTTGAGCACGAAATCGGCGCCGGCCAGGTCGGCGAGGTCGCCGGTCGCCCGCACCGGGGCGTCGAACACCACGCCGGGCAGGAAGGTCTTGTTCTCGCGCGTCTCGTTGACGGCGCTGACCACGTCGGGCTCGCGAGCCCAGAGCGTGGTGTCGAGGCCGGCGCGCGCGCAGACCAGGGCGAGCGCGGTGCCCCAGGCTCCGCCGCCGATGACGCCTGCGGTCTTCATGCCTTGGCTCCCTTGCGGCCGAATGCGTGGGTAGGATTGGCGGCGGCCGCCTCCGGGTCCAGCGGCCAGCGCGGCCGCGCCGGGGCGTCCAGGGGGTCGGAGATGCCCAGGGCCAGGCGCTCGGCCCCGGCCAGGGCGATCATCGCCGCGTTGTCGGTGCAGTAGGCCAGCGGCGGGGCGTCAAACGAGTAGCCGTGCTTTTCTGCGATCTGCTGCAGGGCCGCGCGTACGGCCTTGTTGGCGGCGACCCCGCCGGCGACCACGAAGCGCAGCGGCTGGCCGGGCCGGTCGGCTGCATAGGCGATCATGGCCCGCTCGGTCCGCTCCGACAGCTGGCGGGCGATGGCGCCCTGGACCGCGGCGGCCAGGTCGCGGCGCTGTTCGTCGGTGGTGACGGTGGCGGCGAAGCGGGCGGCGGCGGTCTTCAGGCCCGAGAACGAGAAGTCGAAGCCCTTGCGGCCGAGCAGGGCGCGGGGGAGGTCGTAGGCGCTCGCGTCGCCGCCCTGCGCCATCTTCTCCAGCGCTGGGCCGCCGGGATAGGGCAGGCCCATGGACTTGGCGATCTTGTCGAAGGCCTCGCCGGCCGCGTCGTCGATGGTCGAGCCCAGCCGCTTGCAGGCCCCGACGCCCTCGACGCTGAGCAGCTGGCAGTGGCCGCCGGAGACCAGCAGCAGCAGGAACGGATAGGGGATGTCGGCCGCCAGCCGGGCCGAGACCGCGTGGCCTTCCAGGTGGTTGACCGCGACCAGCGGCAGGCCGCGGGCCAGGGCCACGGCCTTGCCGAACGAGAGGCCGACCATCACCCCGCCGACCAGGCCGGGGCCGGCGGTGGCCGCGACGCCGGTGAGCTCGCCATAGCCGAGACCCGCGGTCTTCATCGCCTCGGCGGCGACGGCGTCGATGGTCTCGACGTGCGAGCGGGCGGCGATTTCGGGCACCACGCCGCCATAGGGCGCGTGCAGGGCGAACTGGGCGCCGATCACCGACGACAGCACCTCGACCTGGCCGCCGGCGTCCAGGCGCACGACCGCCGCGGCGGTCTCGTCGCAGCTGGTTTCCAGGCCAAGGACAGTCAGCGGCTCTGTCAACTAAGGGCTCCCGCCGGTTGCGGCATTCGGTCCGGTCCTATAGGCCGGGTCTTCCTTTGAACCGCCGAGGTAGACTGCGCGTCGTGCCCACGCAACCGCCCGTCCGGATCGGAGCCCGCGGCTCCAAGCTTTCGCTGGCCCAGACCGGCATCGTCCAGCGCCGTATCGCCGCCGCCCTCGGCGCCGACCCGACCAATCCTGCCGAGGTGGAAGCTGTCGCCCAGATCGTGGTGATCACCACCACCGGCGACCGCGTCCAGGACCGCCGGCTGCTGGAGATCGGCGGCAAGGGCATGTTCACCAAGGAGATCGAGGAGGCGCTGCTGAGCGGCGCCATCGACTGCGCGGTGCACTCGATGAAGGACATGCCGGCGCTGCTGCCCGAGGGGCTGTGCATCGCCGCGATCCCCGAGCGCGAAGATCCGCGCGACGCGTTCCTCAGCCACAAGGTGGCGCGGATGGAGGATTTGCCGCAGGGCGCGATCCTCGGCACCGCCTCGCTGCGCCGCCAGGCCCAGGCGCTCAATCGCCGGGCCGACCTGGACGTGCGCATGCTGCGCGGCAATGTCGACACCCGCCTGGCCAAGCTGGCCGCCGGCGACGCCGACGCCATCCTGCTGGCCATGTCTGGGCTCAACCGCCTCGGCCTTGGCCACCTGCCGCAGAGCCTGCTCGATCCGATCGACTATCCTCCGGCCCCGGGCCAGGGCGCGCTGGCGATCGAGACCCGGGTCAGCGACATCGACAAGCCGTGGCTGGAAGCCATCCGCCACGCGCCGACGGCGGTCGCCGTGGCCGCCGAGCGCGGCGCCCTGATGGCGCTGGAAGGCTCTTGCAAGACCGCGATCGGCGCCTTCGCCCGGCTGGCGAACGGCTCGCTGCACCTGATCGTCGAGGCTTTGTCGGCCGACGGGGTCCACAAGTTCCGGCATGAGGGCTCGGCGGAGCTGTCCTCGGCCGCCGACCCGCAGGAAGCGGCGCGTGCGCTGGGCCTGTCGCTGGGCGAGGCGGTGAAGCGCGAGGGCGGCGAACTGATCCTGCCGCCGGAATAGGCGGCTTTCGCAACGCAGCGGATTGATTCAGGCGCTTCACCCCGCCAGGGTTGCAGTAGAGCTATGAGCACCCCGCACCCGTTGAAAATCTGGATCACCCGCGCGCAGCCCGGCGCCGACGCGACGGCCGCCCGCGTGCGCGCGCTGGGCCACCTGCCGTTCGTCTTCCCGCTGCTGGCCGTCCGGATGCTCGAGGGCGCGGAGATCGACCTGACCGGGGTGAAGGCCCTGGCCTTCACCAGCGCCAACGGCGTGCGGGCCTTCGCCGACGCCAGCACGGACCGCACGTTGCAGGTGTTCGCCGTCGGCGCGGCCACGGCCCAGGCGGCCAAGGATGTGGGATTCCGACGGGTGCTGTCGGCGGACGGCGACGTCGGCGCCCTGGCCGAGCGTATCGCCGCGCGCCGGGCCGAAATCGGCGGGGCCGTACTGCACCCGGGCGCAGCGGAGCTCGCTGGGGACCTGGCCGGGGCGCTTGAGCGCGCCAATGTCGAGGTGCGCACGCTCACCCTCTACGACACCGGCCCCGCGACGCTCTCCGAGCGGGAGCTCGAGCTGCTGGGCGAGGTCGATGTGGCGCTGGTGCATTCGGCCAAGGGAGCCCAGGCGCTGGCCGATGTGCTCAGCGTTCATCCGCAGGCCAACCTGCGAATACTCGGTCTCTCGAAGGCTGTGCTCGCGCCGCTCTCGGGCACGGTCGCGGCGGCCAAGGTATTCGCGCCCTTTCCTCTCGAAGCCGCCTTGCTGAATCTGATAGACCGTTCGACATGAGCGACCAGCTGTCCGCACCGCGTGATCCTGGCTCCTACGGTCCCCGGCGGGCCAAGGGTCTTGGCGTCGGCGCGGTGATCCTCTTCGGCGTCGTCTGCGTGGCGGGCGGATATGGCCTGGCCCGCTTCGGGCCGACCTTGCCGGAGCTCTATCCCGACAAGCCGCAGGCCGGCGCCGCGGCTGAGGCTCCGGCTCCGGCGCCCGCGCCGCTCGCCGCTGCGCCCGCGCCGGAACCGGCGGTCGCGCCGCTGATGGTCCCCGAAGAGACGAGCCTGGCCAGCGACGCAGCGCTTTCCCAGCGCCTCGATACGCTTGAGGCCGACCGCGGCCGCCTGGCGTCCGCCTCGGCTTCGGCGCTGGCCGCCAGCGCGCTGTTGCAGGCGGCCCAGGGTTCGCGTCCGTTCGCCCCCGAGGTGAAGGCCCTGGCCGCGATCGCGCCGTCCCTGGACCTGCGCGCGCTGCAGGCGGACGCCGAACGCGGCGCGCCCAGCCGTGCGGCGCTGGCCGCGGAATTCCCGGACTACGCCGCCCGCGCGGCGTCGGCCGCCCGAGCGCCGGGCGACGGCGCCGGGGTGCTGGCGCGGATCGGCCATGCGCTCAGCCGCGTGGTGGCGCTGCGCCGGGTCGGCGAGGTGCCGGGCGACGGTCCGGACGCCGTCCTGGCCCGGGCCGAACGGCAGATCGACGACGGCGACATCGTCGGGGCCCTGGCGACGCTGGACGCCCTTCCGGCCGACGCCAAGGACGCGCTGGGTCCCTGGCGCGACCGGGCCGAGCGCCGCGCCAAGATCGACCGCGAGATCGCCCGCATCCGCGCCCAGGCGCTGCAGGACCTGTCGCAACTGGCGCGGAGCGGCGGATGATCCGCGCGGCGATCATCGTCTTCCTGGTCGCCGCCCTGGCGACGGCCATGCTCGCCATCACCGGAGAGCCTGGGCACGCCAGCATCGTCTGGCTGGGTTGGCGCGCGGACATGACCGCCGCCGCCTTCGTGCTGATCACGCTGTTCGTCGCGCTTTCGGGGATGATGGCCTGGCGCGCGCTGCTCTGGGCGGCCGAGGCGCCGCGCCGGGCCGAGCGCACCCGGGCCGAGACCCGGCGGCGGCAGGCCAACGAGGTGCTGACTCGCGGGTTTGTGGCGGTCGCGGCGGGGGACGGGTCCGAGGCCCGCCGGCTGGCGCTGAAGGCCGCCGACCTGGCCGACGAGGCGCCGGGCCTGGTGCGGGTGCTGGCTGCGCAGGCGGCCGAAGCGGCCGGCGACGCCGCCGCGGCCCAGGCCGCCTACAGCGCCATGCTGGGCCTGCCGGACATGCGCCTGGCCGGCCACAAGGGATTGATGCAGCTGGCGCTGGGCCAAGGCGACCGCGCCGCCGCCGCCGCCCACGCCGAGAAGGCCTATGCCGAGCCGCGCACCGCCCGCTGGGCCTGGCGCGCGGTGCTGGAGGCCAGGCTGGACGCTGGCGACTGGGACGGGGCCCGCGACCTGACCAAGGGCGCGCTCGACCGCAAGATCATCTCGCCGCTGGTCGCCGAACGGGCCCGGGCGGCGCTGCTGGCGGCCTCGGCCGCTCAACTTGAAGCCGACGCCGATCCCAAGCGGCGGGCGCAGGCGCTCGACTTTGCGGCCGAGGCGGCCAAGCTGCAGCCGGGCTTTGCGCCAGGGGTGGTGATGGCCGCACGGCTGCTGAGCCTGGACGGCAAGCCGGGCCGGGCGACGCAGGTGCTGGAAAACGCCTGGAAGGCGGCGCCGCACCCGGCGCACTGGCTGGCCTACCGCGACCTGAAGACCGACGAGACCCCGCGCCAGCGCGGCGAGCGCCTGCGGCGGCTGGCGTCGCTCAATCCGGCGGCGCGCGAGAGCCGGATCCTGTTCGTGGAGCAGGCGCTGGTGGCTGGCGACGCCGCCGGGGCGCTGGACGCGGCCAAGGCGCTCGAAGCCGAGCCGGTGACGGCGCGGGTGGCCGGACTGTTCGCCCGCGCCGCCTTCGCGGCGGGCCAGCCCGACGAAGCGCGGGTTTGGATGGCCCGCGGCGTCACCGCGCAGCAGGAACCCGACTGGTCCGATCTTGATCCGGAGGGCCGCGCCTTCGCCTATCAGCCCGCCGACTGGGCGCGGCTGGTGGTGAGTTTCGCCGAGAGCGGCGAGCTGATCCATCCGCGCCATGAACGCCGCGAACGGACGATGAGCGAACTGCCGGAATTGCCGATTTCCTATGTGGATTCAGCGCCTTTCCTTGCGGCGCACGAGGCCGTTCAGGCCCCCTACGACATCGCCGAGGGGGTCTATGAGGACGAGGAGCCGCCGCTTCCGCCCGCCCCGCGCGGGGGTGAACGTCGACCTTCTGGAAGGCGGCGCTTGGCGAGCGCGCCGAGAGTCGCTAAGTAGGCGCTCCCTCGCGGGCCAAATCGGCCTTCGAGCGCGTACCAGGCCGCTTTAGCTCAGCTGGTAGAGCACCTCATTCGTAATGAGGGGGTCACAGGTTCGAGTCCTGTAAGCGGCACCACTTCTCCGACATGGATGATCGCCCCGCCTCGCGGACCGCGCCCGCGCGCGCCGACGAAAAGGCGCGGCAGGAGCTCCGCCGCGCCTTCGGCTGACGCCGTCGTCAGGCGTTCGGGGCCGGGGCGGCGGGCGTCTTCGCGGCCGGCTTGGCCGGCGCGGGCTTGTACTTTTCGTTGTAGGTGATCTTCTCGTCCGCGGCCTTGCGGATGGTCTCCAGCTGCCTAGCCACGGCTTCCTGGGTGCGCATCTGCTTGATGCCGGCGGTCGCATAGTTCACGGCGCGCTCGCCGGTGAAGGGCAGGGTGCGGCTCTCGCGGATCTGGTTGACGAACACCGCGTTGCCGCGCGGGAAGATGAAGATCTCGCCCGGGGGCAGCTTCATAAGGGTGTCGGTCAGGCCTTCCGGCGCATTGAGGGTGTCGAGCACGGTGGTCGTGCGCTGGAAGTCCAGGTTCTCGCGGCCCAGAACCCCCTCGACCTGTTCCAGGGTCGTCAGCGGTTCGAATTCCTTCATCAGCGCGGGGCTGAACTGGGCGACCACGATCTGGTCGACGACCATCACGCGGCGCTCGGCGAACATGTGGGGATGATCGGCGACGAACTTCTCGGCTTCGGCGCGCGAGGGGTTGGGCACAGCGGCGGCGATCTTGCGCTGCATGGCGCCGACCAGCATCGATTCCTTGGTCTGCAGTTCCTGTTGGGCGAAGGCCGGGGTCTTGTCGAGCTTCTGCTCCTTGGCGGCCTGGGCCACCAGCTTGCGGGAGATGATCGACTGCAACGCGGCCTGTTCCATCGCCTTGCGCTGCTCGGCGTCGGCCGGGGCCGCCCCGCCGATCTCGCGGTTCAGTTCGGTGACGGTGATCTCTTCGCCGTTCACGGTGGCGACCACCTGACCCTTGGGGGCCTTGGCGCCGCCGCCCACGAGGCCGCAGCTGCTCAGGGCGATGCAGGCCAGAACCGCCGCGCCATGAGTCCAGTACAATTTCATCGGCTTTTCCCCGAGATAAGCAACAGCGACAGCCCCGCCCTGTCGCACCACGATAGGGTGCGAGGGTCAACCTGCGGCGACCTGTTTAGCCTGGAAACTTCTTAAGCCGTCGCGAACAGCGGTCTTCGGCCAGTCAGGCCTTCGCCGCGACCAAACACGCAGACTGACCGGGCTTTCCGGGGCCTTTGGTGTTGCAACTGAAGTCGGGACAAGGGAAAACGCCTGCCGTCCCGGCAGGTCTAGCCGCCGGGGCCAGACGATGAGGTCCCCAGTCCCCGCCAATGAGCGACGAACCCAAGCGCCGCCCGATTCTCTCCTTGAAGAATCCTCCCAAGGTCGTCGTGCCGCAGGGGCCGAAGCCGCCTGCGCCGCCGCCCCCGCCGGCGGTGCAGCATGACTGGAAGTGCAAGCCCTGCGGCGCCGGGCTGTCGATCGAGGCCTCGCTGGCTGACGACGTCGTGATCCGCTGCCCGGCCTGCAACGCCAAGCTCGGCACGGTCGCCGACTTCCGCGCCGATCCCCCGCCGACCAAGCTGCGCGCTCGCCCGGCCAAGCGCACGCCTTAACCGCCGACCACCTCGCGCATCACCGGCCCGATCTCGTCGTGCAGGACGATGTCGGCATAGGGATCCTGGTCGGTCGGCTCGCGGTTGACGATGGCCAGGGCGGCGCCGTTGCGCTTGGCCAGCAGCGGAAAACCGGCCGCGGGATAGACCACCAGGGACGAGCCGAGCACCAGGAAGAGGTCGCAGGCAAGGGTCGCGGCCTCCGCACGGTCCATCGGTTCCTGGGGCATGGACTGGCCGAACGAGACGGTCGCCGACTTCACCAGCCCGCCGCAGGCCCGGCAGACCGGGATCTCGCCGCGCTCCGTGAAGCTTTCGCGAAAATCCTCGAACTCGTGTCGCAGGCCGCAGGTCAGGCAGCGCGCATAGTGCGCGTTGCCGTGCAGCTCGATGATGCGATCGTCGGGAATGCCGGAATCCTGGTGCAGGTTGTCGACATTCTGGGTGATGACCGCGCTGGCCCTACCGGCGCTGACAAGCCTGGCGACGGCGGTATGGCCGTCATTGGGGCGCGCGCCGGTCCACTTCGCGGCGCCTGAGAACACCCGTGTCCAGGCCTCGCGCCGACGGCCCTCGTCGCCGACGAACTCCTGGAAGTAGATCGGCTTCATCTTGCTCCAGACCCCGCCGGGGCTGCGGAAATCCGGCACGCCGGACTCCGTGGAGATGCCGGCGCCGGTGAAGACGACGATCCGGCGCGCCTTCGCGATCGCCTCGGCCAACTGTCCGCGTCCGGTCATTCAGGCTCCTCCTTGCTGGCTCACGCCTTGGAGAGATGGGTAGCGCGCAGCGCGTCGCAACGCACGGCGGTATGACTGGCGTTCGCCAAGGTATTACCGGCCCAAAATGGCGAGTATTGCCATGTGATTTAGGCCTCCAAGATTGTTTATGGTCGAATCTGTTCCAGCGAACACTTCCGCTGCGACAATTTGGCAGGTCACGATTAATCGCGATTAACAATCCATAAGCCTGTTTTCGCTAGCGTTTGCCGGAATTGTACTGTTGGGGGCTTGCAGTGAATTTCAGTAATGCGCGTATCACGACGAAGTTGATCATGGCGTTCGCCGTGATCCTTTCGGTCTTCACCCTGGCCTCGACGGCCGTGTTCCTAAGTCTGGGCGTGACGCAAAAGGCGGCCCAGCAGAACAATGTGAGCAACCTGAACACGCAGGACGTGATCGGCGTGCTCTACAATGTCGTCGAGCAGCAGAATGCGACGCGCGGCTTCGCTGCGACCCGCAATGCGGATCTTCTCAAGGACTACGACGCCAACGGCGCCGCGGCCGACAAGAACCTGGCGGACTTCGCCCAACGGACTACGCGCCCTGAGCAGCGCGAGCGCGCGGCGCGCCTGAAGACGGCGATTGAAGCCTGGCGCGCCAAGAACAACGAGATCATCGCCCTGGCGCGAGATCCCGCGACCGAGTTCCAGGCGCTCGCCATGATCGACGAAGTGCGCCTTGGCGACATCCGCGTGGTTCAGGGCGAGATCATGGAAGGCCAGCGCAAGCTGGTGGCGCAGCGTTGGGAACAGCAGCAGTCGGCCCTCGGCCAGGCGCGCATCACCCTGATCGGCGGCAGCATCGTCGCGATCCTGGCGGCCGCGGCCATGGCCTGGCTGCTGTCGCGCGCCATCGCAGCCCCGGTGAACGCGATGACCCGCGCCATGGACAAGCTGGCCGGCGGCGACAACAGCGTCGACGTGCCGGCCGTGGGCCGCAAGGACGAGATCGGCCAGATGGCCAACGCCGTCCTGGCCTTCAAGGAAGCCGCGATCCAGAAGCTGCGGGTCGAGGCCGAAGTGGCCGAACAGCGCACCGCCGCCGAGCTGGAACGCAAGGTCCGCGAAGAAGAGAAGGCCCGTGAGGCCGAGCAGGACGCCGTCGCCATCGGGGCGCTGGGCGAGGCCATGGGCAAGCTGGCGCACGGCGACCTGACCCACCGCATCACCGCGGCGTTCGCGCCGAAGGCCGAGCAGCTGAAGACCGACTTCAACGCCGCCGTCGCCACGCTGCAGGACACCATGAAGGTGATCAGCGGCAACACCACCAGCATGCGCTCGGGCGCCGGCGAGATCAGCCAGGCGGCCGACGACCTGTCGCGCCGCACCGAGCAGCAGGCCGCCAGTCTGGAAGAAACCGCCGCGGCCCTGGACGAGATCACCGCCACGGTCCGCAAGACCGCCGAGGGCGCCAACCACGCCCGCGAGGTCGTCGAGACCGCCCGTGTCGACGCCGAGCGCAGCGCCGCCGTCGTCAACCGCGCCACCGCGGCGATGGGCGAGATCGAAGAATCCTCGCGCCAGATCGGCCAGATCATCGGCGTGATCGACGAGATCGCCTTCCAGACCAACCTGCTGGCCCTCAACGCGGGCGTCGAAGCCGCCCGCGCCGGCGACGCCGGCAAGGGCTTCGCGGTCGTCGCCTCCGAAGTGCGGGCCCTGGCCCAGCGCTCGGCCGAAGCGGCCAAGGAGATCAAGGCCCTGATCAACGCCTCGACCGGCCAGGTCGGCCAGGGCGTCGAACTGGTGGCCGAGACCGGCAAGGCGCTGCAGCGCATCGCCGCCCAGGTCGCCGAGATCAACGGGTCGGTTTCCGAGATCGCGGCCAGCGCCCAGGAGCAGGCCGTCGGCCTGCAGCAGGTCAACACCGCCGTTAATCAAATGGATCAGGTCACGCAGCAGAATGCGGCCATGGTCGAAGAGTCCACCGCCGCCAGCCATGCGCTCGCCAACGAGGCCGTCGAGCTGTCCCGCCTGATGGGTCAGTTCTCGATCGGCCAGGACCAGGGCCGTCCGATCGCGCGCAAGGCGCCGCCCGCGCCGCGCGTCAACAAGCCCGTCGCGAGCCGGGGCTACAGCTCCGGCGCCGCCACCGCGGCCAAACTCGAGCCCGTCGGAGAAGCCGACACTTGGGAGGAATTCTGATGGAAACCGTCACCTCGCGTATCCCGTCGCCGGGCGCTGAACTGATCTCGGTCCGCATCGCCGAACAGGCCTATGCGATCGACATCATGGCCGTCCGCGAGATCAGGGGCTGGTCCGCGGCCACGCCGCTGCCGCACGCGCCGCCGCACGTCCTGGGCATGATGAACCTGCGCGGAGCGATCCTGCCGGTCATCGACCTGGGCGCGCGGCTGGGGCTTGGCCCCGCCAACCCGACCGCCTCGTCGGTGGTCGTGGTGGCCCAGATCGGCGAGGCCCAGATGGGTCTGGTGGTCGACGCCGTCTCCGACATCCTCACCGTGACCGAGGGCCTGATCCAGCCGCCGCCGGAAGTCGGCAGCCCGGACTCGACGGCCTATGTCAGCGGCGTGATGACGACCGACACCGGCATCGTCTCGCTGCTTTCGCTCGATCACATCCTGCCGCCGGACATCCAGGCCGCAGCATAACGACAGGCCCGCCAGGGGCCTGCGCAGTTCGTCAGTAGTCGGGGGTATCAAGTGCTGGCTCGTCTATCCATTGCATGGAAGCTCATGCTTGCGGCTGGCTGCGCGATCGGCGCGCTGCTGCTGTTGGCGGCCGCCCTGGTGGCGGCCAACGCCAGCGGGATCGTCCGCGACCTGTCCAACGACAACGCCCAGGCCTTGGCCGGCAAGGCCGCGGCCGAGGTGGCCAGCGACATTGGCGAGATCCAGGGGCTGGGCCGCTCGATGGCCGACACCCTGGGCGCCGCCCATGCGGCCGGCGTCCGCGACCGCAAGATCCTGTCGGAGATGATCAAGCCGGCGGCCTCGGCTTCGCCGATGATCCTCGGCGCCTGGTTCATGGAGGTCCCGAACGAACTGGACGGCCTGGACGAGGCCCACATGGGCCAGGTCGAAATGGGCTCCAACAAGCTTGGGCAGTTCACCCCCTACTGGGTCAATGACGGCGGCACGCTGAGCCTCGAGCCGCTCGACACCGGCAGCGACTACGAGCAGCCCTTCTACCAGACCACCTTCCAGAGCCAGAAGGCGGCGATCGTCGAGCCCTATCCCTATGAGGTCGGCGGCAAGACGATCTCGATGACCTCGGTGACCTTCCCGGTCCTGTCGGGCGGCAAGCTGATCGGCGTCGCTGGCCTCGACCTGGCCCTCGATGACGTCTCCGCCCAACTCGGCGCGCTGCGCCCGTTCGGCGACGGCCGCGTCATGCTGGTTTCGCCGGCCGCGAACTGGGTCTCCCACCCTGACGCCAAGCTGCGCATGAAGCCCTATGCCGACACCGGCGCCGCCGAACTGAAGGGCGCGATGTCGAGCGGCAAGCCCGTGCTGCTCAGCGGCCTCGACCAGCCGATCGGCAAGGTCGAGCGCCTGGTCACCCCGGCCCCGCTGCCGGGCCTGAACTCGACCTGGGCCGTGGTCATGGACGTGCCCACCAAGCACATCACCGGCCCGGCCCGTCAGCTGGCCATCTGGCTGGCGGTCGGCGGCCTGGTGATCCTGGCCCTGGTGCTGGGCGCCCTGTTCGTCGCGGTTGGCAAGCTGGTCCGCCAGCCGCTGGCCGGCATCACGACCGCGGTCGGAGAGCTTTCCGCCGGTCGCTACGACAAGCCGGTGGGGGGCGCCGATAAGCACGACGAGGTGGGCGAGATCGCCCGCGCCCTCGAAGGCTTCCGTCATGGCCTGGCCGAGAACCGCGCCTTGCGCGCCGGCCAGGAGGCCGCCAACGCCGCGGCCGAGACCGAGCGCCGCCGCTCGGAGGCCGAGCGCGCCGCCGTGGCCGAGCAGCAGAACGTCGTCGTCACCGCCCTGGCCCGCGCGCTGGAGCGCCTGGCCCAAGGCGACCTGACCGCCCGCGTCGACGCCCAGGTCGCTCCGGAATACGAGGCCCTGAAACACGACTTCAACGTCGCCATGAGCCAGCTGCAGAACACCATGGGCGTGGTGGTCGGCGCGACCTCCAGCATGCGCTCGGGGGCCGACGAGATCAGCAAGGCCGCCGACGATCTGTCGCGCCGGACCGAGCAGCAGGCCGCCAGCCTGGAAGAAACCGCCGCGGCCCTGGACGAAATCACCGCCACGGTCCGCAAGACCGCCGAGGGCGCCAATCATGCCCAGGGCGTTGTTCAGACGGCGCGCTCCAACGCCGCCGAGAGCGCCAACGTGGTGCAGCGCGCCACCGACGCCATGAGCCAGATCGAGGACTCCTCGCGCCAGATCGGCCAGATCATCGGCGTGATCGACGAGATCGCCTTCCAGACCAATCTGCTGGCCCTGAACGCCGGGGTCGAAGCGGCGCGGGCCGGGGAAGCCGGGCGCGGCTTTGCGGTCGTCGCCTCCGAAGTGCGGGCTCTGGCCCAGCGCTCGGCCGAGGCGGCCAGGGAGATCAAGACCCTGATCAACGCGTCCAGTTCGCAGGTCGGCCAGGGCGTCAGCCTGGTCGCCGACACCGGCAAGGCGCTGCAGCTGATCGTCACCCAGGTGGCCGAGATCAACGGCATTGTCACCGAGATCGCCGCCAGCGCCCAGGAGCAGGCGGTCGGCCTCCAGCAGGTCAACACCGCGGTCAACCAGATGGACCAGGTCACCCAGCAGAACGCCGCCATGGTCGAGGAATCGACCGCCGCCAGCCACTCGCTGGCGAACGAGGCTGTCGAGCTGGCCCGCCTGATCGGTCAGTTCAAGACCGGCGACCATGCCGCCGCGGCACCGCCAGCCCCGCGCCAGCGCCCGGCTCCGCGCCTCGCCGTCGCCGGTGGCGCCTCGCGCGCCGTCTCGGCCCGCGAAGAGGGCTGGGAAGAGTTCTGATCCAGGCTCAAGACGTCATCCTGGACGGGCGCTCAGCGCGCGCCGGGATGACGCTCTAGGGCCGCGGTCCGAACACCGCGTCCGCCGCGGCGTCGTCCAGGCCGTCGATCTCGATCATCTTCAGCCGGGCCGTTTCGCCTGAGACGATGCTGAGCGCCGACTTGGGTCGTTTCAGCGCCTTGGCCAGGAATGCGATCAGGGCGGCGTTGGCCGCGCCGTCGCTCGGCGGGGCGCTCACCCGGACCTTCAGATAGGGCCGCCCCTCGGGATCCAGGGCCCAGCCGTCGAGGCCGTCGCGGCCGCCCTTGGGCGTGACCCGCACGGCCAGGCGCATCGGCCTAGCCGAGGCCCATCAGGGCTCCCGCCGCGGCCGGCAGCAGGTAGCGCTGGATGCCTGAAATCACCAGGATCGCGATCACCGGACTGATGTCGACGCCGCCCAGCGAAGGGATGATCTTCTGAAAGGGCGCGAGCACCGGCCGGGTCACCGCGTCCAGGAAGCGGGCGACGTTGTAGACGAACTGATTGCGCAGATTGATCACGTCGAAGGCGACCAGCCACGACAGGATGGCGTTCGCGATCAGGGCGAACACCAGCAAGCTGAGGATTGCGTTCAGGACGTAGAAGACGAAGCCGACCAGCGGGGCCATCGGGAAATCCGTGTGGAAATGGGCCTCCTGTATCGGCTGGCGCAGCGTCGCTGGCAAGTCGCGACGCCGCATCCCCGATCAGCCGCTTGACAGACCCCGCCTTCGCCCCCTAAGTCCGCGCCTCCTGGGGCCGTAGCTCAGTTGGTAGAGCGCCTCGTTCGCAATGAGGAGGTCAGGGGTTCGACTCCCCTCGGCTCCACCAATTCCTCTCGGAATTGGTCGCTTCCAGGATTTCCAGACAATCAGATCTTCGTGCCGGGGCCGTCCTCGGTCAGGACGCCGTCGAAGTGTTCCTCGCTGGCGTCGGCTTCGGCCTTGGTGGCGTAGACGACGCCGTCGCGATGCTCGGGCGGGCCATAGAGCGTGTAGAGCCGCAGCGACTTATCGCCGGTGTTGATGACGTTGTGGCGGGCGCCGGCGGGGACGATGATGCCGAAGTCGGCCTTCACCTTGGTCCTCTCGCCGTCGATCCAGACCTCGCCCTTGCCCTTCTCGATACGGAAGAACTGGTCGTGGGTGTCGTGGACCTCCTCGCCGATCTCCTCGCCCGGCTTGAGCGACATCAGCACCAGCTGCAGGTGCTTGCCCGTGTAGAGCACCCGGCGGAAGTCCTTGTTGCTTTCCGTCAGGTCCTCGATGTCGTCGACAAAGCCCTTCATGGCGCGCCCTTTCTAGAAGCTGCTGCGAAACCCTGCGGCGGGAGGCTGCGCGGGGCCTTGATCCATATCAAGGCGCAAGCGCCGACGACGGCGGCCGAGGCGCCCGTCAGACAAGCGTAACGGGAAGCTTCAGGAAGACGTTCCCGGCCGGGCTCGCCGGCGGCAGGGCTCCGCCGCGAATATTCACCTGCAGCGACGGCAGGATCAGGGTCGGCGCGTCCAAGGTCGCGTCGCGCGCCTGGCGCATGGCCACGAAAGCGGCCTCGTCGACGCCGTCATGGGCGTGGATGTTGCGCGCCCGCTCGTCGGCCACGGTGGTCTCCCAGGCGAAGATCTCGCGGCCGGCCGGCAGGTAGTCGTGGCCGACGAACACCCGCGTCGCGCCGGGCAGCGCCATGATCTTGCGGATCGACCTGAAGAGCGTCTCCGCATTCCCGCCGGGGAAGTCGGCGCGCGCGGTTCCGTAGTCGGGCATGAAGAGGGTGTCGCCGACAAAGGCTGCGTCACCGATCAGATAGGTCACGCAGGCGGGGGTATGACCGGGCGTGTGCAGGACGCGCACGGTCAGCTCGCCAAGCGGCAGCTCGTCGCCCTCGGCGATCAGGCGGTCGAAGGCGTGGCCGCTGTCGTCGGCGTCGTCGGCTTCGAACACGGGGATGAAGGTCTTCTGGACCTGAGTGATCTCCGCGCCGATCACCACCTCGGCGCCTGTCTTGCGGCGGATGTAGTCGGCGGCCGACAAGTGGTCGGCGTGGGCATGGGTCTCCAGGACGTAGGCCAGCGTCAGACCTTGCTCCCGCACGGCCTCCAGCACCGCATCGGCCGAGGCGGTCGAGAGCCGCGCGGCCTTGGGCTCGAAGTCCAGCACAGGGTCGATGATCGCCGCGGTCCTGGTGGCGGGGTCGATCACCAGGTGGGTCGCGGTCGAGGTGGCCTTGTCGAAGAATGTCTGTACGTGTGGGGTCATGGCTCAAGCCTCCTTCGGCGCCGCCAATATATAAGAACTTGCTAAATTAGAAACAACTCATATATTGCGGCCATGTTCGATCTCGCGAACTTCGACATCACCCGTTTCGAGGCCAGCGCCGGGGAAGCCGCCAAGCTTCTGCGGGCGCTCGGCAACGAGCGGCGGTTGATGATCCTGTGCCAGCTTACCGAAGGTGAGCGATCGGTCGGTGAATTGGCGCCGACGGTCGGCCTCTCGCAGTCGGCTCTTTCGCAGCATCTGGCGGTGCTGCGGGAGGAAGCCATCGTGACCACCCGCCGCGAGGGGCAGACCATCTGGTACCGGATCACCGACCCCGCCGCGATGAAGGTGGTGGCGACGCTCGCGGAGATCTTCTGTCCTCCAGACATGAAGAAGGCCGATGCAACCGATTACTCTGAAACCCAAGGACGTCGCTGAGCTGCTGGCCGATGGGCGGGCCGTTCTGTTCGACATCCGAGATCCCGACGAGTTCGCCCGTCGCCACGTCAAGGGCGCGCGCCTGCGCCCGCTGGCCACGCTTGAGGCCGATCCCCTGATGGTCCCGAAGGGGCAGACGGCGATCTTCACCTGCCGCTCGGGCATGCGCACCGCCGCCAACTGCCAGCGGCTCGCCGCGGCGGTGGACGGGGAGGCCTTCGTCCTGGACGGCGGCGTCGACGGCTGGGCCGCTGCGGGCCTGCCGCTGGTCGAGAACCGCAAGGCGCCGCTGGAATTGATGCGCCAGGTCCAGATCGCCGCCGGCTCGCTGGTTCTGATCGGCGTCGCCCTGGGCTTCCTGATCCATCCCGGGTTCTTCGGCCTCTCCGCCTTTGTCGGCGCAGGCCTGACCTTCGCGGGCGTCACCGGCTTTTGCGGAATGGCGCGGCTGCTGGGGGCCATGCCGTGGAATCGTCCCGCGGAGGCCTGATCCGATGGACGCCACAAGCCTAGGCTTCGCGGCGCTCGGCGGGGCGGTCATCGGCCTGCTGCTCAGCGTGTTCGGCGGCGGCGGTTCGGTGCTGGCCACGCCGCTGCTGCTCTACGTGGTCGGCGTGCGCGATCCGCACGTGGCCATCGGCACCTCGGCGGCGGCGGTGGCGGTCAACGCGCTGATGGGCCTGGGCGCGCAGGCCAAGGCCGGCCGGGTGAAGTGGCCCTGCGCCCTGGTGTTCGGCGGCGCGGGCCTGGCCGGCTCCCTGGCCGGGGCGCATGTCGCCAAGATGATCGACGGCCAGCTGTTGTTGCTCTGGTTCGCCGGCGCCATGGCCCTGGTCGGCGTCTCGATGCTCTTGCCCAAGAAGGGCGAGGGCGATCCCGGCGTGCGGCTCACCGCGGCCCTGACGCTCAAGCTGGCGCCGATCGGCTTGCTGGTCGGGCTGGCCGCAGGGTTCTTCGGCATTGGCGGGGGCTTCCTGATCGTGCCGGGCCTGATGGCGGCTACCGGCATGTCGCTCGCCAATGCGGCGGCGTCGTCCCTGTTCTCGGTGGTGCTGTTCGGCGCCGCCACCAGCGCCAGCTATGCCGCGTCCGGCCTGGTGGACCGGCCGATCTTCGCGGCCTTGGTGCTCGGCGGCGGGGTGGGCGCCCTGGCCGGCGGACCCGTCGCAGCCCGCCTCGCCGGCAAGGCGGGGATCGCCCGCCGGGCCTTTGCGCTGATGGTCCTGGCGACCGCCGCCTATGTCGCCTGGCGCGCGTCCGGCTAGGACGCCGCGCTACGGCGAGCGTTCGGGACGCGCGGGCCGCTCCCTCGCCCGGGAAGACGAGGAACCGACATCACTTCTTCAGCGTCACCGCGTCCAGGTCGATGTCCTTGGCCGGGACCAGTTCGAGGTTCGCTCGGCGCTGCTTGAGGCCGTCTGCGAAGGCCTTGGCGTCGCCGGCGACGATGACGCTGACGCTTTCGGGGGCGAGGTTGTCGCGGGCGAAGGCCTGGACCTCGCCGGCGGTCACGCTCTCGACCTTGCCGGTGTAGTCGGCGACTTCGCTGAGCGGCAGGTCGTAGAGGGCGAGGCCGCCGAGGATGCCGGCCAGGCCGTCGGTGGTGGCCAGCTCGCGGCCGAAGCCGCCGACCAGCACCGACTTGCGAGCCTTCAGCTCGTCCTCGCCCGTGGGGGCGTCGGCCAGGCGCTTGAGTTCGCCGAGCATCAGGTCGAGCACCTGCGGCGCGGACTCGTTCTTGGTCTGGGCCGCGGCGCGGAACAGGCCGGTGGTGCGCATCGCCGAGAGCCGCGAATTGGCGCCGTAGGACAGCCCGCGCTTGATGCGGATCTCCTGGTTGAGGCGGGCCGAGTAGCCGCCGCCCAGCACCGAGTTGGCGACCACGCCCGGATAGTAGGCGGGATCGCCGCGCGAGATCGCGGCCTTGGCGACCGTGACCGCCGCCTGGCCGGTTCCGGGCAGGTCGATGGCGACGGCGCGCGGCGGCGCCTTGGGCGCGACCTCGGCGCGGGCCGGAACGGCGCCGGCGGGCGCCGTCCAGTCGCCGAACGCGCCTTCGGCCAGCTTGAACCCCTGTTCCGGGGTGATGTCGCCGGTCAGCACCAGGATGGCGTTGTCGGGGCGGAAGTAGCGGCCGTGCAGCGCGGCGAGGTCGCCCGTGGACAGCTTGGCCAGCGAGGCCGGCGTGCCGGAGGCGACGTGGCCGAAGCTGGTGCCGGAGAAGATCACCGGCGAGGCGGCGAAGCCGGCCAGCTGGCCGGGCGACTGGTAGGCGACCGACAGACCGTCGAGCGCCTGGACGCGCTGGCGCTCCAGCTCCTCGGCGGCGAACGCGGGGTTCTTCACGACGTCGGCCATGATCGCCATGGCGGCGGGCAGCTTCTCGGGCATCACGTTGAGGGTGACGGAAGACGACTCCTGGCCGCCGCTCGAGGAGAGGACGGCGCCGAGCGCTTCGGTCTGGCTGGCGATCTCCTGCGCGCCCCTCGTTTTCGTGCCCTCGGTCAGCATGCCGGCGGTCATGCCCATGGCGCCCGAAAGGCCCTGGGGATCGGCCCAGGCGCCGGCGCGCACGGTGAGCGCGGCCGAGACCAGCGGCAGGTCCGAGGACTTGGCGACGATGACACGCAAGCCGTTGGCGAGGGTCTTGTCGGCGGGCTTGGGCAGCACGGGCGAGACCGGCTCGGCGACGGCCGGCGGAGCCTGGCGCTGGCCTTCCGGGGCCAGGGTGACAATCGGGCCGGAATACTTGGCCGAGGCGACGACGGGCGGCTTGGCGACGGCGTCAGTCTCGCCGGCCGGGCGGGCGCTCTCGGGCTGGTAGAGGATGGTCATGCGGCCGGCGTCGGTCAGATATTTCTGCGCCACGCGCTGCACGTCGGCGGCGGTCACGGCCTGGAGCTCGGCCAGCTCGCGGTTGGCCAGGGCGGCGTCGCCGGCGGTGCGCAGGGCGTAGCCAAGGGCGAAGGCGCGGCCGTCGATGGTCTCCCGCTCGCGCAGCTTGCCGGCGATCAGCTCGTTCTTGGCCTCGGTCAGTTCGGCGTCGGTGGGCGGGGCGTCGCGCAGCTTGGCGACCTCGGCGAGCAACGCCTTCTGGCCGTCGTCGATCGACTTGCCGCCTGACAGGATGGCGCCCAGCATCACCAGGCCCGGCTGCTGGGGCAGGGAGGCGTCGGAGAACACCTCGGTGGCGACCTGCTGCTCGTAGACCAGGCTGTCGTAGAGGCGCGAGGACTTGCCGCTGGAGAGGATGGCGTCGAGCACGGTCAGGGCCGGTGCGTCCGGGCTGGCCGCGTCCGGGGCGTGCCAGGTCATCAGGATCGCCGGCAGCGGCACGTTGGGGCCATAGCCCTTGAAGACGCCGGGCGCGGTGCGCGGCGGCTCGACGGCGGTGACCCGCTTGATCGGCGCGGCGGGGGTTTTCAAGGCCCCGAAGTACTTGTCGACCCAGGCGTCGAGCTCAGCCTGATCGAAGTTGCCGACCACGATCAGGGCGGCGTTGTCGGGGCGGTAGTAGGCGGCGTGGAAGGCGCGCACGTCGTCGATGGTGGCGGCGTCCAGCTCTTCGATCGAGCCGATGCCGGGGCGCTTGTAAGGGTGCGTCTGGTAGCTGGCCTGGGGCATGTAGAGATAGAACAGGCGGCCGTAGGGCTGGCTCAGCACCGACTGGCGCAGTTCCTCCTTCACGACGTCGCGCTCGGACTTGAAGGTCGCCTCGTCAACGACCAGCGAGCCCAGGCGCTGGGCCTCGACCCACAGCAGCCGCTGCAGGTGATTGGCCGGGACGACCTCGTAGTAGTTGGTGAAGTCGTCGTAGGTGGAAGCGTTGTTGAAACCGCCGACGTCCTCGGTCATGCGGTCGATGGTCTCGGACGGCATGTCGCGCGTCGCCTTGAACATCATGTGTTCGAAGAGGTGCGCGAAGCCGGAGCGGCCTTCGGGATCGTCCTTGGAACCGACGCCGTACCAGACCTGGACGGTCACGTTGGGCGTGGTGCGGTCGACCGCGGAGAACACCTTCATGCCGTTGGCGAGGGTGCGTTCCTTGTAGGCGATGGGCGGGACGGCGTCGGCCGCGTGGGCGGGAAGGGCGAGGCCCAGGCAGAGCGTGAACGCGAGCGCGGCGGCGTGACGAAGCATACGGACTTCCCGATTGGCGAGCGCCGACCCTAGCACTCGCGCCGCACAGGGGAAGCTTACGGGATTGTCATCATCCGCGCGGAAGGGTCATCCCGGTGTGGCTTCGCAAACCGGGATGACAGCCGTGGCTACTCCGCCAGCTTGACCAGCATCTTGCCGGAGTTCTTGCCTTCCATCAGGCCGATCATCGCGGCCGGCGCGTTGGCGATGCCGTCGAGCACGGTCTCCTGGGTCTTGATCTTGCCCTCCTTCAGCCAGCCGGCCATGTCGCTGAGGAACTGGCCGTGCAGGTGCATGAAGTCGGTGCCGACGAAGCCGCGCAGCATCACCCGCGCATAGATGATGTTCGACAGGTTCGAGACGCTGGAGTGGCCCGAGTTGTAGCCCGAGATGAAGCCGCAGACCGGGATCCGGCCGAGGGTGTTGATGCGGCGCAGGGCCGCCTCCAGGTGGTCGCCGCCGACATTGTCGAAGTAGACGTCGATGCCCTTGGGCGTGGCGTCTTCGAGCGCCTTGCGGATCGGGGTTTCCTTGTAGTTGATCACCGCGTCGAGCCCGACCTCGTCCTTCAGCCAGGCGGCCTTGTCGGCGGCGCCGGTGGAGCCGACCACGTAGCAGCCCTTGATCTTGGCGATCTGGGCGGCGACCGAGCCGACCGCGCCGGCGGCGGTGGAGACGAACACCTGCTCGCCGTCCTTCAGCTGGCCGATGTGCAGCAGGCCGCCGTAGGCGGTGAAGCCGGTCATGCCCATGGCGTGCATGTAGGCGGTGACCGGGAGGTCGGGATCGGCGTTGAGCTTGGTCAGACCCTTGCCGTCGGAGACGAAGAACTCACGGAAGCCGTTGCGGTTGGAGACCAGTTCGCCGACCGCGAAGTCGGGGTTCTTGGACTGCACGATGCGGCCCAGGGCGCCGCCCATCATGGGCACGTTGAGGTCCTGGCCCGCGGTCAGGCGCGGACGCATGGCCGGGTCGACCGACATGTAGAGGTTCTCGACCAGGACTTCGCCGTCGGCGGCGTCGGGAACCTGCGTCTCGATCAGGGCGAAGTCGCCCTGGGCGGGCATGCCGTTCGGACGGGCGACGAGGTGGATTTCACGGCTTTTGGGCATATGGCCTCCCTGGCGTTTTTGAAATGCGTCGGCCCTGAATGCGGTGGGCCGTTCGGGAGTTGTCGCCTGCCGGACGCCGTAAGGCCAGCGCCTTCAAACAAATGTTCGAGATCAGTCGGCGGGAAGTGCGTCGCCCCAGTCTAGCCGCCGGGCGACAGCATAGGCCGGCTTGTCGCGCTTGGCGGCGAAGCGCAGTTCGGCGGCGCCCTGCGGCGTGCAGAGCTTGAGCTCGATGCCGGGCTTGCCGGCGCGGGGCGGCGCGAGCACGCGGGCGCTCGGCGCTTCGGCGGCGACGCCCGGGCGGGCGGCCAGCAGGTAGATGAACTTCTCGTCCTCGAACGGGGTCTCGGCGCCCTTGGCCAGGCGGTGGTCGCGCGAGCGGGCCAGGCGCTGGCTGAAGTGGCACCAGTCGGGAGCGGTCAGCGGACAGGGCGCGTGGTGCGGGCAGGGGGCGAGGATCGCCGCGCCGGCCTCGATCAGGGTCTGGCGGGCGGTCAGGATGCGCTGGTAGCCGGCGGGGGTGCCGGGCTCGACCAGGGCCAGAACGCCGAGGGAGGATGCCCAGAGCGCGGCGATGGTCGCGGCCTGCTTGGCCTGAGGGATCTCAGCGAGCGCGTAGCTGGCGACGACGAGATCGGCGCTGGGCCAGTCGCCAGGAGCGGTGAGGTCGGCGCGGATGCGCTCGGCGCCCTGCAGCGGCGCGGGGGCGTCGGCGGCCAGGGCGGCGGCGATGTCGAGAAAGGCGCGATTGGAGTCGAGCAGCGTGGCCGAGGCGATCTGCGGCCAGGTCTCCATCGCCGCCCAGCCGGCGCCGCCGGGGCCCGCGCCGGCGTCCAGCAGGCTGGCGGGGGAGAAGTCGGGGGCGCGGTTGCTCAGCTCTTCGAACACGCGGCCGCAGGCGGCGTAGGTGGCCGGCAGCCGGGTCAGCACATAGGCGGTGGCGTCGGCCTGGCTGGCGACCACCGCGGCAGAACCGCCGCCGGCGCGGTAGCGGGCCGAGATCGCACCGGCGCGCTGGGCCATGTCCTTGCGCGAGACGCCTTCCATCAGGCGGTCGGCGGCGAGGCGGAGCTGGGGCGGCAGGTCGAAGGACATGGCGCTGGATTAGCCCGCACGTGTCATCCCGGAAAGCGCGAAGCGCTCTCCCAACCGGCCCTGGCTACTTCACCCGCGCCATGACCTCGCGGCGGAGGGCGGCGAGGGCGTCGGGAACGTCTCGGCGCAGAGCCATGCGCGCGATGGGGGCCGGGATGGCGAAAGGGGTGGAGGCGCGGCTCTCGTAGAACACGCGCGTCCGCGCGCCGCCGTCGAGCGGGATCAGGCGCCACTCGCCGTCGAGCACCTTCAGCTCGCCGCCCTCGCGGTAGAAGCGGATGCGGCGCGGCGGATCGTAGTCGGAGCGGAAGACGCTGCGGACCGGCGGCAGGACGCCCGCGCGGCTCACGTGTTCGCGCACGTCCCAACGGCCGGCCGGATCGCGTTCCAGGATGCGGCAGGTCTTGAGGCGGCGGACCATGCGCGGGGCGAGGTCGCAGTCGACCATCACCTTCCAGACCGCCTCGGGTGGGGCGTCGATCTCGACGCTGCCGCGGATCAGGCCCGAGGCGCCGCCGGGATCGGCGACCACCTCGACACGGATTCCCTCATGACCTGGACTGTTGTCAGCCCAGGCCGTTCCCGGTCCGCAAAGAACCAGGGCGGCGACAAGGGCGGCGGCCGCCCGCATGGCGTTCCCTCACAGCGCAGCTTCTCCCCGTGAGGGGGTAACGCCTCAGGAGCCGTGACGGTTCTTGACCAAATCGTCGACGACAGCCGGATCGGCCAGGGTGGTGGTGTCGCCGAGGTTGGAAAGGTCGTTCTCGGCGATCTTGCGCAGGATACGGCGCATGATCTTGCCCGAACGGGTCTTGGGCAGGCCGGGCGCGAACTGCACCACGTCCGGCGCCGCGAATGGGCCGATCTCGCGGCGGACCCAGCCCTTCAGCTCGGCCTGCAGGATGTCGGACGGGGTCACGTCGGACTTCAGGGTGACAAAGCAGTAGACCCCCTGGCCCTTGACGTCATGCGGGTAGCCGACGACCGCGGCCTCGGCCACGTTCTCGTTGCCGACCAGGGCGCTCTCGATCTCGGCGGTGCCCAGGCGGTGACCCGAGACATTGATCACGTCATCGACGCGGCCGGTGATCCAGTAAAAGCCGTCCTCGTCGCGGCGGCAGCCGTCACCGGTGAAGTACTTGCCGGCATAGGTCGAGAAGTAGGTGTCGAAGAAGCGCTGGTGGTCGCCGTAGACCGTCCGCATCTGGCCAGGCCAAGAGTCGGTGATGCAGAGGTTGCCGGAGGTGGCGCCCTCAAGCACCCCGCCCTCGGCGTCGACCAGCTGGAATTTCACGCCGGGCAGCGGCTTGGCGCAGGAGCCGGGCTTGGCCGCGTGGGCCCCGGGCAGCGGCGAGGCCAGGCACGCGCCGGTCTCGGTCTGCCAGTAGGTATCGACGATCGGGCAGCGGCCCTCGCCGACCACGCGGTGATACCAGAGCCAGGCCTCCGGATTGATCGGCTCGCCGACCGTGCCGAGCAGGCGCAGCGACTTGCGCGAGGTGCGGGTGACCGGCTCGTCGCCGTCGCGCATCAGGGCGCGGATGGCGGTGGGGGCGGTGTAGAAGATCTCGACATTGTGCTTGTCGATCACTTCCCAGAAGCGGGAGTTGGTCGGGTAGTTGGGCACGCCCTCGAACATCAGGCTGGTCGCGGCGTTGGCCAGCGGGCCGTAGACGACATAGCTGTGGCCGGTGACCCAGCCCACGTCGGCGGTGCACCAGAAGACCTCGCCGGGGCGATAGTCGAACACCAGCTCGTGGGTGTGGGCCGCCCAGGTCAGGTAGCCGCCGGTGGTGTGCAGCACGCCCTTGGGCTTCCCGGTCGAGCCGGAGGTGTAGAGGATGAACAGCGGGTCTTCGGCGTTCATCGGCTCGGGTTCGCAGGTGTCGGCGACGTCCTTCTTCAGATCGCCGAAATAGGCGTCGCGGCCCTCGATCATCGGCACGTCGCCGCCGGTGCGGCGCACGACGATGACGTCGGTCACGCCCGGGCAGGAGGCCAGCGCCTCATCGACGTTGCGCTTCAGCGGCACGGTCTTGCCGCCGCGCAGGCCCTCGTCGGCGGTGATGACGATGCGGCTGTCGCAGTCCTGGATGCGGCCGGCGATGGAGTCGGGCGAGAAGCCGCCGAAGATCACCGAGTGGACCGCGCCGATGCGGGCGCAGGCCAGCATGGCCACGGCCGCCTGCGGGATCATCGGCAGGTAGATGGTGACGCGGTCGCCCTTCTTGACGCCCTTGGCCTTGAGCACGTTGGCCATGCGGCAGGTTTCGGCCAGCAGCTCGCGATAGGTGAGGGTCGTGGTCTCGCCGCCGTCGCCTTCCCAGATGATCGCTTTCTGGTCGCCGCGCGTGGCGATGTGGCGGTCCAGGCAGTTGACCGAGACGTTCAGCTCGCCGTCGGCGTACCAGCGGATGCGGAAGTCGTCCTTGGCGAAGGAGACGTCCTTCACCTGGGTGAACGGCTTGCTCCAGTCCAGGCGCCCGGCGACCTTAGTCCAGTAGCCGATCGGATCGGTCTCGACCTGCGCCACGGCGGCCTCGTAGCCGGCTGCGTCCATGTGCGTCCGCTCGGCCCAGGCCTTCGGAACCGGAAAGACTTCGCCTTCACTCACGCCGCGCACTCCCTGTTTCACGCTTTGCCGGGGAGTTATGCGGAGTGGGGCGGCCTGTGCAACCGCCCAGGGGGCGAAAGTCGGGTTTGGCGTCGTTCAGCGGCTCGCGCTAACTCGGCGAACACTGTCCCTCACTGTCCCTCTCCCCGCCTGCGGGGAGAGGTTAGGTGAGGGGCGTGCGGCGCGGAGCGGCGCTTTGCTGAGTCAGCAGACCCCCTCACCCCGACCCTCTCCCCCAAGGGGGCGAGGGAGCACGCCTGCGCTTGGTTTCGCCCGCCATGCGTCGATCCACCTCCTCTGCGTTCTCGCTCGGCGGCTTGCAGACGGGAGCTGCATCGGCGAATGGTCGAGCCTTCCCCCAACAACCGGAGCGGCCCAAGACCGATGCGCCTTCCCCTTGCCCTTGTGATCGCCGCGCTCAGCGCCCTTCCTGTCGCAGCGGCCGACGCCGACGGCGCCCGCTGGTGGTCGCACGTCGAGACCCTGGCCGGACCGCAGTTCGAGGGCCGCCTGACCGGGACGGCGGGCTACGACAAGGCGGCGGCCTATGCCGCGGGCCAGTTCAAGGCCTATGGCCTGAAGCCGGCCGGGACCGAGGGCTACCTGCAGCCGATGAAGTTCACCGTGCAGCGGGTGCTGAGCGAGGGCTCCAGCGCGGCGCTGGTCGTGGACGGCCAGGAGCAGCCGCTGCGCATCGGGCCGGATCTGCTGCTGGGTGCGCGCATCCCGCAGCCCAAGGCGATCGACGCGCCGCTGGTGTTCATCGGCTATGGCCTGCACCTGCCGGAGGTCGGTTATGACGACTTCGCCGGCCAGGACCTGAAGGGCAAGATCGCGGTCTATGTGAACGGCGGGCCGGGCGACATCTCGGCGGCGCTGAAGGCGCACTCGCGCGGCTCGGAGACCTGGCGGGCGGCCAAGGCGGCCGGGGCGGTCGGGCTGATCGCGCTGCCGACGCCCAAGTCGATGGATGTGCCGTGGACGCGGCAGATGCAGAGCGCCGGCCAGCCGGGCATGTACCCGGCCGACGAGGACCTGCGCGACGTCACCGGCGAGGCGTTCTCGGGGAGCTTCAATCCCGCCGAGGCCGAGAAGCTGTTCGCCAAGTCGGGACATACCTTTGCAGACGTGCTGGCGCTGGCCGACGCGGCCAAACCGATCAAGGGCTTCGCGCTGAACGTCGGCCTCAGGGCGCAGGTGGCGACCGAGGTCGGGCAGGTCGCCTCGGCCAACGTCGTGGCCAAGCTGCCGGGGAGCGATCCGAAGCTGAAGGCCGAGCACGTGGTGGTCACCGCCCACCTCGACCACCTGGGGCCCAACACCAGCGGCAAGGGCGCGCCCTACTACGCCGGGGCGCTGGACAACGCCGCCGGCGTCGCCTCGGTGCTGGAGATCGCGCGCGAGATGGCGGCGGCGAAGGCGGCGCCGAAGCGCTCGGTGCTGTTCGTGCTGGTGACCGGCGAGGAGAAGGGACTGCTCGGCTCGAAGTACTTCGCGGGCAAGCCCAGCGTTCCGCCGGCCTCGGTGGTCGCCAACCTCAACATGGACATGGCGCTGCCGTTGTGGGCGTTCGACTCCGTGCTGATCTACGGAATCGACGAGAGCACCATGGGCGACACCGCCAAGGCGGCGGCCAAGGCCGCGAACCTGGAAGTCGTCTCCGACCCCTATCCGGACCGCAACTCGTTCATCCGCTCGGACCAGTACAGCTTCATTCGCGCCGGCATCCCGGCGCTGTCGTTCAAGTTCGGCTTCAAGGCCGATACCGACCGCGCGGCGATCGAGAAGACCTGGCGGGCCGAGCGCTATCACGCCCTGGCCGACGACCTTAGTCAGCCGGTGGAGAAGGCCGAGGCGGTGAAGTTCGACGCCTTCCTCGGCCGGCTGATCACCGACATCGCCAACGAGCCGGCGACGCCGAAGTGGAAGGACGAGAGCTTCTTCAAGCGTTTCGCGAAGTGACTCCGTCGCTGCGCGGCCGAGTCGATTGATGAGATCTGGCGTCCTCTAATGTTCCTCTCCCCGCCCGCGGGGAGAGGTTAGGTGAGGGGCGGCGGCGCGGAGCGCTGCATAGCTGAGTCATCAGCCCCCTCACCCCGGCCCTCTCCCCCAAAGGGGGCGAGGGAGTGAGGTCGGCGGCGAGCCTCAGCGCCCCTCCATCTGCTCCAGCATCCGCTCCAGGGTGGCCAGTTCGTCGGCCTCGCCGGACGGCTTGTCCCAGCGGATGCGGCTGATGCGGGGGAAGCGCATGGCGACGCCCGATTTGTGGCGGGTCGAGCGCTGCAGGCCCTCGAAGGCGACCTCGAAGACCAGGCCGTGGCGGACGTCGGCGCGGACCGCGCGAACCGGGCCGTAGCGGTCGACCGTGTGGTCGCGGACGTACTTGTCGATTTCCTTCAGCTCCTCGTCGGTGAAGCCGAAGTAGGCCTTGCCGACCGGGGTCAGGGTGCGCGAGCCGTCGACCGCCTCAGTCCAGACGCCGAAGGTGTAGTCCGAGTAGAAGCTGGAGCGCTTGCCGTGGCCGCGCTGGGCGTACATCAGCACCGCATCGATCAGGAACGGGTCACGCTTCCACTTAAACCATGGGCCCTTGGGGCGGCCGGCCTCGTAGACGCTGTCCCAGCGCTTGAGCATCAGGCCCTCTGCGAGGGTTGGGTCGCCAGGCGGTGGCTGGCGGCGCAGCTCCGCCAATTCCTCCCACGTGGCGAACGTTTGGACCGGCGAGAGGTCGATGCGGCTGGTGTTCAGCGCGCCCACGAAGGCCTCCAGGCGGGCGCGGCGCTGGGCGAACGGCAGGGCGCGCAAGTCCTCGCCGCCGTCGGACAGCAGGTCGTAGGCGCGGACTCCGGCTGGAAAGTCGGCCAGCATCTTGTCGTTGACGCTCTTGCGGTTCAGCCGCTGCTGCAGGTCGGCGAAGCTGGCCATGCCGCCCTCGCGCAGCACCAGCAACTCGCCGTCGAGCGCCCCCTCGAAATCCAGCGCCGCGATCACGTCAGGGAAGGTGCGCGAGATGTCGTCGCCCGTGCGGGTGTAGAGCCGTCGCACGCCGCCCTCGCTGACCGCCTGAACGCGGATGCCGTCCCATTTCCACTCTGCGGCGTAGTCGTCCGGATCGAGCTTGCCGAAGTCGATCGCCTCGTCGATCGCCTGGGCCAGCATCACCGGCCGGAAGCGGCCGGGGGCGTCTGCGGTCGGCCGCTCCGAGCGCCCCTCAAGCCAGGCGAAGAGGTCGTCATAGGGCGGGCTCAGCGCGTGCCAGACCTCCTCGACCTCGGCGACCTCGACCTGGCCCATGGCGGCGACCGCGGTCTTGGCCAGGCGGGCGGAGACGCCAATGCGCAGACCGCCGGTCATCAGCTTGAGCAGCGCCCAGCGGCCGGTGGCGTCGAGGGCGTCGAGCCAGCCCTCGATCAACCGCTGGACCTCGGCTCGGCTCGCGCCGCGCAGGGCGTCGACCACTTCCGAAAGCTCCGGCTCGCGGTTGGCGCCGGGGCGGGCGGGCCAGACCAGGGCGACGGTCTCGGCCAGGTCGCCGACATAGTCGTAGGACCAGCCGAACAGCACCGGGTCCATCCGCGCCTCGACCGCCTTGCGGATGAAGGCCGGCTTGGCGGCGTCGAAGGTCAGATCGCCGGTCAGGGCCGCCAGCGCCCAGCCCCGGTCGGGGTCGGGCGCGTTGGCGAAGTGGTCGCGCAGCAGGACGAGCTTGGCGTTCCGCGAGGCGGTCAGCGACAGGCGGTCCAGAAGCTCGGCGAAGGCGCGCATCAGTCCTCGGTCTCGTCCTCGTAGCCGACCAGGGCCAGGGCGCGGGCCTTGATGTCGTGCAGCTGCGCCCAGCGCATCAGCGCCTCCTCGCGGCCGTGGGTGATCCAGAGCTCGCCGGGGCGCAGCTCGTCGATGGTGGCGGTCAGCTCGTCCCAGTCGGCGTGGTCGGAGATCACCAGCGGCAGCTCGACGCCGCGCTGGCGGGCGCGGGCCCGCACCTGCATCCAGCCGGAGGCGAAGGCCGAGACCGGGTCCGGGAAGCGGCGCGACCAGCGGTCAGCCAGGGCGCCGGGCGGGGCGATGATGATCTGGCCGGCGAAGTCCTGCTTGGCCGTCGAGGTGGCCGGCGCGAGCGGTCCGAGTGCGATGCCGTGCCGCTCATAGAGATGGTTCAGCCGCTCGAGGGCCCCGTGGACGTAGATCGTCCGCTCCCAGCCGGCCTCGCGCAGCAGGCGGATGATCCGCTGGGCTTTGCCGAGGGCGTAGGCGCCGACCATGTGGGCGCGGTCCGGGAACTGCTCGACCGAGCGCAGCAGCTTGGCGATCTCGTGGCCGTCGTCGGGATGGCGGAACACCGGCGAGCCGAAGGTGGCCTCGGAGATGAACACGTCGCAGGGCACCGGCTCGAACGGCGGGCAGGTCGGGTCGCGGCGGCGCTTGTAGTCGCCCGAGACCACCATGGTCAGGCCCTTCCAGGCGACGACGGCCTGGGCAGAACCGAGCACGTGGCCGGCCGGGACCAGGGTCACCTGCACCCCGTCGCGGCTGACGCTCTCACCGTAAGCCAGCGGCTGCACCGAGCCGGCGAAGTCGGCGCCGTAACGCTCGGCCATGATCGCCAGGGTTTCGGGCGTGGCGATCACCACACCGTGGCCGGCGCGGGCGTGGTCGGCGTGGCCATGGGTGATCACCGCGCGCGCCACTGGGGACACCGGGTCGACGAAGAAGTCGCCGGGCGCACAGTACAGGCCCTCAGGCTTTGGGCAGAGCAGGCTTTCGGGCCGGATCATGTCTGGGGATATGGGGACGGGTTCTCCAGGGTGTCATCCCGGTTTCGGCTGCAGGCCTAAGACCGGGACCTATGAACACCTGATCGTGCAGGATGTTGCGAGGGCCGGGCTTTACGGCGAGCTCAGGCGACAATGGGTCCCGGACAAGCGCTGCGCGCTTTCCGGGATGACGCCCTTAGATCGGCGGCGATTACATTACATAGTATTCATATTGTGAAATTGGCGTCATGACCAAGACTTAACGAGTATTCGCCGAAGTCGTTGCGTATACCTCTCTCATCGGGCCGCGGAAGTCGCGGGCCACACCAGACCAGAGGGACAACACCATGCGTAACACCTTCGCGCTCAACGGCTTCGCCAACATCGTCCTCGCCGCCACCCCGCTGATGGCCATCGCCGTCGCGATCCTGACCAAGGCCGCCGGCGTCGCTTAAGTTGACCTGCCGTCACGTTGACCGATAGGCGGAGGCGCCTCAAAGACAGGGGATGACGAAATCCCCGGAGGCCCTTCGCGATGCGGCCCGGCACATGGTTGAGACCGTGCCGCAGGCCTCCGCCCTCGGCTTCAAGTTGATCTCCGTAGAGCCCCAGCGAGGCTCCATTCTATCTCCCTGGCGCGAAGAGCTGGTCGGCGATCCCGACACCGGCGTCATCGCGGGCGGGGTGATCACCGCGCTTCTCGATCATGTCTGCGGCCTGGCCGTGACCTCGCGATCCTTGGAAGGCGGCTTTCTTTCCACGGCGACCCTGGACCTGCGCATCGACTACATGCGCCCGGCCGCCGCGCGCGCGGACGTCACCGCCAGCGCTCACTGCTACAAGCTGACCCGCAACATCGCCTTCGTGCGCGCCCACGCGTTCGACGCCGATCCGGAAGATCCGATCGCCACCGCGCAGGCGGCCTTCATCCTGAAGCGGGCCGCGCCATGAGCCAGGCCGCCGCTCAACGCCTCGAAGAGTTCCTCGGCCGCGTGCCGTATGTGCGGTTCCTGGGCATGCGGGCCGAACTGGCCGGCGACGAGATGACCGCCATCCTGCCGTTCGCGCCCCACCTGATCGGCAACGTCATGCTGCCGGCGCTGCACGGCGGTGTGATCGGGGCCTTCATGGAGATGACCGCCCTGGCGCAGCTGTCGGTGATCGCGCCTAGCGCCAAGGTCCACAAGACCATCGACATCACCATCGAGTACCTGCGGCCCGGCAAGGCCATGACCATGTACGCTCGCGCCGACGTGCGGAAGGTCGGCCGGCAGGTCGCCAACGTGCATGTCGAAGCCTGGCAGGAGGCGCGCGACAAGCCGGCCGCCGCCCTGCGCGGTCACTTCCTGTTGAGCGGGACCTAGGCCGCCGCTTCGTGGTCGTCCCGTCGGTTGCGGGCCGTGTGGATGGCGATGGCGATATCGACCACAGCCACCGCTGCGACGGCGCCGAAGGCGGCGTAGGCGACCTTGCGGCGGGGATTGTCGCGGCCGATGGCGCGGCCCAGCGCGGCCAGGTCCATGAGGTCGCCGCCGGCCCGCATCCAGAACCACGGACCTGGCGGCACCGGCGAGAGCAGACCGGCGCCCGAGGCGATCTCCCGCGCACCGAAGGCGCTCATCGCCTGGTCGTCGAACTTGAGCCCCAGGAATCGCGTCACCTGGCGCGGCGCGGCGACCGCGGCCACGCCGATGGCGAGGGAGAACAGGCCCAAAGCCCGCTTGGCGACCAGCAGATTCACGTACGCCTCCGTTCCAGCCTAGGTAGGGAGGACGCGAAAGCTGCGCTTCAGTTCCCCTATTGGACGGGCGGCAGGGCTTTCTTCTCGGCGGCGATCTTGTCGAGTTCGGCCTGGGCGGCGGCGGTCGCCGCGGCGTCGCCCTTGCGTTTGGCGTGGATCAGCTGGCCGGCCGCCTCCATTTCGCGGACCGGCAGCAGGTGCGAATTGTCGGCGCGCTTGAACGGCTTGGTCTGGATGCGCTCAAGCACCTTGCGCTGGCGCTCGGCCTCGGGGCCCTCGCCGGTCCCGTAACTGAAGATGAAGGCGTCGATCTTGGCCTTCAGCGCTGGGTCCAGGTCCTTGCGGCGGACCATCGGGTCCTCGGGGATGGTCGGCGAGGTCCAGATCACGTCGAGGCTGGCCATCGTCTTCTTGGCCATGTCGGTGCCCAGCATCTCCATGCGCTCCATGGAGGCGGTGTTGTTGGTCGCCGCGTCCAGCAGGCCCTGGGCGACCGAGAACAGGTTGGCCTCGTGATTGGCCGAGCGGACGGTCTTGAAGCAGGCGTTGGGATCGATGCCCTTGGGCGCGAAGAGGTAGGTCATCGGCGCAAGGGTGCCCGAGGTCGACTTGGCGTCGCCCATGCCGAAGTTCAGGGTCCGGTCGCAGGTCAGCAGCCGCTCGAGGGTGACGCCCGAGCCCTTCTTGACGACGATCACCGCCTGGTAGCCGTCGGGGCCGTTCGGCTTGACGGTGCGGGCGAAGACCTCGCCGTTCGCGCGGCGGACGGCCTCCAGGCCCGAGTGGTTGGTGAACCAGCCCACATCGGTCTGCTTGAAGCGCATCGCCTCGATCAGCGAGGTGTAATTGGTGCCGAAGAACGGCTTCACCGGTACGCCGACGGACTTCTCCATGTCGGCCAGGAACGGGCCCCAGTCGTCCATCTGGGTCTGGCGGCCCTCGGTCGACATGATCGAGAAGTTGATCACCTGAGGCGCCGGCTTGGCCGCCTCCTTCTGGCTGCAGCCGGCGAGCGCCAAAGCGGCGGCCAGGGCGAGCGCGAGGCGGCGCGTGGTCATGAAACTTCCCCCGATGGAGCGACTGGCCGGGCTTTTGCGCCGGTTCCGTGACAGCTCCGCGACGATGATGAGCGCAAAAGTCTGCTTGAGGCGAGCGCCTACTGGGGTTAGGCCGCGAAGATGTCCGACACCTCGATCCAGAACCCCTCCCTGCGCGGCCTCTCAGGTCAGGCGCGCGAAGCGAAAAGCTGGCCCTTCGAACAGGCCCGCATTCTGTTGGATCGGACGCTCAAACTTCGCCTGTCGGACGCCGAACGCGACCTGGCCGCCAGCCTGATCGGCCAGGGCAAGGCCGACGAGGCGGTGAGCACCTTCCCGGCGCTGGCCCAGCCGGTGGTGTTCCAGTGCGGGTTCGGGGCCTCGGGCCTGCCGCACATGGGCACGTTCGGCGAGGCCGCGCGCCCGACCATGGTGCGCACGGCGTTCCGCGCCCTGACCGACGATGCGATCCCGACCAAGCTGATCGTCTTCTCCGACGACATGGACGGCCTGCGGAAGATTCCCGACAACGTGCCCAACCGCGAGATGCTGGAAGAGGACCGCGACAAGCCGGTCTCGGCCGTGCGCGACCCCTTCGGCGAGTACGAGAGCTTCGCGGCCCACAACAACGCCCGCCTGCGCGCGTTCCTCGACGGCTTCGGCTTCGACTACGAGTTCATGTCGTCGACCGACACCTACAAGTCCGGCCGCTTCGACGAGGTGCTGCTGAAGATCCTGGCGCGGTTCGACGCGGTGCAAGGCGTGATGCTGCCGACGCTCGGCGAGGAGCGCCGCGCAACCTATTCGCCGTTCCTGCCGGTCAGCCCGACCTCGGGCCGGGTGCTGCAGGCGCCGACGCTCGGCCGTGACGTCGAGAAGGGCACCATCACCTTCGCCGACGAGGACGGGACCTTGACCGAGGTTCCGGTCACCGGCGGCCATGTGAAGCTGCAGTGGCGCCCCGACTGGGCGGCGCGCTGGTACGCGCTCGGCGTCGACTTCGAAGCTTCGGGCAAGGACCTGGTCGACTCGGTGCGGGTCTCGAACAAGCTGGTGAAGGTGCTGGGCGGCACGCCGCCGGAGGCCTTCCACTTCGAGCTGTTCATGGACGAGAACAACCAGAAGATCTCAAAGTCCAAGGGCAACGGCCTGACCATGGAGGAGTGGCTGCGCTACGGCGCGCCCGAGAGCCTCGCCTACTACATGTACCAGTCGCCGAAGTCGGCCAAGCGGCTCTATTTCGACGTCATCCCGAAGGCGACGGACGAGTACCTCCAGCAGCTGGAGGCCTTCAACAAGGCCCGCGCGACGTCGAACGCCACGGCGATCGACAACCCGGCCTGGCACGTCCACCGCGGGGCGCCGCCGGAGAAGGGCTCGCCGCTGTCGTTCTCGCTGCTGCTGAACCTGGTGTCGGCGGCGGACGCCTCGACGAAGGACATCCTCTGGGGCTTCGTCAGCCGCTACATGCCGGGCGCCGACGCGAGCAGCGAGCCGATGCTGGACCGTCTGATCGGCTATGCGATCAACTACTACGAGGACTTCGTGAAGCCCTCGAAGAAGTTCCGCGCACCTGACGACAAGGAGCGCGCGGCGATGGAGGAACTGCTGGCCCGCTTCAAGGCGCTGCCGGCCGACGCCGACGCCGAGACGATCCAGAACGAGGTGTTCGAGGTTGGCAAGAATGCCGGGTTCGAGCCGCTGCGCGCCTGGTTCCAGGCGCTGTACGAGGTGCTGCTGGGCCAGAGCCAGGGGCCGCGCTTCGGCTCCTTCGCCGCGATCTTCGGCCTTGAGCGGACGATCGCGCTGATCGAGCAGGCGTTGGCCGGCGAACTGGTCGCGGCCTAGGCTCCAGGGCCAAGCGTCATCCCGAAACCGGGACGACGCTTGTCACCTTCCCCCGAAGTCCCCGTCGCCGATCGGCATGCCGGGCGGCGTCTGGGGCTTGAGGCGCGGGGCGGAGAGGTCCGCCAGCAGGGCCGGGTCGCCGAGCAGGGCGATCAGGCGCTGGCGATGGGCGCGGTCGGCGGCGTCGGCGCCGCCCTTCAGCCGCGCGGGCAGAGCAGCGAGTCGGGCGCCGATTTCCGCAGCGACTGCGGGCGACACCTTGGGGTCCCGAGCGGCGTTCGCCAGGTTCAACACCAGCCGGGTCTGAACCCTGCGGGAGACTTCGCCCAGCCGGCCGGTCGCGGGCGTGAACACGGTATCCATCAGCTGGTCCAACATCTCGCCGGCGCCGAGCTGGGCCGGATCGCGCCGGTGCTGGTCGACGAGGCGGGCCATGCGGTCGGGCGCCAGCAGGTTGTCGAGAGTCAGGCCGGCGGCGACCTCGGCGGCGACCAACGGATCGAAGACCGGGCCGCCGGCGGTGGCGAACACCTCGATCGTGTACTGGCGGTCGGGATCACCTGACTGCGCCGAGGACAGCATCGCCGTCAGCGTCTCCGGGGTGTCGAGCTCGCCGGGTGCGAGGGTGGCGAGCAGGGCGGAAAGCGCCGCGCGTTGCTGGGCGGCCGGGACCGGGTGCGAGGTTTCGCGGCCGTCGCCGATCACGGCATAGGCGAAGTCGACGCCGCCCACGAGCTTGCTGGCCGCCTCCAGCTGGTAGCGGTGCAGCAGGTAGATCGGCGCGTACTTGCGCTTGAGATTGGCGACCGGTTCGCCGGGCTTCAGCGCGCCGAGGCCGAACTGGCCCAAGGCCGCGCGGCGCACGGCCATCATGCGGGTCAGCTCCGCCGCCGGATCGGGACCGTCATCCCAGAGGCTGCCCCAGGGCTGGGCCACGCCCATCGGGCGCGCGTCGACGTCGGTGACGTAGCGCTGGCCCTGGTCGACCGAGGCCTTGACCTTGCGCTGGGCGGACTCGCCGCCTTCGCCATAGAGCCAATCGACGGTGAACTTGTCCCAACCGCCGATATCGACGCCGTAGGCGTCGGAGAGGTCGATGCGGCCGTCTTTCAGCAGCACCCGTGGCGCGGGGTAGTCCATCACCGAGGCGCGGTCCTGGGTCGAGCCGGCGAAGTTGTGGGCGAAGCCGATCGAGTGGCCCACCTCGTGGGCCGAGAGCTGGCGCAGCCGCGCCAGCGAGACCTGGATGGGGTCGTTCGGCCCGCCGGTCCCGTTGTGGTGGGCGCCGACCAGGCCCTCGAAGATCAGCATGTCCTGGCGCACACGCAGGGCGCCCAGCAGCACCGATCCCTTGACGATCTCGCCGGTGCGCGGATCGACCACAGCCTGGCCATAGGACCAACCGCGGGTGGCGCGGTCGACCCAGTTGATGACGTTGTAGCGGACGTCCAGCGGGTCGGCGCCTTCGGGCAGCACCTTGACCTGGAAGGCGTCAACGAAGCCGGCGGCGTCGAACGCCTGGTTCCACCAGGCAGCGCCGTCGACCAGGGCGCTGCGGATCGGTTCGGGCGCGGCGCGGTCGACATAGAAGACGATCGGCTTTTTCACCGGTGAGCGGGCGGCGGCCGGGTCGGTCTTTTCCAGGCGGAAGCGATTGGCGTAGCGCTGGACGATCTCCTCGCCGAGCGGCGCGGCGTAGTCGAGCACCATGGTCGAGAAGCCGCCGGTGCGCGGATCGAAGACGCGCGGTTCGTAGCCGGGCTCGGGCAGCTTCACCAGGCTGTGGCGGACCTCGAAGGTGATCAGTTTCGGGTCGGGCGCGATGTTGCGCACTTCCGGGCCGGGGGTGTCGGAAGCGTAGGTCTGGCGGGCCTCGAACTCGAGGTTCTCGGGGAACACCTTCACCGCGCCGGGGTCGGCGAGCGAGAGATCGGGGACCAGCTTGTAACCGGCCTCGCCGGCTTGCTTGAGGGCGTCGGCGACGCCGATGCCGTCGCGGGTCAGGAAGCCGCCGATGTCGACCAGGGTGCGGCCGTCGGGCGTGGTCTCGATCACGTCGCCGGCCCAGACCGTGGAGACCGAGAACGCCTCGCGGGCGGCCGCCTGTTCGGCGTCGGGGGCGCCGGCGGCGCGGAAGCGATGGTTTTCGAACTCGGCCACCACCTTTCTGCCGATGCGGCGGAAGGCCAGCACCTGGGTGTCGCCGATCCGCGCCCGGTCGAGGCCCACGGGCGCCGAACCAAGACCGGTCTTCAGGGCGGTCACATAGAGGAAGCGGCCGCTGACGCCCTGGGCGTCCGGCGCGGGCAGCGACAGCAGGATCCGGCCCCTGGAGTTGTCGACATAGACTGGTAGCAGCCCGTCCTGGCGGACCGCGCCGGCAGTGGCGGACGCGGTCTTCTCGGGGGCGGCGAAGGCCGGGGTTGCGAGCGCCAGACACGCCGCCATCGCCGCCGCCGAAGCAGCCGCCAGCAAACCAGATCGAACCATGAAAACGCCCCTTTCGAGCGACCAACCTAGGGTCGTTCGATCCGCCTGGTCCAGGCGCCGCCCTCACACCCGAGTGAACGTTGATCACCTTGACGTAAACGGAAGCATCGACTTACGGTGTCAGCCAATAGAAACGACAGCGTCCAGGGAGGGCGCCCATGGCCACTGACCTTCGTCGGCCCAATCGCACGTTCACCATTCGCCAGCTGTGCCTCGAGTTCAAATGCACCCCGCGCGCCCTGCGCTTCTACGAAGACAAGGGGCTGATCTCTCCGGCGCGGGACGGCATGAACCGGGTCTATTCCTACAAGGACCGCGCCCGTCTGCAGCTGATCCTGCGCGGCAAGCGGGTGGGCCTGGCGCTGGCCGAGATCGGCGAGATTCTCGATCTCTACGAACTGAACGACGGCGGGGCGGCGCAGAACGCCAAGTCCCTGGTGAAATTCCGCGAGCGCATCCTGGAGCTTGAGGCCCAGCGCAACGACATCGAGCAGGCCATCGACGAGCTGCGCAAGGGATGCGACGCGCTGGAGGAGCACCTGAAGGCCACGCGGCCCGACCTGCTGCCTCGCGCGGCGGATTACGACCAGGTGCTGCGCGAACGGTTGGGCGATCTGGAACACGCCAAATAATCGCCGGTCACGGTTCGCCGTGAACGTGCAACCACGATAACCTTTCAGGGCTTCCGGCATGGTCGGGAGCCCCTTTCGCCGTCACCGGCCCATTGGAGCGGACATGCCCTATCAGCCCCCCGTACGCGACCACATCTTCCTGCTGCGCGACGTGCTGGAGATCGAGAAGTACGCCAACCTGCCCGGCTTTGCGGACGCCTCGATGGACGTGATCGAGCAGATCGTCGAGGAAGCCGGCCGCTTCACCGGCGAGGTGCTGGCCCCGCTGAACAGCGTCGGCGACAAGGAAGGCTGCGTCTGGAGCGCCGATCATACCGTGAAGACGCCGGCGGGCTTCAAGGAGGCCTACGCCCAGCTGGTCGAGGGCGGCTGGCCGGCGCTGGGCGCGGAGCCGGCCTATGGCGGCCAGGGCCTGCCGCACGTGGTCAACCTGTCGTTCTCGGAGATGAGCTCGTCGGCCAACATGGCCTTCTCGATGTATCCTGGCCTGACCCACGGCGCCTATTCGGCGATCCTGAACGGCGGGTCGGACGCGCAGAAGGACCTCTACCTGCCCAAGTTGGCCTCGGGCCAATGGGGCGGGACGATGAACCTGACCGAGCCGCACTGCGGCACGGACCTGGGCCTGCTGAGGACCAAGGCGGTCCCCCAAGGCGACGGCTCCTACAAGATCACCGGCGGGAAGATCTGGATCTCCGGCGGCGAGCACGACATGGCCGAGAACATCGTCCACCTGGTGCTGGCCCGCATCGAGGGCGCGCCCCAGGGCACGCGCGGCATCAGCCTGTTCATCGTGCCGAAGTTCATCCCCGACGCCGAGGGCAAGCCGGGCGCGCGCAACAGCGTCTATTGCGACGGCCTGGAAGAGAAGATGGGCATCCACGGCAACGCCACCTGCGTGATCCGTCACGAGGAGTCGGTGGGCTGGCTGGTCGGCGAGGAGAACCGCGGCCTGTCGCTGATGTTCGTGATGATGAACGAGGCCCGGATCGGGGTGGGCCTGCAGGGCATCGCCCAGGCCGAGGCCGCCTATCAGGCCGCCGCCACCTTCGCCAAGGAACGCCTGCAGGGCCGCTCGCTGACCGGGCCGAAGAACCCGGACGGCCCGGCCGATCCGATCATCGTCCACCCGGACGTGCGCCGGATGCTGATGGATTCCAAGGCCCTCATCGAGGGCGGCCGCGCCTTCCTGTTCTGGACGGCGCTGCAGGGCGACCTGGCCCATTCGAGCCCCGACGAGGCGGTGCGCCAGAAGGGCGCGGACTACATGGCGCTGATGACCCCGGTGGTGAAGGGCTACCTGACCGACAAGGGGCTGCAGGTCTGCTCGAACGCTGTGCAGGTGCATGGCGGCTCTGGCTTCACCGAGCACTTCCCGGTCAGCCAGTACATGCGCGACGTGCGCATCGCGCTGATCTACGAGGGCACCAACGGTGTGCAGGCGCTGGACCTGGTCGGCCGCAAGCTGGCGGCCGAGGGCGGCCGGGCGGTGATGAGCTTCTTCGCCGAGATCGACGCCTTCGTAGAGGCGAACGGCGATGACAAGGACCTGAAGCCGTTCACGGACGGCCTGGCCAAGGCCAAGGGCGAACTGCAGGACGCCACCATGTGGATGATGCAGAACGGGCTGATGAATCCCGACAACGCCGGCGCCGCCTCGACCGACTACATGCACCTCTTCGGGCTGACGGCGCTGGCCTATATGTGGGCCCAGATCGCCAAGACCGTGCAGGGCAAGATCGCGGCCGGTGAGAGCGACCCGTTCTACGCCAACAAGCTGGTGGTCGGCCGTTACTACATCGAGCGCATCCTGCCTGAGACCGGCGCGCACCTGGCCAAGTTGAAGACCGGCTCGGAGCTGATGATGGCGCTGCCGGCGGAGGCGTTCTGATGGCCAGCTACACGGCCGACGTCGCCTGGAGCCTCCGCGACGGCGAGGACTTCGCCAAGGGACGCTACAGCCGTGGTCATGTGGTGAGCTTCGACGGCGGGCTGATCGTGCCCGCCTCGGCCTCGCCGCATGTGGTCGGCAAGTGGGCGGTCGAAGAGGCGGTCGATCCCGAGGAGATGTTCGTCGCCGCCCTTTCCAACTGTCACATGCTGACCTTCCTGCATAAGGCGCGGTTGGCCGGGTTCGTGGTGACGTCCTATCGCGACCACGCCAGCGGGGTGATGGAGGAGATCGCGCCCGGCAAGATGGCGGTGACCAAGGTCGTGCTGTCGCCGAAGATCGAGTGGGACGGCGCGGCGCCGGACGCCGGGCAGCTGGCCCACCTGCACCACGAGGCGCACGAGGAGTGCTTCATCGCCAATTCGGTGAAGACCGAGGTGACGGTGGTTTAGAAGGCCCTCACCCAACCCTCTCCCAGAGGGAGAGGGCTAAGGTATCTAGGACGCCAGCAAGGCGCGCAGGCGTTCGGTCAGCGCCGCGCTGTCCTTGAGGTCGCATTCCCAGATGGTCTCGACGCGCCAGCCGGCGGCCGCCAACTCGGCGGCGGTGCGCTGGTCGCGGGCGACGTTGCGGGCGACCTTGGCGGTCCAGTACTCGCGGTTGGCCTTGGGCACGCGCGAACCGCGGGGGCATTCGTGGCCGTGCCAGAAGCAGCCGTGCACGAAGATCGCCAGCCGCCGGCCGGGCATGACGATGTCCGGCGTGCCCGGCAGGTCCTTGCGGTTCAGGCGATAGCGCGCGCCGAGCGCGGTCAGCGCCTTGCGGACCTTAAGCTCCGGCGTGGTGTTCTTGCCCTTCACCCGGGCCATCACCGCCGAGCGCTTCTCGGGGGTGAAGACGTCGGTCACGGGCGCAGGGCCTTTGGCGTGCGGCCCAGGCGCAGCGTGCCGGTCAGCACCCGCGCGGCCATCTGGCGTCCGCCCGGCGCCTTGGACATCGGCGTGAAGAAGACGTCGCGGACGAACGGGCCCAGCCAGCCGCCGGACTGGAACATCGGCGTCAGCCAGCGCGACATGAACTGGTAGAGACCCGCGTGGCGACGGCGCGAGGCCTGGAAGCCGCGGATCGAGCGCGGGATATCGTCGCCGAGGCGGTCGGCCAGCTCGACGGCGTCGATCAGGCCCATGTTCGCGCCTTGGCCGAGTTGAGGGCTGGTTCCATGCGCGGCGTCGCCGATCAGCACGAAGCGCCCTTGCGACCAGCGACCAATCTGGACGTCGCGATAGGTGGCGCGGGAGAAGGCGGCCGGGTCCTGGAACTGCTCGATGATCGGGGCGGCCTGCGGCCACATGGCGACGGCGCGGGCGCGCCATTCGCTCAGATCGCCGCCAAGGAAGCCGTCCATCTGCGTCACCGGCAAGGACCAGAAGAAGCTGACCAGTTCAGCGCCGCCGGCCGGGCCGCGCCCGATCGGCAGCACACCCATCATTGTCGAGGCGCGATCATAGCGCTGGGAGAGCGACCCTGCGAAGGTCCCGTCCTGGTCGCGCGCGTTGGCCCAGACGGCGCCCCACGGATAGAGCGGCGCCCGGGCGTTCGGCCGCAGCAGGTCGCGCAGCCGAGAGGCCGAGCCGTCGGCCGCGATCACCAGGTCGAAGGGGCCGTGGCGGCCGCCGGCCGCGTCGATGAGGACGGGGGCGGCCGGGTCTTCGAAGCCAGTGACCTCGATCCCGGTGCGCACCTCGACCCCGACCGGCTCCAGGCCGTCATGCAGGACGTCGAACAGGGTGGCGCGATGCACGCCGATCCCAAAGGCGTCCGGCCGCCAGTCGGCATAGCGCATGTCCATGATCAGCCGGCCGCGCAGATCGCGTCCGTCGAGGCGTTCGACCCGCGCCCCGCGTTCGATCACCTGTGCGTCGAGGCCGAGCTGGCGCAGGGCGGCCAGGCCCGAGGGCTGCAACAGCAGCCCCGAGCCGAGCGGACGCGGCTGCTGGAAAGCCTCCAGCAGCACGACGGCGTGTCCCTTGCGCGCCAGGGCGCGGGCCGCCGCCATGCCGGCGACGCCGCATCCGACGACCGCGATCCTCAGGAGCTTAGAGCCCTTCGAACAGCGCGGTGGAGAGGTAGCGCTCGGCGAAGCTGGGGATGATCGCGACGATGAGCTTGCCCGCGTACTCGTCGCGGGACGCCAGGTCGAAGGCGGCGGTGAGCGCCGCGCCCGACGAGATGCCGACCGGCAGGCCTTCTTCCTTGGCCACGCGGCGGGCCATGGCGAAGCTGTCGTCGTTCGACACCTGGATGATCTCGTCGATCACGCCACGGTCGAGGATCGAGGGCACGAAGCCGGCGCCGATGCCCTGGATCTTGTGCGGGGCAGGCTGGCCGCCGGACAGCACGGGCGAGGCCTCGGGCTCGACCGCGACCATCTTCACGGACGGCTTGCGGGCCTTCAGCACCTGGCCGATGCCGGTGATGGTGCCGCCGGTGCCGACGCCGGAGATCACCGCATCGACCTTGCCGTCGGTGTCGTTCCAGATTTCCTCGGCGGTCGAGACTCGGTGGATCAGCGGGTTGGCCTCGTTGTCGAACTGCTGGGGCATCACCGCGCCGGGCGTGGCCTCGACGATTTCCTTGGCGCGGGCGACGGCGCCGGCCATGCCGCGCTCGGCCGGGGTCAGCTCGAGCTTGGCGCCGAGGATCAGCAGCATCTTGCGACGCTCGATCGACATGCTTTCCGGCATCACCAGGGTGATCGGGTAGCCCTTGGAGGCGGCGACGAAGGCCAGGGCGATACCGGTGTTGCCGCTGGTCGGCTCGACGATCGAGCCGCCGGGCTTCAGCTTGCCGTTGGCCTCGAGCCACTCGATCATCGCCACGCCGATGCGGTCCTTGACCGAGGCCAGCGGGTTGAAGAATTCAAGCTTGGCGACGACCTCGCCCTTGGGCTTCAGGGCCGCGGTCAGTCGCGGCAGGCGGACCAGCGGCGTGTCGCCGATCAGGTCGAGGACGGAGTCGAAGATCTTGCCGCGGCCTGAACGCTTGTAGCGGGCTGCATCATAGGTGGAGTCGGCCATGGCTCTCTCGTCGGTTGGCTGTGGCGTCAACCTAAGGGCCCGCGCTGGATTTGGAAGCGCACTTCTTCTGTTTCGCGGCGCAGCCTGGCTATTCGGCGGCCTGGGCGGCGGCCGGCGCGCGCAGCAACGGTTCGAGAATCTCGCCGGCCAGCCAGCGCACGACCGGAACCACGACCCCGTCGCCGACCACATGCAGCGCGCCGGTGGCGGCGAGGGGCAGGACGTAGCCGTCGGGCAGGCCCATCAGCCGGGCGCCTTCGCGAGGCGAGACCAGCCGGCTGCGGATCTCGCCGTTCTCGACGACGACCAGGGTCTGGCGCGAGGAACCGCCGCGCGGGGTGCGCAGGCAGCCGGCCAGGCCGTCGAAACGGATCTCGGCGCGCTGCACGCGCCGGCCGTCCTCGACCCGCATCCGCCGGAAGACCGCGCCGACCTGACGGCTCCCGGCGGCGCGGGCGGCCTCGATCTTGGCCAGGTGCGGCGGGGCCATCAGCGCCAGCAGCCGCTGCGTCCGCTCGCGGCCGTGCCACTCGACCTCGGCGTCGGGCTCGAGCAAAGCGGCCAGGTCGGTGTTGCGGGCGGCCGGGGCCTCGCCGCGCCACCAGATCCAGCGGCGAGCGAGGGATTCGGGCAGCCGGGCGTGGGCCTGACGCACGGCGCGGGTGTGGAACGGGCTGTCGCCGACCAGGCTTGGCGCGGGCGGCTGGCGGGTGGCGATCACGAAGACGCGGGGCCGCGACTGCGGCGTGAAGCGGGCGGCGTCGATCTCCAGCGCGCCGAAGGCGTAGCCCTGATCGGCCAGCGCCCGGCAGAGGGCGGTGAAGTCCTCCCCGCCATGGGACGAGAGCAGGCCCGAGACGTTCTCGATGACCACCGCGCGCGGGGCGTTCTCGCCCAGCGCCTGCATCAGCCGCCAGAAGCCGAAGAAGGCCGACGAGCGCCCGCCGGCCAGGCCGGCGCGGGCGCCGGCGAGGCTGAAGTCCTGGCACGGCGAGGAGGCCCAGGCGAGATCGACACGCGGCGGCAGGTCAGCCGGATCGATCGCCCAGACGTCGCCCTCGTGCAGATGTTCTTCGGCATCCGTGAAGTTGGCGCGGTAGGTCGCGGCCTTGAGCCGATCGAAGTCGTTGGCGAACGCGCAGGCCCAGTTGTCGCCAAGGCCGACGCGGGCCATGCCGCCGCCGGCAAAAAACTCGTAGAAGTGGAGAGCCCGACTCATCTGCAGGGAAGTTTAACCGTCATGCGTACGGACGCCATCATACGACGCGCCCTTGTTGCCGCAGTCGCCGTCCTGGCGCTGAGCGCCTGCCAACGGCAGGGCGGCGACGACGAGCATGTCGACGCGCCGCCGCCCCCGCAGAACCTGTTCGTGGGCGACATCGATGCAGCCGGCACGCGCCCGTCCTGGTCGCTGAAGATCCGCGCCGACAAGCTGACCCTGAATCAAGACGGCCGCGCCCCGGTGGTGGTCGACAATCCCGGCATGCTGGGCGAGGAGGACCGTGCGGTCTGGTCGACGACGGTGGACGGCCAAGCTCTGATCGTCACTCTGCTGGATGAGGGACAGTGCCGGGACGGAACCTCCGACCTGCTCTATCCGTATGTGGCCATGGTCACGTTCGGCGAGACCACCTTGCAGGGCTGCGCCTCGCGCCTGCAGGGTCGGGTGGCGAACCACTAGCGAAAGGACCCTTCGATGCGCGCTGTCCTCCTGGCTCTCGCCGCCGTCTCGCTGGCCGCCTGTCAGCCGCAGGCGCCCGACGGCTCGCCTGCCCAGCCGCCGGCCGACGCTCCGGCTGCGCCGGCCGCTCCGGCCGTTCCAGCTGCGGCGCCGGCTGAGCCGCCGACGCCCGACGCGTTCAAGGGCGACATCGACGCCCATGGGACCGAGCCGTTCTGGGGCGTGCAAATCCGCGAGACGCAGATCGGCTTCTCCACCCCGGACGCGAACGTCACCTTCCCGAACAAAGGCATGACCCTGGCGGGCGGCAAGGCGGTGTGGGAAAGCGCCGCCGGCGACAAGCCGATCAAGGTTACGCTCAGCGAGCAGCCGGGCTGTTCCGACGGCATGTCGGACCTCAAGTATCCGTTGGCGGCTGAGGTCGCTCTGGGCGGGACCACCTACAAGGGCTGCGCCGCCAAGACCTCCGAGCGTCCGCGCGAGGGCGAGGGGAAGTAGGCTGCCGCAACGGCGCCCTTGACCTGAGCGCCTCCTAGGGCGGGTAATCGCTCCTGAACGTCGATCACAAGACGGCATCAGGGAGAGCGCCATGGAACGGGCCTATGACCTCGTCATCCGGGGCGGCATGCTCGTGGACGGCTCGGGCGGGAAGGCGTTCGAGGCCGACGTCGCGGTCAAGGACGGGCTGATCGTCCAGGTCGGAAAGGTCGCCGGCGCCGGGGCCGAAGAGATCGACGCCCGCGGCAAGCTGGTGACGCCGGGCTTTGTCGACATTCACACCCATTACGACGGCCAGGCGACCTGGGACCGCCACATGCAGCCCTCGTCCTGGCACGGGGTGACGACGGTGGTGATGGGCAACTGCGGGGTCGGCTTCGCGCCCTGCAAGCCCGCCGACCACGACCGGCTGGTGCGGCTGATGGAGGGCGTCGAGGACATCCCATTCCCGGTGCTGACCGAGGGCCTGCCCTGGAACTGGGAGAGCTTTCCCGACTATCTCGACAGCCTGGACGGGCGAAGCTTCGACGTCGACATCGGCGCGCAGTTGCCGCATGCGGCGCTGCGGGTGTTCGTGATGGGCGAGCGCGGCGCCAACCGTGAAGACGCGACGCCGGCCGACATCGCCGCGATGGCCGCCATCGCCAAGGGCGCGGTCGAGGCCGGGGCGCTGGGCTTTTCCACCTCGAGGACGCTCAACCACCGGACCAGCGACGGCCAGCCGACCCCGACCCTGACCGCCTCCGAGGACGAGCTGACCGGGATCGCCATGGGACTGGCGGCGGCGGGCAAGGGCGCGCTGCAGTTCGTCTCCGACTTCGGCGATCCGGAGGCCGAGTTCGCCATGTTGCGGCGGATCGTCGAGACCTCGGGGCGACCGCTGTCGTTCTCGCTGGTGCAGAGCCCGATCCAGCCGGCTCAGTGGCGGCTGTTGCTCGACCGGCTGGAGGAGGCCAGCGCGGCCGGACTGCCGATGCGCGCCCAGGTCTGCGGGCGGCCGGTCGGGGTGCTGTTCGGGCTGGAGCTGACGCTCAATCCGTTCACCCACTATCCGAGCTACAAGGCGATCGCCGGCCAGCCGTTGGCCGAGCGCGCGGCGAAGCTGGCTGATCCCACATTCCGCGCCCAGCTGCTGAGCGAGGGCAGCCAGGCCTCGGCCGCCTTCGCCGCCAACATGACCCAGAACTGGAAGGTCATGTTCCTGATGGGCGAGACGCCGGACTACGAGCAGACCCCCGACCGCACGGTGCTGGCCCTGGCTGACGCCCGCGGCGTGCGGCCCGAGGAGCTGGCGCTGGAGCACATGCTGACCAACGGCGGGCGCGGGATGCTGTACCTGCCGTTCCTCAACTATGCGGGCGGCTCGCTGGACCCATCGTTCGAGATGCTGAGCCACCCGGACACCGTGCCGGGGCTGTCGGACGGCGGGGCGCATGTGGGGATGATTTGCGACGGCTCGTTCCCGACCTCGAACCTGACGCTGTGGACGCGGGATCGCACGCGCGGACCCAAGCTGCCGCTGGAGACCATGGTGCGGATGCAGAGCCACGACACCGCCGCGGCGCTGGGCCTGCACGACCGGGGCCTGGTGGCGCCCGGCTACCGCGCCGACCTCAACGTCATCGACTATGAGCGCCTGAGCCTGGAGTCGCCGCGGGTGGCCTACGACCTGCCGGCCGGCGGGCGACGGCTGATCCAGCGGGCCGAAGGCTATGTGGCGACCATCGTGGCGGGCGAGGTGACCTATCGCGACGGCGAGCCGACCGGGGCCTTGCCCGGCCGGCTGCTGCGCGGCGCGCAGGCGGCCCCGGCGGCGATCGCGGCTGAGTAGCCGCAGAGCGATCATTCCGCCGGGACGGGGCTTGCGCCTGCGGCGTCGACCCGGCTCTCGCCCAGGACGCGTTGGCCCAGGGTGACGATCAGCAGAGCCGAACTCGCCGCGACCACCGACACCCAGAAGCCGCTGCGGGGGCCGAAGGCGTCGACGACCAACCCGGAGACGAAAGCCCCCAGCGCCATCCCGATGCCGATGCCGGTCATCACCCAGGTCACGCCCTCGGTCAGCGCCTCGGGCGGCACGCGTCGCTCGATCAGGCCGAAGGCGGTGATGAAGGTCGGCGAGATCGCCACGCCGCTGAGAAAGATCGCGCCGGCCAGCACGGGCACGCTGCCGGCCAGCAGCAGGGGCAGGGTAGTCAGCAGCACGACGCCCAGCGCGGCCAGCAGTTGGCGGTGCAGGGGAACCTTCAGGTTCAAGGCTCCAATGATCAGTCCGACGATGAAGGAGCCGAGCGCGTACACGCCGATCACCAGGCTGGCGGCGTCAGGTTGGCCGAGCTCCCTCGTCAGGGCGACGGTGCTGACCTCGGCGGTCGCGAAGATCGCGCCGACGAAGATCAGGGCGGCGGTGATGATCTGGACTGGCCGCAGGGCGATGGCCGATGTGCGCGATCGCGTCGAGGTCGCCCTGACCTTCGGTTCTGTTGCGCGCTGGAGCACGAATGCGGTCATTCCAGCGGCCAGGAAAATGGTCGAGGCCAGAAGCCCGGCTTCGGGGAAGACGGCCACGCTGAGGCCGACCGAGAGCGACGCGCCGGCGATGTAGACCAGTTCGTCGGCGACCGATTCAAACGCGAAGGCGGTGTTCAGCTCGGGCCGGTCGCGGAAGATCTCGGTCCACCGCGCTCGCACCATGGCCGGTATGCTGGGCATGGCGGCCGCGAGCAGCGCCGACGCGAACAGGGTCCAGGTCGGCCAGTCCAGCCGAGAGGCGAGGATCAGGGCGCCGAACGCCAGGACGGAGATCGCCGCCGTCGGCGCCAGGAGCCGGCTTTGACCGAAACGGTCGACGAGACGCGAAATCTGCGGCGCGGCGAACGCATTGGTGAGCGTGAAGACGGCGGCGACCGCTCCCGCAAGCCAGTACTCGCCGCGGGCCTGGGACAGCATGGTGACGATCCCGATGGGGGCCATGGCGATCGGAAGCCGCGCCACGAAGCCGGCGGCGGCGAACCCCTTGGTCCCGGGCGCCCGGAAGATTTCGCGATAGGGATTGGGCATGGCCCTGGCCTTTCCATGATGGCGGCGCATGTTCCAAAGTCCTACATACGCTTCGTATGTCGGCGAGGTGGTTACATACGTTGCGTATGTCAATGGCCGCCGCCGCTTTTTGCCCGGAGTTTCAGATGACGCGAAGATCGCGCCCCGAGATGATCGCCGAAACCCGCGCCAAGCTGATCGCCGCCGGGCGCAAGGCGTTTGGCGAACTGGGCTATGCCGACGCCTCGATGGACGATTTTACGGCCGAGGCCGGCCTGACGCGGGGCGCGCTCTATCACCACTTCGGCGACAAGAAGGGCCTTCTGGAGGCGGTGGTGAGCCAGATCGACTCCGAGATGGCCGAACGGCTCAAGGCGATCTCCGCCGCGGCGACCACCCCGTGGGAAGGCTTCGTGCTGGAGAACATCGGATACGTCGAGATGGCGCTGGAGCCGGAGATCCAGCGGATCATACTGCGCGACGGCCCGGCGGTGCTTGGCGACCCGTCAGGCTGGCCCAGCGCCGACGGTTGCATCGCCACGATCCGAGCCAATCTGGAGCAGCTGCAGGCGGATGGAACGGTGAAGGACGACATCGACGCCGATGTCGCCGCGCGGTTGATCTCCGGCGCTTCGACAGACGCCGCCATGTGGATCGCCAACGCCCCTGACGCCGAGGCGGCGTCCCGCAAGGCCGTTCCGGTGTTCCGGGCCTTGATGGAAGGACTGCTGCGCAGACCTGGGGCCGCGGCCGAGTAGCCGGCGCACGCGGCGCGGCGCCATTCCCCATGGCCCTGACCGCCGACGCAGGCCATAAGCCATCGGATGGTCGCCTCCCTCGCGCCGCGGTTTGAACTCGACGAAACGCCGAACCTGGACGGTGCGCGGGAGATCCTGCGCCGCACCTTCGGGCATCCCGATTTTCGGGGGCGGCAGGCCGAGGTGATCGCCGAGGTTCTGGCCGGACGCAGCGCCATGGCCGTGCTGCCGACCGGCGGCGGCAAGAGCGTCTGCTACCAGATCCCCGCCATGATGCGCCCCGGCCTGGGCCTGGTGGTTTCGCCGCTGATCGCGCTGATGACCGACCAGGTGGCGGGCCTGCAGCAATCGGGTGTCGCCGCCGCCAAGCTCGACTCCACCGGCGAGGCCTGGGAGCGGGCCGAGACCTGGGAGCGGATCGACCGCGGCGAGCTGGACCTGCTCTACATCTCGCCGGAAGGCTTGATGCAGCCCTCGATGCTGGAGCGCCTGTCGCGGGTTCCGCTGGCGCTGCTGGCCATCGACGAGGCGCACTGCGTGAGCCAGTGGGGCCACGACTTCCGGCCCGAATACCGGATGCTGGGTCGGCTGGCCGACATCTTTCCGGGCGTGCCGCGGCTGGCGGTCACCGCCACCGCCGACAATCGGACCCGCGAGGACATCCGCGCCGAATTGCGGCTGGAGGACTCGGCTGAGTTCGTGGCCAGCTTCGCGCGGCCGGAGCTGGCGCTGTCGGCCGAGCGCAAGCGGGGCGCAGGCCACAAACGAGTGCTGGAACTGGTCGCCGCGCGGCCGGGGCGCTCGGGCGTGGTCTATGCCGGCTCGCGCGATGGGGTCGACAAGCTGGCCGAGGCGCTGCGCGGGGCGGGGGTTCCTGCCCTGGCCTATCACGCGGGCCTGGACAAGAACGTCCGCGCCGACCGGCTGGAGAAGTTCCTCGAGGCCGACGAGGCGGTGATGGTCGCGACCATCGCCTTCGGCATGGGCGTCGACAAGCCCGACGTGCGCTATGTGATCCACGCCGATCCGCCGGCCTCGATCGAGGCCTATTGGCAGGAGATCGGCCGCGCCGGACGCGACGGCGATCCGGCCGAGGGCATCACCCTCTATGGCTCAGCCGACATGGCCTGGGCGTTCCGGCGGTTGGACGGCCGCGACGTCGACGAAAGCGTCAAGCAGGTCCAGGGCCGCAAGGTCCGCCAGCTCTACGCCATGCTGGACGGCACGACCTGCCGCGCCGCCGCTGTGCGCCGCTACTTCGGCGAGGAGGGGGTGAAGGCCTGCGGTCAGTGCGACCTGTGCCTGGGCGAGGTGGAGACGGTGGATGCGAGCCGGCCCGCGCAGATGGCGCTGTCGGCGGTGCACCGCATGGGCGGCCGGTTCGGGCGCGGGCGTCTGGTCGATCACCTGCTGGGCAAGACCAAGGACCCGTCGGGGTTCGAGGCGGGCCTGACCACGTTCGGAATCGGCCAGGAGCTGAGCGCCATCGCATGGCGCGACCTGATTGACCAGCTGCTGTTCGACGGGCTGCTGCGCGAGGACCCCAATGACGGGCGGCCGCTGATCGGGCTGGGCGACGCCGACGGGGTGAAGGCGATCTATCGCGGCGAGCGCCAGGTTTCGCTGCGCAAGCCGCATGAGCCGGAGCCTCGGGCACGGACCAGCAGCCGGCGCAAGGGCGGGGCCGCGCCAGCCTCCGTCGAGCCGCACGATCAGCCGATCTTCGAGGCGCTGCGCGCCTGGCGCCGCGACGAGGCGGCCCGCCAGCACCTGCCGCCGTACGTGATCTTCCACGACCGGACCCTGGCGGAGATCGCCGGGCGCAAGCCGGGCGACCTGCCTGCGCTGGGCGCGATCTCGGGCGTCGGCGAAGGCAAGCTGCAGCGCTACGGCGAGGCGGTGCTGGCCGTGCTGCGCGGAATGGACGTCTAGCGGCCCTTAGGCGGGCTGCAGGAAGACGTAGCGCTGGTGGACGTCGGCCAGCGACCAGTCGGTCTGCACGATCTTCCAGTCGGGATAGTTGGCGGCCAGGAAGTCGAGGGTCATCGAGGTGTCGCCATAGGTGGCCTCTCCCTCGACGGTGTCGCGCAGGTGCGGGACGTAGGCGAAGCCTTCCTTGGCGTGCAGCGCCTGCAGGCGCTTGGCGTCGGCGGCGTATTGCGGATCGGCCTCCCAGTATTCCGGCGCACGGATGGTGATCGCCAGCAGACCGTCGTCGGCGATGTGCTTGCGCATCGCCGAGAGCGCCGCGTCGGTCGCCGAGCGCGAGGTGTGGGTGAACACCGAGAAAGCGAACATCACGTCGATGCCCTTTTCCGGAGCCGGCAGGCTCTTGGGCAGGTAATCCGACTGCGCCAGGTTGCCGAGCATTCCCGCCTCGCGGCAGAAGTCGATCGCCACGTCCCACGGATCGACCGACCACAGGTTCGCCGGGTCGGTATAGTAGTACATCATTCGCGTGATCCGGCCGTAGCCGCAGCCATAGTCGAGGATCTTGGCGTCGGAGAGCGAGCGGTTGCGCAGGGCGGCGTAGTTGTAGGCCAGGGCGCGCACGAAGCTGGCCGTCTGCTTCAGCAGGTCCTCGCCGGCGTTGCCGGTGAAGTTGCGCTGGGTCTCGTCGCTGGCCATACGCGGCAGCAGCTTGGAGAGGGCGGGCAGGTCCTTGCGCGGCAGGCTGATCATCAGCAGGCCAAAGGCGTCGAGCGACAGCTCCTTGCGCAGGCCCGCCAGGATCGTCTCGACCGATGCGCCCTTGGCGGCTTGTTTCTCGAGGGCTGCGATTACGCGGGCGTTGTCGGACAACATCTCGGAATCTCTTCGACTGATGAGCGGCGCGACGGACTTGCCGCGGCCCCGGGAGGTAGCGCGAGCCGGGCTGCGGCGTAAAGACCGCGCCGGCCGCCGCGACGATACGGTTAAGGACGGCGAAAGGCTCTGGCCCTAACCTCGCGCCGTTACGGGGGTGCGGGTATGGCGGTCGCGATCCTGCAGGCGCGGATGAGTTCGTCGCGGCTGCCAGGCAAGGTGATGAAGCCGCTGGCGGGGCGGCCGATGGTCGAGCGCCAGATCGAGCGCCTGCGCCGCAGCGCGACCCTGTCGCGCCTGATTGTCGCGACCAGCGACGACGCCAGCGACGACGGGCTGGCGAGCTTCCTCCAGAGCATCGAGATCGAGGTCCATCGCGGCCCGCTGGCCGACGTGCTGGGCCGCTATGTCGGGGCGATCGAGGCCCTGGGCGTGAGCGGCCAAGTCGTGCGCCTGACCGCCGACTGTCCGCTGGCCGACGCCGGCGTCATCGACGATTGCGTGCGGCTGCAGGCCAGTCTCGCGGTCGACTACTGCTCCAACGGCCGCAATCGGACCTATCCGCGGGGCCTGGACGTCGAGGTGTTCGATGCGGCGGGGCTGCTGATCGCGGGACGCGAAACGCAAGATCCCTATGACCGCGAGCACGTGACGCCGTTCCTCTATCGCAATCCCGAGCGCTTCACCCAGGGCGAGCTGGTCCAGGCCAATGACGAGAGCGCGCTGCGCTGGACCGTCGATACGCCCGAGGACTTCGCCTTCGTCAAGAAGGTCTATGCGGCGCTCTATCCGACCAAGCCAGACTTCACGTCCGACGACATCCGGGCGCTGCCTTTCTCCCATTTCGAACCTGAGCTTTAGGAGCCTCCCATGACTGGCGCCACCGCCGACCCGAAGTCCGCCTGGGCGGGAGATTTCGGCGCCGAATATACCGAGCGCAACGTCGCCTCCGACGAGGCGCTGCGCGCGCGCACCTTCATGTGGGGCCGCTTCGCCCAGGCCTTCGCGGGCGATCCGCCCAAGACCATCCTGGAGGTCGGCTGCAACCTTGGCCTCAACCTGCGGGTCATGCCGCGGCTGCTGGGGGCCGAACTGTCGGCTATCGAACCGAACGCCACGGCGCGGGCGCGGGTGCTGGCCGACGGCATCCTGCCCGCCGAGCGGCTGTACGAAGGCTTCGGCGACAAGATCCCGTTGGCCGACGGTGCGGTGGAGATGGCCTTCACCACGGGCGTGCTGATCCATGTGGATCCTTCGCGGCTGCCAGCGACGATGGACGAGATTCACCGGGTGTCGTCGAAGTACGTGCTGTGCGCCGAGTACTTCTCGCCGCGGCCCGAGACGCTGAGCTATCGCGGCCACGAGGGCCTGCTGTTCAAGAACGACTTCGGCGGCCTCTACATGGACCGCTTCCCGGACCTGCAGCTGGTGGACTACGGCTTCTTCTGGAAGCGCGCGACGGGCCTGGACGATGCGACCTGGTGGCTGTTCCGGAAGGGCTAGCCTTAGAGAGCGGTGTCATCCCGGTTTCGGCGCAGCCGAAGACCGGAATGACACGGTGGTGGGTCGATTGGCCCGCCGCCTACTCCACCATCGTCCAGTCCAGCGGCGCGCCGCGGGGCAGGGCGCGGGTCGCCTTGCGGCCCAGGATTTCCGGCAGGTGCTTGGGCGGCAGGCCGAAGCCGGGGCGGATCGAGCGAACGTTGGCGGGGGTAAGTTCCTCGCCCGCGGCGACCTCGGCGACCACATAGAGCGAGCGGCGGTGGTCGCGGCTGGAGGCCTCGGACGGGGCCTCGTCGTAGCGCACCGAGCCGAGCGCCAGCCAGGCGTCGCGGCACTCCACCACAAGCCTTTCCAGCTCGGCCGGCTCCAGCGAGAAGTCGGAGTCGACCCCGCCCTCGGCGCGGCTGAGGGTGAAGTGCTTTTCGATGAAGCAGGCGCCGAGCGCCACCGCCGCCACCGAGGCGGTGACGCCCATGGTGTGGTCGGAGAGACCGGTGACGACGCCGTGCTGGGCGGCCAGATGCGGCAGGGTCAGCAGGTTCATGTCCGACGGCGGGGTCGGATAGCCGCTGTTGCAGTGGAGCACGATGATCTCGCTGGCTCCGGCGCCCCGCGCGGCGGCCACCGCCTCGGCGATCTCGGCCGGTGAGGCGAGGCCCGTCGACATGATCAGCGGCTTGCCGGTGCGCGCGCAAAGCTCGATGAGCGGGATGTCCACCAGCTCGAACGAGGCGATCTTGTAGGCTGGCGCGCCCAGGCTCTCGAGCAGATCCACGGCGGTCGGATCGAAAGGCGAGGAGAAGACGGTGATGCCGATCTCCCGGGCATGGGCGAACAGCCGCGCGTGCCAGTCCCAGGGGGTGTGGGCTTCCTCATAGAGGTCGTAGAGCCGCCGTCCGTCCCAGAGGCCTCCGTGGACCGTGAAGCCGGGGCCGTCATGGTCGATGGTGATGGTGTCGGCGGTGTAGGTCTGCAGCTTCACCGCATCGGCGCCGGCCGCCTTGGCTGCGTCGATCAGGGCCAGGGCGCGCTCGATCTCGCCGTTATGGTTCCCGGACATCTCGGCCACGATGTAGGGCGGATGACCGGGCCCGATCTTGCGGCCGGCGATGCTGACGATGGGTTGGCTCACGCGGCGCCTCCAGGTTCGAGATGCGCCAGCAGCGGGGCGATCTCCACGAAACTTGCGACCTCGGCGTCGGGCGGGAAATCGCCGTGGCCCTGGGTCGCGTACTTGCCGGTCCGCACCCGCACCGAGCGGCAGCCGACGGCGGCGGCGGCGGCCATGTCGTGGCCGGGATTGTCGCCGATCACCACGGCCTGGGCCGGGAAGGCGTCGAGCCGGCGCAGCGCCTCAAGATAGCAGGCCGGATCGGGCTTGGGCGCCTCGTGCTCCCAGCAGAGCAGCACCTCGTCGACCAGATCGGCGACGCCGAGCGCCTCGACCTTGCGCGACTGCATCAGCGCCAAGCCGTCAGTAACGATGGCCAGCCGATAGGACTTGGCGAGCGCGGCGAGGGTGTCGGCGACGCCGGGCCACAGGCCGATCTGCGGGCGGTGGTCGCGATAGACGCCGACCAGTTCGGCGATCAGCGCCGGGGTGGCCGGCAGGCCCGCCTGGGCCAGCACGACGTCGAAGGTGCGGCCGCGGCCATGGGCGTCGAGCTCGGCCTCCATGCCGGCGGCGAGCGCGGCCTCGTCAAGGCGCGGGTGTCGCCGCGCGAGGTCGGCGGCGACGGCCCGAAAGCCGGACAGCACGTAGGTCCGCTCGTCGTAGAGCGTGTCGTCCAGGTCGATGAGCAGGGTGGAGATCACAGGCCGGCCAGCTCCGCGTCGGTGACGATGCGGTCCTGGGCGTAGCGCAGCATGGTCAGGCCATAGACGATCGGGCGGGGGCGGGCGGCCTCGGCGTCCTGGCCGCGCACCATCTGCAGGATGCGTTCGGGCGAGGCGAGGCCCGCGTGGATCGAGAGGTTCGAGGCGCCGCCAAAGCGCGGATTGATCTCGATGAATCGCGTGCCCGCTTCGTCGTGGAAGGCCTGCACGACATTGTGCCCGACGAGGCCCAGGGCGGCGCAGAGCTTCAGCGCCCGGTCGGCCAGGGCCGGAATGTCCTCGGTGCGCGACTTGGTCGCCTCGCCGCCTTGGACCTGCAGCCGGCGGCGCGCCACCGCCTGAAGCGGCGCCCCGTCCAGGCTCATCAGCACATCGATGGTGAACTCCGGGCCGCTGTCGAAGGCCTGGACCAGCAGGTCCTCGCCAGTCGGCATGTCGGCGGGACCGTCGACCCGGCGGGCGCCGCGGCCGCCGGCGCCGTCCACCGGGCGCACGAAGACCGGGAAGCGGTCGGGGGTCTCGCCGGGCGCGAAGGTCCGGGGCGTTTGCAGGCCCAGGTCCTGACAGGCCTGGCTGAAGCGGCGTTTGTCGCGGCAGACGGCCAGGGCGTCCTGCGAGGGCGCCAGGACGGTGACGCCTTGCGCGGCGAGGCGCTCGCGGGCCGACGAGAGCATGGCCAGTTCGCCGTCGCGGGTCGGAACAACCAGGCCGACGGCGTGCTGGGCGCAGGACCGGGCAAGTGCTTCCACGAAGCTCGGGTCGTCGCTGCGCGGCAGGATCAGCGCCTGGTCGGCGGCGAACAGGGCGGCGTTGTCGCGGGCGAGGTCCGCGGCCAGCACCCGCCCGCCCAGCGGATGGGCGGCGGCCTGGAACGCCTGGATCAGAAGGACCTTGGCGGCGGCGCTGAGGATGAGGACGTTCATCGCCGCCCGCCGATCCCGCGCCTAGACCGGCCGGGCGTAGGCGGTCTGATTGCGGCCGACGCCGGCCCGCGCGCAGCCGCGCCGGAACTCGATCACCGCGTCCAGAGACCGCTCGCGCCAGAGGCCCATCTCGAAGGCGACGCGGGTGAAGTGGCAGTTCCGCCCCTTGCTGCGGTCACGCATGTAGCCGGTGTCCGGATTGAGCAGGAAGATGTCGATGGGGAATTCGCCCAGGTGCTCGACCACTTCCCAGCCGTTGGCGGCCAGGGCGCGGGGCAGGGTGTCGGTGTTGAAGTAGTTGAGGTGGTCGGGGGCGGCGAGCCAGAACTCCGGATCGGCCAGCTCGCGCTTGACGATCTGGTCCTGCAGCCAGGAGCCGTCGTTGGGCACGGCGACGCGCAGCAGGCCGCCCGGCGCGACGATGGCGCGCAGCCGCTGCAGCAGGCCCATCGGGTCGATGACGTGTTCCAGGACGTTGTTGCAGATCACCAGATCGTAGACCTCGCTCTTGGCGATCTCCTCGTCGAGCAGGGCGAAGGCGTCGCCCAGCATCAGGTGCTCGGCCAGGTGCGGATGAAACTCGCGGACGCCGTCGTCGGTGAAGTCCAGGCCCTTGGCCTGCCAGCCGCGCTTCAAAAAGTAGTCGAGGGTGAAGCCCTCGCCGACGCCGACCTCGAGCAGGCGGCCGGGCGCGCGGCCCCAGACCTGCTCGGTCTCGGCGGGCTGCAGCAGCTTGTGCTCGAGTTCTTCGGCCGTGTAGCCGTGGGCGTAGGGCGTGCGCCCGTCGGTCGCGCCGAAGTACTTGTCGCGATAATAGGCGGCGAGCTCGTCCGGGGTCGGGCGAGGTTCGATCTCGAAATAGCCCTCGGGCCGTTCGACAAGTTTGAGGCTCAAGGCGGCGCTCCCAATTCGACGCGTCATCTGCCCCTGAGCGTAGTTAAGGCTCCGTCAATCTGGGTGCGGCGAGGGGTCGCCCCCTCGCCTCGACCGCGATCAGAACCGGGTCTTCAGCTCGACGCCGATGGTGCGCGGGTCGTTCACGAAGCCGGTCAGGTTGTTGAAGTCGATGCCGCCTTCCAGGCTCTCGTCGTCGGTGATGTTGCGGGCGAACACCGCCGCGTCCCACTTGCCGTCGTCGGTGGCGTAGCCCAGGCGCAGGCCGCCTTCGAGCAGCTTGTCGTCCGTGAATTCGACCGAGCGGTAGAGGAAGAAGTTGATCTTCGAGCGGTAGGCCCAGTCCGTGTAGGCGTAGAACTCGCCGTCGCGGAACGGGATGGCGTAGCGGGCGGTGATGTTGGCGATCCAGCGCGGGGCGTTGGGCAGGCTGTTGCCGTCGACCAGCACCGTGCCGGGCAGACCGGCAGGGTCGAGCACGGTGCAGGGCGCGCCGCACGGCTGAATGGCCAGGGCCGAATCCTTGATTTCGGTGTGGCTGTAGGACAGGCCCGCGGTCAGCAGCAGATGCGCGATCGGGTTGGCTTCGCCGTTGAACTCGAAGCCGTAGCCCTCGGCGTTCTGGGCGTTGACCAGGCGGTTGAAGTTGGCGCCGCCGCCGACGGCGGTCAGCTGCATGTCGTCGACCTTGTAGTAGTAGACCGATGCGTCGACACGGGCCCGGCGGTCGAACAGGTCGGCCTTGAAGCCGGCCTCGTAGGACATCAGGGTCTCGGTGTCGGCGACCGAGATGGTCGAGCCGAACAGCAGCCGGCCCTGGATCGATGGGGCGCGGTAGCCCTTGGCGATGCGGGCGTAGAGGTTGACGTCGTCGTTCACCGCATAGGTGGCGCTGAGGTTGAAGCTGACGTCGTCGCTTTCCGGATCGGCGGCCAGGATCGCGGTCGGCGGCAGGCCGATCGGCGACAGCGTCTGCTGGGCGATGAACTCCTTCTTGTCGTTGGAGTAGCGGATGCCGCCGCCGACGGTCAGCTGGTCGGTCAGCTGGTAGTCGGCGTTGGCGAATAGCGCCCAGGCCTTGGTCTTCTGATGCTGGTAGGCGAAGCCGTTGCGGGCGCCATTGGCCAGGGTGTCGAAGTTGATGCTGTCGATCTTCAGATCTTCGAAGAAGTAGAAGGCGCCGACCGTGTAGTTCACCCCGGCGTAGTCGCCGGCCAGCCGGACTTCCTGGCTCCACTGGGCGTGATAGGGCACGCCGTCGGCGCTCTCGGCCGTGAACGGGATCAGGCCCGGGCCCGAGGGCGGGGCGAAGACCGCGCCGAAGCCGCCGTCGACGTCGCCGCGCGAATAGGCGGTCACGTGTTCGTAGGCGGTGATCGAGGTCAGGGTCGGACCTTCCTCGCCAAAATCGTAGGTCAGCTTCACGTTGGCGCCAGAGCCTTCCATGGTCTGGCCGGTGCGCGGCTGGGCGTCCTGGTAGATCTTCTCGCGGTCGAAGCCGGGGACGAAGTCGTTGGTCCCCTGCTGGATGATGTTGGCGCGGAAGATCTGCGGCGACCCGTCGAGCTTGGTGTAGTGCAGGTTCAAGAGGGCGCTGAACGCCTCGGTCGGCGTGAACAGAAGCTGGCCGCGGAAGGCGCTCTGGTCGTAGCCGCCGGTGACGTCGTCCCTGCCGGTGAAGCCGTTATCGATCCAGTCGTCGCGGTGCATGTAGATGCCCGACAGGCGTCCGGCGAGCACGCCGTCGATGATCGGGCCGGACACCGCGCCCTGCAGGTTGATGGTGCCGAAGGTGGCGTAGGAGGCCTGGGCGTAGCCGCCGAAGGTCTGGGTCGGCTTGGCCGAGTCGAACTTCAGGACGCCGGCGGGCGTATTGCGTCCGAACAGGGTGCCTTGCGGGCCGCGCAGGGCCTCGACCTGCTCGATGTCGAACAGCGGGAAGCTCTTCAGCACCGGGTTCTCCATCACCACCTCGTCGTAGACGAAGGAGACCGGTTGCGAGGCGTTGAAGTCGAAATCGGTGTTGCCGAGCCCGCGGATGTAGGGCCGCGGGAAGATGCGGGCGTAGCTGGATTCCAGCGTCACGTTGGGGATGCGGGCCGAGAACACCCGGATGTCGCCGCCGGAAGACTGGAGCACCTCGAGCTTTTCGGCCGAGATGGCGGTCACCGAGACCGGCACGTCATTGAGGTTTTCCGAGCGCTTCTGGGCGGTGACGACGACTTCGCCCAGTTCGGTGTCCTGGGCGAGGGCCTGGGCCGGCGCGAAGACGGCCAGGCCGGCGGCGGTGGCCAGCGCTGCGTGCGCGGCCTTGTTCAAGAAACGCGTACGCATGGTCATTGGCTGGGTCCCCCAAGCAGCGATTGTGCTGCGTTTTAGGGGGCTTAGGAGAGTCGCGAAAGCGTAACCCAAGCGTCATCGATACGACACGCCGCGTCTGTGGCGCCGACGCCTCGCATTGTGGCTGCGGCGCCTAGATGCCGGTCGCCATGGCGGCGGCGTCCTGCGCCGCCTTGACCGGGCGGCGGCGTGGCGGGGTCTCGGCCGGCGCGCTCCAGAGCACGCGCAGCGCCTTGGGCAGGTTGGCCCGCACCTTGTCGACCTGGCCGGGCGCCAGATGGCGCGACAGCACGTGGCAGACCGCCTCGATGGCGCGGCGCGGATCGATGCTCTTGGCGTCGGTCAACCACTCGCCGACCTCGTCGACGAACTCGTCCAGGCTGCTGCAGCGGCTGGGCTGCCTGGCCGGCTGGTACTGGTCGTAATAGACGCCGCGGATCAGCAGCGGAAGTTGCGAGCCGAGGTGGGCCGAGAGGTCCACCGGCAGGCGGTCGCGAAGCTTGTGCAGGACGACGCTGAGGACTTTCCAGGCCGCGTGCCGATCGACCTCCAGCTCTTCGGACAGCTCCTTGAGCCAGGCGTTGGTCGTGTGCAGGGTCCTGTCGAAGACGTCCAGGCCGTTGACGCTCATGGCTGCCTCCTTCGGTGGCGGACGATCAGCCAACCGTCCGCCGCCGATGGATGTTCCAGCCTGCGCGCGTTCGTGATCCGCGCTAGCGCGAGGTGGTCTCCAGCCCCGCCAACGTCCCGTTTTCGCGCCAGTCTTCCAGGATCTTCACGAAAGCGATCGGTCCCTTGCCGTAGGGCCCGTTGCGCGCGGCCAGGGCCGAGGGTTGGCCCTCGTTGTTGTAGTAGCCGGGGGTGCATTCCTCGGCGAACTTGGCGCGCTGCAGGGCCGAGGAGACGATCGTCTCGACCCACTCGTCCTCGGCCGCCTGCGAGGCCTCGACCACGGTGACGCCGCGCTCGGCGCAGGTCTGGAGGATGTAGCCGATGTGCTTGGCCTGCTCGTTGAGCATGTGCGGGTAGTTCACCGTGAAGCCCGACTGGGTGTTGCTCATGATGAAGCAGTTCGGGAAGGCGCGGCTGTGCATGCCGTGCAGCGTGGCGACGCCGTCGGCCCACTTTTCAGTCAGGGTGACGCCGCCGCGTCCGACCACTTCGTAACCGGCGCGGCGGGCGTAGGAGGTGCCGACCTCGAAGCCGGTCGCGAAGATCAGGCAGTCGAGCTCGTACTCCACGCCGCCGGCCACCACGCCCTTTTCGGTGATCGCCTCGACGCCGCGGCCTTGCGTATCGACCAGCGTAACGTTCGGGCGATTGAAGGTGTCCAGATACTCGTCGTGGAAACAGGGGCGCTTGCAGAACTGATTGTAGTATGGCTTCAGGGCCTCGGCGGTGGCTTGGTCGTGGATCACCGAATCCACGCGGCCGCGGATCTGCTCCATCTTCTGGAAGTCGGCCAGCTGCACCAGTTCGCCTGGGTCCTGCACGCCGGCCGCGGCGTTGCGGTTGCGCGCGATCATGCCGAGGTTGCGGATGATGTCGGTCCAGCCGTCGTTGACCAGGTCCTCCTGCGCGAAGCCGCCGGTGACCAGGGTGTTGAAGTTGTCCATCCGCGCTTGCTGCCAGCCCGGGGCCAGGCTGCCGGCCCACGCAGGATCGGTCGGGCGGTTGTTGCGCACGTCGATCGACGAGGGCGTGCGCTGGAAGACGTAGAGGTGGCGGGCGCCCGCGCCGAGGTGCGGCACGCACTGCACTGCCGTGGCGCCGGTGCCGATGATCCCGACGCGCTTGCCGGCCAGGCCGGTCAGGCCGCCGTTCGAATCTCCGCCGGTGTAGTCATAGTCCCAGCGGCTGGTGTGGAAGGTGTGGCCCTTGAAGGTGTCGACGCCTGGGATCCCGGGCAGCTTGGGCCGGTGCAGCGGACCGTTGGCCATGGTCACGAACCGGGCCTTCATGGCGTCGCCGCGGTTGGTGGTGATGATCCAGCGGCCTGAGGCGTCGTCCCAGGTCATGCCGGTGACCTCGGTCTGCAGGCAGGCGTTGGAATAGAGGTCGTACTGCTGGGCGATCGCGCGGCTGTGGGCCAAGATCTCCGGCGCGCGCGTGTACTTCTCGACCGGCATGTAGCCGGTCTCTTCCAACAGCGGCAGGTAGACGTAGCTTTCGACGTCGCAGGCCGCGCCGGGGTAGCGATTCCAGTACCAGGTGCCGCCGAAGTCGCCGCCCTTTTCGATGACGCGCAGATCCTTGACGCCGGCTTCGCGCAGGCGCGCGGCGGCCAGCAGCCCGCCAAAGCCGCCGCCGATCACGACCACCTCGACCTCGTCGGTCAGCGGCGCGCGGGCGTAGCCCGGCTCGACATAGGGGTCGTCCAGGTAGCGGGCGAAGTCGCCAGCGATCTCGACATACTGCTCGTTGCCGTCGGCGCGCAGGCGTTTGTCGCGCTCGGCACGGTATTTCTCACGCAGTTTTTCAGGGTCGAAGCCCAGTCCCGTGGTCGCTGCGTCCGCGATTTCCGCTGAATCCGCCATCGATACCTCCCGAAACATACCGCTTTATCCAAATTGGGTTCCCCTCGCGGAAGGCAATGGGAAAGCGTCGGTGACAGGCGGCGCTGGAAAGATGATGTTGTGCGCCACCTGATGGCGTTTCAGTTGGCGGATGAAGACGAGTGTCGGCCCTCACCATTGCTTCGGCCTGGATCAACGCGGTGCTCGACGGGTTGGTGCGCGAGGGCCTGGACCGCGCAGCGCTGACCCATGGCCTGCGCGGCGTCGTCGAGGGCCGGGCGCCCGACGCCGGACAGATCGAGGTCAGCCTGGCCCGGCGGATCTGGCGGCGGGCGCGGGCGCTGAGCGAGGATCCGTTGCTGGGGTTGAAGGTCGGGACGCGGCTGCCGATCCAGGCCGCCAACGTGGTCAGCGTGGTGCGCGCGCACAGCCAGACCTTCGAGGAGTCGCTGCGGCACATGGCGCGCTACCAGGTGCTGCTCAGCGACAGCGGCCGCTTTGTCGCGACCGCGCGGGCGGGCGGGCTGCGGCTGACCTACGAGCCGAGCAAGGCGGCGGTCGCCATCGATCCGCTGCAGATCGACTCGGTGGTGGCCGCGGCGGCGGGACGCCGGCCGCATCCGACGCTGGTGCAACTCGTCGGGCGCGCCGAAGCCGATCCCGCGCCGTTCGCCGCCCTGCTCGGCTGCCCGGTTCGGATGGGGGCGGCGCAGGCGACCATCGACTTCGACGCCTCGGCCCTGGCCATGCCGGTGCCCGGCGCCGATCCGGCCCTACGCGACATCAATCTGGCCTATGCGGAGTCGCTCCTGGCCGGGCGGCGGCAGATGGACGGACTTTGCCAGAACGTGCGGGCGGCGATCGGCAAGCTGGGGCCGGGAACGGCCGACGTGCCCTCGGTCGCCGCGGAGGTCGGCTGCTCGCCGCGCACGCTGCAACGGCGGCTGGCGCAGGCGGGCAGCAGCTTCAAGGCCCTGCTGGAAGGCTATCGGATGGAAGAGGCGCTGATCCTGCTGGTCGAGTCCCAGGCCAGCATCGGCCAGATCAGCCGCTTGCTGGGCTACTCCGACGCCAGCGCCTTCTCCCGCGCGGTCTCGCATTGGTGGGGCGCCTCGCCCCGGGCGTTGCGACAGGCGCAGGGCGCGGCCCCGCTGCGCTGAGCGATTGTGGTGACGTCGAGCCACGCTTCTGGGTTGCGGCGCGCTCCGATCGGGGGTGAAGTGGCGTCATGGAGCAGGTGCGGCGTCATCCGTTGCTGGACTCGATCGCGGGGCAGGTCGTCAACCTGACCGGCCTGATGCTGGTGATCCTAAGCATCCCCGCCTTCCTGATCCATGAAACCTGGTCGGAGCAGGAGGCGATGCGCCAGGCCTGGAGCATCGCCGGGCCGGCCTGCCCAGTGGTGCAGGCCTCGCCGACCTCGTTCGGCGACAAGGGACCCAGGAGTTTCGAGTACGGCGCCGTCAGGTTCGAACGACGCTATGGCCACGCCAGCTGCGTGGCGCCGCCGGAGCGCGGCATGGTGAGCGAGAAGACCTATCGCGTCTGCCAGTTCAGCGCGCCGTCCACCCTGGCGGTGACCAGCGGCGGGCGCACGGTCGTGTACAAGCCGGGGACCGGCCGTCGCGCCACCGTGACCGTGAGGGACGGCCAGATCAGCTGCGTGGTCGGCGGCTGGTTCAGCGGCTAGTCCCACTCCCGCATCGATAGTCCTCTTCTGGAAACCACCCGCACAAGTACGTTGAGAGTAATTCGCATTCTCCGCTATAGAGCGCGGTCTGGAACAGGACGTGTCGGGGATTGCATGACTAAGGGTAGCAACGTCGCGCGGATCGCGCGTGGAGGCCTGTTGGCGGCGGGGGCCAGCATGCTGGCCTTGATGGCCGGAGGACAGGCGCTCGCTGACGACGCCGCCGCGACCGAAGTCTCCGAACTGGTCATCACCGCGGCGCGGACCAACCTGCCGGCCAGCGCCCTGCCGATGACGGTGGACGTGGTCGACTCCACCGCCCTATCGCAGCAGGTCTCGATCAGCGGTTCGATCGTCGATGCGGTGTCCGCGCTGTCGCCGTCCTTCTCGCCGACGCGCCAGAAGCTGTCGGGCAGCGGGGAGACCCTGCGCGGCCGCTCGCCGCTGTTCGCCATTAACGGCATCCCGCAGTCGACCCCGATCCGGGACGGCTCGCGCGACGGCTTCACCATCGACGCCTTCTTCATCGATCATGTCGAGTTGATCTACGGATCGAACGCTCTGCAGGGCATCGGCGCCACCGGCGGCGTGGTCAACCAGGTGACCGTCGGCCCGCCCAAGGAAGACGGCCTGACCGGCCGCGTGCTGGTCCAGGCCAGCACCGACGCGCGCGCGCACGGCGATGGCCTTGGCTGGAAGACGGCGGGTCTGGGCGCCTGGCGCAGCGGCGCCTTCGACGCCACCCTGGGCCTGGCTTACGAGGCGCGCGGCGCCTTTTACGACGGACACGGCGATCGGATCGGCGTCGACAACACCCAGGGCGAGATCCAGGACTCGGTCAGCACCTCGATCTTCGGCCGGTTCGGCTGGCAGATCGACGAAAGCCTGCGCCTCGACCTCGTCGCCAACCGCTTCGAGCTGAAGGGCGACGGCGACTATGTGATCGTGGCGGGCGACCGCACCAAGAACCGCCCAGCCAGTTCGGTGCGCGGCGCGCCGGAAGGCCGGACGGCCGCCAACAAGGTCGAGACGGTCTCCCTGGCCCTGACCGACAACGACCTGTGGGGCGGCGATCTGAACGCCCAGCTGTTCTACAACCGCACGCGCGACACGTTCGGCGGAGACCGCAGCGCCACCTTCCAGGACGTGCGCCTGGCTCCGGTCGGGACGCTGTTCGACCAGTCCTCCAACGAGTCCGAAAAGCTCGGCGCCCGCGCCAGTTACGAGCGTGAAGTGCCGTTCGTGCCCGGATTGAACGCGACGCTGGGCCTCGACACCCTGCGCGACGAGACCGCGCAGTCGCTGATCGCCACCAACCGCGTCTGGGTGCCGCCGACCGAGTTCCGCAGCGTCGCGCCGTTCGTGCAGGCCAACCTCGCCCTGTTCGGCGACAAGGTGCATCTGGCTGGCGGCGCCCGCTATGAATCGGTGACCTTGAAGGTCGGCGACTACACCACCCTGGCCACCTACGGCTCGCGTGCGGTCAGCGGCGGCGAGCCCAGCTTCGACGCCACGCTGGTCAATGGCGGGATCGTGGTGAACCCGGTCGAGGGCCTGCGCCTCTACGCCAGCTACGCCGAGGGCTACACCGTGCCCGACGTCGGCCGAATCCTGCGGGCGGTGAACCGCAACGGCGTCGACGTCGACAGCTTCCTCGACATCAGCCCGGTGGTTTCCGACAACCAGGAAATCGGCGCCGAGTGGAAGTACGGGCCGATCGAGGCCAGCGCCGCCTACTTCTGGTCCAAGTCCAAGCTGGGTCAGCTGCTGGTGCTCAACCCGGCCACCGCCGTCTACGACGTGCAGCGCCAACGGGTGGAGATCGAGGGCCTGGAGCTCAACGTCACCGCCAGGACGCCTGTGCCCGGGGTCAGCGTCAACGCCGGCTACGCCAAGCTGAAGGGCCGTGCCGACAGCAACGGCGACGGCAGCGTCGACATCGACCTCGACGGCGCCAACATCTCGCCTGACCGCTTCAACTTCGCGCTGATCTATCAGAGCGGTCCGCTGGCCGCTCGTCTGCAGAGCCAGTCCTATCTGGAGCGCAGCTTCGACGGCGCAGATCCGCGCAACAGCTTCGGCGGCTACACGCTGGTCGACGCCTCGGTCCGCTATGAGGCAGGGTTCGGCGACGTGATCTTCAGCGTGCAGAACCTGATGGACGAGTACTATCTGAGCTACGCCTCCGACACGAGCAACCCGACCGACAACCTGCGCAACTTCGCGGGCCGCGGCCGCAGCTTCACGCTTGGGTTCGAGCGCAGGTTCTGATGGGAACGCTGCGGCTCCTGCACCGATGGGCCGGAGGCCTGATCGGCCTCTTCCTGGCGGTGCTGGGCCTCTCGGGCGCGCTGCTGGTCCACAAGGACGACTTCCTGCGCGCGACCCTGCCGCACGCCGCCGACGCGCAGAACCAGGACACGGCGGCGGTTGCAGCGACCGTTGGAAAGATATTCTCAGGGCCCGATGCGCCGCGTTCCATCGTGCTGGCCAGCGAGCGGCTGGGGCTGCATCGCCTGAACTATGTCGAGCCCGCGCGCGGGGCCTATGCCGACCAGAGCGGCGAGATCGTCGCGGCGTGGTCGTCCAAGTGGGAGCGACCGGAGATCTGGCTGTTCGACCTGCACCATCACCTGCTGGCCGCCGATGTCGGCGAACTGGCGGCCGGGATCATGGCTCTGGTCGGCCTGGGCTTCGTGGTCACCGGGGTGATCCTGTGGTGGCCGGCGCGGCGGCTGTTCGCCCTTCGGCCATGGCCTTCGAACCTGAGCCGCAACGGCGTGGTGCGTCAGCACCGCGACCTGGGCGTCGTGACCGCGCCGCTGCTGTTCGTGTCGATGCTGACTGGGGTGATGATGACCTTGCCGGCGGTCGAGGACGTGCTGCTGGCGCCGTTCTCCAGCCCTGCGGTCATGGCCGAGGCGCAGAAACCGCCCAAGACCGAGGGCGGCCCGAAGGCGGCCGACATCGACTACGCCGCGCTGCTCGAGGCGGCGCGGGCGATGTATCCCGACGGCGAACTGCGGATAATCAGCCTGCCGACCAAGCCCGGCGGCCTGATCTCGCTGAGGGTGCGCCAGCAGGCCGAATGGCTGCCCAACGGCCGCACCATGTTCTGGTTCGATCCCGCAGATGGCCGGCTGGTCGCCAGCCGCGACGCCCTGACCCAGCCGCTGGGCGTGCGAATCGCCAACGCCGAGTATCCGATCCACGCCGCCAAGGTCGGCGGGCTGCCGTATCGGTTGGTGATGACGCTCTCGGGTCTGTCGCTCGCCCTGCTGGGATCCCTGGCGGTCTGGACCTTCTGGGCGGGACCCAAGACCCTGAAACGCAAGCGCAAGCGCCCGGTCGCCAAGCCCGCGGCGGCCTAGCTCGGCGAACCGCGCTCTCAAATGTCTGGCGGCCGGTATGGTCGCGCGGCTAAGCTCGGCTGCATGAACCCGCGCATTTTCGTTCTGACCATGGTGACGTTCGCGTTCGGGTCCGGAGCCTTCATCTTCGCCGGCCTGCTGGAGGCGCTGGCCGCCGACCTTGGCGTGACGACGGCCGTGGCCGGGCAGTTGCAGACGGTGTTCGTGCTGACCTCGGCGGTATTGGGGCCGGTGGCCGCCTGGCTGTTCGCGCGGGTCGACCGCAAGATCATGGTGATCGTCGGCCTGAGCCTTGGCCTGGTGCTGCACATCGCCTGCGCCCTGACGCCCAACTTCGAGGCGCTGATGGTGCTGCGGGCGCTGGCCGGCCTGGCTGGCGCGATGTCGGGTCCGGCCGCCAGCGTAGCGGCCGCTTCGCTGGCTCCGCCCGAGCGGCGCGGCTCGGCCCTGGCCATGGTTTCGGGCGGCATGACACTGGCCTTCGTGATCGGCATTCCTATCGGCAGCGTCGTCGGCGACCTGTTCGGTTGGCGGGCGACCTTCCTGACCGCGGCGACGCTGTCGGCCATCGCCCTGGTCGGGGTGCTGTTCTTCCTGCCGCGGGTGCCGGCGCCGCCGAAGCGCGCCGGGGGAACCCTGGACCTGCCGGCGATCTGGCCGCTCTACCTGACCACCTTCCTGGCCTTCGCCGCCAACATGACGCTGAACCTCTACATCGCGCCGATCGTGCGGGTCGGGGCGGGCGTCACCGGCGCAGGGGTGGGCGCCTTCCAGTCGATGATCGGCTTTGGCTCCATCCTCGGCCTGTGGCTGGGCGCGCGGGCGGCCAACCGTGATCTCGGGCGCAGCTGGATCCTGATCGGCTTTGCGATCCAGGCGACGGCCATGACCATCCATTTCGCGGCCACGCACCAGGTCGCCCCGGCCGGCTGGCCGAGCGCGACGCTGGTGGCGCTGGGCATCTTCGTGGCGGCCACGGCGCTGTTCTCGATCACCCCGGTGATCCAGGCGCGGCTGATCTCGATGACCGAGGGCGCGCCGGTGGCGCTGGCCCTCAACGGCTCGGTGATCTCGGTCGGCCAGGCGCTGGGCTCGGCCATGGGCGGGCTGGCTCTGGCGAGCTACGGCGTGCCGGCGATCCCGGCGGTGGCCCTGGCCATGTCGCTGGCGGCGCTGATGACCCTGGCCTTCGTGTTCCCAAGGCCGCAGGTGGCCGTTGGTGAGAAGCCGTAAGACCCATCGCGGCTTGCGGTAAGGAAGCCGGAGGGGCGAGCCCCTCCGGCAGTGATTGGCCTAGTGCCTCAGTTCGCGGGCGCCGGCCATTCGCCGGGCCCGGCCCCGACGCACGGCCTTTTGACCGACGAGGAAGCGCACCAGTTGGCGATCATCGTCGTCATCCTCGATGCCTTCGCCCTCGTCCTCGTCTCTGCGCTCGCTGAGCACGTGGGCCAGGACCAGTCGGCGCAGACGCCGCCGGCGCCTGGCGCCGCCGACCAGGACTTGAGCCAGACGCCGATCCTCATCGCCGCCTTCCTCGTCCTCGATACCCTCGTCCTCATCTTCTTCGCCGCGTTGACGGAGCATCTGGGCGAGCACCAGGCGACGCAGACGCCGCTTGCGCGCGGCCCCGCCGACCAGGAGGCGGGCGAGGTTATGATCCTCGTCGTCGCTTTCCTCATCCTCGATGCCCTCGCCCTCGTCTTCGTCGCCTCGTTGACGGAGCATCTGGGCGAGCACCAGGCGCCGAAGTCGGCGCTTGCGCACGGCGCCGCCGACCAGGAGGCGGGCGAGGCGCTGGTCTTCGCCGCCGCCTTCATCTTCGTCGATGCCTTCATCCTCGTCGTCGGCTTCGGCGCCACGCTTGTCGCTGATGAGACGGGCGATCAGCAGCCGCCGCATGCGCTTGCGGCCTCGTATCTTGCCGCCGGCGAGCAGGCGGGCGATGTCGTCGGTGTCTCTGCCATTGCCGTCATAAGTCGTGTCAAACGTCATCGAGTGCTCCTCGTGTGTTTGCTGGTAGGCCGCGTCGAACGGCACGCTGGCCGGACGGCGCGGTTCGCTTCATCCCCGACTTGACGTGGGTGTTTAGTGGTCGGCGCCGGCGTCGGAGTTCCGGTCGCGGCTCGCGGCCCGCTCGATCAGCGTTCCCACGATCGCGGGGCTCAAGACATCGAACTGGGTTAGGCGCTTGGCGGCGCTTTCGGCGATTAAGGAACGCAACAGCATCCGCGACAGCTCGGCGTCCTCTTCGGACTCCGGAGTTTCTTCGCCCCGGGCCTGCTGGCCCAGAACGCAGGCGACGCCAGCCTCGAACGCCCGTTCAACGATGTCTCGCAATGTGGCTTCAGGCTTCAGCTCGGAGAGGCGGGTGCGCTCTTCATCGGAGAGCGCCCGTCGATCGCCGGAGGCGTCCATGCTCTCGATGCTGATCACCCGTCCCGTGCCGGGATCGACGTTGATGGATAGGAGCGGCGCGACCGCCTGTTCGGACGATCCGGCGGAGGCTTTTTTCCTGCCCGTCGTGGCTGACGATTCCGCGGCGAAAGATGGGTGTTCGTCGATTGGGGACACGGTGACCTCCATGCCTTTCCCCCGTAGTTCAGTAGGCTACGCGCCCGGCGCGAGGCAGTCTCCTAGGTTCATTGCCCACGGGTAGACCCCCCCGCCCACCGCAGGGGGCGGGCGCATCGATCGAGACCCATCGAAGGTCGCGCCGTAGGGATGACAACGTGTTCGATCAGGCGGGCGGCGGCCAGAGCCAACCGCCATCACCGCGAAGCTAGGTTTCTGGGCAGAGCCGGACGCGGGCCCTAGACGTCGACCTCGGCGTCCAGGGCGTTTTCCTGGATGAACTCGCGACGCGGCTCGACCAGGTCGCCCATCAGGCGGGTGAACATGTCGTCGGCGTCGTCGGCGTGGGTCACCTTGACCTGCAGCAGGGTGCGGGCGTCGGCGTCGAGCGTCGTCTCCCACAGCTGGTCGGGGTTCATCTCGCCCAGGCCCTTGTAGCGCTGGATCGACAGACCGCGACGGCCGGCTTCCATCACCGCGTTGAACAGGTCCAGCGGACCGCGGACGGTCGCGGTCTTGTCCTTGCGGGTGAAGGTGGCGACGCCGTCGAAGGTCTCGGCCATCGCCGCGGCGCGTTCGGACAGGCGCCGTGCGTCGGCGGCGTGCAGCAGCAGGTCGTCGAGCACGATGCGTTCGGACACGCCGCGCTTGATCCGCGAGAACACGTAGCCGCCGGTGGCGGCCTTCTCGCCGCTCCAGCTGCCGTCGCCTTCCTCGGCGTAGAGGTCCATCCGCTTGGCGGCCTTGTCCAGGTCGCCGCCGTCTTCGGCCAACAGGCCGGCGATGGCCGCCTGCTCGATGGCGAAGGCCGGCGCGCGCGAGGACAGCCGCTCGACATTGGCCTTGGCGCCGCGGGCGCTCTGGACCAGGGCGAGCAGGTCGGCGCCGATCAGGCGTTCGCCGCTCGACAGGTCGAGGGCCGCGCCGTCGACGCCTTCGTCGATCAGGTAGTTCTCAAGCTCGGAATCGTCCTTCAGGTACCGCGACTGGCGGCTCTTGGTCGCCTTATAGAGCGGCGGCTGGGCGATATAGAGATAGCCGCGCTCGATCACCTCCGGCATCTGCCGGTAGAAGAAGGTCAGCAGCAGGGTCCGGATGTGGGCGCCGTCGACGTCGGCGTCCGTCATGATGACGATCTTGTGGTAGCGCAGCTTGTCGATGTTGAAGTCGTCGCGGCCGATGCCGGCGCCCAGCGCCGTGATCAGGGTGCCGATCTGGTCGGACGACAGCATCTTGTCGAAGCGGGCGCGCTCGACGTTCAGGATCTTGCCGCGCAGCGGCAGGATGGCCTGGTTCTCGCGGTTACGGGCCTGCTTGGCCGAGCCGCCGGCGGAGTCGCCCTCGACCAGGAAGACTTCGGACTTGGCCGGATCCTTCTCCGAGCAGTCGGCGAGCTTGCCGGGCAGTGAGGTGATGTCGAGCGCCGACTTGCGGCGGGTCAGTTCGCGGGCCTTGCGGGCCGCTTCGCGCGCGGCCGCGGCCTCGGCGATCTTTTGGACGATCAGCTTGGCTTCGTTCGGATGTTCCTCGAACCAGGTGCTGACGCCTTCCGACACCAGGCTTTCGACGGCCGGGCGCACTTCCGAGGAGACCAGCTTGTCCTTGGTCTGCGACGAGAACTTCGGGTCGGGCACCTTGACCGAGAGCACGCAGGTCAGGCCTTCGCGGGCGTCCTCGCCCGACAGCGAGACCTTCTCGCGCTTGGTCGCGCCCGAGCTCTCGGCATAGCCGGTGATGATGCGGGTCAGGGCCGAGCGGAACGCCGCAAGGTGAGTGCCGCCGTCCTTCTGCGGGATGTTGTTCGTGAAGCAGAGGACGTTCTCGTGGTAGCCGTCGTTCCACCAGAGCGACAGGTCCAGTTCGACGTTGTCCTTCTTGCCGCGGACCACGATCGGGGTCTTCAGCAGCGGGGTCTTGGCCTTGTCCAGGTGGCGCACGAACGCCTCGATGCCGCCCTCGTAGTGCAGCAGCTCGACGAAGGGCTCGGCCTCGCGGTTGTCCTTCAGCCAGATGGTCACGCCGGAGTTCAGGAACGCCAGCTCGCGCAGGCGGTGCTCCAGTGTCTTGCGGTCGTATTCGATGAACGCGAAGGTCTCGGTCGAGGCCATGAAGGTGACCTCGGTGCCCGACAGGAACTCGCCGTTCTCGCGCAGCGGCGCGTCGCCGGTGATCACGAGGGGCGAGACCGCGTCGCCGCGGCGGAACTCCATCTCGTAGGCCTTGCCGCCGCGATAGATCTTCAGGCGCAGCCAGTCCGACAGCGCGTTCACCACCGAGACGCCGACGCCGTGCAGACCGCCGGAGACCTTGTAGGAGTTCTGGTCGAACTTACCGCCGGCGTGCAGCTGGGTCATGATGACCTCGGCCGCCGAGACGCCTTCGCCCTCGTGGATGTCGGTGGGGATGCCGCGGCCGTCGTCGGTGACCGTCACCGAGCCGTCGGCGTTCAGGATCACCTCGACGCGGCTGGCGTAGCCGGCCAGGGTCTCGTCGATGGCGTTGTCGACCACCTCGTAGACCATGTGGTGCAGGCCCGAGCCGTCATCGGTGTCGCCAATGTACATGCCGGGGCGCTTGCGCACCGCGTCCAGGCCCTTCAGGACCTTGATGGACTCCGCGCCGTACTCGGCTTGCCCATTGGACTCGGGGCCGTTGGATTCGCCTTGGGTTTCGTCGGTCATACCGTATCCAGAATCGCCAGGTTCGAGCCGTCCACATGGACGCCCTGGGCCCGGCCCTTCAAATCCTCGAAGAGATGCTCGTCCGTGCCGGTCAGGAACGCCTGCAGCCTGAGCGCCTCGATTTCGTCGAAGAGCGCGGCCCGTCGGCGACGGTCCAGATGCGCTGCGACTTCATCCAGCAACAATATAGGGTTTGGAGCCGATTCTGCACGCGAAAGACGCGCCGCCTGGCCCAAAACCAGGTTCAGAATCAGGGCTTTCTGCTCACCCGTCGAGCATTCTGCCGCAGGACGGTCCTTCTCGGCGTGAATGACGGCCAGATCGCCGCGGTGCGGGCCGGTCAGGGCGCGTCCGACGGCGGCGTCGCGCTCGCGTGCGGCGGCCAGGGCGCGGGCCAGGCGGGCCTCGATTTCGCCGGTCTCGACGCCGTCCAGGGCCATCCGTTCCCAGTCGCCGGTCAGGGCCAGGCGGGCCTGCGGAAACGGCCGGTCGCCGCGGCTGTCGATCTCGGCCTGCAGCGCCGCCAGCGTGTGGGCGCGGGCCTGCGCCATCAGCGAGCCGGCCTGGGCCATGCGCGCCTCCAGGGCGCTCATCCAGGCGGGATCGGCCGGACCGTCGGTCAACAGCCGCATGCGCTCGCGCTGGGACTTCTCGTAGGCGTTGGCGTAGGTCGCGTGGCCAGGCTCGCCCGCGAACACCAGGCGGTCGAAGAAGCGGCGGCGATCGCCCGCGCCCTCCAGGAACAGCCGGTCCTGGGCGGGGGTCAGCCACACCTGGCGCTGGTGGTCGGAGAGGCGGCCCGGGGGCACGGGTTCGCCCTCCAGTCGGACGGTGCGGCGGGCGGCGCCGGCGCTCTCGACCCCGGTGCCGATGCGGACCGGCTCGCGGTCCTGTTCGATCACCGCCGCGACCGCCCAGGCGCGACCCTGGGCTTCGCCGGGCTGGCGCCGGCCCAGCTCGGCGCCGACCGCGCCCCGCAGGCCCCGGCCCGGCGTGAAGAGACTTATCGCCTCCAGGAAGTTGGTCTTTCCGGCCCCGTTCGGCCCGACCAGGAACACCGGCCGGCCGTCGAGCGCGAGCTCGGCCCGCTCGTAGGAGCGGAAGTCCGTCAGGGTCAGGCGGGTGAAGGCGGTGGTCACCGGCGCGTCATAGCGGGTTTCGCGCGCGGGCGCGAAGGCTTGAGCGGTCGGGCGGATCGACTAGGCTGCGCGCGGAAGTTGCGGGGGTGCGATGCGTTCGGTCAGGGTTTGCGCGGCGGCGCTGTGCGCGCTGGCGTGGTGCGCGCCAGGCTACGCCGCGCCTCGCCCATCGGTGGTGACCAATCCCGATTGGCTGGATCGGCCCAGCGGCGCCGACATCGCTGTCGTCTATCCCAAGGCCGCGATGGCGTTGCAGATCACGGGCCGGGCGACAGTATCCTGCCAGGTCGACTCCTATGGGGCTTTGGAGGGGTGCAGACAGGATGGCGCGCAGCCTGCGGGGCTAGGATTTGGCGAGGCGGCGCTGGCGCTGACCAGCAAGTTCCGGATGAAGCCGAAAACCGTTGATGGCCGACCGGTCGCTGGAGGCGAGGTGCGAATTCCGATCCGCTTCGTCCTGCCCGAGCGCGTACCCCTTCCGGCTACACCCGCGTCGGCGTCGCCTGAAGTTCTCGCGGCCGCGCACAAGCTGGTGGCCGTGATCGGCATCGAATCCAAGGTCGCGCCAGCGATGGAGGCGGCGTTGAAGGCCACGCCGCTGGAGAGCCCGGGCGTGGACGACGCGACGGTCGAGGCCGCGCGTGCGGCGTTGTTGAGTGCGCGGCCGATGGTCAGCGCAGGATTCACGAAGGCCTTGCCACAAGCCTACGCCGCGACCTTCAGCCTCTCGGAGCTTCGGGCGATCAGCGACTTCTTCGAGACGCCGACAGGGCGGCTGATGGCGAGCGGCAAGTCCGACACCGGGAAAATGTTCAACGCCGCGCTGATCGGCGGGGTGGTTCAGATCCTCAAGCAGGCCCGCGCCGAGTTCTGTCAGGCCCGCAATTGCGATGCGACCGCGACCCCGGCGGACCTGCGCGCCCTTGAGGCTGCAGCCGCGACGATCGATCGGCCGGAGTGGACCGAAGAGCCCAGCGTCGCTCTGCGCTGGGCAGCCTATCCAGGGGCGGCCAAGGTCATGGGCGTGGGGGGCTGGGCGCAGCTGAAGTGCAAGGTGGACGGCCTGGGCCTTTTGGCTGACTGCGCCGTCACGATGGAGCGGCCCGCCGGGTTGGGTTTTGGCGCGGCGGCGCTGTCGTTGACGCCCCGGTTCCGGCTGGCGCCGCGCCAGATGGTTCAGGGCGCGGCCGGCGAGACTGTGGCGGTCACGGCGCCCTTCCCGGCGCTGCCGACGCCCGACGCTCCGGCCGGCGCGGCGCCGAGCACAGCGAAGTCCCTGACCACCGCGCGGCTGTTGGTGTCTGAGGACGCTGACAAGGCCAAGACGCTAGGGCAGGCCGCATTCGACAGAATGCTGTCCGCGGCGGGGGGCGCCTCTCCGCCCGCTGTCACCGCCGAGGCGGCCGCAGCGCTCGACAAGGCGTTCGAAGACTGGCTACCGACCATGCTGGAGTTTTCGGCCGTCGCCTATGCCGAGGCCTATACCGAGGACCAGATGCGCGAGCTGTTGGCGTTCCGGCGCAGTCCCGCCGGCCGCGCCTGGGTCAGTCGCCAGGCGCAGCTCAACACCGCGGTTGCGGCGAGGATGACGGCGATCGGCGAAGACGCGATGCTTCAGGCCCGCAAGGTCTTCTGCGAAAAGCGTCCGTGCGAGCCTGGCTGAGCGCTGCGGGTCAGACCCGCAACGGCATCAGCACGTAGCGGACGTCGGCGTCGACGGGGTCGAGGACCAGGGCCGGATCGTTCGGGCCGCCGAAGCGGAACTCGGCGGTCTCGCTGGCGATCTGATCGGTGACGTCGAGCAGGTAGCGGGCGTTGAACGACAGTTCGAAGGCTTCGCCGTTGTAGTCGACTTCAAGCTCTTCGACGGCTTGGCCGGCTTCCATGTTGCGGACGGTCAGGATGATCTTGCCCGGCTCGATGGCCATGCGCACCGACCGGCTCTTCTCGGCCGAGATGGTGGCGACGCGGTCCACAGCCTTGGCGAACAGCTTGTTGTCCACCAGCATGATGCGGTCGTTGCCCTGCGGGATCACGCGGCTGTAGTCGGGGAACGAGCCGTCGATGACCTTCGAGGTCAGGGCCGCGCCGTTGAAGTCCAGGCGGATCTTCTGGGGGCTGAGCTGCAGGTCGACGTTCTCGCCAGCGTCTTCCAGGAGGCGGCGGGCTTCGCCGATGGTCTTGCGCGGGACGATGACGCCGGGCGTGCCCGCCGAGCCCTCGGGAGCGATCATCTCGGCCAGGGCCAGGCGGTGGCCGTCGGTGGCGACGGCGCGCAGCTTCTGGACGCCGTTGTCGACCACGGTGTGGAGGTAGAGCCCGTTCAGGTAGTAGCGGGTCTCTTCGGTCGAGATCGCGAAGCGGGTCTTGTCGATCAGGCGGATCAGGTCGCCCACATCGACGCCGATGCGGCTGGAGAGGCCGTCGGAGGACATGACCGGGAAGTCGCCGGCCGGCAGCACCGGCAGGTTGAACCGCGAACGGCCCGCGGCCACGGTCAGGCGCGGATCCTCGCCGGTGAAGCTCAGCGAGACGTCGGCGCCTTCGGGCAGCTTGCGGACGATCTCATAGAGGGTGTGGGCCGGCGCGGTGATCTGGCCGGGCTGATCGACCTGGGCCAGGGCCTCGTCGATGATCTCCATGTCCAGGTCGGTCGCCGAGAAGGTCAGGCGATCGCGTTCCGCCGACAGGAGGACGTTCGAAAGGATCGGGATTGTGTTCCGGCGCTCGACCGCGCTCTGCACATGCCCCAGCGCCTTCATAAGCGCCGCCCGTTCAATCGTAAGCTTCATGTTCCGGTCCGCATCTCTCCAGGCGCCGGCGCCAAGGTGGGCCGGGCCCCCTACGCTGGAGGGACTTGGGACATTAGCCGAATTGCGCATCGGTGGAAGAGGGTGCGGCCAACTGAACGCGGGAAACCCTTCAGGCCTTGGCGATATCGAAGCGGACGGCGGAGCGTCCGAAGTCCACGGAAACGGTCTCGAACTGGGTCAGCAGGTCGATGCCGATCATGATCGTCGGGGTCTCGTGCAGGTCCCAGAGCTTGAAGATCGGCATCTCGGAGAACACAACCGGCACGTTTCCCAGATTCAGGCCGCCCAGGCGGATGAACGGCAGATAGAGCTGCTCGCCGCTGAAGCGCTCGCCGGCGATGGAGATCAGGCCGACCTGGCTGGAGCGCTGCACGGCGGTGGGGTCGGCGCGCATGATCAGCTTCCGCAGCGCGGCGTTGCCGAGCGAGAACTGCGAGCCGGAATCGATCATCGCGCTGATCGACCGGCCGTTGAGGTCGGCGTCGACGATGGTGAGCTGGCCCGACTTGCGGCGGGCGGGGACGACGACCCGGCCGTGGGCGCTGGCCTCGCGCTTGGACCTGGTGATTTCCAAGGTGTTGCCGGCGAATCCCATCACCAGCCGCTGGCCCTTCAGCCAGTCGATTCCGAGCACGCCGTCGATGTCGAAGGAGGACATCGGCAGCACCGGAGCCTCGACGTTCCGGCGCACGCGGGTCCCGATTTCGAGGCGGTCGAGCGTCACGCTGGGGCGGCCGCGGCGGCCGACGATGGTGTGGACCTGCAGCTCGCGGCCCTTGGGCAGGGCGAGCTTTCCGGCCAGCTCGGAGGAGATGCAGGAGACGTTGGCGCCGGTGTCGACCATGAAGCGATAGGGGCCCTGGCCGTTGATCGTCACCGGGGCGGTGATGTGCTCGAAAAGCTGCCGGGTGATGGCGATGGTGGTCGGCGTATCGTCAGGTTCTGGCGCCGAGCTCTCAGGAACCTGCCCGAAGGCCAGCTGGGGCGTGGCCAGCAGCAGTCCCCCGGCGGCGGCGAGCCTGCCGAGCGCGAGGCGGCGAGTCTGCGACCCGACCAGCACGTTCTGCTCCCTAATCGTTCAGGCGAAGCCTACGCCCGATCCTGGAAACCGTCAATTTTTCTAGGGGGTTAGGACCGCCCAGGGTTGCGGCCGGGGCGGCGGGACGCGAGCCGCCGGGGCGGGCGTGGCGACGGGGTTGCAGCGGCGCTCGCGACCGGCGCGACCAGCGCGCCCGAAAGCGGCGATCGGCAGCCATCGGCAGGCGCTTCAAAAACCTGCCGATGGCGTCCAACAACCTGCCGAACCGTCAGGCCGAGGTGGTCAGCCCCTCGTAGGCGGCGGCTATCAGGGCCACGTCGCGGGGGTCGCCGACCAGGTCGGTCCCCATGCGGTTCATCGTGTAGGCCAGCGCCGCGCGACGGGCGGGATCGACGATGGCGAACGAGCCGCCCCACCCCGAATGGCCGAATGTCGCCGGCGCGGGGCCGTAGAGTCCGTCGGTGTTGAGCAGGAAGCCGGCGCCCCAGCGGGCGGGCACGCCGAGCACCTCGTCGACGCCGCTGATCCGCAGCTGCGTCGCCTGGGCCAGGGTCTGCGGCGACAGCAGCCGGCCGGCCGCGACCTCGCCGAACAGCCGGGCGAGCGAGCGGGCGTTGGAGAAGCCGTTGGCCGAGACCAGTTCGCAGGCGCGCCACGCCGCGGTGTTGGGCAGCAGCGGCTCGATGACCGGGTTGAGGTAGGCGGCCGCCTGCGAGGGGTTGAGGTCGGTGGTCATGTTCGAGGTCGCCAGCTCGGGCGGGGCGATCATCTCGGCGCGGCGGGCGTCTTGCGAGACGGGCAGGCCGAGGGTCAGGTCGAGGCCGAGCGGGGCCGACAGCTCGGCGGCGACGAAGTCCGTCAGGCTGCGGCCCTCGATGCGGCGGAAGAGGGCGCCGGCCAGCACCCCGATCGAGATGGCGTGGTAGCCGGAGCGCGAGCCGGGCGGCCACAGCGGCTCGCTCGCCGCCAGCCGGTCGGCGGCGGTCTCCAGGTCATAGAAGTCCTCGACCACGGCGGGGTCGCGGAAGCTGCACAGCCCGGCCTGGTGCGAGAGCAGCATGGCGATAGTGACGCCGTCCTTGCCGTGGGCGGCGAACTCCGGCCACCAGCGGGCGACCTTGTCGTCGTAGGCGCAGGCGCCGCGGTCGACCAGCATGGCGAAGCAGAGCGCCCCAACCGCCTTGGTCGTCGACCAGACGTTGACCACCGAGTCCGCGCGCCAGGGCCGCTGGCCCGCGGCGTCGAGGCTGCCGGCCCAGAGGTCGACGACCGCGCGGCCGTCGATCACCAGGGAGAGGGCCGCGCCGACGTCGCCGCGCTCGATGAAGTTGCGTTCGAACTCGCCGGCCAGGGCGGCGAAGGCGGGGTCGGCGGAGCCGTGAATCTGGATGCTCATTGGAATGCCTTGGAAACGGTGAGGCCGAAGGTGCGCGGGGCGCCGTAGACGCGGAAGCCGAAGCCGAGGGGCAGGTTGTTCACCCCCTGGGTGACGTACTGCTCGTCGGCGAGGTTCTTGCCCCAGACGGCCACTTCCCAGTCGCCGGGCAGGGCGACGCTGGCGCGGGCGTTCCACACCCAATAGGCGTCGGTGGTGATCAGCGGGTCGTTGAGCGCGTCCTTGAACATGTCGTCGGCGTAGCGGCCGTCGAACTGCAGGCGGCCCGTCGCGTCCTGGCCGAGATCGAAGCTGTAGGCGGCCGAGAGCGTGAAGCTGACCTCGGGCGCGTCGGGCATCCTGTTGCCCTTGGGCGTCAGGCCGGTCGAGGATTCGAAGGCGCCCAGCTCGGCGTGCAGCAGGCCCAGGCCGCCCACGAGGTCGAGGCCCGGCAGCGCCGCCGGCGACCACATGGCGTCGAGGTCCAGGCCGTAGATCGCCGCCTCGTCGACATTGCCCAGCCGCTGGATCGGCAGGCCGCCCGAGGTGTCGCGGATGAAGGTCTGCACGTCGGCGTAGTCGTAATAGAAGGCGCTGGCCGACCAGGAGAGGCCGAGGCTGGAAAGCCGCTGCTTCACGCCGACTTCGTAGTCGATGAGGGTCTCGGGCTCGTAGGGCTGGAGCTGGGCCGAGGTGGTGGCGACGCCGGAGAAGAAGCCGCCGCTCTTCACGCCCTGGCTGATCGAGCCGTAGACCAGGGTCATGGGGTTCGGCTTCCAGTTCAGCCCCAGCTTCCAGGACCAGTTGGTGTCGTCGATGGTGGTGTCGATGAAGGCCAGGGTGACTGGCCCGGCGCCGCAGGGCGTCATCGAAAGGAAGCTGGCCGGGCAGTTCGGGACCAGGTCCAGGTCGCCGCCGACATTGGCCTTTTCCTCCCAGGTGTAGCGTAGGCCGGCGACCAGGCTGAGGTCGGGCGCAAAGCGCCATTCGAGATTGCCGAAGGCGGCGGCCGACTTGGCGGTCTGGTCGGTGAAGGTCAGGAGTTTGGTGTTGAACAGGTCCTGCAGCGAGCCGTCATAGGTCATCTTCACGCGGTCGCGGGAGGCGAAGACCCCGACGATCCAGTCGCTCGCCTCGGTGGCGCCGGAGAGCCGCAGCTCCTGCGAGACCTGGCTGATCTTGTCGCGCTCGACGAAGTCGGTCTGGCGGAAGGGGCCGCCGTCGGTGTCGGCGCCCCACTGGCGCTTGAAGTCGACATAGCCCGTGACCGAGGTCAGGTCGGCCCAGCCGAGGTCGGCGGTGAGCCGCACGGTGGCCGCGCGCTGGTCGACGTCATAGGTCGGGTCGACCGACCAGGCGCCGGCGAAGGGGTCGCCGTCGGTGTCGGTATAGCCCTGGAAGTCCATGCAGGCCGGCGAGCCGGGGCAGACCAGTCCGGCCGAGGCGCCGGGCGGGGTCAGGGCGCCGAAGAACTCCGGGCCGCCGACTTCCGAGCGGCCCTTCTGGACCTCCAGCTTGACCAGGACCTCGACGTCCTCGCTGGCGGCCCACAGCGCCTGGGCGCGGGCCATTCCCACCTCGCGGCGACCGATGTCGCGGCCGATCAGGCGGTTGTCGAAGAAGCCCTCGTCCTGCTTCACCGCCTTGCCCGCGAAGCGCAGGGCCAGGGTGTCGGAGACCGGCAGGTTCACCATCCCCTCGATCTCGGCGGTCTGGTAATTGCCGTAGCCGGCGGCCAGGCGGCCCTGCACACCGCCGAAGCTGGGCTTGGCGGTGACGATGTTGATGGCCCCGGCGGTGGAGTTGCGGCCGTAGAGCGTGCCCTGCGGACCCTTCAACGCCTCCATCCGCTCCAGGTCGAAGAGGTCGAAGTTCATCAGGGCGAGCGAGCTCAGATAGACCTCGTCGACATAGACCCCGGCGCTGGGGTTGTTGGTCGCCGAGAAATCGTTGAGGCCGACGCCGCGGATGGTCACCACCGGCAGCACGCCGGGCATGTTTTCCTTGATGTCGACGTTGGGGGTGAAGGCGACGAGGTCGCTGACCTGGGCCACGCGGCGGTCGGCCAGCTCCTGGGCGCCGACGACGGCGACGTTAAGGCCGACGTCGAGGGTGTCCTGGGTGCGCTTCTGGGCGGTGACGGTCACCGCCTCGATCTCGACCGGCTCGGCCGCCTGGGCCGCGCCGGCGATGAACGCCAGGGCCGCGGCCCCGACCAGCAGGCGTGCGCGCATGTTGCTGGAATTCGTCAAAGTTCCCTCCCCGAGACAGCGGCGTCGCTCGTTGGCGCGCCATTTTTCGACACTCAAGTTTGCCGGAGTAACGACACGTCCAGAACTGGCCGTCAAGCAAACTTCGACACTTGCGTATGTCTGGTGTACGGATTGACGAACGGCGGCGGAGGCGCGACGAACGGCCGATGGCGGCGATTGGCAAGGAGACGGGGAGCGGCAAGCCGGCGCGCAAGCGCGCGGCCAAGCGCGACCTGTTGCTGGAAGAGGCGGCGCGCGAGATCAACGCCATGGGCGCCGGCGGCATCGTGATCAACGACGTGGCCGAGCGCGTCGGCCTGTCGCGCAACGCCCTCTACTACTATGTCGCCGACCGCACCGACCTGGTGTTCGGGGCCTACCAGCGGGCCTGCGAGGCGACCACCGACGACCTGGCCGCCGCCGCGGACGCCAGCGAGGACCCGCGCGAGCGGCTGGCCCGCTTCGTCGAGGCGCAGCTGGCCTTCGAGCGGCCGCCGCAGGCCGTGCTCAGCGACGTAGACTTCCTGCCGACGGCCCAGCGCAGCGTCATCGCCGAGCTGCAGGCGCGGAACGTGGCGATCCTGCGCCGATGGCTGGACGACGGGGCCGCGGCCGGGACCTTGCGGCCCTGCAACAGCGAGATCGCCGCCCAGGCCCTGGTCGGGATGATCGCCTGGGGCCGGCTGTCGGCGGGCTGGCTCGGCTATCGCGACGGGCGCGCGGCGCGGCGGCGGATCGCCCACGCCATCGTCGACCTGATGCTGAACGGCTTCGCCACGGCCCCCCGCGAGCGGCCGCTGTGCGGGCTGGACATCGAGGCGCTGACCGCACGCTCGTTCAACGCCTTCGACCGCCAGCAGACCAACGAAATCAAGATCGCCCAGCTGATCGCGGCGGCCTCGAAGCTGTTCAACCAGCGCGGCATCGACGGGGCCTCGCTGGACGACATCGGCGCCGAGGTCGGGGCGACGAAGGGCGCGATCTACCACTATTTCGACGACAAGGCCGACCTGGTCACCCGCTGCTACCGGCGCGCCTTCGAGCTTTACGACCTGATGATGGACACCGCCGTGGCCCAGGGGCGGGACGGGTTCGACAGGGCGTTGATCGCCCTGCACCTGAACGTCCAGGCGCAGGCGGGGCCGGCCTCGCCGCTGATGCTGCAGCCGGGGCGGCTGGCCCTGGCGCCCGCCGACCGCGCGGCGTTCGAGCGCGCCGGCCAGCGGCTGCGGATGACCTCCAACCGCAGCCTGCGCCAGGGGATCGCCGACGGCTCGGTGCGGCCCTGCGACAGCGTGTTCGTCGGTGAGGTGTCGGCCGGGATCTTCCTATGGCTGCCCAAGTGGCTGCCGGCCGACTATCCGCTTACGCCCCGCCAGATCGCCGAAGAGGTCTGCGACGTGGCGGCGTATGGGCTGGCGGTGCGGTAGGGGGCTGTGGGGCGGCTATTTGGTGGGGCTGGCAAGTTCGGCTCACGAGCGGCCAAAGCCCGCGTGTATTCCTGGGGGCAGACCCTCGCCCTTCAAATGGTTGCGCTTTCAAGAAAAGCGGCCAAGCCGCCGACGATCGAGAGGGACGCCCCGGGGCGTCCCTCTCTTTCTGGATTAGAACGTGCGGACGTAGGCGACGGTGACGCCGTTGGTGGGCACGTCCTTGATGGCGTAGTGCGTGTAGTCGAGGCGCACGCCGTTGGCCGCGTCGAACTTGTACTGAGCGCCGAGGCCGACCGCGAAGGCGCCGTCGTTGGTGTCTTCCGAAACGCCCGGGCCTTCGACCTTGGCGGCGAGGTGGCCGTAGCCGGCTCGACCGATCAGATCGAACTTCTCGCCCGCGGGAACGAAGACCACGCCATAGATGAACGCCGCGCTGTCGACCTTCACGTCGACGTCGGGATTGCTGTGGATGCGGTCGTCCTTGACGCCGAAGAACAGGTCGCCCTCGACGCCCAGCCACTGGTTGGCCTTCCAGCCGACGCGGCCGCCGACGGTGACGATGTTGGCGTCGTCCGCAGGCGCGTCGAACTTCATCGCCTGGCCGCCCGCATTGAGCGCGCCATAGACTTCAGCCGAGGCCGAGGTGGCGACGGCGAGCGCGGCGGCGGCCACGCCGAGATAAGCAAGTTTCATTTGGTTTCCCCCCAATCCCCGAGAACATTCGGGGCGGGGCGCGCTTAGGTTGATCGCTCGGATCGCGCAATACGTGCAGGGCGCGCTCGGCGCACGTCCCCGACGTACTGATGCACGGCGGCTACAGTTACGCTTGTTTCCCGCCTGATCCTCCCAATTCATGCGGAACGCCGTTACGCGACGACGTGTCCGAACGAGCTTTGGGCACCCTGCGATTAGCTCAGGCCGCCGCGGGCGCCAGGTCCAGCCGCGCCGCTGCCGCCGCCAGAGCGGCCATGGCGCCGGCGGCGATCCAGAGGGCGGTGGGGCCGAGCAGCCCAAAGGCCAGGGCGCCGAGGGCGGCGCCGGCGACGAGGCCGAGCCAGAGCAGCAGGTGCGGCGCCCAGCCGAAGCGGTTCTCGCCCAGCAGGGCGGCGGTGATCGCCTTGCCGAGCTTGACCAGGGCGCCGGTCATGTAGGTGAGGCCGAGGCGGACCTCGCCGTCCTGGGCGAAGACGGTGTTCTCGGCGCCCATGGCGAAGGCCAGCACCAGGATGGCGGCGGGCAGCGGCGCGAAGGCGGCCAGGATGGCGGCCAGGGCGAGCAGCACGGCGACGAAGGTCAGCACCGCCGGGCCGCGCCGGGGGCCGGCCCTGCGGCCGACCAGGGCCCCGGTCGAAACCCCGGCCACGAAGGCGGCGATCAGCGCCAGCGCCAGTCCGGCGTAGCTCGCGCCCTCGGCCATGCCGACGGCCAGGCGGGTGGAGTTGCCGCTCATGAAGGAGACGAAGAAGCCGCCGGTCAGCAGGAAGCCGATGGCGTCCACGAAGCCTGCGACCGCCGAGAGGCTGGCCGCCAGCAGTCGGACCTGGCCGTTAAGACGCTTCAGTTCGCCCCTCCCCGTTAGTCCCTATGCCTTGGTGTCGACCGAGCCGCCGGATTCGCCGTCGTTGGCGGCGTAGGGGTTGGCGTTCGGAGCGGCGTCGGCGGCGGGGGCTTCGGCGCCCGAGCCCTTGGCGGCGACGACGACCATGGCCGGGCGGATCAGGCGGCCGAGCAGTTCGTAGCCCGGCTGCAGCACCTGGATGACGCCGCCGGCGGACACGTCGGCGGAAGGTTGCTCCATCATCGCCTGGTGCTGGTGGGGATCGAACTTCTCGCCCTTGGGCGGGTCGATCTTCTTGAGGCCGTTGTTCTCGAAGGCCGAGATCAGCGACTTCTGGGTCATCTCCATGCCGACGACGAAGTTCTTCACCGCCGGATCGTCGACCGGGGCGGCCAGGGCGCGGTCGAGCGTGTCGGCGACGGCCAGCAGGTCGCGGCCGAACTTCTGGATGGCGAAGGCGCGGGCGTCGTTGGCCTCGCGCTCGGCCCGGCGCTTGGAATTTTCCGCATCGGCGGCGACGCGCAGCACCTGGTCCTTGAGGGCCTGGTTCTCGGCGCGCAGGGCGATCAGTTCATCGGCCGCGGCGTCCGCGATGTCGTTGAATTCTTCGGCCGGCGTTTGATCGTCGGACATCTTGTAATCCTCTACGAGTTCGTCACCTGGGACAGCACGCGGGCGGTATAGTCCACCAGCGGGATGACCCGGGCATAGTTTAGGCGGGCCGGACCGATCACGCCGATCGCGCCCAGCACCTTCTGACGGCCCGTCATATAGGGCGCGGCGATGACGGCGGAACCCGAAAGGGAAAAGAGTCGCGTTTCGGCGCCGATATAGATGCGCACGCCCTGGGCGTCGCGCACGTCGTCGAGCAAACCGATCAGCTGCTCTTTTTGTTCGAGGTCGTCGAACAGCATGCGCACGCGCTCGAGGTCGTCGAGGGTCTCGCGGTCGGCCAGCAGGTTGGCGTGGCCGCGGACGATCAGGGCGCGGGCCGCGCCCTCGCCGCCGCCCCAGGCGGCCATGCCGTCCTCGACCAGCCGCGCGGCGGTCTCGTTGAGCTGGCGGCGGGCGGCCTCCAGTTCGCTGCGGATCTCCAGGCCCGCCTCGCCCAGGGTGCGGCCGCGCAGGCGGGCGTTCATGAAGTTCGACGCCTCCTGCAGCGAGGACGGGGTGACGCCGGCGGCCAGCCGCATCAGCCGGTTCTCGACCACGCCGTCCTCGAAGACCATGACCGCCAGGGCCTGGTCGGCGGAGAGGGCGACGAACTCGACATGCTTGACCCCGGCGTCGCGCACCGGGGTGACGACGATGCCGGCCCCGCCGGCGAGGCCCGAAAGGATGGCGGAGGCCTCGCTCAGCGCTTCCTCGAAGTTGCGGCCCTTGGCCGAGAGGCGGGCCTCGATGTTGCGGCGGTCCTCCTCGGCCACATCGCCGACCTCGAGCAAGCCGTCGACGAACAGCCGCAGGCCGGCATGGGTCGGCACCCGCCCGGCGCTGACGTGAGGCGCGCCCAGCAGGCCCAGCTGGGTCAGGTCCTGCATGGTGTTGCGGATCGAGGCGGGGGACAGATGGACGCCGCCCTTGGAGAGCGTGCGCGAGCCGACCGGATCACCGGTCTCCAGATAGCTCTCGACCACCCGGCGAAAGATCTCGCGGGCGCGTTCGTCGAGTTCGCCGAGCGACGGCCCAGGGGAAAGCAGCGGGCTGGTCACGATGGGCGGCGGTGCTCGGTCAGGGCCATGGACGGAACCTCTCTCATCTAGGATAAGCCGCCCGACGCAAGACGCCAGACCCCTTAGCTTCCAGGACCACCCAATGCGCCCCTCCGACCGCACGCCCGACATGCTTCGCACCGTCACCCTGGAGACCGGGGTCAACCGCTATGCCGAGGGCTCGTGCCTGGTCAGCTTCGGCCACACCAAGGTGCTGGTCACCGCCAGCGTCGAGGAGCGGGTGCCCGGCTTCATGCGCGGCCGCGGCGTGGGCTGGGTGACGGCCGAGTACGGCATGCTGCCGCGCGCGACCCACACCCGCGGCCGCCGCGAGGCCTCGGAAGGCAAGCAGTCGGGCCGCACCCAGGAGATCCAGCGGCTGATCGGCCGCTCTATGCGCGCGGTGGTCGACCCGGTCGCGCTGGGCGAGCGCCAGATCTCCATCGACTGCGACGTGATCCAGGCCGACGGCGGCACCCGCACCGCGGCGATCACCGGCGCGTGGGTCGCGCTGCGCATGGCCACCCAGTACCTGCTGGACGAGGGCGTGATCACCAAGGACCCGATCGTCGACCAGGTCGCGGCGATCTCGTGCGGCGTCTACAAGAACACGCCGGTGCTGGACCTGGAGTACGAAGAGGACTCCAACGCCGAGGCCGACGCCAACTTCGTGCTGACCGGCAAGGGCGACATCGTCGAGATCCAGGCGACCGGCGAGAAGCGCGGCTTTACCCAGGACGAGTTCGAGGCGCTGTTCAGCCTGGCCCGCAAGGGCATCGGCGAGCTGTGCGAGGCCCAGCGCGCGGCCACCGCGAAGTAGGGGCGACCCCCAAAACAAAAGACCCCGCCCCGGGGAGGGCGGGGCGGGGTCTCGTTGACTAGACGGGCGGCTGGGGGGAGGAGGGCGCCGCTTGTCGCCTAGAGGCCGTTCAGCAGATAGCGGAACGACGATGCCGGCATGCGCGCGAGTTCGCGGGCGAAGGGGCCCAGCATCCAGTCGATGACGCGTTCGAAAGCATTAGCCATGCCCATCTCCTTTTTGTGCGACGCAGCAATTGTTGCGGTGCACATAAGGCGGTCCTTGCAACTACGCAAGAGGGTTGGGGTGGCTTTTTGCGCTAACGGGGTTCATTGAGGGTATGTTTGATCTCCGGCGTCTTACCGGTCTTTGCCGCTTGCGGGTCCGGGTCTAGTCTTTCCCCGGACGAAGGGAAGAAAGCCATGAGTGACGCTGTCGGCCCTGGCGATCTGGTTTTGTGCGTCAACGCCGCCCCGAACCATGTGACGGGAAGGCCGGTCCCGCTCCAGGCCGGGGAGACCTACCGGGTCATCGGGGTCATGGAGTTCGCCTGCCCCTGCGGTCGTTCGGACGCCTTGCTCGATGTCGGCATCGACTATGCGTGGTGCCAGACGCGCTTCCGGCTGCTGCCAAAGCCCAAGGCCCAGGCCAAGGCGCGCCGCGTCTCGGCCCCCAGGGAGACGGAGCGGGTGCGCTGAACGGCTGACGCCCGCCATCCCCTCTGGACTTCGCGGCGGCGGGCTTGCTTAGAAGCGCCAGCTTAAACGCGAGACCAGACATGAGCCGCTTCTGGAGCGACCTGACCCACCAGCTGAAGCCCTATGTGCCGGGCGAGCAGCCGCGCATGGCGGACCTGGTCAAGCTGAACACCAACGAGAGCCCGACCGGACCTTCGCCGAAGGCGATGGCGGCGGTGGCGGCCGAGGCGGCCGACAGCTTGCGGCTCTATCCGGATCCCGAGGCGCGGGCGCTGCGCGAGACCCTGGCGCGCTATCACGGCGTGACGCCCGAGCAGGTGTTCGTCGGCAACGGGTCGGACGAGGTGCTGGCCCACGCCTTCGCCGCGCTGCTGAAGCGGCAGGCGCCGCTGCTGTTCCCCGACATCACCTACAGCTTCTATCCGGTCTATTGCGGGCTGTTCGGCATTAGCTACGAGACCGTGCCGCTGGACGCGGCGATGGCGGTGCGGGTCGAGGACTATCGCCGCGCGGCCGGGGCGATCATCCTGCCCAACCCTAACGCCCCGACCGGGGTGGCCCTGAGCCGCGCGCAGATCAAGCAGTTGCTGGACGAGCATCCCGACGTGCCGGTGGTGATCGACGAGGCCTATGTCGACTTCGGCGCGGAGACCGCGATCCCGCTGGTGGCGCAGCATCCGAACCTGCTGGTCGTGCAGACCATGTCGAAGTCGCGGGCGCTGGCCGGCCTGCGGGTCGGCTACGCGATCGGCGACGCGGCGCTGATCGAGGGGCTGGTGCGGGTGAAGGACAGCTTCAACTCCTACCCGCTGGGCCGGCCCGCCCAGGCCGGGGCGATCGCCTCGGTCGAGGACGAAGCGTTCTTCCAGGCGGCCTGCGCGGCGGTGATCGAGGAGCGCGGCCGGCTGACGGCGGGGCTGGAGGCGCTGGGCTTTGCAGTTCTGCCGTCGAGCGCCAACTTCGTCTTCGCCCGTCACGGATCGCGCGGCGGGGCGGAGCTGGCCGCCGCGCTGCGCGCGCAGGCGGTCATCGTGCGCCACTTCGGCGCGGCGCGGACGGCCGACTACCTGCGCATCACGGTCGGGACGCCGGCCCAGACCGACCGGCTGTTGGCGGCGCTGAAGGATATCCTGGGTTAGGCCGGGACGGCTTCGCCCTTCAGGAAGGCGGCTAGGTCGCCGCCGGTGAAGTGCAGGGCGCGGACGCCCGCGCGGGCCGCGGCTTCGAGGTCGGAATCCTTGTCGCCGACCATCACCGAGCGCGAGAGGTCGACCGGCCATTCGGAGATCGCGCGCAGCAGCATGCCGGGGTTCGGCTTGCGGTCCGGCGGATCGGGGTGACGGTAGACGTCGACCTGGGCGTCGGGGTGCTGGGGGCAGTAATAGTAGGCGTCGATGTGGGCGCCGATCTCGGCCAGGCTCTCGCTCATCTTGGCGTGCAGGGCGATGACGTCGTCCTCGGCGTAGTAGCCGCGGCCGACCCCCGACTGGTTGGTCACCACGAACACCCACCAGCCGGCCCGGTTGAAGGCGGCGACGGCCTCGCGGGCGCCTGGGATCCAGTGGAAGTCCTCCCAGCGGTGCACGTAGCCGGGATCCTCGTTCAGGACTCCGTCACGGTCGAGGAAAAGCGCGGGGCGGGGCGGGCTGTTTGGCGTACTCATCTCGAACCGACTGACTGCTTCGCCATCGTATAGCCAAAGAGGTGGGGCCCTGCGCGTGGTTTCGCCATGGCCGCGCAGCGGTCTATGGTCGGCGCCTGTTTTTGATCCGAGGTCGCATTGGCTGAGCCAGTCCTTTCCATCGACGATCTGAAGATCGACTTCAAAACCCATGACGGCGTGGTCAGCGCCGTGCGCGGAGTCAGCTTGAGCGTCGCGCGCGGCGAGGTGCTGGGCGTGGTCGGCGAGAGCGGATCGGGCAAGAGCCAGACCTTCATGGCGGCCATGGGCCTGCTGGCCGCCAACGGCAAGGCGAGCGGCTCCATCCGCTTCAAGGGCCAGGAGCTGCTGGGCCTGAAGCCGCGGGCGCTGAACAAGATCCGCGGTTCGAAGATGACCATGATCTTCCAGGACCCGCTGACGGCGCTGACGCCGCATGTGCGGATCGGCGAGCAGATCGCCGAGCCGTTGCGGCTGCACCTGGGCATGAGCGACAAGGCGGCCCGTATCCAGGCGCGCCAGTGGCTGAAGCACGTGCGCATCCCCGAAGCCGAGCGGCGGATGGAGCAGTATCCGCACGAGCTGTCGGGCGGCATGCGCCAGCGGGTGATGATCGCCGCGGCGATGGCCTGCTCGCCGCAACTGCTGATCGCCGACGAGCCGACGACGGCGCTGGACGTGACGGTGCAGGCCGAGATCCTGGACCTGATGGCCGAGCTGGGCCGTGAGACCGGGACGGCGATGGTGCTGATCACCCACGACATGGGCGTGATCGCGCGGCTGGCCGACCGCGTCTGCGTGATGAAGAACGGCGCCTATGTCGAGGAGGGCGAGGCCAAGGCTCTCTTCGCGGCGCCCAAGGATCCCTACACCCAGGCGCTGCTGGCTGCGATCCCGCGGCTGGACCGCGACGACCGCGGCGGGCGGCCGACCCTGGACCCGGTGGCGCCGGACGCGCCGGTGGTGGTCGAGGGCAAGGACATCAAGGTCCACTTCCCGGTGCACCAGGGCATGTTCGGGGCCAAGGCCTCGCTGCGCGCCGTGGACGGCGTCTCGTTCCAGGTGCGGCAGGGCGAGACCCTGGGCGTGGTCGGCGAGAGCGGCTGCGGCAAGTCCACCCTGTCGCGGGCGGTGCTGAACCTGATCCCGCCGACCGACGGGGCGGTGACGGTGCTGGGCCGCGACATCACCCACGCCGACCGCGAGTCGATGCGCGCCGCGCGCCGCGACCTTCAGATCGTCTTCCAGGATCCGCTGGCCAGCCTCGATCCGCGCATGACCATCGGCGATTCCATCGCCGAGCCGCTGCGGGTGTTCCGCCCTGACCTGAAGGGCGCGGCGCGCGAGACCCAGGTGCGGGCGATGATGGAGCGGGCGGGGCTGTCGACAGCGCTGATCAACCGCTATCCGCACGAGCTGTCGGGCGGCCAGAACCAGCGGGTCGGCATCGCACGGGCGATGATTCTGGAACCGAAGCTGGTGATCTGCGACGAGGCGGTCTCGGCGCTGGACGTCTCGATCCGTGCACAGATCATCGACCTGCTGATCGAGCTGCAGAAGCAGATGGGCATGGCGATGATCTTCATCAGCCACGACCTGGCGGTGGTGCGCGAGATCAGCCACCGGGTGATGGTGCTGTACCTGGGCCGGGTGATGGAGGAGGCGAGCCGCGAGCAGCTCTACGCCGATCCGCAGCACCCCTACACCAAGGCGCTGCTGTCGGCCGCGCCGATCCCCGATCCGGTGCGCGAGCGCAGCCGCCAGCGCGTCAAGCTGACCGGCGAGCCGCCGTCGCCGATGGATCCGCGCAGCGCGCTGCGTTTCCTGCCGTCGAAACTGAGCGTCGATCCCAATGCGCCGATCTACTCGCCGCAGCTGAAGGAAGTCGCGCCCGGCCACCTGGTCAGCGAGTACGATCCGGCATGAGCGGCATACGGTGTCATCCCGGCTGCAGCGAAGCGGAAGGCCGGGATCCATTCGCGCCGAAAGTGACGCCCCTGGCTGGGTCGGCGCCTCAGTTCCGGCCATCTGGTGTTCATGGGTCCCGGTCTTCGGCCTGCGGCCGAAACCGGGATGACGCCCATAGGATGACGATCGCGACGGACCTCTGAACATGACGACCAAGATCATTCCCGTCCTGATGTCGGGCGGCGCCGGCACGCGCCTGTGGCCGCTGTCGCGGTCGGAGCGCCCCAAGCAGTTCCACCGGCTGGGCGGCGAGCACAGCCTGATCCAGGACACCGCGCTGCGGCTGACGGGGGAAGGCTTCGCCGCGCCGGTGGTGGTCTGCGCGGCGGCGCACGCCGACCTTGCGCGCGCGCAACTGCAGGAGGTCGGGATCACGCCCCAGGCGCTGATCACCGAGCCGGCGCCGCGCAACACCGCGCCGGCCTCGGTGGCGGCGGCGGCCTATGGGGCGCAGATCGACCCCGACGCGCTGATGGTGCTGATGCACGCCGACAATCTGGTGGCCGACGTGGCGGCGCTGCATGCCGCGATCGAGGCCGGGCGCGCGGCGGCGCAGGCCGGCGAGATCGTGCTGCTGGGCCTGACGCCCACCGGCCCCTCGACGCTCTATGGCTATATCCAGGCCAAGGGCGAGGGCGCGGTGCGCAAGGTCGCGCGGTTCGTCGAGAAGCCCGACCTGGCGACGGCGCAGACGTTCGTGGCCGACCCGAACTTCACCTGGAACGGGGGCATGTTCCTGTTCAAGGCCGGGGCGTTCCTGGACGAGGCGCGGCGTCTGGCGCCCGAGGTGACGACGGCGGCGCAGGCGGCGGTGGACGCGGCGGCGCGGACCGGCGACGTGGTGGCGTTGTCGCCGGCGTTCCTGACGGCGCCGAGCATCGCCATCGACGTGGCGGTGATGGAGAAGACCGGCAAGGCCAGCGTCGTCGAGGCCGACATCGGCTGGGCGGACGTCGGCAACTGGGGCGCGCTGTGGGAGCTGTCGGAGAAGACCGCTTCGGGCGATGCGCTGGAAGGCGAAGTCGTGGCGGTGGAGACCAGGGACTGCCTGGCGCGCACCGACGGACCGGTGGTGGTGCTGGCCGGGGTCGAGGACCTGGTGGTGGTGGTCGAGAACGGAGTGGTGCTGGTCACCCGCCGTGACGCCCCCGCCGCGGTGCGGGCCGGGGTCGAGGCGCTGAAGGCAAAAGGCCTGGGCGAGCTGCTTTAGTCGCCTGGACCGCGCCAGCCAGGGTTGTGGCAACCTCCGGGAAAGACTTGGTCGGTATGGTGCGCGCGACTTCGGCGCTCATTGCGCTCCCAGGATCGCGCCCGTGGAAATCGACATCGTTCGCCCCCAGGATCTGAGGCCGGCCAGCATCGAGCGCTGGGCGCAGCTGCAGACCGGCGCGCTGGATTCTCCGTTCCTGTCGCCGCACTGGGTGCGCGCCGTGGACTATGCGCAACGGCATGGCCGACGCGCGGTCCAGGTGGCGGTGCTGAAGGAGGATGGCCGCGAGGTCGGATTCTTCCCGGCTCGGGTCGGCGCCTATACCGCCATGCCGGTCGGGGCGCCGATGTGCGACTATCAAGCCCTGGTCGCCGAACCCGGCGTGCAACTGGACGCCAAGACGCTGGTCCAGGCGCTGGGCGTGCACCGGCTCGACTTCACCCACATGCTGGAAGGCCAGGCGACGTTCGCGGGCCACGCCCGCGGCCAGGTGCTGTCGCACGTAATCGACGTGAAGGGCGGCTACGCCGCCTATGAGGCCGAGCGCAAGGCGGCCGGGAAATCGATCCTCAAGGATAGCGACAAGAAGCGACGCAAGGTCGAGCGCGAGGTCGGCGAGGCGACCTTTGGAGCCTTCTCGCGCTCAAGCACCGACTTCGAGCGGTTGCTGGCCTGGAAGAGCGCCCAGTATCGCGCGACCGGCCAGACCGACATCTTCCAGACCGAATGGACGCTGGCGCTGCTGCGCGACCTGTTCGAGAGCCGCGACCCCGATTTCGGCGCCGTGCTGTTCACCCTGCACTTCGGCGACCGGCTGGCGGCGGTGCATCTGCACCTGCGCGGGCGGCGGACGATCCATGGCTGGCTGATCGCGCACGACCCGGAGTTCGAGCGATACTCGCCGGGGATCCTGCTGTTCCAGGACATCCTGCGCTGGATGGACGACATGCCCTACAATCGCCTGGACCTGGGCGCGGGCGACTATCGGTTCAAGCGCGAACTGGCCAATGAAGGGCTGTGGGTCAGCGACGGCTTCGTGGGCCTGCCCTCGCCGGCGGCCTTCGCGCGGCGGGCGGCCTATGGCGTGCGGCGGGCGGCGGAATCGCTGCCGCTGGGCCGGGCCTCGGAGCTGCCGGGCAAGGCCATGCGCCGGATGGACGTCTGGCGCGGGCTGAGCTGAGCGCGCTTTACAGCGCCACGCCCCCGTCCAATGCTCCGGCGATCAGAAGGAGCACACGGCATGACCCCCAACTCGACTGGACTGCGCCTGACCTTGGCCGCGACCGCAGCTCTTGTCCTGGCCGGCTGCGGCCAGCCCGCCGAGACGCCGCCGGCCAAGCCGGCTGAGGCGCCTGTCGCGGCCGCGCCCGCGCCCGTCGCGGCGCCGGCGCTGGACAAGGCCGCGCTGCAGGGCCTGCTGACGCCTGACGAAACGCTGGAGGTCGTGAGCCTCGACGCCGCCGGCGCGGCCAGCGTCAGCGGCGAGGTGAAGGGCTACAAGGCGCCGGTCTACGCCGTGCCGGTGGCGATGGGGCAGACGCTGAGCGTCGCCTTCGAACCCTCGAACAGCAATCTCTATTTCAATGTCGTCGACGCCGCCGACACCAGCGGCGCGGCCGTGCATCGCGGCGAGGTGGACGGGGCGAGCGCCAGCATCACGACGTCGAAGGCCGGGGTCTATCTGATCAAGCCGTTCCAGCCGCGCGCCACCGCCCGCCGTGGCGAAGCCGGAACGTTCAAGCTGACTCTGGCGGTGCAGTAGGCGCCAGCAGGTCGGCCAGATTGCGGCGCAGTTCGTCGGTTTCCGGGCCGGGCTTGAACGCCGGAATGGTCAGGAAGTCCTCCAGCTGCTCGCGACTGAAATCGGTCAGCTGGCCGCGTTCGCCCTGGGCGATGGCGGCCACGAGCAAGGGGCCGCGCAGGAAGATCGGGTCGACCACCTTCAGCCGGCCCTGCGCATCGGCCATCAGGTTGCCCGGCCGGATATCGGAGCCGCCCCAAAGCTTGAAGCGTTGGGCGCCCTGGGCGATCAAGGCTCTGATCCGCTCGCGCAGCAGCTCGAGGTCGGCGTCGGCCTGGTCGAAGCCATCGACATGCGGAATGTCGTAGCCGCTGTCGTTGCCGATCCCCAGCGCCGCGCAGAAGGCCTGCGCCTGGGCCTCCGGCGCCGGATAGAGGCGCTCCATGAGCGTGACATAGCCGTCCCGCCGCAATGGCAAGATCGCCTCGACGCGCGGCAGCCACCGGTTCGCCGGCCCCTCCAGGCAGGCCTGCGCATGCAGCCGATAGGCCGGGTCGAAGGGCGTCACGCGGGCGGCGAGGCGGTCGTGCGGATCGGCCAGCGCCCAGGACCAGTCGCCGGTCCCGACCTCGCGCCAGCCGGCGGCGACCAGCAGGGCGCGGGCCTGTTCGGCGGAGGCGCCCGGAGGGATGTGCGGCATCTCGGTCATATCGTCATGCATAGCTCGCCATTCGGGCCGGCTCCATTGCGGTAAGGGGTTCGCGCCGTTAGACGTGGCCCAACTCCCACATCGGCTCTGACATGACGCTTTCCCTCGACGACATCCGCGCCGCCGCCGACCGGCTGAAAGGGCACATCGAGCGCACGCCCTGCCGCCATTCGCGGACCCTGTCGGAGATTACCGGCGCCGAGGTGTGGGTGAAGTTCGAGAACCTGCAGTTCACGGCCGCCTACAAGGAGCGCGGGGCGCTCAACACCCTGCTGCAGCTGTCGGACAACGAGCGGGGCCGCGGCGTGATCGCCGCCTCGGCCGGCAACCACAGCCAGGGGCTGGCCTATCATGCCGCGCGGCTGGGCATTCCGGTGACCATCGTGATGCCGCGCTCGACGCCGTTCGTGAAGGTCCAGCAGACCCGCGGCCACGGCGCCCAGGTGGTGCTGGACGGCGACAATTATGACGAGGCCTCGGCCGTCGCCATGCGCCTGCGCGACGAGCAGGACCTGGCCTTCGTCCACCCGTTCAACGACCTGCAGGTGATGGCGGGGCAGGGGACGGTGGCGCTGGAAATGTTCGAGGACGTGCCGGACCTGGAGATCCTGCCGATCCCGATCGGCGGCGGCGGGCTGATCGCCGGCTGCGCGACGGTCGCCAAGTCGCTGAACCCCAAGGTCGAGGTGGTCGGCGTCGAGCCGGCCATGTACCCGTCCTTCACCGCCAAGATGCGCGGCGTGAACGGGACCAGCGGCGGGGCGACGATCGCCGAGGGCATCGCGGTCAAGCAGGTGGGCGAGCTGTCCTACGCCATCGCCCGGCCGCTGATCGACGAGGTGCTGCTGATCGAGGAGCCGCACTTCGAGCGAGCGGTGGCCCTGTACTGCAACGTCGAGAAGACCGTGGTCGAGGGCGCGGGCGCGGCCTCCCTGGCGGCGCTGCTGGCCTATCCCGGCAAGTTCAAGGGCAAGAAGGTCGGGCTGATCGTCACCGGCGGCAACATCGACACCCGGCTGCTGGCCTCGGTGCTGACCCGCGAACTGGTGCGCGACCAGCGGCTGGTCAGCTTGCGGATCATCGGCGACGACCGTCCCGGCCTGCTGGCCACGGTCTCGGCGGTGATCGGCCAGATGGGCGCCAACATCATCGAGGTCGCCCACAACCGCCTGGCCCTGGACGTGCCGGCCAAGGGCGCGGAGTTCGACATCATGATCGAGACCCGCGACGCCCAGCACACCCAGGAAATCATGGACGCCCTGCGCGAGCACGGCTATCCGCCGCGCGCCGTTTAGAGAGCCACGACATGAAGCGCCTTCTTCCCGTCCTCGCCGTCCTGCTGCTGGCCGCCTGCGGCCGCGGCGGTCCCGCGCCCGCCGACCTCGCCAAGTCCGCGGCCGAGGCCAAGACGTTCATGGAGACCAACGCCAAGGTCGAGGGCGTCCAGATCCTGCCGTCGGGCGTGCAGTACAAGATCGTCCGCTCGGGTCCGGCCACCGGCCTGAAGCCCGGCCCGAACGACGAGGTGAAGGTCCATTACGAGGGCAAGCTGGTCGACGGGAAGATCTTCGACTCGTCCTATGAGCGCGGCGCCCCGGCGGCGATGCCGCTGCCGGCGCTGATCCCGGCCTGGAAGGAAGCCCTGCAGCTGATGCGGCCGGGCGACGAGTGGACGCTCTATGTCCCGCCGGCCCAGGGCTATGGCGAGGAGGGCGCGGGCAATGGCGAGATCCCGCCCAACAGCGTGCTGATCTTCCGTATCGAGCTGATCGACGTGCTGCCGGCCCCGGGCCGCATCGGCCAGGGCTAAGCGCCCCGCGCGAACTGGGCGATGCGGGCCTGAGAGCTCGCGACCTCGCCGATCTGGAACCGCTCGACCAGCTGGCCGAGCTCGGCCGCCTCGCTCTTGAGATTGGCGGCCGCGGCGGTGGTTTCCTCGACCATGGCGGCGTTCTGCTGGGTCGCCTGATCCATCTGGTTGATGGCGGCGTTGACCTGGGCGAGGCTCGACGCCTGGCCCTGGGCGCTGGAGGCGATCTCGGCGATCAGGCCGTCGATCTCGGCCACCTTCTCCACGATCGCGCCGAGGGTCGCGCCGGTCGCGCCGACCAGCTTCACGCCGCGCTCCACCTGGGACGTGGATGACGAGATCAGCGTCTTGATCTCGCGGGCCGCGTCGGCCGAGCGCTGGGCCAGGGCGCGGACCTCCGAGGCGACGACCGCGAAGCCGCGCCCGGCTTCGCCCGCGCGCGCGGCCTCGACGCCGGCGTTCAGGGCCAGCAGGTTGGTCTGGAAGGCGATCTCGTCGATCACGCCGATGATCTGGGTGATCTTGCCCGAGCTCTCTTCGATCTCCTCCATGGCCTCGACCGCCTCGCGGACGACCTCGCCGGAGCGGGTGGCTTCGACGCGGGCCTGGCTGGCGGCGCCGGAGACGCGGCGCGCGCTCTCGGCGCTGCGGCCGACGGTGTTGGTGACCTCGTTCAGGGCGGCGGCGGCCTCTTCCAGGCTGGCGGCCTGCTGCTCGATGCGCTTGGACAGCGCGTCGGAGGCGCCGGAGATTTCGTCGGCGCCGCCGCGCAGGCTGTCGGTGGTGCGGTGGATCGAGGCCATGGCCTGGCGCAGGGCGGCGATGGCGCCGTTGAAGTCCAGCTTCAGCTGCTGGTAGGCGCCGGCGAACTGGGCCGAGACGCCGGTCGTCAGATCGCCGTGGGACAGGCGGCCGAGGCCCTGGGCCAGGGCGCCGACCACGACGTCCTGTTCCTCGGCGACCTGGCGGCGGGCGGCCTCGGCGCGGTCCCGTTCGTGCTCGGCGGCGGTGACGTCTGTGGCGAACTTGATGACCTTGATGGCCTTGCCGGTCTCGTCGAAGACCGGGTTGTAGGAGGCCTGGATCCAGACCTCGCGGCCGCCCTTGCCAAGGCGGCGGAACTTGCTGGCGACGAACTCGCCGCGGTTCAGCTGCGCCCAGAAGGCGCGGTACTCGGGGGAGTCGGCCTCGCCTGGCGGCATGAACATGGCGTGGCGGCGGCCCTCGACCTCGGAGGCGGCATAGCCCATCGCGGCCAGGAAGTTCGCATTGGCGCTGAGGATCGTGCCGTCGAGGGCGAACTCGATCACGGCTTGCGAGCGGTGCATGGCCGCGACCAAGCCCTCCAGTTCGCGCGAGCGCGCCCCGGCCCCGTCGGCCTTACGTCCAAACATGCAGATCCCCATCCAGGCCGGGCGATGCCGCCGACCGATGTGATCTGGCTTGGAGGTGGCGGATTAAGAAAGACTAAATGCTGAGAATTGTTCGCAATAAGGTCAATAAATTGGGCGGGAGATAGGCCGGGCGGCCTGGCCATGTGACCAAGGAGGGCATAGGGCGGGACCAGATCTCGCCCTATGTCCGTGTCGATTAGAGCTTCATCCGCAGCTGGCCCATGTAGTCCCGCTTGCCGATCGGCACGCCGCGCGAACGCAGCAGGTCGTAGGCGGTGGTGGCGTGGAAGTGCAGGTTCGGCAGGGAGAACGACATCAGGAAGTTCTCGGCGGTGAACGGGATCTTCGTGCCGCGGAATTCGAAGAAGACGTCCTTGCCCTCGTAGGCGTTGATCTCGTCGGGGGTGATCGCCTTGAGCTTGGCCTGGGCGTCCTTGATCAGCGCGATCAGGGCCGGCAGGTCCTGGGCGCTCTGGTCGCCGCCGGGCGAGAACACGCCGGCCTTCACGCCCTCGATGGCGCCCAGCGAGTGGTGGGCGACCGAGATCACCTGGAAGCGGAAATCGAACATGTCCTCGCACATCTTCGAGGTCACGATCTCCTGCGGATCGACGCCGTTGTCCTGGCAGTGGGCGAGGCCCCGCTCGAGGAAACCGGCGACGCCGCCCACCGTCTGGAGAAATGAAGCCACGCTGACGTCGTAGAGTGAGATCGCCATGTTCCGCCCTTATGTGATTTGGACGGGCAACTTCCTCCGGTGCAAGCGCCGACGCCAGCGGTTTCGCGCGGCTACTTGAACATGCCTTCGCGCAGGTTGATTCCGTGTTCGAGCCAGGCCTTCATCGCGCACTGCATCTGGGTCCAGCCCTGGCAGTTGCCGTAGGAGGCCTTGAGGCCGACCTCGGTCTGCTTCCAGCCGTGCTCTTCGATGGCCACCAGGGTGCGGCCGTCGTCCAGCGGCTCGAAGGTCATGGTCACCTGGGTCTTGTAGCCGACGTGGGTGACGAGGTTGTCCTCGTTCTCCGGCGGGCCGTCGTTGGCCTCCCATTCGAACACGATCTTCTGGTTGGGGATCACCTCGATCACCCAGACGGGAAACGCGCCGGGGAAGTCGGCGAAGTCCCAGTAGACGGTGGCGCCCGTCTCCAGCCGGCCCTTGGCCCCGCCGGTGGTGAAGTATTTCGACAACTGGTCCGGATTGGCGACGGCCTCGAACACCTCGGCCACGGGCTTGGCGATGCGGGCGGACACGCGAAAGGTCAGATCCATGATCTTTGCTCCTTGTTCTGCGGTCATTTGTGTTATAAATTTATAACATGTCAAGCGACGACGAAAACGACCTGATTTTCAAGGCCTTGGCTTCGCCCACCCGGCGTCGGATCCTGGACGAGATCAGGGACCAGCCGCTGACCACCGGCGACCTGTGCGAACGTTTTCCCGAGCTCGACCGCTGCACGGTGATGCAGCACCTGAAGGTGCTGGAGGGCGCCGACCTGGTGATCGCCCGGCGCGAAGGGCGCGAGCGCTGGAACCACCTGAACTCGATGCCGATCAAGCAGATCCACGACCGCTGGATCGGCCCCTACGCCCAGCGGGCGGCCGGCCTGCTGGACCGGCTGAAGACCGACCTCGAGGCCTGATCCATACCGAGGGCTCGAAGACTTGCGCCCGGTCCCCTTCCCCTGTTTGCTGAGCGCCAAATCAGAACAGGGAAACGCCGCATGCGCCTCACCAAGCCCCGGATCTCGCCCGTCCAGGACGCCGACCTCAACGACGAGCAGAAGGAGATCCTGGCGCCGATGGGCGACCGGGTGCTGAACATCTTCCGCACGATGGTCGGGGCGCCGAAGGCGGCCAAGGGCTTCCTGGCCTGGGGCAACTACGTGCTGTCCAAGAAGAACGACCTGCCGGCGCGCGAGCGCGAGATCGTCATCCTGCGCATCGGCTATCTCTGCAAGTCCGGCTACGAGTGGACGCAGCACGTGCCGATCGGCCAACGGGCCGGCCTGACCGACGACGAGATCGCGAAGATCAAGGGCGGGGCCGATGCGGGCGGCTGGAGCGCCTCAGACCAGGCGCTGCTGCGGGCCTCCGACGAGCTGCACCACGACCAGTTCATCACCGACGCCACCTGGAGCGCGCTGAAGGCGCACTTCAGCGACAAGCAGTGCATGGACGTGGTGTTCACCGCCGGCCAGTACACCCAGGTCTCTATGATCCTGAACTCGTTCGGCGTGCAGCTGGACGCCGGCCAGACCCTCGATCCCGACCTCAAGGGCTTCAAGGCGTGAGGCTGCAAGGCAAGACCGCCATCGTCGTCGGCGCGGGCCAGACGCCAGGCGAGACCGTCGGCAACGGCCGGGCGATCGCCATGCTGTTCGCCCGCGAGGGCGCCGACGTGCTGTGCGTCGACCGGCTGGCCGAGCGCGCGCAGGAGACCGCCGACCTGATCGCCGCCGAGGGCGGCAAGGCCGGGGTGTTCGCGGCCAACATCACCAAGTCCGCCGACTGCGAGGCGATGGTCGCGGCGGCTCGCGAGCGGTTCGGGGCCATCGACATCGTCGTCAACAATGTCGGCATCGGCGGCGGCGGCGACGGACCGGCCCACAAGCTGACCGAGGACGCCTTCGACCGCATCCTGGCGGTCAACCTGAAGGGCGCCTGGCAGGTCAGCAAGGCGGCGCTGCCGACCCTGCGCGAGCAGGGCAAGGGTTCGATCGTCAACATCTCGTCGCTGGCCTCGATCGCCGGCGGCGCCCAGACCGCCTACGAGATTTCGAAGGCGGCGCTGAACCGGCTGACGACCAGCGTGGCCCAGGCCAATGCGAGCAAGGGCGTGCGCTGCAACGCCATCGCCATGGGGTTGCTGGACACGCCGATGGCGGTGGCCGGCATCGCCCAGGCCAGCGGCCAGGAGCAGCAGGCCGTGCGCGAGGCCCGCAACGCCCGTGTCCCGCTGGGCGGCCAGATGGGCACGGCCTGGGACACCGCCTATGCGGCCTTGTTCCTGGCCAGCGACGAGGCGCGGTTCATCACCGGCACGGTGCTGTTCGTAGATGGCGGGATGTCGAGCCGGGTGGGCTAGCGACGCGACGCGAGGTCTCGTGTTAGGTCCCGACCCGAACTTGGTGGGAGATGATTCACATGAGCTTGCCTGGCCCGTCGTTTGTGAGTGGGGTGCTCTACGGCGTGAACGACGCGCAGCGCGCCGGCGATGCGCGTCAGGCGCTGATTGAACAGGTCAAGGTCAAGACCAGCATCTTCGCCGCAGACAACCTCATCACCTGGGACAAGACCCTCGGGTTCATTCGGGAAGATGCGTTCGCCACGGCGGTGAACGCGCATACCCGCTCCGGCCCCGAGCGGGCCGGCGTCTGGCGCTATCACACGCTGGTCTGGGCCGCGCGACAGGTGGCCATGCTGGACGGCGACTTCGTCGAGTGCGCCTGCTATCGCGGCAACACCGCCCGGATCGTGGCGGATCTGGTCGACATCTCGAACCGCCGCTACTTCCTCTACGACCTCTTCGATCACGACGAGACGATGCCGCACCACTCGATGCCGGCGCACTCGAAGACGCTGTATGACGAGGTTCGCGCGCGGTTTCCCGAGCCCAACGTGATCATCACCCAGGGCCGCGTTCCCGAGAGCCTGGCGATCGCATCGCCCGAGAAGATCGCGCTGCTGCACATCGACATGAACAACGCCGAGGCCGAGATCGGGGCGCTGGAAGTCCTATGGGACCGGGTCGTGCCGGGCGGGGTCCTGGTCCTCGATGACTATGGCTGGCTGGCCTATCATCGGCAGTACTCGGCCGAGCTCGACTGGTTCAAGGCCCGCGGCCAGTTCGTGCTGGAACTGCCGACCGGCCAGGGCCTGGTCGTCAAGCACGGCTGAGGCGGCTGCTAGAAGCCGACGCCCCGCGCCATCATCGCGGCGAAGATCGGGATCAGGGCGAAGACGGCCAGCTCGGCGACGAGGTAGGGGCGGACGGCCTTGACCTCGGCGTGGCCGAGGGTGAAGTCGGGCTCGGCGCGGGCGCGTTTGCGCCACTGCAGGATGCGGATGGTCGGCGGGGCCGACAGCAGGCCGACGATCGCGAAGGCGCCGATCTTGGCCCAGAACGCCCAGTTGCCGAGATAGGCCTCCGGGCCTTTGACGCCCATGTAGACGCGGGCGAAGCCGACGATGAGGATCAGGGTCGCGATCAGGCCGTAGTGCATGTCGACGATCCCCAGGCGTCGCAGGCTGGCGCCCGACAGGCCGGGTCGGACGGTGGCCAGCTCGATCGCCAGGATGGCGGCGAGGCTGAACACCAGCAGGTGATGAGCGATGGCGAGGAGAAGGTCGGTCACGGCGCGCTCCCATGAGTTGCGCCGCGACTGTGAAGCCTTTCGCTTACGTTGTAAACGTTATGACTTAGGGCCGGTCCGGTAGTCGTCGAACTTGCCGTCGCGGTCGCTGAGCGCGGCGGTGACGCCCTCGCGTAGCTTGGCCATGTAGTCGCGCGAGGCCTTGGTGCTCCAGCCCAACGCATGCAGGTCCGTGCCGGCGCGGATGCCCTGGCGCATGCCCATCACCTCCATCTGGCGATGGACCAGCCGCTTGTTGAGCTGGGCCAGTTCCGGATCGACCTTGGCGATGCGCTCAGCCATCGCCAGGACCGCCGGCTCGAGGTCGGCGAGCGCGTAGGCGCGGTTGGCGAAGCCCAGGCGGACGGCTTCGTTCCCGTCGATGGAGTCGCCGGTCAGCATCTGCTCCATGGCCGCGCGCATGCCCATCAGCCAGACGTGATAATGGTTGTCGGGCGGGCTCATGGTGCGCACCGCGGGGTAGCCGATCTGGGCGTCGTCGGCGACGTAGACCAGGTCGCAGGCGACCGCGAGTTCCGACCCGCCGGCCAGGCACCAGCCGTGCACCTGGGCGATCACCGGCTTGGCCAGGTCCCAGACCCGGAAGCAGCCCTCGACGACATGGCGCGCCCATTGGCCCTGTCCGCCGGCGGTATGCCACGGCAGGTCGCCGACTCCGGCCAGGTCGTAGCCGGACGAGAAGCAGGTCCCGGCGCCTCTGATGATCATGACGCGGACGTCGGGGTCGGCGTCGCCGTCCTCCAGCGCCGCGAAGATCTCCGCGCGCAGGGCGTTGGAGAGGGCGTTGCGCTTGGCGGGGCGGTTGAGGGTGATACGGCGCACGTGCGGCGCCGGATCGTCGGTCAGCAGGATCGGGGCGTCGGCCATGGGGTCCTCCTCCGGATTTTGGAGGAGAGGGTCGGCGCTTGACGCCGCGACAGTCAAAGGCGGGGGCTAGGCCAGCCTCAGGACCACGGCCCCGGCGGCGATCAGCAGGGCCGCGAGGATGCGGCCCAGGGTCGGCCGCTCGCGCAGCACGAAGATCGCGATGCCGGTGGCGAACAGGATCGAGGTCTCGCGCAGGGCGGCGATCACCGCCACCGGCGCGTGGGTCATGGCCCAGAGCGCTAGGCCATAGGAGGTCAGCGTGCCGAGTCCGCCGACTACGCCGAGCGGCAGGTGGGCGCGGGCATAGGGCAGGAAGGTGCGCCAGCGTGCGGCCAGCACCCAGATCAGCAGTGGCGCGCCCGAGAGCAGGTTGAGCCAGAGCGTGTAGGCGGCCGGAGCGCCCGAGGCGCGCACGCCGGCCCCGTCCACCAGGGTGTAGCTGGCGATGACCACGGCGTTGAGCAGGGCGGCGCGGACGCCCTTGCCGCTGGTCCCGCGCGCGCCGAGGGCCAGGCTGAGCACGCCGCCGCAGATCAGGGCTATGCCGCCGGTCGCGGCCAGGGACAGGTGCTCGCCCAGCCAGAAGCGGCTGACCAGGGCGACGATCAGCGGGGCGGTCCCGCGCATCAGCGGATAGGCCTGGCTCATGTCGGCGCCGCGATAGGCGCGGGCGACCAGCAGGTAGTAGCCGACCTGCAGCACGGTCGAGGCGGCGAGGAACGGCCAGCTCTCGCGCGCCGGCTGGGCCAGGAACGGCAGGGCCAGGGCCGAGATCACCGCGGCCGAGGCGGCGACCAGGATGGTGGTCAGCAGCTTGTCGGGCGCCAGCTTGACGATCGCGTTCCAGCCGGCGTGCAGCAGGGCCGCGAAGATGACGATGCCGAAGACGCTGAGGGGCATGGCGCGCGCGTGTCATCCCGGTTTCGGTCGTAGGCCGAAGACCGGGACCCACCAGATCCTACAGGACGCGGCGCCGGCCCCGGCAAGATTTCCTTCGCCGGCGCGAATGGGGCCGGTCTTGCTGCGCAAACCGGGATGACACGTAGGGCTAGTCCGTGAACACCACGGTCTTGGCGCCGTTCAGCAGCACGCGGTCTTCCAGCCGCCAGCGGACGGCCCGGGCCAGGACCCGGCGCTCGATGTCGCGGCCCTTGCGGATCAGGGCGGCGGGGGTGTCGCGGTGGCTGATGCGCTCGACGTCCTGTTCGATGATCGGGCCTTCGTCGAGGTCGGCGGTGACGTAGTGGGCGGTGGCCCCGATCACCTTCACGCCACGCTCGTGCGCCTGGTGGTAGGGGCGCGCGCCCTTGAAGCCGGGCAGGAACGAGTGGTGGATGTTGATGCAGCGCTCTTCGAGCTTGGCGGCCAGGCCGTCGGACAGCACCTGCATGTAGCGGGCGAGGACGACCAGCTCGGCCTCGGTCTCCTGGATCAGCTTCCAGATCGCCGCTTCCTGTTCCAGCTTGGTCGAGCGCTTCACCGGCAGGTGGTGGAACGGCACGTCCGACATGTCGAGGTTGGCGTAGGTCTCGATCGGGTGGTTGGAGACCACGGCGGCGATCTCCATCGGCAGTTCGCCGCGGCGCCAGCGATAGAGCAGGTCGGCCAGGCAATGGTCCTGCTGGCTGGCCAGGATCATCACCTTGCGCTTGATCTTCGGATCGCGGAGCGACCAGCGCATGGAGAAGCCCTTGGCCAGGGTCTCGAACTCGCCGCGCATCGCCTCGACGTCGGCGCCCTTGGCGTCGAAGACGACGCGCATGAAGAACTTGCCGGTCTCCTGGTCGTCGTACTGCTGGGCGTCGAGGATGTTGGCGCCGCGCTCGAACAGGAAGGCGGACACGCGGGCGACGATGCCCGGCTGGTCGGGGCAGGAGAGGGTCAGGATCATGGCGCCTGTCTAGGGCGCGTTCGTGATCAATACGTCAAGGCTGGAGGCATCGGACTTGGAGGCCGGCGGTCTGAGGGCTTAGTTTGCGGACATGCCGACGCCTGAAGCCCTGACCGCCCGCGCGCTTGATATCCTCGAGACGCTCGTGGCCTTCGACACCACCTCGCGCCTGTCCAACCTGGCCCTCATCGAGTGGGTCGAGTCCTATCTGGACGGCTTTGGGGTGGCGCACCGACGGGTGCCCAACCATGACGGCAGCAAGTCGAACCTATTGGCCAGCATCGGGCCGGCCATCCCGGGCGGCGTGGTGCTGTCGGGCCATACCGACGTGGTGCCGGTGGACGGCCAGGCCTGGACCAGCGACCCGTTCGTGCTGACGCCCAAGGACGACGGACGGATCTATGGGCGCGGGACCTGCGACATGAAGGGGTTCCTGGCCCTGTCGCTGGCCGCGGTCCCTGGCTTGCTGGCCGCGGGGCCGAAGAAGCCGGTGCACCTGGCGTTCTCCTACGACGAGGAGATCGGCTGCCTGGGCGCGCCGGACATGATCCGCGTGATCGCAGCCGAGTTGCCGCGTCCGGCGCTGGTGGTGGTGGGCGAGCCGACCGACATGGAGGCGGTGCGCGGCCACAAGGGCATCTCGACCTTCACCGTCACGGTGACCGGCAAGGAGGCCCATTCCAGCCAGACGCATCTGGGCGTGTCGGCGATCATGGAGGCGATTCCGCTGCTGGCGTCGCTGAAGGCGCTGGCGGCGCAACTGGAGGCGCAGGCCGATCCGGCCTCTCCGTTCCTGCCCAAGCACGCGACCCTGACCGTCGGCCTGCTGCATGGCGGCACGGCGGGCAACATCCTGGCGCGGGAGTGCGCCTTCCAGTTCGACCTGCGCTGCCCGCCGGGGCAGGACCCGCTGGCGCTGCTGGCGCCGTTCCGGACCGAGGTGGCGGCGCTGGACGCGCGGCTCAAAAGCCTGTTCCCGCAGGCGGGCGCGAAGATCGCCCAGCGCTCGGGCACCCCGCCGCTGTCGCCGGAAGAGGACGGCGTGGCCGAGCTGTTCGCCCGGCGTCTGGCCGGCGACAACGGCCCGGCGCGGGTGGTGCCCTATGCGGCCGAGGCCGGACAGTTCCAGGAGGCGGGGTTCTCCACCGTCATCTGCGGCCCCGGCTCCATCGACCAGGCGCACCAGGCCGACGAGTATGTCGAGCGCGCGCAGATGGAGCGGGGCGGGGCGTTCATGGCGCGGTTGATCGACTGGGCCGCAACGGGCGAATGACCGCCCGGCGCTCGAAGAGGTCGTAGGGATCCCAGGTCATGGCGCGCGCGATCTCCAAGGTCGTGGCGCGCCGCCGCTTCTGGACCTGGCGGCGGCTCTTCAGGATCGTCGGCAGGCCCTTGATGGACTCCTTGAACGCCCGCCAGACGATGTGGGCGTGGGGATGGTTCTCCCGCCGGCTGGAGATGTAGGCGACGGCGGCCAGGTGCAGCGGCACCACCACCGGCAGCAGCGGCCAGGGCGTGTCCTTGTAGACCACGTAGAAGCGGTTGCGGGTGCCGTGGAAGACGGCGAACTCCGACTTGCGGCCGCCGCTGGAGGCCGAGCCCACGTGATGGATGGTGGCGCTGGGGACCAGGATGGTCGGCTCGCCGGCCAGCTGCAGCCGGTAGCCGAGATCGACGTCCTCCGAATAGCAGAAGAAGAACTCGTCGAAGCCGCCGAGGTCGAGGAACAGCGCCCGGTCGATCATCATCGCCGCGCCGCAGGGGGAGAACACCTCGCCCTCCGGCGTGTCGCCGGGATCGGGCGCGAGATAGCCGCCGCGATAGGGAATGCCGTAGCCGGACATCACGTCGCCCAGCCCGTCGAGATGAGTCGGGTCCTCGGCCATGACCTGGCGCGAGGTGAACGAGCGCACGTTCGGATGTCGCTTGGCGGCGGCGACCAGCTGTTCGAGCCAGTCCGGCTCGGCGTAGGCGTCTGGGTTGAGCAGCACGAACCAGCGGCCGGCGCCCAGGCGGGCGGCCTGATTTCCCGCCCCGGCGAAGCCGAGGTTCTCGGTGTTCTCGATCAGGCGGACAAACGGGAACTCGCGCGCGATAGCCGCGTCGCCGGGGTCGGGCGAGGCGTTGTCGATCACCAGGGCCTCGAAGTCCTTGAAGGTCTGGTCGGCCAGGTGCTGCAGGCAGGCGCGCAGAGTCGGGCCGGAGTTGTACGCGATGACGCAGACTGTGATCTGAACCGGGGTCTCGACTGGGGTCTCGACTGGGGAATCGGCGGGGCTTTGCGGCGCTGGCGACTTGTGTTCCTGCGCGGGGTCGTTCATGCGGGGGCGGTTTCCAAACTTGCAGGCAGCCATGACGTCGATCACGCCGCTTTCAATTCCTGAAGTCCTGCTTATCACGCCCAAGCGCCATGGCGATGCGCGCGGCTGGTTCGCCGAAACCTGGAGCCGGCGATCGCTGGCCGCGGCCGGAGCCGACCACGATTTCGTGCAGGACAACCAGGCCTTCAACGCCAAGGCCGGCACGGTCCGCGGCCTGCACTTCCAGAACGCGCCGCATCCCCAGGCGAAGCTGGTCCGGGTGCTGCGCGGCGAGATTTTCGACGTGGCGGTGGACATCCGCCCCGGCTCGCCGACCTACGGCAAGTGGGTCGGCGCCAAGCTGACGGCCGAGGGCGGCGAGCAGTTGCTGGTGCCGCGGGGCTTCGCGCACGGCTACCAGACCCTGACCGACGGCTGCGAGCTCGCCTACAAGGTCGACGGCGACTACGCCCCGCAGACCGAGGGATCGCTGCTGTGGAACGACCCCGAGGTGGGCATCGCGTGGCCCTGGCAGGGCGAGGTGATCCTGTCCGACAAGGATCTCGTCGCGCCGCGCCTGAAGGACATGCCGGCGGCGGCGTTCTGAAATACCGGTCGGGGGGCCGAAACGAGTGACGGGTATGAGTGAGCTGGTTCGCATCCTCGATATCGAGGCCATCGACCTGGACATGTTCCGCGGCCACACGCCGCCGGGCGAGACGCGCCGCATCTATGGCGGCCAGGTCGTGGCCCAGTCGCTGGCGGCCGCCTATCGCACCGTCGACTCACGAGTCTGCCACTCGATGCACGCCTATTTCATCCGCGGCGGCGACCCGAACATCCCGATCCTGTTGAAGGTCGAGCGGGTCCGCGACGGCGGCAGCTTCACCATGCGCCGGGTGACGGCGTTGCAGCACGGTCAGCAGATCTTCAACCTGTCGGCGTCGTTCCAGGCCGTGGAGCAGGGCCTGGAGCATCAGATCGAGATGCCGACCCCGCCGGGCCCCGAGGGGCTGCTGGACGAGGACGAACTGCGCAAGGCCGGCGGCGAGACGGAGCAGCGCCGGACCTGGCCCATCGAGGTGCGGCCGGTGGACCCGCTGCCCTACGGCAAGGCGCCGATCATGGACCCGGTGCAGTCGGTCTGGTTCCGGGCGCGCGACCCGCTGGGATCCGACCCGATGATCCACCAGTGCGCCCTGGCCTACGCCACCGACATGACCTTGCTGGACACCTCGCTGCGTCCGCACGGGATTCCTTGGAGCGAAGGGCGGCTGCAGGTCGCCAGCCTGGACCATGCCTTGTGGTTCCACCACGCCAGCGACTTCACGGAATGGCACCTCTACGTGCAGGACAGCCCCTCGGCCTCGGGCGGACGGGGCTTCAACCGCGGCTCGATCTTCAATTCGGACGGCAAGCTGGTCGCCTCGGCGACGCAGGAAGCCCTGATCCGGTACCGGTAGCTCAGGCGTAGCTGGCGTCCGGCGCCGCGCGGAGCCGTGCCGCGTCGCGTATCGGCGGGTCGCCGAACAGGCGCGCATACTCGCGGCTGAACTGCGAGGGGCTCTCGTAGCCGACCTGATGGCCAGCGCCGGCGGCGTCGAGCTGGCCGCCCAGGATCAGGCGCCGGGCCTGCTGCAGGCGCAGCTGCTTCTGGTATTGCAGCGGGCTTAGCGCGGTAATCGCCTTGAAGTGCTCGTGTAGGGCCGACGGGCTCATCCGCGCTTCCTCGGCTAGGACCTGCATGCTGAAGGGCTGGTCGAAGTTGAGCTTGATCCAGCTGATGGCGCGATTGACGTGGGCCAGGCGGCTGTCGGGGCTGGCGATGTCGCGCAGCCGCGCGCCCTGTTCGCCTTGCAGCAGGCGATAGAGAATCTCGCGCTCGGCCAGCGGCGCCAGGAAGGGCGCGTCGTCCGGATTGTTCAGCAGGCGCACCAGCCGCGCGGCGGCGTCCATCAGTTCGGGCGTGCTGGCGCCCAGGCCGATCCCAACCCCTCGGGCGGTCGCGGCCGGCGGTTGGCCGGCTTCCAGCAGCAGGGCGGCGATGGCCACCGGGTCGAGGTCGAGCCGCACGCACAGATAGGGAGCCTCGCGGCTGGCCAGGGTTACGTGACTGACGATGGGCACGTCGACCGACACCACCAGATGCTTGGCGCGGTCGTAGACGAAGGTCTGCTGGCCGACCATGACCTGCTTGGCGCCCTGCACGACCAGGCAGGCGGCCGGCTCGTGCAGGTCCGGGAGGGGATCGGTGGGACGCGACATCCGGATCAGCGTCAGGCGTGGGATCGGCGTTGGGTGCATCCCGTCTTCACCCGTGAATTGGGCAATAAGGCCCGCCAACTCATCGGCGCCGCTCATCTGAATTTCCCGCTTTGGCTTGCCGTCAATGTAACCGAGCAGGGCAGGGGCCGCACGTCCTCGATCAATCGTCTGGAGGATCGTGCAAAGATCGCGGAGCTCTGGTCTACCGGCGCGTCCGGCCGCCGGGGCAAGGTCGCCTCACCCAAAACGAGGAGGCCGAAATGTCGGACCTGAATGGAAAAGTCATCGCCATCACCGGCGCCAGCAGCGGCATTGGCGAGGCGGCGGCGCGGCTGCTGGCGGCCCGCGGCGCGAAGCTGATGCTGGGCGCGCGGCGCGGCGACCGTCTGCAGACCCTGGCCGCGGACATCGAGGCCGCCGGAGGCGAGGCGCGCTTCCGGACGCTGGACGTCACCGACCGTCAGGACGCCCAGGCGTTCGTCGATGCGGCGGTGGAGGCGTTCGGCCGCCTGGACGTGCTGGTCAACAACGCCGGGGTCATGCCGCTGGCGCCCATGGAGGCGTTGAAGTTCGATGAGTGGGACCAGATGATCGACGTGAACATCCGCGGGGTGCTGCATGGTATCGGCGCGGCGCTGCCGGTGATGAAGCGACAAGGTGGTGGGCGATTCATCAACGTCGCCTCGATCGGCGCGCATGTGGTGGTGCCCGCTGGCGCGGTCTATTGCGCCACCAAGTTCGCGGTTTGGGCGATCTCGGAGGGCCTGCGCCAGGAGAGCACGAACATCGGCGTGACGGTGATCTCGCCTGGGGTCACGGAGACCGAGTTGGGGGCCGGAATGTCGGACGAGGGCGGGTTGGCGGCGCTGAAGGAGTTCCGCAAAATCGCGCTGGCGGCCGATGATATCGCCCGCGCCATCGCCTTCGCCGCCGATCAGCCGGCCGGGGTGGACGTCAACGAGATCGTCGTCCGACCCACGGCCAGCGCTTTCTGACGATCAGACCGTCTCTTCCTGCGCCACGAAGCCCTTCCAGTTGTTCATGTAGTCGACGAAGACCGGGCTGAGCCGTTCCTGGCGCAGGTATTCGCGGGTCACCGGCAGGGGGACGGAGACGAAGTCCGGGTCGGCGGCGATCTTCTGCGGGAAGTCGTGGTGCAGGATGGCGGCGCGGCCGATCAGGACGTAGTCGGCCCCGTTCTCCAGGCACTCGCGGGCGACAGCGGCGGTCATGATCTTGCCGGCGACGCCGAGCCGGACCTCGCCGCGCTCGAGCTCGGTGAAGTAGGACATCAGGGTGCGGCCCTTGAAGGCGTCCTCGACCGGCTCCTTGGCCACGTCCCAGAGCGACATGTCGAGGTAGTCGATCTTGCCGTCCGCCAGGATCTGGCGGGCGAGGGCGACGATCTCGGCCAGCTCCAGGCCAAAGCGCTCGGGCGAGAGGCGGATGCCGAGCGTGAAGTCCTTGCCGCAGCGCGCGCGGATGCCGTCGATGATCTCGAGGATCAGCCGGGCGCGGTTCTCGGGCGAGCCGCCGTAACGGTCCTCGCGGCGGTTGAGGGCCGGCGAGAGGAACTGGCAGAGCACGTAGCCGTGGGCGCCGTGGATCTCCACGCCATCGAAGCCGGCCTTCTCGGAGCGGACCGCGGCGGCGATGAAGTCGTCGCGCAACTGCTCGACCTCGGCCAGGGTCAGGGCGCGCGCCCCGGTTTCCTCGTCGGCCGAGGGGCAGACCGGCGCCTCGCCGATCAGCTCCTTGGGCGAGCGATTGCCGGCATGGTGAAGTTGCAGGGCCGCGACGCTGCCCTGCGCCTTGATGGCCGCGGCTAGGCGGGTCAGGCCCGGCAGGTGCTGGTCGCCGAACACGCCGAGCTGGCCGGGAAAGCCCTGGCCGATCGCCTGGACGTGGGCGGCGCAGGTCATGGTCAGGCCAAAGCCGCCCTCGGCGCGATAGGTCAGCCAGGCGAACTCGTCGTCGGACAGCGTGCCGTCGGGATGGCTCTGGGTGTTGGTCAGCGGAGCGAGCATGAAGCGGTTCTTCATGCCCGGGCCATGCTTGAAGCTCAGGGGGGCGAACAGGTCGGTCATGCTTCCACCTCGAAGGTCAGGCCGGCGTTCTTCTGCAGGCGGGCGATCAGCTTGTCGCCCAGGGCGGCGCCGGGAACCCAGAGGCCGCCGGGGACGTCGGCGGCTTCCTGGACCAGGCATATGGCGGTCTCGGCGATCATTTTCGAGGTCGAGCCGTAGCCCGGGTCCTTGTCGCCCTTGACGCTGACCACGACCTTGCGGCCGTCGGCGGCGATCCCGATGAAGGCGGCGTCGTAGAAGCCGGTTTCGCGCTCTTCCTTGCTGGGGCCTTCGCCGGGCTTGGGGCCGGAGCCTTCGTCCAGGGCGAAGGAGGCGGGCGCGGCGGGATCGACGACGGCCATCTCGTCATAGACGAAGTCGGCGCCGTAGGCGTGGCCCTGCAGCAGGTTCGAGCGGTGGACGTTCTTGGTGTTGATGGCGGCCATCATGAACGGGCCGACGTCGGCGTTCAGATCCTCGTCGCGTTCGACGGCTTGGCCGGCCGGCTGCTCGGGCCCCTTGAAGCCGGGGGTGAGGGCGAACGGATCGACCATCAGCGCGAACAGGCTGGGGTCCTTCTGGATCGCGGCCATGGTCGCGCGGCCGCTGGCGGCGGTGCCGCCGGAGAGGCCGCCCTTGAGCTTGCGCATGCGGCCCTTCACCCGCGGGACCGGGCCGCCGAGCTTCTGCCTGGCGGTCTGCTGCGCGAAGTAGACGCCGAGCTCGAAGGGAATGGAGTCGAAGCCGCAGGAGAACAGGATGCGCGCGCCGCTCTTCTGGGCGGCCTCGTGGTGCTGCTTGATCATGGCGGCCATCCAGTTCGGCTCGCCGCAGAGGTCGAGATAGTCGGTCCCGGCCGCGACGCAGGCGGCGACGAGGTCCGAGCCGTAGAGCTGGTAGGGGCCGACGGTGGTGAGGATCGCCTTGGCGCGGCCGACCATCGCCTCGACCGAGGCCGGGGCGGAGGCGTCCGCCACGATCAGCGGAGTGTCCTTTGGGGCGCCGATCTCGTCGCGGACCTGCTGCAGCTTTTCCAGGCTGCGCCCGGCCATCGCCCACTTCACCTCGCCGCCGACGCCATATTGCTTGGCCAGGTGCTCGGCCACCAGCCGGCCGGTGAAGCCGGTCGCGCCGTAGACGATGATGTCGAATTCCGCGCCGCTGTTCATGGCGTCTGTCTCCGTTTTCCGTCCCCTTGGAGCGGCGGACCTTGCCGGGAAAACGGCGGATGCGCAAACAAGCGTTTGAAAAATTAGGACGTGTCGAACAGCGTCCGAAGCGCTTTCCTGCGGAACGGCGCTCCCCTCTTGCCCCGCTTCGCGGGCGAGCCGATCAATGGAGGGCTACCGACGCCGGCGGCGACCGGCGCGAAGGGGAGAGCCTTACGTGACCAAGCACGCGCCGGCCAACGGGCCGCGGCCGCTGTCGACGCCGACCGCGCTCTCCTTCTCGACCCTGGCGTTCCCGCTGGGCGCGTTGGCGGTGGCGGTGTCGGTCTATATCCCGCCGTTCTTCGCCAGCCACCTGGGCGTCAACCTGACCCTGATCGGCGTCGCCTTCTTCGTGGTGCGGATGCTGGACCTGGGCGTCGACCCGGTGCTGGGGCTGGTGATGGACCGCACCCGTACGCGGATCGGCCGCTACCGGGTCTGGGTGCTGATCGGCGGGCCGATCTTGATGGCGGCGGTCTATGCGCTGTTCGAGGCGCCGAGCGGGATCGGGCTGCCGTACCTGATCTTCTGGCTGCTGGTGTTCTACCTCGGCAACTCGATCCTGGGCCTGGGCCACTCGGCCTGGGCCGCGACCTTGGCCACCGAGTACCACCAGCGCTCGCGCATTTTCGGCATCCTGGCGGCGGCCGGGGTGATCGGGGCGATGACCGTGCTGGTGATCCCGATCGGCGCGGCCCACTTCGGCTTGTCTGAAGCCGAGGGCGTGAAGGCCATGGGCTGGTTCATCTTCGCGATGATCCCGGCGGTGGTGGCGCTGGTCTGCCTGCGCACGCCCGAGCACATCGTGAAGACCGCGCCGGAGCACTTCAAGTTCAAGGACTACCTGTCGCTGATCACCAAGCCGGACCTGCTGCGGCTGTTCCTGGCGCAGATGGCGCTGACGCTCGGCCCCGGGTGGATGAGCGCGCTCTACATGTTCTTCTTCACCGACTCGCGCGGGTTCTCGACCGAGCAGGCCTCGGCCCTGCTGCTGGTCTATGTGGTCGCCGGCATCCTGGGCGCGCCGCTGACCGCGCGGCTGGCGATGCGGTTCTCCAAGCACCGCACGTTGATGGTCACCACCACGGCCTATTCGCTGGGCCTGTGCACGGTGATGTTCCTGCCCAAGGGCAGCATGACCTTCGGCATCCCGATGATGTTCTGGCAGGGCTTCATGGCCGCCGGCTTCGACCTGATGATCCGCGCCATGCTGGCCGACGTCGCCGACGAGGTGCGGCTGGAGCAGGGTCAGGAGCGGCTGAGCCTGATCTATGCGCTGAACGCCCTGGCCAACAAGATCGCCTCGGCCTTCGCCATCGTGCTGACCTTCCCGCTGCTGGCGCAGATCGGCTTCAATCCGGCCGACGGGGCGGTGAACACCGACGGTGCGATCCGCGGGCTGGAGCTGGCCTTCATCGTCGGGCCGATCGTGTTCGTGATGCTGGGCGGCGCCTGCGTGCTGGGCTGGAAGCTCGACGCCGACAAGCACGCGGCGATCCGCGAGGAGCTGGAGCGGCGCGACGCCCTGTTCGCCGAGGCTCCGATCCTCGAGAGCTTCACGCCCGACGTGGCCCCCGCGGTGACGCCGGACGACGGCCGCGCCAAGTGACGCGGGGTCATGGTGGGCGGACGGCCAAATCCGTGACAGCGTAAGCCCCGCGGCCCGGCAAGAGGCCGGCTTTGGAAACGCCGATGAGCGGTCTGATCCTTCACCACTACGACACCTCGCCGTTCTCGGAGAAGGTGCGGCTGATGCTGGGCCTGAAGGGCCTGGCCTGGGACTCGGTGCAGGCGCCGGTGATCATGCCCAAGCCGGAGCTGACGCCGCTGACCGGCGGCTATCGGCGCATCTCGGTGCTGCAGATCGGGGCCGACGTCTATTGCGACACCCAGGTGATCCTGGCCGAGCTGGAGGCCCGCGCGCCGGGCCCGCGGGCGGCGTCGGGGGCCGACTGGGCTGTCAACTTCTGGGCCGACCGACCATTTTTCGGGATCACCGTACCGATCATCTTCGGGGCGCTGGGCGAGGCGACGCCGGCCGACTTCATCGCCGACCGCGAGAAGCTGAGCGGGCGGCCGTTCAACGTCGCGGCGATGCAGGCGGCCGCGCCGCTGATGGTCCCGCAATGGCGCGCGCAGGCGGCCTGGATCGAGGAGGGGCTGGCGGACGGCGACTGGCTGGCCGGCGACGCGCCGGGGCTGGCCGACATCGCCGCCTACATGAACATCTGGTTCCTTGCGCGCAGCCTGCCGGGCAAGGCCGATGAGCTGCTGGCCGGGCTGACGCGGACACAGGCCTGGCGCAAGCGAGTGGCGGCCATCGGCCATGGGACCCGCCGCGAAATCAGCGGCGCCGACGCCCTGGCCGTGGCCCGCGCGGCCGAGCCGGGGCCTGCGCCCGCACATGACGCGAACGACCCGCTGGGGCTGACGCCCGGCGACGCCGTCACCGTGGCGGCCGACGACTACGGCCGCGACCCCATCGAAGGGACCCTGGTGGCGGCGACGCCCAGCCGGATCGTCCTTTCCCGCCAGACCCCTGAACTTGGCAGGACCCAGGTTCACTTTCCACGCGCCGGCTACGTCGTCGGCAAGGCCTAAGGAGCGCCCCATGGAAGACCGCATCACAGTCGAACTGAAGGACGGCGTGGCCGATGTCCGCCTGGTCCGGACCGACAAGATGAACGCCCTGGACGACGCCATGTTCTCGGCGCTGATCGAGACCGGCGAACGGCTGAAGACCGAAAAGGGCGTGCGCGCCATCGTGCTGTCGGGCGAGGGCCGCGCCTTCTGCGCCGGGCTCGACATGGGCAATTTCGGCAAGATGGCCTCGGGCGAGCGCAAGGGCGGCCAGTCCTCGACCGGGGAGTCGCTGCTGACCGACAACCGCACGGCCGGCGGCTCGAACCGCGCCCAGCATGCGGTGATGGTCTGGAGCGAGCAGGTGGTCCCGGTGATCGCCGCGGTGCACGGCGTGGCCTTCGGCGGCGGCTTCCAGCTGGCGCTGGGCGCGGACCTGCGTTTCGTCACCGCCGACACGCGGATGTCGGTGATGGAGATCAAGTGGGGCCTGGTGCCGGACATGGCCGGCATGGTGCTGCTGCGCGGTCTGGTCCGCGACGACGTCGCCCGCGAGCTGACCTATACGGGCCGGATCTTCGACGGCGAGGAGGCTGCGCGCATCGGCGTCGCCACCCGCGTCTGCGCCGATCCGCGCGCTGAGGCCCTGGCCCTGGCGGCCGAGATCGCCGGCAAGAGCCCGACCGCGATCCGCGCCGCCAAGCGGCTGCTGGACATGGTCGCCGACGCCGACCAGCACGCGATCCTGAAGGCCGAGAGCGTCGAGCAGGCGGCGCTGATCGGCTCGCCCAACCAGGTCGAGGCGGTGATGTCGAACATGCAGAAGCGCGCCGCCGCCTACGCCGACTGATGCCGACGCTCTATCACTGCGCCGACGCCCGCTCCTTCCGCGCCCTGTGGGCGCTGGAGGAGCTGGGCGTTGCCTACGAGTTGAAATTGCTGCCGTTTCCGCCGCGGGTGCGGTCTCCGGAATACCTGCAGATCAACCCGCTGGGCACGATCCCGTTCTTCGTCGACGGCGAGACCAGGATGACCGAGTCCTCGGCCATCCTGCAGTACCTGGCCGTTCGGCATGGCGGGCCGCTGAACGTGCCGCATGACGATGGCGACTACGGCGCCTGGCTGAACTGGCTCTATCTGGGCGAGGCGACGCTGACCTTCCCGCAGACCCTGGTGCTTCGCTACACGCGGCTGGAGCCGAAAGAGCGGCGCAATCCTCAGGTCGCCGAGGACTACGCCAAGTGGTTCATGGCGCGGTTGCGCGCGGTGGATAGGGCCTTGGAAACGCAGGATTATCTGGTCGCCGGGCGGTTCACGGCGGCGGATATCTCGGTCGGCTACGCCTTGCTGCTGGCCTCGACCCTGGGGCTGTCGGAGCGGTTCAGTCCGCTCGTGGCGGCCTATTGGGCGCGGCTGCAGGCGCGGGACGGGTTCAAGCGGGCGAAGGCGGCGCAGGCTGCCGATGGGACCCCGGAGTGGCAGGTTTAGCAGGGCGCCCCGCAGGAACCTGCCGGTCGCGCTTCCAGAGGAATTTTCTATCGAAATACATTGTTCAATCGATTGGACTGTGGGTTCGCGGGGGTGTCATCTGAACGGAGCAGGGTCAGCGCAGGCCCGATCTTGGGAGGTACGACATGGACGCCGAAACCAAATGCCCCATGGATGGCGGCAGAGTGAGCGGCAGAGCAGTTCTGTTCGGCATGACCAACCGGCTTTGGTGGCCGAACCAGCTGGATCTCTCGGTCCTGCACCAGAACCCTCCCGCCGGCAGCCCCGTCGACCCTGACTTCAGCTATGCCGACGCCTTCCGCAGCCTGGACCTGAAGGCGGTCAAGCAGGACATCTTCGACCTGATGACCAAGTCGCAGTCCTGGTGGCCGGCCGACTATGGTCACTATGGGCCGCTGTTCATCCGCATGGCCTGGCACAGCGCCGGCACCTATCGCGTGGCCGACGGCCGCGGCGGGGCCGGTGACGGCGCCCAGCGCTTCGCGCCGCTGAACAGCTGGCCGGACAACGCCAACCTCGACAAGGCCCGCCTGCTGCTGTGGCCGGTGAAGCAGAAGTACGGCCAGAAGCTCTCCTGGGCCGACCTGCTGGTGCTGGCCGGGAACTGCGCGCTGGAATCCATGGGCTTCAAGACCACCGGCTTCGGCGGCGGCCGCGAGGACGTCTGGGAGCCGCAGAACGACATCTTCTGGGGACCGGAGCGCGAGTGGCTGGGCGACGAGCGCTATAGCGGCGAGCGCGACCTGTCGCATCCGCTGGCGGCCGTGCAGATGGGCCTGATCTACGTCAACCCCGAGGGGCCGAACGGCAAGCCGGACCCGGTCGCCGCCGCCCACGACATCCGCGAGACCTTTGCGCGGATGGCGATGAACGACGAGGAGACGGTGGCCCTGATCGCGGGCGGCCACACCTTCGGCAAGACCCACGGCGCGGCCAAGCCCGACGAGTATGTCGGTCCCGAACCGGAAGGCGCGGGGATCGAGATGCAGGGGCTGGGCTGGAAAAACAGCTTCGGCGACGGCTCGGGCGTGCACACCATCACCAGCGGCCTGGAGGGCGCCTGGACCACCAACCCGGCGAAGTGGGACAACAACTTCTTCGAGAACCTGTTCGGGTTCGAGTGGGAGTTGACCACCAGCCCGGCCGGCGCGCACCAGTGGAAGCCCAAGGGCGGAGCGGCGGCCGACACCGTGCCGGACGCCCACGACCCGACCAAACGGCATGCGCCGACCATGCTGACCACCGACCTCGCCCTGCGGTTCGACCCGAACTACGAGAAGATCTCGCGGCGGTTCCATGAGAACCCCGACGCGTTCGCGACCGCCTTCGCCGAGGCCTGGTACAAGCTGACCCATCGCGACAGCGGACCGCATGAACTGCTGCTGGGTCCGGAAGTCCCCGCGCAGCCGCGGCTGTGGCAGGACCCGGTCCCGGCGGTCGATCACCCGCTGATCGACGCCGCCGACATCGCGGCGCTGAAGGCCCAGATCCTGGGTTCGGGACTGTCGACCGGGCGGCTGGTGGCGACGGCCTGGGCGTCCGCCTCGACCTTCCGCGGCTCGGACAAGCGCGGCGGCGCCAACGGCGGGCGCATCCGCCTGGCTCCGGCCAAGGACTGGGCGGTCAACGAGCCGGCCGAGCTGGCCGACGTCCTGGCCAAGCTTGAGGCGATCCAGGCGGCGTTCAACGCCTCGGCGAGCGGCGGCAAGAAGGTGTCGATCGCCGACCTGATCGTGCTGGGCGGCAGCGCGGCCGTCGAGCAGGCGGCCAAGGCGGCCGGCCATGACGTGCAGGTCCCCTTCACGCCGGGCCGCGCCGACGCCTCGCAGGAGGACACCGACCCGTCCTCGTATGCGGTGCTCGAGCCGAAGGTGGACGGCTTCCGCAACTTCATCAGCGGCGATCAGACGCGGTCGCCCGAGGAGATGCTGGTCGACCGTTCGCAGCTGCTGAGCCTGAGCGCGCCCGAGATGACCGTCCTGGTCGGCGGCCTGCGGGTGCTGGGGGCCAATGTCGGCGGCTCCAAGCATGGCGTGTTCACCGATCGGCCCGGGGTGCTGACCAACGACTTCTTCGTCAACCTGCTCAATTCGAGCATGGGCATGAAGTGGGCGGCGGCCGATGAGTCCGAGGACGTGTTCGAGGCCAGCGACCGGGCGACCGGCGCCAAGACCTGGACCGGCACGCGGGTGGATCTGATCTTCGGGTCCAACTCGCAGCTGCGGGCGATGGCCGAAGCCTACGCCACCGACGACGCCAAGGAGAAGTTCGTGCACGCCTTCGTGGCGGCCTGGACCAAGGTGATGAACCTGGACCGCTTCGATCTGGCGGCCTAGCTAGCCGCCCATTCGGCGAGGACGTCGGGATCGCTCTCGGCGGCCTCGTCGCGCAGGGCGGCGAAGGCGGCGGGCTCCAGCAGGCGCGACAGCGCCCAGACGGCGGCGCCGCGAACGATCGGGGCCGGATCGTCCAGCAGCCGGCGCGCGGGCGCGGCGAGGGCGAAGTCGCGCGAATTGCCGATGGCGTAGAGCACGTTGCGCAGGAAGCGGTCGCGGCCGATGCGCTTGACCGGGCTCTTGGAAAAGAGCGCGCGGAAGGCGGCGTCGTCGAGGCCGGCGAGATCGGCCAGCGACGGCTGGCGCAGGGCGTCGCGCGCATGCAGCCGCTGCTCGCGCGAGGTGGCGGCGAACTTGTTCCAGGGGCAGACCGCCAGGCAGTCGTCGCAGCCATAGATGCGGTTGCCGAGCGCGGGGCGGAACTGCGCGGGGATCGGTCCCTTGAGCTCGATGGTCAGGTAGGAGATGCAGCGGCGGGCGTCGAGCTGGTAGGGCGCGGGGAAGGCGTTCGTCGGGCAGACGTCGAGGCAGGCGCGGCACTGGCCGCAGGACCCGCCGCTGGAGCCGTCCGCCGGCAGCTCCAGCTCGGTCAGGATCGAGCCGAGGAACAGCCAGGAGCCGAACTCGCGGCTGACCAGATTGGTGTGCTTGCCCTGCCAGCCGAGACCGGCGCGTTCGGCCAGCGGCTTTTCCATCAGCGGCGCGGTGTCGACGAAGACCTTCAGCTCGCCGCCGAAGCGCGCGACCAGCCAGCCGGCCAGCTGCTTGAGCCGGCCCTTGATCAGCTCGTGATAGTCGTCGCCCTGGGCGTAGACCGAGATCGCCGCGCGGTCCTTGTGGGCCAGGGCCGCCAGCGGATCGTGGTCGGGGCCGTAGTTGACGCCCAGCATGATCGCCGAGCGGGCGGCCTGCCACATGGCGGTCGGATGGCGGCGCCGCTCTTCGGTCTCTTCGATCCAGCCCATCTCGCCGTGGCGGCCGTGCTCGACGAAATCGCGCAGGCGATCCGAAGCGGCCCACTCGGCGCGGGCGTCGGCGATGCGGCAGACGTCGAAGCCGAGTTCGACGGCGCGCTGGCGGATCAGGTCTGCCGTTCGAGGATCAGAAGTCGAGGTCGTCATAATGCTGCGCCGGCGCGAGGCCGGGCCAGCGATCGGCCAGCAGCGGCCGGAAGCACGGCCTCGATTTCAGCTTCATGTACCACGTCTTGACCGCGGGGAAGTCGCGCCACGGCACGTCGCCGAAATAGTCGATCACCGAGAGGTGGGCGGCGGCGGCGAAGTCGGCCATCGACAGCCGGCGGCCGGCCAGCCAGTCGCGGCCCGACAGAAGGGTCTCGACATAGACCAGGTGCGCGCGCAGCGCCTCGCGGCCGGCGCGCATGGCGGCCAGGTCCGGGGCGCCGAGGCCGAGCAGGCGCTTTTCCATCTTCTCGTGCAGCAGGAAGCCGCCGACCTCGTAGTCGAACTTGCGGTCGAACCATTGCAGCAGGCGGCGCGCCTCGGCGCGTTCGGCCGGATCGCGGCCCAGCAGCGGCGGCTCGGGATGGGCCTCTTCCAGGTGGTCCAGGATCGCCCGGCTTTCGCACAGCACCAGCTGGTCGCGGCCATTCGAGGCGACGAGCACCGGGGTCAGACCCGAGGGGTTGAGTTTCACCAGCGCGGCGGGCCGTTCCCAGTAGCGCACCTGCTCCTCGGCGAAGGGCAGCCGCTTCTCGCCGAGGGCCAGACGCACCTGGCGGGAGGCGGGATCCAACGGGAAGTGGAGGAGGGTGAGATCGAGACTCATGGGTTCGCTTGCGCCTAAAGCTCCAAGAGCGCCTTCACCCGTTAAGGCCACGTTTACCGAGGGCGGTCTCGGCGAAGGCGCCGCCGTGCGGTTCGGCCGCGCCGCGCGGGTCGGGGTGGATGATGATGTCGGCGCTGGGGAACTCGGCCAGGATGCGTTTCTCGGCCGCGACCACGGCGGCGTGGGCCTGCTGGAGCGTCAGGGCCGGATCGAGATCGACGTGCATCTGCATGTGAACGTACGGCCCCGACGCTCGGGTCCGCAGTTGGTGCACGTCGGTGAGGGCGGGGTCCTGGGTCACCAGGGCCTTGATCTGGGCCCGCTCGGCCTGGCCCAGCTCGCGGTCCATCAACTGGTTGGCCGCTTCGCGGAAGACGCTGACGGCGCCCCAGAGCAGCAGGGCGGTGACGACCAGGGCGGCCACCGCGTCCATGCCGCGCCAGCCCAGCCAGGCGGCCGCCGCGATGCCGATCAGGGCGGCGATGTTGGACGCCAGGTCTGTGGCGTAGTGGGCGCGGTCACCGGCCACGGCGACGGAGGACGTGCGGCGCAGGACATAGCCCTGGGCGCTGATCAGGCCAAAGGTCAGCACCGTGGAGACCACCATCACCGCGACGGCCAGGCCCTCTTGCCGGACCGGCTGTGGGGAGATGAGGCCCATGATCGCTTCGCGGCCGATCAGGGCGGCGGAGGCGAAGACCAGGCCGCCCTGCATCAGGCTGGCGAAGGCCTCGGCCTTGCCATGGCCGAACCGGTGCTCGGCGTCGGGCGGGCTCGCCGCATAGCGGACGGCGAAGAAGGTGATCAGCGAGGCCAGCAGGTCGAGCGCCGAGTCGGCGGCGGACGCCAGCAAGGCGACCGAGCCGCTGATCGCCCAGACGGACGCCTTGATGGTCACCAGCAGCAGCGCCACGCCGGTCGAGGCGAGCGTGACGCGGCGGGTCAGGACGCCGGCTTCGGCGGCGGAGAGGCGAGGGCGAGCGGCAGTGGCCATGGGCCGGTTCTAACGCCCGAGCGGCCGCACCCATAGCGCGAACGACTCGCGAGGCGACGCGGTCAAGCCGCCGCGAGCGGGGCGAGGGCCGCGTCGATGCCGGCCAGCAGGCTGGCGGCGGTGATCGGCTTGGCGACGTGGAGGTCGGCGCCGGCGGCGCGGGCCTCTTCCTGGTGCTCGGCCATGGCGTTGGCGCTGAGCATGATCACGGGCGTGGGTGTAAGCCCGCGCTCGGCCTCCAGGGCGCGGATGGCGCGGGTGGCGGCCAGGCCATCCATGTGCGGCATCTGCATGTCCATCAGCACCAGGTCAAAGCCGCCGGCCGCGAAGGCCTGGAGCGCCTGGGCGCCGTCTTCGACGATGGCCAGCTCGGCGCCCTGGCTTGCGAGGATCAGCTGGACGACGCGCTGGTTGGTCGGGTGGTCTTCGGCCAGCAGCACCCGCAAGGGCCCGCTCTGCGGACGCGCGGTGGCCGGCGCGGCGCGGGCGTCGCGCGCATCGTAGGCGGCCAGGGTCTCGGCGCGCTGCAGCGGCAGGGAGACGACGAAGCGGCTGCCGACCCCGGGCTGCGACGTGGCCGAGATCTCGCCGCCCATCATGTGCGCCAGCGAGCGGCAGATCGCCAGGCCAAGGCCGGTGCCGCCGAACCGGCGGCTGATGGTGGCGTCGGCCTGGCTGAAGCGGTTGAACAGGCGCGCGGCGTGATCGGCGTCGAAGCCGACGCCGGTGTCCTCGATGGTCAGGGTCAGGCGCGCGGCGTCGGCGGTGTCGGAGACCTCCAGCCGCAGGGTGACGCCGCCGTGCGGCGTGAACTTGATGGCGTTGGACAGCAGGTTGGCGACGATCTGGCCGATGCGGGCGCCGTCGCCGAGGAAGCGGCCGCGGGCGCTGGCGTCGCCGACCAGATGGAACGCCAGCCCCTTGTCCTGCGCGCGGTAGCGCATGACCTCGATGCAGGGGCCGAGCGCCTGGTCGAGATCGAAGGGGCGGACCTCAAGCTGCAGTTCGCCGGCCTCGATCTTGGAAACGTCGAGGATGTCGGAGACCAGCCGTTCCAGCAGGGTCCCGGAGTCGCGGATCAGGTCGACCATCTCGGTCTGCTCGATGGCCAGCGGCGTGCGCGCCAGGGCGTCGACGATGCCGATGACGCCGTTGAGGGGCGTGCGGATCTCGTGGCTCATATTGGCCAGGAAGTCGGACTTGGCGCGGCTGGCGGCCTCGGCGGCGGCCTTGGCCTCGACCAGTTCGCGTTCGGCGGCGACCCGGTCGGTGACGTCGCGGGCCACGCCGTAGATGCAGTCGCCCGACCTGTGGGCGCGCCATTCCAGGGTCAGGTAATGGCCGTCCCGATGGCGGTAGCGGTTGATGAAGCCGACCACGGGGGCGCCGGGCTGGCGGTTCTCGACCTCTTCGACGCTGCCGAGGGTGCCGGGCATGTCGTCGGGATGGACGAGGTCGAGCAGCCGGCGGCCGACCATCTGCTCGGGGTCGTGGCCGAGCAGGGTGCGCCACGAGGAGCTGGCCTTGAGCACCCGGCCCTGCAGGTCGCGGATGACGAGGAGATCGAGGGAGACCTCGAAGAAGGCGCCGATGTCGACGATCGGTTCGTCGTGGGCGGCAGGCGCCTGGGGCATCGGGGACTTCCTCGCAAGCAATCGTAACTAGCCCTTGGGATAGGCCATTAGGGTTAAGCCTCGATTGCGCCCCGTCGCGCGGCGCTTGCCCCGCCGCGGCGTCAACCGCCTAGGCTCTCCTCCCGCTCTGGGAGGAAGCCATGAACTATCAGCACATTACCAGCAGCCTGCAGGACGGCGTTCTCGAAATCGTCCTCAATCGACCCGACAAGCTCAACGCCTACACCGCCATCATGGGCGACGAACTCGCCGACGCCTTTCGGCGCGCCGACACCGACGACGCCGTGCGCGTGGTGCTGGTGACGGGTGCGGGAAGGGTGTTCTGCGCCGGCGCCGACATCTCGGCCGGAGCCGATGCGTTCGACACCACCTCGGCCGCGGGATCGGCCTCGTTCGGCGATGTTAGCGAGGGGCCGCGGCAGGGCGGCGGCGGTTTCGTCGAGGCGATCTATGCCTGCCGCAAGCCCTCGATCGCAGCCTTCAACGGCTCGGCGGTGGGGGTGGGGCTGACGCTCACCCTGCCGATGGACATCCGGATCGCCGCCGACAGCGCCCGGTTCGGATTCGTGTTCGCGCGGCGCGGCCTGGTCCCCGAGGCGGGCAGCGCCTGGTTCCTGCCGCGCCTCGTCGGGCTGCCGCAGGCGCTGCGGTGGTGCCTGGACGGCGGGCTGTTCCCGGCCAGCGAGGCGCTGAGCGGCGGGCTGGTCAGCGAGGTGGTCGCCGCCGAGGACCTGATGCCGCGCGCCCGCGCCATCGCCCGGTCGATCGCCGACAACACCGCGCCGGTGGCGCTGGCCCTGACCCGCCAGATGCTGTGGCGGCTGTCGCAGGCGCCCTCGCCCGCCGAGGTGCTGAAGATCGACGGGCGCATGGCGATGACGCTGGGCGCCGGCGGCGACGTGAAGGAAGGGGTGGCCGCGTTCCTGGAAAAGCGGCCGCCGAACTTCCCCGGCAAGGTCTCGGCCGACATGCCGCGCGGCTACCCGTGGTGGGGCGACTAGGCGGCCTTCAGCGGGGCGGGGCCGACATAGACCGACTGCGGGCGGATCAGGCGGCCGCCGGCCACCTGTTCGCGGGCGTGGGCGATCCAGCCGGCGACGCGGCCCATGGCGAAGACGCAGGTGAAGGCGTTGGGCGGGAAGTCGAGGGCCTCCAGCAGCAGGGCCGTGTAGAACTCGACATTGGTGTCCAGCGGCCGGTTCGGCTTGTGCTCCTTGAGGATCGCCAGGGCGGCGGCTTCGACCGCCTCGGCGAAGGCGATGCGGCCGGGGCGGGCGTTGGAGCCGTCGTCGAGCCGCCGGACGGCGGCCTTCAGCGCGTCGGCGCGCGGGTCGCGGACCCGGTAGACGCGGTGGCCGAAGCCCATCAGTCGCTCGCCCTGGGCCAGGGCCTGTTCGATCCAGGCGCGGGCGTTCGACGGCTGGCCGATCTCGTCCAGCATCTCGATCACCGGGCCGGGCGCGCCGCCGTGCAGCGGCCCCTTCAGCGCGCTGATGCCGCCGAGCACGGCCGAGGTCAGGCCCGCGCGGGTCGAGGCGATCACCCGGGCGGCGAAGGTCGAGGCGTTGAGGCCGTGGTCGCTGACCGTGACCAGATAGGTGTCGAGGGCGTCGGCCTGGGCCTTGGTCGGCGTCTTGCCGGCGATCATGCGCAGGACGTCGGCGGCGTGGGAAAGGGCCGGATCGGGGGCGACCGGGGCCTGGCCCTGGTGGGCGCGGACCACGGCGGCGGTGAACACCGCAGGGGCCGCGATCAGGCGCAGGGCGGTCGGCAGGTCGTCGCCGTCGCCGAGGCGGGCGGTGAGCGCGCGCATCGCCTCGACCGGGGTCAGGTCGAGCAGGCCGGGGTCGAGGGCGGCGACCTCCGAGAACACCTCGGCGCGGGCGGCGCCCAGGGCTGGCGCGAGGTCGGCGGGCAGGTCGTCGAAGAACCCGTCGAACAGGATGCGGACCAGGTCCTCGAACCGCGTGGCGCCGGCCAGCTCGTCGAGGGAGTGGCCGCGGATGATCAGCACGCCGCGCTGACCGTCGACTTCCGACATCACGGTGTTGGCGGCGACGACGTCTTCAAGGCCATCGGACATGGCGAGAACTCCTCTTGCTTGCCGCGATATTTGCCCGCAAGCTGGAAGCGTCAATCTTGATCAATATAATCAACATATGACCGCGTCCGCCGCCGCCAGACCGCCCGAATGGATCGCCGCCGATGAGGCGCGCTCGCGGCTGGGCGTGCGCCCGCAGACGCTCTACGCCTATGTGAGCCGGGGGCGGGTGCAGGTGCGGCCCGATCCGCACGATCCGCGCCGCAGCCTCTACCGGGTCGCCGACATCGCCGCCCTGACCGACCGCAAGAGCCGCAGCCGCAAGGTGGCGGAGGTGGCGGCCGGCGCGATCTCGTGGGGCGAGCCGGTGCTGACCTCGGCGATCACCACGATCTCGGGCGGGCGGTTGTTCTATCGCGGGCGCGACGCCGTCGAGCTGGCGCAGACCGAGACGCTGGAGTCGGTGGCGCGGCTGCTGCGCGGCGGGCATGGCGCGGCGCTGAAGCGCACCGACCGGCCGCGGCCGCCGGAGGGCGAGGACATGCGCTCGCGCGCGTTCCTGGCGCTGGCCGCGCGAGCGGGCGAGGATCCGCCGGCGCGGGGGCGCAATCCCCTGGCCCTGGCGGTCGAGGCCGCGACCCTGCTGGACGTGCTGACCGACGCCATCGCCGGCCAGGTCGGCGGCGGGGCGATCGCCGGGCGGCTGGCCCTGGCCTGGGGATTGGGGCCGGGCGGCCCCGGCGCGGACCTGATCCGCCGGGCGCTGGTGCTGCTGGCCGACCACGAGCTCAACGCCTCGACCTTCGCCGCGCGGGTGGCCGCCTCGACCGGCGCCTCGCTGGCGGCCTCGTCCCTGGCGGGGATGGCGGCGCTGTCGGGGCCGCGGCACGGCGGCGCGGCGGCGGCGGTGCAGAGCCTGACCCGCGAGGCCGGCGAGATCGGCGCGCGGGCGGCGGTGACCGCGCGGCTGGCCGAGGACCGGCACATCCCGGGCTTCGGGCACAATCTCTATCCCGACGGCGACCCGCGCGCCGCGGCGCTGCTGGAGCGCTTCGACCCCGATCCGGAGATGGCCAGGCTGCAGGCGACGATCAGCGCCATCACCGGCCTGGCGCCGAATGTCGATTTCGCCCTGGTGGCGATGGCGCGGGTGTTGAAGCTGCCGACCGACGCGCCGTTTGCGTTGTTCGCCGTCGCCCGCTGCGCCGGCTGGATCGCCCATGCGATCGAGCAGGGGCAGGGCGGCGGGGTGATCCGTCCGCGGGCGCGCTATGCCGGGGTCGAGGTGGGGTAAGCCCGCCCGCCGGCTCAGGGCGACAACCGATGGCGTCGGCTAGAAGGGCTTGAGACCTTGGCTTCAGGCTGAGGAGCGGCGGAATGGGCGCGACCCTGTTGGGCTGGCTGCTGCTGACGGCGGTGCTCGTCCTGGCCGTGGAGCTGGGCTATCGGCTGCACAGAGGCGCGCTGGACCGCGCGCGCGGCAAGGGCGAGCCGGATCCCCACGAATCCGGGTCCGGCTATGTGCTGAGCGCGGCGCTCGGCCTGCTCGGGCTGTTGATCGCCTTCGTCTTCAGCATGGCCAACGATCGCTTCGTGGAGCGCCGGCAGCTGGTGGTGGCCGAGGCCAACGCCATCTCGACGGCGGTCCTGCGCTACCAGCTGATGCCCGAGCCGCATCGGAGCGAGCTGCTCAACAGCATGGCCGACTATGTGAAGGTGCGGCTGGAGTTCTACGACTTCGGCGCCGACATGCTGCGTGTCGGGGAGGCCGAGGCGCAGGCCGAAGCCATGCAGGCCAAGATCTGGCGGCAGGTCCACGCCGCGGTGCGGACGCCCGAAGGCGCGCCGCTGGCCATGGGCGTGATGATGCCGACCAACGAGATGTTCAATCTGGAGACCACGCGGCGCGCGGCGCTGGAGGAGCGGGTGCCGGCGCGGGCGCTGCACGTGCTGGTGACCTTCGCGGTGGTCACCGCCGCGATCATGGGCCACGGGCTGGCGCCGGGCCGCCGACGACATCTGGTGGCGACCTGCGGGCTGTTCATCCTGGTGGCGATGGCGATCAGCTTGATCGTCGATCTCGACAGCCCGCGCGTGGGCAGCGTGCGGGTGCCGCAGGCGCCGATGGAGAACGTGGCCCGCGAGGTGGAGGCGATGGCGGCGGAGTTTCCGCGCGCGTCGGGCGGCGCTGCGTCCCCCTCACCCTAACCCTCTCCCCCAAGGGGGCGAGGGGACGTGTTGTGCGGGCTGGGTCGTCTTTTCCCTCTCCCCTCGGGGAGAGGGCTAGGGTGAGGGGGCGGCGCCACGCTCGCCGTCACACGCAGCAAGGATCGCGTCGCACACGGATTCGCGGCCTTCGAAGACCACGTGGTTCCAGAACCGGATGACGCGCAGGCGGTGCGCCGCGAGCATGGCCGTCCTCAGTGCGTCGTGGTCGCGGCGTTCGGCGTGGCCGGCGCCGTCGAGTTCGATGACAAGCCTCGCCTCGATACAGAGGAAGTCGACGACGAAGGGACCGATCCCGACCCGGCGGCGCCACTTCCAGCCGCCGAGTTGGCGATTGCGCAACGCCGCCCATAGGTAGGCTTCGGCGTTGGTCTGCCTGGCGCGTAGCGATCGTGCCTGCGCAGTCGAGGCGTTGCGCGGCATCGGCGTCCCCCTCACCCTAACCCTCTCCCCCAAGGGGGGCGAGGGGACTATAGAGATCGTTCCGCAAATGTTCCAGATCGAGGGAGGTCAGGGTGAGGGGGCGGCGCCGTTCTAGGCCCGGTGGTGCACGGCTTCTTCCTCGGCCAGGGGCTTGTCGAGGCGGTGGACCATTTCCTTGGGGACGACCTGCCAGAACTTGGGCAGCTGGCGGTCCCAGTCGCGCAGGATGGTTTCCGCGAGGGGCGAGCCGGTTTCGCGGGCGTGTTCCTCGACCAGGGCCTTGAGCTCGGCTTCCCAGTGGCGCGTTCCGATCCGTTCGACCACGACGCTGTCGGTGTTGAGCATGGTCAGGAAGCGGTCGTCGAGATCGAGCACATAGGCCATGCCGCCGGTCATGCCGGCTGCGAAGTTGAAGCCGACCGGGCCCAGCACCACGGCGACGCCGCCGGTCATGTATTCCAGGCCGTTGGTCCCGCAGCCTTCGACCACGGTGACGGCGCCGGAGTTGCGCACCCCGAAGCGCTCGCCGGCCAGGCCGGCGGCGAACAGCCGCCCGCTGGTCGCGCCGTAGAGCACGGTGTTGCCGATGATGGCGTTGGTCTGGGCGGCCGCCAGTTGCGGGGCGGGGCGGATGATCAAGGTGGCGCCGGACAGGCCCTTGCCGACATAGTCGTTGGCCTCGCCGGTGAGTTCGATCCGCAGACCCTGGACGGCGAAGGCGCCGAGGCTCTGGCCGGCCGAGCCCTTGAGCTGGACGGTCAGGTGGCCGGGGGGCAGGCCCTCCATGCCGAACTTGCGCACGATGTGCGATGAGGTGCGCGAGCCGATCGCCCGGGCGGTGTTCCGCACGGTGTAGGTCAGCTGCATCTTCTCGCCGCGCTCGAGCAGCGGGGCGGCGTCGCGGACGATCTGGGCGTCGAGAGTGTCGGGCACCTCGTTGCGACCCTCGACCGTGCAGAACGGCGCGTGCGGGCCGGGGTCGGCGCGGACCAGCAGCGGGTTGAGGTCGAGGTCGTCGAGGTGTTCGCCGCCGCGGCTGACCTGTTGCAGCAGGTCGGTGCGGCCGACGATCTCGTTGAGGCTGCGGAAGCCAAGGCCGGCCAGGATCTCGCGCACCTCCTCGGCGATGAAGGTGAAGAGGTTGATGACCTTTTCCGGGCTGCCGGAGAACTTGTCGCGCAGCGCCTGGTCCTGGGTGCAGACCCCCACCGGGCAGGTGTTGGAGTGACACTGGCGGACCATGATGCAGCCCATGGCGATCAGGCTGGCGGTGCCGATGCCGAACTCCTCGGCGCCCAGCATGGCGGCGATGACGACGTCGCGGCCGGTGCGCATGCCGCCGTCGGCCCGCAGCCGCACGGAGTGGCGCAGGTTGTTCAGGGTCAGGACCTGGTTGGCCTCGGACAGGCCCATTTCCCAGGGCCCGCCGGCGTACTTGATCGAGGTCTGCGGCGAGGCGCCGGTGCCGCCGACATTGCCGGAGATCAGGATCACGTCGGCCTTGGCCTTGGCGACCCCGGCGGCGATGGCGCCGATGCCGGTCATGGCCACCAGCTTCACGCAGACCCGAGCCTCAGGGTTGATCTGCTTGAGGTCGTAGATGAGCTGGGCCAGGTCCTCGATCGAATAGATGTCGTGGTGCGGCGGCGGCGAGATCAGCATCACGCCCGGCGTCGAGTGACGCAGCTTGGCGATCAGCTCGGTGACCTTGAAGCCGGGCAGCTGGCCGCCCTCGCCGGGCTTGGCGCCCTGGCTGACCTTGATCTCGATCTCGCGGCACTCGTTCAGGTACTGCGCGGTGACGCCGAACCGGCCCGAGGCGATCTGCTTGACCGCAGAGTTCGGGTTGTCGCCGTTGGGCAGCGGCTTGTATCGGGCCGGGTCCTCGCCGCCTTCGCCGGAGACGCTCTTCGCGCCGATCCGGTTCATGGCGATGTTGAGCACGCCGTGCGCCTCGGGGCTGAGGGCGCCCATGCTCATGCCAGGCGTCAGGAAGCGCTTGCGGATCTCGTTGACGCTCTCGACCTCGTCGAGGCTGACCGCGCGCTCGGGCGAGCGCAGGTCGAGCAGGTCGCGCAGCTGGATGGTCGGCATCCGCCGCATGCCCTCGGAGAAGGTCTTGTAGGCGGCGTAGTTGCCGGTGTCGCAGGCGCGCTGCAGGGCGTGGATCATCCGCGCCTCGAAGGCGTGGGCCTCGCCGGTGCGGCGGGCCTTGTAGAAGCCGCCGACCGGCAGGGAGATGGCCGCGGCGTCCCAGGCCTTGCGGTGCAGTTCGAGAGCCTTGGCCTCGATGCCGGCCAGGCCGATGCCGGAGATGCGCGAGGGCATGCCCGGGAAGAACTCGGCGACCAGGGCGCGCGACAGGCCCAGCGCCTCGAAGTTCAGGCCGCCGCGATAGGACGAGATCACCGCGATGCCCATCTTGGCGATGATCTTCAGCAGGCCGCCCTCGATGGCGTGCTTGAAGTTCAGGCAGAGCTGGCGAAGCGTCAGGTCGCCGGTCAGGCCGCGATCGAGACGGTCCTGGAAGCTCTCCTGCGCCAGGTAGGCGTTGACCGCCGTGGCCCCGACCCCGACCAGCACCGCGAAGTAGTGGGTGTCGAGGCACTCGGCCGAGCGGACGATGATCGAGACGTAGGAGCGCAGGCCCTTGGCGACCAGCGAGGAGTGGACCCCGCCGGTGGCCAGGATCATCGGCAGACCGATGCGCTCGGGACCGGCGGCCTCGTCGGTGAGGACGATGGTCGCGCAGCCGCGCAGGGCGGCGTCCTCGGCCTCGGCGCGGATGCGGTCGAGGTTGGCGCGCAGGGCGTCGCCGGGCCGGCTCTCGGCGGCCGGAACCGGCATGGTGCAGTCGATGACGGCGACGTTCTTGTCGCCGATGAACTGGGCGATGCGCTGGTACATGCCGGTGGTCAGCACCGGGCTCTCCAGCACGAAGACGTCGGTCTGGGCCTCGTCCTGGGCCAGGATGTTGCCGAGGTTCTTGAAGCGGGTCTTCAGGCTCATCACCGAGGTCTCGCGCAGCGAGTCGATCGGCGGGTTGGTCACCTGGCTGAAGTTCTGGCGGAAGAAGTGCGACAGCGGCCGGTACTGGTCGCTGAGCACGGCCAGGGGCGCGTCGTCGCCCATCGAGCCGACGGCCTCCTTGGCGTCCTCGACCATAGGCGCGAGGATCAGCTCGATGTCCTCGAGGCTCATGCCGGCGGCGACCTGGCGGCGGATCAGCTCCTCACGCGAATAGGCGCGCGGCTCGGGGCCGGGGGCGATCTCGTTCTCCAGGTCGACCATGTTGCCGAGCCACTGGTCGTAGGGATGGCGGACGGCGAGTTCGTCGATGATCTCGTCCTCGCCGTAAAGGCGGCCCTCGGCCAGGTCGACGGCGATCATCCGGCCGGCGGAGATGTGGCTCTTCTTGATGATGCGGGCCTCGTCGACCCGGCACATGCCCGCTTCGGAGCCCATGATCAGCAGGCCGTCGTCGGTATAGGCGACGCGCAGGGGACGCAGGCCGTTGCGGTCCTTGCCCGCCACGACCCAGCGGCCGTCGGTGGCGCAGACCGCGGCGGGACCGTCCCACGGCTCCATCACCGAGTTGCAGTAGGCGTAGAGCGCCTTGTGCGCCGGCTTGATCTGTTCGTCCGAGCGGGCGTTCCAGGCCTCGGGGATCAGCAGCGCCTTGACCATGGGAGCGTCGCGGCCGGCGCGGACCAGCACCTCGAAGGTGTTGTCGAGGGCCATGGAGTCCGAGCCGTGGGGGTCCTGGATGACCGGCTTCACGTCGTCGCCCATCTCGCCGAAGGCGTCGGCCGCCATCCGGATCTCGTGCGAGCGCATCCAGTTGACGTTGCCCTTCTTGGTGTTGATCTCGCCGTTGTGGGCGAGCATCCGGAAGGGCTGGGCCAGGCGCCATTCGGGGAAGGTGTTGGTTGAATAGCGCTGGTGGAAAATCGCCACCGCGGCGGCGAAGCGTTCGTCGCGCAGGTCGGGATAGAACTCGTCGATGTGCTGGGCGAGGAACATGCCCTTGTAGATCAGCTGCCGGGCCGAGAACGAGCACAGGTAGAAGTGCTGGATGCCGGCGGCGGCGACGCGCTTCTCGATGCGCTTGCGGCACAGGAACAGGGCGCGCTCCAGCGCCTCGCCGGTCAGGCCGGCCGGCGGCGAGAGCATGATCTGTTCGATCTCGGGGCGGGTGGCGTTGGCCTTCTCGCCAATCACCGAGGTGTCGACGGGCACCTGGCGCCAGCCATAGATGTAGAAGCCGAAGCGCAGGGCCTCGGCCTCGACGATGGTCCGGGCCGCTTCCTGGGCGCCGAGGTCGTTGCGCGGCAGGAACACCTGACCGACGGCGATGGGGCCGGGGCGCAGGACGTGGCCGATGCGGGTCACCTGGTCGGCGAAGAAGTCCTGCGGGACCGACAGCAGCACGCCGGCGCCGTCGCCGGTCTTGCCGTCGGCGTCGACTGCGCCGCGGTGCCAGACGCTCTTGAGCGCCGTGATGGCCAGCTCGACCACCTCGCGGCGCGGCTTGCCGTCGACCGCGCAGACGAGGCCCACGCCGCAGGCGTCGCGTTCGTCGCCGGGGGAGTAGGCATGGGCGGCGGTCAGGGCGGCGCGGTTGGCGAGGTAGCGGGCGGTGTCGCCTTCGAACCATTCGTCTCGGTGGTTGCTCATCGGGATCACTCCGCGGCCAGCAGCGCGCGCTGCGAGAGGTACTGGTGGATGGCGTCGGCGGCGTCGCGGCCGTCGCGGATGGCCCAGACCACCAGCGAGGCGCCGCGGACGATGTCGCCGGCGGCGAAGACGCCCGGCAGGCTGGTCGCCTGGGTCCTGAAGTCGGCCTTCAGCGTGCCCCAGCGCGACACGGTCAGGTCGGGCGCTGCGAACAGGGTCGGCAAGTCCTCAGGATCGAAGCCCAGGGCCTTGATGACGAGGTCGGCGGGCAGGTCGAAGTCACCCCCCTCGACCTCTTCCGGCGCCTGGCGGCCGGTGGCGTCGGGCGGGCCCAGGCGCATGCGGATGGCGCGCAGGCCGTCGGCGCGGCCGGCGTCGCCCAGCACCGCGCGCGGCGCGGCCAGCCATTCGAAGACGACGCCTTCCTCCTCGGCGTGGGCGACCTCGCGGGCCGAGCCGGGCATGTTGGCGCGGTCGCGGCGATAGAGGCAGGTGACCGACTTGGCGCCCTGGCGCACGGCGGTGCGCACGCAGTCCATGGCGGTGTCGCCGCCGCCGACCACGACCACGTCGCGGCCCGCGGCGTTGAGCTCGCCGCTGTCGTGGGCCGGAACGCTGTCGCCCAGGCCGACGCGGTTCGAGGCGATCAGGTAGTCGAGCGCCGGGGCGACCCCGGCTGAACCCGCGCCAGGCGCGACCAGTTCGCGCGCGGCGTAGACGCCGGTGGCGATGAGGATGGAGTCGTGGCGGGCGCGCAGCTCCTCCAGCGAGGCGTCGCGGCCGACCTCGAACGACAGCCTGAACTCGACGCCGCCCTCGGCCAGGCGGCGCGTGCGGCGCTCGACCACGTCCTTCTCCAGCTTGAAGCCGGGGATGCCGTAGATCAGCAGGCCGCCGGCGCGGTCGTGGCGGTCGTAGACGACAACGTCGTAGCCGGCTTCGCGCAGGCGCTCGGCGGCGGCCAGGCCGGCCGGGCCGGCGCCGATGATCCCGACCGACTGGCCGCGGGCGGGGCCGGCGCGCAGGGGTTGGACCCAGCCTTCCTCCCAGGCCTTGTCGGTCAGGTAGCGCTCGACCGCGCCGATGGTGACGGTGCCGTGGCCGGACTGCTCGATGGTGCACGAGCCCTCGCACAGGCGGTCCTGCGGGCAGATGCGGCCGCAGATCTCGGGCATCGAATTGGTGGCCTGGCTGAGGGCATAGGCCTCCTGCAGCCGGCCCTCGGCGGTCATCCGCAGCCAGTCTGGGATGTTGTTGTGCAGCGGGCAGTGGGTCTGACAGAACGGGATGCCGCATTGCGAGCAGCGCGAGGCCTGCTCGGCCGCCTTGGCGTCGATGAAGTCGGCGTAGATCTCGTGGAAATCACCGGCGCGCGTCTCGGCCGCACGCTTGGCCGGCGTGATCCGTTCGACGGTCGTGAACTTCAGCATGCGCTCGGCCATGGCCGCAAAACCTCCACACCCGGATGTCAGGCTGGCTCGGTCTGTAGCGGCGAATGCAAGCCCGTGAAAGTTGATGGTAAAATTACGAGACCAATTTAGCCGTCACATCGACGTGGATGGAGCTTCGGGTTCCGCCCGGGCCGATAGGTAGTCCCAAAAGTGGATGAACCTGAAATTTACCCTGTTCATCGCCCTTGATCCCTCAACCTCATTCCATGGAGTCGCCAGTGCCGGACTGGATCGCCGCCGTCATCCTCGGTCTTGTCGAAGGCCTGACGGAGTTCATTCCGGTCTCGTCGACGGGGCACCTGCTGCTGACCAAGAAGCTGTTGGGCCTGCCCAGCGGCTTCTGGGACACCTTCACCGTCATGATCCAGCTGGGCGCGATCCTGGCGGTGGTGGTGCTGTACTTCCAACGGCTGTGGGGGGTGTTCATCCGCCTGCCCAGCGATCCCAGCGCCCGGTGGTTCGCCGCCAGCGTGGTGATCTCGGTGCTGCCGTCGATGGTGGTGGCGTTCTTCGCGCACGACTTCATCAAGACCGTGCTGTTCGAGAGCATCACCCTGATCTGCGTGATGCTGATCGTCGGCGGGGTGATCCTGCTGCTGGTCGACCGCTGGGCGCCCGAGCCCAAGGAAGCCGACGCGATGAACCTGACGTGGAAGCGGGCGCTGGGCGTCGGGCTCTGTCAGTGCCTGGCCATGGTGCCCGGCGTCTCGCGCTCGGGCGCGACCATCGTCGGCGGGGTGCTGATCGGCATCGACCGGCGCGCGGCGGCCGAGTTCTCGTTCTTCATGGCCATCCCGACCATGGTCGGGGCCTTCGCCCTGGACTTCTGGGAGAACAAGGACGTGCTGACCGGCGACAACCTGGGGCTCATCGCCATCGGCTTCGTGGTCAGCTTCCTGTCAGGCCTGATCGTCGTGAAGACCATGCTGGACTTCATCAACCGCTTCGGGCTGGCGCCCTACGGCTGGTGGCGGATCGGCGCGGGCCTGGTCGGCCTGGGCGTCCTCTACTTCCACGGCGGCTGAGGCCGCCGCCGGGCCTTAGGCCGCCGGAACGACCTGGTCGGCGAACTGGCCGCCCTTGCGGAAGCGGTAGAGGTAGGTCGGAGCGATCGCTTCCAGCGTCATCGGCGTGGCGACGCCCAGCTGGGCCAGGCCCGGCAGGGCGGGGTCGGCCACGTTGTCGTTCTTGAGGATCTCGACCTGGCCGGCGGTGATCGGCGGCGACAGCGGCGTGATCAGGCCGATCGGCGCCGAGAGCTTGGCCAGCAGGCCGGCGATCCCGAACGGCACCGGGACCAGCATGCGGCGGCGGCCGGTCTCGGCGACGACCAGTTCGACGATCTGGCGCACGGTGAAGACGCCCGGACCGCCCAGCTCGTAGGTGCGGCCGGCGCAGGCCGGGTCGGTGACAGCGGCCGCGGCGGCGCGCGCCAGGTCGCCGACATAGATCGGCTGGAGACGGGTTTCAGCGCCGATCAGCGGCAGCACCGGGCTGTAGACGGCCATCTGGCCGAAGGTGTTCAGTAGCTTGTCGCCCTGGCCGAATACGACCGAGGGACGCAGGATGACGGCGTCGGGGAACGCCTCGCGGGTGACGGTCTCGCCCTGGCCCTTGGAGGCGACGTAGTCCGCGCCCTCGCCGCTGTGGGCGCCGATGCCGGAAATCAGCACCAGGCGTTCGACGCCGAGTTCACGCGCCATGCGGGCGACGTTGCGGGCGCCGTCGACGTGCACCGCCGTCAGCTTCTGGCGGCCGGTGTCGTGGAAGATGCCGACGGCGTTGACGGCGGCCTGGGCGCCGGTCAGCGCGCGGCGCACCGAGGCTTCGTCGCGGATATTGGCCTGGACGACCTCGACCTGACCGACGTCGCCCATCAGGCGCATGGTGTGGGCCAGGTGCGGCTGGCGCACCGCCACCCGGATGCGCAGACCCTGCTTGGCGAGGGCCCGAACAATCTGGGTTCCGATGAAGCCCGATCCGCCGAAGACCGTGACCAGATCCTGCATGCCGTGCGTCCGCATATAAAACAAAGAGGGTTCCGAGCCGCCCGGATAGACGAACCCGCCCCGCGCTGCAACGTGACTTCGAATTATGCGACGGACCGTGTTGACCGGCGAAGTGCGGCGCCCTAAAGAGCGCCCTCCCGATCCTAAGGGAACGGGCCCAGGTGGCGGAATTGGTAGACGCGCTGGCTTCAGGTGCCAGTGGCCGAAAGGTCGTGGAGGTTCGAGTCCTCTCCTGGGCACCACTCTCTCGAAGAGTGGCGTCGTTCAGCTCCCAGACATGATGGTTCCTGCAGGTTGCGCTAGCGTTGCGCGGCCGCGACAGGTGTACGTCCATTACGCGTCTGCGCCTGTGCGGCGGAGATCGCGCGCTATATAGGGTGGCGCGACTTGAAGTTTCGGAGACGGCCCTTGGCCAACCATCTGCATATTGGCGATCTTCCCGACGGCGTGTTCGCCGACGCCGAGGCCGTGGCGGTCGATTCGGAGACCATGGGCCTGCAACTGGGCCGCGACCCGCTGTGCGTGGTGCAGCTGTCGGACGGCAAGGGCGACGCCCACCTGGTCCAGCTGGACCGCTCCACCTACGACGCCCCGAACCTGAAGCGGGTGCTGACCGATCCGAAGATCCTGAAGATCTTCCACTTCGGGCGCTTCGACATCGCCATGTTCCACCTGCACCTGGGGGTGGTCACCGCGCCGGTCTACTGCACGAAGATCGCGTCCAAGCTGGCCCGCACCTACACCGACCGCCATGGGCTGAAGGACGTCAGCAAGGAACTGCTGGGCGTCGACATGTCCAAGGCGCAGCAGAGCTCCGACTGGGGCGCGGCCAAGCTCTCCGACGACCAGATCGCCTATGCGGCCTCGGACGTGCTGCACCTGCACGCCCTGCGCGCCAAGCTCGACGCCATGCTGGAGCGGGAAGGCCGCGACGGCCTGGCCCGCGCCTGTTTCGACTTTCTCCCGCACCGCGCCCTGCTGGACGTGAGGGGTTGGGAAGAGGTCGACATCTTCGCCCACGCCTGAGGCCGCCATGACGCTGGCCGCCATAACCGCAAACCCGCCTGGCAGAAGCGACTTCGAGCGCTGGCGGCGGCGTTCGCGGCTGATCCGGCGGCTGCGGGTGATCTTGCCGGCGCTGATCGTCGCGATCCTGCTGGCGCTGCTGGGATTCATCCTGCACACGACCTTCCTGGGCCGCGACGCCGCGCCGCGCGAGGCCGACGCGCCGATCGAGCTGGTCAATCCGCGCTTCGTGGGCAAGGACGAGAAGGGCCGCGCCTTCGTGCTGACCGCGTCGACCGCGGTGCGCGACGAGAACGACTATCAGCGGGTGCTGCTGGACAAGCCGGCGCTGATCCTCGACGCCGAAGGGGTCAATCCGACGCGCGTCACCGCCAAGTCGGGCGTCTATCGCGAGGATCGCCGGGTGCTGAACCTGGACGGCGGCGTCAAGATGAGCGGCGGCGACGTGACCTTCGACACCGCCAGCTCGATCTTCAACACGGCGACCGGCGAACTGGAGGGCGAAGGGCTCATCTCGGGCGCGTCCTCGCTTGGCGAAATCACGGCGAAGTCCTATGGCGTGTACGACAAGGGCGAACGCCTGGTCTTCAAGGGCGGGGTGCGCGGACGCATCGATTCGAAGTAGAGCTTATGCACTGCACTACTCGACCTTTCGCACCGGGCTTCCCAAATGGGCTTCATGAGCATGAGCGGGCTTGAAATGACGAAGCTGGCGGCCCTGGCCGCTTTTGCCATTGCGCTGGGCGCAGGCCCGGCGGCCGCGCAGCTCAGCCAGAGTTCCGACGCGCCGGTGGACATCACCGCCGACGCGCTGGAAGTCGTGAACAACCAGTGCCTGTCGATCTGGAGCGGATCGGCCGAGGCGCTGCAGGATCGCACGCGGCTGCGCGCCGACGTGATCAAGACCTTCTCCAAGCAGACGGGCGCCCGGCCCGGCGGCGCGACCGGCGCCTGCGGGGCGCTGGACCGCATGGAGGCGATCGGCAACGTCTATTACGTGACGCCGCAGCAGAAGGTGCGGGGCGACAACGCCAACTATGACGTGACCGCCGAGCGCATCGTCATCACCGGCGACGTCGTCGCGGTGTCGGGCCAGAACGTGATCCGCGGCGACCGGCTGGTCGTCAACGTCGCCACCGGCGACGCGCAGATGGAATCGGGCGCCAAGGGCCGCGGCAAGGCGCGTCCCCGCGCGGTGATCTTCCCGAACCAGCAGGCGGGCCAGCCTGCCGCGCGGCGCTAGGAGTTCTCTTGCAGGCTGACGCCGATCAATCGCTGCCGGGCCTAGCCGGCGAAGGGCTTGTCGTCGACAACATCGGCAAGTCCTTCCGCAAGCGCGCGGTGGTGAAGGGCGTCTCGCTGCGCCTGGCGCGGGGCGAGGTCGCGGGCCTGCTCGGCCCCAACGGCGCGGGCAAGACCACCTGTTTCTACATGATCACCGGCCTGATCCCGGCCGACTACGGCTCGATCTATCTCGACGGCGAGAACATCACCCGCCAGCCGATGTACCAGCGCGCCCGCATGGGCGTGGGCTACCTGCCGCAGGAAACCTCGATCTTCCGCGCCATGACCGTGGAAGAGAACGTGATGGCCGTGGTCGAGCTGCGCGAACGCAGTCAGGCGCGCGCCAAGCAGACGGTGACCGAGCTGCTGCAGGAGCTGCGCATCGAGCATCTGCGCAATTCGCCGGCCATTTCGCTGTCGGGCGGTGAGCGCCGCCGGGTGGAGATCGCCCGCGCCCTGGCCAGCGAGCCGTCGTTCATGCTGCTGGACGAGCCGTTCGCCGGCATCGACCCGCTGGCGATCGCCGACATCCGCGAGGTGATCACCTACCTCAAGGGCCGCGGCATCGGCATCCTGATCACCGACCACAATGTCCGCGAGACGCTGGACATCATCGACCGCGCTTCGATCATTCACGCCGGCGAGGTGCTGTTCGAAGGCACCCCCGACCAGATCGTCGACGATCCGGAAGTTCGCCGCGTCTACCTGGGCGAGCGCTTCGGCCAGGATTAGCCGGCGCCGGACTTGGCGTCGTCCAGATAGCGCCGGTGTTCCGCCTCCCGCGCCGCGCGCCAGCGGGCCCGCAGCAGCGAGGGGCGGTCGGGATAGCGGTCCTCGAGGAATTGCGCGCTGACCACCCGGTCGGTGCGGAAGTTGCGGAAGTCGGTGCGCAGCTCGCACCAGGCGACCAGCATGCGCACCGTCTCATGATAGCCCACGGTGACCGGCCAGACGGTGCGCTCGCTCTCGCGGTCCTGTTCGTCGCGATAGCAGAGCGTGATCTTGCGGCCGGCGCGGATGGCGGCGCGGACCTGCGCCATGTCGAGCTGGTCGGGCGGGGTCGAGCGCCAGGCCGGCACGGCGCGGCCGGCGGGTTCCAGCACATAGGGGCGCAGACGCTCGGGCACCGAGGCGCCGATCTTCGCGATCAGGTCCTGGGCGGCGCGGGCCAGGGATGGGTCGCCGCGGCTGGCCACCCATTGGGCGCCGAGCACCGCGGCCTCGATCTCGTCGGGGGTCAGCATCAGCGGCGGCAGGTCGAAACCCTGGTCGAGCACATAGCCCATGCCCGCCTCGCCGCGGATCGGCACCCGCTGGCCCATCAGGGTGGCGATGTCGCGGTAGACGGTGCGCTTCGAGGTCTCCAGCTCCTCGGCGATGGTGTCGGCCGTGATCGGCGCGCGCGCCCGGCGCATGATCTGGATGATCTGGAACAGGCGGTCGGCGCGTCGCATGGAGATCCGCTTCATGGGCTGGGAGCATCGGCGAGGGATGCTGACAGCATGGTGGCAGTAGCCCGGTTCTAAGCCAACGGAGTTCTTTCAGGGAGAGACTCCATGATCACGCTTTACGGAATCGGCGCGAAGTTCGGACTGCCCGAGGCCAGCCCCTATGTGACCAAGACGGAGGTCCATCTGCGTCTGGCGGGCCTGGCCTACGTCAAGGAAGCCGCCCCGCCGCAGATGTCGCCCAAGGGCCAGCTGCCCTGGCTGGACGACGACGGCGAACTGATCGCCGACAGTCATTTCATCCGCCAGCACCTGGAGCGGAAGTACGGTCTCGATTTCGACGAGGGGCTTGGCGTGGCCGAGCGCGCCCAGGCCTGGGCCATCGAACGCATGGTCGAGAACCACCTGTGCTGGACCTTGATCAACGCCCGCTGGCTGATTCCCGAAAACTACGCCAAGGGCCCCGCGCAATTCTTCCAGGCCATGCCGCCCGCGATGCAGGAGGACATGCGCCGCGACGCCCAGGCCCGGATCGGCGAGAACCTGCGCGCCGTCGGCATCGGTCGGCACACGGACGATGAAGGCTTGGGGCTGGGGGTGCGCTCGCTGGCGGCGCTATCGGCGCTGCTGGACGGCAAGCCGTTCCTGATGGGCGCGCGGCCCACGGGCGTGGACGCCATCGCGTTCGGCGTATTGGCTGGGTTGATGACGCCGTTCTTCGACGCGCCGATCCGCGACCGGGCCATGAGCTTTGGCAATCTGACGGCGTATGTCGATCGGATGATGGCCGGGGTCTATCCCGAGTTCGACTGGGCGCCGCTGGCTGCGCAGGCGCAGACCATGGCGGCGTAACGAGCCTCGACTTGCGGTTAACGCGTCAGTCGGGCGGTTAACACTTCGGTTGGGATGAGCGCGCTAACCTCGCCAGCAAGAAACAGGCCAGGAGGCGGATTTGGCGCTCGGCGCGCGTTTGGAGCTGAGGCAAGGGCAGGGGCTGGTCATCACGCCCCAGCTGCAGCAGGCGATCAAGCTGCTGCAGCTCTCGAACCTTGAGCTCGATGCCTTCGTCGAGGGCGAGCTGGAGCGCAATCCGCTGCTGCAGCGCGACGAGCGCGAATCAGAGCCCGACCGCGAGGAGCAGCCGCGCAGCGAGGCCGACGACTATTCCGCCGACCAGGTGACCGACCATGCCGCCGCGGCGGACATGGACACCTCGCACGACCAAGCCTCGCCAGGCGAGCACGCCACCGGCGACGCCCAGGAGGCCCAGCATGCGGGCGGGGCCGTCGACTGGTCGCGCGCCGGCAAGGGCGGCAGTTTCGAGGACACCGACGACTTCGAAGGCCGGCTGACCCGCGAGAAGACCCTGAGCGAGCACCTGCACGACCAACTGGCGGTCGCCGGGCTGAGCGCGCCGCAGAACGCCATAGCCGCGGTGCTGATCGACGGGGTGGACGAGGGCGGCTATCTTCGCTGCGACCTGGTCGAGACCGCCGAGCGGCTGGGCTGCGAACTGACCGCCGTCGAAGAGGTGCTGACCGCGCTGCAGGGCTTCGAGCCGACCGGCGTGTTCGCCCGCGACGTGCGCGAGTGCCTGATGCTGCAGCTGAAGGAACGCGACCGCTGCGATCCGGCCATGGTGGCCCTGCTCGACAATCTGGAACTGCTGGCGCGCCGCGACATGGCCGGCCTGCGCAGGATCTGCGGCGTCGACGACGAGGACATGCGCGACATGGTCGCCGAGCTGCGCGGCCTGACCCCGCGGCCCGGCGCGGCGTTCGGCGGCGAGCCGAGCCAGCCGGTGGCGCCGGACGTCTACGTGCGCGAGGGCCTGGGCGGCCTGTGGCACGTGGAGTTGAACACCGACACCCTGCCGCGGCTGCTGATCGACCAGCGCTATCACGCCCGCGTCGCCGGCGGCGCGCGGACCGACCAGGAAAAGGTCTTCGTCTCCGACTGCATGGCCAGCGCCAACTGGCTGGTGAAGAGCCTGGACCAGCGCGCCAAGACCATCCTGAAGGTGGCGAGCGAGATCGTGCGCCAGCAGGACGGCTTCCTGGCCTTCGGGGTCGAGCACCTGCGGCCGCTGAACCTGAAGACCGTGGCCGACGCCATCGGCATGCACGAATCCACCGTCAGCCGGGTGACCTCGAACAAGTACATCGCCACGCCGCGCGGCATGTTCGAGCTGAAGTTCTTCTTCACCTCGTCGATCGCCTCGACCTCGGGCGGGGAGGCGCATTCGGCCGAGAGCGTGCGCCACAAGATCAAGCAGCTGATCGACACCGAACGCGGCGAACGTGACGTGCACTCCGACGACCGGATCGTCGAGATCCTCAAGGAAACCGGCGTCGACATCGCCCGCCGGACGGTCGCCAAGTACCGCGAGGCCATGCGCATTCCCTCGTCCGTCGAACGCCGGCGGATGCTGAAGGAAGCGGTCTAGGCGGTCGGCAGCGCGCCGAGGTAGGCCTCCAGCAGGCGGACCAGTTCATCTTCGAGCGCGGCGGGGTCCAGTTCCAGGCCTGGTTCTGCGGCGGCGGCGCGCAAGAGGCTGATCGGCGCGTGGGTGAGGATGAAGGCGCGTTCGGGCGTCAGCTCGACGCCGATCTGCGCCCGGCCCTCGATCGCCGCCAGAAACGCCTGGTGATGCTGCTGCAGCCCGCCGTCGCCCCCGCGCCGATACAGGGCGTCGAGCAGGGCGGCGCGGCCGCGCGGGGCGTCGTCGAAGCTGCGCGTCAGGGCCTGGACGATGGCGCGCACGGCGTTTGCGCCCGGCGGACTGATGACCAGGTCGGCGATGCTGTCGCGCACCGCGCCCGCGCGCTGCTGCGCCAGGGCGGCCAGGATGTCGTCCTTGTCGCGGAAGTACTGGTAGACCGTGCCGATGCTGACCCCGGCGCGGGCGGCGATGTGGTTGGTGGTCAAGCGCTCGGCGCCGTCGGCCTCGAGAAGTTGAAGGGCGGCGCTCAGGATCACGTCGACGGTCGACTCGGCGCGCGCCTGGCGAGGTGTTCTGCGTTTTCTTTCAGTCATTTGGCGGAACCGAAGGGCGGCGAGGCGCGGCCGCGTGAACGCGAGTAGGAATGTGAGGAATGCTTACATATCGTTCCTGGCAGTCAATGATCTGAACGTCCGGAGACGTCCATGAGCCCCGCCGTCGAGCGCGCCCGCCAGCGTATCGCCGCCCAGAAGGCGCAACTGCCGCTGATGTACGGCGGCGTGGATTTCGACCGCCAGCCCGAGCGCTTCACCGACGATCCGGCCCTGGCGGTGGTGCGCGACCGCGCGCCGCTGGGCGTGCAGGTGACCGACGAGGAGATCGAGCTGGTCCGCGCCTATTCGATGCTGGGCGATGTGGTGGCCGACGCCTATGCGGCGCTGATTCCGCAACACGGCTTCCGCGGGCTGATCGCCATGCTGGTGCAGGCCTGCGACCACGGGATCGAGGCGGTGGAGAACGCCCCGCCGGAGCTGGCCGCCTTCATCGCGGCGATGGAGGCGACGCCGGCCTGGGTGGACATGGCGCTGGTCGACGAGGGGGCGCGGCTGGACCGCAACGCCACCGCCAACCTGGCTCCGTTCGCGATCCGTGGGGCGTTCATCGCCACATTCCTCAACAAGTATTCGGCCCTGCCGATGGCCCTGACCGGGACCTTGAGCAACGACACCGCCGCCCGGCGCGTGAACGAGACGGCGACCTTCTTTGCGACGACGGTGCTGCCGGGCGCGCTGGAGCGGCATGGCGAGGGGTTCAAGGCCGCGGCCATGGTGCGGCTGATGCACTCGATGGTGCGGTTCAACGCCCTGCGCACCGGACGCTGGGACAGCGCGGTGTACGGCGTGCCGATCCCGCAGGTCGACCAGATGCCGGCCGGGCTGATCCCGATCTTCCTGATGGCCTTCAAGATCGTCGGGCAGGGACGGCGCGAGTTCACGGCGGCCGAGCGCGCGCAGGTCGAGCTGGCCCGCTATCGCTGCTTCCTGCTGGGGCTGCCCGAGGAATTGCTGGCCACCACGCCCGAGGGGATCGTGCGGATCATGACCGCGCGCAACTCGACCCTGCGCCATGGGTTCGACGACGAGACCTGCGGGTCGCTGATCCGCGCGACGCTGTCGGCCTATCTGCCGGCCAGCCGTTCGCCGGCGGCGCGGCTGCACAACGTGATCGAGAAGAGTTTCGCCAAGGCGTTCTTCCTGCGGCAGTTCCTGAAGGGCGACCGGGCGGCGGCCGAACGCATGGGCGTGACGGTCAGCGGCCTGGACCGGGCGGTGTTCGCCGGGGTGGCGCTGGGCGTGGGCCTGCGGATGGGGGCCTATCGCCTGGCCGGGCGCATTCCGCTGCTGCGCGGGGCGGCCGACGCCATCCTGGTGCGCAAGATCCGCGGCCTGTTGGCGCGCTATGGCCACGCCGAGTTCACGACCGACGCCTCGAACTATCGCCCGGCGGTTCGCGCCGCCGCCTAGACGCGGGTTTTTGGGCAAGAAAGCGCCCCGGCCTGCGGGCTTTTCGAGAAATTCTGTCTTGAGCCTGACGGGCGTCCGGCTAGGGATGCCCGGTGATCAGCTTTCAATCCGTCGGCAAGACCTTCGCGCGCGCGCCTGCGCCCGCGCTCCGTGACGTCACCTTGGAGGTGACGGCCGGCGAGGTGTTCGGCGTCATCGGCCAGTCGGGCGCCGGCAAGTCGACCCTGATCCGCCTGATCAACGGGCTGGAGCGGCCGAGCACCGGAACGGTGACCACCGATGGCGAGGACGTCGGAGCGCTGGACGCCGCCGGTCTGCGCGCCCTGCGCCGCCGGGTCGGGATGATCTTCCAGCACTTCAACCTGCTGTCCTCCAAGACCGTCGCCCAGAACGTCGCCTATCCGCTGAAGGTGGCGGGCGTGCCGGGGGCGCAGATCGGGCCGAAGGTCGAACAGTTGCTGGCGCGGGTGGGCTTAAGCGACCAGGCGCACAAGCACCCGGCGCAGTTGTCGGGGGGCCAGAAGCAGCGCGTCGGCATCGCCCGCGCCCTGGCCAACGGCCCGAAGATCCTTTTGTGCGACGAGGCGACCAGCGCGCTGGACCCGCAGACCACCGAGCAGATCCTCGACCTGCTCAGCGAGCTGAACCGCGAGCTTGGCCTGACCATCGTGCTGATCACCCACGAGATGGAGGTGATCCGCCGCGTCTGTCACCGCGTCGCCGTGCTGGACGCCGGATCGGTGGTGGAGAGCGGCGAGGTGGCGCAGGTGTTCCTGCATCCGCAGCACGCGGTGACCCGGGCGCTGGTGGCCGACGCCGCCGGCCTGGGCGCCGCGGCGACGCCCGGCGCGCTGCGGCTGACCTTCCGCGGGCAGGCGACCTATGAGCCGATCCTGGGCCGCATCGCCCGTGACACCGGCGTCGACTATTCGATCCTGGCCGGGCGCATCGACCGCATCCGCGACGAGCCCTACGGCCAGCTGCTGGTCTCGCTGGTGGGGGGCGACATCGCCGCCGCGCGCGAGCGGCTGGTCGCCGCCGGCGTGCGGGTCGAGGAGGCCTAGATGTTCGCCAATATCAACTGGGCAGATATCGGCCAGGCGAGCCTGGACACCCTGGTCATGCTGGCCGGATCGCTGGGCTTCTCGGTGCTGCTGGGCCTGCCGCTGGGCGTGATCCTGTTCCTGACCGGAAAGGGCAAGCTGCTGGAGAACGGCCCGGCGCATGCGGCGCTGTCGTTCGCGGTCAATGTGCTGCGCTCGGTGCCCTTCGTGATCCTGCTGATCGTGATGATCCCGCTGACCATGCTGCTGGTCGGCACCTCTCTGGGGGTGGCTGGCGCGATCCCGCCGCTGGTGGTCGGCGCCGCGCCCTTCTATGCCCGGCTGGTCGAGACCGCCCTGCGCGAAGTCGACAAGGGCGTCATCGAGGCGGCCCAGGCGATGGGGGCGAGCCCGCGCCAGATCGTGTTCGGGGCGCTGCTGCCCGAGGCCTTGCCCGGGATCGTGGCCGGCGCGACGGTGACGGCCATCGCGCTGGTCTCCTACACCGCCATGGCGGGCGTGGTCGGGGCCGGCGGCCTGGGCGACCTGGCCATCCGCTTCGGCTACCAGCGGTTCCAGACCGACGTCATGGTCGTGACGGTGCTGCTGCTGCTGGCCCTGGTGCAGGGGCTGCAATGGGCGGGCGACCGCCTGGTCATCAAGCTCAGCCGCCGCTGAGCCGCGAAAGGACGTCCATGCTGAACAAGCGCACCCTGATCCTGGCCGCCGCCGCCCTGGCGCTGGCCGCCTGCGGGCAGAAGCCGGCCGCCACGGGCGCCGCGGACACCCTGGTGATCGCCGCCACCCCGGTGCCGCACGCCGAGATCCTGGAGGTGGTTCGCCCGCTCCTGGCCAAGGAGGGCGTGAAGCTGGATGTGAAGGTGTTCAACGACTATGTGCAGCCCAACCTGCAGGTGGCGCAGAAGCAGCTGGACGTGAACTATTTCCAGACCGCGCCCTATCTCGACGAGTTCAACAAGGCCCGCGGCACCAACCTGGTGAAGGTGGCCGGCGTGCACATCGAGCCGATCGGGGCCTATTCGAAGAAGATCAAGTCGCTGGCAGAGCTGCCGCAGGGCGCCAGCGTGGCGATCCCGAACGAGCCGAGCAATGGCGGCCGTGCGCTGCTGCTGCTGCAGAAGGGCGGGCTGATCACGCTTAAGGACCCGGCCAACCCGCTGTCGACGCTGAACGACATCGTCGCCAACCCCAAGGGGCTGAAGTTCAAGGAGCTGGAGGCCGCGACCCTGCCGCGGGTGCTGGGCGAGCTGGACCTGGCGGTGATCAACACCAACTACGTGCTGGACGCGGGGCTGAACCCGGCCAAGGACGCGCTGATCCTGGAAGACGGGAACAGCCCCTATGTGAACCTGCTGGTCGCCCGGGCCGACAACAAGGATGACCCGCGGGTGCAGAAGCTGGCCAAGGCGCTGACCAGCCCCGAGGTGAAGGCGTTCATCGCCCAGAAGTACGCCGGCGCAGTGCAGCCGGCGTTCTGATCGTCCGGCGGGGCGACCCTAGATGTCCCTCTCCCCGCTCGAGGGGAGAGGGAGTGGTCTGTGCGGGCGGCTGACGGAGGGGATCGCGTCGGCAGGCTCCCTCCGTCGCGAGCTGAGCTCCTACCGCGCCACGACTTCGGCGATCTGGACGGCGTTGAGGGCGGCGCCCTTCAGCAGCTGGTCGCCGACCACGAACAGGCTGAGCGTGCGGCCGGTCGGGTCGGAGAGGTCGGCGCGGATGCGGCCGACCAGGACGTCGTCGGCGCCCGAGGCCTCGTTCGGCATCGGGAAGTGGTTGCGCAGCGCGTCGTTGACCAGCTTCACGCCCGGCGCGGCGGCCAGCCACTCTTCGGCCTGCGCGGGGGTGACCGGGTTCTCGAACTCGACGGTCAGCGACATCGAGTGAGCGCGCAGAACCGGCACCCGCACGCAGGTGAAGGACAGGCGCAGGTCTGGCGTGGACATGATCTTGCGGATCTCCTCCATCGCCTTGAGCTCTTCGCCGTTGTAGCCGGTCTCGGCGTCGATCCCGGCGTTATGGCTGAACAGGTTGAAGGCGTAGGGGTGCGGCAGCACCTTCGGCTCGAAGGCCTCGCCGGCCAGGTAGGCGGCGGTCGATTGCTCGAGTTCGGCCATGGCCGCGGCGCCGGCGCCCGAGGCCGACTGGTAGGTCGCGCCGATGACCCGCTGGATGGCGTTGTTGGCGTGCAGCGGCGCCAGCGCCATCACCGCGATGGCGGCGACGCAGTTGGGGTTGGCGACGATGCGCGGCTGCTCGCCCAGCAGGCGCCCGTTCACTTCCGGCACCACCAGCGGGATTTCCGGCTGCATGCGGAAGGCCGACGAGTTGTCGACCACCACGCAGCCCTTGGCCGCGGCGATCGGCGCGAACTCCCGGCTGATCGAGGCGCCGGCCGAGAACAGGGCGATGTCGACGCCGGTGAAGCTATCGGCGGTCAGCGCCTCGACGGCCACCTGGCGGCCCTGGAAGGTGTAGGTGCGGCCGGCCGAGCGCGGCGAGGCCAGCAGCTTCAGCGCGCGGACCGGGAAGTTGCGGCGCTCAAGGCACTCCATCAGCTCGACGCCGACGGCGCCGGTGGCCCCGACGATGGCGACGTTGAACAGGCGTTGGCCGGCGGGGCGGGCGACTTCGGTGGAAAGCATGACTCTATCGTCTCCGGTGGGTGAGTTCCGGGAGGCCGAGGTCTTTCGCTTTTCGAGATTGCGACCCCAGCCTGCCGGCGGGGTCCTTGGGGTCTTACGCGGCGAGCACGCGCGATCCCCCAAGCCCCGCGGGCATGGTGGTTTTAATCGCGCTTTTAATGGTCGAACGACGCATGGCGCTCCGATATGGCAAAGAGCGCCTGCTTGTAAATGATGAAATTCAGGCCAAATCCAAAACGAGGCTCGGGCGTTGTGGTCGCGCCAGGAAGTCTGAAGGGGCCGCTGCGGCGAGGCATGGACGACGAACCAGACCACACTTCCATCTCCGCCATCGTTCGTGAGCTCACCGAGCGCGAGAGCGTCAGCATCGGCGAAATCGTCGATCGGTTCGGGACGCGGGCGTTCGGCGCGCTGCTGTTCATCTTCGCCCTGCCGAACCTGCTGCCGCTGCCGCCGGGCTCGTCGACGATCCTCGGCGCGCCGCTGCTGCTGCTCGCGCCTCAGGTGGCGCTGGGCGTCGATGCGCCATGGCTGCCGCGCTCGGTCGACAACCGCCGGATCACCGGCGCGGACCTGAACAAGGTGTTCAAGCCGTTGCTGCCGTGGGTCGAGCGGTTCGAGAAGATCTCGCGGCCGCGGATCGGCGTGCTGTTCAGCGCCTGGGGGCAGAGGCTGATCGGCGCCATCTGCTCGGTGCTGGCCTTCGTGCTGATCCTGCCGATCCCGCTGGGCAATCTGCTGCCGGGCCTGACGATCGGGGTGCTGGGCTTTTCGCTGTTCCAGCGCGACGGGTTCTTTGCGGTCGCCGGGTACGTTCTGGCCGCGTTCAGCGCCTTTCTCCTGTACGTCGCCGCCGACGCGGTGATCGCCGGAGTTCGCCTTCTCGTGAACTGGCTCGGGGGTGCTTGACACCTAAGCCGCGCAGGCGCGTTGTTAGCTCATGCAAGTCTTAGTCTCTGGCAAGCATGTCGCCGTTGGGGAGGCCCTGCGCGAGCGGGTCACCGACGAAATCACCGGTTCCATCGGTAAGTACTTCGAACGTGGCGGAGACGCCGACGTCGTGGTCAGCCGTGAGGGCCATTCCTTCCGAGTCGACTGCGCGGTGAAACTGGCCTCAGGCCAGGCGTTGCAGTCCCATGGTCTGGGGAGCGATGCGCATGGCGCATTCGATGCGGCTCTCGCAAAGATCGAGACCCGTATCCGGCGATACAAGCGCCGGCTGAAGAGCCACTCCGCGGCGGCGAACGCCAAGCTGGCGGAGACGGCGTCGTATTTCGTCATCCGGGCCCCGGAGGGGGATGAGGATGTCGATTGGGACGACGGCGAAACGTCGCAGGCGGCGCATGCGCCACCTTCGGGAATGGTAATCGCCGAAACAGAAAAGCCTGTCCGCGAAATGACCGTTTCTATGGCGGTGATGGAGTTGGACTTGACGGAATCTCAAACAATCGTGTTTAGGAACGCCGCTCACGGGGGCTTGTCCGTGGTGTACCGCCGGCCAGATGGAAATATTGGCTGGATCGATCCCGAACGTACGAAACCGCTCGACGGGAAAGGCGTGAACGGAACCAGCGTCTAGGCGCTGGATTATCCGTCGTCCCCGAGCCGAACGTGCGTCGGGCTTTGTTCGAGTTTGGGCGTCACGAGATTATGCAAATAGGCGATATTCTGGACCGCGCGGCGATCGCCGCGCGAGCAAGCGCGCCAAGCAAGCGCCAGGCCCTGGCCGTGGTGGCGGAGGTCGCTGCCCGGAACTTCGGCCTGGACGCCGGCGTCGTGCTGGACGCCCTGATCGAGCGCGAGAATGCGGGCTCGACGGGCGTCGGCCACGGCGTGGCGGTGCCGCACGCGCGGCTGGAAGGCCTGACCCAGATGCGCGGCGTGTTCGTGCGCCTGGACGTGCCGGCGGGTTTCGAGTCGGTGGACGAGCAGCCGGTCGATCTGATTTTCGCGCTGTTCGCGCCGCCGAACGCGAGCTCCGAGCACCTGCGGGCGCTGGCCCGCGTGTCGCGCATGCTGCGCCAGGGCGACCTGCGCGAGCACCTGCGCCAGGCTCGGACGCCTGACGCCATTCACGCGCTTCTTGTTCAGGAGAGGCCTTCAGCGGCCGCCTGACGCGCAGCGAGGCCGGACTGTCGAAGTCCGGCCCGCGCGTCTCATTCGTCGATTAGTGCACCGAAACCGGCGCCAGTTCATGGGCCAGCGCCGCGGCGACGGCCGAGTCCTTATCGGTCAGCACCGCCAGGCGTTCGCCGTCGGCGCGATGGACTGCGTACAAAATCTGATCGGGATCGAGCTGAAACCCCTGGATCTGTGCAGCAGGCGTGTTCGCCATGATCTCGGCAGCCTTGATCGGGCGGACGTAGACGAGGTCCGGGGCGCCGAGGGCGGCGAAAGCTTCAGTCGTAAGATTGGGTGTCATCATGACCACCTCCGTAAAACTCAACGCTTCGAACGGCCGCCGGTTCAGCCGGCCGTCTTGATCGGGATTCGCTGCACCAGGCGCTCCGGCTCGGGTCGAACGAGGTCGATGTGCAACAGGCCATGGGCCAGCGTCGCGCCATCCACCTTCATGCCGTCCGCCAGAACGAAGGTCCGAAGAAAGCCGCGCGCCGCGATTCCGCGGTGCAGATAGGCCTCATCCGAGGCGCCCTCGCGCTTGCCGGCCACCACGAGCTGGCGGTCCTCGACGGTCACCTGCAGCTGCTCGGGCGTGAAGCCGGCCACCGCCAGGGTGATCCGCAGGGCGCCGTCGCCGCGGTCCTCCACATTGTAGGGCGGATAGCTTTCGGCGGCGGCCTTGGCCGCTCGCTCGATCAGGCTGCGGGTATGGTCGAACCCCAGCAGGAAGGGGCTGTCAAAGACAAGCGAGCGGTTCATTCCAGAGTCCTCAGTTTAAGCGACTCCCCGGAGCTCCGCCCTGACGGCGCGGCGCTTCGGTTGGAACTCATGTGGCGACGGCGCAGCCGGATTTCAACGGTAGGGGCGAGTCGGGACGAGGCTGACTCGCTGCTGACAGATTTCGGCCGCCGGCGCGTTAGTTGAGGGATCCATTCACCCCACGGAGCCAGTCTCATGACCCTGACCGCGTCCTGCCATTGCGGCGCCACCAAGATCCAGGCGCCTGTCCCGACCAGCGCCACCGAATGCAACTGCACCTACTGCGCCCGCACCGGCGCGGTGTGGGCCTACTACAAGCCAGGAGAGCTGCAGATGCTCTCGCAGGAGGCCGAAGGGACGTACTCAGCGAGCGACGCCGGCAACGCCCACCACTTCTGCGGCCGCTGCGGGATGCAGACCTGGGGCGACTCGCCGGACTGGAGCTCGGTCTACAATATGGACGGGACGCCGAAGCCGGGGTTCGACGCCGGATCCATGCCGAGCGCGCGCATCCACGGCTTGAACCTGCGGCTGGTCGACGACCTCGACTGGTCGAGCATCACCGTCGAGAAGGTGGATGGTCGCAACAACTGGTGAGGCGGGCGCCTAGATAAGGCGAAGGCCCGCAGGGTGTCCTGCGGGCCTCCATGGTGGAGCTAAGCGGAGTCGAACCGCTGACCTCTTGAATGCCATTCAAGCGCTCTACCAGCTGAGCTATAGCCCCGAGGTCTCGGGTCTCTCTGGAGGTCGCCCCCCGAAGAGGCGCGGAACCTAGTCTGAGAGTTTCGTGCGATCAACCCACCCTGAAAGAAATTTTTGGGTGGGTTGTCGCACCCGGGTTTTTACCGGTCGTCTTCGTCGCCTTCGCCCGGCAGGCCCTCGATTTCGGCGTCGTCGAAATCGTCTTCGTCCTCGTCCTCAAGGAACGGAACGTCGTCGGTTTCTTCGTCCTCGAGCTCGTCCTCGGTGAACTCCGAGAGCTGGTCCTCAGGCGCGGTGTCGGGGGCCTCGTCGTCGTCGTCGGAGACAAGCGGCGGCTCGTCGACGACTTCGTCGAGTTCGGGGGTGACCGCCTCGTCCTCGTCTTCGTCCTCGTCCTTGGGCTTGCTGCGGACTTGATCCTCAGCCTCTTCATGGTCGTGGTCGACGGTCGAGGTGCGGGCGCGAACGCGGCGGTTGCGGACCGCCTCGTCAGGGTCGAACTCCGTACCGCACTTCGGGCAGACGGCGGGCCGGCGGGTCAGGTCGTAGAACTTCGCCTGACAGTTGGGGCAAATCTGCTTTGCGCCCAGTTCGGGATTGGCCAAGGGGCGGAGCCTCTTTGAGCGAGTTTGAATTGAAGCCGGCTCCCTTGCCATGGGCGGGGAGCGCTGTCAAAAGCAAACCCCTTTTCGAAAACTGGACAAACTTGATAGCCGAAAGTGGACGCCGGTTTCGGCGGCCATCAAGTTTGCGCAAAAGGACCGGCCAGATCGAGGATCGGGCCTGGGGCCTTAAGGAGGCTTGGCAATTCCATGACGTCAGCAGGACTGACCGCGAAACGCGGCGGCCCGCTGCGGGGCCGCGTGCGCGCCCCAGGCGACAAGTCGATCTCTCATCGCTCACTTATTCTCGGCGCCCTGGCGCGGGGAACGACCGAGATCGAAGGGCTTCTTGAAGGGGACGACGTGCTGCGCACCGCAGCGGCCATGCGCAGCTTCGGCGCCAAGGTCGAGCGGCTGGGCGAAGGCCGCTGGCGCGTCGAAGGCAACGGCGGGTTCGCCGAGCCGTCCGACATCATCGACTGCGGCAACGCCGGGACGGGCGTGCGCCTGATCATGGGCGCGATGGCCGGGTTCGACTTCGCGGCGACCTTCACGGGCGATGAATCCCTGCGCGGCCGGCCGATGCGCCGGGTCCTGGGGCCGCTGGGCCAGATGGGCGCGACCTGGATCGGCCGCTCCAACGGCCGGTTGCCGCTGACCCTGCAGGGCGGGACGCTGAAGCACCTCTCCTATCGGCTGCCCGAGCCCTCGGCCCAGGTGAAGTCGGCGGTGCTGCTGGCCGGCCTTCATGCCGACGGGGGCGCCCAGGTGATCGAGCCGGAGGCCACCCGCGACCACACCGAGCGCATGCTGCGGGCCTTCGGGGCCGTGGTCGACGTGCAGGACAAGGCCGACGGCCGCTGGATCACCCTGCCGGGCGGCCAGAAGCTGACCGGGACCACGGTGCGCGTGCCGGGCGATCCATCGTCGGCGGCGTTCCCGCTGGTGGCCGCGCTGGTGACGCCGGGTTCCGAGGTCACGGTGGAGGGGGTGCTGCTGAACGAACTGCGCACCGGTCTCTTCGTCACCCTGCAGGAGATGGGCGCCGACCTGGTCATCTCGAACATCCGCGAGGAGAGCGGCGAGCAGGTGGGCGACATCACCGCCCGTCACTCGGCCCTGAAGGGCGTCGACGTGCCTGCGGCGCGCGCGCCCTCGATGATCGACGAGTACCCGATCCTGGCCGTGGCGGCGTCCTTCGCGGACGGCGCCACCGCCATGCGCGGCATCGGCGAGATGCGGGTCAAGGAAAGCGATCGCATCGCCCTGATGGCGGCGGGCCTGGCGGCCTGCGGCGTCGGGGCCGAGGAGGAGCCCGAAGGGCTGATCGTGATCGGCGCGGCGCGCGGCAACCACCTGGTCGGCGGCGGCGCGAAGGTTACGACCAAGGGCGATCACCGTATCGCCATGTCGCACCTGGTCATGGGCCTGGCCTCGGAAGAACCGGTGGCCGTCGACGAGCCCGGCATGATCGCCACCAGCTTCCCGGGCTTCGTGGAACTGATGCGCGGCATGGGCGCGGAGATCTCGTGAAGACGCCGTTCGTCATCGCGGTCGACGGGCCGGCGGCCTCGGGCAAGGGCACCATCGCCAGCCGCCTGGCCGAGGCCTATGACGTGCCGATGCTGGATTCCGGCCTGCTCTACCGGGCGGTCGGGGTGCTGCTGACGCGGCATGGCGGCGATCTGGACGATGTCGCCGCCGCGACGCAGGTGGCCCGCGAGCTCACCGCCGAGATGCTGACCGATCCGGCCTTCCGCACGCGGGAAGCCGGCGAGGCGGCGAGCCGCGTGGCGGTCCACACCCCGGTTCGCGAGGCGCTGCGCGAGATGCAGCAGACGTTCGCCCACCGGCCCGGCGGCGCGGTGATCGACGGGCGCGACATCGGCACGGTGATCGCGCCGGAGGCCCCGGCCAAGCTCTATGTCACGGCGGCTCCTGAAGTCCGCGCCGAGCGGCGCTTCCGCCAGCTCGTGGCCCAGGGCGAGGCGGTCACCTACGAGGATATCCTCGCCGACATCCTCAAGCGCGACGCTCGCGACGGCGGGCGCGCCGACAGCCCGATGCGGCCGGCCGACGACTCCGTCTTGCTGGATACCAGCGAAATGACTATAGAGCAGGCCACCGATGCGGCCCGCCGTATCGTCGAGGCGGCGCGCGCGCGCTGGGAGCTTTCCTAGAGAAGGCGACCGGCCCGCAAATCCAACCGCGCCTTTCCCTCGCACGGCTGCGGGCAAATCACCGGCGCGGGGTCTCCCGCGTCATCGGTCGCAACCCTCAACCTGACGCCGGGACTCCGTCCGAACCTCGTTCGGCTGGATCCATGCCCTTTTCGAAGGGCGCTGGGGTCATCCAAGTACGAAAGAACATCAATGGCTGACGATATGAGCCTGAACCCCTCGCGCGACGACTTCTCCGCCCTACTCGACGAGAGCATGGGCGGCCGTGACTTCATGGAAGGCACGGTGGTCAAGGGGATCGTCGTTGGGATCGAGAAAGACTTCGCGATCATCGACGTCGGTCTGAAGACCGAAGGCCGCGTGTCCGTGAAGGAATTCGGCGTCGACGACGACGGCAAAGCGACCCTGAAGGTCGGCGACACCGTCGAAGTCTTCCTCGAGCGCGTCGAAAACGCCATGGGCGAAGCGGTCATCAGCCGCGACAAGGCCCGCCGCGAAGAAGCCTGGACCCGTCTGGAAGGCGTCTACGAGAAGAACGAACCCGTCATGGGTACGATCGTGGGCCGCGTGAAGGGCGGCTTCACCGTCGACCTGGGCGGCGCCTCGGCCTTCCTGCCGGGCAGCCAAGTCGACATCCGCCCGGTGCGCGACGTCGGCCCGCTCATGGGCAAGGAACAACCCTTCGCCATCCTCAAGATGGACCGTCCGCGCGGCAACATCGTCGTCTCGCGTCGCGCCATCCTGGAAGAAGCCCGCGCCGAACAGCGCACCGAGCTGGTCTCCCAGCTGCAAGAGGGCGAAGTCCGCGAAGGCGTGGTCAAGAACATCACCGACTACGGTGCGTTCGTGGACCTGGGCGGCATCGACGGCCTGCTGCACGTCACCGACATGAGCTGGAAGCGCGTCAACCACCCGAGCCAGGTGCTCGCGGTCGGCGACACGGTTAAGGTCCAGATCGTCAAGATCAACCCGGACACCCAGCGCATCAGCCTCGGCATGAAGCAGCTGCAGTCCGACCCGTGGGACGGCGTGGAAGCCAAGTATCCGGTGGGCGCGAAGTTCACCGGCCGGATCACCAACATCACCGATTACGGCGCCTTCGTGGAGCTGGAGCCGGGCGTCGAAGGTCTGGTCCACGTCTCGGAAATGTCCTGGACCAAGAAGAACGTCCATCCGGGCAAGATCGTCTCGACCTCGCAAGAAGTCGACGTGGTCGTGCTGGACGTCGATCCGTCCAAGCGCCGCGTGTCGCTGGGCCTGAAGCAAGCCATGGCCAATCCGTGGGACGCCTTCGTGGCGGCTCATCCGATCGGCTCGACCGTCGAAGGCGAAGTCAAGAACGCGACCGAATTCGGTCTGTTCATCGGCCTCGACAACGACATCGACGGCATGGTGCACCTGTCGGATCTCGACTGGACCGTGTCGGGTGAAGAAGCGATCGCCAAGTACAACAAGGGCGACGTGGTCAAGGCGCGCGTTCTCGACGTCGACGTCGAGAAGGAACGTATCTCGCTGGGCATCAAGCAACTGGCCGGCGATCCGATGGAAGGCGACACCTACCGTCGCGGCCAGACCGTCACCGTGACCGTCACCGAGATCACCACCGGTGGTATCGAAGTGAAGTTCGGCGACGAAGAAGCCCCGATGACCGCCTTCATCCGCAAGTCGGACCTGTCGCGCGACCGCGCCGACCAACGTCCGGAGCGCTTCGCCGTGGGTGACCGCGTCGACGCCCAAGTGACGCAGATCGACAAGGCCGCCCGCCGCGTCGCGCTGTCGATCAAAGCTCTGGAAATGGCCGACGAGAAGGAAGCCATCGAGCAATTCGGGTCTTCGGACTCGGGCGCCTCGCTGGGCGACATCCTCGGCGCGGCTCTTCGCGAGAAGAACGCCGGCAAGGACTAAGCCTCATAGCCGCATAGCGGTTTGAAGCTGGCGGCGGATCGGGAAACCGATCCGCCGTTTTCTTTTGCGGTGACGGCGTGGACGAAGCCGCAGGCGGCGCCCGGGAGCGCCGGAATACTGTGGCGGGCGCCCAAATGACGTCGCGTGATCGTTCCCTCACGTCACCTGGCGGTTGAAAAACCGGCGAACCGGGCTGGTGTAAGGGCCGTCAACCTTCTTTGCGCCTTGAACATCCAATCGGACTCGACCATGGTCCCGCTCGCTTCCAGGGATTTATTGGAAGTTGCGCCGGTCTGGCGAAGTGTTGCTCCTAGTTTGAACGCCTATGAGCCGTCTCCCCACGGCTCGGGGACTCGGAAATAGGCATGATCAAGTCGGAACTTATCGCCCGCCTGTCGGAGGAGAATCCGCACCTGACCCAACGCGACGTCGAGCGCGTGGTGGGTGTGATCCTCGAGCGGATGATCCAGGCGCTGGAGGCCGAGGGCCGCGTCGAGCTGCGCGGCTTCGGAGCCCTTTCGGTCCGCTCGCGCGACGCGCGGGCCGGCCGCAACCCCCGCACCGGCGAGTCCGTGGACGTGCGCGCCAAGCATGTGCCGTTCTTCAAGAGCGGCAAGGAACTGCGCGAGCGGCTCAACGCCGAGTAGGCGCGCCCGCCAAGGTTTCCAGTTGACCGTAAGGAAGGGCTCAGTCGATCCTGAGCCCTTGTTTCGATGATCAACGGTGGACCATGGGCATCTTCTCCGAATTCCGCGAATTTATTGCACGCGGCAACGTGATCGACCTGGCGGTCGGCGTGATCATCGGTGCGTCGTTCAACAAGATCGTCGAGAGCCTGGTCACCCAGGTGGTGATGCCGCCGATCGGCCTGCTCACCGGCGGCCTCGACTTTTCGAAGCTGCAGCTGGTGCTGAAGCCGGACGATCCGCTGACGGCGGCGAATGAGCTGGTGGCCATCCAGTACGGCGCCTTCATCAACACCCTGATCCAGTTCGTCATCGTCGCCTGGGTGATCTTCCTGCTCGTGAAGGGCGTGAACAGCCTGCGCCGCCAACAGGCGGACGTGCCCGCCGCCCCGACGCCCAGCGAGGCGCTGCTGGTCGAAATCCGCGATCTTCTGAAGTCCAAGTCCTGATCCGGCTTGGCTTGGCGCGCGCCAGGCCCTAACTCATCGGCCATGAGCGCGCGCGCCAAGATCTGCGGACTTTCGACCCCCGAGACCGTCCGGGCCGCTGTCGACGGCGCGGCCAGCCACATCGGTTTCAACTTCTTCCCCAAGAGCCCGCGCTATGTCGAGCTCGAGGCGGCCGCCCTTCTGGCCCCGCCGGCCCGCGCCCGCGGCGTGAAGATCGTGGCGGTGACGGTCGATCCGGACGATGCGTTCCTGGACCGGCTGATGGCGACGCTGAAGCCCGACCTGGTCCAGCTGCACGGCAAGGAAACGCCGTCCCGCGCCTACCAGATCGCCGAGCGCACCGGGGCCGGGATCATCAAGGCGATATCGGTCTCCGAGGCCTCCGACCTGGCCGGCGCGTCGGCCTTCGATCCGTTCGTCGAGCACCTGATGTTCGACGCCAAGCCGCCCAAGGATTCCGAACTGCCCGGCGGAACGGGCTCGCGTTTTGACTGGACCATCATGGCCGGGCGCCGTTTCCAGCGGCCGTGGTTACTGGCTGGCGGTCTCGATCCGTGGAACGTGGCCGAGGCGCTGAAGCTGTCCGGCGCACCCCTCGCCGACGTTTCTTCTGGCGTGGAGCGCGGTCCCGGACTAAAGGACCCGGCCTTGATCACGGCGTTTCTCGACGCCGTCCGCCGCGCTTGAAGTAGCAGATTCCTGTGAACGCCCCCGCGAAACCCAACGATTACACCGCCTATCCGGACGCCTCCGGCCGCTTCGGAGACTATGGCGGGCGCTACGTTCCCGAGACGCTGATGCCGCTGGTCCACGACCTGGACGCGGCCTACACGGCGGCGAAGAACGATCCGGCCTACCAGGCCGAGCTGAGCAGCTTTCTGACGCACTATGTGGGCCGCCCGAGCCCGCTGTACTTCGCCGAGCGGCTGACCAAGCACTACGGCGGCGCGAAGATCTATCTGAAGCGCGAAGAGCTGAATCACACCGGCTCGCACAAGATCAACAACTGCATGGGCCAGATCCTGCTGGCCATGCGGATGGGCAAGACGCGGATCATCGCCGAGACCGGCGCCGGCCAGCACGGCGTGGCGACGGCCACCGTCTGCGCGCGCTTCGGCCTGCCGTGCGTGGTCTATATGGGCGCGGTCGACGTCGAGCGGCAAAAGCCGAACGTCTTCCGGATGAACCTGCTGGGGGCCCAGGTCGAGGCGGTCACCGCCGGCTCGGCGACCCTCAAGGACGCCATGAACGAGGCCCTGCGCGACTGGGTCACCAACGTCCACGACACCTATTATCTGATCGGCACCGCGGCCGGCATGCATCCCTATCCGGCGATGGTGCGCGACTTCCAGGCGGTGATCGGCAACGAGGTCAAGCAGCAGATCCTCGAACTCGAGGGACGCCTGCCTGACGCGGTCGTCGCCTGCGTCGGCGGCGGTTCGAACGCCATCGGCCTGTTCCATCCGTTCCTCAACGACGAGGGCGTGCAGCTGTTCGGCGTCGAGGCGGCCGGCGACGGCATGGGCACCGGCCGTCACGCCGCGGCGATCAACGGCGGCCGTCCGGGCGTCCTGCACGGCAACATGACCTATCTGCTGCAGGACGACGAAGGCCAGATCACCGAGGCCCACTCGATCTCTGCCGGCCTGGACTATCCGGGCATCGGCCCCGAGCATTCCTGGCTGCACGACGTCGGCCGGGCCAAGTACCTGACCTGCACCGACCAGGAGGCGCTGGACGCCTTCAAGCTGCTGGCCGAACTGGAAGGCATATTGCCGGCCATCGAATCCTCCCACGCCCTGGCGCGTCTGCCGGACGTGGTGAAGGAGGTCGGCAAGGACGGCATCGTGGTGCTGAACCTGTCCGGGCGCGGCGACAAGGACGTGCAGACCGTCGCCGACCACCTGGGTCGCCAGATTTGACCGCGTCGATGCCGAGGCTGAAGTTCGCCCTGCAAGTTGTCGCCGCCGTGGCGCTGCTGCTGGCCGCCGCCTGGGCGACCGGCGTCGTCAAGGTGAACGTCGAAAGCGATCCGACCCCCACGGTGCACAGGGCGCCCAAATGACCAAATCCCGCATTGAGGCCCGCTTCGCCCAATTGAAGGCGGAGAACCGGGCGGCGTTCGTGGCCTATGTGATGGCCGGCGATCCCGACTACGCGGCCGGCCTGGAGATCCTGAAGGGTCTGCCGGGGGCCGGCGCCGACCTGATCGAGGTGGGCTTTCCGTTCTCCGACCCGATGGCCGAGGGCCCGCCGATTCAGCGCGCCGCCCAGCGGGCGCTGGCGAGCGGCATGACGCTCAACAAGACCCTGGCGATGATCGCCGAGTTCCGGAAGGGCGACCAGGCGACCCCGATCATCATGATGGGCTACGCCAACCCGCTGGTGCATCACGGTTACGAGGCGTTCGCGCGGGACGCCGCGGCTGCCGGCGTCGACGGCCTCATCTGCGTCGACATCCCGCCCGAAGAGGCTGACCCGCTGGCCGACGCGCTGGACGCCAACGAGCTTTCGCTGATCCGGCTGGCGACCCCGACGACCGACGAGAAGCGCCTGCCGGTCGTCGTTCGCCGCACCTCGGGCTTTGTCTATTATGTCTCGGTGGCCGGGGTGACTGGCGTGAAGGAAGCCGATGCGGCCGCCGTGGCCCCGAACGTGGCGCGCATCCGCGCCGCGTCGGGCCTGCCGGTGGCGGTCGGGTTCGGCATCAAGACGCCCGAACGGGCCGCCGAGATCGCCCGGGTGGCGGATGCGGCCGTGGTCGGCTCCGCGCTCGTCGAAGAGGTCGCAACAGGCTTGGCAATGAACGAATCTGTGACCGCCCGGGTTCTTTCCAAAGTAGAATCCTTGGCTAAGGCTGTGCGCTCCGCGCGAGTCGAAAGCCTCACGGTGTAGAACCCCATGGCGATGGCTGAACAGCGAAACGACAAACCGGGCAAAAGCCCCCAGGCTCCGCGCGAACGCCGCGGCTGGCTATCTCGGATTGCGCCCGGCGTGCGCAATCTGGTGGCCAAGCGCGAGACGCCCGAGAACCTCTGGGTGAAATGCCCGGACACCGGCGAGATGATCTACCGCTCGGATCTGGAGACGGCCCTGTGGGTCACTCCGTCCGGCCACCACATGCGGATCGGCGCCGAGCAGCGCCTGCGCTACACCTTCGACGACGGCCAGTACGAAAAGCTGGAAGCGCCCAAGGGCGTGGTCGATGACCCGCTGAAGTTCCCCGACACCAAGCCCTACATGGAGCGCCTGAAGGCGGCTCGTAAGGCGAGCGGCGCGCAGGACGCGATGAGCTCGGGCTACGGCTCGATCGAAGGCGTGCCCTGCGTCGTCTCGGTGCAGGACTTCAGCTTCATGGGCGGTTCGCTCAGCGTCGGCGTCGGCGAGGCCTTCATCAAGGCCGCGCAGGAAGCCGTGAAGCGCGGCGTGCCCTATGTGATCTTCACCGCCGCCGGTGGCGCGCGCATGCAGGAGGGCACCCTGGCCCTGATGCAGATGGCCCGCACCACCCTGGCGCTGAACGAGGTCAAGGCCGCTGGCCTGCCCTACATCGTCGTGCTGACCGACCCGACCACGGGCGGGGTTTCGGCCTCGTACGCGATGCTGGGCGACATCCATCTGGCCGAACCAAACGCCATGGTCGCCTTCGCCGGCCGCCGGGTGATCGAGCAGACGATCCGCGAGACCCTGCCGCCGGGCTTCCAGCGCGCCGAGTTCCTGGTCGAGCGCGGCCAGATCGACCGCGTGGTGACCCGCGCCGAGATGCGGCCGGTGCTGGGCTCGATCCTCAAGACCCTGATGATGGGACGCGACCGTTCGAAAGCCGCCTAGGCCTTCTGTTCCAATCTGACTGGAAACCGAGCGCGGCCTTCGCTGCGGCCCGCGAATGGGCTAGTGAGCGCGCGTCCACCCACAGCTTCGGCAGGCGCACCGCCCATGTATGATCCCATCCGTGCTTCGGACGAGGCGATCCTGCGGCTGCGGGCGCATCACCCCTCGCTGATCGACCTGACGACCGGCCGCGTGGAGCGACTGCTGGCGGCGCTGGGGCATCCCGAGCAGAAGCTGCCGCCGGTGATCCACGTCGCCGGCACCAACGGCAAGGGGTCGACGGTCTCGTACCTGCGGGCGATCGCCGAGGCGGCGGGGATGAAAGTCCACGTCATCACCTCACCGCACCTGGTCCGGTTCGCCGAGCGCATCCGGGTGGCCGGCGAGCTGATCAACGACGCGCGGATGAGCGAACTGATCGACAAGGTCGAGGCGGCCAATGCGGGCGAGCCGATCAGCTTCTTCGAGATCACCACGGTGCTGGCGCTGCAGGCGTTCGCCGAGACGCCGGCCGATCTCTGTATCGTCGAGGTCGGCCTGGGCGGCCGCTTCGACGCCACGAACATTTTCGACGCGCCTGCGGTCAGCGTGATCACACCCGTGGACTACGATCACCTGGAAATGCTTGGCCCCGAGCTTTCCAAGATCGCCTGGGAGAAGGCCGGCATCATCAAGCAGGGGCGCCCGGTCGTGGTCGCGCGGCAGATGGAGGAAGGCGAGGCGGTGATCCTTGAGGAGGCCGACAAGCTCTCCGCGCCGGTCACCCTGATGGGCCGCGACTTCGACGCCTGGGAAGAGCGCGGCCGGTTGCTGGTGCAGCTGCAGGACCAGCTCTACGACCTGCCCGCGCCCAGCCTGTTCGGCGGCTACCAGTTCGCCAACGCCGGACTGGCCGTGGCCGCGGCCCTGGCGCTGGGCGACCCGCGCATCGACGAGGCGGCGCTGGCCAAGGGGGTATCGAGCGCCGTGTGGCCGGCGCGCTTCCAGCGTCTGACCGAAGGGCCGATGGCGCGGCTGGCGGCCGAGCGGGGCTCCGACCTGTGGCTGGACGGCGGGCACAACCCGCATGCCGGCCGAGCGCTGGCCGAGGCGGCCGGACGGTTGGTCGCGCGCGATCCGCGGCCGCTGGTGCTGGTGGCCGCCATGTTCGCCCGCAAGGACGCGCTGGGCTTCTTCCAGCCGTTCGCGGACCTGGCGCCGCTGGTGCTGACGACCACCTTCGATTCGCCCAACGCCGCCCCGGCCGGAGAACTGGCGGCGGCGGCGGCCCAGGCCGGGTTGGCGGTGGAACAGGTCGCGGACGTCGAGGCGGGCGTTCGCCGCGCGCTGGCACAGCCGGGACCGGCGCCGCACGTGCTGATCTGCGGAGGACTGCATTTCGCCGGCGAGGTGCTGGCCATGAGCCCTGAGACCTGGCCGACATGATCCCCTGGGTCCATCTGGGAACCGCGGTCGTCCCCGGCGACGGCGGCGAACTGCGGCTGATGCAGCGCGGGACCGAGTTCTCCATCATGGCGGGCCCGATCGAGCTGATGAGCAGCCGGCTCAGCGGATCGGAAAAGGCGCTGGCCACCCTGGCCTGCGAGCGTCTGAAGGACCGACCCAGGCCGCACTTCCTGATCGGCGGCTTCGGCATGGGGTTCACCCTGCGGGCGGCGCTGGAGAACCTGGGCCCGTCGGCGCAGGTCACGGTCGGCGAGCTGGTGCCCGAGATCATCGCCTGGGCGCGCGGACCCATGGCCCACCTGTCCGGCGAGTGCCTGCAGGACCAGCGGCTCACGATTGTCGAAGGCGATGTCGGGGACCTGATCCGTTCGGGCCGCGCGAGCTACGACGCCATCCTGCTGGACGTCGACAACGGACCGGAAGGCTTGAGCCGGGCGGACAACGATCAGCTCTACAACCCGCAAGGCCTGCTGGCGGCGCGCCGCGCCCTGCGGCCGGGCGGCATACTGGCGGTGTGGTCCTCGGCCCGCGACGACCGCTTCACCCAGCGTCTGCGCAAGGCGGGCTATGAGGTCGAGGAGGTCGGCGTGCGCGCCACCGGCGGCAAGCGCGGCGCGCGGCATGTGATTTGGCTGGCGACCGCTCCCGCGCTGCCCTGAGCACCCCTCCACAGCTGGGCATCGCGCTTCGCGGCTGCGGCGGCTATGGTGGGCTATGACCTATCGAATTTCAGCGCGTCACCCTGGCCGGGCGGTGACCTACACGGCGCCGACGGAGGAGGCGGCCCTCGCCAAGTACGAGGAGCTGGTCGCTGACGGCGTGCCCTTCGAGATCACTGACGCCGATGGCGTCGTGGTCGACGATATCGATCTTGAAGACCGTATAGACGCGCGGGGCGAGGCCTGAACGGCGACGCCCCCGCGCCTACAGCCGAAACCCCTCAGGGTTCCGGCTGCGCGGAGACTGTCAGATGCCGGCCTCGTTGAGCCACTCGACGATCTTCTGCTTGGGCATGGCGCCGACTTTCATCGAAGCCATCTGGCCGCCCTTGAACAGCATCATGGTCGGGATGCCGCGCACGCCGTAGCGCGAGGGGGTCGTGGGGCTGTCCTCGATGTTCAGCTTGGCCACGGTGACCTGTTCGCCAAGTTCGGCGGCGATCTGCTCCAGGGCCGGGGCGATTTGCTTACAGGGGCCGCACCACTCGGCCCAAAAGTCCACCAGCACAGGCTTGGTGGCCTGCAGGACGTCCTTGTCGAAGGATTCGTCGGTGACCGTCACGGTGCTCATGAAAAGCTCCTTATAGCCCGGCCGGAAGAACATTTGGCCGCGGCTCTCGATCCGCCGATGTAGGCGGGCATGGCTCTGGTATCAACCTTCACGATGGAGGTCGGCAAGGGTTTGACGCCACAGGTTTTCTGGAACCGCCATCAGCTTCGGACCATCGGTCCACACCAGGGCCGCCTCGATACGCCGGCCCTCGAAGATGTCCTCCAGCACCGCGGCGTAGATCGCCATCTGCCGCAAGTAGGCGCGGTCGGCGTCCTCGATGCGGTCGGGGGAGGGGCGGTTGGTCTTGAAATCCGCCACCAGAACACGGTCTTGCAGCACCACCAGCCGGTCGATGCGGCCTGAGATCGCCAGCCCCGCCGGCAGGCCGCGCGCGGTCCCGGCGATCGAAACCTCGGCCCGGCTGCCCGGCCCGAACACCTCGGCGAAGCGGGCGTCGGTGAGCACCCCCAGGGCCGCGGCGGTCATCTCGGCCCGCTGGCCCTCGCTCAGATCACGTTCGCGCGAGAGGATGCGGCGGGCGGCCGCTTCCCGTTCGCCAGGCGGCAGGTCGGGCAGGATCTGCAGCAGGCGGTGGATCAGGTCGCCGCGCCGGAAGCGGCCAAGGCCCTCGGTGCGGACCAGCGGCGAGGTGGCGGGCGTCGCCACGTCCTCGCCGAGCTGCGAGGGCGAAGCGTAGCGGGCGAAGGCTTCGGCGGGCGGCGCGACCTGCGCCCAATCGGGCAGGGGCGCGGTGGTCTCGGCGTGGGCCTGGGCGGGGCCCAGAGCGGCGGGGTCCGGACCAAAGCGCAGAAACTCGCGGCCGCCGGCGGTCACGATCCGCTTCTCGCCGCCGATGTCGGCGTGCTCGAACGCGGCGACCATCGCGCCCCACCAGCCCTTGACGTTTTCCTCCTTGGCCGTGGCCGCGACCCGGCCGCAGAGCACCAGCCGGTCGCGGGCCCGGGTCAGGCCGACATAGAGCAGGCGTGCGGCCTCCTCTTCGTCCTTGCGGGCGCGCCACTCGCGGGCCTCCAGCGAGGCGGCGCAGTCCGTGCCCTTCGAGGTGCTCCAGAGGAAGCCGCCTTGCGGGGTGCGCATCAGGGGCGAGCCGCGGGCCGTCCGCCCGAGCGTGGTCTCCGGCAGGAAGACGATCGGCGCCTCCAGGCCCTTGGCGCCGTGGGCGGTCATCACCCGCACCTCGTCGCGGCCGGCCTCCATCTCGCGCTTGACGGTGATGTCGAGGCTGGCGAGGGCGGCTGCCAGGCTTTCGAGGTCTTCGACCCCGCGGCCCTCGGCGGCCAGGACCTGGGCGAGGAATTCGTCGAGGGCGTCCTCGGCTTCGGCGCCCAGCCGCTCCATCAGCCGCCGGCGCATCGAGACGCCGCGATCGTCGCGCAGGGCCAGCAGGCGCGAATAGAACTCGAAGGGCCGCGCGGCGCGATTGCCGACCAGCCATTCGACCAGGTCGGCGGCGGCGGCCCAGGCAGGGGTTTCGGCCCGGCGGCGGCGCAGGAGGGCGGAGAGGTTCTCGCGGCCGCGGCCATGGGCCAGGGCGTAGAGGCTATCGTCGGAGAGGTCGCAGAACGGGCTGCGCAGCAGCGCCGCCAGGGTCAGTTCGTCGGCCGGGTACTGGGCGAAGCGGGCCAGCGCCAGCAGGTCGTCGAAGACGATGTGCTCGGAGAGCGCCAGCCGGTCGGCGCCGGCCACCGGGATCTTGCGGTGCTTCAGCGCGCGCAGGATCTCCTCGAACAGCGCCTTGCGGCGGCGAACCAGGATCAGCACGTCGCCGGCGGTGGCCGGCCGCGGCTGGCGGGTTTCCTTGTCCAGCACGGCGTCGCCGCGGGCGATCAAGGCGCCGATCTCGGCGGCGATCTTCTCGGCCAGGCGCTTGTTGGCGCTGGCTTGGCCTTCCTCGTCGAGCGGGGCGTCCCAGGCGTCGCGGACGTCGCCCTTCTCCTCGCGCTCCAGCGGCCAGAGGTCGACGCAGCCGGCGTCGGAGCGCACTGCCTGGTGGACGATGGCCTCGGCCTCGACGCGGGGCAGGATGGCGGCGGCGAGCTCGGGCGGAGCGAAGGCGGCGTCGACGAAGCGCAGGACCTGGGGCGTCGAGCGCCAGGAGGTCAGCAGGTCGACCCGCTCGAATCGGAAGCCGGCGCCGGTGGCGCGCTCGCGGTGGAACTCGAACTCCTGGATCAGCAGCTCGGGCCGGGCGCCCTGGAAGGAGTAGATCGACTGCTTCTCGTCGCCGACGACGAACATGTTGCGCTCGAGCAAGCGCTCGGTCGGCTGGCCCGAGCCGGAGAAGAACTCCTCGGTCAGGGCGCGGACGATCTCCCACTGCTCGGGGGCGGTGTCCTGGGCTTCGTCAACGAGGATATGATCAACCCCCCCGTCGAGCTTGTAGAGCACCCAGGCGGCCATGGGGCGTGATGCGACCAGATCTCGTGTTTTTTCAATGAGATCTGTGAAGTCCAGCGCGCCGGAGGCGGTCTTCTCGATGGCGTAGGCGGCGAGGTAGGCGCTGGCCAGGATGAGCGCGCCGTGGGTGTCGTGGGCGACGCGAGCGGCGCGGCGGCGCTCGCGGGCGATCTCCAGGCGGTCCTGCTCGGCCAGCAGGAAGAACCGCAGGTCCTCGCGGACCTTGAGGCCGGAGGTCTTCTGCACCCAGGCGACGGGCGTGCTCTCGCCCTTCTCGGTGAAGAGGGCGGCCAGGCATTCGTCCAGGCCCGCGCCGGGGGCGAGGGCCGCGGCAAGCTTGGCCGAGTTGGTGATGTCGGCCTTGCCGCCCTGGGCCAGGACCTCGACGCAGTCGCGCCAGGCCGAGCGGTTGAGGTCTTCGAGGGCCTCGGCCTCGACGGCTTCGGGGTCGGTGGGCTCATCGAAGCCGCAGACGCGCCAGACGTCGTCCACCGCGCCCTGCAGGCCGCCGTGGCCGTCGAGATAGGCGGCGAGCTGGCCGCGCTGGAACTCGAACGTGGCGAACATGCCCTGGAAGCTCTGGAAGTCGAGGGCGACCGAGAAGCGGGCATAGGCCTGCGCGACCGCGCCCTCGCCGCGCAGGGCGTGACGGGCGACGGCCTTGCGGGCGGCGTCGGCGACCGCGGCGCTGGCGCTGTCGTCCATGACCCGGAAGCCGGGCGAGACGCCGGCCTCCAGCGGAAAGCGCCGCAGGAGCTTTTCGCAGAAGGCGTGGATGGTCTGGATCTTCAGGCCGCCCGGCGTCTCCAGCGCGCTGGCGAACAGGGCGCGGGCCTTGGACAGGCTGCGGGCGTCGTAGCTGTCGGCCGCGCGGCCCTCGAGCTTGGCCAGTTCGGTCCGCAGACTGGCGTCGTCATAGACCGACCAGCCGCCCAGCAGGTGATAGAGCCGGCGCTGCATCTCGGCGGCGGCGGCCTTGGTGTAGGTCACGCAGAGGATGGTCTCAGGGCGCGCCCCGGCCAGCAGCAGGCGGGCGACCCGGTCGATCAGGGTCTTGGTCTTGCCCGACCCGGCGTTGGCGGTCACGAAGGCCGAGATGGCGGGGTCGGCGGCCAGGCGCTGCGGGTCGCCGGCGGTGATGATCGCGTTCACTCGCCGTCCTCCTCGCCGCTGGTGGACCACTCGAAGACGCGGGCCAGATGGTCGTAGTCGCTCATGTGCAGCTTCACGAACTGCGGGGCGACGCGCGAGGCGTAGGGGCGGCCATGGTCGAACTGGCTGATCAGCTTGACCAGGCCCTCATAGGCGTTGGCGGCGGCCAGGGCGCTGTCGTCGCCCGGCATGGCGCGCACTTCCTCGCGCCCGGCCGGCTTGCGGCCGGTGATCTCCAGATAGGTCAGCTCGCCCGGCTCGGGATGGCCGAGGGTCGGGAAGCCGCCGGACTGGAGGATCGCCGCCGTCAGGGTGAGCTGCGGTGAGAAGCCCGTCTCCACGACCTTTTTCGACGGCGCCTTGCCGGTCTTGTAGTCGAGGATGTGGCCGTAGCCCTGAGGGTCGATCTCGATGCGGTCGGCGCGGGCGTTGACGGTGAACGGTCCGGCGGGCGCTTCGATGGTCAGTTCGCCCTTCAGTTCGACGTGGATGGTGCGGCCGTCGGCGCGGCGGCGGTGCTCCAGGTCGGCGACCCAGGCGGCGGCTTCCTTGGCCAGGGCGGTCTCGCGGGCCAGGGCCTCGTGCGGCATTCCGGCGGCCTCCAACTCGGCGACATAGAAGCCCTCGAAGATCGCGGCGGCGTCGGGCGGCAACTGGTCGGGGTGTTCCTCGGCCAGCCGCTCGAAGGCCTTGTGAATCGCGGTGCCGCGGGCGCGCGCCTCGACCGCCTCGTCGGGCCGTTCCAGCGGATAGAGCTTGAGGATGTCGCGCGCCCAGACGGCGTAGGGGTCGCGGGTCAGGGCCTCGATGCGGGTGACGGCCATCTCGCGCGGCCGGTCGGCGATCGGCGGGCTGGGAGCGGGGCGCTTGGCCGGCTTGTAGTCCTGGGCGGCGTCGAGGGCGCGGGCCCAGTCGATGACGTCGGGCCGACCGGGCAGCAGCACGCCGGCGCCGCGGGCCAGGGTTTCCAGGCGCCAGAGCCAGCGCGACTTCACGGCCGGCGCGCCCTCGCGGCGTTCGGAGTGCAGCAGGATCACCTCGGGCGCGCAGGCGGCCTGGGCGAAGTCGTGGGCGGCCAGGCCGACGCGGCGCTCGGGCGGCGGCAGGCCCAGACGCTCACGCATGGGCCGCGACAGGAACGGGTCGAGCGGGGCGCCCTGCGGCCAGACGCCTTCTTCCAGCCCGGCGACGACCAGCCGGTCGGCCCTGGTCAGGCGCGCCTCGATGGCGCCGAGGATGCGCAGGCGCGGATGGGTGGCGCCGCCGGTGCGGACGCTCTCGCCCGACATCAGCCGCGAGAGCAGGTCGGCGAAGCCGCGCGGGGTGACCTGGGGCAGGCCCTCGGATTCGTCGATCAGCCCGGCCAGCAGCCGGCCCAGGGCCTCGCCGCCATGGTCCGCCCAGAGGTCGCCGTGGTCGCCCAGCGGATCCACGGCCAGGGCTTCGAGGGTTTCTGTCAGGCGGCGGGCGGCGTCGGCCGGCGCCTGCGCAGGTTCGGCGATCTCCAGACGCGAGAGCGCCGCCTGCAGCCTGCGCGCCAGGTTCAGCGCGATGTCGGACTTGCCGCCCAGGCGGGCTTCGAGCGCGGCCCAGGTGGTGCGGCGCGGGCCGCGCAGGCCATGCTGCTCCAGCGCCGCGCGGCTCTCGATCAGTTGCTCGGGATCGAGACCCAGCCGCACCAGCGGATGCTTGAGGATGGCGAGCAGGGTCACCGGATCGAGCGGATCGATGGCGACCTTGGCGACCAGGCCGGCCAACACCCCGCCGGGGCAGCCGGAGAGCGAAAGGCCGGCCGATGAGTCGGCGGCGACGCCCCAGCGGGCGAGCTTGGCGGCGACGCGGCGGGCCAGCGCCTGGTCAGGGGCGACCAGGGCGGCGGTGCGGCCGGGCGTCTCCAGCGCCTCGCGCAGCAGCAGGGCCGCAGCGGTGGCGGCTTCCTCCTCGGCGCGGGCGGTGATGACCGACAGGCCTTCGAGCCCCTCGGCGATGGCGTCGACGCCGTCCTTCTCGCCCTCCAGGCGCAGGCTTTCGATCACCGAGAGCCAGTCGGCGGTGCGTTCAGCCGGGCGCAGGGCCTCGTTGATCACCCGGCGCCGCCAGCGGCCGCGCGCGTCGAGGGTGAAGGAGGCCGGCCACTCCATGACGTCGCGGCGCTCGACCCCGGCGCGGTGCAGCAGGCGGCGCATGGCGCCCTGCGGATGCTGTTCGCCGACCTCGATCCAGGCGCTCTCGGCCAGGCTGTCGTCGAGGCCGGGCAGGACCACGGCGCCCTGCGGCGCGGCGGCGACCACGGCTAGCAGGTCGGCTGTGGCGGGGGCGGTGCCGGTCGAGCCGGCGGCGATCAGCACGCCCTGAGGCGGCCGTTCGGTCCAGGACTGGGCCAATTTCCGCAGCAGGGCGACGCGCCGCTGGGAGACGTCGACCAGACCGAGCTCGGACAGGCGTGCGGGCCAGGCGACCTGGGCCATCTCCAGGAACTCGCGGCTGATCCGCCAATGCTCGGCCAGGTCCGCGCCGACCAGTTCGCCGAGGCCGTCGCCGCTGACCTCCTCGATCTGCAGGCTGTCGAGGAAGGAGCCCAGCGCATCGGCCAGCTCCAGGGCGGCGGAGGCGTCGAGTTCGCGGCCGAGCTGCTTCTCGTGGGTCTTGACCAGCCGGGTCAGCTCGAAGCGGCGGCGCAGCGAGCCGATGGCGGCGGGCAGCTCGACGGCGAGATCGCCGGGCTCGAACGGCGGCTCGCCCTCGTCGAGGTCGCCCAGCGGCCGGATCTGCGGCGGCAGCACGGCCTTGCCGCCGGCGGCGGCGATGAAGGCGTCGGCGAGGGCCCGCGCGCCGCGCCGCGTCGGGGTGAGGATGATCGCCTGGGAGAGCGCGTCAGGGCCGAGCGGAGTCAGGGCGTCATAGAGCCCGGCGGCCAGGTCCTGCACGAACGGTCGGTGGGCGGGAATGTTGAACCAGCGCGGGCCGGGGCGGGTGAAGAGGGTCATGGCGCCGCCCGCGAGCTGTCATCCCGGATGGAGCGAAGCGGAAGTCCGGGACCCATTCGCCCCGAAGGAGCCAGATGGAGCGCTGGCGGCGCCGCTTCCTGCACGATCCGGTGTTCATGGGTCCCGGTCTTCGGCCTGTGGCCGAAACCGGGATGACACCCGTTTGTAGAGACCAAGCTCACCGGAGCTTCGCCTCGGTCGCCTCCCGGGCGGCGGGGTCTCCGACGTGCATCCAGAAGCCGTCCATCACCGCGCCGTAGAGGCGGCCTTGCTCAGACAGCCGCCACCAGACGGGGACGATGGAGAAGGCGCCTTCAGGCTCGCCGTCTAGGATCTGGGGCTTGAGGATCTGGAAGCCGACATTGGCGTAGGGCGTCGGCGGCTCGGGCTTGGCCGAGTGGGTCAGGCGGCCGGCCTCGTCCATGAAGAAGCCCTGCGGCCCCTCGAACCCGATGCCGTGGCCGCGGCGGACCAGCAGCAGGCAAAGGTCCATGGCGTCCGGGTCCCAGGTCGCCTTGAGCGTCTCCAGGGCCGGGGTCTCGCCCTCGATCCACAGCGAGTCGATGTTGGCGATCAGGATCGGATCGTCGCCCAGCAGATGGCGGGCGTGCCTGACGCCGCCGCCGGAATCGAGCAGGGCGGCGCGCTCGTCGGAGATCACGATGCGGATGTCGGTCCGCGTCGCCAGGTGGGCTTCCATCTGGTCGGCGAAGTGGTGGACGTTGACCACGGCGGTCTCGATCCCGGCCGCGACCAGCCGGTCGAGGACGTGGTCGATCAGCGGCTTGCCCGCGACCGTGACCAGGGCCTTGGGCCGATCGTCAGTGAGCGGCCGCATGCGGGTGCCCAGGCCCGCGGCCAGGACCATGGCGGTCTTGATCTGGCTCATCGGCGGGCCTCCGCGGGCACATGGCGGTCGAACCAGGTCTTGAGGCCGGCCATCGACGGGTCGGTCAGGTTGCGCTCGAGGTAGCGCCAGGTGCGCGGCATGAAGGCCTCGTACTGGCGGCGGCCCAGCAGCGCTTGGCGGGCGAAGACGCGACCGAGGATGCGCGCGGCGTTGGAGGCCGCGAGCGCCCGGTAGTCGTGGACGAAGGCTTCGCGATCCAGGCCGGGCCGGGCGGCCAGGAACCTGTCCAGCATGGCGGCCTCCAGCTCCGGCGAGACGTCGCGGCGGGCGTCCTGCAGCAGATGGGTCAGGTCCCAGGCCGGGTGGGCGCGCAGGGCGTCCTGGAAGTCGAGCAGGCCGACCCTGGCCGCGCCGTCGCGTTCGGGCAGCCAGAGCAAGTTCTGGGCATGGAAGTCGCGGTGGGTGAAGACGCTGGCGCCGGCCGCGCCGCGGTCGAACACCGGGGCCCAGAGGGCTTCCCACTCGGCGACCGCCTCGGGCGCGAAGGCGGGGATGTTCGCGAACTGCGGCCACCATTCGAGGAAGGTGTCGGTTCCGACCTTGAGCGCCAGGGCGTCGTAGGTCAGCAGCGGCCAGGAGGCGCCGTCGGCGCTGAGCACGTCCGGCGGGGTGGTTTCCTGAAGCTGCACCTGGACATCGACGGCGGCTTCGTAGAGCGGGGCTTCGGCTTCGCCGTCGGCGATCAGGGTGGCGAACAGGCCATCGCCCAGATCTTCCAGCACCGCCAGGCCGGCCTCGACGTCGTGGGCGAGGATCCTGGGGGCCGAGAGTCCATGGTCGCGCAGCCAGGCGGCGGTGGTGACGAAGGCGGCGACCGAGCCGGCGGCCAGGCGCGCGGCGGCGTTGTAGCCCATGGCCAGGCGTTCGGCCGGCGTCGCGCCGGGCGGGCAGACCGCGCTCTCGGCGGCCGGCGGCTGATCCATGAAGATCACGGTCGAGCCGTCGGCCAGATGCAGGCGCTCATAGGCGCGCGTCGAGGCGTCGCCGGCCAGCAGCTCGCGGCGGGCCTCGGCCAGGCCCGCAGCCTTCAGGAATTCGGCCTTGCGGCCGTCACGATCGGAATTCAAGTCCACGTCCTTCCCAGGCGCCCGCCGGGGTCAGCCGCGCGCGCCGCGCCTCCCCGCCGTCCGGCGACTCATCGACCACGATCTCTACATCAAGTCGGTCGGGGGGAAGATGGCCCTCCAGGCGCTCGGGCCATTCGATCACCGCCGCGCCGTCCTCAAGGGCTTCGTCCAGGCCGATTTCATAGGCCTCGTCGGCGGAGGTCAGGCGGTAGAGGTCGAAGTGCGCGACCTTGAGCCGCGCGCCTTCGTAGAACTGCACGATGGTGAAGGTCGGGCTGGGGACGTCCTCGGTCGGCGTGGTCAGGGCGCGTACCAGGGCGCGGGCCAGGGTCGACTTGCCGGCGCCCAGCGGGCCGGTCAGGCAGATCGCCTCGCCGGGCTTCAGCTCAGCGGCGATGGCCGCGCCCAGGCGGCCGGTGGCGGCTTCGTCGTCGAGGCGGAAGTCGCCTTCGGCCTGGGTGATCATGCGAACGCCTTTTCGGGGTGCTGCGGCAGGGTGCGGACATAGGCCTTGAGCGCCTCGGTGGCGGCGACGGCGTCGGCGTCGAGCGCGTCGGGCGCGACGGGCGGGCCGAGGATCAGCGAGAACTCCCGGCCGCGCTTGTTCAGCAGCTCGTGGAACAGGGTGACGTCCCGCAGCTCGTTCGAGAAGCGGTTGAAAAAGTGGAACAGGGTCGAGGACGGCCCGCTGAGGTGCATGGGGATGACCGGCGCCTCGTACTTGCGGGCCAGGGAGATGGCGCTGGGCATCCACTCTGGGTCGCTGAGCACGCCGTCCCGGCCGCGCCGGGCCAGCCGGCCGGCCGGGAAGATCATCAGGGCGCGTTCGGCCTCCATCGCCTCGCGGGTCAGCTGCAGGGTGAGGCGGGTGCGCTCGCGGGTGCGCTTCTCCTCGACCCATTCGACCGGGATCAGCACCTCGTCGAAGTGCGGGGCGACGCGGTGGGCGTCGGAGTTGGCGTAGAAGCAGATGTCGGGGCGCAGACCCTTCAGCGCGTCGAAGACCGCGATTCCGTCGGCGATGCCGGTCGGATGGTTGCAGATGAACACCGCGCGGCCCTTGGCGGGAACGTGCTCCAGGCCCCGGGTCTCGACCTTCACGCTGAGCAGCTCGGAGACGTAGTCGAGCGCCGCGCGGCCGGGCATCGGGGCGATGGCGTCGGCCATGGCGCGCGCCTTGCGGTAGTCCAGCATCCGGTAGAGGGCCGGACGGATCAGCGGCCACAGGGCGCCGCCCGACAGCCTGGGCGCGCGCTCGGCGATCAGGGCGTCGACGATGTGGTCGTGATAGGCGCTGCGCGCGGGCAGGGCGGACGCGGTGGGCGAGAGGCTCGTCATCGGACGCGCAGAATGCGACGCGCCGCCGCACCGGGGCAAGCGGGGGCCTGCCATGCTCACGTTGGGTGACCTACCCAGGCCGCTCGCGAGGGCCTACAACTTCGATATGCGCGATATCCAACATTTCGTTTCCGGTGCGGCTCAGCCTGGCGTCTCGGGCCGGTTCGGCGATGTTTTCGACCCCAACACCGGCGAGGTGCAGGCAAAAGTCGCCCTGGCCACAGCGGCCGAGGTCGACGCCGCCGTGCAGGCGGCGCTGAAGGCGCAGGGCGCCTGGGCGGCGACCAACCCGCAGCGCCGCGCGCGGGTGATGTTCGAGTTCAAGCGCCTGGTGGAGGCGCACATGGACGAGCTGGCGGCGACGCTGTCGTCCGAGCATGGCAAGGTGATCGCCGACTCCAAGGGCGACATCCAGCGCGGCCTGGAGGTGATCGAGTTCGCGTGCGGCATCCCGCATGTGCTGAAGGGCGAGTACACCGAGGGCGCGGGGCCCGGCATCGACGTCTATTCGATGCGCCAGCCGCTGGGCGTGGCGGCGGGGATCACCCCGTTCAACTTCCCCGGCATGATCCCGATGTGGATGTTCGGCATCGCGATCGCGGTGGGCAACACCTTCATCCTGAAGCCCTCCGAGAAGGACCCCAGCGTCCCGGTGCGGCTGGCCGAGCTGTTCATGGAGGCCGGGGCGAACCTGGGCATGGACCTGGCCGGCGTGCTGAACGTCGTGCACGGCGACAAGGTCGCGGTCGACGCCATCCTGACCCATCCGGATATCGCCGCGGTCAGCTTCGTCGGCTCGTCTGACATCGCCCACTACGTCTATTCGACCGGCACGGCGCACGGGAAGCGCGTGCAGGCGATGGGCGGGGCCAAGAACCACGGCATCGTCATGCCGGACGCCGACCTCGACCAGACGGTCAAGGACCTGGTCGGCGCGGCCTATGGCTCGGCCGGCGAGCGCTGCATGGCGCTGCCGGTGGTGGTGCCGGTCGGGGCCAAGACGGCCGATGCGATCCGCGAGCGGGTCGTCGCCGAACTGGAGACGCTGAAGGTCGGGGTGAGCACCGACGCGGCGGCCCAGTACGGGCCGGTGGTCAGCGCCGCGCACCGGAACAAGATCGCCGACTACATCCAGATCGGGGTCGACGAGGGCGCCGAGCTGGTGGTCGACGGCCGCGGCTTCGCGCTGCAGGGCTTCGAGAAAGGCTTCTTCATCGGCCCGAGCCTGTTCGACCACGTCCAGCCGACCATGAAGACCTATCGCGAGGAGATCTTCGGCCCGGTGCTGCAGATCGTCCGTGCGGAGAGCTTCGAGGAGGCGCTGGCCCTGCCCAGCCAGCACCAGTACGGCAACGGGGTGGCGATCTTCACCCGCAACGGCCGCGCGGCGCGCGAGTTCGCCGCCCGGGTCAATGTCGGCATGGTCGGGATCAACGTGCCGATCCCGGTGCCGGTCGCCTATCACACCTTCGGCGGCTGGAAGCGCAGCGCCTTCGGCGACGTGAACCAGCACGGCATGGAAGGCGTGAAGTTCTACACCAAGGTCAAGACGATCACGGCCCGCTGGCCCGAGGGCATGACCGAGGACAGCGCCTTCGTCATTCCCACCATGCGGTGATGGAACTACTCTGCCGCGAGTTTGCGGCGGAGGTTCGATGAAGCGGTTCCAGCTCTGGGCGATCCTTGTCCTGGTTCTCGGCCTGGCGGGCGCCGGCGGCTATGCGTGGTGGAACTACGACCTGCGCTGGCGGCCGCATACGATCACCAAGCATCAGGACGAGATCACCAAGATCCTCGAGACCTCCGGCTGGGTGTCGCCGGGCAAGACCGGGCCGAAGCTCTACATGGTCTCGTTCCGCACCTGCCCCGACTGCGTGCGCTTCAAGGCCGAGGAGTTTCCGCTGCTGCAGGCCGCGGGCGTCGACACCCGCGTCATCGAGATCGCCCGCCGCGACCTGAACGGCGTGGCCAAGTCGACCCCGGCCGAGCGCGCGACCGTGGCCGAGCTGTGGCTCAATCGCTCCTGGCCGCTGATGGAAAGCTGGGAGGAGACGCCGGCCGAGGCCTGGACCGCGCCGGGGATCGCGCCGGCCGACGGCGACATGGCGCGCACGGCGGTGGTCGAGGCCGGCCGCAAGCTGGTCGATGATCTTACGCCGCTGCTGAAGGCCAACGGGGTCAAGTTCGCCTATCCGACCCTGGTCTGGTGGACCAAGGACGGCAAGATGCGCGCCTGCGCCTGCGAGAACCGCGAGAGCTACCGGTTCGTGCGCAAGGAGCTGGGCCTGGCCAGCTAGCTGGCGTAGGGCCGGCCGCTGACGATCTGCTTGCTGCGCGCGCGGGTCTTCAGGCCGTGTTCGCGGTCGGCGGGATGGCCGCTGGCGCGTCGCCCGATGCCTTCGCGGCTGGCCTCGTCCTCCAGCTCGTCGGCCGCACCGAGTTCGAGCTCGGGATCGGTCTCGCCGTCGATGGCGGGGGTGGGCGCGGCGTCGCGGTTGTTTCCGGCCATGGCAGGTTCCTCATCTTGGGTCCGACTAGGTCAACCGCTCAGGACGCACGCCGTTCCGTCTTGAGGCGGGCGCGTTGAGGGTCTAGGCGGATGCCATGCCCTCGCAGTTGCAAGCCGCCTACGACACCCGCCTGGCGCAGGGAGATATCCGCCCCGACGCGGCCCAGGCCGCCGCGCTGGCGGCGCTGGTGCGCCTGGAAGGCGACCTGGCGCGGGGCGAGCCCAGCGGCTTCGCCTCGTTCTTCAAGAAGCCGGAGAGCCAGCGCGGGGTCTATCTGATCGGCCCGGTCGGCCGCGGAAAGTCCATGCTGATGGACCTGTTCTTCGCCCATGCCCCGGTCGAGAAGAAGCGGCGGGTCCACTTCCATGTCTTCATGGGCGAGATCCACCGGTTGATCGACGCCTGGCGCAAGGGCGACGCCGCCGCGCGCAAGGCGAAGTTCGGCCAGCATAAGGGCGACGACCCGATCCCGCCGGTCGCCGACGTGGTCGCCGGCCAGGCCCGGCTGCTGTGCTTCGACGAGTTCCAGGTCACCGACATCGCCGACGCCATGATCCTGGGCCGGCTGTTCGAGGCGTTGTTCGGCCGCGGCGTCACCCTGGTGGCGACCTCCAACCGGCTGCCCGACCAGCTCTACAAGGACGGCATCAATCGCCAGCTGTTCCTGCCGTTCATCGAGCTGCTGAAGAGCAAGGTCGAGGTGGTCAGCGTGGCCGGGCCGCACGACTACCGGCTCGATCGCCTGCGCGCGGCGGGCACCTGGTTCAGCCCCAACGATCCGGACAACGCCCGCAGTTTCGCGGCGCTCTGGAAAGACATGCTGGGGGGCGAGGAGGAGATGGGCGAAACGCTGGAGGTGCTGGGCCGCAAGGTGCACCTGCCGCACGCCCAGGGCGGGATGGTGCGCGCCAGCTTCGCCAGCCTTTGTGCGGTGGCCTTGGGCCCCAACGACTACATCGCCATCGCCGAGCGGTTCCACACGCTGTTTCTCGAGGACGTGCCGAAGCTAACGCCGAACCGGCGCGAGGAAGCGCGGCGGTTCGTGATCCTGATCGACGCGCTCTACGAGGCGCACGCCAAGCTGATCGTGCTGGCCGAGGCTGACCCCACCGCGCTCTATCCCGAGGGCGACGGCGCCTTCGAGTTCGAGCGCACCGCCTCGCGCCTGCAGGAGATGCGCTCGGCCGACTGGCTGGCCGAGGACGGCGGCTAGCCGGCCTTCAGGCTCTCCACCAGATCGCGGGCGTAGGGGGCGAGCTCCGTCAGGCTGCGCACGCAGATGGTGAGCTCGCGCTGGGCCCAGTCGTCGGTCAGGTCGACGATCCCCAACGACATGGTGCGGGCCGCGCGGCGGGCGGTGGTCTCGGGCACGATGCCGACTCCGACGCCGCATTCCACCAGGCGGCAGACTGCATCGAAGCTGCGCAGCTGGACGCGCAGCCGCAGGGGGCGTCCCTCGCGCACGGCCTTGGCCGACAGGAACCGCTGCAGCGAGGAGGCGCGGTCGAGGCCGACGATGTCGCAGCCAAGCACGTCGGCGAAGGTCATCGACGGGCGCTGGGCCAGGGGATGGATCGCGCTGGTCACCACCACGAAGCGGTCGGAGCGGAAGGGAAACGTCTCCAGGCTGCCCATGTCGACCGTGCCGGCGACGATGCCGATGTCGCCGACGCCCTCGGCCACCAGCCCGACGATCTCGTCGGAGAGCCGCTCTTCCAGATTGATGCTGACGTGCGGATGCTCGGCCAGGAAGCGGCTGAGCGCCTCGGGGAGAAACTCGGTCAGGGCGTTGGTGTTGGCCAGCAGGCGCACTTCGCCCGACAGGCCGCCGGCATAGGCGCCGAGGTCCTCGCGCAGCCGCGCGGTCTGCGAGAGGATGGTGCGGGCGTGCTTGATCAGGGTGCGGCCGGCCGGGGTCGGCGTGACGCCTTGCCGCGAGCGCTCCAGCAAAGGGGCGCCCAGCGCCTCCTCCATGTTGCGGATCCGGGTCGAGGCGGCGGCCAGCGCCAGGGCGCAACGTTCCGCGCCGCGCGTGATGGAACCGGCGTCCGCGACCTCGCAGAACAGCCTCAAGTCGACCAGGTCAAACCGCATCCTTCGTCTCCCGCGAAGGATGCATACGGGAAAGACGCATTGCATCAAAAGAAAAAGGCCGGAAACTTCGGCTATGGCGAAGGGGAGGTCGCTGCTCTGTAGAGAGCGGGACTGCGCCTTCGTTGACACTCGAAGGCTGCGGCTTAAAAGCGGAGCCGCCTCTTCCTATTCAGGAACTACGACCCGTCATGTCCGACGCACCTCGCCCACGCCCGCTCTCACCGCACCTGATGACCGGGGGCATCGGTTCGCCGCTGCTCTGGCGCTGGCACATCACCATGGCGACCTCGATCATCCATCGGGGCAGCATCTTCGGGATCTACCTGTCCGCCCTGCTGCTGACGGGCTGGCTGCTGGCCCTGGCCAGCGGGCCCGAAAGCTACGGCGCCTATACCGGCGCGCTCAGTTCGCCGCTTGGGCTGCTGGTCCTGTTCGGCCTGACCTTCACGCTGTTCTTCAACCTGGCCTACAACGTGCGCCAGGCGTTCTGGGACATGGGCAAGGGCTTCAAGATCCCGGAGGCCAACGCCGGCTCTGTCGCGATCATCGCCTTCGCCGTCGTGACCACCCTGGCCCTGTGGGCCGTCCTCTTCATCCTGGGAGTGCTGTGATGAACACGGGTCCGACCCTTCGCACCCCCCGTTCGCGCGCCCTCGGTCTCGGCTCCGCGCATCACGGCGTGGGCCACTTCATCGTCGAGCGCGTCACCGCGATGCTGCTCGTGCCGCTCGGCCTCTGGGGCGCCTGGGTGGCGGTTCAACTCGCCGGCCAGGGCTATGACGCCGCCGCCTACTGGATCGGCAAGCCGGTCAACGCCGTGCTGCTGGCTCTGCTGCTGATCTGCGCCCTGGTGCACGTGAAGCACGCCATGCAGGTGGTCATCGAGGACTACATCGGCCGATTCATCACCAAGGCGGCCCTGCTGCTGCTCAATTATTCTATCTGCGTCCTCGCCGGCGCCCTGGGCGTCTTCGCGATCCTCAAGGCCGCCCTCTCCGGAGCCTTCTGATGGCCGAGTATAATTTCATCGACCACAAGTTCGACGTCGTCGTCGTCGGCGCCGGCGGCTCCGGCCTGCGCGCCGCTCTGGGCTGCGCCCAGGCGGGGCTGAAGACGGCCTGCATCACCAAGGTCTTCCCGACCCGCTCGCACACCGTGGCGGCGCAGGGCGGCATCTCCGCCTCGCTCGGCAACATGGGCCAGGATGACTGGCGCTGGCACATGTACGACACCGTCAAGGGGTCGGACTGGCTGGGCGACCAGGACGCCATCGAATACCTCTGCCGCAATGCGCCGGCCGCGGTCTACGAGCTGGAGCACTGGGGCGTGCCGTTCTCGCGCACGGCCGAGGGCAAGATCTACCAGCGCGCCTTTGGCGGCATGACCAAGAACTTCGGCGAGGCCCCGATCCAGCGCACCTGCGCGGCGGCCGACCGCACCGGCCACGCCATGCTGCACACGATGTACGGCCAGAGCCTGGCCCACGACACCGAGTTCTTCATCGAGTACTTCGCCCTCGACCTGATCATGGACGAAGGCGTCTGCCGCGGCGTGACCGCGTGGAAGCTCGACGACGGCACCCTGCACCGCTTCCAGGCCCAGCAGGTGATCCTGGCGACCGGCGGCTATGGCCGCGCCTATTTCTCGGCCACCAGCGCCCACACCTGCACCGGCGACGGCGGCGGGATGGCCCTGCGCGCCGGCCTGCCGCTGCAGGACATGGAATTCGTGCAGTTCCACCCGACCGGCATCTACGGCGCCGGCTGCCTGATCACCGAGGGCGCCCGCGGCGAGGGCGGCTACCTGACCAATTCCGAGGGCGAGCGCTTCATGGAGCGCTATGCGCCGTCCGTGAAGGACCTGGCCCCGCGCGACATGGTCAGCCGCGCCATGACCATCGAGATCCGCGAAGGCCGCGGGGTGGGTCCGAAGAAGGACCACATCTTCCTGCACCTGGATCACCTGGATCCGAAGATGCTGGCTGAACGCCTGCCGGGCATTTCGGAAAGCGCCAAGATCTTCGCCGGCGTCGACGTGACCAAGGAGCCGATCCCGGTTCTGCCGACCGTGCACTACAACATGGGCGGCATCCCCACGAACTTCTTCTCCGAAGTCGTGACCCGCGAGGGCGACAACCCCGACAAGGTGGTTCCGGGCCTGATGGCGGTGGGTGAAGCGGCATGCGTGTCGGTGCACGGCGCCAACCGCCTGGGCTCCAACTCGCTGATCGACCTGGTGGTGTTCGGCCGCTCGGCGGCGCTGCGCTGCGCCGATACGATCAAGGCCGGGGCGACCCAGCCGGAGCTGAAGCCGTCCATGACCGACGGCCACCTGGCCCGTTTCGACAAGTTCCGCAACGCCAACGGCTCGACCTCGACGGCGCATCTGCGCCTGGAGATGCAGCAGGCGATGCAGGAGGACGCCGCGGTGTTCCGCACCACCGAGGCCCTGTCCTCGGGCGTCAGGCGCCTGGAAGCGGTGCACGCCAAGCGCCCGGACCTGAAGGTCACGGACCGTGGCATGATCTGGAACACCGACCTGCTCGAGACCCTCGAGCTGGACAACCTGATCGGCCAGGCGACCGTCACCGTGGTCGGCGCGCACAACCGCACCGAAAGCCGCGGCGCCCACGCGCACGAGGACTTCCCGGACCGCAACGACCAGGACTGGATGAAGCACACCCTGACCTGGTTCGACGACGCCACCGGCAAGGTGAAGATCGACGACCGTCCGGTGCACAGCTACACCATGACCAACGACATCGCGTACATCCCGCCCAAGGCGCGGGTTTACTAGGCGTGGCGATGATCACGTTCCGCCCCACGTTCAACGCCTCCGCGCTCAAGGATAGCGTCTGATGGTTCAGCTCGCCCTGCCCAAGAACTCCCGTGTCCAGAAGGGTCGCCACCATCCGGCGCCCGCCGGGGCCAAGAACGTCAAGACGTTCCGGATCTATCGCTACGATCCGGAAGGGGCCGAGAACCCCCGTTGGGACACCTATGACGTCGACGTCGACGCCTGCGGCCCGATGGTTCTCGACGTTCTGATCCACATCAAGAACGAGGTCGATCCGACCCTGGCCTTCCGCCGTTCGTGCCGCGAAGGCGTGTGCGGTTCCTGCGCGATGAACATCGGCGGCCGCAACACCCTGGCCTGCACCCATGGCCACGACGAGACGCACGGCTCGGCCTGCCAGATCAGCCCGCTGCCGCACATGCCGGTGGTCAAGGACCTGATCCCGGACCTGACCATGTTCTACGCGCAGTACGCCTCGATCGAGCCGTGGCTGCACACCGAGACGCCGGAGCCGCAGAAGGAGTGGCGCCAGACCCCGGAGGACCGCGAGAAGCTCGACGGTCTCTACGAGTGCATCCTCTGCGCCTGCTGCTCGACCTCGTGCCCCAGCTACTGGTGGAACGGCGACAAGTATCTCGGCCCGGCCGCGCTGCTGCATGCCTACCGCTGGCTGATCGACAGCCGCGACGAGGCCACCGGCGAGCGCTTGGACGAGCTGGAAGACCCCTTCAAGCTCTACCGCTGCCACACCATCATGAACTGCGCCCAGGTGTGTCCGAAGGGCCTGAATCCCGCCAAGGCCATCGGCGAGATCAAGAAGATGCTGGTGGATCGGGTCGTCTGACGCTCTTTTAGGAAAGGGCGAACGATCCGAACTGTGTTTGGAAAGTTGACGCCGCCGTCACTTTTCTGCATGGGGCTTATATGAGCCAGTCGGACGCGCATATTGTGATCCTGGGAGCGGGCCACGCTGGTGGCACCGCGGCCGCGTTGCTTCGCCAGTACGGGCACGCGGGCCCCATCACATTGGTGGGCGAGGAGCCGATCCCGCCCTACCAGCGCCCGCCGCTGTCCAAGGCCTGGCTGAAGGGCGAGGCCGACGCCGACTCCCTGGCGCTCAAGCCGCTGGAATTCTATCCCGAGCAGAACATCGACTTCCGTCCGAACCTGCAGGCCGTGAAGCTGGCCCGCTCGGACAAGCTGGTGACGCTGTCGGACGGCTCGACCGTCTCCTATGACATCCTGATCATCGCCACCGGCATGCGGGCGATCCGTCTGCCGATCGAGGGCGCCGATCTGGCGGGCGTGCTGACGCTGCGCACGGCGGCCGACGCCGAAGCGATCAAGGCGGCCCTGGGCCCCGGCAAGCGGCTGGCGATCGTCGGCGGCGGCTATATCGGGCTGGAGGTCGCCGCTTCGGCCCGCGCCTTGGGCGCCGAGGCGGTGGTGATCGAGCGCGAGGCCCGCATCCTGGCGCGCAGCGCCTGCGAGCCGCTGTCCAACTTCTTCCATGGCTACCACCTGGCGCGGGGCGTGCAGTTCGTGCTTGGCGCAGGCGTGAGCGGCTTCGTCGGCGAGAACGGCAAGGTCGTGGGCGTTCGCCTGGCCGACGGCCGGGTCGAGCCCTGCGACCTGGTGCTGCTGGGCGTCGGGGCCATCCCCAACGACGAGATCGCCCGTGACGCCGGCCTGGAGTGCGCCCGCGGGATCGTGGTCGACCTGGAGGCGCGCACGGCCGATCCGAACGTGTTCGCGATCGGCGACGTCACCCACCGGCCGATGCCGCACTACGGCCGCATGTTCGGTCCCGAGAGCGTGCCGAGCGCCCTGGAGCAGGCCAAGCAGGCCGCCAGCGCCATCACCGGCCGCCCGGCGCCCGCGCCGGAGGTGCCGTGGAACTGGTCCGACCAGTATGACCTGAAGCTGCAGATCGCCGGCCTGCCGTTCGACGCGGATCGCGTGCTGCTGCGCGGGGACCCGGCGAGCGGCAAGTTCGCCGTGTTCCACCTGAAGGGTGATCAGGTGCAATCCGTGGAGGCGATCAACTCGCCCCCGGAGTTCATGATGGGCAAGCAACTCATCGCCAACCGCAAGCCGGTCAACACTGAAAAGCTTGCCGATCCAACGGTTTCCATGAAAGAGGTCGCCGCATAAGAGGCGACGAAGGGGAGTAAATGGCCAAGATTACTTACATCGAGCATGACGGCACCGAACACGTCGTCGACGTGAAGAACGGCCTGACCGTCATGGAAGGCGCCGTGAAGAACAACATCCCGGGCATCGACGCCGACTGCGGCGGCGCCTGCGCCTGCGCCACCTGCCACGTCTATGTGGACGAAGCCTGGCAGGGCAAGACCGGCTCCACCTCGGCCATGGAAGACTCCATGCTGGACTTCGCCGAGAACGTCGAGCCGAACAGCCGTTTGTCCTGCCAAATCAAGGTGTCGGACGCCCTGGACGGCCTGGTCGTGCGGATGCCGGAAAGCCAGCACTAAACCGCCACCTGCGTGTTATAGCCCGGTCCGGACGCACGCAGCGCGCCGGGCCGGAGGCTTCTATCAGTGGACGCAGAGTTGAACGCGCCTGATCTCTCGTTCGATCAGGTCGATCCCATTTATAGCGGCTTCATCGACGACTATCTGCGCCTCCACGGCCTGGACCCGGCAAGGTTCTGCAAGCCCTTGCCTGGCCAGGATGAGATGTTCTTCAAGGCCATCCTGCCGAACTACGAGTTCGATGCTTCGATCTCGGCCTTCAAGTTCGTCGAATCCGCCATTCGGCTCGGCGAAGCCTATCGGCAACTGGTCGAGGGCGTGTTCGGCGGCTTCGACAAGGTCGGGCCGGTGCTGGACTTCGCCTCGGGCTGGGGGCGGCTGACCCGCTACCTGGAACAGCGGCTGCCGACGGGCCAGATCAGCGTCGCCGACATCTACCATCAGGCCATCGACTGGCAGGTTTCGACCTTCGGGGTCGCAGGAATCTTCTCGGATAAGGACCCCGCGCAGCTTTCTTACGCCGGAAAGCACGACATCGTGCTGGCCGGATCGATGTTTTCGCACCTTCCGGCAGGTTTGTTCCACGCCTGGCTGGGCAAGCTGTTCAGCCTGGTTTCGACGCGCGGAGTGTTGGCTTTCAGCGTGCATGACGAAGCAATCCTGCCGATTGGCGAGACGATGGACGCCTCGGGCATCCACTTCATGCGCTTCTCGGAGAGCGGATCGCTTGAGCTCGACATCTACGGGATGTCGTATGTGACCGAAGCCTTCGTCGGCCGCGCCATCGCCGAACTGGCGCCTGGCCTGTCGTGGCGGCGCTTCCCCAAGGGGCTCTACGAGAACCAGGACCTCTATGTGGTCGGGGCGCCGGGCGTGGACCTGTCGGGCCTGGCGCTGGCCTCGGTCCCGATGGGCGGCTTCGAGACGGCCGCCAGCCTGTCGACCGGCGAGACCGAGTACGCCGGCTGGGCGATCGAGCGCACGCCGGGCGCGGCGATCGAGGCGGCGGTCGTGTACGTCGACGGCGCCCAGACGCTGGAGGTCGCGCCGGCGGGCGAGCGGCCGGACGTCCAGCGCCACTTCCCCGGCTCGGCCAATGCGCCGGTCGGCTGGCGTTTCCGCCTGGCGGCCAAGCCGGGCGCCAGCGTGCGGGTGGAGCTGCGCAGCAGCTCGGGCCTCAAGGGGCACTGCTATGCGCGCGCGCCGGAGCCGGCGGCGTTCACCTATTCCGGATGGTCGCGGCGCGGACTGCGGACATAGAAACGCCGCGCCGGGCAAGCCCGACGCGGCGCAACTGAAGTTCGATCTTGCAGGCGAGCGCTACGCGGCGCGGCGCAGGCCGTCGAGTTCGGCGATGATGGTCGCCATGGCGTTCGAGGGCAGGATGGTGTCGTGCCCGTAGGAGCCGTCCTCGATGATCGCGGCCAGGCGGTCACGGGCGCGGCTGACGCGGCTCTTGATCGTGCCGATGGCGCAGCCGCAGATCTCGGAGACTTCCTCGTAGGAGAGGCCGCCGGCGCCGATCAGGATCAGGGCTTCGCGCTGATCTTCCGGCAGGCAGGCGAGGGCGCGACGGACTTCGTCGAGCTCCAGGCTGGCCATCGGGTTGGAGGCCGCCTCGAGGGTGCGCTCGGCCACTTCCGGATCGAGCTGGGTGGAGCGCCACGAACGGCGCTTGTCGGAATAGAACTGGTTGCGAAGGATCATGAAGGTCCAGGCCTTCATGTTGGTGCCCGGCTCGTAGCTGGCCCGGTTGTTCCAGGCCTTGAGGAGGGCGTCCTGCGCGAGATCGTCAGCAGCGGTCGCGTCCCGGCAGAGAGACCGGGCGAACGCCCGCATCTGGGGGATCAAGGCCGTCAGTTCGGTCTTGAACTCGTGGTCCGCTTGAGCCTGTTCGGTCATTAGGTCACCTCCGTTCAGTCGGGACCTTAGGCCCCCCGTAAGGCGTAAACGCGGCGGGACCTGAAAGGCTCCGCTTGTTGAGCGGAAAAGCTTCACAAAAGCCCATTCCGGCAAGGCTTAGCGTAACTCTGGAGACGGCGCCGCAATGTGGCGCGAATGCGGCCGGATCGGCGGGCGCCGCGGCGTTTCCTAGAACCGCAGCTCGGGATGGCCGGCCGCGCCCTGGGCCGCCTCAGGCAGATGGCAGGTGAAGGTGGCGCCGGCGCCCGGCTCGCTCTCCAGCGCGACCCAGCCGCCGTGCAGCTCGACCAGCGCCTTGACCAGGGCCAGGCCCAGTCCCGGGCCGCCGCGCTCGCGGCCGATGAAGCGGTCGAAGATGTGCGCCTGGACGTGGAAGGGGATGCCGCGGCCGGTGTCGGTGACCTGCAGCTGCACTTCGCCGAGGCCGCGACGGGCGGCGATGGTGACGGTCCCGCCGGGCGGGGTCTGGCGCACGGCGTTCTCGGCCAGATGGTCGAGGGTCTGGGCCAGGCGGCGCATGTCGCCGCGCAGCAGGCCGATCTCGTCGGGATGTTCGACCTTGATGGTCACCTGGGCGGCCTGGGCTTCCTTCTCCCAGCGCTCGGCGGCCTCGCTCAGCAGGTCGGCGACGCGGACGTCCTCGAGGTCCAGCGCCATTTCGTCGGCGTCGATCTGGGCCATGTCGAGCACGTCGTCGATCGAGCGGGCGAGTTGGGTCGCCGCGGTGCGGACGGCGGCGGCGTGGCCACGGCCGCGCTCGGAAAGGTTCTCCCCCGAGCGCTCGAGCAGTTCGGAGTAGCCGATGATCGTCGTGAGCGGCGTGCGCAGCTCGTAGGAGACGTTGCCGACGAAGTCGCGCTTGAGGCGCTCGGCCTCGGCCAGGGCGGCCGAGCGGTCGGCGAGCGCGCTCTCCAGCTTGCGGGCGTCGGTGACGTCGGCGAAGGCGATCAGGGTGGCGCCGTCCGGCAACGGGCGGCTCTGATAGACGACGATGCGCGAGTCCGAGGTCTTCACCTCGCCCGAGATCGGGGCTCTCGCCTGCGGGTCGGGGTCGGCCACGCGGCCCTTCAGCTCGCGCCAGAAATTCATGTCGTGCAGGCGGCGCACGCAGAGCTCGACCACGCCCTCGAAGTCGTGGGCGACCTGCAGCTGATCGGCGCTGACGTTCCAGAACAGCTCGAACGCCTCGTTGTGCAGGCGCAGGCGGCCGTCGGAGCCGAACACGGCCACGGCGTCGTTGAGCTTGTCGAGGGTGGCCTGCTGGACCTGGATCTGGCCGTTGTACTGGGCCTTCAGGCGCAGCTCTCCGGTGATGTCGGAGAACAGCAGCACCACGCCGCCCATCGGGTGCGGCTGGCGGCCGACCTTCAGCGTGCGGCCGTCCGGCAGGCTCCAGAGATCGTCGGGGCCGGTCGAGGTGTCCTCGTAGCGGTCGAGCTCGGCGGCCTTCCACTTGGCGTAGTCGATGGTCTCGGGCAGGCGCCGGCGCTGGCGCAGGCGGTCGAGCACCTCGCCATGGCTGGGGCGGTCGGCCAGCCAGGCCGGCTCCAGGCCCCAAAGCTCGGCGAAGGCGGTGTTGTGGAAGATCAGCCGCTTGCCTTCGCCGAAAATGGCGACGGCGTCGGCGATGTGGTTCAGCGTCTCGTCGTGGGCCTCGACATGGCGCTTGAGCGCCTCGCGCAGCTCTTCGGTCTCGGTGACGTCGTCGGTCCAGACCCCGACCCCGCCGCCTTCCAGCGGCTGGGCGACGACCTGGAAGGCGCGGCGGCGGCCGCCGAGCGTGGTCCAGCGCAGGGCCTGGCGCTTGGAGCCGAGATTGGCGGCCTCGCTGGCCAGGCTCTCGGCGCCCTTGTCGAAGGAGGCGCCGCGGGCGGCGGCCTCGTCGAGGCTGGCGGCCCCGGCGGCGGTCAGCCAGGCGGCGTTGACCCAGACCGGGCTGCCGTCGGCGGCGGCGATCCAGGCGGGCGCGGCGCGCGCGGCCAGGAAGGCGGCGAAACGCGGCGCGGTCGGCAGGCCGGCGTCCTCGCCGACCACCGCCGAGAGCCGCAGCCAGGCCAGGGCGCCGGCGGCCCGGCCCTCGACCGAGACGACGCCGCCCGGACCCTGGACCTCGAAGGCGCAGGCCTCGCCCCGCTCGAACAGGGCGCGCAGGCGGCGGGCGTGGTCGGGGTCGGCGCGCATCAGGGCCGACACCACCCCCTGCGGGTCGCCGTTCTGGGCGCCGAGCGCCTCGGCGCAGACGGCCAGGCTCTCTTCGCCGGAGGTCAGGCTGGCGTGGCCGTCCTCGACGGCGAGCAGGGCGGAATCAAAGGCGTCCACCGAGGCCTGGGCGGCTTCGGCGCCGGCTTCCAGTTCGGCGATCCGGTTGCGCAGGACGTCCAGCCGCGCCTCGTTGCGGCGGCGCTGGTCCACCAGCCAGAACATGGCGCAGAGGGCGAGCAGCACCGCGCCGGCGGCGGCCCCCAGGATCAGATCTTGCTCGCTCATCGGCGCTCCGTCGCCGCAGGTCGTCGAAGACGGCGAATCATCTCAAGCGACCATAGTTTGGTCCGCGCATTTCGGCGATGATCGGGAGGTTATGACCGCGATCCTGTACCCCGTGGCCGCCGATGCGGGCCAGGCCTTCGCCACGCCAAGCGGGCGGGCGGCGCGCGAGCGCGAGGCGGCGCTGGCGGCCGGCCAGGCCGTGGCCTTCGTCACCGAGGCGATCGGCCCGACCTACGCCAGCCGCGACGCGGCGCTGGACGCCCTGGCCGGCAAGGTCGAGGACGACCGGCCGGGCCGGATCGTCACCCTGAGCGCCGAGGACCGCTTCATCACCCTGGTCGAACAGGTCGCGCCGCAGTCCGGCAAGCGCCGCCGCGCGCCGGCGCCCGTGCAGCCGACCTTCAAGGACGGCCATCGCTGGCCGGCTCCGCCCGCGCCGCCGGCGACCGTCTGGCAGGCGATGATCTCCTATTGGCGGATCGGCGGCGCCCCGCAGCGTCACGCCGTCGACACCCAGGCCCGCCATGCCCGCCGCAAGGGCGGCGACGAGATGGACACCGACGCCCTGCGGGCGCTGACCCGCCAACCGCTGCGGGCGGTGAAGCCGCAGCAGCCGCTGGACATCGGGCTTTTTGAGACGCGCCTGCCCGAGGCTCCCCATATAGTCGTGCCTGATGAGTGATCCTTATGCGGGCCGCGCGCCCTCCCTCGACGACCTCGCCGCCCTGGCCGAGGCCGCCTTCGCGGCCCTGCCGGCCGATTTCCGCAAGCTGACCGGGGACGTGATCTTCCGGGTCGACGACTTCGCCGCCGACGAGGTGCTGGACGAACTGGGCATCGAGAACCCGTTCGACCTGTCGGGCCTCTACAGCGGCGTGCACATCGGCCACCGCTCCGTGCTCGACCCCTCGCCGGGGCCGAGCCGGATCTTCCTCTATCGCCGCGCGATCCTGGACGAGTGGGCCGAGCGGGGCGACGTGACCCTGGCCGAACTGGTCAGCCACGTGCTGGTGCACGAGATCGGCCACCACTTCGGGCTCAGCGACGACGACATCCACGCCATCGAGGACGCGGCGGACTAGACTCCGTACGCCTCGACCGCCGCGGCGATGGACGGGCCGGCGGCGGTGAGGTCCTGCGGGGTCATGACCGGCTGCAGAGAGACCTGGGCGTCGAAGGCCAGGAACCATGGCTCGGCGATGGCCGGGATCTGCGAGGTCTCGGTCATGTCGAACACAATGATGGCCGACCGCTGGCCGTGGTCGTCGGAATGGAAGTAGGCCGCCTCGGGTTTGAGCCCCGCCACGATCCGCTCGATGGTCGGCCCCAGGGTTCCGGCCTGAGCCGCGGCGTTCCCAGCCTCCACGGGAATGGACACTCTCAGAAGCATACGCATCCGGGCTTCCTCTCTGATCCCGGCGGCGGATCGGTCCGCTCGCCTTGGAATGGAGAACGCGCGAGCGCCGCTGGCGGGCGCCTGAACTGACAGTCGCTCGCAAAAGTGACGCCGCCGTCATTTTCCTTGACTGATCGCCGTTCTCTTGAGAGGCTTTTCCCAACGAGGAAACAGCGGGCGCTTTCGTGCGCCTTGTCAGGAGGAAGAGCCGATGGCCGCCGACGGCAATATCACCAAGGACGTTATCTACGACGCGGTCGCGCCGGACGACTTCGAGTCGATGCTGGAGCTGGACCGCTACAACGCCCGCTCGACGGCCTTCGACAAGATCATCTCGGCGACGCACGACCACTTCTGGGATCCGCTGGACAAGAAGTACATCGACTTCGACGAGCCGTTCGACATGGAAAACGAGATGCTCCTCCCCGAGGAGATGATCATCTCGCTGTCGACGGACTACGTCTCCAACCACCTGACCGACTGGAAGACCCGCGTGCGGTTCGCCAACCAGTCGGCGCTGCGCTCGTTCTCCTCGATCCTGCATGGCGAGCAGGGCGCGCTGAACCTATCGGCCAGCCTCTGCCACGTGCTGAAGGACCAGGGCGCGCAGGAATACGCCGCCAACCAGACCCGTGAAGAAGCGCGTCACGTCACCGCCTTCGCCAAGTACATCAAGGCGCGCTGGGGCCGTCCGGTCGAATGCGGCCCGACCCTGAAGACCCTGCTGGTCGACATCATCGGCAGCCCGGAGGTCTACAAGAAGATCATCGGCATGCAGATGCTGGTCGAGGGCCTGGCCATGGGCGCCTTCGCGACCTTCTTCAACAACATCCGCGACCCGATGGGGAAGAAGCTCCTGCAACTCGTCATGACCGACGAGGCCTTCCACCACAAGTTCGGGAAGATCTGGGCCGACCGGACCATCCCGCACCTGAGCGAGGCCGAGCACGAGATCATCGAGACCTGGGCCGCGCACTGCTTCCAGACGCTGCTGTTCAACCTGGTTTCGCCCAGCCAGCAGCGCGACCTCTATGAGGAGTTCGGCCTGGATCCGGACAAGGTGATCGCCGAGATGGCCGCCATGGTCACCGACGAGACCCGCCGCGAGAACATGAAGGAACAGACCAACATCTTCCGGGTGCTGGTGAAGACCCTGCTGAACGCCGGCATCATCACCGACCGCACCAAGGCGTTCTACGCGATGTACGTGGACATCGAGGAACTGCGCGGCGAAGGCGACCGGATGGTCGGCGACGACATCGCCGAGGAGGGGATCAAGTACCTCCAGGAGATCAACTTCAAGGACCGCCTGGCGAGCACGATCTCGATCGCCGCGGAGTAACAAGCGACCCGCACAGTCGCGCGTAAGAACGGCGCTCCGGTCTCTGGCTGGAGCGCCGTTTGCGTTTGGGGGGCGGTGTCATCCCGGTTTGCGAAGCAAGACCGGGACCCATTCGCGCTCATGATCGCGCGGATGGCTAGGCCGAGCCGCCACCTTCACCATTGGGTGTTCATGGGTCCCGGTCTTCGGCTGCGCCGAAACCGGGATGACAGCTGTGGGGTCGCGGGAGTGGTTGTGCTTGGCGGCTTGATGCGGCCATCTCCCCCCATGACCGCCATCGTCTACATCGCCGCCGCCGCCGCCGAGATCGCCGGGTGCTTCTCGTTCTGGATGTGGCTGCGCGAGGGCAAGCCGGTCTGGTGGATCGTGCCGGGGATCGCCAGCCTGATCGCGTTCGCCTGGCTGTTGACCCTGGTCGACGCGGCGGCGGCGGGGCGGGCCTATGCGGCCTATGGCGGGATCTATGTCGCCGCCTCGCTGGTCTGGCTGCTGGCGGTGGAGGGGGTACGTCCCGACCGCTGGGACCTGATCGGGGCGGCGGTGTGCATCGCCGGGGCGGGGATCATCCTGCTGGGGCCGCGCGCGGCCTAGCTCCGCGGCCTGGCTTATCGGCGATCATTACAAATTTGACGGGTGCGTCATTTTCCTTTGACGCTCCGGAACATCGGTGTTGGTGTTTCGTCCAAAGCTCGGGATCAGGGCTCAGGGAGAGACGTCATGGCCGCTGACGGCAACATCACCAAGGACATCCTCTACGACGCCGTGGCGCCGGACGACTTCGAGTCGATGCTGGACCTTGACCGGTACAACAACCGCTCGAGCGCCTTCGACAAGATCATCTCGGCGACGCACGACCACTTCTGGGATCCGCTCGACCCGAAGTACATCGACTTCTCGGCCCCCTGGGACATGCAGAGCCAGCCGTTGGTCAGCGAGGACCTGAACGTCGCGCTGCACACCGACTATGTGAAGGCCAAGCTGAATACGCCCGAGCTGCGGGCGCAGTTCGTCAACAAGTCGCTGCTCTATTCGTTCTCCTCGATCCTGCACGGCGAGCAGGGCGCGCTGAACCTGTCGGCCAGCCTGTGCCACGTGCTGCTGGACCAGGGCGCGCAGGAATACGCCGCCAACCAGACCCGCGAAGAAGCCCGGCACGTCACCGCCTTCGCCAAGTACATCAAGGCCCGCTGGGGCCGGCCGATCCAGTGCAGCAAGGTGCTGCAGGACCTGCTGGTCGACATCATCGGCAGCCCCGAGGTCTACAAGAAGATCATCGGCATGCAGATGCTGGTCGAGGGCCTGGCCATGGGCGCCTTCGCGACCTTCTACCAGAAGCTCAACGACCCGCTGGGCCGTCAGCTGATGCAGCTGGTGATGACCGACGAGGCCTTCCACCACAAGTTCGGGAAGATCTGGGCCGATCGCACCATCCCGAAGCTGACGCCGGCCGAGCACAACATCGTCGAGGACTGGGCCGCGCACTGCTTCCAGGTGCTGCTGTTCAACCTGGTCTCGCCCAGCGAGCAGGTCGCGCTCTACGAGGAGTTCGGGCTCGACCCGGCCAGGGTGCTGGAGGAGATCCAGCTGATCGCCACGGACGAGGTCCGCCGCGAGGACATGAAGGAAAGCACCAACATCTTCCGGGTGCTGATCAAGACGCTGCTGAACGCCGGGATCATCACCGACCGCACGCGCGCCTTCTACGGCATGTATGTCGACATGGAGGAGCTGAAGGCGGAAGGCGACCGGATGGTCGGCGACGACATCGCCGAGGAGGGGATCAAGTACCTCCAGAAGATCAACTTCAAGGACCGGGTCGCGGCCAGCGTGACCCTGGCGGCGGAGTAGACGGCGCGCCGCGGAACGGCCAAGATTTGCGTTGATATTGCGTGGAGGCCCGCGGGAGATTTCGCGGGCCTTGCCGATTCCAACGAGATCATTCGTCAGTCATGCGCGCACTTGCTTCCACGGTCCTCGCCTTCGCCCTCGTCGCCGGCTCAGCCATGGCTGCGCCGCCGCCGCCGACCCAGAAGATCGAGCTGACCCGGATGATGGGCCGCTGGTACGAGGTGGCCCGCCTGCCCAACAAGATCCAGACCGGCTGCCAGGGCGGCACGTCCGACTGGCAGCGGACCGGCGACGGCTTCGCGGTCGTGCAGGCCTGCCACAAGGGCTCGCTGTCGGCGCCGGTGACGGAGTGGAAGGCGCGGGCCAAGGTGCTCGACCCCGCGACCAACGCCAAGCTGCAGATGACCTTCTTCAACGGGTTGGTCCGCCAGGAATACTGGGTGCTGGACCACCGGCCCGAGCAGGGCTGGCTGATCCTGGGCACGCCGGGCGGCCGCTCGGTGTGGCTGATGTCGCAGCGCCCGACCTTGCCGGCGAGCGTAAAGAACCAGGCGGTCACGCGGCTGAAGCAGCTCGGCTACGACATCGGCCGGCTGGAATTCCCGCAGCCCGCCCGCCATTGACGGGTCTTGCGCCTCGAACGAAACCGGAACATGGTTTCGGCATGGACGTCACCATCGTCACCGTCACCCGGCCGGAGATCACCGCCAACGTCACGCGCGGCGCGGCGCGGCTGCTGGTCGATCTGGGCTATGCGCCGCTCAGCGAGGTGACGCTGCCGAACGGCCGCCGGGCCGACCTGATGGCGCTGTCGCCGCGGGGCGAGATCGCCATCGTCGAGGTGAAGTCGGGGATCGAGGACTATCGCGTCGACCGCAAATGGCATGAGTACCTGCCCTACTGCGACCGCTTCGCCTTCGCCGTGGCGCCGGAGTTTCCGCGGGAGATCCTGCCCGAAGAGCCGGGGCTGATCGTCTGCGACGGGTTCGGCGGGGCGGTGCTGCGCGAGACGCCGGTGACGCCGCTGGCCCCGGCCCGGCGCAAGGCGCTGACCATCGCCTTCGGCCGGCTGGCGGCGATGCGGGCGGCCGGCGTGGCCGCCGTGCAGCTGGAAGGCTAGCGCGGGGCGCGCTTGGCCAGGATGCGCTGCAGGGTGCGGCGGTGCATGTTCAGCCGCCGGGCGGTTTCCGAGACGTTGTGGCCGCAGAGCTCGTAGACCCGCTGGATGTGCTCCCAACGCACGCGGTCGGCGCTCATCGGGTTGTCCGGCGGGGCGGGGGACTCGTCCTTGCGGGCCAGCAGGGCGCGGGCGACGTCGTCGGCGTCGGCCGGCTTGGAGAGATAATCGATGGCGCCGGACTTCACCGCCGCGACGGCGGTGGCGATGTTGCCGTAGCCGGTCAGCATCACGACCTTGGCGTCGGCTCGCGCCTCACGCACGGCCTCAACGACCTTCAGGCCGGTGCCGTCTTCGAGCCGCATGTCGAGCACGGCGTAGGCCGGCGGACTGGACTTCACCGCGGCCAGGGCCTCGGCGACGCTGCCGACCAGCACGATCTCGAAGCCGCGTTGCTCCAGGGCGCGGCCCAGGCGTGTGCGCAGGGGCGCGTCGTCATCCAGGACAAGCAGGCTCCTGTCCGGCAGAGCGGCGATATCGGCGGAGAGATCGGTCATGCGCAACCTCCGATAGGGGCGTTCTTTTAACACGCCCCCTGCGGCATCATGTCGCTGCTTGGCGCAGCTCCGCAAGTGCCTTCACGCGGATGGGGCCTTTACTTCGATACGGGCGCGGGGCCATCGCGCCGCGACGATCGCGCCACGCGGTCTACCGTTCTGGAAATTCACAGTCGCCCCTGTTCGTTCCAGCAGGGTCTTTGCGATGAAGAAGCCAAGACCCATTCCGACGTGGCCCGTGCGGCCGCCGGCGACGCCCGGACGGCTTGTGACATAGGGCTCGCCGAGCTTGGAAAGCACGTCCGGCGGGAAGCCGGGGCCGTCGTCGCGCACCTCGATGCCGATGATGTCGGCGTCGAAGCGGACGGTGACCAGCACCTCGGAGGCGGCGAAATCGACCGCGTTCTCCACGAACGAGGTCATGGCGTGCAGCACTTCGGGCATCCGCCAGATGTCCGGCGCGGCGACGCCGGGCGCGCCGGAGACGATCGCCTCGACGCGAACGCCTTTCACCTCTGCATGCGGTTCGATCACCTCGTGCACCAATTGCAGCAGACTCATGCGCTCGTGGACCTCGTCGGAGGCCGCGGCGGGCGCGTCGGTGAGGCGGCGGAGGATCTCGCCGCAGCGCTCGGCCTGGGCGATCAGCAGGTCGGCGTCCTCCTTGACGCTGGCGGTCGGCGCCTCGCGGGCCAGCTCCTTGGAGACGATCGAGATGGTCGCCAGCGGCGTGCCCAGCTCGTGGGCGGCGGCTGCGGCGAGGGCGCCCAGGGCCGAGAGCCGCTGCTCGCGCGCCAGCACGGCCTGGGTGACGTCGAGGGCCAAGGCCATGCGCGAGGACTCCTCGGTGGCCTGACGCACGGTGCCGGCGATGACGATGATGCCGGCGACGTTGGCGATGGCGCAGCCGATCATGAAGGCGACGGGCAGGTCGGTGGCGACGCCATCGAGGGTCGGCAGCGGCGCATGCACGAAGGCGAGGATGACCGAGGCGGCGATGGCCAGCCCCGCCAGCAGGTTGACCGAGCGCGGGGCCAGGGTCGCCGCGCCGAGGGTGACCGGCGCCAGCAGCATCAGGATGAACGGATTGGCGGTGCCGCCGGTCAGGAACAGCAGCAGCGAGATCTGGCCGATGTCGAAGCCGAGCTGGGCGACGGCCTCCCAGCCGCCGATCAGCCGCTGCCCGGGCGAGGCGACGCCGGTCAGCAGGTTCACCCAGGCAGACGCGCCGATGACGGTGAAGCAGAGGGTATAGGGAGCCTCGAAGCCCAGAACGAGGCCGCCGAGGGCGAAGACCAGCAGCTCGCCGGCGATGATCATCCAGCGGAGGGTGACGAGGGTGCGCATGCGCAGCCGGCCGCCCCGCGTGCCGGCCAGACTCCAACCCTCGGCGCTGGAGCCGTCCATGCCGAGCTCGGCGACGCCTTGCGCCGGGTCGGTCGTTTGCCTATCGAGGCCGGGCGACGGCCGCAACGGCGACGGGTTCCTGATCGACGCCATCATTTCGCGAGCATCGCGCCTAACGCCGCGCCTGACGAGCCCCAAAGGTTTAGACCCATGTCCCGCCGCAACCTGATCCTCATCGCCGCCTGCCTGGTCGGCCTGGTCCTCATGAGCGCGCTGGCCTGGCGCGCGGGGGTGTTCGGGGGACAGGGCGCAAGCCCCGCCGGGACTGGAACGGCCATGGTCGGCGGCCCGTTCCAACTGGTCGATCAGGACGGCAAGCCGGTCGACGAGAAAATCCTGAAGGGCAAGTGGACGGCGGTGTTCTTCGGGTTCACCTACTGCCCCGACGTCTGCCCGACGACGATGCAGGTGCTGGGCTCGGCGCAGCAGGAGCTGGGCCGCAAGGCCGACAAGTTCCAGGTGGTGTTCATTTCCGTCGATCCCGCGCGCGACACGCCCGAGCAGATCAAGACCTACCTCTCCAACGAGGTGTTCCCGAAGGGTGCGATCGGCCTGACCGGCACGCCCGAGCAGGTGGCCGCGGCGGCCAAGGCCTATCGCGTCTATTACAAGAAGAACGGCGAGGGCGCGGACTACCTGGTCGACCACTCGACGCCCGCTTACCTGATGAATCCCAAGGGCGAGTTCGACCGCGTGCTGCCCTATGGCATCTCGCCCGAGGAAGTGACGCGCCAGATTTCCGACGCGATGCGCTAGAGGCCGGACACGGCTAGGGTCGCGGGCATGACAGCCGCCGACGCCGCGCTGACCCGCAAGCAGCTCTACGACCGCGTCTGGTCCGCGCCGATGACGCGGGTGGCGGCCGAGCTTGGCCTGACCGGCGGCGGGCTGGCGAAGGTCTGCGACCGCCTGCTGATCCCCTATCCGCCGCGCGGCCATTGGGCCCGCGCCAAGGGCGGCCAAAGCGCCGAGCGGCCGCCCTTGCCCGCTGCGCCCGACGGGGCCGAAGGCCCGGTCCTTGTGGCGGGGGAGCGCTCGGGCTCGCGGCGCCGGCAGACGCGGGCGCCGGCCGAGGCGCGCCGCGCGCAGCTGATCGATGCGGCGGCCGAGATCATCGTGGCCGAAGGCCTGCCGGCGGCGACCCTGAAGGCGGCGGCGCGCCGGGTCGGCCTGAGCGAGGCGCAGGCCCACAATCACTTTCCGCGGCGGGCGGACCTGTTGCTGGCCCTGGCCCGGCGCGAACTTCAGGCCATGGAGGCGCGCCGCCATGCGGAGCTGGACCACGGCCGCGACCGCCAGGAGCGAGTCCGCCTGTCGACCCTGGCCTACCTGCGTGAGGTCGCCCAGCGCGGGGCGCTGATCCAGGTCCTGACCAACAGCACCGAGGTGCGCGAGGGCCTGAGGGCCGAGCGCGAACAGACCCGGCGCAGCGAGAGCCGCCGTGTCTCGACGGGATTGGAGGCGGCCTACGGCCTGCCGCCGGACCTGGCGAGCGGGGCGACGCGGGTGCTGACCGCGATGGCCTTGCGGGCGGGCCGGCTGGTGGCCGGGGGGCGGCTGTCGCTGGCGAGCGCCGAGCGCATCACCCTGGCGATGGTGGAGGCCGGCAACCGCGGCCTGGTGCGCGCCTATCGGCCGTCAGGCGGCGGCTGACGCGTCGTCCCTGAGGCCCTGGATCGCGGCCAGGGTCAGACGTCGGCAGAGTTCAAGCCCGCTATCGGCGGCAAGCTCGCCTTGCCAGACCAGCCGCCCGGCTTCCTCGGGCACGGCCAGAGCCAGGGTGAAGGCGCCGAGAGCCTCGGCCGGCGGCAGGCCGAATGCGCGGGCGGCGCGGCGGGCGAGTCGTAGGGCGATCCCATCGCGGGCGGCGGCGACGGCGCGGCTGAGCCGGCGGCTCATGTACTGATCGCGCAGGATGACGTGTAGCGCCGGGCCATGGGCGCAGATGTGGCGGAAGTAGATTTCCGCGCAGGCCTGGGCCGCCGCATCCAGGTCGTCGAGCGTCGCCGCGGCGGGCAGGCCGGCCGCATCCAGGCGCGCGAAATCCTCGGCGAGGATGTCGTTGTAGAGATCGGCCTGATCGGGGAAGTAGCTGTAGATCAGCGCCTTGCTGACCCCGATCTCGGCGGCCAGGCGTTCCAGCGCCAGCGGCAGGTGGCCCTGCGCGACCAGCGCGGCGCGCGCGGCGTCCAGGATCTGGCGACGCCTCAGTTCCGCCGATAGCCTGCCGCCCTTCGCCACGCCGCGTCCCCCTGGGTGGGAAACGTCATATGGCCAAAGGGGGCCTCAAGGCGAGGCCCCCTCGGCGCCCTCACTCGGCCGCGACCAGTGCGTCCATGCCCATCATCTCCTCGTAGTTGCGGCGGTAGAAGCGGTCCTTGGCCGCCTCGTCGACGCCTTCCATCGTCCGCTCGAAGCGGCCGAGGGGATCGTTGGTGCCCTCCGGGTGCGGGTAGTCGCTGGAGAACAGGAAGAGCTCGGCGCCGCCGTCGGCGATCATCCGGCCGATGTCCTCGCCGGGGAACGGCGTGAACTTCACCGCTCGGCGCAGGTATTCCGAAGGCTTCAGGCTCATGGCCTTCAGGTGTGGGTCGGTGCGCTGGAAGCTGCGATGCGCGAGGTCGAGCTGGCGCAGGAACTCCGGCGCCCAGCCCGCCCCGGACTCGATGACGCCGCCCTTGAGGTTCGGGAAGCGCTCGAACACGCCGTCATAGACCATGGCGGTCAGGAACACCTGGGGTGCGAAGGACAGCATCACATAGTCGGCGAAGCGCAGGTTCTCGCCGCCGCCGTGCAGATCGGGCGCCCGTTCGCGGCCGTTGTTCTGGAAGGCCTTGGGCTGGGTCTTGGTGCCAGGCCCGATGTGCAGCACGAAGGGGACGCGCTCGGTCTCCAGCAGCTTCCAGAGCGGGTCGTAGTCGGGATGGCCGGGCGACTTCTCGCCGGCGGGACCGGCCGAGACCCAGATCGCGCCGTTGCCGACCTCCAGGGCGATGCGCGCCTCGTCCAGCGCGCGCTCGGCGTCGTCCAGCGGCACATAGGCGACGCCGACGAGGCGGGGATCGGCCCGGCAGAAGGCGGCCATAGCCAGGTTGTGGGCGCGAGCCCCGGCGTAGAGGCCCTCGGGGGTGCCGGCCGACAGCGCCGGCCGCAGCGACGAGGTCGCGAACACCAGCTGGCTGGAGAAGCCGAACAGGTCGAGCACCTGGGTGCGCTCGCCCGGATCGAAGGCGCCGGCCGCGACCCAGCCCTTGGGCCCGGCGATGGGGTTCTCGAGCGCCTTCTGCATGGCCGCCTGGTCGCCCTGCCGGGCCTTGGCGCCGTCGAGCAGGTCGTCGATGCGGTTGCGCTCGCGACCGTAGAGCGGCTTGAGCGCGCCGCGCACCGCGTCCTCGATGAAGGGCTCCAGCCACTCGCGGGTTTCCATGACGTGGCTGTCGGCGTCGTGAATCACGCGCCCGTCGGCATAGGTCATCTGCATCTCCCGAATGTTCTGACTATTGCACCAATAAGGCGCCAATCACGACGCGGCAAGGCGCGGCTGCGAGGTCGGCCCATGTCGCGGGATCAGGAAGCGGCGGCCTCGGCGGCGCGGCGCTGCAGCAGTTCGCGTTCGCGGCGGTTGTCGGCCAGGGCGATGGCGGCCTCGAAGGCGGCGCGGGCCTCGGCGCGCCGGCCGAGCTTCAGCAGCAGGTCGCCGCGCACGCTGGGCAGCAGATGATAGGCCTTGAGCGCCGGTTCATCCGTCAGGCGGTCGATGAGGGCCAGGCCCGCGGCCGGTCCCTCCGCCATGCCGATGGCGATGGCGCGGTTGAGCTCGACGATCGGCGAGGGCGCGACCGCCGACAGCCGCCCGTAGAGCGCGGCGATGCGCGGCCAGTCGGTGTCGGCCGCGGCGGGCGCCTCGGCGTGGCAGGCGATGATCGCCGCCTGGAGGACATAGGGTCGATCGCCGCCGCCGAGCGCCAGGGCGCGGGCCAGGGCCGCCAGGCCGCGCCGGATCTGCAGCCGGTCCCAGCGGCGACGGTCCTGGTCGAGCAGCAGGATCGGGTCGCCATCGGGGCCGGTGCGCGCCGCCGTGCGCGAGGCGTTGAGCTCCATCAATGCCAGCAGGCCGTGAGCCTCCGGCTCCTGCGGGGCGACGGCGATCAGCACGCGGCCCAGGCGCAGGGCCTCGCTGCAGAGCTGGGGCCGCAGCCAGTCGTCGCCGCGGGCGGCGGTGTAGCCCTCATTGAAGATCAGATAGACCACCTCCAGCACTGAGGAGAGCCGCGCCGACAGCTCCTCGCCGCGCGGCGTCTCGTAGGCCAGGCCGGAGTCCGACAGGGTCCGCTTGGCCCGCACGATGCGCTGGCCGATCGTCGCCTCAGGCAGCAGGAAGGCGCGGGCGATCTCGCCGGTGGTCAGGCCGCAGATCATCCGCAGCGCCAGCGCCGCCCGCGCCTCACGCGGCAGCCGCGGATGGCAGGCGGTGAACACCAGGCGCAGCATCTCGTCGCCGATGTCGTCGTCCAGCGGGGCGTCGAGGTCGGGCATGGCCTGCTGCTCGCTCTCCAGCTCGTGCGCCACCATCGCGTGCTTGCGCGCCAGCATCGGGCGGCGGCGCAGGTGATCGAGCGCGCGGCGCTTGGCCGTCGCCATCAGCCAGGCGCCGGGTCGGTCGGGGACGCCGGTTTCCGGCCAGCGCTCAAGCGCGGCCACCAGCGCCTCCTGGGTCAGTTCCTCGGCCAGCGGCACATCGCGCAGCATCCTCGCCAGGCCGGTGATCAGCCGTGGCTGTTCGACCCGCCAGGCGGCGAGGATGGCGCGATGGGCGTCGGCTGTGGGGCGCGTCAAGCGCGGGCCGGGGCCTGGATCTGGCAGGCGGCCTCGAAGTCCTCTGTCGCCATGGGGCGGATCTCGCAGGTCCCTTCCCAGCCGGGCATGTAGTCGATGTGCATCTGCATGAAGTTCATCGCCGAGGCGACGGCCTCTTCCTTGTTCTGCATGTCGAAGATCGCGTAGCCGCCGATCATCTCCTTGGCCTCCACGAACGGGCCGTCGATCAGGTTGAGCCTGCCGTCCTTCAAGTCCACGCGGGCGCCCATCTGCATCGGCATCAGCCCGCCGGTGTCGACCATGCGGCCGGCCTTGATCTCCTCGTTCGCCAGCTTGTCCATGGCCTCCATGAACTCGGGCGACGGCGGGCTGGTGTCGGCGGACGTGATGATGAACATGAAGCGCATGGGGTTCCTCCTGGGCGAGCCGCGGACGCCGTCGCCCGGGTTCTCTCGCTACTGGGATTGACGAACCAGCCCCGGCCGGATCGACAGGCGGCCGGAAAAAAATCGCAGAGAATGGACGCCTGGACGAGCCCGAACGCGGATTTGTGACCGCCGCGACCCAACGCCGCTGGACTCGATTAACCTCCGCCGTGTTATGCTGCGGCGCAGCAAAGAGGACTCGGCGATGCTCTACACGCTCTATGAGGCCGGCTATTACGCCTCCACCCCGCTGCGCTGGGCCGCGCGGGCCACGCGCGACTTCTGGTCGTCGCCGCTCAATCCGGCCAAGGACTCCGAGGTCGGACGACGGCTGTTCGCCGGGTCGGACCTGTTCGCCAACCTGACCCGACGCTACGGGCGCCCGGCCTGGAACATCGATTCCGTCGAGATCGACGGCAAGAGCGTGCGCGTGCGGCCGAACGAGGTCTGGTCCTCGCCGTGGGTGAAGCTGATCCATTTCCACCGCGACATGGCCGACATGCGCCGTGCCGGACGCCGCGAGCTGGAGCCGGCGGTGCTGATCGTCGCGCCGCTGTCGGGCCACTACGCCACGCTGCTGCGCGGTACGGTCGAGGCCTTCCTGCAGGATCATGAGGTGTTCATCACCGACTGGTCGAACGCCCGCGACGTGCCGGTGATGGAAGGCCGCTTCGACTTCCACGACTTCGTCGACCATGTCCGCGACATGCTGCGCCAGCTCGGCCCGCGGCCGCACGTGGTCGCCGTCTGCCAGCCGGGTCCGGCGGTGCTGGCCGCCGCGGCGCTGATGGCCGAGGACGGCGAGGATTGCCGCCCCGGGACCATGACCATCATGGGCTCGCCGATCGACGCGCGGCTGTCGCCGACGGTGACCAACAAGCTGGCCGAGGAAAAACCCTTCGCCTGGTTCAAGTCGACGATGATCGACACCGTGCCGGCGCCCTATCCGGGCATGGGCCGCCGCGTCTATCCGGGCTTCGTGCAGCTCTACTCGTTCATGTCGATGAACGCCGAGAAGCACCAGGACGCGCACCAGCGCTACCTGGAGGACCTGATGAAGGGCGACGGCGACGCGGCCGAGAAGCACCTGGAGTTCTACGACGAGTACCTGTCGGTGCTCGACCTGCCGGAAGAGTTCTATCTGCAGACCATCGACTATGTGTTCCAGCAGTACCTGCTGCCGAAGGGCGAGCTGATCCATCGCGGCCGGCCGATCCAGCCGGGGTCGATCAGCGACATCGGCCTGCTGACGGTCGAGGGCGAGAACGACGACATCTCCGGCATCGGCCAGACCCAGGCGGCGCACGCGCTGTGCACCGGGCTCTCGGACGACTTCAAGGAGGACTACGTGCAGCCGCACGTGGGCCACTATGGGGTGTTCAACGGTCGCCGCTTCCGCGAGGAGATCTATCCGCGGGTGCGGGCGTTCATCCGCCGCATGGAAGGCGCTCTCGAAAAGGCCCGCGACGCAGCTTAAGTCTGACGGCATGAGTATCTTCGGCCGTTCGCTTGCGGACGGCGACCGGCTGGAGGTGGCCGGCGCCACGGTTCGCCTTAAGGTTCACAGCCGCGCGCGGCGCATTTCGTTGCGCCTCGACCGCAGCAAGCGCGAGATCATCGCCACCGCGCCGTCGCAGCGGCGGCTGCCGGAGGCGGCGGCCTTCGCGCGCGACCGCGCCTCGTGGATCGCCGAGCGGCTGGCCGAGCTGCCGCAAAGCCAGGCCATCGCGCCGGGCGTGACCATCGACCTGTTCGGCGAGCCCTGCCGCCTTGAGGCCAGCGACAAGCCGGCGCGGCTGCATCCCGCCACCGAGGAGACGCCGCTGCGCATCTCGGCCCGCGGCGAGGGGGAGACCTACGCCAACGCGGTGATCCGCATCATCAAGCGCGAGGCGCTGGCGGTGTTCACCGAGCGCACGGCGTTCCACTGCGCGCGGTTGGGGGCCAAGCTGCCCAGCGTCACCATGATGGACGCCCGCGCGCGCTGGGGCTCTTGCCGGCCGGGCCTGCCAGGCAAGCCGGCGGCGATTCGATACTCGTGGCGGCTGGCGCTGGCGCCCTACGAAGTCGCCGACTACGTCGCCGCGCACGAGTGCGCGCACCTGCTGGAATTGAACCACGGTCCGAAGTTCTGGGCCCACGTCAGCGCGTTGGTCGGCGACGAGAAGCCGCACCGCGCCTGGCTGCGGGCCGAGGGGGCGCGGCTGCACGCCTTTGGGCGCTGAGATTACCGCGAATTATCTTGGTTCCGCCCCAAACCGGAGGGAGAAGGGCGCGGTAAGCCGCGCGTGCGGCCGTTGGAGCCTTAAGACTTGATCTCCCTCGCGCTCGCCGCGTCGCTGTCGCTGACCGCGCCGGAACTTCCGCCCCTTCCGCCGATCAAGCGCGAGGCGCAGGTGGTGTATGTCGACCGCTCAGGCGCGCTGCTGGGCGTGCGCGGCGGACGCTACGGACCGCCGGTCGACACCGCCAAGCTGCCCGGCTACGTGCCCGCCGCCTTCGTCGCCATCGAGGACCGGCGCTTCTACGAGCACACCGGCTTCGACGCCATCGGCATCGCCCGCGCCATCGTCGTGAACGCCGAGCAGGGCCGCACGGCGCAGGGCGCCTCGACCATCACCCAGCAGCTGGCCCGCAACCTGTTCCTGACCTCCGACCAGACGATGGAGCGGAAGGCCAAGGAGGTGATGTACGCCGTCCAGCTGGAGCGGACCTATTCCAAGAAGCAGATCCTGGGGCTCTATCTCAGCCGGGTCTATTTCGGGTCGGGGGCCTATGGCGTCGAGCAGGCCTCGCGGCGCTACTTCGGCAAGAGCGCCTCGAAGCTGAACCTGCGCGAGGCCGCGACCCTGGCCGGGGTGCTGAAGTCGCCGACCAAGTACAATCCGCTCGAGGAGCCGCAGAACGCCGCCCAGCGGGCCGACGTGGTTCTGGCCGCCATGGTCGAGACCGGCGCGATCACGCCGGCCCAGCGCAAGCAGGCCATGGCCCAGCCGCTGAAGCTGGCGGGCGGGGCCTACAGCTCTTCGGCCAACTACTTCATCGACTGGCTGGACGGACAGCGTCGCCAGCTGGTCGGGGCGCCCAAGCAGGACGTCATCGTCGAGACCACCCTGGACGTCGGCCTGGAGGTCGCGGCCGCCAGCACGACGCGGGCGGTGGTCGAGCGCTACAAGGCACAGGACGTCAGCCAGGCGGCGCTGGTGGCGCTGGACGGGCAGGGGCGGGTGCGGGCCATGGTCGGCGGGACCGACTATGCGAGCGCGCCCTACAACCGCGCGGTCACGGCCAAGCGGCAGGCGGGCTCGGCCTGGAAGCCGTTCGTCTATCTGACCGCGCTGGAGGCCGGGCGCACGCCGGACATGGCGGTGGTGGACGAACCGATCACCATCGGGACCTGGTCGCCGCAGAACTACAGCAACGGTTTCTCCGGCGCGCTGACCCTAGAACAGGCGGTGGCGCAGTCGACCAACACGGTGGCGGTGCGGCTGGCCGACGAGGTCGGGCGCGGCAATGTCGCGGCGACCGCCAAGCGGCTGGGCGTCGTCTCGGCGGTGAACACCGACCCGGCCATGGCGCTGGGCACCAGCCTGGTCTCGCCGCTGGAGATGGCCCAGGCGTATGGCGCGTTTTCCAACGGCGGCAATCGGGTCCAGGCCTACGGCATCGAGCGCATCCGCACGGTCGGCGGCCAGGTGCTCTATCAGCGCAAGGCGGGCTCGGCGGCGAACGTGATCGGCAACCCGGCGCTCAGCGATCTCAACCGCATGCTGCGCGGCGTGGTCGCCGCCGGCACCGGGACCCGCGCGAAGATTCCGGGTTACGACCTGGCCGGCAAGACCGGCACCACCAGCGACTACAAGGACGCCTGGTTCGCCGGCTACAGCGGCGGCTTCACGACCGTGGTCTGGATGGGCAACGACAATGGCGCGCCGATGAAGCGGGTGACGGGCGGCGGGGCGCCGGCCGAGCTGTGGCGCGGGTTCATGGCGACGGCGCTCAAGCGCGGCCCGGCCCTGGCGATTCCGTATGGCCCGCCGGCGGCCGCGCCGCCTCCGCCCGAGACGATCGAGACCTTGCTGGAGGCTGCGCCGGAAGCCTTGCCGACGACGACCGCCGAGGTGATCGACGATCCGCCGATCTAGAATGGCCCGATTTAGAACGGGATGTCGTCGACCGGCGCTTTCTGCTGCGGCGCCTGCGGCTGGGGCGCCGGCTGGCCGCCGATGCCGATCGCGTCGGCGATGCCGTCGACCAGGTCGCCGATCGGATCGCTGGGGGCGGGCGGCTCATACGTGCCGCCGGGAATGGCCTGGACCTTCAGGCGCGGCAGGGCCTGGCCCATGAAGTCGCGCCAGATGCCGGCCGGAGCCCCGCCGCCGCTGACCCGCTTCATCGGCTTGTTGTCGTCCTTGCCGACCCACACGGCGGCCACGAAGCCGCCGGTGTAGCCGACGAACCAGGCGTCGCGATAATCGCTGGTGGTGCCGGTCTTGCCGGCCAGATCATAGCCGGGGACCTTGGCGCGCGTGCCCGTGCCGCTGGTCACCACCTGGCGCATCATCTGGTTCATGTACTGCAGCGCCGGCGTGCCGATGACCTGAGTGCGCTCGGTCTTCTCGACGCTGTGGTCGTAGAGGATCTTGCCGCTGGCGGTGCGGATCCGCTGGATTCCGTAGCCCTTGGCCAGGAACCCGCCGTTGGCGAACGGCGCATAGGCCTGGGCCATCTCCAGAGGGCTGACCTCGACCGCGCCCAGCGCCATCGAGGGGTCGAGCTGGATATGCGAATTGATGCCGAGCCGGCGGGCGGCCGAGGCGACGTTGCCGGTGCCGACCTCGTTGGCCAGCCGCGCGGCGACGGTGTTGATCGACTGGGCCAGCGCCGTCTGCAGCGTCATCGGCCCGCGAAAGTCGTTGGTGTAGTTCCGCGGCGACCAGTTGCCGATCTTGATCGGCTCGTCGACCACCATGTCGGCGGGGGTGCGCCCCGCTTCCATCGCCGCCAGATAGACGAACGGCTTGAACGCCGAACCCGCCTGGCGGCGGGCGGTGGTGGCGCGGTCGAACTGGCTGTCGGTGTAGTTGGCCCCGCCGACATAGGCGCGGATGCGGCCCTCGCCGTCGATGGCGACCAGCGCCCCCTGGCCGATGCCCTGGCCCTTGCCGGCCTCCACGCCCTTGCGGATCGCCTGCTCGGCGGCGGTCTGGATCGGCAGGTCGAGGGTGGTCTCGACGACCAGGTCCTCGGTCGGCTCGCCCACCAGGCTGCGGACCTGATCGTCGACCCAATCGGTGAAGTACTGCGCCCGCTGGTTGGCGAGGGTCGGGTTGACCCGCACCGGGGTCTTGAAGGCGGCGTCGCGTTCGGCCGGGGTGATAGCGCCGATGCGGACCATTTCGTCCAGCACGATGGTGGCGCGGCGCTCGGCGCGGTCGGTGGCCGAGACCGGCGAATAGCGGCTGGGGCCCTTCATCATGCCGGCCAGCAAGGCGCTTTCGCCCAGGGTCAGCTGCGAGGCGGGCTTGCCGAAATAGCGCTGCGAGGCGGCCTCGATCCCATAGGCGCCGCCGCCGAAATAGACCCGGTTCAGATAGAGGGCGAGGATCTCCTTCTTGGAGAACTTGGCCTCCAGCCACATGGCCAGGATCAGCTCCTGAGCCTTGCGCCGGTAGTTCTGGCTGGGCGTCAGGAAGAGGTTGCGGGCCAACTGCTGGGTGATGGTCGAACCGCCGCGCAGCGGGCCGCCCTTGTTCTGCATGTTGTAGATTTGGGAGCGCAGGATGCCCCAGGGGTTGAAGCCCGGGTGCCAGTAGAACCAGCGATCCTCGATGGCGATGAACGCCTTGGGCACGTAGGGCGGCAGCGAATCGAGATCGACCGGCGGCGTGTTCTGGCTGCCGCGCACGGCGACCAGCGCGCCGGACTGGTCGAGATACGACACCGACGGCTGGCGCTCGACGTCATAAAGCTTGGAGGTGTCGGGCAGATCGACCGCGAACACCGCGAAGAAGGCGACCACGAAGATCAGCCCCCACACGCCCAGGACGGCGGTCCAGTAGAGGAGCGCCTGCAACGGGGTACGCTGGGCCGGCCGGCGAGGGCCCGGTCCTGACTTAGCCATGTGTCGTCCTAAAGAGTTCGCCGATTGCCCGCCCCGAGGCGGCTAGATAGCTGATGCGCACCAAGCGCGCGACATGATTGACGAGCGATGAACAAGCTTGGCTGTGAGGACGGTTGCGCTTGTCTCTCTTGACCCGGCCCCTGGGGCCGCTCCCCTGGATGCGACGGTCAGCAACAGCGAGGTGATTCGTGAGCGGTTCCGTTCAGTTCCTAAGTCCTTCCGAGGCCGCCCGGCGGCTGGGCGTCTCGACCAAGGCGCTGCGGCTCTATGAAGAGCGCGGGCTGGTCACGCCGATGCGCACCGGCGCGGGGTGGCGGGCCTATGGCCCCGAGCAGATGGCGCGGGCCGGGGAGATCGCGACCTTGCGCACGCTGGGCCTGAGCCTGGCCCAAGTCGGCCGCGTGCTGGGCGGCGACGCCCGCGAACTGGAACCGGCGCTGGCCGCGCACCAGGCGTCGCTGGAAGCGCAGGGCGTGCATCTGACCCGCACGATCGAGCGCGTGCGCGCGGCGCGCGCCCAGCTGGCGGCGGGGCGCGATCTCGCCGTCGCCGACCTGACGGCGCTGCTGGCGCCGTCGGCCACCAACGTCGCCTTCGACCTGCCCTGGCCCTGGGGCGGCGAACGGTTCGAACTGCACGACCTTCACCCGCTGACCTTCATTGTCGGCCCGCTGGGCAGCGGCAAGACGCGGTTGGCGATGCGGCTGGCGCAGGAACTGCCGGGCGGCCGCTTCGTGGGGCTGGAGCGGCTGGGCGGCGGAGCGGCGCGTGAGCGGCCGGCCGCCGATCCCGGACTGAGCACGCGAATCGAGGCGGCGCTGGCCTGGCTGGCGGAGGATGACGGGGTGGAGAGCCCGGCCCTGGTCGCCCTGCTGACCGAACTGGAGTCGGACGGCGAGGGCGCCCTGGTGGTGGACATGGTCGAGGACGGCCTGGACGAGGCGACCCAGGCGGCCCTGATCGCGCGGCTGCGCCGCCGTGGGCCGCGGGCGCGGCCGCTGTTTCTAATGACGCGGTCGAACGCGATCCTGGATCTGGCCGCCGTCGGCGCCGGCGAGGCGGCGATCTTCTGTCCGCCCAACCACAGCCCGCCGATGCATGTGGCGCTGCATCCCGGGGCGCCAGGCTATGAGGCGCTGGCGATGTGTCTGGCGCCGCCGCAGGTGCGAGCCCGCACCCAGGGCATGATCGCCTGGCGGCCTGACGCGGCTTGAGCGCTCCGTGAGCAGAGCTCACGGATCATGCGGCGAAAGCATCGTTTGATCGGGACGGCGCAGCGTGGCGCAATCGCCTTCGAAAGGAGGTTGCAGCCGCCGCCGAGGCGCCCGCGAAAGGCGAGCCCGCGTACATGGGAACGCCTTCATCAAACCGCACCCCTGCATTTTCGCATAACCGCGGTGCGAAAAAAGCGGTTGCCGCTGATCTTAACACTGTTATCTTAGCGATGCTTAGTTCAACTCGCGCCGCCGGTGGGGATACCGGCTGCGGAACCCCGGATTGCGCCGAGCCGTGTCTCGCAAGGACTCGCCTTTTCTCCCCGATTGCTGGAGGGCTTTCGATGAAGCTCCGTACCCTCGCGGCCGCCTGCGCCGCCATGATGTCCGTCTCCTTCGCCGCCGGCGCGGCCCTGGCTGACGATCCGATCACCGCCAAGCTGCAGACCCCCGTCGCCGAAAAGACGAAGTTCATCGCCGGTGGCGCCGTCTTCCTCTGCGAAGGCGACACCTGCCTGGCCTCGGCTCCGTCGTCGCGCACCTACGGCGCCACGACCTGCAAGGAAGTGGCCAAGAACGTCGGCGCGGTCGTCTCGTTCGGCGGCGTGCGCAAGCAGCTCGAAGCCGCCAAGCTCGAGCAATGCAACACGGCGGCTCTGCCGGCCCAGCAAGTGGCCAACCGCTAAAGGCTGAAGGACTCCAGGTTCGCGCAAATCTAGGCGCGCCTCCCAGCCGCTAGTCTAGTCGAGCCTGTAACTCGGGCGCCGGGCCCTCCCGGCGCCCGTCTTTCTATATGTACGGGCTATGGGCGCTTGGCCGCGACGCAAGCGGCGCTTAAGAAGCCGCCGCGATGACCCAAGAAGCTGTTTCCCGACAAACCGTATTTCCCGAAGGCCCCGCGGCGGCGGCGGGTCTGCTCGAACCGGCCCTGGCGCAGGCCGCCGGCGAGGGCGCCGAGCCTGTATCCCTGACTATAGATTATGGCGTCGCGGCGACGCCTGGCGCGCGCGTCAGCGTGGAGGCCGGGGTCGACCGGGCCACGCGAACCCTGGTCTTCGCCTATGGCCGGGTGCTGTCCGAGGAGGGCGCCGTTCTGGCCACAGGGGCGGCGGTATTTCGCAGGATCAACGCCAGATAATACAAGGTGTCGCGGCTGGTTTGGTTGCGACGCTGAAAATCGCGTGCTATCAGGCGCGCGGCTTCGGGCCAGGGGCTTTTCCAGTCTCGATGGCCATTGTGCTTTTCCAAGCGCTTTCAAGCCTTTAGGGGCGCAGTGGAGATTTCTTCGCTGCGGCCTTTTGCGCGCACCGGGCGGACAAAATAAGTGGCGGACGATTCCAAGGCTTCGAATGTGGGCAGCAGATATGCACAAGCCCTGTTCGATCTCGCGAACGATGAAAAGAAATTGTCGGCCGTCGAGGCCGACCTCAAGGCGCTGAAAAAGATGAGCGCCGACAGCAAGGACCTGCGGACCTTGCTGGCTTCGCCGGCGTTCAGCGCCGACGACAAGGGCAAGGCTTTGGCCGCCCTTGGCGCAAAAGCGAAGCTCAATCCCACCACCCGCAAGTTCCTGGGACTGCTGGCCGCCAACGGCCGCGCCTCGGTCTTGCCGGCGGTGATCACGGCTTTTGAATCCCTGACGGCGGACGCGCGTGGCGCGGTTTCGGCGCAGGTGACCACGGCCATTCCGCTGACTGCTGCCCAATCCAAGGGTGTCGCCGCCGCGTTGCGAACCGCGCTCGGCAAAGACCCCGAAATCGAGACCCGCGTTGATCCGGCCCTTCTGGGCGGGATCAAGGTGCAGGTCGGTTCCCGTCTGTTCGATGCTTCGCTGCGTTCGAAGCTCGACTCCCTCAAGTTCGCCCTGAAGAGAGCGTAAGCCCATGGACATCCGCGCCGCCGAAATTTCGGCCATCCTCAAGTCGCAGATCGCCAATTTCGGCGAAGAAGCTGACGTCTCGGACGTTGGTTCGGTTCTGTCCGTCGGTGACGGCATCGCCCGCGTCTTCGGCCTCGACAACGTCCAATCGGGCGAAATGGTCGAGTTCCCCAAGGCCGGCGTGAAGGGCATGGCCCTGAACCTGGAAAAGGACAACGTCGGCGTCGTTATCTTCGGCGAAGACCGCGCCATCGCCGAGGGCGACGAAGTCCGCCGCCTCGCCGAAATCGTGGACGTGCCGGTCGGCAAGGGCCTGCTGGGCCGCGTCGTCAACCCGCTGGGCGAGCCGATCGACGGCAAGGGCCCGATCCAGAACGTGGCCGAACGCCGCCGCGTGGACGTGAAGGCTCCGGGCATCATCCCGCGCAAGTCGGTGCACGAGCCCGTGCAGACCGGCCTGAAGGCCATCGACTCGCTGATCCCGGTCGGCCGCGGCCAGCGCGAACTGATCATTGGCGACCGTCAGACCGGCAAGACCGCCGTCGCGATCGACGCCATCCTGAACCAGAAGTCGATCAACGCCGGCGATGACGAGAGCGCCAAGCTCTACTGCATCTACGTCGCCATCGGCCAAAAGCGTTCGACCGTGGCCCAGATCGTCAAGACGCTCGAAGAGCGCGGCGCCCTGGAGTACACCATCGTCGTTTCCGCTACGGCTTCGGAACCGGCCCCGCTGCAGTTCCTGGCCCCGTTCGCCGGCTGCGCCATGGGCGAGTGGTTCCGTGACAACGGCATGCACGCCGTCATCATCTACGACGACCTTTCCAAGCAGGCCGTCGCCTACCGCCAGATGTCGCTGCTGCTGCGCCGTCCGCCGGGCCGCGAAGCCTATCCGGGCGACGTCTTCTATCTGCATAGCCGCCTGCTGGAGCGCGCCGCGAAGCTGAACGAAGACAACGGTTCGGGCTCGCTGACCGCCCTGCCGGTCATTGAAACCCAGGCCAACGACGTGTCGGCCTACATTCCGACCAACGTGATCTCGATCACCGACGGCCAGATCTTCCTGGAAACCGACCTGTTCTTCCAGGGCATCCGCCCGGCCGTGAACGTCGGCATCTCCGTCAGCCGCGTGGGCTCCTCGGCCCAGATCAAGGCGATGAAGCAAGCCTCGGGTCCGATTAAGGGCGAACTGGCCCAGTATCGGGAAATGGCCGCCTTCGCGAAGTTCGGTTCGGACCTCGACGTCACCACCCAGCGCCAGCTGGCGCGCGGCGAACGCCTGACCGAGCTGCTGAAGCAGCCGCAGTACTCGCCGCTGAAGGTCGAAGAGCAGGTGGCGGTGATCTACGCCGGCACCCGCGGCTACCTCGACGGCATCGCGACCGCCGACGTCGGCCGCTACGAGGCCGAACTGCTGGGCCGCCTGCACTCCAAGCACCAGGACATCCTGGACACCATCCGCACCAGCAAGGAACTGAAGGCGGATACCGAGGCCAAGCTGAAGGAAGCTCTCGAAGCCTTCACCAAGAGCTTCGCGTAAGTCAGCGGGGCTTTAGGAGATGGCCAGCCTCAAGGAGATGCGCAATCGGATCGGAAGCGTGAAAGCCACGCAGAAGATCACGAAGGCGATGCAGATGGTGGCGGCGGCGAAACTTCGCCGTTCGCAGGACGCTGCGCAAAACGCCCGCCCTTACGCCCAGCGCATGGCTTCGGTCATCGCCAACCTGGCGGCCGGGGTGTCGGGCGACGGCGCCCCCAAGCTGCTGATCGGCACGGGCCGCAGCGACCGCCATCTGGTGGTCGTGACGTCCTCGGACCGCGGCATGGCCGGCGGCTTCAACACCTCGATCATCCGCGCCGCGCGCGAGAAGATCAACGAGCTGATCGGCCAGGGCAAGGACGTCAAAATCCTCGTCGTCGGCAAGAAGGCGCGTGACCAGCTGAAGCGTCAGTACGGCGATCGGATCGTGGCCTTCTTCGAGGCCGGCAATCCGTCGATGGCCAGCGCCCAGCCGGTGGCAGACAAGATCACCGAGCTGTTCGAAGCCGGCGAGATCGACGTCGTCACCCTGGCGTTCAGCCGGTTCAAGTCGGTGGTCTCGCAGATCGCGACCCTGAGCCAGCTGATCCCCGCCCAGGTTCAGGACGGCGGCGCGACCGTCGACCTGAAGGGCGCGGCCTACGAGTACGAGCCGGGCGAAGAGGACATCCTCGAAACCCTGCTGCCGCGGAACCTGACCGTTCAGGTGCTGTCGGCGATGCTCGAGAACCAGGCCGGGTTCTACGCCTCCCAGATGACGGCGATGGACAACGCCACCCGCAACGCCGGCGACATGATCGCCAGCATGACCCTGCAATATAACCGTTCACGCCAGGCGCAGATCACCAAGGAGCTGATCGAGATCATCTCCGGCGCCGAAGCGCTCTAACCCGAAAGAGTCCGAACCCATGGCTACGACCCCCAAGGCTCCCGCCAAGAAGCCCGCCGCCCCGAAGGCGGCCGCCGCGCCGAAGGCCGCCGCCGTCAAGGCCGCGCCGAAGGCCGCTGCTCCGAAGGCTCCCGCCGCCGCCAAGAAGACGACCGCCGCTCCGGCCGCCGTCGCCGGCATCGCCACCGGCCGCATCTCGCAGATCATCGGCGCCGTCGTCGACGTCGAGTTCGTCGGCCACCTGCCGGCGATCATGAACGCGCTGGAAACCACCAACACCGACCAGCGCACCGGCGCGCCGTTCCGCCTGGTGCTGGAAGTCGCCCAGCACCTGGGTGAGAACACCGTCCGCACGATCGCCATGGACACCACCGAGGGTCTGACCCGCGGCCAGCCCGTGACCGACACCGGCCGCTCGATCACCGTGCCGGTCGGCCCGGCGACCCTGGGCCGCATCATGAACGTCATCGGCGATCCGATCGACGAAGCGGGCCCGATCAACACCCAGTTCTACGCCCCGATCCACCGCGAGGCCCCGAGCTTCGCCGAGCAATCGACGGCGGCCGAAGTGCTGGTCACCGGCATCAAGGTCATCGACCTGCTCTGCCCCTACACCAAGGGCGGCAAGATCGGCCTGTTCGGCGGCGCCGGCGTGGGCAAGACCGTGACCATGCAGGAGCTGATCAATAACATCGCCAAGGCGTACGGCGGTTACTCCGTGCTGGCCGGCGTTGGTGAACGCACCCGCGAAGGCAACGACCTCTATCACGAGATGATCGAGTCGAACGTGAACCAGCCCGGCGGCGGCGGCGACAGCCGTTGCACCCTGGTCTACGGCCAGATGAACGAGCCCCCCGGCGCCCGCGCCCGGGTCGCGCTGACCGGCCTGGCCCAGGCCGAGTACTTCCGCGACCAAGAGGGCAAGGACGTGCTCCTCTTCATCGACAACATCTTCCGCTTCACCCAAGCCGGCTCGGAAGTGTCCGCGCTGCTCGGCCGTATCCCGTCGGCCGTGGGCTATCAGCCCACCCTGGCCACCGAGATGGGTAACCTGCAGGAGCGCATCACCTCGACCTCCAAGGGTTCGATCACCTCGGTCCAGGCCATCTACGTTCCCGCCGACGACCTGACCGACCCGGCCCCGGCCGCTTCGTTCGCCCACTTGGACGCCACCACCGTTCTGTCGCGTGACATCGCCGCCCAGGCCATCTTCCCGGCCGTGGACCCGCTGGACTCGACCTCGCGGATCATGGACCCGCTGGTGATCGGCGACGAGCACTACGCCGTGGCCCGCCGCGTCCAGGAAACCCTGCAGGCCTACAAGGCCCTGAAGGACATCATCGCCATCCTGGGCATGGACGAGCTGTCGGAAGAGGACAAGCTGACCGTGGCCCGCGCCCGGAAGATCCAGAAGTTCCTCAGCCAGCCGTTCCACGTGGCCGAGCAGTTCACCAACATGCCGGGCATCTTCGTGAGCCTGGAAGACACGATCCGCTCCTTCAAGGCGGTCGTGGACGGTGAGTACGACCACCTGCCGGAAGCGGCCTTCTACAACGTCGGCACCATCGAAGACGCGGTGGCCAAGGCCGAAAAGCTGGCGGCGGAAGCCTAAGAGCGATGGCTGGCAAGCTTCACTTCTCGCTGGTCTCTCCGGAGCGCGAACTGTTCTCGGGCGATGTCGACCAAGTCGACGCGCCGGGGACGGAAGGCGACTTCGGGGTGCTGGCCGATCACGCGCCCTTCATGACCACGCTGAAGGTCGGGCAGGTGAAGGTCTACAGCGGCGGCGCCGTGAAGATCTTCGCGATCGAAGGCGGTTTCGCCGACGTGACGCCTGACGGCCTGACCATCCTGGCCGAGCAAGCCACGGAAGTGGCGGCCTAAGCTCAGGTCACGACCTACCGATCAAGGCCCCGTCGCCGCCTGGCGCCGGGGCCTTTTTCATGTCCGCAGCCCCTGGCGGCGCGTCGCCGAGGGGCGCCAGGCGAGGAATCGCCACCGATAGGCCCAATTGCTGCGCTAGAGGGGTTGCGAGGGACGGCCTGTTTCGAGTGTTATGCGCCAAGCTTTAGTTAGGGAATTCGCCATGCGCACCGCCATCGTCAGTCTGATTGCTCTCGCCGGCCTCGCCACGGCGGCCCACGCCCAAACCGCGCCTGAGGCGCCGCCGGCCGCGCCCGCGCCGGAAGCCGCGCCCGCCGCTCCCGAAGCCGCGCCCGCCGCTCCCGAAGCTGCGCCGGCCGCCCCGGCCGCCGAGGAAAAGTCCTACGTGCTGCCGACCACCGGCCCCGAAGGTCAGATCATCGACGTCATCAACCGCGTCTGCAAACCGCTCGTGAAGGGCGGCGACTTCAAGGCCCTGGCCGGCGGCATGGCCGGCTACAAGCTGAACAAGCGCGAGGGGACCTATGTCGGCACGCTGGTCGAGAAGCCCTACACCATCACAATCTGGCCGCAGGGCTCCAACAAGGACGTCTGCCGCCTGACGCTCAGCTACGCGATCAACGGCGAGAAGCCGATCATCGTCGGCCTGAACATCTTCTCGTTCCTGCATAAGCCCGAGCTGGTGCAGCAGCGGAACGACTTCGTCCCGGCCACCGATTTCAAGCGCATCACCAACTCGTGGGAATACTTCACCGACAAGGAATCGATCGGCCTGGTGTTCCTGCAACTGAAGAAGCCGGACGGCTCGCCCGCCGGCAAGAACGCCGACCTGGGCGAAGTCCTCTACTCGGAACGCAAGTTCTAGGGATCGCCAGTGACGCCCGGCGACGGGCGTCCTATCCAGCATCGGGCGCGGGGGATGACCTCCGCGCCTTTGCTTTTTCCGGGGACGACCCCCGCAGCATAGGAGCGGCGGCCATGCCTTGGGTCATCTTGTTCATCGCCGGAATCTGCGAGATCGGCTGGGCCGTGGGGCTCAAGTACACGGACGGTTTCACCAAGCTGTGGCCGACCATCTTCACCGGCGTCAGCCTCATCGCCTCGATGGCCCTGCTGGGCCTGGCGGTGAAGTCGCTGCCGCTGGGCACCGCCTATGCGGTCTGGACCGGTATCGGCGCGGTCGGCACCGTCATCCTCGGCATCGTGCTCTTCAAGGAGCCGGCCACGGTCGCACGGCTGGTTTGCGTCGGCCTGATCGTCAGCGGCATTCTCGGCCTGAAGTTTCTGGCCTCGCCGACGCAATGATCTCTGATTGACGGGCGCCGCCCGGCGCCGCCAGGGTCCGCTCCAACCTCGACTGTTTGGAGTTGCTTCCTGATGACGACGCGCGCCCTGCTGCTTGGCACCGTCCTCGCCTTCGCCTTTGCGGGCTCGGCGCCCGCCGCCGACCTGGCCAAGCGCCAGGCGGGCCAGATTGTTTACGACAACGTCCCGGAGACTCCGGCGGAGCTGAAGGCCGCGCTCGCGCCCTACTACAACGCCCGCTCGGCCGTGTTCGAAGACTGGCTGGACGATGGCTCGATCCTGATCGCCACCCGATTCGGCGACGTGAACCAGATCCACCATGTGGCGGCGCCCGGCGCGGCCCGCACCCAGTTGACCTTCTTCCCCGAGCCGGTGAACAGCGCCAAGGCCCAGCCCGGCCAGGCGCGGTTCGTCTATCCGCGCGACGTCGGGGGCGCCGAGTACTATCAGGCCTACCTCCGCGGCCTGACCGGGGCCGAGGTGCAACTCACCGCGCCGAAGACCCGCAATGCGAACTTCACCTTCTCCGGCGACGGCAAGCTGGTCGCCTGGAGCCAGGTGACCCCTGGCGACCCTAACTACGACATCCTGCTGGCCGATCCGGCCCGGCCGGAGAGCCGCCGCGTGGTCCACGAGGGCCAGGGTGCGCTGGCGGTGCTGGACTTCGCCCCTGACGGCAAGTCGCTGCTGGTGAGCCGCTACAACTCCGCGACATTCGTCGAGCTGTTCGTCCTCGACATCGCCAGCGGAGCCCTGAAGCCGGTCGGTCCCGCGGGTCGCAAGATCGGATACCAGGGCGGCGCCTTCACCGCCGACGGGACCGGCGTGGTGATGCTCTCCGACGACAAGGCCGACATGGCCCGCCCCGTCGTGCTGAACATCGCCACCGGCGCCGTCCGCGACCTGGAGCCGGGCGCGAAGTGGTCGGCTGAGGCCTTCGACCTGTCCCCCGACGGCGCGCTCATCGCCTCTACGGTCAACGAGGAAGGCTATTCGAAGATCGTCCTCCGCGAAGTCGCCACTGGCAAGCAGCTGCCGACGCCGGCCCTGCCGCAGGGCGTGCTGACCGGTCTCGGCTTCTCGCCGGACGGCAAGCAACTGGGCCTGAGCCTCTCGACCTCCACCTCGTCGGGCGACGTCTGGAGCTTCGCCCTGGCCGACCAGAAGCTGGTGCGCTGGACGCAGAGCGAGCTGGGCGGCCTGGACCCGGCCAAGCTGGTCGAGCCGACATTGTTCCGCTACCCGACCTTCGACAAGCGTTCGATCCCCGCCTTCATCTACAAGCCGGCCGCCAAGGCCGGCGAGAAGCTGCCTGTGGTCATCCAGATTCACGGCGGGCCGGAAGGCCAGGAGCAGCCGAACTTCAACCCGCGCCGCCAGTCGTGGGTGAACGAGGTCGGCGCGGCGGTGATCATTCCGAACGTCCGCGGCTCGACCGGCTACGGGAAGACCTATCTCGACCTCGACAACGCCGAGAAGCGCGAGGACTCGGTCAAGGACATCGGCGCGCTGCTGGACTGGATCGCCACGCAGCCGGATCTCGACGCCAGCCGCGTCGCGGTCGTGGGCCAGTCGTACGGCGGCTACATGTCGCTGGCGGTGGCGGCGCACTACAACGACCGCATCGCTGGGGCGATCGACCTCTACGGCATCTCCAACTGGAAGACCTTCCTGGAGAACACCGAGGGCTATCGCCGCGACCTGCGGCGGGCGGAGTACGGCGACGAGCGCGACCCGAAGATGGCGGCCGTGTTCGACAAGATCTCGCCGCTCAACATGAGCGCGAAGATGAAGAAGCCGATGATGATCTATCAGGGCGCCAACGATCCGCGCGTGCCGCAGTCGGAGTCCGAGCAGATGGTCGCGCGCCTGCGCGCCCAGGGCACCGAGGTCTGGTACGTGCTGGCCTTGGACGAGGGCCACGGGGTCAGCAAAAAGCAGAACACCGAGGCGGTCCGCGCCAGCGAGATCGTGTTCCTGAGGAAGGTGCTGGGGACGAAGTAGGGCTAGGCCGTCTGGCCGACGGCTTCCAGCCAACCCTGGGCGATCTCGGTGATTTCCTGCCAGCCGGGTTCGGCGACCAGCCAGTGGCTCATGCCCGGGGCCTGGATGAACTCGGCGCCCAGGCGCGTGGCGGTCTGGCGCACGGTCGCCGGCGGGTGCACGATGTCGCGCTCGCCGCCGATCACCAGGCAAGGCGCGCGCAGGGCGCCGACGCTGGTGGTCATGAACGGGTCGAGCCACCAGTTCAGGGTCTCCCACAGCGCCCGGCCGCTTTCCGGGCGCATGCGGGCGGTCACGGCTTCCCGTGCGTCGCCGGCCATGCGGTCGAGGCTGTAGCGGCGGGCGAGGCCCTTGTCGGGCGCGACCGACTGCGCCCAGAACGGTCCGAGCGCGTGCAGGCCGAAGGCGGTGATCGCCTCTTCCATCGACGAGGCCGCCACGCCCCAGGGCGCGGACGGGGCCAGCAGCACCATGGCGCGCACCGGGGTGCGGCCGGCGGCCAGCGCGCAGACCAAACCGCCCATGGAGTGGCCGACCAGGATCGGCGCCTCGTCGAGGCTGGCGCACAGGCGCGCGACGTCGCGGGCATAGTCGGTGATCGAAACCCCGACCACGGCATGAGCGCCGTCGCCGGCGGCATGTCCGCGGAGGTCAGGGGCCAGGACGTGATGGCCGGCGGCCTCGAACGGGCCGCGGAAGTGCTCGAACGCCCAACCGCCGCAGAACGCGCCGTGCACCATGACGATCGGCGCTGGGGATGTGGTCATGTCGTAGGACGCCGTATTCAGGCCGCGCGGCCGGGCTGGCCCGTGAAGACTTGGAAGGCGCGGACCACGGTCTCGTAGATCGCCTTCTTGAACGGCACGACCAGGCCGGGCGCCTCGTCGAGGCCGCCCCAGCGCCAGGCGTCGAATTCCGGATGGCCGTCGCCGCTGAGGTCGATCTCGCTCTCATGGCCGTCGAAACGCAGCGCGAACCAGACCTGCCGCTGGCCCTTCCAGCCCTTGGCGATCTTCGAGCCGTTGTGGCCGGGCGGGAAGTCGTAGGCCAGCCAGCCGTCGGTGCGGCCGAGCAGGGTGGTGGTGACGACGCCGGTTTCCTCGGCCAGTTCGCGGCGGGCGGCGACGTAGAGATCCTCGCCTGCGTCGACGCCGCCCTGGGGGAACTGCCAGTTGTAGGGCTCGGGGGTCTGGCACCGCCGGCCCAGCCACACGCGTCCATCGGGGTGGAAGAGCACCACTCCCACGTTCGGGCGATAGGCGGACAGGTCGGTCATCTCAATCCATTTAGCGACGTGAGGTCAAAGCGGAAGCCGGAGCCAGCTGATAACCTCGAGATTCGACCGATTCAGCCCATTTTGCGACCTGCGACAGCGTCACGGGATAGGCGAAGCCCGATCCCAGAGCCTGGCCGTGCTGCAGAGCGCCGGCCTCGACGGCCAGCAGCTGCTGGTCGATCGCCTCGCCGGAGAGCTGCTCGTCGATGATGCGGGTGGCCGAGGCGCGCATCGGGCCGACACGGCGCGCGGCCTGGCCGTCGTCGATAAAGGCCAGCCCGCGGCCGCGTAGGGCGGTCGTGAAGGCGTTCATGCCGGCGTCGGAGGTCATGAACCGCGAGCCGAGATAGTTGGTCACGCCGAAATAGCCGGTGGCGCGCGAAAGCACCCACTCCAGCTTCTTGACCGTCTCCGAGCCTGGGGCGTCGGCCAGCAGCGTGTAGGGGCCCGGGTCGTTGTCCGGATAGTCGGTGGGCTCCATGGGCGCTTCCAGCAGCACCTCGTGGCCGGCGGCGCGGGCCAGGTCGATCCAGCCCTGCAGGCCCTCGGCGTAGGGCACGAAGGAGAGGGTGATTTCGGGGGGCAGGTTGTCGATCGCCTGGCGGGTGGCGGCGGCGTTGAGGCCAAGCCCGCCGACCACCAGGGCGACCTTGGGCCGGCCGTTGGGGACGAAGGGGCGGGCATAGGCCTCGGCCGGGGTCTTGCCGTTGGCGGCGATGATCGGCAGAGGCCCGCTGGGGCCCTGGGCGTGGAAGCCGGCCAGCGGCGCCTGGGGCAGCGGATCGGCGGCATGGAAGGCGCCGCCGCCCTGCATGGTGATGGTCGCCTCGCCGAGCGCGCCATCGGCCCCAATCGGGGTCTCGGACAGGCGGAAGATGTCTTCGGTGACGGCGGGCTGGCCGGTGGCGCGGGCCATGGCTTCGCGCCAGCCGTCGGGCGTGGCCTCGCTGCCGATCTTGGCCAGCGAGAGCCGCACGACCGGCGAACTGGCCTTAGGGTCGCCGATCAAGGCGACCAGGGCCAGCAGGACGATCAGGAACAGACCCCCCGCGGCGCCGGCGCCGACATAGGGGTTCGCGAGGGCGCGCAGCGCCGCCTCGGAAATCGGCGGAGCAGGCGCCGGTGCGGCGACCGCAGGTGCGAGGTGCTTCTTTGAAAACATCACATGATCACGGAACGTTCCGGCATTGGAGCGTCCGCGAATATGGTTAACAAACGACTTATACAGTGAACGCCAGCGCCGATTCCGTTAACCTTCGGCGCTGGGTTCGAGCCGCTTACTTCTTGTCTGGAGAGGCTTTTTCCAGAACCGGCGCGCCCTTCGGCGACACCACCGCAGCCATCTTCGGTTCGGGCTTCGGCAGCTTGGGCGTGGCGGCCACCGATCCGTACTTCAAAACGTCCATCGCGCGGGCCAGCTGGAAGTCGCCCTTGGACTCATCGAAGCTCGTCGGCGGGGCTTCGGCCGGGATGTGGGCGCCGCGGCGGGCCTTGCCTTCTTCGGCGTTCAGCGCGTTGCGGAACGAGGCTTCCGAGAACTGGAAGGCGCGGTTGGCGATGCGCTGGGCCTGGTCGCGGGTTTCGGCGACCTCCAGGTCGGGCTCGATGCCGGTCTTCTGGATCGAGCGGCCGGCCGGGGTGTAGTAGCGCGCCGTGGTCAGTTTCAGCGCGCCGTCCATGCCGCCGCGCAGCGGGATCACGGTTTGCACCGAACCCTTGCCGAAGGTGGTCAGGCCGACCACTTCGGCGCGCTTGCGGTCCTGCAGGGCGCCAGCCACGATCTCCGCGGCCGAGGCCGAGCCGGAGTTAACCAGCACCACCATGGGCAGGCCGCCGGTCACGTCGCCGGCGCGGGCGTTGTAGCGTTCGATGTCGCGCGGATCGCGGCCGCGCTGGGAGACGATCTCGCCGCCTTCGAGGAACATGTCGGAGATGCCGACCGCCTGGTCGAGCAGGCCGCCCGGGTTGTTGCGCAGGTCGAGGACCAGGCCCTTCATCTTCGGGTTCTTGGCGCGCAGTTCGGCCAAGGCCGCCTCGGCCTCGTCGGTGGTCTTTTCGTTGAAGCCGGAGACGCGCAGGTAGCCGTAGTCGCCTTCCATCTTGGCGGTGGCGGACTTGGGCTTGATCACCTCGCGGACGATCTTCACGTCGAAGGGATCGGACTTCTCGCGCGCGATGGTCAGGGTGACCGCCTCGCCCGGCTTGCCGCGCATCTGCTTGACGGCCTCGTTGACCGACAGGCCCAGCACGCTCTCGCCGTTGACGGCGGTGATGAAGTCGCCGGGCTTCACGCCGGCCTTGAAGGCGGGCGTGCCGTCCATCGGCGAGATGACCTTGACCACGCCTTCTTCGCTGGTGACCTCGAGGCCGAGGCCGCCGTACTCGCCGCGCGTCTGATCGCGCATGTCGTCGAAGGAGTCGGGGTTCAGATAGCCTGAGTGCGGATCGAGCGAGGTCAGCATGCCGTCGATGGCCGCCTCGATCAGTTTCTGATCGTCGACCTCGGTGACGTACTGGCGCTCGACGGTGTCGAGCACGTCGCCGAACAGCTCGAGCATCTTGTAGGTCTTCACCTTCGGCGCCTGGGCCGAGGCGAGGGCCTGCTGGCTCACATAGGCCATGGAGCCGGCGCCGAGCACGAAGGCCGAAGCCCCGATCAGGATGTACTTACGCATGTCAGGCCTAACAGCCTCCCTTGGCGACGAAACGGCGCCGCACCGGAATTCCTGAACCGATGTTCCGCGATGAATCCGGCGGAATTGGTTCGTATTTTTAGCTCAACCCGTCCAGCCATCTGGCCGGGTCGACCGGGGCCCCGCGTTCACGGACCTCCAGATAGAGTTCAGATGGGGAGTTTCGTCCATCCGTCATCCACCCGACAGGCGCGCCCGCCGCGACTGATTGACCGACCCCGACGCTCGTTCGGTCAAGGCCAGCCAACACCAGATGGTAGCCACCGGCCAGCCGCAATATCAATATGACCCCCCAGCCCTTAACGGGGCCTACAAACTGGACGAGGCCGGCGTCCGGGGCCGCGACGCTGGCGCCGTTCTGGGCGGCGAGGGTGACGCCCGAGGCCTGCCCGCCGCCGGTCAATTCATCGCCATAGCGCTGGACGATCTTGCCCTCGACCGGAGCCAACAGGCGGATGGGCGGTGTGATCGGGCCGCTCTCCACCGGGGCCGCGCCGGGGGGCGTCGCCTCCAGGCGTTCGCGGCGCTCGGCCAGCTCGGAGTCCGAGGTGAACAGTGCTTCGCTGGCGACCGCGGCCAACCGTCGCTGGCGGGCGATCTCGGTCGCCTCGGCGGCGTAGAGCCTGGCGCGCTTCTGCAGTTCGGGGGTCACGGCCTTGACCAGGATGGCCGCGCGCACGGCGTCGGTGGCGTCGCCGGGGCTGACCAGCAGGGCGGGGGGCGGATCGCGACGGAACTGGGCCAGGGCGGTGAGCAGCCGGGCCATGCGGTTGAGGTTGCGGCCCTGTTCGGCGTTCAGCACCGTCTCGCGGACGTTCAGCCGCTCCAGCCGCATTTTGTCGCCGGTGGCCGCATAGGCCAAGGCGCCGGCCGTCAGGGTTGCGGCGAGCGCGCAGGTGGCGGGAAGAAGGACGCCGCGGCGGATCATCGGACCAGGGATAGACCGCACGCCGCGCCCTCTCAATCGCGATGATAGGGGCTGCCGGCCAGGATGGTGACCGCGCGGTAGATCTGCTCGGCCAGCATGGCGCGGGCCATGGCGTGGGGCCAGGTCTGGGGCCCGAAGGCCAGCTTGCCGTTAGCAGCGGCGAGCAGGGCCGGATCCAGGCCGTCGGCGCCGCCGATCACGAACACCAGCCGGCGCGCGCCGTCGTCGCGCAGGCGCGCGATCTCGCCGGCGAAGGCGCGCGAGGCCCTGGCCGTTCCGTGTTCGTCGCAGGCGATGACGTGAGCGCCTTCGAGGTGCGGCCGCAACACCTCGGCCTCTGGGCCCTTGCCGGGCTTGCGGGACTCGACCTCGATCACCTCAACGGGACCGAGGCCCAGCGAACGGCCGGCCGCGGTGGCGCGGTCGACATAGAGCTTCACGAGCTCGACTTCCGGCGAGCGCGGCAGGCGGCCCACCGCGAGAATCGTGACTTTCAGGCGTTAGCTCGTCGGCGTGCGGTGCGGCGCATCGACCGCCCAGATCTTCTCGATGTTGTAGAACTGGCGCACTTCCGGACGGAACAGGTGGACGATCACGTCGCCGGTATCGATCAGGACCCAGTCGCAGTGCGGCAGGCCCTCGACGCGAGCCTTGCCGAGGCCCTCTTCCTTGAGGGCGCGCAGCAGGTGATCGGCCATGGCGCCGACATGACGGTGCGAACGCCCGGACGCCACGATCAACGCGTCGGCGACGGCGCTCTTGCCTTTCAGGTCGATGAAGACAACGTCCTGCGCCTGATCGTCGTCCAGGCGTTGCAGGATCAGTTCTCCCAGGGCGACAATCTTCGCCTCGGGATCGGAAGAAGCGCCGGAAACCGGGGCTTCGTGCGCTCTAGGCGCAGGGTCAGGGCTCAGCGGGGTCGCTCCTTTGTTGCCTCGCTAGGAGAGACATAGCACGGATTGGGCGGATTGGTCAGCCCAACGTCACGAAGTCTTCAAGCCGCGGGCCTGGGCGATCGTTCCCGGGCCGTATGGATCGTGATCGGGCTACTTCGCCTGCCGCGCGCGCAGGGCCGTAGACGACTGGAAATTCAGAGGCCCGGTAAGGAAAACCCAGCGCGGCGGGGAGGCGCCGGGCAGCAATTTGGCCTGCAGCAGCGAGACGCGGGTGTGGGCGAAACGTCGCGCCGCGGGCGAGGAGCGGCTTTTCAGCGAAATCCACGGCCGCGACACGACGGCGACCGGCACCTCGGCCATGATCTGCGTCCAGCCGCGCCAGCGGTGGAAGCTGGCCAAGCTGTCGGCGCCCATGATCCAGACGAAGTCCACGCCCGGAAAACGGGCCTTCAGGGCGCGGATGGTGTCGATGGTGTACTGCGAGCCGAACCGCGTCTCGGCGTCGCTGACGATCATGCTGCGGCCGCGGGCGAAGAGGCGGGCGCCGGCCATGCGGTCTTCCAGCCTGGCGGTCTCGTGGCTGGCCTTCAGCGGGTTCTGCGGCGACACCAGCCAGATCACCCGGTCGAGCTGCAGCCGGCGGCGCGCGGTCTCGGCGACGTGGGCGTGGCCCTCGTGCGCGGGGTTGAACGAGCCGCCATAGAGGCCCACGCGCATTCCCGGCCTCAGATCGAAGCCGAGCCGCAGGGCGTCGGGGCGCCCTGCCTTGGGCCGGCGCCTAGCCGGGCCGGCGAACCACATTGGACCCTCGCGGACTCAAAGCGGCTTGGCCGTGGCGGGATTGCGGTCGAGGTCAAGGTCGCTCTGGCGGACCCGGGCGCGGACGGTGAACACCCCGTCGCCGGACAGCACCCCGCCGCGCGCGAACAACCGGCCGTGCTCCCAGTTCGAGAGCCCAAGCTCGGGGCGGTCGAGGGCGAACTGGCCGTCCACCCAGCGGGTGAAGCCGTCGCCCACGAAGGGTGCGTTCACCGCGCCGTAGAAGCGCTCGTGCGCCTCGGCGTCCTGCGAGATCAGGCTGGCGGCGAACTGCGGGCTGTAGCGGTTGAAGAGGGCGGCGGCGGCCTCGATGCTGTCGACCAGCACCAGGGTGAGTTCGGGGGTCTCTTCCCACTCCCACTCGCGGCCCAGCTCGCTCTGCGCCAGCAGTTCGACCTTGGGCTCCTCGACGTCGCCCTCGGCGCGGCCGACCGCGACGCGCGCTTCGCGCCAGGCGGCGGGCAGGACGTCCTGCGAGCCCTCGACCACGTGCAGCTTCACATTGCGGCGCCGCTCCCCGGCGGCGTCGAGCGCGGCGAGGAAGGCCGGGACCAGGGTGTCGGCGGCCTCGCGAACGATGGCGCAGACATTGAGGGTGTTGCAGACCTTGCGGTCGAGCGAGTGATAGACCGCGGCCTTGAAGCGGGCCGGATCGGCGTCGGCGGCGGCCACCATCCAGGCGCCGCCCGTGCCGTGCAGGCTGACGGGCGCGCCGGCCTGGCGGGCGATCGCGCCCAGCTGGGCGACGGCGGGACCGGACCCGCGGGCCACGGCCAGCGCCAGGCGGCTGTCGGAGAACATCGCCCAGCCGGCGGCGTGCTCGGGGCTATCGACCAGGGCGGCCGAACCGGGCGGCAGGCCGGCGGCCTCAATCGCCGGGTCCAGGGCGTGCTCGACGATGGCGCGAGCGGTGCCGAGCGCGTCAGAGCCGATGCGGAACACCACGGTGTTGCCGGTGCGCAGGACGCCGGTGGCGTCGGCGAAGACGTTCGGACGGCCCTCGAAGATGAAGCCGACGACACCGAGCGGGGCGGCGACCTGTTCAACGGTCCAGCCAGGGTGCTCGACCCGTTCGACCAGGCGTCCGCGTCCGCCCTTGGCGTCACGCCAGACATGCAGGCCGGCGATCATGTCGGCGCGCATCGCCTCGCTGACCGCCAGGCGGGTGGTCGAGCGGCCGCGCGCCTGGGCGCGGACGACGTCCTCGGCGTTGGCCTTGGCGATCGCGCTCCAGGCGCCGTCGTCGGCCAGGTTGGCGGCGAAGGCCTCGAAGAAGGTGGTGATGGCGGCGTCGCTGACCTCGGCCAGCTTGCCGAACGCCTCATGGGCGCGGCCGACGGCGCCGGCGGCGATCGCCTGCACCGGGGCGGGGATGTGCAGCAGGTCGCCGGTCTCCTGGACCACGACAAGCCGGTCGCCGGGCCGGAACGCCGCAGCCAGCTTGTCGGAAACGAACGCCACGCGGTCGCCCCCGAATGGGATCGGCATGCCGGCGACCAGAGTCTCCAGCTTGCCCGTCCGGGCTCCCGTCTCGGCCTTGGTGATCGCCGCCGCGTCGTCCATTACGCGCCCTAATGCTCAGTTTGAGGTTTAGTAGGCCCCTTTGAGGGCCGTCGCAAATCCGTCGTGGCGTCAGGCCGGCGTTCGCGCCGACAGCGCCAGGTCGTCGGCGTGGATCATCGGGCCGTAGCTGAACCCCAGAACGCCCTCGATGGCGTCCGACTTCAGCCCGCGGATGCGCTCGGCGTCGTCGGAGTCGTAGCGGACCAGACCACGGCCGATCTCGCGGCCGGCCTCATCGACCACGACCACGGCGTCGCCTCTGTCGAACCGGCCCTCGACCGCGCGCACGCCGGCCGGCAGCAGGCTCTTGCCGGTGGCCAGGGCGGCGGCTGCGCCCTCGTCAACGATGACCGCGCCGGAGGTGGCCAGCGAGCCGGCGATCCAGGCCTTGTAGGCGGCGGCGACCGAAACCGAAGGCTCGATCACCGTCGCCTTCTCTCCGGCCTCGATGGCGGCGAGCGGAGCTGGGCGGCGGCCCAGGGTGATGATCGTGGCGCAGCCGGCCGACTGGGCGATGCGGGCGGCCATGATCTTGGTGGCCATGCCGCCGGTGCCGACCCCGGCGCTGGCGTTGGCGCCGCCGGCCATGGCCTCGATCTGCGGCGTCAGCTGGCTGATGCGCGGCATGTGCTCGGCCGACGGGTTGCTGCGCGGATCGGCGGTGTAGAGGCCGTCGATGTCGGAGAGCAGGACCAGGGCCTCGGCCCCGATCATCTGGGCGACGCGGGCGGCCAGGCGATCGTTGTCGCCGTAGCGGATCTCTTCGGTGACGACGGTGTCGTTCTCGTTGACCACAGGGATCACGCCCAGGCTCAGCAGGGTCGAGAGCGTGGCGTGGGCGTTCAGCCAGCGGCGGCGGATCTCGGTGTCGTCGCGGGTGATCAGCACCTGGGCGACGGCGAGGCCGTGCGGCTCCAGCGCTTCTTCCCAGGCCCGCATCAGCGCCGATTGACCGGCGGCGGCGCAGGCCTGCTTTTCCGGAAGCGTCAGCTTGCGGCGGCCCATTCCCAGCCGTCGGCGGCCCAGGGCCACAGCGCCGGACGAGACCACCAGCACCTGCTGGCCGCGTGCGCGCAGGCGGGCGACATCGGCGGCGAAGGCGGCCAGCCAGGCGGCGTCGGCGCCGGCTTCACCCGCCACGAGGGCGGAGCCGACCTTGATGACGACCCGCTTGGCCTGGGCCAGTCCGCTCACGGGGTCCAGCCCGTGCCGCCGATCTGCTCGGCTTCTTCCTGGGCGATCTGGGCCTTGCGTTCGCGGACCAGGCCGTAGGCCTCGCGCAGGATGTCGACGACGCCCTTGCCGGAGACGCCGGAGACCAGCCGGACCTTGCCGCCGACCGCTTCCTCCAGCGCCTCGCGCTGCATCTCGATGACGCTGTCGTCGAGGGCGTCGATCTTGTTGAGGGCGACGATCTCGACCTTGTCGCCGAGTTCCTCGCCATAGGCTTCCAACTCGCCGCGGACGGTGCGCCAGGCCTCGACCACATCGGTCTGGGTGGCGTCGACCAGGTGGATCAGCACGGCGGTGCGCTCCACGTGGCCGAGGAAGCGGGTGCCAAGGCCCGCGCCTTCCGACGCGCCTTCGATCAGGCCGGGGATGTCGGCCAGCACGAAGCGTTCGCTGGGCGACAGGTCGACCATGCCGAGGTTGGGGGCCAGGGTCGTGAACGGATAGTCGGCGATCTTCGGCTTGGCGGCGCTGGCCGCGGCCAGGAAGGTCGACTTGCCGGCGTTGGGCAGGCCGACCAGGCCGACGTCGGCGATCAGCTTCAGCCGCAGCCAGATCCAGCGCTCCTCGCCCTCCTGGCCGGGATTGGCGTGGCGCGGGGCCTGGTTGATCGGACCCTTGAAACGGTCGTTGCCCCAGCCGCCGTTGCCGCCCTTGAGCAGCAGCAGGCGCTTGCCGGCCACGTCCATGTCCGCGATCAGGGTTTCCTTGTCTTCGTCGAGGACTTCGGTGCCGACCGGGACCTTCAGCACCACGTCTTCCCCGGCCGCGCCATGGCGGTTGCGGCCCATGCCGTGGATGCCGGTGCCGGCCTTGAAGTGCTGCTGGTAGCGGTAGTCGATCAGGGTGTTGAGGCCGTCGACGGCCTCGATCCAGACATCGCCGCCGCCGCCGCCGTCGCCGCCGTCAGGACCGCCGTACTCGATGTACTTCTCGCGCCGGAAGGACACAGCGCCGCCGCCACCGTTCCCGGAGCGGATATAGATCTTGCACTGGTCGAGAAACTTCATCGGGGCCTTTTGTAGCATGGGAAGCGCCCCGTCGAGCCTTGCGGCTGCGGGGCGCCTCGATTCATCGCGTGTGTGACGTTACGCCAGCCACACCATCATCCGGGTCGGCGTCGCCCGGCCGCCGCGGGCGACGGATGGGCGCAACTCGACATCGCCGGTGTAGAGAAAGCCGGCGTTGCACAGCACCTGGCCCGAGGCCGGGTTGTCGGCGAAGTGGCCCGCATGCATGTAGCGCCGGCCCCAGGTGCGATGCGCCCAGACCAGCGCGCCTTGCGCCGCCTCGGTAGCGTAGCCCTGGCCCCAGTGTGGGCGCCCGACCCAGTAGCCGATCTCCCGCTCGCCGCCGTCGCGCGTGTCGAAGCCGAGCACGCCGATGGCGCCCTGCTCGGGATGGTCGATCACGAACACCGCCTCGCGGGCAGGATCGGACTCGCTGGCCTTCTCGAGAAAGCCTTCGGCGTGCTCCACGCCGTACGGATAGGGCATGCCCGTGGTCATGCGGGCCACGTCGAAGTCGTTGGCGTAGGTCGCCAGGCGGGCTGCGTCGGCCTTGCGGGGCCTGCGCAGCCGCAGCCGCTGCGTCGTGACGACAGGCTCCAGTTCAATCGCACACATCGGTCTACCTCCCGGCCCTCTGTCGGGGCCCTTCCAGAACGCAAAGAGGGGGAGTCCGGCGATCCGGACTCCCCCTCGGAAGCTTCCTGCCCGGTTCGCCTTACGGCGAACCCGGTTTCAAGAGGTTCGCCTGATTATTCGGCCGCTTGAGCCACAACCACGTTCACGTAGGTGCGGTCGTCGCGCTTGGTCACGAATTTCACGGCGCCGTTGGCGGTCGCGAAGAGGGTGTGGTCCTTGCCGATGCCGACATTGTCGCCCGGGAAGAACTTCGTGCCGCGCTGGCGCACGATGATGTTGCCGCCGACGACAGCTTCACCACCGAACTTCTTTACGCCGAGGCGGCGGCCAGCCGAGTCGCGACCGTTGCGCGAAGAGCCGCCAGATTTCTTGTGAGCCATAGCTCTCTCCTAACTCTCTAGTGCGCGCTTATTCGGCGTCGTCAGACTTCTTGGCGGCGGCCTTCTTCGGCGCAGCCTTCTTGGCCGGGGCTTCGTCGGTCGCCGCAGCGGCCTTCTTACCCTTGGCCGGAGCGGCGGGAGCCGAAGCTTCCAGCTCGGCGACCACGTTCTTCAGGTTGCGGGCGCGAGCGTCCAGCAGGGCCTTCGGGGTCAGGTCGACAGTGCCGTCCCACTTGGCGGTCTTGCCGGCGCCGGCGATCGAGGTCACGCGCAGCACGGTTTCCGACTGGCGGTGACCGCGGGTACGGCGATAGCCCTGACGGCGGATCTTCTTGAAGATCTTGATCTTCTCGCCACGGCGAGTTTCGATCAGGGTCGCCGAGACGGTCGCGCCGTCGACCAGCGGAGCGCCGACCGTGATGGCCTCGCCATCGCCGAGCAGGAGGACGTCGCCGAACGCGACTTCCGCACCCGGTTCACCGTCGAGCTTTTCGACGACCAGCAGGTCACCGGCTTGGACCCGGTACTGCTTTCCGCCGGTTTTGATCACCGCGTACATCGTTGGCGCCTTGGACTATAGCAAAATGGATAGCGCCCGCGAGATAGCCCGCGGGCGAGAGGCGCGGACTTATACAGAGGGACCGTTGAGAGTCAACGCGCCTGGCGTGTTTCTACGGTCACGTGGCTCAAACCCGGCAAACCGGCCAGCCGCGCGCGATAAGCCTCGGCGGCGAGGACGTTCTGGGCCTCGACGACGACGATCGCGGCGTGGTGACCGGGCCCCAGGCGCCAGAGGTGAAGGTCGAGCAGCCGCTCGCCCCCGCTCTCCATGCGATGGCGAATCTCGGCCGTCAGCTCGGGCGAAGGATTGACGTCCAGGAGGACCGCGCCTGTGCGGGTCAGCAGCCGCCAGGCGAAATGGGCCAGCAGCGCCGCGCCGGCCAGCCCGGCGAGGGCGTCGGCCCAGGCCCAGCCGAACGTCCGCCCCAGGCCCAGGCCGACGATGGCCAAGGCCGAGATGGCGGCGTCTCCCGCCAGGTGCAGATGCGCGGCCGAGAGGTTGAGGTCGCCGTCGCGATCATGCGCATGGCTGTGAACGGGCCGCAGCAACCACATGCAGACCAGGTTGATCACCAGCGCCAGGGCGGCCAGGGCCAACGCCCCGTCATAGGCCACGTCCGAGGGCGAGAGCACATGGCGTCCGCTCTCGATCGCCAGCAGCACGGCGCTGATCGCCAGCACGGCGGCGTTCGCGAAGCCCGCCAGATAGCCGAGCTTGCCGGTTCCGAACGAGAAGCGCGGGTCCTGCGCGTAGCGGCGGGCCATCCGATAGGCGCCGGCCGCGACGACGAGCGCGGCGACGTGGGCGGCCATGTGCACGCCGTTGGCGATCAGGGCCATGGAATTGAATGCTAGTCCGCCGCCGATCTGCGCCGCCAGGGTGAGCACGCAGATCGCGGCCACCAGCCAGGTCCGACGCTCGTTGCGGGCGTGGTCGGCGCCCAGATAGGTGCGATCGCCCCGGAAGGCGTCCATCTGTCCTTGGCGTTCTGGGGCGGAGGCGGTCACGGTTGCTCTTATATATAGCGGCGGTCGCCAGGGCGCGGTGTTATTCGATAACACCCATATGAGGTCAAGCGGTCGAAGGCCGCAGCCTGTTCCCTTCCACGCGATCAATGACTAGATGACGCCTATGACCGACAAGACACCCGTCACCGTTCTCACCGGCTATCTCGGCGCCGGCAAGACCACGCTGCTCAACCGCATCCTCACCGAGGACCACGGCAAACGGTACGCCGTCATCGTCAACGAGTTCGGCGAGGTGGGCATCGACAACGACCTCATCGTCGGCGCTGACGAAGAAGTCTTCGAGATGAACAACGGCTGCGTCTGCTGCACCGTTCGCGGCGACCTTATCCGCGTCCTGTCGGGGCTGATGAAGCGCAAGGGCAAGTTCGACGCCATCGTGGTCGAGACCACGGGCCTGGCCGATCCGGGGCCGGTGGCCCAGACCTTCTTCGTCGACGACGACGTGAAGGCCAAGACCCAGCTCGACAGCGTCACCACCGTGGTCGACGCCAAGCACCTGCCGCTGCGGCTGGCCGACTCTAAGGAAGCGGTCGAGCAGATCGCCTTTGCCGACCAGATCGTGCTGAACAAGACCGACCTGGTCACCGAAGAGGAACTGCGCAGCGTCGAGGCGGCGATCCGCCGGCTGAACCCGCTGGCGCCGATCCATCGCACCCAACGCTCGCAGGTGCCGCTCGAGGCCATTCTCGGCCGCGGCAGCTTCGACCTGGCCCGCATCACCGAGGTGCAGCCGGAATTTCTGAATCCCGCCCACGGCGAAACGGGCCACGTTCACGACGAGGACTGCGACCATGATCACGACCATCATCATCACCACGGCGATCATGACCACGGTCACCACGACCATGATCATCAGGACCATGCGGCGGCAGCAGGCATCCGCGGCATCTCGCTCACGCTCGACAAGCCGATCCACGGGCAACGGGTGACCAACTGGCTGAACCAGGTCCTTCAGGACCAGGGGCCGGACATCCTGCGCGCCAAGGGCATCCTCGACGTGCAGGGCGAGGATCGCCGCCTGGTGTTCCAGGCCGTGCACATGATCCTGGAGGGCGACTTCCAGGGGCAGTGGAAGGACGGCGACAGGCGCTACAGCCGGCTGGTGTTCATCGGCCGCAACCTCGACGAAGCCAAGCTGCGCGAAGGCTTCGAGGCCTGCGCGGCCTAGGGGCTCCTCATCCCGGACGGCCGCTCTGCGGCGTCCGGGATAACAGGCAAAGAAAAAGCCCGCCCGGGTTTCCCTGGGCGGGCTTTTCTATTTCGTCCGAAGGGCTGCTTAGAGCTCTTCGTTGATCAGGGCGACCTGGAAGAAGCCGTTGCCCTGCAGGGTGTTCATCACGGCCATGAAGTCGCCGTAGCGAACGGTCCGGTCGGCGCGGATGTAGACGCGCTCTTCGGTCGGTTCCGGCTTGGCCAGGATGCGGGTCAAGTCCGCGGGCAGGGTGTCGAGGCTGGTCGGGATATCGCCGATGAACAGCTTGCCGCCTTGCTGAACGTTGATCAGCGTCGGCTCTTCGACCTTCGTGCCCGGGGGCGGCGGAACCGCCGGCGGCAGGTCAAGCTTGATCGACACCGTCGCAGCGGGGATCGACACCATGAAGATGATAAGGAGCACCAGCATCACGTCGACGAACGGCGTAACGTTGATGTCGCTGTTCTGGCCGAGGTCGAACTTGCCGCCGCCTCCGCCACCCAGCTTCGCACCCATATTAATTTCCTTCCCTTGGGCCTCTCGTTGAGGCCACCGCACAGTCGCAGACACCCATCGCTAAACAAAAAGGGATTGTAAAGCCCGAACCTGCGGACTCGCGCTCTCCAGAGGTCGGGTCTTGCGCGGCGCCTGCTTCGGAGGCGCGTTTCTGGTCGATTCCGCCTCTCGCCAAGATCGTTGTTAGGCAGGTATGACCCCCACCATGACTTTCCAGTTCGACGCCTATGTCACCGCGGCCCTGTTCGGAAAGGACGGGAAGGCCCTGTTCGCCCTTGGCGACGGCACCGTCCGATTCGAGTCGGGCGAGCAGATCGACGCCCACGACGGCGCGATTCTCTGCGCCTGCCTGCATCCCAGCGGCGAGGGCCTGATCACCGGCGGCGACGACGGCCGCGTCGTCTGGTCGCGGGTTTCGGGCGCCGTCGAGATCGCCAAGATCCCCGGCCGCTGGATCGACTCGGTCGACGCCTCGCCGGAGTCCAAGCTGATCGCCTTCTCGGCGGCCAAGGACCTGCACATCCGCGACGCCGGCGATCCCGCCTTCAGCCGCACCTTCACCCACGAGAAGTCGGTGGCCCATGTCGCCTTCGATCCCAAGGGCCGGCGGGTGGCCGCGGCGACCTATGGCGGCGCCTGGCTCTGGTACGCCAAGATCGCCGAGCAGAAGCCCTATGTCCTGAAGTGGGCGGGCAGCCACGTCGGCCTGGCGTTCAGCCCCGACGGCAAGTTCCTGATGTCGGCCATGCAGGAGAACGCGCTGCACGGCTGGCGCGTCGCCGACGAGAAGAACCTGCGGATGGGCGGCTATCCGGTGAAGGTCAAAAGCATGGCCTTCGTCGCCAAGGGCCAGCTGCTGATCACGTCGGGCGCCAACGGGCTGGTGGCCTGGCCCTTCGCGGGCGCGACAGGCCCGATGGGCAAGCAGGCGGCCGAGGTCGGCTTCGACGAGAGCGCGATGGTCGTGCGCGTCGACGGCATGCCCGGTGGGCAATGGGTCTGCGCCGGGCTGGACGACGGCCGTGTCTGGGCCTGCGACCTCGCCGGCCAGCGGGTCGTGCCGCTGAAGGCGGAGAAGGGCTCGGCCATCGCCGCCCTGGCCATGAGCAAGGACGGCACGCGCGTCGCCTGGGGCGACGAGGACGGCGCGGCCGGCGTGCTGAGCGTTTAAGCGACGCCCCAAGGTGTCATCCCGGTTTCGGCGCAGCCGAATACCGGGACCCATTGCCGCCTGATCCTTGGAGAATGAGGCTCAGACGGAGCCGCCTCCTGCCTCATCTGGTGTTCATGGGTCCCGGTCTTGCTTCGCAAACCGGGATGACAGAGTGGGCGGCTGGGAGAATCTAAGACTCGAAGCCCCGCAGCTCGCCCCAGACCTCGAATGGGTCGCGGGTGGAGCGGAAGGCGTTGATCGGCGCGGTCTCGTCACGCCAGCCCATCGCCATCCCTGAGAACACCATGTGGTCGCTGGGCAGGCCCACGGCTTTGGCGACGCTCTGCGGATAGCGCGCCCAGTACTCCTGCGCGCAGGTGTCCAGGCCCCGCTCGACAGCCAGCAGCATCACCGTCTGCATGTACATGCCGACGTCCGACCACTGCGGCGGACCGACCTTGCGGTCGAGGCAGAAGAACAGGCCGACCGGGGCGCCGAAGAACTCGCCGTTGCGGGCGAACTGGCGCAGGCGGGCGGGCTTGTCCTCGCGCGGGATGCCGACCGAGGCGTACAGCTCCTCGCCGTTCTTGAACCGGCGGGTGCGGAAGGGCTCCCAGAGGTCGGGCGGATAGACGTCGTACTCCATCGGCTCGCCGAAGGGGTTGGCGGTGACCTCCGCCTTCAGCTGCGCCAGCGGCGCGCCGGTCAGGGCGTAGACCTTCCACGGCTGCAGATTGCCGCCTGAGGGCGCGCGGGCCGCCGCTTCCAGGATCTCGCGCACGAGGGCGGCGGGCGGGACGTCCGGCCTGAAGGCGCGGATCGACATGCGGGCGGCGACGGCGTCGGAAACGTTCAACAGATTGCGTCCTTGCGGCGGCTTGGAACCTTGCTCAAAGCATCGCTACTATCCGGCCGTGGGGTAAGGGCAAGGGTCTTGGCAAAGGCGTCTAAGGGGTTTTTCGGGCGGCTGATCGGCGGCCTGTTCTTGCTGGTGCTGATCTTCGGCCTGATCGGTCCGGTGCTGGTCACGGCCATCTACCGGTACGTGCCGCCGCCGGTGACCTGGCTGATGGTGCAGCGGGTGACCGAGGGCCGGGGCTTCGACCGCCGCTGGAAGCCGCTGGACGAGATTTCGCCGCGGCTGGTGCGCGCGGTGATCGCCGCCGAGGACGCCAAGTTCTGCGACCACCACGGCTTCGACTTCGCCGCCATCGAGAAGGCCTACGAGGCCAACGCCAAGGGCAAGAAGCTGCGCGGCGGTTCGACCATCAGCCAGCAGACCGCCAAGAACGTCTTCCTGTGGCCGGGCCGCTCCTATGTCCGCAAGGGCCTCGAGGCCTACTTCACGGTGCTGATCGAGGTGATCTGGGGCAAGCAGCGGATCATGGAGGTCTATCTCAACTCCATCGAATGGGGTCCGGGCGTCTATGGCGCCGAGGCGGCCGCCCAGAAGAACTTCGGCGTCAGCGCCGCCAAGCTGACCCCTGCTCAGGCCGCGCGGCTGGCGGCGATCCTGCCCAGCCCGCTGAAGTGGAAGGCGGCCAAGCCGGGCCCCTATGTGAAGCGCCGCTCGGGCAAGATCGGCAAGGCCGCCGGGACCATCAACCGCGAGGGCATGGCCGCCTGCGTCCTGGGTTGACCAGGCGCCGATATGCCCGCTCCATGCCGCTGGGGGCCCAGTCCTGTCGGAGGCGGCTGCATGAAGGTCGGCGTTCCAAGCGAGATCAAGCCGAACGAACACCGTGTGGGCCTGACGCCCACCGCCGTCCGCGAGTACGTGACCCGCGGCCATGAGGTGATGGTGCAGGCCGGCGCCGGCGCCGGGGCGGGCTATGCCGACGACGCCTATGTCCGCGCCGGCGCGGCGATCGCCGCCGACGCCGAGACGATCTTCAGCGACAACAAGCTGATCGTGAAGGTGAAGGAACCCCAGCCGGCCGAATGGGCCCGGCTGAACGAGGCGCACATCCTCTTCACCTACCTGCATCTGGCCCCGGATCCGGACCAGGCCGACGGCCTGCTGGCGTCGGGCTGCGCGGCCATCGCCTACGAGACGGTCACCGACGCGGCCGGCGGGCTGCCGTTGCTGGCGCCGATGTCGGAGGTGGCCGGGCGCATCGCGGTATTCTCGGCCGGCGAGACCCTGCTCAAGCACAACGGCGGCATGGGGCTGCTGATCTCGGGCGTGCCGGGCGTGCCGCCGGCGCGGGTGTGCGTGCTGGGCGGCGGGGTGGTCGGCGCCAATGCGGCGCGGATGGCCGCCGGCCTGGGCGCGGAGGTGGTCGTGCTGGAGCGCTCGATCCCGCGCATGCGCCAGCTGGACGACATGTTCCTTGGCCGCATCCTGACCCGCTACTCGACGCTCGACGCCGTCGAGGAGGAGGTGCTGAAGGCCGACGTGGTGATCGGGGCGGTGCTGACGCCAGGTGGCGCGGCCCCCAAGCTGGTCCGCCGCGAGCATCTCAAGCGGATGAAGACCGGGTCGGTGCTGGTGGACGTCTCGATAGATCAGGGCGGCTGCTTCGAGACTTCGCATCCGACCACCCACGCCGAGCCGACCTATGTGGTCGACGGGGTTGTGCATTACTGCGTGGCCAACATGCCGGGCGCGGCGCCGCGTACCTCGTCCGAGGCGTTGGTCCATGCGACCTTGCCGTTCGGTCTGGCGCTGGCCGACCGCGGGCTGGAGGCCCTGCGGGAGAACCCGCACCTGGCCAAGGGGCTCAATGTGCTGAAAGGCGCGGTGACCCACCCGGCCGTCGCCGAAGCGCTCGGCAAGGACTTCGTCGATCCGTTCGGCGTATGGGCGAAGCGCTAGTTTAGGCGGCGGCCCAGGCGCGTGGGTCGAGGGCGACCGGATCGTCGATCGCCATTTCGTCCCAGTCGAGATCCGGCGGCGGGCTGGAGGCGGCCGCGATCACGGCCGAGACCTCGGCGGCGGAGGTGACGCCGACCAGGACCGTCGCGGCTTCGACGCGCGAGAGCGCGAAGCCGAGCGCCGCCTGCAGCGGGTCGGAACGGCCCTCGGCGATCAGCCGGCGGGCGCGGGAGATACGGCTGGCGGCGGCCTTGAGGTGCGTCGGCGCGCGGTCCGGCGGCAGGAACAGCAGGCCGTTCAGGAAGATCGAACGCAGGTGCACCTCGATGCCGATGCCGGCCAGGGCGGCCAGGGTGCCGTCGATCAGCAGCCGCTGGTCGAGCAGCGAGGCCGGGGCCTGGACGATGTCGGGACGGAAGCGGCGGGCGACGCCCAGCGGGTCGTCGGAGGCGAACACCGAGACGCCGATCTTGCGGGTCAGGCCCGCGTCCTTCAGCGCCCGCAGGCGGTTCCAGAGGGCCATGCCGTGTGGGCCGAACAGGTCGGCGGCGCAGGGCACCAGGATGGCGTCGGCCTGCTCCACGCCCAGACGGCGCAGAGTGGCGCGGGCCTCGGCCTCCACATAGTCCGGGCCACGGTCGGGGCGCACGGTGGAGATCGAGATGCGGAACGGGGTCGGGCGCGGCAGCACTTCGCCCAGGGCCGCCTCGGCGACGGCCGAATGGCCATCGACGTCCAGCACCGCCAACTGAGCGCGCGCAGCGATGTCCAGGATGTCCCGGGCTTCGGCCTGGGGCGCGCGGCCGCGCACCAGGGTGGTCTGGTCGAGACCGAACTGTGCGGAGCCGAGGCCGAGCTTGGAGAGCGGTGAGATCATGAAGCCGGTGACGCTGGATACGGAAGCGATGAAGCGCCATCTTCACGGCAATGCCTAAAGAACCGGTGTCTAGGACCTTTCCAGGGGGTTAAAGTCGAGCCATGCGAGAGCCCCTCCCCGAATGGCCGATGTTCGGCATGGCCGACGATGTGCGGCCTGCGCTACGCCAAGCCCAGCAACGGAATCTGCCGCTCGCCCTGGCGACCCTGGTGTCGGTCGAGGGGGGCGGGCCGCGTCCGCCGGGCACGCAGATGGTTTTCGCCGAGGGAATTGTCGCCGGTTACTTTTCCGGAGGCTGCGTGGAGAGCGACGTCGCCGATCACGCCTTCGCCTGCCTTGAGGATGGAACCCCCCGGCGCCTGGTCTACGGCGCGGGCAGCCCCTGGCCCGACATCCAGCTGCTGTGCGGCGCGCGGATCGAGATCTTCGTCGAGCGCCTGCAGCCAGGCGACCTCGCGCTGACCGAGCTGCTGGCGGCCCACGACCAGCGGCGGCCGGTGGTCTGGGTGAGCGACGGCGTGCGGCGTGCTTGCGGGGCCGCGCCCGCTCCCTGGGATGGCGCGGTCGTCCAGGCCTATGACCCCGTTCCGCGACTGGTGGTGTTCGGCGCCGATCCGACTGCGCTCGCCATCGCCCAGCTCGGCGTCCAGTCCGGCATGGAGACCACGCTGGTGCGGCCCAAGGGACCCCAGGCGCCGCCGCCGATCCCCGGGATCGCCTATCGCCGCGACGAGCCGGCGGCCGCGCTGGCGGCGATCGGGACGGATGCCTGGACGTCCATCGCCATCGCCACGCACAACCTCGACATGGACCGCGAGGCCCTGGCCGCGGCCCTGCCGTCCGACGCCGGCTATGTCGGGCTGCTGGGCGCGCGCAAGCGCCTGCCCGAGCGGCTGGAGCCGCTGCGCGCGGCGGGCTTCCCCGAGGCGCGGCTGCAGCAGCTTCACGCCCCCATCGGCCTCGACATCGGCGGCAAGGCTCCTTGGGAGGTGGCGCTATCGGTCATCGGCGAGATCACCGCCCTGCGCCACGCACGGCTGGCCGAAGAGCCGCGCAAGGCGACGCCGAAGCGCGAGACGGCTTAGCTGTTCCATCGCGTGTCATCCCGGAAGCCGCGCAGCGGCTGTCCGCGACCCATGAACACCTGATGGCTCAGGCGGCGGCGCGGCCCCGCCTCAATCCGCCTTCGCGGCGCGAATGGGTCCCGGTCTTGCTTTGCAAACCGGGATGACACTGGTTGTCACCCCCGCGTCAGCGGCAGCACCTCGGCCAGTTCGCCCGCGGCCAGGGCCGGGGCGCCTGCGGGCCGGCGCAGCAGGGCGTCGGCGGCGGCGAAGACGGTGACCAGCGAGGAGTCCTGGTCGCGATAGGGTTCGGCGGTCAGGCCGCCGTCCACATGGCTGAGCTTGGCGCGCATCCAGTGCTCGCGAGGCCCGTTGGCGGCCAGCGGCGCGGCCAGGCGGGCGCTCACCATCGGCGGGTTTTCGGCCCCGCCCTGCATCTTCATGACGATGGGCTTCAAGAACAGTTCGGCGCAGACGAAGGCCGAGGCCGGATTTCCGGGCAGACCCAGCAGCCGGCGGCCGTCGCCGAACACCCCGAAGAAGGTCGGCTTGCCGGGGCGGACATTGACGCTGGCGACCTTGAGCGAGAGGCCGAGAGCTTCGGCGGCGGCGCGCACCAGATCGTGGTCGCCGACCGAGGCGCCGCCCACGGTGACGACAAGATCGGCGTCGGCGTCGCGCAGCGCGGCGATCACAGCGTCCAGCTCGTCGCGGATCGGTTTGCACTTGAAGGCGAGGCCGCCCCAGCCCTCGACCATGGCGGTGAGGGCCGGCGCGCCGGAATCGTAGATCTGGTAGGGGCCCGGCGCGGCCGGCGCCTCGACGATCTCCTCGCCGGTGGACACGATGGCCACCCGCGGCCGGGCGTGGACGAGAACCTCGGCGCGCCCGGCGGAGGCCGCCAAGGACAACCGCCAGGGATCGATGCGGGTTCCGGCGGTCAGCAGCGCCTGGCCGGCCCGGAAGTCGCCGCCGGCGGGGCGCAGGTTGGCGCCGGGCGCGGAGGCCGGGACCGTGACGGCGTCGCCCTCGCGGGTCGCGTCCTCCTGGATGACGATGGTGTCGGCGCCGGCGGGCATTGCCGCGCCGGTGAAGATCCGTACCGCCTGGCCGGGCTGCAGCACGCCTTCATAGCCGTGGCCGGCCGCGCTCTCGCCGGCGATGGCCAGCGTCCCGGGGGCGTCGGCGCTGCGCAGCGCCCAGCCGTCCATGGCCGAGGCGTCGAACGGCGGCTGGTTGCGGATCGCCGCGACGTCCTGCGCCAACACCCGGCCGATGGCGTTCTTCAGCGCGACGGTCTCGCCGGCCAGGGGAGAAACCTCGGCCAGCATCGCAGCGCGGGCGTCATCGACCGGCATCAGCTTCATGCGCGCGCCCAGTCGCCGGACTTGCCGCCGCTCTTGGTCAGCAGCCGCACGCTCTCGATGGTCATGCCTTTGTCGGCCGCCTTCAGCATGTCGTAGATCGTCAGGCAGGCGACCGAGACGGCGGTCAGCGCCTCCATCTCCACGCCGGTCTGGCCCGAGGTCTTCACGCGGGCGGTGACGGCCAGGCCGCCGTCGGCCGGGGCCACGCGGACCTCGACCTTGCTCAGCGCCAGCGGATGGCACAGCGGGATCAGGTCGGACGTCTTCTTGGCGGCCATGATCCCGGCGATCTCGGCGGTGGCGCGCACATCGCCCTTCTTGGCGTCGCCCGAGAGGGCCAGGGCCAGGGTGGCGGCGTCCATGCGCACGAAGCCCTCGGCGGTCGCTTCGCGCGCTGTGCTCGCCTTGTCGGAGACGTCGACCATGTGGGCGCGGCCGGTCTCGTCGATGTGGGTGAGCTTGCTCACCTACTTCTCGAGCAGGCGCGGCATGAGTTCGACCATGTTGCAGGGGCCATGGCGGCTGTCGAGCTGCGCGGAGATCACCTTGTCCCAGCCGTCCTTCACCGCGCCGTTCGATCCCGGCAGGCAGAAGACGAACACGCCGTCGACGATGCCGGCCACAGCACGGCTTTGCAGGGTCGAGAGCCCGACCGACTGGTAGCTGACCAGATGGAAGATCACCGAGAAGCCGTCGATCTTCTTGTCGAACAGCGGCTCGACCGCTTCGGGAGTCACGTCGCGGCCGGTGATGCCGGTGCCGCCGGTGGTGATGATCGCATCGACGCTGCCGGAGGCGACCCAGGCTTTGATCTGCTCGCGGATCTGGGCGACGTCGTCGCGCACGATGCCCTTGTCGGCCAGTTCGTGCCCGGCGCCGGTGATGCGCTCGACCAGCACGTGGCCGGAGGTGTCGCTCTCCTCGTCGCGGGTGTCGGAGACGGTCAGGACGGCGATGCGGACCGGCTTGATCGCCTGGTCCGGGTGAATGTGGCCGCCGGGGGCGAGGGCGTTCATGGCTTGGAGGTCTCCCATCGGGCGATGTCGGCGTGGTCCTGCTCGCGCGGTTCGATCCAGCGCGAGCCGTCGGGGCCGGTCTCCTTCTTCCAGAAGGGAGCGCGGCTCTTCAAGTAGTCCATCAGGAAATCGCAGGCTTCGAAGGCCGCGCGGCGGTGCGTGGCGGCGGCGGCCACGAACACGATCGCCTCGCCGGGCGCGATCTTCCCGATGCGGTGGACGATGTGGAAGTCGTCGAGGGTGAAGCGGGCCTTGGCCTCGTCGGCGATCTTGCCGATCGCCGTTTCGGTGAAGCCGGGATAGGCCTCCAGCTCCAGCGTCGTCGTCGCGCCGCGTTCGGCGCGGGCCAGGCCCGTGAACGTAGCGATGGCGCCGGTCTCGCTGCGGCCCTGGCTGAAGGCGGTGAGCAGCGCGCCCGGTTCGAACGGCTGGTCGGTCAGGCTGATCATCCGCCGCTCATCGGCGGCAGGAAGGCGACCTCGGACCCGGCGGTGATCGCCGCGTCGCCGCGGACGATGGCCTGGTCCAGCGCCACCTGCACGCCCGGCCGGGCCAGCGCCTCGGCCAGATCCGCGTCCTCGCCGGACAGCAGGGCGCGCAGGGCGGCGATGGAGGCGCTCTCGATCTCGCGCTCGCGCCAGCCGGCGATGTCGCTCAGGCGACCAAACAGCAGGACCTTGGCCATGAGCTCTAGCCCCCGGTGGTCGACATGTGCCGCGCGACGGCCGGGGCGGCGGCGCGCTCGATGTGGAAGTCGTGGCCCTGCGGCTTGGCGTCCACGGCCAGGCGGATGGCGTCGATCAGGCCCGCGTCGTCGGCGCCGGCGCGGATCACCGCACGCAGGTCGCTGGCGTCCTCGCGGCCGAGGCAGGTGTGCAGGGTGCCGGTGCAGGTCAGCCGCACGCGATTGCAGCTTTCGCAGAAATTATGGCTGAGCGGGGTGATGAACCCCAGCCGCCCGCCGGTTTCCTCGACCTGGACGTAACGCGCCGGGCCGCCGGTGCGGTGGGCGATCTCGTTCAAGGTCCAGAAGCTCTCGAGATTGCGGCGGACATCCTTCAGCGACAGAAACTGGTCGGTGCGGTCGACCTCGATCTCGCCCAGCGGCATGGCTTCGATCAGGGTCATGTCGCAGCCGCGCGCATGGGCCCAGGCGATCAGGTCGGGCAGCTCGGCGGCGTTGTCGTCCTTCAGCGCCACGGCGTTGATCTTCACCGACAGCCCGGCGGCCAGGGCCGCATCGATTCCGGCGATGACCTTGGGCAGCTGGCCGCCGCGGGTCAGGACACGGAACTTGGCCGGGTCCAGGGTGTCCATCGAGACGTTCACCCGCCGCACGCCCAGCCGGGCCAGGTCGGCGGCGAATTCCTCCAGCCGGGTGCCGTTGGTGGTCAGGGTCAGCTCGTCCAGCGCGCCCGACTTCAGGTGCCGCGAGAGGTTCTCGAACAGGCCCATCACGCCCTTGCGCACCAGCGGCTCGCCGCCGGTGATCCGCAGCTTGCGCGTGCCCAGCGCCACGAAGGCCGATGCGATGCGGTCGAGCTCCTCCAGGGTCAGGACTTCGGCCTTCGGCAGGAAGGTCATGTGCTCTGACATGCAGTACACGCAGCGCAGGTCGCAACGGTCGGTGACCGAGACGCGCAGATAGCTCACAGTCCGGCCGAATCCATCGATCAGCGGCTGGGCGCGGGCCTCTTGCGGCGATGCGGCGTCGTAGGGCGTCATGCTGACCATAAGATAGAGGGGAACACGGTTTGGCGACAGGGGCGCCCGAATTCGAGGCTGTGGTTTTGGCCGCCGGGGCGGGGCGGCGGTTCGGCGGCGGCAAGCTGCTCGCGCCCTGGGCAGGCGGCGCCCTGCTGGACGGCGCCCTGGCCGCCGCCTTCGCCGCGCCCATTCGCCGGGTGATCCTGGTCACCGGCGCCGATCGCGAGCGGGTCGAGGCGGCCGCCCGCGACTTTGCCGCGCGAACGGGTGCCGAAGGTCGCCTGCTGGTGGTGCACGCCGAAGACCACGACGAGGGGATGGGCGCGTCGCTGCGCCGCGCCGCCGCTGAGCTGCCCGCCGATTGTGCAGGCGTGTTTGTTTTCCTCGGCGACATGCCTCGTGTGCCGCATGCGGTGCTGACGGACCTGGCGCAGGCGGTGCGCGGCGGCGCCCCGGCCGCCGCGCCGGTGTTCGAGGGACAGCGCGGCCACCCGGCCCTGATCGGCGCGGCGCTGCTGCCCCAGTTGCTCACGCTGAGCGGCGACGCCGGCGCGCGGGCGATCCTGAAGGGGCTCGGCGAGCGGCTGGCCCTGGCCCCGGCGCCTGACGATGGCGTGCTGTTCGACGTCGACGAGCGCGGCGACCTGCCGCAGTAGGGCGCCTATTTTAAGGTCAAGCTTCGTTAAACAAGATCGGTGAGAAAGCCTCAACCGCGATCCATCCGGGCCAGCAGAAGCGAGCCCACGCGGTCTTGATGAAGAAATCAGCGGTTGCGCGTCGCCGCCGCCAAAGGGGTCTGGGGCTTAGTCTTGTTCAGTTCGAATGTTGAACGTGCGGCGCTCGCCGCGCGGAGTGTTTCGTGCGGCCTGCGTTCCGGCCGGAGTGCAACGGGAAGGTGGTCGCGCCTGGCGCTGATCGCCATGGCCGGAACCGCGCTGACCGCGCCGATGGCGGCGGCGACCGCAGGCGGCCCGCTGATCCTGAGCGGCAAGTACATCAAGGTCGGTCTGAACGAGACCGGCGGTACGCTAGGCTACGACAACAACACTTCGCCGGGCATTCTGTACGACGGCACGGGAACGGGCACGTTCAACGCGGGCTACGACTACCTGACGCCAGGGACGGCCTATGAGGGCTTCGCCATCAAAGGCAGCGCCGGCTCGGCCTTCTCGTTCCACAACAACAACTCCGCCCTTGGCTCTGTCGGCATCGCCGGCGGCGCGTTGGTCTCCTACAGCGGCGTGGCGTACGACGGCGCGACCTACGATCAACGCGCTGTCTGGTCGGCCACGGTCACGAACGGCGGGGCGAACCTGTTCACCATCAGCCACGACTACTACTTCAACGACGCCGGCCAGCAGCTCAACATCGTCACCACCATCGAAGCGCTGACGGATCTAACGGGCCTCAGCTTTGGCCGTTTCACCGATCCCGACGCCCGCGCCGCAGCCGGCGACAGCAGCGCAACCAACAACTTCCAGGGCTCGGGCAGCGTCGCCGCCAGCGACCTGGTCTATGCCGAAGCACTGGCCTCCAAGTACGTCATCGGCCTCTATTCGAACGACTCGGCCACCCATAATTCGGGAGTCGCCGGCTTTCCGTGGAGCTCCGATCCGTTGTTCTACCTGTCCGGCGACAATGACGGGAACGGGGACAATTCGATCGGTCTGGGCTTCGACCTCGGCGACTTGCTCAGCGGCGGCAAGGTCACGTTCAAGTACCAGTACATTTTCGGCACCGACATCGCCGCGGCGATCGGCGCCAATGGCGGCGGCGGCGGCGGCGCCCTGCCAGACATCGCCGCGGGCGGCTCGTTCACGCCCGAGGACGTGCTGGGCGGCAAGGTCAATCCGGTGTTCGACGGCGGTACGCTGAACCTCGGCGCCTCAGCCTCGATCAACAGCGCCTTCACGGTCCGCGAGGCCGGCGGCACCATCAACACCGGCGGCCACGACCTGACGATCTCCGGCAGCGTGCAGGGCGAAGGCGCCCTGACCAAGACCGGTGAAGGGGTGCTGACCCTGACCGGGTCCAACAGCCAGAACGGCCTCGACATCCAGGGTGGCACGGTCGCCTTCAATGGCGGCGGCGCGCTCGGCTCGGGCACGATCACCATGAGCGGCGGCGGCGCGCTGCGCTCGGATCGTGACTCGACGGTCAGCCAGGGCCTGCAGATCGGGGCTGGCCAGCAGGGCGGCTTCAACACCGCCGGACACAACGTCCAGCACACGGGCGACATCAACGGCGGCGGCGGCCTGATCAAGACCGGCGCCGGGACGCTGACCCTGACCGGGAACAACAGCCACGGCTCGCTCGACATCCAGGGCGGTTCGGTGGTGGCCGGATCGGCGAATGCGCTGGGCGCGCCCGGCGGGCAGATCACGCTCGGCAATGGCGCTGGACTGGTCGCCGGCTCCAACATGACCGTCACCCAGGGGCTGAACGTCCAGGGCGAGAACTCTGGCTTCGACACCGCCGGCCACGACGTGACGATGAACGGCGTGCTCACCGGCCAGAACTGCTTCGTCAAGTCCGGGACTGGGACTCTCAGCCTCAACGCCGCCGGCTCCAACGCCATCGGCGCCTGCGTGCAGCAGGGCCAACTGGCCTTCAACAACGTTTTCGCCGGCCAGGTCTGGGTCGACGACGGCGGGACGATGAGCGGCTCGGGTCGCGTCAACGGCAACGTCGAGGTGGACGGAACCCTGTCGCCCGGCAACTCGCCCGGCGTGCTGGTGGTCGCGGGCAGCGTCGCCCAGGCGGCGGGCTCGACCCTGGCCATCGATATCGACGGCCCGACCGCCGGCAATGGCGCGGGCCATCACGACCAGCTGGTGGTGAGCGGCGCGGGAAGCGTCTACACCGCCGGTGGGACCATCACGGCGATCACCCGTGGCATCACCGGTTCGGCGACCAACACCTACACCCCGCAGATCGGCGACAGCTTCCAGGTGGTCAGCGCCGAAGGCGGCGTGACCGGCGCCTTCGCGGCCATCACCCAGCCGACTGAGGGCCTGGCCCCGGACTCGCGCTTCGACGTGCTCTATCTGCCTAAGGCGGTGGTGCTGGCGGTGACGCCGAACAGCTACGCCGCGCTCGCGGGCCGCGCCGGCAAGCAGAACGCCCAGGCGGTCGGCCGCGTGGTCGACGCCAGTCGCCTGGCCGCGGGCCAGCGCGACGCCGGCCTGGCCGGCGGTCTCGTCGGCCTGAAGCGACCGCAATTGCTGGACGCGCTGCACCAGGCGTCGGGCGAAATCCATGCCGACGGCATAGAAGCGGTGCTCGCCTCCAGCCGCGCCACCCGCACCGAGGTCACCGACCGCCTGGAGACCGCCTTCGGCGCCCGCAAGGTCTGGGGCGTGGCCGGCGCCGACACCTGGGAGATCGACGCCGACCAAGCCGCCTATGGCTATCGCACCGACCGCGCCTCGATGATCTTCGGGATCGATCAGCCGCTGTCGGACGACCTGCTGGTCGGCGCGGCGGTCAGCTACGGCGAGACCGAGGTCGACGGCCGCGGCATGGGCACGGCTCGCACCGTCAGCTACCAACTGCACGGCTACGGCGCCTGGCGCTCGGGCGACAACTACGTCAACGGCGTGGTGGCCGCGGGTCTCGACGACTACAAGCTGACCCGCTCGGTCACCCTGGCCAACGGCGCGCGCGCCTATCTGGGCAAGGCGGACGGCGCCTCGCTGTCGGCCGACGTCGAGGCCGGCCGCCGCTTCGCCATGGGCCGCGCCGACCTGGTGCTGGCCGCCGGCCTCGCGGCCGACCGGGCCGAGCGTGACGCCGTCAGCGAAGACGGCGAAACCACCGGCGCCCTCCGCTTCGCCAGCGAGACCCGCACGGCCGTCCAGGGCCGCGTCGGCGGTCGCATCAGCACGCAGACCCAGGCCGGAGCGATCAAGCTGCGCCCCTTGGCCTCGCTGTTCGTGACCCAGGAGTTCGGCGACGACACCACCACGCTCGGCGCACGCATGGGCCAGAACAGCTTCGACGTCGCGGCGGCCTCGGCCGGCGAAACGGCCGTGAAGCTGTCGACCCAGCTCGACGCGGCGATCAGCGACCGCACCCGCGTCAGCCTCGGCTACCGCTACGGCTGGACCGACGCGTCGGACAGCCACGCGATCCGCGCGGCCGCGTCCTTCACCTGGTGATGATCGGCTTCCCCTTCGGGCTTTCGGGTCCGAAGGGGAGCTTTCCTAAGCCTTGACGAACGGCTGGCTCAGCGTCGGCTGGCCCGTGAGGGTCAGCAGGGCGTTGGCCACCGCCGGGCCGATGACCGGGGTTCCCGGCTCGCCCACTCCGCTCGGCGCATTGCCGGACGGGACGATGTAGGTCTCGACGGTCGGGGCCTCGGAATTGCGCAGCACGCGGTAGCTGTCGAAGTTGCCCTGCTCGACCACGCCGTCCTTCAGCGTGACCTGGCCGAACATCGCCGCCGACAGCCCGTAGCAGGTGCCGCCTTCCATCTGCGAGGCGATCTGGTCGGGCGAGATCGCGGTGCCGCAATCGATGGCGGTGACCACGCGGCCGACCTTCGGGACGCCGCCGTCCAGCTTCACTTCGGCGATCTGAGCCACGACCGAGCCGAAGCTCTCGTGCACGGCCACGCCGCGGGTCCAGCCGGCCGGCGCCGGCGTCGTCCAGCCGGCCTTTTCCGCCGCCAGGTTCAGCACCGCCAGATGCCGGTTCGCCCCGGCCTTGGTGTAGAGCGCGCGGCGGTACTCGACCGGGTCCTTGCCGGCCTTCTTGGCCAGCTGGTCGATGGTGTGCTCCATCACATAGGCGGTGTGGGTCGCGCCGACCGAACGCCACCACAGCACCGGCACGCCCGAGTCCGGCTGGATCAGCTGCGCATCGACGATCGGCGTCGCCTTGAGATACGGCGAGCCCAGGGTTCCCTCGACCGCGGTCTCGTCCAGCTTGGGCTGGCCCATGGGCGAGCCCTTCATCAGGGTCTGGGTCACGACCCGCTGGCGCCAGCTGGCCGGATAGCCGTCCTGGTCCAGGGTGACGCGGACCGTGTGGTGGGCGATGGGCCGGAAGTAACCGGCCGCCATGTCGTCCTCGCGGGTCCAGACCAGTTTCACCGGCCGTTCCTTGCCGACCTTCTTGGCGATCTCGACGCACTCGGCGACGTAGTCGGACTGGAAGTTCGCCCGCCGTCCGAACGAGCCGCCGGCGAACAGGGTCTCGATCTCCACCGAGCCGGGCAGCATGCCGACGATCTTGGCGGTGTTGAGCTGGTCGATAGTCGGGATCTGCGAGCCGAAGGTCAGCTTGGCCTTGCCGACGCCGACCTGGGCCACGCAGTTCATCGGCTCCATGGTCGCATGGGCCAGGAACGGGAAATCGTAGGCCGCCTCGAACGCCTCGCCCTTCACGGTCGCGATGTCGCCCTTGCTCTCGAAGGCCTGCCACGCCTCCTTGTCGGACGGCTGGGCCTTGCCCGAGGCGAGGTCCTTGTAGCGGGCGAGGATCGCGTCGGAGGACCGCTTCTCAGCCTCGTCCTCGTTCCAGGTGACCTTCAGCGCCTCGCGGCCTTGCTTGGCGGCCCAGGTGTTCTCGGCCACCACCGCGACCCCGCTGGGGATCTGGTAGACCTCGACCACGCCGGGGATCTTCTTGGCCTCGGCGGCGTCGAAGGAAGCGACCTTGGCCCCGAACTTCGGGGCGTGGGCGACCATGGCGATCAGCATGTTCGGCAGCTGGACGTCCTGGGTGAACTTGGCCGTGCCGTCGGACTTGGCCCGGGAGTCCTTGCGCCGCACGCGGTCGGTGCCGATCAGGGTGAAGGTCTTCGGGTCCTTCAGCGTCGGCGTGGCGGGCGGCGTCGCCTTGGCCGCGTCCGCGACCAGTTCGCCGAAACCGGCGCTCTTGCCCGAGGCGGCGTGCGACAGCACGCCGTCCTTCACCGCGATCTCGCCGGCCGGCACGCTCCACTTGTTGGCGGCGGCCTCGACGAACATCGCCCGCGCCGAGGCGCCGGCCTTGCGCAGCTGGTCCCAGGAATTGGAGATCGCCGACGACCCGCCGGTGCCCTGCACGCCCATGCCGGTGTTGGCGTAGACCTTGGCGATGGCGGGGGCCTGCTCGACGCGAACCTTCGACCAATCGGCGTCCAGCTCCTCGGCGACGATGGCCGCCAGGCCGGCATGGTTGCCCTGGCCGAACTCGATGTGCTTGGAGACGACGGTGACCACGCCGTCCGGCGCGATCTTGATGAAGGGGCCGAAGGCGCCGAAGTCCTCTTTGGCGCCGACCGACAGCAGGTCGCCGGGCGAGCAGGCCCCGACCACCAGGGCGCCGCCGACCAGACTGGCGCCGATCACCACGTCGCGGCGGGTGGCGCCGGCGATGGCCGTCTTCTTCACGGGAGCGTTCATGTGCGTGTCTCCCCTCAGGCCTTGGCCGGCTGCGGCGCGGCGGCCGGTGCGGCGGCGGGCGTCGTCGCCGCGTCCTTGATCGCCGCGCGGACCCGCTGATAGGTCCCGCAGCGGCAGATGTTGCCGTCCATGGCCGCGTCGATGTCGGCGTCCGTGGGTTTCGGATTGGCGGTCAGCAGCGCAGCGGCCGACATGATCTGGCCGGACTGGCAGTAGCCGCACTGCGGCACGTCGTGCTTGACCCAGGCCTGCTGCAGCGGGTGGGCGCCGCCCAGGCCCTCGATGGTGGTGATCTTGCTGGCGGCCACCGCCTCGATCGGGGTGACGCAGGCGCGGACCGCCTGGCCGTCGACCATCACCGTGCAGGCGCCGCATTGGGCGACGCCGCAGCCGAACTTGGTGCCGGTGAGTTGCAGCTCGTCGCGCAGCACCCACAGCAGCGGGGTGTCGGGCGCAGCCTTCACGGCCAGGGGCTTGCCGTTGACGTCCAGAGTCATGGCCATGGGTATCCCTCCCGCAATGTGAGCGTTCGCTCATCTTAACGGCGTTTAGCACGGCCGGTAAAGTGGCTGCGTTTCGTGGCGACCACGGCTAGGCTGGCGGCGAGACAGTCAGGGGACCTGGATGCTGAAGGTGATGTTCGCGGCCGGCGCGGTGCTTGCCCTGGCCGCGTGCGCCAGCGTGGCGCCGCAGGACGCGACCGACGCGCCCCAAACCTATGCCTGCGCAGGCGGCAAGTCGTTCGCCGCCGCCTACGACCTGGCCGGCGACACCGCGCGGGTCAGCGCCGGCGGCCGCAGCTACCGCCTGCCGCACGTCCCCTCGGCCTCCGGCGCGAAGTACGCGCGCGGCGGCGTCGAACTGTTCAGCAAGGGCGACGAAGCGATGCTCTCCGGCGCCGCGGGCGCGCCGTACCGCGACTGCAAGACCGGCTGATGGACGCCTTTCCCGCCTTCTTCCCCTTGAGCGGCCGCACGGTCGTCATCGCCGGCTCGGGCGAGGCGGCCGAGGCCAAGCTGCGGCTGCTCGAGGGCTCTCCGGCCAGGATCGTGCGCCTGGAGGGACCCGAGGCGGCGCTGGCCCAGTCCTATGCCGGCGCGGCGCTCGCCTTCGTGGCCAGCGCCGACGAGGCCTTCGTACAGGCCGCGGCCGCGGCGGCCCGCGCGGCGCACGTGCCGGTCAATGTCGTCGACCGCCCGCAGCTCTGCGACTTCACCACCCCGGCGGTGATCGACCGCGGCGAGGTGGTGGCCGCCATCGGCACCGGCGGCGCCTCGCCGATGCTGGCGACCATGCTGCGCACCGATATCGAACAGCGGGTGCCCGAGGGCGCCGGCCGCGTCGCGGCCCTGTTCCGACAGCTGCAGGACGAGGTCCGCGCCGCGTTGCCGCAACTGCACGAGCGCCGCGCTTTCCTGCGCGAGGCGCTGGCCGGACCCGCCGCGAGCGCCGCCATGGCCGGCGACATGGACGGCGCGACCCGGCTGCTGCGCGAGGCGCTGGCCGGGGGGCTGGCTGCTCAGGGCCGCGTGCGGATCGTGAGCGGGCGCGGCCCAGCCGACCTGCTGACCCTGCGCGCCACCCGTGCGCTGGCCGGCGCGGACGTGATCGTCGCCGATCCGGACGCCGACCCGGCGATCCTGTCTCTGGCGCGCCGCGACGCCGAGCGCCTGGACCCAGCCGACGCGACGAGCGAGCGCCTGGCGGCGCTGTGCGCGTCCGGCATGACCATCGTGCGGGTGACGACTGCGCCGCTTGCGCCGGCCCTGCTGGCGGGGCTGGAGCGGGCTGGCGTCGCGATCGAGGTCCTGCCGACGGCGGCGCCGTGAGCAGCCTGACGCCGGAAGATCTCGAAGCGGTCCTGCTGTCGCTGAGGGTGGCGCTGGTCGCCACGGTGGTCGCCCTGCCGATTGCGGTGCTGGTGGCCCTGGCCCAGGCGCGCGGCCGTTACGCCGTGCGGGTGGTGCTGGACGCGGCGGTGACCTTGCCGCTGGTGCTGCCGCCGGTGGCGACGGGCTACATCCTGCTGCTGCTGTTCGGCCGTCGCGGGGTGTTCGGGCAGGCGCTGGAGAAGATCGGCGTCGTATTCGCCTTCGACTGGACCGGCGCGGCCCTGGCCGCCGGGATCATGGCGTTCCCGCTGATGGTCCGCCCGATCCGCCTGGCCATCGAGGCGGTCGACCGTGAGGTCGACGAGGTGGCGCGGACCCTGGGCGCCGGGCGGCTGACCAGGTTCTTCCGCGTCACCCTGCCGCTCGCCCTGCCGGGCGTGGCCGCAGGCGCGATCCTCGGTTTCGCCAAGGCGCTGGGCGAGTTCGGCGCGACCATCACCTTCGTCGCCGCCATCCCGAGCGAGACCCTGACCCTGCCGGCGGCCATCTACGGCGCCACCCAGTCGCCCGGCGGCGAGGCGCGGGCCGCGGCGCTGTGCCTGGTCGCCGCGGTGATCGCGGTCGGCGCGGTGCTGGTCTCCGACGCCGTCGGCCGCTGGGCCGGACGGGCCGCCCGCGGCGATCGCAGATAATCACCCGGATAATATTGACGCAGTATTATATCCGGGTAAAAGCGCCCTCCGATCTGGAGGACGCCCCATGCCGTTCGATATCCCGCCGGCCGCCCGCACGGCGGTCGCCCGCGGCCTGACCGTCGCCTTCGGCGCGACCGAGCCGGACTTCGCCACGCCGCTCTCGGGCGGTCTCTCCGGCGCGCGGATCTTCAAGATCAGGGTCGGCGGCATCGCCTACCTGCTGCGGCTTGAGGTCGAGCGCGACGGCTTCCGCGATCCTGAGCGCGCCTATGCCTGCATGCGGATCGCCGCCGCCGGGCTGTTGGCGCCGCGTGTCCGCTACGCCGACGCCGCCGACGGCGTGGCGATCATGGACTTCATCGACGAGCGGCCGCTGTCGCTGGAGTATCGCGGCACGCATGATCAGCTCGTGGTCGAGATCGCCCAGACCATCCGCGCCCTGCATGGCGGCCCGCCGTTTCCGCCGCTGGTGGACTACCTGGACGGCCTCGACGCGCTGGTCGCCCAGTTCCGGGCGCAGGGCCTCGTCGCGCCCGAGGCGATGGCCGAGTTGCTGGATCTCTATGGCCGCCTGCGCCGACGCTACCGAACCGATCCCGGCGACCTGGTCGCCAGCCACAACGACCTCAACCCGCGCAACATCCTCTATGACGGCGCGCGGCTGTGGCTGGTGGACTGGGAGTCGGCCTTTCTCGCCGACCGCTATGTCGACCTCTCCTGCCTGGCCAATCTGTTCGCCCCGACGCAGGCGGACGAGGATCTGCTGCTGGCGACCTACTTCGGGCGGGTGGACGCGGCGATGCGGGCCCGGCTCTACATGATGCGGCAGGTCAACCACCTGTTCTACGGCCTGGTGATGGCCGGCGGGGTCTCCGCAGCGCCCGCGAGCGATCTGGCGGGGCCGAGCCTGGCGCAGATCCACCAGGCCCTGGCCCTCGGGGCCTTCGACCTGGCCAGCGACGAGGGCCGCATGGCCTACGTCAAGGCGCGGCTGTCGGCGGCGCTGGAGGGACTGCGCGCACCGCGGCTGGAGGCGGCGCTGGCCGAGCTCGGCTACTGATCGAGCGATCGCCCCCGGGTCTCGGGCAGCAGCAGCAGGCAGACGATCACCGAGATCAGGGTGAAGGCGAACGGATACCAGAGGCCGGCATAGATCTGCCCGGTCGCCGCCACGATGGCGAAGGCGGTGAAGGGCGTGAAGCCGCCGACCCAGCCGGTGCCGATGTGGTAGGGCAGGGACATGGCGGTGTAGCGGATGCGGGTCGGGAACAGCTCGACCAGGCAGGCCGCGATCGGCCCGTAGAGCGCCGTGGCCGCGATCACGAACACCAGCAACACCCCGAACGCGCCGGGCAGGTTCATGCGTTCGGGATCGGCCGTCATCGGATAGCCGGCGTTGATCAGCGCGGTCTTGAGTTCCCCCTCGACCTCGGCCTTCGCGGCCTTGGCGGTGTTGCCCACCAGGCCTACGGCGCTGGCGGACGGCACCGTGGTCGAGCCGATGCGCACGACGGCCGGCGCGCCCGCCGGTCCGACCTCGTTGGAGTAGGAGACGCCGGCCCCGGCCAGCACGCTCTTGGCGATGTCGCAGGACGACAGGAACGAGGCCTTGCCCACGGGATCGAATTGCAGCGAGCAGTCGTTGGGGTCGGCCACGACGACCACGGGCGTGCGCGCCTGCGCCTCCGACAGGGCCGGGTTCAGCGTCTGGGTCAGCATGTGGAAGCCGGGGAAATAGGCGACCAGCATCAGCCCCATGCCGAACAGCATCACCCACTTGCGGCCGATCTTGTCGGACAGCCAGCCGAACGCCACGTAGCCGACCGCGCTGACCGCCGTCGCCGACAGCATCAGCAGGTTGATAGTCTCGGGCGCGACCTTCAGGAACCGCTCCATGAAGGTCTGGACGTAGAAGAAGGCCGTGTACCAGACCGCTCCTTGGGCGAACATCACGGCGACCAGGGCCAGCAGCACGATCTTGAGGTTGCGCCACTGGCCGAAGGCTTCGGCGAACGGCGCCTTAGAGGCCGTACCCTCGGCCTTCATCTTGGCGAAGGCCGGGCTCTCCGACAGCTTCAGCCGCATCCAGATCGAGATCGCCAGCAGGCCGGCCGAGAACAGGAACGGGATACGCCAGCCCCACTCATCGAACGCCTGCGGCCCGAAGTAGCCGCCGACGACCACGCGGGTGATCAGGATCACCATCAGCGCCCCGAATAGGCCCAGCGCGGCCGAGGTCTGCACCCAGCCGGTGGCCCAGCCGCGCCGGTCGGCCGGCGCGTGCTCGGCCACGTAGATCGCCGCGCCGCCGTACTCGCCGCCCAGCGCGAAGCCCTGGATGATCCGCATCAGCACCAGCAGCGCCGGGGCCAGCAGGCCCACCTGCTGGTAGGTCGGCAGCAGGCCGATGGCGAAGGTCGCCGCGCCCATCAGCACGACGGTGACCAGGAACGCGCCCTTGCGCCCGGCCTTGTCGCCGATCCGCCCGAACACCAAGGCGCCCAGCGGCCGGAACAGGAACCCGGCGCCGAACAAGGCCAGCGCGGCGATGTAGCCGGCGGTCTCCGGCAGCCCGGAGAAGAAGGTCTTGGAGATGACGTGCGTCAGACTGCCGAAGACGAAGAAGTCATACCATTCGAAGGCGGTGCCCGCCGACGAAGCGGCCACCACGGTCCGCAACGACGCCGGCTTCTTGCCCGCATCCACGGCGACATCCGCCATTCTTTGTCTCCCCCGAAACTGACCAAGGTCTATCTCGGAGAACGGCGGTGTGAAAGAGCCTGGCTAGGCGACCGCTGCGGCGTCGTCGTTCGCGCTGGGCTCGATGGCGGCCAGCCGTGCGATCTCGCTGAGCAGGGCGGTGGGCGAGATCGGCTTGCCCACCACGCCGTCCATGCCGGCTTCCAGATAGGCGGTCCGCTGGTGGGCCAGGACGTTGGCGGTCAGGGCGACGATCGGCGTCGCCGCCACCGCCCCGCCCATCGCGCGGATCTGGCGCGCGGCCTCCAGGCCGTCGATGCCCGGCATCTGCACGTCCATCAGGATGAGGTCGAAGGCGCCTCGCCCGGCGGCCTCCACGCCCAGATAGCCGTCTGCAGCGGTCTCGACGACAGCGCCCAGTTTCTCCAGCAGCTTGGTGGCGATCATCCGGTTGGTCGGATTGTCCTCGACCACCAGCACGCGCAGGCCGTTCAGCCAGTCGTCCTCGGTCTCCTCGGCGGCGATCGCCGCTTCGGACGGGGCCGCGGAAACTTCCAGCCAGAATACTGAGCCGACGCCTTCGGTCGAGGCGAAGCCCACGCCGCCGCCCATCATCTGGGCCAGCCGTTGGGTGATGGAGAGTCCCAGGCCCGAGCCGCCGAACTTGCGCGTCGTCGAGGCGTCGCCCTGGTCGAAGCGCTGGAAGATCCGCGGTTGGACCGCCTCGGGAATGCCGACGCCGGTGTCGGCGATCTCCAGCCGCAGCATCTGGGTCAGCGCTCCGGGCCGCAGCGATGCGCGGATCGTCACTTGGCCCTTCAGCGTGAACTTCACCGCGTTTCCGACCAGGTTGAACAGCGCCTGGCGCAGCCGCACCGGATCGGACACCACCCAGCCCACGGCCGGATCGACATCGACCACCAGCTTCAGGTTCTTCGCTTCGGCCTGCGGCCGCAGCAGCCGGGCGACGCCTTCGATCAGCGCGCGCGGCTCGAGCGCCTCGGGCGACATCTCCAGGCGGCCGGCCTCGATCTTCGAGAAGTCGATGACGTCGTTCAGCAGCTCGGCCAGCATCTGTCCGCAGGACAGCGCCTCCTCCAGCATCCGCCGGCCCTCTTCGGACAGGGTCTCGGACTTCAGCAGGTGCAGCACGCCCATCACGCCGTTCATGGGCGTGCGGATCTCGTGGCTCATATTGGCCAGGAACGCGGCCTTGGCTTCGCCGGCCGACTGCGCCGCGCGTTGGGCGGCGATCAGGTCCAGCTCCTGGCGCTTGCGCTGGTCGAAGTCCTGCACCAGGCCCACGCCCTTGAGCCACTTGCCCTTCTTGTCGGTGGACAGGTGGTGGAAGACGCGGATCCAGCGCTCGTGCCCCGACGGGCCGACCGCACGGGCCTCGAACGCCTCGCCCGGCGCGCGATTGCCGTCGCGGATGTCGCGGAAGGCCTTGCGCACGTGCTCCAGGTCGTCGGGATGGAAGCGCGGAAACTGCAGGGTCTGGGCTTCTTCGTAGCCGCCGATCCCCTGGCCGACGAGCTTCTCGAACTCGGGGCTGGCCCAGAAGGTCTTCTGGACGTGATCGATCTCGTAGACGCCGGCGTCGGCGGCGTTGAGCGCCAGCTTCAGGCGGCGGGCGTTGACCTCGGCGTCGCGCCGGGCCTCGGCCAGCGGGGTGATGTCGTCGACGTAGCAGATCACGCCCTGCACGGCGCCCTTGGCGTCGCGCCACGGGCGCGCCTGCCAGCGCACCCAGCGCCGCACGCCGTCGATGTCGGCCAGGCGATGTTCGCTGTTGCTGACGACCTCGCCGTCGAGACCCTGCAGCAGGGCGTTCAGCAGCCGCTTGGGCGCGCGCGGGAAGCTCTGCGCCAGGGTCAGGCCGACCGGTTCGGCGCCCTTGCGGGTGAAGAGGTCGCGCCAGCTGCCGCTCATCACCAGATAGCGCAGCCGACGGTCGAACATGGCCACCGCAAACGGCGAGCTTTCGACCAGCTGCACCATCTGCTGCTGGCCGCGCACGGCGCCGTCGCGCGCCTGCACCAGCTCGGTGATGTCCTGCATCACCCCGCGCAGGGCGTACTCGCCGCCCGGCCGCGGTTCGGTGCGGAAGGTGTTGCGCCAGTGCGACCAGCTGCCGGTCTTGTCCTTCAGCCGGTGCTCGAACGAGCCGGCCTTGCCGAAGAGGATGCCCTCCATGACCTTGGTGCGCACGCTCGCGGCTTCGTCCGGGTGCAGCACCGCGCCGACCTTGTCGACGTCGCTCAGCTCGTCGTCGCTGTAACCGGTGAGGGTGAGGATATCCTGCGACCACTCGATGCGGTCGTCGTCGGGCTCATAGGACCAGGTGCCGATCCCGGCCGCCTGCGACAGCAGTTGGCCGGTGCGTTCGGCGGCGACCAGCCGCGCGTCGCGCGCGCGTTCGCGGGTGGCGTTGCGCACCACGCCGATCATCTCGCCGTCCGGCATCAGCTGGGCGCGGCCCTCGAACCAGCGCCAGGTGCCGTCCTTGGCGCGGATGCGCGAGGCGTGGTCGCTGAAGCCGTGTTCCTTCAGGCGCTGCAGGTGCGCCTCGACGCTGGCCTCTTCGCCAGGATGAATGAAGTCGCGGGCGTATTGCCCCACGACCTCGGACTCAGCCCAGCCGGTCTCCCGCTGGAAGGTCGGATTGACCAGCTTGAACTTCTTGTCCGCACCGATGACGAACATCACTTCGCGGCTGTTCTCGAACAGCCACTCGATGATCGCCGCCGATTCCTGCGGTGTCCGCGTTGCGGCCATCGCCCCCCGTCCCCTTGTTCGGGAGGATTATGTAACGCCGGTCGGTAAACGTAACGTTTGGACCGGAAATTTTCTAGCGCGATGGTTGTGGACTAAAACCGAAGCGAGAAACTAGAAGGCGTTTTCGCCCGTGATCGCCCGGCCCAGGATCAGCGCGTGGACGTCGTGCGCGCCTTCGTAGGTGTTGACGGTCTCCAGGTTCGCGGCATGCCGCATCACGTGGTACTCGCCCGAGATGCCGTTGCCGCCGTGGATGTCGCGAGCCTCGCGGGCGATGGCCAGGGCCTTGCCGCAGTTGTTGCGCTTCATCAGGCTGATGGCTTCCGGCACCCAGGCGCCTTCGTCGAGCAGCCGGCCCAGGGTCTGCATGTCGGCCAGCTTCTTCTGGACCAGCTGGCGGGCGGCCAGCGGGCGGCCGAACACCTTGCGGGTCAGGGTGTACTCGCGGCTGGCGTGCAGRCAGAACTCGGCCGCGCCCATCGCGCCCCAGCTGATGCCGTAGCGGGCCTTGTTCAGGCACGAGAACGGSCCGCGCAGGCCGGTGACGTTCGGCAGCATCTGGTTCTCGGGCACGAAGACGTCGGCCAGMGAGATGTCGCCGGTGACCGAGGCGCGCARCGAGAGCTTGTTCTGGATCTTGGCGGTGGCGAAGCCTTCCGAGCYGCGATCGACCAGGAAGCCGCGGATCACCCCGTCCAGCTTGGCCCAGACCAGCGCCACGTCGGCGATCGGGCTGTTGGTGATCCACATCTTGGCGCCGTTGAGCACGTAGCCGCCGTCGACCTTCTTCGCCACGGTGCGCATCGAGGCCGGGTCSGAGCCGCCGTCGGCCTCGGTCAGGCCAAAGCAGCCGACGATCTCGCCGCGGGCCATGCCGGGCAGGTACTTCATCTTCTGCTCTTCCGAGCCGAAGGCGTAGATCGGGTACATGACCAGCGAGGACTGCACGCTCATCGCCGAGCGGTAGCCGCTATCGATCGCCTCGATCTCACGGGCGATCAGGCCGTAGGCCACGTGGCTGACGCCGGCGCCGCCGTACTGCTCGGGCAGGGTCGCGCCCAGGAAGCCCAGGGCCCCCATCTCGCTCATGATCTCGCGGTCGAAGCGCTCGTCGGCGTAGGCCGAGACGACGCGCGGCAGCAGCTTCTCGCGGGCGTAGGCGCGGGCGCTCTCCCACACCATCCGCTCTTCCTCGGTGAGGCGCGAGNCGTCGGCGTAGGCCGAGACGACGCGCGGCAGCAGCTTCTCGCGGGCGTAGGCGCGGGCGCTCTCCCACACCATCCGCTCTTCCTCGGTGAGGCGCGAGACCAGGTCGAGCGGGTCTTCCCAGTTGAAGGTCTTGGGCTGGTCGCCGGTGTCGAGGGCCATGGCGCGTTCTCCGAAAGCTGACGGGCGAGGCGCGGGTAAGTGGGGGTAGCGGCCCGGTCAATCATTTTGTACAAATGTGCGCAATGCGCACTTTGTCTGAAGATGACCGCCGCGACTTCGTCCAATCCTTCGCCAGGGGACTGGAGGTCATCCGAGCCTTTCGCAGCGATCGGCCGGCCATGACCTTGAGCGAGGTCGCCGAGGCGGTGGGGATCACGCGCGCGGCGGCGCGCAGGTTGCTGCTGACATTGGTCGAGGAGCGCTATGCACGCCTGGACGGCGGGCGCTTTCAGCTGACCCCGCGCGTCCTCGATCTGGGCTACAGCTATCTTGCGGGTCTTGGGCCATGGACCGGCGCGCAAGCCGTGCTGACCGAGGTCACGCATGAGTTGGGCGAGTCCTGTTCGCTCAGCGTCCTGGAGGCTGATGAGGTGGTCTATGTGGCGCGGGTCACCGCCAGCCGCATGATGACGCTCAACCTGCGGGTTGGCAGCCGCTTGCCGGCTTTCCACACCTCCACGGGCCGGGTGATGCTCGCCTATCGATCGGCGCCGGATGTCGAGGCCCTGCTTCAGGGGCGGACTTTCGAACGCCTGACACCGCGAACGGTGACGTCGCACGAAGGCTTGCGCGACATCCTACGCCAGACGCGTCGGCAGGGCTGGTGCCTGTGCGACCAGGAGCTTGAAGTCGGCCTCATCTCCTTGGCCGTTCCAATCCATGATCGAACAGGCGCGGTCGTCGCGGCCCTCAACCTATCGGCAGAGGCCAGCCGCATGAGCGCCGAGACGCTTGTCGCAAGCGCCCTGCCGGTCCTGCAGCGGGCGGCCGAGACGTTGTCGGGGTTGTCCTAGCGCGGGCCGTACGGATGTCTGCGCGATTGCGGCGGCGGCGCTCGGGGGCTAGTCGCCAGGTTCGAAGCGGTCGGCCAGCCAGCGGCGAGCCTCGTCGTCGCGCTGGGACAGGTCCGCTTCCAGGTCATCGAACATCCGCCGCGTCGCGGCGATGAAGCGGGCGACTTCGATCCGGGTCAGGCGATCACCCAGGCGCTCGTCGAACCGCTGAGCGCCGCTGATGAGAACGCTGACCAGCTTGTTGTCCATGGTGTGGGCGGCGAAGTCCGGCGCGCCGATCAGGACCGCCGTCAGGATGGCGTGTGCGTCGCTGTCGGTGGCGTCCGCGAAGGACCGGATGCGCTCGATGTCGATGTGAGCCCGGCCGCCTTCGAAGTGATGATAGGTCCGTAGCGGAAGCCCCATGCGCCGCGCGACTTCGCTCGCTTTCAAGCCGCGGCGTAGGCGGACCAACTTAAGCGTCTCCGACAAGGCGGAATTCTTGGACCTGGGCGCGGTCATGCGGGTCTGGTTCTGGGCGGGCGGAGGCATTGGTCGGAACACGGCGCGAGCGGCCGCACGCCGAGGAAAACTTGTCCAGCGCGGCAAGTCTGTATCGTCCGATGTCGGCGCCGAACACTGAAAAAATGTTCGCCATCCCGCTATCGGACTGCGTCGGCAAGTGTATTGCCAGGTTCGGCAACAAAGTTGCGTAGCGTAGCGTAGATAATCGCATTTCATCGTTATTGTTCGGCGTGAGATACGATTTTGCGCGCTACGCGCGAGTGCGTGCGGTAACCACTTGAGGGTGCGCCTCTGCATGGTGCGATGGCGTTTGGAGATGAAGGCCGTGCGTGATCGCGAACCCTTCGGCTCGGCTCTGGCGGAGATCCGTGCGCGGATCCGCGTCGGCGCCATCCTTCCTGGTCAGGCGCTCGTGGTTGATGACCTGGCCCGCGATCTGCGGCTAAGCCCGACGCCGGTGCGTGAAGCCCTGGCCTACCTGACCGGAGCTGGACTGGTCGTCGGCCGCGAAGGACGCGCCCGCGGCTATGCGGTTTCGGCGCTGAGCGCTGCTGACCTTGCCGACCTCTACCGGCTACACGCCCTGCAGGTCGCCTTCGGCCTGGCCGAGGCTTCCCGCAGGCGTCTGGCCCCCGCCACGGCCGGTGACGACGCGGAGGAGGGGGGCGCCGAACTGGCCGAACGCGCTGGGCGGTTTTTCCAGCGCCTCGTCGAGGCCAGCGGCAACCGAACGCTGCTGCGGGCGCATCAGGCCCTGGCGCACAGGCTGCACCTGCCGCGCACCATAGAGCCGCGCGTCTTTCCCGACGCTGAACCCGAGCTCGCGCGGCTGATCTCGGCTTCGTCGAGCGCAGATCTCGGTCGGGCCGTTCGTCACTATCACCGCCGCCGTGTTTCGCGTTCCGAACAGATCATTGCGCTGATTGGAGCACCCGCCTAAGCCGCTGAAATATAGTCCAGATATAGTTTGAATAGAGGATGTGCCGAGCGCCTGCTTGAGGGGCCGTGATGAACGGCTGAACGCCAACAGGAGGCAACCATGTTCAAGCTTTCGAACCTGATCGCCCTGGGCCAAGCCAAGCGCCTGACCCTCGGCGGCGAAGTCGGTCCGCCGATCGAAGAACACGCCTTCCCCTACGAGTAAGGGGCAGGGGCCGCCGGCGCCGCCAGGCGCCGGCGGCCTTCCTTCTCACCACATCTTGAGGTTTCCCGATGGCTGTGCGGGGCGCGGCGGCGAGCGTGTGGCTCGCTCCGCACATTCATGTGGCGCGCGATGGCGACGACCTCGTCGTCCTCGATGTCGACGCCGACGCTTACTTCTGCTTGCCGCAGGCAGCCGTGAGCCTCGCTGTCGAGGCGCAGGGCGCCAGGCTGTCTGGGCTTGCGCCCGACGTCGTCCAGGCGCTTCGCAAGGTGGGAGCTTTGGCGGAAGAGGGCGTGGCCCGCTCGGGCGCCGCTCGCCTCGTCCCGTCGCGCGATCTGGCCGGGAGCCTGGCGGCGTCGGTTCGGCTCTCAGAGCTGTCTGACCTTGTCCTGTCCATCCTCGAAGCGCTGATCCGCTTCCGGTGTCAGGCTCTGAAGGAGGTGATCGCGGTTGGAGGCGCTACGCAGGTCACGGATCAGGCGGTGTTGGAGCGCCGGGCCTTGGTGTTTCGGACCCTTTGGCCCTGGTCTCCGGTCCAGGGGGCGTGTCTCTTCCAAGCGCTGGTGTTGCGGATTTTCCTACGCCGGGGCGGAGCGACCTGCGATTGGGTCTTCGGGGTCCGCACCTGGCCGTTTTCGGCGCACTGCTGGCTGCAGTCCGGCGATCTGGTCCTCAACGACTTGGCCGAGCGCGTGCGCGCCTACCGGCCGATCATGGTCACCTGACATGGTCGCCTATCTCGCCGCGCTGGATGTCGGGCAGGGCCCCGAGAGGCTGGCCCTGTTGCGCGAGGCCGCCCGCGGCGCCGAGGGCTGGCGGATCGCAGTGGACCAACCTGGGGCGCTGATCATGGTCCGAGGCGATACGCCCGTGCGCACGTTGCAGGCCGGCCGGGGTTGGCTGATCGGCGACCTCTACAGGGCTGGGCGGCCAGTCGGCGGCGAACCGCCGAGCGTGCGGATCTCCCAGGCGCTCCCCGGGGTCGAGGTCGCCCGAGATCTCTGCGCGCATTTCTGGGGACGCTATGTCGGCCTGATCCACGAGGCGGGCGGCGGGGTTATGATCTTTCGCGACCCGTCGGGCGCCGTGGAGGCTATGCGCTGGCAGGTCGGTCCGGTCGTGATGGTCGGGTCCGAGCTTCCGGACTGGCTGCCGGCGGTCTACTCGCCTGATCTCTCGATCGACTGGAGCGCTGTCGCCAGGTGGCTGGTCAGCTCCAGCGCCGCGGCGGTCCAATCGGGACTGGCCGGCCTAACCTCGGTCACGCCGGGCGCGCTGCAGGGCAGGGAAGGCGATGAGCTTCAGCTCTGGCGCCCGCAGCAGTTCGCACGCCAGGGCGCACCCGACATGGAGGCCTTGCCAGACCTGCTCGACCAATGCGTCGGGGCGCTGGCGAGCGGCAGCGCGGCTATCCAGGCCGAAATCTCCGGTGGTCTCGATAGCTCCATCCTCACCGCCAGCCTGGCCAGGGTCGCCGGCGGCAAGGTGCGCGAATGGATCAACTACCATGCCGCGGACGGCCAGGGCGACGAGCGGCTATACGCCCGGCAGGTGGCGGCGCTCTGGGACCTGCCGCTTGTCGAGGCCGTGAAGCCGCCCTTCGCCATGACGCCGGAGGCGCTCGAAGCTGGCGCGGCGGGCCTTCGTCCAGGGTTCACGGCGCTTGATGGACAGCGCGACCTGGACGGCGCGGCGCGGGCCCTGGCGCTCGGGGCTGACCGGGTCTTCACCGGCCAGGGCGGCGACATGGTCTTCTTCCAGACGCCGACGCCGGTGCTGGCCGCAGACTACATCCGCGCCCGCGGCCTGGCTGGGGTCGCTTCGCCCTATCTGTTGGAGGTGGCCCGCTGGACCCGCCGCTCGGTGTGGTCGCTGACCTCCTGCGCCTTCGACGCTCGCGCGGCGTGGACTGGCGAGGCCAGCGTTGCTGGCCATCCCTGGATGGAGGCGGCGGGGGATCTGCCGCCGGCCAAGCGCGCGCATATCGCCCATCTGGCTCAGAAGCTCGCCATCCATATCGACAACCAAAGATCCCGTGTCGCCGAGGTGGTGCATCCGCTGATCTGCCAGCCGATGATGGAACGGTGGCTCGCCATTCCCGCCGACCAGCTGACCCTGGGCGGTCGCGACCGGGGCTTGGCGCGAGCGGTGTTCGGCGAGCGGCTCCCACCGGCCATCCGCGATCGGCGCGGCAAGGGTGAACTCACCGGCTACTACGGCCGCGGGGTCGCCGCGAGCCTGCCCTGGACGAGGTCCTACCTCCTCGATGGCCGGCTCGCCGCCGAGGGCTTGATCGATCGCGCGCGCTTCGAGCATGTGCTCACGCCCGAGCACCAGATCTGGCGTGGCGACGCCTATCTGGTTCTTACGACCCTGACGGTGGAGGCTTGGGTTCGGCGCTGGGAGGGGGCGTGTCGAGCGTCTCGCTGAGCCAGTCGAGGATCGAAGCGTAGAGGTCGCGGATGTTGGCTGGGCTCGCGAAGGTGTGGCCTTCCCCCCAGTAGGTGAGGAGAGCGGCGTCCTTCCTCTGGCGATAGAGCGCCGTGAACAGCGCCTGGGACTGGCTCGCGCGGATGTCGTCGAGATCTCCGTGGATCAGCAGCACCGGCGCTGTGATCTTGTCCGCAGCATAGATGTTGCTGGCGGTGCGATAGCGCTCGGGCGCCCGCCAGGGCGGGACGGCGAGCCCGGCCTGGCCGCTTTCGACCTTGCCGGCGCTGAGCGGGGACGACGGCCCGTCTTCAGGCGTCACCCAGTTGTGCAGGACGAATTCTCCCCAGCTGGCGACTTCGTCCTGTACGCCGGCCGCCGCGATCACCGAGGCGAAGCGATCGCTCTGGCTGGCGGCCGCAACGGCGGAGAGGGCGCCGAAGCTGTGGCCATAGAGGGCGACCTTCGCCGGATCGAGACCGGCCTGAAGGTCGGTCGCCTCGACCGCCCGCAGAATGTCGGCCGCGACGCCCTGGGCCGGTCCCGTCTGGCCGGCCTCATAGGGAAGGCTCGGCGCCAAGACCGCATAGCCCGCACCCACAAGGATCTGGGCGTTGCGATAGGTGTTGATCGCCTCCGGGGCGTAGAGCGCCGGCGGCGCGGCGTATACCGATCCGCGATAGGGAATGACCACCAATCCGCGCGGGGACCTCGTCGGCGGGCGGTAGAGCCAGCTGGTGAGCGGCTCGCCGTGCGGTCCGCGGTGGCGCACCGGCTCGATTCGGGCGGGATCGACCTCTTCCAGGCGCCCATTCAGCGTGGCGAGAACAGCTTCTCCCTGCGGGGAGATATGCATCAGTGTTGAGACGCCCTTCGGAGAGGCGACCTTCGCCAGCAACTGATCGCCGCCGCCGGCCAACACCTCGCCGCCGGGGGGCGGACGCCACCGAACAAGGATGCGTCCGTCTGCGCCGATCGACGCGATCTCGTCGCCGATGCGAACGATGGACGACCGCCGCGGCGGGTTCATTTGCAGACGGGTGCCGGGCTCGGCGGGGGCGCCGGGCTCCGGAACCGCGGCGTCGCTCGCGGTCGCGCTGGCGGCGGCTCGCCAGCCGCTCCCGCCCGCGGAGGCGGCCGACAAGACGAACGGTTCGGCGCCTCGCCACTCCGCGCGCAGATAGACCGAGCCCTCGAGGTTGCGCGTGAGGGCTGGGGAGACCGCGTCAAGGATGCGGACCTGACCGCGCGCGGCTGACACCACCGCCAGTCGGCGGCTCGCCGCGTCCGGGGCGAGCGCAATCAGGAGGCGCTCGTCGTTCGACCAGGACAGCAGGCCCGTGGCCACCGGCGAGGGCAGGGACGGGCGCGTCACCCGTCCGCTGCGAAGGTCGACCAGGGTCAGGCGCAGCATTCGCGTCGCCGAAGCGACCCGCGCCGGCTGGTCTGCCGGGGGCTGGATGTCCTCGCCCCGCTCGATCAACGCCGCCCAGCGGCCTGACGGCGAGACTTCCAGATCGATGAACTCTCCCGCCGCCAGCATTTCGGAGGCGCCGGATCGGGCGTCGATGGCGACCAGCGCGCCCGGCGTCTTCTGCGCCCGCATCGCCAGGAACCGGCCGCTGCCGATCGCTGTGCGGGTCGGCGCCTCGCCGCGCGCCGCCGTACGCCAGCGGCCCGGCAACTGGTCTTGGACAGTTCGGCGCGACGCCAGATGGTAGGGCAGACGATGATCTGCGGTCGTCAGCGCCAACAGCCGGCCATCCCGGCTCCACTGGGCCGCCCGACCAAATACCGGCAACTCAGGCGTCTGACCGGTCCAGGCGATCTTGCGGTCTGCGAGGGAGGCGACGCCGGCCTCCAGCGAGGGCCCCTTAAGACGGTAGACCATCAGGCGTGAGCCGTCCGGCGACAGGGGGCCGGCGAAATAGCCGGTGTCAGGCTGCGTCGGGGCGAGCCGCATCAGCGGACCGCCAGACTTGAGGTCGGCGATCCAGAGTTCCGACAACAGCATGGGCGTGAGCCCGCCATAGCTATAATCGGAGATATCTCGCCAGGGGCGCTGGCGCTCCACCACCGCCCAGCGCCCCGCAGGATCGATCTGGGCGCGCCCCAGCGCCTCTGTGGCCAGCAGATCCTCGACCGTATAGCTCCTCCCAGCGCTCGCCTGAGGGCAGGCGAACGCCAGCGCCAGAGCGCACAGCCCCGTCAAAACGCGCATGTGCAGGCCCTACCAGCGCTTGGTCAGCGAAATCGAGGCGTAACGCCCCACTGGGTCGGCGTTGGCGGGGTCGTAGCCGACGCCGGTCGCGCCATCGACGAACGGAGGCGGCGTGTCGAAGAGATTCTGAACCGTGAAGGACATCGACAGGCCGCTGAGCGCGGCCGCCGAGGGCGTCCAGCTGAACTGCGCATCAAAGGTCGTCCAGGAGTCGACCCGCTGGCCAGCGGTGTCGCGGTAGTCGTCCACATAGTTGGCGGCGATCAGGCCGGAGTAGTCGTTCCGCCGCCAGGTCGCTGAGACCCTCCCGCGGAGATCGACCGGCTGGCCGACGAGGTTCACATAGTTGTCGGTCGAGGAGGTGGGCGTCAGCTGCAGTTCGTAGTCGGCCAGGTACGAGAGGCTGGCGGCCAGATCGAAGCGGTTCTCGGCGACCTCGAAGTCGTAGGTCGCCGAAAGATCCACGCCGCGGACATGGGTCGCGCCGGTATTCACGAACCGGGCGTCGACCACCACCCCGATGGCGCTGGCCGGGTAGAGGCTGCCGCTCAGATAGCCGGGCGCGTTGATCAGCGATTGGACATAGGCCAGGTCCGCAGAGTTGGCGGGACCGACGAAACGGACGAAGGGCGCGATCGCCGGATGGTCGAGGCCCTGCTGGATGAACCGCGTCGTCGGCCGATCGATCTGGTTCTCGAACGCCGTGTCGAAGAAGCTTGCTGAGAGTTCCAGGCCCTCGAACTGGTGCGGACGCCAGTCGAAGCCCACCGTCCAGGAGGTGGCGGTCTCCGGCTCGAGGTCGGCGTTCCCGCCGCTGAGATTGATCGCCAGGATCCGCCCGTTTCGATAGTTGTAGAAGGCGGCCGCGGACAACGGCTCGGCGTGGACCTCGCTCAGCAGCGGCGCACGAAACGAGGTGCCGTAGCTGGCGCGCAGGCGCAGGTCCCCGGAGGGCTCCCAGACCAAGCCGAGCTTAGGATTGGTGGTCGAGCCTATGCCTCCATAGTGCTCGATCCGCGCCGCCAGCGACAGTTCCAGCTTCTGCACGCCAGGCAGGGCGTTGGCCTCGCCGACGATCGGCGCGCGGAGCTCGGCGAAGGCGGCCGTGACGTCGCGCTTGTAGGTCGAGGGGCGGCTGATCGTCGGAACGGCGGCCGAGGTGAAGCTCTCGGTTTCCTGGTCGAACGCCTCGCGCCGCGCATGCAGGCCGACAGCCAGGCGAACGTCGCCGCCCGGCGCGGTCCAGAGCTTGCCGTCCGCCTGCGCGTTCAATGACCAGGTCTCGCCCTCGTAGCGCTGGCGGCTGTAGCCGGAGCCGATGAAGTCCAGAACGAGGCGGTTGTTCGGGCCATAGGGGTTGAAGTAGCCGTCGTGCGCCGCGCGATACGCGGTCGCCGGATTGTCGACCACAGCCCCGACCGCCTCGCGCAGGAAGAGCGAGTTGACGCTGCCGGTGGTGGAGGACCGGGTCAGTTCGCGGGCGTAGGCGCCGTAGGCTTCGAGCCTCCAGTCGGACCACAAATCGGCCTTCAGCCCGATCGCGGTTCCCAGGCTCTCCACCGTGCTGTCGGCGCGCGAGTTGCCAAGCTCGTCCAAGAACGAATAGGCGATCTGGTGGCTGCGGGCGCCGTTGGGCGAAGCGAAGTAAGGGTTGTTCGTCGCGATCGTGATTGTCGCAGTGGGGGCGAGCGAGGCGCTCTGCGACGTGCGATGAGCGTAGCGAACCTCTCCATCGACTTCGATCGTCTCGGAGAGCGCCTGACCGGCCGCCACGTAGAGGCTGTGGCGTTTCTGGTGCGGCAACAGATCCATGCCGTCGCGCAGGCCGGTCAGGTTGACCTCGCCGGCCCGAAAGTCAGCCGGCGCCAGCGGAAAGCTCGTCGCGCCGGCCGGGATGGCCCAGCCGGGTCGGGTCAGGCCTGTGACTGGATCGACGATCAGCACATTGCCTGGGCTGGCGTTGACGCTGCGATGATCTGTTCCGCCCATCGGGCGCAGGTCGGCGCTGCGGGTGTAGGACCGATCCGAAAACGAGAGCGCCTGGCGCTCGTAGTACTCGTAGGAGCCGAGCAACCGCCCGGTGCTCCAGGTGCGACCCAGCGTCTGGGCGATCTGAAACTCTTCGCCGCCGCCCCGCACCGCACCGACCCGGGCGCGCGTCTCGGCGCCGTCAAAGTCCTTGCGCAGGATGACGTTGACGACGCCGGCCACGGCGTCGGCCCCATAGAGCGCCGAGGCGCCGTCAAGCAGCACGTCGATCCGCTCGACGGCCGCTGTCGGGATCGCGGAGACGTCCGCCAGGTCGCCACGGCCGCCGGCCCCGGCCATCCGCCGGCCGTTGACCAGCACCAGCGTGGCGTCGGGCCCAAGGCCGCGCAGATTGATGGTCGTCGCGCGGCCCGCGTTCTGTGAGGTGGTGTCGACGCCGGTGGAGGTCGCCGCGGGCGTCGCCAGGCCCGCGAAGTTCTGCGGAAGGGCGGCCAGGGTGTCTGCGACGGTAGCGAAGCCCCGACGGTCGATCGCGTCGCGGTCGACGCTCACGACCGGCGAAGCGCCGGGCGTGACGCCGCGGATATGGGTGCCGGTCACCACCACCTCGTCCAGCATGGACGGGGTGGCGGCGACCTCGGTCGTCGCAGTCGCAAGTGGGGTCGCGACTACGCCGATCCGAAGCACGATGACGCCCGGCCGGCTCTCCTTGGCGATGATGCCGGTTCCGGCCAGCAGCTTTGCGAGCGCGGCCTTGGCGGTGAAGTCGCCGATCAGGCCCTCGCTGTGCAGGCCGCGGACGACGTTGGGGGTGTAGAGGAGCTGGATGTCCGCCCGGGTGGCGTAGGCCGTGAGCGCCTTCTCAAGAGGCCCGCGCGGGATCGCGAAGCTGAGCACAGGTTCGGCCGGCGCGGCGAGGGCGGGCGGCGAAGATGCGAGCAAGGCCAGGAGACTGACGCCGGCGAGGCCGAAGGCCGTGCGATTGGACATGATATGCTTCCCCCTCAATCAGGCGGCGTTGCGCCGCTGTTGAGGGGTAAGCACCGCAGGTCGGGGCCTACCCTGATGGGGGATCGAAAAAACATCCTATAGATGTTGTCCGCCCCTATAGCGCGTGTCTAGGCGCGGGGCTCCAATCGGTAGCCGTCACCGGTTTCGACGGCGCGCAGGTTGAACAGCTCGCTGACCGCCGAGACGAAGGCCCGGGTGTCGCCGACATCGAAGACACCGCTGACAGGCACGTTTCGCAGTTCGGCATTGTCGAGCGCGATCTTGTCAGCGCTGTAGCGGTTCACTTCGGCGACCGCTTCACCCAGAGGCGCGGCCCGGAACACCAGGCGGCCGCTCGTCCAGCTGGTCGCGGCGGTCACGTCCACCGCCTTTGGCGGCGCCACCGTCTGGCCTCGAACGGCCAGCCCTTGGCCCGGCGCCAGCCGCCAGGTTTGGCCATCGCTCTGGCGGCTCACCTCGACAGCGCCCTGGACCAGCGTCACGCGCACGTCGCCAGCGTCGTTGCGGACGTCGAAGCGAGTGCCGAGCGCCCTGATCGACTGATCTCCGGCCATGACCACGAAAGGTCGGGCCGTGTCATGGGCGACGTCGAAAAACGCCTGGCCGTGGACGAGCACGACTTCCCGGCGGTCCGGCTTGAACTTCACCCGGACCTGGGTGCTCGTATCAAGCCGCAGCCGGCTGCCGTCATCAAGGCTCACCAGGCGCTGCTCGCCAAGGCCGGTCGCGTAGGGCGTGGGCCGCTCAATTGCGAACGTGAAGACCAGAGCAGCTGCGGCCGTCACCGTGGCCAGTCCGGCGCCGATCCGCGCCGGACGTGACCCCAGGCGCGCGAACCTTCGCTTTCGTCGGCCGCGCGCCAACGCGGCGGCGACGTCGCGCGCCGTGTCGGGGTGCTTGCCCAGTCGGCCGGCCGTCTCCCAAAGCGCCTCGATCCGCTCATAGGCGGCGTCATGGGCCGGGTCCCGGCGCCAGGCGTGAAAGTCCTCAAGCGCTTTGGTCGTGATCGACAGCTTGTTGAGGCGCGCGAACCAGTCGGCGGCCTCCTTCTCGACTTGATCGGGCGCGGCGTCGGCGGTCATTTCGTCAATCCCGCAGCCGTGCGGAGATGAGGGCCAGGGCTTTGGACATGCGCGCTTCGATCGTTTTGACCGGCGCGCCGGTGTGGGCGCTGATCTCGGCGTAGCTCATCCCGGCGTGTCGGCTCAGCATGAAGGTGTCCCGCAGCGGCGTGGGCAGGCCCTCCACGATCTCCTTGAGGAGAAGGGCCTCATGCTGCTCGGCGTCGGTGTACGCTTCATGACAACGGCCCACCTCGGCTAGACGTTCGATCCGGGCCTTGGCCCGACGCGAGCTCCTAGAATGGTTGTAGGCTAGATTTTCGGCGATCCGAAGCAAGAGGCTTTGCGGTCGTTCCACGCGGCCCTGCGCCTCGTAGGGACGAAGGCGGATATAGGCCTCCTGGACGATGTCTTCGGCGACCTGCGGGTCGAAACGGCGGCGAAGGACGGCGGCGAGCCACGGCGCATGGCGCCGATAGAGCGTTTCAAGCGTCGGCCGATCGGCATCGGGCGCGTCCGCTTCGAATTCGTCCGGGCATGCCATGCGCCCCTCCCTTCGGTCTGGAAGAGGCGGCGCGATGTGACGCGCATTGGAACATCCTGCGGGACCGGTCGGCGGCCGCCACACTCACACGCATGCGACCGCCGCCATGAAGCGGCAGTCAGCGCACCGGCCCGCCGGCCGGCTATGTCGTCGTGAACGCTCTACAGGGGATTCCAAGCCCCTACCGGCGCGGACGCCGGCAGGGGGAGTCTGAATCAAACCGATGGGACGCGCAAGACGGATGCGCAAATGGGGTCGGGCGTTGGAATCTCCGAGCGTTCGGAGCCCGCCTGTTGGCAAAACCGACCGCTGCCGCGAGGATGTGACAACCTCGCCCCCGGCTCATGGTCGGCGCGTATTCAGCGGCGCCCGAACTATCGCTTCTATGGCCAGGCTCTGCGACGGGCAAGGTCTGGGCGAGGCTCAAGAAGCCGGTTCCCAACGCCGGAAACTCGGGTTTCAGATGAGGCCGACATGCAGCCATGGGCTGCTCCTTAGCGGGGGCGAGGGACAATGACTTGAAGGATTTCGCGGAGATTGCGGCCGCGTGGGCGAGTGTCGGCGGACTGGTCATCGCCGTCGCTGCGGGATGGATCGCGCTGTTGACCTATCGGGGCCAGCTGCGCCACGAGGCGGACACGCATGCCCATGGCGTCATTCGCGAACTGCTTCAGGTGACGATGGACCCCGGCAATGATCGCGAAGGGGTGCGGACCTTCAAGCTCTACGCGCTCGAAGAGGCGTACGATTGGTTGAACGAGCAGCGGACCGTCGTCCGCAGCTGGCCCTGGCGGTGGGCGAGCAGCCGCGCCGCGCGCGAGCAGGCGCTTGCTTGCTGGGAGGAGACCCTTAAGTCGCACCTCGAGGCCTACATGCGCCAGCGGGTCAACGGCGCCGAAGAGTGTTACGGCGAGAGCTTCCGAACCTTCGTGAACAGGTTCGCGCCTCAGGCAGTCCCTTATCGCTTCAGAGTTCAGTAGGCGCTCGCCTTGCCGCGTGCCGGCTCGCCCCTACGATGGCCTCGGCCTCGGCCTGTCGACGCGCTTGGCGAGCGCCGACAGGCCGCAGGCGCTTAAGCCCCCGTCGCCATCGTCATCGGTCGTAGGCCGAGATCCGCCAGCAGGGAGGCGTTGGAGTCCTTGTCCGGATGGGCGGCGGTCAGCAGCTTGGCGCCGATGAACATCGAGTTGGCGCCGGCGAGGAAACATAGCGCCTGCAGCTCGCGGCTCATATGTTCGCGGCCGGCCGCCAGGCGCACCACGCTCTTTGGGCAGACAATCCGCGCCACGGCGATCATCCGCACGAATTCCAGCGGATCGACCGGCGTGGAGTCGCCTAGCGGCGTGCCTGGGATCGGCACCAGGTCGTTGATCGGCAGGCTGCCCGGATGCTCGGGCAGGGTGGCCAGGGCGTGCAGCAGGCCGACGCGGTCTTTCCGCGTCTCGCCCATGCCGACGATGCCGCCGCAGCAGGTGGACATACCGACGCTGCGGACCGCCTCCAGGGTGTCGAGCCGCTCCTGGTAGGTTCGGGTGGTGACCACCTTGTCATAGTAGTCCGGCCCGGTGTCGAGGTTGTGGCTGTAGTAGTCGAGGCCGGCGTCCTTCAAGGCCTGGGCTTGGTCGCGTGTCATCATGCCCAGGGTGGCGCAGGTCTCCAGGCCCAGCGCCTTTACGCCCGAGATCAAGGCCGCCACCTTCGGCACGTCGCGGTCTTTGAGGTCACGCCAGGCTGCGCCCATGCAAAAGCGCTGCGCGCCGCCGGCTTTCGCCTGCATCGCCTCGGCGATGACGGTGGTCGCATCTACAAGCTTGCTGGCCGACACGCCGGTTTCGAAGTGTTGGCTCTGGCTGCAATAGCCGCAGTTCTCCGGGCACCCGCCGGTCTTGACGCTGAGCAGCTGCGCCAGTTGCACCTCGCTTGGGTCGAACGTGGCGCGGTGGACTTCGGCGGCGCGGAACACCAGTTCCATGAACGGCAGCTCGAACAAGGCCTCGACCTCGGTGAGCGTCCAATCATGGCGCGGCTCGGCGGGATCGAAAGAACGGAAAGCGGTTGGAGCGTTCATCGGCAATCTCCTGACACGGGCGCTGGGCGCCTTGCCGTAAGGGCAGGCCGCACAAGGCGGGGAGCGTTTAGCGCATGAGCGCGGGCCAGGACGAGGTCGAGTTGAAGGGGCCTGCGCGAGCTGGCTCGGCCTGGCCGTCGTGCTGGCGCGAGCTGCACTTTGAAGTTTCTGAAAAAGCGCTGGTTTCCGCCTGAGGCAACACGCCGCAGGGCAATCCCTTGCAGCTGCTATTTTTTGCTGCGCGCTCAAGAGATCGACGGCGAGCGGGCCGGAGTCGCAAGCAAGGCGACAGATTCGCTCGGAGCCAGATGCTCTCTGAACCGAGGAAAGTGAGAAGTGAGGTCGGCCCGCGATCGGCCTCGGTCCCGCCGCGCATGCGCGGCTCCTACGGGGCCGTCGCGAGCGCGCCTCCGGCGTCGCGGACCTCCCGACGGCGCGTCCCGCTCAGCCTGTGGCCGAGCTCCTTGCAGCCTTCATCCTGACGCCGCGCCGCGGGCGCGGCCGTGGCTTAGGGCTCCGCCCTCAGCGCGCTTCGCAGCCGCTTCCGCCCAGCTTCGGTCCCCTCGCGGGCGTCAGGCCGGCAGGGCTGTGAAGGGGCCCTGCAGCCGGTTCCCCGCGAAGCGGCCGCTCCGCTTGCACACCCGGTCTCGCCGACGGGCAGGGCGCCAGGCGCCGTGCGCCTGACACCCATGCCTCAAGAAGGAGATCGTCATGACCCAAGGAACCGACATCGATATCGTCTCGGGCGCCGAGATCGAAATCCCGCTCAACAAGCTTAAGAAGTCGCCGCGCAACGCCCGCAAGACGCCGCACAGCGCCGAGGCCGTGGAGGCGTTGGCGGCGAGCATCGCGGCCAAGAAGATGCTGCAGAAGCCGGTCGTCGAGCCCGAGCGGGACGACGGTGGCGCCATGACCGGCTTTTGGCTGGTGACCATCGGCGAGGGAAGGCGGCTCGCCCTGGAACTGCTGGCGCGCCGCAAGACCATCAAAAATAGCCACCCGGTGGCTTGCATGATCGACGTCGAGCACGACCCCCAGGAGATCAGCCTCGACGAGAACGTCACCCGTTCGGCCATGCATCCGGCCGACCAGTTCGAGGCGTTTCGCGACCTGCACGAGCGCAAGGGCTATGGCGCCGAGGAGATCGCCGCGCGGTTCGGGGTCAGCCCAGGGCTGGTGCGCCAGCGCCTGCGGCTCGCCAACCTCAGCCCGCGCCTGATCGACCTCTATCGGGCCGAAGACCTCGGCCTGGACCAACTGATGGCGTTCGCGGTCACCGACGACCGTGCCCGCCAGGAGCAGGTCTATGAGCAGCTCAGCTACAACCGCTCGCCGGCCTACATCCGCGCGGCCCTCACCACCGCCAAGGTCGCCGCCAGCGACCGGCGCGCGCAGTTCGTCGGCGCCGAGGCCTATGTCGAGGCGGGCGGCACGCTGACCCGCGACCTCTTCACCGATGACCGTGGCGGCTGGCTCGACGACGTGGCGCTGCTCGACGCCTTGGTCATGCAAAAGCTCGCCGCCTTGGCCGAGGAGTTGCGCGCGGACGAGGGCTGGAAGTGGGGCGAGGCGCATCTGGACTATCCGACCGGCCACGGCTTTGCGCGGGTCTATCCGCATCAGGTTGAGCGAAGCGCAGAGGATGCGGCCCAGATCGAAGCCCTCAGCGCCGAATACGACGGGCTGGTCGAGCGCTTCGCGGACCTCGATGAGCTTCCCCCGGACGCCGAGGCGCGGCTCAAGGAGATCGACACGGCGCTGGAAGCGTTCGGCGAGCCCTATGCCTATGACGTCGACGAGATCGCCCGAGGCGGGCTCTTCGTCATGCTTGGCCATGACGGCCAGGCACGGATCGAGCGCGGCTTCATTCGTCCGGCGGACGCCGCGCCCCCACCCGAATCCGAGGAGGACGCGCTCGGCGATGACGGTGAGACCATCTACGATCCGCCATCCGATGAGTTGGACCAGGACGAAGACGACGGGGAGGGCGCGCCGCTGCCCGACCGGCTGATCGCCGAACTCACCGCCTATCGCACCGCCTCGCTCCGCGACGCCTTGGCCGAACACCCGGACGTGGCTCAGATCGCCCTGCTTCACGCCCTGGTCCTGGCGACGTTCTTTCCTGGCTCTGGCGCCACCTGCCTGGACGTGCGTCTGACGTCGCGCGGCCTGGAGGCTGAGGCGCCTCAGATCGACGACGGTCCGGCGGCGCGCAGGATCGCCGCGCGTCACGAAACCTGGGCGCGGCAAATGCCGCAGGACGCGGCGCTCGTCTGGGCCTTCGTCCTCGACCTCGACAGCGACAGCCGCGCCAGCCTGCTCGCTCACTGCGTCGCGCTCACCGCCGATGCTGTGCGCGGATGGCGTGGCCGCGCCCTGGCCCTTCGGCATGCCGACGCCCTGGCCGCGTCGGTCGGGCTCTCGATGACTGGCGATTGGCGCGCCGATGCGCGCCGCTACCTCGGGCGCGTCACCAAGGCGCAGATCGTGCAGGCGGTGCGCGAAGCGGCGGGCTCCGAGGCCGCAGAGCGGCTTGCGGGCCTGCGCAAGCCCGAACTGATCGAAGCGGCCGAGCCTCTGGTCCTGGAAGCCGGTTGGCTGCCGATCCTGCTGCGTGCCTGTGAGGCTTCCGGCGAGCCGCAGACCGCGCCCGACCTCGCCGCTTAGGGGATGGGTATGGCCCGTGGCCGGGACGCCCCGGCCACGGCGCCCGTGCGTTGCATCGCGCGAGCGTCCGCGCGCCGTGGCCTCCCCATCGGTCACGCCGACGACACGGCGCGGCCAGCGCCAGACCAGATCGTCCAGCTGATCCCTCTGTGCGCCACGTCTCCACTCAGCCGGTCCTCCATGCGCACCGAACTCGGCCAGGCCGCGCCCTGGTCGCCAGGTCTGTCGCCGTCCTCCTCGGCGGGCCGCACGTGGCCTGCGTCCGCGCACGCGCTCGCTATCTTCCGCAAACGAACTGACCGTCACTCGGCGACGCCTCGCTGGCGGACATGGATCTTCGCTCAACGGCGGGCCGTCCCCTCGCGTCCTCTTGGCGTGATCTGGCCGGATCGCCCGGCGCGGCCCAACGGCGCGGCCGGCTTCTTTCCCCTGTCGCCTGCGGCGTCATTCCTCGCGAGGCAAAGAAGCCTGCCCGCGCCGTCCTCCGCTGCGCTGCGGGCCTGAAGGCTGCGCCACGCCGGCCGCCCCGTCCTGGCGATCGCCACGAGGCCGCGATGGGCGCGGCCCGCACAGAACGGAGACTTCCCATGGCCACCATCGGCGCCTTCGCCAAGCACGAGGACAGCTCGATCCGCGGCGACATCAAGACCCTCACGCTCAACGTCAAGGCCGCGGTCTTCCGGCCCGCCGAGAAGGAGAACGACAAGGGCCCCGACTACCGCATCTTCACCGGCCAGACCGAGTTCGGCGCGGCCTGGAAGAAGACCTCGAAGGAGAACCGCGACTACCTCTCGGTCAAGCTGGACGACCCCAGCTTCCCGGCGCCGATCTACGCCTCGCTGGTCGACGCCGACGAAGGCTACGTCCTGATCTGGTCGCGCAGCCGCAACGCCGAATGACCCCACGCCGCCGCCTGGGCGAGCGCCCGGGCGGCGGACTTCATCACATCCCTGAACATCGGAGGCCGCCATGTCGCGCCCCACCGCTCCCGCTCGCCCGCAAGGCCCGCGGCAGGATCTCTACACCCGCGTCACCGACGCCATCGTCGCCGACCTTGAGACCAATGTTCGGTCCTGGGCCAAGCCCTGGTCGGCCAGCCATCCGGCCGGCGCCGTCACCCGGCCGCTGCGCTTCACCGGCCAACCCTACAGCGGGATCAACGTCCTGCTGCTCTGGAGCCAGGCGATCGCGCGGGGCTACGTCGCGCCGATCTGGATGACCTTCCGCCAGGCGCTCGCCGCCGGCGGCGCCGTCCGCAAGGGCGAGAAGGGCGCCACCGTGGTCTACGCCAACCACATCACTCGCACGGAGACGGGCGATGGCGGCGAGGACATCGAGCGCCAGATCGGCTTTCTGAAGGCCTACACGGTCTTCAACGTCGAGCAGGTCGACGGCTTGCCGGCGCGCTACCATGCGCTCGCAGCGCCCCGCCTCGACCCGGCCCAGCGGATCGATCGGGCCGAGGCGTTCTTCGCGGCCGTCGGCGCCGACATCCGGCACGGCGGGGACATGGCGTTCTACAGCGTCCATGAAGACCGCGTGCAGTTGCCGCCGTTCGAGGCCTTCGACGATCCTGAAAGCTACTACGCGACCCTGGCGCACGAGTGCACGCACTGGACGCGCCATCCGGCGCGCCTCGACCGTGACTTCGGACGCACGCGCTTCGGCGACGAAGGCTATGCCCGCGAGGAACTGGTCGCCGAACTTGGCGCGGCGTTTCTCTGCGCCGACCTCGGGCTGGAACTGACCCCGCGCTCCGACCATGCGGCCTATCTTGGTCACTGGCTGGGCGTCCTGAAGGCGCAGCCGCGCTTCATCTTCACCGCCGCGGCCCACGCCCAGAGGGCCTGCGACTACCTGCACGCCCGGCAGGTCTGAACGGCGTCGGGGCGGTCCCTGCGTCCGGCGTCGGGCGCAGGGCCGTCGCGGCGTGGCGGATGGGACGGGCGCGTTCGAAGCCCTTCGCCATCCCTCGCCGATTCGCGCCGAGCGAGGCTTGCCAGGCGCCGGGAGCTCCGTGCTCCCCGCGCTCACCGCAATGTCTCGGAGCGCTGAGATGTCAGACCAAAACACGCCATTGCCGCCGCGCCTGCTGCGCACGCCGGAGGCCGCCCGCTTCCTCGGATTGTCGGGCCGAACGCTGGAGAAGCACCGCACCTTCGGCACGGGGCCGTCCTACAAGAAGATCGGTGGCCGGGTGGTCTACGCCATGGCCGAACTGCAGGCCTGGGCCGACCGCGGCTCGCGGGTTTCGACAAGCGATCCCGGGGTCGGCGTCGTGCGGCCCGCGCGCCGTCCCAGCCTCCCGTTCGAAGGCGTCCGGCCGTGATCGCTGCGCGCCTAGTCCGGCGGCCGAACGCGCACGCTGCGTGCATATTCGCCCTCGGCCTGGGCGCGCTCGGCCTGCTGGCGGCTCCGTCGTCAGGCCCGCCGCGGTGGGTCTGGAACGCCACGCAGAGCGCGCCGGTCGGGCTCTATCGCGTGCAGCCGTCGCGTCCTGCGAAGGTGGGAGATTGGGTGGCCGTGGCGCCGCCCGCCACCCTCGCAGGATGGCTCGACCAGCGTGGATATCTTCCGACCGGCGCGGTGCTCGTCAAACAACTAGCGGCGGTCGAACCCAGCGTGGCCTGCCGCTCGGGCGCTGTGGTCAGTCTCGACGGGGCGCTGGTGGCCCGCGCGCAGGACGCTGACCAAGTTGGACAGCCGCTGCCGGTCTGGCGCGGCTGTCGTCGCTTGGTTGCGGGCGAGATTTTCGTCCTGACTGCCGTCGAGGGCTCGCTCGACAGCCGCTACTTCGGGCCGCTCCCCGCCAACTCTGTGGTCGGGCCGGCGCGTCCGGTCTGGCTAAAGGGCCAGCGGTAGGATGCGGAGCGTCCTGCTCGCCGCCGTGCTCTCTGTCGCAGCCGCGGGCGGCCCGAGCGCGGCTGAAGAGGCCTCCCCGCACGAAGCTTTCGTGCAGGAGGCCGCCGGGCGCTTTGGCCTGCCGCAAGCCTGGATCTGGGCGGTGATGCGTGCTGAGAGCGCGTTCCGGCCGCAGGCTGTTTCGCGGGCCGGGGCCATGGGCCTCATGCAGGTGATGCCGCAGACCTATGCGGAGCTCAGGGCCCGACATGGGTTGGGTGAGGACCCATTTCTTCCGCGCGACAACATTCTGGCCGGCGCAGCCTACCTGCGAGAGATGCACGAACGTTTCGGCGCGCCCGGCTTCCTGGCCGCCTACAATGCAGGGCCGGCGCGCTACGAGGCCTATCTCGCGGGCCGTCCGTTGCCGGCCGAGACACGGGCCTATGTGGCGGCTCTGGCTCCGCTGATCGCCGCAGCCGGAAATCCCAAGGCGCCTGATGAGCAGTCTGCAGGCAGGCCCTCAGAGCAGGCTCATGGGCCGATGTTATTCGTCAGCCGCCAGACCGCGGCAAGCGGACTGTTCGTGGCCCGCCCCGCTACGGCGGAGGCCGCGCCATGAGGGGCCTGGTTCCTCAGGGGGCAGCGATGAGTCCGGGATTCAAGGGCTGGGGTTTCGGGAGGAGGGGGCGTGGTGCTCTCGGATTCGAGGGAGGGCAGGATAAAAGCCGCGAGGTGCGGCGGGGTGGATGTGGGAAGGAGCTGAGTAAAATCATCGCGCTAGGGCGATGTGTGAATCCCGCGCGCAGCCTGCGTTGCGGCGGAAGAGCTGGCGCGGCTGGCGCTTGGCGCGCCTCGCGAGGCCGTCGTGACTGATGATTGGCCCTTCGAGGTCCGGCCAGGACGCATCGGCGACCAACGCAGGTCCCGGCGGACGTTCGTCGGGGAAGCCCTGGCTGCCGCGACCCGTGCTGGAGGTCTGGCGAGCACGCCGGCAAGTCCGAGAGGTCGGTTTGGACGAGGCAGGGCGGCGAGCCTCGCGGTTCGTCACGGACAAGCGCACGGCGCGCGCAGCGCGGTGGTGAAGGCGCGGGTGGTGCGCAACTCGCCGCGGCCCGGCGCCTTGGCTCTGCATGTGAATTACCTGCAGCGCGAGGGTGTGACCAAGGACGGCCAAAGCGGGCGGCTGTTCGACGCTCAAGGGGAGGCCGCCGACGGCGGCGCCTTCGCCGGGCGCTGCGCCGATGATCGCCACCATTTCCGCTTTATCGTCTCACCCGACGACGGCGAGCAGATGGCCGACCTGAAGGCGTTCACGCGTGAGCTGATGGCACAGGCGCAGAAGGACTTGGGGACACGGCTCGACTGGGTGGCGATCGACCATTGGAACACGGGTCACCCGCACGTTCACATCCTTGTCCGCGGTCGGACCGACGACGGCTTCGATCTGGTCATCAGCCGCGACTACATCAGCCACGGTCTGCGGGCGCGCGCCGGCGAGCTCGTCCAGCTCGAGCTTGGGCCGCGGAGCCAGCAAGAGATCGCCGAGCAACTGGCCCGCCAGGTTGAGGCCAACCGCTGGACCGACGTCGACAGGAGTTTGCGCCGCTTGGCCGGCGAAGATGGGGTGGTCGACCTGCGGCCCCGTCAGAGACGCACGGGCGAGGGAGACCAGCCCCGTATCGCACGCTTGAGGAAACTCGAATCGATGGGGTTGGCGAGCGCCGAAGGTGTTGGCCGCTGGCGCCTTGCCCAGGATGCGGAGCAGGTCCTGCGGGCGATGGGGCGGGAGGGCGACGTCATCGCGCGGCTACATGCGGCGTTGTCGGGACGCGGCGGCGCGCTCGATCCATCCGACATCGAACTGAACTCGACCGAGGTGGTCGGACGGCTTGCGGCGCGCGGCCACGACGATGAGCTGCGAGGCAGCGCCTACGCGGCGATCGAGGGACTGGACGGCCGGCTACACCACGTCGCGTTGCGCACGCTCGACGACGCCAGCGACGCGCCGATCGGGAGCCTTGTCGAATTGCGAGCCCTCGAGAATGGGCGGTCTGTTCTTTCGGTCCGCTCGGACTTGGCGCTTCATGCTCAGGTCACGGCCCGGGGCGCCACCTGGCTCGACCGCCGCCTGGTCGCCAAGGACGGGCGCGAGGGGTTGGCCGAGCGCGGCTTCGGCCAGGAGGTGAGGGAGGCCTTGGTCGCCCGTGGTGAGCACCTGACGAGCGAAGGCCTGGCCAAGCGTCAGGGGACGCGGCTGATCTTCGCGCGGAACCTGCTTTCGACGTTGCGAGAACGCGAGCTGGAAGATGTCGCCGCCGCTGTGGCGCGCCAGAGCGGACTTGCGCGGCAGGTCGCGGCGACCGGCGAGGCCGTCGAGGGCGTCTACCGGCGCAGGATCGACGCCGCGTCCGGCCGCTTCGCCATGATCGAGGGGGCGCTTGGCTTTCACCTCGTGCCCTGGCGGCCCGACCTCGACCGCCGCCTCGGCCAGACCGTGGCGGGCGTCCTGGGGGAGGGCGGCCGGATCGATTGGCGTCACGGCCGAAAGCCTGGCCTGCAGATCTAGGAGAGAAATATGTCCGGCACCAAGGTGATGTGGGCCCAGCTGGCGGTGGTGCTGGGGCTGATGACGGCTGCAGTATGGACCGCCACCCAATGGACCGCTTGGCGCTTTGGGTTCCAGCCGGAGCTAGGCGCGCCGTTCATGGTCGCCAGCGGGCTTCCTCTCTATCGGCCCTGGTCGTTCTTCTGGTGGTGGTTCGCCTTCGATGCCTATGCGCCGGGCGTCTTTCTGGAAGGTGCAGCGATTGTGTCCTGCGGCGTCGCGGTCGCGGTGGTGATCTCGATCGTCATGTCAGTCTGGCGGGCCCGGGAGAGCCGCAACGTCACCACCTACGGCTCGGCGCGCTGGGCCGGGGCAGGCGATATCGCCCGGGCCGGCCTGCTTGTCGACGCCGGCGTAGTTCTGGGCCGTGTGAGCGCCGGCTACCTTCGCCACAATGGCCCCGAGCACGTCCTGTGCTTTGCGCCGACCCGGAGCGGCAAGGGCGTCGGACTGGTGGTGCCGACGCTGCTGACCTGGCCGGACTCGCTCGTCGTCCATGACATCAAGGGCGAGAACTGGGCTCTGACCTCGGCCTGCCGTGCGCGGGTCGGCGCGGTGCTGAAGTTCGACCCCACAGGCCGAGATAGCGCCGCCTACAACCCGTTGATCGAGGTGCGGCGCGGCGACGCCGAGGTGCGCGATGTCCAGAACATCGCCGACATCCTGGTCGATCCGGAAGGCGCGCTGGAGCGGCGCAGCCACTGGGAAAAGACCAGCCACAGTCTCTTGGTCGGGACAATCTTGCACGTGCTTTACGCCGAACCGGACAAGACTCTGGCGGGGGTGGCTGCGTTCTTGTCCGATCCCGCTAGACCGATCGAGCGGACCTTGCGCGCGATGATGGCGACGCTGCATCTCGGAGACCGCCCTCATCCGGTCGTGGCCCAGGCGGCCCGCGAGCTCCTGAACAAGAGCGAAAACGAACGCTCGGGCGTTCTGTCCACAGCGATGTCGTTCTTGGGTCTCTATCGCGACCCGGTCGTGGCGCACGTCACCCGCCAGTGTGACTGGCGCATCGCCGACCTAGTATCGCCGGCTCGCCCAGCCAGCCTCTATCTGGTGGTGCCGCCGTCGGACATCAGCCGCACCAAGCCGCTGATCCGCCTGATCCTCAACCAGATTGGCCGGCGCCTGACCGAGGAACTGCCGGGCCGAGATCGCCGCCGACTGCTGATGATGCTCGACGAATTCCCCGCGCTGGGCCGGCTGGATTTCTTCGAGAGCGCGCTCGCCTTCATGGCCGGTTATCGGCTTAAGGCCTTCCTGATCGCCCAGTCGCTCAATCAGATCGAGAAGGCCTACGGCGCAAACAACGCCATCCTCGACAACTGTCACGTCAGGGTCTGCTTCGCGACCAACGACGAGCGGACGGCCAAGCGGGTGTCCGACGCCCTCGGAACGGCCACCGAGCTAAGAGCGATAAAGAACTATGCGGGACACCGTCTGTCGCCCTGGCTCGGCCACCTGATGGTGTCGCGCCAGGAGACTGCGCGACCTCTGCTGACGCCGGGCGAGGTTATGCAGCTGCCCGCTCACGAGGAACTGGTCATGGTCGCTGGAGCGCCGCCGATCAGAGCCCGAAAGGCGCGCTACTACCGTGACCGGCGGCTGGCCGAGCGGATCGGTATGGCGCCGGCCTCGACGATCGCAGGTCCGACCGCTCATGACTGGCGCGAAATCGCTGGTCCGGCGCCTGGAACGCCTGCTGAGGCGGGGGGCGGCGAGGCGGAGGCGGAGGGGGGCTTGCGCCGAGCGCCGGAGATCGACCAGGGCGCCGAGCGTCCGCCGGCGCCGCAACAGCCGGAGTTCGACTGGTGGGCCAGCGGCGCCGAAGACGACGGGGCCGAGCAGGGCTTCGCCCCGCGCGCTCAGGGGATCGCTCGCCAGGCAAGTCTGGATCCAGACGACGGGGTCGCGCTGTGAGCGCCAAGTCCCGCCTGTCGGTCTATGTTGAACCCGCGCGGCTGCGGCAGCTGGAGGCCTTTGCGAAGAAGCACGGTCAGTCGAAGTCGCTGGTCGCCGAGGCGGCGATCGCCGCTTTCCTTGAACCGCCTTCGTCGGAGCGCCACGAGGCCGCGCTTCTGCGGCGTCTAGACCAGCAGAGCCGCACGATCGAACGGCTGGGCCGCGATCTCACCATCCTCATTGAATTGACCGCGCTGTTCGTTCGGCAGTGGCTCGTCGTGGCGCCAGTCATCGGCGAAGCCGGGCAGGCGGCGGCGCAAGCAAGGGGCCGTGACCGCTATCAGGGCTTCGTCGCGGCACTCGGCCGCAGGCTCGCCAAGGGCGCACGTTTCGCCAGCGACGTAGGCTCGAGGGCTGAAGGCTAGCGCTGAAGGTCGTCGATACAGCCAAGACGCGCCGCCAATTGGCTGCACGACGCTGGAAGGTCTTGCTGGTTCGAGACGCGTCTGTTCGCGCGCTCTCACAATAGCGGCGGCGCTGCAGGCAAGCTTTCAGCACGCTACGAATCGCGCCTAGATGAGCCGTCGATCAAGGGCCTGTGCCCGGATTGGTGCGTGTGAGGACATGGGGCAGCGCCCCGTCTCATGCGTGGGCCGCGATACCTGTACTGCCGCTTCGGCGGACTCTCACGGTAACATTTCGCCCCGTTCGACCCCGGCGCCCAGGTCGACGATGGCATTTGGTGGATGCAGCGGTCAGCTGTGTCGATCCGAATGCGTCGTCGACAGCCGTTGACCCCGCCTTCGATCGCCGCAGCCCCGCAACGGGAGCGACTGATGGACTGCTGGGGCTCATGTTGGACCTTTCCTGGACGTCGTCGATTTGGGGCGCGTGGCCCGCTTGCATTGCGCGTCAGCCGAACGGCCTCTGCGTGCGCCGCACGCTTCGGAAGACGTCCCCCCATTCTCGGGGACATTGAAACCGCCTCGTCCCTAGGCCCTGGTCGCCGGACACTCCTCGACGACGAGAGACGTCGAGTGTTGCGATCCCTAGGTCGTGACAGCTGCGTGGTCTCCGTTCGGATTGTCGCCGAAGAGGGCATGCCATGACGTCGAAGCCACGGATTGCGGTGGACAAGCCGCGCGCGCCGTCACCCTCCCGGCCACGGTCAGCCCGGCCGGCGAGGGCGAGCGCCCCACCCCGGGCAGGCGCAGCAATGCGGGACGGCCAGACACACAAGACCGTCAACGTCCAAGTTCTCTGGGACATGGCCGCGATCATCCGGTCAATCTGCACCTTGATCATGGTTGCGCTGATCGTGGTCGTCGCGGCTCTGAACGATGAACTGGTCATTGGCCTGACTAGCGCGGGGGCGGTCATCGCCGGGACGTCGGTGGCCGGGGTCGTGCGTTCGGTGCTGCACAAATGAAGAGATGTCAGCCGAGCGCCGGCAAAGGCTATAGCCGCCACACATTACCGGCTCGGGAACTCTAACCGTGCGGCTTACCCGCGTAGAAGTGAGCCTGCCGGGTGAAGTGGTAGGCCGTGGTCTCAAGGGCTTCGATGGCGATGGCGATGGCGTGGTAGTCGCGGCCAAAGGGCCGGCAGCGCTGCTGCATCTTTCGAAGCTGGTTCACGTATGGCCTCAATGCGTCGAACTCTCGGACAGGGTCGGTCAAACCGACATAGGATTGGTGGGCCATCGGGGTGCTCCAGGTCTGTCAGGCCACCTAGAACAAAAAGGGAACGATTGAGTCAACTGGCCGGGAGTTGAGCTGCTCGCTCCTCCACAGCGATTTGCGCGGCGCCGTCGCGGGCAAGTGTCCACGCGAAGCGCCACTACGCCCCAGCCAAGGCTGTTGAGTTTCGCCGCAGGCCGCGATCACTGATGAGCCGAGCCTGGCCGTGATGGTCCGGGCCCGGAGCTCCGCTGATGCGTCAGATCGCCGAAGATCCCGTCCTGATCCGCAGCGCGCGCATGTTGCGCACGGCGATGGGGCCGCAGATCGCCGCATGGCTGGACGATCCCGCAGTCGTCGAGGTGATGCTCAATCCAGACGGTCGCCTTTGGACTGATCGACAAACACAAGGACTTTGCGCGACCGACGTCAGGCTGGATCCGGGCGCTGGCGAACGGATAATCCGGCTCGTAGCCCATCACGTGGGCAGTGAAGCTCACGCCGGGGCGCCGAGGGTCTCAGCGGAACTGCCAGAGACTGGCGAGCGCTTTGAAGGTTTGCTGCCGCCGGTGGTGACGGCGCCGGCCTTCTCGATCCGCAAGGCGGCCGGCGCGGTGTTCGATCTGGCCAGCTACGTCGAGCGCGGGACGATATCGCTGGCGCAGGGCCTGGCGCTCCAGGCCGCGGTCGCTGAGCGCAAGAACATCATCGTGGCGGGGGGCACCTCCACAGGCAAGACGACGCTGGTCAACGCCCTGCTCGCCGAGGTCGCCAAGACCGGCGACCGTGTCGTGCTCATCGAGGACACGCGCGAGCTGCAATGCAGCGCGCCGAACCTGGTAGCTTTGCGCACGAAGGACGGGGTCGCCAACCTCACACAACTCGTGCGCAGCGCGCTGCGTCTGCGTCCCGACCGCATCCCGATCGGCGAGGTGAGGGGGCCCGAAGCGCTCGATCTGCTGAAGGCCTGGGGAACGGGTCATCCTGGCGGCGTAGGCACGCTGCACGCCGGTTCAGCGATAGGCGCATTGCGGCGCCTTGAGCAGCTGACGCTCGAGGCGGTCCCGGTCGTCCCGCGGTCTCTCATCGCAGAAACCATCGACGTCATCGCCGTCCTGGCGGGCCGTGGCGACAGGCGCCGGCTCATCGAACTCGCCTCCGTCCAGGGGCTCGGTCCCGAGGGCCGTTACCGCCTCACACCTCTCATTCCGAACGAAGGAACTCCCTCATGCGTCTGAGCTCGGTCTATGCACGCCTCGTAATGCTGGGAGTGGCGCTCGCCGCAGGTCCGGCCCATGCCGCGGGCTCGTCGATGCCTTGGGAAGGGCCGCTCCAGCAGGTCCTGGATTCCATCGAAGGGCCGGTGGCCAAGATCGTGGCAGTGATCATCATCATCGCCACCGGCCTCAGCCTGGCGTTCGGCGACACGTCAGGCGGCTTTCGGCGGTTGATCCAGATCGTCTTCGGACTCTCCATCGCCTTCGCCGCTTCGAGCTTCTTCCTGACCTTCTTCTCGTTCGGCGGCGGGGCGCTCGTCTGATGGATGTGTCGCTCCAAGCGCCAGTCCTGGAGGCTCCGGTCCACCGGGCATTGGTCGAACCGATCCTGCTGGCCGGCGCGCCCCGGGCGATGGCGATCGCGATCGGGACACTGGCCGCTGCGATTGGCCTCGGGCTTCGGCTCTGGCCCGTCGGCCTTGCTGTCTGGGTGGTCGGCCACCTGCTGGCGGTTTGGGCCGCACGTCGCGATCCGCAATTCGCAGAGGTCGGGCGGACGCACCTGCGGCTCCCAGCCTGGATGGACGTCTGATGATGAGCTTGCGCGAATACCAGCGCCGGCCGGCGCGGCTGGCGGACTATCTGCCTTGGGCGGCGCTCGTCGCGCCCGGCGTCGTACTGAACAAGGATGGCTCGTTCCAGCGCACAGCGCGGTTCCGAGGACCGGATCTGGATTCCGTCACCGAGGCCGAACTAGCCAACTCCGCGGCCCGCCTAAACGCGGTCCTTAGAAGGCTTGGCAGCGGGTGGGCGATCTTCGTGGAAGCTCGGCGCGATCCTGCCCAGGACTACCCGCATAGCGAATTCCCCGATCCGGTCAGCGGTCTCATAGACGCCGAGCGTCAGGCCGCCTTCAAGGCCGAGGGAGCCCACTTCGACAGCCGATTCTATCTGACGTTCCTGCATTTGCCGCGCGCCGAGCGCGGGCGACGGATGGAGAGTTGGATCTACGAGGGCCTGCCCGCAGCCGGTGAGGATTGGCGCAGTCAGCTCGCCACTTTCATCGATCAAACCGACCGCATCCTGGCCCTCCTGGAGGGCCTGATGCCGGAGCTGAGCTGGCTGGGCGACGCCGAGACGCTGAGTTTTCTGCACGGCGCAGTCTCGACGAGCCGCCAGGGGGTGCGCGTTCCGGAGACACCGATGCACCTCGATGTCCTGCTGGCCGACCGGCCGCTGGCGGGTGGGTTGGCGCCGCGCCTTGGCGCGTCCCACCTACGGGTGCTGACGATCAATGGCTTTCCGAGCGCCACTTGGCCTGGGCTGCTCGACGACCTCAATCGGCTGGCCTTTCCTTATCGCTGGACCACGCGGGCCATCTGCCTCGACAAACTGGATGCGGCCAAGTTGCTGGGAAAAATCCGGCGCCAGTGGTTCGCCAAGCGCAAGTCGCTCGCGGCGATCCTGAAAGAGGTGCTGACCAACGAGGCGTCTGCGCTCATCGACACGGACGCCGAGAACAAGTCCCAGGACGCCGACGCGGCGCTGCAAGACCTTGGGGCCGACGCTGCTGGCCACGCCTTCGTGAGCGCCAGCGTGGTCGTCTGGGACGAGGATGTAAACATCGCCGACGCCCGCTTGCGCCTCGTCGAGAAGGCGCTGCAGGCGCGCGACTTCACCTGCGTACTGGAACGGGGCAACGCCGTGGACGCCTGGCTCGGTTCGTTGCCGGGACACGCCTACGCCAACGTGCGGCAGTCCCCGATTTCGACGCTCAATCTCGCGCACATCATCCCCGTGTCGGCAGTCTGGGCAGGACCTGAGCGCAACGAGCATCTGAACGCCCCGCCACTTCTGCTGGCTAGCACTCACGGCTGCACGCCGTTCCGCTTCTCTCCGCATGTCGGCGACGTCGGACATACGCTCGTGCTTGGTCCGACCGGGGCCGGAAAGAGCGTTCTTCTGGCCCTGATGGCGCTGCAGTTTCGCCGCTATCCGAACTCGCAGACCTTCGCATTCGACTTCGGAGGATCGATGCGCGCGGCGACCCTCGGTGTCGGGGGGGCCTACCACGACCTTGGCGTCGCCATTGGCAGGGAGGGGGCTCCCAGCGTGTGCCTGCAGCCGCTCGCCAATTGCGATGATCTCGACGAGCGGGCCTGGGCGGCCGACTGGTTGGCGGCGCTGATGGCTCGTGAGAACGTCGCGCTCGATCCGGAAGATCGCGGGCGCATCTGGAGCGCTCTGTCCAGCCTCGCGAGCGCGCCGGCCGCCGAGCGCACGCTCAGCGGGCTTGCGGCTCTGCTGCAGTCGGCCAAGCTCAAGCAAGCGCTGGCGCCCTATACGCTCGCCGGGCCGTGGGGCGGCCTGCTCGACGGAGACCACGAGCATCTGGGAGCGGCCTCGGCAACCTGCTTCGAGACGGAGGGCCTGATCGGTTCCTCTGCTGCGCCCGCGACCCTGAGCTACCTCTTCCATCGCCTTCGCGATCGTCTCGATGGCCGGCCCAGCCTGGTGTTCGTCGACGAGGGGTGGCTGGTCCTCGATGATCCACTGTTCGGCGCTCAGCTGCGCGAATGGTTAAAGACGCTGCGCAAGCTCAACGCCGCCGTGGTATTCGCAACTCAGTCCCTGGCCGATGTCGAGGCCAGCGCGATTGCCCCGGCGATCATCGAGAGCTGTCCGACCCGGATCTTTCTCCCCAATGACCGAGCGCTCGAGCCGCAGATCGCAGCAGCCTACGCACGGTTCGGGCTCAACAGCCGGCAGATCGAGATCATCAGTCAGGCGACGCCCAGGCACGACTACTACTGCCAGTCACGCCAAGGCGACCGTCTGATCGATCTCGGCCTGGGCGACATAGCGATGGCCTTCTGCGCGGCGTCGTCGCGTCCCGACCAGCTGGCCATTTCGAGCCTGCTAGCCGCCCACGGCCTCGCCGGATTTCCGGCCGCCTGGCTGGCGCATCGGGAACTCGGCTGGGCCGCTGAACTGCTCGGCTCTCAAACTTCGGTCCAGCCAGAGGAGATTTCCCAATGAGGGCCCGTCTCACCCGCCGCGCGCTCTGGGCCGGCATGGCGCTCACCAGCCTCGTCGCCAATCCGGCCTTCGCGCAGCTGGCGGTGTTCGATCCGACCAACTACGCCTCGAACGTGCTGCAGGCCGCGCGCGCCCTCGAGCAGATCAACAACCAGATCCAGAGCCTTCAAAACCAGGCGCTCAGCCTGGTGAACCAGGCGCGCAATCTCGCCCAGCTCCCGTATTCGGCCTTGGCCTCGATCCAGCGCAATCTCGACGGTATCCGTGAGCTGATGGGGCAGGCGCAGCGGATCGCCTACGATGTCCGCGCTATCGAAGAGGCTTTCACGAAGGACTATCAGGTTCTCGCCTCGGCGACCGATCGCGAACTCTTTGCGGCCGCAAGGGCGCGCTGGGCGAACTCGGCGGCGGCGTTCAAGGACGCCCTCAATGTCCAGGCCGGCGTCGTCTCTGGACTTTCCTCAACCGCGGGCGAGGTGCGAGCGCTAACCGCGGCGAGCCAGGGCGCCACCGGGATCGTCCAGGCGACGCAGGCGGGTAATCAGCTGCTGGCGCTGCAGTCCCAGCAGCTCACCGAACTGGTGGCGCTGCTGGCGGCGCAGGGACGTGCCGAAGCGCTCGAGCAGGCCGACCGGCAGGCCAGTCGAGACCAGGCGCGTGAGCAGTTCCAGCGGTTCATCAGCCGCCGTGAAGGCTATCAGCCCGTCACGGTGGAGATGTTCCGTTGAAGGCGCAGGCGCTGCTCGCCGCGCTCCTTGCGCTTGAAGGCTGCAACGGACCCAGCACTACGGTCCCCACATCCGACCCCGCGCTGGCCGCAGAGCTTAAGCGGTGCCGCGGCCTTGGCTTGCAGGCCTACGACAGCAGCACGTGTCGGGCTGCTCAGCAAGAACAGCAGAGGCGCTTCTTCACGCCATCCGGAGGTGCAGATGAACCCCGGCGTCGCTGACCGCTTCCTCAACGTCTTCACCACCTACATCGACTCCGGCTTCGGCCTGGTCGGCGGGGAGGTGGCCTTCCTGGCGACGACCCTTGTGGTCATCGACATGACGCTCGCCGCGCTCTTTTGGGCATGGTCGCCGGGCGAGGAGATCCTCGCGCGGCTGGTCAAGAAGACCCTCTATGTCGGCGCGTTCGCCTTCATCCTTTCGAACTTCAACGCGCTTGCACGGATCATCTTCGAGTCCTTCTCAGGGCTCGGGCTTCAGGCGGGCGGCGGCGGAATGGCGGCAGGCGAGTTTCTGCGGCCAGGCCGCCTCGGTCAGGCCGGCATCGAGGCAGGACAACCGATTCTCGAAGCGGCTCAGCAGATGTCGGGCTTTCCGGCGGTGTTCGACAACCTTCCTCAGATCGCCGTCCTGCTGCTCGCCTGGCTGGTCGTGGTGCTCGCCTTCTTCGTGCTGGCCGTCCAGCTCTTTGTCACGTTGGTTGAGTTCAAGTTGACCACTTTGGCCGGCTTCATCCTCGTGCCGTTTGGGCTTTTTGGCCGCACCGCCTTCCTGGCCGAGCGGGTGCTCGGCAACGTCATGGCCTCCGGCGTCAAGGTGCTCGTGCTGGCGGTCATCGTCGGGATCGGTTCAAGCCTGTTCGATGAATTTATTCAGGATTTCGGTGGGTTGTCGCCAAGTCTTGAAGAGGTTCTATCGCTCGCCCTGGCGTCTCTCTGCCTGCTCGGCCTAGGGGTGTTCGGTCCTGGCATCGCCAGCGGGCTCGTATCGGGCGGGCCGCAGCTAGGGGCTGGCGCAGCGGTCGGGACCGGCCTTGCCGCCGGCGGCATCGCCGCCGCGGGAGCTGTTAGCGGGCGGTTGTTGGCTGGTTCGGCGGTGGGCGCGGCCCGGTCGATCGTCAACGCCATACGCAAGTCCCCAAGCGCTCCTGGCGGAGGCGCTCCGCCGGGCGGGGGGCCGCGTCCAGCGTCCGCCGCAGCGGGAACGGCAGGCTCGTCGCAGGGCGGGCAGCCGCCGGCATGGGCGCGGCGTCTGCAACAGAGACATGCAGCCGGCGATGCGGCTTCCACGGCCACCCACGCCCTTCGGTCGGGAGACCAGTCGGGCGGCGGCGCATCGGTTTCACTCTCGGAGGAGCGCTCATGAATCCGTTCAAGCGACACGGCGTGCGGTATGGCGCAACGCCGGTTCTCGAAACGCCATACCAAAGGGCTGGCCAGGCCTGGGACGACCGGATCGGTTCGGCGCGGGTGCAGGCCCGCAGCTGGCGGCTGATGGCCTTCGCCAGTTGGGCGCTCTCAGCTTGCCTCGCTGGCGCCCTGGTTTGGCAGGGTGCAAGGGGCTCAATCACGCCCTGGGTCGTAGAGGTTGATCAGCTTGGAGCTACGCAAGCCGTAGCGCCTGCCGAAGCGGGGTACACGCCGCAAGACTCCCAAGTCGCCTGGCGCCTGGCGCAGTTCGTGGAAGAGGTGCGCTCGGTGTCGGCCGACCCGGTCGTCGTCCGCCGCAACTGGCTGCGCGCATATGAATTCACAACCGACCGTGGGGCCGCGGCGCTCAGCGACTATGCGCGCGGAGCCGATCCTTTCAGCAAGGTCGGGCAGGTCCAGGTCGGGGTCGATGTCTCGAGCGTCATCCGGGCCTCGCCCTCAAGCTTCCGCGTGGCCTGGACCGAGCGACGCTATGTCGACGGGGCCTTGGCTTCCACCGAGCGTTGGACCGCGATCCTCGGCGTCGTCATCCAGGCGCCGCGCACCGCCGACGAAATCCGGCGAAATCCGCTGGGGATCTATGTCCATTCCCTCGACTGGTCGAAGGAGCTCGGCTGATGCGACCTGCTCTTGCAGTGGCCGTCTTCCTGGCGCCGTCATTTGCTTTCGCGGCGCCGCTCGCAGAGGTCGGGCGCGCCAATCAGATCGCGAGAGTTGAGCCGCGCCGCGAGGCTTACGCCAACGCGGCGCAGGTCTTCACCTATTCTGACGCTGCACTCTTCCAAATCTACACCGCGCCTGGGCAGGTCACCGACCTGGCGCTGCAGCCTGGCGAACAGCTGGTCGGGGAGGGCGCTCTGGCGGCCGGCGACACGACGCGCTGGATCATCGGCGAGACGCGCAGCGGAAGCGGGCCTGAGCTGCGTGTCCATGTTCTGATCAAGCCGATGCAGAAGGGTCTGACGACCAATCTCGTCATCAACACTGAACGCCGCACCTATCATCTTGAGCTGAGATCGACAGGCGGCGCCTATCTCGCGGCGGTACGCTGGCGATATCCGGTTGACGAAGCGCGCGAGTTGGCGGCCGTCCGGGCGATGGAGGCTGAGCGCCGCGCCGAACAGATGAAACTCACGCAGGCGCCGCCGAGCGTCCCATTGAACTTCGCCTATCGGATAGAGGGCAGAGCGCCGTGGCGCCCCGTGCGTGTCTATGACGACGGGCGCCAGACTTTCATTGAGTTTCCAGACGCCGTCGCCCGTGGCGACCTTCCCCCCGTCTTCCTGAGAGGTCCGGGCGGCGATCTGGAGTCGGTCAATTATCGCGTCGTCGGTGGCCGAATGGTTCTCGATCGGCTGATTGAGATCGCTGAGCTTCGCCTGCAACAGGGCCGAAAGCAGATTGCGGTGCGTGTGATCCGATCGGGAGCCGGCGCATGACGCGGGTTCTGGACCAGGTCGTGGAAGTCGCGCCCGATCTGTGCCTACGCGCCGAGCCGCCGACAGTGGCTCGCCTTTCGCGTAGGGCGCTGATGCTGATGTCGGGCGCAGCCGCGGCCGCGCTCGCAGGTGCAGTGGTTTTCGGCCTGAACGTAAAGTTTCGCCCTGCGCCCCCGGAGCCTCAGTTCACTGTAAGCGCGACGCCGCCCGAGCAGCTGAAGGCGTTGCCTGCGGACTACCGTGGAATTCCGAAGCTGGGCCCGCCACTGCCGGGCGACCTTGGGCGGCCCATGCTGGCTGCTGAAGGCGAACTGCCGCCGCAGCGTGCCGATGCTCAGGCGTCGCAAGCTGCGAGGACTCGCCAAGCGGCCCGCGAGGCGGCGCAGCGGAGCCAACTGTTTTTGGTTCAAAGCGGCCGCTCACCCGCCGCCAATCGAGCTGCGGATGTCCTTCGTCCTATCCCGTCGCCGGCACCATCTGGCGCCACGGCTTCACCTTGGCTCCCAAAGGACGGCGGCGCGCCGCCCACGGTGCAGGCCGGGACCCTGATCGCGGCCGCGATGGTCACGGGCCTGCAATCGGATCTCCCAGGACAGGTGGTGGCTCAGGTCACCCAGCCGGTTTTCGACAGCCAAACGGGCCGCACGCTCCTTATCCCACCGGGGGCCAAGCTCATCGGGGCCTATGACAGCAAGCTCGCCTTCGGCCAAAGACGCGTTCACGTCGTTTGGACGCGGCTCCTGCTGCCGAACGGGCGGTCGGTGACCCTCGGCGACTTTCCGGCGGGGGATGCTCTCGGGCGAGCGGGGCTTGAGGACCAGGTCGATCGCCATTGGGGCGTGCTCTTCGGCATGGCCGCCCTTTCGACCCTCTTGGCGATCGGCTCGGAGGTGGGCGCCGACGATGATGACGAACTCGTTCGCGCCATTCGACGGGGCGGCGCCGATACCTTCAATCAGGTGGGTCAGCAAGCGGTAGCGCAGGCGCTGTCGCAGGCTCCCACTTTGAAAATTCGCCCAGGTGCGCTGGTGCGAGTGATCGTCACAGACGATCTCAAACTTCAACCCTACCAGGAGCATTCGAGATGGCCGAACGACTGAAGCTTGCTTCCCTTCTCGACGACACGCCGGTGAAATTGACTGTCGAGCTTCCGGCGGCGGTGCATCGCGACCTCGTGGCGTACGGCGAGGCGATGGCGAAGGAGGGCGGACGCATAGTCGAGCCGGCGAAGCTCGCTCCGGTCATGCTTGCGCGCTTCATGACGACGGACCGCGCCTTCGCTCGCATGAAGCGTAGGGGCGGGCCGCCTACCTAGCTCAGGGTAGGTCTCTGGGGCTCGCGAGTCGCTAGATCAGCACGTCCGCCGGTACTCCCCAGGCGCTTCGGAGCTGGCGAATCTGGTCGAGCGACAGAGAGCGCTTTCCCTTTAGAACCTCGGATGCCCGAGGAGCGCCGATCACTGCGGCCAGGTCAGATTGTGACTTCCCCTTGGAGTCCATGACCTGCGCCAACGCCTCGGCAGGATCCTGTGGCGCAATTGGGAAATGATCCTGCTCGTACTTCGCCAGCAGAAGCCCAAGCACCTCAAAGCGGTAGGCCTCTTCCGTGTCGGGCTGGGGTTCGTTGTCGAAGTAGCTCTCATACTCCCGCAGCGCTGCCTCGAACTCCGATTCGTCGCGGATCGGGCGCAGGGGCGTGGCCAAGCTCATTTGGGCCTCCTCGACCGCCAGATCACACCGATGTCGCATCAATCCGATCATACTCCGCATGGGTGCCAACGAACTTCACCAGCACCTGCTTGAATGGGTAGGAGATGCGCGCCACGACCCGATAGTTGTTGCCGCCGACGTCGAAGACCACGCGGTTGTCGGCCAGAAAGTCAGCCGATCCGAAGGTTTCTCTGACGTCCTGCGGAGTGCTCCACTCCGCTGCGCGCGCCAACTTGTACCAAGTCGTTAGCGGGCCCTTGGCGGTTGGGTGTCGAGCCCAAAACGCCTGCAGGGTTCGCAACGCCACTACGTTCATTCGTGCATGCCTATAACTCTTCCCAGTTTGGGAAGCAAGAATATTTCCCATATTGGGAAGGCGTATCAGGCGGCGCGGTTCGCAGCGATGGCATGAAGCGTCTCTGGACGAAGGTGCGTGTAGCGCCGGAGCATCTTCCAGTCTTTGTGTCCGGTGACGAGCGCGACCTGTTGGATCTCAAAGCCGGCCTCGAAGAGCCGACTGGTTCCCTCATGGCGCAGGTCGTGGAAGTGGAGGTCGGAGATCTTCAACTCGCTGCACGCGCGTGTGAACGCGGTGCCGGCGGACTTGTGGACGTAGGGAAAAATGCGGTCGTCTTCGTTGGCGCGGATCGCGCGCTGTTCCTCGATCAACGCCATCGCGTCGTATCCAGAGACCGCGAGCAGGGGGATCCTCTGATCGTTGCCCCTCTTCTGACGAGGGTCCTTCCGATCGCGGATCGTGAGCATCTTCGTCCGAGGATTGAGGTCGCTCCAGGTGACCCGGCAGATTTCCTCCTGCCGCATAGCTGTGGCGATGGCGAACTTGATGATCCTGCTCATGGGGATCGTGAGCCGATCATTCGCATCGAATTGCTCAAACAGCGCCGCCAACTCCTCTTCCGTCGGCCTGCGGTCCCGCTCATTGCTCTTGCCGATGAGGCCTAGCCGCTTGAGCGCGATGCGAGCTAATTCGACCGGCTCCACCTTCACTGGAATGCCGTGCACCGCAGCGGCATGTGAGAGCACCAATCGGATTGCTCCGATATCCATGCCGACTGTCACAGGCCCCGCGCCGGCTGCAGCTCTCCTGCGCCCAAACTGAACGAGGCGCTCTCGATCGACCTCGACGAGCTTGAGCTTGCCGAGGTCGCGTCGGAGCATCTGCAACGTTGCATCCTTGGACCGACCGGGCGCTCGTCCCACGTCCTTCATGTCGTCGATGTGCAGGTCGATAAGTTCACCGAATGTACGGATGCGAGCGACCCGCGTGGCGAGGGGGGGCTCTCCTCGGTCGATCTGGCGTTCAGCATCGAGGGCCCAGCTCTTGGCGTCTTCGTGGCGCACGAAAGTCTCGCTCAGAGTGCGGCCTTTGCGCCGGACCTGGGCGCGCCAGCGCCCGGATTTCTGTTTGCGGATGGAGGCCATTTTTGCGTGCAGAACGGGTGCAGTGAGTTAGCGAAAGGGGGCGAATTTCGTCGTAAAATGGCGTAGAACCGCGCGTTCCTCGGCCCGCCTAAGTCCTTAAGTTATATGCAAAAAAATACGCAATTTCAAGCACATAGGCTGTCCGTTGCACCTATGATGGACTGGACGGACCGGCATTGCCGAAGCCTGCACCGGACGCTGTCGGCGCGGGCGCTGCTCTATACGGAGATGCTGACGACGGGCGCGGTGTTGCACGGCGACCGGGAGCGGCTGCTAGCCTATGACCCCGCCGAGCATCCGGTGGCGTTGCAGCTTGGCGGATCGGAGGCCGCCGATCTGGTCGCGGCGGCGAGGATTGGCGAGGCCGAGGGCTATGACGAGATCAACCTCAACGTCGGCTGCCCGTCAGACCGAGTTCAGAGCGGGCGGTTCGGCGCGTGCCTGATGCGCGAGCCTGAGTTGGTCGCCGAATGCATGGCGGCGATGGGGGCGGCGGTGAAGGTCCCGGTGACGGTGAAGTGCCGGATCGGGGTCGATGACCAGGAACCGGAAGAGAGCCTGTTTCAGCTGGTCGATCTTTGCGCCCAGGCCGGGGTGTCGCTCTTTGTCGTCCATGCGCGCAAGGCATGGCTGAAGGGCCTGTCGCCGAAGGAAAACCGCGACGTGCCGCCGCTGGACTACCCGTTGGTGCACAGACTGAAGCGCGAACGCCCGGACCTGACCATCGTCATCAATGGCGGGATCGGTTCGCTGGACGAGGCCGAGCAGCATCTGGGTGCGGTCGACGGCGTGATGCTTGGGCGGGCCGCGTACCACACGCCGGCGCTGTTGGGGCAAGTCGATCGGAGGATCTTCGGCGTCGATTGCGCGGACGGCGATTCATTCCAGGCCGTCGAGCTTTACCGCCCCTATGTCGAACGTGAACTGGCGGCTGGGACCCATCTGGCGGCCATGACCCGGCATATGCTGGGCTTGTTCCATGGTCTGCCCGGCGCGCGGGCGTGGCGGCGGGTGCTGACAGTGGAGGGCGTGAAGGCCGGCGCGGGCGTGGAGGTGATCGACGCGGCCTTGGCCGAGGTCTTACGGGCGCAGGATGAGCGCCGTGCGCGTGGCCTCGAAGCTGGCCAGGCGGCCTAGATAGGTCATTCCTAGCAGCGAGCTCTCCAGCCCGCTTTCGATCACCAGGGCCTCGACGTCGTTGAGCGCCGCCCCGGCTACCGAGACCCGGCCGAGCGTGACCGCGGCCGCACGAGTCTGCCCTGACGCGGTGACGACATTGTAGTTGTAGTCGAGCTTGTCCGTGGCGATGCCCAGACGCTGGGCGTCGGCCAGGGTGAGGGCGACGGCGCTGGCGCCGGTGTCGACCAGGAAGCGCACGCGCGAACCGTTGACGTCAGCCTCGGCCCAGTAGTGGCCGTCGCCGCCCTTGGCGATCGAGGCCGCCTGAGCGTGGGGCGCAGTCTGCGGCGCGATGGCGAGGGCTGCGCGCAGCTCGGGCTTGGGATTGGTGAAGGTGTCGAGCGCCTCGGCAGCGCCCACCGCCGACACGGCGCCAAGAAGCGCCACTACCGCCAGTTTGAGCATGTCCACACCTCGCCGCTTGGGCTCACCCAAAGGCCGTCTGCGGCCCTGTTCGGCGCGAACCTTACGGGGGGTGGGTTTGCAAGGGGTGAATCGAAGCTTGCGTAAAACCTAACAAACGCAACGGGTTAAGGTTAAAACATCGCCAATTTTTCGGGGCGGATAAGGCCTCGGCGAGCGGGCAGCTCGGCCATGATGCGGTCGCGATCCTCGTCGCTGAGCTTCGCCCAGCCGGCGACCTCGGTGAGCTTTCTATAGCAGCCGAGGCAGAGGCCGCTCTCTCCGTCGACGACGCAGACCTTGATGCAGGGCGTCTTGATCGGGGCGGGGGGGCGGGAAGGCGTATCGGTCATGGTTCGCTGGCTGTTTGATCAGGGGATAGCGTAGGTGACGGTGGCTTGGGCCGCCAGCCGTTCCGGGCTCTCGGTCCAGAGCCGAACGTCGCAGACCGCGTTGCGCCGTCCCAGGCGAAGCATGTTCGCCTCGGCATGCAGATCGCCCGGCTGGGCGCCGCGTAGGAAGTTCATCACCAGGGAGCTCGTGACCGCCATCAGCTGGTCGCCGATGTGGGCGAGGATCAGAGCGTAGGCTGCAGTGTCCGCCAGCGACATCAGGGTGGGTCCGGAAATCAGCCGGCCTGGGCGAAGCATGCTGTCGTGATAGGCGCGGACGATCACGGCGCGCCCGGGCTCGACCTCGAGCACGCGCGGAAAGTGTTCGTCCGAACCGTCTGGAAAGGCGCGCCGCAGCAAGGCGTTCACGCCGTCGGTGTCCAGCTTCAGCGATAGGGTCATAGCCCAGCTTCGCGTCGCGACCCGTTCATTACAAGATATTTATGTTCTAAAGTAACGTTTGGAGATCATGACTATAAATTAATGTGCGAATACTAATTATTGCCAGGAATTCATTTGAGCATTCGAGGGTCCGAGAGCAGTTTCGCCTCACTGATTTTCGAGGGAATAACGCCATGAAACTGTTCGCCATCGCCATTACGTCCGCCGGTTTGCTGGCTGCGGCCGGTTCTGCGGCGGCCGCCGTCAGCGACGTCGATTATCTGAAGGCCAGCCGCTGCCGTGGTCTCGCCGAAGGCGGTCTGACCACGGTCGACACTGCGGCCATGGACGCCTTCATCAAGAACGAGGGCCGCACGCGCAACGCCTTTGTCACCGAGCGCGGCAAGAGCGAGTTCGACAAGGCCAAGCGTGAGACCAAGACCGACAACACCGACCGCAAGGCCCGCCTGGTCGCGGAACTGACCGGCCCCTGCCAAGCCTACAGAGGCTAACGGCGCCCCAGCCGCCGGAGCCCGTCCGGTGGTGTTTCGCAAACTTCGAGCGCCCGCGTCCCCCCGCCGGGCGCTCTTTTCTTGTGTCGCGGAACCAGGCTTGGCCGTACGCTTTTGATCGGTGGGTGCTGTAGCTGGGCGATTGGGTCTGCGATGGATTTGTTGAGGCCCGGTGAAACGTGCTGGCGCAAGGAGCGCGCGGGCCGGGCTGCATTCCTGGTCGATACCGAAGCCTATTTCACCGCGGTCTTCGAGGCGCTGCGCAAGGCGCGCCGCTCGGTGCTGTTGCTGGGCTGGGGCTTTGATCCGCGGGCGCGGCTGTTCCCGGACGGCTTCGATGGGCCAGACGACCCCGATGAGGTCGGCCGTATCCTGGTCGCCCTGGCCAAGGCGCGGCCCGATCTCGACATCCGGGTGCTGATCTGGAAGTCGGCCCTGCCGATCGCCGCCAGCCAGCAGTTCTTTCCGCACAAGGCCCGCAAGTGGTTCCGCGGCACCGGCGTGAAGTTCTGGCTCGACGACCATGTGCCGTTCGGCGCCTGCCATCACCAGAAGGTGCTGGTTGTCGATGACGCCCTGGCCTTTTGCGGCGGCGGGGACATCAGCGTCGATCGATGGGATACGCCGGGGCACCTCGAACACGACCCGCGGAGGATCATGCCCGACCAGCACCATCATGCGCCGCGTCATGAGGTGATGATGATGGTCGACGGCGCGGCGGCGGAGGCGCTGGGCGACCTGGCGCGCGAGCGCTGGCGGCGCGCCACCGGCGAGGCGCTGCCCAAACCCGAACCGGCGAACGAGGATCCCTGGCCTGCCTATATCCCGGCTCACCTGCGCGACGTGGACGTCTCGATCCAGCGGACGGAACCGGAGTGGGATCAGCGCCCTTGCGTCGATGAGATTCGCTGCCTGACGATCGAGTCGATAATGGCGGCCAAGTCACTGATATATCTGGAAAACCAGTACTTCGCTTCGCCGATCTACGCCGCGGCGCTCGCCCAGCGGCTGGCCGAGCCGGACGGACCGGAGGTCGTGCTCATCTCCACAGGCCAAAGCCCCAGCTGGTTCGACCAGCTGACCATGGATCGAGCGCGTTCGAACATGCTGTGGCGGCTGCGTTCGGCCGACATCTTCGGGCGTTTCCGCGCCTGGTATCCCACCACGCCCTCAGGGACGAAGATCATCGTCCACTCGAAGGTGACGGTGATCGACGAGTGGCTGGCGCGCGTGGGGTCGGCGAACCTCAACAACCGCTCGGGCGGCTTCGACACCGAGGTCGAGCTCGGTGTCCAGGTCGAAGAGGGCGTCGAGGAGATGGCGATCGGCGCGCTGCGCGATCGGCTGATCGGGCATTTCGTCGGCTGCACCGGCGATGCGGTCGCCAAGGCGCGGGCCGAGCGCGGCAGCATGATTTCGGCCATCGATTTCCTGAACGGGGAGGGGCGTCTGTCGCCGATCCTGCCCATGAAGCAGACCCCGCTGGGCGAGATTATCGCCACCTATCACCTCGGCGATCCGTACGGCGTGACGGATTCCTGGCGGGCCAGCCGGCGCCGCGACATCCTCTATACCGAGGACCCGCTGCACACCCGGTTCATGCCACGCTGAAGTCCATCACCAGCGGCAGGTGATCCGACGCCACGCGGGTCAGCGGATCGTAGGGCGCGAACACGTTCTCCACCCTGATCTCCGGGCTGACGAAGATGTGGTCGATGCGCAGCACCGGCAGGGCCGAAGGGAAAGTCGAGGTCGGCGATTTGCGTGGCGAGAGCCTGCGCGCCGCGGCCAGTTTGGCGCTCAGCGTTCTATAGACCACCGAGCTGCCGGTGGCGTTGAAGTCGCCCAGCAGGATGGTCGGACCCTGGCGCATCGGGTGCCCCAGCCATGACGGGCCGGCGATCCACCCGGCCTGCAGCTGCTGTTCCTTCGGCACCAGGCCCAGGTGGGTGTTGATGATCTGCACGGGGCGGCCTTCGACCTCGGCGGAAATCCAAACCGCGCCGCGTGGCTCCAGCCGCGGGATCGCGGGATGGCCGGGCAGCGGCCCGGTCTGGATCATCCGCTCGGGATAGGTGGTCAGGATGGCGTCGCCATAGAGCTCCTCCTCGACCCGCAGGGCGGGGTGGAAGTGGAAGGCCATCTTGAGCCGCCGCGCGATCTGGTGGGCCTGATCGACCCCGCCGGTGCGGGCGCGCCCGACGTCCAGCTCCTGCAGGGCGACGATGTCGGGCTTGAGCCGCGCGATCACCTCGGCCACGCGCCCGACGTCCAGTCGCCGATCCGTGCCGACGCAACGATGGACATTGTAGGTGAGGATGCGGGGCATGCGGGTCAGGGAATGCACGCCGCGAGCGTCCGGCGCAACGGGTCCAACGCTGGTGCAAGGCGAAGGTTCGCGAAGGCCCCGCCAACTGAACCGCGATAAGTTGAAGTGACGTTGACGTAAGGGTCATCTTCCCATCGCCGCGCGACGCGCGTATGGTCCGGCCCAACGAAATACGCTGTAAATGCTCGCGCCTGGGAGCCGCCTATGAACCTCGACTTTTCGCCCGAAGACGCCGCTTTCCGTGAGGAAGCCCGCACCTTCATCGCCCAGAACTATCCCCAGCAGCTGCGCGACAAGCAGGATCGCGGCGAGGAGCTGAGCAAGGAAGACTATCTCTCCTGGCACCGCATCCTGGCCAAGAAGGGCTGGGCGACGCCCTCGTGGCCGGTCGAGTTCGGCGGCACCGGCTGGACGCCCACGCAAAAGTACATCTGGTCGGAAGAACAGGCGCGCGCCGATACCCTGGGCATCTTGCCGTTCGGCGTCTCCATGCTGGCGCCGGTGATCTACACCTTCGGCACCCAGGAGCAGAAAGAGAAGTTCCTGCCGGGGATCCGTGACGGCCTCGTGTGGTGGTGCCAGGGCTACTCCGAGCCGGGCGCCGGTTCCGACCTCGCCTCGCTCAAGTGCAAGGCCGAGCGGATCACGGGCGACGACGGCAAAGAGTACTACATCGTCAACGGCCAAAAGACCTGGACAACGCTGGGCCAACACGCCGACTGGGGCTTCTTCCTGGTCCGCACCGATCCGGACGCCAAGCCGCAGTCCGGCATCTCGTTCCTGCTGATCGACATGAAGACCCCGGGCATCGAGGTGCGCCGCATCACGACCCTTGAGGGCGGCCATGAGGTCAACGACGTCTTCCTCGACAATGTGAAGGTGCCGGTCGAGAACCGCGTCTTCCACGAGAACCAGGGCTGGACCTGCGCCAAGGCGCTGCTCGCCCACGAGCGCACCGGCATCGCCGGCGTCGCCCGCTCGAAGCGCGGCCTGGAGAAGGTCCGCGAGATCGCCGGCACCGAGCTTTCGGACGCCGGCGGCCCGCTGCTGGCCGACCCGTTCTTCAAGCGCAAGGTCGCCGAACTGGAGATCGACCTGACGGCGCTGGAGTTTACTGAACTGCGCACCCTGGCCGGCGAAAGCAGCGGCAAGGGTCCGGGGCCGGAAAGCTCGATCCTCAAGATCAAGGGCACCGAGATCCAGCAGCGCCTCACCGAGCTGGTGCTGGAAGCGGTCGGCCATTACGGCGCGCCCTACCTGCGCGACCTCGGCCACAACACCAATATCGGTCCCGACTACGCCGACGGCGTGGCCGGCGGCTACTTCAATATGCGCAAGACCTCCATCTACGGCGGGTCGAACGAGATCCAGCGCAACATCATCGCCAAGATGGTGCTGGGCCTCTAAGCGCCGATCGTCTTAACTCACATAACAACGCCTATTTCCCGCCTGGGCCCGAGCGCCCAGGCGGGGTGACGCACGGGGAAACCAGATGGATTTCAGCTTCACCGAAGAACAGTCGATGCTGCGCGACACCGTCGCGAGCTATCTGGCCGATCACTACAGCTTTGAGCAGCGTCGCGACGCCCTGAAGGCCGAGCCCGGCTGGCGCCCGAACGTGTGGAAGGCCTTCGCCGAAGAGCTGGGCATCCTGGGCGCGCCGTTCGCCGAGGAGCTCGGCGGCCTGGGCGGCGGCTCGACCGAGAACATGGTCATCATGGAAGAGCTGGGCAAATCCCTGGTGGTCGAGCCCTATCTCGGCACCGTGGTGATCGGCGGCGGTTTCCTGAAGCATTCGGGCTACGCCGGCGCCAGCGATCTGATCGGCGGCATCATCGGCGGCGAGACCATCATCGCCTTCGCCTATGCGGAGCCGCAGGCCCGCTACACCTGGCAGGACCTGAAGACCACGGCCAAGAAGGACGGCGGCGGCTATGTCATCAACGGCCACAAGGCTGTTGTGATCGGCGCGCCATACGCCACGCACCTGATCGTCACCGCCCGCACCGGCGGCGGCCAGCGCGACGCCCAGGGCGTCTCGGTGTTCATCGTGCCGAAGGACGCCAAGGGCGTGACCACGCGCGACTACCCCACCGTCGACGGCTTCCGGGCTTCGGAAGTCACCTTCGAAAACGTCTCGGTCGGCGCTGACGCGCTGATCGGCGCGGACGGCGCCGCCCTGCCGCTGGTCGAGAAGGTCATCGACGAGGCCATCGTCGCCACCTGCGCCGAAGCCTGCGGCGTGTTCCGCAAGCTGCACGAAGGCACGCTGGAATATACCAAGCAGCGCAAGCAGTTCGGCCAGCCGATCAGCCAGTTCCAGGTGCTGCAGCACCGCATGGTCGACATGTTCATCAACCTCGAGCAGTCGATCTCGATGACCTACATGGCCGACATCAAGCTCAGCGACAGCGACGTCGAGCGGGCCAAGGGCGCTGCGGCGGCCAAGGTCCAGATCGGCAAGGCGGCGAAGTTCATCGGTCAGAACGCCATCCAGCTGCATGGCGGCATGGGCATGACCGATGAAATGGCCATCGGCCACTACTTCAAGCGCGCCACCATGATCGAGAGCGCCTTCGGTTCGACCGATCATCACCTCGGCCGCTACGAGAACCTGAGCCTGGGCAAGGCGGCGTAACGCCAAAGCCCATCAGGGGGAATTCCAAGGCGGCGCTCTTCGGGGCGCCGCCTTTTTCGTGGGTCAGAGCAAGGTGCGCTGGATGGGCGGGGCAGGGTCCCGGTCGCTCGCCTCGCCGCGGCGGCGCAGTTCGGTCTCGGCGCTGAAGCGGAGATTGGGATCCCGGTCCTGGGCGAAGGCCTGCAGGACATCAGTGCGGACGCCGGTCCACGGTCGACCTCGATCCGGGCCGGTGGGCACGCGGGGCAGCAGTCCCGGTTCATCGCTCCAGACCAGCAATTGTTCGATCGAAGCCTGGTTCAGCATGTCGCGCAGATGGTGGGCGGTGACGTAGGCGTCGGGCATCGCGCGGTGTGCCGGAAGCCCGATTTCGCGGTCCAGGCCCGGAGGCATGCGTTCATACCTGAGCATCTGGTTCGAGAACCCCGGCAGGTCCGGCCACAGTCGCAGGGCGCACTTCCAGGTGCAGATCCAGCGGGCCCCGCCGCTGAGCGCGGGCGTACAGAAGCGCTGCTCGAAGGCCGCGCGGTGCGCGGCTAGCGCCAGTACGCCGCCCGGCGGCCGCAGGACCTCCGGGGCGGCCTCCTTCCAGAACGGGGCTCCGGCGACGTCGGCGTCCATGATGTGGTGGATCGCCATCGTGGCCGTCGAGATGGGGCGCCCAGGATTGACGAACATCGCACCGCGGTCGTCATTCACGGCCCAAAGGCCGTCCACGCCTTGCACGACGTCCTGCCAGCCGATCTCGCACACTTCATGCGCCGAAGCGCCAGAGGTCTCCAGGTCGATAACGCGGATGCGGGCGGGGGCCATTCAGCCAATATGGTCGCGTTGCGCGGGTCCGCCCGAAAAAGTTGGCGTGGCCCAAAAAAGTCGGCGTCGGATGTCGGGACGGGCGGACGGCGTTCGTCCTAGGATCCAACCGTCCTCAAGGAGCGATCCCATGCGAATGATTTTTGTGAACCTGCCGGTGAAGAGCGTTGCGGCCTCTCGCCAGTTCTTTGGCGCCCTCGGCTTCGGCTTCAACGAGCAGTTCTCGGACGAGAACACCACCTGCATGGTCATCGAGGAGAACATCTTCGCCATGCTGATGGAGCACGTGCGTTTCCAGGATTTCATCACCGGCGAGATCAGCGATGCGACGAAGGCGACAGAGGTCCTGACCTGCCTGTCGGCCGACAGCCGCGCCCAGGTGGACGACACGCTGGCCAAGGCTCTGGCGGCGGGCGGCAAGTCCTGGAAGCCGATCCTGGACATGGGCCCGATGTACGGCTGCAGCTTCCAGGACCTCGATGGCCATGTCTGGGAGCTGATGTACATGGACCAGGCGGCGATGGCTGAGATGGAAGCTGCGCAGGCCTCGTAGAACATCCATTGCTGGCCATGCCCGTCGGTGCACGCAATAGTTGTGCCTGGCGAGCCGGAAAGGACAAGGCATGGCCAGTTTCACTGTGGCGAGCGCGGAAGAGTTCGACGAGCGCCTGGCGCTGGTCGCGTTGCTCGATTTGCTGGTCGAGCTGATCGGCGAGATCTGGGAGGATCGTGAACTTCTTCTGCCGCCGTTGCCGCTGTTCGCGGACGGCCAGCCGGCGGCGTTCGCGATCGCGCGAGATCAGATCGCACTGCTGAGCCAGTTGGTGATGACGGTGGAGCAGCCGCTGGAGGTCTGGGACGATTACGGCCTGCGCGGCGAGGCGCTGCGCTTCAAGCTGCTGATCGTCGCCTTCGCCAACGCCCGCATCGCTCCGGCGCGCAACCAGGCGCTCGGCGCTGTGACCGATGGCGAGCGTCCAGGTCGCCTCGCCTTCTACCGGCGCGCGGTGCAGGGAACGCTGGCCGCCATCGACGGGCCGCTGGAGTCGCTCACCAAGTTCATCGGCGTCAAGGAGGGCGTGGTCGAGTTCAAGAAGGGCCTGGAGGTCCTGCTAGGTCTCGTCAGCTAAGGGCCTGCGCCAGCCGTGCGTGCTCGGCCGCCATCTCGGCGCGGAAGCTCTCCTTCGACCACAGCCGGTAGTCGCCCTGGGCGTAGGCCTGGGCGTTGCGCCAGTAGAGGAAGGCGTTCATCGCGTTGGCGCGGCTGCTATCCCGTGTCTTGGTGGCGACGCCCGGCGATCCCATGACGATGGAGTTGGGCGCGATCACCGTGCCTTCCTTGAGGAAACTGCCGCCGGCCACGATTGAGCCGGCGCCGATCACGCAACCGTCCATGATCGTCGCGCCGATGCCGATCAGGCAGTTGTCGCCGATATCGCAGCCATGCAGCGTGACGTGGTGGGTGATCGAGCAGTTCTCACCCACGATCGTCGGCGTGCCCGAGCCGACATGGATCATTACGAAATCCTGGATGTTGGTCCGCCTGCCGATCGCCACGTGCTGGCTCTCGGCGCGCACGACGACATTGCACCAGATCGACGCCTCAGCGGCGATCTCCACGGCCCCGAAGATGCGGGCCGATGGATCGATCCAGGCCGAACCGTGGTCTTGGACATCGGGACCGAGAAAGGGGGCGGCGGTCATGGCGTAACTCCAACAGCAGGCAGGCGGCCACAATCGGGGATTTCCCAAACGTCAGACAAGTCGCGCACTTGCCAAACGCGGTCCAACCGCGCCTAAGCGGGGACATGTCCCTTCGCGACTTCGCCCTTCTGGTCTTCGTCTGTCTGCTGTGGGCGACCAACAACATCGTCTCGAAGTACGTCGTCGCCTACCTGCATGCGCCGCCGTTGTTCTACGCGGCCGTGCGCTTTCTGATCGTGGCGGCGGCGGTGTTTCCCTGGCTGCGCAATCCACCGCGGCCGCTTTGGCGGCTGTTGCTGATCGCCGTCTGCATGGGGGCGGGATCGTTCGCGTTCATGTTCATCGCACTGAAGACGGCCAGCCCCTCGTCGGCCGCGATCGTGAGCCAGCTGATGGTGCCGACCACCACCTTCCTGTCCTTCATGCTGCTGGGCGAGCGGCTGAACCGCCGTCGTCTGCTGGGGATCAGCCTGACCCTGGTCGGCGCCCTGGCCGTCATGTGGGATCCTCATGGCCTGACCCTCAGCGGCGGTCTGGCGTTCGTTCTGGTGTCGGTGGTGCTGGGGTCGCTCGGCTCGGTCCTGATGAAGCAGATGGACGGGGTCAAGCCGCTGCAGTTCCAGGCCTGGGTGGGGCTGGCTTCCGCCGCCGTGCTTGTGCCGTTGACGCTGATCTTGGAGCCTGGGGGCGTCGAGACCGGCCTGGCGATCGGCTGGCGGTTCTGGGCGGCGGTGATCTTCTCGGCCCTGGTGGTCTCGGTGTTCGGCCACACGGCCTACTACTGGCTGATCCAGCGCTATGAGGCGAACCTGATCTCACCGTTGACCCTGATGACGCCGCTGGCCACCATCGGCCTCGGAGTCGTCATCACCCACGATCCGTTCGACGCACGCATGGCGTTCGGCGCCGCGGTGGCGCTGGCGGGCGTCCTGATCATCGCCATGAGGCCCAACCAGATCATGCTTCTGCTGCTCAACCTGCGGGGCCGCACCCGATGAACTTCATCGAGGCGGTGTCGCCCAACTTCAACGAGCGCACGGTCCCGCCGGACATCATCGTCCTGCACTATACCGGCATGCAGACGGGCGAGGCGGCGCTGGAGCGGCTCTGCGACCCGGAAGCGAAGGTCTCGTCGCACTATCTGGTCGAGGAAGACGGCCGGGTGTTCCGCCTGGTGGCGGAGGAACGGCGCGCCTGGCACGCGGGGCTGTCGTTCTGGAAGGGCGAGACCGACATCAACGGCCGCTCGATCGGGATCGAGATCGTCAATCCGGGCCATGAGTTCGGCTATCGCCCGTTCCCCCAGGCGCAGATCGATGCGGTCATCGAACTGCTGAGCGATATCCGCAGCCGGTGGCAGATCGAGGATGCGCGCATCATCGCCCATTCGGACGTCGCGCCCGCCCGGCGGAACGATCCCGGCGAACTGTTCCCCTGGAAGATCCTGGCGCAGGCCGGCCACGGCCTCTGGGTCGAACCGGACGCGGCGCCGGGCGCGCCCCTCGCCGAGGGCGAGGAGGGGGCGGGAGTGTTCGCCCTGCAGGCGGGGCTTACGCGCCTCGGCTACGACTGCGCGCCTTCGGGCAAGTTCGACGCCGAGACCGCCACCGTGCTGCGGGCTTTCCAGCGGCACTGGCGTCAGGAAAAGATCGACGGGGTCGCGGACGGCATGACCCGCGCGCGGCTGATCGCGCTGTTGCGGGCGGCCGCCGGCGCGTGAGCGATTTCGAGATCAGGTCCACCACCATGGCCGCTGCGCCGGAGGTGCTCGCGCTCTATCGCGCGGCCGCCGATGGCGCTGGCGGGCTGGCCCGCCGGCCCGAGGAGATGGACCTTGCCTATGTCGAGGGTTTCCTCGCGAAGGCTCATGCCGGCGGCGTCAGCCTCGGGGCCTGGAGCGAGGGGCGCCTGGTCGGCGAAATCCATGCCGGGAGGATCGGGCCCAACCAGTTCGCCCATGTGCTGTCGGACCTGACCATCGCCGTCGATCCGGCCTGCCAGGGCAGGGGCGTCGGCCGCGCTTTGTTCGGCGCCCTGTTCGCCGCGGCGGCGCAATTGCAGCCGAAAGTCAGCCGCATCGAACTGATGGCGCGCGAGGGCAACGCCGGCGCGATCCGGCTCTATCAGGCGCTCGGCTTCGCCGTGGAGGGCCGGCTTCCTGGGCGGGTCCGGCTTCCGGACGGGACCGTGGAGGCCGACATCGCCATGGGCCTGCTGCTCCCGGACGCTTGACGCGGGCCGCGCCGCCGGTCAGCACTGCGCCCGCAGAATTCCAGCTTCATTCATACCGATTTTTCGAAAACGAGGATATTGCGATGCGCAATCTGTTCAGCGTTGAGGGCAAGGTCGCCCTGGTCACCGGCGGCAGCCGCGGCATCGGCGAAATGATCGCCCGCGGCTATGTCGAGAATGGCGCCAAGGTCTACATCTCCTCGCGCAAGGCCAATGTCTGCGACGGCCTGGCCGACGAGCTGTCGAAGTACGGGACCTGCATCTCGCTGCCCTTCGATCTGTCGAACATGGACGGCATCAACGGCCTGGCCGCGGCGCTGGCCGAGCGCGAGGACAAGCTGGACATCCTGGTCAACAACGCCGGCGCCACCTGGGGCGCGCCGATCGATGAGTATCCCGAGGACGGCTGGGACAAGACCGTCGACCTGAACGTGAAGTCGATCTTCTTCCTGACCCAGAAGCTGCTGCCGCAACTGCGCGCGGCGGCCACGCATGAGAACCCGAGCCGGGTGATCAACATCGCCTCGGTCAACGGCATCCAGCCGCCGGCGCTCGAGACCTACGCCTATTCGACCTCGAAGGCCGGCTGCATCATGCTGACCCGCCACCTGGCCAAGCGCCTGGCTCCCGAGCACATCCTGGTCAACGCCATCGCGCCCGGCCCCTTCCAGAGCCACATGATGGCCGCGACCCTGGCCCGCGCCGGCGACGCCATCGCCAAGTCGAACCCGCGCGGCCGCATCGGCACGCCCGAGGACATCGCCGGCGTGGCGATCTTCCTGGCCAGCCGCGCCAGCGCCTACACCACCGGCACGGTCGTGCCCTGCGACGGCGGCTCGGCCGAGTTCTAGTGAATGCCGGAGGCGCCCTCGCAGGCGCCTCCGATCCTTCAGCCCCGGCGGCCGCGACCGCCCGGGCGGATGGGGGCGGGCGACCAGCCGCCCTTGCCCGGCTTGTGGACGCCGCCGGCCTTGCCGGCGTTCTGGCCTGGCGGCCCGCCGTGCTGCTTGCTGGCCAACTGACGTTCGATGATCGCGCGGGCGCGCTCGGCGGGCGTCAGCGGCGCGGAGTCGGCTTCGGGATGGGGCGCAGGCGCGCCCGGGTCTTGAGATTTCGGCATGATGTGTCCAATCGACATTGAGCGCCCGCGCGCCTTGGCGCAGCGGGTCGGGGAACAGGCGTCAGCCTGGGGTCCTCAGGGCCTCAATCGATCACAGCACACGCTTTCGCATCCTCTGTCGGACGTTCCACAGGAAGCTACGAGCCCTCGCCGGACGACGCAAGGCGGCGATTGGGATGAAATGGGATGCGCGCGCGGCGCTTGACCGCGGGCGCGGGGCGGCCCACTTAGCGCGCGGACCAGACGGCCGGGCGATCGCGGTTGCCTTGCGGCAGTCGAGGAAAGTCCGGGCTCCACTATGACATGGCGGCGGGTAACGCCCGCCGGGGGCGACCCCAGGGATAGCGCCACAGAGAGCAGACCGCCCCGGTTTCGACCGGGGTAAGGGTGAAAGGGTGGGGTAAGAGCCCACCGCGGGCCTGGTGACAGGAACGGCATGGCAAGCCCCGCCAGGAGCAAGACCGAATAGGGATTCCGCGCCCCGCAAGGGGTAGGGCCGTCATAGGCCTGAGGCGTCCGGGTAGGTCGCGAGAACCGTCCAGCAATGGGCGGTCCAGAGGAATGATCGTCGCGCCCGTTCGCGGGCGGCACAGAACCCGGCTTACAGGCCGTCTGGTCCATACTTCCGTCCAGCTTATCCACCGCCGTCCACAGAGGCGGCGACTATACTTAACGAGTTCGCTGTATGTTCTGTGAATATCGCCTGTGGATGCATGAGACGGGACCGTAACTTCTTTGAATTTCCCCGAAATCGCGCTCTGGAGGCATTGTCGCCCAATTGATCCCATGTTAACCCAATCAGCATCCGTTGAGGATCAGCGGCGCGTCGGAGCAGGCGCTCTGCGGGTCCGAAAACGGGGTGAAGTTGGCGGCTCGCTCGGAGCCGCGATCTGGGGCGCGGCGGGATGTTTCTCTCGACCTTCGAGAAACAAGTAGACGCCAAGCGGCGCATCGTTGTGCCGCAGGAATTCCGCGCGCTCGTGTCCGGCCCCTTCGACGGCATCGTCTGCTTCCCCTCGATCGAGGCCGATTGCATCGAGGGCGGCGGCCGGGCGCTGTTCGACCGCTACATCGCACTGATGGACGAGATGCCCTTCGGCGACCCCGTGCGCTCGGCCATCGAGCTGTCGGTCCTGGGCGGCCAGGCCAAGATGAGCTTCGACACCGCCGGCCGCATCACCCTGCCTGAGCAGCTCTGCGACCAGTTCGGCCTGACCGACTGGGTGGTGCTGGTCGGTCTCGGCGACCGTTTCCAGATCTGGGAGCGCGAGGCGTTCCAGGCGCATCGCGCCGCCCAGCGCGAACTCGCCCGCGCCGGCCTGGCCGAGCTGCGCGCCCAGCAGCGCGCGGCCAAGCTGGGGGCGGCCCAATGAGCGCGCCCCATACGTCGGTCCTGCTGGATGAAGTCATCGCGGCCCTGGAGCCTGGCCCAGGCAAGCTGATCATCGACGGCACCTTCGGGGCTGGCGGCTATTCGCGCGGTTTCCTGGCGACCGGCGCCGACGTCGTCGCCTTCGATCGCGATCCCAGCGCGCGGCGGTTCGCCGAAGGGCTGGGCGAGCGGTTCCGCCTGATCGACGACCGGTTCTCGCAGATGGCCGAGGCGCTGGGCGAGGGGGCCGCCGACGGCGTGGCGCTGGACCTTGGCGTTTCGTCGATGCAGCTCGATCAGGCTGAGCGGGGCTTCTCGTTCATGCGCGACGGCCCGCTGGACATGCGCATGGGCGCGGACGGTCCGACCGCGGCCGACATCGTCAACACGGCCGAGCAGGCCGAGCTGGCGCGCATCTTCTTCGTCTACGGCGAGGAACGGCAGTCGCGCCGCATCGCCTCGTTCATCGTGCGCCGCCGGGCCGAGCAGCCGTTCACCCGCACGCTGGACCTGGCCGAAGTGATCGAGCGCGCGCTTGGCGGGCGCCGCGGGGCCAAGGTCCATCCGGCCACCCGCTCGTTCCAGGGCCTGCGGATCGCGGTCAACGAAGAGCTCTCCGAACTCGAGGCGGGCCTCGTTGCGGCCGAACGGGTGCTGAAGCCCGGCGGCCGCCTGGCCGTGGTGACCTTCCACTCGCTCGAAGACCGCATCGCCAAGGCCTTCTTCACCGAACGGGCCGGCAGGACGCCGGGCGGTTCGCGGCACCTGCCGCCGGTCGAAGCGGGCGCGGCGCCCAGCTTCCAGCTGCTGTTCAACGGCGCCCGCGCGCCCGGCGAGGCCGAAACTGCGGCCAATCCGCGCGCGAGATCGGCCAAGCTGAGGGTGGGGGTTCGCACCTCTGCTCCGGTATGGAAGGAGGCGGCATGAGTCTTCTTACCCGCAAGATTCGGGGCTTCCGGCTGGTCGACGTGGTCGCGCTGGGCGTCCTGATCGCCGTCATCCTGTCGGTCTACCTGGCCAAGACCATGGCTGGGAGCGAGCGCGCGGAGATCGCTTCGGTCGAGAAGCAGATCGACGCCGAGAAGGCGCGCATCCGCCTCCTGCAGGCCGAAGTCGCGCACCTGGAACAGCCTTCACGGATCGAGGCGCTGTCCACCGCCCACCTGGGCATGGGGCCGGTCGGCGCCAAGCACGAGACCACCATCGACAAGCTGGGCGAAGTCGCCCTTGGGAAGCAGACGCCGTGAGCCTAGCTCATCCATCGTTAGAAGCGCTGGGCTGGCGCTGGTTGAAGGCCAGGGTCTGGGGTCTGGAGCACGCGTTCGAGCGCGCCAAGGCCGCCGGCAAGGCTGAAGACGACACGCGCATCCGCATCTTCTTCGTGCTGGCGCTGTTCTCGGCCGCATTCGCCCTGCTGGCCATCGGCGCGACGCGCGCGGCGTTGTTCTCCGACGCCGGGCGTAGCGGCGGCTATGCCGGGCCGGTCGGCGCCTCGCGCGCCGATCTGGTCGACCGCAACGGCGCGATGCTGGCCGCTGACCTTCTGCACTACGGCATCTATGTCGACCCGCGCGAGATCTGGGATGCGGACGAGACCCGCCGGGCCCTGCGCTCGGCCCTGCCGAACCTGAACCGCCAGCGCCTGGAAAAGGTGCTGGCGAGCGAGCGTCGCGGCTTCGTCGCCGCCGGCCTGACCCCCGAGGTTCGGGCGCGGATCCATGCCCTCGGCCTGCCGGGCGTTACGTTCGAGCCGGAGGAGCGCCGGGTCTATCCGCTGGGCACGACGGCGGCCCACCTGATCGGCTTCGCCGACACCGGCGGCGTTGGCCTGGCCGGCGCCGAGCGGGCGCTGAACGACACCATCCGCGGCGGCGCGGCCTCCAAGACCGCGGTTCCGCTGTCCATCGATCTGCGCGTGCAGGCGGCGCTGGAAGACGAGCTCTACAAGGCCGCGGCCGAGTTCCAGCCGCGCGGCGCCGTGGGCATCGTGACCAATGTCCATACCGGCGAGATCCTGGGGATGGCCAGCTATCCCACCTTCGACCCGAACCAGGTCGCCAAGGCCGACGACGACGCCAAGCTGAACCGTGCGGCGGCGTCGATCTATGAGATGGGCTCGACCTTCAAGGCCTTCACCGTGGCCATCGGCCTCGACACCGGGGTTGCCAACCCCTCGTCGACCTTCGATGCGCGCGTGCCGTACCAACTGGGCTACCGGACCATCAAGGACTACCACGCGACGCGGAAAATCCTGACCTTGGTGGACGTGTTCATCCATTCGTCGAACATCGGGACCGCTAAGCTGGCCGAGAGTGTCGGCGCCGAGCGTCTCCATAAGTACTTCGACAATCTCGGCCTCACCCGTCCTGCGCAGGTGGAACTGTTGGAGTCGGCCCGGCCGCTCAGCCCTCGCAAGTGGGACATGGACGCGGTGGCCTCGACCTCGTTCGGTCATGGCATGAATGTCAGCCCCTTGGCGGTGACGGGCGCTATGGGCGCGCTGCTGAACGGCGGCTACATGGTGCCGCTGACCATCAAGAAGATGGACGCCGGCCGTCGCCCGCAGGGCCAGCGTGTGCTGTCCGAGCAGACCTCTCTCCAAATGCTGCAGATCATGCGCGCCAACGTCATCAGCGGCAGCGGCAAGTCGGCCAATGCGCCCGGCCTGAGCGTCGGCGGCAAGACCGGCACCGGCGAGAAGTACGACCCTGCCATTCGCGGCTACTCGACCCAGCGCCAGGTGTCGTCCTTCGCGGCCGTGTTCCCGACCGCGGGCGCGGTGCAGGAAGACCGTTATTTCGTGCTGATCCTGATGGACGAGCCGCACGGTACGGCCAAGACCTATGGCTACTCGACCGGCGGCTGGGTCGCCGCGCCGGCCGCGGGCCGGGTGATCGACCGGATCGCCCCGTTCCTGGGCGTTCAGCGTCAGCCCGACCTGATCAAGGTCGTCGGCGAAGGCTCGGTCGCGGCCGAGCCGATCGCGGACGGACACTGATGGGCAAGCCGCTTTCCCAGTTGGTCCAACGGACCTTCGCGACCGATCCGCAGGTCGTCGGCGTCACCGCCGACAGCCGCAAGGTAAAGCCCGGCTTCTTGTTCGCTGCGCTGCCCGGCTCGAAGGTCGACGGCAAGGCGTTCGCGGTGAAGGCCGTCGCGGCAGGCGCTGTCGCGGTGATCTCCGCCGAGGACCTGCCCGATCTTGGCGTTCCGGTGATCGTGACCCCCGATCCGCGCCGCATGTACGCCCTGGCCGCCAAGGCGTTCTGGGGCGTGCAGCCGCCTGTTGTGATCGCCGTCACGGGCACCAACGGCAAGACTTCCGTCGCCGCCTTCTGCCGTCAGATCTTCAACCATGCCGGCAAGAAGGCCGCCAGCATGGGCACCTTGGGCGTGCGCGCCACCGGCCCCGGCCTCGATGAGCAGATCACCCCGCCTGGCCTGACCACGCCGGACGCCGCCGATGTCGCCGAGCTGATGTCTGTCCTGGTCGCCAAGGGCGTCACCCATCTGGCGATGGAGGCCTCTTCGCACGGGGTTGATCAGCGGCGGCTGGACGGCGTGGGCCTCGTCGCGGCCGGGTTCCTGAACCTGACCCAGGACCACCTCGACTATCACCACACCATGGAAGCCTACCGCGACGCCAAGCTGCGGCTGTTCGAAGCCTTGCTGCCGCGCGGGGGCGTCGCCGTGCTGAACGCCGACTCCGAGGCCTATGGCGCGTTCGCCGCCGCGGCGGTCGGCTCGGGACAGTCGGTGTTCTCGGTCGGCGAAGCCGGGCAGGGGCTGAAGCTGGTCGAGCGTACGCCAACGCCCGATGGTCAAACGCTGAAGGTCGAGGCCAAGGGCAAGACCTACGAGGTGCGTCTGCCGCTGGCGGGCGCGTTCCAGGCGTCCAACGTCCTGGTGGCGGCTGGCCTGTGCATCGCCGCTGGCGAGCCGGTCGAAAGCGTGCTGGCCGCCCTGGCCACCCTGGAGGGCGCCCCTGGCCGCATGCAGCGCATCGGGACCGGCCCCAAGGGCGGCGAAGCCTATGTCGACTACGCCCACACGCCCGACGGGCTCGAGACCGTCTTGAAGTCGCTTCGTCCCCACGTGGACGGCAAGCTGATCGTGGTCTTCGGCGCCGGCGGCGACCGTGACCGCGCCAAGCGCCCGCTGATGGGCCTGGCCGCTGCGCAGCATGCCGATGTCGCCATCGTCACCGACGACAATCCGCGCAGCGAGGTTCCGGCCGCGATCCGCGCCGAGATCCTGGCGGGCGCGCCTGGCTCGCGGGAAGTGGGCGATCGCCGGGAAGCGATCCGCGCCGGTGTCGCCCTGCTGGGGCCCGGCGATGTGCTGGTGGTCGCCGGAAAGGGCCACGAGCAGAGCCAAACCGTCGGTTCGACCGTTCATTTCTTCGACGACGTGGCTGAAGTGGCTGCGGCGCTGGAGGCTGCGCATGTCTAAGCCGCTCTGGACGTCCGAAGAGATCGCCGCCGCGACCGGCGGCCAGCTGTCGGGGCCCGCCTTCGCCGTGGACGGCGTTTCGATCGACACCCGCAGCATCGAGTCGGGCGACCTGTTCGTCGCGCTCGCCGGCGCACGCGATGGAAATGAGTTCGTGCCGCAGGCGCTGGCCGCGGGCGCGGCCGCGAGCCTCGCCTCGAAGAGCGTCGCGGGTTCGAGCATTCTCGTCGACGATACGCTTCAGGCTTTGGAGCGACTGGGCGAAGCCGCTCGCGAGCGCGCGCCCCAGGTCCGCCGCGGCGCTGTCACCGGCTCGGTTGGCAAGACCAGCGTCACCCAGGCGATCCGCGCCGGGCTGGAGCGGGCCGGTCGCGCGCACTCCTCGGTGAAGAGCTACAACAATCACATCGGCGTGCCTCTGACCCTTGCGCGGATGCCGCGCGACACCGAGCGGGCCGTCTTCGAGATCGGCATGAACCACGCCGACGAGGTGACGCCTCTGTCGCGCTTCGTGCGGCCTCACGCCGTGGCGATCACCACCGTCGGGCCGGTCCACGTGGAGAATTTCCCCGACGGCGAGATCGGGGTGGCGCGGGCCAAGGCCGAGATCTTCGCCGGCATTGAACCGGGCGGCGTCGCGATCCTCAACGCCGACAACCAGTGGTTCGGGCTTCTGGCCGAGGAGGCTCACAAGGCCGGTGCGACGGTCCGCAGCTTCGGCGCCGGCAAGACCTGCGACGCCCAGCTGGTCGATTTCGCGCCCGAGCCGGGCCGCGCCGTGATCAAGGCGCGGCTGCACGGCAAGGCCCTGGACTTCCCGATCCTCCAGACCGGCTTCCACTGGGGCCCCAACAGCATGGCCGTGCTGCTGATGCTTGAGGCGCTGGACGTCGGCCTCGACGACAGCCTGGCGGCTTTGGGCGCATTCGAGCCGCTGGCCGGCCGCGGCGCCGAGAAGCTGGTCAAGCTGGCCGGGGGCGACTTCACGCTGATCGACGAGAGCTACAACGCCAACCCGATCTCCATGGGCGCGGCCTTCGCCAGCCTGGGCGCCCGCAAGACGGGCGGGCGGCGGATCGTCGCGCTGACCGACATGCTGGAGCTGGGCGCCGAGGCTCCCACATTCCATGCCGGCCTGGCTGCGCCGCTGGATGCGGCCGGCGTCGACCTGGTCTTCGCGGCCGGTCCGCTGATGAAATCCTTGTGGGACGCCCTTCCGCCGACTCGGCGCGGCGGTTACGCCGAAAGTGCGGCGGAGCTGGCGCCGCTGATCAGCGCGGCCGTAGAGCCGGGCGATCTCGTGATGGTTAAGGGTTCCAACGGCTCGAGAGCCGGCGCGGTCGCGGCTGCGCTGGGCGCGCTCGATGTGCGTTCGGGGGAGACGGGCTGATGCTCTATTGGCTGTATCAACAGCTCGCTGCGGACGGCTACGTGCCGTTCCTCAATCTGTTGAAATATCAGACGTTCCGGACAGGCATGGCGCTGTTCACGGCCCAGCTCGTGGTCGTGGCCATGGGCTCCCGCTTCATCCGCTGGATGCAGGCCAAGCAGGGCAAGGGCCAGCCGATCCGCGCGGACGGTATCGAGCGCCACGTGGTCGAGAAGGCTGGCACCCCCACCATGGGCGGGGTCATGATCCTGGCCGGTCTGCTGATCGGCACGCTGCTGTGGTCGGACCTCACCAACGTCTATGTCTGGGCCGTGGTCCTGGTCACCGCCGGCTACGGCATCCTCGGTTTCACCGACGACTACGCCAAGGTCACCAAGCAATCGACCGCTGGGGTGTCCGGCAAGATCCGCCTGGTTCTGGAAGCCCTGATCGCGCTGGCCGCCGTCGGCCTGATCGTCGTCTTCGGCGCTAGCCCGCCTGAGACGCCGGAGCTGGCGACCTCGGTGACGTTCCCGGTCTTCAAGCAACTGCTGCTGCCGCTGGGCTGGTTCTATCTGGCGTTCGGCGCCTTCATCATCGTCGGCGCGGCCAATGCCGTGAACTTTACGGACGGCCTGGACGGGCTGGCGACCGTGCCGGTCATGATCGCCGCGGCGGCCTTCGGCTTCATCGCCTACCTCGTCGGCAACTACGTCTTCGCGCAGTATCTGAAGCTGCACTTCGTCCCGGGCGTCGGCGAGATCGCGATCTACTGCGGGGCCATGATCGGCGCCGGCCTGGGCTTCCTCTGGTACAACGCTCCGCCGGCCAAGATCTTCATGGGCGACACCGGTTCGCTGGCCCTTGGCGGCGGCATCGGCGCGGTGGCGGTGGCGACCAAGCACGAGATCGTGCTGGGCATCATCGGCGGTCTCTTCGTGATGGAGACCCTGTCGGTGATGATCCAGGTCGCCTCGTTCAAGCTGACCGGCAAGCGGGTCTTCCGCATGGCCCCGATCCACCACCACTTCGAAAAACTCGGCTGGTCCGAGAGCACCGTCGTGATCCGTTTCTGGATCATCGCCGTGATGCTGGCCCTGCTGGGCCTCGCCACCCTGAAGCTGAGATAGGGGAGGGCAGGCAGGTCCCATGATCCCGGTCCGCGGCTTCGAAGGCAGGACGGTCGCCGTGTTCGGCCTGGCCCGCACAGGGCTGACGGCCGCGCGCGCCCTCGTCCTCGGCGGGGCCAAGGTCGTGGTCTGGGACGAAAAGCCCGAGAGCCGGGCCGCCGCGCAGGCCGAAGGCCTGGACCTGCTGGATCTGTCGAGCGCCGACTGGTCGCAGTTCGCCGCCCTGATGCTCTCGCCCGGCGTGCCGCTGACCCATCCCAAGCCGCACTGGACGGTCGAGAAGGCCAAGGCGGCGGGCGTCGAGATCCTGGGCGACGTCGAACTGTTCGCCCGGACCGTGAACGCCGCGCCAGAGCACAGGCGGCCGAAGATCGTCGCGATCACCGGCACCAACGGCAAGTCGACGACCACGGCTTTGATCGGCCACATCTGCGCCGCGGCCGGCCGTGACGTCCGTGTCGGCGGCAACATCGGCCTGGGCGTGCTGGGCCTCGAGGACATGCACGGCGGCGCGGTCTACGTGCTGGAGCTGAGCTCCTACCAGCTTGATCTGACCTCCAGCCTGAAGCCCGACGTGGCGCTGCTGCTGAACGTTTCGCCCGATCACCTGGACCGCCACGGCGGAATGGAAGGGTATGTGGAAGCCAAGCGCCGTATCCTGCTGAACCAGGGCAAGGGCGACACCGCCGTCATCGGCGTGGATGACCCCTGGGGCCAGCGGATCTGCACCGAGATAACCGCCGCGAACCGCCGCACCATCGTGCCGATCTCGGCCTCCAAGGCCATGGGCCGCGGGGTCTATGTCCTGCAGGGCCTGCTCTATGACGCGACGGGCGAACGGGCGGTGGAGATCGCCGACCTGCTGCGCGCCCGCTCGCTGCCCGGCCGCCACAACTGGCAGAACGCCGCCGCGGCCTACGCCGCCGTGCGCGGCCTCGGCCTAAGCTCGCAGGAAGCGGCCGACGGCCTGATGAGCTTCCCGGGCCTGGCGCACCGGATGGAGACGGTCGGAACGGTCGGCAAGGTCCGCTTCGTCAACGACAGCAAGGCCACCAACGCCGACGCCGCGCGCCAGGCGATGTCGAGCTATCCGAAGTTCTACTGGATCGCCGGAGGGGTCCCGAAGGCCGGGGGCATCGACAGCCTCACCGACCTCTTCCCGCGCATCGAGAAGGCCTACCTGATCGGGGAGTCGCAGGAAGCCTTCGCCTCCACCCTTGAGGGCAAGGCCAAGGTCGCCAAGTGCGGCGCGCTGCCGGCGGCGGTCGCGGCTGCCTACGCCGATGCTGCGGCTTCGGGGCAGGAGGCGGTCGTGCTGCTGTCGCCGGCCTGCGCCTCGTTCGATCAGTTCGCCGACTTCGAAGCGCGAGGCGAGGCGTTCCGCGACGCGGTGAACGCGCTTTCGCAACCCGTCGCCAAGGGCGCGCGCGCCTAGCGGACGTCAGGCCCGTGCGGTCACCAGCCAGCAACCGGCGACCATCGGCACGACGCCATTGACCGCCTCGGCCGCAAGCGCCGTCTCCACCGCCTCACGCACCTTGCCGCGCACCGCCTCGTCCTGATCGCGCAGGGCGGCGGCGACCGGCCCCATGCGAAGGCTGAGCGTGACCAGGTCGGGCAGGGCGACCGGGGTGGGCGTGTCGAGCCGGTCGATGTTGATCTGCGCCCAGCCGCTGCGCTGCAGGATGCCGTGCACCCGGTCCGGATCGGCGAAGGCGAAGCGTCCGGGCGCCAGCGGGTCGGTCGGCGGCGTCGGCGGCAGGAATGGTGCAGCCGCGCGGCTGGCTATGACGGCCATCGGATTGTCGGCGGGCTTGCGCCAGCAGGCGAAGACAAGCTCCGCACCGGGTTTCAGTCCGGCGCGGATGTTCGCGAAGGCGGCGTCGAAGTCGCTGAAGAACATTACTCCGAAACGCGACATCGCCGCGTCGAAGCCGGGGGCGCCGAAGTCGTAGGTCTGGGCGTCGGCCTCGACGAACTGCGCTCCGGCGATCGCCTGCGCCTTGGCGATCTCGATCAGCGGGCCGGAGATGTCGACACCGAGGCACAGACCCTCCGGCCCGAGCCGCTTGGCCATGCCCAGAGTCGTGGCGCCCGCGCCGCAGCCGATGTCGATCACACGCTTGCCCGCGCCGGGGAAGGCGCGCGCCACCAGCACCTCCTCAATCGGGCGATTCAAGCGGTCCATGAGGTTCTGGAGATCGACCCACGCCTGGCCGCCTGCCTGGTTCCAGTAGGCGGCCTGATCGGTCGGCGGGGCGGGAACTTGGGTCATCGGGCGTCCTCTTCCTGGCGGAAGTTCGATGTCGCCCGCGCCGGGGAGAGAATTCAAGTCGCAGGGTATCTGGATGGCCGCTTGGTTAAGATATCTTAAGCATGCCGCGGGCATCTGAAGGATACGGGCCGCCGCGCCCGCGGAGACGCCCATGAGCAACATCCATCGCCATCAGCAGGCCCACGCCTTCGCGCGGAGCGACCGCTCGTCCGTGGGAATCTGGTGGTGGACGACGGATCGCTGGATGCTTGGGGCCGTGGCGGCGCTGATCGCCATTGGCGTGATGATGTCCTTCGCGGCCAGCCCAGCCGCCGCGGCGCGGATGAACGTCGGCGACCCCTTCCATTTCGCGGTGCGCCAGTGCGTGTTCGCGGTGACGGGCGCGGCCATCCTGATCGGCGTCTCGATGCTCGACGGGCGAGGGATCCGCCGTGCGGCCTTCTTCATCTATGTGATCGCCATCGCGATCATGCTGGTGCTGCCGTTCCTGGGGCACACGGCCAAGGGGGCGACCCGCTGGGTGCAACTGGGCGCGTTCACCCTGCAGCCGTCCGAGTTCATGAAGCCGGCGCTGATCGTGCTGGTTTCGTGGATGTTCTCCGAAGGCCAGAAGGGGCAGGGCGTGCCCGGCGTCTCGATCGCCTTCGGCCTCTACTTCCTGTCGGTCGGCCTGCTGCTGATCCAGCCCGACGTCGGCCAGACCGTGCTGATCACCATCGCCTTCGGGGCGGCGTTCTGGATGGCGGGCGTGCCGCTGTCCTGGGTCATGCTGCTAGGCGGAGTGGCCGTGGTCGGCCTGTCGTCGACCTACTTCCTGTTCCCGCACGTGGCCAGCCGGGTGGACCGCTTCCTCAGTCCAGACCGCGCCGACACCCACCAAGTCGACCGGGCGGCCGAGGCCATCGCCGCCGGCGGCTTCTTTGGGCGCGGTCCGGGGGAGGGCGTCATGAAGCGCCACGTGCCCGACCTGCACACCGACTTCATCTATTCGGTCGGCGCCGAGGAGTACGGCCTGATCTTCTCGCTGCTGCTGATCATACTTTTGGGCTTCATCGTCACGCGCGGCCTCTATCGCGCCATGAAACTGACCGATCCCTTCGAGCAGGTGGCCGCGGCCGGGCTCTTCGTCCTGGTGGGCCAACAGGCCTTCATCAATGTGGCGGTGAACCTCAACATGATCCCGACCAAGGGCATGACCCTTCCGTTCATTTCCTACGGCGGTTCGTCGATGTGGGCGATCTGCCTGACGTTCGGCATGGCGCTTGCGCTGACTCGCCGTCGACCGGGCGCCTATTCCCAGGGCGAGGGCCTCGCCAAGGCCGGCGCGTTCGCCTAAAGGCTCGTGATGCGCAAGATCGCTGTCGTCGCCGCCGGTGGAACCGGAGGGCATCTCTTTCCCGCACAGGCTCTAGCCGAGGCGCTGATCGCCCGTGGATGGCGCATCGTGCTGGCGTCCGACGAGCGCGCCGCCGCGTTCGCCGAGAGCTTCCCGGCCGAGGAGCGGATCGGGCTTTCGGCCCGCACCTTCCAGCGCGGCGACGTGGTCGCCATGGGCCAAGCCGGGATCGCCATCGTGCGCGGGGTCATGCAGGCCCGCGCCGCCTTCACGCGGATCGATCCGGCGGTCGTTGTCGGGTTCGGCGGCTACCCTTCGGTTCCCGGCCTGCTGGCGGGCATCACCCAGGGCCGGCCGACGCTGCTGCATGAGCAGAACGCCGTCATGGGACGCGCCAATCGCCGGCTGGCTGGCCACGTTCGCGCCGTCGCTTGCGCCTTCCCGGTGCTTCAGAAGGCGCCTGGGAGCGTCGCCGAGAACGCCGTCGTCGTCGGCAATCCGATCCGGCCCGACATCCGGGCCTTGGCTGACCATCTCTATACGCCGCCGACCGCCGACGGCCCGATCCGCTTGCTCATCACAGGCGGCAGCCAGGGCGCGCGCCTGCTCTCGGAATTGATGCCTGAAGCGATCAAGCAGCTGCCCGAAGACCTGCGTCACAGGCTCGACGTCCAGCAGCAGACGCGCAAGGAATCCATGGACAACGCCCGGCGGATCTATGCCGACGCGATGGTGAAGGCCGAGATCGCTCCGTTCTTCCGCGACATGGCCACGCGCCTGCGCGACGCGCATCTGGTGATCGGGCGCTCGGGCGCCGGATCGGTTTGCGAGTTCGCCGTCGCCGGCAAACCCGCCATCCTGGTCCCGCTGGCGATCGCGCTGGACGATGACCAGGGCCAGAACGCGCGCGTTATGGCCGAGGCCGGCGGCGCCGAGGTCGCGCGGGAAAACCAACTCACTGTGGATACGATGGCCGGCGCGCTGCAGAAGCTGTTGACCAACCCCGATCGCCTCGCGCGCATGGCCGCCGGCGCGCGCTCCATCGCCAAGCCTGACGCGGCCGAACGCCTGGCCGACCTGGTCGAGAGAACCGCCGTCCAAAAATGAACAAGCGCCCCGTCCCCTTCGCACTCGGCCCCGTGCACTTCATCGGCATCGGCGGCATCGGAATGAGCGGCATCGCCGAGATCATGCTGCGCATCGGCTATACGGTGCAGGGCTCCGACGCCAAGGCCAGCGCCAACACCGAGCGGCTGGAGAAGCTGGGCGCGAAGGTGTTCATCGGCCAGGGCGCCGCCAATGTCGAAGGCGCGTCGGCCATCGTCTACTCGACGGCCATCAAGGCCGATAATCCTGAGATGATCGCCGCCCGCGAGAAGCGCCTGCCGCTGGTCCATCGCGGCGAGATGCTCGCCGAACTGACCCGCCTGCAGTACTCGGTCTCGGTCGGCGGCACCCATGGCAAGACCACCACGACCTCGATGGTCGCCGCCCTGCTGGACGCGGGCGGCAAGGACCCGACCGTGATCAACGGCGGGATCATCAACGCCTACGGCACCAACGCCAAGGTCGGCGAGGGCGACTGGATGGTGGTCGAGGCCGACGAGAGCGACGGCACCTTCCTGAAGCTCAAGTCGACCTGCGCGATCGTCACCAACATCGACCCCGAGCACCTGGACCACTACGGCGACTTCGAGGCCGTGAAGAAGGCGTTCCAGGACTTCGTCGAGAACGTCCCGTTCTACGGCTTCGCCGCTGTCTGCACGGACCATCCCGAAGTCCAGGCTATGGCCGCGCGCGTGCAGAACCGCCGGGTCATTGCTTACGGGACCAATCCGCAAGCCGAGGTGCGCGCCGAGAAGATCAGCATGGGGCCGGACGGCTCGCGGTTCGACGCGGTCTTCGCCCCACAGGACGGCCCGACGACGCGGCTGGAGAACCTCCATCTGCCGATGGCCGGCCAGCACAACGTGCTGAACGCCACGGCTGCGATCGCGGTCGCCCGTGAACTTGGGGTCTCCGACGACGATATCCGAAAGGGCCTGGCGGGGTTCGGCGGAGTGAAGCGGCGCTTCACGACGACCGGCGTGGCGAACGGGGTGCGGGTCATCGACGACTACGGCCATCACCCGGTCGAGATCGCCTCGGTGCTGAAGGCCGCGCGCGCGGTGACCGAGGGGCGCGTCGTCGCTGTGGTCCAGCCGCACCGCTACACTCGCCTGCACGACCTGTTCAACGAGTTCTGCGGCTGCTTCAACGACGCCGACACGGTGATCGTCGCCGACGTCTACACGGCGGGCGAGACGCCGATCGCCGGCGCCGACCGCGACGGGCTGGTCGAGGGCCTGCGCCGTTTCGGCCACCGTCGGGCGCTGGCCCTGGAGAGTCCCGCCGAACTCGCGCGGCTTGTGCATGAGGAGGCGAGGACCGGAGATCTCGTGGTCTGCCTCGGCGCTGGCGACATTACCGCCTGGGCGCACGCGCTGCCCGGGCAGCTTGAGGCGTTGAACAAATGAGCTGGCGAGACCACCTGCCGGAAGTACGCGGCCGCCTGCTTCGCGACGAACCCCTCGGTCCCTTCACCTGGTTTCGGGTGGGCGGCGCCGCTGAGGTCCTGTTCCTCCCGGCCGATGAAACGGACCTGAGCGATTTCCTGCAGGCGCTGCCGCACGAGGTCCCTGTCACCGTGCTCGGCGTCGGGTCCAATGTGATCGTGCGGGACGGCGGCGTCGAAGGCGTGGTCATCCGCTTGGCCGGCAAGGCGTTCGCCGAAGTCTCAATTGACGAGGAAGAGGGCTGGGTCATCGCCGACGCCGGCGCGCTGGATTCGATGGTCGCCAAGGCGGCGGCCAAGGCCGGCCTGGCTGGGCTCGAGTTCTATGCGGGGATCCCGGGGACCATCGGCGGTGCGCTGACCATGAACGCCGGCTGCTACGGCAGCGAGACGAAGGACGTGCTCCTCTCGGCCTGGGGGTTTGACCGCAGCGGCGAGGTCGTCAGCTATTCCCTCGAAGACTTCGGCTACACCTACCGCCACAGCGCCGTGGAGCCTGGTGAAGTGATCTGGATCCAGGCGGTGTTTCAAGGCCGCCCGGACGAACCCTCCGCGATCGAGGCGAGGATGGCCGAGATCACCGCGCGCCGCGAAACCACGCAGCCGATCCGCGAGAAGACTGGCGGCTCGACATTCAAGAACCCGACTGGCCATTCGTCATGGAAGCTGGTCGATGAAGCTGGCTGGCGGGGCAAGCCGTTCGGCGGCGCGATGTTCTCGCCACTGCACTCGAATTTCCTGATCAACACCGGCGAGGCCACCGCGGCCGACCTGGAAGGCCTGGGCGAGGCGGTGCGCACGGACGTGAAGGCGAAGACCGGCGTCGAGCTGGAATGGGAGATCAAGCGGATCGGCCGGACGGCCTGACGCCGCGCCGGCTATTTCGCCAGGAAGTTGCGGCGGCGGCCGGCGCGAACCGCCGCGCCCGCGATGCCGAAGCCGACGATCATCATCGCCCAGTTGGCAGGCTCTGGCACTGCGGCCGACACCAGCCGCAGCTGGGCGCGAAGCTCGGCCGAGGTCTTGTCTTTTTCCTTCGTCCAGAACTCTTCGACGGGGTTCCCGTCATGGACCAGGCCTGAGATATCGAGCGCGTAAAGCTTGCCGTCGATCTTGACGAGTTCGGTCTGTTTCGCAGGGGATCCCGCGAAATTGTTGAAAATAGTTGTGGCTGCAGCAGGTGGAGATGTGACGGCGCCTAGCGACAGCATGACTGCCGCGGCGAGCCCTAGCGAGCACGCCTTCATCTGTAACCTCATAGTCCCGAGCTTGTGTCGTCGCACCCGACGAAACCTAGTTAACGCGTAACGCCGTTACGCTGCGATTACAAGCTGGAATAGAGATTCTCGGGAAATCGCCTGAGTACAAGCTTGACCATTCAAGGGGCGGTTCAACTGGGGTCGTTCAGTATTCGCGTGGTTGGCGACTTTCGCGTTAATGTAAGGTTTACGATTGCGTGAATTGCGACCGCGTTCTCCGGTTTGGTGAATCGAGCGTGCAGATCAGGTGCGCGAAATCCGCGGTTGCAGCTCCGAAATAACACTGACTTGCTCGGCTGCCTGCGACCAAGGCGCTATGAACCGTGGGAGCAGCTTGACAGCATCCCCGACCAGAGGCACGCGCCGCAAATGCGCATTGCCTTGCTTGCGGCCGCTGCCGCCACCCTGCTTTCCTCCACCGCCGTTTACGCTGCGGATTTGGCCGCCACCGCCGTCGCTTTGCGGGACAAGGCGCTGGTCGACACCACCGCTTGGGACGTGACCGAATCCCTGACCACGGAGATTGGCGCCCGCCCCCAGGGCTCGCCCGCCATGGACCGTGCTCGCGACTGGGGCGTGGCCAAGCTGAAGGCCCTCGGCTTCGAGAACGTCCACGTCGAGACCTTCGAAACCGAGTCGTGGCTGCGCGGCGCAGAGGCGGCCGAGGTGACGGCGCCATTCCCGCAGAAGCTGCAAATTCTCGGCCTTGGCCGTTCGGCCGCGACCCCGGTCGGAGGACTGGAGGCGGAGATCGCGCTTTTCCGCAGCTACGATGAGCTCCTGGCCCAACCGCCGGGCGCTCTGAAGGGCAAGATCGCCGTCGTGACCGAGCCGATGCGCCGGACGCAGGACATCCGCGGCTATGCCGGCGCGGTCCGCACCCGTTCGGGCGGCGTCGAGGCCGCCAAGCGCGGCGCAGTCGGCTATCTGGTCCGGTCGATCTCCACGGACGACACCCGCCTGCCGCATGGCGGCGGGGCGGCTATCTCGGGCATCCCCATGGCGGCGCTTTCGCCGCCGGACGCCGAGCTGCTGGAGCGTATGGTCGCGCGCGGCAAGCCCGTGCGCATCAAGCTGTCGATGGCGTCGACCTATCGGACCAAGGCGCCGGCCTACAACGTCGTCGGCGAGATCAAGGGCCGGGAGAGGCCAGATGAGGTCGTCGTCATTGGCGGCCACCTGGACTCCTGGGACGCCGGCACCGGCGCGGTCGACGATGCGGCCGGCATCGGCGTAACGACGGCGGCCGCCAAGCTCATCTCCGATCTGCCTCAACGCCCGCGCCGGACGATCCGCGTGGTCATGTGGGGCGCTGAGGAGCAGGGCGGGTCGGGCGCTGCCTACGCCGACGCCCACAAGGACGAGGTCCCCAATCTGATCGTGGCCGGCGAGAGCGATCTGGGCGCGGGCGAGATCTTCAACGCCAAGCTGCCTGCGGGCAGCCTGACTCATCCGGCCATGAAGGCCTTTGCCGCTGCGGCTGTCCCGCTACGCGTGATCATCTCCCGCGAGCCGGCGGTGGACGGCGGCGCGGACGTGGCGGGCCTCAGGCGCCTGGGCACGCCGGTCGTGGAGTTCCAGCAGGACGCGACCCGCTACTTCGACCTCCACCATTCGGCGGACGACACCCTGGACAAGGTCGACCCCAAAGAACTCGCGCAGAACGTGGCCGTCTGGGCCGCCTTCGTTTACACCGTGGCGGACAGCGATATCGACTTCCGCAAGACTGCGAGCGCAAGCCAGTGAGCCTTCCCCTCTCCGGACATCACGTCGCCCTGCTGCTGGGCGGCCTCTCCTCCGAACGCGAGGTCAGCCTTTCGTCAGGACGGGAGTGCGGCGCTGCGCTCGAACGCCTGGGCGCCAAGGTCACCTATGTCGACGCCGGCCGCGATCTGGCGCAGGTGCTGAGCGCGCTGAAGCCGGACGTGTGCTTCAACGCCCTCCACGGCGAATGGGGGGAGGACGGCTGCGTTCAGGGCATCCTGGAGACGCTGAAAGTCCCCTACACCCACTCGGGCGTGCTGGCGTCCGCGCTGGCCATGGACAAGGCCAAGGCCAAGGCGGTGATGGCCGCGGCGGGGGTCACCGTGCCGGGCGGCGGCCTCTTCAACCGGCACGTCGCGGCGGCTGACCACGTCATGCCTCCGCCATATGTGATCAAGCCTAACGCCGAAGGATCGTCGGTCGGCGTGTTCATCGTTCGGGAGGGCGCGAATCGCCCGCCGCAGGAGCTGAAGTCGCCCGACTGGACCTTCGGCGAAGAGGTGATGATCGAGCCCTATGTTCGCGGAAAGGAGCTCGCTGTTGCCGTAATGGACGGCAAGGCGATGACCGTTACCGACATCATCCCGCAGACTGAATTTTACGATTACGAAGCCAAGTACGCGCAGGGCGGTTCCGTGCACGTCGTGCCGGCCGATATTCCCCCTCATGTCTTTGAAAAGGCGCTGGAATTGTCGGAGAAGGCGCACGCTGCTCTTGGTTGCCGAGGGGTTACCCGCTCCGACCTTCGTTATGACGACATTAACGACATTCTGGTCCTTCTGGAGGTCAACACCCAGCCCGGCATGACGCCCACCTCGCTCGCTCCAGAGCAGGCGGCTCACAAGGGGGTGGATTTCGACCGTCTGGTGCTTTGGATCACGGAGGATGCGTATGCCCGCGGCACTGCGGGGGGAGTCGCGAGCACAAGCGAAGCCCCGGGCTAAGACGCCCGCTAGCTCCAAGTCCGCCCCCCGCGCGAGGAAGCCGGGGGCGTCGTACGCGCCTGCCAAGTTGGGCGCCGCGCGCGGCGTAGGGCTGTCGCCCTGGCACGCGCTGATTGCGGCCGCCGGCGTGGTCGCGATCGCTCTGACCGTCACCATGGCCACTGGCCATCGCAGCGAAAAGCTGGGCGCGTCCATGGGCTCGGCCGTCGGCGGCGGGTTCGCCGGCGTCGGCTTCAAGCTGAAAGCCATTCACGTCGAGGGCGCGTCCGAGATGGCGACGGCCGACATCCTGCGCGCCGCTGCCGTCTATCAGGACGAGCCGGTGCTGGGGATGGACTTGGAGGCCATTCGCCAACGGATCGAGGCTGTGGGCTGGGTGAAGGAAGCGCGCGTCGTTCGCCTGCTGCCCGACACCCTGGTCCTGGCCGTGGTGGAGCGCCAGCAACTGGCTGTCTGGCAGAACGGTGGCCGCAGCCACGTGATCGACGAGACGGGGAGGGTGATCCCGGAGGCCGATCCCGGCCGGTTCCCGACGTTGCCGCTGATCGTCGGCGCGGGCGCCAACGAGGCCGCCTCCGCGATCCTGCCGGAAGTGGCGGCCCGGCCGCGCCTGGCCGAGCGGACCGAGGCGCTGGTGCGCGTCGATGGCCGCCGCTGGGACTTGAGGATGAAAGACGGCTCGCTGGTGCAACTGCCGGCGGTCGACGAGGGCGCGGCCCTGATCCAGCTCGAACAGCTCGATCAGCGCTCGCGCATTCTGGAACTGGGCTTCGAGCGGATCGATCTGCGCGATCCGACCGTGGTGGCCGTGCGCCCGCGCGACGGCGTGCTGCCGGGCCAATTGGTCGCCAACGGCGCGTGAGACTTAAGGAAGGACGTAAGGACTTGTCGACCCGGGTTGAGGAACGCAAGGAAAGCCGCGAGGGCCTGAAGGCCGCGCTGAGCCGCCAGCCGGTGGTGGCCGCCGTGGATCTGGGCGCGTCCAAGGTCACGTGCTTCATCATGAAGCCGGACGGCGTGCGCCGTGGCGATCGCACCCTGACCGCCGCCGGCGTCGGCTATGTCCAGTCGCGCGGTGTGCGCGGCGGCGCGATCATCAACCTCGACGAGGCGTCCGACGCCATCGCTCAGGCCGTGGAGCGGGCCGAGAACGTCGCTGGCGTGCAGGTCCAGGGCGTCACGGTCGCCACTGCCGGCGGCCAGCTCACCAGCCATCGCATCGCCGGCCGCGTGTCGCTTGGCGCGCGCCCCATCAACGATGGCGACCTGGTCCGCGCGATCCAGCAGGCCCTCTCCCAGATCAAGATTCCCGGCCGCCGGGCCGCGCACATTCTGCCCGTCGCCTGGAGCGTGGACGGCCAAGCCGCGATTCGTGATCCGCGCGCCATGTTCGGCCGGTCGCTCGGCGTGGAACTGCTGGTCGTGACCGTCAGCGAGGCCGTCTACCAAACCTTGGGCGCCTGCGTTGAGCGCGCCCACCTCCAGTTCGAAGGCGTCGTCGCCGCGCCGTTCGCCTCGGCGCTCGCTGCGCTGGAAGAGGACGAGATGGACCTGGGTGCGGTCTGCATCGACATGGGCGGCGGCTCGACCTCCGCGGCCGTGTTCGCGGGCGGCAGCCTGATCCACGTCGAAACCCTTCCGGTCGGCGGCAGCCATGTCACCGCCGACATCGCCCGCGGCCTGTCGACCTCGGTCGCCGGCGCCGAGCGCATCAAGACCCTGCACGGCTCGGCCATCGCCTCGGCCAACGAAGACCGCGAGATGATCGAGGCGCCGCCGCGCGGCGACGATCCAGGCGCGGGGCCCGTCATCGCGCCGCGGTCGCTGCTGAAGGGCATCATCGCCCCGCGCGTCGAAGAGACCCTGGAACTGCTCCGCGATCGCCTGAAGGCCTCCGGCGCTCCGGTCGAGGCCGGCGCCGGCCTGGTTCTCACTGGCGGCGCAAGTCAACTTGCGGGCGTGCGCGAAGTCGCCGTCCGGGTCTTCGACCGGCCGGTCCGCCTCGGCCGTCCACGCCGCGTGCCGCACTTGGCCGATGCGGCTTCAGGCCCGGCGTTCTGCGCCGCCGCCGGGGTGCTGCAGCGCGCGGCGTTCGGTCCGCGGGAAGCGGTTTCGGCCAAGGCTCTGGCCAGCGCCAAACTGCGCCGTGAGCCGCTCGACCCCAAGGCCAACCCGGTCGCCAAGGCCGCCGCCTGGCTGCGCGAGAACCTCTGAACAGGGGATTTCAAGCTTCGCCGTGAGGGTGAATCGGGGACTTCGCATGCTCGCGCAGGATGCAAAACCCTGTTCATTGAGCGCCTTAGCGCCAGGGGCCCTCTAGCCGACGAACGTGCTGCAAGTCGGCCCGCGTGGTTAACGCTCAAGCCTTACACAGCAAGAAATTTTGTTGTGGATGCGCCTTCACGCGCCTCCGACTCGCCTTATGCAGTTAACCGCCAATTAACGATGGTGGGCGCTTCCTTAACGCCAGCCGTCGCGGGAACCAGGCGGGCGGGTCGCCTTCAGTTCCCTTGACCACGGTACGGAGGACACAGGGTCCCAATGGCTATCGCACTTTCCGCGCCTCGCGCGACCGAACTGAAGCCGCGGATCGTTGTGTTCGGCGTCGGGGGCGCCGGGGGCAACGCCGTTAACAATATGATCGAGGCCCACCTCGAGGGCGTCGAATTCGTCGTCGCCAACACCGACGCCCAGCAGCTGGCGTTCGCCAAGACGGATCGCCGGATCCAGCTCGGCGTCCAGGTGACCCAGGGCCTCGGCGCCGGGGCTCATCCGGAAGTCGGGATGAGCGCGGCCGAGGAATCGATCCCGGAGATCGGTGAGCACCTCGACGGCGCCCACATGATCTTCATCACTGCCGGCATGGGCGGCGGCACCGGCACCGGCGCCGCGCCGATCATCGCCAAGTGCGCCCGCGAGCGCGGCATCCTGACCGTCGGCGTGGTGACCAAGCCCTTCCACTTCGAAGGCCGCCATCGCATGCGTCTGGCCGACGCCGGCATCGGCGAGCTGCAGCGCTACGTCGACACCCTGATCGTCATCCCGAACCAGAACCTGTTCCGGGTCGCCAACGAGCGGACCACCTTCGCTGAAGCCTTCGGCATGGCCGACCAGGTCCTGCACTCGGGCGTCCGCTCGATCACCGATCTGATGGTGCTGCCGGGCCTGATCAACCTCGACTTCGCCGACGTCCGCACGGTCATGACCGAGATGGGCAAGGCGATGATGGGCACAGGCGAGGCGACCGGCGAAGACCGCGCCCTGATGGCCGCCCAGAACGCGATCGCCAACCCGCTGCTGGACGAAGTCTCGCTGAAGGGCGCCAAGGCCGTGCTGGTCAACGTGACCGGCGGTCTGGACATGACCCTGCTGGAAGTCGACGAAGCGGCGAACGCCATCTCCGAACAAGTCGACGCCGAAGCCAACATCATCTTCGGCGCGGCCTTCGATCCGACGCTGGACGGCGTCATGCGCGTGTCGGTGGTCGCCACCGGCATGGACGGCGCCTCCATCGCGGCGATCGAGCCGAAGGTCGAGCGCCGACCGCTGACCGCGCCGCCGCTGCGCGCCGAGACAACTCGTCCGGCCCCGGTGACCGAGCCGGTCATGCGCGCGACCCCGAGCTACGAACGTCCGGCTCCGCCGAGCTTCGCTGACCGCCCGGCGCCGCGCTATCCGGAACCGGCTGCTTATGTGCCGGCGACGGCGCCTGTCGCCGCCGCCCCGGCGCCTGCACCCGCTCCGGCGCCTGAGCCGGTCAAGGCCGTGTTCGAGGAAGAGCAGGGCGATCTCTACAGCGCTCCGGCGCCCGCGCCGACCCCGGCTCCGGTGGTCTCCGCTGCGCCTGAACCGCAGATCACCCGCCCGATGACCAAGATCGTCGATCCGTCGGTCGAGGAATTCGAAGAAGAGCCGCTGTTCGCTGAGCCGGCCTACGAGGAGCGGCGCCCGCAACGCAGCGGCTTCCTCAGCCTCTTCGGCAGCCGCCCGCGCTACGAGCAACAACCTGCGCCGCAGCCGGCTCGCCAACAGGCGCCGGTCAGCCGTGGCGGAGCGCTCCCTGCCGAGCAGCCGGCCCAGGAAGCCCAGTTCGATAGCCAGGAAGATCTGGAGATTCCGTCCTTCCTGCGCCGCCTGGCCAACTAAGTCCGAGCAAAATCAATGTGAAACGGCCGGGCGTCGCCCGGCCGTTTTGCGTTTCAGGCGCTGGCGAACGCCCAGGTCGGCCCGAGGAACCGAAGTCCGAGCTTGGCAGCGACGCGCTGCGAGGCGTGATTGCCATGAGCGGTGCTGTAGAAGAGCGAGCGCTCGGCGAGGGCCGGATGGCTGCTCCAACCGGCGACGGCGAGGGCGGCGAGACCGCGGCCACGGAAGGGCGTCAGGGTTTCCAGGCCCAGCTCTGCGCCGCGCCCGCCAAGGCGGGAGGCGAAGGCCATCGACGCGATCTCCCCATCCTGCATGATCAGGCAGTAGGGCGGCCAGAGGTCTGCAACCTGGTGGAAATTCCGCGCTGCGAGGGCAGGCGGCATGCCATCGCGTGCGAACCGCTCTTCCAGTCGGGCCGCCTCGGGGCTTCCCGAAAGAACTGTCTCGGCCCGCCCAGGCGCGGACGTGCCGTGAGGCAGATGATAGGCGAGGCCCCGACTGGCGACGCATCCTGGGCCCAGCAGGGCAAGGTAGCGGTCGAGGTGGCGCGGCGCGCTGTCCGGATCGCCTAGCGGCGGTTCGTCCGCGGCCAGGTCGCTCAGCGCCGCAGCGAGGTCTTGGTCGACCTGCCTTCCGAGGCGCATGGCGACGCCTTCACAGCATCCCGCCAGGAACATTAGCGGCCCGGGGGAGCCGTCGGGGGCGGCTTCTCGGTCGATCCGTCCGTCGGGCGCAATGTCGAACCGGGTCTCGACTTCAAGATTGATCAGGCTCCAGGCCGACGGCGCAGGAGCCGCCGCGCTCGACGGAGCGGCGGGGGTGGGATGGGTCATGTCATGTCTCGTCACAGGGCGCGCGGGCCCTTGTCGGCCGTAGCCGGGATCGTGACGGTCGCGATCAGGTCGGGATCAGGCCGACGCCGAACGTCACGGATGATGGCGTTGCGTTGAGTGTCTTCATCGCGGCGCTCCGTGGCTGGCTCGATCCGTGACGAGAGGCTAAGAGGCTCCCGTTCCCCCTGTCAACGACGGTTGCGAATGCCATTGGAAGGCTCCTGCTTCCCCTTGAATCCTAAGGGTTTATTAACCGTCCCAAATCGAAACATTGCGAAACAGGAAGTGTTTTGCTGCGGCGCGGCATAACCCTTACCTGACAGTTGGGGCATGGTGCGGTTTGTTGGATCGCACGTCCGAACGAGGAAGGCGGCGAGTTTTGCGCGCACAAGAGTTTCAACACACCCTGCAGGGTCCGGCGATCTTCGCCGGCGTCGGCGTCCATACGGGCGCCTATACGCGTGTCGCCGTTCGTCCTGCGCCGACCAACTCCGGAATTGTCTTCGTCCGCACGGACGTGACCGACCGCGACAACCGCGTGCCGGTGTCAGGCGAAGCCGTGACCAAGACCCAGCTTGGCACTGTGATTGAGAATGCCGCCGGCGTCAGCGTCTCTACCATCGAGCACCTGATGGCTGCTCTGGTCATGTTGGGCGTCGACAATGCGGTCGTCGAACTCGATGGCCCCGAGATGCCGATCATGGACGGCTCGTCGCTGCCGTTCGTGCAGATCCTGGATCGCGCCGGCCGCCGTTCGCAGGATGCGCTGCGCACCTATATCGAGATCGTGGAGCCGATCGAGTTTGTCGACGGCGACAAGAGCGCCGTCCTGAAGCCGTCGGACGAGTTCGAAGTGGCCTTCGAGATTCGCTTTCCGTCGGCCGCTATCGGACGTCAGGCCGTCGACCTGGTCATGGACGAGCAGGCGTTCCGCACCGAGCTGGCCGACTGCCGCACTTTCGGCTTCCTGCATGAGGTCGAGTATCTGCGCTCCATCGGTCTGGCCCGTGGCGGTTCGATGGAAAACGCCGTGGTCATCGAGGGCGACCGCATTCTCAATCCGGAAGGCCTGCGCCGTCCGGATGAGTTCGTGCGTCATAAGGCCCTGGACGCTATTGGCGACCTGTATGTTCTGGGCGCGCCGATCCTCGGCCGCTTCGAGGGCGTGCTGGCCGGCCATAGCCTGAACAATCAACTGGTTCGCGCCCTGCTGGCCTCGCCGAAGTCGTGGCGCTATCGCACCCTCGCGCCGGAGCTGGCCGAAGCGGTCTGAGGCGCCACGTCGCGTCTGGATTTGGGCTTCGCCGCATTTGCGCCCTGCATTCCATGCTGTAGAAGCGGGGACTCGCAGCGCGGGGGCGCGCGTCGTTCCTTTAGAGGTGAAGGTGTCCTTGCTTCGCAATACCCGGACTCGCACGGCTCTTATAGTCGGCTGCGCCACACTCGCCCTGGCCTCCTGTGCGGGCAAGGAAGACAAGCCCCGTCTGGCTTATGAAGAGCGGCCGGTGGAGTTGCTCTACGCCACCGGTGCAGACCGGCTGGACCGCGGCCTGTGGAATCAGGCCGTCCAGTACTTCGGTGAAGTCGAACGCCAGCATCCCTATTCGGAGTGGTCGCGTCGCGCGATCCTGATGACGGCCTACGCCCACTATCAGGGCAACGACTATGCCGAAGCGATCGGTGACGCCGACCGCTTCATCTCGCTGTATCCGGGCAATCCGGCCGCCGCCTACGCCCACTATCTGAAGGCCATCTGCTACTTCGAGCAGATCGTCGATGTGGGTCGTGATCAGGCCGCGACGGGCCAGGCGCTGGCCAACCTGACCGAGATCGTTCAGCGCTATCCGCGTACCGAATATGCGGCCGACGCCCGGCTGAAGATCGACATGGTCAACGACCAGCTGGCCGGCAAGGAAATGACCATCGGCCGCTGGTACCTGCGGCAGGGCGACACCTTGGCCGCGATCGGCCGGTTCAAGACCGTTATCGACCGCTATCAGACCACCAGCCACACGCCCGAGGCGCTCTATCGTCTGGTGGAAGCGTATCTGACGCTGGGCCTGGCCGAAGAGGCCAAGCGCAACGGCGCCGTGCTTGGCTACAACTATCCGGGCGATGTCTGGTATCGCGACGCTTACAAGCTTCTGACCGACAGGGGCCTGCGCCCGGCGGTCGAGCCGTCGCAGTCGAAGAAGCCGAGCCTGGTCTCGCGCCTGCCGTTCGTGAAGGACAAGGAAGCCACCATCAGGCCGCCGGCCGCCGACGTTGCGCCTGTGGAGGCTCCGGCCGAAGCCGCGCCGCCGCCGGCGCTGGAAACGCCCTCCGCCGAAGCGCCTGCAGCCGTCCAGGAGGCCAAGCCCGAACAACGCCGAGGCCTGCTCTCGCGCATTCCGGGCCTGGGTGGCGGGAAATAGAACCTAAAGCGAACTTAAGCGTCTTCCGAACCGGCTGATTCCGGGCGATCTTGCAGCCATGCTGATCGGACTTTGGATCCGCGACGTCGTGCTCATCGAGGCCCTGGACCTGTCCATCGGCCCGGGGCTGACGGCGCTGACTGGTGAAACAGGGGCGGGCAAGTCGATCATCCTCGACAGCCTGGGCCTGGCCGTCGGCGCGCGCGCCGACGCCGGACTGGTGCGCCAGGGCGCTTCGCAAGCGGCGGTCTCGGCCGTGTTCGCGCCGGCGCCCGACCATCTGGTCTGGGATGTGCTGGAAGAGAAGGGCATCTCCTACGATCGCAGCGAAGACTTGGTGCTGCGCCGGACGCTGAGCGCCGACGGCCGCAGCCGCGCCTTCGTCAACGATCAGGCGACCAGCGCCACGGTCCTGCGCGAACTGGGCGAGATCCTGCTGGAGGTGCATGGGCAGCACGAGACGGTCGGCCTGCTGGATGCACGCAAGCATCGCCCGTTGCTGGACGCCTATGGCTCGCTCGGCGCGCTGACGGCGGGCGTATCTCGCGCCTGGGCCGACTGGCGGGCCGCGCGCAACCGGGCAGACGAGCTTCGCGAGATCGTCGCCCGTTCGGCGGCCGAGTCTGAAGAACTGACGCTGCGCCTGGCTGAGCTCGACCGCCTCGATCCGCGCGAGGGCGAGGAACCGGCTCTGGCCGAGGAGCGCGCCATTCTCGGCGCTTCTGAAAAGGCGCTGAGCGACATCTCCGAGGCCCGTCAGGCTTTCGAAGGCCTGGGCCCGCGCCTGGCCCAGGCGGTTCGGGCCATCGAGCATGCGCGAAGCCGCGCCGTCGCTGCAGGCGCGGCTGAGGATTCCCCCGCCGTCGCGCGCCTGACCCTGGCCAGCAGCGCTATCGACCGGGTGTTCAGCGAGGCGCAGGAGGCCGAGGCCGCGGTAGACGTCGCCGCGGAGGCCTTCGACTTCCGTCCCGATCAGCTCGAAAAGACCGAGGAGCGCCTGTTCGAACTGCGCGGGGTCGCCCGCAAGCTGCAGGTCAGTGTCGAGGAACTGCCGATCCTGCGGGTCCGCTTCGCCGAACGTCTCCAGGCGATGGAATCCTCGGAAGACGACCTCAAGGCCGCCGACGCGGCCGTCGCCGCAGCGCGCGCCGACTACCTCGCCCAGGCTGTCAAACTGACCGAGGCTCGCCGCGCTGCGGGCGAACGGCTGGCCGCCGCGGTCATGGGCGAACTTGGGCCGCTCAAGCTGGACAAGGCCCGCTTCCGCGTGGCGGTGGACGCGCTCGGGGAAGACAAGGCCGGCCCGACCGGCCTAGACCGCGTGGCGTTCGAGGTCGCAACCAATCCAGGCGCGCCGTTCGGCGACCTGGGCGCGATCGCGTCGGGCGGCGAACTCGCCCGCTTCGCTCTGGCGCTGAAGGCCTCTCTGGCCGGCCGCGCCGAGGGCGCGCAGCCGTTGATGATCTTCGATGAAGTCGATCAGGGTGTGGGCGGCGCGGTGGCCGACGCGGTGGGCCTGCGCCTCAAGCGCCTGGCGACCGACGCCCAGGTTCTGGTCGTCACCCATAGCCCTCAAGTCGCCGCGCGCGCCGAGGCGCACTGGCGCATTTCCAAGGCCGGCGACGCCGAGCGCATCCGGACCGCGGTGGAGACGCTGTCGCTGGCCGAGCGCGAGGAAGAGATCGCGCGAATGCTGGCCGGCGCTCAGATCACCGACGCCGCGCGGGCCGCCGCCAGAGCCTTGATGCATGCCTGACACGTCCAAAGCCGCCTCCGACCTCACCGAGGCCGAGGCCGTCGAAGAACTCACCTGGCTCGCGGACGAGATCGCCGCGCACGACATCCGCTATCATCAGCAGGATGCGCCCACGATTTCGGACGGCGAGTACGACGAGCTAAAGCGTCGGAACGCCGAGCTGGAAGCGGCCTTTCCGCATCTGATCCGCGAAAACTCTCCATCCTTGCGGGTCGGAGCGGCGCGGGCCGAGCAGTTCTCGCCGGTCGAGCATGGCGTGCCCATGCTCAGCCTCGACAACGCCTTCTCCAACACCGACGCCCTCGAATTCGACGCCCGCATCCGGCGCTTCCTGCGCCTGTCGGGCTCGGAGGAGGTCGCCTACACGGCCGAGCCGAAGATCGACGGCCTCTCGGCCTCGCTGCGCTACGAGAAGGGCGTCTTCGTCCAGGGCGCGACGCGGGGCGATGGTCGCGTGGGCGAGGACGTCACCGAGAACCTGCGCACGATCGCCGACATCCCGAAGCGCTTGTCCGGCGAGGGCTGGCCCGACGTCATCGAGATTCGCGGCGAGGTCTATCTCGGCCACGAGGAGTTCGCCGCGCTCAACGCCGCCAACGAGGCCGCGGGCCTGAAGACCTACGCCAATCCGCGCAACTCGGCGGCCGGCTCGCTCCGCCAGATCGATCCGAAGGTCACAGCCACGCGGCCGCTGAAGTTCTTCGCCTATGCCTGGGGGCTGCTCAGCGAGCCGTTCGCTCAGACCCAGTGGGATGCCTTGGCCAAGCTCAAGGCCTGGGGCTTCCAGACGACGCCCGAGAGCTGCCGGGTGATCAGCGGGCAAGGCCTGCTGGACGCCTATGCCGAGATGGAGGCCGTGCGGCCAAAGCTCGGCTACGACATCGACGGCGTCGTCTACAAAGTCGATCGCCTCGACTGGCAGCAGCGCCTGGGCTTCATCACCCGCACGCCACGCTGGGCCATCGCCCGCAAGTTCCCGGCCCAGCAGGCGCGGACGACCCTGGAGGCCATCGACATCCAGGTCGGCCGGACGGGCGCGATCACACCGGTGGCGCGGCTGCATCCGGTGACCGTCGGCGGAGTCGTCGTCGTCAACGCCACCCTGCACAACGCCGACGAGATCGCCCGCAAGGACGTGCGGATCGGCGACACGGTGATCCTCCAGCGGGCAGGCGACGTGATCCCGCAGATCCTCGGCTACGTGCCCGAGGAAAGGCCTGCAGACGCCGTGCCTTATGAGTTTCCCGCCGTCTGTCCGTGCGATCTGAAGACGCCGATCGTCAAGGAGACCACGGCCGCAGGCGCCGAGACCGTCGTGCGTCGCTGTTCGGGCGAGTTCGCCTGTCCGTTCCAGCGGATCGAGCACCTGCGCCACTTCGTGTCGCGCCGCGCGTATGACATCGAGGGGCTGGGCGAAAAGCAGCTGACCGCCTTCTTCGAGCGCGGCTGGGTCAGGGAGCCGGCCGATATCTTCCGGTTGGCCCGTGACGAGGAGAAGCTCGCCGAACTGCGCGCTACCGACGGCTACGGCGAGACGTCGATCAACAATCTGGTCGCAGCGATCAACGCCAAGCGGCGCATACCGCTGGACCGCTTCATCTTCGGCCTGGGCGTGCGCCACGTCGGCGAGACCACGTCGCTGGCGCTGGCGAGGCACTTCGAGACCTACGATCATTTCGTCCAGATCGCCCACGCGGCGGCGCAGCAGGTCGGTGGCGAGAACTACGCCGCGCTTGTCGACCTGGAGGGGCTCGGCCCCACCGCCGTCCGCGCGTTGCTGGACTTCGGCTCGGGCCGACAGGCGCTGCTGCTGCTGCCGGAGGAGACCTCGCTCGACAAGCGGCTGCAGCTGGCCGTGCCGAAGCTGAATTCGCGCGGCCGGACGGCCCTCATCGAGCGGTTCGGCGACTGGGACACGATCGCCGAAGTGGTGGGCGAGGCGGCGCGGGAAGAGCCAGGCGAGGAATTCCGGGAGCTCTCCGGCGTCGACGCCGTCGGCCCGGTCGCCGCGCGGATGATCGCCCAGTTCTTCGCCGAGCCGCACAACCGCGAAAAGGTCGAGGCCCTGCGCGCGCAGCTCGAAGAGGTCATTCCGGCCGAGCGGCCGAAGACGGACACCGCCGTCGCGGGCAAGACGATCGTCTTCACCGGCGCGCTGGAAAAGATGACCCGCGACGAGGCCAAGGCCCAAGCCGAGGCCTTGGGCGCCAAGGTTTCAGGCTCGGTGTCCAAGAAGACCGACCTCGTGGTGGCCGGACCCGGCGCAGGCTCGAAGCTGAAGACGGCCACTGACCTGGGCATCGAGGTGATGACCGAGGACGAGTGGTTGGCCCTGGTCGGCGGCTAGGCGTCGACCGGACTTGTCGTGGGACTGCGCAGTCCCCAACCTTGGACCAGATACAAGGAGCATCGCCGTGGCGTCGCACTGGCTCGTGAAGTCCGAACCGGACACCTATTCCTACGCCGATCTCGAACGGGACGGACGCACCGTCTGGGACGGCGTGCGCAACTTCGCGGCCGCCTCCCATCTGAAGTCGATGAAGATCGGCGATCAGGTGTTCTTCTACCACTCGCAAGAGGGCAAGGACGTCGTCGCCATCGCGCAGGTCGCCAGGGAGGCCTTTCCTGACGCCAGCGATCCGACGGGAAAGTTCGTCGCCGTGGAGCTGACCCCTGTCCGCAAGCTGGCCAAGTCGGTGACCCTGGCGGACATGAAGGCCAACCCGGCGCTGGCCGATATGGCGATGCTGCGCCAGGGGCGGCTTTCGGTCTCGCCGGTCAGCGCCGCCGATTGGGCCACGATCCTGAAGATGGCGGGCGAATAGCAGGAGCGCCTCGCGACGCTCCCGTAAGCGCTAAAGCGGCGCGCAGGCCGCTTCCAGCCAGGCGCGCACGTCCGGCTGCTCGACCCGCGGGCCGACCACCTCGAGCACCCGCGCATGGTAAGCGTCCATCTGCGCGCGCTCCTGCGCCGTCAGCATCTCCACCACGATCAGGCGGCGATCCATCGGCGCCAGGGTGAGGGTCTCGAAGCCCAGCATCTCGCGCTCGCCGCCGGGAATAGGCGCGGGCTCGGTGACGAACTGCAGGTTTTCGATGCGGATGCCGTAGGCGCCTTCCTTGTAGTAGCCGGGCTCGTTCGAGAGGATCATGCCAGGCCGCAGCGCCACGAAGTTCGGCAGCTTGGAGATCCGCTGCGGACCTTCATGCACGCCCAGATACGAGCCCACGCCGTGCCCGGTGCCGTGGTCGTAGTCGAGGCCGAGGTTCCAGAGCGGCGCGCGCGCCAGCACGTCCAGCGCCGAGCCGGTGGTCCCGGCGGGGAAACGGATCACCGCCAGCGCCAGGTGGCCCTTCAGCACCAGGGTGAAGCGCTCGCGCATCTCCTGGCTCGGCTCGCCGATCGCGACGGTGCGGGTGATGTCGGTGGTGCCGTCCAGGTATTGGGCCCCGGAATCGACGAGCAGCAGTGAGCCCTTCTCGGCCTGCTTGTTGAGGCGCGTCGTCGGCCGATAGTGGACGATGGCGCCGTTCGAGGCCGCGCCGGCGATGGTGTCGAACGAGAGGTCCTTCAGCGCGCCGGTGTCCTGGCGGAATCCTTCCAGGCGGGTGACCACCTCGACCTCGTCCACGGTGCGGCTTTGGCCCTCGGTAGCGACCCAATGCAGGAAGCGGGTGACGGCGACGCCGTCGCGAGCATGGGCCTCACGCGTGCCGGCGATCTCGACCGGGTTCTTGCAGGCGCGGGGCAAGGCGCAGGGATCTTCGCCGCGCACGACCTCGGCGCCGGCCTTGAGCAGGGTGTCGAAGTACCAGGCCGAGGATTGGCCCGGATCGATCAACACGCGCTTGCCCTTCAGGTCGGCGAGGGCCGCGGGCAGGTCGTCCGGCGTCTCCAAGGCCACTTCGTTGCCCAACCACGCACGCAGCTCTGGCGAGACCTTCACGGGATCGAGGAACAGGCGCGCCGATCCATCCTTGTTCAGGATCGCCTGGCCCAGCGGCAGGGGCGAGCGGATGACGTCGCCGCCGCGGACATTGAACAGCCACGCGATGGACGACGGCGCGGTCAGCACCGTGGCGTCGGCGTTCTTGCCGGCCAGGGCCTGGCCGATGCGGTTGCGCTTGGCCGAGGATTCCTCGCCCGCATGTATCAGGGCGTGCGGCACGACCGGCGCGGTGGGCTGGGACGGCCGGGCGGCGCCCCAGGCTTCATCCAGGGGGTTGGCGGCGACGGGCTTCAGCGCCGCGCCGGCCTTGGCGGCGGCGGCCTTCAGGCGCTCCAGCGCATCGGGCGAATGCAGGCGCGGATCGTAGCCGATGAGCTGGCCCTTGCCCGTAGCGGTCTCCAGATAGGCCGGGACGCCGCCCTCCACGAGATCGCGGATTTCAAAGACGTCGGCGTCGACCTGATCGCGGACCTGCAGGGTGTAGCGGCCGTCCACGAAGATCGCGGCCTTGTCGGCGAGGATCACCGCGGCGCCTGCCGAACCGGTGAAGCCGGTCGCCCAGCCCAGCCGGTCGTTGGCCTCGGGCAGGTACTCGTTCTGGTGTTCGTCCTCGTGGGGCACCAGGAAGCCGTCCAACCCTTGCGCCTTCATGGCCGCGCGGATCAGGGGGACGTGCTTCGGGCCGAAGGAAGGATCGGTGGTTTCATCAAAGGTCTGACGCATGGCGCGAACTTAGTCCCGCCGCAGCCCCTGCGCCACCCTAGGCCGTGGGTTTGCGCAGGACGAAGAGGCAGCCCAACGCGCCCAGGCAGGCGATGATCAGCACCCACAGCGACATCTGCGGCGAGCGCTCCACACCGAGCGCGAAGATCAGCGGCGCGGCGGCCCCGACCAGCCGCGAGGGCACGCTCAAGGCGCCCAGCCGGCCGCCGTAGTTTCGGCTGCCGAACAGCACCAGAGGCAGGGTGCCGCGTACGATCGTGAAGAGGCCGTTGCCGGCGCCGTAGAGGATCGCGAAGGGCGCCGCCGCCAGCGGGCCCAGGGCTAGCAACAGCAGCGCGCCCGCCGGGAACATGGCCACCGCAGCTCGCGCCGAAACCAGCGGATGGATCCGGCGCACCAGGGCGAACTCCGCCAGCCGCGCCGCCACCTGGGCCGGGCCGACCAGCATCCCGGCGGCGATGGCGGCCGCGGCGCCGGCGCCCAGGCCCATCAGCAGCGGCGGAAGATGAGCCGCCATCACTGATCCGACCCCGGCCATGACCGCCAGGGCGGCGGCCAGCAGGACCATCTTCAGGGCCATGCCGGGAACGGGCGGCTCGTCCTCTTCTTGGGCCTGCACATGGCCCTTGCTTGCCAGACGCACCGGCCGCGGCAGGGTCAGGTGAAGGGGGAGGGCGATCAGCAGGTTGGCCGCGGCCCAAAAGAGCGCCGTGGCGCGCCAGCCATAGGCGCTCTCCATCCAGGCCGAGAGCGGCCAGGCGATGGTGCTGGCGAAGCCGGCGATCAGAGTCACGCCGGTGATCGAGCGGCGGGCGTCCTGTCCGAACCAGCCGACCAGACCGGCGAAGGCGATGTCGTAGAGCGCCAGCGCCATGCCAGCGCCCAGGACCACCCAGGCCAGGGCCAATTGCCGGCCGTCCTGAGCCATGGCCATGCCGACGAGCGCGAGCGTGAGCACCAGGCTGCCGATCGCCAGCGGACGCCGCGCCCCGTGGCGGTCCACAGCGCGCCCGGCCATTGGGCCGAGCAGCGCTGAGAGCAGCAGGCCGCCTGAGAAGGCTCCGAAGACGAAGGCTGTGGAAACGCCGAGTGAGCTCGCCTGCGCCTTCGCCAGGGTGGCGGGCAGATAGCTGGTGCAGCCGTAGCCGATCAGCTGCGTGACGCCCAAGGTCCAGACCGCGCGGCGGGGAGTGATGGCTGGCGCCTGCATGCCCGGCCTCCTTCGCTCCGAGGCCTAAGGGGAGTCGGCGCCTCTGACCGCCCAAATAATTTACCCGGATATAATTGACTCGGCGTCCCGGGCCGGCCATTTGATCGGTATGGACAAGAGCAACCGCCGCGAGGCCATCCGCCAGTACAAGGAACGCAAGGTCCCGATCGGGATCTTCGCCCTGCGCTGCCTGACGTCTGGACAGGCCTGGGTGGGCGCGTCGCGCAACCTCGACGGACAGCGCAACTCTTCGCTGTTTGGCCTGCGGCTCGGCAGCCATCGCAACAAGGACCTGCAGGCGGCGTGGAACGCAGCGGGCGGGGAGCCAGGCTTCGAATTCGTGATCCTGGAGCAGCTTGAGGACGAAGAGCTCGGTCCAATCGGCCGCGACACTTGGCTGAAGTCGCGGGAGCGTCATTGGCGCGAGCAACTCCACGCCCGCTCGGCGATCTAGACGGCCGCCAAGGCGTCCTGCATAACATCGCTATGCGTCACGCAATCGCCCTCTCGAATTCCTGCGGTCCCATTGGGGCCGTGTGTCTTCGCGTGGGCTGATCGCCACACCTTAGACCCACGTCGACCCCGCCGCGCGGCAGGGTCGATGACGACGCATTCGAGCCCCGCCGACGGCTATCAGCCCTCGAAAGGGAAGCTCCCATGGACCAGACACCACCTTACAGCCTCCGGACGCCACGCCTCTTGCTGCGGGAGTTCACGCCTGCGGACGAGGATGATGTCCACGTCTACGCCAGCGACGACGCAACCGTCCGCTACATGGACTGGGGTCCGAATACTCGCGAACAGACCAGGATCTTTCTGGGTGAGGAAATCGAGCGTGCGAGCGTCTCGCCGCGCGTGCACGTCGGTCTGGCCGTGCAGCACCTCGAAACCGGAACCGTGATCGGCTCGATCCGGCTGGGGCTCTGGCCACACCGCAACGCTGACATCGGCTACAGCTACGGCAGCGCCTGGTGGCGTCAGGGCTATGGGTACGAGGCCGCGCACGCCATCACGGCCCATGCGTTCGACGCGCTCGGCGTGCACAGGCTCTGGGCGACCTGCGACACCCGCAACGCCGGCTCCTACGCCATCATGGAAAAGCTTGGCATGCGGCGGGAAGGCACCCTGCGGCGGAACCAGCCGGCCCGCGATGGCGGCTGGCGCGACACCCACGTCTACGGCCTGCTCGCGCAGGAGTGGGCGTCGCGCGCTGACGCTGCCTGACCGGCGGCCCGGCGCCCGAGGCCTTTGGACCTCGGCGCCGGCTAGGCCCGGCGCAGGACCAGCGTCGCCCAGGCGTCGCGGTGGATGCGGCGATGCAAGCGGAAACCCTTGGACAGGTAGGCGGCCAGCACCCGGCGCTCCTGGGTGCGCAGCAGGCCCGAAAGGATCGCGAAGCCGCCCGGCTTCAGCGCGGATTTGATGTCCTGCGACAGCGCCACCAGCGGCGGCGCCAGAATGTTGGCGAACACCAGATCGTAGGGCGCGGCCTTCGCCACCAGTCGGTGCCCGAGGCCGGAGGCGTGCACGAAGCGCGCGGTCGACTTGTTGAGCTTGGCGTTCTCGTTGGAGATGCGCACCGACGGGCCGTCGATGTCGGTGCCAACCGCGAGTTTGCTGCCGGTCAGCGCTGCGGCGATGGCCAGGACGCCGGTCCCGGCGCCCACGTCCAGGACCTTGTCGAAGCGACGCGACTTGATCAGGTCGTTGTACGCGATCAGGCAGCCGACGGTGGTGCCGTGGTGGCCGGTGCCGAACGCAGCGCCGGCCTCGATGCGCAGGTTCACGGCGTTGGTCGGGGCGCGGCCCTTGTCGTGGGCGCCGAACACGAAGAACCGCCCAGCGCGCACCGGCGGCAGACCTGACAGGGCCATGGCCAGCCAGTCGGCGTCGGCCAGCTTCTCGACGACGGTCTTCAGCTCCGGATAGGCGGCCAGCGCCTCGACCAGGCCGTCGGCCTCTTCGGTCGTGGTCGGGAAGGCGTCGATCCGCCAGACGTTGCGGTCCTCGTCCTCCTCGAGGATCGAGTAGGTCGCCCCTTCGAGCAGCGGATTGGCGTCGATCGCTTCGGCGGCGGCTTCGGCAATGGCGCGGGGACCGCGGGAGATGATCTGAACAGCGTCTTGGCTCATGCGCGCCCTTTAGAGGCTGGGCGCGCGAAAGGCGAGGGGGCATGGCGCGCCCGTGTTTTCACTTCCGCGCCCCAGCGTGCCATCATGGGCTTTCCAGTGACGAGGTTTCGCCCATGAGCAAGTACAGCCCCCTCTCGGATCATCTCGCCCAACGCGCCGAGGACGACTGGCGCGCCAGCTTTGCAGAGATCGAGATGGTGCTGGGCGCGTCCCTGCCCAAGGCCGCGCGCCAGCCGGCCTGGTGGATCGGCGCTGACAAGCCTCACCAGAAGTCGTGGCTCGATCACGGATGGCGCGTCTCCGCGGTGGGCGAAGGCATGGTCTCGTTCAAGCGCACCGTCGCCCACGAGGTGCAGCCTCCGGCCCTGAAGGCTGCAGCCGAGACCGCCTCCACCCAGGCGCACGTCCGCCAAACCGCGGGCATCGCCGCGGCGGTCGGCGGCGCCATCGCCGTGCTGGCGGGGCTGGGCCTGCTGGCCGCCAAGGTGATTGGCGGCCGCAAGTCGACATGATCCCTAGGCGCTGACGCTCGCGCGGCGGGTGGCATGCTCGATCAGGTCGGCCACCTGCTTCCACAGCGCCTTGGGCAGGTTGTGGCCCATGCCTGGGATGATGTGCAGTTCCGCGCCCGGGATCGTCGCGGCGGTGTCCTCGCCGCCTTGCACCGGCACCAGCGGGTCGTCCGCGCCGTGGATGACCACGGTGGGCGCGGTGATCTTCGCCAGTGCTGCGCGGCGATCGCCGCTGGCGACGATGGCCGCCATCTGGCGCGACGTGCCGACCGGATAGAAGGCGCGTTCATAGTCCGAGAGCAGCTGCGCACGCTGATCGGCGTCATCGACCGGATAGCCGGGGCTGCCGATCACCTTGGCGCTGGCCAAGCCGTAGTCGAGGAATGCGTCGATATCGGCCTTGGGGTTCGGGGCCACGCCGGTAAGCCGCTTCGACGCCTCGGGCGAGGCCGGCGGCACGGCGGGATTGCCGGTGGTCGACATGACCGAGGTCAGCGACAACACCCGCTCGGGATGCTCGGCAGCGACCATCTGGGCGATCATCCCGCCCATCGAGGCGCCGACGATGTGGGCCTTCTTGACGCCGAGCGCGTCCAGCAGACCCACGGCGTCGTTCGCCATGTCCGACACCAGGTAGGGCGCGTTGGGCTTTTCGCCCTTCATCAGCGACGCATAAAGCGCCGGCATGTCCGCTGGTCCCGCCTCGTCGAACTTGTGGGACAGTCCACAGTCGCGGTTGTCGTAGGCCACCACGCGGCGGCCGCCCGCGGTCAACAGTTCGATGAAGCCGAGCGGCCAGCGCGTCATCTGTGCGCCCAGCCCCATGATCAACAGGATGACGTCGCCGTCCGCCGGGCCGTGGTCCTCATAGTACAACGGAATCCCGTTGGCGGTGATCGTCGGCATTTCGGCTCTCCCAGCGATTGTTGGGAAACAACCTGAAGCAGGGCGGGGACGGCGGCAAGCCGCCCACGTCCTCAGGCCTTCGTCACGAAGCTGTCGATGACCTTCTTGTCGCCGGCTTTGTCGAAGCCGACGGTCAGCTTGTTGCCGTCCACCGACTTCACCTGGCCGTAGCCGAACTTCTGGTGGAACACCCGCTCGCCGCGCTTGAAGTCGCTGGCGGCCGAGGATTCCGACACCACCAGCCGGCCTTCGCCTTCGATCACTGCGCCGCGGCCTGGATGGCTGCCGCGGAAGTTCCGCTCCTGGGCGCGCTTCCAGCCGGGGCTGGAGTAGCCCGCGCCGAAGGTCGGACTCTCGTCCCAGCGGCTGCCGTGCTGTTGCTGCATGCCTGGGCCGCCGCCGTAGTAGCCGGTCTCGGAACTGGCCTCGACGTTCTCCAGCGGCAGTTCGTCGACGAAGCGGCTGGGCAGTTGGCTGGTCCAGCGGCCGTAGACTTGGCGGTTGGCGACGAATGAGATCCGGGCTTCTTCGCGCGCTCGGGTGATGCCGACATAGGCCAGCCGGCGTTCCTCCTCGAGCCCCTTCTCCCCTTTCTCGTCCATGCTGCGCTGGGACGGGAAGACGCCTTCCTCCCAGCCGGGCAGGAAGACCAGCGGGAACTCCAGGCCCTTGGCTGAGTGCAAGGTCATGATCTGGACAGCATCGGCCTGCGGCCCGCGGTCCATGTCCATCACCAACGACACGTGCTCGAGATAGCTTTCCAGCGTGTCGAAGGACCCCATCGACTGGACGAGCTCCTTCAGGTTCTCCAGCCGGGTCTGGGCCGTCGGCGTCTTGTCCAGGCGAAGCGCGTCGGTGTAGCCGCTCTCCTCCAGGACCTGCTCGGTCAGGCGCGAATGGTGGATGGCCTGGGCCTGACCGCGCCAGCGATCGACGTCGCGCAGGAAGTTGGAGAGCGCGGTGCGCGTGCGGGCCGCCAGTTCGTCGGTCTGCACCGCTTCACGCGCGGCCTGCATGACCGGCACGCCGTTCACGCGCGCGATCTGCAGCAGCTTCTGCACGGTGGTGTCGCCGATGCCGCGCTTGGGCACGTTGACGATCCGCTCGAAGGCCAGGTCGTCGTCCGGCGACTGGATCAGCCGCAGATAGGCGTGGGCGTCGCGGATCTCGGCCCGTTCGAAGAACCGGGGGCCGCCGACCACCGTGTAGGGGATCTGCAGCATCACGAAGCGCTCTTCGAACGCCCGCATCTGGAAGGAGGCGCGGACCAGGATGGCGATGTCGCGGTACTTGCGCGGGTCCTTTTCGGTCCCGCCCTTCTTGGCGCGCTCGATTTCCTCGGCGATCAGTCGGCTCTCGGCCTCGCCGTCCCAGACCCCGCGGACGATGACCTTCTCGCCGCCGTTGTGTTCGGTCCACAGCGTCTTGCCCAGACGGCCCTTGTTGGCCTTGATCAGGCCCGAAGCGGCCGCGAGGATGTGGCTCGTCGAGCGATAGTTGCGCTCCAGACGGATCACCGTCGCGCCGGGGAAATCGCGCTCGAAGCGCAGGATGTTGTCCACCTCAGCGCCCCGCCAGCCATAGATCGACTGGTCGTCGTCGCCGACGCAGCAGACGTTCTGCCGCTTCTGGGCCAGCAGCCGCAGCCACAGATACTGGGCGACGTTGGTGTCCTGGTATTCGTCCACCAGCACGTACTTGAACCGTTCGTGGAAGTCGGCCAGCACATCGGGATTGGCCATGAAGATGGTCAGGTTGTGCAGCAGCAGGTCGCCGAAGTCGCAGGCGTTCAGCACCCGCATGCGCTCTTGATACAGCCGGTAGAGCGCCGGGCCCTTGCCATTGGCGAACTCGCCGCCCTCGGACGGCGGCACCCGATCGGGCGTCCAGCCGCGGTTCTTCCAGTGGTCGATCATCCCGGCCAGGGCCTTGGGCGTCCAGCGCTTGGAGTCGATGTTCTCGGCTTCCAGAACCTGCTTGATCAGACGTTCCTGGTCGTCGGTGTCGAGGATGGTGAAGTTCGACTTCAGGCCGACCAGTTCGGCGTTGCGACGCAGAATCTGGGCGGCGACCGAGTGGAAGGTGCCCAGCCAGCGCAGGCCCTCGGCCGCCGGACCGATGATGTGGGTGATCCGCTCGCGCATCTCGCGCGCGGCCTTGTTGGTGAAGGTGACGACCAGCAGTTCCCACGGCTTGGCCCGGCCGGTGGCCAGGATGTGGGCCAGGCGGGTGGTCAGCACACGGGTCTTGCCTGTGCCGGCGCCGGCCAGCACCAGCACCGGACCTTCGGTGGCTTCAACGGCCGCCCGCTGTTCGGGATTGAGGCCGGTCAGGTAGTCGGGGCCGCGCACGCGCGCCAGGTCGCTGACACGCGGAGCGGGCAGGGCGTCGTCGAACGGGTTGTCGAATGATTCAGGCGAGGACATTGGAACATATGTAGCACACGGCGCGGGCGGCTTAAGTCGGAACCGCCGTCGCCAGCGTTCGTTTTCCACCTCGACCCTGAGCCCAGGGAGGAGTTCATGGCGGACAGGTCTAGTTCGAGCACCATGGTCTGGCTGGCGATCCTGATCGGAGCGCTGGTTCTGGGCATCGGCGCCATCGGCTATGCCGTCGTCAGCCGGCAGGCGCAGTCCGATCTCCCCAAGGCCATCGACGTGGACATCAACGTGCCGCGACCGCCGTCGCTGCCCGATGCGCCGAAGATGCCCGACGCGCCGCTGCCGGCGCCGAGATAGCCGTGAGCGACGACGAACCCCCTCCGCCCCGGCGCAAACCGATCCCGCTCTTTTTGTGGACGATCATCGGCTTCCTGGTGGCGATCGCCTTCATGTTCACGATGCGGGCGCTCAATCCGCCAGGGATCGGCTAGCCCTTCGCAAACACCAGTGCGGCGACGCGGCAGGCCGAGGCCAGGGGCCGTTCGCCGCGGGTCTCGTCGATCTGCGCGATCAGCACCGCCAGGCTGACGCCACGCGCCGCCGCCATCTCGTCCATCACCGCCCAGAACTCCGGCTCCAGCGCCATGGAGGTCGCGTGGCCCGAGAGCAGGATCGAACGTTTCTTCAAGGATGCCATGAGAGGAGTTGTGGCCCAGGCGCCACGTTGCGGCAAAGCGTTCGTTTGTTATCTTGCAAAAAGATGACGCCTGCGTCACTTTCAATCCAAACGTTGTTCGCTTCGAAGGCTGCTTCCCCATGGCCATGACTGCCGACGCACTTGACGCCCCGATGGCCCGCCAGGCTGCGCCTGCGAACGTCCGCCTGCCCAAGCCCCGCATGCAGTGGGGGACGGCGCTGAAGGCGCTGCAGCGCCTGCTGAACGACAAGGAAGACACCGGCCAGGTGTTCGAGATCATGCGGGCGCTCAACGGCACCTCGACGGCGGACTGCTATCAGCGCCTGCTGACCACGACCCAGGGCGGCCGCATCGCCTACGAGCGGCAGGAACTGGCCGACCGTCTGATGGACGACGCCTGGCTCGATTCGCTCGCGCCGGGCACGGTCGGGGCCGCCTACCGGGACTTCGTGCGATCCGAGGAGCTGTCGGCGGAAGGCCTGGCCGAGGTCAGCCGGATCGAGGGCAATGAGGTCGACATCGTCCATCCCTACGCCTGGATGGGCCGCCGCACCCGCGACGTGCACGACATCTGGCACATCCTTTCGGGCTATCACCGCGACGGTCTGGGCGAGTCCTGCCTGGTCGCGTTCTCCTACGCCCAGACCAAGGGCCTGGGCTGGGCTCTGATCGCTTTGGGCGCGGCGTCGCGCTCGCGCGGCTCGGACTACCCGTACGTCAAGGCGATCTGGCAGGGCTACCAGCGCGGCAAGGCCGCTCGCTGGCTGCTGGGCGAGGACTACGAGCGCCTGCTCAACGAGCCGCTGGACGCCGCGCGCGAGCGTCTCGGCATCACGCCGGCCACCATCTACGAATCCATCCCGGTCGAGGCGCGCGATGGGGCGGTTCCGGCCCGGATGTAACGCGTTCTGCGCGCCGGTCCGGGGGGAGCGGCGCGCACGAACGGCGCTGTGCACAGCGCCGGGCGGGTGGGGGAGTGTCGAGCCTTCCCCACCCACGCCCTTGCTCTGGCCGGCCTGACTATTCGGGCTTGTCGAGCTTGGCGCCGTCCAGAGCCTGATCGGCCTTCTGCGTCTCGGCCTTGCTCAGATCCTTGTCCGCCCTTGTCCGGCCGAACTTAGCGCGGTTCTCGCGGGCCTGATCGCGCGCCCTGTCCCGTTCACGCGCCTTGCGGGCCTTGTTCAGGTTCACGACGTTGCTCATGGGCCCTCCCTGCGCTTGGGCTCTGGACTGCGTGACGAGTCCCTCTTCCAGATACCCCTTGAACGACGCGCTGTCAGGCCGCCGGCGCAAACGAAAGAACGCCGTTCTTTCCAGGGCGCCTATTCGGAGCTAAGGCGTTGTTGGTCGGCTAGGATCGGAAGACGCCGTGGCGACCAGCCTTTCTCAGACACTGATCGAGCGGGTGCGCGGATGGCCGGTGCTGACGTGGCCGGCCATTGTGGCTGCGGTCGGCCTGATCGCTACGCTCGCCGGGACCTACATGATGGAGCAGGGGCGCCAGGCGCGTGAAAGCCTGCGCTTCGACGCGGTGGTCGATCAGGCCAACGAGGCGGTCGCCAACCGGCTCGACACCTACATCGCTGTTCTGCGCGCGGGCGCCGGTCTCTTTGCGGCCAGCGAGGACGTCAGCGCTCCTGAATTCCGCGCCTTCGCGCAGCGCGTCGAGCTGACCCGCCGCTATCCCGGGATTCAGGGCATCGGCTACACGCTGCGCGCGCCACCCGGAGGCGCGCCGGCGCTGGCTGCCCGAATGCGGGCGGAGGGCATCGCTGACGCCGAGCTGCGGCCCCCCACCGACGGCGAGGTGCACGCCATCATCTATCTGGAGCCGCTGGACTTCGTGAACCGGCGCGCCCTGGGCTTCAACATGTACGCCTTCCCGGTGCGCCGCGAGGCGATGGATCGAGCCCGCGATACGGGCTTGCCGGCTCTATCGGGAAAGGTCGAGGCCATTGAAGAGGTCGACGCCAAGCGCCAGGCTGGCTTCCTCATTTACGAACCGGTCTATGACGGGGGCGATGTCCCGGCCACCGTCGCCGAGCGCCGGGAACGTCTCGAAGGGTTTGTCTATGCGCCCTTTCAGGCCAGCGATCTGTTGGGGAGCGTCCTGCCGGCGACGAAGGGCGCAGGGCTCGACTACGCTGTTTACGACGGAAAGCCCTCCGTCGGCACGCTGCTGAGCCAGTCGCCGGACGCCGCCGCCCAGCGCGGCGGCCTGGTGGCGACGCGCACGCTCGACATCGCCGGACGCAACTGGACGATCATCTATCGGGCGCGCGCCGACTATGACCATGGGGCCGATCGCTGGGTGACGCTGGCCTTCATCGTCGGCGGACTGATTGCGACCACCCTGGTCAGCCTGGCGACCTGGCGGCAGGTCAAGGCGCGCTTGGCCGCTGAGCGCGAGATCGTGGCGCGTATCGCCGCCGAGGCCCGCCAGAAGCTGCTCCTCGACGAGCTGAACCATCGCGTGAAGAACACCTTGGCCACCGTGCAGTCCATCGCCGCGCAAAGCCTGCGCCACGGCACCGACGTGAACAGCGTGCGCAAGAGCTTCGAAGCGCGCCTGATCGCGCTGTCCCAGGCGCACAATCTGCTGACTCGAGACAATTGGACCGGAGTGAGCCTGGCGGAGCTGCTCGACAGCGAGCTCAGTCCCTATGGCGGGGATCACGGCGAACGGGTGGTTCTGGCGGGAGAGCCCGTCTGGCTTGCGCCCAACACCGCCGTGGCCTTGGGCATGGCGTTCCACGAACTGGCGACCAACGCGGTCAAATACGGCGCGCTCTCGAACGAGGACGGGCGGGTCCACGTGACCTGGACGCTGGCGCCGGGATCGGGATCGCGCCAACTGAGGATCGTCTGGCGCGAGATCGGCGGCCCGCGGGTCACCCAACCCGACCGACGCGGCTTTGGCACGCGCGTCATCGTCGGCGGGCTCGCCCATCAGTTGGACGGCGTGGTCGACCTCGATTTCGCCCGCGACGGCGTCGTCTGCACGATCGTCTTCGCCTTGCCCGCGGCAGGCGTGGAAGAGGAGATCCTCGACCTCGGATCGGCGGCTTAGATGTTCGCTGGAGTTCTGCCCCGAATTCCACGGTACGGGGCTAGGTTTACTCTGAATTGCGCTGATACAGTCCCGCCAACGCCGCGGGAGTTATCGAGCCATGGCTGAGCAGAGAGCGCCCCGCCTGGCGGTCCTCATCGACGCCGACAACGCCTCGTCACGCATCGCACAGGGCCTGTTTGAGGAGATCGCCAAGATCGGCGAGGCCAGCGTGCGGCGCATCTACGGGGATTTCTCGGGGACCCGGCTCAAGGGGTGGGCTGACATCCTGTCCACCTACGCCATCATGCCGCATCAGAACTTCGCCTACACCTCGGGCAAGAACGCGTCCGACATCGCCCTGGTGATCGACGCCATGGACCTGCTGCACAGCGGGCGGTTCGACGGCTTTTGCCTGGTATCCTCCGACAGTGACTTCACGCGTCTGGCCGCCCGCATTCGCGAGCAGGGCGTCGACGTTTATGGGTTCGGGGAGCAGAAGACGCCCGAGAGCTTTCGCCAGGCCTGCCGGCGTTTCGTCTACACCGAGAATCTGTTGCCAGAGGCGCCGGCGCCGGATCGGCCTGAACCTGTCTCCGCAAGTCCACCGCGCAGGTCGCCTAGCGCCGCACGGCCATTGATCCGCAAGGCCCTCGCACAACTGGACGAGGCCGAAGGCTGGGCGCCTCTTGGGCGGGTGGGCCAGCAATTGGCCATCCTCGCGTCGGACTTCGACCCCCGGACCTATGGCTGTGCAAAGCTCAGCGATCTGGTCGACAAGGCAGGAGCGTTCGAGGTGCGGCGCGATGAAGCCGGCCCGATTTTTATCCGCACCCGGCCAGCGAGGTCCTGAACGCCGGAGGCCCGAATCTCCGGCCAAGCTGAAACCGGCCTGGCGATCAGTCGTTCTCTTGCGACCCTCAAAACGCAAGACCAGGAGAACGCCATGCATCCCGGCATTCGCGAACATATGGAAGTCATCGGTTCGGACGGCGGCCACGTCGGCCGGGTCGACCACGTGGTCGGCAACGACATCGAACTGGCCAAGCTCGACCTGGGCGCGGGGCTCAAGCACCACATGATCCCGCTCTCGTGGGTCGATGACGTGGTGGATGAGAAGGTCAGGCTCAACCTGACCAAGGATGCGGCGAAGGCCGCCTGGCGCGAAAAGCACTAGCGCCAAACAGAAACGGCCCGGAGCGATCCGGGCCGTTTCCGTATTCAGCTCTTGAAACGGGCTATTTCAGGTTCGCGCAGAAGCGCTGGATGCGGGTGCACGCATCTTCCAGCACGGCGTTGGACGTCGCGTAGCTGATGCGGAAGAACGGCGAGAGGCCGAAGGCCGCGCCGAACACCACCGAGACGCCTTCCTGCTCGAGCAGTTCGACGGCGAAGTCCTGGTCGCTGGTGATGACCTTGCCGCTCGGCGCGGTTTTGCCCAGCAGCTTCTCGACCGAAGGGTAGACGTAGAACGCGCCCTCCGGCGTCGGGCAGACGATGCCGTTGGCCTGGTTCAGCATCGAGACCACCAGGTCGCGACGGCCTTCGAACAGCTTCGCGTTCGGCTTGATGAACTCCTGGGTGCCGTTCAGCGCCTCGACCGCCGCCCATTGCGAGATGGAGGACGGGTTGGACGTCGTCTGGCTCATCACCTTGGCCATCGACTTGATCAGCGCCTCCGGGCCGGCCGCATAGCCAATCCGCCAGCCGGTCATGGCGTAGGCCTTGCTGACGCCGTTCATGGTCAGGGTGCGGTCGTACAGCGCCGGCTCGACCTGGGCGATGGTCCAGAATTGGAAGTCGCCGAACACCAGGTGCTCGTACATGTCGTCGGTCAGGATCCACACGTGCGGATGGCGCAGCAGAACGTCGGCGATGCCGCGCAGTTCTTCCTTGGTGTAGGCTGCGCCCGACGGGTTCGACGGGGAGTTCAGGAACACCCACTTGGTCTTCGGGGTGATCGCCGCTTCCAGATCGGCGGGCTGCAGCTTGAAGCCGGTCGCATCCGAGGTGGCCACCGCCTTGGGCGTGCCGCCGGCCAGCAGGACGATGTCCCAGTAGCTGACCCAGTACGGCGTCGGGATGATCACCTCGTCGCCGGGATTCAGCGTCGAGATCATGGCATTCCAGATCACCGGCTTGCCGCCGGGCGAGACGTTCACCTGGCTGGTCTTGTAAGTCAGGCCGTTCTCGCGCTGGAACTTGGCGACGATGGCTTCCTTGAGCTCAGGAATGCCGTCGACGTTGGTGTACTTGGTCTTGCCCTCGCGGATAGCCTTGATAGCGGCTTCCTTGATGTTGTCGGGCGTGTCGAAGTCGGGCTCGCCGGCCGCCAGCGAAATCACGTCGCGGCCCTGCGCTTTCAGTTCCCGGGCTTTCGCGTCCGCCGCCAGGGTGGCGGACGGCTTGACGCGGGCGAGCGCGGAGGATTCGAGCGACATGGCGGGCAGACTCCCGGAACAGGTTGAATGGAACGCGCGCGGTTTAACCGAAGGCCGCGTAAAGGCAAACCCGCCTTGAGGCTGGGGAGCGCGGATTGTCTTCGGCTTCATCGTGCGCGCTGGCGACCCGTGTCCTTCCATGGCTAAGCTTCCGGGCCGAGCGGAGGTGGCGATGGACGAGACAGTGAGTGTGCGCCGCGCGCGGGCCGACGACGTGGAGGCGATCGGCGCTCTGACCCGTGAGGCCTATGCGAAGTGGGTCCCGCTGATCGGTCGCGAACCGCTGCCGATGACTGCCGACTACGCCCAGGCGCTGAACTCACACCGCTTCGACCTCCTGCATGTCGGGGGTGAGTTGGCTGCGCTGGTCGAGACGGCGCCGGACGGAGACCATCTGCTGGTCGTCAACGTCGCCGTGCGGCCCGCCTTCCAGGGGCGCGGTCTTGGCGTGCGAATGATGCGCCTGGCCGAGGATCTGGCCGCGGAGGCCGGGCTGGCGGGCGTGCGGCTCTATACCAACCAGCGGTTCGAGGCGAACATCGCCCTCTACGCCTCGCTCGGATACCGGATCGACCGGGAAGAGGCGCTGAACGGCGGCGTCGCGGTGCACATGTCAAAGCGCATCGAGCATCCGCAGGCGGCCGCCTCGGCCATCGCTTGCCTTGAAGCCTTCACCGAGTGCTTCAACCGTCGCGATGCCGTCGGCATGGACGCCCAGCTGCACTTTCCACACGTGATACTGGCGGACGAGAAGCTCAGTGTCTGGAAGGCGCCAGGCCAGCTACCAGAAGGTTACTTCGACGATCTCGCTGCGACAGGCTGGCGCCGCAGCACCTACCACGAGAAGCGCGTCGTGCTGTCGAGCCCGACCAGGGTCCATCTGCTGGTCGACTACTCGCGCGACGGGGAGGGCGGCGTTGTCCTCAGCCGCCACGCCAACCTATGGATCGTCACGCTTGAGAACGGTCGTTGGGGCATCAAGCATCGATCGTACTGATCCGCCCCGCCGGGTCCGCGCCTCGGGTCCCGCCTGCCTTGACCCAGCGGCGCGAACAGGCGACGGGAGAGCGATGCGCCGCATCCTCCGCTTCCTCACCGAAATGGACGCCAAGGCTTGGCGAACGCTAGCCGTGTCCTTCGTCCTGTTCGGCGGCGTCGGCGTCGTGTTTCTGTTCGGCGCCCAGGTGCTCGGCTTCGACGGCGAAGCGACGGTAGAACGCTGGCTGGGTTTGGCGTCCGACGGCCCCTGGGCGTTGCCCGTGGCGGTCGCCGCCTTTGCGATCCTGGCCTTTGTCGGCGTGCCGCAATTCGTGCTGATCGCCGCGGCGGTGGTGGCCTTCGGCGCATGGTCGGGCTTCATCTACAGCTGGATCGGCACGATGGTTTCGGCGCTGGTCGGCTTCTATCTCGGGCGCGTCGCCGGGGCGCGGACGCTGCAGGTGCTGTCCAGCCAGGGCGTGCAGCGCTTCATGGACCTTGTTGGCCGCAACGGCTTCCTCGCCAGTCTGATCGTGCGGCTTGTGCCCTCCGCGCCGTTCATCGTCGTCAACATGGCGGCCGGCGTGACGCCGATGCGGATGCGCGACTTCACGCTGGGTACGGCTATCGGGATCATTCCCAAGATCGTGCTCACCGCCTTCGCCGGCAACTCCATTGTCCAGGTGCTGAAGGGGGAGGGCGGCGCCCACCTGCTCTGGCTGGGGCTCATCGTCCTGATCTGGATCGCCATCGGCTGGTTCGCCCGCAACTGGCTCAAGTCTCGCGAGGACGCGATCAGCGGGCCGATGAAGGACGACTGATGCTCAAGCTGCACTACTCCACCGGCTCTTGCGCGCTGGCCTCCCACATCGCGCTGGAGGAGGCCGGAGCCGAGTACGAAGCCGTCCGCATGGACCTGCGGGCTGGCGACCAGCACAAGCCTGAGTACCTGGAGATCAACCCCAAGGGCCGGGTGCCGGCGCTCGTCACGGATAGGGGCGTGCTCACCGAAAACGTGTCGATCCTGGCCTTCATCGCCCAGGCGTTTCCCGAGGCGAACCTCGCCCCGGCCGATCCGTTCGGCTTCGGCAAGGTTCAGGAGTTCAACGCCTACCTTGCCTCCACCGTCCATGTCGCCCACGCCCATGGCCGCCGCGCGGGGCGCTGGGCCGACGACGCCCAGGCCCAGAAGGCGATGCAGGACAAGGTCGCCGACAACATGGCCTCCTGTTTCCAGCTGATCGAGGACGAGATGTTCGTTGGTCCCTGGGTGATGGGCGAACAGTACACCGTCTGCGACCCCTACCTCTTCACCCTCGCAAGCTGGCTCGACGACGACGGTGTCGACCCGTCGCAGTTTCCCAAGGTCAGCGCGCACATGGTGCGAATGATCACCCGTCCGGCCGTCTGGAAGGCCATGGCTATGGAAAACGCCTGACGCCGCGTAGGGGAAGGTTCTTGCGCGCAGGCGCTTCACGCCTTGATTTTGCGCAATAGTCTTGCGGCTCGGGCGCCGTTTGGGTACACACGGCGCCATGCGCACGCAGCCGAACAGCCTGCTTCTACTTGACCTGGGGCTTAGCCGCCCCTGGGCGACCCTTTAGGCTGCGCGACTTCGCGGCCGGGCGCTCAGGGGACAATTCACCCGCTCGCCCGCCCCAACAGAATACCCGCGAAGAGAGTTCGCAAATGACCAACGTTTCTGACGCCGCCGCCCGCGATTCTCGTGATCGCGTGATTGTCTTCGACACCACCATGCGCGATGGCGAGCAGTCGCCCGGCGCGTCCATGTCGTTGGACGAAAAGCTGGAACTGTCGAAGATCCTCGAGGACATGCGGGCCGACGTCATCGAGGCCGGCTTCCCGATCGCCTCCAACGGCGACTTCGAGGCGGTCCGCGAAATCTCGAAGATCGTCACCGAGAGCACCATCTGCGGCCTCGCCCGCGCCGGGATGGTCGACATCGAGCGCTGCGCCGAGGCCATCCGCCCGGCCAAGCGCGGCCGGATTCACACCTTCCTGTCGACAAGCCCCAGCCACCGCGACCACATCCTGAAGGCCAGCCAGGAAGACATCCTGGAGATGATCACCAAGTCGGTCGGCCACGCCCGCAACCTGTGCGGCGACGTCGAATGGTCGGCGCAGGACGCCACCCGCACCGAACAGGAGTTCCTGCGCCGCTGCGTTGAGGCCGCGATCAAGGCCGGCGCCAAGACGATCAACATCCCCGACACCGTCGGCTACACCTATCCTTCGGAATACGCCGACATCTTCCGCGACCTGATCGAGAACGTGCCCGGCGCCGATACGGTCATCTTCTCCACCCACTGCCACAACGATCTGGGCCTGGCCGTCGCCAACAGCCTGGCCGGCGTTCAGGGCGGGGCCCGCCAGGTCGAGGTCGCGATCAACGGCATCGGCGAGCGCGCCGGCAATGCGGCCCTGGAAGAAGTCGTCATGGCCCTGAAGGTCCGCGGCGACGCGCTGCCCTACCATACGGGCATCGAGACCCAGCACATCACCCGCGCCAGTCGCTACGTCTCGGCCATCACCGGCTTCCCGGTGCAGTTCAACAAGGCGATCGTCGGCAAGAACGCCTTCGCCCACGAGAGCGGCATCCACCAGGACGGGATGCTGAAGGACCGCGGCACCTACGAGATCATGAGCCCCGAGACTGTCGGGCAGGGCGCCTCGAACCTGGTCATGGGCAAGCATGCGGGCCGGGCCGGCTTCCGCGAGAAGCTGAAGGAATTGGGCTACGAGCTGGGCCAGAACGCCCTGAACGAAGCCTTCCAGCGTTTCAAGGACCTGGCCGACAAGAAGAAGCACGTCTTCGACGACGACATCATCGCCCTGGTCGACGACGCCCTGGCCTCGGGCGCCGACCGCATCCAGGTCAAGCACCTGCGCGTGATCGCCGGCACCGACGGTCCGCAGGAAGCGACCCTGACCGTGACGGTCGATGGCGAGGAGCGCGCCGCGACCGCCACCGGCGACGGGCCGGTAGACGCGGTGTTCAACGCCATCCACGAGGTGGTGCCGCACACCGCGATCCTGCGCCTGTTCCAGGTGCATGCGGTGACCGAGGGCACCGACGCCCAGGCCCAGGTCTCGGTGCGTCTGGAGGAGGACGGCCGCATCGCGACCGGCCAGGCCGCCGACACCGACACCCTAACCGCGTCGGCCAAGGCCTATGTCAACGCGCTGAACAACCTCTTCGCCCGCAAGGAAAAGAGCGCGCCCGACGCGATCGCCTCGGGCTTCTGATATCCGCTCGGCCCCAAACCCGGGGCCTCCTATCGGAACAGCCCGCGCCGCGACCCGGCGCGGCTTCCCGCCTGCGCGGGAATTGAGCGGATCATCGTGACATGCTCTGGATCATTCTGACGGCGGCGGCTGCGCCGCTGCAGGTGGCGCGCAACGCGCTGCAGCGCGGCCTGGTGGGCGACGCCGGACCGTGGGGCGCGACGCTGGTGCGGTTCCTGTTCGGCCTGCCGTTCGCCTTGCTCATCTTCGGCGCGGTCGCCCTGGCGACCCCCGACGCCGACCCGCGCTTCTCGTGGCGCTTCGCCCTGGCTGTGGCGAGCGGCGCGGCCGGGCAGGTCGCGGCGACCGCCGCGCTGCTGGTGGCCATGCGCCGTTCCGGCTTTGCGGTCGCGACCTTCATGCAGCAGTCGTCTCTGCCGCTGGCGGCGCTGATGGGGGTTGTGGTCGGTGACAGGCTCAGCCTCCATGCCTGGCTGGGCGTCGCGGCGACGACGGCGGGGCTGGCGGTGCTGTCTTGGCCAAAGGCCGGGGCGGACAAGGGGGCGGCGCGCGGGGCGCTGTTCGGACTGGCTTCAGGCCTGGCCTTCGGGGTCACCCTTAACGCCTATCGGCAGGCTGGCCTGGCGCTCGATCCTGCCCACCCGATCTATGCGGCGACGGCCTCGGTCTGCATCGCTCAGGCGCTGCAGTCCTCGGCGCTGTTGGCGTTTCTGGGGATGACCCGGCCAGCAGCGCTGCGGGCGGTGTTCGCATCCTGGCGGCAGTCGCTGGGCGCGGGTTTCTGCGGCGCGGCGGCGTCGGCCTGCTGGTTCGCGGCCCTGGCGCTGGCGCCGGCGGGCGCCGTGCGCGCCGTCGGAGTCATCGAGGCGCCGATCGCCGCCGCCGCGGGCCGTCGGCTGTTCAAGGAGAAGCTGAGCCTTCGTCAGATGATCGGCGGGGCGGCGACGGCGATCGGCGTGGTGATGACCGCGCTCTGGTGACCTGAACGACTTGTTTGGTTATGCGATGGCCGTTGAATAGGAACCCGATGCGCAAGCTTCCCTTGATCCGATGGGCCGCGGGCCTGCTGGCCGCCGTCCTCATGGCCGGAGCGGCTCACGCCGCGCCGCTTACCGTCTTCGCCGCCGCCTCGCTCAAGAACGCCCTCGACGAGGTCGGGGCCGAGTACGAGAAGGCCGGGGGCGAGGTGCGTTTCTCCTATGCCGCTTCATCGGCGATCGCCCGCCAGATCGAGCAGGGAGCGCCGGCCGACATCTACGTCTCGGCCGATGTCGACTGGATGAACTATCTGGCCGCGCGCAAGCTGATCGTGACGGCCAGCCGGCGCGATCTGCTGACCAACCGCCTGGCCCTGATCGCGCCGGCCGACTCCAAGGTCGCGCTGAAGGTCGGCAAGGGGATGCCGATCGCCAAGGCCCTGGGGCAGGGCCGGCTGGCCGTGGCCGGTCCCGACGTGCCGGCGGGCAAGTACGCCCGCGCCTCGCTGACCGCCCTCGGAGTCTGGGACGGCGTCTCCGGCAAGCTGGTCCAGGCCGAGAACGTCCGGGCGGCGCTGCAGTTCGTGGCGCGCGGCGAGACCCCGCTGGGGATCGTCTACGACACCGACGCCAAGGTGGAGCCCAAGGTCCGCATCGTCGGCCTGTTCCCGGAAGGCGCGCACCCCCGGATCGTCTATCCGGCCGCGGTCGTGGCCAGCTCCAAGAACCCGGATGCCGCGAAGTTCCTGGCCTTCATGGGCTCGCCGAAGGCTGCGGCGGTGTTCCGCAAGTACGGCTTCGTGGTGCTGCGTTAACGCGCCTTGCGGCGGGCCAGCCACATCGGAAGCAGGGCGGCGACCACGCCTGCGACGTTGGAAACGAGATCCTTCCACTGGAAGGTCCCCGACACCACGCCCAGGATCTGGCTCAGCTCGAGCCCCGCGCCCAGGGCCAGGTAGAAGCCGCCGATCTTCCACGGCTTGATCTTCGGCAGCGCCAGGATCGACAGCACCGTCAGCAGATAGCCGTAGATGATGTGCATCACCGCGTCGGCGGGCGGCGCCCACTTCTTGGCGTTGTAGTTCGGGTCCAGGGCGCCGACGACGCACACGGCCAGGACGACGAGCAGGGCGGCGCGACCGGCCCAGGTGATCACTTTCTGCATGCCCCCGACTTAAGGCGTTTCGCGTCCTGCGCCTATTGGGCGGCGAAGAACGCTTCGGGGCCCTCGACCTCGACCAGCCGGCCCTTGCGGATCTCCAGGAAGCGGGTGGCGGCGCTGCGGGTGAAGTAGCGGTCGTGGGAGACGAACATGCAGGCGGTGTCAGCGCTTTCCAGCTGCGCCTCCAGCGCCTCCTGGCCCTCGATGTCGAGGTGGTTGGTCGGTTCGTCCAGCAGGTAGAGGTTGGGCCGCGCCAGCTTCATGCGCAGGAAGACCAGCCGCGCCCGCTCGCCATAGCTGAGGTCGCCGATCGGACCCTTGATCCGCACATAGGGAAATCCCGCCTTGGCCAGCAGGGCGTTGGCGTCGCGGTCGGTCGCCCCCTCGGCCGAGGCCACATAGTCCAGCAGGCTGATCTTCAGCGGCAGGTCGGCCATCTTCTGATCGAAATAGACCAGCCGGCTCTGCGGATTGAAGCTGATCGGCGCCTGACCGTCATAGTGCTCCAGGTCCGGATCGAAGGCGCGGGCGAGGGCGGACAACAGCATCGACTTGCCGGCGCCGTTCACGCCCAGCAGGGCGATGCGGTCGCCGCGGGCGACATTGAGGCGATCGATCACGAACAGCTTGCGCCCCTCGCCGGGCGTGGTGACCGCGTAGTCGCGAATGCGCAGCGCCACCTTGGCGTCCATGTCGCCGTCATGCAGCTCCAGCCGCCGTTCGCGCGCCGAATAGGCGCCGGTGCGGTCGGCTTCGATCCGCTCGATGCGCTTCTCGGTGGCCTTGGCGCGCTTGTGGAAGGCGTCGTTCTTCACGCCCCAGACGCGGTAGCGCGCCGCCACCTTCTGCAGGCGCTCGATCTCCTTGCCCTCCAGCTGCCGGCGCACGGCGTCGGCGGCGTCGCGCTGGAGCAGCGCCTCGCGCGCCTCCACGAACGGCGTCCTGAAGCTGTGCGCCCCGTCAGCCCGCAGGAACAGGGTGCGCGTCGTCGTACGCTGCAGGAACTCGCGATCGTGGCTGACGATCAGCATCGGCAGCCGGTCGTCCTGCGCCAGCCAGGTCTCCAGCGTGTTGATGTTCGACAGGTCGAGGTGGTTGGTCGGCTCGTCGAGGATCAGCAGGTCGGGCTCGGAAAGCCTTGCCGCCGCGGCGATGAGCAACAGCCTCTGCCAGCCGCCGCTCAGCGAGCCGAAAGGCTGCTGCGCGGTCTCGTAGGACACGCCGATCTCGTCCAGCAGGACGTCGACCTTCCAGTCCTCCGAGCCGTCGGAGAGGGGAAGGGCGGCCTCCAGAACCTCGCGGACGCTCTTATCGCCCAGGCCCGGCGGGGTCTCCTGGGGGACGTATCCGATCTTCAGGCCGCGAGAGCGGACGATCTGGCCGTCCATCAGCTCCAGTTCGCCCAGCAGGCACTTCAGCAGCGTCGACTTGCCGGCGCCGTTCTCGCCGACCAGGGCGGTGCGCGCATCGTCAAGCTGGAAGCTGACCCCTTCGAATACCTTGTTGGATCCATAGAAGAAGCTGGCGCCTTCGACGCCCAGGACGGCCTGGCGAGATGACATCTTCGTGCACGGAACATTCGACCGGGATGGTCGGTAGACGGGAGCGCCTTTGTAGGCCTGGGGTTGCTGCTTGGCTGTAGCGTCAGAGAAACAGTCCACGCATTGTCCACAGCAGAGTCGTCAATGTCGCCGACTCGACGGAACAATCTGGGGAGCTGACTGATTTGAGGCCCTAAATGCGTAGTTTCGGGCGGCGATATGGACGACGTCGGGGGAATGCAGATGGGTGAGGCTGGCCTCTACGGCCGCCCGGCCGTCGCTGAAGTCCTGCTCAGGCGCGCCTTCCAGTCCTGGGAGGGCCTGCTGGAACGCCTGCCGATCGGCGTCTATGTCTGCGACCGGAAAGGCGTCGTCCTCCACTACAACAGCCGCGCGGTGGAGCTTTGGGGCGGAACGCCGCCTCCCGCCGGCGAGAGCCCGCCGTTCGAACGGACCTTCCACACCGACGGCGCCCAGATGACGGCCGAGCAGTCGCCGGTGTCCGTGGCGCTGGCCACCGGCGCGCCGGTGAAGGACCGCGAGGTCATCATCCAGCAGCTGGACGGCCGGCGCACCCACCTGCTGGCCAATGCCGAGCCGCTGTTCGACGAGGCCGGGCGGCTGATCGGCGCGATCAACTGCCTGCAGGACGTCACCGAACTGCGCCAGGCGCGGGAGATGCTGCGCAACCGCCAGGCCTGGACCCAGCGGATCGTCGAGACCTCGCCGATCGCGATTTACCAGACCGATCCCGAGGGGCGGGTGCTGAGCTACAACCACGCCGCCGTCACCCTCTGGGGACGTGAGCCCAAGCTCGGCGAGGATCTCTGGTGCGGGTCGCACAAGCTCTACGAGCCCGAGGGCGCGCCCCTGCCGCTCGACCGCTGTTCGATGGCGGTGGCGCTCAAGGAGAGGCGGCAGATCGCCGGGGCCGAAGCGATCTTCGAGCGGCCCGACGGCACCCGCGGCGCGTTCCTGGCCTATCCGACCCCGCTGGCCGGCGCCGACGGGGAGGTGGTCGGGGCGATCAACATGCTGGTCGACGTCACCGAGCGCAAACGCGCCGAGGACCTGCAGAAGACCCTGCTCGACGAACTGAACCACCGGGTGAAGAACACCTTGGCGACGGTGCAATCGCTGGCGGCGCACAGCTTCCACGACGTCGGCGACCCGGCCGGCATGCGCCAGGCGTTCGAGGCGCGGCTGATGGCGCTGTCGGGCGCACACAACCGTTTGGCCGAGCGCCGGTGGGAGGCCGCCGACCTGGGCGATATCGTCGCGGGGGTGCTGACCCCCTTCGGCGCGGACGTGGCGATCTGCGAGGGGCCGTCGGTGCAGCTCTCCACGCGCGCCTCGGTGACCTTCGCCATGGTGCTGCACGAGCTGGCGACCAACGCCGCGCGGCACGGGGCGTTGTCCGCGCCCCTGGGCCGGCTGCTGGTCCACTGGACGCGCGCCGGGGACTTCCTGTTCCTGGAATGGCGCGAGACGGACGGCCCGCCGCCGGCCCAGCCGGCGCGCCGCGGCTTCGGACTGCGCTTCATTCGGGGCGCGGTGGAGCGCGAGCTTACGGGACAGGTCGAGGTCGACTTTGCGGAAAGTGGTCTCCGCTGCCGTATTTCCGCCCCGATTTCAGCGACGGTTTGACCCGATCCCTCACCGTTGGGCAGCTTGTTGGAGCGCGTCCTACTTCACACGTGCGACGCGAAACCACAGACGTGTCATTAAGCCTTGAAATCAGCCCACTTGCAGGGCACACGGACCTTCTGTCCTGCAAGCGGAGGCTGGCGCCGTACGGCGTTTCGAGTTTCGAAACGAAGCGTCGGCAGCCTGGGCTTTGCATACCCCAATTCCGCTCCCCCACCCTCCAGGGCCCTGCATGATCTCGTCCCTCTTCGGCGCCATTTCGAACGACATCGCCATCGATCTCGGCACCGCGAACACGCTTATCTATATGAAGGGCAAGGGGATCGTTCTGAACGAGCCCTCCGTCGTCGCCCTGCGTAACGTCGGCGGCCGCAAGGTCGTCCACGCCGTCGGCATCGAAGCCAAGCAGATGCTCGGCCGTACGCCCGGCCACATGGAGGCCATCCGCCCCATGCGCGACGGGGTCATCGCCGACTTCGAAGTGGCCGAGGAGATGATCAAGTACTTCATCCGCAAGGTTCACAACCGCAAGGGCTTCGTGAATCCGAAGGTGATCGTGTGCGTGCCGTCGGGCGCCACCGCGGTCGAGCGCCGCGCCATCAACGACAGCTGCCTCAACGCCGGCGGCCGCCGCGTCGGCCTGATCGACGAGCCGATGGCCGCCGCCATAGGGGCTGGCCTGCCGATCCACGAGCCGACCGGCTCGATGGTGGTCGACATCGGCGGCGGCACCACCGAGGTGGCCGTCCTCTCGCTCTCGGGCATCGTCTACTCGCGTTCGGTCCGCGTCGGCGGCGACAAGATGGACGAGGCGATCATCAGCTACATGCGCCGCAACCATAATCTCCTGATCGGCGAAACCACCGCCGAGCGCATCAAGAAGGAGATCGGCACCGCCCGCGCTCCGGCCGACGGCGAAGGCCTGTCGATCGAGGTCAAGGGCCGCGATCTGATGCAGGGCGTGCCGCGCGAAGTGCGCATCAGCGAAAAGCAGGCCTCGGACTCGCTGGCCGAGCCGGTCGGCCAGATCGTCGACGCCGTGAAGATGGCGCTTGAAGCCACCCCGCCGGAACTGGCCTCCGACATCGCCGACAAGGGCATCATGCTGACGGGCGGCGGCGCGCTGCTGCGCGGCCTGGACGCCGAGATCCGCGACCACACCGGCCTGCCGGTGACGGTGGCCGACGACCCGCTGTCGTGCGTGGCCCTCGGCTGCGGCAAGGTGCTCGAACATCCGAAGTGGATGAAGGGCGTCCTGGAGTCCACCCTGGCGTAGAATTGCCGAGTCGCGGTCTGGGGGAGGGCTCCCAGGCTGCGCCTTTAGGGCGAGCAAGTTCAGGTGGCTCTTCGCGAGAACCCGTTTGGTGAACTGAAGGTCCCCCTGGCCTGGACGGCCGGGGTCGCCCTTGTCGTCGCCATGGTGGTGGCGCTGGTCCTGCTGATGTCGGACCGCCGCGAGACCTTCCAGACCGAAGCCTATGGCGCATCGCGCAAGGTCGGCGACGCCATCGCCGCGCCGGTCACCGGCGTGCTGGCCACGCCCGGCGAGTGGATCGGCAACGGCGTCGATGGGATCCGCGGCTACTTCTTCGCAGTGTCCGAGAACCGCCGGCTCAAGGAAGAGCTGCGCGAGGCGCGCCAATGGCAGGTCGCCGCCCTGGCCCTGCGCGACACCAATGACCGCTACAAGGCGCTGCTGGGCCTGAAGACCGACCCCCCGATCCCGATGGTCGCCGCCCGCACGGTCAGCGAGGCGAGGGGGCCGTTCTCCAACACCCGCCTGGCCAACGCCGGGACTGAGAAGGGCATCCAGCCGGGCAATCCGGTGATGAGCGAGAACGGCGTCGTCGGCCGCATCATCGGCGTGACCAACGGCGCCAGCCGCATCCTGCTGCTGACCGACATCGCCTCGCGCACGCCGGTGATGATCGATCGCACCAACGCCCGCGCCATCCTGGCCGGGGACGGCGGCCCCAATCCGCGGCTCGAGTACCTGCGCGGCCAGGACCCGGTGAAGCAGGGCGACCGGATCGTCACCTCCGGCGACGGCGGCGTGCTGCCGCGCGGCCTGCCGGTCGGCGTCGCGGTCAAGGGGCTGGACGGCCGCTGGCGCGCGGTGCTGGCCTCGGACGCCGCGCCCGTGGACTTCGTCCAGGTCATGCTGTTCCAGGACTTCTCGCAGCTTGCCGCCGCGGCTGCGGCGGAACTCAACCGGATGCCCGTGCCGCCGCCAGCCAATCCGCCGCCGACCGTGGGCGTGACCTCCACGCCGGTCGCCCCGGCCGCGACGGCCGGCGCGGCTGCGGCCCCCGCGGCCGCGCGCCCGGCCAGCGCCGCCCCTGCCGCGACACGTCCCGCGGCTCCTCGGCCAGCGGCCCCCCGGCCCGCGACGCCCAGGCCCGCGCCGGCGCGTCCGACGCCGTCGGCGGCGCCGCCGACCGCCCCCGCCGCCCAGCCGCAGGCTCCGCCGCCGGCGGAGATACCATTCTAGATGGCCGGCGCGCGTCCCATGGCTCCCTGGCGCTGGATCGGGGTCCCGATCGTTCAGTGCCTGATCCTGACCGTCCTCTTCTCACTGCCCTTCCGGCCTTTCGGCCTCAGCCTGCCTGAGCCGATCTTCCCGATGGTGCCGGCGTTCGCCTGGGCGGTGATCCGCCCCTCGATGCTGGCGCCCGCCGGGGTGCTGGTGATGGGCCTGTTCCTCGACATCCTCTGGGGCGCGCCGTTGGGCCTGTGGGCGCTGTCGCTGCTGCTGGTCTACGGCGCCGGCCTGGTCGGGCGCAGCATGATGGCGGGGCAGAGCTTTCCGGTGATGTGGGCCTGGTACGCGGCCGCGACCGGCCTCGTCCTGGGCGCGGCGTTCCTGTTCACGATGGTCGGGGCGCATGCGACAGCGGACCCCATCGCCATCGCGTGGCAATTCCTGGCTACAGTCATTTTGTTTCCGTTCGCGCATCTGCTCATCGACCGGTTCGAGGATGCAGACGTGCGTTTCCGTTAGGGTCCCGAAGCGATGGCCGAGCCGTCGATCTTCTTCTCCGAGGTCAATGAACGGCAGGGGGTCTTCCACCGCCGGATGTTCCTGCTTGGCGGAATCGCGGGCCTGGGCCTCGGCGCGCTGGGAGCGCGGCTCGCGCACCTGCAGATCATCGAGACCCAGCGCTACGAGAAGCTCTCGGCCTCGAACCAGTTCAACTTCCGCCTGGTGCCGCCTCCGCGCGGCCTGATCGTCGACCGCAACGGCGCGATCCTCGCCTCGAACCGCCCGAACTTCCGGCTCCTGGTCACGCGCGAGGACAACTCCACGGACATCGAGGGCACGCTCAAGACCCTGTCGACCTTCGTGCCCCTCGACGAGGCGCGTCAGCTGCGGTTGATCAAGGACATCCGGCAGACCCCCAAGCGGGTGCCCGTCTCGGTGGCCGAAGACATGAGCTGGGAAGAGTTTTCGGCCATCAATGTCCGCGCGCCCGAACTGCCGGGCGTCACCGCCGACATGGGCGAGGTTCGCGTCTACCCGCACGGCGGCGCCTTCGCCCACGTCATCGGCTATGTGGCCAAGGTCAACCGCGAGGACCTCACCCCGACGGGGCCCAATTCCGATCCCATTCTTCTGAACCCCGGCTTTCGGATCGGGCGCCAGGGCGTGGAGAAGGCCTTCGACCTGGACCTGCGCGGCAAGGCCGGCGCCCGCAAGGTCGAGGTCGACGCCAACGGCCGCGAGGTCCGCCAGGACGAGGCCGGGGACATCCCCAGCACCCCGGGCAAGCGGATCGAACTCACCCTGGACGTCGACGTCCAGAACCGCGCGCTCGAGGTCATGGGCGACGAGAGCGGGGCCATCGTCATGATGGACTGCCGGACCGGGGACCTGCTGTGCATGGCCTCCTCGCCGAGCTTCGACGCCAACCGCTTCGTCAAGGGCCTGTCGGGGCCGGAGTACCGGGCGCTGGCCCAGTACGAGCGCAAGCCGCTGCTCGACAAGGTGATGACCGGGACCTATCCGCCGGGCTCGACCTTCAAGCCGACCGTGGCCCTGGCCGCGCTGACCGCCGGCATCGACCCGGAGGTGAGGATCCACTGCTCGGGCGGCTGGTACTGGGGCGGGCGCACCTGGCGCTGCTGGAAGCATGGCGGGCACGGCTCGCAGAACATGCACGACGCCATCAAGAACTCCTGCGACGTCTATTTCTATCAGACGGCGCTGCGGATGGGGCCGGATCCGATCGCCAAGGCGGCCCACGCCATGGGCTTTGGCCAGATCTTCGACATCGGCATTCCCGGCCAGAAGAAGGGCGTCGTCGGCTCGCGCGAGTGGAAGCGCAAGGCCGTCAAGCGTGAGCCGGTCTGGCAGCCGGGCGACTCCGTCAGCTACGGCATCGGGCAGGGCTATGTGGCGGTGAACGCTCTGCAGCTGGCGGTGATGACCGCGCGGCTGGCCAACGGCAAGAAGGCGCTCAACCCGCGGCTCATCAAGTCGGTCGGCGGGGTGGAGATGCCCCACGGCGACGACGCGCCCGACCTGCCGTTCAGCAAGGAACAGCTGGACTATGTCCGCGGCGGGATGGTGGCCGTGGCCAACGACACCGGCGGCACCGCGTATCGCCAGAGCCAGCTTGGCCTGGGAGACATCCAGATGGCCGGCAAGACCGGTACGGCCCAGGTGCGCTCCTATGCGGGCCTGGCCTCGCGCAGCAGCGCCGGGGTCACCTGGCGGCTGAAGGACCACAACCTGTTCGTCGCCTTCGCCCCGGTGGACGACCCGCGCTACGCCGTGGCGGTCATCGTCGAGCACGGCGGCCTGGGCGGCGCGACCGCCGGCGCGCCGCGGGCCCGTGAGGTCATGCGCGTGGCGTTGATGAAGGACCCCGAGCTGCGCTCGCGGATCGAGACCGCGATGCCTATGCCCGAGGCGCCCGAACCGATGGAGGCCGAAGGCGTCGCGCCCGGAGCTCCGACCGTGACCCCGGCTCCCGCGCCGGCTCCCGCCGCGCCGGCGGCGCCGACCACCACCACCGGAGGCGCAGTATGACCGTCAGCGCCCTGACCCGTCCTGGCGAACGCGACCGCCTGGTCGTCAAGATCGCGGAGATCGACTGGCTGTTCGCCCTGGCGCTGTGCCTGATCGCCGGCGCCGGCGCGTTGATGATGTTCTCCATCGCCGGGTCCTCATGGGATCCCTGGGCCGCCAAACACCTGAGCCGCTTCGCGCTCTGCTTCGTGCTGATGATCGGCCTGGCGATGATCGACCTGCGGGTCTGGTTCGCCATTGCCTATCCCTTGTACGGCATAGGCTTGCTGCTGCTCGTGGCCGTCGAGGTGGTGGGCGACGTGCGCATGGGCGCGCAGAGATGGCTGGCCTTCGGGCCGTTCAGCTTCCAGCCCTCCGAGATCATGAAGCTTGGCATCGTGCTGGCGCTGGCGCGGTTCTACCACGGCATCTCGGCCGACAGCGCGCGCCTGTCCTGGTGGCTTCTGGTCCCGGCGGCGATGATCGGCGCCCCGACGGTGCTGGTCATGCACCAGCCCGACCTCGGCACCGCCATGCTGATCGCCATGACCGGGGTGGCCATCGTCGTGCTGGCCGGCCTTTCCTGGCGGATCATCTTCGCGGGCATCGCCGCCTTCGTGGTGGCCGTGCCGCCGCTGGTCATGTTCGTGCTGCACGACTACCAGCGCAAACGGGTGCTGACCTTCCTGGACCCGGAGAGCGATCCCTCGGGCTCGGGCTATCACATCCTGCAGTCCAAGATCGCGCTGGGGTCCGGCGGCTTCTTCGGCAAGGGTTACGGCCTGGGCTCGCAGAGCCAGCTGAACTTCCTGCCCGAGAAACAGACCGACTTCATCTTCGCCACCCTGGCGGAGGAGTTCGGCTTCCTCGGCTGCTTCTCGCTGCTCTTCCTCTATGCGGCGGTGATCTTCATGGCGCTGCGGACCTCGGCCCTGGCCCACTCGCACTTCGGCCGGCTGTCGGCGGCGGGGACGACGGCGACCTTCGCGCTCTATGTGCTGATCAACGGGGCGATGGTCATGGGCCTGGCGCCGGTCGTGGGCGTGCCGATGCCGCTGCTGTCCTACGGCGGCACCGTCATGCTGACCGTGATGATCGGCTTTGGCCTGGTCCAGGCCGTGCGCGTCCACCGCTATTCGGAAGTCACCAGCGGCAAGGGCGCGCTGATGTAGGAGGCCTGCCAGGCGCTAGAGCTTCAGCGCCTGGTCAGTCGCCCGCACCAGGCCGTCGACGATGCCGGGTTCGGTCGAGGCGTGGCCTGCGTCCCAGACGATGTCGAAATTGGCTTCCGGCCAGGCGGTCTTCAGCCGCCAGGCGCTGTCCATCGGGGTGACCACGTCGAACCGGCCCTGGACGATCCAGCCCGGGATGCCGCGGATCTTGTCGATGTTGTTCAAGATCCAGTTGTCTTCCTTGAAGAAGCCGCCGTTGGCGAAGAAGTGGCACTCGATCCGCGCGAACGCGATTGCGAAGTCGATCTCGTTGAACTTCGAGGGCCGCGCCTCGGGGCCGCGGATCGAGATCGTGTCGCCTTCCCACTGGCTCCAGGCGGCGGCCGCCTCGGCCTGGATGCGACGGTCCGGATGGGTGAGCCGCTTGTGGAAGGCGCTCATCATGTCGCCGCGCTCGGCTTCCGGGATCGGCGCGCAGAACCGCGCCCAGGCGTCCGGGAACAGCATCGAGGCGCCTTCCTGGTAGAACCAGCGCAGCTCGCGCTGGGTCAGCAGGAACACCCCGCGGAGCACCAGCGCCTCGACCCGGTGCGGATGGGTGATCGCGTAGGCGAGGGCGAGGGTGGAGCCCCAGGACCCGCCGAACACGGTCCACTTCTCGACGCCCAGGTGGATGCGCAGCCGCTCGATGTCCTCGATCAGCGTCCAGGTGGTGTTGTCGTCCAGGCTGGCGTTGGGCCGCGACTTGCCGCAGCCGCGCTGGTCGAACAGCGCCATCCGCCACTTCGCCGGGTTGAAGAACCGGCGCATGGTCGGGTTGATCGCCCCGCCGGGGCCGCCGTGCAGGATGACGCACGGCTTGCCGTTCGGATTGCCGCACTCCTCATAGAAGATCTCGTGCGGGCCGCCGGTCGGCAGCCAGCCGTAGGCATGGGGCTCGTTGTCCGGGAACAGCCCCTTGCGGTGCGCGGTGGTCGAGACGGTGAGCGGCGGGGTGTAGCGTTCCATCCTCGCCAGTCTACTTCGGGAAGCGGCGCTCCATCCAGTCCAGGATGAGCCGGTTCACCTCTTCGGGTTTCTCCTGCTGGGTCCAGTGGCCGCTGTCCTTGATCAGCACCTTTTCCAGGTCGCCGATCACATCCTCCATGCCGTCGGCCATGGCCGGGGACAGCACCACGTCCTTCTCGGCCATGATCATCAGGCAGGGGATCCCGTCGATCCGCGTCGGGAAGTCCGCCGAGCGCTCCCAGTTGCGGCTGAAGTTGCGATACCAGTTGATGCCGCCGGTGAAGCCGCTGGCCTCGAAGGTCTCGACGAAGGCGGCCAGTTCGTCGGCGTTCAGCAGCTGGTTGGCGGTGTCGCTCTTGTCCCAGGCCTTCAGCGCGTCGCCGAAGGCGAAGGTCGAGCCGCCGGCGGGCGGCGCGGCGGCCTGCTCCACGGCGGCCGGCTTGCGCATGAAGAAGCGCATGGTCTTGTCCACGTCGGCGGCCAGGGCCGCGTCGGCGATCGCCGGCTTCTGGAACCAGACGATGTACATGTCCTCGCCGAACACCTTGCGCATGCCCTCGATCGGGTCGAGCGGCGCGCGGCGCATGAACGGGGTGTTGAGCCCGATGATCCCCGCCACGCGGTCCGGATGCATCAGCGGCAGTTGCCAGACGACGATCCCGCCCCAGTCGTGGCCGACGAACACCCCCTTGGCCGCGCCCAGATGGTCCAGCAGTCCGACCAGGTCGCCGGTCAGGTGCTCCATGTCGTAGTCGGTCACCGCCTCCGGCCGCGAGCTCAGCCCATAGCCGCGCTGGTCCGGCGCAATCGCCCAGACGCCGGCCGCCTCGCAGGCCGCCAGCTGATGACGCCAGGAGAAGGCGAGCTCGGGGAAGCCGTGGCAGAAGATCAGCGGCACGCCCTGACCTCGCGGCCCGACCTCGTAATAGGCCATGTCGATTCCATTGACCTTGGCGTGCTGTACCGGGGGCATCTGGCGGGCGAGGGCGGACGACATGGCGGGCTTCCTCCGAATGTTTGGGCGCAGCTTGCCAGGGTTCCTTGCGCGGAAGGCAAGCCTCGCTTGGCGCCTGCCCGGCGAATGGCGCTAGAAGGGCCTGATGACCAGCCAGCAAGCCGCCGCCGACCGCACCCCCTGGGGCCTGGTGTTCCTGCTCGGGGCGCTGACCGCCTTCGCGCCCATGTCGATCGACATGTACCTGCCCAGCCTGCCGTCGATCGGCGCGGACCTGCACGCCAGCGCCGCCCAGACTCAGGGCACGGTGGCGGCGTTCTTCGCGGGCATGGCGATCGGCCAGTTCTTCTATGGACCGGCCTCCGACCGCTTTGGTCGGCGCGGGCCGATTCTGGTGGGCGTGGTGATCTACATCGCCGCCTCGATCGCCTGTGCGCTCTCGACCTCGGGCGACATGCTGATCGCCGCGCGCTTCGTCCAGGCGCTGGGCGGCTGCGCGGGCGGCGTGGTGGCGCGGGCGGTCGTGCGCGACCGGTTCAACCACACAGAGACGGCGCGCATGCTCTCGCTGCTGACCCTGATCATGGGCCTTGCGCCAATTCTCGCCCCGATGCTGGGCGGCCTGCTGCTGACCGTCGGCGGCTGGCGGCTGAACTTCTGGGTGCTGGCGCTGTTCGGCGTCGGCTGCGGCGTGGCGACCCTGCTGTGGCTCAAGGAATCCCGTTCGGACGAGACCGCCGCCCAGGCGGCGTCGGAAAGTCCGCTGCGGGCCTACCTCGCCCTGCTGCGCCAGCCGCGGCTGGTCGGCTACGCCCTGGCTGGGGCGCTCAACGGCGCGACTCTCTTCACCTACATCTCCGCCTCGCCGGACCTGCTGATCGGGACCTACGGGATCTCGCCCCAACACTTCGGCTGGGTGTTCGGCCTCAACGCCGCGGCGGTGATCGGCGCGAGCCAGGTCAACCGCTACCTCCTGCGCCGCGCGACGCCGGACGAGGTGCTGTCGCGCGCCAGCATCGCGGCGGTCGTCGCCTCGATCGCGCTGGCCCTGGCGGCGCTGACGGGGATCGGAGAGCGCTGGACCATCCTGCCGCTGCTCTTCCTGCTGCTGGCCAGCTACGGATTCATGCAGGGCAACACCATGGCGGGGGCGTTGAACGTCGATGTCCGCCGCGCAGGCTCGGTCTCGGCCCTGATGGGCGGCGCCTCGTTCGGCGTCGGGGCGCTCGCGGCCACGCTTTCAGGCGCGTTCCACGACGGCACGCCGCGGCCGATGGCCATCGTGATGGCTCTGGCGGTGATCGGCTCGGCGGTGGCGCTTCGCGCTCTGGCCCTGCCGAAGCCGGCTCAGTCCTGAGGTTTCTGCAGCGCCGCCCAGGCCAGCACCGCCCAGCCGATCAGGAACAGCGTCCCGCCGATTGGCGTGATCGCCCCGAACCAGCGCGGCGCGCCCAGCGCCATGGCGAACAGCGAGCCTGAAAAGATCACCACGCCGGCCAGGAACAGCGGCGGCGTCACCCGCGCCAGTCGCCCGCCGGCCTTGACCACGCTCACCGCCGCAAAGACCGCCAAGGCGTGCAGGAAGGCGTAGGTCGCCCCCGTATGCATCCATTCCTTGGCTTTCGGATCGGTCACGCCATGGGCGGCGAAGGCGCCGAACGCGACGGCGAGAAAGCCGCAGATTGCGGCGGCGGACGTCCAGGCACGCAGATTGCTCATGCACTCTGCCTAGCGACTCTGACTATCGATGACCACAAGAACAGGGGAGGTGGGGAATGAGCCCAGCATCGGTCGCCGACTACCGCGAGCTCGCGAAGCGACGCCTGCCGAAGATGTTCTTCGAATACATCGACGGCGGCTCCTACGCCGAGGTCACGCTGGAGCGTAACGTCGCCGACATCGAGGCCCTCGCCCTGCGCCAGCGCGTGATGCGCGACATGACCCAGCTGGACATGTCGGTCGAGGTGCTGGGCCAGAAGATGACCATGCCGATCGGCCTGTCCCCCGTGGGCATGGCCGGCATGTACGCCCGCCGCGGCGAAGTGCAGGCCGCCAAGGCCGCCGCCGTGGCCGGCGTCCCGTTCTGTCTTTCCACCGTCGGAGTGTGCTCGGTCGAGGAGGTCGCCGAGAGCGGCACGCCCCCCTGGTTCCAGCTCTACATGCTCAAGGACCGCGGCTACATGCGCGAGCTGCTGGGCCGAGCCAAGGCGGCCGGCTGCCCGGTGCTGGTGTTCACCGTCGACCTGCCGCTGCCCGGCGCGCGCTATCGCGACATCCGCTCCGGGTTCACAGGCGCGCCGCCGGTGGCGGGGGCGATCAACACGGCCTGGCAGGGCGTCACCCATCCCGAGTGGCTGTGGGACGTGTGGCTGAACGGCCGCCCGCACAGCCTCGGCTCCGTGTCCGGCGCGATTCCCCAGGGGCGCAGCGTCACCGACTTCCTGTCGTGGATCGCCAAGAATTTTGACCGGTCGGTCACCTGGGCGGACCTCGACTTCGTCCGCCAGCACTGGGACGGTCCGATCGTGATCAAGGGCGTCCTCGATCCCGAAGACGCCCGCGACGCGGTCCGCGCGGGGGCCCAGGGGCTGGTGGTGTCGAACCACGGCGGCCGCCAGCTCGACGGCGTCCGCTCCTCGATCTCGGCCCTCCCGGCGGTGGTGGATGCAGTTGGCGGCGATCTTGAGGTGTTCATGGACGGCGGCATTCGCTCCGGCCTCGACGTCCTCAAGGCGCTCAGCCTCGGCGCCAAGGCCTGCTTTATCGGCCGGGCCTGGGCCTATGCGCTCGGCGCGGGCGGCCGACCGATGGTCGCCAAGATGCTCGGAACGCTGCGAGCGGAGCTGGCGACAGCCATGATCCTGACAGGCTGCAATTCGGCGCGAGACGCTGATAAGTTGCTACTAGACGTCGCACCGTAGAAAATCTTTTCAAACCGGGGCGCTTACGCCCATCGACAAGGGCTGATCTTGCCGGGTAAATGCGCGCCGAATTTGCGCGCAACAACGGTCGCCGAAAGCCGGCCTTCCCGCGCGCCTGAGTTTTGAGAGCGAGGTATCCTGATGGGAGCTCCCGAGCGGCAAGGTCTTTACGACCCGCGCAACGAACACGATGCGTGCGGCGTGGGTTTCGTGGCCAATATTAAAGGTCGCAAATCGCACGAAGTCGTGACCTCCGGCCTGGAGATCCTGATCAATCTGGATCACCGCGGCGCGGTCGGCGCTGACCCGCTGGTCGGCGACGGCGCCGGGATTCTGATTCAGATTCCCGATGCGCTGCTGCGCGACTGGGCGTCCAAGGAAGGCGTCGATCTGCCGCCGGCCGGCGAGTACGCCGTGGCGATGTGCTTCCTGCCCCGCGACGACGCCGCGCGCGACGTGGTGATGGCGCAGTTCGAACACTTCCTGAAGGTCGAGCAGCAGCCGCTGCTGGGCTGGCGCGACGTGCCGGTGAACAATGAAGGCCTGGGCGCCGCGGTGCTGGCCGACATGCCGGTGATCCGCCAGGCCATCATCGGCCGCGGTCCGAACATCCGCAGCCAGGACGCGCACGAGCGCAAGCTGCTGGCGGTTCGCAAGCAGACCCAGAACCCGCTGGCCGCGCTGGCCGTGAAGCACGGCATTCCCAGCATCGCCGACCTGTACATGCCCTCGCTGTCGACCCGCACAGTGGTCTACAAGGGCCTGCTGCTCGCCGATCAGGTCGGGACTTTCTACAAGGACCTGCTTGACGAGCGCTGCGAGAGCGCGCTGGCCCTGGTCCACCAACGGTTCTCGACCAACACCTTCCCGTCGTGGAAGCTGGCGCACCCCTACCGGTTCATCGCCCACAACGGCGAGATCAACACCGTTCGCGGCAACGTGAACTGGATGAACGCGCGCCGGCGCACGCTGGAAAGCGACCTGCTGGGGCCCGACCTCAACAAGATGTGGCCGCTGATCCCGCACGGTCAGTCGGACACCGCCTGCCTCGACAACGCGCTCGAACTGCTGGTCGCCGGCGGCTATCCGCTCGCCCATGCGGTGATGATGCTGATCCCGGAAGCCTGGGCCGGCAACCCGCTGATGGACGCCAAGCGCAAGGCTTTCTACGAGTACCACGCCGCCCTGATGGAGCCGTGGGACGGCCCGGCCGCCGTGGCCTTCACCGACGGTCGCCAGATCGGCGCGACCCTTGACCGTAACGGCCTGCGTCCGGCCCGCTTCATCATCACCGACGAAGACCATGTGATCATGGCCTCGGAAGTCGGCGTGATGACGGTTCCGGAGGAGCGCATCGTCCGCAAGTGGCGTCTGCAGCCCGGCAAGATGCTGCTCATCGACATGGAAGAGGGCCGCATCATCGAGGACGAGGAGATCAAGCGCTCCCTGTCCGAGGCCGAGCCCTACGCCGATTGGCTGCGCGACACCCAGTTCAAGCTGGAAGAGCTGCCCGAGATCGCCTTCAACGAGGCGCTGTCGAACGACGCGGCCCAGCTGCTCGATCGCCAGCAGGCGTTCGGCTACACCCAGGAGGACGAGCAGTTCTTCCTGGAGCCGATGGCGGCCACCGGCGAGGATCCGATCGGCTCCATGGGCGCCGACACGCCCATCGCCGTGCTCTCCAAGCGCTCGAAGCTGCTCTACGACTACTTCAAGCAGAACTTCGCCCAGGTCACGAACCCGCCCATCGACCCGATCCGCGAGGAACTGGTCATGAGCCTGGTCTCGATGATCGGCCCGCGCCCGAACCTGCTCGGCCGTCACGCCGGCACCCACAAGCGCCTGGAAGTCTCGCAGCCGATCCTCACCAACGAGGACCTGGCCAAGATCCGCTCGATCAGCGAACTGCTGGACGGCTCGTTCCGCACCGCCACCCTCGACACCACCTGGCCGGCGGACGAAGGCGCCGAAGGCCTGGAGGCGGCGCTGGAGCGTCTGTGCCGCGAGGCCACCGACAACGTTCTGGCCGACAAGAACATCCTGATCCTGTCCGACCGGCGCGTCGGCTCGGACCGGATTCCGATCCCGGCCGCCCTGGCCACCGCGGCCGTGCACCATCACCTGATCCGTCAGGGCCTGCGCATGCAGACCGGCCTGGTGATCGAGACGGGCGAAGCGCGCGAAGTGCACCACTTCTGCGTCCTGGCCGGCTACGGCGCCGAGGCGGTGAACCCCTATCTCGCCTTCGAGACGCTGGAGAACCTGCGCCAGCGTCAGGGCATCGCCCTGTCGGCCTATGACGTTCGCAAGAACTACATCAAGGCCATCGGCAAGGGCGTGCTGAAGGTCATGTCCAAGATGGGCATCTCGACCTACCAGTCGTATTGCGGCGCCCAGATCTTCGACGCCGTCGGCCTGTCGTCGGAACTGATCGAGAAGTACTTCACCGGCACGGCGACCACGATCGAAGGCATCGGCCTGGGTCACATCGCCGAGGAGTCGGTGCGCCGTCACCGCGACGCCTATGGCGACAACCCGATCTACGCCTCGATGCTGGACGTCGGCGGCAACTACGCGTTCCGCCTGCGCGGCGAGCATCACGCCTGGACGCCGGAAACCGTCTCCAAGCTGCAGCATGCCGTGCGCGGCGGCCGCCCGGACGAGTACCGCGGCTTCGCCGAGGCCATCAACGAGCAGTCCGAGCGGCTGCTGACCATCCGCGGTCTGATGCGCTTCAACTTCGATCAGACCCCGGTTCCGATCGACGAGGTCGAACCGGCCAGCGAGATCGTCAAGCGCTTCGCCACCGGCGCCATGAGCTTCGGCTCGATCAGCCGTGAAGCCCACACCACGCTGGCCGTCGCCATGAACCGCATCGGCGGCCGCTCGAACACGGGGGAGGGCGGCGAGGAATCCGATCGCTTCAAGCCGCTGCCGAACGGCGACTCCATGCGCTCGGCCATCAAGCAGGTGGCTTCGGGCCGGTTCGGCGTCACCGCCGAGTACCTGGTCAACGCCGACGACATCCAGATCAAGATGGCCCAGGGCGCCAAGCCCGGCGAGGGCGGCCAGCTGCCCGGCCACAAGGTCGACAAGAACATCGCCCGCGTTCGTCACTCGACGCCGGGCGTGGGCCTGATCAGCCCGCCGCCGCACCACGACATCTACTCGATCGAGGATCTGGCCCAGCTGATCCACGACCTGAAGAACGTCAATTCGGGCGCCCGCATCTCCGTGAAGCTGGTGTCGGAAGTGGGCGTCGGCACCGTCGCCGCCGGCGTCGCCAAGGCGCGCGCCGACCACATCACGATCTCGGGCTTCGAGGGCGGGACCGGCGCTTCGCCGCTGACCTCGCTGGTCCACGCCGGTTCGCCGTGGGAGATCGGCCTGGCCGAGACCCAGCAGACCCTGCTGCTCAACGGCCTGCGCACCCGCGTCGCCGTCCAGGCGGACGGCGGTCTGCGGACCGGCCGTGACGTCGCCATCGCCGCCCTGCTGGGCGCCGACGAGTTCGGTTTCGCCACCGCGCCGCTGATCGCGGCGGGCTGCATCATGATGCGCAAGTGCCACCTGAACACCTGCCCGGTGGGCGTGGCGACCCAGGACCCGGTGCTGCGCGCACGCTTCACCGGCCAGCCCGAGCACGTCATCAACTACTTCTTCTTCGTGGCTGAAGAGCTGCGCGAGATCATGGCCTCGCTCGGCTTCCGGACGGTCAACGAGATGGTCGGCCGCGTCGACCGGCTCGACGCTCGCGACGTGGTCGATCACTGGAAGGCCGAAGGCGTCGACCTCTCGAAGCTGCTCTATGCGGCCGCTCCGGAAGGCGCCAAGGGCCTCTGGAACATGGACCGTCAGGACCATGGCCTGGGCAAGGCGCTGGACAACACGCTCATCGCCGACGCCGCTCCGGCGCTCGAGCGCGGCGAGCCGGTCCTGCTCGAATACGCCATCAAGAACATCAACCGCACCGCCGGGGCGATGCTCTCGGGCGAGGTGGCCAAGCGCTACGGCCATGCCGGCCTGCCCGAGGACACCATCGCCATCAAGTTCCGCGGCCAGGCGGGCCAGAGCTTCGGCGCCTTCGCGGCCCGCGGCGTCTCGCTTGAGCTGACCGGGGACGGCAACGACTATGTCGGCAAGGGCCTCTCCGGCGGCCGCGTCGTCGTGCGTCAGCCGCCCGAGGCGCGCCGAGATCCGACTCAGAACATCATCGCCGGCAACACCGTGCTCTACGGCGCGATCGCCGGGGAGGCCTACATCCAGGGCGTGGCCGGCGAGCGCTTCGCGGTCCGCAACTCCGGCGCCGTCACCGTCGTCGAGGGCGTGGGCGACCACGGCTGCGAATACATGACCGGCGGCGTGGTCGTGGTGCTGGGCGACACCGGCCGTAACTTCGCGGCCGGCATGTCCGGCGGCGTGGCCTATGTCTACGATCCCAAGGGCCGCTTCGCCGAGCTCTGCAACAAGGCGATGGTCGACCTGGAAAAGGTCGAGGCTTCCGGCCCCGCGACCCGCGAGGACGAGCCTTTCCGTCCGAGCCAGCGTTCGCTGTCGGTCGAGAACAACGGCATGGGCGACATGCTGCGCTTCGACGCTGAACGCCTGCGCATCCTGATCGAGCGGCACCAGCTCTATACGGGCTCGGCCCGCGCCCGCGAGATCCTGGAAAACTGGGACCAGACCCTCAGCTCGTTCGTGAAGGTCATGCCCAAGGATTACCGTCGCGCCCTGGTCGACATGGCGGCGGAACGGCAGGCGGCTGCGGCCGTCGCGGCCGAATAGTCACGAAAGTTCGGAGGACAGCATTATGGGTAAGGTCACCGGCTTTCTCGAGATCGAGCGCCAGGAACGGACTTACGAGGCGCCTCAGGAGCGCCTGAAGAACTGGAAGGAATTCGTCCACCCGATGCCGGTGGCCGACGTTTCCAAGCAGGCCGCGCGCTGCATGGATTGCGGAATTCCGTTCTGTCACCAGGGTTGCCCGGTGAACAACCAGATCCCGGACTTCAACAATCTGGTCTATCGCGACCAGTGGAAGACGGCGCTGGATAACCTCCAGTCGACCAACAACTTCCCGGAGTTCACCGGCCGCGTGTGCCCGGCGCCCTGCGAGGCGTCCTGCACCCTGAACATCATCGACACGCCGGTCACCATCAAGACGATCGAGTGCGAGATCGTCGATCGTGGGTGGCAGGAAGGCTGGATCAAGCCGCAGATGTCGCCGCGCGGCACCGGCAAGCGCATCGCCGTCGTCGGCTCGGGTCCTGCGGGCCTGGCCTGCGCCCAGCAGCTGGCCCGCGCCGGCCACGCCCCGACCGTGTTCGAGAAGAACGACCGGATCGGCGGGCTGATGCGCTACGGCATTCCGGACTTCAAGATGGAGAAGCATCTGATCGACCGTCGCGTCGCCCAGATGGAAGGCGAAGGCGTGATCTTCCGGACCAACTTCGAGGTCGGCAAGACCGTCTCCGTGCAGCGCCTGCTGGACGACTACGACGTGCTGGTCATGGCGGGCGGCGCGGAAGACCCGCGCGACCTGCCGGTCCCGGGCCGCGAGCTGGCCGGCGTCCATTTCGCGATGGACTTCCTGACCCAGCAGAACAAGCGCAACGCCGGCGACGACGAACTGCGCGCCGCCCCGACGGGCGGGATCTCGGCCACCGGCAAGCATGTCGTCGTGATCGGCGGCGGCGACACCGGCTCGGACTGCATCGGCACTTCCAACCGCCACGGCGCGGTGTCGGTGACCCAGCTCGAGATCATGCCGCAGCCGCCGGCCCGCGAGAACAAGCAGCTGACCTGGCCCGACTGGCCGCTGAAGCTGCGCACTTCGTCCAGCCATGAAGAGGGCTGCGATCGCGATTTCGCCGTCCAGACCAAGCGGTTCATCGGTTCGAACGGCAAGCTCGAAGCGGTCGAGTGCGTCCGCGTCGAGTGGGTCATGGGCGAAGACGGTCGCCAGAGTCTGCAGGAAGTCGCCGGCAGCGAGTTCGAGATCAAGGCCGACCTAGTCCTGCTGGCCATGGGCTTCGTCGGCCCGCGCCACGACGAGTTCATCGCCCAGTCGGGCGCCGAGCTCGACCCGCGCGGCAACGTCAAGGCGCCGGTCAGCGACTACAAGACCACCTCGGCGAACATCTTCTCCTGCGGCGACATGCGCCGCGGCCAGTCGCTGGTCGTCTGGGCGATCCGCGAGGGTCGCCAGTGCGCCCAGGCGGTCGACGAGTACCTGATGGGAACCAGCAAGCTCCCGCGTTGACGCTTAGGCGTTGAGGCCGGCGGGCGACGCAGCTAGGGCAGGGGCATGATCCGCTCCTGCCTGACCGCGCTCGCCGCCGTCCTCGCCCTCTCGCCCGCCGCTGCGCTCGCCCAAGAGCCGCCGGCCGAGGCCCAGACCGTCTATCGCAACGTCACCCTGATCGATGGGACCGGCGCGCCGGCCCGCGCGGGAATGACCGTCCTCGTCCGCGGCGAGCGGATCGAGCGCGTCTGGAAGGAAGGCGAGATCGCCTTCAAGCTGTCGCCGACCACGCGGGTCGTGGACATGACCGGCAAGTACCTGCTGCCGGGCCTGACCGACAGCCATCAGCACCTGGCGACGCCGCCCAACCGCCGCTTCGCTGAGGCCCAACTCAAGCGCGACCTCTATAGCGGGATCACCTCGACCCGCGACATGGCCGACGACCTGCGCAACATCGCCGATCTGGCGCGCGCGACGCGGATCGCCGAGATCCCCGGTCCCGACATCTATTACGCGGCCCTGATGGCCGGCCCGTCGTTCTTCGACGACCCCCGCGTCGGCGCCGCCTCGCTGGGCGCAGTCGGCGGCCAGGTTCCCTGGATGCGGGCGATCAGCGCCGACACCGACATCCGCCAGGCCGTCGCCGAGGCCAAGGGCACGGGCGCATCGGCGATCAAGATCTATGCGAACCTGCCCGGCGCGGAAGTCGCCCGCATCACCGCCGAGGCCCATCGCCAGGGCGTGCCGGTCTGGGCCCACGCCGCCGTCTTTCCGGCCACGCCGGCCGAAGTGCTCGCCGCGGGCGCGGACTCCGTCAGCCACGTCTGCATGCTGGCCTATGAGGTCTCCGACCAGATCCCGACCGGCTACCATCGTCGCGCCGCGGTCCAGGAAGAGAAGTTCGGCAAGGGCGTGCACCCGCAGGTCGCCCCGCTGCTGGCCAAGATGCAGCAGGACGGCGTCGTGCTAGACGCCACGGTCCGGATCTACGAGGCGATGAAGGACCGGCCCAGCAAGCCCTACTGCTCGACGCAGCTCGCCGCCCAACTGACCGCCCAGGCGCTCAAGGCCGGGGTGATCGTCTCGGCCGGCACCGACGGGTTCTCGAACCCGGCCGCGGCCTATCCAGCGCTATACGAGGAGCTGGAGCTGCTGGTCGACAAGTCCGGCTTCTCGCCGATGCAGGCCATCGTCGCGGCGACCCGCAACGGCGCGCTGGGCGTCAGCAAGACCCCGGACTTCGGAACGATCGAGGCCGGCAAGCTCGCCAACCTGATGTTCACCAGCCAGGACCCGTCCAAGGACATCGCGGCGCTGCGCACCATCACCCTGACGGTCAAGCGCGGGAAGGAGTATCCCCGCGCCGACTTCGACCCGGCCGCGGACGTCGCCGCCCGCGCCATGGTGGACGATTGACGTCCGTCAGCCCATGAAGCGGCCGGCCGCCCAGTAGGTGATGGCGCTGATGATCGCGGCGGCAGGCAGGGTGATGACCCAGGCCGTCACGATCTCCTTGGCCACGCCCCAGCGCACGGCCGAGACGCGCTTGGCCGCGCCGACGCCGACGATCGAGCCGGTGATGGTGTGGGTGGTCGACACCGGCACGCCCAGGCTGGTGGCCGCGAACAGGGTGATCGCCCCGCCGGTCTCGGCGCAGAAGCCCTGCATCGGGGTCAGGCGGGTGATCCGCGATCCCATGGTGTGGACGATCCGCCAGCCGCCGAACAGCGTGCCCAGGCCCATCGCGGCCTGACAGGACAGCACCACCCATAGCGGCACATGGAATTCGCCGCTGGCCGGGCCCATGCCGTGGGCGATCAGCAGGGCGGCGATGATGCCCATGGTCTTCTGGGCGTCGTTGCCGCCGTGGCCCAGCGAATAGAGCGAGGCCGAGACGAACTGCAGCTTTCGGAACACCCCGTCGACCGCGAACGGCGTCAATCGCACGAACAGCCACGAGACGATCAGCACCAGGATCAGGGCCAGCACGAAGCCGGTCGCCGGCGACAGCACGATGGCGAACAGGGTCTTGCTGAGCCCGCCCCACATGATGGCGCTCATCCCGGCCTTGGCGATGCCGGCGCCGACCAGGCCGCCGATCAGGGCGTGCGAGGAGGACGAGGGGATCGCCGCCCACCAGGTCAACAGGTTCCAGCCGATCGCGCCGATCAAGGCCGAGAAGATCAGTCCGTCGCTGATCAGGTCGGGCATCACCAGGCCCGCGCCCACCGTCTTGGCCACGTGCAGGCCGAAGAACAGGAAGGCGATGAAGTTGAAGAACGCCGCCCAGGCCACCGCCGCGAAGGGCGGCAGCACCCGCGTCGCGACGATGGTCGCGATGGAGTTGGCCGCGTCGTGGAGCCCGTTCAGGAAGTCGAAGGCGAGCGCCACGAAGATCAGGAAGATCAGCAGCGGCCCGTAGCCGGTAAGGAGCTCCACGCGGCTAGACCTGCTCGATCACGATGCCGCTGATGCGGTTCGCCACGTCCTCGAAGCGGTCCATGACCTTTTCCAGGTGGCTGTAGACGTCCACGCCGACGACGAAGGCCATCGGGTCGTCATGGCGATGGGCCAGGAACAGCGCCTTGCGGCCCGCGTCGTAGATCGCGTCCGAGCGGTCCTCGATATGGGTGATCTGCTCGGTCAGCTGGCTCAGCCGCGTCACGTTCTGGCGCATGTTGCTGAGCAGGCCGACGGCCTCGCGGGTGAGCACGGCGGCCTCGACGATGATGTCGGCCATTTCCCGCATCGGGTCTTCGAACTCACGCAGTTCGAACAGGGTCACCACCTTCACCGTCTTGTGCATCTGGTCGATGGCGTCGTCGAGCGAGGTGATCAGGTCCTGGATGTCGCTGCGGTCGAACGGGGTGATGAACGAGCGGCGCACGTTCAACAGGACCTCGCGGGTGATCGCGTCGGCGGCGTCCTCGTGCGCCACGACGCGGGCGCAGGCCTCGGCGACGCCGTCGCCGCCGTGAAGGACTTCGCGCAGAGCGGTCGCGCCCTCCACCAACTTCTCGGCGTGGGCGCTGAAGAGGTCGAAGAATTTCAATTCCTTAGGCATCAAGGCCTGGAACCAGGTCAGCATCTGTCCGTCCGTGTCTCTACTGGTCGCGACCGCGGCGGCGCGATGATTCTGCGCGCTCTTAGCCGCTTCCTGGCCCGGACAGAAGACCTCCACCGCCCGCGACCGATGCGCGCGGCGCGCCCGCGAGCCCCGTTTGACGGGTATAGACGGTCAACTCCCGACCTCGGAAAGCCGCTCTCCATTCGGCGCCCGGCGCCCGCGAGCGGATGGCGACGACCGTGTCGATTTCGCCCAGGGCGGCCGCGTTGGGTTTGGCCAGGACGGTGATCGGCCGGGCCCGCAGCCGCCAATAGGCCAGGCGCGCCGGAATCGGTTCCCTGGCGACGATGGCCACGCCGCCTGGCCGCTGCGCGACGATGATCGCCGCCGCCGTCAGTTCGTCGCCCATCGCCCGCCGCGCCGCCGCGCCGCCGCGCTCCCACTGGACGTCCAGCGCCGTGGACAGCACTGCCAGCGCCGCGAAGGCGCCGAGCCAGATGGTCTGCACGGTCCAGCGGCCAAAGGCGGTGGCCGCGCCGGCTGCGATGATGGCCAGCGCCGCCAGGCCGGCGGTCACAGGTTGATCCAGGGCGAAGGCGCTCAGCGCCGCGGCGTCCCAAGCCCGCGGGACCAATCCGCCCGCCAGGCACGCGGCCAGCCCGGCCATGCCGACCACCGGCGCCGCGCCCATCGCCATGCGCCACCAGCGGCCGCCCGCCCGGTCGAACTCGCCGATGAATGGCGCGGCGCTCAGCCATAGCAGCGGGATCAGCGCCTCGAACTGGCGGCCCCAGATCCGGCTGGGATCGGCCGCCTCGCCCGCGGCCAGCAGCGCGGTCAGGGCCAGGGTGGCGACAAGGGTAAGCAGCACCAGCAGGAAGGTCGTTTCGTGCGGGGCCAGGAAGAACCGCCCCCGGCTGCGATGCCACCGCCAGCGCATCTCCACGCGCAGCAGTCCAGTCAGCCCCGGAACCGCCGCCAGCATGACGCTGGCCGAGACCATGGCGACCAGCGCGCGGGCCCCGGTGACCCAGCCATCGGGCGTCGCCGCACCCGTCAGCAGCGCGCCGTAGCGATGGTCCAGGTGAAAGCCCAGCGGCCCGGCGGCGGCCTGGTTCGCGGCCAGCTGCAGCAGATTGATGCTCAGCAGGAAGGCGGCGACCAGCGTCAGCACCCGCCCGAGGAAGATCCTGAAATCTCGCCGGCCCAGCAACAGGTCGACGACGGCCAGCGCCAGGAAGGCGAAGCCGACCGCAGGTCCCTGCGGCTTCAGCATCGTCATGGCGCCGACCAGGGCCCCAGCCAGCGCCGCGTGCGCCAACGGCCGCGCGCCATAGAGCCTGGCCGTCGCGAAGACCGCCGCGCCCAGCAGCCCGATGTACCAGCCGTCGGGCAGGGCGGCCGCGGCGAAGCGGTAATAGGGGTAGGCGAGGGCCAGGATGAGCACGCCGATGGCGGAGTCGCGGTCCAGGCTCGGCCGCACGCTGGCCAGCACCAGGGCCAGGCCGCCGAAATAGGCGGCGGCGCTCAGGATCCGCAGCCATGGCAGCAGGTTCTGGGTCGCATAGGTCAGGGCGCGGATGATGAGGCCAAAGAGGGTGTCGCCCAGGTTCTGCGCCTGCGGCAGCAGGTCCGGGCGTGCGGCCAGGGTCTTGCCGTAGAGCGCATGCACAAGGTGCGAGGTCTCGGCGCCCACATAGAGCGGCAGGTCCAGCAGCACGCGGTCGGCATAGACCAGTGCGATGACCGCGGCCGCCAGGGCCAACAGCACGTAGCCGGCCCGCGCCCCCAGCCATGAAGGCCGTGCTGCATCCCCCCGAGTCATACCTGCACTGTGGCGAGTCCGTGGGCAGGTGACCATAGCGCTTGGCGCGATTGATCTTCGCGGTTTGCGACGGCGGCGGGATCGTCGATCAATGGACCCTAACGACTCAAGGCGGCGGGGGAATACATGCGCACGGCTCTGAACTTCCTGGCCCTGGCGGCGGGCCTGGCCCTTGCGGCTCCGGCCGGCGCCCAGGACCTGCTGATCCACGGCGGTCCGATCTACACCGGCGAGGCCAAGGTCGAGGCGCTGGCGATCAAGGACGGCAAGGTCGCCTTCGCGGGGCCGTTGGCGCAGGCGCGCGCCGCCGCGCCAGGCGCCCGGGACGTCGACCTGAAGGGCGCTGCCGCCTATCCCGGCTTTGTCGACGCCCACGCCCACCTCTCTGGAATCGGCTTCCGCGAGATGACGCTCAGCCTGGAGGGGACGCCGTCGATCGAGGCGCTGGTCGAGCGGCTGAAGGCGTGGACCGCCGCCAATCCGGGCTCGGACGCCATCGTCGGTCGCGGCTGGATCGAAACGCACTGGCCCGAGAAGCGCTTCCCGACCCGCGCCGACCTGGACCGCGCCGTGCCCGATCGCCCGGTCGTGCTGACCCGCGCCGACGGCCACGCCCTGGTCGCCAACTCGGCGATGCTGACCCTGGCCGGCGTGCGGCGCGACACCGCCGCCCCGGCCGGCGGGCAGATCCTGAAGGACGCGGCGGGCGAGCCGACCGGCATGCTGATCGACAACGCCATGGGGCTGGTGCGCGCCAAGACGCCGCCGCCCAGCCCCGAAGCAGAGGCCGAAGCGGTCAAGCGCGGCGCGCAGGTCTACGCCGCCCGCGGCTGGACCGGCCTGCACGACATGAGCGTGGGGACGCGGGAGGTGGCCATCCAGCAGGCGCTGGCGGCTCGCGGCGAGCTGCCTATCCGCATCGACAACTACATGTCCCAGGCGGACGCCGAAGCGGTGCTCAGGGACGGTCCCTCGCAGGACGCCTCCGGCCTGGTCCGGGTGCGGGGCGTGAAGCTGTTCATGGACGGCGCGCTGGGATCGCGCGGCGCGGCGCTGCTGGCGCCCTATGCCGACGCCGAGGGGACGGGCCTGATCGTCACCCCGCGCGAGACCATCGACGCCATCCTGGCCAAGGCGCGCAAGTCGGGCGCCCAGATCGCCGTCCACGCCATCGGCGACCGCGGCAACCGCGTCATCCTGGACGCCTACCAGCAGGCCTTTGCCGACGATCCCGCGGCGCTCAAGGCCGCGCGCTGGCGCGTCGAGCACGCCCAGATCCTCGCCCCGGAAGACCTGCCGCGCTTTGCGCAGATGGGCGTCGTCGCCTCGATGCAGCCGTCGCACGCGATCGGTGACCTCTATTTCGCGCCGGCTCGCCTGGGGCCGGAACGGCTGAAGGGCGCCTATGCCTGGGAGAGCCTGCTGAAGTCCGGCGCCGTGGTCGCCGGCGGCTCGGACGCGCCGGTCGAGAAGGGCGACCCGCTGGTGGAGTTCTACGCCGCCGCTTACCGCCACGACCTGAAGGGCTTCGCCGGTTCCGACTGGCATCTGGACGAGGCGGTCACCCGCGCCCAGGCGCTGGACATGCTGACCCGTGGGACGGCCTATGCCGGCTTCCGCGAGAACGACCTTGGCCGCCTGGCGCCGGGGCGCCCGGCTGATGTCTCGGTGTTCTCGGTCGACCTGATGACCGCCCCGTTCGCCGACATCGCCCAGGCCCACGCGGTGATGACCATCGTCGGCGGCAAGGTCGTCTATGACGCGGCCAAGCCGTGAGAGCCTAGACGAGCGGCATCCGAAGCTCGAACTGGATGTAGCCGGCCCCGGAATGCGCCGTCAGCGCGCCATCGTGGGCGTGGGCGATCTCTCGGGCGATGTAGAGGCCCAGGCCCAACCCATCGCGGATCTCGCCGCTGTGCGCGCGGCTGAACGGCCGGAACAGTCGCGCCTTGATCTCGGGGGTCAGGGCGCCGCCGTTCCTCACCGAGAGCAGGAACGTGTCGCCCTCGATTTCCGCCGTGATCCGCACCGGAACGGCCGGATCGCCATGCGCCAGGGCGTTGGCGAGCAGGTTGGAAGCCAGCTGCGCGATCCGGTCGGGATCGCAGTTCACCAGGTCGCCGACCTCGATCTGGTCCTCGATCTTCCGTTCTGGATGGGCGAGCTGCAGTTCGCGGACCACCTGCGGCAGCACGGCGGACAGGTCGGCTGGGCGACGCACGGCCACCATGCCGCCGCCAAGCCGTCCCCGGGCGAAGTCGAGCACGTCGTTGATCAGCCGGCCCATGCGCGCCGTCGAACGCTTCATCTCGACCAGGATGCGCGGTACGTCCTGGCCGGTCGCGCGCCGCTCGAGCAGGCTCGCGCCTGCTTCGATCGACGCCAGCGGGTTGCGCAGGTCATGGCCCAGCACGGCGATGAACTGGTCGCGCAGTTCCGCGGTCGCCTGGGCGTCCATCAAGGCGACCTGCGTGGCCGCGAGGGCGCGCTGGCTCGACATCTGCGCGGCGATCATCTGCGCGAAGAGTTCGAACATCTTGATGGTCGAGGGCTTCGACGCCGGCGCAGGGCGCGGGTCGATGGCGCACAGCGTTCCGAACACCTCGCCGTCGGCCAGGACGATCGGCACGGCGATGTAGCTTTCCAGGCCATAGGCCTTGGGCGTGTGGTGGTCATGCCATGTCGGGTCGTTCGAGGCGTGGTCGAAGGCGATCACCTCACGGCGCTGCCGGACCTCGTTGCACAGCGTCGACTTGATCGGCAGTTCGCCGCCGACCCCGAGGCCGAAGTCGATCTCGTCGAGAACCGCGCAGGCCAGCCAGCGCTCCTCGGTGACATGGGCGATGACGCCGTATCCCATCCCGGTCACCCGCAGGCAGACCTCCAGGATGGATTGCACGGCGTCGAGGCGGGCGACGGCGGCGACCTCCCTGGGCAGCGACGGGCGCGGGGGCGAGGGGGCCTCGCCAAGGGAGTTGAGCGACATCCGCAGACCCTAGTGCGTGAATGCGCTCAGCGCCACGTGGCGCAGGGGCGCGGCGCCGACTAACGCGTATAGGCGTCGATCAGCCTGGCGGCGGCGCGGGCCACCTCCGTCGACGGGCGATCCTGGTCGAACAGTTGGGTGGTCAGGAACGCGCCCTCCAGCAGCAGCAGCAGCGCGTCGGCCAGGCCGTTCGCATCGTCGGCGCCCATCTCCGCAGCCATCGCCCGCAGCCGTTCGCGCACCTCGGCCTTGTGGTCCTGGGCGGTCGTACGGGCTGGGTGGCCGTGTTCCGGATATTCCACGGCCGCATTGCTCAGCGGGCAGCCGCGGTATTCGCTCTGCTGCGCGCGCTCGGACAGGCCTTCGAGATAGGCCAGCACCTGGGCCCGGGGATCCCCGGGATGTGCGGCGACCGCCGCATCGAAGCGGCTCCAGAAGGTGGCCGCCCCCTCGCGCAGCACCGCAGCGGCCAACTCGTCCTTGGATTTGTAGGTGCGGTAGAGGCTCGGCTTGGTCGCGCCCGCCTTGGCGACGATCTCGTCAACGCCCACGGCGCGGATGCCGTCGCGATAGAACAGCTCGCGCGCGGTCTCGCGGATCTTGTCGGCGGCGCGTTGGGGCGGTTTGTCGGGCTGGGCCATGGAAGTCTGCTTGACGATGTAACTGACCGGTACGTATATCGGGATGAAACTTACAGGTCAGTAACATGACGATAGCGCGCCCCAAGCCCTTTGGCCAGAACTACGCCTTCGTGGCGGTGGGCGCGGTGTTCATCGCCCTGATGGCGGCGGCCGGCCTTCGCTCTGCGCCAGGCGTGCTGATGCTGCCGCTGGAGCGGGCCTTCGAATGGGACCGCGGCACGATCTCGATGGCCGCCGCGGTCGGCATCTTCCTCTATGGCCTGACCGGGCCCTTCGCCGCGGCGTTGATGCAGTCGTTCGGCGTGCGCCGGACGGTGACCCTCGCCCTGGCCGTGATGGCGGCCTCGACGGCCGTCTCCTCGCTGATGACGCAGCCTTGGCACTATGTCGCGACCTGGGGCGTGGTCAGCGGCGTGGGGTCCGGCGCGGTGGCGATGGTGCTGGGCGCGACGGTGGTCAATCGCTGGTTCGTGACGCGCCGCGGCCTGATGATGGGCCTGGTCAGCGCCTCGGCGGCCACGGGCTCGCTGATCTTCCTGCCCGGCATGGCGGCTTTGGCCGAGGCCGGCGGCTGGCGCCCGGTGGTGCTGGCGGTCGCCGCGGTCATGGCCGTGCTGACCCCGGTCATCTGGTTCCTGCTGCCCGAGACCCCGGCCTCCATCGGCCAAAAGCCCTATGGCGCCGGGAGCGAGTACGCGCCGCCGTCCCCAGCGCCTGCCGCCGGCGCCCTGCGCGGCGCGTTCGGAGCTTTGTTCCGGGCTGCGCGCACCCGGACCTTCTGGCTGCTGTTCGGCGGCTTCTTCGTCTGCGGTCTCACCACCAACGGCCTGATCGGCGTGCACATGATCGCCATGTGCTCCGACCAGGGCCTGCCTGAGACCCGCGCAGCGACCCTGCTGGCGGTGATGGGGATCTTCGACCTGATCGGGACCACACTGTCGGGCTGGCTCACCGACCGCTACGACCCGCGCAAGCTGCTGTTCGTCTACTACGGCCTGCGCGGCGTCTCGCTGATGATCCTGCCGTTCACCGACTTCTCGATCGTCGCGCTCGGCGTCTTCGCGGTCTTCTACGGCCTTGACTGGATCGCCACCGTGCCCCCGACCGTGCGGCTCTCCACCGAGGCGTTCGGCGAGCATGACGGTCCGATCGTGTTCGGCTGGATCGCCGCGGGCCATCAGGCCGGCGCGGCCACCGCCGCGATCACCGCCGGGGTCATCCGCGCCGCGCAGGGCCGCTACCTCGAAGCGTTCGTCCTCGCCGGCGTCGCGGCCCTGGTCGCCGCGGTCGCGTCTCTGATGATCCGCCGCCGCATGGCGGTGGTCCCGGCGCTGGCCTAGCGGGCCTCGGGCAGGGCCAGAAGCTGTTCGCGGCTTTGGCTGGACTGGACGTTGAACTCGCCCGGATCGGTCGGATCGGGCACAGCGCGCAGGCTCGACAGCTCCACCACCACGCGGCGGTCGGGCTTGGGCGTGCGCTGGTCGATCTCGACGATCACCCCGACCACGTCGCCGTTCGCGCCCAGCATCAGGTTCTCGACCTCGCCGATCTCGCGCCCCTGGGGGTCGAGCAGGTCGGCGTCGTCGAGCTGTTCGGCGGTCAGGCCCAACGGGCCTGGCGCAGTCTGCGCATAGGCGGCTGGCGCAAGCAGGGCGGCGGTCAGCAGGACAACGAGTTTCATGGCGGGCTCCCAGGCGTTCTGAGCCCAACGGCCGCGCGACCGCTGTGGTTCCGCTTGCGCCCTAGCGGCGCGCGTCCAGCGCCATCCGCACCGCCAGCCCGCCCAGCACCGTGCCCATGATCCAGCGCTGGACCATCGCCCAGGTCGGACGCGCCGCCAGGAAGCCGGCGACCGAGCCGGCGGCCATGATCATCACCCCGTTCACCGCCACGCTGGCGGCGATCTGGGTGGCGCCCAGGGTGACGCCCTGCAGCAGCAGGCTCCCGCGCTCGGGGTGCATGAACTGCGGCAGCAGCGACAGATAGAGCACCGCCGCCTTCGGATTCAGGAGGTTGGTGAACAGCCCCATGGCGAACAGCTTGGCGTCGGAATGCGGCTCCAGCGCCTTGACCTCGAACGGCGAGGCCGCGCCGGGCTTCAGCGTCTTCCAGGCCAGCCAGGCCAGGTACATCGCCCCGCCGATCCGCAGCGCGTCGTAGGCCAGCGGAATCGCCATCACCAGCGCGGTCAGGCCGACCACGGCCGATAGCATGTAGAAGATGAAGCCCAGGGCCACGCCGGCCAGGGAGACCAGCCCCGCGCGTTTGCCCTGGGAGATGGATCGCGAGATCAGGTAGATCATGTTCGGGCCGGGCGTCAGCGCCATGCCCAGGGCGATCAGTCCAAAAGCGATCCAGTCCGTCCAGGCGACCATGCCGTGCTCCTCAAGCTGACCCCCTCATAGCCAAGGTCGCCTGCCGGTTCGCACGACTTTTCCGCAACTGATCGGCGCTTTCCTCGGGCGCCTAGGGAACGGGCCGCGCCGGGACCTCGATGTCGCAGATCGTGAAGTCCGCGCCCTTGTCGCGGCGGACCTTGTCGACCAGGGCGGCGAAGGCGTCGCCATGCTCGTCCATGACCTCGATCCGGGGGCGCTCCGCCGCCGGCAGGTCCGCGGCGACGCGGACCTTGCGCATCACATCCGGCTGGGCGGGCGGCTCGCCCACCGCCACGGCGCGGATGACATCCAGGCCAACGACGGCGCGGCCCCAGACCGTGTAGCTGCGGTCCAGCCGCCGGCTCGCCGCGCGCATGAAGAAGATCTCGGAGTTGGCGGTGCCTTCGCCGGCCTGCCGGCCCATGCCCGCCACGCCCGGGCAGTAGGCGCCCCATGCCCGGCGTCCCAGGTCCCCGTCGCGCCGCGCCTCCAGGTCCGAGGCCGCCTCGAACGGCGCGGAGCCGACGAAACCTGCCAGGCTGTCGCTCGAGCGGGCGACGACCTTGGCCGGCGCCCCGGCCTTCAGTCGAAAGGTGAACTCCGGCGGAAGGTCGGGGTGTTTGGAGACGCCCCCGTCCTTGTTGTTCGGATTGCCGGTCTGGGCGACGAAGGTTTCGATCACCCGATGGAACTGCAGGCCGTCATAGACGCCCTCGCGCGCCAGCAGCTTGATCCGCTCGACGGCTTTCGGGGCGAAGTCGGGGCGCATCTCGACGACCACAAGACCTTTGCTGGTCTCGATCACCAGCGTGTTCTCGGGGTCCAGGGCGCGCCAGTCGGCGGCCTGTGCGGGCAGGGCGAGCATAAGGGCCAGGGCGGCGGCGAGCGTACGGATCATGGAGAGACTATCGGACAACCTGCCGATGGAGGCCACCGCTCAAGCTTACTAAGATGTAATGCAAGCTACCTTGCGATGATCACTACCGTGCGATACACGATAGGCGAACTGGAGATCCGCCGTGCCGGAAACCGTGCAAGTCCAACTGAAGAAGGGGGTGCTGGAGCTCTGCGTGCTCGCGCTGCTCTCTTCCCATGACAGCTACGCCTACGAGATCGCCAGCCGGCTGGCTGACGGGATCGATATGGGGGAAGGGACGATCTATCCGCTCATGCGGCGGATGCAGAGCGATGGGCTGGTGGAGACCTACCTGGTCGAGAGCTCGGCCGGGCCGCCCCGCAAATATTACAAGCTGACCGAAGCCGGGAAAGAGAGCTTCTCCGCACAAAAGGCGGAATGGGCGGCGTTTTCCCGTGCGGTCGATAACATTCTTGGAGACGCCCAATGAACCGTCAGGCCTTCATCGACCGGCTGCGGTTGGGCCTCTCGGGCCTGCCTCCGGCCGCCATCAAGGACGCCGTGGCCGACTACGAGACCCACTTCGCCGAGGGCGCGGCTGCGGGCCGCACCGAGGAGGAGGTCGCGCAGGCGCTTGGCGACCCGGCCCGCCTGGCCCGCGAACTGCGCGCCGAAAGCGGCCTCAAGAAGTGGGAAGAGCAGCGCAACCCGACCTCCGCCGCGGGGGCGATCTTCGCGGTGCTGGGCCTGGGCGCCATCGACATCCTGATCCTGCTGCCGATCCTGATGACCGTCGGCGGGATCCTGTTCGGCCTGATCGTCGGCGCCATCGGCGTCTTCGTCGCCGGGGGCGTGGTCTTCGCGGCCGGCCCGTTCATGGGGCCGCCCGGCGGCCCGGCCGCGGCGTTGCTGGCCGGCATCGGCCTGATGGCCCTGGCCGCCTCGGCCGGAGCCATCCTGACCATCGTCGTCATCGGCCTGGTCAACGCCTTGGTCTGGTACGGCCGTCTGCACTACCGGCTGCTGAAGCCGGCCATTGAACCGCAGTCCTGAGCCGGGAGCGCAAACATGATCCGTGTTCTAGTGATGATCGCCGTCGCCGGTTTCCTGGCCGGTGTCGTGGCCCTGGCCGGCGCCGCCGCGCTGGGCGGCCCTGATCTGGCGTCCCGCAACTGGGAATGGTTCGTCGACTGGCATGACCGCGACGACCACCCCCGCCGGGAGTGGCGCGATCGCGACCTGCGTCAGGATCGGCCCGCCAATGAAGCCGGCGAGATCACCCGCGAGCTGACCTGGGACGGCTCGACCAAGGCCGAGTTCGGCATCCCGGCCTCGGTCGAGTTCACCCAGGCGGCCGGACCCGGCAAGGTCACCATCCATGGGCCCAAGGAAGTGGTCGACCTCGTCAGGCTGACCAACGGACGCCTCAGCCTGGAACGTCCCACCGCCAACCAGGCCCGCCTGCGGGTGGTGATGACCGCGCCGGCCGTCACCCGGTTTGAAGTCGGCGGCGACGACCGCCTGGAGATCCGCGACTACAAGCAGGATCGGCTCGAAGTCGTCGCCAGCGGATCGTCGGACGTGGTCGTCAGCGGCCAGGCGCGCGAAGTGGACATCGAGCTCTCCGGTTCTGGCGAGGCCGACCTCACCGGCCTCGTCAACGACGATGCCGACGTCGACATCTCCGGGTCGGCCGAGGTCACGCTGGCGCCCAAGGAGTCCGCAAGCCTTGAGGTGTCAGGATCGGCGACGGCGCGCCTGCTCACCCGGCCCAAGCGCCTGGAGACCGATGTCGCCGGCGCGGGTTCGGTGATCTTCGACGACGGCGGCAAGGCCGCCGGCGCGGGGACCCCGGCCAAAACCCCGACACGCGGGCCGCAGGAAACCTAGGCGCGTCGCGCCAGGGCCTTGACCAGCACCGGGGCCAGGCCCTGCGCGATCACCACCACGCCCTGGGCGTTCGGGTGAAAGCCGTCGCGCTGATTCAGGCGCGGCGTCTGCGCGACGCCGGCGAGCAGGTTCGGATAGAGCGGCACGCCCTGGCCTTTGGAGACCGCGGCGAAAACGGCCTGGAAATCACGGGCGTAGGCGCGGCCGATCACCGGCGGCGGCTGCAGCCCGGCCAGCACCACGCCGATTTTCCGCGCTTTCAGCTTGGCGACGATCTTGTCGAGATTGGCCTGCGTGCGCTTGGGGTCGACGCCCTGCAGCAGGTCGTTGCCGCCCAGCGCCACCAGGCAGACGTCAGTGTCGCGCTGGACGCTGAAATCCACCCGCGCCAGCCCGCCGGCCGTGGTGTCGCCCGACACGCCGGCGCCGCGCACCAGCGCGCCCGAGCCCAGCTTGCGAAGCTGCGCCTGCAACTGCACCGGCAGGGCGGCGCTGGAGGGCAGGCCGTAGCCCGCTGTGATCGAGTCGCCCAGTATGGTGATCACCCGGCGCTGCTGGGCCAGGCCATGGGCCGGCCAGGCGGCCAGGGCGCCGGCGATCATCAGCCGGCGGCTCGGAAATCGGGTGGGTGTCTCATCCATCACGCTGTCCTATCTAGGGGATAGCTTGTGAAGCTCAATCTCCCAGAGGCCGCATTGTCCGACCCCGCTCCGCCGCTCGCCGTAAAGAACGTCTCGCTCACCCTGCCTTCGGCGGCCGGACCTGTCGAAATCCTGAAGGACTTGAGCTTTTCCGTGGCGCCGCGCGAACGCGTCGCCATCACCGGGCCGTCAGGCTCTGGCAAGTCGAGCCTGATCGCCGTCGCCGCGGGGCTGGAACAGCCGACCTCCGGCACGGTCGAACTGCTTGGGCGCGATCTTGGGCGGCTGGGCGAGGACGGCCGCGCCCGCCTGCGTCGCGGCAAGGTCTCGCTGGTGTTCCAGTCCTTCCACCTGCTGCCCAACATGACGGCGCTGGAGAATGTCGCCGCGCCGCTGGAGATCGCCGGCGTCGCCGGGGCCGACGCCATCGCTCGCGGCTGGCTGGACCGCGTCGGCCTCTCGGCGCGGCTGCGCCACTATCCGCACCAGCTTTCCGGCGGCGAGCAGCAGCGCGTGGCGCTCGCCCGCGCCCTCGCGCCCCGGCCGGCCCTGCTGTTCGCCGACGAGCCGACCGGGAATCTCGACGCCGCCAACGCCGCCAAGGTCGCCGACCTGCTGTTCGGCCTGGTGGCCGAGGAGGGGGCCGCCATGGTCCTCGTCACCCATGATCCCGCCCTGGCCGAACGGGCCGACCGTCAGGTGCGTCTCAGCGGCGGCCACGCCTGATGAACCTGCTCGCGTTTCGCTTCGCCGGCCGCGAGCTGCGCTCCGGCGTCAGCGGCTTCCGGATCTTCCTGGCCTGCCTGGCGCTTGGCGTCGCGGCCATCGCGGCGGCCGGCTCGACCGCTGAGGCCTTCCGCCAGGGCCTGGCCAGCCAGGCCCGCGAGATCCTCGGCGGCGACCTCGCCGTCACCGTCGAGCAGCGTCGCTTCACACCGGCCGAGCGCTCGGCGATCGAGAAGGCGGGCAAGGCCTCCTGGGCGGTCGGCAGCCGGGCCATGGCCCAGACCGAATCCGGCCAGCGCCGCCTGGTCGAGCTGCGCGGCGTCAGCGACGCCTATCCCTTGGCGGGGCAGGTCACGCTGGAGGATGGCGGCGACTTCCATCGCGCCATCGCCCCCGCCGCCGACGGCGCCGCCGGAGCCGTCGTGGAGCGGGTGCTGCTGGAGCGATTGGGCCTGAAGATCGGCGACCGCGTCCTGGTCGGCGAGTTACCGGTCGTGGTTCGCGGCGTGCTGGTCCAGGAACCGGACCGGCTGTCCCGCGGCTTCGCCCTGGGCCCGCGCGTGCTCGTGCGGCGCGAAGCGGTCGAGGCCGGCGGCTTCCTGGAGCCGGGCCTGCCGTTTCTCGAGACGGCGCGCATCGCCCTGCCAAACGATGTGACGCCCACCGAGGCGCGCAAGGCGCTGCGCAAGGAAATCAAGGATCGCGGCGTGCGGATGCGCGACCGCGACGATGCTGCGCCCGGTGTCCGCTGGCTGATCGATCAGCTCGAATACTTCCTGGGCTTCATCGGCCTCGCCTCGCTGGTGGCTGGCGGCCTGGGGGTGTTCGGCGCGGTGACGGCCTTCCTGGAGGAGCGCAAGCCTTCCATCGCCGTGCTTAAGGCGCTGGGGGCCGAGGGCGCGCTGGTGCGTGACCTCTACCTGATTCAGATCGGGCTGCTGGCGCTTCTCGGCGTCGCCATCGGCCTGGCGATCGGCGCGGCTGCGCCGTTCCTGCTGGCGGGGCTGATCCCCGACGACCTGACCGTGCCGGCCCTGTTCGCGGTCTATCCGGAGCCGCTGCTGCGGGCAGGCGCCTTCGGCCTGCTGTCGGCCGCGGCTTTCTCGCTGGCGCCGCTGGCGCGGGCCAGGGCCACGCCGCCGGCCAGCCTGTTTCGCCGCGACACCCGCGGGCGGCTGGGCGTCAGCGTCGAGACGGTCGGCGCGGCGCTGGCGGCGCTCGGCCTTGGCGTCCTTTCGATCCTGACCGCTCCGACGCCGCTCGCCGCCGGCTTGATGATCGGCGGGGTGGCGGTCTCATTCGTGCTGCTGTGGGGGCTTGGCCTGTTGGCCGCCCATCTCGCCGGGAAGCTGCGGGGCCGCACGCGCGGTGCGGTTCGCATGGGCCTCGCCAACCTGGCCGGGCCGCGCTCGGCCGCCAGGACCGCCGCGCCGGCCATCGGCCTGGGCGTCGGCCTGTTGGCGGCGGTCGTGCTGATCCAGTCCAGCCTGCTGCGGCAGGTCGCCGAGGTCGCGCCGAAGACCGCACCTGCGCTGGTCTTCACCGAGATCCCGGGCGCCGAGGCCGCGCGGTTCGATCAGATCGTCCAGGACGCCTTCGGCCAGAAACTCAACGCCGACAACTATTTGCGCGCGCCATTTCTCACCGGCCGCATCGTTCGTATCAAGGGCGAACCCGTCGATCGCAAGTCGATCACCGAGCGCGAGCGCTGGGCCTATGACAACGACATCTCGGTGTCCGCCATCGGTCCGGAGCCCAACGATCCGCAGATCGTCGAGGGGCGCTGGTGGCCCGCCAACTATCAGGGCCCGCCGCTGCTGGCGATGGAGGTCGACGCCGCGCGGGCGGGGGGGCTGAAGGTCGGCGACGCCGTCACCCTCTCGGTGCTCGGGCGGGAGATCGAGGCGAAGATCGCGGTGCTGCGCAAGGTCGATGTCGGCGGCTTCGGCGCCAGCTTCCCGCTGATCCTCACGCCGTCGACCCTGGAAGGCGCCGAACTGCGCCATGTCGCCATCGCCAAGGCCAGCCAGGAACAGGAGGCGCGCGCCACCCGCGCCCTGGGCGCCGAATTCCCCGAGGTGAACGTCATCTCCGTGCGCGAGCAACTGGAGGCGGCCACGGAGCTCTTCGACCGCCTGGTGCTGGCGATCCGCAGCGCGGCGGCGGTCGCGGCGCTGGCGGGCCTGCTGGTGCTGACCGGGGCCATCGCCGCCCGCGCCCAGGCCCGCACCCGCGAGGCCTCGATCCTCAAGGTGCTGGGCGCGTCGCGGCTGCAGGTGCTGGGCGCCTATGTGCTTGAATATGGAGCGGTCGGGCTGATCGCCGGTGTGACCGGCGTCGCACTGGGGGCGATCGCCGCCTGGCCGGTGGTCACGCAAGTGTTCAAGTCGGAGTGGGCGGTGGACTGGTCAGGCGTCGCCGCGCTGGTCCTGGGGGCCGCGGTCCTGGCCGGGCTTGGCGGTTTGCTGGCCTCGCTCCACGCCCTGGCCAAGCGTCCGGCCGCCGCATTGCGATCAGAGTGAAACAGAGTGAACCGGCTTTAAGATTCTGGTCACCGACGCAGGGCGTATTTCCTCCTTATGAGGTCCGCTCGTTCCAACGCTGCTTTCGATCATGGCGCTGCGCTTCGCGTGCCGCCGGTCAACGACACCCGTAGCTGGCACAAGCTTTGGGCATGGCTAGGCGATGACGCCCAGGCCATGACCGAAGCCGGCGCCGTCCAGGTCTGCACCCCTGAAGGCTGGGCGATCGCCCAGGCGGGAGACTGGATCGTCCTGTCCGTCAGCGGCGATTTCCATGTGGCCCACAGCGGCCGCCGGATGTGGGACGCCTGATCCCCCGCCGGTTTGGCGGCATTCGAGGGATCTATGTCGTTCCTCGGCTAAGCAAGCCGGCGGTATGATCAAGATCATACCGGAGGGCTCCATGCTGCTGCTCAAGCCGAACTGCGAATGCTGCGACCGCGACCTTCCGCCGGAGTCGGCCGAGGCGAGGATCTGTTCGTTCGAATGCACATTCTGCGCGGACTGCGCAGACGGCGCGCTGAACGGCGCCTGTCCCAACTGCGGGGGAAATTTCGCGGTGCGTCCGATCCGGCCTGCGGCCGCCCTGGCGCGCTTCCCGGCCTCGACCGAGCGCCACCTGGGCGCAGCGGCGCCCTGCGTTGAAAAGCGAAGCGCGGCTTAGGCCGCGCGCAGCGCTTCCCAGGCCTTCTGGATGCCGACCAGGCGTTCTTCGGAGTTGGTTTCGATCTGGGTCTGGGCGTCGAACGACACGCCGGTCATGTCGCCCCGGCGCCAGCGGACGCGGACGTCGTAGACGATGCCGCCCAGCAGTTGCAGCACCACGAAACGTGAGGGCAGGGGATAGATCGCAGAGATCTGCAGCCTGGCGCCGCCCTTGCTCAGGTCGACGATGGTGCAGTCGGCCCAGTGGGCCATTTCCTTGCCGTAGAACACGCGCGCGCGCAGGCTCGTCGGCTCGCGGGGATGCTCTCGGCGATCGGAATAGTCTGGGGCGCTCACGGATGCATCCTGGCAGTAAACGCTTTCATCGGCCTTAATTGCTAAGGTTTCGCAGCGGGCCGACCCAAAAGCCGAAACTGACGCTAATTCAAAGGTGACGCTTCGTCGCGTCGCCTGAAAATCTCGCCTCGTGGTTAGAGATTCGAGGGCGCGCGCCGCCGCAGGTTTGGGCATAAGCGCCGCGATGTTCAGCAGCTTGAAAACAGTGCTGACCGGCAAGACGCCGATCCGCTTCGACGATGTGCTGCGCGCCGGCCTCGGCAGCCTGCTCGGCGTAGCGCTGGCCGGCGTCGCCGCTCGCCTGGTCGCCGGTCAGGATCTGGGCCTGGGGCCGCTGCTGGTCGGGCCGATCGGCGCGTCGGCGGTGCTGCTGTTCGCGGTCCCGGCCAGCCCGCTGGCTCAACCCCGCGCCGTCCTGGGCGGCAACGTCATTTCGGCCTTGGTCGGCGTCGCCTGCGCGATGTTCGTGCCTGAGCCGGTGGTCGCAGCAGCGCTGGCGGTGGCGCTCGCGATCGTCCTGATGATGCTGCTCGGGTGCCTGCACCCGCCGGGCGGGGCCATGGCCCTGACCGCCGTGATCGGCGGTTCGGCCGTCACCGACCTCGGGTTCGGCTTCGCCCTGGTTCCGGTGGGGCTCTGCTCGCTGCTGCTGGTGATCGCCGCGGTCGGGCTCAATCGCCTGATGGGGCGGTCCTATCCGCACCGGGTCCCGGCGGCGGTAAGTCCGCACGCCACCAGCGACGCGGCCCCGCAGTCCCGCGTCGGTTACACCTCGGCCGACCTGGATCAGGCCTTGGCCCAGTACGGCGAACTGCTCGACGTCAGCCGCGAAGACCTCGACGCGCTGTTCCGCCAGGTCGAGCTCCAGGCCCACAAGCGCCTGCACTCGGCGATCCTCTGCGGAGAGATCATGTCCCGCGACGTCATCTCGGTCGATGCAAGCCAGAGCGCCGAGAGCGCGCTGGCCTTCCTGCAGGCGCACGACCTGCGCACGGCTCCCGTCGTCGATGCGCAGGGCAGGGTGGTCGGCATGGTGCGCCGCGCCGAGCTGCTGGCCGCACGCCAGCGTCCGGTCGAGGCGGCGGTCGATCCCTTTGTCCACCGGGTCCGCGAGGGCACGCCGATCGAGGCGCTGCTGCCGCTGCTGTCCAGCGGCGCGGTGCACGAGGCCCTGGTCGTGGACGAGAACCGGGTGCTGATCGGCATCATCACCCAGACCGATCTGCTGGCCGTCCTCTACCGCGCGCACATCGTCGAAGCGGTCGTGGCCGAGCGCACCGCAGCCTGATCGACGATAAGTCGGCATCACGGCTAGGATTTCGCCCGGTCTGGGCTAGAAACGAGACTTCGCCCCGTCGTATCGAAGGCCCTCGCGGGACCAAGCCCCCGCGCGTGGGTCGCTGTATGGAAGGAACCGGCTTTGGATGACGCTCTGCGGCGCGCTGCGCTCGCCTATCACGAGTTTGGACGGCCCGGGAAACTGAGCGTCGAGCCCACCAAGCCGATGGCGACTCAACGCGATCTGGCCCTGGCCTATTCGCCTGGCGTCGCGGCGGCCTGCGAGGCGATCGTCGAGGACCCGGCCTGGGCCGAGCGCGTCACCGCCCGCGGCAACCTGGTGGCGGTGATCACCGACGGCACCGCAGTCCTGGGCCTGGGCAACATCGGCCCGCTGGCGTCCAAGCCGGTGATGGAGGGCAAGGCCGTCCTCTTCAAGAAGTTCGCCGGCATCGACGTCTTCGACCTGGAGGTCTCCTCGTCCAGCCCCGACCACTTCGTCGAGGTGGTGGCCGCGCTCGAGCCGACCTTCGGCGGCATCAACCTCGAGGACATCAAGGCCCCGGAGTGCTTCTACATCGAGCGCGCCCTGCGCGAGCGGATGAACATTCCGGTCTTCCATGACGACCAGCACGGCACCGCCATCGTCTGCGCCGCGGCCGTCCGCAACGCCCTGACCATCCAGGGCAAGCAGCTCTCCGAGGTGAAGCTGGTCACGTCCGGGGCGGGCGCGGCGGCGCTGGCCTGCGTGGACTTGCTGGTCAGCATGGGCCTGCCGGCCGACAACATCACCCTCACCGACATCAACGGCGTCGTGCACAAGGATCGCGGCGACCTGACGCCGGAACTGGCGCGCTACGCCCGCAAGACCGACGCCCGGACGCTGCAGGACGTGCTGGTCGGCGCCGACATCTTCCTGGGCCTCTCCGCGCCGCGCGTGCTCAAGCAGGAATGGCTCCCGCTGCTGGCCAAGAGCCCGCTGATCATGGCCCTGGCCAATCCCGAGCCGGAGATCCTGCCCGAGCTGGTGGTCGCCAGCCGCCCGGACGCCATCGTCGCCACCGGCCGTTCGGACTACCCGAACCAGGTCAACAACGTCCTCTGTTTCCCGTTCATCTTCCGCGGCGCCCTCGACGTCGGCGCCACCGAGATCAACGAGGCGATGAAGCAGGCGGCCGCCGAGGCCATCGCCGAGCTCGCCCGCGCCGAGGTCAGCGATGTCGTCGCCAGCGCCTATGCCGGCCAGGTCCCGCTGTTCGGCCGCGACTACGTGATCCCCAAGCCCTTCGACCCGCGCCTGATCCTCGAGATCGCGCCCGCCGTCGCCAAGGCGGCGATGGACTCGGGCGTCGCTCGCCGCCCGATCGCCGACTTCGAGGCCTATCGCCGCGAGCTTGAAGGCTATGTCTACCGCTCGGGCCAGCTGATGCGCCCGGTGTTCGCCCAGGCCCGCGACTGCAAGCGCCGCATCGCCTATGCCGAAGGCGAGGACGAGCGCGTCCTGCGCGGCGTCCAGACCGTCGTCGACGAGCAACTCGCCCGCCCGGTGCTGATCGGCCACCGCGAGACCATCGAGGCCAAGGTCCGCGAACTGGGTCTGCGCCTGACGCCCGACCGCGACGTCGAGATTTTCGACCCCGACGCCGATCCGTCGGTGGATGAGATCTCCGCCGAGTACCGCGCGGTGGTCGAGCGTCGCGGCGTGCCGCCGACGGCCGCCAACCGCCGCGTCGTCACCCGCCCGACCGTCACGGCGGCCATGCTGCTGCGCCGGGGGATGGTCGACGGCGCCCTGGTCGGCGGCGGCGGCGACTGGTGGCGTCACTTCACCTACGCCACCCCGGTGATCCCGGCCCGGCCCGGCGTCTCGCGGATCTCGGCGCTCTCCGGGGTGATCATGCCCAAGGGCGCGCTGTTCTTCTGCGACACCCACGTCAACGTCGACCCGACCGCCGAGCAGATCGCCGAGTCCACGATCCTGGCGGCCGAGGCGGTGCGCGGCTTCGGCATCACCCCGAAGGTGGCGCTGCTGTCGCACTCCAGCTTCGGCTCCTCCAACTCGCCGTCCGCGCGCAAGATGCGCCAGGCCCTGGCCATCGTCCGCGAACTGGATCCGGGGCTGGAGGTCGACGGCGAAATGCATGGCGACGCGGCGCTGAACGAGCAGGTCCGCACCCGCTACATCTCCGGCGGCGCGTTCGCCGGGGACGCCAACCTGCTGATCGCCCCGTCGCTCGACGCCGCCAACATCGCCCTGACCTTGGTCAGTGCGGTGACCGAGGGCATCGAGGTCGGGCCGCTGCTGCTGGGCCTCTCCAAGCCGCTGCACGTGCTCAGCCCCACGGCGACGGCGCGTGGCATCGTCAACATGACCGCGCTGGTGGCCAGCCAGGCCGCCGCCCGAGCCTGATCATTTAGGGGAGGCGCGCCCTGCGGCGCGTCTCCGCTCGCGGCCTGCGGTTTAGCTCTACCCTGACGCCGCGAACCCTGCGCTAGTCCCTCGCGCCAAACCGGGAGAGCCGCCGCAGTGCCCCTAGACCTTCCCCCGCTCGTCGACACCGTCGTGGTCGAGGCCGCCCGTCTGCCGCCGTCGCCCGGCGACAAGGCGTTCTCCATCGTCACCATCGGCAGCGAGACCATCGCCACCGCGCCGCGCCTGGACGAGGCGCTGACCGCGACCCCGGGCGTGCAGCTGTTCCGCCGGACCTCCAGCCAGGTCTCCAACCCGACCACCCAGGGGATCAGCGTCCGGTCCATCGCCGGTTCCGGCGCCAGCCGCGCGCTGGTGCTGCTGGACGGCGTGCCGCAGAACGATCCGTTCGGCGGCTGGGTGCTGTGGACCGGCCTGCCGACGATCTCGGTCGAGCAGGCGCGAGTAGTGCGCGGCGCAGGGGCGGGCCCCTATGGCGCGGGCGCGCTCACCGGGACCATCCAGCTTTCCGAACGCACCCGCGCGCCGCGCGGCGGCGAGTATGAGGTCTATGGCGGCGAGCGCGGCCTCGCGGGCGCGGCCGCGGCTGGCGCGATCGGCGACCTCTTCCTGTCCGCGGCGACCGAACGCAGCGATGGCTGGGTCCCGCTGGGCCAGGGGCGCGGCGCGGCCGATACCGAGCTCTACTACCAGGGCCTGGGCGGCGCTCTGCGCTGGACGCCGCAGGTCGCCGGCAAGGAACTGGCGCTGCGCCTCTCGGGCTACCAGGAAAAGCGTGGCGCGGGCCTGGTCGGGGCCGACTCACGCGCGACCGGCGCCACCCTCTCGGCGACACTGGTCGACCAGCCGGACGCCGAGCGCGCCGGATGGCGGCTGCAGGGCTGGCTCAAGCGCTCGGACTTCGAGAACCGTTCGGCCGCCGTCGCAGCGGGCCGCAACACCACCACGCCGGCCAGCGAGCAGTACGCCACGCCGGCCATGGGCTACGGCCTCAACGCCGCTCTGCGCCGCGATAGCGCGGCGGGCGGCTGGGAAGTGGGCGCCGACGCCCGGATCTTCGACGGCGAGACCCGCGAGAAGTTTCGCTACATCGCCGGCGCCTTCACCCGCGACCGGGTCGCGGGCGGTACGCAATCGGTGTTGGGCGCCTATGGCGAGGCCTATCGTAATGCCGGCGACTGGCTGCTGACCGGCGGCGTGCGGCTGGACCGCTGGGCCACCTACGACGGTCAGCGGCGAGAGCGCGACGCCGCCAGCGGCGCGGTGACCCTCGACAATCGCCCGGCCGACCGCGACGGCTGGCTGCCCACGGGACGGCTGGGTGCGCGCTACGGCGTCTCCGACAGCCTCTATCTCCGGGGCGCGGCCTATGCCGGGTTCCGGCCCGCCACGCTCAACGAGCTCTACCGTCCGTTCCGGGTCGGCAACGACGTGACCGAGGCCAATGCCGGCCTCGAGCCGGAGAAGCTCTACGGGGTGGAGTTCGGCGTCGGCGCCGAGGGCGACCTGCGCTGGGACGTCACCGTGTTCGCCAACCGCCTCGACGGCGCGGTGGCCAACGTCACTATCGGCTTTGGACCCGCGACCTTCCCGATCGCCGGGCTCATCCCGGCCGGCGGGGTGCTGCGCCAGCGGCAGAACGCCGGACAGGTCGACGCCTACGGGATCGAGGCGGAGGTCGAGCGCCGTTGGGAGAGCGTCTCCCTGCGCCTTGCCGGCGCCTATACCGACGCCGAGGTCGACGGCGGATCGGCCGCGCCGCAACTCACCGGCCTGCGTCCGGCCCAGACCCCACGTTTCACCGCGACGGGCGAAGCCACGTGGCGGCCCATCGAGGCCCTGAATCTGCGCGCCGTGGTGCGCTACGAAGGCGACCGTTTCGACGACGACCTCAACACCCGCGAGCTGTCGGCGGCGACCGACGTCAACCTGCGCGCCGACTGGACCGTCTCGCGTTCGGTGACCCTCTATGCGGCCGCCGAGAACCTGTTCGACGCCAAGATCGAGACGGCGCAGACAGGCGACGGTCTGGAAAGCTACGACCAGCCGCAGACCTTCCGCGTCGGCCTGGTCCTGCGTCGCTGACGCACGGCGACGGCCCGGCGCTAGCTGCGCCGGTGTCCGCCGTTTCGTGGGGAAGTAGGTTACGCCGGGTTGGTGACGGCGTGGGGATGGTGGGTGCAGTAGGATTCGAACCTACGACCCGCTGATTAAGAGTCAGCTGCTCTACCAACTGAGCTATGCACCCATAACCGTTACGCCATAAGGCTTTGCGGCTATTTCCCTGGCTGGTCGGAAGAGCGTTTCGCCCGCCGCCCCGCTGGGGAGGCGTCCTGTTAGCGAGTCTCGCTGGGCGTTGCAAGCGTCTTCTGGCGCCGCTCGCTATCCCGCCGGCATCGGACGGAAAGTGTAGGGCCCGGTGTGGGCGATGTAGTGGTCGAAGAGGGTCCAGATCTTCCCACCCAGGGCTCGCCAACGGTGGCAGAACGAGATGTCCTCGCTCATCGCCACGCCGTTCTCGTCGGCCAGCGGCTCGAAGCACTGCAGCACGTTCTTGAGGTTCTGATGGGCGTAGTAGCTGCCCGCCGAGCTGCGATAGAGCGACGGATCGGCCTCGCGCAGGGCCTCGAACACCTCGCGCTTGATCAGCATCAGGCCGGTGGGGGCGGTCTGCGCCTCGTAGAAGTCGCCCTTGGTCACGTGCGGCTCGACCAGGTCGACCGGATAGCTGAGGGCCGCGGCGAAGGCGGTGTTGGGATCGGCGTGCTTGCGCGCCGCGGCGTGGAAGGCGGCGACGTTCAGCGCCCGCTGCGGATAGATCCCCGCGACCACCGGCTCGTCGAGGGCGATCATCTTCTGGACCACGCTGGCGGGGAAGCTGACGTCCGCATCGACGAACAGCAGGTGGGTGTGGTCGGTCTCAAGCACGCGGCTGGCCAACAGGTTGCGCGCGGTGGAAATGATCACCGCCTTGGTCGACTCCCAGCCCATCGAAGCGCCCAGCATCGCCTGCAACTCAAGCATGCTGCGCGTGTACTGACCGGTCACCTGGCCGTTGTAGGTGGGGGTTCCGACCAGAATTTTCATGCGCTTGGTCCCTTGTTAGGCCGGCGGCAACTTAGGCAAGTTCACGTCAAGGTCGAGTCGGTGGCGTGCAGCAGGGGGAATTCATGGCGAGGCGCGATCTCACCGGGGCGGTGGACTTTCAGTACCTCGAGACCTTCACCGCCGGCGACGGCGATGTGATCGACGAGGTGCTCGATCTCTTCCGCCAGCAGGCCGCCATCTGGGCCAGCCTGCTGGAACCATCCTCGGAAGGCTGGCGTGACGCCGTGCACACCATCAAGGGCGCCGCCCGTGGCGTGGGGGCGTTCCAGCTCGGAGACGCCTGCGCGCGCGCCGAGGCCGAAGGCCCCGGCGCGATCGATGGGGTGAAGGACGCCCTGGACGCTGCGCTGGCCGACGTGGCGGCCTACGCCCACGAGCGGGCGCTTCAGTCGTTGCGCACGCCGCGCAGCTGATCCCACACGCCGAACTCGTAGGCGATGCAGCGGTCGATCAGCAGCCGCCACACCGGCTCGGCGATCTCCTCAGACAGGCCAGCGTCACGGGCGGCCGCCTTGACCTTGGTCACCACGTCCTCGATCCGCGCGGTGTCCAGCACCGTGTGGCGTTCGGACTTGATACGGGCGGCGGCGTCCATGTAACGCTGGCGCTCGGCCAGCATCAGAACAAGCGCGCGGTCCAACGCATCGACGCCCTTGCGGACATCGAGCATGGTCTCGCAGTCGGCCGGCAAGGGCCGCTCATCAACAACGATTTTCATGGGTCCGCTTAGGACTAAATCCCGGCCCCGTTGTCCAGGGTTCTTAGCGCAGCTTCGTGGGCTTCGGCTTCGGCGGCGATCCAGTTGATGAACGCCTTGACCTGCGGCAGGCGGCCCTTGGCCTTCGGGTGGACCACGTAATAGGCGAAATCGACGGCCGTCGCGATCTGCAGCGGGGCGATCAGCCGGCCGGCGTCGAGGTCGGCCTGGGCCAGGGTCCGCTTGGCCAGCGCCACGCCGCGGCCGTTCACCGCCGCCTCGATCACCAGGCTCGATTGGTTGAACCGCGGGCCGCGTGCGCCATCGATGCCGCGCAGGCCGCGCGCGGCGAGCCACATCGTCCAGTCAGGGCACGAATCGTCGGGCTCGGGCGAGCCGTCGTGCAGCAGGATGTGATGGGCCAGGTCGGCGGGTTCGTTGAGTGCGATGTTCGCCGCAAGGTCTGGAGAAAGCACGGGAATAACCGTTTCGCCGATCAGCCGGCGAACCTCCAGGCCCGGATAGCGGCCGGCGCCGTAGCGGATCGCCACGTCGACCTCGCCGGCGGTCAGATCGACCAGTTCCAGGCCGGCCGAAAGCCAGACGTCGACCTGCGGATGCAGCTCTTCGAATCGGCCCAGGCGCGGCACCAGCCACTTGGCCGCGAACGACGGCGCGGCGGTCAGGGTCAGGCGCCGGCCGTCCACGGCGGCGGTCAGCATCGAGGCGGCTTCCGCCAGCCGGTCGAACGCCTCGCGCAGGGCGGGCAGGGCGGTCTGCGCCGCGTCGGTCAGCAGCAGCCCCTTGGGCGTCCGCTTGAACAGGGCCGCCCCGACATAGTCTTCGAGGTTCTGAATTTGCTGGCTGACAGCTCCGGGCGTCACGGACAGCTCGTCCGCCGCCCGAGAGAAATTGAGGTGCCGCGCGGCCGCCTCGAACGCCCGCAAGGCGTTGAGCGGCGGCAATCGGCGGCGTTCCGCGTTGCGCTCCATCGAGTTTTCCTGACACCCCCGGCAGAAGTCCTTGGGTTGCGAATTGGCCCTTTCACGACCAGTTTGCAACCGTTCGCCGAGGTATTGGCCCTTTTCGTCGGCGGATATCATGGCGGGGCGGGTGCAAGCCCGTCCCGCTCTCGCTTTCAAGCTAGGCGTTTAGAGAAGCTAAAAACAATGCCTGACCGCAAGCCCAAAAACGAGAGCGGCAAGCGCCTCGTCGTGCTGGGCGGAGCGCGCCGTCGCGCGACGGGCGCTGTCTGGCTGGTGGGCGCTGGCCCCGGCGACCCTGAACTGCTGACCATCAAGGCGCTCAAGGCCCTGCAGGCGGCTGAAGTCGTCGTCCACGACGGCCTGGTCACCGACGAGATCCTCGATATGGCGCCGGCCTCGGCCCAGCGCATCTCGGTCGCCAAGCGCAAGTCGCGCCATTCCTACGCCCAGGACGAGATCAACCGCATGCTGGTCGCCTTCGCCCAGGAAGGCTTGCGGGTCGTGCGGCTCAAGGGCGGCGATCCCTTCATCTTCGGACGTGGCGGCGAGGAGCTCGAGGCCTGCCGCGAGGCCGGCGTCGAATGCCACGTCGTGCCCGGGGTCACCGCGGCCCTGGCGGCCGGCGCCAACGCGGGCGCGCCGCTGACCCATCGCGGCTCGGCCCAGGCGGTTACGTTCGTGACCGGCCACGCCGCCTCGGGCAGCGAGCCGGACCTGGACTGGGAGAGCCTGGCCAAGCCCAACCAGACCGTCGTCATCTACATGGGCGTATCGACCGCGGCGGGCATCGCCGCCCGGCTGATCGGCGCGGGCCGCCAGGGCTCGACCCCGGTCCTGGTCGTCGAGAACGCGAGCCGTCCGGACGAGAACCGCATCGTCACCACCCTGGCCGGCCTGCCGGCCGCCGCCGAACAGGTGGCCGGTCCGGCGCTGCTGATCGTGGGCGAGGCTATGGCCTTGGCGCAGACTTCCGGCGATACCGCCGTCTTTGAACCGAAATTTGAGCGGCGCGTGAAATGAAAGCCTTGACCGGAAATCGCCTGACCGACGGCGAAGTCGTCTTCTGGAAGGCTGGCGCCTGGGTGGAGCGCTTCGCCGACGCCGAGCTGTTCGCTGACGCCGAAGCCGGCGAAGCGGCCGAGGCTCACGCCAAGAGCCAGCAGACGGTGATCGTCGATCCCTATCTGATCGACCTGATCGAGAGCGAAGGCCTCTGGGCCCCGGTCAGCTACCGCGAGCGCCTGCGCGCGCTCGGCCCGACCAACCACCTGCACCATGGCAAGCAGGCCGAGGGCGGAGCCGCCATCGAAGCCCTGCAGCACGCGTCCGGCGCGGCCCGCTCCAAGGGCCGCGTCAATCTGATCAAGCGTTAGAGAGGGGAGGGCCATGTACCAGTACGACACCCTCGATAAGGAATTCCTGGCCGACCGGGCCGCCGAGTTCCGTGAACAGGTGGGCCGGCGTCTGGCCGGCGAAATCACCGAGGACCAGTTCAAGCCGATCCGGCTGATGAACGGCCTGTACCTGCAGCTGCACGCCTACATGCTGCGGGTCGCCATTCCCTATGGCTCGCTGAACCCCGCCCAGCTGCGCGTGCTGGCCGATATCGGCCGCACCTACGACAAGGGCTACGGCCACTTCACCACCCGCCAGAACCTGCAGTTCCACTGGATCAAGCTGGCCGATACGCCGGACATCCTGGACCGGCTGGCGGCGGTGGACATGCACGCCATCCAGACCAGCGGCAACTGCATCCGCAACACCACCGCCGACCCCTATTCGGGCGCCACGGTGGAAGAGGTCGACGATCCGCGCGTCTGGTCCGAGGCGATCCGCCAGTGGTCGAGCCTGCATCCGGAATTCTCGTTCCTGCCGCGCAAGTTCAAGATCGCCATCACCGGCGCCGCCAAGGACCGCACGGCCGCCAAGGTGCACGACATCGGCCTGATGATGCGCCGCGGCCGCGACGGCACGCTGGGCTTCGAGGTCATCGTCGGCGGCGGCCTTGGCCGCACGCCCTTCGTCGGCCCGACGATCAAGGAATTCCTGCCGGCCAACCGCCTGGTCTCGTACCTGGAGGCGGTTCTGCGCGTCTACAATCGCCACGGACGCCGGGACAACAAGTACAAGGCCCGCATCAAGATCCTGGTCTCGGCGCTGGGCGCCGAGGAGTTCGGCCGTCAGGTCGAGGAGGAGTGGGCCAAGATCGGACCGGAGGGCGACCTGCCGGACACCGAGATCGCCCGCATCCGCGGCGCCTTCGCCCCGCTGGCCTTCGACAGCCTGGTCAATCGCTCGGAAGCCTTCGAAACCGCCAAGGCGGCCGATCCGGCCCTGGCCCGCTTCGCGCGCAACAACCTGCGTGAGCACAAGCGCGCCGGCTACACGATCATCGAGATCTCGCTGAAGGCGATCGGCGAAACCCCCGGCGACGCCACCTCCGACCAGATGGACGTGATCGCCGACCTGGCCGAGCGCTATGGCCAAGGCGACATCCGGGTCACGCACGAGCAGAACATCGTCCTGCCGCACGTGAAGCTGGATGACGTGCCCGCGGTGCACGCCGCGCTGGCCGCGGTCGGGCTTGCGACGCCGAACGTCAACCTGATCACCGACATGATCGCCTGCCCAGGCCTTGACTACTGCGCCCTGGCCAACGCCCGCGCGATCCCGATCGCGCAGGACATCGCCCGCACCTTCGCCGACCAGGACCGCGCCGAGCTGATCGGCGAGCTGAAGATCAAGATCAGCGGCTGCATCAACGCCTGCGGTCACCACCACGTCGGCCACATCGGCATCCTGGGCGTCGATAAGAAGGGCGAGGAATTCTACCAGCTCACCCTGGGCGGCTCGGGGGCGGAGGACGCCGCCGTCGGCTCCATGCTCGGCCCGGCCTTGCCGGCCGACCGCGTCGCGCCCGCCATCGACACCCTGGTCGAGGTCTATCTGCGCGAACGCCAAGGGCAGGAACGCTTCCTCGACACCTTCCGCCGCACCGGCGTCGTCCCGTTCAAGGAGGCCGTCTATGCCGACGCGAATTAAGCTGCATGACGGCGAGTTCTCGCTGGCCGAGGATCCGTTCACCCACGTCACCGACGACGAGGACCTGGTCCGCGGCGACCTGATCATCTCGCTGACCCGCTTCCAGAGCGAGGGCGAGCGCCTGCTGGCCGAGGGCCGTTCGGTCGGCGTGCGCCTGGAGCCGGCTGAAGAGGTCGAGGTCCTGGCCTACGACCTGCCGCGCCTGGCCCTGGTCGCCGTGGCGTTTCCGAAGTTCAACGACGGCCGCGCCTATACCGCCGCGCGGCTGCTGCGCGAGCGCTACGGCTTCAAGGGCGAGGTCCGCGCCGTCGGCGACGTCCTGCGCGAGCAGGCCGGCTTCATGGTGCGCGTCGGCTTCGACGCCTTCGAGCCGGCCGACGGCTCGACGCCCGAGCAGTGGGCTCACACCGCCCATCGCCAACGTCACGTCTATCAGCGTGCGGCCGACCGTCGGCCGCCGGCCTTCGCCGAAAGGGAGTGAGCTGACCATGGCCTTCGATCAGTTGGAGCGTCCGTCCCTGGCGGCCCGGCTCGACGCCGAGCTGCGCCACGCCCATCCGGCCACCGTGCTGGAATCGGCCGTCGAGGCGTTCGGCGACAAGCTGGCCCTGGTCTCGTCCTTCGGGGCGGAGTCCGCGGTGCTGCTGCACATGATCTCGAAGATCAAGCCGGACGTCCCGGTGCTGTTCCTCGACACCGGCATGCTGTTCGGCCAGACGCTCGATTATCGCAAGAACCTGGCGGCCAAGCTCGGCCTGACCGACGTGCGCGACCTGCGCCCGGCCTATAACGACCTGGCGGTCGCCGATCCCAACGCCAAGCTCTGGCAGACCGACACCGACGCCTGCTGCGAGGTCCGCAAGGTCGTGCCGCTGGACCGCGCCCTGGCCGAGTTCGACGGCTGGATCACCGGCCGCAAGCGCTTCCATGGCGGCGACCGCCTGTCGCTGCCGGTGGTCGAGCAGGCCGACGGCCAGGTGAAGTTCAATCCGCTGGCCAACTGGGGCAAGGCCGAGCTCGACGCCTACATGGCCGAGCACGATCTGCCCGCGCACCCGCTGGTCGCTCAGGGCTTCCCCTCGATCGGCTGCTGGCCGTGCACCAAGCCGGTGGAAGAGGGCCAGGACGTCCGCGCCGGCCGCTGGGCGGGCCAGGACAAGACCGAGTGCGGCATCCACGTCGCGCGCGCTCCGGGCGCGGCGGATAATGTCGGCGGCGACATCTAGGCGCCCTGACATGCGAACCATTCTCAGATAAAGACGGCCCCATGACTGATATCATTGCTCCGGCCCCGGCCGTTTCCAAGGCGCGCGGCGCCTTCATGGTCGAAACCGTGACCTGGGTTCAGCATTGGACCGACGAGCTGTTCTCGTTCCGCACCACCCGCGACCCCGGCCTGCGCTTCTCCTCGGGCCAGTTCGTGATGGTCGGCCTGGAAGTCGACGGCAAGCCGCTGGTGCGCGCCTATTCGATCGCCAGCCCGTCGTGGCATGACGAGCTCGAGTTCTATTCGATCAAGGTCGCCGACGGCCCGCTGACCTCGCGTCTGCAGAAGATCAAGGTCGGCGACGAGGTCCTGATCGGCAAGAAGCCGACCGGCACCCTGGTGCTCGACGGCCTCAAGCCCGGCAAGCGGCTCTACATGGTCGGCACCGGCACCGGCCTGGCCCCCTGGCTGTCGCTGGCCCGCGACCCGGAGGTCTACGACCGCTTCGACGAGGTGATCGTCACCCACACCGTGCGCAACGTCTCCGACCTGAACTACGCCGAGCTGTTCGAAAAGGATCTGCGCGAGGACGAGATCCTCAGCGAGGTGATCGGCGACAAGCTGCGCTACTATCCGACCGTGACGCGCGAGCCGTTCCGCACAAAGGGCCGGATCACCGACCTGATCACCTCGGGCAAGATCTTCGAGGACCTCGGCGTCCCGCCGCTGGACCCGGCCGTCGACCGCCTGATGCTCTGCGGCGGCCCCTCGGTGCTGGCCGACCTCAAGACCATCCTGGTCGAGCGCGGTTACGAAGAGGGCTCGCTGGCCTCGCCGGGCGACTTCGTGCTGGAAAAGGCCTTCGTCGAGACCTGAGGCGGTCCGTCGAACAGGCTCAGCTGGTCCTCGCCGCGTTCGACCAGCTGCGCCTGCATCGTGCAGACCAGCCCGCTGGGCGCATAGCTCATCGTCGCCGAACCGCGCAGATCGCCGCGCAGGCCGCGCTCGATCAGCCGCGTGCCGAACCCTTTGCGGGTGGGCGGCGAGACTTCAGGCCCGCCGCTCTCGGCCCAGGTCACCGCCAGCTCGCGCGTGTCGGCGTCCAGCCTCCAGGTCAGGTCCACGCGGCCTGCCGGAACCGACAGCGCCCCGTACTTGACGGCGTTGGTCGCCAGTTCGTGCAGGATCAGCGCCATCGACAGCGCTGCGCCCGGCGCCAGCCACGCCTTGGTCCCGTCGATGCGGATCTGGCCGGTGCTCGTGCCGGCAAAGGGCCCAAGCGCCCGTTCGGTCACGTCGCGTAGTTCCGCGCCGTACCAGCGCTCGCGGGTCAGCACGTCATGCGCCTGCGACAGACCCAGCAGCCGCGCCTCCAGTTTTTCGTAGACCACGTCCGGGTCGCCTTCGCCGCGCATGGTCTGCGAGGCCATCGACTGCACCGTCGCCAGGGTGTTCTTCACCCGGTGGTTCAGCTCGTTGATCATCAGCCGCAGCTGGTCCTGATAGCGCTTCTGCTCCGCCTCGGCCTCCTTGCGCGCGCCGATGTCGTCGATGATCGAGATGAAATAGTCCGGCTCGCCGGCGCCGTTGCGCACCAGGGCCACGGTCAGGTTGTTCCAGACCACCTGTCCGCCGTTGGCGATGTACCGCTTCTCCATCGAATAGGTCTCGATGGAGCCGGCCAGCAGCGCCTCGGACATGGCGATGTTGTTGTTCAGGTCGTCGGGATGGGTGATCTCCTGGAACGACATGGTCTTCAGCTCGTCGCGGCTGTAGCGCAGCATCGCGCAGAAGCGGTCGTTGACCTCCAGCAGCCGGCCGTCGGGCGAGACCCGTGCAACCCCCATCGCCGCCTGATTGAACACCGCGCGATAGCGGGCCTCCGCCGCCTCCAGCCGCACGCGGGCCTCGACGTTGGGCGTCACGAACTCGGTGTAGAGCACCAGTCCGCCGATCTCCCCCTCGTCGGTGCGCCAGGGCTTCAGCGACCAGCGAACCCAGTCCAGCTGCCCATCGGGGCGCAGGAAGGGGTCGGCCTCATGGCTCAGCTCGGCGCCGTCCTGCAGGGCGTGCGCGTGAATGTCGCGCCAGCGCTGCGGGATGTCGGGAAACACGTCGTAGTGCAGCTGCCCGACCAGCGGCAGGTCGCCCGGCAGGCCCTGCTCGGTCAGGAACCGGCTGGAAGCCGCCAGATAGCGCATCTCACGATCGAAAATGGCGATGCCCAGCGGCGCCTGGTTGAGCGCGGTGAGCACGCCCGAGTGGGTGGACACCTGCAACGCCGATCTCGCCTCGCCGACCACGTTCGCCGTTTTCGCCTGAAAGATCGCCGCGGCCGGAGCCGCCAGGATTCGACCTGCAGAATTCAACCTACAGGATACATCCTGCACAATCGGGTCAAGGGGCCTCTGGTTCCCCGGCGGTGGGCGCGCGGGCCGGGCCCGCCGTCCGGTCCAGGCTCGCCACAACCTCCAGTATGAAGTCTGCGCGGGCCTCGACCGTGCCGGGCGGCGGCTCGACCGGACGGTAGCCCAGTATGATCAGCCGCCGCTTGATCGCCTTGTGGGTCGTCAGACATTCCTCGAAGCTCTGCTTGCGCTCGTCGTCCTGGGTGTAGATCTCGCGCCACGGCGGGGGCGTGAAGACCGTGGCGTTGTAGCGGTGCGTTCGCGCCGCCGCTTCCATCCAAGGCTCGGCCTGCGCGTCGATCAGGCTGTCCAGGATGCCGCGGTCAAAGAACACCTGCTCCTGCACGTCGGCCATGGCCTCGAAGATGGCGATGTCCTCGCGGCAGGCGCGCGCCAGATAGGCCCGCTGGTCCAGCCAGGGCAGGGCGGTCCCGCCGCTGGCCGCCTGCTCGCGGATGATACGCCTGTGGGTCTCCTCGACCACCCGCTCGCCGCGACGGCGCAGTTCCTCGATCAGCGCGGTCTTTCCGACGCCGGGGCCGCCGGTCAGCAGGAAGAAGTTGGGCTTGTTCATCATCGTGTCGGGGCTCCCTGGGGGGAATGGCGGCGGTCTCGGGGGAACACCCGATGGTCAGTGCAGGGGGCGGAGCACAAGCTTGCGCTCGTCCGTGGGGGGCATTCAGCACAAACCCCAGGGAGGAGCCCTCGATGTCGCTCAACGAGTACAAGCCCGGTCAGGCCTTTCCAGGCGTCATCGGCCGAACCTTCGACGTTTCCAAGCCTGCCTGGCCGGCGCCGAACCGCGCCCGGGAAGGCGCGCCGAACGTGCTGTTCATCGTGCTCGACGACACGGGCTTTGGCCATCTCGGCTGCTACGGCAGCCCGATCGAGACGCCTCACCTCAACGCGCTGGCCGCCGACGGCCTGCTCTACAACAGCATGCACACGACCGCGCTGTGTTCGCCGTCGCGTTCCTGCATGCTGACCGGCCGCAACCACCACTCGAACGGCATGGCCTGCATCACCGAAGGCTCGACGGGCTATCCGGGCGGCAACGGCTACATTCCGTTCGAAAACGGAATGCTCTCCGAGATCCTGCAGCAGCACGGCTACAACACCTACGCCCTTGGCAAGTGGCACCTGACGCCGGCCGAGGCTTCCTCCGCCGCCGGCCCCTATGACCGCTGGCCGCTGGGCCGCGGCTTCGAGCGCTACTACGGCTTCCTGGGCGGCGACACCCATCAGTACTATCCCGAACTCGTTCGCGACAATTCGCAGACTGAGCCGGAGAAGACCCCGGAAGAAGGCTACCACCTGACCCCCGACCTCGTGGAAAAGGCCAAGGCGATGATCGCCGACGCCAAGCAGGTGGCGCCGAACAAGCCGTTCTTCATGTACTTCTGCACCGGCGCCATGCACGCCCCGCACCACGTCCCAAAGGAGTGGGCGGACAAGTACAAGGGCCAGTTCGACGATGGCTGGGACGCCTACCGCGAGAAGGTGTTCGCCAACCAGAAGAAGAGCGGGATCATCCCGCCCGACACGCAGCTATCGCGCCATGATCCGGACGTGCAGGACTGGAGCAAGCTCCCGGCCGACGAGCGCAGGCTCTATGCCCGGATGATGGAGGTGTTCGCCGGCTTCCTGGAGCACACCGACCACTACATCGGCGAGCTGATCGCCTTCCTCAAGGAACTGGGCGAGTACGAGAACACCCTGATCATGGTGATCTCCGACAACGGCGCGAGCGCCGAGGGCGGTCCGCACGGCTCGGTCAACGAAGGCAAGTTCTTCAACAACGTCGCCGACGACCTGCAGCAGAACCTCGCCGCCATCGACGACCTGGGCGGGCCGAAGTACTTCAATCACTATCCCTGGGGCTGGACCCACGCCGGCAACACGCCGTTTCGGCGCTGGAAGCGCGAGACCTATCGCGGCGGCACCTGCGATCCGTTCCTCATCACCTGGCCCAAGGGCATCAAGGCCAGGGGCGAGATCCGCAGCCAGTACTGCCACGCCATCGACATGGTCCCGACCGTCCTCGACGCGCTTGGCATCGAGGCGCCGACCGCGATCCGCGGCGTCACCCAGTCACCTTTGGAAGGCTTCAGCCTGAAGTCGTCCTTCGACGACGCCAAGGCCGGCGGCCTGCACATCACCCAGTACTTCGAGATGTTCGGCCACCGCTCGCTCTATCACGACGGCTGGCGGGCTGTGTGCCCGTGGCCCGGTACGTCCTTCGCCGAGTCCGGCCTCCAGTTCGGCGCGCCGATCGACTATGACAAGCTCATCGAGCTCGATGCTCATGGGTGGGAATTGTACAATATCGACAAGGACTTCGCCGAGACGGACAACCTCGCCGACAAGGAGAGGGAGCGCCTCATCGCGATGATCGGCATGTGGTACGTCGAGGCTGGGAAGTACGACGTCCTGCCGATCGACAGCCGCGGCACCTTGCGCTTCGCCGACGAGCGGCCGCAGATCGCCGTCGATCGCAAGAAGTACGTCTACTATCCCGGCACCCAGGTGGTCAGCCTCAACGCCGCCCCGCGCCTTGTGAATGTCGCCCACGCCGTGTCGGCCGATGTCACGGTGCCGGCCGAAGGCGGCGACGGCGTGCTGCTCTCGATGGGCGGCAACGACGGCGGCTATGTCTTCTACGTCGAGCGCGGAAAGCTCACCTATGGCTACAACTACGTGGCCGACCAGCGGTTCAAGATCCAGTCCGACACCGACGTTCCGGCTGGCGAGCACGTGCTCAGCTTCGAGTTCACCCCGACCGGGAAGCCGGATATCGCCAACGGCAAGGGCGTGCCGGCCGACATCAAGCTGTTCGTCGACGGCAAGCAGGTCGGCTCAGGCAAACTGCCGGTGACCATCCCACTGTCGCTTGGCCTGTCGGCCGGCGTCTGTGTCGGGGCGGACGCCGGAGCGCCTGTGATGGAGGACTACACGCCCCCATACAGGTTCAACGGGCGCGTGAAGAAGGTGCTGATCGACATCTCGGGCGAGCCGTTCGAGGACAAGGAGGCGCAGGTTCAGGCCTACCTCGCCCAGGCTATGGCGCGGCAGTAGTCGGCGGTCCCGGGCTGGTCGGCTTCAGTCGACCAGCTCGGGCGCCTCGATCTCGTCTGGCACGTCGCACATCAGCGAGGCGATGAACTCGCCGTTCGGCCGATAGACCTTGCGAAAGCGCCCCGCGTCCCAGCCGCACTGATGGCAGGCGCAGACACCGCCGCGGTGGCAGCTTGGCGTCAATTCCTTCAGGCGCACGCTGTGGCCGTCCCCCGCGGGGCGGATGTTGGTGACGGTGTAGAGCGCCCCGAGGTCGGGCATGATCTGGCTCTCGGGGCGGCTGGGCGTGTCGTCGATGCACTCGACGATGTCGCCCGCACTGATCTCGGACAAGGTTGTACTGGCCTTCAGCAGTCGCCGCGCGCGCAAGGGCGCGCCCGGCGGTAGGGACACTGAAAAAGCATGATCCAACAGTGTGGGAGACCAGGCTATGCGGCCTGTCGCCGCCCTTTGCGGGCGCTTAGGCGGGCGGGCAGCCCTTGAACACGCCGACCTTGGCGACGGAAAGCTTGGCGAGGTTCAGCGCCATGAGCGGGCGCATCGATGACGAGCCGTGGCCCGTGTACAGGTCGATCTTCTCGCCCTTGATCGCGCCGCCGGTGTCGGATGCGTACCAGACGCCGTCGTGTTTGGAGCCGTCGGGCATCGGCAGGCCTACGGTTTCCTTGATGAACAGGCGCGTGCGGCGCGGGATGAGCTTGGTGTCGACGGCCACGGTGCGCATCGCGACGACCTTGCAGCCGAGCGAGTCCAGCGAGCCCACGCCCTTGGCGCCGGCGTGGTAGAGCGTGGCCTTCATCCGGAAGTCGGGCGTCCCCGGCAGCGCGCCGGTCAGGGCCGACACAATCAGGTCTCCGAGCGGATCGGATTGAGGCGCGGCTTGTGCGCTTTGTGACAGCCCAAAGAAGAAGGGGAGGGCGGCAAGGGCGGCGAGGCGACGTCGCATGACGGCGGCTCCTTCGTCGTTGTTCTTGGCAGCGGTGGTCTTCCTACCCGGAATCCGGGCGGCGGATCAACCCCACGTGAACCGGGGGCCCTCGCGACAAATCGACACGAGCGCTTTCAGCGCAGGCCGCGGAAGGCTATCAAACCGTTGCGAAGCAAGGGGTTGAGGCATGCGCATCTTCGGCGATTCCATCTCGGGCAACTGCCTCAAGGTGAAGTGGGTGGCCGACTATCTTGGCCGTAAATACGAGTGGATCGAGACCGATATCCTGCGCGGCGAGTCGCGCACGGCGCAGTTTCTCGCGCTCAATCCGGCCGGCCAGGTGCCTGCGGTCATTCTCGAAGACGGCCGTCCCCTGGCCCAGTCCAACGCCATCATCACCCACCTGGCCGAAGGCTCCGATCTCGTGCCGGCTGACGCCTACGACCGCGCCCGGATGTTCGAATGGATGTTCTGGGAGCAGTACAGCCATGAGCCCTATGTCGCCGTGGCCCGTTTCCAGGTGCGCTACACCGGCAAGGCGGTGTCCGACCTCGAAGCCCGCCTCGTCGAGCGGGGGAACGGCGCGTTGCAGCGTCTTGAGGACGCTCTGGCGGCCTCGCCGTTCCTGGTCGGCGAACGCCTCAGCCTGGCCGATGTGGCGCTCGTCGCCTACACCCGCGTCGCGCACGAAGGCGGCTTCGATCTGGGGCGATACCCGCGCGTGCAAGCGTGGGTGAAGCGGGTAGAGGCCGCGCTCAAGATCGCCTAAACGGGAGCGCATGAAAGCTCCGCTGCTCGCCGCCGTCGCCGCGCTCTCGCTCCTGCCCGCCCAGGCCCTGGCCTGGGGCGCGATGGGGCACAGGATGGTCGGGGAGGCGGCTGCCCAGGCGCTGCCCGCCGAGGTCCCGGCCTTCCTGCGCACGCCCGCCGCGGTGCGCGACATCGGCGAACTCTCGCGCGAGCAGGACCGCTCCAAGGGCGCGGGCCGCATCCACGACCATAACCGCGACGCGGGACACTTCCTTGACCTCGACGAGGAGGGCAAGCTGCTCGGCGGCCCGGCCTTCAAGCCGCTGCCGCCGACCCGCGCGGAGTACGAGAAGGGCCTGCAGGCCGCCGGCCTCGACAGCTGGAAGGCGGGCTACCTGCCGTACTCGATCGTCGATCGTCACCAGCAGCTGGCCAAGGACTTCGGCTATTGGCGGGTGCTGACCTACATGGCTGGGCGCGAGAAGAACCCGGTCCGCAAGGCCTGGTACAAGCGCGACCTGGTGCGGCGCGAGGCGCAGATCCTGCAGACCATCGGCGATCTCTCGCACTTCGTCGGCGACGGCGCCCAGCCGCTGCACGTCACCGTGCACTACAACGGCTGGGGCGAGTATCCGAACCCGCAGGGCTACACCACGGCCCGCATCCATGGCCCGTTCGAGAGCGAGTTCGTTTTCGCGAACGTCAAACCTGCCGATGTGACGATGAAGATGGCGCCGCCGAAGTCGTGCGACTGTCCGATCGAAAAGCGGACGGTGGATTATCTAATGGAAACAAGCACCCAGGTGATCCCGTTCTATGAACTGGAGAAGGCCGGCGGCTTGGCGCGGGGCGACCGCCGGGGCGTGGACTTCGCCGCCGCCCGCCTGGCCGTGGGCGCTTCGGAGTTGCGCGACATGATCGTCTCGGCCTGGCGGGCCAGCGACAAGGTGACGGTGGGCTGGCCGGTTCTGCGGGTGGACGACGTGCTCGCCGGCAAGGCCGACCCCTACGACTCCTTGTACGGCAAGGACTGACCGGTGCGCGCCGTGCCTCAGTTCGGCGAGCGCAGGGCGGGGCGGACCTATGCCGACCGTCCGGCGGCGTTCGGGATCCTCGAGCGCGACGGGCAGGTTGCTGTGGTTCGGATCGAGAAACCTGACGGTGCGGTGTGGGTGGATCTGCCCGGCGGCGGCGTCGATCCCGGCGAAACGCCCGAGCAGGGCGTGGTCCGCGAGTTCGGCGAGGAGGCTGGCCTGAAGGTGGCGGTGCGGGCCTCGTTCGCCCTGGCCGACCAGTTCTTCGTCAACACCGAGGGCGAGGCCTGGAACAACCGCAGCGCCTTCTTCACCCTCGACCTTGAGGCCGACGACGCCTCATTGAAAATCGAGCAAGATCATACGCTTATTTGGCTTTCGCCGCTGGAGGCGATCGCTTGCCTGCGGCATGACTCGCACGCTTGGGCGCTGGCCGCCTGGTTGAGGCTCTAGCCGGCCGTCCGGCTGCTGACGCCGTGGGCTCCCGCCGCATTGCGCGGCGCAGGCTGAACGGGTAGTGCCTGCGCCAGTTCCGGACCAGGAGAGCGCATGTCCCAAGCCCAGATCATCGACGGCAAGGTCACGGCCGAGCGCTTGCGCGCCGAGGTGGCGAAAGAGGTTGCGGCGCTGAAGGCGCAGCACGGGCTGCAGCCCGGCCTCGCCGTGGTGCTGGTCGGCGAGGACCCCGCCAGCCAGGTCTATGTCCGCTCCAAGGGCGAGCACTCCAAGGCCGCCGGAATGCACTCGGTGACCCATCGCCTGCCGGCCGACGTCAGCGAGGACGAGCTTCTGGGCCTAGTGCGCCAGCTGAACGCCGACCCGGCGATCCACGGCATCCTCGTGCAGCTGCCGCTGCCCAAGGGCCTGGACGAGAAGGCGATCATCGAGACCATTGATCCGAACAAGGACGTCGATGGCCTGCATGTCGTCAACGCCGGCCGTCTGGCTCAGGGGCTGCCTTCGCTGGTTCCCTGCACGCCGCTGGGCTGCATGACCATGCTCCGCGAGACTCTGGGCGACCTCAGCGGCAAGCGCGCGGTCGTCATCGGCCGCTCGGTGCTGGTCGGCAAGCCGGTGGCGCAACTGCTGCTGCAGGCCGACTGCACGGTGACCGTCGCCCACTCGCGCACCCAGGACCTTGCCGCGGTCTGCCGCGAGGCCGACATTCTGGTCGCCGCGGTCGGCCGGCCGCAGATGGTCAAGGCCGACTGGATCAAGCCGGGCGCCACCGTGATCGATGTAGGCATCAACCGCGTGCCGTTCCGTGATCCGGTCAAGGCCGCCGAGGGCAAGACCAAGCTGGTCGGCGATGTCGCCTACAAGGAAGCGCTGGCCGTGGCCGGGCACATCACCCCGGTTCCGGGCGGGGTCGGCCTGATGACCGTGGCCTGCCTGCTGCAGAACACGGTCACCGCGGCCAAGCGTATCGCCGGCGTGGCCTAGACGCCCTTGTTGTTGGTCCAGGCGACCAGTTCGCCCAGGGCCTGGCCGACCGCCTCGTCATAGGCCGCGACGATCGCCGACACACGGTTGTCGCGGGCCCGCACGCGGGCCTCGAAGTGCCTAGAACCGGCCAGGGCGCGATCGGCGCCGATCAGCGTGGCCCGCAGCGACACCACGATCTCCGGCGCGGCCCTGGCGCCCTGATCGTACGTGGTCTCGAACTGCGTGACGTCCACGCGCAGAACGTAGTCGGCCTTGCTGAAATCGCCGCGGGTCAGCAGCCGGGCAGGGCCGGTGTCGGCGTCGAACGCCCGCGACAGCGCCTCGTTGAACAGCACTGAGGCCGGGGAGACCCAGCGCGAGTCGGCGAGATAGGCCGCGCGGCTGTCGGTAAGGGTCAGGATGCGGTCGTTGGCGGCGGCCTGGACGAAGGAGCCGCCGAGGCGCGCGACCGTGAACTGCGTCGCCGTCGACGCTGCAGCGGGCCGGACATTCCCGTCGAAGCGATAGAGCTGTGCCGGCTTTTCGTCGGGCAGCAGGGTGATGCAGCCGGCGAGAGCGACGGCCACGGCGGTCACGCCGAGGGCGGAGAGGGTGCGCTTCAGGGCGTTCATGGCTTGACCTTGACCTCCTGGGCCGGGGACTTGCCGACCAGGCCGCGGGGATTGGCTTCGATGTCGCGGATCAGCCGGTCCAGGGAGTCCGCGGTCTGTTGCAGCGACTGGATGGCCGAGGTGAGCTGCGGCAAGCCGTTGGTCGCAAAGTCGTTGGTCGGGCCGTCGAGGCGTCCGACCATGGTGCGGATATCCTTGGCGGCGATCTGGGCTTCCTGGGCGGCGCCGGCCAGGTTGGTCAGGGTGCGCTTGCCTTCGCCGTCGACCAGGTCTTGGCTGGACTTGCTGAGCGCAGTGATCTGGACAGCGGCCGCGTCGATGTTTTGCAGGGCCTTTTGGGCGTCGAGGATCAGTTCCTTGCGATCACGCAACTCGGCGGTGACGGCCTGCGTGTCCGCTATGGCCGCGCTGACCGTCTTGATGTTCTCGTCGGACAGCACCTTGTTGACGCGGTCCAGCGCCTCGACCGTGCGGGTCAGGACGGTGCCGCCGCCTTCCAACAGGTCCGACAATGCGCTCCGCTGGGTTCGCAGCTTGGGCACCTTGCCTGGATCGACCGTGTCCTTCAGCAGGCGCTTGGCCGGCGTGCCTGCGGTGATCTGGACGTAGTTGATGCCGGTGATGCCCTGGGGTTCCAGGGTCGCGAAGGAATCCACCCGGATCGGCACGTCCGACGTGACCCGGGCGCGGGCGATGACGCGATTGGGGTCGGCTGCGTCGAGCTGGATCTTCGTCACCTCGCCGACCTTGATGCCGTTGAAGTGGACTTCGCCGCCCTGGCTCAGCCCGCGGACCGGTCCCTGGAAGATGATGTCGTACACGTCGTAGTCCTGCGCGAAGCTGAGCCGCGCCAGCCAGACCACGAAGATCAGCAGGCCCGTCACCAGCAGCAGGGTCGAAAAGCCCACCAGGGCGTAGTTGGCGTCTTTTTCCATCAGGCTGGGTTCCCGGCTCTGTAGGCCGCCGCGGCCGCAGCACGGCCGCGCGGCCCAAGGAAGTACTCTTGGATCCACGGATGTTGTGAACGCTCAAGCTCTTTGACCGGCGCCACCTCGATCACGTGTTTGTCGGCCAGGACGGCGACCCGGTCGGTGATCGTGTAGAGCGTGTCGAGGTCGTGCGTAATCATGAAGACGGTCAGATCCAGGCTGTCGGACAGATCGCGGATCAGTTCATCGAACGCCCCGGCTCCGATCGGATCCAGGCCCGCGGTCGGCTCGTCCAGGAACAGCAGTTCCGGATCGAGGGCGAGCGCCCTGGCCAGACCGGCGCGCTTGCGCATCCCACCGGACAGTTCGGCCGGCTTCAGGTCGCCCGCGCCGGCGCGAAGGCCGACCAGGGCGATCTTCAGGTCGGCCAGCTCATGCACGACGTGTCGGGGCAGCTTGGTGTGCTCATACATCGGCGCGGCGACGTTCTCGCGCACGGTGAGGTTGGAGAACAGCGCCCCCTGCTGGAACAGCACGCCCCAACTGCGTTCGATTTCCGACCACCGGCGGCGGCTGCTGCGCTGGATGTCCTGCCCCAGGACCTTGACCGTCCCGGCGTCCGGCCGGCGCAGGCCGATGATGGTGTTGAGCAGCACCGACTTGCCGGTGCCTGACCCGCCGACCACGCCAAGGACCTCGCCGCGCTTGACGGTCAGGTCGAGGTTGTCGTGCACGACATGATCGCCGAATTGCGAGCGCAAGCCGCGCACCTCAATCGCCGGACCGTCGTCATCGAGCAGGGATTGCTCTTGCGCCATCTAGACCCCGATCTGCATGTAGATCAGCGCGAAAATGGCGTCGATCAGGATGATCGCAAAGATGGCGTGGACCACCGCTGCGGTGACGCGGCGGCCCAGCGATTCCACATCGCCGCCGACTTCCATGCCCTGGCGGCAGCCGATACCGGCGATCACCGCGGCCATGATCGGCGCCTTCGACAGGCCGATCCAGAAGTGGGTCGGGCCGACATTGTCGAGGATGCGCTGCAAGAAGAAGGAAGGCCCCAGGTCCAGCACCGTCCAGGTGACCAGCAGACCGCCCATCAGGCCGGCGATGGTGGCCACGAAGGTCAGAAGCGGGATGATCGCAAGCAGCGCGGCGAAACGCGGGAAGACCAGGGCCTCGAACGGATCGACGCCGAGCACTTTCATCGCATCGACTTCCTGGTTCATCTTCATCGAGCCGATCTCGGCGGCGAAGGCCGAGGCCGAGCGGCCGGCCAGCAGGATCGCCGTGATCAGGATGTTGAACTCCCGGAAGACCGCGATGCCGATCAGCTCGACCGCGAACACTTCCGCACCGAACTGACGCAGCATGTTGGCGCCCAGCAGGCCGACCACCGCACCGATGAAGAAGGACGTCAGGGTGACGATGGGAATGGCGTCCAGGCCGGCCCGCTCGGCCAGCGACACGCACGACGCCCAGCGGATCCTGCCGGGATTGATCATCGTCCGGCCGACCACGACCAGCAGGTGGCCGACGAAGACCATCGTCTCGAAAATTTCGGTGCCGAGGTTGAACACGCCCCGACCGGTGCGGATCGCCAGCTCGTAGAAGCCGCGCGGCTCCTGGCGCTTGGCCGGCTTTTCGCGTGCTGCGGCGGCCACCAGATCCAGCAGTCGCCGGGTTTCCGGCCGCGCCTCGATGCGCTCGGCGGCAGGGTGGTCGCTGACGGCGCGCAGGATGCCGTAGGCGCCTGCCGTGTCCAGCCTGCGGACGGTCGTAAGGTCCAGGGCCCAAAGGTCTTCGGCGCGCACCGCTTCGCCCAGACGCTTCACCGCGTCGCCGGCCGCCGTCGCCGTCCAGTCGCCCGAAAGCACGGCCAAACGGCCGCTCTCGGTGTCCATCAAGCTGAAGTCGGCGGGGCGTTCCATGGGCTCGGGTTCAGGGCCTCAACAGGGTGGGTCTACTCGAAACGAAACGCCTCAGGATCCACCCTAGCAGAGCCGCCTCATGACGCCGAACGCCTTATGGCGAAGGTTGTTCCGAGATTCCAGGGCGCCTTTCTCGTCTCGCGACAAGGTGATCCTAGGTCGCAGGTCCCGGCCCAGATTTCGCCCAAGTCGCAAGCCTAACAGGTGCGCGAGGCGGCTCGTCCGGCCTCGGAACATCCGTTTCAAGTCGGGAGCGTGCTTTGGCCCGTCAGATCGAATTCGCCGGCAAGTCCGGCAACCTCTACCGCTACACCGCCCTTGAGGAGGATCGCGTCCTGCCGCCGGCGGGGGCGAACTACGTCATCTGCAAGCCCGCGGACCAGGGCGTCGACATCCTGTTCGTCGGGGAAACGGACAGCCTGGCCCGCCTGGCCTGGCGCGAGCAGCTCGCATACGCCCGCGACACCTATGGCGACGAGGCCAACGTGCTGACGCGCCTCAACGTGCGCAGCGCGGTGCGTCTGGCCGAACAGGAAGACCTCCTCGAAGAGTATCGCCCGCCGATGAACGCGGGGTCCTAGCGCTCGCGGCCGCGGACGGCCATTGTCCGCCCCGTGCCCAACCGCCTGATCGTCATTCTCGGCGCCGCCGTTCGTCCCGACGGCCGCGCCAGTCCCGCTCTCATCCGCCGTATCGACGGCGGCTTTCGGCTGGCCATGGCCCATCCGGAGAGCCTGGTGTTCTGCTCGGGCGGCGTCGGCCGCTACGGCCCGTCTGAAGCCTCGATCATGGCCGAGCGGTTGCTCGCCATGGGGCTCGCGCCGGAACGGCTGGTCCTCGACGAGGCGAGCCTCGACACCCTGCAGACCGTCGTCGCCGCGGCGCGGTTCATCCGCGCCGAAGGACTGCCGGGCGCGATCGTCTGCACCGACAGCTATCATACGCCGCGCACACGGCTGTGCTTCGCCGCGCTCGGGTTCTCAAGCCTCGATGGCTCGGTGAAGGCCGGCCCTCGCCATATGGGATGGCCGGCCTGGCTGCGCATGCGCCTGCGAGAGGCGCCTGCCATTCCCTATGACGGCGTACTGGCGCTCACCAAGCGCGCCGGCCTCTAGGCGGTCCAGCGATAGCCGACGCCGGGTTCGGTGGTGATCAGGATGGGGGAGGCGGGATCGGGCTCCACCTTCTGGCGCAGTTGGGCCACGAAGACGCGTAGATACTGGACGTCGTCCTCGTGCGCGGGTCCCCAGACGGCGGTCAGCAACTGGCGATGGGTCACGACCTTGCCGCCGCCTTCGACCAGTTGGGCCAGCAGGTCGTACTCCTTGGGAGACAGCCGGATGGCATGGCCCGCCCGCGAGACCAGCCGCTTCACCAGATCGACGGTCAGGTCGCCTGCGGTGACCACTGGCTCGGCGCCCTTGGCTCTAAGGCGGTGGCGCAACGCGACGCGAAGACGCGCCAATAACTCCCCGACTCCGAACGGCTTTTCCACATAGTCGTCCGCCCCCATGTCGAGGGTGTCGATCTTCTCTGTCTCCTTGTCGCGGGCCGACAACACGATGATCGGACCGTCATAGAAGGCCCTGGCCTTGGCCAGCGCTTCCTTGCCGTCGAAGTCGGGCAGGCCGAGGTCGAGGACGACCGCGTCGGGCGCCTTGCGGGCGATCTCCTTCAGGCCTTCGGTGGCCGTGTCGGCGCGGATCGGTTCGTAGCCGGCCGCCTCGAGCGCCGGCTGCAGGAAGCGGTGGATCTGCGGTTCGTCGTCGATGACCAATATGCGGGGGCGGTTGGCGCTCACAGCATGTGCCCCGGCATCGCGTGCTCCTTGGGCATGCTGATCAGGATGCGCGTGCCGCGTCCTTCATGGATCGGACTGGCCGCGGCGATGCGGCCGCCCATGGCCTCCACAAAGCCCTTGGAGATCGCCAGGCCGAGGCCCGCGCCCTTGCCGCGATCGGTCGCCTCCTCCATCCGGCGGAACTTCTCGAACACCCGCTCCAGCTCCTCGGTGGGAATGCCGCGGCCCTCGTCCTCGATGGAGATGACGACGTTGCCGCGATCTTCATAGGCGGCGACCTCGATCGTCGATTTGTCGGGACTATAGGCGATCGCATTCTCCAGGATGTTCACCAGCGCCTGCTCCAGCAGCGATGCGTCAGCCTTGACCATCGACAGCTGAGTGGGGAAGTCGCGCGTCACGCTGCGGTTGTCCAGACGCCGCGTGACGCGTTCGACGGCGGCGCGCAACACGTCGCGGATATCGACCCATTCGCGCCGCGTGACCAGCGCACCGCCTTCCAGCCGGGTCATGTCCAGCAGGTCGCCGACATAGCGGTTCAGGCGTTCCGCCTCTTCCTTGATGGACTGAAGAAGGTCGCGCTGAACGTTGGGTTTTAACGATTTTCCATAGTCGATGAGTGTCGTCACCGACCCCAAAACAGTCGACAAGGGCGTGCGCAGATCGTGGCTGACGGAGTTCAGCAACGCGCCCCGCAGCCGGTCCGTGCGGCGCAGCGCCTCGGTGTCGGCGGCCTGCGCCGCGAACTCGGCGCGCTCCAGTGCGACGGCGCCCTGGTCGAGCAGGGCGGAGACGAAGCGCTCGTTGTCCTCGGCGGCCAGGGCGCGCGGTTCGACGCCCGCCACGCCTGCGCGGGCCTTTACGCCCTGCAGCGGCCGGAAGGTCCAGGCGGAGTTGGGCAGGGTGCCGGTGCCGGCTCCGGCCGGCTCGCCCTTCTCCCAGGCCCAGCGCGCGGCGGCCATGTCGCCAGGCGCGAGCGCCTCTAGCGCGGGGGAGGCGGCGGTCAGGCTGATGTCGTCGCGTTCCGGGGTCAGGACCACGGCCGCGCCGCTGGTCGCCGCGGCCAGTTGCTCGGCCAGCGCCTGGGCGGCCGCATCCTGCTTGGCGGCCGACGACAGCCGCCGGCTGGCGGCCAGCAGCGCCGAGATCGCCGAGGCGCGCCGTGCGACGGCGCGGGCCTGGTCGCGGATCCGTCCGGTCAGCCAGCCTGTAGTCAGCGCGACGGCGAAGAACACGCCGAAGGTCAGCACGTCGGCCGGATGGCCGATGCGAACCGTCAGCCGGGGCTCCAGGAAGAAGAAATTGTAGATGAAGGCGCTGAGGGTCGCGGCGGTCAGGGCCGGCCAAAGGCCGAACGCCAGGCCGCTGACCAGCACGCTCAGCATGAAGATCATCGCCAGGTTGGCGGTCTCGGCGACCTGGAAGGTCGCGCTCGCCAGCAGCGCCGCCACGGTCACCAGGCCCGCCGCGGCGGCGTGGCCGGCCCATGGCCAGGCCCGCAGCGGGACGCGGCGACGTTCCGCAGGCGGGTCGGGTTCGGCCTGCTCGGTCACCACGTGCAGGGCGGCGCCCTGCGCCTCGTCGAGAAGAGCACCGATCAGCGAGCGGCGAAGCGGATTGCGGGACTTTGCCGACTTTCCCAGCACGATCTGGGTGACGTTGTTGCGGCGGGCGTAGTCCAGGACGCTGGCCACCAGATCATCGCCCGTCAGGACGACGGTCGCGCCGCCGAGCTGCTCGGCCAGCTTGAGGGCCTCATTCAACCGCGCCTGGCCGCCGGCCGGTGCGGCGGGCGCATTGGGCCGCTCGACGTGGGCGACCGTCCATGGCGCGTCCATCATCATGTCGGAGAGGCGCCGTCCGGTCCTGACCAATGCGCCGGCGGCGGCGTCGGGGCCGACCAGCACCAGGATGCGCTCGCCCGCCGCCCAGGGTCCCTCGACGCCGGCCGCCTTCATCGCCCCGATCAACTGGTCGTCGACCGTCTGGGCGGCGCGGCGCAGGGCCAGCTCGCGCAGGGCGGTGAGGTTCTCGGGCTTGAAGAACCGCTCGGCCGCCAGCCGCGCGGTGTCGCCGATGTAGACCTTGCCCTCGGCCATGCGCTCGCGCAGCTCCGAGGGCGTAATGTCGATCAGCTCGATCTCGTCGGCGCGCGAGAGGGCGCTGTCGGGCACCGTCTCACGCTGGCGCACGCCAGTGATCTTCCAGACCACCTCGCGCAGGCTCTCCAGGTGCTGGACATTGAGCGTGGTCCAGACGTCGATGCCCGCGCCCAGCAGTTCCTCGACATCCTGCCAGCGTTTGTCGTGGCGCGAGCCCGGGGCGTTGGAGTGAGCATACTCGTCGACCAGCAGCAGCTGCGGCCGCCGCTCCAGCGCCGCGTCCAGGTCGAACTCCAGCAGCGTACGCTCACGATAGTCGATCGGTCGGCGGGCCATGACCTCCAGTCCGCGCAGCAGCGACTGGGTCTCTCGCCGGCCATGGGTTTCGACCACCCCGACAACGACGTCGCCGCCCTCCGCCTTTCGGCGGCGAGCGGCGCGCAGCATCTCGAAGGTCTTGCCGACCCCGGGCGACATGCCGAGGAACACCTTCAGCCGGCCGCGGCCTGGCGTCTGGGTGGCCGCCAGCAGGGCGTCCGGGTCCGGCCGTCGGGGCTCGTCGATGCTCATGGCGTCGGAGGGTGGCGCAGCGGATATCGGGCGTCGAGCGCGAGGTTGGTCATCAGCACATTGACCCGAGGCTGGCCGAGGATTCCGAAGGTCCGGCCCTCGATATGGCCCTCAAGCAGCTTGCGCACCAGTCCCGGCTCCACGCCCCTGGCCTTCGCGATGCGGTCGGCCTGCAGAAGCGCGTACTCCGGCGAGATGTCCGGGTCGAGCCCGGAGCCCGAGGCCGTCACCGCGTCGGCGGGAATCGTCTGCGTGATCCCTTCGGCCCTCAGCGCCTGGGCACCTGCCTCGACCCGCTTGGCGAGGTCGGGATTGAGCGGCCCGAGGTTGGAGCCGGACGAGGCCGAGGCGTCATAGCCATCGGCGCCGGCGGCCGACGGTCGCGGATGCAGGTACTGCGGCGCCGTGAAGTTCTGGCCGACCAGTTCAGAGCCGACGACCTTGCCGTTCTCCACGACTAGGCTGCCGTTGGCCTGCCGGGAGAAGGCGGCCTGGCCGACGCCGGTGATCAGCAGCGGATAGGCCAGGCCCAGGATCAGGGTGAAGAAGACCATCGAGACGACGGCGGGACGGATGAGGGAAAGCATGGCTTTTCGGTCCTAGAACGCCGCGCCGATCAAGGCGCAGGCGAAGAGCAGGGCGATCAGGCCCAGCGAGACGAGGGTTTCGCGCATCAGCATCACGCGAGACCGAGGCCGGAGACGATCATGTCGATCAGCTTGATGCCGACGAACGGGGCGATGAGACCGCCCAGGCCGTAGAGCAGCAGATTGCGCGACAGCAGCTTGGCCGCGCCGATCGCCCGATAGCGCACGCCGCGCAGCGCCAGCGGGATCAGCGCCACGATGATCAGGGCGTTGAAGATCACCGCCGAGAGGATGGCGCTCTCGGGACTGTGCAGCCCCATGACATTGAGCGCGCCGAGCGCCGGCAGGGCGGCGACGAACATCGCCGGGATGATCGCGAAGTACTTGGCCACGTCGTTGGCGATCGAGAAGGTGGTCAGCGCGCCGCGGGTGATCAGCATCTGCTTCCCGACCTCGACGATCTCGATGACCTTGGTCGGGTCGCTATCCAGGTCGACCATGTTGCCGGCTTCGCGTGCGGCCTGCGCGCCGGTCTGCATGGCGACGCCGACGTCCGATTGGGCCAGGGCGGGCGCGTCGTTGGCGCCGTCGCCGCACATGGCGACCAGCCGTCCCTTGGCCTGCTCCTCGCGGATCAGCCGCAGCTTGTCCTCCGGGGTGGCCTCGGCCAGGAAGTCGTCGACCCCGGCTTCGGAGGCGATAGCCGCGGCGGTGACCGGGTTGTCGCCGGTGATCATGACCGTCCGCAAGCCCATGCGGCGCAGGTCGGCGAACCGCTCCTTCACGTTGGGCTTCACCACGTCCTTCAGATGGATCACCCCGACCAGCACGCCGTTCTCGCTGACCGCCAGGGGCGTGCCGCCGGAACGGGCGATGCGGTCGACGGCGGCGGTGAATTCGGCCGGGACCTGTTCGGGGGCGAGATCCAGGCTGCGGACCACCGCGTCCACCGCGCCCTTGCGCCAGGACTGGCCGTCGGCGTCCAGGCCCGACTGGCGGGTCGTGGCGCTGAATGCGATGAGGTTCGCCCCTTCAGGGGCCTCGTCGGTCAGGCCCTGGGTCCGGGCCAGATCGACGATGGAGCGGCCTTCCGGCGTCTCGTCGCCTAGCGAGGCCATCAGGGTGGCGCGCATGGCGACCTCGGGCCGCACGCCGGGGGCGGGAATCACTTCGGTCGCCATGCGGTTGCCGAAGGTGATGGTGCCGGTCTTGTCGAGCAGCAGGGTGTCGACGTCGCCGGCCGCCTCGACCGCCCGCCCGGACGTCGCCAGCACATTGACCTTCAGCAGCCGGTCCATGCCGGCGATGCCGACGGCCGACAGCAGCCCGCCGATGGTCGTGGGGATCAGGGTGATGAACAACGCGCCCAGCACCATCGGCGACAACGCGACGCCCGAGAACTTGCCCAGGCCCAGCAGGGTGACGACCGCGATCAGGAAGATCAGGGTCAGGCCCGCCAGCAAAACGGCCAGGGCGACTTCGTTGGGGGTCTTGCGGCGGTCGGCGCCTTCGACCATCGCGATCATGCGATCGAGGAACGTCTGGCCCGCCTCGGAGGTGATGCGGACCTTGATCCAGTCGGAGACGACGGTGGTGCCGCCCGTAACGGCCGAGCGGTCGCCGCCGCTCTCGCGGATGACGGGCGCGGACTCGCCGGTGATCGCCGCCTCGTTGACCGAGGCGACGCCCTCGATGATCTCGCCGTCGGCGGGGATCACGTCGCCGGCTTCGACCAGGACGATCTCGCCGACACCGAGCTTGTGGGCCGGCGTAGGAACGACCGTGCCGGTGGCCGGGTCGACGATCAGCTTGGCCTTGGTGGTGACGCGGGCGGCGCGCAGGGAGTCGGCGGCGGCCTTGCCACGGCCCTCGGCGACGCTCTCGGCCAGGTTGGCGAAGAGCACCGTGGCCCAGAGCCAGAGCGCGATCTGGATCTCGAACCCGAAGTCCCGGCCAGCGGCGATCTCGTTGATCGTGGAGGCGGTGGCCAGCAGGGCCACGATCCAGGTGGCGAAGATCACCGGATTGCCGGTCAGCTTGCGGGGGTCGAGTTTGACCACCGCGTCGCGGGCGGCGCGGGCGATCATCGGACCGGAAAGGCTGGTGGCGAGGGTCGAGGCCTTGCGGCGGTTCTCCCCTTGCGGTGCGTAGGATGCGGTCATTGTCTGACGCCTTGCGAAGGTTAGCGGCCGGCCAGGACGTCAAGCACTTGGAAGTGCTCGACGATCGGGCCGAGGGCGAGGGCAGGGAAGAACTGCAGGCCGCCGAGGATGAGGATGACGCCCACCAGCAGACCGACGAACTGGCTGCTGTCGGTGGGCAGGGTGCCGGCCGAAGGCGCCAGCTTGGGCTTGGCGACCAGTGACCCGGCGATGGCCAGGACCGCGACGATCGGCACGAAGCGGCCCATCAGCATGGCCAGGCCCAGGGTCGTGTTCCACCAGGGCGCGTTGGCCGTCAGGCCGGCGAAGGCCGAGCCGTTGTTCGCAGTCGTGGAGACATAGGCGTAGAGGATTTCCGACAGGCCGTGCGGGCCCTGGTTCAGCAGCCCCTTGAGCGCCTCGGGCAGCACTGCGGCGACGGCCGAGAAGCCGAGCATCGACAGCGGCACGATCAGCACCGCCAGCATGGCGAGCTTGATCTCCTTGGCCTCGACCTTCTTGCCCAGGTACTCGGGCGTGCGGCCGACCATCAGTCCGGCGACGAACACCGCCAGCAGGGCCATCACCACCATGATCGCAATGCCCGAGCCGATGCCGCCCGGCAGGATCTCGCCCAGCATCATCAGGAACATGGCGATGCCGCCGCCCAGGGGCATGTAGCTGCCGTGCATGGCGTTGACCGAGCCGTTGGAGGCGCCCGTCGTCTGGGCGGTCCAGGCGGCCGAGGCGGCCGGGCCGAAGCGGACCTCCTTGCCTTCCATGTTGGCGCTGGCGTCGACGTGCGCGGCGACCAGGGCCGGCGGGGCTTGCGTCTCTGCGACGTAGACGCCGGCGGCGCTTAGCGAGAGCAGCACGGCCGCGGCGGCGACCAGGGCGCGGATGTCCTTGAAGGCCCGCGCCGAGCGTCCGAACGCGAAGAAGGCGGCCCAGCCGAGCACGTTGATCGAGACCGCCGTCAGGAAGTTGGTGAGCGGGGAGGGGTTCTCGAACGGGTGCGCCGAGTTGACGTTGAAAATGCCGCCGCCGTTGATGCCCAGTTGCTTGATGGCCAGCTGGCTGGCGACAGCGAACAGCGACAGCTTCTGTTCGCCGCCCTCGACGGTGGCTGCGATGGCCGAGGCCTGCAGCGTTTGCGGCACGCCCAGGGCGACCAGCACCAGGCCCAGGACGATGGAGCAGGGCAGCAGGACATAGAGGGTCGTGCGCGTCAGGTCGGACCAGAAGTTGCCGAGCCCTTCGCCGCGATGGCCGATGAAGGCGCGGGCCAGGACGGCGGCGATCGTGGCCCCGGTCGCTGCGGAGACGAAGTTCTGCACCGTCAGCGCGGCCATCTGGCTGAACTGAGACATGGTCGTCTCGCCGCCGTATGACTGCCAGTTGGTGTTGGTGACGAAGCTCGCCGCGGTGTTGAAGGCCAGATGCTCCGATACGCCGTCGAACCCCTGCGGGTTCAGCGGCAGGCCGCCCTGCAGGCGCAGGATCGCGTACACCAGGACGAAGCCGACGGCGTTGAACGCCAGGAGCGCCGCAGCGTAGCCGAACCAGGTCTGGCCCTTGTTCGCATCGACGCCGCAGCCCGCATAGACCAGCCGTTCCACCGGCCGCAGCACCGGGTCGAGCCAGGTGCGTTCCCCATTCCAAACCCGGGACATATAGACGCCGAGAGGCCAGCCGAGCCCAATGGCCACGGCCAGCGTCAGGGCGATCTCCGCCCATCCTTGCCAAGTCATGTCAGTTATCCGTCAGAAGCGCTCGGGGCGCAGCAGCGCGGCGAGCATGTAGGCGGCTACGGCGATCGCGCCGCCCGCCCAGAGGAGATCGACGAGCATCCTCAGATGCGCCTCAAGCCAACGGCGAAAAGCGCGAAGAGGGCAAACGCCCCCGCGCCCAGGCCGAGAAAGATGAGATCCGCCACGATGATGTCTCCAGAGCCAAGTTCAGGCCTGGAGGGTGCTCGCCCTGGGCGTCAGGGTTCGAGACGGGACTGGCCCGTCTCGCATAAGGAAAACGTAAAGGTCGAGCCTAGATCGGGTCGGTGCGGAAGTAGCGTTCGGCCTGCTCGCTCCAGCCATAGGCGACCTCGTTCATCTGGTCGCGGTCATAGGCGGGGCTGTTCTTCAGCAGGTCCTTGGTGAGATCGGTCAGATAGCTGTCCGAGGCCTCGTCATATCGCATCGCGCGCCAGGGGATCGGGTGGAACTTGCCGCTGGTCCCGAACAGCCCGCCGAACTCCAAAGCCACGAAACGGGCCTGGCCCGTGTCGCGCTCGAAGTAGATCTCACGGATCGTGCCGAGCTTCTTGCCCGAAGCGTCCTTCAGCGGCGCGCCCAGCAGATTGGCGCTGCGGATCATCAGACTGTCCAGGCTCATCTCGTCCCTCCAATTCGCGTTGGGAACGCCTAGCTGCGCCATTCGATCCCGCGGCCTGGAAGCAGGCTGCTAGGCGGCGCTGGCCTTGCGGTCCTTGGTCCGCCGCTCGGACACGGTCTCGGGCGTGAGCGGATGGCGGCACTCGCTGCAGATCACCACGCTGTCGACTGGATGGCCGCACTGGTTGTGGGTCACGATGACCGGCGGTTGGTCATCCTCAAGCAGCCACTTGTCCGCCCAGATCAGCAGGGCCAGGGCGTGCGGATAAAGATCCTTGCCCTTCTTGGTCAGCCAGTACTCGTAGCGCGGCGGCGACATCTCGTAGAGCCGGCGCTCGAACACCCCGTTGGCCACCAGCACGCGCAGGCGGTCGGTCAGGATGTTGGTGGCGATGTCCAGCATCGACTGGATGTCGTCGAACCGGTGGATGCCGAAGTACTGGGTCGAGATGACTAGGCCCGTCCAGCGGTCGCCGGTCATGTCGACGACGTCGGCCACGGTGCGCGCGGCGTCCTCCGCGCCCGACTGGCGACGCCGGTGCAGGCGGGCGATCTCGACTTCCTCGAAGCCGGCGCCAGGGCCCGGCTGATGGCTGCAGGTGTGCAGCGAGACGTCGCCGCCGCAGTGGCGGCAGACCATCATCGGCAGCATCGACTTGCCGCACTCGGTATGGACCAGGCCTGCTGGGCCATTGGGCGCGGTGGCGTCCCAACGTATGCCCCAGCACCAGGCGATCAGCACGGAGTCGAACAGGTCCAGGCCCATCGGGGTCAGGTGGTACGACTGCCGCGCCGCGCCTTCGCGATGGGCGCGCTGCTCGAAAATGCCGTTGGCGACCAGGCCGCGCAGGCGGTTCGAAAGGGTGTTGCGGGGCGCGCCCGTGCGGGCGCGGAACTCCTCGTAGCGGGTCGCGCCGCGGAAGGCTTCCTGAATGATCAACTGACTCCAGCGGTCGCCGATCGTGTTCAGCGCGCGGTGCACGGAGTTCTTTATGATCTTGCGGGTGCGGGCCATGCGTCTCCAGGCCTATAGCCGCCCACCCCAGCTGTCCAGTCGGGATTAGAGAAACGGGTATGCGGTGCGCGCGGAAGGCGAGTCTCGATAGGTCTCATTTTAAAAGGATCCGTCGGCGTCAATTTGCAACCCGTTGAATCAGGGGTGGGGGAAGGTCTCAGCGGCGCCCTACCGGGCTCCGAAAACCACCTCTGTCGAGCGACCTTCCTGCCTGAGCTCGGTCGCTGCCTTGAACGCGGCGCTTTGCGCGGCGTCCTCGGAGAGATAGTCGCCAAGGAAGACGTCGTTACAGGTGACGTGCCAGACGCCATGGGCGCGGGCGCTACGAACGACGACGGACGCGCCGCGCGCATTCACGCTCATCGAAGCGGCCTTCGAAATAGCGCGAGATTCTGGCGCGGCAGGCGTGTCGCCCGCCCGCGCCAACCGATCGCGCATGCCATCCAGGAAGCCCCGGCGGCTTTCGGCGATCTGCGCCAGGAGTGCTTGCAGGATTTGTTCGTGCGCCAGGACGCGGCGCTTGAGATCGGTCTTTTCGACGGCCATTTGGGCCTCCACGAATAGCGGTGGCCCCCACGTTTGCCGCGCACCTCGATATCCTCATGCGCGAGATCCGGCGTCTAATACTTGGTGTGTGGCTATGTATTCCGCCACATGATGAAAGAAAAATATTGCCCAAATTCCATCACCATTTTGTAATGATGACGATTGTTCCGAGTGAACGTGATATATTCGACACGATCAAAAGCGCCAATGCGGCGCCTTCTCTCGGATAGAAACGCGCAGCGTGGCTCCGAGGGAGATATTGAAAGCTCAAGACATGAGCACTTTGTCGGAACGAATTCAGATATCGGAGGCCCCTGGATACTGGGCGGTCGAGATTCATCTTGGCGAAGCCGCCCCCGCGCGGCGGTACCTGTGTCACGCAGAGAACGACCGCGCCGCGGTCAGCATGGCGGGGCGCCTGATGGGGGCGAGCGTGGAGGCCCGCGGCTTTGACAGCCTGTGGATCAGCGAAGCATTGCTGGAAAAGGGCGATGCTTTGCTGCCGGATATGGGGCGGCATCACAGCATACAGACCCCTGCCGAGTGGGGCGGGCTGGTCGAAGCCCACGAGGCTTCCGAAGCCGTCAATCCGCAGCGAAGCTCGGCCAGGCTTCGATGAGCCAGCAAATGTACCCGGGCGCGGCCGCCAACGACTCGACGCAAAATCGAAGCTGGATCCTGCAGGAGAACAGCCGTCCCGCTGAGCCCGCATCGGACGCCGGTCAGGTCGCGGTTTTGCGGTCACGTGCCGCTATCGCCGTCTGGGAGGACGACGGAGGGAACGCGTCCTATCCCACCGGCGACGACCGTATGATCCGCGGCTGGAGCTCGCGCCAGCGCCAGGGCGGGCCGCCGGGGCCCGCCGCCTCGGCCTAGAAGCCCAACTGACGACCGGCCAGGTCGCGCAGGATTTCCTCCGAGCCGCCGCCGATGACGAAGATGCGGGCCTCGCGGTAGATGCGCTCGACGCGATTGTCGCCGGTGTAGGCGCGGCCGCCGAGCACCTGCAGGCTCTCGCGGGCGACGAACTCCAGGGTGGTTGTGGCCTGGACCTTCATCATCGCCAGCTCGGCGACCGGGGTCTCGCCCTGGTGGAAGCGCCAGACCAGGATGTCGAGGAAGGCGTAGCAGGCGTTCACCCGCTGGATCATCTCCACGATCTTATGGCGGATGGCCTGGTGGTCGATCAGCCGCTCGCCGAAGGTGTGGCGCTGGCGGGCCCAGTCGATGGCTTCGGCGATGGCGGTGCGGGCCATGGCCAGGGTGGCGGCGATGCCGCTGAAACGCTCGATGTTGAACTGGTTGGCCAGGCCAGCGAAGCCGCGGTTCTCGACGCCGATCAGGTTGGCCGTCGGCACCTCGACATTGTCGAAGGTCAGCGTGCCGTTGTTGCCGTTGTACCAGCCGAGGCCCTTGACCGGCGCGCTGGAGACGCCCGGACGATCGGCCTCGATCATCAGCAGCGACAGGCCGCCGACGCCGGGACCGCCGGTGCGCACCGCGGTCAGCAGGTAGTCGGCGCGGGTGGCGCCCGAGATCAGGGTCTTGCCGCCGTTGACGATGTAGGTGTCGCCGCGCTTCTCGGCCGTGGTCTGGAAGGCGCCGACGTCGGAGCCGCCCGACGGTTCGGTGACGGCGAAGGCGATCTTCTTCTCGCCGCGCAGGATGGGCCCCGCGACCCGCTCGCGCATCTCCTCAGGCCCGAATGCGATGATCGGGGGCAGGGCGATCCAGTGGGTGGCCAGGTCGGCGAAGACCACGCCCGAGCCGGCCCGGAAGAACTCTTCGGCGAAGATGATGCGGTGGTAGAGGTCGATGTCCTCGCCCGTTCCGCCCAGTTCCTCGGAGAAGCCCATGCCCAGGACCCCGGCCTTGGCGGCCTTCACGTAGAGCTCGTCGGGGAAGGTGGCGGCCGCGTCCCAGGCGTCGAGGTGTGGATTGATCTCCGCCTCGACGAAGGTGCGCAGCTGCTGGCGCCAGGCGTCGTGCGTCTCGGTGAGGAACGGGCTCTTCGGGCGAAGCCCATCGAAATCCAGGCGAGGTTTTTCCGCCGCGGCCATCAGTTCGTCCTCCCGACTTGTTACTTGCGAAATGATACTAATGAGCTGTGCGGAGAGGGGCAATGGGGCAGGCGCGCGGCCGGCGACATTTCGCAAACCGGGATGACACGCGGTGCTAGACCAGCGTCGCCCGAAGGTCGCGCTTGAGCACCTTGCCGACCGGATTGCGGGGCAGGGCGGGCATGATCTCCAGCCGCTCGATCTGCTTGAACACTGCGACCTTGCGCTCGCCGGTCAGGAAGGCGTTGATCGCCTCGCGGTCCGGGGTCTTGCCGGGCCGGGGCACGATGAAGGCGCAGACCCGCTCGCCCAGCCGTTCGTCGGGCGAGCCGACCACCGCGGCGTCGGCCACCTCCGGGTGGGCCATCAGGTGGCCCTCGATCTCCTCGGACGAGATGTTCACTCCGCCGCGGATGATGATGTCCTTCAGCCGCCCGACGAAGTGGAAGTACTGCGCCTGGTCGCCGGCGATCTCGAACAGGTCGCCGGTGCGGAACCAGCCCTCGGCGTCGAAGGCCCGCGCGGTCAGCTCCGGCGCCCGCCAGTAGCCGGCGAAGACGGTCGGCCCCTTGATGCGCATCTCGCCGTGACGGCCGGGCTGCGTGATCTCCTCCTCGGTGTCGGGATCGACCAAGCGCGTGAAGAAGCGATCGTTGAGCGGATAGGCCCAGTCGAATCCCGGCGCTCCGACGCGCGGGAAGTAGCTGGCCCGCTCGCCCGGCGCGGGAACGTCGTCGGCCGTGCCGCACAGCGACATGCCTTCGTTGGAGCCGAAGTAGTTGACGATCTCGACGCCATAGCGGTCGAAGAAAGCGCGGATCATCGCCTCTGACAGCGGCGCCGAGCCGGAGCCGATCGCCCGCAGGCGGCCGAAGTCGACGCCGTCCAGCAGCTTGGGATCCTGGGCCAGCAGGTTCAGCACCGCCGGCGGGGCGACGGTGTAGTCGATGGCGTGCTCGCGCATCTGCGCCAGCATGACGCCAAGGTCGAACGGGTGGTGCTGGATCAGCGTCCCACCGATCAGCAGCCAGCCGGCCAGTGCGGTCGAGACCCCGCCCATATTGACCATCGGGAACGGGTTCAGCAGCCGCGCGCCCGGCGACAGGCGGCCGGCGGCGACCACGCCCTGGGCCATGATCAGCCACTCGTTGTGGCTGCGCGGCACGCCCTTGGGCTCGGCCTCGGTGCCGGAGGTCCAGCAGATGGTCGCCACGTCGTCGGCGGTGATGGCGGCGGCTGAGGCGGCGGCCCGGGCGGCGGCGATTTGCGCGGGCGTCACGCCCGCCATGGCGGCGCCCAGCTCCTGCGCGCCTTGCGCCTCGCCGACGCTGAAGATGTGGTCCAGCGCAAGACCGCGCAGCTGGCCGACGTGGTCGTGGCCGCCGATGACCGCGCCGGTGATCGCCGCCTTGGCGCCAGTGCGGCGCACGATGCTGGAGAGCTCGTTCTCGCGGTACTGGACCGGCGCTGGGGTGACGATGACCCCCAGCCTGAAAGCGGCGAGGTAGGCGAGGCTCAGTTCCACGACATTGGGCAGCTGGACCAGCAGCACGTCGTCCTTGGCCAGGCCCGCGCCATGCAGCACGGCGGCGAGGCGGTCAACCTCCGCGCCCAGCTGGCGCCAGGTCAGGCGGCGCGGATCGCGGCCGATGATGGCCCTGGTGTTCGGCGGATCGATCAGCGCGTCGTCGCCGGGCCGCTCAGTCACATGGCGGTCCAGCAGGTCGACCATGGTGGTCTCGCCCCACCAGCCCTTGGCCCGGTGCTCGGCGATGTGGTCGGCGGGAACGAGGATCATCGTCGGCTCCGATCAGGCGAGGCGTTCGACCACCATGGCCGCGCCGACCCCGGCCGCGCCAGTGGCGACGACGAGGCCGAGGCGCCCGTCGGCGGCGTCCAGCGCATCCAGCAGCGAGGACAGCAGGATCGCGCCGGTCGCCCCCATCGGGTGGCCCTTGGCGAGATGGCCGCCGCCGACATTGACCTTGGCCGGGTCGGCGGGACGATCGCGCAGGAACTTGGCGATGGTGACGGCGAAGGCCTCCATGAACTCGACGCGGTCCATGTCGGCCAGGGTCAGGCCGGCGCGGGCCAGCGCCTTATCCATGGCCGAGAACCCGGCCAGCAGCGAGGCCTGCGGATCGCCGCCGGATTCGGCGTAGGCCAGGATGCGCGCGCGCGCCTTCCGGCCGCCGCTCGGCGCGCCGCCGACAACGGCCAGGCCGGCCCCGTCGCAGACCGGCGGGGCGTGGGCGATGGTGTGGCGGTGGTCGATCGGGCCTTCCAGCGCCTGCGCGTAGGTCGCCGCCAGCGGGGCGAAGGCGGCCGGCATGGCGGCCAGGGATTCGGCGGTGGTCTGCGGTCGGGCGCACTCTTCCGTCACTGCCGCGCCGACGGCGATGCGCGAGGCGATCAGCGCCGGGTTCGCCTCGGCCTGGCCGGTGCGGACCTGGGACATCAGGGCGACGGCGTCGAGCTCCTCGCGGGTGACGCCTTCGGCCTGCGCCAACCGGTCGGCGGCGACGACGACGGGGATGTAGCGCGAGCGCTTCGGGAAATCGGCGTCGGTGTAGTAGCCGGCGTTGTCGCCCATGAACGGCACGCGCGACATCATCTCGACCCCGCCGGCCAGCGCGCGGTCGATCGCGCCGCCGGCCACCATCGTCGCGGCATGGCCGATCGCGGTCAGGCCCGAGACGCAATAGTTGTTGAGCGTGAAGGCGTAGGCGTCCTCGGCGACGCGCGAATGCAGCTTGGACACCAGGGCGATATTGGCCCCCTGGTCGCCGACCTGGCCGACGCAGCCCAGCACCATGGCCTGGCTGGCGCGGGGATCGTGGCCGCGGGCTTCCAGCGCGTCGACCAGCGTCCCGACCAGTTCCTGCGGCTTGTTGGCGGCCAGTGATCCGTCGGGGCGTGCCTTGCCGCGCGGAGTCCTGACGGCGTCGTAGATCCAGGCGTCCACGTGCGTACTTCCTCCCGGCCGCGCCCTTGATCAGGCGTCTGGCCATGCTCCGGCTTGCCACGATAAGTCTTGGAATGCAAGCTGACGAGATGTGATCGGGAAACGGGCATGACGCGCAGGCTGCGGGTCGTCCAATGGGCGACCGGATCGATGGGGAAGACCTGCCTGCGGGCGGTGCTGGACGCCCCGGACCTGGAGCTGGTCGGGCTCTACGTCTACTCGGCGGCCAAGGCCGGCGTGGACGCGGGCGAGATCGCGCGGCGGCCGGCCACCGGCGTCCTCGCGACCAGTTCGATCGACGACATCCTGGCGCTGGACGCCGACGTGGTGCTTCACTGCCCGATGCTGGCCAGCCCCTATGACGGCCACGACCCCGACGTGAAGCGGCTGCTGGAGAGCGGCAAGAACGTCATCTCCATCAACAACTACTTCCACCCCTGGGCGCTGGGCGGGGCCTATGCGCGGGACCTGGAGGCCAGCGCGCTGCAGGGCGGGGCGACGCTGGCAGGCGTCGGGGTCAATCCTGGTTGGGCGGCCGAGAAGGTCGCCGCGGCGGTGGCGGGGATTTCTCTGCGGCTGGACCACATATCGACGAGCGAAGTCATCGACTGCTCGGGCATCCCCAACGCCGCCTATGTGTTCGGAGCGCTCGGCATGGGCGCCGACCCCGCCGGGCTGGACCTCAAGGACGGCCCGCTCGCCCGCACCTTCACCGACATGTACGCCCAGTCGGTCGCGGCCCTGGCGCAAAAGCTGGGGATCGAACTCGACGCCGTGGAGGCGGACCACTCGGTTACGCTGGCCGACAACGACTTCGACGTCCGCGCCGGCGTCGTGCGGATCGGGACGGTGGCGGCGACCACCTGGCGCGTGCATGGGCTCAGCGGCGGCGTCCGCCGCATCACCCACGCGGTCAATTGGGTGATGGACATGAGCCTGCCCGCCTTCGCCGGCAAGCCGCACTGGGAGATCGAGGTCACCGGTCTGCCGGGCGTGCGCCTCTCGATGGACCTCGCGGAAACCCCCGAGCCGGGCGTGCGCACCAAGCCCGAGCAATACGCCGTGGCGGGGATGGTTCTGTCGGCGATCCCGCGAGTGGCCGCCGCGCCGCCGGGGTTGTGGCGGGGAGAGCCCTAAATTGCCCCCCGCTGGGGGAGCTGTCAGCCGAATGGCTGACTGAGGGGGCTTGCTGACTCAGCAGTCCCCCTCCATCGCGCCTCGCGCGCCGCCTCCCCGAGAAGGGGAGGAACTGAGGCCCTACGCCGCCCGGCCGACCACGAAGCTGACCACGGTGCCCAGCGAGCCGCCGATGTTCAGGGTCTGGTAGGTGCGCGCGCCTTCGACCTGATAGTCGCCGGCCGTGCCGGTCACTTGTCGCCCGGCGTCCAGCAGCATCCGCGCGCCGGTGGCGCCGACGGGATGGCCGACGCCGATCAGTCCGCCCGAGGCGTTGACCGGGCACTTGCCGCCGAAGTCGATCAGGCCTTCCTCCACCGCCTGCCAGGACTGGCCGGGCGCGGTCAGGCCCAGGTGGTCGATGGCCATGTACTCGGTCGAGGTGAAGCAGTCGTGGGTCTCGACGCCGCTCAGGTCCTGCGGCCCGGCGATGCCGGCGCGGCCCCAGGCGTCGGTGATCGCCTTGCGGACATGCGGGAAGATGTAGTCCTGGCCCTTCGAGCGCTCGAGTTTGTCGAGGAAGCGGATGCCGGCGTTGGTGTGGCCCCAGCCGAGGATCTGCGGGAAGTCGCTCGCCTTCACCCCCCGGCGGGCGGCGTAGCGCTCCATGAAGCGCTCCGAGCACAGCACGATGGCGCAAGTCCCGTCGGTGATCTGGCCGCAGTCCATGCGCCGGGTGCCCGGCTCGATGATCGGGTTGGCGGTGTCGTCGTCGGTGAAGTTCTCGGCCGTGAACGCCCACTTGCGGGTCTGCGACAGCGGGTTGCGCTTGGCGTTGGTGAGGTTGATCTCGGCGATGCGATTGAGGTGCTTGCGGTCCAGGCCGTAGCGCTCGCCGTACTCCTGGCTGAGGCGGCCGAACACGGCCGGCCACATGAAGCGGCAGTCGATGCCCTCGCGGCCCTGCCAGGATGCGGCGTTCTGGACCTTGGACGCCTCGTCGCCCGGCAGGTTCTTTTCTTCCTCGACCCCGGCGATCAGCACGCAGTCATAGCGGCCGGCCTCGATCTCGGCGGTCGCGGCCAGAACGGCGATGGAGGAGGAGGCGCAGGCCGCCTCGTGGCGCATGGCCGGGATGCCGTGCAGCTCGGGAACCACCTGGGCGACCATGGCCGCCAGATGCCCCTGGCCGCGATAGAGCTCGCCAAAGGCGTTGCCGACATGGACGGCGTCGATGTCGGACGGATCGAGCTGGCAGGCGTTCAGCGCGCCGAGGATGCCGTCGCGCATCATGTCGGAGAGGTCCAGTCCCTCGCGCGACCAGGCGCGGGCGAAATCGCTCTGATGACCGCCCAAGAGATAGATCGCCATGGCTTCCTCCAACGTCTTCTTTCGTGATCTTGCCGGCGAGCCTAAGGTATCGGTTCGTAAATGCAAGTCATAGGGAGGCAGGCATGCGGGATTTCGAGGGCAGGACGGGCGTGGTCACCGGCGCGGCCGGCGGCATGGGCGCCGCGGCGGTGCGGCTGTTCGCCGAGCGCGGGGCAAGGGTGGTGGCGCTCGACCGAAGGCTGGAGGACCTGAGCGGCCTGGCTGAAACCTGGCGCGGGGAGGGGCTCTCCGTCGATGTCGCCGGCTACGATCAGGGCGATCCCGACAGTATCGCTGCGGTGTTCGATCAGGTGGACGGCTTCACCGGCGGGCGGCTTGACTTCTGTTTCGCCAACGCCGGCTACGGCCGATATCGCCCGGCCCTGGAGATCGAGGCCAAGGAGTGGAGGCGGCACACGGCGATCAATCTCGACGGTACGTTCCTGGTGGCCCAGGCGGCGGCGCGGCGGATGCTGCAGGGCGGCGGCGCGATCGTGCTCAACGCCTCCTCTGGCGCGGTGTTTCCGACCGATCTGCTCTCGGCCTATTGCGCGTCCAAGGCCGGGCTGGTGATGCTGGCCAAGATCCTGGCCTCCGAACTCGGCGCCTATGGAATTCGGGTCAACGCCGTGCTGCCCGGCGTTATCGAGACCCCGATGACCGAAAGCCTGCTGGCCGAGCCGGGCGTGCCGGAGACCCTCGCAAGGGCCACGCCGCTGGGCCGCGCCGGACGCCCGGAGGAGGTGGCCCAGGCCGCCGCCTTCCTCTGCAGCCAGGCGTCCGGCTACGTCACCGGAACCAGCCTGCTGGTCGATGGCGGCCAGACCCTGCACGGTTTCCCGCGCTGGTTCAGCACCGATCACCGCGACCCGGCGGCCCCCTGGACGGCGCACGTGGGGAGCTAGCGACGAGGGTGTCAGCCCGGAAAGCCCGCAGGGCCCCTTGCACGGCGTAAGCGTTCGTGTAGCTTTCATATAAAGACTAAAAACAGCGCGGGAGGAAACGCGCACTATGCGGGGGCTTGCATGCAGGTGAGAAATTCCGTTGCCCTGGTTACGGGGGCCAACCGCGGTATCGGCGAGGCGTTCGTGCGCGAACTGGTCGCCGCCGGCGCCGCTCACGTCTATGCCGGGGCGCGCGACGCGGCCTCCGCGGCCCATCTGGAGGCCGAGTTCCCGGCCAAGGTCACGGCGATCCAGCTCGACGTCAGCAAGCCTGACCAGATCGCCGCCGTCGCCGCCGCGCGCCCGGACGTCTCGCTGCTGGTCAACAACGCCGGGGCGTTCACCCACGGCCTGCTGATCGGATCGGACAGCCTGGACGGCGCACGCGAGGAGATGGAGGTCAACTATTTCGGCCCCGTCGGCCTCTGCCGCGCCTTCGCGCCGGCGCTCGCCAGCAACGGCGGCGGCGGGATCATCAATGTGCTGTCGGTCGGCGGCATCCTCGCGGCTCCGAACATGGGCGGCTACAGCCCGTCGAAGTTCGCCATGCGCGCGGCGACCCAGTGCATTCGCGCCGAACTGGCCGACCAGGGCACGGTGGTCTCTGCGCTGATCGTCGGCTCGGTCGACACCCGCATGGCCGAGCACGTGAAGGGCGCCAAGGAACCGCCCTCGGTGATCGCCAAGGCCGGCATCAAGGCCATCGAGCGCGGTCAGGACGAGGTCGACACCGACCGCATGGCCATCGAGACGCGCGCGGCCCAGGCCCGCGATCCCAAGGGCCTCGAGCGCCAGATGGCCAAGATGCTCAAGGCCGTCGAAATCTCGACCGGACGCTAGGGGGAACGACGATGCCTGAGCTTTCGCAGATCGCGACCTTGCTCGCGGTCAATTTCGGCCTGTTGGTCGCTGGCTTCCTGATCCTCTGGATGATCGGGACGGCGATCAAGGACGTCACCTTCGTCGACGCCTGCTGGGGGCTGGGCCTGGCCAGCATGGCGGTGGCCAGCTTCTTCCAGACGCCGGACGGCGCCCAGGCGCGCCGCTATCTGCTGACCGGCCTGGCGCTGGCCTGGGGCCTGCGGCTCGGCCTGCACATCCTTGGCCGCTGGCGTCATGAGGGGCCGGACCGCCGCTATGTGAAGATGATGGACCGCGCCAAGTCCGACAAAGGCTGGAGCTACGCCCACGCCTCGCTGCGGATGGTCTTCGCCTTCCAGGCGCCGCTGCTCTGGGTGGTCAGCCTGCCGGTGCAACTGGGCCAGATGTCGGCCCAGCCCGCCGCTATCGGCGCAATCGGCTGGATCGGAGCGGCGCTGTCGCTGTTCGGCATCGCCTTCGAGACCACCGCCGACTCCCAGCTCAAGCGCTTCAAGGCCAATCCCGCCAACAAAGGTCAGGTGCTGTCGAGCGGCCTGTGGCGCTACACCCGCCACCCCAACTACTTCGGCGACATCTGCGTCTGGACCGGCTTCTATCTGATCGCCGCCGAGACGGCGCTCGGCCTCTGGGCGCTGCCAGGTCCGCTGCTGCTGATCTTCCTGCTGACCCGCTGGAGCGGCGGGCCCTCCTACGAGAAGCGCCTGACCCACCAGCGGCCCGGCTATGACGATTACATCCGCCGCACCAGCTCGCTGATCCCCTGGCCGCCCAAGCGCATCGACGGGAGCGCCTCGTGAGAACCCTGCTGTCGCCCACCATCGCGCCGCCCGCGCCGCAGCCGATCGGAACCCTGCCGGGCCTGCATGCGGCCCGCGATCCGGACGCCCCGGCCATCACCTGCGAGGGCAAGACCCTGACCCGGGCGCAGTTCGCCGCCCGCGTGAACCGCCGCGCCCGTGGCCTCGCCGCCCATGGCGTGCGGGAAGGGGACTTCGTCGCCATCGCCCTGCCGAACGGCCCGGCTTTCCTGGAACTGGCCTTCGCCGCCTGGACCCTGGGCGCGACCCCAGCGCCGGTGTCCTATCGCCTGCCTGCGCCCGAGATGAAGGCGATCATCGAGCTGATGCAGCCCCGCGTCGTCATCGGCGGCGAGGCGACCCGCGCCGCGGGCGTCGACTTCCTCGACGAAGCGGCGACCTATGACGAAGGCGCCTCGGCCGATCCGCTGCCCGAACTGACCGCAAAGCACGTCAAGGCGATCGCCAGCGGTGGCAGCACCGGCCGGCCCAAGGTCATTGTCGACCACGCGACCTCGATCATCGACCCGGATGCGCCTTCGCTCGGCATGCAGGTCGGCGACACGGTGATCATCCCTGGCCCGCTCTATCACGCCGCGCCTTTCGGCCTGGCCTACATGGCGCTGTGCTGGGGGTGCCATCTGGTGATCACCAAGCGCTTCGATCCGTCCGAGACCCTGCGCCTGATCGGCGAGCACAAGGTCCAGTGGGCCTATCTCGTCCCGACCATGATGCACCGCATCTGGCGGCTGCCGGACGAGGAGCGGGTCGCCGCCGACGTCTCCAGCCTGGAGATGATCGTCCACATCGCCTCTGCCTGCCCGGTCTGGCTCAAGGAGAAGTGGATCGAGTGGCTCGGCCCCGACGCGGTTTGGGAAGTCTATTCCGGCACCGAGGCCATGGGCGGCACGTCCATCGGCGGCCGTGAATGGCTGACCCACAAGGGCTCGGTCGGCCGCCTGCTGCCGGGCAGCGAGATCCGCATCCTGCGCGAGGACGGGACACCGGCGCCGGCGGGCGAAGTCGGCGAGGTGTTCTTCCTGCCGGCCGGCGGACGCGGGGCGACCTACCACTACATCGGCGCCGAGCCGCGGGCGAAGGGCGAGTGGGAGACCTTCGGCGACCTCGGACACATCGACGAGGAGGGCTATCTCTACCTCGCCGACCGGCGCACCGACCTGATCATCTCGGGCGGGGCGAATATCTACCCGGCCGAGGTCGAGGCCGCGGTCGACGCCTACCCCGGCGTGCTCTCCAGCGTCGTCGTCGGCCTGCCGGACGAGGACCTGGGCCAGAGCGTCCACGCGATCCTGGAGATGGCGCCCGGCGGCCCATCGCTCGACGGGGCGGCGGTCAAGGCGTTCCTGGCCGAGCGCATCGCTCCCTACAAGATCCCGCGCAGCCTCGAGGTCACCCACGAGCGTCTGCGCGACGACGCCGGCAAGGTCCGCCGCAGCGCCTTGCGTGACGAGCGCGCCAAGGCCTGACCTCAGAGGTAATGGTGTGGGAGCGCCACTGCGCCTAGCCTGCTCAAAAGCTTCAGGGAGCAGGCGATGAACGGGTTCTGGCGCAAGTGGCTGACGGCGTGGTGCGCGGCGGTCGGCGTGTTCGGCGTGGTGCTCGCGGCGGGAGCGTCGGCGGCGACCAGCGGCCCGGTCGCCGCATTGCTCGACCTGCTTAACGGGCCTGAGCCCTTGGTCATCGAAGGGCCGATGCGGTTCGCCCTGGCCGTGCTTGGCGCGGTCACGATCGGCTGGAGCGTGACCCTCGCGGCCGCCATCGACGGCGCCGTGCGCCTGGGCCGCGACGGCCGCCCGATCTGGATGATGATCCTGGCCAGCGGCCTTCTCTGGTACGTCATCGACAGCGCCCTGTCGGTGGCCACCGGCTTTGGCCTCAACGTGATCCCGAACACCCTGTTCATCGCCGGGCTGATCGCCCCACTCGCCGCCAGCGGCGTGCTGACCCCACGCCAAGCTTTGCCATAATTCCACCTTCGCCCGGAACGAGCGTCGCTGCCGCAGTTCGCGAGAGGGTGGTGATGGCGCGTGCGCAGGATCGGCTGATGCTGCTGGCCTTGTCGGTGGGGGCGCACGTCGTCGCCCTTGGCTGGCTGATGACCCAGCGGCACGACATTACGCCGACGCCGGACGCTCCGGCGATGCAGGTCTTCCTGGCCCCGCCGATCGTCCTGCGCCGCGCGCCGCCGCCGCCGCGGCAGGCGCCGCGCCCGCACACGGCCCGCTCGCCCGAACGCGCGCCCGTCGTCCGAAGGGACGCCGCCGCCGCGCCCGTGTCAGGCAATGGTGAGGCAGGCGATCAGGCCGCCCCGCCGGCCGTGCGCCGCGCATTGCGCGGGCTCATCGGCTGCCGGCTGGCCGATCTCAGCGACGACGAGCGCCAGCGATGCGCCGATCGCCTGGGCGCTCTCGAGGACCGCCGTGCGCCGAAGCTCAATCTCGACGTCCGCGGCGCCTTCGCCCGCGACCCAGATCCGTACCTCGCCCGCAAGCCGAAGAACGGCTGCAAGGCGCGGGCAGGGGGCGACGCTGATCCGGCCGGCGAACAAGGGGCCGCCATCGGCATCGGCTGCGCCTGGTCGTTCTAGTGCGTTGACGAACGGGGGCGGCAGATCCGTACTTCGCCCATGCGCCTGTTCCACTTCAGCGAGGACCCCGGCATCGCCCGGTTCGAGCCGCGGCCCGTCCGCGCGCCGTCGGCGCGGCCGCCTGGGCGCGAGTGGCTGAACGGTCCGCTGGTCTGGGCGATCGATGAGCCGCACCAGAGCATGTACCTCTTCCCCCGCGACTGCCCGCGCATCCTGATCTGGCCGCTGGCGACGACGAGCGCCGAGGATCGCGCCGCCTGGCTGGGGGAGGCGGGCCGGGCGGCCTATGTGGAGGCCCGCTGGCTCGCGGCTCTGAACACGGCGCGGATCTACCGCTACGACTTGCCGGGCGACGGCTTCGAAAGCCTCGATGACGCCGGCATGTGGGTCTCGCGCACCGCGGTCACGCCATTGGCCGTCAACGAGGTCGCCGACCTGCCGGCCGCGCTGGCGGCCTGCGGCGTCGCGCTGAAGGTCGTCGACAGCCTGACGCCCCTGCGCGGGGTCTGGGACAGCAGCCTGCACGCCAGCGGGATTCGGCTGCGCAACGCGGTCGGCTGGTAGGCCTGTCTTCCGCGCAGCGGAAGACAGGCGCGCCGGTCAGTGGGTGGCGTTCGGGTCGGCCATCTGGAAGTAGTCGCGCCAGCTGACGATCTTGCCGTCCGGCTTGAATTCGATGACGCCCATATAGGGGTGGGTCACGGTTTGGCCGCTGGCGTTGACGTACTCCTCGCGCCCCTCGGTGAAGAGGTGGGTGTCGGTTTCGGCGTGGCGCTCGATCACCCAGGTCGAACCGCTGTTGTCGGCCCAGTACTTGGTGATGAACTTCTCGACCCAGTCGCGGCCCATCAGCGGGCGGGTGCCGACGTGATAGTGGTACTCCACCTCCGGCGCGAAGAAGTCGAGGAAGCCGGCCTTGTCCTTGGCGGCGATGGCCTGCTGCAGGCGGCGGATGACGTCGATCTTGGCTTCGCTCACGCGGCGCTCTCCTGGTTGGGGGCGGCCGGGAAACGGGCCGAGTCGTAGTAGTCGCGCAGCTTGCAGATCTTGCCTTCGCGGAATTCGATGGCCTGCATGAACGGGTTGTCGATCAGGACGTCGCGAGCGCGGTCGTAGAGCTTCTCGACGCCCTCGACCAACAGCGTGTCGCCCTTCTCGGCCCAGTTCAGCACGGTCCATTCGCGCTGGTCGAAGCCCTGCTCGTAGTTGCGGATGAACTTGCGCATGGTGGCCTTGTCGCGGATCGGCTTGGTCCCGACGCGCCAGTGATACTCGAAGTCGTCGGCGAGCGTGTCGACGAAGGCGTCGTGATCCTTCCGTTTGGAGGCGGCGATCATCGCCTCCAGCGTCTTCATGTTTTCGCTCATGACCGCGTCCCTCCTGCGTTTCCCTGACAGCAGGCTATTGGCGTAAGTTCGAATTTGCAAGTAACAACGCCGCGGCGGTTGACGCCGCTGCGGGTGGTCAATAAGTTGCGATTTGCAAGTCAAGGCTTGCGGCTTTTAGGGGCGCGGGGGGTTCGCGCCTGGGGATGTAAGGATACGCGATGCAGGATCTGGTTTCGCTCAAGGGGCGGCTGCGGCTGCCGGCCATCGCCGCGCCGATGTTCCTGGTCTCCGGACCGGAACTGGTGCTGGCGGCGTGCAAGGCCGGGATCGTCGGCTCATTCCCCGCCAACAACGCCCGCACCATCGAGGTGCTGGACCAGTGGCTGGGCGAGATCAAGGCCACGGTCGGCGACGCGCCCTGGGCCATCAACATCATGGTTCACCGCACCTATGAGCGTATGGCCGAAGAGCTTGAGCTGGTCATGAAGCACAAGCCGCCGATCGTCATCACCGCCCTGGGCAGTCCCAAGGAACTGGTGGCGGAGGTCCAGGCCTATGGCGGCAAGGTTCTGGCCGATGTGAACTCGATCTCCTACGCCAGGAAGGCGGCGCAGGCCGGCGTTGATGGTCTGGTGCTGATCTCGGCCGGCGCCGGGGGCCATACCGGCCAGCTGTCGGCCTTCGCCTTCGTTCCGGCGGTGCGCGAGTTCTTCGACGGGGTCATCGTTCTGGGCGGCGCCATCGGGTCAGGCGAGGCGGTTCGCGCGGCCGAGATCCTGGGCGCCGACTACGCCTATCTCGGCACCCGGCTGATCGCCGCCGAGGAGAGCATGGCCCACCCCGACTACAAGACCATGCTGGTCGAGGCGAGCGCCGACGAGATCATCCTCTCGGCCTCGCTGACCGGCGTGCCCGCCAATTGGCTGAAGGGCAGTCTGGTCGCCGCTGGCTTCGATCCCGCGGCCATGGGCGCCAAGGCCGAGATCGACCTCGGCCGGCCCGAGGACAACGACGCCAAGCGTTGGAAGGATGTCTGGTCCGCGGGGCAGGGCGTCGGCGCCGTGCGCGCCATCGAGCAGGTCGGCGTCATCGTCGACCAGCTGGTCGAAGAGTACGCGGCGGCCAAGGCGCGCTAGATTCCGTTTTCTAGCAGCGGCGAGGCGCCCATCAGCGCGCCGATCACCCGCCGCTGCTCCATCGGCACGGGCTTGTTCCCGAACACGTCCGACAGCCACAGCCCGTCGGCGACCAGCCGCTGCAGCAGCGCGTCGTCGGCGCCGACCACGTCGTTGGGCTCGTCGCGGGTGACCTGGTCGGTCCACCACTGCCAGCGGTCGGCCAGGCTCGGTTCCAGCAGGCAGGCGACCAGCACCACCTTGCTGGTCCGCACCTCCTCGGGGCTCATGGTCAGCTCGACCGTGGCCGCCAGATAGGCGCGCGAATAGCGTCCCACCGGATGCGGGTCCTTGGCCGCTAACGCTTCGATGCGGCCGACGAACTTCTCGCCGGCCTCGTCGACCATCGCTTTCAGCAGCTCGGCCTTGCTTGGAAAGTGGTGCAGCAGCGCGCCCTTGCTGAGCGGCAGGCGCGCGACAACGGCGTCCAGTGTGAACCCGGCCGCGCCACTCTCCTGCAGAGTCTGCATCGCGGCCCCGATGATCTGGGCGCGGGTGGCTTCAGGCTGGCGGCGGCGAGGCTGGGTCATGACTGCTACATACCAGTTGGACGGTAATTTTCAACAACCCTTACCGTAGCGTCAAGTGGTGGTCGCCAGCCACCGGCGCAAGAGCGCGCTCGTCTCTTCCGGCTGCTCGATGGCCGGCAGGTGGCCGCAGCGGTGGAACAGGTGGAACCACGGGCGGGGCAGGGCCCGGAACATCGCCACCGACTCGGACGGCGGCGTCAGCACATCGCCGTCGCCGACCGCCACCAGCGCCGGAATGTCCAACGAGCCCAGCAACGGACGGCTGTCGGGTCGGTTCAGGATCGCGGTCTGCTGGCGCACGAACGCCTCGCCGCCGACCCGTTGGGCCATGGCCTTCAAGTCTTCGCCGACCGGGCCGCCCAGATGCTGCTCATCGATCAGCCGCGGCAGCAGCCGGTCGGTCACCCCGGCGAATCGACCCCGCGACAGCGAGGCCAGCGCCGCCTCGCGTTCGGCCGAACGTCCCGGGGCGTCCGGCGCGGCGCTGGTGTCCAGCAGCGCGACGGCCCCGACCCGCTCGCGAGCCTGGCGAAGCACTTCGAAAGCCACATAACCGCCCATCGACAACGCCACGACGCTGAACCGCGGCGGGGCGTCGGCCAACAGCCGCGCAGCCATTCCGGCGACGCTGTCGTCCCGGGTGACGTCGGCGACGATGGACGGCGCCAGGTCCGCCAGCGCCGCCTGCTGGTCGCGCCACAGCCGTTCGTCGCACAGCAGGCCGGGAATGAAGACGATGGGAAGCATGGCGGAGTCCTAGCGCGGGCCGCTGTCAGCTGTCGCCCTCGACCAAGACAAGCTTGCTCACGGTGGTGTGCTTGCGCAGTGCGAACAGGTCCTGGGCCTCGGGATCGTTCAGGAACGCCCGCGCATGATCGCTGGAGGGGAACTCCAGAATGACCATCCGCTCCGGCGTCCAGTCGCCCTCCATCACCTCCGGCTCGACGCCGCGCACGATGTAGCGCCCGCTATGCTTAGCGATGAAGGCGGGAATGGCCTCAACGTACGGCATGAAGCCGCGGAGGTCCTTGATCGAGAAGTCGAGCACCAGATAGGCGGTCATTGTCGCTCCTCGCGCGTCCCGGTCCGGAGCCTAGCATCGCCAGTTCATCTAGCCAGCTTGGCGCGGGCGCCGCGCGGCTTGGTTCAGCCCCACCCGCTCATCCCGGCGAAGGCCGGGGCCCTGAGTCCCAGACAAGCTTGCGGCGCTCCGGCCTGGTCCAAGCGCTGCTTGGCCGGGTTAGCGGCAGTGCGACTGAACCCTAGTGCGTCGACAGCTTCTCGCGCCGGACGCGGATGCCGGCGGCTTCGCGGTCCCAGGTCTGGGCGGTGACGCCTTCCTTGCGCAGTTCGACCTTCTGGATCTTGTTGGTCGGGGTCTTGGGCAGCTCGGCCTCGACCCGCACGTAGCGCGGCACCATGAAGTGGGCCATGCGCGGGATCAGGAACTCGATCAGCGCCTTGGGATCGACGGTTGAGCCCTCGCGCGGGGCGACACAGACCATCACCTCCTGCTCGCCGCCCGGCAGGTCGACCCCATAGACGGCCACTTCGCGCACATGTTCGTAGGCGCTGACCTCGATCTCGATCTCCAGCGAGGACATGTTCTCGCCGCGGCGGCGGATCGCGTCCTTCTTGCGGTCCACGAAATAGAAGCGGCCCTCAGCGTCGCGCCGCAGCAGGTCGCCGGTGTGGAACCAGCCGTTGCGCCAGGCCTCGGCGGTGGCGGCGGGATCGCCCAGATATTCCTTGAACAGCTCCCAGGGACGGTCGGTGCGGATCGTCAGCTCGCCGACCTCGCCGTGGGGGACCTCCTGGTCGAAGGCGTCGACGATGCGGCACTGGACGCCGGCGCGCGGCCGCCCGCAGCTGCGCATGGTCTGTTCATTGACCTCGCTGATCAGCGGGGACGAGACCTCGGTCATGTTGAAACCGGAGACGTAGTCGAAGCCGAACCGCTCGGCCAAGGCCACCGTCTCCTCGGACACCGGCGACAGGGTGCAGATCCGCAGCGGGTTGTCCTTGTCGTCCGGCCGCGGCGGCTCCTTGTGCAGGAAGCTGGTCAGGGCGCCGATGAAGCCGCTGCAGGTGGTCGATCCGGTCTCGCGCACCAGGTCCCAGAACCGGCGGGTGTCGAAGGCTTCGAACAGGGCGATGGAGCCGCCGCTGGCCAGCGCCGCCATGATCCCGCTGATCCCGCCGACGTGGAACATCGGCAGGTTGACCAGCATCCGGTCGTCGGCGCGCATGTAGCCGTAGGTGACGCGGGCGGTCGTCCACTCCTGGACGTATGAGGTCACGACCGCCTTCGACGGGCCGGTGGTGCCGGAGGTGAAGATGATCACCGGGGTGTCCCAGGGCTGCGGCTCGGCCAGCACGGCCAGGGCGGCGTCTCCGTCCAGGGCCGAGGGCGGCTCGATCGCCTGGGCCAGGTCCAGGGCGTTGGGGCCCGGAGCGGTGAGGATCACGCGCTCCAGCGCCGGCAGGGAAAGGCCGGTCAGGCGCGGGGCGAGGTCTGGGTGGACGACGGCGACCTTGGCTCCGGTCTTGTTGATGGCGTGCTCCAGCAGACGGCCGCGGAAGCTGGTGTTGATCGGGGCGAGCGCCGCGCCGGCGTAGTTGGCGCCGAACCAGGCCCGGCAGAGGGCGGCGGAATTGGGCGCCCAGGCCGCGACGATGTCGCCGGCCTTCACGCCGCGCGCCTGAAACGCGGCGGCCGTGCGCAGGGCGATGTCGCGGGTCTGGGCCCAGGTCCACTCCTCGCCGTTCTCGAAGCGCAGGAACACCTTGTCGGGCGTGGCCTTGGCGTGCCGGTCGATCAGCCGCGGGACAACGCAGTCCGCCGCGCTCGGTGCAGCCTTGGGGTCGAACCAGACGGGGTGGGACATGGGTTTCCTCCAACCAGACTCATGCGTGCGGCGGCCGCTTCGAATGGCGGCGCTGCCGGCGCGCATCAATTGAGATACATCAAATCAGTCTCGAAATGAAAGTGATATTCGGCCGCGGCCGGCTCAGATCCCGCAGTCGCGAAATCCAACTGGCAAATTGAAACTGAATGCGCCTATCATGGGGCAACCAGGATGGCCGTGAGCCGTCCAGCCAAGGGAGTAGCGACATGCCCGTCGAACTGGTGAACCGGGTCCACACCACCATCGAGCCGAACGACCATCCTTATATGAACGGGGCCTGGACCCCGCAGCATGAGGAGTTCAACGGCGCCGAACTCGAGGTGATCGGTCAGGTCCCGGCCGATATCGACGGCGTCTACGTTCGCAACACCGAGAACCCGGTGCACGAGCCGCTGGGCCGCTATCACCCGTTCGATGGCGACGGCATGCTGCACGTCATGAGCTTCAAGGGCGGCAAGGCGGGCTATCGCAACCGCTTCGTCCGGACCAAGGGCTTCCAGGCCGAGGAAGAGGCCGGCCGCGCGCTATGGGCGGGCCTGGCTGAAAACCCCGCCAAATCCACCCGTCCGGGTTGGGGCGCGCACGAACGGCTGAAGGACTCGTCCTCGACCGACGTCGTCGTCCACGCCGGCAAGATCCTCTCGACTTTCTATCAGTGCGGGGAGGGCTATCGCCTGGACCCCTACACCTTGGAGCAGGAAGGCATCGAGAGCTGGACGCCGATCGACGGCATCTCGGCCCACCCCAAGGTGGACGAGCACACCGGCGAGCTCTTGTTCTTCAACTATTCCAAGCACGCCCCGTACATGCACTACGGGGTGGTCGGCGCGGACAACAAGCTCAAGCACTACATCCCCGTGCCGCTGCCGGGCCCGCGCCTGCCGCACGACATGGCCTTCACCACCAACTACTCGATCCTCAACGACCTGCCGGTGTTCTGGGAGCCGGAGCTGCTGGAGAAGAACCTGCACGTCGTGCGGTTCCACCGCGAGATGCGCTCGCGCTTCGGCATCCTGCCGCGCTACGGCAAGCCGGAAGACGTGAAGTGGTTCGACGCCGATCCGACCTACGTCCTGCACTTCCTCAACGCCTTTGAGGACGGTGACGAAGTCGTGCTCGACGGCTACTTCGAAGAGAATCCGGAACCGAAGTCGTCCAACAGCGCCCCGGCCGGCTATGAGCGGATCATGGCCTTCCTCGACCAGAACGAGCTGCGGCCCAAGCTGCATCGCTGGCGCTTCGACATGAAGACCGGCGAGACCCGCGAGCAGCGCCTGGACGACCGCATCCTTGAGTTCGGGGTCATCAACAACCAGTACGCCGGCCGCAAGTACCGCTACGGCTACAGCGCAGTCTCCAAGCCGGGCTGGTTCCTGTTCACTGGCCTGGTGAAGCACGACCTGGACACCGGCGAGAGCTGGGCGATCGACTTCGGTGAGGAGCGTTACGGCAGCGAGCCGGGCTTCGCCCCCCGCGTCGGCGGCGTCGACGAGGATGACGGCTACCTGGTGACCTTCGTCACCGACATGGTCGCCGATCGGTCGGAATGCGTGGTCTACGACGCCAGGAAGCTGGCCGACGGTCCGGTCTGCCGGATCATGCTGCCGGGCCGCATCTCCAGCGGCACCCATGCGACCTGGGGCCAGGGCGAGGCCATCCGCGCGGCGCAGGGGCGCTAACGCCAATCTCGAGTGTCATCCCGGAATGCGCATCGCGCATGTCCGGGATCCATTCGCGCGGCGGTGTCATGGGTCCCGGTCTTCGGCTGCGCCGAAACCGGGATGACGGTTTTGCGCCGGTCTTGCGCTTACCAGGTCTTCAACGGCTTCACGGCCATCGGGGCCTTGTAGATGTAGACGGGCTTGGCGGGCGCTGGTTTGGACGTGAACCGCGCGGTGGTGGTGCGGCTTGGCGCCGGCTTATAGGCGGCGGTCATCAACAGGCCGCCCGACTTGGCGTCGTTGCGCACCTGTCCGCTGCTCTGCGCGGACGCCGTCCCCATAGCCAGCAGGCTCAGGACGGCGGTCAAGGCGACGATCTTCACGCGCCTTCCTCCCATGTCTTTGTCTAGTCACGGACCTTCTTGCGGGTCCGTTCAGCAGGCTGCACCGGTTTTGGCGTCGGTGCAAACCCGCAGTCTACAAACGTCAGTGATCAGAGGTTTGCGCGGCCTCTTCCTCCGACGCCTGGATGTAGGGCTTGATGGCGGCCAGCAGGGCGATGACGCCCAGCGGCAGGACGATGGCGGTGACCACCGCGACGGCGACGCCGATCTTCTTGGGGTCGCGCAGCCAGTGGTCGCTGATCAGCGCCACCGCCGTCGGGCCGACCGTAAAGGCGACGATGTTGCCGATCAGCAGATAGAGCGCGATCACCCGGGCGCGGACGCGGTTGGGCGTCACCGCCTGGAAGGACACCGCCGGCAGGCCCTGGGTCAGGCCGAACCCCAGGCACATCAGCGCCAGCAGCACCGCGGCGGTGACGTCGCTGGAGACCATCGGCGCGGCCAGGGCGAACGGGAAGGCGCCGAGCGCGCCGATGATCGCGACGCGCAGCACCGCGTCCTTGCGGCCGGCGGCGGCGAAGCGGTCGGTCCACCAACCGCCGATCAGGACCCCGACCGTGCTGCTCACCAGCAGGATGGTCCCGTAGATCGCTCCGACCTTGCCCACCGGCCAGCCGTGCGCGCGCATCAGGAAGGCCGGCGCCCAGGTCAGGTAGGCGGCGATCGCCACCCCGACCAGCGAGTAGCCGGCCGCGAGCAGGGTGAAGATCAGCCAGCGCTGGCGCAGATAGGGGCCGAGCGGGGCGGAGGGCGCGGCGCCCGCGCCCTGCCGGGCCGGCTCGCGCAGGAACATCATCGCCACGATCAGCACCGGGCCGGGCAGGCTGACCAGGATGAAGGCCATCTGCCAGCTCTTCAGCGTGCCGACCACGGGCAGGGTGACGGGCGGGGCCGTGCTGGCCCACTCGATCACCGCCCCGCCGATGATCAGCGCCAGGCCGACCCCGGTGATGGCCCCGATCGCATAGACGCCCATGGCCCGCGCGCGCTTGGCGGGCGGGAACGAGTCGGCGATCAGCGAGTAGGCGGCGGGCGACAGGCCTGCTTCCCCGATGCCCACGCCCACGCGCGCGGCGAACAGCGAGACGAACGAGCCGGCCAGCCCGCAGGCCGCGGTCATGGCGCTCCACACCCCGATGCTGACCATGATCAGGTTGCGGCGCGATCCGCGGTCGGCCAGCCAGGCCAGCGGCACCCCCATCAGGGTGTAGAACAGCGTGAAGGCCAGGCCGCTCAGCAGGCTGAACTGGGTGTCGGTGATTCCGAGATCGCGGCGCAGCGGCTCCACCAGCAGGGTCAGGATCTGCCGGTCGACGAAGCCGACGGCATAGGCCGCCATCAGCACCAGCACCGTCGCCCAGGCGCGGGACGGCGAGGGCCAGTCCGGCGCGCCGACCTGGGGCGGGGCCGCGAATTCCATTGTCTTTTGAAGCATTCCTGGGCCCCGATGGAGTGGCCGTCTGCGCGGCGTCCAGGCCACCGTCACTCGAAAGGTATTAAAATGCAAGCCGATCTGGAGCGACTTTCAAAAAGGGACTTGTGCGTATCAGTCTAGTAATGCAAGTCTCTCGTCATGGGCCGTAGAGCCCAGTGGAGCGGCGCCTCGGGGCGTCGCGCAACGCGGGGGAAACTAGATGACCAGGCAAGCGCTCTTTCTGTTGGCCACCTGCGCCGTAGGAGCTCTTTCGGCCGGAACCACGGCGGCGGCCCAGACCGCGCCTTCCGGCGAGCGGACCGTGGCCGTGGAGGAGGTGATCGTCACCGCCGACCGCCGCGAACGGCGGCTGCAGGACGTCCCGACCGCCATCAGCGCCATCACCGAGGAGGCTCTGGAGCGGAGCCGCATCGTCGACCTCAGCTCGCTGTCGAACTCGGTGCCGTCGTTCTCGATGACCGAGAGCTCGGCCCTGGGCAAGGAGCTCAGCATCCGCGGCGTGACCAGCGTGCGCATCCTCGACGCCACCGCCGAACCGTCGGTCGGCATGTTCGTCGACGAGGTCTATCTCTCGCGGATGGGCTCGGCCTTCACCGACTTCTACGACCTGGAACGGGTCGAGGTGATCCGCGGCCCGCAGGGCGTGCTGCTGGGCAAGAACGTGGTCGGCGGCGCGATCAGCGTCATCACCGCCAAGCCCAAGTTCGATCCGTCCGGCTCGACCACCGTCTCGTTCGGCAACTACGACTCGGTGATGGTCAACGGCCATGTGACCGGGCCGCTGACCGACAACCTCGCCGGCCGCGTCGCCTTCCAGGTCCGCAACCGCTCGGGCTACAGCCGGAACGTCATCCTCGGCGGCGACATGGACAACCTGAAGTCCTACCAGGGCCGCGGCGGACTGCTCTACCGCGCGCCGAACGCCGACCTGCAGATCCTGGCGACCTTCGACTACGGGACCGACGAGACCGACGGCACGGCGCGGATCATGACCGACGATCCCTTCGCCGCCGGGACCGGCGTCGTCGCCGCCTGGCGCGCGGCCCGCGGCCTGGGCCCGCGCGACGGCACCAGCCCTCAGCAAGAATTCAGCAGCCGCCTCACCCGCGGGGCGATGCTCCGCGTCGACTGGGGCGTATTCGAGGGCGCCAAGCTGACCTCGATCACCGGCTGGCGCTCGTCGAAGGGCACGATGGGCTTCAACCAGCTGGGCATCGGCTCGCCCCCCGGCCTGGCCGACACCTTCTACTCGACCAGCGAGCGGCCCGAGACCCTCAGCCAGGAACTGCGGCTGGTGTCGGACAACCCCGACAGCCGCTTCGACTGGATCATCGGCGCCTTCCACCAGAGCGACGACGTCACCCGCTACGACTCCAACGTCGCGACCACGGCCACCACCATCCCCGCCCTCAGCGGCACCTTCCTCTACACCAACGAGGCGGACCTCAAGACCACGGCCGTGTTCGGCCAGGTCGGCTACAATTTCACCGACCAGCTCAAGGCCACGGTCGGCCTGCGCTACACCATGGACGACAAGAGCGGGACCCGCCTGGCCCAGTGCCTCGAGGATGGCGGCGACGGCCTCTGCGTCGCGGCCCTGGTGCTGGCCAAGGGCCAGTCCTTCACCGTCAACTACGGCAAGGACTGGAACTCCCTGACCCCGCAGGGGATCATCGAGTACCGCCCGAACGAGAGCGTCATGGTCTATGCCAGCGCCGCCAAGGGCTTCAAGGGCGGCGGCTGGGACCACCTGCCGTCGACCGCCGCGGCCGCCGCCTTCGGCTACGACCCGGAAAAGGCGACCAACTACGAGATCGGCGTGAAGTCGGACCTGTTCGACCGCCGCGTGCGGCTGAACATCGCGGCCTTCAAGATGGACTACAAGGACCTGCAGTCCCAGCAGCTGGTCCTGGAATGCCTCTGCCTGATCACCAGCAACGCCGGTTCGGCCGAGATCAAGGGCCTGGAAGCCGAAGGCACCTGGGCGGTCAATGAGGACCTGACCCTGACCGCCTCGGGCTCGTGGCTCGACGCCAAGTACAAGAACTTCGTCGACGGCGCCGGCGTGGTGTTCTCGGGCAACCAGATCCAGCGCTCCCCGGAGTACAAGTTCGACATCGGCGCGAACTACGTCTTCGGCTTGGGCGAGTGGGACCAGGCCTTCAGCCTGCAGACCAACTACACCAAGCAGGGCAAGAGCTACTGGACCCCGGCCAACACCTTCGCCCAGGAACCCTTCGGCCTGTGGGACGCCTCGCTGCGGGTCCAGCCGCCGAACGCCCCCTGGTCGGTCACCGTGTGGGGCAAGAACCTCACCGACGAACTCTACGCTGTCGCCGCCCAGACCTTCTTCGGCGACCTGATGAACTACTACGCGACGCCCAAGACCTACGGCGTGGATCTGAAGTACGAGTTCTAGACGACATGAAGCCGGCGCCTTGCAGCGCCGGCTTCTTTCCTTGTTCGGGCAGTGCGGGGAGCCGCGGGGGGGCTGGTGAACCCGCATGCGGGTTCCCGCGGCTCCCCGCTGCCCCAGAGCGCACCACGAAGGCGCCGCCCCTAGAACCTCTGCGGGTCGCCAGACGCGCTGGTCAGGCCAAGAYCGGCCTYGCGCGGCGCAACCGGCGTTCGTGGCGGAGCAGGGCGCCCGCGCCGACGAAGCCAAAGATCATCACGACCCAGATTGTGGAGAGGTGCGCCGCCTGCGCGGCGCTSGCCCCGGCGTCCTGGGCTCCTGCGGCGGGGGCCGCGCAGGCGATCCCCAGGCAAAGAACCGACGCCGCCGACAAGTGCTTCAACATCTGCTCACGTCCCGTTGGCCAACTGCCCTCGTGAACGCAGCTATGGCGCGCTTCTATGCAGATGCGCCAACAAGTATTTGAAAAATAACGTAAACGAATGTAACGCCCGCAAGCTCAGGGTAGCGATGCGCCTGCGGGCGCCACCTTAGGCGGTCACAGTTCGACGAAGCTCTCGAACCCCCCGAAGATCATCCGCGCGCCGTCGAAGGGCATCTTGGCGGGGTCCATCTGGATGCGCGGGTCGGCCATGACCTTGGCGTTGATCTCGTCGCGGCTGGCGCGTGAGGCGTAGACGATCCACGAGAACACCACGACCTCGTCGTCCTTGGCCTGGACGGCGCGCGGGAACGAGGTCAGCTCGCCATAGGGCGTGTCGTCGCCGATGCATTCGACATAGGCCAGCGCGCCATGGTCCTTCCAGACCGCGCCGGCGTTGCGGGCGATGTCCTTGTAGGCCTCGATATTGGCCTTCGGCACGGCGAGCACGAAACCGTCGACATAGGGCATGGGACTTCCTCCTTGGGGTTGTGCAGACCAAAGGACGTTCGCGTGGCGTCCGATCCGACAGCCGCGCGACTTTTTCCGCAGGCGGCGTCTAGGAAACTTCCGCCGCCGGCCTGCGCCAGCGCCAGATCAGCAGCACCAGCGCGGTGATGATCAGGATCGCAAAGCCCGACAGCATCCAGGCGTTGAGGTACCACTGCTCGCCCCAGGTGAACTTGCCCGACATGATCTTCGCCCAGCCGCGAAAGTGCTGCGTCGCGCCGACCGAGAGGCCGAAGACCGCGAACACGGCCGACAGGTACCTGACCAGCCAGTGTGCGGGGTTCGGCAGCAGGAGCAGCAGACCGAGCAGGCCGATCACCGTGCGCTGCGTGCGGCAGAACGGGCAGTGATAGACCAGGCCCGCCCAGTCGACCGCCCAGGTCAGCAGCGCGATGGCGATCGCGACGCATCCGACCACGCGTCGGTGACGCAGCAGAATATCGGGAAGATCATCGAACACGGGCGCCCCCTCAGCCTGGAAACCGATGGCCTGAGTCACTCGGCCAGGCTCCAGACCATAGGCGCCGCCGCCCCGCGGGTCGAACGCTATCCGCTGTTGCGCAGGCCCGCGGCGACGCCGTTGATGGTCAGGTGGATGCCTTCGCGCACGGCCTCGGCCTCGTCGCCGGCGCGGCGGCGGCGGATCAGCTCGATCTGCAGGTGATTGAGCGGATCGATGTAGGGCAGGCGGGTGCGCAGCGCCTCGGCCAGGTCCGGGTGGCGGTCCAGCAGCGCGGTCTGGCCGCTGATCGTCAGCAGCGCCTCGACGGTCCTGTTCCACTCCGCCTCGATGCGGCCGAAGATCGTCGTCGCCAGGGCCTGGTCCTCGACCAGTCCCGCGTAGCGGCGGGCGATCAGCATGTCGCTCTTGGCCAGCACCATTTCCATGTTGGCGAGCGTCGTGGCGAAGAACGGCCAGGCCTCGTGCAGTTCGTTCAGTTCGCTCAGCGACACGCCGGAGGCCTCGATCGCCGACCCGAAGCCGTACCAGCCCGGCAGCATGGTGCGCGACTGCGACCACGAGAACACCCACGGGATGGCGCGCAGGCCCTCGATGCTGCGGGTCGGCTGGCGTGAGGCCGGCCGGCTGCCGATGTTCAGTTCGACGATCTCGGTCAGCGGCGTCGCGCCGTAGAAATAGTCCACGAACCCAGGGGTTTCGTAGACCAGGTTGCGATAGGCCTCCATCGAGGCCTGCGAGAGCTTGTCGAGCACCGGGGCGTGCTTTTCGCCCAGCCGTTCGGCCGAGGGCTTGCGCAGCGAGGCCAGCACCACCCCGGCGGTGATGGTCTCCAGGCTCTGATCGGCCAGTTGCGGGTCGGCGTACTTGTTGGCGACCACCTCGCCCTGTTCGGTGATGCGGATACGGCCGCGCACCGTGCCTTCCGGCTGGGCCAGCAGGGCCTCGTAGCTGGACCCGCCGCCACGGCCCACCGTGCCGCCGCGGCCGTGGAACAGTTGCAGGCGCAGGCCCATCTCGTCCGTCGCCGCCAGCAGCGCGCGCGAGGCCTGGTGCAGTTCCCAGGTCGAGGTCAGGTAGCTGCCGTCCTTGTTGGAGTCGGAGTAGCCGATCATCACTTCCTGCAGCCGGCCTTCGGCCAGCAGCGACTTGATCAGCGGCAGCGACAGATAGGCCCGCATGGTGTCGGGGGCGGCGCGCAGGTCGCCGATGGTCTCGAACAGCGGCTCGGCGAACACCTCGGTGCGTGGGGTCTCGCCCGGATGGAAGAGGCCGACCTCCTTCAGCAGGATGTAGACCTCCAGCAGGTCGGAGACCGAGGTGGTGTTGGAGACGATGTAGGCGACGATCGCCTGGCGGCCGTACTGCTGGCGCGAACGCGCGGCCTGGGCCAGCACCGCGTACTCGCGGCGGGTTTCCTCGCTGTATTCGGCATAGGGCGAGTAGAGGAGTCGCCCGTGCGCCAGCTCGGATAGCAGCAGGTCCTGGCGGGCCTGTTCGTCCAGCGCACCATAGTCGGGGCAGACGCCGGCCACGGCCATCAGCTCGGCGATCGTCCGCGCATGGACCGCCGAGTTCTGGCGCAGGTCCAGCGTCGCCAGATGGAAGCCGAAACAGTCGACCGCCCGGATCAGCTCGGGCAGCGGGCCGATGGCGAAGGTGTCGCCGTGGTTGGCGATCAGGCTGTCGAGGATCACCTGCAGATCGGCCTTCAGCGCCTGGGCCGTGGCGTACGGCTCGGCCGGCAGCGGCGAGGGGCGCGGCGGGCTTTCGCCGGTCAGGATCGGATAGGTCGCCGCCAGGCGGGCATAGACCCCGCGCAGGGCCCTGCGATAGGGCTCGTCCCCGCGTTGCGGCGAGGCGTCCCCCGACGCGTCGGCCAGCGCCTGCAGCGCCGGGGTGACCTTGGCCAGCGTGCTCGACAGCGACAGCTCCGCCCCCAGGGCGTGGATGCGTTCGAGATAGTTCAGCAGCGCGGCCTGCGACTGGCGGGCGAACGCCTGGCGCTGCACGGCGTCGGTCACGAACGGATTGCCGTCGCGGTCGCCGCCGACCCACGAGCCGATGCGCAGGAAACTGGGCAACTGGGCGTCCAGCTGCCGGGTCCAGCGGGCGTACAGCCGGGGCAGTTCGGCCAGGAAGCTGCGCTCGAAATACGAGACCGCGGTCTCGATCTCGTCGATCACGCCCAGGCGAACGCCGCGCAGCAGCCGGGTGCGCCAGAAGATCGCCACTTCGCGCAGCAGTTCCAACTCGCGGTCGTGCTTGGCGGCCTCGCCGACCGCCTGCTCCAGGGCGCTCAGGGCCGCGGCGATGGCGCCGGTGCGATCGAGCACGCTCTTGCGGCGCACCTCGGTCGGGTGCGCGGTGATGACCGGGGCGATGAAGGCGGTCTGCAGCATCTTGGCCACGGCCGGCGTCTGCACGCCTTCGGCGGCCAGCGACTCCAGGCTGCCGGCCAGCGTGTCGGGGCGCGGGTCGCCGGCCTTGCGGCGCTGGACGTAGTCCTCGGCGATGTTGGTGATCTGCAGGAAGCAGGCGAACGAGTGGGCGAACCGCACGGTCTCGTTCAGGTCCAGACTGCGCAGCCGCTCCTCCAGCAGCGCCGCGTTGGCCGCGCCGCCCTCGCGGTGGAAGGCCACCGAGGTTTTGCGGATGTCCTCGATGCGGTCGAACAGCACCTGGCCGTCCTGGGATTTGATCACATCCCCCAGAACGCGGCCCAAAACCCGAACCCTGGCCCTCAGCTCCGAGGGCGGCGACTTGGCAGCTCTATCCGGCACGCGCGCACTTTCAGAATGTCGTTATGTCAGTTCAACGCGCCGCGTTCTCTACAGGCTGCCGCACGCCCCGTCGCGGGTCACTTTGGCCCGCCGCGGATCATTGGTCGACATTTGCCGCGCGCCAGCGTCGGGCCTTTTTCATGCGCGGTCGATGTACTCGCGGATCAGGGCCCGCGCCGTGCGCGGCAGCAGCCGGTCCGGGCCTTCGCCGCCCAGGGTGATGCGGGCCATGTGCGAGCCTTCCAGCAGCAGCAGCAGGCCATCGCCCAGCTCGTCGTCGGGCGCCCCGGCCGCGCGGGCCAGCTCGATCAGCCGCCGCCGCGTTTCCAGCTTGTGAGCCTTGGCGACCAGGAAGGCAGGGTGTCCAGGCTCATGCAGTTCGACGGCGGCGTTGCACAGCGCGCAGCCGTGCGCCTCCGAGCTCTCCGAGCGTTCGGCGAAGGCGTCGAACAACCCTTCCAGCTGGGCGCGCGGCGTGTCGTAGCGGGCGACGACCTCGTCCCACCAGACCCAGCCTTCGCGCGACTGCTGGCGCAGCACCTCGGCGACCAGTTCGTCCTTGGACGGGAAGTTCCGGTAGAGGCTCATCTTGGTCGCGCCGGCCTCGGCGGCGATGCTCTCCACGCCGACGGCGCGGATGCCCTTGCGATAGAACATGTCGCGGGCGGTCTCGAAGATCCGGTCGCGCGCAGGTCGGCGCGACGTCTCCTCGGCCTTGACGTTCTTGCCCGACATGTCCCGCCTTTCAGTGAGCGACCGGTCTGTAACTCCCGTTACATCACCTGGGGTTATCCACAGCGTCAAGCCGGCGGCGCGGCCTGGTTCAGCTTTCGCGGCCGCGATGCTGAACAATCAGGCGAATGTTGCGCTGGCGGGTGAGCCAGCTCCACAGCCAGTCGAACGCCACGGCGATGCGGTTGCGCAGTCCGATCAGGAAGTAGACGTGGGCCACGCCCCAGAACACCCAGCCGATGAACCCGGTCAGCTTGACCTTGCCGATCTGCACCGCCGCGGCGTGGCGGCCGATGGTGGCCAGGTCTCCTGCGTGGACGTAGCGGAACGGCGCGCTGGCCGGCTGTCCGGCCAGCCGCTCGGCGATCTGCCGCGCGGCGTGCTTGCCCGCCTGCTTGGCGGCCGGCGCGATGCCGGGCGCTAGCTTGTCGCCGCTGACCATCGCCGCCGCGTCGCCGACCACGAACACCTCAGGGTGGCCGGGCACGGAGAGGTCCGGCGCGACCTTCACCCGGCCGGCGCGGTCGTGCTCGACGTCGAGGCCCGCGGCCAGGGGCGAGGCGGCGACCCCCGCCGCCCAGACGATCGTCTCGGCCGCGATCCGCGTCTCGCCCAGCACCACGCCGCCGGCGTCCAGGTCCGTGACCATGGCTGAGGTCCGCACCTCGACGCCCAGCCCCTCCAGCGCCCGCTCGGCATAGGTCGAGAGGTCGGGCGCCAGCGCCGGCAGCACCCGCGGCCCGCCCTCGACCAGCAGCACCCGCGCTTGGCCAGGATCGATCTGGCGAAAGTCGCGGCTCAGCGCGTCGCGGGCCAGTTCGGCGACCGCCCCGGCCATCTCCACGCCCGTCGCCCCGCCGCCGACCACCACGAAGGTCAGCAGCGCCGCGCGCCGTTCGGCCGGCGCGGTCTCGGCCCGCTCGAACGCCGACAGCACCCGGCGGCGCAATTCGGTGGCGTCCTCCAGGCTCTTGAGCCCCGGCGCGGCCGCCTCCCACTGTGGCTTGCCGAAGTACGAGTGCGTCGCCCCGGTGGCGACGATCAGGTAGTCGTAGGGAAACTCGCCCGCCTCGGTGACGACCTTGCGGGCCGCCAGGTCGACCGACTGCGCCTTGGTCATCACCACCCGCGCATTGGCCTGCCGCGTCAGCACGTGGCGCAGCGGCCAGGCGATCTCCGACGGCGACAGCGCCGCCGTCGCCACCTGGTAGAGCAGGGGCTGGAACAGGTGGTAGTTGCGCTGGTCGATCAGGGTGATCTGGCAGTCGGCCCGCGCCAGGGTCCGCGCCGCCTCCAGTCCGCCAAAGCCGCCGCCCACGATCACCACGCGGGGTTTTTCGGCCTGGGTCATGAAGCTCTCCGACTGCGGACGCGGCGCCATCAAAGAGCGCGCCGCCGCTGACCGCAAGCCGCCGGCGCCGATTTGGCGAACGCTGTCCGAGAGCGCATGATGCCGAACACTTGTTTGAGAAGGTGACATTGGTGGGCAGCGAACATTTCGACGTGCTGATCGTCGGGGCCGGGCTCTCCGGGATCGGCGCGGGGTATCATCTCCAGTCCAACAGCCCGGGGAAGACCTACGCCATCCTCGAGGGACGCCAGGCCAGCGGCGGCACCTGGGACCTGTTCCGCTACCCGGGCATCCGCTCCGACAGCGACATGTACACTCTCGGCTACGCCTTCAAGCCGTGGCGCGAGGCCAAGGCCATCGCCGATGGCCCCTCGATCCTGAAGTACGTGCGCGACACCGCCGCCGAGAACGGCATCGACCGCCACATCCGCTACGGCCATCAGGTGAAGAGCGCCTCCTGGTCCTCCGCCGACGCCCGCTGGACGGTGGAGGCGCTGGTCGGCCCGAACAAGGACGCGGTCCGCCTGACCTGCAACTTCCTTTTCATGTGCACCGGCTACTACGACTACGCCGAGGGCTACACCCCGCCGTTCGCCGGGACCGACCAGTTCCAGGGCCAGATCGTCCATCCCCAGAAGTGGCCCGAAGACCTCGACTATTCGGGCAAGAAGGTCGTGGTGATCGGCAGCGGCGCCACCGCCGTCACCCTGGTCCCCGAAATGGCCAAGACCGCGGCCCACGTCACCATGCTGCAGCGCTCGCCGACCTACGTGGTCTCGCGCCCGGCCGAGGACGCCGCCGCCAACTGGCTGCGGGCCAAGCTGCCGGCCAAGCTGGCCTATGGCATAACCCGCTGGCGCAACGTCTTGTTCGGCATGCTGTTCTTCAACCTGGCCCGCAAGAAGCCGGAGAAGACCAAGGCGCAGATCATCGACATGGTGCGCCAGCACCTGGGCCCGGACTACGACGTCGCGACCCACTTCACCCCGCGCTACAACCCCTGGGACCAGCGCCTGTGCCTGGTGCCGGACGCCGACCTGTTCGACGCGATCAAGGACGGCTCGGCCTCGGTGGTCACCGACCAGATCGACAGCTTCACCAGCACCGGCCTGAAGCTGAAGTCGGGCCAGGAGCTCGACGCCGACGTGGTCGTCACCGCCACGGGCCTGAAGCTCCAGCTGCTCAGCGGCCTGCAGGTCAGCGTCGACGGCCAGCCCGTCAACATGGCCAACACGATGAGCTACAAGGGCATGATGTACAGCGGTGTGCCGAACCTGGCCTCGGCCTTCGGCTACACCAACGCATCCTGGACGCTGAAATGCGACCTGACGTGCGAATACGTCTGCCGCCTGCTCAACCACATGGACCGCACCGGCCAGCCGATCTGCACGCCCAAGCCCGACCCGACCGTGGGCGAGGCGCCCTGGCTCGACTTCTCCTCCGGCTATGTCCAGCGCTCCATCGACCAGTTCCCCAAGCAGGGGACGAAGAAGCCCTGGAAGCTGCACCAGAACTACGCCCTGGACCTGGTCAGCCTGCGCTTCGGCGCCGTCGACGACGGCGTCATGCAGTTCTCCAGGCCGCCTGCGCGCCGCAGCCAGGACCTCGCCGCCTGATCGAACGTCGATATGCGGCGGCTTGCCAAGCCGCCGCCCCGCCGTTCTGATAGCTCTGCCGGCGGCTGACGCCGGCCGGGGCGCGGGGAGGCGGCCATGGCGGCGTTTGCGGGGCGTGCGTTACCGGCCTGGTATGACGACGCCAAGCTCGGCGTCTTCATCCATTGGGGACTGTTCTCGATCCCGGCCTTCGCGCCCAAGGTCGGCAAGATCTCCGACATCTTCAAGACCGACTACCGCCGGGCCGTGGCGCTCTCGCCCTATACCGAGTGGTACGAGAACGCGATCAAGTCGCCTGACACGCCCTCGGCGGCGTTCCACCGCGAGACCTATGGCGGCGCGCCCTATCGCAGCTTCCGCGAGCCGTTCCTCGCCGGCCTCGCGCACTGGGATCCCGACGCCTGGGCCGAGGCCATCGCCGGCTCGGGCGCCCGCTACGTGGTGCTGGTCACCAAGCATCACGACGGCTTCTGCCTCTGGCCCTCCGACGTCGCCAACCCCCATGTCCACGGCTGGCGCACCGAGCGGGACGTGGTCGGCGAACTGGCCGCGGCCGTGCGACGGGCGGGCCTGCGCTTTGGCGTCTACTATTCCGGCGGCATCGACTGGAGCTTCAATCCCGAGCCGCTGCGCACGCTGATGGACTTCGTCGGCTCGGTTCCGGGCGGCCCCTATCTCGCCTACGCCGCGGCCCAGACGCGCGAACTCGTCGAGCGCTATCAGCCCAGCGTGCTGTGGAACGACATCTCCTGGCCCACCTCCCAGGACGATCTCGATGCGCTGTTCGACGACTACTACGCGGCCGTACCCGACGGGGTGGTCAATGACCGCTGGAAGACCCCGACCTTCACCTCGCGCCTGCTGCGCCACAAGCTGCCGCGCCTGGTCCTCGACCGGATGATCGAGGCCCGCGCCGCCAAGGCTGGGGCAGGGGCGGACGGGGTCGTTCCGCCGCCGGTGCCGCATAGCGACTTTCGCACCCCCGAGTATGTCCGCTTCGCCGACATCCAGGACCGCAAGTGGGAGGCGACCCGCGGCATGAGCCACTCGTTCGGCTTCAACCGCAACGACACCGAGGCCGACTACGAGAGCGCCGAGCACCTGCTGCTCGAACTGATCGACAGCGTCTCCAAGGGCGGCAATCTGCTGCTCAACATCGGCCCGCGCGGTGACGACGCCCAGATCCCAACGCCCCAGCTCGATCGGCTGAAGGCCATCGGCGCCTGGCTGCGCGAGAATGGCGAGGCGGTCTACGCGACCAGGCCCTGGCGCATCGCCGAGGCGCAGACCGCCGACGGCGCGCCCGTCCGTTTCACCACCAGCGGCGGGCGGCTGAACATCATCCCCCTGGTCTCGGTCGGCGGCGCCGAGCTGGTCGTGAACGGCGTGGCGCTCAGCGGCCTGGGCGTGCGCCTGTCGGACGGCTGCCCGGTCGAGCTGCGGCCGGAAGGCGAGGCGACGCGCATGATCTTCGCCCGCCCCCGGACCGGGGCGTTCGCGCCGGCCGTGGCGGTCGAGGGCGGCGCACTCCAGAAACCCGGCCTGGGTACGGCGAAGCCTTGACGGGAAAGGCGTGCGCAGGACCAATGGGCGCATGAAGCCCACGCGCACCAGGGCCATCTATGCCGGCTCCTTCGACCCGATCACCCTTGGTCACCTCGACATCATCCAGAAAGCGCTGCTGACCTTCGACGTCGTGCACGTGGCGGTCGGGGTCAATCCGCTGAAGAGCGGCCTGTTCAACACCGAGGAACGCCTGGACCTTATCCGTCAGTCGGTGATGGACCTCGAATTGGGCGGCCCGCGCGAGCTGCCGCCTCAGGTCGAGGTCGGCGCCTTCGAGGGCGAGAGCGTCATCAAGTACGCCCACCGCATCGGCGCCACCCACATCGTCCGCGGCCTGCGCCAGTCGTCAGACTTCGACGACGAGTTCCGCTATCACGGCATCCTCGGCCGCCTGGAGCCGAACATGCCGATGATCCACATCATCTGCCGCGAGACCTTCCTGCACGTCAGCTCCAGCACCGCGCGCGAACTGGCCAGCCTCGGCGAGGACGTCGACTGGCTGGTCACCCCAAGCGTCGAACGGGCCCTGCGGGCCAAGTTCGGCGAGCGGGCTCAGCGCGGAGCCTAGCCCAGCCGCAGCCGCACCGGGTCCAGCTCCGTCCGCGGCGCATAGTGGTCGCCGAGCAGGCGGCTGCCGTCGATTGACAGGCCCACGGGAATGACGATCTCGCCTGACGGCTCGGTGGTCATCGCCGCCAGATCCAGCCGGGCGATCTCGACGCGAAGATTGCGCGAAGGGGTGTCGGCGACGGTCAGGGCCGCGCCTTTGTCGTCCACCTCGATCGCCGGGTCGGCCAGGAACACCGACAGCATCCCGCCGTGGGCCTGGAACTTCACCTCGCCGGTGAATGCGCCCCGGCCCTGCAGCTTGCCGTCAGCGTCCAGGGCCAGGTTTCCGCCCGTCGCGGCGAAGACGAACTCGCCGTCTTCCGTGCGTTCAGCGCCCGCGCCCACCTCGGTGGTCCCGCCGGTCATCCCGACATAGTTGCGGAAGCTCTGCTTCACGCCCCACTGGAGCCCGGTCGTCGGCTTATTCTGGTCGCTCATCGTCGACTCCCTCCCATACCGCGCCCGGAAAGTAACATCTCTCGCCAAACCCGCAGCGGTTGCTTGTCTGCGTCGTGACAATTCCATTGCGGTGCGACAGTTTGCCGGCCGCCGGGCAGTGGGTCGGCGCGGAGTTGGTATGGTCGACCTTCTGTCGTCGCGCGCCGAGGTTCGTGACATCTATGACGGGTTCAACGGGCGCGTGGCCGAGGGGCCGCGCTCGCCCCGGCTTGGCCCGCCGGCCTCGGCCCGGCTGCCGGTCGAACATGGCGCCGGCCACTGGGATGTCGTGCGGCTCTACGACTACCTGCTCGTCTGCGTCGCCGACAGCAGCTACGACGACCACTACACCTTGCCGATCCGCGCGCCCGAGGACCTCGTCTCCCTGCGCTTCGTGCTGGCGGGCGGGATCGGCCTGCACGACGACGGCCCCAATGCGGTGCGGATCGAGAAGGGCTACGCCTCGGTCCTGACCCTGCCGGCCGGGCGCGACTACGATCTGCACATCCATGGCCGCGAGCGGCTGGCCTCGCTGACCTTGCACTTCCACGCCGGCAACCTGGCGCGGATCATGGGGCTGGAGCCGGACGAACTGCCCAAGCTGCTGCGCGATCTCGACCGCACGGGGCAGGGGTTCAATCACTTGGGCATGCGGCTGACGCCGGCCATGCACAGCGCGGTCGGCGACATCGTCGGGGCCTCGTTCAAGGGCAATCTCCGCCAGCGCTATCTCGAAGCCAAGGTCATGGAGATGCTCTGCCTGCTGGTCGACTCGGTCGAAAGCGGCGAGCAGGGACCGCGCGCGGCCTCGCCGGTCCGCCGCAGCGAGCGCGACAGCCTCTATCAGGCGCGCGAGATCCTGATGACCGAGTTCGCCGACCCGCCGACCATCGAGGCGCTCGCCCGCCGGGTGGGCCTGAACCGCACCAAGCTGCAGGGCGGGTTCAAGGAAACCTTCGGGACCACGGTGTTCGATTTCTGCCAGGCGCGCCGCATGGACCTGGCCAAGGACCTGTTGCGCGAAGGCGGCATGACCATCGCCGAGATCGCCGAATCGGTCGGCTATGAACACCCGACCAATTTCACCGCCGCGTTCCGCCGCCGGTTCAACGCCGCGCCCAAGGACTTCCGCCGAAGGTAGCGGCGCGCCCTGGCTGCACCGCAGGTTGCTCTGCTGCGGCGACTGATTGCATCGCGCATCAGAATGGCTGCTTGGCGCATCATTCGCAGAAGCGTCACACGCCTATGTTCCGGCCTCGAATTGCGCGCCCGCCGTCTGGAGCGTCGTGCGCGCGCCTGACATTCGGGAGGGGATTCCTATGGCTATGAGCACCAAGTCGCGCCTGTTGGCCGCGTCGGTTCTGATTTCGGCGACGGCGCTGACCGCCGCGCCGTCCTATGCGCAGTCCGCGCGCGACGCCGCGGTCGTCGACGAACTGGTCGTCACCGCCCGCAAGCGCACCGAAAGCGTGCTCGACGTGCCGATGAGCATCAACATCGTCGGCGAGCAGGCCATGCAGAACATGGGCGCCGAAAGCTACACCGCCCTGCTGGGCTCGGTGCCCAGCCTGACCGCCTATCAGAACGGTCCGGGCCGCACGCGTCTGTCGATCCGCGGCGTGACCAACGGCGGCGGCAACGACAACGACACCCAGAACCAGGAAACCGTCGGCATCTATATCGACGAAATCCCGATCTCGATGGGCGCCCTGAACCCCGAGCTCGCCCTCTTCGACCTTGAGCGCGTCGAAGTGCTGCGCGGCCCGCAGGGCACCCTCTACGGCGCCGGCTCGATGACCGGCACCGTGCGGATGATCACCCATCGTCCGCAGTTCAACGAGTTCAACGGCAAGGTCGAGTACGGCGTCTCGCGCGTCAACGAAGGCGGCGACGGCTTCTCGCTGAAGGGCCTGCTGAACGTGCCGATCGTCAATGATCGCATCGCGATCCGGGCCTCGGGCTACTACACCAAGACCCCGGGCTACATCGACAACGTCACGACGGGCGAGCAGGACCTCAATGACGGTCTGGCCCGCGGCGGCCGCGTCGAGGCCCGCTTCCAGGTCACCGACGACTTCACCGCCGACCTGTCCTACTTCAAGCACCACTACAAGGACGGCGGCCGCCCCGAGGATCTGGAGCGCGTGCCCGGCCTGGGCCGCGACTACACCTCGAACGACGGCTACGACGACAAGCTCGACATCTACAACCTGACCCTCAACTACGACCTCGGCTTCGCCAACCTGGTTTCGTCGAGCTCGTATTTCGACCGCACCACGGTCAACAAGCGCTCGCTGGACGGCCTGCTGGCCGCCTTCCCGGGCGTGAAGCCCAGCCCGCTGGTCGACACCACCGAGTCCACCTACTTCGCTCAGGAAATCCGCCTGGCCTCGCAGGGCGACGGTCCGTTCAGCTGGGTGGTCGGCGCCTTCGCCGACAAGAAGGACATCTACTACCTGAACACCGTGCCGGTGCCTGGCTTCGACGCCGCGCTGGGCATCAACTCCAACGACTTCGGCGCGCCGACCGACAACCCCTATTGGGGCTATGACGACCTCGAGGTGAAGACCTACGCCCTGTTCGGCGAGCTGAGCTACGAGATCGGCAAGTGGAGCGTCACCGGCGGCCTGCGCTACTTCAACTGGGAGCAGAAGTACAAGCTCTACGCCTCGGGCTTCTTCAACGGCGCGATCCCCAGCGACCCGCCGCGCCGCACCTCCAAGGAAGACGGCTACAACCCGAAGCTCAACGTCTCCTATGACGTGAACGACGACTTCATGGTCTACGCCCAGGCCGCGCGCGGCTTCCGCTACGGCGGCATCAACACCCCGGTGCCGCAGGACGTCTGCGCCGCTGAGCTGGCCGACTTCACCCGCACCGGGACGGACCCGAGCACCTTCGCGGCCGACAAGGTCTGGAACTACGAAGTGGGCGGCAAGGGCTCCCTCGCCGACGGCCGCGTGCGGTTCAACGGCGCCTACTTCCACCTGGTCTGGGACGACATGCAGACCCAGCGCGCGCTGGATTGCGGCTTCGGCTTCCGCGAGAACGTCGGCGGCGCCACCAGCGACGGCGTCGAACTGGAGCTGACCGCCAACCCGATCGACGGCCTGAGCCTCACCGCCGGCGGCGCCTACATCGACTCCAAGCTGTCGACCGACGTGGTCAACCTGAAGGCCAAGAAGGGCGACAAGGCGCCGTTCGTGCCCGAGTTCACCTTCAACGCTTCGGCCGAGTACGTCTTCGCGGTCAGCGACGACCTCGACGCCTTCGTCTACGCTGGCTACCAGTACATGGGCGAGCGCTTCACGCAGTTCAGCCCGCAGCAGACCACCTATCGCAAGATGGACGCCTACAATGTGGTCAACCTGCGCGCCGGCCTGACCCACGAGGGCGTCGAGTTCTCGATCTATGCGAACAACGCGCTCGACAGCCGCGGCGTGATCCGCGCGCTGCCGGCCAGCCCGTTCGACCCGGAGGCGCGCATCCGCATCGTGCCGCGCACCATCGGGGCCAACATCCGGGTGGCGTTCTAAGCCTATGTGCCGGCGGGGCGACCCGCCGGCGCCTCGACTGAAAAAGGGGAGGGGCCGCCTTGGCCATGAAGCTCGTTCGACGCGCCGTGCTGGGCGCGGCCCTCACCCTGGCCTCGGCCGGCCTGGCGCTGGCCCAGGCGCCGACGCCGCTGGTGATGACCACCGATCTTGGCGTGGTGGAGCTGGAGCTCTATCCGGACAAGGCGCCCGTCACCGTCGCCAATTTCCTGCGCTACGTGGACGAGGGCCGCTTTGAGGGGGCGACCTTCTATCGCGTCGTCCGGGCCGAAACCGACCCCAATCCCAAGGCCCCGATCCAGGTGATTCAGGGCGGCGTCGACAGCGATGCTCACCGCGGCCAGATGCTGCCGCCGATCGCCCACGAGACCACCGCCCAGACCGGCCTCTCCCATACCGACGGCGTCATCTCGATGGCGCGCGATGGTCCCGGCACCGCGACCTCCGAGTTCTTCATCACGGTCGGCGACAACACCAGCCTCGACTTCGGCGGCGCCCGCAATCCCGACGGCCAGGGCTACGCCGCCTTCGGCCGGGTGACCAAGGGCATGGATGTGGTCCGCAAGATCCAGTCCCAACCGTCCGACGCGCCGCCTCCGGTCGTGTTCGTAAAAGGACAGATTCTGGAACGTCCCGTCGAAATCCTGACGATACGGCGCAAATAGGAGCCCGATTGTGAAGTTCAGCGCAGTTTCCGCCATCGCCCTGACGATAGGCCTGATGGCTGGTCCGGCCCTCGCCGACGACCGCGACGACGTCGCCAAGGTGCTGGCCGACGCCAGCGCCGGCTGGAGCCGCGGCGAGCTGGACACTTTCATGGCCAGCTACGAAAAAGCCCCGCAAATCAACTATGTTAGCGGTGGAAAGATCATCCAGGGCTATGACGCGATCCGGGCCATGTACGCGCCCCGTTTCGCCGATCCCAAGGCCATGCCCCGGCTCTCCACCGAGGTCGTCGACTTCGATCCGCTGGGGGCCGACTACGCCGCCGTGATCGGCAGGTTCAATCTCGACCTGCCGAATGGCGAGAAGGCCACGGGCCTGTTCAGCCTGGTGTTCCACAAGACCGCCGACGGCTGGCGCATCGTCTCCGATCACTCCGGCTGACCGGCCCCTAGGTCCACAAATCCCCGATCAAACAGGGCGGCGTCCCGCGCCGCCCTGCGCAAACGCGTGCGCGTCCCCCAGCAAGCTGCCGCATGACTGCGGTCTCTGGGCGCGGCTGAAAATGCGGGAAGAAAATGGTGGATGCGACAGGGATTGAACCTGTGACCCCCTCGGTGTGAACGAGGTGCTCTCCCGCTGAGCTACGCATCCGCCGCAGGAAGGGTGCGCCTATAGCTGCTCACTCTGCGCCGGGCAAGCGGTCAGAAGTCTTATGCACGCATTTGCCATCTGATCGTAGTGATCGAGCAGGATGTCGGGGGCGAGGTCGGCCGCCGGAATCTCGGTGTAGCCAAAGCTGACAAGGATCAGCGGGACCTTGGCGGCGCGGGCTGCGCCGGCGTCCGTCGAGGCGTCGCCGACCATCACCGCGCGTTCGATACGCCCGCCAGCGGCCTCGACGGTGTGGGTCAGGTGCCGGGCGTCCGGCTTCGGGGCGGGCGCGGAATCAGCGCCGATCACGGCGTCGAAGAAACGAGCGAGATCGAGCTTTTCGAGGATCGGGACCGACAGCCCTGTCAGCTTGTTGGTGCACACCGCCAGCCTGGCGCCGGCCGCCTTCATCGCCGTCAGGCACTCCACCACGCCCGGATAGGGGCGGGTGAGGTCGGCGCTGTGTTGGTTGTAGTGGGCGATGAAGCGCTCGAAGAGCTCAGGCATCCGCTCGGCCGGGGCGGGATGGCCCTGGGCCGCGAAGCCGCGCTCGATCAGCCGACGTGCGCCATGGCCGATGAACGGCCGCGCCTCGTCGAGCGGCAGGGGCGCGATCCCTTCCTGTTTCAGGATGACGTTGAGCGTGCCGATCAGGTCGGGCGCGGAATCCACGAGGGTCCCGTCGAGATCGAAGACGATGGTGGCGCCGTTCAGCGCGCTGAGGTCAGCCAAGGAAACGCTCCGTCGAAACCGCTCGCCGTTTCGGCTAAACGCCGCATGATTGCAACATCCGCCCGACTCGTAAGGACCGATCCATGACCAGACGCGCCGCCGTGATTATGGCCGCCGGCCAGGGCACGCGCATGAAGTCGCCGACGCCGAAGGTGCTGCACAAGGTCGGCGGGCGGACCCTGCTGGACCGGGTGATCGACGCCGTCCAGGCGACCGGCTGCGAGCGGATCGTGGTCGTGGTGGGGACCCACAGCGCCGCGGTGCGCGATCTGGTGGTCTCGCGGTTGGGCGAAGCGGCCGTGGCCGTCCAGGACCCGCCGCTGGGCACCGGGCATGCGGTTCTGGCGGCCAAGGCGGCGCTGGCGGACTTCGACGGCGATGTTCTGGTCGTGAACGGCGACTGCCCGTTGCTGGAGCCGGAGGATCTCGACCCGCTGTTCAAGCTGCGGGAGGAGGGCGCGCCGCTGGCTCTGCTGGGCTTCGAGCCGGCAGATCCGCTGCTCTACGGTCGCCTGATCCGCGGGGCCGACGGCCATGTGCTGCGCATTGTGGAGGCCAAGGAGGCTAACGAGCAGGAGAAGGCCGTCCGCGCCTGCTATGCCGGCATGCTGGCTGCCGACCGGGCGCAGCTGTTCGGCTGGCTCGATCGGCTGACCAACGACAACGCCAAGGGGGAGTACTACCTGACCGGCGTCGTCAGCCTGGCCAACGGCGACGGCGCGACGGTCCGCGCCGCCTTCGCGCCGGAAAGTTCGGTCATGGGGACCGACACCGCCATGCAGCTCTCGCAGGCCGAGGCCATCTTCCAGCAGCGTCGCCGCGCGCACTTCCTGGCCGAGGGCGTGCAGATGCTGGCGCCCGACACCGTCCACTTCAGCTGGGACACTCAGATCGCGGCGGCCGCGGTGATCGAACAGTTCGTGGTGTTCGCGCCCGGCGTCAGCATCGCGACCGGCGCGGTCATCCGCGCCTTCAGCCATCTGGAAGGCGCAAAGGTGAAGTCCGGAGCCCTGATCGGTCCCTACGCTCGGCTGCGGCCCGGCGCGGAGATCGGGGAGGAGGCCCACATAGGCAATTTCGTCGAGGTGAAGAAGGTCAAGGTCGGCGCGGGCGCCAAGGCCAACCATCTGAGCTACCTCGGAGACGGCACGGTCGGGGCCAAGGCGAACCTCGGGGCCGGCACGATCTTCTGCAACTACGACGGCTTCGACAAGTACGAGACCCATGTGGGCGAGGGGGCGTTCGTCGGTTCCAATTCGGCCCTGGTCGCGCCCGTCACCATCGGCGCTGGCGCCTATACCGGGTCTGGCTCGGTAATCACGCGCGACGTCGCGCCGGACGCCCTGGCGCTGGAGCGCAGCGCCCAGGTTGAGAAGCCGGGCTGGGCGGCCAGGTTCAGGGCCGCAAAGATGGCTAAGAAGGCGAAGAAATAACGTCGCGGCGAGCGCTCGCTTCGCCTATGTCACCGCCATGAGCACTGCAGACGATCAGAAGCGCGCCGCCGGCGAAGCCGCCGCCGCCCTCGTTGAAAACGGCATGACCGTGGGCCTGGGCACCGGCTCGACCGCCGCCTGGTTCGTGAAGGCGCTGGGCGCGCGCGGACTGGACATCGTCGGGGTGCCGACCTCCCTCGCGACCGCGCAGTTGGCGGAGAGCCTGGGCATTCGCCTGGGCGAGTTGGGACAGGTGAGATCGATCGACCTGACCGTGGACGGCGCAGACGAGATCGGGCCGGCCCTGTCGCTGATCAAGGGCGGCGGCGCGGCGCTGCTGCGCGAAAAGCTGGTCTGGGAGGCTTCGAAGCGTTGCGTGGTGATCGCCGACGCAGAAAAGCGGGTCGCCCAGCTTGGCAAGTTCCCCTTGCCGATCGAGGTCGTGGCCTTCGGGCATGAGACGACGATGCTGCGGATCTGCGACGCGCTGGCCGAGTGTGACCTCGGCGTGGCGCCGCGTCTGCGCGTCAAGGACGGCGCCCCGGTGAAAACCGATGGCGGCAACCTCATCTATGACGCAGCTTGCGGGCGTATCGAGGACCCCGCTCAGCTCGCCGACGCGCTGAAGAGCGTCACCGGCGTGGTCGATCACGGCCTCTTCCTGGACCTCGCGGACATGGCCCTGGTGGGCACGCCGGACGGCGTCGTCACCCTAGAGCCGTAAGGAGTCATCTGTGGCGAAGTACGACTACGACCTCTTCGTGATCGGGGCCGGCTCGGGCGGCGTGCGCGCCGGCCGTCTGGCGGCGCTTTCGGGGGCCAAGGTGGCCATGGCCGAGGAACACCGCGTCGGCGGCACCTGCGTGATCCGCGGCTGCGTGCCGAAGAAGTTCATGGTCTACGCCTCGGAGTTCTCCAACCAGATCCAGGTCGCAGGCGGCTACGGCTGGGACGTCGGGGAGGCGCAATTCGACTGGAAGCGCTTCCTGGAGGCCAAGGACCGCGAGATCGCCCGGCTGTCAGGCATCTACGTCACCAATCTCAGCAACGCCGGCGCCGAGATCGTCCACGCCAAGGCGCGGCTCAAGGACGCCCACACCATCGAACTGGTCGGCAAGGGCGAGGTCACCGCCGACAAGATCCTGGTCGCCACGGGCGGACGCCCCTGGAAACCGACCGAGTTCGCCGGCGCCGAACACATCATCACCTCGGAAGAAGCCTTTCATCTGCCCGAGTTGCCCAAGCGCATCATGATCGCGGGGGGCGGCTACATCGCCGTCGAGTTCGCCGGCATCTTCGCCGGTCTGGGCGTCGACACCACCCTGGTCTATCGCGGCCCCAACATCCTGCGCGGCTTTGACGACGACATCCGTTCGCACGTCACCGAAGAGATGAAGAAGCGCGGCGTGAAGGTCATGCTGGGCTGCCAGCATCAGAGCATCGAGAAGACCGCCACCGGCTATGTCAGCCACATGGACGGCTGCGGGGACATCGAGACGGACCTCGTCATGTTCGCGACCGGCCGTAAGCCCTATGTCGAGGGACTGGGCCTGGAGAACGCGGGCGTTGCGCTGAACGACGCCGGCGCGATCGCGGTGGACAAGTTCTCGAAGACCAATGTCGACAACATCTGGGCGGTCGGCGACGTCACCGATCGGATCAACCTGACCCCGGTGGCCATCCGCGAAGGCGCGGCCTTCGCCCAGACCGAGTTCTACAACAATCCGACCACCTTCGATCACGATATGGTCGCCTCGGCGGTCTTCTCGCAGCCGCCGGTCGGCTCGGTCGGTCTGTCGGAGGCCGACGCCCGCCATCTTCACGGCAAGGTCGACATCTACATCTCGCGCTTCCGGCCGATGAAGACGACCTTCTACGGGGGCGACGAGCGTTGCATGATCAAGCTGGTGGTCCAGGCCGGCACAGAGAAAATCCTCGGCTGCCACGTCGTAGGACCGGATTCGCCGGAGATCATCCAGATGGCGGCCATCGCCCTGAAGATGGGCGTGACCAAGCCGCAGTGGGATTCGACTTGCGCCGTGCACCCGACCCTCGCCGAGGAACTGGTCACCATGCGCGACAAGTACGTGCCTCAGGGTACGGCGGCGTGACGACGGCGGAGGCGCACGCTCCATTCCAGGCGACCGCCTGGTTCGGCTGGGTGCTGGCCTTCGTCTTTACGCTCGCGCCCATCGCCGCCTGGGTGGGCCCGCTGGCGTTCGCGCCGGTAGCGGGCCTGGGCGGTCTGCTCAGCCTGGGCGCGCTGCGGATCAACGACAAGGACCGTCCCGCGGCCCTGGCCATCCTCGTGCTGGTCGCCTGGGCGCTGGCCTCGATGGTGTGGAGCCCGTTCCATCCAACCAAGGCCGAACAGGCCACAGCCATGAAACTGGTTCTGCAAGCGGTGCTCTACTGGGCTCTGTTCCGAGCCGCAGGCGCGGCGACCGACGGAGGCCGGACTCTGGCCTTGCGGGTGCTTTCGTGGGGCATGGCGCTGCTGGGCGCTCTGCTGGCGATCGAGGCCCTGACCGGGGCCGGCGTCTACCAGGCGCTGCGCGTGGCGATCGACGACCCCATTCGCCCGGACCTGGCGATCAAGAACGTCGCCCAGGGCGGCTTCGTCCTGGCCGTCCTGACCCCGGCCGCGGCGCTGGCGGGCTGGCGGACGGGCGGCGGGATCTGGCCCGGCGTGCTCATGGCGGCGGGGATCACGGGAGCAAGCTTTGGCCTCGACGCCGATGCGCCGGTGATCGCGCTGGTGCTGAGCACCCTGGCCGCCTGGGCGGTCTGGCGCTGGCCGCGCGGCGCGCCGCGAGCGATCGGCGCGGGGGCCGGACTATTCTTCTTCGCCACGCCCGGTATCGTCTGGATCACGCGCCAGCTGGGCTGGTTCCAGGCGCTGGAGGCGCAGGTGCCGCTCTCGTGGTCAATGCGCATGAGCTACTGGCGCCATGCCGCAGACTGGATCGGCGATCATCCGTTCCGCGGCTGGGGCGTCGACGCCAGTCGCATGTTCGGACCAGGCATCACCTTGCATCCGCATAACGGCCCGCTGCAGGTCTGGCTGGAGCTGGGCTTGATCGGCGCGACAGCCGCGTCGGTGTTCTGGTTCGTCGTCATCGCGGCGCAGGGCGGCCAGCGCCGCGACCTGGGGCGCGCCGTCGCCGTGGGCACGGCGGTGGCGTACCTGACATTTTCGGCGGTCTCGTTCGGGGTGTGGCAGGAGTGGTGGCTGGCCGTCGGCGGCTTGGCCGCGGCCGGGTGCCTTGCGGTGCAGCGCCAGAGCCAGGGCCGGACGGAAAACGCCTAGCGAGGCGGCCAACGCCTTCCTACGTCATCGACTGAGCAATCATTCTGGGTTTAGAAGCCCTCGGCCCGTTCGTCGTGCGGGCGCGGAGTTGAGCCATGACCGAACACTGGACGCCTGCCTCCTGGCGGAACAAGCCCGCCAAGCATCTGCCGACCGACTATCCGGATCTGGCTGAACTGGCGAAGGTGGAACAGGTGCTGCGGGGCATGCCCCCGCTGGTGTTCGCCGGCGAGGCGCGCCGCCTGAAGGGCCTGCTGGGCGAGGTGGCCGAGGGCCGCGCGTTCCTGCTGCAGGGCGGCGACTGCGCCGAGAGCTTCAAGGAGTTCCACGCCGACAATATCCGCGACACCTTCCGGCTGATCCTGCAGATGGCGGTGGTTCTGACCTTTGCCGGCGGCAAGCCGGTCGTGAAGGTGGGCCGCATGGCCGGCCAGTTCGCCAAGCCGCGCTCGTCTCCCGTCGAGGCGATCGGCGGCGTGGAGCTGCCGTCGTACCGCGGCGACATCATCAACGGCATGGAGTTCGACGAGGCCTCCCGCCGTCCCGATCCGCAACGTCTGCTGCAGGCCTACGGCCAATCGGCGGCGACGCTGAACCTGCTGCGCGCCTTTGCGGGCGGCGGCTACGCCGATCTCTACAACATCCACCGCTGGACCCTGGGCTTCGTCGCCGACAGTCCGCAGGGCGCGAAGTACCGCGAACTGTCGGAGAAGATCAGCGAGGCGCTGACCTTCATGGCCGCCATCGGCGTGACGCCGGACAGCCAGCCCGACCTGCATCGCGTGGAGTTCTTCACCAGCCACGAGGCGCTGCTGCTGGGCTTCGAGGAAGCGATGACCCGCGTCGATTCCACCTCGGGCGAGTGGTACGACACCTCCGCCCACCTGGTCTGGATCGGCGAGCGCACCCGTCAGCTGGACGGCGCGCACATCGAGTTCTTCCGCGGCATCAAGAACCCGATCGGCGTGAAGTGCGGCCCGACCATGGAGCCGGACGACCTGCTGCGCCTGATTGACGTGCTGAACCCCAAGAACGAGCCGGGCCGCCTGACGCTCTACGGCCGCTTTGGCCACGATAAGATCGCCGAGCGCCTGCCGCGCCTGCTGCAGGCGACCAAGAAGTCGGGCCGCTCGGTGGTCTGGGCCATCGATCCGATGCACGGCAACACCCTGACCGCGGCCAACGGCTACAAGACCCGGCCGTTCGACCGCATCCTGTCCGAGGTGAAGAGCTTTGTGCAGATCGCCGAGTCCGAAGGCGTGCATCCGGGCGGCGTTCACCTGGAGATGACCGGACAGAACGTCACCGAGTGCCTGGGCGGGGCTCGCGCCCTGACCGAGGGCGACCTGGCCGACCGCTATCACACGCACTGCGACCCGCGCCTGAACGGCGAGCAAGCGCTGGAGCTGGCCTTCCTGGTGGCCGAGAAGCTCAAGGAAGAACGTCTGGAAGCGGCGCTACGCGCGGCGATCTAGGACGAGAGGCGGGGGCGCTGCGCTCCCGCGACCGGTCCGGCGAGAGCCGGGGTGAGCGCTCGCTTGTGCCTTCGCGGGCGCCGGGCGCCTGGAAAATGAGCACGACAGTCAAGCCGCCCCTTGCGGCTTGACTCGCAACGCGTCAGGTTCCGCGCCTTCTTTGAAAACCGGTGAGATCATGGCCGACCCGGCCCAGGCTGCTCTTCCCTCGGGAGAGCGCGAAATCGACGTTGTGCGCACTGAGACCGCAGAGCTGTGGAAGCTCTCGTGGCCGGTCGTGCTGTCGCGCCTGGGCATCATGGTCATGGGCCTGTCCGACGCGATCGTCGTCGGCCGCTACTCTGCGACCCACCTCGGCTATCACGCCCTGGCCTGGGCGCCGACCAGCGTGGTGGTGACCATGTGCGTGGGCCTGTTGACCGGCGTGCAGGTGATGACCGCCCGGCGGATCGGTCAGGGGCGGCGCGAGATGACGGGGGCGGTGCTGCGCCGCGGCCTCGTCTACAGCTTCTGGATCGGCATGATCTCGATGGTGGTCACGCTTCTGGCGGGCCCGACATTCCTGCACGTGATCGGCCTGGAGAAGGACCTCGCCGACGGCGCCGCGCGGGCCATGCTGATCTTCGCCCTGTCGTTGCCGGGCTATGCCTTCAGCGTCGCCGCCAGCTTCTGGCTGGAGGGCCTGGGCAAGCCCAAGCCCGGGGCGGTGATGATGTGGCTGGCCAATGGCGTGAACCTGCTCCTGCTGCTTTTGCTGGTGCCTGGGACGTTCGGACTGCCAGCCATGGGCGCCGTGGGCGGCGCCTGGGCGACGACCGGCGCGCGGACCTTCCTGGCGCTGGCGGTGCTGGCCTACATCTGGCGCATGCCCGAAGCGAAGGCGCTGGGCGTGTTCGACAAGCCGGAGCGCGACAGGCCGTCGGAGGTGGAGCAGCGGCGCATCGGCTACGGCGCCGGCGCATCCAACTTCTTCGAGGTTGCGGCCTTCGCCTCGATGAACATCTTCGCTGGTTGGATGGGCGGCCTCAGCGTCGCGGCGTGGGCCGTGGTGCTGAATGTCGCTGCGTTGGTGTTCATGGTGCCGCTGGGCCTCTCGACCGGCACGGCAGTGATGGTGGGCCGCGCATACGGCGCGCGCGACTCCCGAGGAGTAACCCGCGCGGGCCTGATCGGCTTTGGCATGACCGCGGTGTTCGGCCTGGTGATCTCGCTGGTGATCTGGCCGACAGCCGGCCTGATCAGCCAAGCCTACACCTCCGACAAGATGGTGCTGGCCATGGCCTCGGCGGCGCTGGTGCTGTCGTGCCTGTTCTTCCTGGTTGACGCCCTGCAGGTGGTCATCGCCCAGGCGCTGCGCGCGCGCGGGGACGTCTGGCTGCCGACTTTCACGCACCTGACCAGCTACGTCCTGGTGATGATGCCGCTGGCCTGGTTCCTGGCGATCCGCCTCGAAATCGGGCTCAACGGAATCGTCTGGGCGGTGATCGCCGCGTCGTTCCTGTCGGCCGGTCTGCTGAGCGCGCGGTTCTGGCAATTGGCCCGCCGCGGGTTGTAGCCGAACTATTTTTCGCGCGGTGAACGGTCGATTCACGCTGATCTGCGAGGGTGCCGCCCATGGTTCTCTCGCCGAAAATCACCGCCCGCTTCCTGCTCGTCGCCGCCGCGCTCGTGTGCGGCATCGGCATGGTTGGGCCGTTCCAGGGCGTGGAGAAGAACTTCGTGCCGGCCGACAAGGCCGCGCACTTCATCGCCTTCTACGGCCTGACGGTCCTGATGATGGCCGCGTTCCCCAAGAACCGGCGGCTGGAAATCACCTTCGCGGCGGTCATGCTGGGCGCCTCGATCGAGGTGGCGCAGATGTTCACCCACCGCGGCGTGAGCTTCAGCGACCTGGCCGCCGACGCGGCCGGCGCCTTCGCTGTCTGGGTCCCGATGTGGATCCAATCGCTGCGCAGCCCGCCGGTGGTCGAACGCCGCCGCCGGGCCAGCGACCGCGTCCCGGAGACCTCGGCCGCTTAGGCCTCGACGCCCAGGATCCAGCCTTCTTCCGTCTCGGCGTCGACGATCAGGTCGGCGGGCGAGGACTTGGCCCCGAAGATCGCCCCCAGCTTTCCGGTTTCATCCAGGCGCGCGAAGTGCTCGGACGTCACGCGGACCTGCGCCTGGTCCTTGATCTCGCCCGGTTGTGGCTGGGCCTTGTAGAGCGAGGGGTAGACCTCGGCGACCACGACCTCGACGCCGGCCAGATCGGCCTCGGTGAGCGCCTTGAAGCCGCCTTCGAACGGCCAGACCTTCACGGCTTCACCGCGGGCGAGCTTCAGGCGGCGCACCGCCGGGATGCCCAGGATGGCCTGACCGCCGACCGAGCCGTTGTAGTAGAGCTTCCAGATCGACGCCGCGCCCTTGGCCGCAAGATCGGTGTGGCGGAACTCCGGCAGGTCGTCTGGTCCATGCGCGCGGGTGCGCTTGGGCTGCAGGGTGGTCAGCGCGTCCTTGGGCGGGCAGCCCCAGAAGGGGAACGGGCCGCCGGTCAGCCGACGATTGATCTCCGATCCGACGCCGAAGCGGTTGTTGGTGTTGTCGGGCTTGTCCTTGACCATCTTGTCGAGCTGGTCCCAGACGGCGCGCCAGGGCGGATCGCCGGGCAGGGCCAGAGCTTTCGCCAGGCCGCGCGGAAACCCCAGCGGGAAGTCGAAGCCGACGAGGGCGCGTTCGCCGCGTTTCTTGAAGTCGTCCAGAATCTCCGCGAGCTTCTTCTCGGCCTCGGCGCGGGTCGACGGGTTGAACGACTCGAAGGTCAGCCGGAAGCGCAGGTCGCGCTTCATCACTCCGATCCAGACGGAGTCGGCGCCAGTCGCGGGCTTGGCCGCGGCGCTCCAGTCGACGATCACGTAGGCGCTGAACAGGCGTGACACGGGAAACTCCGGCAGAAACTAACCCCTGGCTTGTAGCGGCTCGTTTCCAAGCGGCCAACGGGCCTCAGGTCAGCTTGACCAGCATCTTCCCGAAGTTCTCGCCCGAGAACAGCTTGAGGAAGGCCTCCGGTGCGCGGTCGATGCCTTCGACCACGGTCTCGCGCCATCGGATCTTCCCGGCCGCATGCCACTCGGCGAGGTCGTGATGGAAGGCCTGCAGCAGGTCGTAGTGGCTGGAGACGATGAAGCCTTCCATTCGGATCTGCTTGCCGACCGCCAGGGCGATGTTGCGTGGTCCCGGCGGCGGGGTGGCGGCATTGTACATCGAGATCATGCCGCACAGCGCAAAGCGAGCGAACGGGCGGGCGGCGTTCAGCGCGGCCTCCAGGTGCTCGCCGCCGACATTCTCGAAATAGACGTCGATGCCTTCAGGCGCTGCGGCTTCCAGCGCCTTGGTCAGGTCCGGGACGGCCTTGTAGTCGATGACCTCGTCGATCCCGAGTTCGTCCTTGAGGAAGGCGACCTTCTCGGCGCCCCCGGCCGACCCGATCACCTTGTGGCCCTTCAGCTTGGCGATCTGGCAGACCATGGATCCGACCGCGCCGGACGCCGCCGAGACGAACACCACATCGCCATCCTTCAACGCCGCGACCCGCAGGAGGCCTGCATAGGCGGTCATGCCGGGCATGCCGGCAGCGCCGAGGAATGCCTGCGCCGGCAGGCCCATGGTGTCGAGCCTCTGGACCATCGAGGTGTGGGCGTTGAAGGCTTCGCGCCAACCATAGTTGGATTGCACCAGGTCGCCGGCCCTGAACGCCGGGTCGTTGGACGCAATGACCGTGCCGACAGCGCCGCCTTGCATTGCCTCGCCCAGGGCGAATGGCGGCGAGTAGCTCTTGGCGTCGTTCATGCGCCCGCGCATGTACGGGTCCACGGTCATCCAGTCGTTGCGGACCTGGATTTCGCCCTCGCCGGGGGCGGGCAGGGTGACCGTGGCCAGTTCGAAGTTATCGGCGGTAGGCAGGCCGACCGGGCGGCTCTTCAGCCGGACCTCGCGCGAGGTGGTCATCTGGCGTCTCCCTGTTGGTTCAGGAGCATGTTGGCGCGCCGCGCAGGTGGCGTCGAGTAGGGCTTCCGTGTAAGGCGCGGCTCGAGAGTTGGTTTCGGAGCGAATCCATGGGCGAACCCCTGCGAGGCGGCGTTATCGGAGCCGGCGTGTTCGGCGGCCATCATGCGCGCAAGTATGCGGGCGCGAAGGGGGCCGTGCTGTCGGCGGTGCTCGACACCCATCACCCCGATCGCGCGGCGGCCCTGGCTGTGCCGCTGGGCGGGCGCGCCTTCTACAAGATCGACGAATTCCTTGAGGCCTGCGATGTGGTCACGGTGGCCTCGCCGGCCAGCGTCCACGTCGAAGGCGCCCTGGCGGCGCTGAAGGCGGGCAAGCCGGTCTACATCGAAAAGCCCATCGCCATCAGCCTGGCCGACGCGGACAAAATCATCGCCGAGGCGACCAGACAGAACCTCGTCGTCGCCTGCGGCCACCAGGAACGCGTGGTGTTCCAGGCCATGGGCCTGTTCGACATTCCCGAGCAGCCGCTGCGGCTGGAATCGATCCGTCACGGCACGCCGTCGGAACGCAGCCTCGACGTCTCCGTCGTGCTGGACCTGATGATCCACGACCTCGACTTGGCGCTGTCACTTTCGACGGCTCGGCCGCTGGCGGTGGAAGGCGAGGGGAAGGTCGACTTCTCCGGCGGCTGGGACCAGGCCCGCGCCGAGGTGACTTTCGACGACGGCTTCACCGCGGTGTTTGACTCCTCGCGCATGGCGCTGGAGCGCAAGCGCAGCATGAAGCTGGTCTATCCATCGGGCGAGGTCGAGATCGACTTCATCACCCGCGCGTTCCGCAACACCACCGGCTTTCCGCTCAATCAGGACTATGCCGACGCGCCGGCCGTAAAGGACACCCTGGCGACCAGCGTCGAGGGCTTCCTGGCCGCGGTCCGTGGCGAGGCGCCTCGCCCGATCGTGACCGCCGACGAGGCGGTGCGCGCGCTCGATCTTGCGCTGGCGGTCGAACAGGCGCTGGAGGATCGGGGCTAGCGGCGTTAGGTTGTGCAACCCCATCGGTGGAGCACGGCCATGACGAAGTTCGCCTACGACTTTGAGTTCCACACCATCGACGGCGGCCACCTGCCGCTTGAGACCTATCGGGACAAGGTCGTTCTGGTGGTGAACACCGCCTCGCAGTGCGGCCTGACCCCCCAGTACGACGGCCTGGAAAAGCTCTACAGCGACTATCGCGACCAGGGGCTGGTGGTGCTGGGCGTGCCCTGCAACCAGTTCGCTGGGCAGGAGCCCGGCACCGAGACCGAGATCAAGGAATTCTGCGAGACCCGGTTCAACGTCGACTTCCCGCTGACCGGCAAGACCGACGTCAAGGGCGAGACCGCCCATCCGTTCTACAAGTGGGCCAAGGAAGTGCTCGGGGAGCCGGCCGAGCCGGTCTGGAACTTCCACAAGCTGCTGGTCGGCAAGGACGGCAAGCTGATCCGCGCCTTCGGGCCGCGAACCGAACCGCTGGACGACGAGGTCGTCGGCGCGATCAAGGCGGCGCTCTAAGCTCCTTCTGGGCCTCCCATGCGGATAGTCGGACTACTCGGCGGCATGAGCGCCGAGAGCACCACGCTCTATTACCAGGCCATGAACCGCATCGTCCGCGAGCGGTTGGGCGGCTTGCACTCCATCGAACTGCTGATGTGGTCGGTCGACTTCGCGCCGATTGCCCAGATGCAGGCTGATGGCGACTGGCAGGCCGCCGGCGAGGCGTTGGCGCGGGCCGCCGCGCGGCTGGAGTTGGCCGGGGCCGAGGCGATCATGATCGGCGCGAACACCATGCACTTGGTGGCCGATCAGGTGCAGGCCGCGGTGAGCGTGCCGCTGATCCACATCGCCGACGCCACGGCCGATGCGGTCAAGGCAGCCGGCTGCTCGCGGCCGCTGCTGGTGGCGACCCGCTTCACGATGGAGAAGGCCTTCTATCGAGACCGGCTGAAGACCCACGGCGTCGAGGCTATGATCCCCAGCGACGCTCAGCGTGAACGGTTGCACGCCATCATCTACGACGAGCTGTGCCAGGGCGTGATCTCCGCCGCCTCCAAGGCCGAGGTCCTGGCGATGATCGCCGCTGCGGCCGACGCCGATTGCGTGATCTTCGGCTGCACCGAGATCGGGCTGTTGCTGTCGCCCGAGGACCTGGACCGGCCGGTGATCGACACAGCCCTCGTGCATGCGCAGGCCGGCGTGGACTTCGCGCTGGGCTAACGCGTCGGCCTCAGAGCACGCGTTCGTCACTGCCGAGGTGGAAGGGGGGATCGTCGTCCTCGTCTGGAGCTGCGTCGGGATCTGGCCGCAGCGGGCTGGGTGTCCCGGCCGCGACGCGCGGGGCGATCGGCCTGCGCAGTATCGCTTCGGCCCGCGCCAGCCAGCGATTGGCCTCCTGCATGGCGTCGCCGGGCGAGGTCGAGCGCCGACGCGTTTCATCGCCTGCCAGCCAGAGGTCGAGGTCGAAGTCGGGGTGGTGCGGGTCATCGAAGATCAGCCGCAGGGTGACCCGCGCGGCGTGCTCAAGCGCCTGGTCCAGCGCGCGCCGCGGCTCACCGCGATAGGCGCGGGCCACGACCTGGCCGTCGACAATCACCTCGGCGCCCATCAGTTCGTCGAGGCGGTAGATCAACAGCCATCCGCCGGTGTCCCAGGTCACGGCCATCAGGCCGGTGGAGGTGTTGAAGCCGGCGCCGCGCCCACGGCCGCGCGCGATCACGACGGCTTCGGCCGGTCCCTTCAGCACCCGCTTCAGCGCCCGTCGGATCCGGCGTTCCTCGTCCATCGTCCAGGCCGCGACGCTGCCCAGCAGTGTCACGACCACGCCGGCCAGGGCGAGCAGCAGGAAGAGCCGGGGCCATTCGTTCATGCCCCAACGCTAGCGCCGTTCGTCAAAGCCGAGAAGGGCGCCCCTCGACCAATGATTGAACTGTCATGCCGGTGGTGTCTCATATGCTTGAGGACTTCATCGAACATCGGATGACAGGAGCGCGATATGGGTCTGCTGGACAGCATTCTGGGCGGCGCGGGCGATGGCGAGGGCTCGCCGATCGGCGCGATCACTGACCTTCTGGGCGCGCAACAGGGCGGCCTGGGCGGCCTGCTGGGCGCCTTCGAACAGGGCGGCCTTGGCGAGATCGCAAAATCCTGGATCTCGACCGGCGGCAATCTGCCGATCTCGGCCGAGCAGATCCAGTCGGTGCTGTCATCTGGCATGCTGGCGGACTTTGCGGCCAAGCTGGGAGTCGATCCGCAGGTCGCGGCCGGCACGCTGGCCCAGGTCCTGCCTCAGGTGATCGATCACCTGACGCCTGACGGCCAAGTGCCCACGGGTGGTCTCGGCGGCGCGCTGGGCGGTCTAGGCGGCCTGGGCGGCATCGCCGACATCCTGGGCAAGCTCAGGGGCTAGGGTCGCTGGACCACCAGCGTCTGAGCCGGCGAAGAACGCGCCAACTCATATAGATCACGCCGAGCGAGCAGATCAGCAGCACCAGAGCCACAGCGATGGCGATGTGCGGCTGGCTGAGCACCAGCCATAGACCGCCGGCGGTCACCACGTCCTCGAAGCCGCTCACGGCGATGTTGCTGACCGGCTCGGGGCTGGTGTTGACCGCGGCGCGGGCGCTGGCCTTGGCGCTGTGGCTGAGCAGCGCCGCCCCGCCGCCGAGCATGAACACCACGACCTGCCAGGCCGGGTCGGAGGCGTCGACGACGGCCAGGGCCAGCAAGGCGCCGCCCAGCGGTCGGATCAGCGTATGGGCGCCGTCCCACAGGCTGTCGAACCACATGACCTTATCGGCGAACAGTTCAGCGGTTGCGCCCAGCAGAGCGACGCCGATCACCCATGGATTGGCCAGGGCGTCGAGCGCCTGGATCTTCTGGGGCAGGTCGATGAGCCCATAGCGCATGGCCAGGCCCGCTGCAGCGATGCAGGCGTACAGCCGCCAGCCCGCCAGAAAGCTCAGACTTGCGGCCACCCCGACCAGCTCGACCGCGCCCATGGCCCGATCTCCCAGCAGCTTCTCCAGGTCACGCTAACGCTGATCAACTGCAAGGAGAAGCGCTCAGCGCTGGAAGTTGTAGATGTAGGCGTCCTGCAACATGTTGTTCTCACGCATGAAGACCGCCATCGACTCGTAGGTGGCCGTCCGCACCGTGCCGTCCTGGTCGTCGGTGCGAAGCCGCTGGTCGGCGATCGGTCCGAACAGCCGGACCACGGCGTTGGTCTTCACGATGGTCGGCTTATAGTGGGCCTTCAGGTTTGTGGTGATCCGCTGCGGGTCGTCGGTCTGCCAGATCGCCGCGCCGATGACGTTGAGCATGAAGTTGTTGCAGTTCTGGTACTTGCGCGCCCACGGATTGGCGACCAGCGAGTACTCGGGATTGTGGACCTTCTGGTAGGTCGGGCTGTCGATGACGGCCAGGATCCGCCGTTGCATCTCTGGGCTCGGAATGATCACGGCCATGTCGTCGACCGTCGATCCACGCGTGAAGTCGAGCGGGAAGTCCTGCACCAGCCGGCTTTCGATCTTCGACCAGCCTTGGCCGTCGCCGGCATAGAGGTTGTAGACCGCGTAGCCCTTCACCGTTCCGCCGTCGGCGGTCTTGATGTCGCGGTACACCCAGAATGCGCCATGGGTGTAGGCGATGCCTTCGGGGAGCTGGTCGCGCATGCGCCCGGCGCGGAAGACCATGGCCACCCGCGCGCCCTTGGACGCGAGGTCGCGTTCGACCTGCTTGGAGAACGAGGCCGCCTGCTCGGCGGTGAAGTGCGGGGCGATGACGCGCGCCGAGCTGTCCTGGGCATAGGCGGGCGCAGCCGTGGCGCTCAGCGCCGCCGCTGCGAGAAGGGCGTGGATCGGTTTCATCAGGGGGTCGGTTTCTGCGCGTTGTAGGGAACGGCGGGCATCGGGTCTGGCGAGACCACGACCTTGTCGTCGACCTTCAGCGGGCCGGACGCGAACTCGGCCGAGGCGCCGGCGGCTTCCGAAAGACCCGCGCCGCCGGCCACGGAGCCGGCGCCTGCGGTGGCGACGGCCGAGCCGCCGACGACCGACGCTCCGGCCGCGACGCTGACCGGCACCGCGGCGACGCCGACCACGGCCTGCACGCCGGAGGCGGTGAGATGGCCGGCGACCTCGGACGAGGCGCCGCCAGCGGCCGAGGCGTTGGCCGCGCTGTCCTGCGCTAGGACCGGTCCACTCATGGCCGCCAGGGCGATGACCGAAAGTACGAGAGTACGCATGGGATCAACCTCCGAGACACATAAGGTGCAGCTAGAGTCGCGCCTGAATTGCGGCAATCTCTTTGCGACGAATCAGATCTCCAGCTCGACGACAAGCGGGACGTGGTCCGACGGCTTCTCCCAGCCGCGGACGTCCTTGTGGATCACGCAGCCGCGCAACAGGTCCATCGCCTGGGGCGAGAGCAGGGCGTGGTCGATACGGATGCCGTTGTTCCGCTGCCAGGCGCCGGCCTGGTAGTCCCAGAAGGTGTAGGCGCCGGGCGAGCCGTCGATGGCCATGTAGGCTTCGGTCAGGCCAAGCCACTGCAGGGCTCTGAACGCCTCTCGGCTCTGGGGCTGGAAGAGGGCGTCGCCCAGCCAGTTCTCCGGATGGGCCGCGTCGCGCGGTTCGGGAATGACGTTGTAGTCGCCGACCAGGGCCAGCGGCTCCTCATAGCTCAGCAATTCGCGGGCGTGCGCGTTCAGCCGCGCCATCCAGCGGATCTTGTAGTCGAACTTCTCGGTTCCGATCGGATTGCCATTGGGCAGGTATATCGAGGCCACGCGGACGGGGCGGGGCCCGCTGATCACGGCCTCCAGATAGCGGGCCTGTTCGTCGGTGTCGTCGCCGGGCAGGCCCTTGCGGACGTCCTCCAGCGGCGCCTTCGAAAGGATCGCGACGCCGTTGTAGGTCTTCTGCCCGTGGACGGCGACGTTGTAGCCCAGCCGCTCGAACGCCTCGGCCGGAAACTTCTCGTCGACGCACTTGATTTCCTGCAGGCAGGCGACGTCGGGAGCGGCCTCCTCGAACCAGCGCAGCACCGTCTCAATGCGTGCGTTGACAGAATTTACGTTCCAGGTCGCGATACGCATCGACTGCTCCAGCTTGGGGTCCGGACGCTAGAGGCGCCGGTTCTTGGGCTCAAGCCCCGCGAACGTACGTGACGTTGTCGCGATGATGGTCTAGCTACCTGCGACCAAATGTCATTGCACGGGGGTACTCATGTCGCGTTTTGCAAAGCTGGCCATGGTCGGCGCAGCGGTGCTGACTGCGGCGCCGGTTGGAGCGTTCGCCCAGGGCCGTCCGGCCAAAGCGTCCAACGCCCAGAAAATGCAGGAAGCGGCGTCGGCTGAAGTGCCGCGCTGCACCCGCAAGCTCGGCACGCTTTCGATCACCAACGGCGACGATCCGCGCGGTTGGAACCAGTACAACCTGGCCCCGCCCGCCAAACTGCTGCGCTCGATCGTGCAGAAGTCGGGCTGCTTCAACCTGGTGGACCGCGGCGCGGGCCTCAATGCGGCGCAGGCCGAGCGCGACATCGGTTCGGGCCTGGGCATGCAACGCGGCTCGAACGTCGGCCAAGGCCAGATCAAGGCCGCCGACTACGTGCTGGTCGCCGAAGTGCAGGCCGCTGACGGCAATGCGGGCGGTTCGGCCCTGGCCGGAATCGCCGGCGGCTTGATCGGTGGCACCGCCGGCGCGCTCGTGGGCGGCATCAAGACCCGCAAGCTGGAAGCCAACACCGTGCTGTCGCTGACCAACGTCCGCACCACGGAAACCGTGTCGGTGACCGACGGCTATGCGGTGAAGAACGACATCGGCTGGAGCGCCGGCGGCGGCGGCTTCGGCTCGACTGGCTTCGGCGGCGCCGTCGGCGGCGGCTACGAGGACACCGAGACGGGCCGCATCGTCACCCTGTCCTTCATCCAGGCCTATTCGAAGATGGTCAACGAGCTGGGCCTGGTGTCCACCTCGGCCGGCGCGGCCCAGGCCTCGCCGACCAAGACCTTCACCGCGACGGCTCCCGTCAACATGCGCCGCTCGCCCGACGCCAAGGGCGCCATGGTCCGCGCGCTGCAGCCGGGCGCGATTCTCTATCCGACCGGCCAGAAGGAAGGCCTCTGGTGGGAAGTGGCTGACGAGAACGACAATGTCGGCTGGGTGCTGAACACCAAGCTCGAACCCTCGCGCTAAGGGTTCGAAGAGGGCGGGGGCCGCGGCTCCCGCCCTTTTTGATTCAGGCTAGATCGAGAAGCTGACGCCGCAGCCGCAGCTGGACTTGGCGTTGGGGTTGCGGATCTTGAACTCCGCGCCGGCCAGTTCATCGACGAAGTCGATCTCCGAGCCCTTGAGCAGCACCAGCGACATCTCGTCGACCAGGGCCGCGGCGCCGTCGCGTTCGATCTTCAGATCGTCGGGCTGGGCCGCGTCCACCAGGTCGAACTGGTACTGGAAGCCCGAGCAGCCGCCGCCCTCGACTGCAATGCGCAGCATGATCGGCTTGCCTTCGGAGGCGCCGATGTCGTGCAGCCGCTGGGCGGCCGCGGGCGAAAGGGTGAGTTCGGTCGTAGTCATACTGCGGAAAACCTCTGCCTGGACTATATGAGGTCGCCAAGCCCTTCGTCCAAGGGGCGTTGTCATACCGAGACCAGATGATCCCTCCGCCCCGCGCGCCGTATGCCGAAGATTCGTCCAAATCCCTGGGGCGCAAGGTCGCCGAACCGGAGAGCCGGACCCGCACGCCGTTCGCGCGCGACCGCGATCGGATCATCCATGCGACGGCGTTTCGGCGACTCAAGGAGAAGACTCAGGTCTTCGTGGCGCATGAAGGCGACCATTTCCGCACTCGCCTGACCCATTCGCTGGAGGTCGCCCAGATCGCGCGCTCGGTCGCCACGGCGCTGGGTCTGGAAGCCGACCTGGCCGAGACCATCGCCCTGGCCCATGACCTCGGCCATCCGCCGTTCGGCCACGCCGGCGAGGACGAGCTGCAGATCCAGATGGAGAAGTACGGCGGCTTCGACCACAACGTGCAGACTTTCCGGGTCGTGTCGAAGCTGGAGCGCCGCTATCCGGGCTGGGAAGGCCTGAACCTGACCTGGGAAACCCTGGAAGGCGTCATCAAGCACAACGGCCCGGTGGCCGATAAGCTCGGCCGCCCGTCCTGGAACGCGATCGCCGAGTTCGACAAGGACTACGACCTGCGCCTGTCCACCTGGGCGTCCGCCGAGGCCCAGGTCGCGGCTCTCGCTGACGACATCGCCTACAACAACCACGATGTGGATGACGGCGTCGCGGCCGGTCTCTTCACGCTGGACGACCTGCTGGACGTGCCGCTGATCGGGCCGATTCTGGAGGGGGTCTACAAGGACTATCCGGGGCTCGATCCGGTCATCACGCGTCTGGAGGCCGTGCGGCGCATGATTGGCGCCATGGTCGACGATGTACTGGCTGAGACCCATCGCCGCGCCCTGGAGGCGAAGGTCGCCTCGGCCGAGGACGTCCGCAACATGGACCACGCCCTCGTTTCCTTTTCGCGGGACATGCTCGAGGACCTGTCGCGGCTGCGCGAGTTCCTGATGAACCGCATGTACCGCTACTGGAAGGTCAATCGAACCCGTAGCCAGGCCCGCCGCATTCTTGCCGAGATGTTCCAGTTGTTCATGGCTGAACCTGACGTCTTGCCGACGGAGTGGTTCGCTCGCTCGCAGAACCGCGACGAGGCCGGGCGGGCGCGAGTGGTGTGCGACTACATCGCGGGCATGACCGACCGGTTCGCCATCGAAGAGCACCGCCGACTTTTCCACCTCGACGTCTGGAATTAGGCGTCAGGGCGGCTTCGAAGCCCGGTCCCCTTCGGTAAACTCACCGAAACGCCGCGCGCGATTCGCGCTGCGGCCACCCGAGCTTTTCTTCGGAGCCTTCTATGTCCGACCCCGATCGCGGCGCCTACACGCCCCCGACCGACGCGCCTCTGTCCTTCGACGCGCGCCAGCCGGTGCGCGGCGGTGGCCCTGCGCCCGTCATGCTGATCCTGAGCGCGCTGGTGCTGATCGCGCTCGTCGTCGCCATCATCATGTTCTACCGCTCGGGCGTGCGTGAGGCGGGCCAACCGCCTCGCACCGTCGGCGCGCCCGTCGCCGAGATGAAGGCCGCGCCGCCGGCCGAGGCCCAGCCCGCCGATCCGGCCGAAGGCCTGCAGATCTATCACACCGAGCAAGGGCAGGCGGCTCCCGCCACGCCGAACTTCACCGCGCCGCCGGAGCAGCCCCAAGCCCGCCCGGCTCCGGTCGCCGTGCAGCCGCCGCCGCGCCCGGCGCCGACCTCGCCGGTTTCGGCCGCGCCGATCCCGCCGACCACGTCCACCGGCCTGAAGCCGGCTGTCGCGCCGCCTGCCGCGCCCGTCACCAAGGTGACGCCGCCGCCCGCGCCCAAATCGATCGACGCCGCGCTCAGCCAGGCCCCGGCGCCCAAGGCCGCCGCCGGCGGCGCGGCCTCGGTGCAGATCGGCGCCTTCTCGTCGCAGTCGCTGGCCGATTCCGAATGGAACAAGGCCGTCGCGGTCGCCCCCGGCGCTGCGGCCGGCAAGGGCAAGCGCGTTGAGGCGGTGCAGAAGGGCTCTTCGACGCTCTACCGCACTCAGGTCACCGGCTTCGCCAGCCGCGCCGACGCCTCGGCCTTCTGCGACAAGCTGAAGGCGGCCGGCAAGAACTGCTTCGTGAAGTGACCAGCGCCGCGATCCTCGGCTGTTCGGGGCTTAGCCTCTCGCGGGAGGAGGACGCCTTCTTCCGCGACGTTCAGCCGTGGGGTTTCATCCTCTTCGCCCGCAACGTCGAGTCGCCCGACCAGGTGCGCAAGCTGGTCGACCAGCTTCGCGCCACGGTCGACCGGCCAGATGCGCCGGTGCTGATCGACCAGGAGGGCGGCCGGGTCCAGCGCCTGGGGCCGCCGCACTGGCGGCGCTATCCGCCGGGTCGCGCCTATGGCGACCTGCCGAGCAACGACCCTCTGCTGCGGCGGGAGATCACCCGGCTGGGCGCGCGCCTTCTGGCGCATGATCTGGCGGAGCTGGGCATCAATGTGGACTGCGTGCCGGTCCTCGACGTGCCGGTCGCCGGCGCGCACGACGTCATCGGCGACCGCGCCTACGCCAAGACCCCCGACGGCGTCGCGCTGTTGGGCCGCGCGGCCTGTGAGGGCCTGATCGCGGGCGGGGTGCTGCCGGTCATCAAGCACATCCCCGGCCATGGCCGAGCCAAGGCCGACAGCCATCACGACCTGCCGGTGGTCGATACGCCGTACGACGAGCTCGACGCCTGGGACTTCGCACCGTTCAAGATGCTGTCGGACATGCCGATGGCGATGACCGCCCACGTCGTCTACGCCGAGGTCGACGCCAAGCGTCCGGCCACGACCTCCAAGAAGGCCATGCGCGAGGTCATCCGCGGGGCGATCGGCTTCGATGGCCTGGTGATGAGCGACGACCTGTCGATGAAGGCCCTCGGCGGCGAGTTCGCGGAACGTGCGCGCGCCTCCCTGGCGGCGGGCTGCGACGTGGTCCTGCACTGCAATGGCGACATGGCCGAGATGAAGGCGGTGCTCGCCGGGACCAAGGCTCTGTCCGGTCAGGCCGCGCGCCGCGCCAAGGCCGCGTTGGGCCGCTTGGCCAAGGTCCCCGAGCCGTTCGATCTCGCCGAAGCTCGGGCCCGGTTCGATGCGGCGTTCGACGGCAGGTGGGCTGCGTGAGCGCCTTCCAGCCCACTCTGGACTTCGAAGCGGCCAACACCGCGGCCGAGGACGGAGATGCGCTGGTCATCGACATCGAAGGTTACGAAGGCCCGTTGCACGTCCTTCTGGCCCTGGCCCGCAACCAGAGGGTCGATCTTCTCCAGCTCTCGATCACCAAGCTGGCCGACCAGTACCTGGCCTTCGTCCAGCAAGCGCGCCGGGTGCGCTTTTCCCTGGCCGCCGACTACCTCGTCATGGCCGCCTGGCTCACCTATTTGAAGTCGCGGCTGCTGCTGCCCAAGCCCGAACGGCCCAAGGCCGAGGAGATGCCCGCCGAGGAGATGGCCGCTCAGTTGGCCTTCCGCCTGGCCAAGCTCGATGCGATGCGCAAGGCCGCCGACGCCCTGCGCGACGGCGCTCAGCTTGGCCGCGAGATATTCGTCCGCGGCGACCCCGAAGCGATCAAGGTCATCCCGTCGACCCGTCTTGAGGGCGACCTCTATGGGCTGATGAGCGCCTATATCGACCAGCGCCGCAAGGAGCAGGGCCGCCACTACACGCCGCGCGTCCAGCAGGCCTATCCGCTGGAGGACGCCCGCGACCGCCTGCGTCACATGCTGCCCGACCTCGATCGCTGGACCCCGCTCAACGGCGTCGCGCCGCTGCGGCCGGTGGGGGAGGGGCCGAGCCAAGCCTCCTATGTCGCCTCGACGCTGTCGGCCAGCCTCGAGCTCGTCAAGGAAGGCGCGCTCGAGACCCGTCAGCTCGAGGCGTTCGCGGACATCTATCTGCGCGCCCGCAAGGAGCTGCGTCCGTGAGCGGCGACACCGAACGCCAGATCGAGGCGCTGCTGTTCGCAGCCGCAGCTCCGCTCAGCGTCGAAGATCTCGCCAAGCGCCTGCCGGCGAATGCGGACGTCGATGCGGCGATCGGGGCCCTGCAGAAGACCTATGAGGGCCGAGGGGTCGAACTGGCCTGCATCGCCGGGCGCTGGCGCTTCCAGACCGCGCAGGATCTGGCCTTCCTGATGACCGAGGAGCGCGAGGAGCCGCGGCGCCTGTCCAAGGCGGCGCAGGAGACGCTTGCGATCATCGCCTACCATCAGCCCGTCACCCGGGCCGAGATCGAGTCCGTGCGCGGGGTGCAGGCCAGCAAGGGCACGCTCGACGTGTTGCTGGAGCTGGGGCTTGTCCGCATGCGGGGACGTCGGCGCACGCCCGGGCGACCGGTGACCTACGGCACCACCGACGCCTTCCTGGAGCACTACGGCCTCGCCCAGCTGAGCGATCTGCCGGGAATCGCGGAGATGAAAGCGGCGGGGCTGCTCAGCCTTGACCTGCCGCCTGACTTCAATGTGCCCAACCCGTCGGGTCTCGGATTGCCTGAAGAAGACCCGCTTGAGGACGATGCGCCCGAATTTCACACTGATTTCCTGGGCGAGGACGATCCGGCGCACTAGGACGCGTTGGCGTCTTGCCGTGTGACGGACTATATTCCGGTCTGACAGGGGACGGGTGTGCGGCCGAAGGTGGCCGCCGACGTTAAGGAGTTTGGCCTTATGGGCTCATTTTCGATTTGGCATTGGCTGATCGTTCTGGTCGTCGTCGCGCTGCTGTTTGGCGGCCGCGGGAAGCTTTCGGGGATCATGGGCGACGCCGCCAAGGGCATCCGCGCGTTCCGGGACGGCCTTAAGGATGAGCCGACGACCACCGCCGACGCCTCCAAGCCGCTCCCCAAGGAGCACGAGAAGGATGAGGCTCGCGGCTGATCTAGCCGTATTCCCGAAGATTTCGCCCGCGCCGGTTCCGACCGGCGCGGGCTCTTACGTCTAGGCTGCCTTACGAATGCTTCCCGAGATCGGCGGGCTTGAACTCCTGGTCATCGCGGCGGTCGCTCTGATCGTCGTGGGACCCAAGGACCTGCCTGTGATGCTGCGCAAACTCGGCCAGTTCACGGCCAAGATCCGCGGCATGGCCAATGAGTTCCGCGCCAGCTTCGACGAGATGGCGCGCCAGTCCGAACTGGACGAGCTCCGCAAGGAGGTCGAGGCCATGCGCCGCGGCCAGCTAGCCGACACCGCCGCAGCCGACGCCTCCAAGGCCCAGGTCGACCAGGTGTTCAAGGAGATCGGCGACAGCCTGGAAGGCTCCGGCGTGCAGTTCCCGCCCTCCGCCAGCCAGGCCTACGAGCCGCCGGCGCCTGAGCCGGTGGCGCCGGCCCCCGTCATCGAGGAGGCCAAGCCGCGCGCGCCCCGCGCCGCCAAGCCGAAGACGGAAGCCGCCGCCAAGCCCAAGCCCGCCAAGGCTGCGGCGCCCAAGGCGAAGGCCGCGCCCAAGCCCAAGGCTGGAGCCAAGGCGTGAGCAGTCCCTACGATCACGACGAATCCGAGATCGAAGCCTCCCGCGCGCCGCTGCTGGATCACCTCGTCGAGCTGCGCTCGCGCCTGATCATCTGCGTGATCGCCATGGCGCTCGGATTTGCGATCTGCTTCGCGTTTTCCAAGCAGATCTACATGTTCCTGCTGCACCCCTTCGCGATCGCCGCCCAGTTGCTGGCGGCCGAGCAGGCGGCGCACGCCCAGCAGGCCGCAGGCTTCGACCTTGTGAAGTTCCTTTCCGGCACCAGGGACCTGTTTCTGGCCCTGATCGGTGCGCGCGAGGTCCCCGACGTCGCGGGCGCCGAGAAGCTCAAGCTGGTGTTCACCGCGCCGCTCGAGTTCTTCTTCACCAAGCTCAAGCTGGCCGGGTTCGGCGCCGTGGTGCTGACGTTCCCGGTCCTCGCCTGGCAGGTCTACGGCTTCGTGGCGCCTGGGCTCTACAAGCGCGAGCGCAAGGCGTTCCTGCCGTTCCTGCTGGCCTCGCCCAGTCTGTTCCTGATGGGCGCGGCGCTGGTCTACTACGTGATCCTGCCGTTCGTTCTGTGGTTCTCGCTGTCCCAGCAGATCGTCGGCGACGCCGGAATCTCGGTCGAGCTGTTGCCCAAGGTCTCGGACTATCTGAGCCTGGTCACGACCCTGCTGCTCGCCTTTGGCCTCTGCTTCCAGTTGCCGGTGGTGCTGACGCTGCTGGGCATGGCGGGCATGATCTCGTCCAAGGCGCTGTCGGCGGGCCGCCGCTACGCCATCGTCGGGGTGTTCGTGGTCGCCGCCGTGGTGACGCCGCCCGATCCGATCAGCCAGACCATGCTCGCCGTGCCGATCATCCTGCTCTACGAGATTTCGATCTGGTGCGTGCGGCTCATCGAGACCCGCCGCAAGCGCGAGGAAGACGAGGCGGGCACGGACGTCGTGGCGATCTAGCGCCCGCACGAGGGGTTGGCCCGCTAACCAACGCGCTCTAGAGAAGTCCGCTCACTCCCACCTGTGGCGGACCCATGCACGATATCCGAGCCATTCGCGAAACCCCTGAGCTTTACGAGAAAGCATGGGCTGCGAAGGGCCGTTCCGGCGCCGCCGCCCAGGCCGTTGAACTGGACGCCAAGCTCCGCGCCGCCAAGCTCGCGCTGGAGACGGCGCAGAGCCGCCGCAACGAAGCCTCCAAGCTGATCGGCCAAGCCAAGGCCAAGAAGGACGAGGCCGAGGCCCAGCGCCTGATGGCCGAGGTCGAGCAGGTGAAGGGCGTTCTGGCCGAACAGGCCGAGGTCGAACGCGCTGTCTCGGCTGAACTGCACGACCTGCTCGCCGCCCTGCCGAACATTCCGCTGCCGGACGTGCCGGTCGGCGCCGACGAGCATCAGAACGTCGAGGCCCGCCGCTGGGGCGAGCCCTACGCGATCGCCAATCCGAAGGACCATGTCGATCTGGGCGAAGCGATGGGGCTCGTCGACTTCGAGGCCGCGGCCCGCATGAGCGGTGCGCGCTTCGTGGTGCTGAAGGGCCAGGTCGCCCGCCTGGAACGTGCCATCGGCCAGTTCATGCTCGACCTGCAGACGCAGGTGCACGGCTACACCGAGGTCTCGCCGCCGCTGCTGGTCAACGACGCGGCCGCCTATGGCACCGACAAGCTGCCGAAGTTCGCCGATGACCTCTTCAAGACCACGGACGGCCGTTGGCTGATCCCGACCGCCGAGGTTCCGCTGACCAGCATGGTCATGGACCAGATCGTGGCCGAGGAAGAGCTGCCGCTGCGCATGACCGCGCTGACGCCGTGCTTCCGCTCGGAGGCCGGCGCCTCGGGCCGCGACACCCGCGGCATGATCCGCCAGCACCAGTTCTACAAGGTCGAGCTGGTCTCGATCACCGCCCCGGACAAGTCCGAGGAAGAGCACGAGCGGATGGTCGGCTGCGCCGAGGCGGTCCTCAAGGCGCTGGAACTGCCGTTCCGCACGATGCTGCTCTGCACCGGCGACATGGGCTTCGGCGCCCGCAAGACCTACGACCTCGAGGTCTGGATCCCCTCGGAAGGCCGCTACCGCGAGATCAGCTCCTGCTCGAACTGCGGTGACTTCCAGGCCCGGCGGATGAACGCCCGGACCAAGAAGGCCGGCGAGAAGGGCACCCGCTTCGTCCATAGCCTCAACGGTTCGGGGCTGGCGGTCGGCCGCACCCTCGTCGCGGTCATGGAGAATTATCAGGACGAAAACGGCCGCATCGCCATTCCGCAGGCGCTGCACCGCTATCTCCCCGGCCTGACGCACATCGGTGGCGAATGAAAATCCTCCTGACCAACGACGACGGCATCCATGCTGAAGGCCTCGTCGCGCTGGAGAACATCGCCCGCGCCCTGACTGATGACGTCTGGATCTGTGCGCCCGAGTACGAACAATCGGGCGCCAGCCGTGCTCTAACCCTCTCCGATCCGGTGCGCGTGCGCCGTCTGGACGAGCGCCGCTTCGCCACGACCGGCACGCCGACCGACTGCGTGATGCTGGCGGTGAGCGAACTTATGGGCGCAGAGCGCCCTGATCTGGTGCTTTCGGGCGTCAATCGCGGCGCCAACCTGGCCGAGGACGTGACTTTGTCGGGCACCGTCGCCGGCGCCATCGAGGGCATGGCCCTCGGCATCCCGTCCATCGCCCTCTCGCAGACCGGATGGCCGCTGATCGACGGTCAGGACATGTTCGCGCCGTCCGAGCGCTTTGCTCCGGGCATCGTCAAGCGGCTGGTCGAGATCGGCTGGCCCAAGGACGTGGTGATGAACGTCAACTTCCCGTCCCGCGCGCCGGAGGAGATCACCGAGGTCGAGGTCACCCGCCAGACCTTCCGCAACGTGGCCGTGCGTCACGCCGAGAAGCGCACCGACCTGCGAAACCGCGACTATTACTGGATGGGCTTCCGCCACGAAATGTCGCAGCCGGACGAAGGGACGGACCTGCGGGCCATCTACGACGGTAAGATTTCCGTCACCCCCTTGCATATCGACCTGACTCACGCCGAAACCGTCTTTCGCCTGAAGGGCGTGCTCGGGGGCGCGCCGCCGAAGGCCTGAGGCGAACATGGCCAAGCAAGACGACAACAGCGGAGAGGGGCGGGACGTCCAGCTTGCGCGCCTGGTGCTGGCTCTGCGTTCGCAGGGCGTCAGCGATCCCGCGGTGCTGGCTGCGCTCGAATCCACGCCGCGCGAGCTGTTCACGCCAGACCTGTTCAAGGAACGGGCTTTCGAGGATTCGGCCCTGCCGATCGCCTGCGGCCAGACGATCAGCCAGCCGTTCATCGTCGGCCTGATGAGCCAGGCCCTGCAGGTCGAGCCGCGCTCGCGCGTGCTCGAGATCGGCACCGGCTCCGGCTACCAGACCACGATCCTCTCCAAGCTCGCCCGGCTGGTTTACACCGTCGAGCGCTACCGCACCCTGCTGGGGGAGGCGGAGGGCCGCTTCAAGCAACTGGGTCTGACCAACGTCATCACGCGTTTCGGCGACGGCGGCCTGGGTTGGCCAGAGCAGGCGCCTTTTGACCGCATTTTGGTCACGGCGGCGGCGCCGGATGAGCCCAAGGCACTGCTTTCACAACTGAAACCTTCGGGCATCCTGGTGGCGCCCGTGGGCAAGGGGCCGGTGCAGAAGCTGATCCGATACCTCGGCGACGGGGCGGGCGGTTTCCGGGCCGAAAACATGACTGACGTCCGCTTCGTTCCTCTGCTCGACGGCGTCGCCAAAGAGCCGTGAGGCACGACTAATTGGGTGGCCTGGGCGTCGGCCGTAACCCATCATTAACCCTGACGCCTCGACTGATTCCGATCCAATGTTCTCCGGAGCGGCGATGACGCTTTCTCTTTCGCGTACGGTTCTATTCCTCCTGGCCGGCACGGCGCTCACCGCCTGCACCACGGCCGAGCCCATGCGCCCGAACTTCCCGACCCGGCCCAATCCGGCGCCCAGCCAACCGCCGCCTGCCTCGCCGCCGGTGGTTCGGCCAGACGAGGGCGCGCTCGCGCCGCGTCCCACGCCGCCGGTCCAGTCCACGCCGCTGCCCAGCATCCAGCCGGCGCAGCCGCTGCCTCCGCCTCCGCCCTCGACTCCTCCGGCGATGCAGACCGTGACCCGCACGACCGTGGCCGGCCGCGTGGTCGACACCGCCGGGCCGGCCAAGGACTACACCGTCAAGTCGGGCGACAACCTCGACGCCATCGCCCGCAGCCTCGGCACGGACCGCAGGCTGCTGGCCGAGGCCAATGATCTGAAGGCGCCCTACGCCCTGCGTCCGGGCCAGGTGCTGAAGGGCCCCAAGGGCTCCAACGTGAAGGCCTATGTGGTGGAGTCCGGCGACACCTTGTTCGCCATCGCCCGCCGGTTCAGCGTCACCGCCGCGGCGATCGCCGAGGCCAACGAGCGCGAGGTCGAGGCCCCGCTCTCGCCCGGCCAGCGCCTGATCCTGCCGGACGGCTACAAGGACAAGGGTCCGACGGTCGTCCGCACCCAGGTCCCGGTGTCTTCGAGCGGCCCGGCGCCGTACCAGCCTCCGGCGAGCCCGCCGCGCACCACCCAACCCGCCCCGCCGACGCCTGTCGTGGACGAGCCGCAGACCACCGTCCGCATGCGCGTGACCGGCAAGGTGGTCGAAACGACCGGCAAGCCGAAGACCTACACGGTCAAGAAGGGCGACAATCTCGACGCCATCGCCCGCGACCTGGACACCACCCGCAAGGACCTGGCCGACGACAACAAGCTGAAGGCGCCCTACGCCCTGCAGCCGGGACAGGTGCTCAAGGGACCGGCGACCAAGGCCAAGGCCTATGTCGCGGGCCAGGGCGACACCATGGCGCTGATCGCGCGGCGTTTCGGCGTGACTCAGAAGGCTCTGGCGGACGCCAACGGCCTGCGGGTCGGCGCGTCGATCAAGTCGGGCCGGCAGGTGATCTTGCCTTCTGGCTATCGCGACCGTGGCGCGATCCGCGAGGAAGTCGCCGCGCCGCGGCCGACGCCTGCGCCCTTGCCGCCTGCGCCGACGCCATACCAACCGCCGGCGACCCCATACCAACCACCGGCGACCCCATACCAACCACCGGCGACTCCCTACCAGCCGCCGTCGACGCCATATCAGCCGCCGTCCACGACGACCCCGACGCCCGCGCCGACGCCTCCGCGGCCTGCGCCGCCGCCGCCCAGGCCCACGACGCCCGCACCGGTCACGCCGGCGCCTGCGCCGACGACCGGGACGCCGACCGACGCGCAGATCTCCAGCTTCGGCCGTGGACGCTTCGTCTGGCCGGTGCGCGGCGACATTGTCTCGGACTACGGCCCCAAGGGCACCGGCCAGCGCAACGACGGCATCAACATCCGTGCGCCGCAGGGCGAGACGGTCCGCGCCGCGGCCGCCGGCGATGTGGTCTATGCCGGCGACCAGGTGCCCGGCTTCGGCAATCTGGTGCTGGTCAAGCACACCGACGGCTGGGTCACCGCCTATGGCCACCTGGCCCGCGTCGACGTGAAGATGCAGCAGAAGGTCGTGCAGGGACAGCAGGTCGGCCAGGCCGGTTCCACCGGCGGGGTCTCCGAACCTCAACTGCACTTTGAGGTCCGCTACGCCCCGACGCCGCAGGAACGCGCGCGCCCGATCGATCCCAAGCTCGTGCTGCCGAAATAGGAGTCCCGGTTCCTCTTCCTACGAGGAGGAACCGTCCATCCTTAGAGGGGCAGGGACTTTCCCTGTTCGCCGGCCAGGTCGCGGATGAACTGATAGGCGACGCGGCCTGAGCGCGAGCCGCGCAATTGCGCCCACTGCAGCGCGCGGCGGTCGAGTTCCGGATCGCCCAGCCCATAGCGCTTGGCATAGGCGTTGACCGCGGCCAGGTAGGTCGCCTGGTCCATCGGCGGGAAGCCGACCCACAGCCCGAAACGATCCGAGACGCTGACCTCTTCCTCGGCGTCCTCCGCCGAGGCGACCAGGCCGCGGTCCTCGGTGTTGGTGCGCGGCATCAGGTGCCGGCGATTGGACGTGGCCACGAACAGCACATTGGTCGGCGGGCCCGAGACGCCGCCCTCCAGCGCCGACTTCAGCGCCTTGGCGGCCGCCGCGCCTTCCTCGAACGACAGGTCGTCGCATAGCACCACGAACCGCTCGCTGCGGCCCCGCAGCACGTCGAACAGGGCCGGCAGTTGGGTGACCTCGTCACGGTCGACCTCGACCAGCTTCAGGTCCGGCGCGGACTGCACGACCTGCATGAAGGCGGCCTTGGTCAATGAGCTCTTGCCGGTGCCGCGTACGCCCCAGAGCAGCGCGTGGTTGCTCGGCACGCCGCGAGCGAAGCGCTCCAGGTTCTCAAGGAACCGCGCTTTCTGGCGATCGACGCCCAGCAGGGAATCGAGCGGCAGCGGATAGTCGGGCGCAGGATGGAAGGCGCCGGTCACGGGATCGTGCCGGAACAGGCGGGCTCCGTCGAACGCCGGGGCTACCTTGGCCGGAGGAGCCAAGCGTTCCAGGGCTTCGGCGATACGGACGAGAACTGGCTTCAACGCGTCTTCCATGGCGAAGGTGCTTAGCCGCACGGCGCTTCCATTGCAAAACGAAGACGCAGCGCATAGCTTCCGCCGACTTGAAATCCGGGCCGAGACGCGCCCGACTTATGAGCTTCGGAGCGCCATGTTCGCCACGCCCGCCTTCGCCCAAACCGCCGCCGGCGCCCCTACGGGCGGTCCGCAGGACCTGCTGATCCAGTTCCTGCCGCTCGTCGGCCTCGTCGTCCTGTTCTACTTCCTGATGATCCGCCCGCAGCAGCGCCGGATGAAGCAGCACCAACAGATGATCACCAACCTGAAGCGCAACGACACCGTCGTGCTGAACTCGGGCGTGGTCGGCAAGGTGGTGCGCGTCGAGGACAAGGAAGTCGGCCTCGAAATCGCCCAAGGCGTCACGGTAAAGGTGGTCAAAGGCATGATCGCCGAGGTCCGCGTCCGCGGCGAACCGGCTGCGGCCAACGACCCCAAGGCCTAAGGGCTCGACGCACACATGATCAATCTTTCGCGCTGGAAGGTGATCGCCGTTGTATTTGCGGCGATCTTCGGCGTGGTGTTCACCCTGCCGAACATGCTGCCCGCCAATGTGCGCGACAGCCTGCCGGGGTTCATGCCCAAGCAGACCCTGAACCTCGGCCTGGACCTGCAGGGAGGCTCGCACCTCCTGCTGGAAGTGGACACCGCCGCGCTCAAGCAGGAGAAGCTCTCCAACCTCCTGGAAGACGTGCGCACCCAGCTGCGCGAGGCCAATATCCCCTTTGCCGAACTGCGCCTGGTCAATGACCAGGTCAGCGTTCTGATCAACGATCCGGCTCAGGCCAACACCGCGGTCAACAAGCTGCGCAGCACGGTGGCCGCCGCGACGGCCGGTGCGCCGGGCGGCAGCGGGATCACCGTCGCCGCCGAGGGCGGCGGCCGGATTCGGCTGTCGCTGTCTCAGGACGCGATGAACGCCGAGGCCGGCCGCGCGGTCGATCAGTCGATCGAGATCCTGCGCCGCCGGATCGACGAACTGGGCACCAAGGAGCCCACCATTGTCCGTCAGGGCGTGAACCGCATCGTGGTTCAGGCGCCTGGCGAAAGCGATCCGCAACGTCTGCGCGACGTGATCGGCCAGACCGCCAAGCTGACCTTCCAGATGGTCGACGAGACGGTCACCCCGGAAGACATGGCTGCCGGCCGCGTGCCTCCCGGTTCGCAGGTCTATCCGGCCGACGACGGATTCTCGCAGTCCTACGTCCTCAAGAAGCGCGCGCTGGTCACCGGCGAGATGCTGACCGACGCCCAGCAGCAGTTCGACCAGCAGTCGGGCCAGCCCGTCGTGTCGTTCCGCTTCAATGGCCAGGGCGCGCGCCGGTTCGCCGACGCCACCTCGCAGAACCTCGGCAAGCGCTTCGCCATCGTCCTCGACGGCAAGGTGATCTCGGCGCCCGTGATCCAGAGCGCGATCACCGGCGGCAACGGTCAGATCAGCGGCAGCTTCACGCCGCAGAGCGCCAATGACCTCGCCATCCTGCTGCGCGCCGGCGCTCTGCCGGCTCCGCTGAAGGTCGAGCAGCAGTCGACCGTCGGGGCCGAACTCGGCGCCGACGCCGTCAGGGCCGGCATCATCTCGCTGGCTATCGGCGGCGTGGCGATCATCGTCTTCATCATCCTGGCCTATGGGCTGTTCGGCGTGTTCTCCGCGATCGCGCTGATCGTGAACGTGTTGCTGATCTTGGGGATCATGTCGCTCACACAGGCGACGCTGACCTTCCCCGGCATCGCCGGCCTGATCCTGACATTGGCCGTGGCCGTCGACGCCAACGTGCTCATCTACGAGCGGATACGGGACGAAGCGCATGCGGGCAGGTCGCCCATATCGGCGCTTGAACACGGCTATTCGCTGGCCTTGGTCTCGATCATGGACGCCAACATCACCAGCGCCATCTCCGCGCTGATCATGTTCCAGTTCGGCTCGGGCCCGATCCGCGGCTTCGCCTGGACGCTGCTCATCGGGGTCATCACCTCGGTGTTCACCGCCGTCGTCATCACTCAAGTGCTTATCGGTCTGTGGTTCCGCGCCACCCGGCCGAAGGCTCTGCCGATCGTCTAGGGTTCGAGAACATGTGGCCTCTGATCCGACTTCTACCGCGCGAGTTTCACTTCAACTTCGTGCGGCTCGCGCCCTATGCGGCGATCTTCTCGGCGATCCTCATCGCGCTCTCGGGCGTGTCGTTCTTCACCAAGGGCCTGAACCTGGGCATCGACTTCATCGGCGGTTCGATGATCGAGGTGCAGACGCCGGGCCCCGTCGACATCGGCGCGCTTCGCCAGACCATGATGCGCGTCGGCGGCGAGGACGCGCAGGTCCAGCAGTTGGGCGCGCCCAACGGGGCCATGCTGCGTTTCCGCACCGCGGAGGGCGTCGACCCCGTCGAAGGCGCCCAGCGCATCAAGAATGAGCTGTCGAAGACCTTCCCGGGCATCACCTTCAAGAAGGTCGAGGTCGTCGGCCCCAAGGTCTCAGGCGAACTGATGACCAGCGGCTTCCTGGCCCTGGGCGTCGCGGTGTTCCTGATGCTGCTCTACATCTGGTTCCGCTTCCAGTTGCAGTTCGGCCTGGGCGCCGTGGTCGGGGTGTTCCACGACGTGCTGCTGACCTTGGGCATGTTGTCGCTGACGCACCTTGAGTTCTCGGTGACCTCGATCGCCGCCTTGCTCACCGTCATCGGCTACTCGATGAACGAGAAGGTCATCACCTTCGACCGACTTCGCGAAAACCTGCGCAAGTACAAGACCGCGCCGCTCGCCGACATCATCAACAAGTCGGAGAACGAACGTCTGTCCCGCACCCTGATCACCGGCACCACGGCGATCCTGGCGCTGTCCGGCGCGGTGTTCTTCGGCGGCCCGGTGCTCTTCCCGCTGGTCATCACCATGGTGTTCGGCGTCGTCGTCGGGACTTACTCGTCGATCTACGTGGCCCTGCCGATCATCCTGCTCTGGGGTGTGAAGCGCGGCGACGAGCCCGCCGAGCCCCTCAAGCCCATGGCCGCCCGCTAGGCGCGCCATGGCCAGGGACGCTCCCCAGATCGACGCGTACGGAGACGGCGGCTTCCGCCTCTCCACCGGCCGGCACGAGGGCTCCCTGCTGATCTTGCGCGACGAGGCCAGGGTCTGGCCCGTCCGCTCGATGGCCGACCTGACGCCCGAGCACTTCGCCGATGTGATCGAGGTCGGCCGCTCGGACGTCGAATTCGTGCTGCTGGGGGCCGGGCACGCCAATGCTCTGCCGCCGCGGCCGGTCCGAGACGCCCTTCAGCGGGCCGGGATCGGGCTGGAATTCATGGACACCGCCGCCGCCTGCCGGCTCTACAACATCCTCACGGCCGAGGGCCGCAAGCTCGCCGCTGCATTGATTGCGGTCTAGCTTGGCTTTTCGCCTGTGGCGAAACGCCCTATATCCGGGCTCAGGGCTGGAATCGTGAGGGGCTAAATCCATGCAGGGACTGCTGTCCAACTTCCGCAACACCATGATTGTGAGCTTCGTGCTCTCGGTCGTCATGGTCGTCGGGTACATGAGCCACTACGGCTCGACCGACGGCATCTTCTGGCAAGCCGTGTTCCGCTGGATGCACACCTTCTTCGGCATTCTCTGGATTGGTCTGCTCTACTACTTCAACTTCGTCCAGATCCGTAAGATGCCGGATATCCCGGCCGAGCTGAAGCCGGCGGTCTCGAAGTACATCGCGCCCGAGGCGCTGTTCTGGTTCCGCTATGCGGCGCTCGCCACCTGGATCATGGGCGTGATCCTGGCCTGGAACCGCGGCTATCTGTTCCAGGCGTTCAGCCTGGGCGCTCTGGACGGCTTCCAGGTGCCGCAACACACCTTCATCGGCGTCGGCATGTGGCTGGCGACGATCATGTTCATCAACGTCTGGGTCTTCATCTGGCCGAACCAGAAGATCGCCTTGGGCCTGGTTGAAGGCGACGCCGACGCCAAGGCCAAGGCCGGCAAGCTGGCCATGCTGTTCTCGCGCACCAACACGCTGCTGTCGCTGCCGATGCTGGTCACCATGACTATGAACCAGACCATCTTCGGCTAGCCGCCGAAGCCGTCTAAGATCGGAAGGCCCGCCCATCCGGCGGGCCTTTTGCTTTTGTGTGATGTCCGAAAACGAACCCGCCACCGATCTCGACGACCAGGCCCGCCGGCTTGACCCGGAACGCTGGCTGTCGAGCCGCTTCATCGCAGACGCGGCCGCCCGCGCCGACGTCCTGGCGATCTACGCCTTCGACTATGAGCTGGCCCGAGCGCCGAAGGTGGCCTCCAACGCGCTGATGGGCGAGATTCGCCTGACCTGGTGGCGCGAGGTGCTGGACGAGGTCTTCGAGGGGCGGCCTGTCCGCCATCACCCGACCGCCCAGGCGCTGGCCGCCGCCATCGCCCGCCATGCTCTGCCGCGCGCCCCGCTGGAGGCGATGATCGACGCCCGCTACCGCGAGCTGGACGCCGCGCCCATGAACCTCGCCGACGCCCTGGAGTGGGCGCGCTCGTCCGCTGGCGGCGTGGCGCGGACGGCGGCGCTGGTCCTCGATCCCAATGCCGACCTCGTCAAGGCCGAGCGGGCGGGCGAGGCTTGGGCCATCGGCCTGCTGATGGGGACTGCGGGCATGGATGGAGAGGCCGCTCAGGCGGCTCTGGCCGAAGCCCTGGCGGCGGGGCAGGGGATGTCCGTCGCCGCTTTCCCGGCCGTCGCCCACGCGACCCTGGCGCGGGCCAGGGCGCAGGGACGGCGGGCCTCCGATCTGGAGGCGCGCCTTCGCCTGTTCTGGGCGACCGCCCGCGGGAGGCTCTAGCTACTCGGCCGCCATCGCCGTCGCCCCGGCGACCCAGGTTTCCAGATCGGCCAGGGCACGTTCACCGACCGCCAGCTTCTTGTTGCGGCCGCGTTCCTTGGCGCCGATCCGGCTGCCGTCGTCGCGGCGCTTGGGGCCGGCGGCTTCCAGCGGCGGCAACAGGCCGTAGTTGATGTTCATTGGCTGGAACGAGCCCTTGCCGGCGTCGATGTGGCCGCCGGTGATGTGGCCGATCAGGGCGCCGAGCGCGGTCGTGGCCGGCGGCGGGTCGATCGGACGGCCCAGGCGTTCGGCGGCGGCGAAACGGCCAGCCAGCAGGCCGACGGCGGCGCTCTCGACATAGCCTTCAACGCCGGTCACCTGGCCGGCGAAGCGCAGCCGGGGCTGGTTCTTCATCCGCAGTTGGGCGTCCAGCAGCTTGGGGCTGTTCAGGAAGGTGTTGCGGTGCAGGCCGCCCAGACGCGCGAAGACGGCCTTCTCCAGGCCCGGGATCGTGCGGAAGATCTCGGTCTGGGCCCCGTGCTTCAGCTTGGTCTGGAAGCCTACCATGTTCCACAACGTGCCCAGGGCGTTGTCCTGCCGCAGCTGAACGACGGCGTAGGCCTTGACCTCGGGGTTGTGGGCGTTGGTCAGGCCGACCGGCTTCATCGGCCCGTGGCGCAGGGTTTCGCGGCCGCGCTCGGCCATCACCTCGATCGGCAGGCAGCCGTCGAAATAGGGGACGTTCTCCCACTCCTTGAACTCGGACTTCGGTCCGGCCAGCAGCGCATCGATGAAGGCCTCGTACTGGGCCTTGTCCATGGGACAGTTGATATAGGCCGCCGTGTCGCCCGCCGGCCCGGCCTTGTCATAGCGCGACTGCCGCCAGCAGATGTCCATGTCGATGGAGTCGAAGTTCACGATCGGCGCGATGGCGTCGAAGAAGGCCAGCTCGCCTTCGCCGGTCAGGTCGAGGATCGCCGCCGACAGCGCGGGCGAGGTCAGCGGCCCGGTGGCCACGATCACGTTGTCCCACTCCGCAGGCGGCAGGCCGGCGATTTCCTCGCGGGCGATGGTCACCAGCGGGTGGGCCTCCAGCCGGGCCGTGACGGCCTGCGAGAAGCCGTCGCGGTCCACGGCCAGCGCGCCGCCGGCGGGGACCTGGTGGGCGTCGCCGCAGCTCATGATGATCGACGACAGCTTGCGCATCTCGTGATGCAGCAGACCGACGGCGTTGCCCGTCCAGTCGTCGGCGCGGAACGAGTTGGAACAGACCAGTTCGGCCAGGCCGTCGGTATGGTGCGCGTCGGTCTTACGGACCGGGCGCATTTCATGCAGGACGACCGGAACTCCGGCCTGAGCGACTTGCCAAGCGGCTTCGGAGCCAGCCAGGCCGCCGCCGACGATATGTACAGGTTGGATCGACATGCGTGACTAACTAGCAACGATCGTAACACTTCGCGAGCGGGGCCTTGCGGGCGTGCACGTCCCCCACCAGAGTCCGCAGCCAAACAGCGGCCGACTCGTTATTAGCGACGGCTTGGCCAGAGGAATGAGATGACTGCGTTCTCGGCGACCGACGCCGCTTTCGAAGGTTTCCGGATTACGCGCGAACGACCGAAGATCGTCCTTGTCTGGGCGGTGTTCGCGTTTCTCGTGAGCGTGTGCAGCGCGGTCTATCTGGTCAGCATCGGACAGGAGGCGCGGGCCGTCCTCGAGGCCAGCGCCGGCGAGCAGGCCGCCAGCCCTCAGGCCTTCCTCAAGGCGATGGGCGACCTGGCGCCGATGATGATCATGGGCCTGGCGGTCCAGTGCGTCATGGCCGCGGCCGTCTACCGGATCCTGCTGCGTCCGGAGGACAAGGGCTTCGCCTATCTCAAGCTCAGCATGGACGAGGCGCGCCTGGCGCTGCTGACCTTCGTCTACGTCATTCTCGCCTGCTTGACGCTGGCCGTGGTCGTGTTGGCCGCGGGGCTCATCGCCTTCGCCGCCTCGGCGGCTGGCGGCGGCGCGGCGATCCTGGTCGGCGCGGCGACCGAGATGTTCTTCCTGGGTCTGCTGTTCTACGCCGCGGTGCGCCTGTCGCTGGCTCCGGCCATCACCTTCGCCGAGCGCCGACTGGCCCTGTTCGACTCCTGGCGGCTCACCCACGGCCAGTTCTGGCGGCTGACCGGCGCCTATCTGCTGGCCATCTGCGGAATCGTGGCGGTTGCGCTGCTGGCGACGACCATCTTCGTGGCTCTGACGGCGATCGCCCTGGGCGGCGACCTTCAGGCGACGGGCGCGATCTTCGCTCCGGACCAGACCTCGCTGACGAGCTATTTCTCGCCGGTGATGATCATCTATCTGCTGGTCGCGGCCTGGATCAGCGCCCTCTACTACGCCGTGATCATCGCCCCGGCGGCCATCGCCTATCGGGAGCTGTCCAAGGCGCCCGTCGTCACCACGCCGGACGCCAAGGAGCCGGCCGCCTAGGCGGTCGCGCTCGGCCGGGCTTTCACCCGCTCGCGCCACGCCTTCAGGTTCTCGAACTCGTCCTCGACCGGCAGGCCGATCCATTCGGCGAAGTCGACCGTCGAGAGCAGGCAGATGTCGGCCATGGTGTAGGTGTCGCCGACCAGAAACTCACGACCCGCCAGTTCGCGGTCGAGGTACTTCTGAGCGCCCTGATAGGTCTCCTTGTTGGACTCGCCGAAGTCCTTGAACTGCGTCAGCAGCGCGGCCGTATATGGATGGGCGTGCCGCCAGAAATTGCCGACCGGCATCATCACCGCGAACTCGACACGGCGGATCCACTGGTCGATCAGCGCCTTCTCGACCGCCGTCCGGCCGAACAGCGGCGTCTCGGGGTTGGTCTCTTCGAAGTAGCGGCAGATCGCGACGGTCTCGGAAATGCAGGTCCCGTCGTCCAGCTCCAGCGTCGGCAGCTGGCCCATCGAGTTCTTGGCGCGGAAGTCCGACGACTTATGCTCGCGCTTCATCATGTTGACCGGCGTCTCGGCCAGGTCGATGCCCTTCTCGGCCAGGAAAATGCGCACGCGGCGGGGGTTCGGCGCCGGCATCGGCGCGCCGTAAAGTTTCATTGGGTCGCTCCCTAATTCTCTAAGTATGCGGCGAGGCTATTTCGAACGCCTGTTTGAAAGCAAGCCCGATCACGCTGCGCCAGGGTGAGAGTCCGAATGCCGCCAGCGGACGGCGCGGCGCGGTGCTAGGATCCTCGCCATGTCCGAAGGTTTCGCCCTGTTCGACACCGCCATCGGCCTTTGCGGCGTCGCCTGGAACGCTGTGGGACTGACCGGCGTCATGCTGCCGTTGACCGAGGGCGGCGATCCGCGCGCCCGCATCGCGCGCCGCCACCCCGACGCACCCGAAGGCGAGCCGCCGGGGCCCGTCGCCGAGGCCATCGCCGGCATGCAGGCGCTGTTGCGCGGCGAGAAGCGCGATCTGCGGGAAGTGCAGCTCGACGACGGCCACGTCGCACCACTGGCGGCACAGGTCTATGCGATTTCCCGCGCCATCCCGCCCGGTCAGACGCTGACCTACGGCGACATCGCCAGGCGCCTTGGGGACATCAGCCTGTCCCGCGCCGTGGGCCAGGCCCTGGGCGCGAACCCCTGGCCCATCGTCGTGCCCTGCCACCGCATCCTGGCTGCAGGCGGCCGCAAGGGCGGGTTCTCGGCGCCCGGCGGGGCGGACACCAAGCTGCGCATGCTGGAGATCGAGGGCGCGCTGGCCCCCGACACCCTGCCGCTGTTCGGCGGGCGCTAGGCCCGGAGCTTGGCCCTGCGCTCGTTGCGCCGCTCGTCGTGCTTCTTGAGGATGTCGGCCAGGTAGCGGCCGGTCCAGCTGCGCGGGTTGGCGGCAACCTGTTCGGGGCTGCCCTGGGCGACGATCTCGCCGCCGCCGTCGCCGCCTTCGGGACCGAAATCGACGATCCAGTCCGCGGTCTTCACGACATCCAGGTTGTGCTCGATGACCACCATGGTGTTGCCCTGGTCGGCCAGCTCGTGGAGCACTTCCAGCAGCTTCTTGACGTCCTCGAAGTGCAGGCCGGTGGTCGGCTCGTCGAGGATGTAGAGCGTCTTGCCGGTCGCCCGGCGCGACAACTCCTTGCTGAGCTTCACGCGCTGGGCCTCGCCGCCCGAGAGCGTCGTCGCCGACTGCCCGACCTGGACGTAGCCCAGGCCGACGCGCTTGAGCGTCTCCATCTTGTCGCGCACCGACGGGACGGCCTTGAAGAAGTCCGCCGCCTCTTCGACGGTCATGTCGAGGACGTCGGAAATCGACTTGCCCTTGAACAGAACCTCGAGCGTTTCGCGGTTGTAGCGCTTGCCGTGGCAGACGTCGCAGGTGACGTAGACGTCCGGCAGGAAGTGCATCTCGATCTTGATCAGGCCGTCGCCCTGGCAGGCCTCGCAGCGGCCGCCCTTGACGTTGAAGCTGAACCGGCCCGGCCCATAGCCCCGGGCCTTGGATTCCGGCAGGCCCGCGAACCAGTCGCGGATCGGCTGGAAGGCGCCGGTATAGGTGGCCGGGTTCGATCGTGGCGTGCGCCCGATCGGCGACTGGTCGATGTCGATGACCTTGTCGAAGTGCTCCAGCCCTTCGATCTTCTCGTGCGGGGCAGGGGCGTCCGAGGCGTTGTGCAGCCGCCGGGCCGCGGCCTTGTAGAGCGTCTCGATGGTGAAGGTCGACTTGCCGCCGCCGGACACGCCGGTGATGCAGGTGAAGGTCCCGGTCGGGATCTCGGCCGTCACGTTCTTCAGGTTGTTGCCGGTGGCCCCGACGACGCGCAGCACCTTCTTCTTGGAGATCGGGCGATGATCCTCGGGGATCTCGATCTCGCGAACGCCTGACAGGTACTGCCCGGTGATGCTGTTCGGATTGTCCATCACCTGCTGGGGCGTGCCTTCGGCCACCACCTCGCCGCCATGGACGCCGGCCGCCGGTCCCATGTCGATGACGTAGTCGGCGGTCATGATCGCCTCCTCGTCATGCTCGACCACCAGCACCGAGTTGCCGAGGTCGCGCAGGCCCTTGAGGCTCTCGAGCAGCCGGGTGTTGTCGCGCTGGTGCAGGCCGATGGAAGGCTCGTCCAGCACGTAGAGCACGCCGGTCAAGCCCGAACCGATCTGGCTGGCCAGGCGGATGCGCTGGCTCTCGCCGCCGGACAGGGTGCCGGAGGCCCTGCTCATGTTCAGGTAGTCGAGGCCGACATTGACCAGGAACCGCAGACGATCGTTGATTTCCTTCAGGATCCGCCGGGCGATCTCCATCTGCTTTTCGGTCAGATGGTTGTCGAGGTCGGTGAACCACTCGCCGGCGTGCTTGATCGAGAGCCGGCTGACCTCGCCGATGTGCTTGCCGTCGATCTTCACGGCCAGGGCTTCAGGCTTCAGGCGATAGCCTTCGCAGGCCTCGCACGGCGTGTCGGACTGATAGCGGCCCAGCTCTTCGCGAACCCAGGAGGAATCGGTCTCGCGCCAGCGGCGCTCCAGGTTCGGCAGCACGCCCTCGAAGGTCTTGTTGACCTCGTACTTGCGGGCGTTGTCGTCGTAGACGAACTTGATCTTCTCGCTGCCCGACCCGTACAGCACCACCATCTTGGCGCCCTCGGGCAGCTTCCACCACGGCATGTCCATCGAGAAACCGTAGTGCGCGGCCAGCGCCTGCAGGGTCTGGGTGTAGAGCGGCGAGGGACCCTTGGCCCAGGGCGCGATGGCGCCCTTGTGCAGGGTCTTGTCCTTGTCGGGCACGATCATGTCGGGGTCGAAGGCCAGCTTGGCCCCCAGACCGTCGCACACCGGGCAGGCGCCGTAGGGATTGTTGAACGAGAACAGCCGCGGCTCGATCTCGCTGATCGTGAAGCCCGAGACCGGACAGGCGAACTTTTCCGAGAAGATCAACCGCCGCGGCTCATCCTCGCCCTCGGACTTGTCGGCCCATTCGGCGGTGGCGATGCCGTCGGCCAGCCGCAGCGCGGTCTCCAGGCTGTCGGCATAGCGGGTTTCCATGCCGCCCTTGGTGACCAGGCGGTCCACGACCACGTCGATGTCGTGCTTGAACTTCTTGTCGAGCGTCGGCGCGTCCTCGATCGGATAGAACTCGCCGTCGATCTTCAACCGCTGGAAGCCGGCCTTCTGCCACTCGGCGATTTCCTTGCGGTACTCGCCCTTACGGCCGCGCACCACGGGCGCCAGCAGATAGAGCCGCTCGCCGTCGGGCAGGGCGGTCAGCTTGTCGACCATCTGGCTGACGGTCTGGCTCTCGATCGGCAGGCCGGTGGCCGGCGAATAGGGCACGCCCACCCGCGCCCACAGCAGGCGCATGTAGTCGTGGATCTCGGTGACCGTGCCGACCGTCGAACGCGGATTGCGGCTGGTGGTCTTCTGCTCGATCGAGATGGCCGGCGACAGGCCCTCGATCAGGTCCACGTCCGGTTTGCTCATCAGCTCCAGGAACTGGCGCGCATAGGCCGAGAGGCTCTCGACATAGCGGCGCTGGCCCTCGGCGTAGATCGTATCGAACGCCAGCGAGCTCTTGCCCGAGCCCGACAGGCCGGTCAGCACGACGAGTTCGCCGCGCGGAATGTCCACGCTGACGTCCTTCAGATTGTGCTCGCGGGCGCCGCGGACACGGATGAAATTCAGCTGTTCGGCCATGTTTTTCCGGAAAACGCTTTCAGCCGCCGATGCCCTCAGCGGCTCCCGTCCAATGTAGTTCCGAGACTCACCGATAACACGGGAACATTCGGGGAACAAACCCGCTGCGGCGATATCACCGGCAGGTTCTAGCGCGCGGCGCGCACAAACCTGTCAGCAGTGTTGTCAGCAGGCGCGCGATTTCCCCTCGACTTACGCGGCGGAGGGCCGAGCACGCTTTCGTCCGACAAGACCGGAGGAAGCCCATGGACCTTACCATACAGCGGCGCTTCGTGACCCCGATGGCCGGCGAGAGCGTGCAGGACATCGCCGCCCGCGCCTTGCCGGGCGAGCCGCTGGACAGCGCCGTCGATCAGATCCGCAGCTGGAACCTCCACATCTTCGCGATGCGCAAGCCGGCCGGGCTGATCCTCGGCAGCGACGTGGTGTTCGTGGAGCCGCCGCGGCGATGAGCGAAGAGGCCGTGATCGCCGGGGCGGAGATTGCGGCCGGTCACGACGGCGCGGCCGAACTGGTGCTGCGTCTTCGCTATCCGGGCGGGACCGAGGGCGTCGTTGTGCTGGAGGCCGAGAAGGGCCTGGAACTCATGGCCGCCTGCGGGGCGGCGCACCTGGACGAACTGGCCGGGCATTCCTGGCGCAAGCTGTTGGAGGGAGCATGTTCGACGTAATCGTGCGTAACGGGCTCGTGGTTGACGGGTCGGGAGAAGCCGGCTTCAGGGGCGATGTCGCGGTCAAGAACGGCCTGATCGCCGCTGTCGGGACGGTGAGCGGTTCGGCCAGGCGAGAGATCGACGCCGGCGGCCGGGTGGTGGCGCCTGGCTTCATCGATCCGCACACTCACTTCGACGTCCAGCTGCTGTGGGACGGCGCGGCGCGTCCGGCCCTGGAGCACGGGGTCACCTGCATCGTGCCGGGCAACTGCTCGCTGTCGCTGGCCCCGCTGAAAGCGGCTGACCGGCCCAAGGTCGTCGGCATGTTCCAGCAGATCGAGGAGATGCCGCCGGAAGCCTTCACCCAGGCCTTCGACTGGACCTGGGAGGACTTCGCCGGCTATCGCGACGCCATCGCCCGCAACCTCTCGATCAATGTCGCGCCGCTGGTCGGCCACAGCGTCATCCGCCTGTGGGTGATGGGCGAGGCGGCGCAGCAGCGCACGGCCACGCCCGATGAGGTCGCCGCGATGCAGGACGTCCTGCGCGAATGCCTGAAGGCTGGGGCCGTGGGGCTCTCGACCAGCTTCGTCGACCTGGATGAGCACGGCCGCCCGGTGCCGAGCCGGTTCGCCGACTTCCCCGAACTGGACGCCCTCTCGGCGGTGCTGGGGGAGTTCGGCCGCATGCTCCAGTGCGTGCCGGAGTTCTACGACGTCGACATCACCATCGCGCGCATCGATCAGCTGTCGGAGCTGTCGCTGAAGCACGGCATCCCGACCACCTTCTCTCCGGTGTTCGACAACACCTCGACGCCGGACAACGCCCCGCGGATCCTGGCTCGGGTCGAGGAACAGTTCGCCCGCGGCGCGCGGGTCTGGCCGCAGATGCAGACCCGGCCGATCGACATCAGCTTCTCATTGCTGCGGCCCAGCCTGTTCTTCGCGCGCCTGCCGCGCTGGGTGCGTGTGCTTCGCCAGCCGCTGGAGGCGCGGCTCCACGCGCTCAACGACCCGGAAACCGTCGCCAAGATGGTCGAGGACCTGGGCGCCGACGGCGGCCAGCGGATGATGGGCGGACTGATCGTGCGCGGCGGCGACGCCGCGCCGGCGCAGATGGTCGGCCGGGCCCTGGGCGAAATCGCCGCCGAGCGCGGCCAGGTTCCGGCCCAGGCGCTCATCGACATCTCGCTGGAACACGGCCTCGACGTCGCCTTCCTGGCGGCGGACATGGGCCACGAGGCCACCGACCGAATCGGCCCGATGCTGGCCCATCCGCTGGTCCATATCGGGGCCAGCGACGGCGGCGCGCACATCGCCTCGTTCTCGACCTATGGCGACACCGGCTACCTGTTCAGCGAGTTCGTCCGCAAGTCGGGCGGTCTCAGCCTCGAGCAGGCCGTCCGCAAGATCACCGCCGAGACGGCAGACATCTGGGGCTTGGAGGGCAGGGGGCGCCTGACGCCCGGCCATGCCGCCGACATCGTGATCTTCGATCCCGACACCATCGACCGGGGTGAAGAGCGGCCAGTGTTCGACATGCCGGGCGAGGGCATGCGCTACGTCCGCGACGCACGCGGCATCGACACGGTGCTGGTCAACGGCGAGGTGGCCTACACGGCCGGCGCCTATACCGAGGCGCGGTCGGGCGTGGTCTGTACCTAGGCTCTCGCGGCCTAGCCCTCGCGCCGCTCGTAGTTGGGCGGGCGCTTTTCCAGGAACGCCGCGACCCCCTCGCCGAAGTCGCCGTCCAGGCTGGCGAGGATCTGGTTGCGGTCCTCCATGGCGATGGTCGCCTCCAAGCCTTGCGCGTCGATGGCGTGGTTCAGCGCCTCCTTGGTCAGGCGCAGGCCGAGCGGGGTGGCGTGCAGCATGTCGGCGGCGAAGCTCTGCGCCTCGGCTTGCATAGCCTCGGGCGCGACCACCCGACTGACCAGGCCCAGTTGATAGGCGCGCTCGGCGTCGATGAAGCGGCCGGTCAGCATGTACTCGGCCGCCACCGACGAGCCGACCATCCGCGGCAGGAAGTAGCTGACCCCGATATCGCAGGCCGACAGCCCGATGCGGATGAAGGCGGCGTTCATGCGGGTGCGCGGCGTGGCGATCCGGATGTCCGAGGCCAGCGCCAGGGCGAAGCCGCCGCCGCTGGCCGCCCCGTCGACGCAGGCGATGATCGGCTGCGGGCAACGGCGCATGGCGATGACGATCTCGCTGATCTGCCGCTGGCCGGTCAGGCTGGCCCCGACCGAACGGCCGCCCGGCGCGGCGGAGTTGCGCTCCTTGAGGTCCAGCCCGGCGCAGAACGCCCCGCCGGCGCCGGCCAGCACCACCACCCGCACGTCGCGCCGCCAATAGAGCCCCACGAAGAAGTCGCGCAGTTCCTCGACCAGCTTGCGGTTGAGGGCGTTCAGCCGCTCGGGCCGGTTCATGGTCGCCCAGACGACGTCGCCGTCCTGGCGCAGCTCGAGGTGTTCGTACATCGCAGGCCCTCCGAGGTTTCGAAGGAGCCTGCGCCCGTCGCCGCCGCGTCAGGCAAGCGGCAGCTAGTTCGCCTTCAGTTCGTCCGCCTGCTTGAGCACGCGCAGGGCGTTGCCGCCCCAGAACTTGGCCAGGTCTTCCTTGCTGAATCCGGCCGCGACCAGGCGCTCGGTCAGGGCGGGGAAGTAGGTGATGTCGTCGAAGCCCTCGATGCCGCCGCCGCCGTCGAAGTCGCCGGAAACACCGATGTGATCCTTACCGGCGACCTGGGCCGCGTGCAGGATGTGCTTCATCAGGTCGTCCATATTGGCCCGCGGCATCGGGTACTTGTCCTCGATCGCCTTGCGCGCGGCGCGATAGGCGTCGCGCTTGTCGGCCGGGATGTCGCGCGCCGGGCCATAGGCCTTGTTGAGCTCGGCCAGCGCCGCCCGCCGCTCGGGAATGTCCGGCATGTCCTTCATGTAGCCGGAGAAGGCGTTGATCTGGATCACCCCGCCCTTGGCCGCCAGCTTGCGCAGCAGGTCGTCGGGGACGTTGCGCGGGTGGTTGTAGATCGCCTTGGCGCCCGAGTGCGAGAGGATGATCGGGGCCTTGGACAGGTCCAGCATCTGGTCCAGCACCAGGTCGGAAGCGTGGCTGGCGTCGAGCAGCATGCCCAGACGGTTGGCCTCGGCGACGAACTGCTTGCCCTGCGCCGACAGTCCGCCGTGGATGGGCCCCTTCGGATCGGTGGCGCTGTCGGCCAGGTCGTTGTTGGCGAAGTGGACGGGCGAGATCATTCGCACGCCCATGTCGTAGAAGGTCTTCATCAGCGTCAGGTCGCCGGCGACCGGCGAGCCGTTCTCCATGCTGATGTAGACGAACCGCTTGCCGCTCTGGCTGATCGCCGCGGCCTCGTCGGCCTTGGTCGCCAGGGCGAAGATATCGTCGTTCTTGGCGACCATCTCGTGGATGACCATGGTCCGCAGCAGGGCATGGTCGCGCGCGGCGATGTTGCCTTCCTTGGTGTTGGCGCCCTGCGGCGTGAAGACCACGAAGAAGCCGCCATCGACGCCGCCCTCGACCATCCGCGGATAATCGACCTGGCTGCCGTCCTCGACCTTGTTGCGGGCGCGGATGTCGAAGCTGGGGTTCGCCTCGTTGGCCGGGGTGTCGAAGTGGGTGTCCAGCACGATCAGGTTCTCGTGCAGGATCTTGGTCTCGGGCTTCACCTTGGGAGCCTGGGCCAGGACAGGCGAAGCGCTCGCCAACAGAACCGCGAGCGGAAGACCAAACTTGAGCACGAACGCCACTCCCCGAAACCTGAATGGCGCGAACCTTCAGCATTCCGGAGAGTCTGCGCAAGCCTCAGTTGCCCTGCGTCGGCGCGGCGCCTGAATTTCAGGCGTTCGCGGTCACGACGCGTCGTGAAAGATGACGCCCAGGGTGTGGCGCTGGCCGCTGCGCAGCTGGCTGACGCCGTGACGCATGGTGACGCGATAGCTGCCGCGGGTTCCGCGCACTGGCCGATGGTGGACCGCGAAGATCAGCCCGTCGCCCTGGCGCAGCGGTGCGACCTCCACCCGCGACTGCATGCGCGGCCGCTGTTCGGTCAGCACGAACTCGCCGCCGGTGAAGTCGCGGCCCGGCTCCGACAGCAGCACCGCGACCTGCAGCGGGAATACGTGCTCGCCATAGAGGTCCTGGTGCAGGCAGTTGAAGTCGCCGGGGCCGTACTGCAGCAGCAGCGGCGTGGGCCTCTGCTGGCCGGCGGCGTGGCAGCGCTCCAGGAAGGCGGCGTGGTCGGCGGGATAGCGCACGGCGATCCCCATGGCCTCGTTCCAGCGGTTGGCGATCGGGACCAGACGCGGATAGAGCCGCGTCCGCAGGCCGCCGACCAGGGCGGGCAGGGGATAGGCGAAGTATCGGTATTCGCCGCGCCCGAACCCGTGGCGGCTCATCACCACCCGGCTGCGGAAGCCGTCGTCGCGGGCGTAGAGGGCGGCGATCGTCGCGCACTCGTCGGGCGTCAGCAGGCCGGGCAACAGCGCCGACCCCTGGGCGTCGAGGTCGCGCTCGACCTGCGGCCAGTCGAAGGACGCCAGGCGCCCTTCACCGGCTGGGGGTTGGAGAGCCGCCGCGCTCATGCCGCCGCCTCGCGGTCCAGCAGGGCGCGCTTGCGTTCCACGCCCCAACGATAGCCCGACAGCGCCCCGTCGTTGCGCACCACCCGATGGCAGGGAATGGCCACGGCCAGCGCGTTGGCGGCGCACGCCTGGGCCACGGCGCGGATCGCCGTCGGCTTGCCGATCTTCGCCGCGACCGTGGCGTAGCTGGCGGTTTCCCCGGCCGGGATCTCGGCCAGCGCCTGCCAGACCCGCTGCTGGAAGGCGGTCCCGCGCACGTCCAGCGGCAGGTCCAGGCCCAGCCGAGGATGCTCGACGAAGCCGACGACCTGGGCGACCAGCTTCTCGAACGCCGCATCGCCGCCGATCAGTTCGGCCTTGTCGAAACGGTCCTGCAGATCGCGCGCCAGGTGGTCCGGGTCGTCCCCGAAGAGGATGGCGCAGACTCCCTTCTCGGTGGCCGCGACCAGGATCGAGCCAAGCGAACACTCGCCGACCGCGAACCGGATCTGCGCGGCCACGCCGCCGGCCCGGAACCGGGTCGGGGTCATGCCCAGCACCTTCTGCGACTGCTCGTAGAATCGGCCGCCGGAGTTGAAGCCGGCGTCATAGATCGCCTCGGTGATGGTCCCGGTTCCGGCCAGCGCCTGGCGGACCCGCTCGGCGCGGCGGGCGTCGGCGTATGCCTTCGGCGTCAGGCCGGTGACCGACTTGAAGACCCGGTGAAAGTGGAACGGGCTCAGCCCGGCTCCGGCGGCCAGGGCTTCCAGGCCCGGAAGCTCCTCTGAGCTCTCGACCAGCCGGCAGGCGGCCGCGACCGCCGCGGCGTTGCGCTGCGCCAGCGGCGCCTGGTCGGGCTTGCAGCGCTTGCAAGGGCGAAAGCCGGCGGCCTCGGCGTCGGCGGTGCTGGCGTGGAAGGCGACGTTCTCGGGGCGAGCGGGCCTGGCCGCGCAGGACGGCCGGCAATACACGCCGGTGGTGCGCACGGAATAGAAGAACGCGCCGTCGGCGGCGGCGTCCCGGGCGGCGAGGGCGGCCCAGCGGGCGCTCTCGGTGTCGAATGCGATCTGCATCTCAAATGCTCCATCGATCTGGTGAGCGATGGGATAGGCCCCCGTCGGGACCGTGAAACTCCGGCTCTTGCTTTCAAATCCGCACAGCGCGGGCCGATCGCAAGCGCCGCTGCAGCGCCAGGTCCGGAAACCGCGATTTGCGAAGCCGCGCGACGGCCCCTATATCGGACGCTCACCGCAAGGAGACGGCCCCGCCATGGACATCGCGACGAACATCCACCTCGTCCCGAACGTCAATCTGTCCATGGTTTCGCATGTCCGCCTTCCTCACGCTCGACGGCCTTTCGTACAAAACGCCTGACGGCCATCCGCTTTTCGATGACCTGACCCTCGCCTTCGGGGCCGAACGCACCGGCCTCATGGGGCGCAACGGCGTGGGCAAGACCACGCTGATCCGGCTGATGCTGGGCGAGATCGCGCCCGCCGCCGGCGCCGTCGCGGTGCGCGGGCGCATCGGCGTCCTGCGTCAGGCCCTGGCTCCGCCGCCTGGCGCCAGCGTGGCCCAGGTGCTTGGCCTGGCGGACGCACTGGCCCGGCTCGACCGCATCGAGGCGGGCGAGGGGACCGAGGCCGATTTCAACGACGCCGACTGGACCTTGCCCTCCCGCCTGGAGGCCGGCCTGACTCAGGTCGGGCTGCCTGGGCTCGACCCCCTACGTCCGGCGGGCGAACTCAGCGGCGGCGAGGCGACCCGCGCCGCCCTGGCCGGGCTGCTGGCGCAGGAGCCCGACCTTCTCTTGCTGGATGAACCGACCAACAATCTCGACACGGAAGCGCGGGCGCTGATCGCGCAGGTGCTGGCCGGCTGGAAGGGCGGGGCGGTGGTGGTCAGCCACGACCGCGCCCTGCTGCGGGAGATGGACCGTATCGTCGAGCTGACCAGCCTGGGCGCCAAGGTCTATGGCGGCGGCTACGACCTCTATGCCGAGCGCAAGGCGCAGGCCGAGGCGGCGGCCGTCCGCGATCTGGCCGACGCCGAGCGGACGCTGGCGCGGGTGGAGCGCGAGAGCCAGGTCGCCCGCGAGCGCAAGGCCCGCCGCGACGCCGCCGGCCGCAAGTTCGCAGCCAAGCGCAGCGAGCCGAAGATCCTGCTGGGCGGCATGGCCGAGCGAGCCGAGAACTCCGGCGCGCGCGAAGGTCAGGTGGCCGAGCGGTTGCGCGAACAGGCCGGCGCCGAGCTGGCCGAGGCGCAGGGGCGCGTGGAGCGCCTGCGCCGACTGGCCTTCGAACTGCCGCCGTCGGGACTGGCGAGCGGCAAGACGGTGCTGGCCTTCGATGACGTGAGTTTCGCCCATCCGGGCGCGGCCCCGGCGCTGTCGGGGCTGTCCTTCCGGCTGACAGGGCCAGAGCGGGTCGCCGTCACCGGTCCCAACGGCGCGGGAAAGACGACCTTGATCCGGTTGGCGGTCGGGGATCTGGCGCCGGGCTCCGGCCGGATCACGCACGGCGCGCGCGCGGCGCTGCTGGATCAGAAGACCGCAATGCTCCAGGCGGGCGAGACCCTCGTGCAGGCGTTCCAGCGCCTCAATCCCGGCGCGACCCGCAACGACGCCCATGCGGCGCTGGCGCGCTTCCTGTTCCGCAACACGGCCGCGGAAAAACAGATCGCGGCGCTCAGCGGCGGCGAGCGGCTGCGCGCCGCCATGGCCTGCGTGCTGATGTCCGAAACGCCGCCGCAGTTGCTGGTGCTGGACGAGCCGACCAACCACCTGGATCTGGACTCGATCGCCGCGGTCGAGGCGGCGCTCCGCAGTTATGACGGCGCGCTCCTGGTCGTCAGCCACGACCCGGACTTTCTCCAGGCCATCGGCGTGGAGCGCGAGGTCGAGCTCAGGCCGCCGCATCGTCCAGGGTGACGGCGGCCACCAGCCCGTCGGGCGCCAGGTCGTTGATCACGGTCGCGACGCCGATCCGGACGGGCAACTCGCCGCCGTCCTTGACCAGCATCGTCGTGGCGATCTGCGTTGGCTGGCCGCCCTGCAGCACCGCTTCAAGCGCCGCGGTCAGTTCGGCCCGGTCGCGGGGCCGCACGATGTCGGGCAGCCGGCACGACAGCAGTTCCTGACTGGAAAAGCCGAGCCGCTTGGCGAAGCCAGGATCGACCGTGGTCAGCACCCCGCGGACATTGAGCCGCAGCACCATCACCTGCGGCAGCATCGAGAGCGCCGCGTCGAGGGCGCGGGCCTCGTGAAGCTGGGCCTGCATCTCGCGCTCGGCGGTCCGATTCTGGATCAGCACCGCCACGCCGCCCGGGTAGGGGAAGGCGCGGAAGGCGTAGCGCCGCACGCCCGGCACGTCGCCCGGGGCCTCGAAATCCAGAGCCTCGCCCGTGCGCAGCGCCCGCTTGAGCTGCTCGCCCATCAGCGTGCGGGCGGTCGGCGGGAACAGGTCCTCCCAGAAGCGCCCGATGATCTGTGACGAGCTGTGCCCGACCAACGCCTCGAATACGTGGTTGACCGCGGTGATGTGCAGCTGGGCGTTCAGGGCCATGAAGGCCTCTGTCACGTGATCCAGGATCGCGTGCTGGCTGGTCTCGAACGACGGCTCGTGGTCTTCGCGAGAACTGAGTGAGAGGTCTGCTTTCGACGAAGAGTAGTAATCGGCGGACACCAGGACAACTCGAGGTCGTCCGTGGTGGGTGACGATGACCGGCCCGCCAAGGGCTCGGTCTTGCCACTGTCCAAAGTTCCGGCTGATCTCGCCGGCGGTGACGACGGAAGCTTCTCCGTGGCCATTGTTCATCGCTTTTTCGAGCTTCGCGCGAATTGCGCGTAATGCGCAATTCCCAGAACACTCGCCCCCGAGCTCAACTACGCCATATCTAACGCTAACGTTGCTTCGTTTGGGATTGCAACCCGTAACGCTGCGGCGAATTTGAATGGCGCGTTTCCGCAAAAGTCACGCAATTTGCGTACTTTGTGCGATTACTCTCTGCAAATGTGCGAAGTTGCATGATGCGTCTCTGACAGGGCCCAAGAAATGGGCGAGAGGTGCGCCATGCGGAAATCCAGCCGCAGGAATAGCTTCAGAAACGACGAGCGCGGCGTGGCCGCAATCGAGTTCGCCTTCGTCGGGCCTATACTCATCATACTCATGTTCGCCATCGTCTGTTATGGCGGATACTTCTGGATTGCTCATGCGGTCCAGCAATTGGCCAACGACAGCGCGCGCGCCGCGATCTCCGGCCTGGACGACGCAGAGCGCCGAGCGCTGGCTCAGACCTCGCTCAGCAGCGGGATGGTCGAATACGCCTACCTCAATCCGTCCTCTGCGGCGGTCAGCGTCGAGCGGTCGAATCAGCAGCTGTCGATCAGGGTCGTCTACGACGCCTCCGAATCCGGCTTCTGGGGCATGGCCAAGCTGGTGCCGATGCCGTCGCCGCAGATCGAGCGCAGCGCCGCCGTGCGGCTGGGGGGCTACTGATGCGCCTGCGTCCCGCGCCCGGCCCCCTTCGCGTCCTGGCGGACGACCAGCGCGGCAGCGTGTCGATGGTCATGGCCATGAGCTTCATCACCCTGCTGGGCGCGGCGGCCCTGGCCGTGGACGTCGGCTCGCTGTTCCTGCAGTCGCGCAAGCTGCAAGGCATCGCTGATCTCGCCGCGATCTCCGCGGCCCGCGACATCGGCCACGCCAGCGCCGCGGCCCAGGCCACCGCCGCCGACAACGGCTGGGGACGGCCCCTGTCGCTGCAGGTCGCGCTCGGCCGATACACCCCCGACTCCGCGATCGCGCCATCGGCCAGGTTTGAGGCCGGAGGCTCGAACCCGAGCGCGGCGCAGGTGACCGTCAGCGGCGAGGCCGATCTCTTCTTCGGGCGGCTGCTGCTGAACCGCGACACCATCACCCTGACCCGCCGCGCCACCGCCGCGCGCGCCGACATGGCGAGCTTCTCGATCGGTACGCGCTTGGCCTCGCTGCAGGGCGGGGTCGCCAATCAGCTGCTCGGCGGGCTGACCGGCAGCACGGTGTCGCTGAGCGTCATGGACTACAACGCCCTGGCCGGCGCCAAGGTCGACCTCTTCCAGTACTCCGACCTGCTGCGCCTCAACGCCGACCTGCAGGGCGCCTCCTACGACAAGGTCCTGGGAACGGACCTTTCCACGGGCAAGGCGCTGAAGACCCTCGCCGACCTGCTGCAGGCGAATGGCGACCTCCAGGCGGCCAGCGCTACGCGCAAGCTCTCGGTGGCGGCTGGCGACGCCAAGTCCGTCAAGCTCGATGCGCTGCTGGACCTCGGTCCCTACGGCGCGCAGGACCATGTGGCCGGCGGCAGCGGCGCGAAGGTGGAGCTCGCCGCCCAGGACCTGGCCAGCGCCCTGCTGGTGCTGGCGGGGGAGGGGCGTCAGGTGAAGCTGGATCTCGGGGCCAACGTCCCCGGCGTCGCCGATCTCGACGTCTGGCTCGCGATCGGCGAGCGTCCGAACAATTCGCCATGGATGACCGTCGACCGCGACGGCCAGGTGGTGGTTCGCACCGCCCAGACCCGCCTCTATGTGAAGGCCAAGGCGCTGAGCGTCCTGGGCGTGCTGGGCGCGCAGCCGATCACGCTGCCGATCCTGGTGGAGGCCGCGTCGGGCGAGGCCAAGCTGGCCGGGATGGAATGTCCGGAAAGCCTGTCGGCGCAGGCCGCCACCCTGTCGGTCCGGCCCAGCGTCGGCCGCCTGGTGATCGGTGAGATCGACACCGCCAAGCTCAACGATTTCAAACACAGCCTGACGGTTTCGCGGGCGAAAGTCGCCGATCTGCTGCTGGTGAAGGCGACGGCCAAGGCCGACGTGCAGATCGGCGGCCAGACCTGGAAGACCGCGCGTTTCACGCGCGCCGACGTCCAGGCCGGAACTATCAAGTCGGTCGCCACGGACGACATCGCCAAGGCCACGGTGTCCAGCCTGCTGGGCGATCTCGACCTCGATGTCGACATCCTCGGGATCGGCCTGGGGCTGGGTCCGATCACCTCGGCGCTCTCGGGCACGCTGGGCGCGCTGGCCGCGCCCCTGGACGGGGTGCTCAACACCCTGACCAGCCTGCTCGGCGTGCGGCTTGGAGAGGCGGACGTGCGTGTGAACGGACTGCGGTGCCGGGATGCGGCGCTGGTGGCGTGAGGGGGGAGAGAACCAATGATCGGCCCGCTGTACGATGAGGTCGAAGGCCCTGGCGCGGGCGTTGCGCCGCTGAATGCCGGACCAATCGAGCTGGGACTTCCGAAGCCGGACGAGCTGATCCTGCCGACACCGGCCAGCATCCGCAGCCGCCTGCACGTGATCTGCGCGCTCTATGCGCACACGCCGCAGCCGGAGCGTCGGCTTGCGCTGCTGGATCACCTGGAGCGGATGACCCTCGAGGCGGCCGAGTCCCTGGCCATGCATCTGCTGGCCAGCGGTTGGCGACCCCGGAGCGACGCCTCCGAGGCCGCCTGAGCCGACCTAGGCCGCGGCCTTCCGCACCACGCGGAACACCCCGTTGGCCCGCGCGCAGGGCTCACCGTCGGCGGTGACGAAGGCCTGGGCGAAGGACAGGGTGTTCCCCGGCTTCACGAACACGGTGTCGAACTCCAGCCATTGGCCGATCTTCGCCGCGCCCAGGAAGTCGAGAGCGAGGTTCACGGTGACCAGGCTGGCGTCGGGCCCCAGCCGTTGGGCGCAGGAGAGCCCCATGGCGTTGTCGGCCAGGGCGCTGATCAGCCCGCCGTGGACCATGCCGCGGCTGTTGGTGTGAGCCGCCTCGGCCACCAGTCCCAGAACGACGGCGCCGTCCGTCCTGCGGCTGTAGATCGGCTCCCACGGGTCGGTGACCGGGCTGTGCCGGAAATGCCTCTGGAAGCCGGCCGGGATGGGCGTTGTCTCCTGCATCATCCCATGCCTCACGCCGCCGCGGCGAGCTTGGCCAGGCTGGCGATGGTCTTCGCCACGGCCTGGGCCGCCTCCGCGCCCTTGGTCAGGAAGTGCTCGCGGAAGAAGGTCTGGTGAATGTCGTGCTCATGGAAGTGGTGCGGCGTCAGCACCACCGAGAATACCGGGACCTCGGTGCTCAGCTGCACCTGCATCAGCCCGGAAATCACCGTCGAGGCCACGAAGTCATGGCGATAGATGCCCCCGTCGACCACGAAGCCGGCCGCGACGATGGCCGCGTACTTGCCGGTCTTGGCCAGGGTCTGGGCGTGCAGCGGGATTTCAAAGGCGCCGGGCACCTCGAACCGGTCGATGGCGCTCTCGGAAAAGCCGAGGCCGCCGATCTCCTTGAGGAAGCCCTGATAGGCGTTGTCGACGATCTCGCTGTGCCAGCCGGACTGGACGAACGCGATGCGGGCCAGACGGAAGGCGCCGTTGGCGGTGGGGACTTCGAAGTGGGTCACAGTCATGGTCAGATCCCTGAGTGGGGGTGAAACCACGACTCAGGGAGACGCTAGGCCCCGGCCAGGGGATTCCCCGCGCAAAGCGTGCGCGAAGACTGGCCGTCGCCAGCGGTTCTCATAACCGGACTCTAACCGTCGGCCCCGGATTCACACCGGATCTGCTGTCCCTGCCGGTCTATCGACCACCAGGCGCCCGCGGGCTTATGCGGCCCAAGGGCCGCCATCACCGCCGGTGGGGACTTTCACCCCGCCCTGAGAACGCGGTCGCCGGAACAGCCCGACGACAGTCCCAAGGTTAGGCCCATGACCCAGGGTCAAACAAGTGTTTAATCGCCCAGGCTGCGCCTAGGCCCGCTTGTTCAGCGTGATTGAGGTGGCGGAGGCCGCCGGGGCCGCTGCGCCGCCGCGGCCATAGCCCGAGCCGGTGTTGCGCTTGGAGGCGACTTCCTCGGCGATGGCCTTGACCAGGCCCTCGGTGACCGTCTTGGCGGCGTCCAGCGCCCGGCCCTGGCGGGCCAGGACGGCGTCGAAGGCCTCGGTGGCGCGGATCAGTCGCGTGCGCTGGGCCAGCGGCGCGCCGGCGACGAGGTTCGGATTGGCGCGCACGCGGGCCGACTCATGCCGGTACACATTGGCCAGCTTCGAGGTTTCCTCGATGTGCTGCGCCGCGTCCTGCGGGCGGCGCTGTTCGAACGCCAGCGCTTCGTGCGCGATCAGTTCGGTCAGGCGCTCGGTCAGAACGATCAGTTGTTCGACGCGGTCGGTCGCGTCCGTGGCGGAGATCGCCATGCCAAACTCTCCTAACTCAAACCTTGAAGTTTCAACATTTCCTGGGCGACGCGGTCGGACAGGCCGACCCCGCCGGCCTTGGTCACCTGCTTGGCCATGGCGTCGCTCATGAACGACTTGAACGCCGCCTCGCCGTGGCCGCCGTTGAACGGGGCCTCGGCGCCCACGTCCTTGAACATCTCGGTGAACATCACCGACAGGAACGAGGTCTCGAAGTCCTTGGCGGTCTTCTCGATCTGGCCGCGCTTGGCCATCTGCTCGGCGGTGAGTTGCGGCGTCGCCGCGGTCGGGATGCTGAAGGTGGGGCCCAGGTCCATCACATCACCTCGATGTCGGCTTGCAGCGCGCCGGCCGCCTTGATGGTCTGCAGGATCGAGATCATGTCCCGCGGCGTCACGCCCAGGGCGTTCAGGCCCGCGACCAGGCTGGCCAGCGAGGCGCCGTCGCGCAGGGTGATGAACTTCTTGCCCTTCTCTTCGTCCACCTGGACGTCGGACTGCGGCACGACCACCGTCTCGCCGCGGCCGAAGGGGGCAGGCTGGCTGACCGCCGGGCTCTCGCGGACGGTGATCGTCAGGTTGCCCTGGGCGATGGCCACGGTGGAGACGCGGACGTTCTCGCCCATGACGATCACGCCGGCCACCTCGTCGATCACCACCTTGGCCGGGCTGTCGGTCTCGACGCTCAGGTTTTCCACCTGCGACATGAACGAGACCATGTCCTGGCCGCCCGGCGAGCGGAGCGTGACGATGGTGGGGTTGTCGGCGCGGGCCGAACCGGGGAAGCGGGTGTTGACCGCGTCGGCGATCTTGCGGGCCGTGGAGAAGTCGGGATTGCGCAGGGTCATGCGCATTTCGCCCATGTTCGCCATCTGGAAGCCGATCTCGCGCTCGACGATCGCCCCGCCAGCGATGCGTCCTGCGGTCGGCACGCCCTTGGAGACCGACGAGCCCGAAGCGCCGCCGGCCGAGATCGATCCGGTCTGCACCGTGCCCTGGCTGACCGCATAGGCCTGGCCGTCGGCGCCCATCAGCGGCGTCACCAGCAGCGTGCCGCCTTGCAGGCTCTTGGCGTCGCCCATGGCCGACACCGTCGCGTCGATCGGCGCCCCGGCCGCCACGAAGGCGGGCAGGCGGGCCGTGACCATGACGGCGGCGACGTTCTTGGTGTTGAGGTTGGTGTCGCGGGTGTTGACCCCCAGCCGTTCGAGCATGGCTTCCAGGCTCTGGCGGGTGAACGGCGCGTTGCGCAGGCTGTCGCCGGTGCCGTTCAGGCCGACCACCAGGCCGTATCCGACCAGCATGTTGTCGCGCACGCCTTCGAACTCGACGATGTCCTTGATGCGCGACTTGGCGAAGGCCGGCCCGGAAACCAGGGCGGCGGCCAGGAAGGCGGCGCTGAAGAGGCGAACGGTTCGACGCATGGGACCCCGGCGCAAACGGACTACGGTGAGCTCGCTTGGGCCCTTGCGACAGGCGTGCCAGTTCAGAAACTGAGCAAAATCAATGGTCAGGCTTGGGCGGGCGCCGCGCTGGAGGCGCCTGGCGGCAGAAATTGCCCGGCATTAACCATACCATAAGCTTGCCCCGCGAGATTTGGGACGAAGCATGATAGAGGGCCTGTATGAAGGTCAGCGGAACAAGCGGCGTCGGGTCGGCCAGCGGGCCCGGCAAGGCCAAGCCGGCGGGCGGAGAGGGCTTCCAGATCGCCCAGGCTCCAGCTGCGGCCGGTGCGGCTCAGGTCGCCCGTGCGGGCGGCGTCGGAGGCGTGATGAGCGTCGACGCCATTCTCGCCCTGCAGGATATCGGCGGTCCGCTGGAGCGCCGGCGGCGCGCCGTTGGCCGGGCCGGGAAGATTCTCGACGTTCTCGAAGACGTGAAGATCGCGCTCCTTTCGGGCGATGTGTCGGTCGACGACCTAGAGCGCCTGAAGCGGGCGGTCGCCGAAGAGCGCCAAGGCGCCGACGATGAACGCCTAGAAGGTGTATTGAACGAGATTGAAACCCGTGCTGCCGTGGAGCTCGCTAAACTCGAACGTGCGAATCGTGCGGCCTAATGGCCTGCGAAGAGCGAGGTTCGTTGAAAGCAGATTTCGATTTGGTATAAGCGGCCCGCGTGTCGTCGGGTTGATGTACCGAGGGGGCTTGAGGCGTCTATGAGCACGGCCACGATGTTGGCGGAAAAGCCTGAATACCGTCCTTCCGAGGACGAGGAATTCATGAACGAGCGGCAGCTTGAGTATTTCAAGCAAAAGCTGCTCAACTGGAAAGAGGACATCCTGCGGGAGTCCCGGGAAACGCTTGCTCACCTGCAGAGCGAGACCGAAAACCATCCTGACTTGGCGGACAGGGCGACGTCGGAAACCGACCGAGCCCTTGAGCTTCGGACCCGTGATCGTCAGCGCAAGTTGATCTCCAAGATCGATGAAGCGCTGCGGCGGATCGAAGATGCGTCGTACGGCTACTGCGAGGACACCGGCGAGCCTATCGGCGTCGCCCGCCTCGAAGCCCGTCCGATCGCGACGCTGAGCCTTGAGGCCCAGGAGCGGCACGAGCGCCGCGAGCGGGTCCATCGGGACGACTGAGATTGAAAAGGGCGATCCTCCGGGGTCGCCCTTCTTCATATGGCCATGAGACTGTCGCGCAGCTTTCACGCGGCTGAACTCGCGTCGTCATGCGCACGGGCTAGCAGCCCCCCAGTTGTTTTCGGGGGACGCTATGCGCCTTATGACCACCACGGCTACCGCCGTGCTCGCCTTCGCCATCGCCCAACCGGCCTTCGCCGAGGCGGACGCCGCCGTCACCCAGGTTGAGGACGTCATCGTCACCGGCACCCGCCGCGTGGACCGCACGGCGTTCGAATCCGCCGCCCCGGTGGATGTGATTTCGGAGTCGGTGCTGGAAAGCACGGTTTCCGACGAGCTCATGGAAAAGCTGGTCGCGGCGGTGCCGTCCTTCAACGTCCAGCGGCTGCCCGCCGCCGACGGCCAGGCCTTCGTGCGCCCCGCCACCTTGCGCGGCCTTTCGCCCGACCAGACCCTGGTGCTGATCAACGGCAAGCGCCGGCATCGCTCCGCCCTGCTGGGCGGGCGCGGCGCCCAGGGCGTCGATCTCGGCCAGATCCCCAGCTTCGCCATCAAGCGGATCGAGGTGCTGCGCGACGGCGCTTCGGCGCAGTACGGCTCGGACGCCATCGCCGGCGTCATCAACCTGATCCTGAACGACCAGCCGGGCGTCAGCGCCTTCGCCCAGGCCTCGCAGTATTACGAGGGCGACGGCCGGGTGCTCGAGGGCGGGGTGCGCGCCGGCTGGGCCATCGGCGACGGCGGCCATCTCGTCGCCACCCTGACCTACACCGACAGCGAAGCCACCTCGCGTACCCGCCAGCGTCCGGACGCCATCGCCTTCCAGGCCGCCAATCCGACGCTGACGGTGCCCAATCCGGTGCAGCGCTGGGGCCAGCCGGACCGCGACGCCACCCGCTTCGTCGTCGATGCCGCGATCCCGCTGAACGAGGCCGTCGAGCTCTACGGCTTCGCCACCTACACCGACTCCAGCGGCGTGACCGACTTCAACTGGCGCAACCCCTCGAACGACACCGCCTATCGCAACAGCGCCGCCTTCCCCGGCTGGAACCTGCGCCAGATCTATCCGGTCGGCTTCTCGCCGAAATTCGGCCAGGACGAGACGGACTACGCCGTCAACGCCGGCCTGCGCGGCGAACTGGGCAACGGATTGTCCTGGGATTTCAACGCCTCGCTGGGCGAAGACAAGATCGACTACTTCATCAACGAGACGATCAACGCCTCGTTCGGCCCGCAGTCTCCGACCGCCTTCCGCGCAGGGGTCCTGACCCAGCGCGAGCAAAACCTGAACCTCGACTTCACCAAGCCGGTGGAACTGAGCTTCCTGGCCGAGACCGCCAACCTGGCCTTCGGGGCCGAGCGGCGGGTGGAGACCTACAAGATCGGCGCGGGCGATCCGATGTCCTATCAGGTCGGCCCCGGCGCGCCGGCCGGCCTGCCCTCGGGCTCCAACGGCTTCCCGGGCTACAGCTCGTCGCAGGCCGGGTCGTGGGACCAGACCAGCTACGCCGGCTATGTCGACCTCGACCTCTCCTGGACCGACGCCTTCTCGACCGACATCGCCATCCGCTACGAGGATTTCTCCGAGTTCGGCTCGACCACCGACGGCAAGATCGCCGCCCGCTATGAGATTTCGCCGAGCTGGGCCGTTCGCGCCGCCGCCTCGACCGGCTTCCGCGCCCCGACGCCTGGCCAGTTGAACAGCACCCGCACGTCCCAGGGCCTGGACACCACGACGCTGCAGCTGTTCACCGCCGGCCGCCTTTCGCCGGCCAACCCGGTCGCGCAGTTCTTCGGCGCCAAGCCGCTGGAGCCGGAAACCTCCCAGAACGTCTCGGTGGGCCTGGTCTATCGCAACGCCGACAACGGCCTGACCGCTTCGCTGGACTACTACCGGGTCGAGGTCGACGATCGCTTCGCCTCCTCGCCGAGCTTCACCGTGACCCCGGCGATCCGCGCCGAGCTGGTGCGCCTGGGCGTGCCCGGAGCCGACTCCCTGACCTCGGTCAGCTACTTCACCAACTCGTTCAACACCCGCACCCAGGGGATCGACGCCGTCGGCTCCTGGAAGACCGCGGTGGGGGAAGGGACCCTGACCCTGACCGCCGCCTACAATTGGAACGACACCAAGGTCACGCGCTCCAAGCTGACCGAGGTCTCCAACCTGGCCCGGATCAATATCGAGGACGGCCTGCCCGAGCACACCGGCAACGTCACCGCGTTCTACGCCTGGGGCATGTTCGAGGGCATGGCCCGGGTCCGCTACTTCGGCGACTGGACCGACGCCCAGTTCCAATCGTCGGCGGACCTCGTCCAGGCCTTCGGCGCGCGGACCTTCGTCGACCTGTCGCTCAGCGCCCAGGTCACCGACCAGGTGAAGATCACCGTCGGCGCCGAGAACCTCTTCGACACCTACCCGGACGAGGCGACCTTCCAGGCCTCGCGCGGTCTGATCTATTCGCGCAACGCGGTCTACGACACCGACGGCGGGCTCTACTACGTCCGCGTCGGCGCGAAGTTCTGAGGGCGCGATGGGCGATATCACGCGGCGCGCTCTTGCCGGCCTGGCCCTGGCGGCCGTGCCGGCGGCGGCCGGGGCGGCTGACGCCCTGGCCGCGCTGAACATCACCGAGAACCCGTTCGGCCCCAGCGCCGCCGCCCGCTCGGCGCTGGCAAAGGCGGTGACCCACGTCGAGCACTATCCCCACACCGAGGAAGCGGCGCTGATGGCGGTGATCGCCAAGGCCAACGGCGTCACCCCGGCCCATGTGGCCATCTCCACCGGCGCGCTGGAGCCGCTGGCCATGATGTCGTCCTTCTGGACGAAGGGCGGCGTCCAGCTCGCGCCGGCCCTGACCTACGACACCCACATCAAGTACGCCGCGCGGGTGGGCCAGCAGGCCCGCCGCGTGGCCATGGCGCCCGACCAGCAGATCGACTTCGCCGCCATGGCGCGGTCGCTGGGGCCGGACGTGCGGCTGTCCTACGTCTGCAACCCCAACAATCCGACCGGCCTGCTCGCCGACCGGGCGGCGTTGCGCAGCTTCTGCATCCAGGCCGCCAGGCTCGCCCCCGTGATCGTCGACGAGGCCTTCATCGACATGAGCCCGGATCCGGCCGCCGAGAGCGCCGTCGACCTGGTGCGCGAGGGCCACGACGTGATCGTCGTCGGCACCTTCTCCAAGTGCTACGCGCTGGCCGCCGTGCGGATCGGCTACTGCATCGCCCAGCCTGAACGGGCGCAGGCGATCCGCATGCTGCTGGCGCCATCGCGCAACGGCCCCGGGCTTGCGGCGGCGGCCGTCAGCTACCGCGACATGGCCTATCTGGCCGCCTCCAACAGGGCGATGGAGCAGGGGCGTCAGGTTCTCTACCGCGCCTGCGACACGGCCAAGCTTCCCTACCTCCGCTCACACGGCAGCTATGTCTGGGCCAATTTCGGCGCGGACCAGACGATCAGGCGGCTGGAGACCGAGGGCGTGATGCTGCGCCAGTTCACCGGCGCCGCCCCCGGCTGGGCGCGGGCCGCCGTCGCCGATCCGGCCGCCATGGCCCACTTCGCGCGGGTCTTGCCGAAGGTAATGGCCGCCTAGCTCTGGCCCCCGGCGAATGGCGAGGCTACATGGGATTCATGTCCACGCGCCTCGTCATCGCCGCCATCCAAGCCAACCCGACCGTGGGCGCCATCGCCCATAACGAGGCCCTGGCCCGAGAACGCCTGGCCCAGGCCAAGGCCGCCGGCGCCGACATCGCCGTCTTCTCCGAATTGTTCATCAACGGTTATCCGCCCGAGGACCTGGCGCTGAAGCCGGCCTTCTGGGCCGCCGGCAAGGCCGCGGTCGAGCGGCTGGCCCTCGACACCAAGGACGGCCCCGCCGCCCTGGTCGGGGTCATCTGGCCGAACGCCAGGCCCGGCGAGCGTCCGCACAACGGCTTGGCCTTCCTGGCCGAGGGTGAGGTCAAGGGCGTGGCCTTCAAGGGCGACCTGCCCAACTACGGCGTCTTCGACGAGAAGCGCGTGTTCGAGGCCGGCAAAAGCCCCAGCGTCTTCGAATGGAAGGGCGTGCGGCTCGGCGTGCCGATCTGCGAGGACATCTGGTCCGAGGTCGTCTGCGCCAGCCTCAAGGCCCAGGGCGCCGAACTGCTGCTGGTCCCCAACGGCTCGCCGTTCCGCCGCACCGCCGACCATGAGCGCATGGGCGTGGCCAAGGCCCGCGTGGCCGAGACCGGCCTGCCGATGCTCTATGTCAACGAAGTCGGCGGCCAGGACGAACTGGTCTTCGACGGCGGATCCTTCGCGCTCTCGGCGCAGGGCGAAGTGGTCATGCGCCTGCCGATGTTCGAGGAAGCCTTCGCCCTGACCACCTGGGAAAAGGGCGCGAACGGCTGGGCCTGCGTCGAGGCGCCGATGGCCGACTGGGTCTCCGGGCCGGAGGAGGTCTACCGGGCCATGGTCGTCGGCCTGCGCGACTATGTGAACAAGTCGGGCTTCCCGGGCGTGCTGCTGGGCCTGTCCGGCGGCGTCGACTCGGCGATCAGCGCCGTGGTGGCGGCCGACGCGCTCGGTCCTGACCGAGTCCGCTGCTTCATGCTTCCCTCGCGCTACACCAGCCAGGACAGCCTGGACGACGCCGCCGACTGCGCGAAGCGCCTGTCCATCCGCCTCGACGAGATCTCGATCGTCCCGGCCATCGACGCCTTCGCCCAGATGCTGACCCCGCACTTCGAGAACAAAGCGCCGGACCTGACGGAAGAGAACATCCAGGCCCGCGCTCGCGGCGTCTCGCTGATGGCGCTGTCGAACAAGCTTGGCCTGATGCTGATGACCACCGGCAACAAGTCCGAGATGGCGGTCGGCTACGCCACGCTCTACGGCGACATGTGCGGCGGCTACAACGTCCTGAAGGACATCTACAAGACCGAGGTCTACGCCGTCTGCGACTGGCGCAACGCTAATGATCCCTACGGCGTCGCCGCCGATCCGATCCCTGAGCGCATCCTGACCAAGGCCCCGTCGGCCGAACTGCGGCCTGACCAGAAGGACCAGGACAGCCTGCCGGAGTACGCCGAGCTCGACGCCATTCTGCACGGCCTGGTGGAAGAGGAGGCGACCCTCGACGAGATCGTCGCCCGCGGCCACGCCCCCGAGACCGTCGAGCGCATCCAGCGGCTGCTCTACAACTCCGAATACAAGCGCCGGCAGGCGGCGCCGGGCGTGAAGGTCGGGCCGCGCGCCTTCGGCCGCGACCGCCGCTACCCGATCGTCAACGGCTTCCGCGACGTGGTCAGCGCCAGGTGAGCGCGCCGGTCGTCGAAACCGAGCGGCTGATCCTGCGGCCGCACACCAAGGCCGACCTCGACGCCTGCGCCGCGCTGTGGAGCGACCCCGACGTCTTCCGTTTCATCGGCGGCCGGGCATTCACCCGCGAAGAGTCGTGGGCGCGGCTGCTGCGCTATGTCGGCCATTGGCGCGAGATGGGCTTCGGCTTCTGGGCGATCTGCGAAAAATCCAGCGGCCGCTTTGTCGGCGAACTCGGCCTGGCCGACTTCATGCGCAGTTTCGAACCCGGCTTCGGCGACACGCCGGAGATGGGCTGGGTGCTCAGCCCCTCGGTCCACGGCAAAGGCTACGCAAGTGAGGCGATCGCCGCGGCCCTGGTCTGGGCCGACGCCAACCTGCCGGGCTCGCGCACCGTCTGCATGATCAGCCCGGAAAATGCGCCCTCGCTGCGCGCCGCCGGCAAGGCCGGCTTCCGCGAATACGGCCGCGCCGACTATCACGGCCTGGTCCTGCTGCTCGAGCGCTTCCGCGCCTAGGTCAGCTGGGCGACGTCGGGCGCGGCGTCCGGGCCGACCGGCATGCCGCGACGCAGGGCCGGAATGATCTCCTCGACGGTGTCCACCGACACCCAGCTCTCCATGAAGCTGGGCGGGGTCAGGTGCTGGTCGACCGTGTGCTGGAACAGCTTGAACAGCGGCTCCCAGAAGCCATCAGGGTTGTAGAACACCACCGGCTTGCCGTGCAGGTCCAGACGCCGCCACGACAGCAGCTCGACCACCTCTTCCAGCGTCCCGATGCCGCCGGGCAGGACGACGAAGCCGTCCGAACGCTCGAACATCATCATCTTGCGCTCGTGCATGGACTCCACGACCACCGTCTCGACCACGTCCAGGCGCCGTTCGCGCTCCTTCAGGAAGTGCGGGATGATGCCCAGGACCTTACCGCCCGCCTCGTGCGCGGCGATGGCGCAGGCGCCCATCAGGCCGACCCCGCCGCCGCCGTAGATCATCGTCAGGTCGGCGCCGGCCAGGTCGCGGCCCAGCGCTGCGGCGCTCGCCAGCAGGGCCGGATCGGCCGCATCGGAAGAACCGCAGAAGACGCAGACGGAATCGAGGCGTTCGGGCGCGTCGCCCATTTGATGAAGCTCCTGGAGAATCAACGCGGCGCGCTTGCAGAGGCGCCGGGAAAGACCGATTAGCTAGGCCGAGAACCAGGGAGTTTCAAGCTGACCCTACGCCGCGCCAAGCTCTACCCGCCGTTGTTGGCGGCCCTGCCGCTCGTGCTCGGCCTCGCCGCCTGCGGGGAAGGGGCGGCCCCGGCGTCGGCGCCCACGCCGGGCGCGGTCAGCCAGGCCGATGCGGGGTATCTCACCCCGCCGCAGGTGACCGCCGCGCGCGTTGAGGGCGACACCCTGCGCCTCACCGGCTCGGCGCCGCCCAGTTCGCGCGTGCGGCTGGCGACGCCAGAGGGCCAGGCGATGTTTGCCGACGCCGATTCCAAGGGCGACTGGCGGCTGTCCATGCCCCGCGGCGCGCAACCGCGCATCTTCGGCCTCTCGGCGGTCACCGGCGGGCGCACAGTGCAGAGCGAGGGCTACCTGCTGCTGACCCCAGAGGGGGAGGCGGCGCTGCTGCGGGCTGGCGCTGGCGCTGTGCGCGTCGGACGCGCCGGCAAGAACGACATCGACGCCGTCGACTTCGACCGCGAGGGCGGCGCCATCGTCTCAGGCCGCGCCCCGGCCGGCGCGGCGCTCAGCGTCCATGTCGACGGCCGCAAGCTCGCCGAGGGGCGCGCCGACACCAAGGGCCGCTATGTCCTGGCGATGACCCAACCGCTCGAATCCGGGCCCAGGCAGATCGACGTCTTCGGCGACGCGACCGAGAACCCCGTGGTGATCGAGACGTCGCCGGCCGCGGCGCTGTCGTCCGGTCCGTTCCGCGCCTCCGCGGTCTCCGCCGGCCTGCGGATCGACTGGATGACGCCCGGCGGCGGCGTACAGTCGACGATCCTGCTGAAGTGAGTCGCCTATGACCCCGGCCATGGCCGCCCGCCGTCAGGCGACGCCCGACGCCATCGCCCCCGCCTCCGTGAAGTTCGACTTCTGGCGCTCGATGGGCGACTTGGCCCAGTTGGTCATGCGCTCCGGGGCCCCGGGCCTGCGCTGGCGCCTCGCGGCCTCGCTGGCGCTGGTGTTCGCCGGCAAGGCGGCGGGCGTCGCCGCCCCGGTGGCGCTGGGCGACGCCATCAACCGCCTGGCGCCCGGCGCCGGGCAGGCGGCCGAACTGGGCTTCGACTTCCTGCTCCTGGCCCTGGCCTTCGCCGGCCTGCGCCTGATCGCGGCCTGCGCGCCGAACCTGCGCGACATGATCTTCACCGTGGTCGCTCAGTCGACCATGGCCAAGGCCGCCACCGAGACCTTCGCTCACACCCTGGCCCTCGGGCTCGACTACCATCAGGGCAAGCAGACCGGCGCCCTGGCGCGGGTCATCGATCGGGGGGCGCGGTCCACTGACTTCCTGATGCGCAGCGTGGTCTTCAACCTCGGCCCTACGGCGATCGAGCTGGTGCTGGCCATGGGCGTGATGGCCCTGCGCCTCGACTGGCGCTTCGCCGCGACCGCGTTCGTGACGATCGTCCTCTACGCGATCCTGACCTTCAAGATCACCGACTGGCGGCTCAACCACCGGCGCGAACTCAACGAGGCCGACAGCCGCACCGCCGGGCTCTCCGTCGATGCGCTGCTGAACTACGAGACCGTGAAGACCTTCGGTTCCGAGGAGCGCACGGTCGACCGCTACGAGGCCGCGATGGCCGACTATGTCCGCGCCGGCGTTCGCGCCAACGCCTCGCTGGCCATGCTCAACGCGATCCAGGCCCTGGTGCTGAACATCGGGCTCGCGCTGATGGCGGTGATGGCGGGCTACGAGGTCATCAACGGCCGAATGCGGATCGGCGACGTGACCATGGCGATCCTGCTGCTGATCGGCATCTACGGCCCGCTGAACATGCTCGGCTTCAACTACCGGGAAATCCGCCAAGCCTTCATCGACATGGAGCAGATGGTCCAGCTCCGCGCCGTCAGGCCCGACATTGTCGATGCTCCGAACGCCCAGCCGCTGCCGCCGGCCAGCGGCCGCGGGGCCGAGATCGTCTTCGAGGACGTGGACTTCCGTCACGACGCCCGCTCCACCGGCCTGATGGATGTCAGCTTCCGAGCGGCGCCTGGCGCGACCGTCGCGCTGGTCGGCCCGTCCGGGGCCGGCAAGACCACCGCGATCCGGCTGGCCCTGCGCCTGATCGATCCCCAACGCGGCCGCATCACCCTGGACGGCGTGGACCTGCGGCAGGTCAAGCAGACGGCCCTGCGCCAGGCCGTGGCCCTGGTTCCGCAGGACGTGGCCCTGTTCAACGACACCATGGCGGCCAACATCGCCTTCGCGCGCCCCGGCGCCAGCGTCGCTGACATCCGCGCCGCGGCAGAGGCGGCCGAACTCGGCGGCTTCATTGACAGCTTGCCGGACGGCCTCGCCACCCTGGTCGGCGAGCGCGGCCTCAAGCTCTCGGGCGGCGAGCGCCAGCGCGTCGGCATCGCCCGCGCCCTGCTGGCCGATCCGCGCGTGCTGATCCTCGACGAGGCCACCAGCGCCCTCGACGGCCCGACCGAGGCGGCGATCCAGGAAACCCTGCGCAAGGTCCGCGCCGGGCGCACGACCCTGGTCATCGCTCACCGGCTCTCGACCATCGTCGACGCCGACCTGATCCTGGTCCTGCGCCGCGGTCGGATCGTCGAGCAGGGCCGGCATGCCGATCTGCTCGAGCGGGGCGGGGAGTATGCGGCTCTTTGGCGTCGACAGACGCGTGAAGCGTGACGCGCCCTATCCGCAGGGTCTAGGGTCGCGGCCCAGACACCGAGGGCGAGTCCCCATGTTCAATCCCAATCCCTGGCTGAAGCTGTCGATCGACACCTTCTGGCTCGGCGCCGAGTCCAGCCAGGTCGTGGCGCTGCGCATGATGAAGCTGGCCGGGGGCGGGTCAGGGGCCGCCGCCGAGGCGCAGCGGATGGTCGCCGAGAAGGTGTCCGCCGCCATGGCCGCCCAGACCCAGCTGGCGCTCGGCGCCATGAGCGGCTCGCCGCACGCCGGCCCGGCCAAGGCCGTCGCCCTCTATCGGCGCAAGGTCCGCGCCAACCGTCGCCGGCTGGCGCGCGAGGCCTAGCTCACTCGGCCGCCTTGGGCACGTCGCGGTCGGAGGCCAGGGTCTCCGACGCGCGCCGCTTGTGCTTGTTCAGGCCCAGGCGTTGGCTCAACCCGCCGAACCGCTCGGAATAGACCTTCGGGGCGGCCAGCATCACCGGCGTCAGGATCAGCGTCAGCAGCGTCGCGAACGACAGCCCCCAGACGACCGCGGCCGACAGCTGGACCCACCACTCCGAGCCGGGCGCCTTGTACTCCATGTGCAGCCCGTGGAAGTTCGGGTGCAGCTGGAACATCAGCGGCAGCAGGCCCACGACCGTCACCAGGGTCGTCAGCATCACCGGCCGGAACCGCTGGGTCGCCGCTCGCACGGCCGCATCGTCGGCCGCGAAGCCCGCCCGCCGCAGCTGGTAGTAGGTGTCGACCAGCACGATGTTGTGCCCGACCACGACCCCGGCCAGGGCCACGACCCCGGTCCCCAGCATGATCACCGAGATGTAGTCGAAGGTGTGGTGGATGTTGACGACCACGCCCAGCAGCACGCCCACCGTCGACAGCGCCACCGCCGACAGCGTGACCAGCACGCCGTAGTACGAGTTGAACTGCCAGAGCAGGATCACGCCCATCAGGAACAGCGAGACGGCCATGGCGACCACGAAGAACTTCGCCGCCTCCTGGCCCTCCTCGTCGGCGCCGGTGAACTTCCAGCGCACGTTCGGGTCGATGTTCGCCTGCTCCAGCCAGGGCCGCAGCTCGGAGATCTTGTGGCTGGCGGCGACGCCCTCGATGGCGTTGGCCTGGATGACCGCCAGGCGCTGGCTGTCACGGCGCTGGATCGTCGTCACCTGCTGGGCCGGGGACAGCTTGATGAAGTAGCTGGCCGGCACCGGGCCGAACTGCGTCGGGATCTTCAGGGTGTCGAACGCCGCCACATTGCGACTCTCGGGCGGGAAGCGGACCCGGATGTCGAGCTCGTCGTCGGCGTCGTCGGGCCGGAAGCGGCCGACCAGCACCCCGCCGGTGACGAACTGGATCGCCTGTCCGACGGTCAGCACGTCGACGCCGTAGCGGCCGGCGGCCTCGCGGTCGACGGTCATGTTCCACTCGATCCCAGGCGAAGTCCGGTTGTCTTCCAGCTCGTGCAGCTGCCGGTCGGCGGCCAGCTTGGCCTTCACGATGTCCGCGGCCTTGTTCAACGCCACCGGGTCCTGGCTACGCAGTTCGACCTGCACGTCCTTGCCGGTCGGCGGCCCGCCTTGCGGCTCGCGCACCTCGACCTCGATGCCGGGAATGTTGGCGACGCGCTTGCGCACCTCGTTGGCGATGTCCTTGCCGACCAGGCCAAGCTCAAGCCGGTCCTCGTAGTCTACGAAGTCGAGGCTGATCCGGCCGATGGTGTCGTTCGGGATGGCGTTTGGACCGCCGCCGGGGCTGGCCGTGCCCGACCGGACGAAGATCGAGTTCACGCCCTTCTGGCCGATCAGCCGGTTCTCCACCTGACGGACCAGCTCGTCCTGCGCCTGCGGCGACAGGTTTCCCCGCGCCTTGACGTAGACCGACACGTACTCCGGATCCTGCTGCAGGAAGAACTCGGTCGGCTTGTTCTCCAGCCGGAAGGCGAGGACCACCAGGATGATCACCGCCAGGGTGGCGAACATCGTCGTGGTCGGGTGCCGGCCAAGGGCCGCGACGGTGCGCGCGTACCAGCCCATGAAGCCGGTCATCTCGCGCGGGTCGCCGCGCTCGGACTTCTCGATCTCGATCAGGTGCGCCTCGTCGACCGCAGCCTTGCGCCCGAAGATCGAACCCAGGGCAGGGGTGAAGATCAGCGCGATGAAGATCGAGGCGCCCAGCACATAGAACAGCGTCATGGGCAGGAAGCTCATGAACTTGCCGGGGATCGAGTTCCAGAACAGGAAAGGCAGGAAGGCGCAGAGCGTCGTCAGCGTGCCGTTCAGCACCGGCCAGAACATGCGCTTGCCGGCTGCGGCGAAGGCCTCTTCCTTCGACATGCCCTCGGCCATCTTCCGGTCGGCGTACTCCACCACCACGATGCCGCCGTCGACCAGGATGCCGACCGCCAGCACCAGGCCGAACATGACCATCTGGTTCAGCGTCACGCCCATGGCGTTGAGCATCAGGAAGGCCAGCATGAAGCAGGCCGGGATCGCCGCCCCGACCATCAGGCCCTGGCGGATGCCCAGTGTCGCCACGATGATCAGCATCACCAGGATGGTGGCGATCAGCAGCCCGCTCTCCAGCACCACCAGGGTGCGGCCGATGAAGTCGCTTTCGTCGAAGATGTAGGAGACCTCGACCGTCTCGGGCCAGCGCTTCTGCTCCTCGGCGACGACCTTGCGGACCTCCTTCACGGTGTCGAGGATGTTGGCCCCCGAGCGCTTGGCGACGTCCACCGAGAAAGCCGGCTGGCCGTTGAAGCGGGTGATGTAGTTGGCTTCCTTGAAGGTCCGGCGCACGTCGCCGATGTCGCCGACCGTGATCAGCCGGTCGCCGTTCTTCTTGATCGGCAGCGCCAGGATGTCGGCGGGCTGGTTGACCACGCCGGGCACCTTGACCGCGAACTTGCCGGTCCCGGATTCCAGGTTGCCGGCGGGCACCAGCTGGTTGTTGCGGCCGATCACCTGCGCCAGCTCGCCGGGCGAGACGTTGGCCGCCTCCATGCGCACCGGGTCGATGGTGACTTCCAGCAGCTCCTCGCGGCCGCCGTTGAGGTAGACCTCCAGCACGCCAGGCGTGCTTTCCAGGCGGTCCTGCAGGCTGCGCGAGATCTGGAACAGAGTCCGTTCCGGCGCGCCGCCGGACAGCACGATGCCGATGATCGGCTCGCCGGAGGCGTTGGCCTCCTCGATGATCGGCTCCTCGGCGTCGGGCGGGAACTTGCCGCGCGCCAGGTCGACCTTGGCGCGGACCTCGGCCAGGGCCTTGTCCTTGTCGAAGTCGGCCTCGAATTCCAGGTTCACGATCGCCATGCTCTGGCGGGCGACCGCGTTCATCTCCTTGACGCCCTCGATCGTCTGCAGCTCGGTCTCCAGCGGCCGCACGAGCAGCCGCTCGGCGTCCTCGGGACTGACGCCGGGATAGGGCACCACCACCGCGATGAACGGGAAGTCGATGTTCGGGTTGGATTCCCGCGGCATCGACAGATAGGCGAAAAAGCCGAACAGGCTGGCGATCAGGGTGACGGCCAGCACCACCTTGCGCCGCTTGATCGCGCCGTCGATCAGAGGTCCGATCATACGCGTCGTCTCCTGATGAGCAGGGGCGCGCCTAGCGCGCCGCGGCCACTCGAACCTTTTGACCCTCGGCCACGTACGACTGGCCGACGGTGATCACGCGAACGGGGCCTTGCAGGCCGCTCACCCAGATGCCCTTGGGCGTCTCTTCCAGCACCTTGACCGGGGCGAAGGCCACCTTGTTGTCGGCCAGGACGTAGCGCACGCCCTGACGGCCGGCGGCGTCAAGCACCAGCGCCGACAGCGGGACCAGGTGGGCCGGCCCGGACCCGGAGTTGATCCGTACCGACGCCGACAGTCCCGAACGGGTCATCTGAGGGTTCGCGGTGGTGATCTCGATGCGATAGGTGCGGGTCTGCGCGTCGGCCTCGCGGGCCGCGTAGCGGACCTTGCCGTTCAGCGTCTCGCCGGAGGTCAGTTGCGCGCTCGCCGGCGCGCCGATCTTCACCTTCGAGGCGTCGGTCTCCGGCAGGTCGCCGACGATCAGCAGCGGGTTCAGCTCGATCATCGTCCCGCACGGCTGGCCGGGCGACAGATACGATCCGATTTCGGCGTCGCGCTTGTCGAACACGCCGTCGAACGGCGCGCGGATGCTCATCTGCTCGACGCCCAGCTCGGCCTGGCGCACCGTCGCGGCGGCGCTGTCCAGGTTGGCCTGGTCCTGCAGCACCTGGGTCTGCGAGCGGTAGCCCTTGGCGGCCAGGTCGGCCGAGGCCTTCTGCTGCAGCTGGCGCGAACGCAGGTTGGCGCGGGCCTGGTCCAGGGTCGCCTGGCGCGCGTCGATGTTCAGTCGGCAGAGCACGGCGCCCCGGCGCACGAACGAGCCCTCGGTGGCGGGGGTGGCGGCGACGACTCCGGCGGTCTCGGAACGGACGATGACGCTGCGGGCTGCTTCCGTCCGCCCACGGATGACGACGGCGTACTCGTGCGGCGCTTCCGGCGTCAGCACGGCCTGCACCGTGGGCATGGCCTCGGCGTCGGTGGTCTTGGCCTCAGCCTTGCCGGCCTTGGCCATGCGGCTCATCACCGTGCCGACGGTGAAGGCCAGGACCAGCACCACCAGCACCGCAATCACAAACAGATACTGAGACTTTACTCGCATCCCGCTGTTTCCCCCCCGGGCAGCAACGAAGTCGCGACCGCATTTGAATCGCAGTCGTACGCCCGGGCCGCAAAAATTAGGTTGTAGTGTCTTCTGATGCCACCGTTCTGCGACTGCAAATGAAATCGCGGACAGACAGCGTCAAGGACGGATAATGTGCCCCCGGCGCCGCATGATTGCAGCATGGCCTTGCTTGCTCTTTAACGCTGCCCTCGCGCCAATATCCGATTGCTGCAAGGAAAGTACGCCGCCGTGAAATACCTGCACACCATGGTCCGGGTCGCAGACCTCGATGCCTCGCTGGACTTCTATTGCGACAAGCTCGGCCTGGTCGAAGTTTCCCGTTCAGAGAGCCAGGGCGGGCGATTCTCCCTCGTCTTCCTCTGCGCGCCGGAGGACCGCGAAGCCGCCCTGGCCAGCAAGGCGCCGATGGTCGAGCTGACCTACAACTGGGACCCTGAGGATTATCAGGGCGGCCGCAATTTCGGGCACCTGGCCTACGCGGTCGACGACATCTACGCGGTCTGCCAGCGCCTGGCCGACGGCGGCGTGACCATCAACCGTCCGCCCCGGGATGGCCACATGGCCTTCGTGCGTTCGCCCGACGGCATCTCGATCGAGCTGCTGCAGGCCGGCGAGCGCAAGGCCCCGGCCGAGCCCTGGGCCTCCATGCCGAATACGGGGGCGTGGTGAGCGGCCGGCTCGCGGGGCGCGCGGCGCTCATCACCGGCGCAGCTGGCGGGATCGGCCTGGGCTGCGCCCGCGCCTTCGCCGCCGAAGGCTGCGACCTTGTCCTCCTGGATCTCGATGAGGCGCGGGTCACCGCGGCCGCCGAAGACCTCGCCAAGGCCAGCGGCCGCACCGTCCACGCCCTGGCCTGCGACCTCGCCGACGCCGAGGCGGCGCGCAAGGCGGTGATCCGCGCGGCCGCGCTGCTCGGACGGATCGACGTGCTGGTCAACAACGCCGGCATCCTGGCGCCCGGCGACATCCTCGACGCCGAGCTCGAGGACTTCGACCGGGTCATGGCGGTCAATCTGCGCGCGCCGTTCGTGGTCGGCCAGACCGTGGCGCGGCACATGGTCGACGCCAAGATCCGCGGCTCGATCATCAACATGTCGTCGATCAACGCCGTGCTCGCCATCCCCGGCCAGCTCGCCTACGTCGCCTCGAAAGGCGGCCTGGCCCAACTGACCAAGGCCATGGCCCTGGGGCTCGCCCCCCACGGCGTGCGCGTGAACGCCATCGGTCCCGGCACCATCGTCACCGACATCCTCCAGGGGGTGATGGCCGATGACGCCGCCCGCCGCCGCGTGCTCCAGCGCACCCCGCTGGGGCGTTTCGGCGAGGCCGACGAGATCGGCCGCGTCGCCGTCTTCCTGGCCAGCGACGACGCCTCCTACATGACCGGCCAGACCATCTATCCTGACGGCGGCCGGCTAGCGCTGAACTACACGGTGCCGGTGGGGGAGTAGGCTGTCATCCTTGGCCAGACCGGCTAAAAGCCCCCGATGCTGCGCCTGACCGAAATCAAGCTGCCCCTCGGCCACCCCGAGGAAGACCTCCACGCCGCGGTCCTCGCCAAGCTGGCCGGGCCTGAGGACGAATTGATTTCGTTCGCGGTCTTCCGCCGCGCCAACGACGCGCGTCGCAAGGCGGCGATCCTGATGGTCTACACGGTCGATGTCGTGGTGACCGACGAGGCCGCGGTGCTGGCTCGCCATGCCGGCGACCGCAACGTCCAGCCGACCCCGGACATGGCCTATCGTCAGGTCGCCGCTGCGCCGGCGGGCCTCGCCAGGCGCCCGGTGGTCATCGGCGCTGGTCCCTGCGGCCTGTTCGCGGGCCTGATCCTGGCCGAGATGGGCTTCAAGCCGATCATTCTCGACCGCGGCAAGGTCGTGCGCGAACGCACCAAGGACACCTGGGACCTCTGGCGGCGCAGCAAGCTGCACCCGGAGTCCAACGTCCAGTTCGGGGAGGGCGGGGCCGGCACCTTCTCCGACGGCAAGCTCTACAGCCAGGTCAAGGACCCGCGATTCCTCAGCCGCAAGGTGCTGACCGAGTTCGTCGAGGCCGGCGCGCCGCCCGAGATCCTCACCGAGGCCCACCCCCACGTCGGCACCTTCCGCCTTGTGACCATGGTCGAGGCGATGCGCGAGAAGGTCGAGAGCCTCGGCGGCGAGTACCGCTTCCAGCACAAGGTCGAGGACTTCGACATCGTCGAGGATGGCGGCCAGCGCCGTATCCGCGGCCTGCACCTGCAGGACGGCGGCTACATCGAGGCCGACCACGTGGTCCTGGCCCTGGGCCACAGCGCCCGCGACACGTTCCACACCCTCTACGACCGTGGCGTCCACATCGAGGCCAAGCCCTTTTCGCTCGGATTCCGTATCGAGCATCCGCAGTCCTGGATCGACCGCGCCCGCTTCGGGACCAACGCCGGGCATAAGGACCTGGGCGCGGCGGCCTACAGTCTCTCGCACCACTGTTCCAATGGCCGCACGGTCTACAGTTTCTGCATGTGCCCGGGCGGCACGGTGGTCGCCGCCGCCTCCGAGCCGGGCCGCGTCGTCACCAACGGCATGAGCCAGTATTCCCGCAACGAGCGGAACGCCAATGCCGGCATCGTCGTCGGCATCACCCCGGACGAGGACTATCCCGGCCACCCGCTGGCCGGCATCGCCCTGCAGCGCCACTGGGAATCCCAGGCCTTCGTCGCGGGCGGCGAGACCTATGCCGCGCCCGGCCAGCGGGTCGGCGACTTCCTGGCCGGCAAGGCCTCGACCAGCCTTGGCGAGATCGTCCCGTCCTACCGCCCCGGCGTCACGCCCACCGATCTGTCGTCTTGCCTGCCGGACTACGCCATCGAGGCGATCCGCGAGGCCCTGCCGGCCTTCGCCCGCCAGATCCCCGGCTTCGACGCCGCCGACGCGATCCTCACCGGCGTCGAGACCCGCACCTCATCCCCGGTCCGCATCACCCGCGGCAAGGACTTCCAGAGCCTCAACACCGCCGGCCTCTATCCCGCAGGCGAAGGCGCAGGCTACGCCGGCGGAATCCTCTCGGCCTCCATCGACGGCATCAAGGTCGCCGAGGCCGTCGCACGGAGTATCGCCGGAGAGGGCTAGCGGCTAGGCCGCCTAGTCTGATCGAGCTGGCGGCGGATAGGCGTGGAGCACCCCGTTCGGGTCCTCGACTGTCGCCTCGCCGACATAGTCGGGGCCGACCGGGACCTTGCCGTGGCCGCCTGGGATGTCGAGCACGTAGGTCGGCTGGCAGAGGCCTGAGAAACGGCCGCGCAGGTCGCGCATCAGGCGGCGGCCGTCCTCGATGCTGGTGCGCAGGTGTGCGGTGCCCGGCGCCAGGTCGCCTTGGTGCAGGTAGTACGGCTTGATCCGGTTCTCGACGAAGCCGCGCATCAGCGCGCCCAGCGTCTCGGCGTCGTCGTTCACGCCCTTCAGCAGCACTGTCTGGCTCAGCATCGGCAGGCCGGCGTCGATGATGCGGGCGCAGGCGGCGCGGGCGGCGGGCGTCAGCTCGCGCGGATGGTTGGCGTGCAGGGCGACATAGACCGCCTTGCCTTCGCACTTGAGCGCGGCGGCCAGGTCCTCGGTCACCGCCGCCGGGTCCACCACCGGCACGCGGGTGTGGTAGCGGACGACCTTCACATGCTCGATGGCCGCCAGCCGGGCGGAGATGTCGGCCAGCCGCCGGGGCGAAAGCACGAACGGGTCGCCGCCGGTGACGATGACCTCCCAGATCTCCGGCCGCCCCGCGATGTAGTCGAAGGCCGCGTCCAGTTGCGCCGCCGTCAGGTTCGACAGCCCCTCGGGGCCGACCATCTCGCGCCGGAAGCAGAACCGGCAATAGACCGCGCAGGTGTGGGTCGGCTTCAGCAGCACGCGGTCGGGATAGCGGTGGACGATCCCCTCGACCGGGCTGAAGGCGAAGTCGCCGACCGGATCGGGGTTCTCTTCCGCCCGCATCTCCAGCTCCGCCTCGCTGGGCATCAGCTGGCGGGCGATGGGATCGGCGGCGTCGCCGGGGTCGATCAGCTCGGCCATGTCCGGGGTGATCGCCAGCGCGTAGCGCGCGGCGACGCGCTCAAGCTCCGGCAGCCGCTCGGGCGGCGCCAGCCCGGCGGCGATCAGGTCGCCCGGTTTGCGAAGCGTGCTCATCCAGCGGGCATATGGCCCATGCGGGGCGAGGGGGCAAATGCGGCCTAGCGCGCGACGTCGGCCACCGGCGTCCAGACCACCTGCTCGATCCGGCTCGCGCCGGTCGCCAGCATCACCAGCCGGTCGAAGCCCAGCGCCGAACCGCAGGCGCTCGGCATGTGCGCCAGGGCGGCCAGGAAGTCCTCGTCGATCGGGTAGCGCTCGCCATGGACGCGGGCCTTTTCGTCCATCTCGGCCTGGAAGCGGCGGCGCTGCTCGACCGGATCGGTCAGCTCGCCGAACGCGTTGGCCAGCTCGACCCCGCAGGCATAGAGCTCGAAGCGCTCGGCCACCCGCGGGTCGGACGCCTTGGGGCGGGCCAAGGCGGCCTCGCTGATCGGGTACTCGCATAGGATCGTCGGGCGGCCCATGCCCAGGTTGGGCTCGACCTTCTCAACCAGCACCTTCGAATAGATATCCTGCCAGACGTCGTCGTCGGCGACGCGGACGCCGCAAGCCCTTGCCGCGTAAGCCAGTCCGTCGCGGTCAGTCTCGCCGTCGGCCGTGACCGTCGCCAGCAGGTCGATGCCGGCATGCCTCTGGAAGGCCTCCTGGAGGCTCAACCGTTCAGGTTCCTGGAAGGGGTCGCTGGAAACCTGCCGATAGGAGAGGGTTCTCGCCTCAACCGTCTCCGCCGCCAGCCGCAGCAGGTCCGCGCAGTCGACCATGAGTTGTTCGTAGGGTTCGTTTGTCCGGTACCACTCAAGCAGGGTGAACTCCGGATGGTGCAGCGGACCGCGCTCGCGATTGCGCCAGACCCGCGCGAAATCGAAGATCCGCGTCTCGCCGGCGGCCAGCAGTTTCTTGCAGGCGAATTCGGGCGAGGTGTGCAGGTAGAGCGGTTGTCGCTCGCCGGCATTGCCAATGATTTCAGTGCCGAAGGCGTGCAGGTGCGCCTCGTTGCCGGGCGAGACCTGCAACGCCGCGCCCTCGACCTCGGTGAACTCGCGGTGCTCGAACCAGCGGCGCACGGCGCGGGTGATCGCGCCTCGCGCCAGCAGGAACGGCCGGCGGTCCTGGTGGATGTCGGCCCGCCACCATGGCGATTGTGAAGTCATCGGCACGGGCGTCCTCTGTGCGGCCATTTCGATCATGACTGGCGAATTTCGCCTTCATCGTATAGGTGCGCGCCAAGACCGCCGCTCGGCGGAATCGCGCGAGGCCGATGCCCGGCCTCCCAATAGGCTCGAGGACGAACTACGTGAAGGTCGCTGCCAGCTCGCTCAGGAAAGGCGCCGTCGTCGATATGGACGGCAAGCTCTATGTCGTCCTGACCGCCGAAAACATCCATCCCGGCAAGGGAACCCCGGTCACCCAGCTCAACATGCGCCGCATCTCCGACGGGGTGAAGGTGTCCGAGCGCTGGCGCACGACCGAGCAGGTCGAACGCGCCTTCGTCGACGACCGCAACTACAACTTCCTCTACCAGGACGGCGAGGGCTACCACTTCATGCAGCCCGAGACCTACGACCAGGTCGTGGTTTCGGAAGACACCGTCGGCGACAGCGCGCCGTGGCTGACCGACGGCATGACCGTCGTGCTTTCGGTTCATGAGGGCGTGCCGATCGCCATGGAGCTGCCGCGTCTGGTGACCTTCGAGATCGCCGAGACCGAGCCTTCGGTGAAGGGCCAGACCGCCTCGTCGTCGTACAAGCCGGCGATCCTGACCAACGGCGAACGCGTCATGGTGCCGCCCTACATCACCGCCGGCACGCGCGTGGTGATCCTGACCGAAGACTGGACCTACCAGGAACGCGCCAAGGACTAAGCCTTTCGCGAGGCGGGGATCAGGCGAAGCGCCTGGCCCCCGCCACGCACAGCACCACCGCGAGCGTCACCGCCGCCATCGACCAGCCTACGGGCTCGCCCAGCAGCCCCGCCGCCAGGGCCAGGCCCATGAAGGGCTGCAGCAGTTGCAACTGCCCGACCGCCGCGACGCCGCCCGCCGCCAGGCCGCGGTACCAAAACACGCAGCCGACCAGCATGCTGAACAGCGAGACATAGGCCAGGCCCGTCCAGGCCTGCGCACTGATCTCTGCGACATCCTCGGGGCGCGCCAGCAGCGCCGCCGGAGCCATCAGCGGCAGGCAGAGGATCAACGACCAGCAGACCGCCTGCCAGCCGCCCAGGCGGCGTGAGACGCGTCCGCCTTCCGCATAGCCCAGGCCGCACACGACGATGGCGGCGATCATCAGCAGGTCGCCCTGCAATGTGCCTGCGCCGCCCTGACTGAACGCAAAGCCCGCGACCAGCGCCGCTCCGATCAGGGCGAAGATCCAGAACGAGCGCTTGGGGCGCTCGCCGCCCAGGAGCACTGCGAAGACCGCCGTGGTCATCGGCAGCAGGCCGACGAACACGATGGAATGGGCCGCCGTGACGTGCTGGAGCGCCAGGGCGGTCAGCATCGGGAAGCCCAGCACCACGCCCAGCCCCATCATCGCCAGCGGGGCGAGGTCGCGGCGTTCCGGTCTAGGCGCGCGAAAAGCGGCCAACAGGGCGATCGCCAGCAGCCCGGCGATGGTCGCCCGCGCTGCGGTCAGAAAGGTGGGCGACAGCTCGGCCACGGCGACACGAGTTGCGGGCAACGAGCCCGAAAAGATCGCCACCCCTAGAAAGCCGTCCAGCCAGCCGCGCGCTTTCGCATCCATGTCCGCATCTCCGTTCGGCTTCGGTATGCGCCGCGCGGCGCTCGCACAGCCAGGAACGGTGGGTTACAATTACGCCAAACTGTACTGATCAGGATTGCAATACAGATGGCGCTCGAAAGCGGCGGCACACGCGTCGATCAGGTGATGGCGGCCATCCGCCAGCGCATCGCCGGTCGCGCCCTGCAGCCCGGGGCGAAGGCGCCCTCGATCCGCGCGTTCGCCGACGCCATGGGCGTTTCCAAATCGACGGTGGTAGAGGCCTACGACCGCCTTGCGGCCGAGGGCGTCATACAGGCGCGGCGCGGATCGGGCTTCTATGTCGCCGGCCGCGCGCCGCCCCTGGCCCTGGCCGAGCTGGGCCCCAAGCTCGATCGGTCCATCGATCCCTTGTGGGTGTCGCGTCAGTCGCTAGAGACATGGCCTGACGCCCTGAAACCCGGCTGCGGGTGGCTGCCTTCCGATTGGATGCCCCAGGACGCCGTGCGCCGCGCCTTGCGCGGTCTGGCGCGGTCCGAGCGCGCCAACCTCACGGACTATGGGCCGCCGCTGGGACTGCCGGCCCTGCGCCAGCATCTATCTCGGCGTGTGGCCGAGCATGGCGTCGAGGCGCCGCCTGGCCAGATCATGCTGACCGAATCCGGCACCCAGGCGATCGATCTCGTCTGCCGCTTCCTGCTGGAGCCTGGCGACACGGTGATCGTCGACGATCCCTGCTACTTCAACTTCCACGCCATGCTGCGCGCCCATCGCGTGCAGGTGGTCGGTGCGCCCTGGACGGCCTCAGGCCCTGATCTTGAGGCGTTCGAGCAGGCGCTGATCGACCATCGGCCGCGGCTCTACATCACCAATTCCGGGCCGCAGAATCCGACGGGCGCCATCCTGGCCCCGGTCGTCGCCCACCGCCTGCTGAAGCTGGCCGAACGGCACGGCGTGACCATCGTCGAGGACGACATCTATGCGGATCTGGAGATCGAGCCGGCCCCGCGCCTGGCGGCCTTCGACGGCCTCGACCGGGTCGTCCACATCGGCAGTTTCTCCAAGACGCTGTCGGCCGCCGCCCGCTGCGGCTTCATCGCCGCCCGCGCCGACTGGATCGAGGGGCTGGTGGACCTGAAGGTCGCGACCTCCTTCGGGGGCGGCCAGCTGGCGGCCGAGCTTACGCTGTCGATCCTGACCGACGGGGCCTATCGCCGCTACCTCGCGGGACTTCGTGAGCGATTGGCGCGGGCGAGGGGAGAGACCTTGCGGCGCCTGCGGTCCTTGGGTCTTCAGCCCTGGATCGAGCCGCAGTCAGGGATGTTTCTGTGGATGGCCTTGCCCGAAGGTGTGGACGCGGCCCCGCTTGCGCAGCGCGCCTTGGCGGACGGCGTGGTGCTTGCGCCCGGCGACGCGTTCAGTCTCTCGCAGTCGGCGCGCGGCTACATGCGCTTCAACGTCGCCCAGTGTGCGGACGGCCGGGTCTATGAGGCGCTTGGGCGCGCAATGCGACAAGGTCGGCAATAGCGCGGCCGTCGGGCCGCCGCTCCTATCATAGCGAACGGTTGAGCTTGTCAGCGCTTGCTACTAATGATGGCGAATCGACATGTTTGCGCGCTCTTGTTGTGAAGAAAAAGCATGGCCAGTCCGACCACCGAGCAAATCCTTGATGGGATGCTTTTTCCAAACACGAAATGGACCGGCCCAGTCATCACCTTCAGCATTCCTGGGGCAACGAGCACCTGGGAGGGTTATCCGGAACTGGGGAGCGAGTGGAAGGAGTACTGGGGCAATGAGCCTCGACGGCCGGGCTTTGGATTTCTGACCGACGATCAAGCCGCTGCCGTCCGCGTGTTTGTCGCGAGCTACGAGCGCTTGATAGCAACGCCGATCAGGGAAACCGTAGACAGCGTGCAGCAGGGCGACATTCGGATCGCCTTCGTCGATGCGGATCCGTGGGGAGGCTACGCATCGCCGCCACCGTCGATCGGCGAAGGTGCCGATCCGAGGGCCGGCGACATCTGGCTCGACGACGTCATGGCGAAGAGCACATTGGGCGTCGGCTGGAACTTTGAGAAGGGTGAGACGGTCTTGCCGGTCGTGCTTCACGAATTGGGGCATGCGCTGGGGCTCAATCACCCGTTCGAACACGAGTTGGCGCTTTCGGCGGGGTTCGACTCCACCCGTTACACGGTGATGTCCTACACCCCTGCAGAGGACGTCGAAACGCTAAGCTTTTCCCGATACGGCGACGGCATGATGACCCGTGGGGAGCGCCTCGTCGTCGCGCAGCCGATGGTCTTCGACATCCTGGCGCTGCAGACGCTTTACGGTGCGAACCCGACCACCGCGGCCGGCGCCGATACCTACCGTTGGATTGAAGACACCCCGTTCCTGACATCGATCTACGACGCGGGCGGGATAGATCGGATCGACCTGTCGGCCCACAGCCGCCCGTCGTTGGTCGACCTGACGCCGGGCGCGTACAGCAGCATCGCCATCTATACGCGCGAGGCCCAGCAGGCCTTCTGGACGGCGAAATTGCCGGAGTTCGCCGACGCGATCGCGAGGGGCTTTGACAACTCGGAACACCACGGCGTTCTCTACACCGGTCGCGACAACCTTGGGATCGCCTTCAGCACGGTCATCGAGAACGTGGAGGCCGGTAGCGGAGACGATACCCTGATCGGCAACGCCGCGGCTAACACACTTGCGGGAAATACTGGCGGCGACCGGATCCTCGCAGGCGGCGGGAGCGACACGATTCTCGGCGGCGTTGGCAATGACTTCCTTCGCGGCGAAGGAGGCGACGACAGTCTGTCGGGCGGCTCCGGCTTCGATGACATGCACGGCAACATGGGGGCCGACACGCTGTTCGGAGGCCAGGGCGACGATTGGGTCGTTGGCGGCCAGCACGATGACGTGCTCTACGGCCAGGCTGGAAGTGATCTGGTCTATGGAAATATGGGCCGCGATCTGCTCGACGGCGGGGATGGAGCGGACACCATGCTCGGTGGTCAGGATGCGGATTCGCTATCTGGCGGGCTGGGGGCGGACTTCCTCTCAGGCGACCGCGGCGACGACATGATCAGCGGCGGAGGCGGGGCGGACACCTTCTACTCGTTCGTCGGCGCTGGGATTGACCGCATCGTCGACTTCAATCGTGCGGAAGGCGATCGAGTCGCGATTGGTGGAGGAGCTGCCTATACTGTGGCGCGCGTCGATGGGGACGTGGTGATCACATTGGACGGGGACGGCCAAGTCATATTGGTCGGGCGTTCGGACGTCAGCCTGACCGGGGATTGGATTGTCTCGATCTAGAGCGACGCCCGGCGGGCGGTGATGATCTTCACGGGCTTGGCCAGCATTTCGCCCTTCATGACGCCCTCGCCGGCGGTGGGAGAGGTGGGCGCGGCCAGGATCTTCTTCACGGTGTCCATGCCCTCGACCACCTTGCCGAAGGTCGCAAAGCCCAGGTTGTCGCCAGGCTGTTTGGGGTCGGCGTCCATGTAGGTCATGTCGCCGACGCAGATGAAAAAGTCGGAGGTGGCCGTCCCGGGATTGGTGCGGCCCATCGAGATCGCTCCATCCACATGCGACAGGCCGGTCTTGGTCGTCGGTTCGTGCGCGATCGGCTTCAGGACGCGCTTGGGGTCGTTCTGCACGCCGCCCTGGACCAATCCGTACTCCGGCGCATTGGGGACCTTCGAGGCGCGGTAGAGCGTGGCGCCGTCGAACCGCTTCTCATCGACGTAGCGAAGGAAATTGTTGGCGGTGATGGGCGCCTTGTCCGGATAGAGCTCGAGCGTGATCGGGCCGTCTGCGGTTTCCAGAACGACGTGAACGGGCGCGGGCGGGGTCTGCGCCGCCGCGGGAAGCGCCGCCGCTGCGGCCATGGCGCCCAGGAATGCCCGTCGCTTCATCGCTCAACTCCAGTTTCACGCGCAGCTTAGCGGCCGGCGCGCGGCAGGCAACGCGCCGTGCGCCATTGGAGCGCAGATCGCAGCCGTGGCGAAAGCTGGTCGCTACCCGCAGGCTCTAGGTTTTTTGGGAGGGCCGCTGCTTAGAGCGGTAGTCCAAGTGGCTCCCCGAGCAGGACTCGAACCTGCGACAAGTCGGTTAACAGCCGACTGCTCTACCAACTGAGCTATCGGGGATCACGTTGGAGGCGGCGATATACCCAGCCCTCGCCGGGTGCGCAAGCGCTCAAATCGAGTTTGCTCACAGATCAAAAAAAGAGCCCGGCCGGAGCCGGGCTTGAAACGAAGTTCGGTGATGGTGGGGTGTCTTCAAGGAAGACGCAGGCATGGTCCGGCTTCCTTGGTTAAGTGGTGATTAACGCTCATTGCCACCAATGGTCGGGCGCGACGCTGAGACCCCTCGACGGGCCGCGCGCCCTTGGGTACCAGGGGCGAAACCGTGAGACTCTAGGGCGGAAATGCGTATCCATTTCACCGGGATAGCTGGGGCGGGCATGAGCGCCGTAGCCCTGATGATGCGCGACGCGGGGCACGAGATTTCCGGATCGGACGAAGACGTCTTTCCGCCCATGTCGACCTATGTCGAAGGGCTGGGCTTCCCCTTCCATCGTCGATTCGACGCCGCGAACCTGCCGGACGGTCTCGACGTGCTGGTGCTGGGGACCAGCGCCAAGCTCGGCGCCGAATCGAACCCAGAGGTGATCGCGGCGCGGGCGCGAGGCGTGCGTGTCACCACATTCGCCGAGATGCTGGGCGAGGCGACTCGCCAGCGCGCCGTCACGGTGATCGCGGGTTCGTTCGGCAAGTCGACCTGCACGGCCTTGATGGCCCACGTGCTTGAGCAGGCGGGGACACGGCCTGGCTGGATGGTCGGGGCGATCTCGCCTTCGCTGCCGGCGACGGGGCAATGGGGCTCGGGCGAAGTGGTTCTGGAGGGCGACGAGTACATCGTCTCGTCCAGCGACCAGCGCTCGAAGTTTGAACTCTATCACCCGAACCATCTGCTGTTGACCTCGCTGGTCCACGACCACGTCAACGTCTTCCCGACCTTCGAAGAGTATGAAGCGCCGTTCCGAGTCCTGCTGCGCAGGATCCCGACGGACGGCCTGGTGGTGCTGCGCGACCATCCAGCGACGCGGGCGGTCGCGGGCGAGACCACGGCGCGGGTCGTCTGGTACGACACCAAGCCTTGCGACGGCTGGTACGCCGCCAACGTCGAGTTTGGCGAAACCACGCGCTTCGATCTGGTGGCGCCGGGCGGGCGCAGGATCGCGCTCACGACCCAGCTGCTGGGTGCGCACAATGTGGAGAACGTCGTCGGCGTCGCGGCCTATCTGCTCGAGCGTGGTCTGGTGAGCCAGGCGGCTCTGGCGGCGGGCGTCGCGAGCTTCGCCGGCATCCGGCGCCGCCTTGACCGGCTCACCACCGCCTCGCGCGTTCCTGTGATCGAGGGCTTCGGAAGCTCCTATGAAAAGGCTCACTCGGCCATCGACGCCATGCGTCTGCACTATCCTGACCGGCCGCTGGTCGTGGTGTTCGAGCCGCATACCTTCAGCTGGCGCAGCCGCGACGCCCTGCCTTGGTACGACACCGTGTTCAACGGCGCGTCGCGCGTGCTGATCTGCCCGCCGCCGGTGCACGGCGCCGGCAGCCACCATCAATCGACCTTCGAAGAGATTCTGATGCGCGCCCAGGCCACAGGCATCGCCGTCGAGGGTGTGGCCGACGCCGCGCAGGCGATCGAGGCGCTTTCGCACCTGCGCGGCGACGAGGTCGTCCTGCTGCTATCCTCAGGGCCATTGCTCGGCTTGCCCGACAGCCTGCCGGCGCTGTTCGACCGACTCTACGGCGCGCCTGCCTACGCCTGAGGCGCCTTGCAATCGGCCGTTGCGAACCCTCAGCCTGCAGTTGGAAGTCTCGGCGAGCCGGTGCAGCCTTCGCTGGCAGGGGGAGAGCGTGATGCACACACGGCGCAACTTTGGTCTGATGTTGGGAGCGGGGACGCTGGCTGGCTGCGCGACCACCACGCCCGCCGGTTTCTCCGATGCCCTTCAGCCGTCTGGCCGGCTGCGGCTGGCGCCGGTGCATGTCGCCGAGGATCGGGTGATCCGTGTCATCGCCGGCCTTCGCCCGTTTCGGCCGGGCGGCTTCGTGGTGCGGGCCGAGCCGTTCGGCGCCAAGACCCTGGTGCACAACTATGGACACGGCGGCGGCGGGATCACGCTGTCCTGGGGCACGTCGCACATGGCGTTGGACCTTGGGTTCGCCGGGCCTGAGCGGGACTATGCGGTGCTGGGCTGCGGCGCGGTGGGCCTGGCCACGGCGCGGCTGATTCAACGCCGCGGAGGCCGCGTCACGATCTACGCCAAGGCGCTGCCGCCCGAGACCACCTCCAACATCGCCGGCGGCCAATGGTGGCCCGCGTCGGTCTACGATTCAAAGGTGGCGACTCCGCAGTTCATGGACCAGTTGGTGCAGGCCGCGAAGCTGTCCTACCACCACTACCAGCAGCTCTCCGGGCCCGAGTACGGGGTGCGCTGGACCCGCAACTACGTGGTCGACGAGGACCGCTTCGGCGCCGGCGACCTGTTCGCCCGAATGTCGGGGATGGCGCCGGAACTTCGGACCGCGGCGCCGGGCGAGCATCCGTTCGGCAAGTCGACCCTGCAGTATTGGGACAGCATGATGGTCGAGCCGCCAATCTATCTGCAGGCCATGATGGAGGACGTGCTGGCCGCCGGCGGCAGGATCGTCGTTCGTGATCTAAAGACGCCCGCCGAGGTCCAGGCCCTGCCTGAACCGGTGGTCTTCAACTGCACCGGCCTGGGCGCGGGGGAGTTGTTCGGAGACAAGGAGATCGTCCCCGGCCGCGGGCAGTTGGTCGTGCTGCTGCCCCAGCCGGAGGTGACCTACAACCTGATGTCGGGCCGCGCCTACATGTTCCCGCGACGCGACGGGATCATCCTCGGCGGCTCGTTCGACAAGGGGAACTGGTCGACCGAACCGGATGGCGAACTCACCAAGCGCATCCTGGCGGACCACAAGGCGATGTTCGCCAAGCTCGCGGTCTAGGCGTCCTTGAACTGAGCCCGCTTGGGGCCGAGGTAGCCGAACAGGAAGGCGGCGACCTTGCGCATCTGGATCTCCTCGGCGCCCTCGGTGATCCGATAGCGGCGGTGGTGGCGATAGATGTGCTCGAACGGCTTATGGCGTGAATAGCCGATGCCGCCATGGACCTGCATGGCCCGGTCGGCGGCTTCGCAGACCAGCCGGTTAGCCCAGTAGTTGCACATCGAGACCTTGTCGGAGATCTGCTTCTCGATCTCCTTGTGAGGCATGCGGTCCATGTCCCACGCGGTCTTGCGGATCAGCAACCGCAGCATCTCGCACTGGGTCGCCAGCTCGACCAGCGGCCACTGGATGGCCTGGTTCTCGGCCAGCGCCTTCCCGAACGGCTTGCGGGCGCGGGCGTACTTGACGCTCTCCTCGATGCAGTAGACCGCCGCGCCCAGCGACGAGGCCGCCTGGCGGATGCGGTTCTGGTGCACGAACGACTGTCCCAGCCCCAGCCCGCGATCGACCTGGCCCCAGTAGCTGTCCTCCGGCACCCAGACGTCGGTGAAGCTGACCCGCGGGTGGTCGGTCGGCATGTTGAAGGTCCAGAGATATTCCTCGACCTTCACGCCCGGTGCGTCGGCCGGCACGATGAAGCAGGTGATGCCGGTGGCGTCGCCGTCCTCGCCGGACGTCCGGGCGAAGACCATGACGTGGGTGGCCACGTGCATGCCCGTCGTCCACATCTTCTCGCCGCGGATCAGCCAGCCGGGCTGGCCGTCCTTGTCCTGGCGGACGGCGGTGGTCTCCATGAAGGTGGCGTCGGAGCCGTGGTTGGGTTCGGTGAGTCCAAAGCCCGTCCGCATCCCGCCGTTCAGCAGCTTGTCGCCGTCCCGCTCGTACTGAGCGTTCGTGGCGAACTCCTTGAACATCAGGATGAAAGGGTTGTTGCCGACGATCGAGTGCTCGTTCTGCAGGTCGTTGTGCAGCCCCAGGCCTTTGGCGGCCAGGTGCTCGCGGATGACGGCCATGTCGAGGTTGCTGCCGGCCTTGCCGCCCATCTCCTTGGGCCAGGCATAGCGCAGGTGGCCGGCCTCGTCGGCCAGCTTGCGGGCCTTGCCCAGCAGCTCTTCCCACTCCTTCTTGGGCAGGCCGCCAGCGTCCCAGTCGGTGCGCTCGTATTCGCGGCGGTGGTCGAAGTAGCGGATGTTGTCGTCCTGGTTCTCCAGCGGCTTGATCTTGGCCTCGATGAAGGCGTCGAGCTCATCCAGATAGGCGGTCAGTTCCGGCGGCAGGCTGAAATCCATCGCGTCTCTCCCTGTTTTGACGCCAGCCTAACCCAGGTTTGCGCTTCCGCCGGGTCAGGCGGTTCGGTCGCCCCGCGAGCGGCCCCGGTCGCAGGCGTCTCGCAGGCGGCGAGCCGGCGCCCTAGGCAGCCTCCAACGCAATCTGGAGGTCCTCATGCAGCGGTTTCTCGTGTTCGGCGCTCTGGCGTCGCTGTGTCTCGCCGCCCCGGCGGCGGCTGGCGCGCTCGACGGCGCCTGGACCCAGAAGTCGGACAGCCAGGAGCTGACGCTGGTTCCGAAGCTGAAGATCTCGCCCAGCATGTCGGCGACGGGCATGGTCATCGGCACGGCCGGCTACGGCGGCTCATCGACGACGACCACGCTGCAGAGCGAGTTCGTGCCGATGCGCACGCAGCGCGCCATGTCGCTGGTCATCCGGGCCGACGGCGGTTTCACCTGGACGATCGACAAGAGCCGGCCCGCCTCCACGCAAAAGCCTGACTGCAAGCTGTTGGTTCGGGAGGAGAAAACGGGCCGGATGCGTATCGACGGCGACAAGCTGGTTTTCGACGTCACCGGCGGCGCCCAGAGCTCACGCGACAGCTGCGACGCGGCCAAGACTTCGCGCGGCGCCAAGGCCCCGACCAGCGAATCCTACAGCTATCGGGTCGCCGGCGGGGCCCTGACCCTGAGCGGGCCCGGCGGCGTCAATTGGACTTTCAGCCGAGGTTGACGCGGGGAGAGCCGTTTACAGCCGCGCAAAACCCCGTCCTCATCTGGCCCAAGGCCAAGGGAGGCTTGCGCGGCGAATGTCGGATCAGGTGCTTGAGGGGCTGCAACGGCTGGCGCCGGAGCTGGCGGGCGAGGGGGCGGGCATCGAAGGCCTCCAGCGGCTCTCCGGCGGCGCCAGCATGGAGACCTGGGCCTTCGTCCTCGTCGGCCGGGACGCGCGCGAGGAGCTGATCCTGCGCCGCCGCACCGCACCGATGGCGCCGGAGGAGGGGCGTTCGGTCTCGCTGGCGACCGAAGCGGCCCTGATCACCGCGGCGCATGAGGTCGGCGCGCCCGTCGCTCCGCTGGTCCATCTAGCGCGCCCTGAGGACGGCCTTGGCGAGGCGCACATCACCCGCCGGGTGGCCGGCGAGACCTTGGGCCGCAAGATCGTCACCGATCCCCGGTTCGAGGCGGTGCGCCCAAGGCTGGCCCGGCAATGCGGCGAGATCCTCGCCCAGATCCATGCTGCGCCGCCGCCGCCGGGCCTGAAGACCGTCGACGCGCTGGAGGAGCTGGGCCGCTACGAAGAGGTCTATCGGAAGTCCGGGGCCGAGCGACCAATCCTTGAGCTGGCCTTCCAGCACTTGAAGAAGATCGCGCCGCCGCCGGCGCCGCCCGTGCTGCTGCATGGCGACTTCAGGAACGGCAACCTGATGATCGATCCCGAACAGGGCGTCGCCGCGGTCTTGGATTGGGAGCTCTCCCACATTGGCGATCCGGCCGAGGACCTTGGATGGATCTGCGTCAATTCCTGGCGGTTCGGACGGGCTGACCTGCCGGTCGGCGGCTTTGGCCGCTACCAGGACCTGCTGGACGGTTACGCCCAGGCCGGCGGCCGTGAGATCCCGCTGTCGCGGGTGCTCTACTGGCAGGCCCTCGGCTCGCTGAAGTGGGGCGTCATGTGCCTGATGATGTACGCCAGCTACGCCAACGGGGCCGAGAGCTCGGTTGAGCGCCCGATGATCGGCCGCCGGGTCTCGGAGACCGAGATCGACCTCGTCACGCTGTTGGAGAACGGCCTGTGATCGAACATCCGAAAGCCGAGGAACTGGTCGAGGCCGTCGCCCGCTGGATCGACAGCGTGCGGCCGCAGCTCGGTCCGCGCGACGCCTTCCTGGCGCGGGTGGCCTCCAACGCCCTGAGCGTCGTGCGGCGCGAACTGCAGCAGGGACCGGCCGCAGAGGCGGCCGCGGTCGCGCGGCTGTCGGCGATCCTTGGCCGTGAAGGAACCCTCGGCGACCTCAACGCCGATCTCTGCGCGCGCTTGCGGGCGGGAGAGATGGACGCCGCCACCCCCGGCCTGCTGGCGGCGCTGCGGGCAAACATCACCGAGCTGATCGCGATCGATCAGCCGAGCTATGCGCCGGAGCCGGGCTGAGCGGCGAAATCCTACCCTGGCGGAGGGGGGCGTTCGCAGATAGAGCGGCGTCATGTTGAGCCGCAATGACTGCCTGGACCTCGACGCCCGCGACCCTCTTGCTGCGCGGCGCGAGTTGTTCGACCTGCCGGACGGGGTGATCTACCTCGACGGCAACTCGCTGGGCGCGCTCCCCCGCAACGTCAGGCCCCGCCTGGAGGCGGCAGTTCAGGGCGAATGGGGACGTGACCTAATCAAGAGCTGGAACACCGCCGACTGGATCAATCTGCCTACGCGGGTGGGCGATCGGATCGCCTCGCTGATCGGCGCCGGGCGCGGTGAGGTGATCGCCGCCGACTCCACGTCAGTGAACCTCTTCAAGCTCGCCGCCGGGGCGTTGAAGCTGCGGCCCGGACGCAGGGTGATCGTCACCGAGCCGGGCAACTTCCCGACCGATCTCTACATTCTTCAGGGTCTGCGCGACTTTCTGGGCGACGTCGAACTGCGGGTGGTCGAGCCGGCGGGGCTGGAAGCGGCCTTGGACGAGACCGTCGCCCTGCTGCTGCTGACCCATGTCCACTACAAGACCGGGCGGGTGCACGACATGGCGGCCCTGACCGCCCGCGCGCATCAGGTCGGCGCGCTGGCCCTGTGGGACCTCAGTCACTCGGCCGGAGCCCTGGCGGTGGAGCTGAACGGCTGTGGCGCGGACCTCGCCGTCGGCTGCGGCTACAAGTACTTGAACGGCGGCCCTGGTGCGCCGGCATTCCTGTTTATCGCCAAGCACTTGCAGGCTAATTTTGAGACGCCGCTCACCGGCTGGATGGGGCATGTCGCCCCGTTCGCCTTCGGCGATGACTATCGACCGGCGCCGGGCGTGGTTCGGGGATTGTGCGGCACGCCCTCGGTGTTGGCCCTGACCGCGCTGGAGGCGGCGCTGGACGCATTCGACGGCGTCGACATGGCGCAGCTGCGCGCCAAGTCGATGCGGCTGGGCGATCAGTTCCTGGACCTGGTTCTTGAGCGTTGTGAAGGCTTTGGACTCGGATGCTCGCGCGACGCCGCCCAGCGTGGCAGCCAGGTGGCTCTCACGCACGACAGCGGCTACGCGATCATGCAGGCGCTGATCGCGCGCGGCGTGATCGGCGACTTCCGTGCGCCGGATGTCCTGCGGTTCGGCTTCACGCCGCTCTATGTGCGGCACGTCGACGTCTGGGACGCCGTCGACATCCTTTCCGACATCATGGCCCGCGGCGAGTGGCGGCAGGCCCGCTTTCACGAGGTCTCGGCGGTCACATGAGCGAGAAACTGCACACCCCGCCGGCGATGAGCTACGGCGACTATCTCGGCCTGGATACGCTGCTGGCTTCCCAGAAGCCGCGCTCGGACGAGCACGACGAGCTGCTGTTCATCATCATCCACCAGGCGTCGGAGCTGTGGCTGAAGCTGTCGCTGCACGAGCTCCAGGCGGCGCGCCGGCACATCCGCGCCGACGATCTGGGCCCGGCCTTCAAGATGATCGCCCGGGTCAGCCGCATTCAGGGGCAGCTCATCCAATCCTGGGACGTGCTCGGCACCATGACGCCCAGCGACTATCACGCCCTGCGCCCGCACCTGGGTCAGAGCTCGGGCTTCCAGTCCTTCCAGTACCGGATGCTGGAGTTCCTGATGGGCGCCAAGGACGCCTCGATGCTCCGCGTTCACGAGGGGACGGAAGTCCACGCTCCGCTGACCGGGGCGCTGGCCGAGCCCAGCCTCTACGACGAGGCGATCGCCCTGCTGGCGCGGCGCGGCTTCGACATTCCTGCCGAGGTGCTGGACCGCGACTGGCGCGAGCCGCATCGCGAGCATCCGGCGGTCGAGGCGGCCTGGATCGCCGTCTACCGCGATCCGGAGAAATACTGGGATCTCTATGAGTTGGCCGAAAAACTTGTCGACCTGGAGTTCCGCTTCCAGCAATGGCGCTTCGCCCACCTGAAGACGGTGGAGCGGATCATCGGCTTCAAGGGCGGAACCGGCGGCAGCGCCGGCGCGGCCTATCTGGCCAAGGCGCTCGAAGGCTCGTTCTTCCCCGAGCTCTTCAAGGTCCGGACGGCGCTCTAGGCTGGCGGGGCGGTCAGCGCCCGGCTGATCGCTTCGCCCAGGGCCCCGGCCAGCAGCGGCTTTTCCACGATGTCGACGCCCGCGGCGCGGGCGCGGCTGCGGACCTGCGCGGTCGGATGGGTGGTGATCAGCAGGGCCGGCAGGCGAACGGCCCGGCGGCGCAGAACCTCCACCAGCTCCAGGCCGTCCATCCCGGGCAGTTGAAGATCGACCACCAGGCAGCCGTCGGCCGGGAGCCGCGGGCAGGCCGCGAGGCTCTCGGCGTCAGGGAAGGTCTCGACCTGGTAGCCGTCGATCTCCAGGGCGAACTTCAGCGCCGTGCGCACGGCCGGATCGTCATCCACCAGGAAGAGTGGGGCTGGGCGCACGGCGGGTTCCATGGTCAGGCCGCGGCCTTCCAGGTCGGCTCGAGCTGAGCGTGCGGCGGGCATGGGGCGACCGGGATTTGCGGCAGGCCGACCATCTCGTTGGCGAAGCCGTGGTTCACATCGCGATGGTGGGCCTCGTCGGCTCGGACGACCAGGACGACGTCGCGCAGGGTGGCGGTGTCGGGCAGCCCCCAGTAGCGCTTGGCGATCTCGGGCGCCGGCACGTTGGGGCTGCGGCCCTCGTCGATTTCGGCGAGGTAGTGCGTGTAGCTGATCACCGCCTCTTCCTCGAAGTAGCCGACGACGCGGTGCGCGGTCTTGGCGGACACGAGGTAGAGCCCGAAGAAGAACAGGTAGAACACCCACTGCACAGCCACGACGACGAACCGTTCGAACAGGGTCGGCTTGCTGACCTCGATGAAGGTCATCAGGTGCATGCGCTCGTTCTCGGCCTCGTCCATCAGGGTCTTGATCCACCCTTTGTCGTCGCACATGCGGCGCAGGCACCTGAGGTGGGTGAGGGTGGCTCCCACCATTCCCGGGACCGCCGCGACCGTCTCCAGGACCACCGCGCGGTGGCCGTAGCGCTTGGCGAAGAAGGTGTCGGCGCAGAACCGCAGCAGCTTCACGAAACCAAAGGCGACGGCGTCGGACACGCCCTTGGGCTGGTGATGGACGCTGGTGTCGACAAGGGGGGTAGTCATGTTCGGGCTCCTGCTCCGATGATGCGAAACAGGTAGCCGCGTGGGCGTTTGCACAGAATCCGTGTCTTCCTCTTAAGGGGTATCCCGTAGCTTCCGGGCGCGCGCCGTTCGGATATTCGGCTATGCGTGGCAACAGGTTGAAGGAACGTCGGATCCTGCAGAACGGCTCGTCCAACGTATGGATCGGCGCAGCCGTCGCCATCCTGGCCACACTTGCAGGTGTTGCGGCGCATATGCTGCTGGCGCCGGTGGTTGGCGACCGTGTCGCCTTCCTGGTCTTCGTCCCGGCGGTGGTGCTGGCCTCGGCGCACTCCGGGCTCGTTCCGGGTGCGCTGGCGGCCATGCTGGGCGTCTGGTGCGGCCTCTTCCTGGCCCAGCGCCTTGGACCGATCAGCCACGCCGACTTCGCCAGCGCGATCGTCTTCGCCGGAGTCGCCGGCGCGATCGTGGTCGGCGGCGAATCCTTCCAGCGCTCGCGGCGGGAGGCGATCGCGGTCAACCGCGACCTCGCCGCGCGCGAGGCTCACCTGAGCTCCATCCTCGACACCGTGCCCGACGCGATGATCGTCATCGACGAGCAGGGGATCATGCAGTCCTTCTCCAGCGCCGCCGAGCAGATGTTCGGCTGGTCCGCGTCCGAGGCGATCGGGCGCAATGTCAGCCTGCTGATGCCCGCGCCGCACAGGGAGGCGCACGACGGCTATCTGGAGCGCTACTACCGCACGCACGAACGCCGGATCATCGGCCTCGGACGCGTCGTCGTCGGCCAGCGCAAGGACGGGGCGACGTTCCCTATGGAGCTGTCCGTCGGAGAGATGCGCACAGCCGACGGGCGCTTCTTCACCGGCTTCGTCCGGGACCTCACCGAGCGCGAACGGACCGAGGCGAGGCTTAAGGAACTGCAGTCCGAACTGGTCCACATCTCGCGCCTCACGGCCCTGGGCGAGATGGCCTCGGCCCTGGCGCATGAGCTGAACCAGCCGCTCTCGGCGATCGCCAACTATCTCCGCGGATCGGTTCGGCTGCTGGCCGCCGAGCCGGTTCCCACCGAGCGGCTGAGCGAGGCGCTAGACAAGGCGGGCGAGCAGACCCTGCGCGCGGGCCAGATCATCCGCCGGCTGCGGGATTTCGTCGCCCGCGGCGAAACCGAACGGCGGGTGGAGAGCCTGCCCAAGCTGATCGAGGAGGCCGGCGCCCTGGCCCTTGTCGGGGCCAAGGAACACGGGGTGCGCGTCTCATTCGACCTCGATCCCACGGTCAAGCACGTGCTCGCCGACAAGGTGCAGGTGCAGCAGGTGATCCTCAACCTCATCCGCAACGCCATCGACGCCATGGAGGAGTCGCCCCGGCGCGAGCTGCAGATCATCTCGCGCCCCGCCGAGGATCAGCAGGCGCTGGTGACGGTGTCGGACACCGGGCCGGGAATCAGCCCCGAAGTGGCCGAGCAGCTCTTCCAGCCTTTCATCACCACCAAGCGGCATGGCATGGGTGTCGGGCTGTCGATCTCGCGTACGATCGTCGAGGCGCACGGCGGCCGTATCTGGGTGGAGCCTACGCCCGGCGGCGGCGCCACCTTCCATTTCACGCTGCGCAGCGTTGCGGACGAGGAACTTGATGGCTGACGAGCTGGTGCATGTGATCGACGACGATCCGGCGGTCCGCGATTCCCTGGCCTTCCTTCTGGAGACCGCGAATCTGCAGGCGCGCACCTATGATTCGGCCATCGCCTTTCTCGAAGCGCTGCCCGAGGTGCGGAGCGGCTGCGTCGTGACCGATGTGCGCATGCCGGAAATGACCGGCATCGAGCTCGTGCGCCGGCTGAAGGCGCAGGGATTTCGGCTGCCGATCGTGATGATCACCGGGCACGCGGACGTGCCTCTGGCGGTCGAGGCGATGAAGGCGGGCGTCGCCGACTTCATCGAGAAGCCGTTCGACGACGAGGTGTTGCTGTCTGCGATCGGCGCGGCGCTGCGTGATGGCGAGAAGGACCGGCAGGGCGCTGCGGAGGCCAGCGAGATCGCGGCCCGGATCGCCACGCTGTCGGGACGCGAGCACGAGGTGCTGGGCGGTCTGGTGGCGGGCCACGCCAACAAGGTCATAGCCTACGACCTGGGGATCAGCCCGCGCACCGTCGAGATCTACCGCGCCAACGTCATGACCAAGATGAAGGCCGCCAGCCTCTCTGAGCTGGTGCGGATGGCCATGCTGGCTGAGCGGGGCTAGCCCTTTGGGGCCTTGGCGCCCGCCGAGCTCCAGATCGCGACGCCGCCCAGGGTCAGGGCGAAGGTCGAAAAGGCGATGATGACCAGCGCCAGGTACATGGTGTCGAACGGCATGGTGAGCTCCTCTCTGATGGAGCTCAAGGTGGCGCTAGCGAGCCCTCGGGAACATTCGTGAGTGCTCCTTAAGGGCTTCTACGGACCCGCCTAGATTGCGAACTCCACGCCCTGCGCCAGCGGCAGGTCCGAGCCGTAGTTCACGGTTTGGGTCTGGCGGCGCATGTAGGCCTTCCAGGCGTCGGAGCCGGATTCGCGTCCGCCGCCGGTCTCCTTCTCGCCGCCGAACGCGCCGCCGATCTCGGCCCCCGATGTGCCGAGGTTGACGTTGGCGATGCCGGTGTCGCTGCCCAGGGCCGACGTGAACAGTTCGGCCTCGCGCAGGTCGTTGGTGAAGATCGACGCCGACAGCCCCTGCGGGGCGGCGTTGTTGCGCGCGATCGCATCGGCCACGTCCGCATAGGGCATGACGTAGAGGATCGGCGCGAAGGTCTCGCTCATCACGTTGGCGTCCGGAGAGGCGAGCTCGACGATCGCCGGCTGGACGTAGAAGGCGTCGGGGTGGACGTCGGCCAGCACACGCTCGCCGCCGGTGACGACAGCGCCTTGGACCCGGGCCTCGTCGAGCGCGGCCTGCATGGCGTCGAACGCGGCGCGGTCGATCAGCGGCCCGACCAGGACGCCGTCATCGAAGGGATCGCCGATGCGCAGCGAGCCATAGGCGCGCTTCAGCCGCTCGGTCAGGTCGCCGTGCAGCGACTCGTGCACGAACAGGCGCCGCGTGGTGGTGCAGCGCTGTCCTGCGGTGCCCGCGGCGCCGAAGACGATGGCGCGCAGGGCGAGGTCGAGGTTGGCGCTCTGGGCGACGATCACGGCGTTGTTGCCGCCGAGCTCCAGGATCGCCTTGCCGAAGCGGGCGGCGACGCGCGGCGCGAGCTCGCGGCCCATGCGGGTCGATCCGGTGGCGCTGATCACGGCCAGGCGGCGATCGTCGGCCAGGGCCTGGCCGGCCGCGCGCTCGCCGATCACGACTTCCAGCAGACCCTCGGGCGCTTCGGGGAAGTCCTTCGTCGCCTGCGCGAACAGGGCCTGGCAGGCGAGGGCGGTCAGCGGGGTCTTCTCGGAGGGTTTCCAGACGACGCTGTCGCCGCAGACGATGGCCAGGGCCGCGTTCCAGGCCCAGACCGCGACGGGAAAGTTGAACGCGCTGATCACCCCGACCGGACCGGCCGGGTGCCAGGTCTCGGCCATGCGATGGCTGGGGCGTTCCGACGCGATGGTCAGGCCATAAAGCTGGCGCGAGAGGCCGACCGCGAAGTCGCAGATGTCGATCATCTCCTGGACCTCGCCGAGGCTTTCGCTCAGCACCTTGCCGCATTCGAGCGTGACCAACTGGGCCAGGTCGCGCTTGGCGGCGCGCAGCGTATCGCCGAAGCGGCGGATCAACTCGCCGCGGCGCGGGGCCGGAACCTGCCGCCAGGCCTCGAACGCGCGCGCCGAGCGCGCGATCTTGGCGTCGATTTCCGCAGGCGAGTCGCTCTTCAGCCGCGCCAGCACGGCCCCGTCGACCGGGCTGGCGACGGTGAGGTCGCCGCCGCTCTGGTCGCCCAGGAACGCCTGCAAAAACGCCGCACGGGCTGCCGGGCGAGCAATATCGACATTGGCGGGGAGAGGGGCGTAAAGGGCTTGCGACGCGCCGTTGGACATGAACTCGATGATCCGGGATATGGCGCGAACAGCGCCCCTGCTTGTCAGATTGCTTCTACATGCGGCGCGTGTCTTTGCAAATTGCAAATATTTTGACCAAATCGTCACGCATGGTCGATCACGCTTTTCCGTGATGGAAATTGCGGACTAGAACAGAAGGCGCGTGCGACGGCGCGCAAGAGCGACCAGCAGGAACACGGCCTTTGATGACGACTCTCTCCAAGCGCGAACAAGAGCTGCTGCAGCTTCTCCGCGAAGACGCGCGCAAGAGCGTGACCGACCTGGCCAAGGAGCTGGGCGTGAGTCGGCCGACCCTCCAGAACATGATGAAGAAGCTCGAGGAGGTGGCGATCAGCCGCTACACCGTCGAACTGCGGCCGACCTTCGCCAACGCCCCGATCCGCGCCTATGTGCTGCTGAACCGCGAACCGCGCCGGTCCGCAGAGATCCTCGACGTCATCATGAAGTTCCCAACCGTGCGCTACGTCTGCACGATCACCGGCGAATTCGACGTCATCGTCGAGCTCGAGGCCGGCCAGTACGAAGACCTGGAAGCGATTCTCCACGGTATCGAGCTGATCGACGGTGTCGTGCGCACCCAGACCTACATGGTCCTGTCCGAGAACTTTTCGCAGAAGGATCTGCCCTTCCTGCCCGCCAGCGTGGGGCAGCCTGTCGGCCGATAGCTTTCAGATTGGTAGTTCATTCCCTGCCAATCTTTACAATTCTGCATAAGTTGCTTGCCAAAATCGAAAGTCGCCATTCTAATATGTAAAGGAAGGCGGGGCTTTCAGCTTACAGATTGCCGTCGGCATCGCCTTTGACGGGACGCGTTTCGCGTCCCGCAGGGGAGGGGTGCGATGGCGACGCGACGGAGACTGCTGCAGGCTGCGCTGGCTGGCGCGACGCTCGCCTCCGCTCCGCGGGCTTTCGCCGGAGCCGACCCCGCCGTCGTGTTCGACGCCCTCGGCGAAATGCGCACGGTCTACACGCCAGAACTGGTCGAGCAGATCCTGGCCAGCGGCACCCGCGCTATCGCCGTGACCGTCACCGACCCCAAGGTCGAGGCCGCGAAGTCGCTGGCCCAGACCAACGCCGACATCGACGCCTATGATCGTTACTACGACGGCCGGCCGGCGCAGTTCATCCGGACCATCCGCGCCGCCGACGTCGACAAGGCCGCGGCCGAACGCAAGATCGCAGTCTTCTACAACCTCCAGAACTCGACGCCGGTCGAGGCCGATCCGGCCCAGATCGCGGTGCTGCGCGCCCGCGGCGTCACCAGCATTCAGCTGACCTACAACGACCTGAACCGCTCCGGCGCGGGCTGCTTCGTCGAAGAGGATCCGGGCCTGACGCCGTTCGGCCGTGAGATGGTCGCGCGCCTGGAGGCCGAGCGCGTCCTGATCGACCTCTCGCACGCGGGCATGAAGACCATGGCCGGCGCCGTCGAGGCCTCGAAGCGCCCCCTGATCGTGTCCCATACGGCCTGCAAGGCGCTGTGGGATCATCGCCGCAACACCACCGACGAGAACATGCGCGCCGTGGCCGCCAAGGGCGGGCTGGTCGGGATCACCCAGATCCGGACCTTCCTGACGCGCGAAAAGGCGAACAACCGCCACGTCTACTTCGACCACATCGACCATGCGGTGAAGGTCGCGGGCATCGACCACGTCTGCATCGGCAGCGATCGCGATCATCGCGTGATCCCCGATACGGCCGAGGAACTGCGCATCCTGCTGCACGAGGAAGGCTCGCAGATCTCGGCCGACGACTGGCCGCTGTACCTCGACGGCATGAACGGCCCGCGCCGCATGGACGTGGTGCGCGATGAGCTGCGCCAGCGCCGCTACAGCCAGGCGCAGATCGACAAGCTGATGGGTAACAACGTCCGCCGGCTCTACCGCGACGTGATCGGGTAGGCCGTCCCCCCGGGCGCATGTGTGTGATTATTTTGGGAGATTTTCGATGAGTGGTTTCAGGTTCGCCCTGGCGGGCGTTGCGGCTGCGGCGATGCTGGCCGGCGCCAGCGCGGCGTCCGCACAACCGGCCGACAGCTATCAGGGCAAGGACCTCTTCGGTCAGGCGCTCTACGCCAAGGGCCGCAACCCGGTGAATGTCGGTTCGGGCGATGACCTGCAGAAGGCGGCCGACGACGCCAAGGCCGCCTACCAGGCCGACATGACCGTCGACAGCGCCACCTGGTATGCGCGCCTGCTCGGCTATCAGGGCCTGCCCAAGGACGCCATCGACGTCCTGACCGTCGCGCTGAAGAAGTACCCGGATGCGCCGAAGCTGCTGCGCCACCGCGCTCACCGCTACTTCAGCATCCGCGAGTTCGACAAGTCGATCGAGGACGGCCTGCGCGCGGCCAAGCTCTATGAGAACAAGCCGCTCGAGCGCGAGAAGCTCGGCCCGTTCCCGGCCAGCCCTGACGTGGTGCAGTTCTACACCTACTACCACCTGGGCCAGGCCTATTTCGCCAAGCACGACTTCGACAACGCCGCCAAGTGGTTCCGCCGCGCCGGCGAGATCGGCGAGGGCACCGGCGGTCCGCCGGATGTCACCGCTTCGCTGTACTGGGAGTACCTGTCCCTGGCTCGCGGCACGCACTACGCCGAGGCCAAGGAGCTTCTGAAGAACTACGATATCGACCTGTACGACCTGCGGGACAATCCCGAGGGCAACAACTACTTCGACGGCATTCAGCTGTTCAAGAAGCTACGTGACCCGCTCGACTTCTACTCCGAGCGCGACACCGGCAAGGCCTTCAGCAACTCGGACGGCATCAAGTCCTCCACCAGCTACAGCCTGGCCCAGTACTACATCCTTCGCGCCGAATACGACAAAGCCAAGCCGCACCTGCGCAAGGCCATGGAAATTTCGACCTGGTCGTTCTTCGCGCGCATCCAGGCCGAGGCCGATTGGGTCCTGCTGTTCGGCAACGAGAAGCCCTAAGGGCGCCGGCCGCCGGGGCGGCCAACAACAGATAAAAAATGACGGGGATTAGTCAGATGCAGAACTATGGGCGTAGCGCCTTCTTGAAATGCGGCGTCGCCGCCATCGCCATCATGGCGGCGGCGACGCCGGCCATGGCCCAGGACGCGGTCGAGGAAGTGGTCGTGACCGGCTCGCGGATCGCGCGCCAGGACCTGGTCAGCTCCAGCCCGGTCACCACGGTGTCGGGCGAGGACATCAAGGTGGTCGGTTCGGCCAGCGTCGAAGAGTACCTCAACACGCTGCCGCAGCTGGTCGCCGGCGCGACCAAGTCGACCAACGTCACGGGCCAGGCCGACGCCACCGCCAACCTCAACCTGCGCGGCCTGGGCGCCAAGCGGACCCTGGTGCTGGTCAACGGCAAGCGGTTCATGGCCTCGAACCAGCAGGGCATCGTCGACGTCAACAACATCCCGGCCTCGCTGGTCGAGCGGGTGGAAGTCGTCACCGGCGGCGCCTCGGCGGTCTATGGCTCGGACGCCATGGCCGGTGTCGTGAACTTCATCCTGAAGGACAAGTTCGACGGCCTGCAGGTCGAGGGCCAGTACGGCATCTCCGGCCAGGGCGACGCCCAGGATTGGTCCACGTCGCTGACGTTCGGCGCCTCGGGCGACCGCGCCAGCGTGATGATGTACATCAACTACGAGGACCGCTCGGCCCTGCGCGGCAACGAGCGCGAGCTGTCGCGCTATTCGACGATCGACTCCAACGGCGTCTTCGTGCGCAGCGGCACCGCCGGCCGCGTCGGCGGCACGCTGATCGGCGTCCCGACGCCGAACGGCGCGGGCGGCTTCACCAACCGTGACTATGCTCTGGACAACCTGATCCCGCGTCCGTTCATCACGGCGACGGACACCAACTACGAGCTTCAGCAGGACTACGCGATCCAGATCCCGCTGCAGCGGACCAACGTCTACGGCCGCGGCACCTACGACTTCACCGACTCGATCCAGGGCTACCTGGAGTTCGGCTTCAACAACGTGAAGTCCAGCGCGATCCTGGCGCGCACCGCACCGAACATCCGCGAGACCACCAACGTCCCGGGCCTGCCGTACAACGCCTCGTTCGTCAGCCCGCAGATGGCGGCTCTGCTGGCCGCGCGCTCCAACCCGACGGCCCCGTTCGCCCTGCGCTTCGAAGCGCCGAGCCAGTTCCCGAAGCGTGAAATCGCCTTCGCCCGCGACATGTACCGGGTTCTGGGCGGCTTCGAAGGCAACCTCGGCGACTGGAAGTGGGACGCCAGCTACAGCTACAGCCACCTGGCGACCACCGAGGTCCAGAAGGGCGACATCTCGCGCCGCACCTTCGTCGAAGCCTCGACCCCCAGCATCACCGATCCGACCCGCTGCGCCAGCGGCAATCCGCGCTGCGTGCTGGTCACGAACCTGACCGACTGGTCGCCGGCTCTCGTCGACTTCCTGCGTGTCGACAACCTTTCGACGACCGAGCTCACCGAGAAGATCCTGCAGGCCAACATCTCCGGCTCGCCGTTCTCGCTGCCGGCCGGAGACGTGGGCGTTGCGTTCGGCGCCGAGCACCGCTCGGTCTCCAGCAACGACAACCCCGCGCCGGTTCTGCTCGACTTCGCCTCGGCGGGCTTTGGCGAACGCAACGCCACGGCTGGTGAATACGACGTCACCGAATTCTACGGCGAAGCCGTGGTTCCGCTGCTGGCCGACATGCCGGGCGTCGAGTACCTCGGCCTCGAACTGGCCGCCCGCTACTCAGACTACTCCACCGCGGGCAAGGTCGAGACCTACAAGGCCGGCGGCGAATGGCGGATCAACAGCGACGTTCGCCTGCGCGCCCTCTACCAGCGTGCGGCCCGCGCCCCGAACATCGCCGAACTGTTCGGCGGCATGATCAACACCTATCCGGCGATGATCGACCCGTGCTCGCGCACGGCGAACCCGACCGGTCAGGTGGCGGCGCTCTGCATCGCGCAAGGCGTCCCGGCTGCGGCCATCGGCTCGTACCAGCAGAACGGCGCGGCGATCGAGGCGCGCCTGGTCTCGAACCAGAACCTGCAGGTGGAAACCTCGGACACCGTCACCATCGGCGCGGTCTGGACCCCCAGCTTCCTGCCGGGCTTCAACCTCACGCTCGATTACTTCGACATCAAGATCGATGACGCGATCGAGCGCCTGGGCGGCGGCCCGCAGGGGACGCTTGCTTCCTGCTTCGCCAGCAACAACGTCAACAGCGAGTTCTGCCGGACCTTCACCCGCTCGCGCTCGACCTACGAGATCATCGACTGGGGCGTGCCGCTCGCCAACGTCGCGAGCCTGCAGACCTCGGGCCTCGACATCGCCGCCAACTACGGCTGGACGATGGACAACTGGGGCATCGGCGGCGATCCGGCTCGACTGCGCGCCTCGTTGTTCGTGACCTGGGTGGACAAGAACACCTTCCAGGCCAACGCGACGGCTCCGGTCGTCGACCGCGTCGGCACCGTCGGCGGCGACACCCCGGCGATCCCGGAATGGCGTTGGACCGGCCAGCTCAACTATGCGAGCTCGGGCCTGGAACTGTCGTGGCAGACCGAGTTCCTGTCCTCGGTGAAGGACCGCAAGTACGCCAATGCGATCCTCGCGGGTGCGGCCAATCCGAAGGCCGGCATCGCCGCGCCGGAAGTCGACGCCTACTTTTACCACAACATCCGCGCGGCCTATTCCTTCGACCGCTACACGGTTTCCGGCGGCATCCGGAACCTGTTCGACAAGGAAGCCCCGCGGCTCTCCTCGCCGATCGAGGGCAACACCGATCCGAACACCTACGACGTGATCGGCCGCTACTTCTTCGTCGGCGTGCAGGCGAAGTTCTAAGCCCACAAGAACCATCGGTGCGGTCCCGCTGCCTGGGATCGCACCGACTGGCGGCAGCCCCCCCGGCCGCCCCTGGAGCGACCGGCGCACCCCACGCGCCGGTCGCTTTACTTTTGGCTGTTGCGAATAATCTTAGTGATCGCTAGGTAAAATCCAAGCGAGCGCTAGGGAGCGGGCGATTTGGGCAGGCGTCTTCTCATCGGACTGGACAGCGGCGGGGCCAAGACGGCGGCCGTGCTCTGCGACGAGGTGGGGCGAGTGCTGGCGCGCGCCCGCGACCGTGGGGCGGCGATCATCGGCGCCCCCAACGCGCGTTTCTTCGATGTGGTTGGCGGGGTGCTGGAGCGGCTCTGCAGTGAGGCCGGTGTTGCTCTGGCCGATGTCGAGCGTGTCGCGGTCGGCCTCAGCGGCGTGGATTATCCGGACGAGCAGGCCGAGCAGCACGCGCTCATCGCCGCGCGGTTCGAGCTGCAAGGGCGGCTGCAGTTGGTCAACGACGGGCTCGTGGCGCTGTGGGGCGTTTCGCCGTCCCGGCGGGTCGCGCTGATGCAGCACGGTAGCGGGATCACCACGGCCTATCGCCGCGACTACGGCGGCGAGGCGATCTTCGACAGCCTCGACATCGCCGAAGCCTATGACATTCGCCGCGCGGCCTTTGCGCTGACAGCGCGGATGATCGACGGCCGCGCCGCTCCGACGACGCTGGTGGATCGGGTCCTGGCGCATTGCGGCGTGTCGGGCGCGGGCTTCGCCGAGTGGGCGTTCCGCCATCCGCGTGCGGCGCGGACCAAGCGCTTCAACATTGCACCCGTCGTGTTCCAGGCCTGGGCCGACGGCGACGCTGCTGCGCTCGAGATGATCGACGCCGCGGCCGCCGACTACGTGCTCGCCATGGCCGCCATGGGCCGGCGGATTGGACCCGAGCCGTTCGAGGCGGCGTTCGGGGGCGGCGTCATCGCCCAGGGCGGCGCCGCTTTCCAGGCGCTGATCGGCGAGCGGCTGGCGCGGGACGTCCCCAACGCGACCCTCGCGCCCATCGCACTGCCGCCCGAGCAGGGGGCGGTGCTGCTCGCGGCCCATGCCGGCGGGCTCGATCCGGAACATATGTTCGCAAATCTCGTCGCCGTGGAGAGCACATCATGAAGTCCGTGGTCCTGTGCATCGTCGGCGCCGGAGGCAGCTACACGCCCGAGATCGTCGAGGGCGTCCTGGAGCGGGAAGGCCTCACCGTCGCCGAGATCAGCTTGACCGACAGCGATCCGGATCGGCTCGCGGTCATGGCCGGGTTGGCGCGCCGGATGATCGCCGCCAGGGGCGCGAAGATCGCCGTGCGCGAGAGCGCCGATCTCGCCAAGGCCGCTGCCGGGGCGGACTTCGTCGTCACCCAAATTCGGGTGGGGGGCATGGCCGCCCGCCAGCTCGATGAGACCATCCCGCTTCGCTATGGGGTGATCGGGCAGGAGACGACCGGCCCCGGCGGCATGTTCAAGGCGCTGCGCACCATCCCGGTGATGATCGAAATCGCCCGCACGATCGCGCGGGTCGCGCCGGGCGCCTTCATCCTCAACTACACCAATCCCAGCGGCATCGTGACCGAGGCGGTGCTGAACCACACCGACGCCAAGCTGCTTGGCCTCTGTTCCTCGATCCCGTTGCTCCAGCACCGTCTGCGCCGCATCCTGGCCCCGGTGTTCGGCGAGGTGCAGATCGCCAGCGTCGGTCTCAACCATCTGGGCTTCATTCACCAGATCACCGCGGGCGACGAGGACGTCACGGCCAGGGCCATCGCTCATCTCGCCGGCAGTTACACCGCCAATGACGCCCTGTTCGCCTCGGCGCTGAAGATCGCCCCGCTACTGGGCGCGATCCCGGTGGAGAAGTACGGCGACCTCTACTTCCATCGCCGCGCTGAGTTCGAAGCCATGGTCTTGGCCGAACGCACCCGCGCTCAGGCGGTGATGGACATCGAGGCCGAGGTGCTGACGCAGGCCGCCGATCCGGCGGTATCCGCCAAGCCGCCCGCGCTGATCCGGCGGGGCGGGGAGGGGTACAGCGGCGTCACCTTCGACACCCTGGACGCCATTCTCAACGATCGCGGCGCGAAGATCGTCATGAGCGCGCTGAACAAGGGCGCGGTCGCCGGGCTGCCCGACGATGTGGCGGTCGAGACCGTCTGTCATGTCGACGCCGCCGGCGCGCGGACCCTGCCGGTCGGCGCGATCCCCTTGGCCTACCGGGGGCTGGTTCAGGCCGTAAAGGCGCATGAGACCCTGACGGTGAAGGCGGCGATCACCCGCAGCCGCGATGTGGCGCTGCAGGCGCTGCTGGCCCATCCTCTGGTGGGCGATATCGACATCGCCGAGCCGATGCTGGACGATCTGCTGGCGGCCCACGGCTTGGCCTATGAGTGAGGGGGAAGCGATGAGCCTCGTCGAACGCCTGGGCTACGGGGCGCAGGACCGTCTTCTGATCGTCAACTGCGACGATGTGGGCTCCAGCCACGCAGCCAATCTCGCCTGTCTGGAGGCGATGACCTCGGGCCTGGCCACCAGCGGCACCTTGATGGTCCCCTGCGCCTGGGCTCGCGAGGCCGTCGATATGTTCGCGGGGCTGGATCTTGGGGTCCATCTGACCCTGACCGCGGAGTATCCCGGCTATCGCTGGCGCTCGCTGACAGGCGGAGCCTCTCTGCACGACGCCGACGGCTTCATGCCGGCCAGTGTCGCCGAGGTCTCTGCCCGCGCCACGCCGGCCGACGTCCGCGCCGAGTGCCGTGCCCAGATCGAGCAGGCCCTGGCCTGGGGCGTCGACGTCACCCACCTGGATTCGCACATGGGGACCAACCAGATCGATCCGCGCTACTTCGAGATCTATCTTGAACTCGCCACGGAATTCGACCTGCCGCTGCGTATGCTGGGCCCAGGCCTCGAGGCGCGGCTCGGCTTTGCAGGCAGGGACCAAGCCGCCGCCGCAGGCCTCGTCTTCAACGACGAATTCGTCTCGCAGTGGGGACGATCGACCGACGACCTGCTGCGCTCGGCCCTTCCGAAGCTAGGCCCGGGCGTGGCGGAGGTGAACCTGCATCCGGTCGTGGACGGTCCCGAACTGCGCGGCTACGACAAGAAGGAGCCGGACATACGGGTCGGCGACTATGCCGTGGCCATGGACCGCGACATGGCCGGGTTTGTCGCTGAGCAGGGCTTCAAGCCGATCAGCTTCCGCCCCCTTCGGGACCTCCAGCGCGCCGCGTCTTGAGCCCGGGGCGGCGGCTGTGCGAGATGACGTGAATGACCCCAGCACCTGCCCCCGTCAGAGCCCCAGGAACGCGCCAGCAACGGGGACGGGAACGCCGGGCCGCTGTGCTTGAAGCCGCGCGGCGGCTGTTTTCCAGCCAAGGGTTCAAGGGGTCCAGCCTGGCGGCGATCGCCCAGGAGGCCGGGATCACCGACGCCGGCCTGCTCTACCATTTCCCCACCAAGAACGATCTGTTGCTGGCGGTGATCGCCGAGGGCGACCGCGAGCAGGACGAGGCGCTGGCCAAGGTGCGCGACGTCCAGGGCCTGCCGCTGCTCAGGCGCATGGCGGAGTTCGGCGTGGATCTGGAGGCGGACCCCATCCTGACCGCGCTCGACGTGACCCTGTCGGCCGAGAACCTGTCCGGCGGCTCTGACATCAACGCCTACTTCGTGGGCCGATATGAGCGCTTTCGCGACATGCTCGCCCAGGCCTTCGAGGAGGCCCGCCGGGCTGGCGACCTGGTCGGGGCGTTCGATCCCGCGGTCGAGGCGGCCAACATGACCGCCGTGCTGGACGGCCTGCGCCTGCAATGGCTGCTCAGCGACGGCGCGGTGTCGATGGCCGACGGCATGCGAGCCTATGTCGACGGCGTCATAGCCCGCCTGTCGCCGCGTCCCTAGCCTCGTCAGGTCGACTGCGTGTTGTCGGGCAGGCCGAGAATGCGCTTCGAGATGATGTTGTTCTGGATCTCGGCCGAGCCGCCGTAGATCGACATGGCCTTGCCGCCGAGCCAACTGCGCACGCTCTCGATCTCGTCCTTGGTGAAGGCCTCGCCCTCCCAGCCCAGGCCCTGGTGTCCCATGATCTCCAGCGTCAGCTCGGCGCGGGTCTGGGCGACGTTGGTGGCCGAGTTCTTCAGCACCGAGGCGGCGTTGGTCGCGCCCGATGCGCCCTTGGACTCGGCCGCGACGCGGGCCAGCGTCAGGCGATGGATCTGGGCGTCCATCAGGTGATGCGTCAAGCGGGTGCGCAAGTCGGTGTCGGCGATGCGGCCATCGGCGTCGACCTCGACATAGCGCTTGGCGATCTCATGCATCGGCGTCGAGCGTGGGCCGTTGGCGGCCCCGGTCTGGCTCGCTCGCTCGTGCTGCAGCAGCCGCTTGCCGACAGTCCAGCCGACGTTCAACTCGCCGAGCACGGCGTTCTTCTCGGCGCGGGCGTCGTTGAAGAAGGTCTCGCAGAACGGCGAGGCGCCGGCGATCAGCGCGATGGGCCGCGTGTCGATCGCATCCTGCTTCATGTCGATCAGCATGAAGGTGATGCCGTCATGCTTCTTGGCCTTGGAGTCGGTCCGCACCAGGCAGCCGCACCAGTGCGAGTATTGCGCGCCGGAGGTCCAGGTCTTCTGGCCCGTGATCACCCAGTGGTCGCCCGCATCGACGGCCTTGGTCTGCAGCGAGGCCAGGTCGGACCCGGCGTTCGGCTCGGAATAGCCGACGCACCAGCGGACCTCGCCGCGAACGATCGGCGGGATGTGTTTGCGCTTCTGCTCTTCGGTCCCGTAGTCGAGGATCGTCGGGCCGATCATCGTCACGCCCATGCCGAAGGTCAGCGGGTTGAAGGCGCCGATCCTGGCCATCTCCTGCTGCAGGACGCGCGCCTGCTGGCCGCTGAGGCCGCCGCCGCCGTATTCGGCGGGCCAGGTCGGGGTGCCCCAGCCTTTTTCGCCCATGCGGTTCATCCACAGCAGGACGTCGCCCTGCGGCGGCTCGCCTTCCATGAGCGCGGAGGCGATTCCCGGCTTGCCGCGCAGCGAGGCGGGGAAGTTTTCCTCCAGCCAGGCGCGGGCTTGCGCACGGAAGTCCTCGAGTCCCAGGTCGCTTCCGAAATCCGCCATGTCCATTCCTCCGCTCGTTGCGGACAAACTATTGGCTGGGGCTCGCGCCGCAAGGCGCCCGTCGCGTAAGCCTGCGCGGTTTCTTGACCGCGCAGGCCCTCCGACCGTCTCCCTAGGCGAGCTTTCGCACCTTCGGCTCCCGGTCCCACTGACGCGTGCGTGCAGGCGGCACGAACGCGTCCGCGCCGCCGCCGAGATCGACGACGCCGGCATCGGCGACAACACCGGCCTTGTCCAGCAGGGGCTGGGCTTCCTGGCTGAAGCCGATCGCCTTGAGATGAACGAAGGCGTTGTGCGCAAAGTCGATCGCCGCGCTCTCGGTCAGCAGATCGGCGCAGCCTTCCTCGGAGACCACGATCCCGACCGCGTCGAACAGCACGGACGGCGTGCCCGCGAGCTGGCCATCCACTGCCAGGGTCTTGTCGTCCTTAAGCTGAACCCCGCCGATCTTGGGCGCGATGATCTTCACGCTGGCCCCGTCGGCCTCAGCCGCCTTGCGCAGCGCGGCGACGATCGAACCATCTGCGCCGTCGGTGACGAGAATACCGACCGCGCGTCCCTTCAGGCTGTCAGGGTACTTGCCGACGATCCTCAGCGCCGGCGAGGGCTTCATGTCCTGCGGTTCGGCCGCCGGCTTGGAGGGCGGCGGAAGCGCAACGTTCAGGCCCTCGGCCACCCGCGCGGCTAGGTCGCCGTCGACGTTCTGCAGGTTGGCCAGAATGCGCGTGCGCACATGCTCCACTACGCACTTCGAGAGCTCGAACACCAATGCGCTGGCCAGGTGGGCCTGCTCGATCTTGGTCTGCGAGCGATAGAACAGCCGCGCTTGCGAGTAGTGGTCTGCGAAACTCTCGGCTCGCAGCCGCACCTTCGTTCCTTCCGTGGCGATCGGCGCGGTCCGGAAGCCGCCCTGCGGGTCTTCTCGCGGACCGCCTTCCTCGCCGGCGAGGGCGAGGCTGTTGGGCTCGTAGTTCGCGCGTCCCTTGAACACCTGGGTCTGCATGTGGCCGTCGCGCTGCATGTTCTGGAACGGGCAGCCCTTGGCCTGATTGATCGGCAGCTGGTGGAAGTTCACGCTCCCCAGCCGCGAGAGCTGGGTGTCCTGATAGGAAAACAGCCGGCCCTGCAGCAGCGGGTCTTCGGAAAAGTCGATGCCCGGCGGGATATTGGTCGGCAGGAAAGCCGCCTGCTCGGTCTCGGCGAAGAAGTTGTCCGGGTTGCGGTTCAACACCATGCGGCCGACCACCTTGATCGGATGCAGCTCCTCGGGGATCAACTTGGTCGCGTCGAGGATGTCGAAGGGCAGGGCGTCTGCGTCGGCCTGGCTCAGCAGCTGGACGCCGAACTCCCACTCCGGAAACGCGCCATCGGCGATCGCTTCATAGAGGTCGCGGCGGTGGTAGTCGGGATCGGCGCCGGCGATCTTCACCGCTTCGTCCCAGCAGGTCGATTGCGTTCCCAGGGCAGGACGCCAGTGGAATTTGACGAAGGTCGGCTCGTCCTTGTCGTTCAACAGCCTGAAGGTGTTGACGCCGAAACCTTCCATCATCCGCAGGCTGCGTGGGATGGCGCGATCCGACATCGCCCACATGACCATGTGGGTGCTCTCCGGCATCAGGCCGATGAAGTCCCAGAAAGTGTCGTGCGCGCTGGCCGCCTGCGGGTATCCGCGGTCGGCCTCCATCTTCACGGCGTGGATCAGGTCGGGGAACTTGATGGCGTCCTGGATGAAGAACACCGGGATGTTGTTGCCCACGAGGTCCCAGTTGCCCTCGACCGTGTAGAACTTCACGGCGAAGCCACGCACGTCGCGGGGCGTATCGACCGAACCGCCGCCGCCGGCCACCGTCGAGAACCGGGTGAAGACCTCGGTTCGCTTGCCGACCTCGGTCAGGATCTTGGCTCGCGTGTACTTGCTCAGCGACTCCGTCAGCTCGAAATAGCCGTGCGCGGCCGAGCCGCGGGCGTGGACGATCCGCTCGGGGATTCGTTCGTGGTCGAAGTGCTGGATCTTCTCGCGAAGAACGAAGTCCTCAAGCAGCGAGGGGCCGCGCGGCCCCGCCTTCAACGAGTTCTGGTCGTCACTGACGGGGACGCCATGATTGGTGGTGATGCGCGTCTCTGGGGTCGATGCGGTCTGGTGCGTCTCGCCGCCGAGGCCGACTGACGAGTCGGCGGACGACGGCTGGCTCTCACGCTTGGGCATGGTGCGCTCCTGCTTTCGGGGAGAGGGGTGTGCACTCTCCAACGCGGGCCTGCCGAAATGGTCGCCTGGAGGCTCCAGATAGCGCCGGTACGCTGGCGCTTACGCCAAAGTGATCGGTCCTGTCGGGCTTGTGAGTTCGGTTGCCGGAGCGCGCGGGTCATACGCGGCTCCCTCGATAGACATTCGAGGCGGGGGCAAAGACGGGAGTAGAACTATGACGATGGACACGGGAATCGCGGTGGTCCGCGAGCAGGCCTACCTGGATCTCTGCCGGGCCTATGATGGCTTGCTCGAACCCGAAGCGCCCATGGCCTCGGAGCGCGTGCGCGGTGAACTCGCCGCCTATGCGCGGATCCTCGATCTGGACGTGGGCGAGGCCGACGCGCCGGAAATCTGGCGCAGGGTGCGCCCGCTCATCGCCCGGGAGTTCGGCGCCGAAGCCGAGCGCCTGGCGTCAACCGCGCCCATCGGCCTGGCGCCGAAGGTCTACCTCCCATCGACCGGCCGCCGGCACGATGAGTTCAAGCGCCGCCAGGAGCCGCTTTCGCTGCTCGTGGTCGAAGACGACCCCGATCTGGGACCGGCGATGGTCGAGGCGCTGACCGAGGCCGGGCACCGCGTCGTGGCGCACGCCATCGGCGCCGAGGTGGCGATCAGCCAGGCGGCGCTGCACGCCATCGACCTGGCGATCATCGACGTAGAGCTGGCTGAGCAGTCGAGCGGCGCTGAGCTTGCTCGGGTTCTCTTCGAGCGCTGGGGGACCCCGGCGCTGTTCATTTCCGGGAGCCACAACGAGCATCTGGTGACTCAGGAGCTGGCGGTCGGCTTCCTTGGCAAGCCCTTCAAGGCCGCCGAACTGCTGGCCGCGATCACGCTGGCGACGCCGCTGCTGGGGCGAAATCGGGAGGGCGGCTAGGCCCCTGATTCTTCCATTGATCTAGCTCGCAGAGCGGTCGTTCTGCGCATCGAGGTCGATCTGCCTGCGTTCGGCGTGGCGCGCGCGGCGATTGAGCCGGTTCAGCCGCAGGAAGACAAACAGGCCGAGCAGGAAACCGCAGCCCATCAGGATGGCGAGCAGCAAAAGGTGGTCTCGCAGGCGCCAGCCGTAGAAGCCGCCGATGACCGCATCGGCGGCGAGCAGCAGTCCGGCGCCCGTCGCCCCGGCCATCACGGCGCCCCCGGTTGGGCGCGGCGCGTACTTTTCCGCGCGGTCCGCGGCCAGATCGTTTCTTCGCTTTTCTTCCATGGTCCAGGGTAGCACGGCGCGGCGGCCGGAGGGCGAATGACTCAGGCCGCATTGCGCGCAATCGCCATCGCGGGCCGCGCTGCGCAACGGCTCGGGTAGCGAGCCGGCTGGCTCGCCACATCGCTAACTATCTGGAAAATTTGGAGGCCTGACCGAGAATCGAACTCGGGTGCACGGATTTGCAGTCCGCTGCGTCACCACTCCGCCATCAGGCCGCCGCCGGCCGGAGCCGGGGAGGGCGGATCGCTAACAGAACCGACCGCTCGCTGCAATCCTCTCTCATGGCCCGATTGCCTTCATGTCGGGGGCGGACCTATAAGCGCGCCTAGTTTCGTATCCCGCGTCTGCCCCCGTCGAGGAATCATGGCCGCCGATTTCGCCGCCGCCCGGCTCAACATGGTCGAGAGCCAAGTTCGCACCAACGACGTGACCGACGTGCGCTTGCACGACGTCATGCGCGCCTTTCCGCGGGAGTCCCTGATCCCGGCCGACAAGGCCTTTCAGGCCTATGCCGACGTCGACGCTGAATACGCGCCGGGCCGCTACCTGCTGCGTCCGCGGGAAGTGTCCAAGATGCTCCAGGCGGCCAAGCCGGTGGAGGGCGAGCGCGTCCTGGCCATCGCCGCGCCGTACGCAGCAGCGGTTCTGGAAGCCATTGGTCTGAACGTGACACGCTTCGACGCCGACGACCTGAAGGCGCCTCCCGGCGGTCAGTTCGACCTGATCGTGGTCGAAGGCGCGGTGAGCCAGGCCCCTACGACTTGGCTCGACGCCCTGGCCCCCGGCGGCCGGCTTCTGGTCATCGAACGGAACGGACCCACCGGCCAAGCTGTTTACTATGTCCGCGGCGACGACGGCTTTGGTCGGCGGACGCTGTTCGACGCCATGGCTCCTGTTCTGCCTGGCTTCGAGCCTAAGGCGGGCTTTGCGTTCTAGGTCGAGGCTATCCTCGCGTGCAGATGGCGCACGTGAAACATGTCCGAAACCTTGGGGTGAAAAAAGCTTAAGGTCGCGCCCACTAGTCCGGCGCTGAATAGCCGGTCATATAGGACCCGGTCTCACTACGCCGTTTCGGGGATAACCATGTTCAATAGTCGTCGCGGAGGTTTGTTGGCCGCGGTCTACAGCGCAGGACTTGCGCTCGCGATCGCGTCGCCGGCGTCCGCCGAAACCCTGGCCGAGGCTATCGCACTCGCTTACGATTCCAACCCGACCTTGCAGGCGCAGCGCGCCACGCAGCGGGCCCTCGACGAGAACTGGGTGCAGGCGCGGTCCGGCTATCGCCCGCAGGCTTCTATCACTGGCGGCGTGGCCTACGCCGATCTCCGCACCCCCGGCCAGGGCGACTTCGTCGACACCAACGGCGATGGCGTGCGCGACACGCTGGTCGCCGGCCGCCGCGACGACAACAGCGCCACCGCGACCCTGCAACTGAGCCAGCCGCTCTATACGGGCGGCCGCGTCGCCGCCGCCGTGAACGCCGCCGAGGCCGATATCCTGTCTGGGCGCGAGCAACTGCGCCGCACCGAAGCGTCGGTGGTGCAGTCTGTTATCCAGGCCTACGCCGACACGCGGCGCGACCAGGAAGGGCTGCGCATCCGCGAAGAGAACGTCCGCGTCCTCCAGCGCCAGCTCGACGAGTCCAAGGCGCGATTCGACGTGGGTGAGATCACCCGCACCGACGTCGCCCAGTCTGAGGCCCGTTTGGCCGCGGCCGACGCCCAACTTTCCCAGGCGCAGGCGCAGTTGGCCTCCAGCCGCGCCGTCTACGCCGCGGTGGTGGGCCAGAACCCGGGCGACCTCGCCGCCGAGCCGCCGCTGGCCGATCTGCTGCCGGCGGACGTCGCCCAGGCCTACGAAGCGGCCGAGATCAACAATCCGCAGATCCGGCAGGCGCAGTACGCCGAGCAAGCCAGCCGCGCGCGTTTGGCCGCGGCCAGGGCCGAGCGCATGCCGAACCTCGGCCTCACCGGGTCGGTGGGCTACAGCGGCCAAGCCGATCCCTGGTCCGGCTCTGATTCATCGCGCGCCGTGCGGGCAGGGGCCACACTGACGGTGCCGCTGTTCACTGGCGGCCTGGTTTCGTCGCGCGTCCGCGCCTCGATGGAGCGCAACAACGCCGACCGTATCGGCGTCGAAGTCGCGCGCCGCGCGGTGATGCAAGGCCTTACTCAGTCGTGGAACCAGCATCTGGCCAGCCGCGCCAACATCACCTCCACCGAGCAGCAGGTGAAGGCGGCTCGAATCGCCGCCGAAGGCACCAAGCAAGAGCAACAGGTCGGCCTGCGTACGACCCTCGACGTGTTGAACGCCGAGCAGGAACTGCGGAACGCCGAACTGTCTCAGGTCAGCGCGCGCCGCGACGAGTTCGTCGCCACCTCGCTGGTCCTCGCGCAGATGGGCCGCCTGGAAGCGCCGATGCTCGACGCCGGCGTCACCCGCTACGATCCGACCACCAACTTCAACAAGAACCGCATCACCTGGGGCTGGGTGCCGTGGGAAGAGCCGATCGCGATCGTGGACGGGGTTTTCACCCCCAAGACTGTCGAGAAGCCGACCACCGCTCAGCCGCCCGCCGCCCCGAAATAGGGTTAAAGATTTTCGGGCGCCGTTCGCCTGAGAGGCGATTAGGCGCTTGCGCCTTCTGGCGGAAATTGCAGGATCACACCGTCACGCCAAGCTTGGCGTGACGGATTCTCTCTCGCACCACCGGCGGCCCCGATATGTCTGAACAGACCTCGCAAGAACCGACGATGGAGGAGATCCTGGCCTCCATTCGGCGGATCATCTCCGAAGATGACGCGCCGGCGGATGCTGCGGCTCCTGCGCCCGAGCCTGAGCCCGAGCCGGTGGAAGCCGCCGCCCCGGTCTTCGAGCCCGAGCCTGAGCCGATCGAGGAAGACGACGACGGCGCGCTGGAACTGACCGAGCGGGTCGAGTCGGTCGGCGATCTGGACGTCTATACGCCGTCGGTGAGCGAAGAGCCCGAGCCGCCGGTCTATGTCGAGCCGCCGCCCCCGCCGCCGATCGCGCCGGCGATTGAAGTTGGCGATGGCCTGGTGGGCGCAGTCGCCGCGAGCGCCGCGGCTTCCGCCTTCGGCCAGCTTTCCGCAGCCATCCAGATGCCGGCTGAGGGCCGCACGCTGGAGGATGTGGTTCGCGAACTGCTCCGTCCGCTGCTGAAGCAGTGGCTGGACGACAATCTTCCGGCCATCGTCCAGCAGACCGTCGACAAGGAAGTCGAGCGGATCGCGCGCGGCCGAGTACGCTAGGCCCCACACGAGCATCGCTCACCCCGGCCTGTCCGGGACCCAAGCTGGGTCTGCACTTTCGATTGCTTGCGTGTCCGCTTGGATCCCCGCTCACGCGGGGATGAGCGGATTCCCATGTCATCGCGCTTCCACGCCGATGATCGAAAATGTATGCAGCGCCCCAAATGCTTGAAAAAAACTTCGACCCCAAGACCGCCGAACAGCGCCTCTACGCCATGTGGGAGGGCTCCGGCGCGTTTGCGCCCAGCGCCGACCCGGCTGCCGAGCCGTTCTCGATCGTCATTCCGCCGCCTAACGTCACCGGCTCGCTGCACATCGGCCACGCGCTGAACAACACCCTGCAGGACGTGCTGACGCGGTTCGAACGGATGCGGGGCAAGGCGGCCCTGTGGCTGCCGGGCACCGACCACGCCGGCATCGCGACCCAGATGGTGGTCGAGCGCCAACTTGCCGCGGCCGGCAACATCGGCCGCCGCGACATGGGCCGCGACGAATTCATCGCCAAGGTCTGGGAATGGAAGGCCGAGAGCGGCGGGACCATCACCAACCAGCTGCGTCGACTGGGCGCGTCCTGCGACTGGAGCCGTGAGCGCTTCACCCTGGACGAGGGGCTGTCGGCGGCGGTCCGCAAGGTCTTCGTGACCCTGCACAAGCAGGGGCTGATCTACCGCGACAAGCGCCTGGTGAACTGGGATCCCCACTTCCAGACCGCGATCTCGGACATCGAGGTCGAGCAGAAGGAAGTCGACGGCGCCTTCTATCACTTCGCCTATCCGCTCGAGGACGGCAGCGGCGAGATCGTCGTGGCCACCACGCGTCCCGAGACGATGCTGGGCGACACCGCCGTCGCGGTGCATCCGACCGACGAGCGCTACAAGGGCCTGATCGGCCGCGCCGTCCGCCTGCCGATCGTGAACCGTCCGGTCCCGATCATCGCCGACGAGTATGCCGACCCTGAAAAGGGTTCGGGCGCGGTGAAGATCACCCCGGCGCACGACTTCAACGACTATCAGGTCGGCAAGCGCAACAACCTGCCGATGATCAACATCTTCACCGAAGATGCGAAGATCAACGAGAACGCTCCGGCCGAATATCGCGGCCTGGACCGCTTCGCGGCCCGCAAGAAGGTGGTCGCCGCCTTCGAGGAACTGGGCCTGCTGCGTGAGATCGAGAAGACCCGCCACGCCGTCCCGCACGGCGACCGTTCCGGCGTGGTCATCGAGCCCTACCTGACGGACCAGTGGTACGTCGACGCCAAGGTCCTGGCGCAGCCCGCGATCAAGGCGGTCGAGGAAGGCCGCACGGTCTTTGAGCCCCGTCACTGGGAGAAGACCTACTTCGAGTGGATGCGGAACATCGAGCCGTGGTGCATCTCGCGCCAGCTCTGGTGGGGACATCGCATCCCGGCCTGGTACGGCCCGGACGGCAAGATCTTCGTCGCCGAGACGGAGGAGGGCGCCAAGGCGCTCGCCCGCGAGCATTACGGCCACGACCAGCCGCTGCGGCAGGACGACGACGTGCTCGACACCTGGTTCTCGTCCGGCCTGTGGCCGTTCTCGACCATGGGCTGGCCCGAGAAGACCAGCGACCTGGAGCGGTTCTATCCGACCAGCACCCTGATCACCGGCTTCGACATCATCTTCTTCTGGGTCGCCCGGATGATGATGATGGGCATCCACTTCATGGGAGAGGTTCCCTTCGACCGCGTCTTCATCAACGCCCTGGTTCGCGACGCCGAGGGCAAGAAGATGAGCAAGTCCAAGGGCAACGTCATGGACCCCCTGGAACTGGTCGACGACTACGGCGCCGACGCCCTGCGCTTCACCTTGACCGCCATGTCGGGCCAGGCGCGCGACATCAAGCTCTCGCGCCAACGCATCGAGGGCTATCGCAACTTCGGCACCAAGCTCTGGAACGCCGCCCGCTTCGCCCAGGTGAACGGCTGCGCCCGCGCCGAGGGCTTCGATCCCGCCCAAGTGAAGGGCGTGCTGAACCGTTGGATCGTCGGCGAGACGGTCCGCACGGCCCACTCGATCACCAAGGCCCTGGAAGGGTGCAGCTTCGACGGGGCCGCCAACGGCCTCTATCGTTTCATCTGGAACACCTTCTGCGACTGGTACGTCGAGCTCTCCAAGCCGCTCCTGAACGGCGCGGACGAGGCGCTGAAGGCCGAGACCCAGGCCACCGCCGCCTGGGCGCTGGACGTGATCCTGAAGCTGCTGCACCCGGTCATGCCGTTCCTCACCGAGGAACTGTGGGCGCAGACGGCCGACCTCGGCGCGCCGCGCGGCGAGGGGATGCTGATCACCGCCCAATGGCCGACGCTGCCCGACACGCTCATCGACCCCGACGCTGACGCCGAGATCGGCCTCATCGTTGCGGCGGTCAGCGAAGGGCGCTCGGTCAAGGCCGAACTCAACGTGCCGCATTCGGCTCGCCCGCCGCTGCTGGTCGTCGAAGCCAGCGAGGGGCAACGCGAGGTTTTCCGCACCAACGCTGCGGTCATCGCCCAGACCCTGCGCGTGGCCGAAGTCACCTTCGTCGATCAGGCCCCCGAAGGCGCGATCCCGTTCGTCGTCAACGGCGCCACCCTGGCGCTGCCGGTGGCCGAGTTCATCGACCTGACCGCCGAACGTGCGCGTCTGGCCAAGGAGATCGCGGGACACGCCTCGGACATCGCCCACGTGATGAAGAAGCTTGGGAATCCGGCCTTCGTCGCCAACGCCAAGGAAGAGGTGGTCGAGGAGAATCGCGAGCGTCTGGCCGAGTCCGAGGCCGCGAAGACCAAGCTCGAGCACGCGCTCAGCCTGCTAGAGGCCGTGGTCTAGCCACCAGCGTTACGCCGCCCCGCCGATGAATGGTCGGCGGGGACGGCCCGCGTCCAGCTTTGATGCGATAACCTGCCGCCGCGTCAAACGCACGTTTGCCTCGCGCGCTAGGTTATGCTTGTTCACCTATGACGACGCGGGCGCGTTCAAGGCCCGCGCGAGCATTAGGAGAACGTCCATGTCCGAGGCTGCGTTGCCCGCTGGTTGGCCCGCCATGTCCATCGCCCAAGCCCATGCGCTGATCACAGCGCCAGGCTCTCCGGCCGAAATGGAGACGGTGGATATCCGCGGCATTCCCACCCGGACCTGGAAGAACCTGCCGCCTTCGCTGCGCTCGATCGTCGAACTGGGCCGGACCCACGGCGAGAAGGTGTTCCTCGTCTATGAGGACGAGCGCGTCACCTACGAGGCCTTCTACCGCGCCGTTTCGGCGCTGGCCCGCCAGCTGCAGGCCGATGGCGTGCAGAAGGGCGACCGCGTAGCCGTCATCATGCGCAACCTGCCCGAATGGGTCGTGGCGTTCTATGCCGGCGCCTCGCTGGGCGCGATCGTCACGCCGCTGAACGCCTGGTGGACCGGACCGGAGCTGGAGTACGGCCTGACCGATTCCGGCAGCAAGGTCGTGCTGATGGACGCCGAGCGCTATGAGCGCCTGACCGAGCACCTGCCCAACTGCCCCGACCTGGTCCGCGTCTATGTCAGCCGCTCGCGCGAAGAGATCGCTCACCCGCAGGTGACGACGCTGGAAAGCGTGCTGGGCGGCGCCAACGAATGGGCCAACCTGCCCGACCAGCCGCTGCCGCCGGTCGATATCCATCCTGACGACGACGCCACCATCTTCTACACCTCGGGGACGACCGGTAAGCCGAAGGGCGCCCTGGCCACCCAGCGCGGCGTGAACTCCAACATCATGGCCGGCGCGGTCGCCGGCGCACGCGCCTTCCTGCGCCGCGGCGAGGCGCCGCCCGAGGCCGATCCCAACGCGCCGCAGCGCTCCTCGCTGATTTCGATCCCGTTCTTCCACGTCACCGGCTGCATGGCCGTGCTGAACCCGTCGCTGGCCGGCGGCGCCAAGCTGGTGATGATGCACAAGTGGGATGTGATCCGCGCCTTCGAGCTGATCCAGCGCGAGAAGATCCAGTCCGCCGGCGGCGTGCCGACCATCGCCTGGCAACTGATCGAGCATCCGGCTCGCGCCAACTACGATCTGTCCTCGCTGGAGTCGGTGTCGTACGGCGGCGCACCCTCGGCGCCTGAACTGGTCCGCAAGATCAAGGAAACCTTCCCGAAGTCGGCGCCCGGCAACGGCTGGGGCATGACCGAGACCTGCGCGACCGTCACCACCCACGGCGCCGAGGACTACGCCAACCGGCCCGACAGCTGCGGCCCGGCGGTTCCGGTCAGCGATCTGGAGATCCGCGATCCGGCCGACGGCGTCACGGTGCTTGGCCCCAACGTGGTGGGCGAGCTCTGGGCCCGCGGTCCCCAGGTCGTGAAGAACTACTGGAACAAGCCCGAGGCGACGGCCCAGACCTTCGTCGACGGCTGGGTGCGCACGGGCGACCTGGCCCGCGTGGATGAAGAGGGCTTCTGCTTCATCATCGACCGCGCCAAGGACATGCTGATCCGCGGCGGCGAGAACATCTACTGCATCGAGGTCGAGAACGTTCTCTACGACCATCCGGCGGTGATGGACGCGGCCATTGTCGGCATTCCGCACCGGACCCTGGGCGAAGAGCCGGCCGCCGTCGTCACCCTCAAGCCGGGCGCTTCGGCCACGGAAGAGGAGCTCCGCGCTCACGTCGCCGAACACCTGGCCGCCTTCAAGGTGCCGGTGAAGGTCCGCTTCTGGCACGAGACCTTGCCTCGCAACCCGAACGGCAAGATTCTCAAGAACGAGCTGAAGAAGCTGTTCGTCGAGGAGCAGGCCTAACCCGCCTGGATCAGGCTTGGGCAAGAAGCGTGCGGATGTCGTCCTGGTCGAACGAGGCCTGTTCGACAGCCGCGCCAAGGCCCGGGCCGCCATCGAAGCCGGCGGCGTCAGCGTCGCCGGCTGTGCGGTCTCCAAGCCCTCGGACCTGATCGACGAGGATGCGCCGATCCAGGCCGCCGCCGCCCATCCCTATGTCGGGCGCGGCGCCCTGAAGCTGGTTCATGCCCTGGAGCTTTGGCCCATCCTGGTGGAGGGCCGCACCGTGCTTGACGTGGGCGCCTCGACGGGTGGTTTCACCGAGGTCTGCCTTCAGCACGGCGCGGCGCGGGTCTACGCCGTGGACGTCGGCCGAGGACAACTGCATCCCAAGCTGGCCGGCGATTCACGCGTGGTGGGCCTGGAGGGCGTCGACGCCCGTACGCTGACGCCGCACCTGATCCCGGTCGCGCCCGACCTCATCGTCACCGATGTCAGCTTCATCGGCCTGGCCAAGGCGCTGCCTGCGGCCCTAGCGCTCGCCGCGGGCGGAGCGGATCTCGTAGCTCTGGTGAAGCCGCAGTTCGAAGTCGGCCCCGGCCACGTCGGCAAGGGCGGTCTGGTCAAGGATGACGGTGCACGCCGCCGGGCGCTGGACGACGTCTCGGCGTTCTTGACCGGGACGGGTTGGGCGGTGCTCCAGGTCGCCGACAGTCCGATCGCTGGCGGCGACGGCAATCACGAGTACCTGCTGTGGGCGCGCCGCCCATAGACCGCGTCAGAGCGTTCGCCAGAACGCCTGTTCCACGCTGACGCTGTCGAACAGATGCTTCTCCTGCGCCGAGCGGAGCGCGGCATGGTAGTTCGCGTCGCCCTGCACCTGCCCCATCATCTTTTCGACGGCCGCCATGTCGTCGAGCCGGGAAACCCAGATGATGTCGTTGTGGCCGCCCACCCGGACGGCGACCTCGATAGTGACGCCGGTCGTCTTCGTGACGATCTGGGCGACCTCTGCGGCCCAGGCCACCGCATCGGGGAGTGTTCCCGCAACCCGCGCGCGGGTGGAAAAGATGATCATCGGTTCCTCCATTTCACGACGCCGCCGCAATAGACCGGGCGACGCTCGGCCAGGGGCGGCGTTTCAATAGGTTTCAAGATGAACTGGATGCGAAGCCGGACATCGAACACGTCCGCAACTGGCCGCAATCGATGCGCCTAACGAACCGATGATGCAAGAAGATGACGGCGCAGAGATCGGCGCGCCCGGTGCTGTCGGTTACTGGACTGCTTACCTGCGGGCGCGGCGTGCAGACTTTCGGTCGTACGCTGCTATTGATCCGATAGTTTCGCTGATTTCAGATCGCAGGAATAAAAGAAGCCGCCCGCGCGGAACGCGGGCGGCTTCAGTCCGTCAGATACGCAGACGGACTCCCCCTTGGGAGGGTTTAGTCGACGACCTGGAAGTTGCCGTTCGCGTCGGGGCAGACGCGGACGAAGCGCTTCTGGGTGCGGCCGTCGGGTAGATAGATCGGGCTCTCGGCCAGGGTGCAGCCGTCGGTGGCGGCCGGGCGCTCGACCACCCGATAGGGCTCTGCGCGGTCGTAGTAGCGCCGGTCGTCGTAGGAGCGGGCGTAGTAGCCGTTGTCCTGACGCTCGCCGTAATAGCCGTTGTAGGTAGTCTGCGGCGCGCGATAGGCCGTGCCGCCGCAGGCCGCCGAGTTCTTGCCCACCGCCGCGCCGCCGAGGGCGCCGAGCGCGCCGCCGAGCAGCGCGCCTTCGGTGCGGGCGTTGCGGGCCGCCGCATTCGAGCCGATCGCCGCGCCTAGCGCGCCGCCGACCAGGGCGCCGACCGTACCGCGGTTGGTCGAGTCGCGACGGCAGGGGTCGTAGTAGCTGCTACCGCCGTAATAGGGGGCCGACTGGGCGGCCGCGAAGGTGGGAATGGCGGCGGCCGAGCCGAGCGCCATGACGCCGGCCACGCCCGCGAGTGCGCTCTTGGCGAAGGTCGAACGGAAGTTCATTGCGAATTACCCCTGAGGACTGATGCGATAGGCTTGTTGTGGGTTTAGCTGCGGCCGCTCGGACGCCAGACGCCGTCACGCCCGCGGCAGACTTCGTAGCTGTGGTTGCGGCCGCCGTAGTTGTCCTGGACCCAGCGGCAGTTGCTGGGTTGGGCGTTGCTGCTGCGCTGATAGTTGTTGCTGGACCGGTAGGCGGTCGGGCGCGGGGCAGGGCGATAGCTGCTGCACTTGCTGTTGCGCTTGCCGATCTCGTGGCCGGCCACGGCGCCCACGGCGCCGCCCAGCAGCGCGCCTTCGGTCTTGGCGCCCTTGGCCGCGACTCCGCCGCCGGCCAGCGCGCCGACCAGGCCGCCGACGATGGTGCCCTTGTTGGCGCTCTGGCGCTGCTGGTCGCGGCAGGGGTCATAGGACTGGGCCGACGCGATGCTCGGGAACGTCACGGCGGGCAGGGTCACGGCCATCATCCCGGCGGCGGCGAGAGCAAGAGCGCGTTTCATCGGCTTTCTCCATCATTCGAACTCGGAGGCGGCGCCGAAGCCCCGCCTGCGCTATGGAACTTGGCTGAACGAGTCTGAACGGCCCTTGAGCGGCCTGTTCATGTACGTTCATCTTCGTTGACGCCTTATCCCGCCTGGGATTGCGGGGTCGGCGCCACAAGGCGAGTTTTGATCATGCGACGTCCCCGGCCTCACAGGGCCCGACCCAACGAAGCCCCGTCCGGCCCGCCGGTAGAGGTTCTGATCGAGGCTGTAGGCGGCGAAGGCGACGGCATTGCGGCAGGGCCGCTCTATGCGCCTTTCACGCTTCCGGGCGAGCGCGTTCGTCTCGCCGCGGGGCCCCAGCGGCGCGAGCTCGAAGCGGTGCTGGAGGCCAGCCTGCAGCGGGTCGACCCGCCGTGCCCCCACTTCGGCGTCTGCGGCGGCTGCGCGCTGCAGCACTGGGAGCACGAGGCCTATCTGGCCTGGAAGGTCGAGCGGCTGATCGGCACCCTGGCGCGAGAGCGCATCGAGACCGAGGTCTTGGCGCCTTTCGCCGCCAAGCCGCACACCCGCCGACGCCTGGCGCTCCATGCGCGCCAGGGCAAGAAGGACGCCGCACGGCTCGGCTTCAAGACCCGCAAGTCTTGGGACGTGGTCGACATCAGCGCCTGTCCGATCGCCGATCCGGCGCTTGAGGCCGCGCTCCCGGCGTTGCGGCGCTTGGCCGCGCCGCTGTTCGAGCATCCGAAGTCCGCGCCGACCCTGCACGTGACGCTCACCTCAACGGGCCTGGACATCGACATCAGCGGCGTCGAGCGCAAAAGCGGCGGGCTCTCGGCCGACGCGCGCATGCGCATGGCCGAAATCGCGGCGGAGGCCGACTTCGCCCGCGTCACCATGGACGGCGAGGTCGCCTACATGGCCCGCCAACCCACCGTCCGCATCGGGGCGGCGACCGTCGCCCTGCCGGCCGGCGCCTTCCTGCAGGCGGTCCCGGAGGCCGAGGCAGCGATGGCCGCCATGGTCGCGGACTCCGCTGTGGGCGCCGAGCGGATCGCCGATCTCTTCTGTGGCGTCGGGACCTTCACTTTCCGTCTCGCGGCGATTGCGCCGGTCCTGGCCGCCGACGGCGCGGCCCCGGCCATCCGCGCGCTGAGCGGGGCGGTCTCCACGGCGCCGGGCCTGCACGGGATCACCGCCGAGGCCCGCGATCTGACCCGTCGCCCGCTGTTGGCCGAAGAGATGAAGCGCATCGACACTGTCGTCTTCGACCCGCCGCGGGCCGGAGCGGCCGAGCAGTCGGCCGAGATCGCCCGCTCGGGCGTGGCCCGCGCCATCGGCGTCTCCTGCAATCCGGCGACCTTCGTCCGCGACGCCCGAACCCTCATCGACGCGGGTTTCACCCTCGATCGGGTGCTGCCGGTCGATCAGTTCCTGTGGTCGCCGCACGTCGAGCTGGTCGGCGTGTTCAGCCGCTGACCGGGACGGGGGCGCCCGTCTGGCGCTCTGTAAACACGGCGATGCTCAGGGCTCGACTCTGGGCCTCGGTCAGGCGGCGGGCATGCGGCTGGGGCGGATCAGTCCCCAAAAAGGTCGCCCTGGTCGCCGGCCTTGGCTGGAACCCTGAACTGCGACAGGTCGAGGGCCGGCAGCTTCGCATCCAACCCGAACCGTTTCTTGGCCGCTCTGAAGCGCTGCGAGAGCAGCTCGGCGATCGGACCTTCGCCCCGCATCCGTTTGCCCCATTCGGCGTCGTAGTCCTGGCCGCCGCGCATCTGCCGGACCAGCGACATCACCCGGCGGGCGCGGTCGGGATGGTCGGTCTCCAGCCATTCGCGGAACAGGTCCTTGATTCCCCGCGGCAGCCGTAGAGCGACATATCCGGCCCCCTTGGCGCCGGCCTCCGCCGCGCGTTCCAGCACCGCTTCCATCTCGTGGTCGTTGAGGCTCGGGATGGCTGGTGCGAACATCACCACCACCGGCACGCCGGCGTCGGACAGGGCCTTGATCGCGCCGATCCGCCGCTCGGGCGTAGCCGCTCGCGGCTCCATGCTGCGGGCCAGCTTGCGGTCCAGCGTCGTCACCGAGATCGCCACGCGGCACAGGTTGCGCCGGCCCATGGCGGCCAGGATGTCCATGTCGCGCAGGATCAGCGCCGACTTGGTGATGATCGAGCAGGGGTGCCCGAACCGCTCCATCACCTCCAGCACCCCGCGGGTCACGTGCGCGGTCCGCTCGACCGGCTGGTAGGGATCGGTGTTGCCGCCGATGTGGATGAACTCGGGCCTGTAGCGCGGCGACGACAGCTCCTTCTCCAGCAGCAGCGCCGCGTCCGGCTTGAAGAACAGCTGGCTCTCGAAATCGAGCCCAGGCGAGAGGCCCATATAGGCGTGGGCGGGCCGCGCGTAGCAGTAGATGCAGCCATGCTCGCAACCGCGATAGGGATTGATCGAGCGCGAAAAGCCGACGTCCGGGCTGTCGTTCTTGCTGATGATCTTCTGCGCCTTCTCAGGGCTCAGCGTGGTCTTCAGTTGGACGGGCTCGGAGTCCTCGACTGTCCAGCCGTCATCGAACGCCTCACGCGCCTGCGACTCGAAACGCCCGCTGGCGTTCGACCGCGCGCCGCGGCCCCGGACCGTGATCTGCTGGGTGAAGGTGCTCACATTCCGAGCATAGATCCCGACGCGAACAAAACAAGAACAATGTTGACGCGGGCGACAAAGCGCCACCTTTGGTGACCATGATCTCGGTCCTCATTCCCACCGCCAACTCCGAGCGCGAGCTCGCCTCGCTGCTGACCGTGCTGGTTTCAGCCGCCGTCGACGGATTGGTGCGTGAAGTGATCGTCGTAGACGGCGGCTCGACGGACGCCACCTTGGCGGTTTGCGAGGACGCGGGGGCGGACGTCACCGCCGACTTGGCCGGCGCCCTGCGGCGGGCCAAGGGCGACTATCTGCTGGCGCTGCCGGTGGATCTGCGTCTGCGGCCAGGTTGGGACGAGAGCGTCCGCCGTCATCTCGAAGCCGGCGGCGGTCCGGCGCTGCTGGTCGAGCGCCCGCCGGGTCTGATCGAGCGTCTCACCGGTCCGAAGGTCGCTGGAGCGCTGCTGCCGGCCCAGCGGGCGGAAGGCGCGCGGGACATCGCCGATCTGCGCCGCCGAGTCGGCCGCGCCACGGTCCTCAGCTAGCGGTCGAGGCGGGCGTCGATCGAGGCGGCGCCCTGGGCCAGGGCGTCCAGGGTCTTGGTGTCTAGGCCGAACTTCTTGCGATAGGTCCAGTAGCCCGCCATGACCTTCTCGACGTAGTTGCGGGTTTCCTGGCTCGGCAGCGACTCGATCAGCATCAGGCTGTCGCTGTCCTCGCCCACCATCTTCGCGGTCTTGAGCAGCGTGCCGGGCCCGCCGTTATAGGCCGCGACCGTGCGCAGGATGTCGTAGCCGACCCCACGCTCCATCAGCCAGGTCACATAGTCCTGCCCGACCCGCAGGTTGAAGGCCGGATCGAACATGGGGCTCATGTCGGCCTTCAGCTTGTCGTCGCCCGCGGCGCGGGCGGCGGCCTCGGGCATCACCTGCATCAGGCCGACGGCGCCGGCCGGCGACACCGCCATCGGGTTGAAGCGGCTCTCCTGGCGAACGATCGCGTAGACCAGCGCCTTGTCGATGGTGAAGCCCGACTTCGGCTCCAGCACCGGCGTGGGATAGTCCGGCTCGATGAACGAGCGGCCGCGGGGCAGGGCCGCGGTCACATCGGCGTCCGTGGTCAACGGCGCGTTCAGCGCCAGCACCAGCGACATCCACTGCGAGCGCTCGGCGGCGGTCTTGGCGAGCGCCAGGCCGGCGCGCAGCTCCAGGCCGGCCTCGACCGGCATGCCGATCTGGGCCAGGGCGGTCGCGCGATGTGCGCGGGTGTCCTCGCGGATGAACGGGGTCAGGTGGGCGCTGGGAGCCGACGCGAACGTGGCCGGGACGATTTCCCGCACCGGCGCTTCCGACACGCGGTCCAGCGCCTCGAGGCGGACTCGGCGCTCGGCGATCATGCCGTAGAAGGTGGTCGGATGGCGCGCCGCCAGCTTCAGGAAGCCCTGGGCGCGCGTGATGTCGCCGGTCTGTTCCAGCGAGCGCGCGGCCCAGTAGGCGCCGCCCGAGCGCAGCCAAGGATCTTCGTCCTCGTCGCGAGCGACCTGGCTGAAGAAGCTGTGGGCGACGGCGTAGTTCTTGAGGCGATAGGCGGCCAGGCCCGCGATCCACCGTTCGCCGACCGCCGGGGCCAGGTCCATCGCGGTCTGGATGTCGCCCGAATAGAAGGCTTCGCGCGCCTTGCGCGTCCGATCGGCCGGCGCCTTGCCGGAGATGCCCTGGGCCGTCACCTCGACCCGCCGCCAGTCGGCGCCGGCCAGCAACGGAGTCTTCAGCGGCCTCGCGACGACCGGCTTGCGTTTGGCGGCCAGGGTGTAGATGCGCTCGGCGCCGGGCAGATCGCTGTATTGCTCCAGCCACTTGGCGAGGTCGTCGTACGAGGCCACATGGCCGCCGGAATGCATCAATTGGCGGAAGGCGAGGTGCCCGGCGAGGGAACGATCCTTGATCTCCGACGTCTGCATCTCAGCGTCGATGAAATCCCCGCGGTCGACAGCGTCGAAGGCGGCGGCATAGCGCTTCGCGTCCCACGGGCTCAGGGCCTGTGGCGCAGCGTTCGTCGTTCCGGCGATGGCGGCGCAGATCATGGTCAAGACCGCGATCCGCATGCCCTTGCGTACCCGCATGCGATCCTCACGTCGCCGCCTCTGCGCGCGGTTGGACGTGACCCTCAGTTCTCGTGACGCTTAAGTCTTAAGCTCCACGGTCCGGGCGATCAAGCCGTTCGGTCAGGGTCAGAAGGTCGCTCCAGGCTTTCTTCTTGGCGGCGGGTTGCCGCAGCAGGAAGGCCGGGTGGAGGGTCGGCATGGCCGGAAGTTCCAGGTTCCCGGCTTCCGAACGCCACTCGAACCACCGTCCCCGCAGGGAAAGGATGCCCTCGTCGCGCTTGAGCATGGCCTTGGCCGCGGGCGCCCCGACCAGCAGCAGCATCTTGGGCGAGACGAGCTCGATCGCCCGTTCCAGGAACGGTTGGCAGACCGCCTGTTCCTGCGCGGACGCCGCGCGATTCCCCGGCGGCCGCCAGAATACTGTGTTGGTGATGAGGACGCGGCCGCTCAGCCCGGCCCCGGCCAGCATCTTGTCCAGCAGTTGGCCGGCGCGGCCGACGAAGGGCTCGCCGCGGGCGTCCTCGTCGGCGCCGGGGCCTTCGCCGATCACCATCAGCGGCGCGTCGGCCGCTCCGCGCGCGAAGACCGCCTGCTTGGCGCCTTCAAATTTCAGAGAGCAGCCGTCGAACGCCGCGATCGCGGCCTTCAGCGTCTCCAGGTCCTGCGCCTCCGCGGCCAGACGCCGCGCCTCGGCGACGGCGGAGGCCACGTCCGGGCCGGCGCCCGGCCGCGCTTGCGGCGGCGGCGCGACAAGAGGCTTCTTCTCGGGCGGCTTGGGGGGCACGAACTTGCCCGCCTCGATGCGATCGATGGGCGTATCGTGCAGCATCGCGTCCACGCCGGCCTCAGCCCAGAAGGCGAGGAGGCTTTCGGCGACGCGGTCGAAGGGAACAGCTGGGCTCATGGGTCTCTTTAAAGAGCGTCTATAGCCGAGTTCGCGCTTGACCGCCCTTGTACAAGCTTCGGATAAGTCGCCCGACGGATCAACGCCGCGTGAAACAAGGGGGAGGGGAACCCCGGCGCGGCCTTTTGGGAGTTACGGGGATCATGAGCGACACCATCGCCACTGAGACGATTGAACGCGAAGCGATGGAATACGACGTCGTGATCGTCGGCGCCGGGCCTTCGGGACTGTCGGCGGCCATCCGCCTGAAGCAGCTCGCCGAAGCCGCCGGGACCGAGGTTTCGGTCGCGGTTCTGGAAAAGGGCTCGGAAGTCGGCGCCCATATCCTCTCGGGCGCGGTGATCGATCCCAAGGGCATCAACGAGCTGCTGCCCAACTGGAAGGAACTCGGCATCCCGCTGGAGACCAAGGTCACCCGCGACAAGTTCGTGATCCTCGGCCCAAACGGCGACCTGGACGTCTCCTGGCTGCCCTTCCCGAAGTGGATGCTGAACCACGGCAACTACATCGCCTCGCTCGGCAACGTCTGCCGCGCGCTGGCCACCCACGCCGAGGCGCTCGGCGTCGAGATCTACCCGGGCATGGCCGCCTCGGAAGTCGTCTACAACGAGGACGGCTCGGTGAAGGGCGTCGTCGCCGGGGTGTTCGGCATCGACAAGGATGGCAATCCGGGCCCCGACTATCAGCCGGGCATCGAACTGCACGCCAAGTACACCTTCATCGGTGAGGGCGTTCGCGGCTCGCTGGCCAAGCAGCTGCAGGCGCGCTTCGGCCTGACGAACGGTCGCGACGCCCAGAAGTTCGGCATCGGCATCAAGGAACTCTGGCAGGTGCCGGACGAGAACTTCGAGCCGGGCCTCACCCAGCACACCTTCGGCTGGCCGCTCGACAACGCCACCGGCGGCGGCTCGTTCATGTACCACTTTGGGGACAACTACGTGGCCATCGGCTTCGTGGTGCACCTCAACTACAAGAACCCCTGGATCTCGCCCTTCGACGAGTTCCAGCGCTTCAAGACCCACCCGGCCATTCGCGGCTACCTCGAAGGCGGCAAGCGCGTCTCCTACGGCGCCCGTGCGATCACCGAGGGCGGCTCGCAGTCGCTGCCGCAGCTCTACTTCCCGGGCGGCGTGCTGCTCGGCTGTTCGGCCGGCATGGTCAACGTTCCGCGCATCAAGGGCAGCCACAACGCGGTCAAGAGCGGCATGATGGCCGCCGAGGCCGCCTTCGAGGCGATCCAGGGCGGTCGCTCCAGCGACGAGCTCTCCGGCTATGAGGACGCCTACAAGAAGTCCTGGGTCCACAAGGAACTGTGGGCCGTCCGTAACTTCAAGCCGCTGTGGTCGAAGTTCGGCACCATCCCGGGCATCGGGCTCGGGGCGCTGGACGCCATGATCGCCAACATCTTCGGCGGCTGGTCGCCGTGGGGCACCGTCAAGCACGGCAAGTCGGACGCGGAGTCCACAGGCCTGGCCAAGGACCATAAGCCGATCGTCTATCCGAAGCCGGACAACGTCTTCAGCTTCGACAAGCTGTCGTCGGTGTTCCTGTCCTCGACCAATCACGACGAGAACCAGCCGGCCCACCTGAAGCTCAAGGATCCGAGCATCCCGGTGAACGTGAACCTGCCGCGCTTCGGCGAACCGGCGCGTCTGTTCTGCCCGGCCGGCGTCTACGAGGTGCTCTACGACGAGGCGGGCAACAACCCGAAGTTCCAGATCAACTTCCAGAACTGCGTCCACTGCAAGACTTGCGACATCAAGGATCCGTCGCAAAACATCAACTGGACGACGCCCCAGGGCGGCGACGGCCCGAACTACCCGAACATGTAGGGCCACGGGCTCGGATCGGACTGGAAGGGGGCCTCGCGGCCCCCTTCTTTCGTTCTGAGCAGGCCTTGCTCCCGAATTCACCCCAGTTCGTCGACCACGCCTTGAACTCGCCCCCGAAAGCGCCGAGTTTCGCAGCCATGCGCCGTCTGCTTGCCGCCATCGCCCCGCTTCTCCTTGTCACGGCTTGCGCCACCGCGCCGCAGGACGTCGCCTGGAGCCCCCCGATGTCCGACGGCATGGGCGGCTCGGCCTATGGCGCCTTCCTGGCCGGGCAGGGCGCGCTCAACGACGGAGCCGGCGCCGAGGCGGCCGCCTACTTCGCCCGCGCCGAGCTTGAGGGCGGCGCCAGCGACATGCTTCGCGACCGCGCCTTCACCGCTGCGGTGCTGGCCGGCGACATCACCAAGGCCGCGGCGCTCGCGCCCGATGGCGTTGAATCTTCCGAAGCCACCAAGCGCCTGGGCCAGCTGGTCAAGGGCGTCGAGTTCATGGCGCAGGGCGACGGCAAGTCGGCCCAGGCCGCGTTGTCCGGCGACGTCATCGGCTTTCCGCATCGCGGCGCGGCCGCGCTGCTCTCGCCCTGGGCCGCCGCCATGGCCGGCGACCAGGAGGGAGCTCTCGTCCGGCCCGAAATGCGCGGCGATCGCGTGGTCGACTACTTCGGCCAACTGGGTCAGGCCTATCTCTACGAGCGCGGCCGGCGCTACGACGAGGCCGAGACCAACTACAAGGCCCTGACCGGCAGCGACGCCCCCGGCGACATCGCGGTCCAGGCCTACGGCGCGTTCCTGGAGCGCCGCGGGCGCCGGCCTGACGCCATCGCGCTCTACGACCGCGCCCTGACCAGCCAGCCGAACAACCAGGGCCTGATCGCCTCCCGGGCCCGCGCCGCGAGCGGCAAGGGCGCCCCGGCCGCCCCGACCCTGCGCCAGGGCGCGGCCCAGGTGCTGGTCGCGCCGGCCGCCGGCATGTTGGCCGCCAAGCAGGAGCAGCTCGGCCTCGCCTATCTGCGGCTGGCCCTGCGGCTTGATCCCGGCCGCGACACCGCCTGGCTTCTGGTCGGCGACATCATGGAAGCCGCCGGCGACGTCGAGGGCGCCCGCGCCGCCTATTCGAAGCCCAAGCCGGGCTCCAGCGAGTACGCGGCCGCCCACAGCAAGCTGGCCTGGAGCTACCAGAACGCCAAGCAGCCTGACGTGGCGCTGAAGATGGCCCAGGAGGCCGCGGTCCGCGGCGACGCCGAGGCCAAGCTGACCTATGCCGACCTGCTGCGGGTGAACGAGCGCTACGGGGAATCCGCCAAGGAACTCACCGGCCTGATCGACGAGAGCGCCTCGCCTGACTGGCGGCTGCTCTACATGCGCGGCATCGCCTACGAGCGCGCGGGCAACTGGCCCGAGGGCGAGCGCGACCTGAAGGCGGCCCTGGAACTGCGCCCCGACGAGCCCGAGCTTCTCAACTACCTCGGCTACACCTGGATCGACCGGGGCGAGCGCCTGGCCGAGGCCCTGGGGATGGTCGAGCGCGCGGTCGCCGCCAACCCGCAATCGGGCGCGATGATCGATTCCCTCGGCTGGGCCCACTACCGGCTCGGCGACTACAAGAAGGCCGTCGATCTGCTGGAACAGGCCGTCGAGCTCGAGGCCGGCGACCCGGAGATCAACAACCACCTGGGCGACGCCTATTGGCGCGTCGGACGCCGGATCGAGGCGGAGTTCCAGTGGCGGCGGGTGCTGACGCTGGATCCGGACGCCAAGATCAAGGCCGACGTCGACGCCAAGCTCGCCTCCGGACAGGGCCCGAAAGGGCCGGCCGCCGCGCCGCGCGTCGCCGGGCAATAGCGTCCATGAGCCCCGTCGCCTTCGCGCCGGCGAAGATCAACCTGTTCCTGCACGTCGGCGCTCCGGGCGCCGACGGCTTCCATCCCCTGTGCAGCCTGATGGCCTTCGCCGATGTCGGCGACCGGGTCGTGCTGCATGAGGCTGACGCCTTGTCGGTCCGCGTGCATGGACCGTTCGCTGGAATGCTGGCGGGCGAGGGCGACAATCTCGTCCTGCGCGCGGCCAGGGCGTTGATCGCGCGGGCGCGCGGACCCCAGCCCCTGATCGGTCTGTCGTTGGAAAAACTCTTGCCTGTGGCCGCTGGCCTCGGCGGCGGCTCCAGCGACGCCGGCGCGGCGCTGCGGGTGCTGCGGACGGCGCTCGGCGTTCAGGTCGACGACGTGGAGCTTGAGGCGATCGCCGCCTCGCTTGGCGCTGACGGCGCGGCCTGCCTCTGGGGCCGGCCGGTGCTGGCGCAGGGCAGGGGAGAGCTGCTGACGCCTGCGCCGGTTCTGCCGACGATCGAGGCCGTGCTGGTCAATCCGCGGGTCGAGGTCGCCACCCCGGCGGTCTACAAGGCCTTCGACGCCATCGGCCGTTTTGGCGACGTCGAGCCGCCGCCTCTGCCGCCGGCCTTCGAAAGCGTCGAGGAACTGGCCGCCTGGCTCGGCATGATGCGCAACGACCTGGAGGCGCCGGCCGTCGGTCTCGCGCCTGAGATCGGCGACGTCCTGGCGACCTTGGCCGACGAGCGCGAGACGCTGATCGCCCGGATGTCCGGATCCGGCGCCACCTGCTTCGCCATCTGTTCCAGCGACATCGAGGCCGACGCCCTGGCCGAGCGCGTGGTCGCGATGCGGCCCGGCTGGTGGACGGTCCGCTGCCGCCTGGGCGGCCCTTGGCCGGAATCCTGATCCATAAATAGAAACGGGGCCCCGAAGGACCCCGTTCCGTATTTCGTCCAGGTGCGACCGGGGCGGAGGTCCTTTGGGCCTCCGCCCCCGCGCGCTTACGAGTGGTACGCGCGCTCCCCGTGTTCGGTGATGTCCAGGCCTTCTTCTTCGGTCTCGACCGACGGCCGCAGGCCGATGGTGTACTTGATCACGAAGAAGACGATCGAGGACATGACGCCCGACCAGGCGATGGCCACCAGGACCGCCTTGATCTGGGCCAGCACTTGCGTGCCCATGACGTAGGCGGCGGTGTCGCAGGTCGAGATATCGCCGTCGAGGGCGCAGGTCGTGTAGTCGACCACGCCCGCGCCGCCCCAGGCCGGGTTGACCAGCAGGCCGGTCGCGATGGCGCCGACGATGCCGCCCACGGCGTGGATGCCGAAGGCGTCCAGGCTGTCGTCGTACTTCAGCGCGTTCTTGATGGTCGAGCAGAAGAACACGCAGATCGGCGAGACGATCAGGCCCAGGACCACCGCGCCCACCGGGCCGGCGAAGCCGGCGGCCGGGGTGACGGCGACCAGGCCGGCGACCAGGCCGGAGGCGAGGCCCAGCATGCTGGCCTTGCCGCGGGTCAGCCATTCGACCGCGACCCAGGAGATGCCCGCCGCAGCGGTGGCGACCAGGGTGTTGATCATGGCCAGGGCGGCGTAGCCGTTGGCTTCCAGGTTAGAGCCGGCGTTGAAGCCGAACCAGCCCACCCACAGCAGACCAGCGCCCGTGAGGGTCAGGGTCAGCGAGTGCGGGGGCATCGCTTCTTGGCCATAGCCCTTGCGCGGACCGACGATCAGCGCGCCGACCAGAGCCGCGATACCAGCGTTGATGTGCACCACGGTGCCGCCCGCGAAGTCGAGGGCGCCGAAGCCCCACAGCAGGCCCGATTGGATCGGATCGCCCGGCGCGGCCGCAACCGCGTCCGGACCAGCCCACCACCACACCATGTGCGCCATCGGATAGTAGGACAGCAGCGGCCAGAGGATCGCGAAGGCCACCACGGCGGCGAACTTCATCCGCTCGGCGACGCCGCCCAGGACCAGCGAGGCCGTGATGCAGGCGAAGGTCATCTGGAAGCAGATGAACACGAGTTCCGGAATCGCTATGCCGGTCGAGAAGGTGGCCACGACGCTGGCTGGCGTCACGTCCTTCAGGAACAGGCGACCGGCGCCGCCGACGAAGCTGTCGAGCGCCCCGCCGTCGGTGAAGGCCAGGCTGTAGCCGTAGAACAGCCAGGCGATCATGCCGATGACGGTCACGGTCGAGACCTGCATCAGCATCGAGAGCATGTTCTTCTGACGGACCAGGCCGCCGTAGAACAGGGCGAGGCCTGGAATGATCATCAGCAGCACCAGGACGGTCGAAACCAGCATCCAGGTGGTATCGCCCTTGTCGACGGTCGGGGCGGCGGCTTCGGCGGCCGGAGCGGCTTCGGCGGGAGCAGCCTCCGCCGGCGCCGCGACCGCAGCGGCCGCTTCCGGCGCGGCGGCGACGGGCGCTTCAGCGGCGACCGGCGCCGGCGCGGCTTCTTGCGCCATCGCCGCCGGGGCGAGCGCGCCGCCCGCTAGTGCGACGGCGAGCGCTAGGCCCGTCAGTTTATGGAATCTCGTCTTGTTCATTGTCGTTATCCCCTTGTCCCGATGAGTTCGGCGCGCGTCACAGCGCCGCCGTGCCGGACTCGCCGGTCCGAATGCGTACGGCGTCCTCGACGTCGAGGACGAAGATCTTGCCGTCACCGATCTTGCCGGTGGCGGCGGCCCCCTTGATGGCCTCCACGGCCTTGCCGGCCGCAGCGTCGTCGACCACGGCTTCCAGTTTCACCTTGGGCACGAAGTTCACCTGGTACTCGGCGCCCCGGTAGATCTCCGTCTGGCCCTTCTGCCGGCCGTAGCCCTTCACTTCGGAAACCGTCAGCCCTTCGATGCCGGCGGCTACGAGCGCTTCGCGCACGTCGTCCAGCTTGAAGGGTTTGACGATCGCTATGATCAGTTTCATCGCCTGCTCCTGCCCGCCCCAAGCCAGGGGGCGCGCCTCGATTTGAACCGCATCCGCCGGAAGATGCGGCTGGCATCCCCCCTCCGACGGCTAGGGCGACGCTATCGACGCGCGGCCCGGCGAACGGCGCCCGGTAACTTCTGGTCAATGAAAAGGCGCGCACGGCCCGATTGCTGTGCAGAACGGGGGTGCGGCGCCCAAAAACCAGGCGGATTAACGCTCCAGCCGCTGTTCTGACTCCCGGCGCCTGAGGTTTGGGCCGGGAACAAAAGCCCTGCGCCGAGCGCTAGAATGGGCACGCTGCTCGGTAGTGGGGGCCGGGCGGCATCACTCGGAGGCGATGACGATGATGATGAGAACCCTACTGACTGCTGCGGCGGCGACCGCCCTCATGGCCGGCGCTGCGTATGCTGGCGAAGGCGCGAAGAAGGCCAAGCCTGCTGACGCGGCCGCCACTCAGATGAATGATCAGAGCGGGACGCCGATGACCCCGCCCGGCGCTGATGCGTCCGATACGACCGTGAATCCGTCGAGCGACGCCGCGGCGATGCCGCCGCCGGCCAGCGACACGGCCGCCATGCCGCCGGCCAGCGCCGATGCGTCCGCAGAAGGCGTGCCGGCTTCGGCGACGGTCGCCAGCAACGCCGTCACCAATGGACCGGTGGCCGACACGCCCGAGAACAGGGCTAAGTTCAAGCCGTTGTCACGGGCCGGTCGGGCGACCACGCCGCGCGGCAACTAGAACAAGGCTTTCCGCCTTGAAGCGAAGGTCGGCGGGCCCTATGGTCCGCCGACTTTTTTTGCGCCTGCGAAAACCAGCTAAATGTCAGCCAACAAGCCGCTTTCGTTTCAGGGCCTTATCCTGAAATTGCATGACTATTGGAGCCGTCAGGGCTGCGTGATTCTGCAGCCTCACGACGTCGAAGTGGGGGCGGGCACGCTTCATCCGGCCACGGTGCTTCGCGCATTGGGTCCCAAGCCCTGGCGTGCGGCCTACGTGCAGCCTTCGCGCCGCCCGGCCGACGGCCGCTATGGCGAGAACCCGAACCGGCTGCAGCACTACTATCAGTATCAGGTCATCCTGAAGCCGAACCCCGACAACCTGCAGGAGCTCTACCTGGGCAGCCTGGAGGCGATCGGCCTCGACACCCGCCTGCATGACATCCGGTTCGTGGAAGACGACTGGGAAAACCCGACTGTCGGCGCCTGGGGCCTGGGCTGGGAAGTCTGGTGCGACGGCATGGAAGTCACCCAGTTCACCTACTTCCAGCAGGTCGGCGGCCTGGACGTCTGGCCGGTCGCCGGCGAGCTGACCTACGGGCTCGAGCGCCTGGCCATGTATCTCCAGAACGTGGACCATTTCACCGATCTGGCGTTCAACGATCCCGACGGCCCGCTGCCGATGACCTATGGCGACGTGTTCCTCGAGAACGAGCGCCAGCAGTCGGAAGCCAACTTCCACCTCTATGACGTCGACACCCTGAAGCGTCAGTTCGAGGACATGGAGCGCCAGGTGCCGCGCATCCTCGAAGGCCGCGGTCCGCAGGGCCAGCGCACGGTGCTGCCCGCCTACGACCACGTCCTCAAGGCCAGCCACCTGTTCAATCTGATGGACGCCCGCGGCGCCATCGCCGTGGCCGAGCGCCAGAGCTACATCGGCCGCATCCGCGACCTGACCAAGATGTGCGCCGAGGCCTGGGTCGAGAACGAAGGCGGCAACGCCGCGAAGACCGACGCCGAACCGGTGGTGAAGGCCTGACCATGCCGCAATTGCTGATCGAACTGTTCTCCGAAGAGATTCCCGCGCGCATGCAGGTGCAGGCCGCGCGAGACTTCGACCGCATGTTCCGCGAGCGCTTGGCCGAGCAGGGCCTGCTGCCGGAAGGTCTCAAGACCTTCTCGGGCCCGCGCCGCCTGACCCTGGTGGCCGAAGGCCTGCCCGAGGCTCAAGGCGACCGGCACGAGGAGCGCAAAGGCCCGCGCGTCGGCGCGCCCGACGCCGCCATCGAAGGCTTCCTCCGGTCGACCGGCCTGACCCGTGAGCAACTCACGGAGAAAGACGGCGTCTGGTTCGCACATATCCATCGCAAAGGTCGTGCGACCGCCGAGATCCTGGCCGAGATCCTCGACCAGGTGATCCGCAACTTCCCGTGGCCCAAGTCGATGACCTGGGGCCGCGGCACGCTGCGCTGGGTGCGGCCGCTCAAGCGCATCGTCTTCCTGTTCGACGGGCAGATCGTGCCCTTCAACATCGACGGCATCGAGGCCGGCGACGTGACCGAGGGCCATCGGTTCATGGGATCGGGCAAGCCCTTCAAGGTGAAGGACTTCGACAGCTACCGCGACAAGCTGGCCGCTCACTTCGTCATCCTAGATCCCGAGGAGCGCAAGGACCGCATCATGGACGGCGCGCGCACCCTGTGCTTCGCGCGCAATCTTGAGCTGGTCGACGACGACGGCCTGCTGGACGAGGTCGCGGGCCTGGCCGAATGGCCGACCCCGGTCCTCGGCGACATGGATCCGGCCTTCCTGGACCTGCCGCCGGAAGTGATCCGCACCTCCATGCGGACCCACCAGAAGTACTTCGCGGTCTCCGATCCCAGCCGTGCGAACGGCAATGGCGGCCGCAAGCTCGCGCCGAACTTCCTCACCGTCGCCAACATCGAGGCGGCGGACGGCGGCAAGGAGATCGCCCGCGGCAACGCCAAGGTGCTCTCCGCGCGTCTCAACGACGCCCGCTTCTTCTGGGACGAAGACCGCAAGGTCACGCTGGAGGAGCGCCTCAAGAAGCTCTCCGGCGTCACCTTCCACGCCAAGCTCGGCACTCTGGCCGAGCGGGTCGAACGCCTTGAGCTGTTGGCCAAGGCCATTGCGCCGCGCGTGGGCGCCGATGTGCCGAAGGCGGTTTTGGCCGCCCGCCTGTCGAAGGCCGACCTCGCCACCGGCATGGTGGGCGAGTTCCCCGAGCTGCAGGGCCTGATGGGCGGCTACTACGCCCGAGAGGAGAAGATCAGCCCGGTCGTCGCCGACGCCATCCGCGACCACTACCGCCCGGTCGGAGCCAAGGACGAGGCGCCCGACACCCCGGTGACCATGGCCGTGGCCATCGCTGAAAAGCTCGACACGCTGGTCGCCTTCTTCGCCATCGACGAAAAGCCGACCGGCTCGCGCGACCCGTACGCCCTGCGTCGCGCCGCGCTCGGCATCATCCGCATCCTGCTGGGGTCCGAAGCCCGCGCTCCGGTGCGCGAGCTTGTCGCCGACTGGTACAGGTCGCTGCGCTGCTACGTCGATCCGGGCCGTGCGCTCTACGTTTCGACCCGCCGCACGACCGGCTACCTCGGTCCCGCCTACCGATCGCCGTCCGAAGTCTTCGAGACCTATGTCGAGGAATTCGAGAACGCGCTGCTGGAAGGCGTTCCCTATGTCGTCTCGACGACCGAGGACTTCGACATCCGTTTCGACCGCTCGGCTCCGGCCGGCGATCCGCCGGAAGGCGAAGTCCAGTTCCAGTTCCGCCCCTATGGCGTGGTCGCCGACGAGGTGCTGGGCTTCCTGGCCGATCGCCTGAAGGTCGCCCTGCGCGACCAGGGCAAGCGCCATGACCTGGTGGACGCCGTGTTCGCCCTCGGCGACGACGACCTCGTGCGCATCGTCGCGCGGGTCGAGGCGCTGGATCATTTCCTGACCGGAACAGACGGCCAGAACCTGCTGGCTGGCTACAAGCGCGCCGGCAACATCCTCAAGGCCGAGGAAAAGAAGGGCGAGCTTCCAGCTGGTCCGGCCGTCGGCATGCCGGGTGCGCCAAAGGAGGAGGGGGCCCTGATCGCCGCCCTCCAGGCCGCCGAGCCGGCCGTGGCGCAAGCGTTGCAGCAGGAAGACTTCGCCGACGCGATGCGTGCCCTCTCGGGACTGCGCGCGCCGGTCGACGCCTTCTTCGAGGCGGTGCTAGTGAATTCTGAAAACGCAGCGGAACGTGAGAACCGCCTGCGTCTTCTCGTGCAGGTTCGCGACCTCATGGAGCGGGTCGCGGACTTTTCGCAAGTGACGGGCTAAGGAGGCCTTAGGGAATGTCGACCGATACGCTGACCAAGTCGCGCTGGGTCTATTCCTTCGGTGGCGGCAGCGCCGATGGCGACGCCTCGATGAAGAACCTCCTCGGCGGCAAAGGGGCCAATCTCGCTGAGATGTCCTCCCTGGGTCTCCCGGTGCCGCCCGGCTTCACCATCACGACCGAGGCCTGCGTCCACTACTATTCGAACGAAAAGCAGTACCCGGCCGAGCTGAAGGACCAAGTCGTCACCGGCCTGGCGACCGTTGAGAAGATCACCGGCAAGACCTTCGGCGACACCGCCAACCCGCTGCTGGTCTCGGTCCGCTCGGGCGCCCGCGCCTCGATGCCGGGCATGATGGACACCGTCCTCAACCTCGGCCTCAACGACGAGACGGTCGAGGGTCTGGCCAAGCTGTCGGGCGACCGCCGCTTCGCCTTCGACAGCTATCGCCGCTTCATCCAGATGTACTCGGCCGTGGTGCTCGATCTCGACCACCACATGTTCGAGGAGATCCTCGACGAGCATAAGGAACGCCTCGACGTCACCGTCGACACCGGCCTGACCGCCGAGGACTGGGAAAAGGTCGTCGCCGACTACAAGGCCGCCGTTCAGCAGGAGCTGGGCCAGCCGTTCCCGCAGGATCCGCACGCCCAGCTCTGGGGCGCCGTCGGCGCCGTGTTCGCCAGCTGGATGAACGACCGCGCCAAGTTCTATCGCCGCATGCACGACATCCCGGAAAGCTGGGGCACCGCCGTCAACGTGCAGTCGATGGTCTTCGGCAACATGGGCGACTCGTCGGCCACGGGCGTGGCCTTCACGCGCAATCCGTCGACCGGCGAAGCCCGCCTCTACGGCGAGTTCCTGATCAACGCCCAGGGCGAGGACGTCGTCGCCGGCATCCGCACGCCCCAGGCCCTGACCAAGATCGCCCGCGAGGAGATGGGCGAGAAGGCCCTCTCCATGGAGGAGGCGCTGCCGGAGGTCTTCCTGCAGTTCAAGGCCGTCGTCGAGAAGCTCGAGAAGCACTATCGCGACATGCAGGACATCGAGTTCACGGTCGAGCAGGGCCGGCTCTACATGCTGCAGACCCGCAACGGAAAGCGCACCGCCAAGGCCGCGCTGAAGATTGCGGTCGATCTGGCCAGCGAAGGTCTGATCACCCAGGAAGAGGCGATCATGCGGGTCGAGCCCGCCAGCCTCGACCAGCTGCTGCACCCGACCATCGATCCGGCCAGCCCGCGCGACGTGATCACCACCGGCCTGCCGGCCTCGCCCGGCGCGGCGACCGGCAAGATCGTCTTCAACTCCGACGAGGCCGAGCGTCTCGGCTCGGCGGGCGAGGCGGTCATCCTGGTCCGTGACGAGACCAGCCCGGAAGACATTCATGGCATGCACGCCGCCCGCGGCATCGTCACCGCCCGCGGCGGCATGACCAGCCACGCGGCCGTCGTGGCCCGCGGCATGGGTCGTCCTTGCGTCTCCGGCGCCGGCGAGCTGCAGATCGACGGCAAGGCCAGCGAACTGCGCGTCCGCAGCCGCGTCTTCAAGGCCGGCGACATCCTCACCATCGACGGTTCGCGCGGCGAGATCCTCGCCGGCGCCGTGCAGATGATCGAGCCTGAGCTGACCGGCGACTTCGCCACCCTGATGGTGTGGGCCGACAAGGTCCGCCGCCTGAAGGTCCGGGCCAACGCCGAGACCCCGCTCGATGCGCGCACCGCTCGTCAGTTCGGCGCCGAGGGCATCGGCCTCTGCCGCACCGAGCACATGTTCTTCGACGAGGACCGCATCGCCGCCGTACGCGAGATGATCCTGGCCGACGACGAGGCCGGACGCCGCAACGCCCTGGCCAAGATCCTGCCGATGCAGCGCAACGACTTCGTCGAGCTGTTCACGATCATGGAAGGGCTGCCGGTCACCATCCGCCTGCTCGACCCGCCGCTGCACGAGTTCCTGCCGCACACCGAGGCCGATCTCCAGGCTGTGGCCGACGCCACCGGCATTGACGCGACCAAGCTGATGCGCCGCGCCAAGGAGCTGCACGAGACCAACCCCATGCTTGGTCACCGCGGCTGCCGTCTGGCCGTGTCCTATCCCGAGATCTACGAGATGCAGGTCCGCGCCATCTTCGAAGCGGCCTGCGAGATCGCCGAGAGCGGCAAGGCTGCGCCGATCCCGGAGATCATGCACCCGCTGGTCGCCAAGGGCGAAGAGATGCGCTACCTGCGCCAGCTCACCGACAAGACGGCCCAGGCGGTGCTCAAGGAACGCGGCCGCGAGATCGAGTACCAGGTCGGCACGATGATCGAACTGCCGCGCGCGGCCATCCGCGCCGGCGACCTGGCGGAGAACGCCGAGTTCTTCTCGTTCGGCACCAACGACCTGACCCAGACCACCTTCGGCATCAGCCGTGACGACTCCGGCCGGTTCCTGGGCGCCTATCTGGAAAAGGGCATCTTCGAAAAGGACCCCTTCGTCAGCCTCGATCAGGAAGGCGTCGGCGACCTGATCCGCCTCGCCGCCGAGCGCGGCCGCGCGGCCCGCCCGAACGTCAAGCTCGGCATCTGCGGCGAACACGGCGGCGATCCGGCCTCGATCGAGTTCTGCGAGAGCGTCGGCCTCGACTATGTCAGCTGTTCGCCTTTCCGGGTGCCGATCGCCCGTCTGGCCGCGGCCCAGGCCGCCGTCGGCGGTATGGAGAAGGACCGCTAGCAGGGCTCCGGCCCGCCGACAGGCGGGCCGCGATCACGCATAAGAAAAGGCCGCGCGGTTCGCGCGGCCTTTTTTGTTTGTCGCTCAGGTCGTCTGGCGGCCGGGGCCGCCAGAGCTGGGATGTCAGACCGTCTCGGTGCGGCCGCGCTGCAGGGCGCGCGAACGGCGCACCATGGTGCCCAGGCCGAAGAAGCCGATGATCATCGTCATCCACACGCCCGGTTCCGGGACAGGGCTGGTGATCGGCGGGTCGCCGCCGCCAGGCGGGTTGCCGCCACCAGGCGGATCGCCGCCACCGGGCGGGTTTCCACCGCCGGGCGGGTTGCCGCCCCCGGGGGGATTGCCGCCGCCAGGAGGATTGCCGCCGCCGGGCGGGTTCGAGGGATCGCCGCCGCCAGGCGGATTCGACGGGTCGCCGCCGCCGGGGGGCGTGGAAGGATTGCCGCCGATGGGGGGAAGCCCACCGCCGCCGCCGCCGCCGCGCGGGCCGAAGCCCATCGGGAAGCCGCCGCCGCCGGGGCCGTTGCTGATCGGCAGCGCGGCCAGGCCGGCGGGGCGCGAGGCCTCGGCCAGTTCGACCGGCGGACCGGCGATCTCGTCCAGCAGGTGCTGGGCCGGGGGCCGCGCTTCGGGGGGCAGGGCCGCCTGGATCGACGGCTTGGTGTCACATTCGGTCGAGGGAGCCGCCGGCGCGAACGCCGTGCGCATCGCGTAGGACGACTCCGGAAGCTTCTTCATCGGCGCGGCGGGCTTGGCTGCGGCCACCGCCTTGCGCGGCTTGGACGTCGCCGGCTTGCGGGCCTGCTGGCTTGCGGGCTTGGCCTTGGCGGGCTTCACGGCGCGTGCGGGCGCGGCGGCCTTCGGCGGGGCCGGCTTGGCCGCAGTGGGTCGCGAGACCTTGATGAAGCAGTCTTCGGCCGCTGCCGGCGCCGCAACCGCGGAGCTCAGAAGTGCGCCCATCACGACGTATTTGGCGATCGCCATGTCGTCCCCCCCTAAAGAGTAGCCTGTCCCACTGCGAAACAACGAAGCTTTCGCGGAGCAACCGGCGTGCCATGCGCGCACCAGTTAAAGGCGAGCGCTGCAATTTCCACCATATAGTACGCGGGAACATCGCGGAATATGCGTAATCAATTGTAAACCACGCAAACCCTTTGCCGTGACGGGTTTGCTACGCGTCAGCGGCCGCGGCGGAGCGTCGTTGGAAAGGATATCGCCCCAATCGGGCGAGCAACTGATTCGGCTGCTGCAAGTCTACTCGTCTGCAGCGAGAATACGGTCCAGTTGCGCGGTGATGATGCGCGGGGAGGGCGCGGCGCTGAAGTCCATGACGCACATCGTGCTGTAGTCGCGATGCGGCCCGCAGCTCACGCCGACCACCTTGAAGGCGGCGTGGAAGATATTGGTGCGGTGGCCGCGGTCCGGCACGCCGCTGTCGATGATCAGGGCGCGCACCACGTCCTCGGGCGAGGGTGGGCCATAGGCGATGTTCTCGGCCGACAACGCCGCCGCCGCGCCATGCCGGCGCACGCGGTCATAGAACCGCTCGCCGTTCGCGCTCGCATGTCCGATGTGGCCAGCCGGTCCCTGCAGCGAGACGTGCTCCAGGGCCGCGGAGGCCAGGCTGTCGTCCGGCCGCAGCGGCGCGAGCGGCCGTTGCTTCTTGAGATACTGGACAGCTTCGATGTACGCAGCGTGGTCCTCGGGCTCGCCAGCTTCGATCAGCGCGCGTTCCCAACGGGTGACGGGCTCTTGTTCGAGGCGCCTGGCGTATTCCTGAGGATAGGCGCGGGCGAAGTTGATCTCAGCTAGGATCGCGTCTTCCATCGGTCCAGCGCTCGCCGCGCTCGGCGCGCAAAGCGCGGCGCCGAGTACGAGGGCCAGGACGTGATGTGGAAAGCGAAGGTTCAACTGTATCGCCCATCAGGTTGCTGGGCTTAGATTGCAGTATCGCTATGTATTTGAACTTAAAGGTAATGGTTACGATCTTGGTTACCTTAACGCGAAATCAATGCGCAGGCCGCCGCGGCGCCGACGTCTGCAAGGTCTTGGGGGCATGAGCTTGAAGCCTTGGGCGATGCTCGCCTGCCTCCTGGCCCTGGCGGCCTGCGATGCAAAGCAGGAGGACGACTTCGATCGCCGCCTGCACGCCTATCTGGTCGCCAATCCCGAGGTGATCCGCGACGCGGCGACCAAGCTCCGCGACAAGCGCGCCAAGGAGGCGACCGCGGCGCTGCGCCAGGCGCAGCCGGCGCTGGAGCGGGACGATCGGGACTTCGTGGCCAATCCCGACGGGCGCGTGACCGTGGTTCAGTTCTTCGACTATCGGTGCCCCTACAGCCGTGCGGTGGCGCCGCACGTCGATGCTCTGATCGCCCAGAACCGCGACGTGCGTTTCGTCTTCAAGCAGTATCCGGTGTTCGGCAGCGCGTCGGACTATGCGGCGCGCGTCTCCCTGACGCCGCAAGGCAAGTCCAAGGGGCTGGAACTGCACCGCGCCCTCATGGGCCAGAAGGACCTGAGCGTCGTGCGCGTCGACCGCATCGTCGGGCGCCTGGGCCTCAACCCGCGTGAAGTGGAAGCGGCGGCCCGGAACCCGGCCATCGGCGAGCAGATCGACGACACCCGCGCCCTCGCGCAGGATATCCGGGTCACCGGCACGCCGACCTTCGTCGTGGCTGGCGAGACCATTCCCGGCGCCGATATCGAAAGGCTCGCCGACGCCATCGTCCGGGCGCGGGCGGCCTCGCTGGCCAGCGTCGGCGAGGCGCTCACCCGCACGCCTGTCGCGCCCTGACCGCGGCGGGTCGCGCCCGGCCAGTCTTGGCGCGATGCTGGCGATGGCCCACCATGGGCCCTACATGCTGAAACCAGCGGACACGCCGTCCGCCCCCGACGCCTGGAGCCCCACGTATGACCGAATATGTCCCGCCGAAGGTCTGGACCTGGAACAAGGAGAACGGCGGGCGCTTCGCCAATATCAACCGACCGATCGCCGGGGCGACCCACGACAAGGAATTGCCGGTCGGACGTCACCCGCTTCAGCTCTATTCGCTGGCCACGCCCAACGGCATCAAGGCGACGGTCATGCTCGAGGAACTGCTGGCCCTCGGCCACAGCGGCGCGGAGTACGACGCCTGGCTGATCAATATCGGTACGGGCGACCAGTTCGGCAGCGGCTTCGTCGACATCAACCCCAATTCCAAGATCCCGGCGCTGCTGGATCGCAGCGGCCCGACCCCGATCCGGGTGTTCGAATCCGCCGCGATCCTGGTCCACCTGGCCGAGAAGTTCGGCGCCCTGCTGCCGACCGATCCGGGCAAGCGGGCGGAGGCCTTCTCCTGGCTGTTCTGGCAGATGGGCAGCGCGCCCTATCTGGGCGGCGGCTTTGGCCACTTCTACGCCTACGCGCCGACCAAGATCGAATACGCCATCGACCGCTTCGCCATGGAGACCAAGCGCCAGCTGGACGTGCTTGAGCGGCGGCTGGGCGAGAGCAAGTACATCGCCGGCGATGAGTACACGATCGCCGACATCGCGATCTGGCCCTGGTACGGCGGCCTCGCCAAGGGCGTGCTCTACGAGGCGGGCGAGTTCCTCGCGGTGCACGAGTACGTCAACGTCCAGCGCTGGGCCGACCTGATCGCCGAACGTCCCGCTGTTCAGCGCGGGCGGATGGTCAACCGCACCTGGGGCGAACCCTCGACCCAGCTGCATGAGCGGCACGAGGCCAGCGACTTCGACACCAAGACGCAGGACAAGCTGCAGTCAGCGAAGTAGGCGTGAGCTACCCGTTCTCGCCCGCCTTCCGCGCCGAACTGGCGGCCCGCTGCCAGGCGTTCCCGCGCCTGGCCTATGATGGGCCGCAGCTCAAGCACGCGGCGGTGGCCATCACCCTGGTCGACGCCGGCGACGGCTCGGGCGAGACGGCGTTCCTGCTGACCCGGCGCTCGGCGACGCTGCGCGCCCACGCCGGGCAGTGGGCGTTGCCCGGCGGCCGCTGCGATGCGGGGGAAACCCTGCAGGAGGCGGCCTTGCGCGAACTGCATGAGGAACTTGGCCTGCAACTCGCGCCGGCCAACATCCTTGGGGTCCTCGACGACTACGCCAGCCGGTCCGGATACGCGATCGCGCCGGTCGTGGCCTGGCTCGACGATGTGCAGGCGATCGCGCCCAATCCCGACGAGGTGGCGTCCGTGCACCGCTTCCGTCTCGACCACATCGCCGGTCCCGAGGCGGTGGAGTTCGAGCGCATTCCCGAGAGCGAGCGGCCGCTGATCCGCCTGAACCTTGGGGAGCACCACATCCACGCCCCGACCGCGGCGTTGATCTACCAGCTGCGCGAAGTGGTCGCCGGCCGTGTCACCCGCGTCGCCGACCTGGACCAGCCGGTGTTCGCCTGGCGCTGAGTCAGGACTTTCCGTCGTCGGGATCGGCGATCAGCGTCGAGAAGACGGCGCTCACCCGCTCGATGAACACCTCGCGCTCACGCCCCTCCAGGGCCTCGCCGCGGATCAGACGCTCGACCAGGAAGCCGATATAGACCCCGGCCAGCACGCGGGCCCGGGCGTCGGCGTCCGTGCCGCCCAGCCAGTTGCGCATCGGGGCGAGCAGGCGCTCCTGCACCAGCACGTTCAGGAACGGCGCGGTGGCCTGCGACGTCGCCGCCCGCAGCAGGAACTGGAACCGGTGTGTCCTGGCCTCGTCGTCATGGGGCGTGCCGGCCAGCATCGTGGCGATGTCGACCGCAAAGGTCGTCCGGTCCCAATCGGCGAGGTCGTTCGTCCGGAACGAGGCCTTCAGGGCCTCGACGAACAGGGCTTCCTTGCCGCCGAAGTAGCGCTTGACCAGCGCCACATCGGCCCCGGCCTCGCCGGCGATGTCGCGCAGGGTGCAGTCGTAGCCGACGAGCGCGAATTGCTTCTTCGCCGCCTCCAGGATGGCCGCGCGGGTAGCCTCGGCGTCACGCCGGCGCGGACCTGGACGAACGAAGGTTTCTGTCATCGCCACCTGTGTACACCAAAGCGTGCAGAACGGTCAGGCCTCTCTGGCTCAGGCCGCGCGCCGCCTAGGCCACGCTAAGTCAATCGCCGTTGACATAGCTTCGGAGTGCGGTCAACCTTCCGCCAAGTCCGACGATACGGGCCGAGCAGCAGCGCTGTGCGGCGACGGAAAAAGTGGCGGGCGCCGAATTGGGAAGGAAGCCATGAACGTCTCCGCGAAAATCCAGGCTGCCGACGCGGTCGCCGAAATCGCCGCCATGCCGCTGGAGCAGCTCAACCCCGCCAAGGTGTCGCGCTTCTATGACGACACCATCTGGCCGGTGTTCGAGCGCCTGCGCCGCGAAGATCCCATCCACTTCACGCCCGACAGCGAGTACGGCCCCTATTGGTCGATCACCAAGTGGAACGACATCATGGCGGTCGACACCGACCATGAGGCGTTCTCGTCGGCCGAAGGCATCACCCTGATCAATCAGGTGGCCATGGCCGAACAGGAAAAGGTCATGGGCGTTCGTCGCCGCGGCGGCGCCGGCTTCATCACCATGGATGAGCCCCAGCACGGTCCGGCGCGCAAGGCGGTGAGCCCGACGGTCGCCCCCTCCAACCTGCACAACATGGCGCCGCTGGTGCGCGAACGCGCCGGCCAGATCCTCGACTCCCTGCCGATCGGCCAGGAGTTCGACTGGGTCGACCTGGTGTCCAAGGAACTGACGGCCATGACCTTGGCCACCCTCTTCGACTTCCCGTTCGAGGACCGCCGCAAGCTGACCTACTGGTCCGACATGGTCACCAACCAGCCTGGGCACGGGCCGGTGAAGAGCTGGGAACACAAGGGCCAGGCGATGATGGAATGCTTCGGCGCGTTCCAGGAGCTCTGGGACCAGCGCGTCAACGCCGAGCCGGCGGGCGACCTGATCTCCATGCTGGCGCACAATCCGGCCACCCGCGACATGGAGCTGGCCACCTATCAGGGCAATGTCATCCTGCTGATCGTCGGCGGCAACGACACCACCCGCAACACCATCTCCAGCAGCGTCTACTCGCTGAACAAGAACCCCGATCAGTACGCCAAGCTGCGCGCCAATCCGGACCTGGTGCTGTCGATGGTGTCGGAGACGATCCGCTGGCAGACGCCGCTGGCCCACATGGCCCGTGTCGCCACGCGCGACGTCGAGATGGGCGGCAAGACCATCAAGAAGGGCGACCGGGTCGCCATGTGGTACATCTCCGGCAACCGTGACGAAGAGATCGTCGATCGCCCGAACGAGTACATCATCGACCGCGAGCGGCCGCGCCAGCACATGTCGTTCGGCTTCGGCGTCCACCGCTGCGTCGGCAACCGCGTCGCCGAGATGCAGCTGACCATCATCTGGGAAGAGATTCTCAAGCGCTTCCCGGAGATCAAGGTCGTCGGCGAGCCGACCTTGAACTGGTCGGCCTTCGTGCACGGCTTCGAGACCCTGCCGGTGATCATCCCCTATCGGGTCTAGCCGGGCCGGCCGCCGCCGCGGGTGTTTAGAACACCCCGGCGCGCTGCCCGATGAAGATGATCGCCAGGACGATCAGGACCACCTGAATGATCCAGTTCAGCGGGGAGGGGATCGGCATCTTCTGCACCGCGAACAGCGCCAGGGCCAGAAGTACGACGACGACGAGGATCAGGATCAGCATGGACATGAGACCCAAACCTGCACCGTGACGTTAGGTTCCACGGCTTAGTTGGGTCCCATGGCCGCCGTTCAGTTGCCGGCGGCGATGACTTCGATACGCAGCGCACCGCCGCCGCCGGCGATTTCGAGCAGCCGGTCGATATTCGGATGCGCGCCAGGGCGGTTCTTGGCGTCAGTCGTATGCTCCGCGAACACGGCCAGCCCATGGTTCGCGGCGTTCTCGTCCAGGATGTCGAAGATCTGCTTCAGGTACTGGTAGACGGCCAATGAGCCTTGCTTGCCCGGCTGATTTTCGATGCAGCCGACGAGATCGCCCTTCGCGTCGCTGAGCTCGATGCGCTGCACGCCGTCAACCGGCGGCAGTTGCTGAAGATTGTCCTTGAAGATCGCACCTGGTTGAATCATCGCCGGCCCTGAATTGATTGCGGGGGGCGTGTACCACCTGCATGCACCGCCGGCCACGCATCGAATGCGGCCGGCGGTCCTGCTGCGCCGGGCCTATTGCTCGGCGGTCTCCATGGCGGCCTTGGCGGCGGCCATCATCTTCTCGAAGGCGCCGGAGCGGATCAGTTCACGGCGCTCTTCCAGACCACGGTGAAGTTCGGCCAGGGTCTTGGCGGCGTGCTCGTTCTGCTGGATGGCGGCCCACCAGGCGGCGACATTTTCGGCCTTGGGGATCGGGTTCTCCACACCGGTCCCCGGCAGGACGTTCTCCACCATGAACAGGGCCGGGACGAGCGCGCAGTCGGCCAGGGTGATCCGGCCGGCGCAGGCGTAGCCGTCGGTCCCGATCATCTTGTCCAGCGCCTTGATGTTGCGCACCACCTGGCCGCCCAGCAGGTCGACGACGCCCTGGTCGCGGTTTGCGGCGCGGCTCTGGGGCGAGAGCATGAACATGTTGTTCATCAGGTAGACGTCGCCGATCCGGGCGATCGTGCGGATGTGGGCGGTCTCGCGCGGGGTCGCGCCCAGCAGCGAGGGCTCGGGATAGATCTGCTCGATGTACTCGGCGATCACCTCGGATTCCGGCATCAGGTCGCCGTCGATGTCCAGCACCGGGATGCGGCCGATCGGCAGGCGCTTGCGGAACGAGGGCATGCCGAAGTCGGCGGGCCGCTCAAGAGCGATGTCGGTGATGCCCTTGGCGTAGATCTGCATCCGCACGCGGGCGGAATAGGGGCTGAGATCGCCCGAATAGAGCTTCATCATCGAGTGGCGTTTCCTGGTTTTCGTTGGGATCGTTTGTCCGACGCGGAGAAAACCACGAAATCGCCGCGAGGGGCAGGCGCCGCGGCCGCTAGCGAGGCTGCCGGTAGACGATATCCGACACCGCCGAACTGAAGCTGGAGACCTTATCGGTCTTGGCCGTGGCGCTCAGGCTCCCGTCGTCGCGCACGACCGGACAGAATAGGGCGGTGAGGTAGTTCACCGTATCGGCGTCGGAGAAGCCATGCTCGCGGAACAGCGGCACGGTGCGGGTCAGGACCCCGACATCGCCTAGCGCTCGCGGGTTTGGCACGAGGTCGCTCGCCAGTTTGCCGGTCGCCGCTGGCCCCAGCTTGGCCGGTTCGGGGCAGTCCAGCCGTTCGGCCCCAATCGCACCTTGCGGTGCCGCCAAGGCGATCCCCAAAGCGGCCGCGATTCCGATCATGCCATGCTGCATGTCCTGCCCTCGCTATGCGCCGCTGGCGGCCGGAACCGAGACCGAGAGTCCATAGGGCCGGCCCAGTTCGATCAGCCTGCCGAGGTCGGGCGCAGTGGGCGAGATCTCACGGTCGAAGTCGGTGAACATGTGCGAGGCCCCCTCGCGTGAGGTCAGCGAGACCATTTCGCCGCCGCCGCTGCCGAAGCGGAACCAGTGGGTGGTGCCCGCGGGCAAATGGACGAAGGTCCCCGCATGGGCCACCAGCTCGCGCTCTTCGATGCCGAACGCGATCTCGCCGGCGATCACATAGAAGGCCTCGTCCCAGGGATGGCTGTGCGGCGGCGGCCCGCTGCCCTCGGGTCCGATCTGGTGAAACACCTCGTAGCTGCCGGTCTGGCCGCCGGCGGCCAAGACGGTGATCTGCTCACCGACGATGTTCAACGGGCGCACCCCGTCGGTCATCTTCACGACGATTGGGTCGGCCATGATCGGCTGCTCCTTTGCGAGGGCCATGCTCGCAAGATAACACCGTTATCTTTGCGCGGCCATCGAGCGTCCGGGCTGCCAATCTCGCCCCTGCGCTGTATGGACGAGGCCATGTCGCATCCTCTCGATCGACCCGTCTGGTCGACCCTGACCGGCCGCCAGGCCGCGTTCCGCAGCAGCCACGGCGCGGCCCTGCGCTTCGCCTCCGAGTACGGGCTGTTTGCGGCCACGCCGGATATGTCGGCCGCCAGCCTGGGCGACCTCGCCGCGCTGGTCGCGCTGCATGGCGACGTCGCCCTGGTCGAGCCTGAGGAGCCGCCGCCGATCGCCGGTCTGACCGTGCGCAGCCGTGCGGTCTGCTGGCAAATGGTCGCCGAGGCGCCCAACCCTGTCGGCGAACCGGCCTTCGAGATCGAGGTCCTGACCGAGGCCGACGCGCCTCAGATGTTGGCCCTGGCCACAGACACCGCGCCTGGCCCCTTCTTCGCCCGCACGCATCAGCTTGGCCGGTTCGTGGGCGTCAAGCGCGATGGGCGGCTGGTCGCCATGGCCGGCGAGCGGATGCAGCCGCAGGGCTATACCGAGGTCAGCGGCGTCTGCACCGATCCTGCGCATCGCGGCCGCGGCTATGCGGCGGGGCTGATGCTCGAGGTCGCCGCCCGCATCCGGGCCCGCGGCGAGATCCCGTTCCTGCATTCCTACGCGCACAACACTGGCGCCATCGCGCTTTATCAGGCGCTGGGCTTCGACTTCCGCCGGGAACTGGTGATGACGACCCTGACGCGCGGCTAGCGCTCCGGGCCCAGGAAGGACTAGGCTCGCCCAAAGGCCAAGGGAGAGAGACATGGCGTTGGAACTGCGGACCCGCCGGGAGCCCGCCGCCCTCGTTGAGGCTGCGTCGCGCCGCCCGCGCGCTCAGTCGGTGTTCGTCGCGCCGCGGGCCACGCCGGCCGGGGCGGTCGGCCTGGGCGCGATGGGCAGCCTGGCGCTCGGCGCCATCGCCTTCGGCGCTTTCGCCGTTGGCGCGCTGGCGATCGGCAAGCTGGCCGTCGGCCGCGTGTCGGTGGGCCGGGCGCGGATCAAGCGCCTGGAGATCGACGAACTGACCGTGCGGCGCCTCACCATCCTCGACGACGGGGAGCCCCCTCGCTAGGTTCCGGCAAACGCCGCCGTGAAGGCGGCTTCTCGGAGCTAAATCATTCACATGCGTAGGTTCGTTGCGCCGCTGATCGCGGCCCTTTGCCTGCCCACGGCCGCGATGGCCGCGGCGCCCGTCTCCAACGACGGCCTCGCCCGGATCGAGATGCAGGTCGAGACCGGGTTTCTGAGCGCCGAGGAGCGCCAGGTCGTCAACCTGCTGATCCAGGCCGCCGACGAAATGACCGCCATCTACAAGCGCCAGGCCGCAGGGCAGGGGCCGGGCCACGGCTTCTATCCCGACGGGCTGACCAAGGCTGAACTGGACGCCTACATCGCCGCCCATCCGGCGCAGAAGGCCGCGCTCATGGACGGCTACACGGTGGTCAAGCGCGACGGCGGCAAGCTGGTCACCGTGCCCTACAACGTCGAGTACAAGGCCGAGTTGGAGCGCGCCGCGGCGCTGCTCGAAAAGGCCGCCTCCGTCACCTCGAACCCCAGCCTCAAGAAGTTCCTGACGCTCCGCGCCAAGTCCTTCCGGACCAACGACTATTTCGAGTCCGAGATGGCCTGGATGGACCTGTCGGGCACGCCGATCGAGGTCGCGATCGGCCCCTACGAGACCTATACCGACGAGCTCTATGGTCAGAAGACCGCCTTCGAAGCCTTTGTAACTCTTAAGGATCCTGCCGAGAGCAGCGCCCTGGACAAGTACAAAGGGTATCTGCGGGCCATGGAGGAGAACCTGCCGGTCGACAACCGCTACAAGAACTTCGCGCGCGGCGGCGAGTCGCCCATCGCGGTGGCCGAACAGGTGCGCGGCGGCGGCGACAACACGGTCGGTCCCCAGACCATCGCATTCAACCTGCCGAACGACGAGCGGGTGCGCGAAGCCAAGGGCGCCAAGAAGGTCGTCCTCTCCAACGTGCTGGGCGCGAAGTACGATCGAATTCTGAAGCCCATGGGCGAGCGCGTGCTCGTCCCCGACCAAGCCGCCCTGGTCAGCAAGAAGTACATGACGCTGGAGACGCTGTTCCACGAACTCTCGCACAGCCTCGGCCCGGGCTCGATCACCGTCGACGGTCGCGCGACCACCGTCTCGGCCGAGCTGAAGGAGATCGCCGGCACGGCTGAAGAGGCCAAGGCCGACGTCATGGGCGCCTACAACATCCTCTTCATGATGGATAAGGGCGAACTGCCGAAAGCCGAGCGTTCCCAGCTGTTTGCGAGCTATGCCGCCGGGATTTTCCGCGCGGTCCGCTTCGGCGCCGGCGAGGCCCACGGCCGCGGCGCGGCGCTGCAGTACGGCTATCTGAAGTCCAAGGGCGCGCTGGTCTGGGATCCCGCCGCCAAGCGCTTCCGGGTCGATGACGACGCCATGCAGGCCGGCCTCACCAGCCTGCTCGCCGAACTGATCAAGCTGCAGGGCGACGGCGACTATGCCGGCATGAACGCCTTCTTCGACAAGTACGCCAAGCTTGATCCCCAGGCCGAGACCGTGATCGCCACGCTCAAGGACATCCCCGTGGACATCGCGCCCGTCTACCCGGACAAGATCTGACATGAATTCGGAGCTCGCCGCCGACCTGCAGGCCTTCATGGCCTTTGAGCTTGTCCGGCTGGGCAAGACCTCGATCACCGTGGGAGGATTGGCGGCGGCGATATTCATCGTCTTCGCCTCGGTGATCGCCGGCCGCCTCGCCGCCGGCGCCATCCGCAGGATCAGGGGCCGGGTCGATACCGGCGCGGCCCCTTCGATCTACATCTTCGAGAAGCTCAGCACCTACGGCCTGGTGATCTTCGGGATCATCGCCGCCTTCTCGACCCTCGGCCTCGATCTGTCGTCCTTCACCCTGTTCGCCGGGGCGCTGGGCGTGGGCCTGGGCTTCGGCATGCAGGGCATCGTCAAGGAGTTCATCTCCGGCCTGGTCCTGCTGTTCGACAAGCTGGTCCATATCGGCGACTACATCGAGCTCCAGACCGGCGAGCGGGGCGTCGTCGCCGAGATCGGCCCCCGCGCGACGCGGATCCGCAACAACGACGACCTCGACGTCCTCATCCCCAATTCCCGGCTGATCGAGGCCCCGGTCACCAACTGGACGCACCAGAACGGCGCCCGCCGCATGCATATTCCCTTCCGCGTCGCCTACGGCGTCGACAAGGAGGCGGTGCGCGAGGCGGTGCTGCGCGCGGCCCACGCGGTTCCGTTCACGATGAAGGACACCTCGGTCCGCAAGACCCAGGTCTGGCTCATCGGCTTTGGCGAAAGCGGGCTGTCGTTCGAGCTGGTGGTCTGGCCCGCGCTGGAGGCGGTCAAGCGCCCCAACGCCACCCACGCCGCCTATACCTGGGCGATCGAGGATGCGCTTCGCAGCGGCGGCTTCGAGATCCCCCTGGCCCAACGCGAGGTGCGGGTCCGCTCTGTCTTCGGCGAAGAGGGCGAGGACGCGCTCCAGACCCTTGGGCTCGCCGGCCACGCCGTGGGCGCCCGGCCGAAGCGGGCCAGGGCCAGCACCAATGACGCCGCCGAGGATCTCGCCCGCGGCGCCGCCCAGGACGCGGCCGCTGGGGCCGCTCGGCCTAAGGCGAGGTGAAGCCGCTCGCCACCATCGGCTATGAGGCGAGCACCCAGGACGCGGTGATTGCGCGCCTCAAGGCGGCCGGGGTGGAGCTGCTGGTCGATGTCCGCGCGATCGCAGCCTCGCGCCGCGCCGGCTTCTCCAAGACCCTGCTCGCCGCCAGCCTCGCGCAGGCGGGCATCGACTACGTCCATCTTCGTCAGCTGGGAACGCCCAAGCCGGGCCGGGAGGCGGCGCGCAAGGGCAGGATCGCGGAGATGACCGCCATCTTCGAGGAGCATCTGGCCGAGCCGGCCGCGCAGCTCCAACTGGCCGCAGCCAAGGAGCTGGCCGCCGAGCGCAAGGTGGCGCTGCTATGCTTCGAGGCCGATCATCGCGGCTGCCACCGCAAGATCCTCGCTGATCTGATCTGCGAGGACCTGGGCTGCCCGATCGAGCATCTTTAGCCGCCGAAGGCGCGGCGCATCTTCTCCAGGGCCGGCGTGATGGTGTCCCAGTAGGGACGGGCGCACTCGCCATGCCACGGCCCGCTCAGGCCGCGGACGCCGTCGGGATCTTCATGAAAGTGCATGTTGGTGGTCGGCTCGCCGCTGCGGATCGGCAGCTTGCATTTCGGACACCAACGGCCGCGCGGATCGCCGCCCGGAACGTCGTCATAGGCCATGTCTGAATCCCCGAGGAACTAGGGCCGGAGCTTAGCCTTCAGCTCCCCGGGGACCGACGCGTCATGGCGCCGCGCTAGCGCTTGCGGACGAAGACCGTGCCCGCCGAATAGCCCGCGCCGAACGAGCAGATCAGGCCCGTCTCGCCGCTCTGGAAGTCGTCGCTGGCCTTGTGGAAGGCGATGATCGATCCGGCCGAGGAGGTGTTGGCGTACTCGTCCAGGATGATCACGTTTTCCTCCGGACCCGGCTCGCGGCCGAGCACGCGCTTCCCGATCAGCTCGTTCATGTTGATGTTGGCCTGGTGCAGCCACATGCGCTTCAGGCCGGTCGGATCGATGCCCAGGTCGCCGGCATGGGCGACGATCATTTCCGAGACCATCGGCACCACCTCGCGGAAGACCTTGCGGCCTTCCTGCACGAAGAGCTTGTCGCTGGCTCCCACGCCTTCGGGCGCGGCGCGGTTCAGGAAGCCGAAGTTGTTGCGGATGTTGTTGGAGAACTGGGTCTTCAGGCGCGTGCCCAGGATCTCCCAGCCGCCGACCGCGTCCTCGGCCCGTTCGACGATCACCGCGGTCGCGACGTCGCCGAAGATGAAGTGGCTGTCGCGGTCGCGGAAGTTCAGGTGGCCCGAGCAGATCTCAGGATTGACCATCAGCACGGCTCGCGCCGAGCCGGAGCCGACGAAGTCCGCGGCGGTCTTGATCCCGAACGTCGCCGACGAACAGGCCACGTTCATGTCGAAGGCGAAGCCCTCGATGCCCAGCGCCTGCTGCACCTCGATGGCCATGGCCGGATAGGCGCGCTGCATGTTCGAGGCCGCGCAGATCACCGCGTCGATCTGCGAGGGATCCTTGCCCCAGCGCTCGATCGCCTGCTTGGCGGCCTCGACCGCGATCTCGGCCAGGATGGAGATCTGGTCGTTCGGCCGTTCCGGCAGCATGGGGTGCATGACGTCCGGATCGACCAGACCGGTCTTGTTCATCACGAAGCGGGACTTGATGCCCGAAGCCTTCTCGATGAACTCGGCCGAGGACTGGGTGAGGGCGGCGACCTCGCCGGCGGCGATGGCCTCGGCGTTGGCGGCGTTGAACCGCTCGACATAGGCGTTGAAAGTCTCGACCAACTCGGCGTTCGAGAGGCTGTGCGGCGGGGTGTAGAGGCCCGTGGCCGCGATCACGGCTTGATGCAAAACGCTGTCTCCGACAACCGCTCCTCTCGTCCGGAATCCTTCCCGGGGGAGCTTTGAGCGACAGTGATAGCACGTTCGTTTACGGCGTCAGCGCGTGATGTGGCCGCAAGGCAACAGACATAATTCGTCTCGGGATGGTCCGCTGAGCGACCCTTTCTCGCCCCGTTTAGGCGCGACCTAGCCGTGTGGCTGGAGATCGCCACGCTTTAGTACGGAGTAGAAAAAATGAACAACAAGATGTCTCTCGTCGCCGCCATCGCCGCCGCTGCCGTCGTGGTCCCGGCCGCCGCCACCGCCCAGCCGGTCACCGGCTACGGCTCGCTGGGTTACAGCCACCACGACCTGGAAGGCGCCGACGTCGGCGCGATCCAAGGCCGCCTGGGCGCGCGTTTCAATCCCTATCTCGGCGTCGAAGGCGAACTCGGCTTCGGGGTGAAGAAGGACGACGTCAACATCGGCGGCGTGAACGGCAAGGCCGAGCTGAAGAACTCTGCGGCCATCTATGGCGTCGGTTTCCTGCCGGTGGCCCCGAACGCCGATCTCTACGCACGCCTGGGTTACGGCAAGAGCGAGGGCAAGGTCTCGATCCCGGGCGTCAGCGCCGAGGCTGACGGCAACAGCTGGAACTACGGCGTCGGCGGCCAGTACTTCCTCGACGACAAGAACGGCGTGCGGGCCGACTACACCCGTCACGACTTCGAGGACGACGCCGGCACGGCCGACGTCTGGTCGGTCGGCTACGTCCGCAAGTTCTAGGCCCCGGGTCTAGCCCAAATGGAAAGGGCCGCCTCCTTGCGGGGGCGGCCCTTTTTCATGCGCGCTCGCCTCGGCGTGGATCAGGCGGCGGCGCTGTGAAGGAAGCGGCCGGCCAGGTCGCCATTGCGCAGGAAGATGCTCACCTCGGCGGCGCTTCCGGCGCGCGCATAGCGGTCGGCGAGGGCGCGGGCGGCGGCTTCGGCGCGGCCGCCGGCTTCAAAGAGAAGATCGTTGTCGAAGGCTTCGGAACGAACAGCCCAACCTTGACCGGCGGGCGACACAAGAATCTGCAGAGCCATGTGAGCTCCTTTTTACTCAACTTACTTTCGGGGTTCGTGACGCCCCTTCTGGGGTCTCACGATCGAGCGTGCGGACGGCCATCGCATGACCGCCGCTGGGCGAGGTCAGGCCGACATTCGGTCCTGTTTAAGATGACATCGACACATGTGCGTCGCTCGCTGGCTCTACCGTAACGACAGCACAGATAGTGCCTGACCGCCGTTTCGCTACCTCAGAAAGCAAGAAACCCGCTTGGAGTTCCCCTAATAGCGACGCGGCCTCGAGACTTTTACGCTCCGGGCCCAACCCGCCGGGGGCCAGACAGAATAGCGCCGCTCGTGAAGTCCTGCAGATAGACCTCCATGACCTGCTCGCGCTTGTCGTCATCCTCACGATGAACCTTCGGCGCTAGCCGCGAGGCGCGCCAGCGCAGCACGTCGAACTGCAACCGCGCGACCTTGATGTCGTGGTCCTGTGCATCGCGGGCGATGGCCCAGGCCAGATCGGCCAGCATCTCGGCCTGCATCCGCCTGGCCTCCCGATACATGCGCGTGAAGTCGTCGTGGGCGCGCAGCCACTCATAGACGGTCCCGGTGGCCGGCATGTCGTCCTGGCCGCAGACTTCCAGCAGGCTCAGGCCGCTGGCCAGCCGCCGACAGATTTCCTCGCCGATTTCGGTTTGATAGGCGTCGGGCCGGGCCCAGGGGCGAGCGCGCTTCCAGGCCCGATCGGCGGTTCCGGCGCGATAGGCGTCGCGGCGGGCGGCCTGCGATGCGGCCTGGGCGCGGCGCAACGCCTTTCCGAACTCCGGCCGCACCGCGGCCCAGCGGTGGACGGTCGCCGCGCCCGGCATGTCGCGCGGCTTGCAGATCGCGCGCAGGCTTTCGCCGCCCTCGACGCGTGCGCAGATGCTCGTCGCCATCTCCTCACAAAAGGGGATCGCGGCGCGGGGGCCGGGCGCCGGCGTTTCGGTGGGTTCATGCATTCACCAAGCCTATCCCGTCGCTAAGAACAAAGCAAGAACATATGGTTCTGGCCCACGGGTCTGCGGCATCTGCGCCACAAGCCGAAAAACTTGCCTGCCGCGGCCTTGCGCCCACTCGCGGACGGCGCGGAACGGCCCCATATCGGGCTCCTCCCATGGAAGCGTTCATCCAAAGCCTTGCCGATTTCATCGCCCGCCATTCGGCCTGGGCGGGCATGGTGCTGGGCATTGTGACGCTTCTGGAATCGCTGGTGCTGATCGGCGCCTTCATTCCCGCCACCGCCTTGATGGTGATGGCCGGCGGTCTGATCGCGGCCGGCGTCCTCGATCCGATGGAAGTGGTGCTGTGGTGCGTCGCCGGCGCCATCGTCGGCGATGCGGTGTCGTTCGAGTTGGGACGTCGCCTGGGCCCCCGCGCCCTGCGCCATCCAGCCTTCCGCGGTCACCGCCGCAAGGTCGCGCGCACGCGCCTGTTCAATCGCCGATACGGCGCCGCCTCGATCTTCTTCGGCCGCTTCTTCGGTCCGCTGCGCGCTTTCGTGCCGCTGGTCGCCGGCCTGCTGCAGATGCGTCGCCGAACTTTCCAACTGGCCAACGCGGTGTCGGCCGTCGTCTGGGTGCTGGCGATCCTCGCGCCGGGCTACTTCGCCGCCAGGGGCCTGGCGGAGCTGGAAGCTCTGGGCGAGGCGCATCTGGTCACCATCGGCGCCATCACCCTGGCCGGGATCGTGGTCATCGGCCTGGTCGCCCGCGAGGTCCTGCGTCGCCGCGCGGCCGCGGCTGCGCCCCCTGTGCTGGCGGAGCCTCGCCTCTAAGTAGCCGTGACTTGACGGTCCCGTCCCACGGGCGGACCCTGCTGGCCGGGGAGGACCGCTAGTGTCGCAAGCCTTTTTTGTGCAGTTCGCCGCATCCGCGGCCGCGATCGCCGTCCTGGTGGCGCTGGCCGCGTGGGCGAAGATCGCCAAGCCCATGACCCCTTTGACCGATGCGCGGGCCGCAAGCCTGCTCGCCGAGGAGTTTCCCGGACGCCCGATCGATAGGATCTGGGTCGCCGTCGACGGCCGCGGCGCCCTGGCCAAGTCGGGGGCGGCGGCGCTCGTGCTGTGCGAGGTCGGCGACGGCTACGTCGCCCGGCACATCCCCTGGACGCAGGCGGTCGCCTCGTCATTCCGCGACGGCGTGGTCAGGCTCGATCTTTCTGACGTCGCCGCGCCGGTCGCGCGGCTGGCTTTGCAGAACTGGCCGCCGGCTCCCGGTTCCGACCACGACCGCAGGGCGGCATGACGTTCGATCCCGTTACGCTCGCAACGCCCTTCTTCATCCTGGCGATCATCCTGGAGGTGGTGCTGGCCAGGATGAACCGGACCAGGACCAACTACGAGGCTCGCGACACCGCCGCGTCGCTGGTCATGGGCCTGGGCAGCACCATCGCCGGACTTCTGGTCGGCGGCCTCGTCGCCGCCGCGACCCTGCTGGTCTATCAGCACCGCTTGTTCGACATCCCGATGACGGCGATCTGGGCCTGGGTGGCGATCTTCCTGTTGGAGGATCTGACCTACTACTGGTTCCATCGGCTCAGCCACGAGCGGCGGTTCTGGTGGGCGGCCCACGTGAACCATCACTCATCCCAGCACTACAACCTGTCGACGGCGCTGCGGCAGACCTGGACCGGCGGCGTGGCCGGGACCTGGGCGCTGTGGCTGCCGCTGGCCTTCCTGGGGTTCCCGCCGGCGATGATCGCCATCCAGAAGGGCGTGAGCCTGGTCTATCAGTTCTGGATCCACACCGAGGCCATCGGCCGGATGCCGCGTTGGTTCGAGGCGGTGTTCAACACGCCCTCGCACCACCGGGTCCATCACGCGCGCAATCCGCGCTACCTCGACCGCAACTACGCCGGAATCCTGATCGTCTGGGACAAGCTGTTCGGCACCTTCCAACCTGAACTGGAGGAAGAGCCTTGCCGCTACGGGATCGTGAAGAACCTCGGGGACTTCAACATCCTGCGCGTGGCTTTCCACGAGTGGGCGGCGATGGCGAAGGACGTGGCGCGCCATCCCCGGCACGCGGCCGGCTATGTCTTCGGCCCCCCGGGCTGGAGCCACGACGGCAGCCGCGACACCAGCCACAAGCTCAAGGCCCAATGGGAGGCCGAGCAGCAGATGGACGAGGTCGCTTCCAAGGTGGCCTGAGGCGCCCTGTCAGAACCGTCAGGTTGTTCGCCCGTTTAGATGCTCGCTAGGTTGCGGGGCGGCCAGATGCGAGGCGAGATGACCTTCGACAGTTCAGCAAGAGCGGTTCTTGGCGAAGGCGCTGAACGGCTGGCCGGGGCGCTCGACCGCCGGGTCTTTGGTCCCTCCCGTATCGACTACGCGCAGCCGAAGGGCGACCCCGGGCTCTATGGCCCTGACTCGGTGGCCTGGCGCGTGCACGCCAACCCCATCGCGCTCGCCGTCGGCGGCGTCGCGGCCGTGATCCTCGAACTGGGCGAGCCCAGGGTCCGCTCGGGCGTCTGGGAACATTCGATCTTCGCCAAGGACCCGCTGACCCGGATGCGGCGCACCGGCGAGGCGACCATGATCACCACCTATGGCCCCACAGCCGAGGCCGACGCCCGGATCGCCATGGTCACCCGGATGCACGAGCGGGTGAGCGGCGCCACGCCCGACGGCCAAGCCTATCACGCTCGCGATCCGGAGCTCGCCGACTGGGTCCACCTGACTGCGGCCTATGGCTTCCTCAACGCCTATCGCCGCTACGTCCATCCTGCCATCAGCGCCGCGGACCAGGACCGCTACTATGCCGAAGGCGCGGCGGTGGGGCGCGCGTTCGGTGCGGCCGATCCGGCGACCTCGGCGGCGAAGGCGGCCGCCCGGATCTCGGCCATGGAGACCTCGCTGGAGCCGCATCCGATCATCGACGAGTTCCTGGGCATCGTCGCCACGACCTCGCCCATGGGCCTGGCGGGCAGGGCGCTTCAGCCGCTTGTCGTCGAGGCGAGCATCGATCTGCTTCCGGCCAGCATCCGCGATCGCCTGGGCCTGCGTCAGCGGCCGGCGCGACTGGCGGCCGCAAAGTTCACCCTGACGGCCTTGGCGAGGGCGTCGAAGCTGGCGCCCGGCGACATCCCCCGCCAGGCCTACGCCCGAATGGGCCGCAAGGCTTGAGGGCTCAGGGCGCGAGCGCGCCGCCAGGGTTGGCTCATGCCGCCATCATGGCGTCTGGCGGCGGTCAGATCTCAATCATGTCGCTTCGCGCGTCGCTCGCGCGCCGCCGCGGGCCGGCATAGGCCTCGGCGTTGCGACGACGGCGATCTGGCCCGAAGTAGCTCTTGGTGAGAATGAACGGCCGCGGATGCAGGATCACCGCCTGCAGCCGGGACAGGATGGTCCGGGCGGCGACCGGCTTGGCGAGGAATTCGTTCACGCCCCGATCGCGCGCGGCATGCAGGCGCGGGGCGTCCGAATGCCCGGTCAGCATGATCAGCGGGGTCATCCGCAGGTCGGAGTCCAGGGTGCGAACCCGAGAGATGAAATCCAGGCCGTTCATCTGGGGCATCTCGTAGTCGACGAAGGTGATGTCCGGCTGGTGGAGCATCAGCGCCGACAGGCCCTCGCGGCCGTTCTGGGCGTAGAAGATCCGGCCCACCCCGGCTGCGGCCAGAACCGTGCCGACGATCGTGCGCATCTGCGGGTTGTCGTCGACGACCAGGATGCGAAGCGCCGCCAGTCCGCTAGCCATTGCTGTTCCCCAAACCCTTGGGCCAGAGGTAGGCAGGCAGGGTTACCAGGTTACGGCCAGGATCGAGCATCGTACCCAAATCGAACAATTCGGGGTATGTGAGCATACCGGATTTACGGCGCAGGGGCCGCGGGGATTCGCCATGCCAACGGTCCGACCAAGCCTGGAGCCATGGCTTGGCTTGTCGCTAGCCGAAGCGCCGCTCGCTCCGCTCAAGCAGGCGCCGCGGGCCAGCCCGGACGCGCTTCGCGCCACCCTCTATGCGTCTTGCCGCTACCTGCTGCGCGCCATCCTTGCGGGCGTCGACGGGGCAGGGGGCGATGTCGTCGACGCGGTGATCCTGACCACGATCATGGATGCGAACATCGGCTATCTCGACGACAATCCCGCCCTGACCTGGCGGCACGCGACCTATGCGGCCGGTCCGCCGGAAGGCTATCGCCGTCCGATCACGGTCAGTGCATTGGCCGAGCGTCTGGGGCTGGCCTACGAAACGACCCGGCGGCGGGTCGATGGTCTGATCGCCCAGGGGCGGTGCGTGCGGACCGAACACGGGATCCATGCGCGTCTGCTCGACGAACCGCGCCACCATGCGGGCTCCCAGGCCAACTACGCCGCGGTCCGGACCCTTCTGCGGGACCTCCAGACCAGGGCGCCGGAGATCGGCTGGCCAATGGCTGAGGCCGCCGAGGCCAAGACCGAGGATCCGCCGCTAAGGCTGGTGAACCGTCGCTGCGCCGTTTTCGCCATCGACACCCTGCGCCGGTTCGCCGACCTGTCCGGCGGCTATGGCGAGGCCTTGGTCTATATGGGCGTTGTCGAGGCGACCGGACGCGGCGCCACGGACGACGTTTGGCCGTCCCTGCGGACGTCGTCTCTGGCCAGGTCCCTCAATCAGCCGATCCCAAGCATCCGCCGACGCGTCCAGACCCTGATGGCTCGTGGCCTGGTCACCGCCCAGGGATCCGGCTTTGACGCCCGTCCCGCAGCGGCGATGGAACCCGAGGTGAGCCGTCTGGCGGTGGCGAACCTCAAGCGTCTGTATGAGCTGTTTCGCCAGTTGGAGGCGCTTGGGGTGGCGCTTGAGACCGACGCCCGACAGGCGCCGGCCGCACGCCAGGCTTTCGAAGGGCCGCGCTGAACGAATTCCGCCTAGTCGTCGAACCCGACGAACACGGTGGCCTCGGCCACCGACTTGCGCTCCGACACCACCGCATTGGCCGGGAAGCTCTCGTCGGGCCAGCCTAAGGCGATGCTCTTCATGATCACCTGGTCCTCGGCGATCCCGGCGTGTTCGCGAACCACCGGCGACTGCATGATGCCCTGGCTGTTGATCACCGCGCCCAGGCCGCGCGACCAGGCCGCGTTGACCAGGGCGGTGGTCACCGCGCCGCAATCGAAGGGCGTATCGTCGCTGCTGGCCAGGACGCGGTCATAGGTGACGATGACGCAGACCGGGGCGTCGAATTGGCGGAAGCCGCGCAGCACCCAGTCTTGGCGCATCTCCTTGTCCTCGCGCGCGATCCCCATGGCGGAGAACAGCTGCTTGGCGACGCCGATCTGCCGGTCGCGGTGGTGGCCGGCAAAGGCCTCGCCGGTCCGGAACTCGCGCGAATGCGGCACGCCGGCCAGGTTCCGCTCGGTGTTGCCGGCGCGAATCTTGTCCAGCGGCTCGCCGGAGATGATGTAGAAATTCCATGGCTGGGTGTTCATCGACGACGGCGCGCGCATCGCCAGGCCGATGATTTCCTCGATCAGCGCCCGGGGAACGGGATCGGGCTTGTAGCCCCGGATACTCCGGCGACCGAGGATGACGTCGTCAAACTTCATGAATGACCCCTGGGCTTTTTCAATCGGTAGAGCACTGTCAGCTTTCCGCTGCGAAAGCCAATCTCCGGTTCCGTCGCTGACCGCGTTTCGCCGCCGGGGTGGCCTGGACGCTCTTGCCGGGCTAACTCCCTCGCATGGCACGAAACAATCAAAGCCCAGAGTTCGAGATCGAAGTCGGCGGCGAGCCCTATCTCTGGCGGCTTCACCGGCAGCCGCAATGGTCCAGCGACACCGCCAAGTGGCGCGGCATGGCGCTCGCCGTGCGTCACAAGGAAGGGCAGCGCGAAGCCGTGGTCGAATTCCCGCCCGGCCCGCAGCGCCGGTTCGGCGCCCCGCAGCTCCAGCCCTCGCACATCGCGCGGGAACTGGTGGCCAGGGCGATCACCTCCGCCGTCTCGGCCGGCTGGGAGCCGCTGTCTCGCGGCAAGACCGTCGCCATCGAGGTCGACGAGACCGGCGGCTGACGCCCTAGGCCGCCGAGACGCTCGGCGACAGGGCGCCTTCGGCCTGGACCTTGCCGCTGGCGAGATAGGCGCGCAGAGCTGCGGCCAGGTCGACGAGCAGGGTCTCGAACTTCGCCTCGTCGGCCTCCAGCAGGGTGAAACGGAAGCCCTGCAGGTCCGAATTGAAGCCGGTGGACAGCGGCACCACGCAGATGCCCGTGCCGGCCAGCAGGTGCAGCACGAACCGCTGGTCCAGCGCCGCGCTCAGGTGCGGCGTGATGATCGCCGTGGCGCTCTGCGGCGCGGGCAGCGATTGCTCCAGGTTCAGGGCGCCGTGCCGGAACACCGCGGTCATGTAGAAGGCGCCGCGGGCCGGGTGGATGGTGATCTCGGGGATGGCCGACAGCACCTCGGCCGCGCGCCGGGCGCGGCGGTCATAGGCGCTCACCCGCTGCTCCAGGTACGGATAGTAACGGGCATCGCCCATCACCCGCGGCAGCACCTGCTGGGGCAGGGTGGTGGCGCAGACCTCCAGCATCTTGGTCTCGAGCAGCGAGCGCGCGAACCGGTCGAAGTCGGCGTCCTGGTCGCGGTTGTAGATCTCGATCCAGCCGCACCGGGCGCCCGGCCAGGGGAATTCCTTGGAAATGCCGCGCATGGCGATGGCCGGCACCTGCCCGATCACCGAGGCCAGCTTGTGCATGCCCGAGCCGGGGTAGGCGAGGTTCGAGTAGATCTCGTCGGAGATCAGGAACAGGCCGTGGCGGCGGGCGATGTCGACGATCGCGGCCAGGGTCTCCTGCGGATAGACGAAGCCGGTCGGATTGTCGGGATTGATGATCAGGATGGCGGCGATCTGCGGATTGGCCGCCACCTTCGATTCGAGGTCCGCCAGGTCCGGCTTCCAGCCGTTCTGCGGATCGAGGCGATAGGTGATGTGCGGCGCGCCCGCATGGGCGGCCTCGGCCGAGGAGTGAGTCGGATAGGCCGGATTGGGGCCGATCACCCGAGCGGCCGGATGCAGCGCGCCATAGATGGTCGAGATGGCGTCGCCCAGGCCGTTGAAGAACAGGATGTCCTCGGCGGTGATCTGGATGCCGCCTTCCAGGTTCCGCTCGCCGGCGATGTAGGCGCGCGTATCGTCCAGGCCCTTGGTCGGCGAATAGGCGAAGCTCAGGTCGTTCTGGGCGACCTCGCCGACGATTTCCTTGATCCAGGCCGGCGGCCGTTCGCCCTTGGCGATCGGGTCGCCGATGTTCTCCCAGCGGATGGGCTGCCCGGTGGCTGCGATGGCCTTGGCGACCTCCACGATCTGGCGGATTTCGTAGCGGAGGTTGTCGGCTCCGGGGTGAACAATGGCGGTGCGCAAGACGGTTCCGTTCGATCGAACTAGGCTCGGGTGGTCCTGATCCTAGATTGAGAGGGTGAAGGCAAGCTGTGCGTCGCCGCACCGGCCAGCGAGCGACGGACTTCCAGCCAAAAGAGTGCGAGTCTCCGCCCGTGGAAACGCCTCGAACCAGCAGGTTTGCGCGCCTCGCCGTCGCCGCCCTCATCGGCCTGACGCTCTATGGGCTCGCGGCCTACGCCCTGCTGCCGATGGTCTGGCGCCACCATGAGCGCCAGCCGAAGCTGGCCGGACGTCCGATGGTCACCCGCACCTCGGCGGACATTCCCGGCGATCCGCTGAACATCGGCCTGGTCGGCGCGCGCGGCGATGTCGCCGCCGCCATGCAGGCGATCGGCTGGCAGCCCGCCGATCCGGTCACGGTGCGCTCGAGCCTGGGCATCGTGCGCAGCGTGCTGATCGACAAGCCCGATCCGCGCGCCCCGGTCAGCGCCTTGTTCTACGACGGCCGCAGGCAGGATCTGGCCTTCGAGCGCGCCAGCGGGGCCAGCGCGCGGCGGCGCCATCACGTGCGGCTGTGGAAGGTGCTGGACGTCGGGGCCGAGGGCCGGCCCGTCTGGCTCGGCTCGGCCACCTTCGACCGCGGCGTCGGCCTCAGCGCCGACACCGGCCAGGTCACCCACGACATCGCGCCGGACATCGACGCCGAGCGCGACCTGCTTGCGCAGCAGATGCTGTCGGCCGACCGGGCGACCAGCGCCTATCAGGTCTCGGGCGTGGGGCCCACCCTGGCCGGACGCAACGGCGAGGGCGATCGCTACTTCACCGACGGCGAGATCGAGATGCTGGTCCTGACCGCCGGCGGCGGCGCCGCCCCGGCCGTCCCCACGCAGGCCGATCCCCCGCTGCGTATCCAGCTCAAGGACCGGCTCTGGAACGCCATCAGGCCGCTGTTGCGCTGGCTGTTTCCTTAGCGTCTCGACAGGGCGAATGCGGCGTCGGGCGAGCCAGCGGCGCTACTGTTTGCGCATGAACGCCCGCATCTCGGCCTCATGGTCGGCGACCTCTTCGCCGCTGAGGTCGACGATCACGCGTTTCAGGCGACCTTGGTAGCGGAACGGCGGCTTGTACTCGGGGCATACCGGCGAGCCCGCATCCATGCCGACCAGCATCGCGCCGCCCTGGCCTAGCCGGATCGGGACGGTGTGCGGCAGATCTCCGCTGGCGATGGGCTTGCCATCGACCAGCAAGGTCACCCTGGCCGGGACGCCCTTGCCGTTCTTCACATCCGGCTTGCCGGTCGGTTCAAATTGCATGCTGACGAGATGCTTGCCAGCGGGCAGCGGCGTGTCGGCTTTGACGTAGAAGTAGTCGATGGCCAGGTAGTTGTGCAGATAGCAGAGCCTGCCGTCCTGGACGTAGAACGAGAAGCCGCCGTCGTTGCCGCCGAACGAAAGCAACGCCCCGTCCGCGCCGCCCTGCGGGATCTCCACCTCGGCGGTGAAGCTATGCGGGCGATTGAGGGTCTTGGGCGCGGCGGCCGCGACGATCGACTGGGTGTTTGGATAGAGCGTGTAGCGCGTGAGGGTGCTGGCGATCTGCGGCCGCTCCAGCGCGATCCGCTGGGTGCCGCGGCTGTCGATCGGCAGGACGTTGTACTTGCCTGCCTCGTTGTACCACGTGCCGATCATGGCGATCAGGCGCTCGCGGTTCTGGTCGGCGACGTTGCGGGCTTCGGCGAAGTCCTCGGCCACGTGGTAGAGCTCCCAGCCGTGAGCGTCGAGGTCGGCCAGCATGTCATGGCTGATCTCGTCGCCGAACTTGCGGCCGGACTCGACGAACGATGCTCCGGGCCAGGGGCACACCGCCCGCCAGCCGTCGTGATAGATCGAGCGGTGGCCCAGCATCTCGAAATACTGCGTCAGGTGCGTGGCCGGCGCGGCCGCGTCTGCGAACGTGGAGGTGAGGCTGACGCCCTCCATCGGCGCCTGGGTGACGCCCTTGATGCTCTGCCGAGGCTCCACCGCCAGCGCTTCAAGCACCGTGGGGACCATGTCGATGATGTGCGCGTACTGGCTGCGCACCTCGCCCCTGGCCTTGATGCCCTGGGGCCAGGAGACGATGAACGGGTCGGTGGCCCCGCCGCGATAGGTCTCGCGCTTCCAGCGCCGGAAAGGGGTGTTGCCGGCGTGCGTCCAGCCCCAAGGGAAGTGGTTGAAGGTGGTCGGGCCGCCGATCTCCTCGATGTGCTTGAGTCCGTCCTCGACGGTGTCGGCGACGTTGTTGAAGAACCGGCACTCGTTGACCGATCCGGTCGGTCCGCCCTCCGCGCTGGAGCCGTTGTCCGAGATCAGCATGATCAGGGTGTTGTCGTACTCGCCGATCTCTTTCAGGAAGCCGATCAGCTCGCCGATATAGTGATCGGTGTGCTCCATGAAGCCGGCGAACACCTCCATCATCCGCGCATAGAGCCGCCGGTCGTCCGCGGGCAGGTTGTCCCAGTCCTGCACGTCCGGGTCGGGACGTGACAGCTCCGTGGTCGGCGGAATGATCTTGCGGTCCTTGAGCGCCTTGAACGCCCGCTGGCGGTAAGCCTCCCAGCCGTCGTCGAACTTGCCCTTGTACTTGTCGGCCCACTCCTTGGGGACATGGTGCGGCGAGTGGCCCGCGCCGGTGGCGAAGTACATGAAGAACGGCTTGTTGGGCGCGATCTGCTTGGCGTCGGCGATGAACGACTTGGCCTTGTCGACCAGGTCCGGGGTCAGGTGGTAACCCTCTTCAGGCGTGCCCTCGGGCTCGACCTGGTGATTGTCGTACATCAGCTCCGGGTACCACTGGTTGGTGTCGCCCCCGAGGAAGCCGAAATAGCGCTCGAACGACCGGCCCAGCGGCCAGCGGTCGTACGGTCCGGCCGGCGTGTTGGTCTCTTCCGGCGACAGGTGCCACTTGCCGACGCAGTAGGTGCTGTAGCCCTCGCCCTTGAGGATCTCCGACAGCATGCCGTTCTCGAACGGCATGTAGCCGTCGGACCCCGGAAAGCCGGTCGACCCGTTCGAGAGGCAGCCCATGTGGTTGGAGTGGTGGTTGCGCCCGGTCAGGATGCAGGACCGCGACGGCGAACACAGCGCCGTCGTGTGCATGTTGCTGAACAGCAGCCCGTCGGCCGCCAGGGCGTCGATGTTCGGGGTGGCGATCTGGCCGCCATAGCAGCCCAGGTGGCTGTACCCGACATCGTCCAGCACGATGAAGAGGACGTTGGGCGCCCCCTCGCGGGTCTGCGTCGGCCGCGGCCAGGCGGGCGAGGAAACGTCGGGCGTACGCCCGATGAGGCCGGTGAACCGGCCATGCGGATCGTACTCCTGGAGGGGCATCGGGCGCTCCTGAGACTAGGCTGGCGTCGCGCCTGCCGCCGCCGCAGTGGGACAGCCGCAGGCGCGATCCGCCATCAGTAGAATTCCCGAGGCCGGCGAAGTCGATGCCTCTCCGCCTCAAAGGGACTGCCCACGCTCCTCTCCTTCGTCCTAGGATGCCGGGCCCGGTTCGGCGGGCGGCGAATGGGCGGAGGCGGCATGTCACGGGTGCGGGTAGGGGGCTTTTCGATCTCGCTCGACGGCTTCGGCGCCGGGCCCGAGCAGAGCCTGGAGAACCCCCTCGGCCTGCGCGGGCAGGAGCTGCACGAGTGGCTGTTCGGAACCCGCTTCTTCCACGAGATGATCGGCCAGCCCGGCGGCTCCGACGGCGTCGACCAGGCCTATGCCGACCGCGCCATGCGCGGCTTCGGCGCCTTCATCCTGGGGCGCAACATGTTCGGCCCGGTCCGCGGCCCTTGGGCCGACGAGAGCTGGAAGGGCTGGTGGGGCGACGATCCGCCCTATCACGCCCCGACCTTCGTCCTCACCCACCACCCCCGCGACCCGATCGAAATGGCCGGCGGCACGACCTTCCATTTCGTGACCGAGGGGATCGAGGCGGCGCTGGACCAGGCCAAGGCCGCGGCCGGCGACCTCGACGTCAAGATCGGCGGCGGCGTCGAGACCGTGCGCCAGTACCTGCGCGCCGGCGCCGTCGACGAGATGCACCTGGCCCTCTCGCCGGTCCTCCTCGGCCAGGGCGAGCCGCTGCTGGCGGGCCTCGACCTGCCGGCGCTGGGGTTTGGCGTCGTCGAGCACGTGGCGGGCGAGGGCGCGACGCACGTGGTGTTGGCGCGCTAGCGTAGGGCTCGGAACACGCAGAGGACCCTGCGCATGGACTTCATGAAGATGCTCCGCTCCCTTGAGGAGCTGCTCTACGAGGTGATGACCTGGCTCGTCTTCTATCCACGCACGCTCATTATGACGCTGACGCAGCCGATCCGGACCCTGGAATATAGCCGCGACCAGCTCCACAGGCCCGAAGACCAGCAGTTCGACCAGTCGCTCTCCCCGCCGCTGTTCCTGCTCCTAAGTCTCCTGCTGTCCCATGCCGTCGAGATCGGACTGCACTACGACCCGTTCGCGGCCAGCGGGGGCGAGATGCCCAGGCTTTCGCAGCAGAACCTCATCGCCTTCCGGGCGCTGGTCTTCGCGGTGTTCCCGCTCATGTTCGCGCTGCATCACGTCAAGGCGTCCGGCCTCCAGCTGTCGCGCTCGACCCTGCGCGGGCCGTTCTTCATCGAGTGCTACCCTGCCGCCGTGTTCGCGCTTCTGGTCGGGGCGGGGCTGACGGTCGCCAACGCCTCGCCCCACGCGCGCGTGGCGGGCGGGCTGCTCGCCCTGGCCGCGAGCGTTTGGTACGTCGCCTTGCAGACCGCCTGGATCAGCCATGCCGACAAACGTCGCTGGCGCGCGTTCGGCATCGTCGTCTGGCAATGGCTCAAGGCCCTGGCGATCATCCTGGCTGTGGTCCTGGCCTATGCCGGATGGTCGGGGATCCAGTAGCGCCGATGGGCGTGCGTCTTAATCCCTTGTGGAACCTTGTTCGAAAGGGTCCGATCACCCGTCGCCCCGAGCGTGGGCGTTTAAGGGCGAGGGAACGGTCATGGCTGACGCAACCGCGGACATCCTGAAGGACAAGCGCGCCGCCGCGCACAAGGCCGCCTACGAAACGCCGCTGGAGGACCTGAATCCGGCCCGCGCCTCGCTGTTCCGCGACAACGCCATGTGGCCGATCTTCCAGCGCCTGCGCGACGAATCCCCGGTCCACTTCACGCCCGACAGCAACTACGGGCCCTATTGGTCGATCACCCGCTACAACGACATCATGTCGGTGGATTCCAACCATCAGGTGTTCTCCTCGGCCAAGGGCATCTCGCTCACCCCCAAGGCCGCCCAAGGGTTCCGCGACCCGGCCAACACCGCCACCAACTTCATCGCCATGGACCCGCCGCGCCACGACGTGCAGCGCAAGACGGTCAGCCCGGCGCTGTCGCCCCACGCCCTGACCGTCATGGCCCCACAGATCCGCGAACGGGCCGGCCTGATCCTCGACTCGCTGCCGATCGGCGAGGCCTTCGACTGGGTCGACCTGGTGTCGAAGGAACTGACCACCATGACCTTGGCGACCCTGTTCGACTTCCCGTTCGAGGAGCGCCGCAAGCTGACCCGCTGGTCCGACGCCATGACCACGCCGCCCGGCTATCCCGGCGGCGCGGCCAGCCTGCAGGACCTGCGCGCGACGATGAACGAGTGCTTCGGCTACTTCACCGAGCTGTGGAACCAGCGGGTGAACGCCGAGCCGGCCGGCGACCTGATCTCCATGCTGGCCCACGGCGAGGAGACCCGGAACATGACCATGGCCGAGTTCCACGCCAATGTCGGCCTGCTGATCATCGGCGGCAACGACACCACGCGGAACACCATCAGCGGATCGGTCTACGCCCTCAACCAGAACCCCGACCAGTACGCCAAGCTGCGGGCCGATCAGGGTCTGATCACCTCGATGGTCTCCGAAACCATCCGCTGGCAGACCCCGCTGGCCCACATGTCGCGCACCGCCACCCAGGACTTCGAGATGGGCGGCAAGACCATCCGCGAAGGCGACAAGGTGGTCATGTGGTACGTCTCGGGCAATCGCGACGAACGGGTGATCGAGCACCCCAACAGCTACATCGTCGACCGCGCCCGCCCGCGCCAGCACATGTCGTTCGGCTTCGGCATCCATCGCTGCGTCGGCAACCGCCTGGCCGAGCTGCAGCTGACCATTATCTGGGAAGAGATTCTCAAGCGCTTCCCCGACATCCAACTTCAGGCCGAGCCGAAGCGCAGCTACTCGACCTTCGTGAAGGGCTACGAAGACATGACCGTGGTGCTGCCGACCCGCCACTGAGGCTGGTTGCGGCGACGCTCATCGTCCATGATCGAGGCTGTCTTCCAGGGGACGGCATGAGATGACGCGCTTGGCGATCGCAAGCCCCGGAACGTTGCGCCGTCGGGCCCTGGAGGCTGCGCGCCGCCTGGTCGACAAGGGCGGGGCGGAGGCCTTGCAGCTCAGGCTCATCGCCGCTGAAGTCGGCAGCGGGGTCGCCAGCCTCTACTACCATTTCGCCAACAAGGACGAACTGCTGGCGGCGGTGGCGGTCGAAGGCTGGCGCGAGCTCGCCCAGACGATCGAGCGGTCCATGGCGAGCGGCAAGTTCCCGCGCCGCATCGACGCCGCCTCGGCCGCCTTGCTGACGTTCATCCGCCGCCGGCCGCACCTTTACGCCCTCATGCAGATGGAGCCGAACCTCGCGGTGCGCCAAGCCGAGCAGGGGGCGTTCGAGGTGTTCCAGAGCTCCTTGCTCGGCGACGACAGGGCCCCGCCCGATCGGGTCGAGGACATCGCCCGCGTGTTCTGGGTCCTGGGACGCGGCATCGCGCTCAGCGTCCACATGCAGGAGGACACGGACTCCGCCGAACGCCTGGAGCAGGCGGTCCTGCGCGGCCTGGCCTTCCTCCTCTCCCCGCGGTCGGCGGGCTGACAACGGCCTTGGCGGGGCCAGCCGCGATTCGCCTCGTCGAGGTTGCCTTCGCCATAGGCCAGACCGCCCTGCAGGCGATGCTGAGCGGCTTCGCTCAGGCCCATGCGGCCGAGACCCAACCCGGGAGGGGGAGGGCGCAATGTATGTGGTGTTGGAGCAGTCGGGCGGGGCGGACACGACCCAGTTGTTTCCGTAAAGGGCTCGTAGCGGTCCATGGCGACGTCCGCTTTGCGTCGACCAGCTACCGCCTTCCCGCCCGGTGCATACGCCGGCTCGACGCGCGTTGACGCCAACGCAGGAAGCCTGTCGCCAGCAGCGCGACCGGAAAGAGACCGATGACCACTCCCAGGATCCGTGTCGGCAAGCCGCCGACCGATGCGTCATGCAGCGGGCGGATCCAGTTGCTGACCGTGGTCGAGGCGGTGCCTTGGCGCGCGTCGTGGACGGCCAGGACCTTGCCCGAATACTGATCGACGAAGACGAAGCTGTAGGGGAAGCGCTCGGTCGGATCGCCAGCCACCTGCGCGCGAAGCCTGAACACGCCGTCGCCGGGGCCAGGGATGTCGATCCAGGCCAGCCGCGCTTCGGGCAGCGCCGCTTGGCCGGCCGCAAGCACCTGGGCGATAGGGACCTGTACGCCGCGGGCCGCCGTCGAGACCGGGGAGGGCACAGGGACGACGGGCGCCACCAGCTTGTCGAGCAGCCAGGTCTTCTCCGCCGGCAGGGCCAGCAGCGCCCCAGTGCCGGTAAGGATGAACAACAACAGGGCGCTAGAAAGGCCCAACAGCTTGTGCAGGTCGTAGAGCCGGCGGATCGACGAGGCGCGAGGCTTTAGTGCGAGCGCCTTGCGCCAGCTTCCGCGCGGCCACCACGCCATGATGCCGGTGAGCAGCAGGAATAGCGTCGCCACTCCGATCCAGCCGACCACGTAATTGCCGACATCCCCGGCCAGCAGGTTGCGGTGGATGTCGTAAATGAAGGTCATCAGATAGTCGCCCCACTGGTCCTGCCGCAGCACTTGGCGGCCATCGGGGCTGAGCCAGATCATCATCGGGTCGGGCCCATGGTGGCCGGCCGCGTGTCCGCTAGTCGGCGGGTAGTAGCGGGCCGGAATCGCGCCCTGACGACCGGTCACCTCGAACGACCACTTGCCGTGCGCGTGCGGCCACTGCGCATGCGCGGTGTCCAGCGCCTGGTCCCAGGCCTGGGAGGTCCAGCCGGGCGGCGGCAGGCTAGTCTGCGCGCGCATGGCCGGGTGCAGCGCGGCGTCGATCTCGATGTAGAACACGAGCAGGGCGCCGGTGAGCGCTAGCACCGCAAACGGCAGGCCCAGGATCAGGCCCATCCAGAGGTGCAGCTGCCGCAGAAGGGGTCTGACATGCATCGGCATGGTTCAGTCCTCGATGTGCTGCTCGGCGGCCCGCAGTAGGGCCGCCGAGCAGGCGTGTCAGAACTTACGCGACAGCGACAGCTCGAAGCTGCGCGGCTGGCCGATGAACACCAGATACGACGAGTACCCCGACCAGTCGGCGTACAGCTCGTCGGTCAGGTTGCGACCGCGGAGCGAGACCGATCCGAACGGCGCCTGCCACGTCACCGATGCGTCCAGGGTCGTGAAACCGTCGACCTTCACCGTATTGGCGTTGGAGGTGAAGAAGTCGCCGTTGTGACGGACCGCGCCGGTGAAGGTGAGCGGCAGCGAGTTGGGCGAGTAGGTCGCGACCAGGTCCACCAGCTGCTCAGGCGTATTCGCGGGCCGGTTGCCCGAGCGGTTGGCGCCTCCGGCTTCGATCAGCCTGTCGAATTCGGCGTCGAGCGCGCTTGCCCCCAACTCCAGACGCAGCTCGTCAGTCACCGACCAATCGAGCGAAACCTCGATCCCCCGCGAGGTCTGGCTGCCCCCTTGAACGGTGACCGCCGGATTGGCCGGATCGCGGGTCAGGATATCGTCCTGGCGAATGTCGAACACCGAGGCCGTGAGCTGCAGGCGATCGTCCAGCAGCGAGGTCTTGATCCCGACCTCGTAGGACTCGCCCATGCTGACTTCGAAGGAAGCGTTGGTTGCACTCATGAACAGGATGCCGCTGATCGGTGTCGCCGCTCGCGTGAACTGCCCGTAGAGCTGCGTCTGCGGCCGCAGGCTGTAGACCGCGCCGATCCGCCAGGAGACCGGATCATAGTCCTGGGAATAGGCCTGGATCGCGGAGCTAGTGACGTTCAGCACGCGCCGGTCGAGGCTGAAGCTGTCCCACCGCGCGCCGGCGACCAGCAGCAGCTCCGGCGTGAGGTTGTAGGCGTCCTCGACGAAGACGGCGCGGGACTCCACCTCGGCGGAGACGTTCTGCCGAGTCGTGAAGTTGGCCGGGGTGTCGGCAGGGAACAGCCCGCGCACCGGGGCGTACGGATCGACCGAGGTGGTCGAGCCGAAACGGCGCTTGGTGAAGAAATCTGTGCCGCCGAACTCGACCCCAGCGGTGAACCGGTTGCGGCGGCCGGCCAGCGCGCCGTCATAGGTCGCGTTCAGGCGCTGGTTCCAGATCTGGTGGTCGTGGCTGATCAGCGACGTCAGGCGGTCGATGAGCCCGGTCCGGCTGTTGAAGCTGTAGTCGTCGGAATCGCGCCACAAACGATCGGCCGTGTACCAGCTGGTGTCGCTGACGATCTTCCAGGCCTCGTTCAACTGGTAATCGGCGCGCGCACGCAACCACACCGACTGGGAATCCATGCGGCCGTCTTCGACATCGTAGTTGCGGTCACGCAGCGCTTCGTCGAACACCAGCCCGCCGGACCCCGACACGATTGAGCTGGGCCGCCGCGCCGAGGTGGCCGGGACCAGCGGCGAGCCATAATAGGCCGTGGTGAACTCGTCCTCGTAATAGTCCGCCGACAAGGTGACCGAGAGCGCGTCGCTTGGGCGCAGCAGCACCGCCAGATTTGCGCCGAACGCCTGGGAATCGGTGTCGTCGACCCAACCGTCCGAGCTCGAATAGACGAGGTCGCCGCGAACCGCGGCGTTGTCGCTGAGCGGTGCGTTCAGATCACCGGCGATCCGATAGCTGTTCTGCGATCCGACGCTGGCGAAGGCTTCGCCGAACATCTTGCCGAGGACCGGCCGACGCGGCACGAAGTTGATGGCGCCGGCCAGAGCGCCCTCTCCGGAGGTCACCGAGGCCGGGCCCTTGATCACTTCGATGCGCTCGAACGACCAGGCGTCCCAGTTGCGGACGCCAGCGTCGGAATTGGCCACCCGCACTCCATCATAGAGATAGTTCACGGCCCGGTGGAAGCCACGCATCGAGACCGAACCCACGGAACCTGGCAGGTTTCCAGACGCCACGCCGGGGGCCGCGTTCATCGTCTCGATCGCATTGCGCAGGCCCTGAGCCTGCATGTCCTGCTGGGTGATGATGTCGATCGTGGCGGGCGTTTCGCGCTCGGTCAGTCCGAGGCGCCCGGCGACTTCGGCCTCGATTGCGAATGGACGGCCGGTGACGACGACGCCTTCGACGGCGGACGGGGCGGCGTCGGCTTCGGCGAATGCGGCGGCGGGGACCAGGGCGCCGATCAGGGCGCTGGTGGCGAGCAGGAGAGACTTCATGGCGAATCCTTCGACGCCGTCGGCGCCGTGCTGAACTGAGATGTGTGCGAACCGGCGCTCGCGCAGGCGCGCGGCCGGTGGCGGACGCTCAATGGCGCCGGGATCAGATCAGCGAAGCAGGAGGTCCGCGGGCAGGTAGCGGCGGCCCGGAAACGCCCCGGCCGGGCGCGACGGCCGGCGCAGGACGCGGCGTCGTTTGTTCGAAGGCGATGAACTCGACGCGGCCGATCTCAACCGGGGCGGGGCTCGCCGCGCCAACGCCGTGGCCGGCGAAGACGCAAGGCGGCTCATGCTTGAGCTTGGCGTCTTCGTGTTGGTCATGCGTCGATAGCGGCGCGCCGGGCGCGACGCTGACCGCGCCTTGAGCGGTGCAGAGCACCAGCGGGAACGGCAGGTCGTTCCGCGGCTCGGCGGCGACCATCATCCCCTGCGGTATGAGGACCTTCAGCGCGACCGCCAGCGCGGCCAGCGTCAAGAAGACGTGGCGCGGCAGACGTCCGGACATGGCCCCCGCTCTGATCACGCGGCGCTCTTAGCCGAAGCGAAGCGGCCTGTCATTTCGAGATCGGAGGGTCAGGAGCCGACCCTAAAGGCAGACGGACGGCTGTGTCCGCTTACTGCTCCGCACCCAACTTCCGCTTCTGGCGCATTCGCGACCGCGCCGACTGACTGGGAGCCCGCGATGCTTTTTGCGGAATATGCCCCGCCTGCGGAGATAAACAGGGTATGCGTGGGGCGAAGTTGAAAGAGGTCCCCATGCCCGCGTACACCATTGTCACCACCACAGCGGCTCAAGACAGCGATGCGGCCGAGGTGAACACCTTGACCGACGAGTTCAGCAGCGAGAGCGAAGCCATGGGGTATTCGCGCCGCATGGCCGACGAAATGATGGGGCTTGCTCATCAGCTTTCACTGGACTTCGACTACAGCAACGTCGGCCTATACGCCGGAGACTTGATTGATGAAGACGTCGATCCTGCCCACCCCGCACTAATCGGCGTCTGGGTTCTTAACGACGACAGCGCCTCTTTTGTCCCGGCCGCCGAGTTCCGGGAAGACTCCGACGAGGGTGATCGCACCTGATCGGAGCCGGGCGGCCGCTAAATGTCCGGAACTGGCGCAAACCCGCGAGGCGCCATCACCCCGCCACCACCAACGCCTCCATCCCCCGGAAGAACGGCAGCGCCCGCCACGTCGGCTCGTCGCCGGCCAGGCGCAGGTCGGGGAAGCGGTCGAACAGGCGCACCAGGGCCTGCTTGGCCTCGATCCGGGCCAGGGGGGCGCCGATGCAGATGTGGCTGCCGCCGCCGAAGGCGACGTGGGGCACGTGCTTGCGGGTGATGTCGAAGCGGTCGGGGTCCTCGAACACCTCCGGGTCGCGGTTGGCGGCGTGCAGCGAGGTGATCACCGACTGATGGGCGTGCATCGGGCAGCCGCCGACCTGCCGCTCGCCTGAGATCACCCGGTTGGTGATCGCCACCGGCGATTCAAAGCGCAGGATCTCCTCGACCGTGGCGGCCGCCAGGCTGGGGTCGGCCTTCAGCTTGGCCAGTTCCTGCGGATGGTTCAGCAACAGCCAGACGCCGTTGCCGATCAGGTCGGTGGTGGTCAGGTTGCCGCCGATCAGCAGGGCCGAGAGATTGACCCGCACCTCGTCGTCCGACAGCGGCGCGCCTTCGGCCTGCAGCTTGACCATGTCGCTGATCAGGTCGTCCTGCGGCGCGGCGCGGCGTGCGGCCATAAGCTCGCTGAAATAGTCCATCAGCATGGCCGAGCCCCATTCCATGCGCTCGGTCTCCTGGGGCGTGCGCAGCGGGTTGAGGCCGAGGATCGAGGCCTCCGACCACTCGCGGAACTCCCGGAAGCGCTGCTCCTCGACCCCGAGGATGGCGGCGATCACCAGGATCGGGATCGGAATGGCCAGGTCGGCGATCAGGTCGAACGGCGCGTCGGCCGGCGCCTCGTCGATCACCTTGTCGATGATCGCCTCGATCTGCGGCTTCATGGCGTTGATGCGGGCGTAGAAGGCCTTGGCCAGCGGCAGCCGCACGCGGCTGTGGTCGGGCTCGTCGAGCGAGAGGATGCTGTCGGTGCGCGGGGCGTCGGGATCGCGGTCCATGCGCCGCAGCAGCGCGCCTTCCTCCGAGCGGCTCCAGTGGCGCCACAGGTCGCGGTCGTTGACGGTCTCGCGCACATCGCCATAGCGGGTGAGGAACCAGGTCTTCACCGGCTCGTCGCGGTGCACCGGGCATTGCTCGCGCAGGTCCCTCAGCCGGCCGTGCGGATCGACCCGCGCGACGGGGTCGAAGGCGGAGGTCTCCACAATGCTCCACGGACGCTGATCGGTCATCGGCCTCGCTCCCTATGTCTATTTTGGAGGCATAGTGAGCCCATCGCGGCGCGCTTCAAGGGGGCGCCGCAGGGTAAACTGAACAGTGATTACATTTATTTCGGACTAGTCGCGCAGCAGCGGCAGGGCCAGGCCCGAGACCGGGCGGGCGCTCAGCGCCTCGCGGCGGAAGCGGAAGAGTTCGGCCGGGCGCCCGCCGGTCTCGGAGTCGACGCGGCCCAGGCCCTCGACCAGTTCGGCCCGCTCCAGCGCCCGCCGGAAGTTCTGCTTGTGCAGCGGCACCCCGGCGATCGCCTCCACCGCCCGCTGCAGCGCCGAGAGCGTGAAGGCGTCCGGCATCAGTTCGAACACCACCGGGCGGTACTTCAGCTTGCCGCGCAGGCGGGAGAGGGCGGTGGCCAGGATCCGGCGGTGGTCGGACAGCATCGGCTCGCCCAGCGCCGCGGCCAGGGCCTCGGATGGCGTGCCCGGCGCCTCGGCGCGGTCGCGGGCGGCTTCGGGGGCCAGGCCCGCCTCGTAGAGCAGCTCGTAGCGCTCCAGCACCCGCTCCTCGTTCCAGGGCGCGCCTTCCAGGGCGAACAGCAGTCGGGCGCGAGCCAGTTTCTCCGGCCGGCCGGCGGCCCAGCGGCGCAGCGCCGGCTCCAGCTCGTCCAGGGCGGCGGGGCGGCCCTCGCGCCAGTCCTCGTAGGGGAAGAACCGCGACCAGTCGGCCCAGGCGGTGTCGGGCCCGGTGGTGTCGACCGGCGTCGGGGTCAGCGCCAGGTAGCCCACCGACAGCACCCGCGCCGCGCCGCCCTGGCCCATGTCGGCCAGCGGGGCGTCGCGGCCACGGTCTCCAAACGTGTAGAGCTGCTCGACATAGCCGAGGTCGAACCTCGTCTGGGCGGTCACGAAGGCGCGCAGGGCCAGCTCGAACGTGCGGTGGCCGTCGGGGTCGAAGGGGCCGAAGGGCAGGCCGGCCAGCTGGCCTTCGCGGCGGACGGTCAGCACCACGGCGTCGCCGTCGCGGACGGCGACCACCACCGCCGACAGCCCAATGACCACCGCGGCCTGCTCCATCAATGTGCGGCCGAGAAGTCGAAGGGTACGCCGTAACCGCTGTACTCGTAGTCGCCCATGGCCTCGACGGCGTCGACCATGCGGCCGTGGCGGCGCAGGATGTCGTCGGCCAGGGCGACGATGCGCCGGTTGGGATAGGCGTGCTTGGCCGCGCGGCGCATCCGCATGGCGATCATCTTCTCGTCGACGTGCGGATTGCGGTCGCAGGCGAGGATGAAGGCGCTGGCGCTCGAACGGCTGATGCCGGCCCAGCAGTGCACGACCATCGGGGCGCTGGCGTCCCAGGCGCGGCCGAACGCCAGCAGTTGCTGGACCAGGGCCTCGCTGGGCAGGATCAGGCCCTCGGTGGGCTCGGCGATGTCGTTGACCGACAGGCGCAGGTGGCGGTCGGCGGCCAGGCCGGCGGGGGTATCGATCATGCTGGCGGCGTCCAGCAGCGTGACCATGTGCGAGGGCGCGCGGGCGGCGATGATCGCAGGCACCTCGGACAATCCGCAGACGATCAGGGTCATGGCGCTACTCGGTGTCGAAAGCCGCGTCCGCGGAGGAGGATGCGAATCCCGCCGCCTCGGACAGGACATTGTAGCGCTGAATGTAACGGCTTTGCGCCTGGGCGGGCGACAGCGGCTCGATGACCAGGTCGTAGCCGGGCGGCGGGGCGTCGAAGAACTCCAGCGCCTCGGCCTTGCTGAAACCTGCCAGTTGGGTGGCCTCGAAGAAGGCGCAGGCGCGGTCGGCCTGCTTGATCAGCTTCTTGACCGCCAGCGGCGCCTTGGCCGGGATCCCGAAGCGGACGTGGATCGCCGTTTCCAGGCGCTCCTCGAATTTCCGATAATCCACCCCCAGCGCCGCCTTGAACGGGCTGATCATGTCACCGATCACATACTCCGAGGCGTCGTGCAGCAGAGCGGCCAACCGCCAGCGCGGCTCGAGGTCCGGCTGGATGTGCGCGCAGATCTCCTCGACCACCACCGAATGCTGGGCCACCGAGAAGGCGTGCTCGCCAATGGTCTGCCCGTTCCAGCGCGCGACCCGGGCCAGGCCGTGGGCGATGTCCTCGATCTCGATGTCCATGGGCGAGGGGTCGAGCAGGTCCAGCCTGCGACCCGAAAGCATCCGCTGCCAGGCGCGCGGTTCGTTGCGTGATGTACGCAGCCCTTTCCTCACCGATGCGTTCCTTCCATGGTCAAGGTCGTGAACTGACCCAGGACTTGCCAAAGATCAATGCGCGGCGTGCGATTGAGGCTCCAGATGGACGCGAGGCCGGGTCGAGAAAGGAACTACGATGAGCTGGGCTAGGATCATGGCGCCTCTGTCGGGTGGGGAAGGCGACAAGGCCGTGATAGCCGCTGCGGCCAAACTCGCCGAGCCCTTCGGCGCCGAACTGGCGTGCGTCTACACGCCCGCGGATGTGGCGGACGTAATGCCCTGGATGGGCGAGGGGTTCCTCGGCGGCGTCCAGACCACCGCCCTGGAGTCGCTGAAGGAAGCGGCCATCGCCGGCGAGAAGAACGCCCGCGCCGCGGTCGCCGCGACGCCCTACGCCAAGGGTCAGTTCATCTCGCTGCAGACCCCCGTCTGGGCCGGGCTGTCGGCGGAGAGCCGGCTCTCCGACGTGGTCGTGTTCAACAATGACTCGGCGCGTGGCCGCGGGCCGCTGGCCGAGGCGTTCCAGCAAATGGTCGCCGACGAACAGCGTCCGGTCCTGGTGGCCCGAGAAGGCTTCGCCGTCGGCGGTCCCGTGGCGGTCGCCTGGGACGGCGGCAAGGAGGCTTCGCGCGCCGCGCGGCTGGCCATGCCGTTGCTCGAAAAGGCGCCCCACGTGGTCATCCTGGCCGCCCCGAAGGCGACCTCGCGCAGTTTTGATCCCCATCGTCTGCAGGCCTACTACGCCGCACGGGGCGTGAAGGCGGAGGTCGACGTCCTGCCCGACAGCGGCGACGCCGCGCCCCTGCTGCTCTACGCGGCCAGCAAGGCCGGAGCGGGGATCCTGGTCGCCGGCGCCTTCGGTCACCCGCGGCTGCAGGAGTTCATCTTCGGCGGCACGACGCGGACCTTGCTGTCGGCCGACCAGCCGTCGCTCTTCCTTTCACACTAGAACTTGAGGTTCAGGTCATGACCCTGTCGCGCATCGTGATGCGGCTCGCCCGCAATCCTGGCACTGAGTTCGCTGGCGGCGACGACCATCGCGGCTATGCGCTGACCGCGCCGCTGACGGCTGACGGCATGCTCGACGCCGACGCCTATGCGAAGGCCCGATCCGAGTGCGTCGTGCGCCGCTTCGCGCCGGACGAGGACGCCGCCGATGGCCGCCTGTCGCGCCGCGGCGCCCGCTGGTTCTTCGATTATGACGACTCGGATTCGTTGGACGATGAGCCGGTGCATCGGCTCGGCGAGCATCGCTTCGCGGTGGGCGAGTACGTCACGGTCACCGATGAAGACGGCCGCCCGCTGACCTACAAGGTCGTTGAGGTCCAGCCGGCGGGATAGGGGCTCAGACCCCGCCGTTGCGGCGAACCAGTTCCTGCACGTCGTGATAGATCTTGTCCCCGGACTCCGTATCGAGCTTGGAGCGAACCCTGGCGACCGTCAGCGGCCCGGTCTTCGGCCCGCCAGCCTCGAAGCCGACGTACCGGTAGCCCGCCGGAAGGTCCTTGCCGGTGTAGATGAAGGTCGCCCGCAGGCCGCGCTTCTCGCGCGACAGCGCTTCGCCCCGCATCCGCACGTCGCGGTAGATGTTGACCGTGGTGTCCTCGCCGTCGGCGTCCACCCGCAGCGGCCCGATCCGGACGTTCGCGCTATCGCCTTCCTCGGACACATGGACGCCCGGCAGGTCGATGCGGTTGCTGCCAGGATCGGCCCCTCCGCCTTTCGACGCTTGGCTGATCCCCGCGTCGGCGGCGGCCTCGGCCTGGACGCGCGCGACCTCGGCTGCGATGGCGCCGACATTGGCTTTCATGGCCGCGGTCTCGGCGATCTTCGCGCCGACCTCGGCCTGGGCGGCTTCGGCGTCGGGGGTCATCGGGCCTGGCGTGCTGCGCAGGTCGGCTTCGATCTTGGCCAAGGTCGCCTGGGCCGATCCGACGATGGGGGTCAGTTCCAGGCTGACCTCGGCGCCGTCGGACGATCGGTAGATGCAGGACTTCCTATCCGGAGCCGCGCTGACGCGGGTGAGTTCGCCTTCAGTGCTCGGGCAATCGAGCTTGGAAACTGCGTGCGATACGTCGCGATTGCAGGCCGTCAGCACCAGGGCCGACGCAGCGAGCAGAAGGGTGGTCCTCATACGTAAAACGCTCCGGTCATGTCTTGCGACGGTGACCGGAGCGCTTTGAAACGTCGAGTGAATTCGCCGTAAGCCTATTGCTGGCCGGGCCGGCTCCCAGCGCCCTCGCGACGGGCGAGGAAGGCGAGGCGCTCGAACAGGTGGACGTCCTGTTCGTTCTTCAGCAGCGCGCCGTGCAGGGGCGGGATCAGCTTCGTCGGATCCTTTTCCTTCAGCGCGTTCTCGTCGATGTCCTCGACCATCAGCAGCTTCAGCCAGTCGAGCAGTTCCGAGGTCGACGGCTTCTTCTTCAGGCCCGGAACCTTGCGCATGTCGTAGAAGATGCGCAGCGCCTCGGCGACCAGCTTCTGCTTGATGCCCGGATAGTGGACTTCCACGATCTCGTTCATCGTGTCGGCGTCCGGGAAGCGGATGTAGTGGAAGAAGCAGCGGCGCAGGAATGCGTCCGGCAGTTCCTTCTCGTTGTTCGAGGTGATGATCACGATCGGACGGATCACGGCCTTGATCGTCTCATTAGTCTCGTAGACGTAGAATTCCATGCGATCGAGCTCCTGCAGGAGGTCGTTCGGGAACTCGATGTCGGCCTTGTCGATCTCGTCGATCAGCAGGATCGGGCGCTTGCCGGCGGTGAACGCCTCCCAGAGCTTGCCCTTCTTGATGTAGTTGCGGACGTCCTTGACCCGCTCGTCGCCCAACTGGCTGTCGCGCAGGCGGGTGACAGCGTCGTACTCGTACAGGCCCTGCTGAGCCTTCGTGGTCGACTTGATGTGCCAAGTGATCAACTCGGCGTCGAGCGCCTTGGCGATCTCATAGGCCAGCACGGTCTTGCCTGTGCCGGGTTCACCCTTGATCAGCAGGGGCCGTTCCAGCGCAACAGCGGCGTTGACGGCTACCTTCAGGTCTTCGGTGGCGACGTAATTCTCGGTGCCTTCAAAACGCTGGCTCATTCGCGCTCCTCGCGACGGACGAATATGACGCCCGTATTTTCGAACAAATGTTTCAACCTGGGTCCAAACTAGAGACACAAGCGGGACATTCAAGCTGATTGAGCATCGTTCGGCGGCCTTTGTCGCAAAGGTCGCGGGGCTTACCTAGCGTCGGTCGCGGGTGGCCGAGACCGGGTCCGAAGCCGGGAAGGTGTCCTCAAGGCCAATCTCCAGCGCCTTTTCAGCTCGCCGTTCAGCATCATCGCTGCGCGCATAGCCCATACGGCGCAGGTCGTCGTCGCCTACGGCCTTCGATTGGAAATTGGTGAAATCGTCTTCGCCGCCGGCGACGAGGTCGGCGTCTCCGACTTCTTCGAGGCCATCAATCGAATCGGTTTCGATCTGATCTTCGTCGAAGGCGTCCTCGTCCTCATCATCGAGATCGTCCGCTGAGGCTCGGTAGTCGAGCTCGTCGTCCTCTTCCAGCCCGTCGTCGTCGAACTCGTCCTCGTCGAACTCCGCCGCGTCGAGAGAGGCGCCTTCGTCGTCGTCGCGGTCGCCGTCGGCGCGGGTGGCGTCAAAGAGATCGGGCATCTCCTCGAATGTCCGCATCTCACCGATCTGCTCGCGCTCGTCGAGATTGGCTTCGTCAAACGCCTCGGCGTTGTCCTGGTCGTCGTAGCCGTCGTCTTCACGCAGGCCCGGCATAGCGGCTCTCCTGGCTTCGCGTCCCGCGGACGCTTCTCGCCATCAACCCGTCGCGGCGACTCCCGTTCCCCGCGCAGCTTCCTGCGTCAGATCCTCTGCGACCTTCGCCATGACTGCCGCCCAGTCGCCATGAGTTGCGGGCGCGTAGGTCCTGACCTGACTGTACCAGGGATAGTGATCGGTCCCCAGGCGGGTCCACGCCGTCTCGACCGCGATCAGCCAGGCTGGCGTACCGCTCGCCGCGGCGATGTTGAACGACGCGTTGGAGAAGCCGATGACGAGGTCGAGCGCGCCCGACAGCGCCGCGACGTCGTCCAGGTCGTTTCTGAGGTCGATGCCTGGGGGCTGGTGAATCTCAACGCCGAAGGCATCCCTTGCGTGGGCGATGGCCTCGGACTGATCTCCGTACTGGAGATTGACGAAGCTGACTCCCGGAGTTTGCAGAACGGCGCGCCAGTCCTCAAACGGCGAGAAGTATAGGTGGCGGCTCGAGTCGATGACGAGGCTCGTCCAGAGCACGCCGACCTTTAGGCCGGGTAGGTGCGCCAGCGTGTTCCGCCAGTGTTGGGCGCGACTGGGGTCGGCCTTCATGTAGCCCTTGGGCCGGTCAGGGAACTGCGAGATCGCGCCGCGATACGACTTGAGCATCGCCCCCAAGGGGGCCCAGAGGTCGATGTCGGACCAGTCCTTGATGAACTGCGCGCCGCGGAATGCGCGGCCGGAGCCCTTGAGCGTCGCGTGGCTGCCGAACGTGACGCTCGGGAAGCTGCGCTGGAAGAACGGCAGCAGCCGGTCGGTGACCGCGACCGTGAGGCGGCCTTCCGGCCCGAGGTCCGCCAGGACGTCGTCGAGCACGTTGGCGAACAGGATCTCGTCCCCCAAGCCTTGTTCGCCAAACAGCATGAGATGACGTCCGGCGATGCTCGTGCCCGGCGTCCAACGCGGGCGGTCGACGACGAAGTGGATCGGTTCGGCGTAGGTCGGTTCGAGCCGCGCGTCGTAGTAGGCCCAACCTTGGGTGAGCTCGCTGCGCGCCAGCAGCATGGTCGAGAGCGCGAAGCGCATCATCGAGGAGTCCTCAGGGACATCCGACAGCTCGATCGCCTTGTGGCAATGGCTGAGCGCCTCGTCGTGGCGGTGCTTGGTGAAGAGGATGTTGGCCAGGTTGTAGTGCGCCTTGGCATAGGACGGATCGAGACGCAGCGCCTCGCTGTAGAAGATCTCGGCCTGGTCGATATCGCCCTTGTCGCCGACGATGGTGCCCAGGGTCAGCCAGAGCATCGGAGCTTCCGGCTCGGCCATGAGAGCCAGGCGAAGGACCTCAATCGCCTCGTCGAACCGCATCTGGCGGCGGAGCAGCGCGCCGAGATTGTTCGAAGGTTCGCGCGCGCCGATCTTGTAGCTGAGGCAATGGCGGAACAGCGCCTCGGCCTGGGGCAGCATGTCCATCTTGAAGGCCAGGCGGCCGAGATCGTGAGCGATGTCCGGATCGGCCGGCGACAGGGCGAAGGCGCGCTCATAGGCGTCGAGAGCCTGGCTGCGCTGGTTGAGCTTGTCGCGCCCGATCCCCAGCAGGTGCCAGCCGAAGACGAGGCTCGGGTCGTGGGTCAGCGCCTCTTCGGCAAAGGTGCACGCTTCTGCGAACCGGTTCTCGTGTGCGTGGGTCAGGGCGACCTGCAGGGCCTTCAGGGCCTCGCGCATCGCAGTGGCCGAGGCGATGTCGGCGCTCAGACGGGCCAGCTTTTCGGGCGCAGCCGCGTCGCCGGCGGCGCTTTCATCAAATACCGCCATGTCAGCCTCGCGCTCGCACCGCCGCGGGCCCTTCGGCGGCGACGACATGTTCAGCCAGAGCGCCGGCGAGATCTTGCATTAGATTGTCCCAGTCGGCCGCCGCTCGCGGCCACAGCATCCGCACCTGGCTGTACCAGGCGTAGTGGTCCGCCCCGAGGCGCGCCCAGTTGTCCGACGAGGTCAGCAGCCAGGACGAGGCCCCGCACGCGGCGGCCAGGTTGAAACTGGCGTTGGAGAAGCCGATTGTCAGGTCCAGCGCGCAGGCCAGCGCCGCAACGTCGTCCAGATCGTTCTTCAGGTCGATGCCTTCCGGCTGATGGATCTCGACGCCGAATTCACGCTGGGCGCGTTCAATCGCCTCGCTTTGGTCGCCGTACTGCAAGTTGACGAAGCTGACGCCAGGCGTGCGCAGCACCGGCGCCCACTTCTCGAACGGCGCGAAGTGTTTGTGGCGCGTCGAGTCGATGACCATGCTGGTCCACAACAGCCCCACTTTCTGGCCCGGCAGATGTCCGAGATTGTCCTGCCAGTGGCGCACGCGCGCCGGGTCGGCGGCCATGAAGCCGCCGGGACGGTCCGGATAGGAGTCGATCGATCGCCGGAAGTGACGGAGCATCTCGCCAAGAGGCGCCCAGACATCGATCTGCGACCAGTCTTCTATGAACGGAACGCGGCGCGCGGTCCGTCCCTGCAGCTTGACGCTGGCGTGAGCGCCAACATGAGCCCGTGGATAGGTTCGCGAGAACAGGCTGACCAACCGGTTCGTGACCGCCAGGGTCAGCTCGCCGCCAGGGCCCAGGGCTTCGATCACGTCGTTGAGGACGTTGGCGAACAGGATCTCGTCGCCCAAGCCCTGTTCACCGACCAGCAGCAGGCGCCGACCGGCCAGATCGGTCCCGGGCTCCCAACGCGGGCGGGGGACCATGAAGTCCACCGGGTCGTAATAGGTCGGTTCCAGGCGCGCGGTGTAGTTGTCCCAGCCTTCGCCAAGTTCACCCGTCGCCAACTGCATCGTCGCCAGGGCGAAACGCATCATTGTCAGATCTTCGGCCGACCGGCTGCCGGCCATCGCCTCGCGGCATTGCGCGATCGCCTCTTGCTGCTGGCCGGCGGCGAAGAGGGTGTTGGCTAGGTTGTAGCGCGCCTTGGCCTGGTGCGGGTCGAGACGCAGGGCCTCGCCGTAGAACAGCCCCGCCTGCTCGGACTCGCCCATGTCCTCCATGACCGTGCCCAGGGTGTTCCAGAGCATGACCTTCTCGGGATGAGCCTGCAGCGCGGGCTTGAGCACCTCGATCGCCTCGTCGTAGCGCATCTGACTTCGCAGCACGCAAGCAAGGTTGTTCGTGCTCTCGGGGGCGTTGGGTCGGAAGGCGAGGTAGTGGCGGAAGAGCGCTTCGGCCTGGGGCAGCATCTCCATCTTGAACGCGAGCCGACCGAGGTCGTTGGCGATCGGCGGATTGGCCGGGTCAAGTGAGAGCCCGCGCTCATAGGCAGCGAGTGCGGCGGGCCAATCGCCGAGTTGCTCGCGTGCGATGGCCAGGAGATGCCAGGCGTGAATGAGGCTGGGGTCGCGATCGACCGCCTTCTGGGCGGCGCCGCGCGCGGCCGGATAGTCTTTGCTAGCAATGTGGGCGAGGGCGCGCTTCAGATGGGGCAACGCCGCCTTGGCGGCCTTGAGGGCCCCAAGCTCATCGCGCAGTCTGTTGACCGATTCCTTGGAGGCCGAGTCGCCGGCCGGCCCACCTCGCGGCGTCTGAATGCGGCGAACAGAGCCAGCTGGATCCGAAGTTTCACTCATTACGCAGCCCCAGCATCCCGCATGCCGCAATCTTGAAAAATTATGCTTAACGGTCTGCTAATGACCTGGGGGCGACAGGGGTGTGCAAGGTCCGGTTAACCCCTCGCATCTAGCCTTGCCCAATCGAACTGCTGAGCGCAGGCGAATTGGGCGACACGCCTCTATTGGAGACCGAGGAATGCCGCTTAAGCTGTCCCTGAAGCCCGGAGAGAAGTTCGTTCTCAACGGTGCGGTGGTTCAGAACGGCGATCGCCGTACGACCCTGGTGCTGCAGAACAAGGCGTCGGTCCTTCGCGAGAAGGACATCATGCAGCCTGAAGACGCTGGAACGCCGGCCCGTCGCATCTACTTCCCGATGATGATGATGTACCTCGATGATGGTGGAGCTACTCGTTACTACGACGAGTTTGTTCAGCGCCTGACCGAGTTCATGGGCGTCATCCGGAATCCGGAGGTGCTGACGGACTGCGTCGCTATCTCAAAACACGCCATGGCGCGCGAGTACTACAAGGCGCTCATGTTGTGCCGGAAGTTGATCGAGTACGAAGACGAGAGGTTGGGGAATGTCGCTTCGAGCTTACCAGCAGGCGGCGAGCCGGGCTGAGGCGCCCAAGGATGCTGAATACCGGCTGTTTGGGCAGGTGACGCGGGCGCTGATTACGGCGTCAGAGGCCCCGGCCAGTGATTTTGCGGTTCGAATCGATGCGATCGATTGGAATCGGCGGCTTTGGTCGACGCTGGCTCGTGATTGCTCCGAGCCGGACAACAAGCTTACGCCGCAGATCCGCGCGGGCATCATCTCGTTGAGCCTGTTCGTCGGGCGTCACTCCAGTGAAGTGATGCGCGGGGAGGACAACTTCGACACGCTCATCGAGATCAACAAGATGATGATGCAAGCGCTGTCGCAGAAAGCTGACGCTCCGGCCGCGGCCTGACTCGTTCCGCCTTCGGGCGATCTGGTTAATTTCACTATCGTTTCAAGCGCCGGCCCTCGTGGTCGGCGCTTTGCGTTTTGGCCCACGCCAGCCGCTCGGTGATATCTGCCTGGCGGCAATATTTGCCGGGCGTACTGGGCAAATATTGCCGGGCGCGGCCGGGAATTGCTCATCAGGGCGTGGTTTACCTCGGGTAAACGCCAAAACATAAGTTATTTCAATTGGTTGGCCTGTCGTCGGGGTGGCCCCGCAATTGCTTTGTTAGGGGCGGGCAAAATGCCTCCGGCAGTCAAAACGACGCCGGTCTCCGAGAAAAGGAACCACGCGTATGGCCATGAATTCGGTTAATACCAACCAGGGCGCGATGATCGCCCTGCAGAACCTCAACACCACCAACAAAGACCTCGGCGTCGTTCAGAACCGGATCAACACCGGCCTGAAGATCTCGTCGGCCAAGGACAACGGCGCCATCTGGGCCATCGCCCAGAACCAGCGCGCCGAATCGGCTTCGCTCAACTCCGTCGTCTCGTCGCTGCAACGCGGCCAGTCGGTGGCTGACGTCGCCATGTCGGCCGGCACCGCCATCTCGGACATTCTCGTCCAGATGAAGGAAAAGGTCCTGGCGGCGACTGAAGCGGGCCTGTCGACCGCCTCCAAGCAGGCGCTCAGCGACGAGTACACGGCGCTGCGCGACCAGATCAACACGATCGCCAACAACGCCAGCTTCGACGGCGTCAACCTGATCTCGGCGGCCTCGGTCAACAGCTCGAGCATCAAGTCGATCGCCAACGCCGACGCGACCGCGACCATCGACATCGCCCACGTGGACCTGTCGAAGTCGAACACCAAGATCGCCGCGACGCTGACCTCGCTGACTGGCACCGTGGGTTCGGCGGACGTGAAGGAAGTGGAAGCGCTCGACACCCACATGACCAACGTCATGAAGCTCCAGGACACCCTGGACGCCGGTGTCGGCAACCTGGTCGACGCCGACCTGGCGAAGGAAAGCGCGCGGCTGCAAGCCCTGCAGACCAAGCAACAGCTTGGGGTGCAGGCCCTCAGCATCGCGAACCAATCGTCGAGCAGCCTGCTCGGCCTGTTCCGATAAGCCGAATGGGGCGCGGCTTCGGCCGCGCCCTGCGTCGGCGGCGGGGAGGGAGACCTCTCCGCCGTCACCGCGCAATTGGGGTCGCCTGAGCGCGCAAGTCTCGGGCGGATGGGACCATGGAGAACAAGCTTTCAGCCGTGGCGGCGCTACCGGACATCGAGCCGGTTCAGGCGCCCGCAAGGCCGTTCGTCGCCCCCGCGCCCGTCGCGCCGCCCTCGGCGGAGCCGGATCTGCGGCTGGTGATCGAAGAAGGGCAGGCGGGCAGTTTCGTCTACAAGACCATCGATCGCCGCACGGGCGAGGTGGTGCTGCAACTGCCGCGTGAAGAAGTGCTGCGGATGCGGGACGCCGAGGCCTACGTGGCCGGAGCGGTGATCGCGACCCAGGCCTGACGACGTCCATGCCCGCTCGACGGGCCTGCACCGCGCCTTCATCCACAGGGCGCAACCGCAGCCTGGGTGAGGGATCTGCGGCTACTGGCGCGCCCGCGTTAATCTTTCGGAAACCATGCGCTTCCTAGCGTTAACCATAGTTTCGGCGTGCGAGTCGCGCGTCAATCATGGGTTCTCTGAAGGAGATTGGCGCCATGGCGATGAGCGTAAATACGAACAAGTCGGCGCTGATCGCGCTCCAGAACCTCAACACCACCAACGAGCGGTTGGAGCAGGTTCAGAACAAGATCAACACCGGCCTGCGGGTGTCGAGCGCCAAGGATAACGCGGCCGTCTATGCGATCGCGCAGAAGCAGCGCGCTGACTTCAGCTCGCTCGGCGCCGTGAAGATGAGCCTCGACCGGGCCACCTCCATTACCGACGTCGCCTTGAGCGCCGGCCAGCAGATCAGCGACATCCTCGTTCAGATGCGGGAAAAGGTTGTCGGCGCCGCCGAAGACTCGGCCTCGCCATCGACCCGCAAGGCCTTCGACGACGAGTTCCAGACTCTGCTCCAGGCGATCAGCCAATTCTCCTCGTCGGCCGAGTTCGACGGAGTTTCCGTCCTGAACGGGACTTTGTCGGGCGACCTCAACTTCCTCGCGAACTCGGACGGCGACAGCTACATCGCGCTGACGCCGCAGGATTTCACGATCTCCGGTTCGATCATCAATCTCGACGGCACCGGCCTGACCGGTACGACGAGCTCGACCAAGTCGGTGCTCGCCTCGCTTGACCTCGCCATCGGCAAGGTCACCGCCGCCCTCGCTGAAATGGGCGCGCAGGCCAAGCAGATCGAGAAGCACGTCACCTTCGTCTCCAAGCTGCAGGACGTTCTCGAAACCGGGATCGGCAACCTGGTGGACGCGGACATCGCTAAGGAAAGCGCGCGACTGCAGGCGCTGCAGGTGCAGCAGCAACTGGGCGCGCAGGCTCTATCCATCGCCAACTCGCAGCCGCAGGTGATCCTGCAACTGTTCAAGGGCTGACGGCAGTCTGAGGGGAGTGTCTCAAGGCCCTGGAGCTTCTGGCTCCGGGGCCTTTTATTTTCGCCCGAGCGGCAGGCCTTAACACCTCGTCAGCCCTTGTGGCGCAATCTGCGGTTGGGAAACTGCGTGAGCATGGTGGGCTAGGTGATCGGCCTCGATACCAATCTGCTGCTAGGCTACTTTCAGGCGCGTAACGGCCTGAGCGCCTCCGTGGGCGGAACATCGACCACCGTCGCGTCTTCGGTGGCGAAGGCCCCGACGCCCCCATGGAGCACGCTGTCGGCGGCCCCGAAGGCCGACGAGATGCTCAAGAGCGTCCTCATGGGGCGCAAGTTTATCGACGGGTACCAGACTCAGCTCGATGTGAAGGGCGCCAGCGAGGACTACCGGCAGCTCTTCGCGATCCATCAGGGCCTGGCGACGCTGGAAGCCATGGCGCGCAAAGCCGATGACAAGGACACCAGCTCCGCCGAACTGAAGCGAATTCAGGCCGCCTTCACCCGCGGCATGGCGGAGGTGTCGGGCTACATCGACGATGCGAATTTCGACAAGCTGCGCCTGACCTATGGCGACGTAAACGACAAGGCCAAGTCGGTCGTCGGCGTGCCAAAGACGACTCCGAGGTATGTGACGTCGCCTCTGCACCAGGGCACGGCGACCGACCCGGTCGAGGCGTTCCAGGGCGATATGAAGTTCAGCGTCAAGATTCGCCTGCCCAACAAGGTCGAAACGACGATTGACTTCGACCTCGCCGAGATGGGTTCGACGACCCGCTCGATGAACGAGGTCGTGAAATACATCAACACCAAGCTCAGCGCTTCGGGCTTCAGCACACGCTTCGCCGTCGACAAGATCGCCGGCGCCGACAAGACGACCGAGGTCAATGGTCGGACGATCAAGCTCGGCAAGGAGCCGGACAAGTTCGGCCTGAAGATCCAGGGCGATACGACTGAAATCCTGACCTTCTCCGCCCCGAGCACGTCGCCGGCGGTCTACATCACCCAGACGGCGGGCGATCCGAAGCCGGCCAAGACGACCAAGGTCGAGGACGGCAAAGTCGTAACCGTCACGCCCGAACCCAAACTCGTCGAAGAGTTGGTGAAGTTCGAGACCGGGACCTCGGCGGACGCCGTGCGGCGGCCTGGCGACGTGAACTGGGTCGAAGGCCGCGTGTTCAATGTCGCGCTGCCGGAAGGGGTCGAGAAGGTCCACAAGACCGTGAGCGGGCCCGACGGCGCGCTCTATATGCTCGCCGATGTGAATGACGCGATCGATGGGCAAACCATCAAGGGCGCCGGCGACGTCGCGCTGATGAAGTTCGATTCGGCAGGCAAGCTGGTCTATGCGCGGACGCTGGGCGCTTCGGCCGACGCCACAGGCCTGGGCCTGGCCGTGGGGCCGGACGGGCAGATCGCGGTGTCCGGTTCCGTGACGGGCGGGTTCGCGGCCAGCGGCGTGCCGATCGGCAGCGGAACGCTCGAGACCATCCCCAAGGTCGTAAAGGCCGACAACGGCATTGATGAAACCAAGCCCGACAGCTTCGTCGCCGTGTTCAGCGCGGCGGGGGATGAGGTGTGGTCGCAGCGAACGGGCGCGCGTGATGACGATGAAGCGACGAGCGTCGCCTTCGGTTCGGACGGCTCGCTTTACGTGCTGGGGCGCGCCAAGGGCGCGATGCCCGGCCAGACCTCGAGCGGCAACTGGGACAACTATCTTCGCACTTTCGACGCGGACGGCCGTCTGAAGTCGACGACGCAGTTCGGAACCTCGGGTGAAGACAAGCCGGTTGGGCTGATCGTTGATGGGACCAGCGTCGTCGTCGCCTCGGTAGAGGCCAGCGAGGTGCAACTCCGCCGCTTCGACATGACCGATCCCAAGGTCCCGACGCTCACCGCGACGCGTAGCCTGGGCACCCTCGGCGGCGGCTCGATCGCCGGCGTGACCATGGACGGCGGCAACATCGTGATCGCAGGCTCGACGGGCGCCACGCTCGGCGTCGGCAACACGACGCGGGCGTCGTCGGGCAGCGTGGACGCTTTCGCTGCGCGCATATCGGCCGATCTGTCGTCCGGCTCGGACGCCATCGCCTATTACGGCGGCAGCGGCGATGATCGCGCCACAGCCATTACCGTGGCGGACGGCAAGGTCTGGCTGACCGGCACGACCAAGACCGACTTGCCGGGAATGGACAATGCGGTCGGCAAGGTCGATGGCTTTGCGGTGGGGCTGGATATCGGCACCGGCGCGATCGCCTGGTCGCAGCGCTTCACCGGCTCAGAAAAGATGACGACGCCGACCTCGATCGCGGTCGATGTGGGCGGCGCCAGCGCCCTGGACCGTCTCGGGCTGCCAACGGGCAAGATCGAGTACTCGGACTCTCAACTTGTAACTTCGGCGACGTCGGCCCGTCCGGGGGACACGTTCCAGATTCGTCGGCGAATCGGCGGCCCGGCGGTCACGATCACCATCGAAGCGACAGATACGCTGGAAACGCTGGCCAAGAAGATCCAGCGCGCGACGTCGTTCGGCGTGAAGGCCGAGGTGGTTTCGGACGGCGATGTCCGCAAGCTCCAGATTCGGCCGCAGAACAGCCGATCCAGCCTCGAAATTCTGGGCGGGAAGGGGGGCCTCGACGCGCTTGAGGCGCTCGGCCTGAACGAAGGATTCGTGCGCAGCACGGTGATGACGGACGGCCAAATGACCCCTGGCGACGGCGGGTCAGCCATGTACGGCCTCAAGATGCCGCGCGACCTGTCGCTCTCCACGAAGGACGAGATCAAGGCGACCATCGACAAGCTGACCATGGCGATGTCAGTGCTCCGCACCGCCTATCGTGATCTTGAGCAGGGCATGAAGCCCGCCAGCGAGACAAAGAAGGCCACGGGCGAGGTTCCTGCCTACCTGAAGAACCAACTCGCCAACTATCAGGCGGGGCTCAACCGCTTGACCGGGGGCGGCTGATCCAGACGCGCGCTTGAAACCGTCACACGCACGGTCTAGCGAGGGCGTATGGAATTCCTGAAAGATCGGCGCACGCTTCTGGCCCTCGTCGGCGGCGCGCTCGCCCTGTTGGCCGGCGTGGTCATCGCCAGCGTGATGGTCAACAAGGGGCGCGATGAGAAGACGTCGCCGCCTCCGGCCTCCCAAGGTGGGCTCGTCGTCGAAACCGGCGCCCCGGACGATGGCCGGCTTGATCCCGCCAAACCGCTGCGCTGCTTCGTCGCCGGTCAGTACGTCGGCGAGATGACCCTGGCCGATTGCGCTAAGCGCAATGGCGTGGCGACCGGGGCGCTCGACGTCGGTGTCGATGAGGCTGGAAATCTGGCGGCCGCCGATCAGGCCGGAACGATGTTGACCCCGCTGCCGCCGCAGCCGGAGGCTGTGGTTCCCCTCAATCCGGCGCCCACGGCGCCGAACCAAGCCCCGACCGCCAGCAACGCGCCGACAGGGGGCTGCTGGCGCTATGTGGACGGCGGATGGCGCAAGCTGCCCAGCGACCTGACGCTCAATGCTTGCGTTCAGACGCTGTTCGCAGGGCGCTGCGAGCGACCCGGCGGCGCCACCTACGGGCGCTGGATGCAGCAAACGCTGCGCCTGGTGCCGGGCAAGGTCGAGGTTTCAGGCGATAATCGCAGCTTCCGTCCGCTGGCCGAACAGGCGCAGAATTGCTCCATCTCTTCCATTGGCTAGGCCTCGCCCTGCCGCTGCCGCATTCGCGACCATAGGCTGATCTCCATGCTGCTTCGCTTCGCCCTCGTCGCCGGTCTCTCAGTTGTCGCTCTGGCGGCGTGTTCCAAGCGCACCATGCCGCCGGGCGGCGAGGGGATCTGTTGGAGCGTGTCGAAGACCGCGGATGGCGAATTGAAGTTCAACAAGCTCAAGGAAGGCGTTCCCGACCTGGAGCACTGCGCCGCCGAGTTGGAAGGCATGCGCGTCCGGTTCCTGCGGATGGGCGGTTCTGTCCGCGAGGTCACCGGCGCATACAAGGGCAACTTTATCTTCGTCGAGCGCCGCGGAATCTTCACCGCGCCTTCGCTGGAGCAGGCGCCTTACCTGGCGCTCGTGCGGACCGGCGACGGCCGCCTCGCGGTGCCCGGCGCGATGCCGCGCGAACAGGCCCCGGCTCCCGGGCAATAGTTCAATCGGGGCGGCAAAACGTCTGTGGACGAAGCGCCGAACGCCGTGAACGAATGCGGAACATTAACTTGATCCGCATCTTGCCCTCGTCTAGCGTCCCGCGCTTAGGCCGCTGGGCCGCATAGCACGGAAAGCAAGGGACAAGCTCATGGCGGGCAGCGTCAACAAGGTCATTCTGGTCGGCAATCTGGGCGCCGACCCCGAAATTCGCAGCCTCAATTCTGGCGACCGCGTCGCCAATCTGCGCATCGCCACCTCGGAAACCTGGCGTGACCGCAGCTCCGGCGAGCGTAAGGAAAAGACCGAGTGGCACCGGGTTGTGATCTTCAACGACAATCTCGTGAAGGTCGCCGAGCAGTACCTGCGCAAGGGCTCGAAGGTCTATATCGAGGGCTCGATCCAGACCCGGAAGTGGACCGATCAGTCCGGCCAGGAAAAGTACTCCACTGAGATTGTCCTGCAGAAATTCCGTGGCGAACTGACCATGCTCGACGGCCGCGGCGACAACGCGGGCGGCGGCGGCGGTGACTTCGGCGGCGACTATGGCGGCGGCAGCGGTGGCGGAAGTGGCGGTGGTGGCTATGGCGGCGGCGGCGGCGGCTTCGGCGGCGGCCAACGCAATCAGAGCTCCGGCCCGCGCGAGGACTTTTCGGCCGATCTGGACGACGAAATCCCGTTCTAGAGCGGAATACTCTTAGACACGAAGGGCCGGCCGAAAGGCTGGCCCTTTTGCTGTTCCGGGGATGGGATTGGTGTTTCGGCCAAGCTAGACCAGGGCCAGTTCTTTTCCCCGGGGGCATAGCCATGAAGAAGCTGTTCTGCGCCGCGTCGGCGGTCGTTTTGGGTCTGGTGTCGGCGCCGGCCCTGGCCGCCCCGCTGGATGTGCCGGCGGCCAAGGCCGAAGTCGCGGCGGTCCTGGATCGCGACTACGGACAGCTGGACGCGCTCTACAAGGACCTGCACGCTCATCCCGAGTTGGGGTTCCAGGAGAAGCGGACCGCCGCGAAGCTGGCGGCCGAGATGCGCAGCCTGGGGCTTGAGGTGACCGAAGGCGTCGGCGGCACTGGCGTGGTGGCTGTGCTAAAGAACGGAGCCGGCCCCAGCGTGTTGGTTCGCACCGAACTCGACGCTCTGCCGATGGAAGAAAAGACCGGCCTGCCCTACGCGAGCCGCGCCATGGCGACCTGGAACGGCAAGGACACTTTCGTCGCGCACTCCTGCGGTCACGATGTGCACATGGCGGCGTGGATCGGCACGGCCCGGGCGCTGATCGCATCCAAGGCGCGCTGGAGCGGCACGGTGATCTTCGTGGCGCAGCCGTCCGAGGAGACCGTCAATGGCGCCAAGGCCATGCTGGACGACGGCTTTATCAAGCGCTTCGGCAAGGCCGACTATGGCTTCGCCTTGCACGTGGGGCCGGGCCTGGCCGGACAAGTCTATTACAAACCGGGCGCGGTCAGCTCGACGTCGGACGGCCTCGATGTCGTCTTCACCGGGCGAGGCGGGCATGGCTCGATGCCGGCCTCGACGATCGATCCCGTGATGATGGGATCGCGCTTCGTCGTCGATGTGCAAAGCGTGATCAGCCGCGAGAAGGACCCTGCAGCCTTCGGAGTGGTGACAGTCGGATCCTTCCAGGCGGGCAGCGCGGGCAACATCATTCCCGACAGCGCTCACCTGCGTGGGACCATCCGCACTCAAGACGGCGCCGTTCGCGACAAGATCATCAGCGGCGTCAACCGTACCGCCAACGCCGTTGCCGACATGGCCGGCGCGCCCGCGCCCACGGTCACGATCGCCCCTGGCGGCAAGGCGGTGATCAACGACGCCGAACTGACCGAGCGGACCGCCAAGGTGTTCCAGGCCGCGTTCGGCGACAACGCCGTCGTCCAGCCGCAGGCCGGTTCGGCCAGCGAGGACTATTCGGAGTTCATCATCGCCGGCACGCCCTCGGTCTATTTCGGCATTGGCGGATTCGACGCCAAGACGTTCGCCGACGCGCAGAAGCCAGGGGCTGCCTTGCCGGTCAATCACTCGCCCTTCTTTGCGCCGGTCCCGGAGCCCTCGATCCGCACCGGCGTCATGGCGATGAGCCTGGCCGTGATGAACGTCGCTTCGAAATAGCCGGTCAGGCGACGCGCCCGCCGTTCTTGGCCCAGTCGTCCAGATGGCCGCCCAGGACCGAGAGCGGCATGGCGCCGTAGAGCAGGCCGGCGTCGTGGAAGCCGCGGATGTCGAACTCAGGACCCAGTTGGGCCTTGGCGCGCTCCCGTGCTTCCACCCACGCCTGATGGCCGAGCATGTAGCTCGACGCCTGGCCTGGCTGCACGCAGTAGCGCTCTACCTCTCGTGTGACGCTGGTCTCCTTGTCGCCAAGGGTGTCGACCATGTAGTGGATCGCCTTTTCACGGCTCCATCGCTTGTGGTGGAGGCCTGAGTCGACCACCAGCCGCGATGCCCTGAAGAGCAATGAGGCGAGATAGCCCAGCCGCGCGAGCGGATCGTCCTGGTAGGCGCCCATCTCGTCGGAGAGTTGTTCGGCGTATAGCGCCCAGCCCTCCGAATAGCCCGAGAACAACGGCATGCGCCGGAGCAGCGGCAGGCCCTTAGCTTCCATGGCCAGGGCGATCTGGAGATGGTGACCCGGCAGCACCTCGTGGTGGACCAGGGTGGGCAGATCCAGGCGCGGCTGCTCGGCCGTGTCGCGCAGGTTGATATAGAAGACGCCCGGTCGCTTGCCGTCGACCGAACCGGGTTGATACGAGCCGCCAGGCGCGCCCGCTTCGATGGTGACGGGTACTCGTGCGATCTCGACGGGCGCCTTGGGCAGGGCGCCGAAGTACGCCGGCAGCCGCTTCCGCATCACATCGGCCATGACGTTCATGTCGGTTAGCAGTTGGGCGCGGCCCACGTCGGTGTCTGGGTAGATCTGGTCTGGACGGCTGCGCAGGGCGGCGATGCGTTGTCCGACCGAGCCCTTGGTGAGCCCGCGCGCCTTGAGGATCGCGTCGGCCTCGGCGCTGAGTTCGGCGACCCTTTCGAGTCCCAGGCGATGAATTTCGTCGCCGCTCATATCCGTGGTCGTGAAGGAGCGTACGGCGAAGCGGTAGTAGGCCTCGCCCTCCGGGAGTCGCCAGCAGCCGGCGTCGTGCGTGGCGCCTTCCAGGGCTTGCTGCTGCAGTTCCAGTTGCCGGCGCAGCGCCGGATAGACACTGGTTTCAACGATCTTCGCCGCCCGCGCCTGCCAGTCGCCGGGCAGGGCCTTATCAGTGGTGCGGCGCGTAAGGTTCGCGACGAGCTCGGACGCCCCTGGCGCGGGGGAGAGCAGGGCGGAGATCTGCCCGGACGTGGTACGTAGAATGAAGTCGGGGGGCGCGGCGCCGAGCGCGAAGTGGGCGCGCGCCCGCACGGTCTCCTGGTCGAGCGAGGGGCCGAACGCGGCGAGCCGGTCGAGATAGGCCTCCGCGTCCTCGTTCTTCGTGATGGTGTGCTGGCTGCCCAGGAAGGTCGGGATGGCGCGGTAGTTTCCGGTGAGCTGGGAGATCGTGTAAGGCACGGCGCCGCCGACCCCGGGATCGCCGTAGGCGAAGTCGTAGCTCTGCAGAGTCACCTGGGCGAGGTAGTCCGCGGTCCGATAGTTGAGCAGGTCGCCGCCTTGCAGGGCCGCCGGGTCGAACTGGCGCAGGTCGGCCGCCATCTTCACGAACAGCGCCTTCATCTTGGCGAAGCTGGCTTCTGAACGGTCGTCGAGCCGATGCTTGGCTGGCCCGGCGTCGAGCCCCGTCAGCGTCATCAGTTGCGGCGACGCCATCAGTGCGTCCTGCATCGCTCTGTCGAGCAACGCGGTCAGCCGCAGGCCGTCGGGCGCCGGGGTTTGGGATGATGCGGTCACGGGCGCGGCCAGCGACGCGGCCCCTGCAAGCAGAAGGTCTCGGCGGTTCAGCATTGGGCGCGTTCCGGTGGGCTGGAAAGACACGCGTCGCCGCAGGCCGTGGCCGCGGCGACGCGTTCAGGTCATGTGGGCGTCGATCAGCCGCCGGCGATGACGCCGCAGGCGATGCGCGCGCCGGCGCCGCCGATGGGCTGGGTCTTGTGGTCGTCGGCGTTGGCGTGGACCACGATCGCCGATCCGTCCTTGTCGGTCAGGTCCTGGCGACCGTCGACGCCGCCCAGCGAAACGAAGGTGGTGAAGATCTCGGCGTTCGCGCTGCCGTCAGCGGCCACGAAGATGTTCGGCAGATCGCCGGCTTCGTTGGCGTCGGGGTTCAACAGGCCGTGCACCATCGTGGGGCCGCCATGGACGTGACCGCCGGCCGAGGTGAAGTCCGACTTCGAGCAGTCGCCCTTCTCGTGGAAGTGGAGTCCGTGCCAACCCGGAGCGACGCCCTTCAGCTCGACCTTCAGCAGCACGCCCTTGGGCGCGTTGGTCAGGGTGGCCGAGCCGATCGCGGCTCCGGTCGAATTCTTCAGTTCGATCCGTTGGTTGGCCGGCGCGTCTGCGGCAGTCGCCGTCCCGGCGAAAAGGGTGGCGGCGAGGGCGACGAAGGCATATTTCATGGGATCCAGCACCTGGGTTCGAAACTGTACGGACATTTGGCCTAGCGGCCTCCGGGATGGTAACAACAGAACCTAGCTTTGTGTCCGATTCTAAACGGCTAAATCCTCTCCTTGACCGACGAAACCCATACCCCGCCGGACGGTGATCGGCGTGGGGGCATTGCCCCTATCGCCATCGAAGACGAGCTGAAGCGCTCTTATCTCGATTACGCGATGAGCGTGATCGTCAGCCGCGCCCTGCCGGACGCGCGCGACGGCCTCAAGCCCGTGCACCGCCGAATCCTGTTCTCGATGAACGAGCAGGGCCATACGCCCGACCGTTCATATGTGAAGTCGGCCCGCGTGGTCGGGGACGTGATGGGTAAATATCACCCGCACGGCGACGCCTCGATCTACTTCACCATGGTCCGGATGGCGCAGCCGTTCTCCATGGGGCTGTTGCTGATCGACGGTCAGGGCAACTTCGGCTCGGTGGATAACGATCCGCCGGCGGCGATGCGCTACACCGAGAGCCGGATGAGCAAGGCCGCCATGATGGTGGTGGCCGATCTCGACAAGGACACGGTCGACTTCAAGGAGAACTACGACGGCACCGAGCAGGAGCCGATCGTTCTCCCGTCGCGGATTCCCAATCTGCTGGTCAACGGCGCGGGCGGCATCGCCGTCGGCATGGCGACCAACATACCGCCGCATAACCTAGGCGAGATTATCGACGCCTGCCTGGCCTATGTGGACGATCCCGAGGTCTCGCTCGACGCGCTGCTCGACATCGTCCCTGGACCTGACTTCCCGACCGGCGGCGAGATCATCGGCCGCTCGGGCGCGCGCAACGCGCTGATGACCGGCCGCGGTTCGGTCGTGATGCGCGGCAAGGCCGAGATTCAGGAGCTTCGCAAGGATCGCGAAGCCATCATCATCAACTCGATCCCGTATCAGGTGAACAAGGCCGCGATGGTCGAGCGCATCGCCGAGCTGGTGCGCGAGAAGAAGATCGAGGGCATCGCCGACCTCCGCGACGAAAGCGACCGTGACGGCATGCGCGTCGTCGTCGAGATGAAGCGTGACGCCTCGCCCGACGTCGTTCTGAACCAGCTCTATCGCTACACGCCGCTGCAGTCCTCGTTCGCCGTCAACATGCTGGCGCTGGACCGCGGCCGGCCGCGCGAGATGAACCTGCGCGACCTGGTCGTCGCCTTCGTCGACTTCCGCGAGGAAGTGGTCGTCCGGCGCGTCAAGTTCGAGCTGTCCAAGGCCCGTGACCGCGGTCACGTCTTGGTCGGCCTGGCCATCGCCGTGGCCAACATCGACGAGTTCATCCACATCATCCGGTCCTCCAAAGACCCCGCCGAGGCGCGTGAGCGCCTGGTGGCCAAGGATTGGCCGGCTGGCGACATGCTGCCGCTGGTGGAATTGATCGCCGACCCGCGCACCCTGGTGATCGACGGCGCGCTGATCCGGCTGTCGGAAGAGCAGGCCCGCGCCATCCTGGCCTTGACCCTGTCGCGTCTGACCGGTCTGGGCCGAGACGAGATCTTCGGCGAGGCCCGCGAACTGGCCGACACCATCCAGGGCCACCTGACCATCCTGTCGGCGCGCGCCAACGTCATGTCGATCGTCCGCGAGGAACTGGTGGCGGTGCGCGACGCCTTCGCCGTGCCGCGCCGCTCCGAGATCGTCGACGGCGACGCCGACGTCGAGGACGAGGACCTGATCGCCCGCGAGGACATGGTCATCACCGTCACGCACGGCGGCTATGTGAAGCGCACGCCGCTGACCACGTATCGGACCCAGCATCGCGGCGGCAAAGGCCGCTCTGGCATGGCGACCAAGGACGAGGATGCGGTCACCCGCGTGTTCTCGGCCAACACTCATACGCCGATGCTGTTCTTCTCGTCGGGCGGCAAGGTCTATCAGCTCAAGGTCTGGCGTCTGCCGGTCGGCAACCCCAACTCGCGCGGCAAGGCGTTCGTGAACCTGCTGCCGATCGAGCCGGGCGAAAGCATCACCTCGATCCTGCCGGTGCCGGAAGACGAGGCCGCCTGGGCGCAGTACGACGTGATGTTCGCCACCAAGTCGGGCGGCGTGCGGCGGAACAAGCTCTCAGACTTCCAGGGCATCAAGCGCAACGGCAAGATCGCCATGAAGCTGGATGAGGGCGATCAGATCATCGGCGTCGGTCTCTGCAACGCCCAGCAGAACGACATCCTGCTGACGACCGCGCTGGGCCGTTGCATCCGCTTTGCGACCGAAGAGGTCCGGGTGTTCGCCGGGCGCGATTCGACCGGCGTCCGCGGCATTCGCCTGGCTGACGGCGACAAGGTGATCTCGATGGCGATCCTTCGCTCGGTCGAGGCTTCGCCCGCTGAACGCGCCGCCTACGTCAAACATGCCAACGCCATGCGCCGGGCGACTGGCGACGATATCGAAGAGGTCTCCGCGCCTGACGATGACGAGGCGGAGGGCGATGTTACGCTCAGCGTCGAGCGCATCGCCGAACTCGGCGCCGCCGAAGAGGTCATCCTCACCGTCTCGACCGAGGGCTTCGGCAAGCGGACCTCGGCCTACGAGTTCCGTCGCACCGGACGCGGCGGGCAGGGGCTTCTCGCTCAGGATCTCACCAAGAAGGGCGGCCGCCTGGCTGCTTCGTTCCCGGTCGAGGAATTCGACGAGATCCTGTTGGTCACCGATCAGGGCCAGCTCATCCGCACCCCGGTCAACCAGGTCCGCATGGTTGGACGTAACACCTCGGGCGTCACCATCTTCCGCACCAGCAAGGACGAGCACGTCGTCTCGGTCGAGCGGCTGGCCGACCAGGGCGGTGGCGAGGAAGCGGACGATTCCGAAATCGAAGGTGACGTGGCGGAATAGTCCCGCCGCGCATCACTCCAACGCGCAACCGCTGGTTCAACGGGCGGTTGCGCGTGAGATTTGGGCTTGCTTTCGCTGCCGGTGCCGGTGAAATCCTGCTGCACCGCAACAGGGGGGAGACGTCGAATGACGCGCGTGGGGCTTTATCCCGGGACCTTCGATCCGATCCACAACGGCCACACCGATATCATCGGCCGGGCCGTGAAGCTGGTCGACAAGCTGGTCATCGGCGTCGCGATCAATGTCGGCAAAGGCCCCCTTTTCGAGCTTGAGGAGCGTGTGGCGATCCTCCGGGCCGAGACCCAGCATCTGACCGACCGCGCCGAGATCATCGTGCAGCCGTTCGAAGGGCTCCTGATGCACTATGCCCGCGAGATCGGCGCTCAGGTGATAGTCCGTGGCCTGCGCGCCGTGGCCGACTTCGAGTACGAATTCCAGATGACCGCCATGAACCAGCAACTCGACCGCGAGGTCGAGACGGTGTTCCTAATGGCCGATCCGCGGCACCAGGCGATCTCGTCGAAGCTGGTCAAGGAGATCGCCCTGCTTGGCGGCGACATCAGCAAGTTCGTGAGCCCGCGCATCAAGGAGGCGCTGTTGGCGAAGGTCGGCAAGGCCTGACCTTTCCTGCGGCTGACGACTGGCGATCTCGGGCTTTGCCCGCTACGAGTGCCCCATGATCCGAACTCTGTTGCTCACCGCCGCCGTCCTGGCGATGGCGGCGCCTGCCGCCGCTCAGTCGCCTGCTGCCAAGGCCCCCGCCGCCGCCCCGGCGCCTACGTCCGCCGATTGGCGCACGCCCAACCCCGACGACCTTCTGGTGATCGACACCAACAAGGGACGCATCATCGTCGAGATGCTGCCCGAGGTCGCGCCGACCCACGTGCAACGCGTCAAGGAACTGGCGCGCGCGGGCTTTTACGACGGCCGGACCTTTTTCCGCGTCATTGACGAGTTCATGGCGCAGACCGGCGATCCGGAGGACCGGGGCACCGGCGGCAGCGACAAACCCGACCTGCAGCAGGAGTTCCTGTTCCGACTGGGTGGCGACGCCGGCTTCGTCCAGGCCAAGGACCTGAATGTCAGCCAGGTGGGCTTCATCAAGTCCCTGCCGGTGATGAGCCAGAGCCCGATGCTCATGGCCATGACCGCCGACGGCAAGATTTCGGCCTGGCCGCTGTATTGTCCGGGAGTCGCGGCGATGGCCCGCGGCCAGGGCGACGACAGCGCCAATAGTCAGTTCTTCCTGATGCGTCAGACCTATCCCTCGCTTGAGAAGCGCTACACGGGTTGGGGGCGCGTCATCGCGGGCCTCGAGGTCGTGCGGGCCATCAAGGTCGGCGAACCGGTGGCTCCGCCGCAGGACAAGATGGACAAGGTGCGGATCCTGGCCGATATCCCGGCCGCCGAACGCCCCAAGGTGCGTGTGATCGATCCCAACAGCGCCTGGTTCAAGGCCGAGATCGAGAGCGCCCGCGCCCGGATGGGTGAGAATTTCTCGGTTTGCGAGATCAAAGTCCCATCGGAGGTGAAGTGATGGACCCGGAAAACACCCTTATCCTGACCCTGGACACGGGTACGGTGACGATCAAACTCCGCCCCGACCTGGCGCCTGGCCACGTCGAGCGCATCAAGGAGCTGTCGCGCGAGGGCTTCTATGACGGCGTGGTCTTCCACCGCGTCATCGACGGCTTCATGGCGCAGGGCGGCGATCCGACCGGCACCGGCACCTCGGGCTCTGACAAGCCGAACCTGCAGGCGGAGTTCTCGCGCGAGCCGCACGTGCGCGGCGTCTGCTCGATGGCCCGCACCTCGGCCCCGCACTCGGCCAACAGCCAGTTCTTCATCTGCCTGGATGACGCCACCTTCCTCGACGGCCAGTACACCGTCTGGGGCGAAGTGGTCGAAGGCATGGATGCGGTCGACGCTTTGCCCAAGGGCGAGCCCCCGCGCGCGCCGGGCAAGATCGTGTCTTCGCGCGTCGCCGCAGACGCCGCGTGACGCCCAAGCTGGAGGCGGCGTATGCGCAAGCGCATCGCCGCTACCACACGCGGACCCACATCGAGCAGTGCCTGGCGCTGCTCGATCAGGTTCCCGACCTGACAGACACTGAACGCCAGATCCTGACCTACGCGATCTGGTGGCACGACGCCGTCTACGATGCGACAGCTTCGGACAACGAGGCGCAGAGCGCGGCGATGGCGAAGGCCGATCTGCGTGATTTCGACATCAGCATCCACGCCCGCGAAGAAGTCGCCCGCCTGATCATGCTGACGGCTGGTCATGAGGTCGAAGAAGAAGATCGCCTTGGCGAACTTCTGGTCTCCATCGACCTTGCGATCCTCGGCGCGCCAGCGGACCGCTACGACGCCTATGCGCAGGCGGTCCGAGAAGAGTACGGCCACGTTCCGGACGATCTCTGGCGCAAGGGCCGGGCAGGCGTGTTGCAACGCTTTCTGGACGCGCAGGTTATCTTCCCCGATCCGGGCTTCGCCGAATGGCTGGACGCCCAGGCGCGGGACAACCTCACCCGGGAGCTTGCGTCGCTGAGCTAGGGAGACTCGGGTGGCTGCGCGCTTGAAGGTCTTCGTCACCTCGGACGGCTTCACCGACTACGTGGTCGCCGTCAGCTCTCGCGCCAAGGCGCTGGCGGCGTGGGGCGCGCATCAAGATCTCTTCCAGACGGGCGGCGCGCGTGAAACCGACGATCCTGAGCTGATCGCCGCGGCGAGCGCGCAGCCCGGGCAGGTATTGCGGCGGCCGTCGACGGTCACGCCGCTGATTCCCCCCAAACGCGCTTCCGCGAAGCCCGCGCCGCCACCTCCCAAGCCGCCGGTTCCGACCAAGCCGCGTGGGCCAACGCCCGCGCAACTCCGCAAGGTCGCCGAGCTTGAGGCTGAATTGGAGGCTACGGCCGAGCGTCATGCCGCCGAACTCGCCGTGATCGCCGCTGAAAAACGAGATCTGGAGCAGCGCCGCGACGCCAGCGAGGCGCAGTTCCTTTCTCGTCGCTCCGAACTGCGCGAAGCGCTGCGCAAGGCGCGATTGGCGCTACGCTGACGGCGCCAGGGTGACGATCACCGGATAGTGGTCCGAGCCGAGCCGCGGTCCGCGCTCGATGGCTACGGTGCGCCAGCCGGGGCCTGCGTAGACGTGGTCGATCGGAAGCAGTGCGATGGGCAGGCCAAGGCCTTCGGGACCGCGATCCGCCGGCCAGGAGAACAGCGCCCGCGTGCGCCGCTCCAGACCGAACATCGCATCCTCGCGTCGGCGACTGAACGACCACGGGGTGGAGTTGAAGTCGCCGGTCAGGATCAGCCGGTCCTTTGGGAAATGGCCGAGAACCGAGGCGATCACCTGGCCCTGGGCCTGCTGCCAGCCGCCGTAGATCGGCCAGGTGTAGTGGGTGCCGAAAACGCTGTACTCGCCGCGCGCATCGCGGAACGTCGCCCCCGCGATCGGCGGTCGAATGCGGTCCGCCGAGCGCGGCGCCGGCACGTCATTGGCGATGGGCTTGGCCTTGGAGAGGATCATCACGCTGCAGCGGCCGCAACTGACGTGATAGCCCTCGAACGCGTCCTGCAGGGCCGGACCTATCACGCTGGCTTCCTCGACCACGAGGATGTCTGGATCCTGCGCCTTCAGCCACCCGATGCTCTCCCTCTGATCGGCGTTGCGTTCCCAGGCGTTGAATTGGATCAGCTTGATCTGGCCTGGCGCGCCGGCCGGTGCAGGGTCGCTCGTTGGCCGCAGGAACTCGGGCAAGATCAGCAGCCCGGACGCGGCGATCGCCACGGTTGAGAGACCGGCCAGCACCAGGCGGGCGCCGCGCCGCTCGAAGATCAGGCCGTAGACAGCCGGGATCAGCGACAGGGCCAGCAGCATTGGCGCGAAGTGCGTCAGGACGTCCAGACGCACGCTCCAGCGGCCGCCATGCGCCGCCAATGCCCACGCCGCGCACCCAAGCGCCGTCAGAACCATCAGGCTGGTGAACAGCGAGCGAAGGAAGCGCATGTGGCCTGCTAGTTCTGCTTCAACGCCAGAACGGCGACGATGGGATAGTGGTCGGACCCCAACTGCGGCCCGCGGGCGATCGACACCGTGCGCCAGTCGGAGCCGGCATAGACATGATCGATCGGCAGCAGGGCAAGTCCAAACGGGCCATTCGCCGGCCACGTGGAGAGTGCGCGGGTTCGCCGCTCAAGGCCGAAGGCTGCATCCTGCCGCCGGCGCGAGAACGACCAGGGCGTGGAGTTGAAGTCTCCGGTCAGGATCATACGCTCGCGCGGCCGCCCCTTCAGAAGCTCTTCCAGCCGTCGGCCGTTCTCGCGATGGACGTCGACTTCGGTGGGCCAGACATAGTGCGTTCCGACGACTGTGACGCCCGCCTGCGGGCCATCGAGATGAGCGATGGCCACGGCCGCGCCAAGGCCCATTCGTCCGCGTCGGGGGCTCTCGATCCGCGCGGCCGGTTCCCGGGTGAAAATGGCGACTTCGCAGGTTTTCCCGCAGGCCATCTGGCGATTGAGGCGCTGGGTCACTGCGGTCTGGAAAACCGCCCTGGAGTCCTCAACCACCAGGATGTCTGGGTCTTCGGCCGCCAACCAGGCCAACCGCTGGTCGAGAGCCAGACTGTCGCGGGCGGCGTTGAACTGGATCAGCTTGATCTGGCCGGGCGCGCCAGAGGGCAGGCGAGGGCTCTGTGGGCGCAGGAACTCCGGCGCCATCAGGGCCAGACTGGCAATCACCGCCACGGCGCCGAGCAGGGCTGGGATCAGCCGGCGGTGGGCGAACATCGCCGCGATGAGGGTCAGCACGCCGCCGGCCAGATAGATCGGGGCGAAGTGCGTCAGTATGTCGAGATGATCGCTGAAACGCCCGCCCTGCGCGGCTAAAGCCGCCAGGGCGCAAAGCGCGCCGAGCGGCAGGACGACGCCGCGAAGGACGAATCGCACAAGGCTCATGAGGCGAGCTTACATGCTGCAGCGCTTGACGGGTGCGTTCGCCCGTGCGCTTCAAGCGCGTCCATGCAGCTAGCCGATTTCGACTTCGAACTTCCCGACGACCTCATCGCGTTGCGGCCGGCGACGCCGCGCGACGCCGCGCGCATGCTGCTCGTCACGCCCGGGCGTCCGTTGCAGGACTTGTCGGTCGTCGATCTGCCGGCGGAGCTGCGCGCCGGCGACGTGCTGGTGCTGAACGACACGCGTGTCATTCCCGCTCGATTGAAGGGCCGCCGTGTCCGCGAGGGCTCCGACATTGCGGTGGAGGCGACCCTGCACAAGCGCTTGTCGCCCTCTCGCTGGACCGCCTTCATGCGTCCGGGAAAGAAGCTCGCGCCCGGTGACCGCGTCCGGTTCGGCTCGACCGACGACCGCGCCTGCCTGCTTGGCGTGCTCGACGCCACGGTGATCGAGAAGGGCGAGGGCGGCGAGGTGACGCTCGGCTTCGATCTTGCCGGTCCCGATCTGGACGCCGCTATCGGCGAGCGCGGCGCCATGCCCCTGCCGCCCTACATCGCCGCCAAGCGCGCTGAGGACGCTCAGGACAAGGCCGACTATCAGACCGTCTACGCCGACGAGGAGGGATCGGTCGCTGCGCCTACCGCCGGCCTGCACTTTACGCCCCAGCTCCTCGAGCGATTGAAGGCCATGGGCGTGGCGCTGCAGTTCGTCACGCTTCATGTCGGGGCCGGCACGTTTCTGCCGGTGAAGACCGAAAACCTGTCGGAACATCGCATGCACGCCGAGTACGGCGAGGTCGACGCCGCGACCGCCGCGGCGCTCAACGCGGCCAAGGCCGCCGGCGGCCGGATCATCTGCGTCGGCACCACGTCGCTGCGCCTGATCGAGAGCGCGACCGGCGAAGACGGCGTCGTTCGCCCCTTCGCCGCCGAGACGGCGATCTTCATAACCCCCGGCTACCGCTTCCGGGCGGCGGACGGCCTGATGACCAACTTCCATCTGCCGAAGTCGACTTTGTTCATGTTGGTCAGCGCCTTCGCAGGCGTCGGCGCCATGCGCGAGGCTTATGCGCACGCTATCGCCGACGGCTACAGGTTCTATTCCTACGGCGACGCCAGCCTGCTCTGGAGGGCCAACTAGTGGGCGCATTCCCCTTCGAGATCGCCGCCACCGACGGGGCGGCGCGCACCGGCGTGCTGAAGACCGCCCGCGGGGACATCCGCACCCCGGCCTTCATGCCGGTCGGCACGGCTGCGACCGTTAAGGCGCTCACGGTCGATCAGGTGCGCTCCACCGGGGCCGACATCATCCTGGGCAACACCTATCACTTGATGCTTCGCCCGACGGCCGAGCGGGTGGCGCGGCTTGGCGGCTTGCACAAGTTCATGCGCTGGGAGCACCCGATCCTGACGGATTCCGGCGGCTTCCAGGTGATGTCGCTGTCCAAGATCGCCAAGGTCACGGAAGAGTCGGTCGCGTTTCAGAGCCACATCGATGGCTCCAAGCATGTTCTGACGCCGGAGCGGTCCATCGAGATCCAGGCCGACCTGCTCGGCTCGGACATCGTCATGCAACTCGACGAATGCGTCGCGTGGCCGGCCGAAGAGGCCCGAGCCCGACAAGCCATGCAGCTCTCGGCGCGCTGGGCCCAGCGCTCGAAAGACGCGTTTGGCGCCCGCGACGCCCAGGCGCTCTTCGGCATCCAGCAGGGCTCCACCTTCGAACATCTGCGGCGCGAGTCGGCAGAGCGGCTGATCGAGATCGGCTTCGACGGCTACGCCCTGGGCGGCCTGGCGGTCGGTGAGGGGCACGAGGCGATGTGCGAGGTGCTGGACTACGCGCCGGCCATGCTGCCGGTCGATCGGCCGCGCTATCTGATGGGCGTCGGCAAGCCGATCGACCTGGTCGAGGCGGTGGCGCGGGGCGTCGATATGTTCGACTGCGTGCTGCCGACGCGGTCAGGCCGTCATGGCCAGGCCTGGACTTGGGAAGGCGCGGTCAATCTGAAGAACGCGCGCTTCGCCGAGGACGATACGCCTCTGGACGAGACCAGCGATTGTCCGGCGTCGTCGCAGTACTCCAAGGCCTATCTGCATCACCTTGTTAAGGCTGAGGAAATTCTCGGTCAGGTGCTGCTCTCCTGGCACAATATCGCTCACTTCCAGGCGCTGACCGCAGCCATGCGTGCGGCCATCGCCGAAGGGCGGTTCGAACAGTTCCGCCGTGACTTCAAGGCCCGTCAGCGGACGGGATAGCGGGGCTTCAGTTCCTGAGACTTGACCGGCGTGCCGGTCAGGATGTGCGAAGGCGTCGCTGGCGGCGGACAGCCGCGGGCCTCGCCCAGGCCCTTCAGATAGGCGCGACGCACGCCGCCGGCGGTGATGGCGGCGGTGACCAGGCTGTCATGCCGCTCGGCGCCCGACAGCTTGCGGACCCAGCCGCGGAACGGAATCACATCGGACGCCAAGCCTGCCACCGCGCCGAATGCGGCGCCTTTGCCGCGATCCATCAGGTCGTCCTCGTCCACTGCCGGCTCGTCCAGATCCGCACCGAGCGCGCCGTTCAAGGGCAGGATAGCGGCGGCGATCGCTTCGCAGGTGCTCGCGTGAGGCCGCTGGTATGGGTCCGCCATGGCTTCAAGAAGCACCGTCGGAATCTTGGTCTGCAGCAGGTTTACGTCGCGTAGCGGCGCAGACACGGCGCCTTGCATGCTTTCGCGCTTGGCCTCGGACGTCGTCTGAATCTTGGGCGAACCATCGGCTGGCGGCGTCACGCAGCCAGCAAGCAGCAAGGCGGGAATCGAGGCGAGGAGGATGTTGCGCATGCCTCGATGCTAAGGCGTACGCCAAGCTGTTGGAAAGCTGCAGCAGTGCTCTTGCTCCGAACAAGCCGCCCGCATATGGTCCGCGCCTCTTCGCCGGCGCCCTTAGGGCGAGGCGACGTGGGCCGGTAGCTCAGTGGTAGAGCATTCGACTTTTAATCGAATGGTCGTGAGTTCGAACCTCACCCGGCCTACCAACTTTCCTCAGCAGCCGTTGGCTATTGTTGCGCGCTGGACGTGGAGTTGGGCTCGCTTCGAGCAAACCAGACCTTCAGCGGGTAAAGGTATTGGCCGACGACGCCCTTGCCCATGTCGGCGTCGATGCCGAGCGGGCCATCGCAGGGGCCCGGTGCGTAGTAGGTGCCGAAGGCGCGATCCCAGAGCGAGAACAAGGTCGCAAAGTTCTTGCCATGAACGTCGCGCGAGTGATGCCAGCGATGCATGGCCGGCGAGTTCAGCAACAGATCGACTTTTCCGAACGTCCAGGGGAGGTCGGCATGGATCAGGTAGCCGTAGTAGTGGCGGGCCAGACCGTTCAGCGCCAGCGCCCAGGCCGGAAAGCCCAGTGCGGCCAGCACGATTGTGTCCAGGGCGGTCCCGAACCGGTCGATGGGGTGCATGCGGATGAGGCTGAACCACGACAGCGCTCGGTCGCTGTGGTGAACGGCGTGCGCCGGCCATAGCAGCGGGCTGTGTTGCAGCCGGTGACGCCAGTATCCGACGAAGTCGCCGATGAGCAGCACGGCGACGATGGTCGCTCCGGGGCCCGCAGCGGACCAGATGAAGGCCAGAGGGCCGGTCGCGAGAATCGGCGTCAATGCAACGATCACCAATCCGATCAGCGGCGCGATGCAGAGCAGATCCACGACGTGAATGACGGCGTTGGTCCGCGTTTCGGCCCGCATCTGCCGGCTCGGCAGCCGGCGCAGCAGCAGGCCGAGGATTGCGAAGACGACCCCGACGATCAGAATCTCTGTCGCCTGCGAGCGAGCTATCTCCATGAGCCGGTTGAGGTTCATCGGCAGCGTATCCACGAATATTCCGGGGTCCAGCCGTCACACTAGCGGCCAACGGCTTAGCCTTTCGTTTCCTGGTGTCAGAAAAACTATATTGTCGATGGGCGCGATGGGAATTAGCCAGACGCTTGGCCGGACGCAGCGAACTTTGCGTCTCGGCGTTTATGCGTCTGAACCGGGGCTGTAACGATGACGGCGACCTCGCCGACCGAACGCGTCGCGCCACGAAGACCGCTGATCCGGCGGCGCTCTGCGATTCCCGGCTTCTCCCTGACGATGGGCGTCACGTTGGCGATCCTTTCGCTGATCGTCCTCATCCCGCTGTCAGCCGTGGCCTTGAAGGCCTCCGAGCAGTCCTGGCAGGAATTTTTTCAAGCCGCCTTCAATGAACGCGCTCTGACCGCCTACCGCCTCTCGTTCGGCGCGGCGCTGATCGCAGCGGCGATCAACGGTGTCTTCGGCCTGCTCACGGCCTGGGCGCTGGTTCGCTATCAGTTTCCCTTGAAGAGCCTTGTGAACGGGATCATCGATCTGCCGTTCGCCTTGCCCACGGCTGTCGCCGGCATCGCCTTGGCGACGCTCTATGCGCCGAACGGCTGGATCGGGGCCCTGTTGGCGCCGGCGGGCCTGAAGGTCGCCTATACGCCGCTCGGCGTGGTCGTCGCCCTGACCTTCATCGGCTTGCCCTTTGTGGTCCGCACGCTCGAGCCGGTCATGCGCGACCTGGCTGCCGACGTCGAGGAAGCTGCGGCGAGCCTGGGTGCGACGCGCCTCGACACCATCCTGCGCGTGATCCTGCCCGCCTTGGCTCCGGCATGGATGACGGGCTTCGCCCTGGCCTTCGCGCGAGCCGTCGGCGAGTACGGCTCGGTGATCTTCATCGCTGGCAACATGCCTTACAAATCGGAGATCGCGCCGCTGCTCATCATCATTGAACTCGAGCAGTACGACTATGCCGGCGCCGCGACGATCGCGGTGGTGATGCTGTCGGTCTCCTTCCTAATGCTGTTCGTCATCAACGCCATCCAGGCCTGGGCGCGGAGGCTCGCAGCGTGAGCCGTTTGCGTCATCCCACCGAAGATCCGATCTGGGCGAAGGTGCTGATCCTCGTGATCGTCGCCGCGTTCCTTGCGTCGGTGCTCATCCTGCCCATGGTGACGGTCTTCTTCGAGGCGCTTCGCAGAGGCCTGCCGGCCGCGCTCGAGGCCATCGGAACCGAAGACGCCCGCGACGCGATCAAGCTTACCTTGATCACCGCGGCGATCACCGTGCCGTTCAACGTGGTGTTCGGCATCTGCGCTTCGTGGGCGGTGGCGAAGTACGAGTTTCCGCTGAAGCCGTTCCTGATCACCCTGATCGACCTGCCGTTCTCGGTGTCGCCGGTCGTCGCGGGCCTGATCTACGTCCTGGTGTTTGGGGCGCAGGGCTGGTTTGGCCCCTGGCTGATCGACCACGACATCAAGATCATCTTCGCAATTCCGGGCATCGTCCTCGCCACGATTTTCGTGACGTTCCCGTTCGTCGCCCGCGAACTGATCCCGCTGATGCAGGAACAGGGCGTCGACGAAGAGGAGGCGGCTGTCTCCATGGGCGCCTCAGGCCTGCGTACGTTCTGGAGCGTGACCGCGCCGAACATCCGCTGGGGTCTGCTCTACGGCGTGCTGCTCTGCAACGCGCGTGCCATGGGCGAATTCGGGGCAGTCTCGGTGGTGTCGGGTCACATCCGCGGCCTGACCAACACCATGCCGCTGCACGTCGAGATCCTCTACAACGAGTATGACTTCGTGGGCGCGTTCGCCGTCGCAGCGTTGCTGTGCTTCCTCGCGGTCGTCACCCTGGTGCTGAAGACCTTGCTTGAAATCGCCCAGCCGCCGTCGCGGCCTGGCCGTCATTGATTACGAGACGCTGCAGATGACCATTTCCATCCGGTCGGTGGGGAAGACCTTCGGTCGTTATCCGGCCCTGAACAGCGTCAGCCTCGAGATCGCCGACGGCGAGCTTCTGGCTCTGTTGGGGCCATCGGGATCGGGAAAGACGACGCTGTTGCGCGTCATCGCGGGCCTTGAATTCCCCGACAGCGGCCAGGTGCTCTATGGCGAGCAGGACATGACCTTCGCGGGCGCCGCCCAGCGGCGGGTCGGTTTCGTGTTCCAGCAGTATGCTCTGTTCCGCCACATGACCGTGGCCAAGAACGTCGCGTTCGGTCTCGACGTCCGGAAAGGCGCGGCCAAGCCTAGCAAGGCGGAGATCGCCTCGCGGGTCGATGAGCTGCTGCGGCTGGTCGAGCTGGGCGAACTGGGCAAGCGCTATCCGGCCCAGTTGTCCGGCGGCCAGAGGCAGCGCGTCGCCCTGGCCCGGGCGTTGGCGGTGAACCCTAGCGTTCTGCTTCTCGACGAGCCGTTCGGCGCTCTGGACGCGACGGTCCGCAAGTCGCTGCGCAAGGAATTGCGCCGCATCCACGATGCGACCGGCGTCACCACGATCTTCGTGACACACGATCAGGAGGAGGCCCTCGAACTGGCCGACCGCGTGGCGATCCTGAACCAGGGCGCCATCGAACAGGTCGGTACGCCGCAGGAGATCCACGACAACCCTGTCGGCGCGTTCGTGGCCGGCTTCGTCGGTGAGTCCAACCGCCTCGAGGGCGAGGTCAGGGGCGGGCGCTTCCGGTTGAACGACGTTGAGTTTGCGGCGCCTGGGATCGCCGATGGCCGGGCCGCGGCCTTCGTGAGGCCGCATGAACTGGTGCTGTCGCCGAGAGGCGAGGGCACGTTCCCGCTGATCGCCAACCACATCGCTCCCCAGGGCGCGGTGGCCCGTATCGACGGCGTCACGCCAGGTGGTCTGCGCCTCGAAGCAGCCTTCGCCCGGCAATCGGTGGCGGACATTCAGCCTGGCGCGAAGCTCGATCTGTTGGTCGGCCGCGCCTACGTGTTTCCGCAGTAGCCCGCATGGGCGAGCTCATTGTTCGCCTGCTCGGCCCGAACGACCTGGCCGTATTGGCTCGGGTCGATCCCGAGGTCTTCGACGAGGCCGTGGACCCGAGATTCTGGGCGGAGTTCCTGGCAGATCCGCGCCACCATCTGGTCGTCGCTCTGGACGACGACCTGGTCGTCGGAATGGCTTCGGCGGTTCACTACGTGCACCCCGACAAGCCCCCCCAGCTTTGGATCAACGAGGTCGGGGTCGCCCCGTCGCACCAGCGGCGAGGCCTGGCGCGAACCATGCTGGATTCGTTGCTGGTGGTCGGCCGTGACCTTGGCTGTACCGAGGCCTGGGTCCTGACCGACGAGGACAACGCCGCCGCTCGGGCTGCTTATCGCTCGGCCGGCGGAGAGGAGACCACGGGCGTGGTGATGGTCACGTTCCCGCTCCTCTGACCTACTGCTGCTGTTGCTGCTGCTGCTGGTCATAGGCAGGCACGCCGGCAGGTCGCCGACGGCCGCCGCGCGCGAATGATGGCTGCGCCATCCGGATAAACTCAGGTTCGGTCGGAGCAGCTCTTGCCCGCCGCACCGACACGCCCACGACCAACTGGCTCTCGGCGTCGCCCTTGTAGACCCCCCGCGAGGGCGGCACGTCGTCATAGTCGCGCCCCACGGCGGCGGCGATGTGGCGCTCACCGGCCATGACGTTGTTGGTGGGATCGAACCCGACCCAGCGCAGCGAGGGGAGGAAGACCTCCACCCAGGCGTGGGTTGCGTCGGGATCAGATCGGTCTCCGGCCTGACGGTCGGTGAAGAGGTAGCCTGACACATATCGCGCTGGCACGCCCCAACTGCGGCAGATCGCGATCATGATGTGCGCGAAGTCCTGGCAAACGCCTCGGCCGGCTCCCAGCGCCAGGTCGATCGGGCTGTCGGCATGGGTGACACCCTGCTCATAGCCGAACGAGGTGTAGATCGTCTCGGAGAGCGATCGCGCCGCGCTCAGTGGATCGCGACGGCGCAGTTCGTCCAGATTGTGGGCGGCGACATAGGCGCGCAGAGCGTCAGTCTCGACGGCGAACCCGCCGTGAGTCAGGAAATCGAAGTTCTCGCCGCGGACGAAGTCGCTGCGCAGGCGATCCCACTCCCCAAGGTCGAGCGCGTCTGGGAGCGCGGGAGGGGCCTGCGTCTCGACCGCGGCGCTGGCGACTATCCGCAGGCGGTCGTGAGGCTGGGGCACGTCGAAGTGGTAGACCGCGTTTCCAAACGGGTCGGCATACGAGAACAGCTGCGCGGCCGGGTCGACCTCCAGGTCGAATGAGACAAGGCGCTGCCTTGCGGCCTTCTGCGGCTGCATCCACACCTCCATGACGCTTTCGCGCACGGTTTCGGCGTAGTGATACTGGGTGACGTGCCGCACTTCGAGAAGCATTGATCAGGTCCGCTTAAGCCGGCAGCCGGGTTTCGAGGGAGTAGGCGACGAAGGTATCGTAGATCGACTGATGCAGCGCGGCGCAGTCGTCGAGAACGCTGGCGATCAGGCCGCTGGCCCCGTCGAATTCTTCCATGTCCGCATACTGCAGCCGGGCGCGCAGACGCCCCGCGAGCCGTTCCGGCGCCGTATGGCTGCTGGCCTCGGCCGGGCGGGCAGCCGAGCCCAGATACTCCTCGATCCGCGCAGTGCAGAAACGCATCGAGCGTGGAAACTCCTCGTCCAGCAGCAGGAACTCCAGGACCTTGCGCCCCTGAACGTCGGACGTGAAGCGTCGCAGGTAAGGCTCCAGCGCGCAGCTCATCCGCAGCACACTCATCAGCGCCATGTGATCGTCGGGCGCGCGGCGGACGCCGAAACAGGCCTCCAGCAGCCGCCCGATCAGTTGCGCGCGCTCCAGGTGCACGCCAAGCAGCAGGAAGCGCCAGCCCTCGCCATGGCTCATCGTGGCGTCCGCAGCGCCCTTGAAGAGGTGCAGGTCGGCGATGATGTCGTGCAGGAACGCCGAAGCGCCGTCGTTGAAGGCGCGGGGCGCATCATGGCCGGTGACCCGCAGGTGGACGAGGTTGAGCCGCTCCCAGGTCTCGGTCGTGATCTGGTCGCGCACCTGGCGGGCGTTCTCGCGGGCGCGCGACAGCGAGGAGACGATGGAGCCGCCGTCATTGCGGTCCAAGGCAAGCGCCATGGCCAGCTGGTAGGGATCGTCGGCGCTGTGCAGCTCAGCATCGCCGACCGCGGAAAGTACGATGCGCGAGACCAGGCCGGCCGCCTCGTTGCGGTCGAGGGTGGCGTTGAGCATGACGTCCGACAGACGGCACAAGTGCTCGGCCCGTTCGACGTAGCGGCCGATCCAGTAGAGGCTGTCGGCGACACGGGCGAGCATCATGGCTGGGTCTCCGACGGCGCGGATTCGAGGACCCAGGTGTCTTTGGAGCCCCCGCCTTGGCTGGAGTTGACGACCAGGGAACCCTTCTTGAGAGCGACGCGCGTGAGTGCGCCCGGCGTCACGACGATCTTTTCCCCCGAAAGAATGAATGGCCGCAGGTCCACGTGGCGCGGTTCGATCTCGCCATCGACCAGGCAGGGCGCCGTCGACAGCTGGATGGTCGGCTGAGCGATGTAGTTGGCCGGGTCGGCGGCGATCGCCGCGGCGAAGGCCTCGCGCTCCTGGCGGCTGGCGTGGGGCCCGATGAGCATCCCGTACCCGCCCGAGGCGCCCACGGCCTTCACGACGAGCTTGTCGAGGTTGCCGAGAACATGTGCGAGCTGGGTCGGCTCGCGGCAAAGATAGGTCTCGATGTTCGGCAGGATCGCGTCTTCGCCCAGGTAGTAGCGGATGATGGCCGGGACGTAGGCGTAGACCGCCTTGTCGTCCGCGACGCCCGTCCCCGGCGCATTGCAGATCACCACATTGCCGGCCCGATAGGCGTTGAAGAGGCCGGCCGACCCCAGCGCGGAATCCCGCCGGAAGGTGAGGGGATCGATGAAATCGTCGTCGACCCGTCGATAGATCACGTCGATCCGTCGCAGACCGGTCGTGGTCCGCATGTAGACCATGTTGTCGTGCACCACGAGGTCGCGGCCCTCGACCAGCGGGCAACCCATCAGACGGGCAAGATAGGCGTGTTCGTAATAGGCCGAGTTGTAGACGCCGGGCGTGAGCACCACGATCTGCGGGTTGGGGCGCCAGTCGGCCGCCATGCTCTTCAGCGTCGCCAGCAGCAGATCGGGGTAGCGGTCGATGGCGCGCACGCCCGCCGCGCGGAAGGAGCCCGGGAAGGTCCTGCGCGACGCCTCTCGGTTCGCCAGCATGTAGGACACGCCGGATGGGACGCGCAGGTTGTCCTCCAGCACCGCAAAGGCTCCGTCCGGCTGGCGGATCAGGTCCGATCCGCAGACGTTCGCATAGGCCTCGTGCGGCACGTAGAGGTTCTGCATCTCGCGCCGATAGGAAGGCGCGCCCAGCACCAGTTCGCGCGGGACGACGCCGTCCATCAGGATCTGCTGGGCGCCGTAGATGTCGGCCAGGAACATGTTCAGCGCGCGCAGGCGCTGGGTCAGGCCAGCCTCGATCCGTTCCCACTCCGCGGCGGGAATAATCCGCGGCAGCAGGTCGGTGGGAATGATCCGCTCGGTGCTGCTATCGCCCCCGTAAACGGTGAAGGTGATCCCTTGGAGCAGGAAGTAGCGCTCAAGTGTGCGCTGCCGTTCGGCCAGTTCAGCAGCAGCCAGCGTGCCGATGCGCTGGTGCAGCCCTGCATAGTGGGCGCGAACGCCGCCCTCGGCGGTGAGCATCTCGTCATAGGGCGAGGCGGCCGGTGGGGCCGTTGTCGCGCCCGGTGCGCAGTCGGGGTCTTGCGTCGCCACGCCGTACTCCACTCGTCAGACCTTTCCTGCCTTCCGATGGGAAAAGCTTAGGAAAGGTGGGGCGGAATAGAGCCTGATTTCGGCCCCGACGCCCCAGCCGGCCATCGGCGCCCAAGGATTGGGCAGCATGGCGCCTGCTGCTATGGCGCCTTCGCCGATCGCTGGTGGGTGACAGGCGAGCGCGACGCGGGCTACACCGCTGGTTGGGGCGCTTTTGAAAGGATTGGCGTGGGACGATTGGTCGTCGCGGTCGCCGCCTCGGCGGCCATATGTGCGTCTGGTGCGGCGAGGGCCGAGTCGCCACGCGCGACCATCGAAGGCCAGCTCGACGGCGAGCTGCGTGAAGCGATTGTCCGCGCCATCGGTGAGACCGACAAACCCATCTCCAACCGCTTCGAAGCGCGGCGGCGCGCGAACGACGCCGGCGAGGACGCCATCGCCGTGCTGCGGTCTGAAGGCTACTACGCCAACGAAGTCGATGCGGACGTCGGCGATGGCGATCCGCCGACCGCGATCGTGCGGGTGACGCCTGGGCCGCGCTTCACCCTGGCCGATCCCCAGATCGACTGGATCGCGCCTGAGCCGATGGAGACCGTCCGTCAGTCCGGGGAAGTGGTCATGGGTCTGGCGACCGGCGCGCCCGGTCGGGCGGTCGACGTGATCAACGCCGAGGGGCGGATCGTCGCCGCGGTCCAGAAGCGGGGTTATGCTGACGCCGCCGCCCAGCCGCGCGAAGTGATCGTCGACCATGCCGATCGCACGGTCCGGCCGACCTACAAGATCGCCGCCGGCGAACTCGTTCACCTGGCCGGCCTGAAGATCATCGGCGATGAGGGGCGAAGCCGCCGTGGGTGGCTTGAGAGCCTGGCCCCCTGGCGCCCGGGCGAGGTCTACGACCCGGAAGATGTCGGCGAACTAGAGCGCCGGCTGCTGGACACCGGGGTCTACGACTCCGTCACGGTGTCGCTGGCGCCCAAGGACCAAGCCTCGCCGGACGGGCGGCGTCCTATCTTGGTCAGCCTCTCTGACCGGAAACCCAGGACGCTGGAACTGGGGGCGAGCTACTCCACGACCGAAGGCCTGGGGGCCGATGCGCGCTGGACCCGCTACAACATTCTTGGGCGGGCCGACACTCTGTCAGCGCTGGCCAGGGCCTCCAATATCGACAGTCGGCTCGGCGCGGAGTTGACGCTGCCGCACTGGCGTCGGCCCCAGCAGACGTTCAAGGCCGGCGGGGGGGCCTATTCGAGCCGCACGGACGCCTACGATGAAACCGGGGTCGGCGTCCGCGCCGACGTTACCCGGCGGTTCCGGAAGACGTCCTACCTGACCCTCGGCGGCTCGCTGGACTACGGCCGGGTCGAGGAAAAGCAGACGATCCTGATCTCGTCGCTTGGGCAGGACCTGTTCACCGTCGCCGGGCTCGCAGCGGGGGCCCTGGATCGATCGGACGACCCGCTCGATCCCAAGCGCGGGTGGCGGTTGGATGTGCGGGCTGAACCGACCTACCTGATCGGTGACGAGAGCCTGGGTTATCTCAAGGTGCAGACCCAGGGAACGAGCTACATCCCGTTCGGGGAGAAGGCCCGCACGGTCCTGGCGGGTCGGGTCAAGGTCGGAGCGATGTTCGGCGGGAGCATCCCTGAGGTGCCCGCCTCACGCCGGTTCTACGCAGGCGGCGGCGGCTCAGTGCGCGGCTACGCCTTCCAGGCCATCGGGCCGCGCGATATCGACAACACCCCGCAGGGCGGGATTTCGTTGCTGGAGACCTCGCTGGAACTGCGCCAGCGGGTCGGCGAGCGTTGGGGCGTCGTGGCGTTCGTCGACGCGGGCGCGGTCGGCACGAACGAGTTTCCCACGGGCGATGATTTCAGCGTCGGGGTCGGCGTCGGCGTGCGTTACGACCTTGGCTTTGGGCCTATCCGCGCTGACATCGCCGTCCCGCTGGACAAGCGCGAAGGCGATCCCGCATTTCAGATCTATCTCAGCATCGGGCAAAGCTTTTGACCGAGACGCCGACGAAGGACGACGGCGCGACGGCGCCCGTGACGAAGAAGAAGCGCCGTCTCGCGTGGATCGTGCTCGCGGTGTGCGCTGTGCTCGTCGTGCTTGCGGGCGCCGCGCTGCTCGCCGGCCGCTTCGGCCCGCTATCGCCGCAGGGCCGCTCGATCATCGAGACGCGCGCCAACGGCTTGAAGGTGGGGCGTTTCGGTCGCTTGTACATCGAGGGCCTCAGCGGCGACGTCTGGCGCGACTTCAGCGTCCGCCGCGTCGTGATACGCGATCCGAAGGGTGTTTGGCTTGAAGGCCGCAACCTGCGCCTGAGCTGGACCTTTGGCGATCTGGTGCGGCGGCGCTTCCACGCGACGCAGGTCACGGCGGAACATGTCACGATCTATCGTCGCCCCATCACCGAACCGAAACGGCCGTCCGAGGGGATGCCCATCAGCATCGTCATCGATCGGGCCATCGGGCGGGTGGAACTGATGCCGGAGTTGGCGCGCACGCGCGGCGTCTACGATGTCGATGCCTCGGTCGAGCTCATGCGCCGCAATGGAGGTCAGAAGGGGACGGCGTCCGTCGCCAGCGTGCTGCATCCCGGCGACCATCTGAACGCCAAGTTCGACTTCGGCGGCAATCGCCCGCTGATCGTCAACGCCGACGCTCGAGAGGCCCAGGGCGGCGCCTTGGCCGGTGCGCTTGGCCTCGCGCCAGACCAGCCGTTCCTGCTGCACGTGGACGCCAAGGGCGAGAAGTCGACCGGCCGATTCACGGTCATCGCCGAGAGCGGCGCGACCAGGCCGGTCGACGCCAAGGGTGTCTGGGGCCCAGAGGGCGGGACGGCGCAGGGGCGGATCGAGTTGGCCGCATCGACGCTTACCCAGTCCTTGGTCGTCCGGCTCGGCCCAGAGGTCCGGTTCGCGGTGACGGGAAAGAAGGCCCCACAATCACTCTTCGATATCGAGGCGGAACTGACGTCTGACAATGTCGCTGTCACCGCGAAAGGGAAGGCCAATCTTGGGGAGCGCCGGGCGGGGCCTCAAGGAGTGACGCTCGCGGCCTCGGCCGGAGAACTGTCGAAGGTGACCGGGGGGCCGTCGATGGGTCTGGGCCGTGTCGATGGTGTTCTGACGGGTGAACTGGACGATCTGCGCTTCGCCGGCTCCGCGGACGTGGCCCGGCTCAGGCTGGGCGAATACGGACTCGATCGAGTCTCCGGCCCCTTTGTGCTGACCCGCAAGGACAAGGTGCTGGCGATCAACGGCCGGATCGCCGGCGTCGGCGGACGAGGGGCCGGTCTGGCCGCGGCGCTGCTGGGCGCGCGACCGACGGCGGTGTTCGACGCCGCCAGGCTGGCCGATGGCCGCCTGATGCTTCGTCAGATCGAGGCGACTGGCGCGGGTCTGAAGGTGGACGCCAGCGGCGGACGCACCTTGCTTGGCGGCCTCAACTTCAAAGGCAAGGCGACGTTCTCGAACCTCGCCGCTGCACGCGCTGGCGCCAGCGGGGTGCTGGCGGCGGATTGGTCGGCCAGTCAGGGAGGCGCGGGCCGGCCGTGGGCCTTGACGCTGGACGCCAAGGGCGAGCGGTTCGCCTCCGGCTTCTCCGAATTGGATCGCCTGCTGGGCGCGACGCCGCGCCTTCAGGCCCGTGCTGACGTCGCCGGACGCAAGGTGTCGATTTCCCGCGGGGCGCTTGATGGCGCCGCGATCAACGCAACCACCGCCGGCGTGCTGGATGAAACCGGCGCCATGCGTTTCAAGCTCGATTGGGCCGCGACAGGCCCGTTCAGGGCCGGGCCGGTCGAGGTCACGGGCAAGGCCAGCGGCACGGGCGCGATCACCGGGAGGCCTTCCGCGCCGCGGGCCGACCTGCTCGCGGACCTGGAAGCCATCGACCTGCCGCGGCTGCCGCTGAAGAACGCCAAGCTTACTCTCAGCTTCATGCGCGGCGGCGGCGGGTCCAGCGGCGTCGTGGCGCTGACCGCGGCCAGTGACTACGGCCCGGCGGCGGCGCGCTCGGCGTTCAGCTTCCCGCGAGGCGGCGTGGACCTGTCCGATCTGTCGGTCGACGCCGGCGGCCTGACGGCGACCGGCGCCGTATCGTTGCGCAAGGCGACGCCTTCGGCGGCGGACCTGAACGTTCGTCTTGCCAAGGGCGCATTCCTTGACGGCGGCGTGATCGCAGGCTCTGTGAAAATTGTCGACGCCACAGGCGGGCCACGCGCGACGCTGAATCTGACGGCCAACGACGCTGTGCTGCCCGGCGCGAAGATCGCGATCCGCAAGGGCGTCATCACCGCGAACGGTCCATTGTCGCAGTTGCCTTACCAAGCCCAGCTGCAGGGCGTATCGGCGAGCGACCGGTGGCGGCTGGACGGGGCTGGGACGCTCTCATCGGAGAATCCCGGATATGCGCTGACCTTCGCGGGCGATGGCGCGCTGGGACGTCGGGACCTGAAGACCGTCGAACCGGCCGTCTTGCGCTTTGGCGGACCCGAGCGCAGCGCGCGACTTCGGCTGCTGGCTTCGGACGGTGGCCGGATCAGCCTCGACGCCAGCCTGGCCAAGGACGTCGCCGAGATCCGCGCCGAGGTCCAGCAACTGGGCCTTGGCCTGGTCAATTCCGATCTGACCGGCAAGGCCGACGGTACGCTGGTCCTGACAGGCCGGGGCGGGCAACTGGGCGGCACGCTCGAGGCGAAGCTCGACGACGCCCGCAGCCGTGGATCTCCGCGCGAATTGGGCCTCGACGGCGAGCTCAAGGCCAGGCTGGCCGGCGACTCGCTCGACCTCGACGCCGCGGTGACCAACGAGCATGGTCTGCGCGCCAACGCCAAGCTCGTCCTGCCGACCGAGACCAGCGCCAGCCCGTTCCGGATCGCCATCGCGCGGACCCAGCCGATGCGCGGGACGTTCTTCGCCGACGGCGAGGTCAAGCCGCTGTGGGACCTCTTGGTCGGCGGCGAGCGTGAACTGGCGGGCCACGTCCAGATGCAGGGGACGCTCAGCGGGACCCTTGCGGATCCTCGCGCGGTCGGCCAGGCCGAGGTCGACAATGGCCGCTTTGCAGATGGAGCGACCGGCCTGGTGCTCACCGACGTCACTCTGCGTGCGGCCTTGGCCGACAATGCGGTCAATATCAGTCAGGCCACCAGCACCGACGGCCATGGCGGCTCGCTGGCCGGGTCGGGGCGGCTCAGCCTGCTGCGCAACGGCGCTTCGACCTTCAAGCTGGACTTGAAGAACTTCCGGCTGATCGACAACGATCTGGCCACCGCCTCGGCGTCCGGCCAGGCGACGCTCGACCGCGGGGCGGACGGCAAGGTCCGGCTGGCGGGCGATCTCACCATCGACCGCGCCGATGTGGCTGCCAAGCTTTCGGGCTCGTCCGGCGTCGTGAACATGGACGTCATCGAGCGCAACAAGCCCGTAGATGTCTCGGGCTCTCTGCAGCCTGTCACGCGGAGCGGGGCGGCGATGGCGCTCGACGTCACGCTGAAAGCGCCGCGGCGCATCTACATTCGCGGCAAGGGCCTGGACGTCGAGCTGTCGCTCGACGCTCGTGTCACCGGCACCACGGCGCGCCCTGCGCTTTCGGGAACGGCGCGGGTCGTGCGCGGCGAGTATGACTTCGCGGGCAAGAGGTTCGAGTTCGACGATCGTGGCGTGGTCTATCTGGCCACTTCGCCGCAAGCGATCCGGCTGGATCTCTCAGCGACGCGGGACGACCCGTCGCTGACCGCCGTCGTTCGGATCCGCGGTACTGCGGCCAGGCCCGAGATCACTCTGACCTCGGTGCCGACATTGCCGAATGACGAGGTCCTGTCGCAGGTGCTGTTCGGGCGCTCGGCGTCGCAGTTGTCCCCCTTGGAAGCGGCGCAACTGGCGTCCGCCCTATCGTCGTTGGCTGGCGGCGGCGGCTTCGATGTCATCGGCAACCTGCGTAGCTTCGCCGGGCTCGATCGGCTTTCGCTGGCGGGGGGCGATGAGAGCGGCGTGACAGTGTCCGGCGGCAAGTATCTGACGGAAGACGTCTATCTGGAGATCACCGGCGGGGGACGCGAAGGGCCCTCCGCCCAGGTGGAGTGGCGACTCGGCCGCAACCTCTCCATCATCTCCAAGCTCGCCAGCCAGGGTGACGGCAAGCTCGCCGTCCGGTGGCGCAAGGACTACTGACGATGCGACGGCTGCTTCCGGTTCTTCTGACGTCCCTGGCGCTTGCCGCCTGCGAAAAGCCGCTGACCGCGCCGGACAACCCCGGCGTCTGTTGGCGAATGGCTGAAGGGATGAACGGCAAGCCCGACTTCCGCCCCATCGCGCCGAACATCGACACGCTGGAGAACTGCGCCGTGCGGCTCGAGGGTCTGCACATGGTGACGGGGCAGCCGACCACGGGCGCGTTCCAGGGACGCTTCATCTACGTCACCGACGAGGAGATCTCCGTTGCCTCCGGCGCGAAGGCGCAGCGCTACCGGGTGTTCACGCCGGCCCAGCGGCAGGAAGTCCGCAAGGGCATCCAGACGTTGTTGGACCGCGAGAAGGCCGGCGGCTAGACCGCCGCCAACCGCCCGCCTGCGGTCGCATAGGCCTGGGTCCCGCAGGTGAAAATCCGATCTCCCGGCGCCATTGCGTCGATGGTGATGTCGGGCGCGCCGTCCAGTCGCGCATAGACGGCTGTGAAGTCCGCCAGAGTCGTCTCGCGCAGAGCCTTGAGCGATGGAATGACGAAGTAGACCTGTTGGAAATCATCGATCCGGTAAGGGGTGCGCATCACCCTTTCCAGATCGAAGCCGATCCGGTTGGGCGAGGGATCGTCGAGCGCGAAGATAGATTCAGCGTGACTTGAGACGATGCCGGCGCCGTAGATGCGCAGGCCTTCGGGGGTCTCCATCAGTCCGAACTCGACGGTGTACCAGTAGAGGCGCGCCAGATTGTGCAGCTGGCCGCGGCCCAAGGCCTTTAGCCCGCCCTCGCCATAGGCTTGCATGTAGTCGGCGAAGGTCGGGTCAGTCAGCATCGGCACGTGGCCGAACACGTCGTGAAAGACGTCAGGTTCCTGCAGGTAATCCAGTTCCTGCGGCTTGCGGATGAAGCGGCCGGCCGGAAAACGGCGGTTCGCCAAGTGGTCGAAGAAAACTTCGTCGGGAACCAGGCCGGGCACCGCCACGACGGACCAGCCGGTCAACTTGCGCAACTCCACATTGATGCGGTCGAACTCCGGGATCCCGCCACGATGCAGGTCCAGTGCGTCCAGACCCCTGAGAAATGCATCGCATGCGCGGCCGGGCAGCATTTCAACCTGGCGCTGATAGAGCGTGACCCAGACGTCATGCTCGGCCTGGGTGTAACTCGCCCAGTCCTGGTCGATGGTCCAATCAGCCCGGGCTCCGGGCGGCGGCGCGCCGTCAATACTCATGGGCGCCAGAATGAGCGCGTCTTCGGGGAATTTCCGTTCGAACTGTGCTCGAAATCGGCGGCTCGGCGGGTAAAGATTGCGCCTGTCGGCCCTCGATTGGAAGCCTTTGTCGGCTGCTAGTGGCTGATGCGCGGCCGCAACACGTAGTGGCCTTCCTGGAAGGATTCGAAGATCAGCGCAGCTTGAGGGTGGCCCACAGGCTCGCCGCTCTCATCCGGCATAAGGTTCTGCTCGGAGACATAGGCGACGTAGGCGTTCTCCTCGTTCTCGGCCAGCAGGTGATAGAACGGCTGGTCCTTGCGAGGGCGAATTTCTTCCGGAATCGAAAGCCACCACTGCTCGGTGTTCGCAAACGTCGGATCGACGTCAAAGATCACACCGCGGAAGGGGTAGTGGCGATGCCGCACGACCTGTCCGATGGCGTACTTCGCAAGGCGCGCTTCGGCGAGCACCATGGGAGGCGCCACCAAATCCCCACCGCTTTTTTCGATACGAGCGTCCATAAAACCGACTCTAGACCTCGGCGCCTAACTGGGAGGTGAACGTACTGCTCATCGCCCGGTGTGCAAGGGCGCGCCTTCCGAGAGGCGAACGGCCTTGCTACAGTCGCCTGTGAAACGAGGCGTCAGTTAGGCGCCTGCAGGGGACGGATGACGGTCCATGAGGGTGGCGCTGTTGAGCGTGTTCGGTTCGGACATGCTCCAAGGCCTTGAAATGCAAGCGTTCTGGTCGCCGTTCCGGTGACCGCCACGCTTGACCGGATTGCAGGTTCCGCGACCAGGAAGAGCCAAGTCGCGCCTGCGGCGGATTCGCCGTGCTACGGCGCGCTCGATCTGGGTACGAACAATTGCCGTTTGCTGATCGCGACCCCGACAGGGCGTGGTTTTCGCGTCGTCGAGGCCTATTCGCGCATCGTCCGTCTGGGCGAGGGGCTGTCGCAAACGGGGCGACTATCTGACGCAGCCATGGAGCGGGCGATGGCCGCGCTCAAGGTCAGCGCCGAGAAGGTGCGCCGCCGTAAGGTGGTCAAGCTCAAGGCGATCGCCACTCAGGCCTGTCGCGCCGCCGAAAACGGCAAGGAGTTCATCGACCGCGTCGCGGCCGAGACGGGCCTCGATCTTCAGATCATCACGCCGCGGGAAGAGGCCCACCTGTCGGTCGCCGGCTGCCTCAACCTGTTGGACCGAAAGGCGGCTGCGGCCCTGGTCGTCGATGTCGGCGGCGGCTCGACGGAGCTGTCCTGGGTCGATCTGACCGCGGGCGGGCTCGAGGCCGAGCTTGGAAAGTTCTCCGCCTCGCAACTGCCGATCAAGGCGTGGCTGTCCATTCCCATTGGCGTCGTCACCCTTGCTGAACGCTTCCCGGAGGGCGAGCGGGCGACCGAGAGCTGGTTCCGCGCCATGGTCGAGGCCGTGAAGGATGAACTCGGCGCGTTCCGGCATGCCGACGAAATGCGACCGGTGTTCGACGCCGGCGATGCGCACCTGGTCGGCACCTCAGGCGCCATCACCAGTCTGGCCGGTATGCACCTGGGACTGCGCCGCTACGACCGCAGCGTGGTGGACGGCATCTGGATGAGCCGTGACCAGTGCGACGCGGCCGCGCAAATGCTGCTTGAACTCAGCCCCCAGGAGCGCGCCGGCCAACCCTGCATCGGTCCTGATCGTGCGGATCTCGTCCTCGCGGGCGCCGCGATCCTGCAGGCGGTTCAGGAACTTTGGCCCTGCACCCGCGTACGGGTCGCCGACCGTGGCCTGCGCGAAGGCATCCTGATGTCGCTGATGTCCGGCGCCGGAAAGCGCAAACGCCGGCGGCGCCGGCGGCGCGGCCGTGGATCGGGCGCCGGTTCCGCTGTAAACGCTTCTGAATGAGCGAACCTCCCCGCAAGCGAATGGTCAAACCGCCCTCAGGCGGACTGGAAGAGGGGCGGGGCAAACCCGCCCGCCTGAAGACGGCCAAGGATCGCACGCCTTCTCAACAGGCCTGGCTGAACCGGCAGATCAACGACCCCTTCTCGGCGAAGGCGCGTGCGCACGGCTATCGCAGCCGCGCGGCCTACAAGATGACGGAGCTGGATGACCGTCTGAAGTTGCTGAAGCCCGGCGCACGGGTCATCGACCTGGGGCTTGCGCCCGGCGGTTGGACGCAGGTGGCCATTGAGCGCGGGGTCACCAACATCGTTGGCGTCGACCTGTTGCCGGTCGATCCGTTGCCGCCGGCCCATATCCTGGAGATGGATTTCACCGATCCGGTCTGCGGTCCGATGCTGATCGAACTGCTGGGCGGCCGCCCGGACGTCGTGCTGTCGGACATGGCGCCGAACACGGTCGGACACCGGCGTACCGATCACCTCCGGATCATGGGGCTGATCGAGGCCGCCGCAGAATTCGCCATCAGCGTCCTGAAGCCCGGCGGGTCGTTTGTCGCCAAGGCCTTCCAGGGGGGCGAGACTTCGGAGGTGATCGCCGACCTGAAGCGGCACTTCAACGAGGTGAAGAACATCAAGCCAAAGGCCAGCCGGGCGGATTCCTCGGAAGTCTATCTGATCGCGATCGGCTTCAAGGGGTGAGCGGCGGGGGGGCGGTTTGTGCTCCCTCAGCCACCAGCCAGTCACGGAACCGGTCCAGCGCACGGCTGCTGACACCAGGCGTCGTCAATATGGCGAATGCGCTCTCGGCCTTTCGAAAGCCCATCGGCGCGACAAGGCGGCTGTTGCGCACATAGTCGGCGACCAGTGGCCAAGGCATCACTGCGGCTCCCAGCCCGGCGATGGCGGCGTCGAGGGCGAAGTGCAGGTGCGCGAACGGTTGCTCGGGGCCCGGCGGCAGTTCGACGCCGGTCAGGGCGGCCCAAATGGCCCACCCCTGCGGATGGGTCTGGGCCATCAGGCGCGGCGCAGCCTGCGGTGAGGCGGCGTACCGCTGTGCCAAGCCGGGCGACATGACCAGTCCCAGGTGATTGGCCATGAAGCCGGTCGCCTCTGGTTCGCTCAACCGACTGCTGGGCACGATCCGAACGACGGCATGCGCGCCGCGATACGAATTGGCGTGCGACGGCAGTTCGGCCAGCTCGACGTTCACTGACGGATACGCGGCGGTGAACCTTGCAAGCCGCGGGATCAGCCACTTGACCGAGACGCTGGCGTTGACCGCGATCAGCAGATCCTCGCCGCCGGCCCGCACCTGCCCGACCGCCGCGGCGATCTGGTCGAAAGCGCCTGTCAGCGCCGGCAACAGCCGCCGTCCAGCCTCGGTCAATTCAAGGCGGTGCTTGGGGCCGCTGAACAGCCTTACGCCCAATTGGTCTTCCAGCGCTTTCACTTGCCGGCTTACGGCGCTGTGGGTGACGTTCAGTTCCTCGGCGGCCAAGGTCGCGCGGCCAGTCCGCGCCATCGCCTCGAAGGCCCTAAGAGCGTTCAAGGAAGGCATAGGCCTTGATGTGATATTTTCGAACATCAAGATGCCAATATATCGTTTTCCTCAATTCTCCAATTGGCGCACAAGCTCGCCATGTCAGGTGAGCCCGCCCAGCATCGACCGCCCAAGACGCTTGTCACGCTGGTGTTGGGGCTGGGCCAGATCGTCGCCTTCGCTTCCAGCTACTATCTGATGGGAGCGCTGGGCGACCCGATCGCCCGCGATCTTGGCCTGGCTCCGACCCTCATCTTCGCGCTGACGTCGGCGTCGCTGGCGGTCTCTCCGATCCTTTCGCCCGCTGCCGGACGCTGGATCGACCGAAGCGGCGGCAAGGTCGTCTTGCTGGTCTCCAACCTGATCTTCGCGTCGGCGCTGGTGCTGTTGGCCCGCGCCGCCGATGTCGCCGGCCTGACCTTGGCGATGGCGGCGTTGGGCGTCGGAATGACCATCGGCATGTACGGCACGCCGTTCGCGATCCTGGTGGCGCTCTACGGCGAGGAAGCCAGGCGTCCGATCACCGGCGTGGCGGTGCTGGGCGGTCTGGGTTCGGCGGTGGGATGGCCGGTCACGGCCTGGATGGCCGAGACGATGGGGTGGCGCGGCGCGTGCCTGGCCTGGGCGGCCGCGCATCTGCTGGTCTGCCTTCCCCTGGTCGTCCTGGTGACGCCTCGTGTTGTCGTGCGGCCACGCGACGCCGCGAGCCCGCCTGCGGCCCCGGTGGTCTGGGATCGACGAATGATTCAACTCGCCACGATCTTCGCCTGCGCCTGGTTCATCTCCAGCGCGATGGCCAATCACATGCCGCGCCTGCTGGCCGGCTTTGGCCTGACGCCTTCGCATGCGGCGGCGGTGGCCGGACTCGTGGGGCTGGCGGCGGTCGGCGTGCGATTGGCCGAGTTCACGGTCCTGCGCCGCGTGCCGATCCTGATCTCGACGCGGCTCGCGACGCTGCTGCATCCCTTGGGCGCGACCGCGTTGGTGTCGTTCGGCGCCAAGGCGGCTCCGTTGATGGCGCTGGGGCAGGGCGGCGGCAACGGCATGATGACCGTGGCCAAGGGCGTGCTGCCGCTCAGTCTCTTCGGACAGGCGAACTATGGCTACCGCTCGGCGCTGCTCTCCCAGCCGGCGCAGGTGCTGCAGGTCGGCGGCCCGGCGCTCTACGGCATGGCGCTGGCCGAGTCGCCGACCGCCGCCCTGGGCCTTTCATCGGCCCTTTGCCTAGTCATGTTCGCCATGACTTTCGGCCTTCAGAACCGTTCCCAACCCCAGAAGGAGCACGCTGCGGCATGATTACGCTCGATCCAGCCCTTGCCGGGAGCGCCCGAGAGGGCTTATACGCGGCTCGCAAAATGGAGCCTTACATGGACATTCGCGAAGGTCTCACCTTCGACGACGTTTTGCTGGAACCGGGTGCGTCCGACGTGATGCCTACCCAGGTGGACACCGCCACCAAGTTCACCCGCGAAATCAGTCTCAATATTCCCCTCGTGTCCTCCGCCATGGACACGGTCACCGAAAGCCGCCTCGCCATCGCCATGGCCCAGGCCGGCGGTCTGGGCGTTCTGCATCGGAACCTCACCGTCGAGGAGCAGGCCGACCAGGTCCGCGAGGTGAAGCGCTACGAAAGCGGGATGGTCATCAACCCGCTGACCATTCACCCGGAAACGACGCTGCGCGAAGTTCGCGAGATCAAGGCGCGCCGCAAAATCTCGGGCTTCCCGGTCGTCGAGCCTGGCACGGGCAAGCTGGTCGGCATCCTGACCAACCGCGACATGCGTTTCGAAGGCAGCGACGATATCCCGGCCAAGGAACTGATGACCAAGGACAACCTCATCGTTGTCCGCGAAGGCGTCAGCCAGGCCGAGGCGCGCGAGCTGCTGCGCAAGCACAAGATCGAACGCCTGATCGTCGTCGACGAGGCCTATCACGCCGTCGGCCTGATCACCGTCAAGGACATGGAGAAGGCCCAGGCCTATCCGATCGCCGCCAAGGACGCTCAAGGGCGCCTTCTGGTCGGCGCGGCCTCGACCGTGGGTGATGCGGGCTATGAACGCTCGATGGCACTGGTGGACGCTGGTGTGGACGTGGTGGTGATCGACACCGCGCACGGTCACAACGCCGACGTCGCCAAGGCCGTTGGCCGGCTGAAGCGCGAGACCAACCGCGTTCAGATCGTGGCCGGCAATGTCGCCACCTATGAAGGCGCTCGCGCCCTGATCGACGCCGGCGCCGACGCCGTGAAGGTCGGCATCGGGCCTGGCTCGATCTGCACCACCCGCATCGTCGCGGGCGTGGGCGTGCCGCAGCTGACCGCGATCGCCGACGCCGTCCGCGCCGCCAAGGGTACGGACGTCCCAGTCATCGCCGACGGCGGCATCAAGTACTCGGGCGATCTGGCCAAGGCGCTGGCCATGGGCGCGCACGTGGCCATGATGGGTTCGGCCTTCGCCGGCACCGATGAGGCGCCAGGCGAGGTGTTCCTCTACCAGGGCCGTTCCTACAAAGCCTATCGCGGCATGGGTTCGCTGGGCGCCATGGCCAATGGCTCAGCCGACCGCTACTTCCAGAAGGAAGTCTCGGCGCTGAAGCTGGTGCCTGAGGGCATCGAGGGCCAGGTCGCCTACAAGGGGCCGATCGGAGCCATCCTGCACCAGATGGTCGGCGGCCTGCGGGCGGCCATGGGCTATGTGGGCGCGGGCGATCTCGAAACCTTCCGCAACAAGGCGCGGTTCATCCGCATCACCGGCGCGGGGCTTCGTGAGAGCCATGTTCACGACGTGATGATGACCCGCGAGGCGCCGAACTATACGAGCCCGGTCTGATGACCATGGCCGTCGAACTGAAGCTTCTGGGCGTGGCCGTGATCATCGGCCTTGTTCAGTTGATCTGGGCGGCGGCCGCGGCTCGGGGCCAGCAAGGCCTGGAGTGGGGCAGGGGGCCGCGTGACGAGCCCCGGCCGCTTTCCGGAAACGCCGCGCGGCTGGAGCGTTCGTTCTCCAATTTCATGGAGACGTTTCCGCTTCACGCCGCGGCGGTGGTCGTGGCGTACCTCGCGGCCAAGCTGGGCGACCTGACCATGTGGGGCTCGCTGCTCTATGTCATCGCTCGCGCCTTTCATCCGATCGCCTACATCCTCGCCGTTCCCTTTGCGCGCAGCCTGGTCTGGTTCGTAGGGTTCGGCGGCACATTGGCGGTCGTGGCCGCCATCTTCCTCTGACTATGAGAACAGCCCTTGCGTGACGGCGGACGCCTCTCCGCAGCCATCGAGATCCTCACCGACGTCGAGACGCGCCACCGGCCTGTGAAGCTGGCGTTGAAGGCGTGGGGTGATGCGTCCCGGTTTGCTGGATCGAAGGACCGGGCCTGGGTCTCCGGCCTGGTGCTCGATGTCCTGCGTCGCCGCCGTTCGCTGGCCTGGCGCATGGGCGACGACAGTCCGCGGGCCGCGGTCCTTTGCGCGCTGCACGTCCTGTGGAATTGGCCGCTTGAGCGGATTGCGGAAGCTGCGGGCGACGCACCCCATGGGCCCGGGCCGCTCAGCGAGGCCGAACACGCCGCGCTGGTGCAGCCGCGCGAGCTGGCCGATGCGCCGCCGTCGATCCGCGGCGACTATCCCGAGTGGCTGCAGCCGTCGTTCGCGCGGGCCTTTGGCCACGACGCGGCCCTGGAGGGCGCCATGCTCTCCGAGCGCGCGCCGGTGGACCTCCGGGTCAACACCCTGAAGACCGACGCCGAGCAGGCGCTGAAGGCGCTTGCCCCGCTAAACGCCGAGCCGACCGGCGTGTTGCCGAACGCCTTGCGTATCGCAGCGCCTGATCCCAGCCAGCGTAGCCAATCGCTGGAAGCGGTTCCGGCCTTCTCCAAGGGCTGGTTCGAGGTCCAGGACCTCGCCTCCCAGATCGCCGCCGAGGCGGCGGGCCAGATCAAGGGCGCCCAGGTGCTCGACCTTTGCGCCGGGGGCGGGGGCAAGACCTTGGCTCTGGCGGCGGCGATGGCGAACAAGGGCCAGATCTACGCCTACGACAGCGAGGCGCGTCGGCTGGCCGACACTGTGCGCCGCGCCGAGCGCGCCGGCGTGCGCAATCTGCAGGTTCGCTCCCCGATCTATCCCGACGCCCTGAAGGGCCTGGACGGCAAGATCGACGTGGTCTTCATAGACGCGCCGTGCACCGGAACGGGCGCCTGGCGCCGCCACCCCGACACCAAGTGGCGGCTGAAGCCGGCCACGCTCGCCCAGCGCATCGCCGACCAGGACGAGGTCCTCGATCGGGGCGTCCAGTTCGTGAAGCCGGGCGGCCGCATCGTCTACGTCACCTGCTCTGTGTTGCCGGAAGAGGACGAGGACCGCATCGCGGCTTTCCTTGAGCGCTGGATGGACTTCAGCGTGGTCCCGGCCACTTCCAACCCGAACCTGACCCGTCATCTGACGGCGGAAGGATACCTTCGTCTTTCGCCCCGCAGCTCGGCCACGGACGGCTTCTTCGTCTCGGTGCTTGAGCGCGCCAAATGGACCCCGCAATGACTCAACAAGCCCACGAACGCGTCCTGATCGTCGACTTCGGCAGCCAGGTGACCCAGCTCATCGCCCGCCGGGTGCGCGAGAGCGGCGTCTATTGCGAGGTGCATCCCTTCGACAAGGTCGAGGCGATGCTTGAGACCTTCGGTCCCAAGGCGGTGATCCTGTCAGGCGGCCCGGCCAGCGTCCACGAGGACGAGAGCCCTGCGGTGACCAAGAAGGTCTTCGCCTTGGACGTCCCGGTGCTGGGCATCTGCTACGGCGAGCAGACCATGTGCGCCGAGCTGGGCGGCAAGGTCGAGCCGGGCACCACCCGCGAGTTCGGCCGCGCCGAGATCGAGATCGTCAAGGAAAGCCCGCTGCTGGAAGGCTTTGGTGGGATCGGTCATCGCGAAACCGTCTGGATGAGCCATGGCGACAAGGTCACGGCGCTGCCGATGGGCTTTGAGACCGTCGCGGTGTCCGAGGGCTCGCCGTTCGCGGTGATCGCCGACGAGGGCCGGCGCTTCTACGGCATCCAGTTCCACCCTGAGGTCGCGCACACCCCGCGTGGGGCGCTGATGCTGCGCAACTTCACCCACAAGATCGCCGGCCTGAAGGGCGACTGGACCATGGCCGCCTTCCGCGGCGAGATGGTTCAGAAGATCCGCGACCAGGTGGGCGAGGGCAAGGTGATCTGCGGCCTGTCCGGCGGCGTCGACTCATCGGTGGCGGCGGTGCTGATCCACGAGGCGATCGGCGATCAGCTGACCTGCGTGTTCGTGGACACTGGGCTGCTGCGGAAGGACGAGGCCACGCAGGTCGTGACCATGTTCCGAGATCACTATAACATTCCGCTGGTACATGTTGATGCCGGTGATCTTTTCCTTGGCGAGCTGGCGGGGATTTCCGACCCGGAAACCAAGCGCAAGACCATCGGTCGCCTGTTCATCGACGTCTTCGACAAGGAGGCGGCCAAGATCGACGGGGCCAATTTCCTCGCCCAGGGCACGCTCTATCCCGACGTGATCGAGAGCGTCTCGGCCCGCGGCGGTCCCTCGGCGGTGATCAAGAGCCACCACAATGTCGGCGGCCTGCCGGACTACATGAAGCTCAAGCTGGTCGAGCCGCTGCGCGAGCTGTTCAAGGACGAGGTGCGGGCGTTGGGCGTCGAGCTGGGCCTGCCGCCGGCCTTTGTGGGCCGCCATCCGTTCCCGGGGCCGGGCCTGGCGATCCGCATTCCTGGCGAGATCACCAAGGAAAAGGTCGCCGTGCTGCAGCAGGCCGACGCCATCTATCTTGAGGAAATCCGCAAGGCCGGGCTCTACGACAGCATCTGGCAGGCCTTCGCCGTATTGCTGCCGGTCAAGACGGTTGGCGTGATGGGCGATGCGCGCACCTACGAGGACGTGCTGGCCCTGCGGGCCGTCACCTCGACGGATGGGATGACGGCCGACTTCTTTGAATTTCCTTGGGAAGTTCTCGGCCGCTGCGCCACGCGGATCATCAACGAGGTGCGCGGCGTGAACCGCGTCGTCTACGACGTGACCTCCAAGCCGCCCGGCACGATCGAGTGGGAATAGGCGACTAGCGGCAGGTTTTCCGCCGCCAGTCGCAGAAACCTGCCGTCAGCTCGGCCTTGACCAGGTCGAGAGCACGACCTGCCGTTCGACCTCGTCCGCATTTTGCAGGGTGAGCGTCCAGGTCGCCTTGGCGACCGGCCGGTCGACGAGCAGAGATCGGAAAATCTGGCTGGCCTCTGGCTTGCCGGTCAGGTTGGTCCCCACCACCGCGCCCTTGTCGTCGCTCAGAGTCGCCGAGACCTTGGTTGCGGCGACGAAGGTCATGCCGAAGTCACGGGCGTCGCGAACCGGGATGGCGACCTTCAGCGTCTGGCCCGGCGCAAGCTTCACGATCTGCGAGAAGTCCGGCTTGACCGAGGCGGCGTCCGTCCGACCGCCTTCGGCGGCGTCGAGCCCCGAAGCGAGCGCATTGAGCGGCGAGGCGAGCGCCGAGAGCTTGACGCTCTCAGCCGCCTTCTTCGGCCCGATGGCGACGCGCGGCTTCACGAACGAGGCGAAGCCTTCCGTGCCGGTCATGCTGGTGTGCAGGACGCCCTGCTGCTCAACGTCCGTGATCTGCCAGGTCGCTGAGGGGACGGTCACCACGCCGTCGTTGTCGGCGTACATGTAGCAGATGGCCGGCAGCGGATTTCCGGCGAGAACCGAGAACTCCACGCCCTTGCGCTCGGTGTGGACCGCGTTGAACTGCTCGACCACGCTTGGCCGCAGTTCGCGCAGCGCATCCATCGACTGGCCGGCGGTTTCCAAGGGCGCGCTGATCATGTCCGCGCAGCGGCTGCCCATGTTGGGCGTGCCGAGCATGACCAGGTGGGCCACCTGCGGCTTGCCGTCCGGATAGCTTGGCATGGAGGCGTGGATGTAGCGCCGGCTGATCAGCCCGCCCATCGAGTGCGCGACGAGATCGACGTGCCAGGCGTTGCGGTCCTGCTGGGCGTGTTTGACGTACTGCCCGAGTTCGACGGCGTTCTGGGCGATGGTGTTGGTCGGATCGAAATTACCCATCTCCTCGCCGGTCCTCATTCGGCCGTGTTGGGCCTTCTCGCCCACAGGGAAGGCTTTCCAGTCGTAGGAGTGGGTGGTGGTCAGGATGTTCTGCCAGGACTCCCAGGCCCTCCAGTTCGACCAGAGGCCGTGAACGAGGACCAGCGGCTTGGGCGCGACCTTCAGGTTGCGCGTCATGTCGTCGACCTTCTTGCCGGCGTCCTCGACCTCGGCCTTGATGCGTTGGATCAATCTCGGCCGCCCGTCGTCGAACCAGGCGTAGCCCGAGGAATCCCACTTGAACGTCACTTCGCGCTGCTCGCCCGCGGGGACGTTGACCGAAAGCTCCTCCAACAGGCCGTCGGGGCGCGCACTGTCCCACTTGTCGCCCTTGTAGGTGTCGCGGAACTTGACCGTCGCAGACTTCTCCTCGGGACCGTCATTGGCGACGACCGCGGTGATCCGGACGATATTGCCGTCGACGGTGCCCTTCTGCTCCACGATGTCCTGCCAGGCGTCCCAGGTGGGGAAGCGCATGTCCTCGAACTTCACATCGATCAGTCGCAGGTCGCCGCCGCAGCGGCGAAGGTTCCAGCGCAGCGTTTCCGTCACGCCTGAGTAGGTGACGGAGTGGCTGCCGTTCAGCCGGTCGAGATCATTGGGCAGGGCCCGGTCTTCGCCGCTGCTGGAGAAGCGCACGGCGTCGATGGTCGTGGGCGTGTCAGGGATGCTTTGGTTCACGCCCTTCTTGGGCGTGCACTGGCCGCTGTAGCTCGCTGAGTTCGAGCCGGAGACGGTGCCCTTCATCTCGGGGAGCAGGACGCCGACGCGATAGGTCCCATCAGAGTCCATGCTGATGTCGACGCCGGCCTCCAGTCCGCTGCCGTTCGCGCGGGTCTCACTCTTGGTGACGAAATTGCCCGACATGGTGCGCGCCGTCTGCGTGTGGGGGCAGATGTGCTGGTCCTTGGCGGCCGTGGTCTCGGTCGAGATCGAGCTCAGGCTGATGTTCGCCCGGCCGAGGCTCAACTCCGGCTCCGGCGCAGGGCGAACCGCGACCTGCGCAGCATATTCGTAGGTCATCGACCAGTTCGTCGTGTCGGTCCCCTTGCGGGAGACGCGCTCGACCGTCTTGGAGCTGCTGTTGGCCTGGGATCGGGAGTACTGCACCGAGCCCGACCAGCCGCGCGTGCACTGGGCGGCTTCGGCCACGACGGGGACCGCGGTGGTCGACAGCATCAAACCGATGGCGAGTGCCGGCAAAGTGCGCAAAGCGATCCTCCAGATCCCCGTGTCTGAACGGCGGCGCAGATTTGCCCCACCGCGCCGGCGATCAGCGTGCACGCCAGCGGGCCCCCATCTCGCGGGCGGTCCCGCGGCTGAAGCAGAATTCTACGAACAGGGCGATCGGCGGGACGAAACCTACCGACGTGGACGGCCGCGGGCCCGGGCCGGTGGCCGGCTTCGACGTTCAGCCGGCCTTGCGGCGCGTCGGGCGGTGTTGGAGGACGTTGCGCATCGCCAGGCTGGAATGGATGCGCGCGACCCCGGGCAGGCGCGAGAGGATGTCGGTGTGGATCGCCTCGTAGTCCGCGGTCGAGGCGCCTGAGACCCGCAGGATGTAGTCGACGTCGCCGGTCATCAGGTAGCACTCCTCGATTTCGGGATGCTCGCGGACGGCGGCCTCGAAGCGGCGCAGGTATTCCTCGGTCTGCTTCTCCAGCGTCAGGCGCACGATGGCGATGATCCGCTCGCCGGAGTCGGGCGCGGACACGATGGCGGTGTAGCCACGGATCACGCCGCGTTCCTCGAGCATCCGGATTCGCCGCAGGCAGGCGGAGGCGGAGAGCCCCACCTCGGCGGCCAGTTCGCTGTTCGGTCGCCGGCCGTCCAGTCGAAGGAGTCGGATGAGGCTGCGGTCGGTATCGTCGAGGGAAATGGTCATGTGTTGCGTCGAGGTGGCGGATATGTGCGCAAATCGGTCTTGAGCGCTTGAGTATACGGACATTAGGCGAAACGTTCGAATTATCTTCGAGTAGCCTGTGCTTGGCGCGACGCGCGGGAGGCATGGGATGGCGAATTTCGAGGACGTTGCCGAAGCCTTGGCCGGCGGCCGCCTGACCATCGATCTCGCCGCCTTGCGCGCCAACTATGAGCTGATCGCCGCGAAGGCGGCCCCGTCGCACACCGCCGCGGTGGTGAAGGCCGACGCCTATGGCCTGGGCGCCGAGCGCGTCGCGCAGGAACTGGCCGCCGCCGGGTGCCGGGACTTCTTCGTGGCCATGATCGCCGAGGCGCTGGCGCTGAGGCCCAGCCTGCCAGCGAACGCGAAGCTCTATGTGCTGAACGGGCTGGCGCCCGGCGCCGAGCAGGCCTGCGTCCAGGCCAAAGCGATCCCGGTGCTCAATTCGCTGCCGCAGGCCGAGCGCTGGCGGGCCGAGGCGCGGCGTCAGGGCCGCAAGCTGGCGGCCGTCATCCAGGTGGACAGCGGGATGTCGCGCCTGGGGTTCTCGGCCGACGAGATCGAGAGGCTGCCGGACGGCTTCCCTGCGGACGTCGACGTCGTGCTGGTGATGAGCCATCTGGCCTGCGCCGACACGCCGAACGCCGCCTCGAACCAGGAGCAGTTGGCGCGGTTCGAAGCGCTGGCCGATCGGATCGGCCCCGGCGTCCCGCGGTCCATCGCCAACTCCGCGGGGGTATGGATCTCACCCAGCTTCGGCGAAGACCTCGTGCGACCGGGCCTGGCGCTATATGGCGCCTCGCCGATCGAGGGGGTGGAGCGGCCGGTGCGCCCCGTGGTCCGGCTGGAGGCGCGGGTGATCCAACTTCGCAGCGTCGAGGCGGGCGCGGGCGTCGGCTATGGCCTGACCTATGTCGCGCCAGAACGGCGGCGCCTGGCGACGATCTCGGTGGGTTATGCCGACGGCTGGCCCAGGCGACTGGGCGGCCGCGCGGCGGCCTATCTGGGCGAGGTGCGCCTGCCGATCGTCGGGCGCGTTTCGATGGACAGCATGACGCTGGATGTCAGCGCCGTGCCTGAAGGCGCGCTGGCCGAAGGGGACTTCGTCGAGCTGATCGGTCCCCACCAGTCGCTGGAGACGCTGGCGGGCGCGGCCGAGACCGTCGCTTATGAAATTCTGACCGGGCTGGCACGGCGTTTCTCGCGCACCTACCTGGGCGCTTGCGTGGAGATTGACGCATGAAGGTGGCAGTGCTCGGCGGCGGGGTCATCGGCGTCTCGTCCGCCTACTATCTGGCCAAGGCCGGTCACGAGGTCACTGTCATCGAGCGGCAGGCCGGACCAGCGCTGGAAACCAGCTTCGCAAATGCCGGCGAGATCTCGCCGGGCTACGCCTCTCCGTGGGCGGGACCGGGCATTCCGGCCAAGGCGGTCAAGTGGCTGCTGATGGAGCACGCGCCGCTGATCCTGAAGCCGAAGTTCGACGTGGCGACCATCGGCTGGCTGCTCTCGACCCTGCGCAACTGCACCGAGGGACGATACGCGATCAACAAGAGCCGAATGGTGCGGCTGGCGGAGTACAGCCGCGACCTGCTGATCGCGCTGCGGGCCGAGACGGGCGTCGCCTATGACGAACGCAGCCGCGGCACCCTGCAGTTGTTCCGGACCCAGGCGCAGATGGACGGCATCGGCAAGGACGTCGAGGTGCTGAAGTCCTATGGCGTGCCCTACGAGGTGCTGGATGCGGCGGGCTGCGTCGGCGCCGAACCTGGCCTGGCCAATGCGCTGGAGCCGATCGTCGGGGGGCTGCGGCTGCCCAACGACGAGACCGGCGACTGCTTCAAGTTCACCAACGCCCTGGCCGATATCGCCAAGGGGATGGGGGTCGACTTCCAGTTCGACACAGCCATCGAAGGTCTGCGCAAAGAGGGCGGCGCGGTCGCCGCTGTGCGGACCAGCCGCGGCGAGGTGACGGCCGACGCCTTCCTGGTGGCGATGGGCAGCTATTCGCCGGCCCTGGTCGCGTCGTTCGGGATGCGGTTGCCGGTCTATCCGGTGAAGGGCTATTCGATCACTGCGCCGATCCTCGACGCCGAGCGCGCGCCAGTCTCGACGCTGCTGGACGAGAGCTACAAGGTGGCGATCACCCGGCTGGGCGACCGCATCCGGGTCGGCGGCATGGCCGAGATCTCGGGCTTCAACAACGACCTGCACCCCCGCCGCCGGCGCACGCTGGAGCATTCCATGCAGAGCCTGTTCCCTGGGGCGGGCGACGCCGCCGCGGCGAGCTTCTGGTCGGGGCTGCGCCCGATGACCCCGGACGGCACGCCGGTGGTGGGCGCCACGCCGATCGGAAAGCTGTTCCTGAACACTGGACACGGCACCCTCGGCTGGACCATGGCCTGCGGATCAGGGCAGGTGATCGCCGACGTGATCAGCGGCGCGGCGAGCGCCATCGACACACGGGATCTGGCGATCTCGCGATATTCAAACTGAGAAGGAAATGAGCCCCATGGCGATCGAACGTATCGAAGCCGGCCCCCGCATGAGCCAGGCCGTGGTCCACGGCGACACCGTCTACCTGGCCGGCCAGGTCGGCGCCCCGGGCGAGAGCGTCACCGTCCAGACCCAGGCGGTGCTCGCCTCGATCGAGAAGCTGCTGGCGCAAACCGGCAGCGACAAGTCGAAGATCCTGACCGCCACCATCTGGCTGGCCGACATGGCCGACTTCGCCGAGATGAACGCGGTCTGGGACAAGTGGGTCGACGGCAAGGATGCGCCGGCGCGGGCCACGGGCGAGGCCAAGCTGGCCACGCCGGCCTACAAGGTCGAGATCATCATCGTCGCCGCCCGCTAGGGCTTCAGCGACGGATCGGACGAGGCCCGGCGGGAGGCTCCTGCCGGGCCTTTTCTTTGTCGCGCAGGCCGGGCGAGGTTAAGTCGAGGCGTGCAAACCCCAAGCGGATTCGACCGATGAGCATCACGATCTATGGCATCAAGGCGTGCGACACGATGAAGAAGGCGCGCACCTGGCTGGACGATCACGGCGTCACCTACGGCTTCCACGACTACAAGGCCGTCGGCGTCGATCGCGAACATCTGGAGCGGTGGGCCGGTCAGGTCGGTTGGGACGTCCTGCTGAACCGCTCGGGGACGACGTTCCGCAAGCTGCCGGACGCCGACAAGGCCGACCTGAACCAAGACAAGGCCATCGCCCTGATGCTGGCCCAGCCGTCGATGATCAAGCGGCCCGTGCTGGACGTGGACGGCAAGCTGCTGGTGGGCTTCAAGCCCGAGGCCTATGGGGCGATGTTCAGCTGAGTTTCGGCGGGCCGGCGGCGCCCGCCAGGAAACATGAAGAACATTTCATGCCGCCATCTGCATCTATACGCATAGCCCGGCGCCTCTTCCCTTCAGAACGGGGCCGAATGAGCCACCCGCACTGAGAGAAGGATAAGCAGGATGGAAATCCTAATTCCGCTGGGCTTCTTCGCCATGATCGCCGCGATCGTCATCGTGCCGCGATACCTGAAGAGCCAGGAGCGCCAGAAGCTTCAGGAGACGTTGCGCGCGTCGATCGAGAAGGGCGCCGAGCTGCCGCCGGAGGTCATCCAGGCGTTGACCAGCGACGTGAAGGCCGCGCCCTCGCCCTATCGCGACATGCGGGCCGGGATCATCTGGCTGGGCGTGGCGGTCGGCTTCGCCGCCATGGGAATGGCGATCCAGTTCGAGGAGCCCGACGCGCTCTATCCGCTGTTGGGGATCGCGGCCTTCCCCGGCTTCATCGGGCTGGCGCTGATCGCGCTCTCGTTCATTTCCCGCGGCAAGTAACCCTCGAAGGGGAGGGGAAAGCCCCAGATGTCGGGCTCTCAAAACACAAGGCTGACGAATTCCCACGATGTGGAGCTGGCCGCCCTGGCGGCGGCGGGGGATCGTGCGGCTTTCGGCGAGCTGGTCCGCCGGCACGGATCGGCCGTGCGCGGGCTGCTGCGCCGCATGGGCGCGGCGCCGGCCGAGGCGGACGATGTGGCGCAGGATGCGTTCCTGACCGCGTTCGAGCGGATCGGCGAGTTCCGCGGGCAGGGGACTTTCGTCGCCTGGGTCCGGAAGATCGGCGCGCGGGCCTATCTGCGCCGCCTGCAGCGCGAACGCCGCATCGCAGCGCTGGCCGCCGCCAGCGACGACGGCGCCGAGACCGCGCCGACGCCGGACGCAGCCGGCAGGATCGACCTGGACGAGGCGCTTCGTACGCTGGGCGCGGCGGAACGGATCTGCGTGTCCATGTGCTACGGCGCGGGGCTTTCGCACGCGGAGGCCGCCGACGCCTTGAATCTGCCGCTTGGAACGGTCAAGTCCCATGTCAAACGTGGTCTGGAGAAACTCAGAGCGCGATTGGCGCCGGTCGCCGGCGCCGAGTTGGAAGGGAGGCGCGAGAATGGCTGAGCTCGAGTTCGAGCGGCGTCTTGAACGCCTTTTCGCAGAGCCCCCGGCCTTCTCCGACGAGAAGGCCTTCGCCACGTCTGTAGAGCGCAAGCTGGATCGCGGCTGGAACATCCGGCGCTGGACGATCGGGGCCGCGGGCCTGGCCGGCGGGGTGGTCGGCGCCAGTCAGCTGATCATGTCGAACTTCGTCACCCAGGTGGAAAACGCCTCGGAAGGCTCCACGCGGCTGCTTCAGGTGGGGGTGCAGCAATTGGCGCCCAGGTCGGATCTGCTTGCGGCGCTGCCGGCGGGCTCATCCGTGGTATGGATCGCCAGCGGAATGGCGGTGCTCGCCATCGGCTTCGTGGTGACCAGAGTGTTCGAGGAGTTCTAGGCATGTCGGCTCAGCGTCAGGAAATGGTCAGGCGCTTTGCGGCGCCGGATATCGCCGCGCGTAAGGGCGGGGTGCCGGTGGTGTGCCTCACGGCCTACACGGCCCCGATGGCCGAGCTGCTGGATGAGCACTGCGACCTGCTGTTGGTCGGCGACTCGGTCGGCATGGTGGTGCACGGGCTGCCCAACACGGTCGGCGTGACGCTGGAGATGATGATCCTGCACGGCCAGGCGGTCATGCGGACGGCGAAGCGCGCGATGGTCGTGGTCGACATGCCGTTCGGTTCCTATGAAGGTGCGCCCGAAGTCGCCTACGCCAATGCGGCGCGGGTGATGAAGGAGACCGGGGCCCAGGCGATCAAGGTCGAGAGCGGGCCGACGGTGGTGGAGACCATCGATTATCTGGTCAAGCGCGGGATCCCGGTGATGGGCCATGTCGGCCTGCGCCCGCAGGCGGTTCACGTCGACGGCGGCTTCAAGGCCAAGGGCAAGGGCGGCGACGAGCGCGCCCGGATCCTGGCCGAGGCCAAGGCCACCGCCGAGGCCGGGGCCTTTGCGGTGGTGGTCGAGGGCGTGGCCGAGGGACTGGCGCGCGAGATCACCGAGGCGATCACGGTTCCGACCATCGGCATCGGCGCGTCGGCCGGCTGTGACGGCCAGATCCTGGTCACCGACGACATGCTGGGCCTGTTCGACTGGACGCCGAAGTTCGTGCGCCGCTACGGCGACCTGCGCGGCGAGATCAGCAAGGCGGTCGCCGGCTATGCCGACGACGTGCGCGCCCGCCGCTTCCCCGGCCCGGCCGAGATCTACTTCGCCAAGGCCGGCTAGAGCCGCCTAAGGCCCGATACGTCCAGCCCCGGTTCGAACAGGATCCGGGGCGAGACGTGGAGCGCCGCGATCAGGGCGTGGAGCTGGGCGGAGTCCAGCCGCAGCCGGCCGTGCTCGGCCATCGACAGCTCCGCTTGCGAAATCCTGGACTGATCGGCGAGTTCGCCCAGCGCCAGGCCTCGCGCCTCGCGTACGGCTTTCAGTCTCCGGCCGACGGCTTCAAGGTCCGCTCTGACCGGGGGCAGCGATATGATCATCGCCGGTCCTCCCTTGCAGGCGCAGCTTAGGCCCGTTCCGGCGGGCTGCAAAATTGATCCATCCTATTGAATAGATAGATTGATCCGATGGGGGCGCGACAGGCGGCGCCGGCGCCTGTGTGTTGGGCGTGGACCAAGGCGTTGCGCCGAAGGACGGAAAACCGGTTTCGCGGCGGGCCGAACGCGCACTAGTTTCAGTGCGATGGCCAAGCTTCTCAATGTGATCTCGGCGGCCGGCGCCCAGACGACCGTGCGTATCCTGCTCGCCCTGGTGGCTGGGCTGGTGGTCGGCGCCGCCCTGGCCGACAGCCCTGCGATCGACAGGATCATCGCGGTCGCCGAGCCGATCGGCGGACTGTGGCTGGACGCGCTGCGCATGACGATCGTGCCGCTGGTGTTCTCGCTGCTGGTGGTCGGCGTTTCGTCGGCCGCGGGCACGGCGGCGGCCGGCGGGACAGCGGCGCGGGCGCTGGCGATGTTCGGGGTGCTGCTGGTCGCCAGCGCGCTGTTCTCGGCCCTGGCGGTGTCGGGCGTGCTGGCGGCGTGGCCGGCGCCGCAGGCCGCGGCCGCGGGGCTGCGCGAGGCGGCGGGGCATTCGATCCAGAAGGTCCCGGACTTCCCGACGATGGGCGCCTGGCTGCGCGCCTTCATCCCGACCAATCCGATCCAGGCGGCGGCAGAGACCAGCATGGCGCCGCTGGTGGTGTTCGCGCTGCTGTTCGGACTGGCGGTCACACGTATCCGCGCCGACCTGCGCACGGGGCTGGTCTCGGTCTTCCAGGCGGTGATGGACACCATGCTGGTGCTGGTCCAGTGGGTCTTGTTCGTCGCCCCAATCGGCGTGTTCGCCCTGGCGCTGATCGTCGGGGCCAAGGCGGGGTTCGGCGCGGCCGGAGCGCTGGGCCACTACATCGTGATCCTGTCGGGCGTCTGCATTGCGGTCGGCCTGCTGTCCTATCTGCTCGCCGTGGCCGCGGGCGTGCCGCTGCCGGCCTTCGCCAGGGCTGCAGCGCCAGCGCAGGCAGTGGCGTTCTCGACCCAGTCCTCGATCGCCTCCCTGCCGGCGATGATCGCCGGCACGCGGCAGTTGGGCGCGCCCGAATCGATGATCGGGGTCGTCCTGCCGCTGGCGGTGTCGCTGTTCCGCATCACCAGCCCGGCGGCGAACCTCGGCGTCGCCATCTACTGCGCCCACATCTACGGCGTGCCGCTCAACGCCGCGCTGCTGGCGGCCGGGATCGGCGTGGCCGCCGTGATCAGCCTGGCCTCGGTCGGGCTGCCGGGCCAGATCACCTTCTTCACGACCACAGGCCCGATCTGCCTGATCATGGGGGTGCCGCTGGAGCTGCTGCCGATCCTGCTGGCGGTCGAGACCATCCCCGACATCTTCCGCACAGTGGGCAACGTCACCGCCGACATGGGCGTGACGTGCCTGGCCAAGCGCGTGACGGGGGCGCAGTCGTGAGCCAGGCCACGCCGCCGCCGCCCAATCGCGGGCGGCGCAAGAAGGGGGAGGGGCCCGATCTGCGCCGGGCGATCCTGGACGCCGCCGAGCTGATGTTCGCGGGGCACGGGTTCTATGGGGTCACCACCCGCCAGGTCGCGGCCGAGGCCGGCGTCGACACCGCTCTGATCCACTATTACTTCGGGGCCAAGCGCGACCTGTTCGACGCCGTGTTCGCACGGCGGGCCGAGATCCTGAACACGGTGCGCCTGGAGGCCATGGCCGCCTACGAAAAGTCCAGCGGCGGCGAAATGACCCCGCAGGGCGTGGTCGCCGCCTTCATCGACCCGCTGATCGAGATGTCGCTGACCGGCGAGCCCGGCTGGAAGAACTATTTCCGCCTGGTCGCGCTGGTGAACAACACCCCGGCCTGGGGCGGGGAGACGATGCACCGCTACTTCGATCCCGTGGTCCACCAGTTCATCGACACCCTGCGGCGGGTGATGCCCGACGCCGAACTGCCCGATCTCTACTGGGGCTACCAGTTCCTGACCGGGTCGATGATGCTGGCGCTGTCGGAGACCGGGCGCATCGATCAGCTGTCGGAGGGGCTGTGCCGTTCGACCGACCTGGCGGCGGTGCGGGCGCGGCTGTTCGACTATTGCGCGGCGGGATTCGAAGCGATCGTGCGGCGCGCGCCCTGAACCCGGCGGTCCGCGGCGTCTAGCCCAGCGGTCCAGCGTTGCAGCCGCGCGCCCACCGCTATAGGTTCCGCCGCTCTGAACACTAACGCCTATTCGTGCGGAGTCCCCCGACGTGGTCGATGTCTTTGATGAAGTCGAGGAGCAGCTTCGCTCCGAGCGCTACAAGTCGATTGCGCTGAGGGTGCTGCCCATCGTCGGCGGCGTGCTGATCGTGGCGCTGGTCGCCGCGCTGGCCGTGTGGGGCTATCAGCACTTCCGCAGCCAAGCGGCGGCCGAGGCGTCCGAGAAGTACGCCCAGGCGATCGAGGCCTTCAACAGCGGCAAGCGCGACGACGCCATCCGCCTGTGGGGCGAGGTCGGCCAAGGTTCGTCCAAGGCTTACAAGTCGCTGGCGCTGCAGCACCTGGGCGGCCTGAAGCTGGCGGACAACAAGACCGCCGAAGCGGTGAAGCTGTTCGATGAAGCCGCCGAAGCTGCGCCGAACAACATCATCGGCGATGCGGCCCGCCTCAAATCCGCCTTCGCCTTGCTCGACACGGCTCCCTTCAAGGACATGGAGGCGCGCCTGACGCCGCTCACCGAGGAAGGCCGTCCCTACCGCGCCGAGGCGCGCGAGGCGCTCGCCTTTTCAAAGCTCATGGCCGGCGATCTGGCCGGCGCGCGCAGCGACTTCGCGGTCATCGGCCTGATGGCCGACGCAGGCGAGGCCGCGCGTCAGCGCGCCGAGGCCGCCAAGGCCCTGATCGACTCCGGCTCGGCCAAGGCCCTTCCGGCGACCGTGAAGGCCGCCATGGCCCTGCCGCCGCCGGTGCAAATGGCCCCCGGCGCCGTTCCGCCGGGCCTCGCGCCCCAGGCCGCCCCGCAACCGACCGCCCCCGGAGCCCAATGACGTCAATGCGCCGTAAAAGCCTCCTCGCTCTGTTCCTGGCGGCGAGCGTCGCCGTGACCGGCTGCTCGACCGTCAATCGGCTGAATCCGTTCAACAAGGGCGATGAAGGCCCGCAGGAAACCGCCGCCGAAGGCGAACGCATCGCCATTGTCGCCGCCGACCAGACGCTGGAAGTCGCCGAGGCGCTCAAGGGCGCCGACTTCTTCCTGCCGACTCCGGAAGTGAACGCCAGCTGGTCGCTGCCGGGCGGCACGCCCGAGCAGGCGATGGGCCACGTCGAGGCCGGCGGCAATCTGGGCATCGCCTGGAAGCGTGGTTTCGGCGCGGGTTCCGACCGCGGCGCGCACGTGACGGCGACGCCGGTCGCGGCCAACGGCAAGATCTATGTGATGGACGGCGAGGCCACGGTCTCGGCGTTCGACGCGCAATCGGGCTCGCAGCTGTGGCGCACGAACCTGCGCCCGGACTCTAAGCGCGACAAGGAAGCCTTTGGCGGCGGTCTCGCCCTGGCCGACGGCAAGCTCTACGTGACCTCCGGCTTCCGGTTCGCCGCGCAGCTGAACGCCGACACTGGCGCGGTCACCTGGCGGACCTCGACCGAACAACCGATCCATGCGGCTCCGACGGTGTCGGGCGGACGGGTGTTCGCGGTCGCCATCGACAACACCCTGCTGACCTTCGACGCCGGCACTGGCGCGGAGGGCTGGACCTATCAGGCGCTGTCCGAATCGGCCCGCATCCTGGCCGCTTCCAGCCCGGCGGTTTCGGGCGACACGGTCGTGGCGTCGTTCGGGTCGGGCGAACTGGTCGCCCTGCGCGCCGGCAACGGCAACGACCTGTGGAACGAGGCCCTGAGCCGCGCCAACCGCAACAACGCCCTTTCGGAAATCCGGGACATCCCGGGCCGTCCGGTCATCTACCAAGGCGACGTCTTCGCGGTGAGCCACTCGGGCGTCTTTGCGGCGACCGACCTGCGCACCGGCCAGGCGCGCTGGAGCCTGCCTGTCACCGGCATCACCTCGCCGTGGCCCGCGGGCGACGTCGTCTATGTGGTCTCCAAGGCTGGCGAAGTGATCTGCGTGGCGCGCGAGAGCGGCCAGATCTACTGGATCACCGACCTGGGGAAGGACCGCGAGTCGTACGGCGGCGGCTTCATGGGCATCGGCAAGAAGAAGTTCAGCACGCGCCCGATCTGGTCGAGCCCGCTGCTGGCCTCCAACCGGCTGATCGTGGCGGGGTCGAGCGGCGAGCTCGTGGCCCTGAACGCCAAGACCGGCGCCGTCGAAAAGACCATCAATCTCGGCTCGCCGACCCTGATCAGCCCGATCGCCGTTGGCGGGACGGTGTATGTTGCGACCGACAAGGCGCAACTGATCGCGCTGCGCTAAGCGGATCTGACTCAATATGCCTATGCGGCTTGCTATCGTCGGACGACCCAATGTCGGCAAGTCGACTTTGTTCAACCGGCTGGCGGGGAAAAAGCTCGCCATCGTCGATGACCAGCCTGGGGTGACCCGGGACCGCCGCTTCGGCTCCGGCCGGATCGGCGACCTGGACCTAGAACTCATCGACACCGCCGGTTTCGAGGATGTCACCGACGACAGCCTCGAATCGCGCATGCGCCAGCAAACCATCGTGGCCATCGAAGAAGCCGACGTGGCGCTCTTCGTCGTGGACGCCCGCGACGGCGTGACCCCGATGGACGAGGTGTTCGCCGAGATCCTGCGGCGGCACGACAAGCCGGTGATCCTGGCGGCCAACAAGGCCGAGTCCAAGGCCAGCGACATAGGTGTCAACGAGGCCTTCGGCCTGGGCCTGGGCGAACCGATCGCGATCTCCGCCGAGCACGGCGAGGGCATGGCCGACCTCTACCAGGCGCTGCTCGGCGTCTACTCGGACATGGACGAGGAAGAAGAGGACGAAGGCGAAAAGCCGATCCGCATCGCCATTGTCGGGCGTCCGAACGCCGGCAAATCGACCCTGGTCAACAAGCTGATCGGCGAGGACCGCCTGCTGACCGGGCCTGAGGCCGGCATCACGCGCGACGCCATTCCGGTCGACTGGACATGGGAAGGCCGCCCGGTGCGGCTGGTCGACACCGCCGGTCTGCGCCGCAAGGCGAGGGTCCAGGAGAAGCTCGAGAAGCTCTCCACCAGCGACACCATCCGCGCGATCACTTTCGCCGAGGTCGTTATCCTGGTGATGGACGCCACCCATCCGTTCGAGATCCAGGACCTGCAGATCGCCGACCTGGTCGAACGCGAGGGCCGGGCTCTGGTCTTCTGCCTGGCCAAATGGGACCTGATCGAGAACCAGGGCGCGACGCTGAAGGAAATCACCGAGGAAGCCGGTCGTCTGCTTCCGCAGCTGCGCGGTTCGCCTGTCGTGGCCCTGTCGGCGGAAACCGGTCGGCACCTGGACCGGCTGATGCCCTCAGTGTTCAAGGTCCATGGCGACTGGTCCACCAAGGTGAAGACCCGCGACCTCAACGACTGGCTGAAGATGGCGATGGAACGGCACCCGCCGCCCGCCGTTGGCGGCCGTCGCGTGAAGCCGAAGTACATGGCGCAGATCAAGGCGCGCCCGCCGACCTTCGTGCTGTTCGCCAGCCGGGCCGACCAGCTGCCGGACCACTATCGCCGCTATCTGATCAACTCGCTGCGCGAGAGCTTCGACATGCCGGGCGTGCCGATGCGCCTGACGGTGAAGTCGAACAAGAACCCCTACGCCGAGGGCGAGGAAAAGGGCGGACCGGCGCCGCGGTCGTCCGTGCCGAACTTCGCGCCGAAGCTGGGCAAGAAGGTCGCCGTGCCGAAGGGCGTGGCCGCCGTGCGCGCCAAGGTGTCCGCCGGCGCCGGCGTCGAGGCCGAGGTGGTTGAAAAGCCGAAGCCCAAGCCGAAGGTGAAGCCGAAGACCAAGCAGATCGCGCCGGGCAAGAAGATCGGCGCGGGCCCCACGCCGAAGGGCCGCGCCGCCAAGCTCGCCCGTCCTGGCGTCAAGCCGAAGCGAGCTTCCCGGCCGACTGCCAATCGGAAAAGCGGACGTTAGAGGTCGGCAGGCCCAGCTGGGCCTGGGCCAGCTCGACGATGAGCGGGCCGATTTCCGACGGATGCGGCAGGTCCATGGGATCCTCGCCGGGCATGGCTTCGGCGCGCATCTTGGTGCGCATGGCGCCCGGATCGACCAGGGCCGCGCGCACGGTCGTGTTCTCGAGCTCGTCGGCCCAGGTGCGCACCAGGTGCTCGACGGCGGCCTTGGTGGCCCCGTAGGCGCCCCAGAAGGCCTTGGGCCGCTCGACCCGGCCCGAGGTGAAGAAGATGCCGCGCCCAGCATCGGACTCGCGCAGCAGGCGCTCGGTGGAGCGGATCAGGCGATAGGTCGCCGTCAGGTTGGCGCTCACCACCCGGTCCCACATCGGCGGATCGATGTGCGAGACGGGCGTCAGGCCGCCGAGGATGGCGGCGGCGTGGACCAGGATGTCCAGGCGCTGGAAGCGCTGATGAATCGCCAGGCCCAGGCCGTCGATATCGTCGCCCTTCAGCAGATCGAGCGGCACGAGGGTCGCGGTCTGGCCGGTGGCTTCCTTGATCTCGTCGTCGAGCGATTCAAGGGCGCCCTGGTTGCGCCCGACGGCGACCACGTGAGCGCCGGCCTTCGCCAGGGCCAGGGCGCATTCGCGGCCGATGCCGCGGGTCGCGCCGGTCACCAGAGCGATGCGGCCGTCGAGGGGAAGGGACTCAGTCATGACTTGGCTCTTGAAGCGGACGTTGGGCATAGCGCTGCGCCAGGGCGGCGCAGACCATGAGTTGGAACTGGTGATAGAGCATCACCGGGAGAAGCACGAACCCTACTGTGGCGGCGGGGAATAGAACGCCGGCCATCGGGACGCCGGCCGCCAGGCTCTTGTTGCAGCCGGCGAAGGCGATGGCGATCTCGTCTTCCTTCGGAAAGCCGCGGACCCGGGCGACCCAGATCATGAAGCCGAGCGAGAGGGCCAGCAGCACCAGGCAGATGACGATGATGCGGCCAAGGTCGTAGGCCGAGACCTTCGACCAGATGCCGGCGACGACCGCGCCGGAGAAGGCGTTGTAGACGACCAGCAGGATCGAAAACTTGTCGACCATGCCGAGCGGCTTGGCGTGGCGTGAGATCCAGCCTCCGATCCATCGGCGCAGGATCTGGCCGGCCAGGAACGGGGCGAGGAGCTGCAGCAGGATCGCCTCGAACGACGAGAACGTCAGGCCGCCGCCTTCAGCTCCGAGCAGGAACCCGACCAGCAGCGGGGTCAGGAACATGCCGAGCAGGTTGGAGACCGAGGCTCCGCAGACGGCGGCCGCGACGTTGCCCTTGCCGATCGCGGTGAACCCGATGGCCGACTGGATCGTCGAGGGCAGGCAGGCGAGATAGATCAGGCCCGGGGCCAGAGCGGCCGGAACCAGCCACCCCGGAAGCGCCGCGGCGCCGAGGCCGAGCAGGGGCCACAGGATGAAGGTCGTGGCCAGGACCAAGCCGTGAAGCCGCCAGTGCAGCAGCCCCTTGATCACCGCTTCCTGGCTGAGCTTTGCGCCGTGCAGGAAGAAGACGAGGGCGATGCCGGCCTTGGTGAGATCGGAGACCACGGGGGCGGCCGCCCCGCGGGCCGGCAGGATGGAGGCGAGCACCACCATCCCGACGATCGCGGCGATGTACCAGTCCAGGCCGAGCGTTTTCAGCCAGGAGCGGGTTGGCCGGGACTGGCTATCGGCGTCCGAACCGCTCACGCCGCGGCTCTGCCGGAGAGAGCCTTTCCGGCGTCCAGCCTCACGCGTCGACCAGGAACGACAGCTGGCGGTCGGCGCCGTCGTTGCGGCCCTCGGCGATTTCCCGGTCCAGCAGGCGGGTCGGATAGTCGCCAGTGAAGTAGTGGTCGGTGAACTGCGGATTGACCGGATCGCGCGGGTCGGCCTGCATCGCGGCGTAGAGGCCGTCGACCGAGAGGTAGCCCATCGAGTCGACGTCGAGGATCTTGGCGATCTCCTCGACCGACTTGTTGGCGGCGAGCAGGTGCTCGCGGTCGGGCATGTCGATGCCGTAGTAGTCGGGCCACATGATCGGCGGGGAGGCCGAACGCAGGTGGACCTCGGCGGCGCCGGCCTCGCGGACCATGCGCACGACGCGGACGGAGTTGGTGCCGCGGACTATGGAGTCGTCGATCAGCATCACGCGCTTGCCGGCCAGGACATTGCGGTTGGGCGAGAGCTTCATGCGCACGCCCAGTTCGCGGGCGCCTTGCGTCGGCTGGATGAAGGTCCGGCCGACATAGTGATTGCGGATGATGCCCATTTCGAAGGGCACGCCGGTTTCCTGAGAATAGCCGAGCGCGGCGGGAACGCCGGAGTCCGGCACCGGGACGACGACGTCGACCGGCACGTGGCTCTCCTGGGCCAGACGGCGGCCCATGCGCTTGCGCACGTCGTAGACCGAGCGGCCGTTCACGACCGAGTCCGGGCGGGCGAAGTAGACGTACTCGAAGATGCAGGGCCGGGCGCGCGCCGCCGGGAACGGCTTCATGCTGCGGATGCCCTTGTGGTCGATGACCACCATCTCGCCGTGTTCGACGTCGCGGACGAACTTGGCGCCGATCATGTCGAGAGCGCAGGTTTCCGACGCCAGGACCGGCTTGCCGTCCAGATCGCCAAGCACCAGCGGACGGATGCCCAGCGGGTCGCGGACGCCGATCAGCTTCTTGTTCGTCAGGGCGACGAGGGCGTAGCCGCCTTCGATCTTGGAGAGCGCATCGACGAAGCGTTCGACGAACTTGGCCTTCCGCGAGCGGGCCAGGAGGTGAAGGATCACCTCGGAGTCCGATGTCGACTGGAAGATCGCACCTTCGGCGACCAGCTGCTCGCGCAGGGTCAGGAAGTTGGTGAGGTTGCCGTTGTGGGCGATGGCGACGCCGCCGGCCTCGAGGTCGGCGAACATCGGCTGGACGTTGCGGATGAAGCTGCCGCCAGCCGTCGAGTAGCGGGTGTGACCGATGGCCGAGTGGCCTGGAAGGCGGTCCACGAGGTCGGGGCCGGCGAAGGCGTCGCCGACGTGGCCCATGTGGCGCTCGGTATGAAAGCGCTGGCCGTCAAAGACCGCGATACCGCAGGCCTCCTGGCCGCGGTGTTGGAGGGCGTGCAGACCCAGCGCGGTGACGGCCGCGGCGGCGGCGGTGTCATAGACGCCGAACACCCCGCACTCGAGCCGGGGAGTATCGTCGTCAGGATCGCGGAAGGTCGGCTGGCGCCATCGATCTTGATCCTGAGTCATCGGGATTTCTCCACCAGATCGTCCAGCCTGCGTCGTTCGCGCGGGTCATAGCCTTGGGCGTCCGCAGAGTCACCCCGGTCCGTCGCCGAACCTTCACGAACTGCGTCCCCAATTTGGGGCGCTAGTTTATCTGCCATGTCTAAGCCCTTGGGCGCGAAGGCCTTTAACGCTTTGGCCGCCGCGGTCGTCAGAGGATAAAACGCCGCACCCGTCATCCATTTCGGAACCCGGTCGGGCGGGGTGGCCGCCTGAAACGCCAAATGCAGGGCGCCCAGGACCACAAGCGCGCGGACCAAGCCGAATCCGAGACCGATGGATCGGTCGAGTACGCCCAATACATGGGTGCTGTGCACGCCCCGCACCATGGCCCCGCCGGTGATGCGCAATGTCGCATACACGACAATGAAGGCGGCCAGGCCCGCAACCACCGCGCCGGCCCACTCGGGGTCGCTGACCAGGCTCCGCCCGATCGGGGCGGTCCATCGTAGGCCGAAGACGGCGACGACGGCCGCCAGGACGAAAGACAGGGCGCGGACCATCTCGCGCGTGGCGCCGCTGAAGAAGCCGAGGGCCGCCGACGTCAGCAGCACCGCCAGGACGATGATGTCGAACCAGGGCAAACCGGCTACTCCCACTGATGCTCGCCGATCCGGCGGATCGCGTCCGCCAGACGGGTGACGCCGGTGACCTTCATGGCGCCGCCGTCGAGGTCCTGTGGGCCCAGCACCTGCTTGAAGCCGAGCTTGGCGGCTTCCTTCATGCGCGACTCCATGCGGCTGACCGGACGGATGTCGCCCGACAGGCTGATCTCGCCGAACACGACGCAGTCCTGCGGCAGCGCCTCGTCGAGGGCGGAGGAGGCGAGGGCGGCGGCGGCGGCGAGGTCGGCGGCCGGCTCCGTCACTCGCAAGCCGCCGGCGACATTGAGATAGACGTCGCGGTCGCCCAGGGAGAGGCCGCAGCGCGCCTCCAGCACCGCCAACACCATGGCCAGGCGCCCGGTGTCCCAGCCCACCACCGCGCGGCGCGGCGTGCCGTAGGCCGACGGCGCGACCAGGGCCTGGAACTCGACCAGCACCGGGCGTGAGCCTTCGATGCCGGCGAAGACCGCGGCGCCCGCGGCGCGCTCGCCGGAGGTGTCGAGGAACAGGGCCGAGGGATTGCGCACCTCGCCGAGGCCCGCGTCGCCCATCTCGAAGACGCCGATCTCGTCGGTGGCGCCGAAGCGGTTCTTCGTGCCGCGCAGGATCCGGAAGGGGTAGCCGCGCTCGCCTTCAAACGTCAGGACGGCGTCGACCATGTGCTCGACCACCCGCGGGCCAGCGATGGCGCCGTCCTTGGTGACGTGACCGACCAGGATGACGGCGATGGAATGCTTCTTGGCCAGTCGCACCAGCTCGCCGGCGGCGGCGCGCACCTGCGTGACCGAACCGGGCGCCGCCTCATGGGCGTCGCTCCACATGGTCTGGATGGAATCGATGACGACGAGATCGAACTTCTCGCGCTTCAGGCTGTCGAGGATGTCGCGCAGCGAGGTTTCGGCCGCCAGGCGGACCGGCGCGTCGGCCAGGCCCATGCGCTGGGCGCGGCCGCGAACCTGCTCGATCGCCTCTTCGCCGGAGATGTAGGCGCAGCGGACGCCGCGGCGGGCGGCGTTGGCCGCGACCTGCAGCAGCAATGTCGACTTGCCGACGCCGGGGTCGCCGCCGACCAGGATGGCCGAGCCGGGCACCACGCCGCCGCCGCAGACGCGGTCGAACTCGTCGACGCCGGTGGACAGGCGCGGCGGGGCGGGGACTTCGTCTTCCAGGCCCTGGAAGCTGATGCCACGCGTCCGGGCCGACTTGCTGGGCGCGAGGGCGCCGGGCGGGCGGCTCTGCACTTCCTCGACCAGGGAGTTCCAGGCGCTGCAGGCCGGGCACTGGCCAGCCCACTTGCTCTGCGACGCCCCGCAGGACTGGCAGACATAGACAGCGCCGTCGCGGGCCATGCGAACTCCGTGATTCGTAAGAAAGACCCAGTCTAGCGGGCGCGGCGGTCCAAGTCCGTCGCGCCGAAGTTGGCGTCTGTCGAATGCCGTGAGATAGACTCACGTTACGCGACTAGGGCGATGGGTTTTCAAGGGCTGGAGGCGTGAATGAGCGCAGTAGAACCGGGGGCCGCCACAACAGGGCTGGTCGAGCGAGTTAAGTCTATCCTGCTGAGGCCGAGCGCCACCTGGGATGTGATCGACACTGAACAGGCGACCACGTCGGGCCTGTTCAAGAACTATGCGGCGATCCTGGCGCTTATCCCTGCGATCTGCGGCCTCATCGGCGGGACGATCATTGGGATCGCCGGTTTCAAGACGCCGCTGATCGGCGGATTGATCGGCGCGGTCGTGGGCTATGTCCTGAACCTGGCGATGGTCTTCGTGCTGGGCATGATCATCGACGGTCTGGCGCCGACGTTTGACGGCCAGAAGAACCAAGTGCAGGCGATGAAGGTGGCCGTCTATTCGAGCACGGCTGGCTGGATCGCGGGCGTTCTGTCGCTGATCCCGATGCTGGGCCTGTTGGCCGTTCTGGGATCGCTCTACGGCCTCTACCTGCTCTATGTCGGGCTTCCGAAACTGATGAAGGCGCCTGCGGAGAAGGCGTTTCCCTATACCGCCGTCACCGTCGTCGTCGCGATCGTGCTCTCGATCGTGATCGCCGCCATTGGAGGTGTCGTCGGTGGCTTGAGCATGGCCGGTATGGGTGCGGCCGGCGCGCTCAGCTCCAACACCATTCAGGTCGGCGACAAGTCCGTGGACCTGGGCCAGCTGGAAGAAGCTTCCAAGAAGATGGAGGCGGCCGCCAAGCAGATGGAGAGCGGCGAGGCTCCCGAGGCCGTGCAGCCGGACGTCCTGAAAGCGTATCTGCCGGAAGGTGTCGCGGGCTATGCGCGTACCGAGGTCACGACCGGCTCGGGCGGCGCGGCCGGCATGGCCGGTTCGCAGGCCGAAGGCGTCTACACCAAGGGCGATGCGACGATCCGGCTCAGCGTGACCGACCTGGGCGCAGCCGGCGCTCTGGCCGGGATGGCCGGCGCCTTCAATGTGCAGTCGTCGAGCGAGACCGACGGCAAGTACGAGAAGATCGGCAAGGTCGACGGCCGGATGACCCAGGAGTCGTACGACAAGGCCAGCAAGCATGGGCAGTACAGCGTGCTGGTCGGCGACCGCTTCATGGTCGCCGCCGAAGGCGAGGGCGCGAGCGTCGATGAACTGAAATCGGCGGTGGCGGCGATCGGTCCGGCCAAGCTGGAAGCCCTGGCGAAGGGCTAGGCTTCGCCGAGATAGATCCGCTCGGCGCGGTCGCCGAGGCGCACGAGGCATTCGTGCGCCACGGTGCCCGCCGCCGCTGCGATGTCGTCAATCAGCACGTTGGGACCCAGAAGTTCCACGTACTCGCCGATCGCGGCGGGGGACTGGCCCAGATCGACCCCAATCAGGTCCATGGTCACGATCAGCACTTCACGCCGCGCGCCTCCGGCCCAGGCGTAGCCGCCGCGCTGAGAGGCGCGGATCAGGCCATCGGCATAGCCGGCGCCGACCACAGCCATGCGGATCGGCCGGTCGGCGACCACGCGAGAGCCATAGCCAATCGTCTCGCCGGGCTGGACGTTTCGGATGTAGAGGATCTGGGCCTCGAGCTTGGCCACGGCCTTGAGGCGGGGGTCCGGTCGCTCTTCCGGCCCGCCGCCGTAGAGGCTGATGCCCGGCCGGATGATATCGGCGCGGTAGTCTTGTCCTAGCATGATCCCGGCCGAGGCTGCGAAGCTGGTGCGGGCGTTGGGGAACAGCGGCCGCACCTGGTTGAAGCGTTCGAGCTGCAGGGCGTTGCGGGGATCGTCCGGATCGGTGGCCGAGCCGAGGTGACTCATCAGGATCTGAACGTCGAGACTGCGCAGCCGGTCGGGCGCTGCGGCGAGCGCTCTCGCCTCATCGAGCGTCAGGCCTTGGCGATTCATGCCGGTGTCGACCTGGAGCACGACCGGCAGGCGCTGACCGGTCGCGGCCGCATAGGCGTTGGCCGCTTCGATCTGCGGCAGGCTGGCGAGGACGGGCGTGAGGTCGCAGGCGGCGAGCCGCGGCCCGTATCCGGGCAGGAAGCCGTCGAGGACATAGATCGGGGCGGGGACGTCGAGGGCCGCGCGGAGGGCCTGGCCCTCGCTCAGACGGGCGACGAAGAAGGCGCTGGCGCCCTCGGCCCACAGGCGTTTGGCGATCGGGCCGGCGCCCAGTCCATAGCCGTCGGCCTTGATGACCGGAGCGGCGTCGGCGCCAGGGGCGGCGGCGCGCAGGACGGCGAAATTGTGGGCGAGCGCATCGAGGTCGATGGTCAGGCGCGCGGGCGTGGAGGAAGACATCGCCTGCTCCCTTAGCGGAGGCCGCCGGCTCGCGCGATGGCCTACTCGTCCGAGGTGTAGAAGTGGCTGTGCGCGAGGTTGCCGAACTTGGTGATGTCTTCGTTGAAGGACAGCTTCACCGTGCCGATGGGGCCGTGGCGCTGCTTGGCGATGATCACGTCGGCGGTGCCGCGGACCTTGTCCATCTCTTCCTGCCAGGTCAGGTGCTCGGGCGTGCCTTCGCGCGGCTCGGAGCGGCCCAGGTAGTAGCTCTCGCGGTAGATGAACATGACCATGTCGGCGTCCTGTTCGATCGAGCCCGATTCCCGCAGGTCGGAGAGCTGAGGACGCTTGTCCTCCCGGTTTTCCACCTGACGCGAGAGCTGCGAGAGCGCGATGACCGGCACCGCGAGCTCCTTGGCCAGGGCCTTCATCGACTGGGTGATCATCGAGACTTCCTGCACCCGGTTGTCGCTCTTGCCGTCGCCGCCTGTGACCAGCTGCAGGTAGTCGATGACGATCAAGTCGAGGCCGTGGGTCCGCTTCAGGCGCCGCGCGCGGGCGGCGAGCTTGGCGATGGTGATGCCGCCGGTGGCGTCGATGAACAGCGGCGCGTCCTGGATCTCCAGCGCGGCGTCGCGGATCCGCCCGAACTCCAGGGCGTCGATCTCGCCCTTCCGCAGCTTGTCGCCGGAGACGCCGGAGACTTCGGCCAGCAGACGCATGGCCAACTGGTCGGCGGACATTTCGAGCGAGAAGAACGCCACGACGCCGCCCGAGACAGTCTTTTTGGTGCCGTCCGGTTGCGGTTCCCAGGCGTAGTTGCGCGCGACGTCGAAGGCGACGTTACAGGCCAACGAGGTCTTACCCATCGAAGGGCGGGCCGCGAGGATCAGCAGGTCGGAGGGGTGCAGGCCGCCGATCTTGCGGTCGAGGTCGAGCAGGCCGGTCGAAATGCCGGCCAGGCCGCCGTCACGGGCGTGGGCTTCGGCCGCCAGGGTCACGGCGCCGTGCACCGCCTCAGAGAACGGCACAAAGCCCTGATTGTTGCCGCCGGCCTCTGCCAGGGTGAACAGCTGGGCTTCGGCCGCCTCGATCTGGTCGCGGGCTGAGCGATCGGCGTCGCTCTGTTGGGCGGTCAGGGCGATCTCGCCGCCGATCCGGATCAGGTCGCGGCGCAGGGCGAGATCGTAGATTGCGCGGGAATAATCGGGTGCGTTGGCGGCCGGCGGGGCGCGGTCCACCAGGTCGGCGAGGTAGCGGATGCCGCCCAGTTCATCGAACGCGGGATCGCGGTTGAACTGCTCGGCCAGGAGGATGGGTTCGGCCAACTGGCCTTTGCGGACCGCGGATTCGATCGAGGTGAATAGCCGCTGATGGAAGGGTTCGTAGAAGTGGCGCGCCTGCAGGAAGTCGCCGAGTCGTTCGAAGGCGGCGTTGTCGTAGAGCAGGACGCCCAGCAGCGCTTGCTCGGCCTCGATGTTCGCCGGCGCGTGCGGGATGGCGACGTCGTTCTGGGCGGGGCGGAGGTCGAGGGCAGGGACTATGGACATCGATTTACAGATACCTAACCCGAGCGGCTGGGGCCTGCGCCGATGTCGGGAACCCACAGGAACTTGGCGGCCCTGTGGACAGCTCGGGAGGACAGCGGCGCGGGACCAGATAGCGCCGCGCCGCGTCAGATCCGGTCGTGCGGCTTTGGAAGGGCCAAGGGCGGCGGGACGGCCGGAAGGCGTGCGCTTCGGGGTCGACGGGGCACGTTCCTGGCCATACTAATCGCGCGTCGGGTTGTTCCGGGGTGGCGATGCAACGAGGCGTGGATTCAGGCGCCCCTGTCGGCAAGGCGGGCGATCCTCTCGCGACGGCCCATGCCGAGCTGCTGAAGGATCGTGGCTTTCAGTTCGACCGCGCCGTCTTCAACCCACCCAAGCCGCCCGAGTGGCTGAAGTGGCTGGGCGAGGCCTTCGAGGCGATAGCGCCGCTGTTGAAGTGGTTCTTCTGGATCGGCGTGGCGATCATCGCGGGGTTGGTCCTCTACGCGCTGGTGCGTGAGGTCCTGCGGCTGAGGATGCCGGCGGCCAAGCCAAAGGCCCTCCAGCTGGAAGCCGAGCCGGAATGGCGTCCTGACGCGGCCGCGGCGCGGGACCTGCTCGCCGCCGCCGATCGGCTGGCCGGCGAAGGCCGCTATGCGGAGGCCGCGCACCTGATCCTGTTGCGCAGCGTCGATGACATCGTGAGCCGGCGTCCGAAGGCGGTCGGCCCGGCCCTGACCACGCGCGAGATCGCCGGACTGTCGGCGCTGCCGGAGGCGGCGAGGCCAGCCTTCGCCAAGATCGGCCGGGTCGTGGAGCGCAGCCTGTTCGGCGGCGCGCTCGTCGACGCCGAGGACTTCGCCGAATGCCGGCGGGACTACGAGGCGTTCGCCCTGCCTGCGGGGTGGGCGGCATGACGAGCGATCGCAGCGGGGCGTTCTCGCCCCTGATCATGCTGGTGCTGGTGCTGGTCGGCTGCGTCTCGCTGGCCGGGCTGGGACTGCTGGCGGCCTACGAACCGGAGCTGCGCTCCGGCGACAATGGCCAGGAGCACGCGCTCTCGCGCTCGGCGGTCGGCTTTTCGGCGCTCGCCAAGCTGCTGGAGAAGTCGGGAACGCCGGTCGTCCTGCGGCGCGGCGCGCTGTCGGCGGCTGCGGAGGAGGGCCTTCTGGTCCTGACCCCGTCGCCAGGCACGCGGTCCAGCCGCATCGCCGAGTTCGAGCATGGTGGGCCGGTGCTGGTGGTGCTTCCCAAGTGGACGGCGATGCCCAACCCGCTGAAGCGGGGCTGGGTGCGCACGGACGGGGAGCTGAGCGATGCCGCCTCCATGGGCGTGCTGCCCAGCGACTGGCGCGAAGGGGTAAGGATGCAACGCCGCGCCGGGGCGGCCGAGGTGCGGCTATCTCGCCCGAGCGGGGCGCTGGTTGGCGTGCAGCCGAGCGTCGAGGACCTGCGGACGCTGTCGGGTCCAGGATGGATCCCCGTGGTGGTGGACGAAGCCGGGCGCGGAGTGCTGGTCATGCACCAGACTAGCGGGGTGTATGTGCTGGCCGACCCAGACTTCCTCGACACCGCCGGGATGAAGACCTTGTCGGGGGCTCGGGCGGCGGTCGACATGCTGGCGCTGATCCGCGCCGAGGACACGCCGGTCGTATTCGATTTGACGCTGCATGGCTTCGAGCGCTCGCTGAACCCGTTGCGGCTGATGCTGGAGCCGCCGCTGCTGGGCGCCACACTGTGCCTGCTGTGCGCGCTGGTGCTGGTCGGCGTGCAGGCGGCGGTGCGGTTCGGCCCCGCACGGGCGAACGCACGCACGGTGGCGTTGGGTAAACGCGCGCTGGCGGACAATACCGCGGGTCTGGTTCGACTGGCGCGCCGGGAACACCGGATGGCCGCGCCCTATGCCGAGCTTGTGCGGGCCGAAGTCGCGCATGCCGTCGGGGCGCCCAAGGGGCTTGAGGGGGCGGAACTCGACGGCCTGCTGGACCGGATGGGAACGTCGGGCGGCTCGCCGCTGCGGATATCCGCCCTGATCGAACGCGCCGCTGCGGCGCGAACCAAGGGGGACCTCATGGAGGTCGCCCGCGACCTCTATCGCTGGAGACTGGAGATGACCCGTGAACGTCGCTGAGGTGAAGGCGCTGGCCGAAGGGATACGGGCCGAGATCGCCAAGGCGGTTATCGGCCAGGAGCAGGCGGTCGACTTGTTGCTGACAGCTCTGTTCGCCGGGGGACACGTGCTGCTGGAAGGGCCGCCGGGTACGGCCAAGACCTTGCTCGCGCAGGCGTTCGCAGCCAGCCTGGGTCTGGACTACGGGCGCATCCAGTTCACCCCGGACCTGATGCCAGGGGACATCATCGGCGCCAACCTGTTCAACTTCCAGACCAGCACCTTCACGCTGACCCGGGGGCCGGTGTTCTGCGAACTGCTGCTGGCGGACGAGATCAACCGCACGCCGCCCAAGACCCAGGCGGCGCTGCTGGAGGCGATGCAGGAGCGTCGGATCACCATAGACGGGCAGTCGCACGAACTAAGCCCCAGGTTCACGGTCGTGGCGACGCAGAACCCGATCGAGCAGCAGGGCACTTATCCGCTCCCCGAGGCGCAGCTTGACCGGTTCCTGTTCAAGCACGTTCTGGATTACCCAGGTCGGACGGACGAGCTGGCGATCGTCATCGGGCACGGATCGCGCGCAGGGCTGCCGGCCCCAGCCGACCTGGGCGTCCGCACGGTCGTCGATAGGGCCGGGGTCGAGGCGGCCGTTTCCGCCGTGTCGCAGGTGCGACTGACCGAAGACGTGGCCGCCTATGTCGTTGACCTGGTCCGCGCCACCCGCGACTCCGCCGACACCGAGATCGGCGCCTCGCCGCGGGCGGCGGCGATGTTGGCGCTCGCAGCCCGTGCGCGCGCAGCGCTGGACGGGCGGGACTATGTCATTCCGGACGACGTGAAGGTCCTGGCGCTGCCGGCGCTGCGGCACCGGGTGATCCTGTCGCCTGCCGCCGAGATCGAGGGCCGTAGGGTCGACCAGGTGCTGGGCTCGCTGATCGACCAGGTGGCGGCGCCACGGTGATCTATCCGACGCGGCGAGCTGCATTGGCCGTCGCGGCCGGAGCGCCCCTTGCGCTGATCGCAGGGAGCGTGGCGGCGCAGCTATGGGTCATCGGCGCATTGTGGGCGGCCGGCCTGCTCTTCCTGATGGCGCTGGACGCCATGCTCGGCGCGGCGCGCGATCGCCTGACGCTCGACGCCCTGCCGCAACTGAGCGCCGCAGTGGCGCGTCCAGGCGAAGCTGTCTTTACGGCGCGGTTCGGCGGCAAGGCGCCGGGCGCGGTGGAAGCTGCGCTGGCCGCCGGCGCGCGACTGGGCCTGGAGCGGGAACGCGTCATCGCCGAGGTGCGCGACGGCGTCGCCCAGATCACCGCGCCGTTCACCCCCAAGCGGCGGGGCATGGTGCAACTGGAGGCGTTGTGGCTGCGCTGGCGTGGGCCGCTGGGCCTGGTCTGGAAGCAGAAGACCTTCGCGCTGGACTACAACCTGGCGGTCACCACCGACCTGCAATGGGTGCGCGAGGAGGCGGTGCGCCTCTTCGCCCGCAACGCTCTTTTCGGCGCCAAGGCCCAGATCGAGGTGGGCGAGGGTTCGGAGTTCCACGCCCTGCGCGACTTCCAGCCCGGCATGGATCGCAGGGCCGTCGACTGGAAGCAGTCGGCGCGCCACGCGCTGCTGCTGGCCAAGGAGTTTCGCACGGAGCGAAACCATAACGTGGTGATGGCCCTCGATTGCGGGCGGGCGATGAGCGAGCCGGTGGACGGGGCGCCGCGTATCGACCGGGCGATCAATGGCGCCTTGCTGCTGGCCCATGCCTGCCTGCGCTCTGGCGACCGGGCCGGGCTGTTCGCTTTCGACGCCGCGCCGCGCCTGTCGACGGGGGCTGTGGGCGGGCCAAGCGCGTTCGGGGTGCTGCAGCAGATGGCTGGGCGCATCGATTACTCCGCCGAGGAAACCAACTACACGCTCGGACTCTCGGTGCTCTCGGCGGAGCTGCAGCGGCGCTCGCTGATCGTGGTGTTCACCGACTTCACCGACCAGACCGCGGCGCAGTTGATGATCGAGTCGGTGGGGCGCCTGGTCCGCCGGCACCTGATCATGTTCGTCGTGCTGCGTGACGAGGAGCTGGAAGAGATGGTCGGCGCCGAGCCGAAGGCGGCGGAAGACGTGTCGCGCGCGGTGTTCGCCGCCAGCCTGCTGCGCGAGCGCGATCTGGTGATCTCGCGGCTGCGGCGGCTCGGCGTCCACATCGTCGAGGCCCGCGCCGAGCGGATCGGGCCGGCGGTGATCAACGCCTATCTGGACCTGAAGCGGAGGGACCTGCTGTGATCCCCGGGCCGGACCTACGCCTGAAGAGCCAGCGTTTCCGCGAAGAGCGGGAGGCGGATTGGAAGCGCCTGGAGCGGCTGATGGACCGCGCCGAGAAGCGCTCGGCCGCGAGCCTCACCGACGAGGAGATCCTCGCCATTCCGGTGCTCTATCGATCGACCCTCTCGGCGCTGAGCGTCGCGCGAGGGACCTCCCTGGATCGCGGCTTGATCGACTATCTCGAGGTGCTTTCGGCGCGCGCCTACTTCTTCGTCTACGGCTCGCGTTCGACGCTGCTGGAGCGGCTCGGCGGGTTCTTCCGCAGCGACTGGCCGGCGGCGGTACGCAGCGTCTGGCGCGAGACCATCGTGGCCGCGCTGTTGACCGCGCTGGGGGCCGTGGCGGCCGCGATCCTGATCGCCCACGACCCGCAATGGTACCATGTCTTCGTGCCCGAGGCCCTGGCCAGCGGCCGGGATCCGGCGGCTTCGACCGAGAGCCTGCGGGCGATGCTCTATGACGGCAAGGCGGGGGACGGACTGTCGGTGTTCGCGACCTTCCTGTTCACCCACAACGCCCAGGTGGCGCTGCTGGCGTTCGCGCTGGGGTTCGCCTTCTGCATCCCGAGCATACTGCTGCTGGTCTATAACGGCGCGACGCTGGGCGCCTTCCTCGCGCTCTACTTCAGCCGCGGCCTTGGGTTCGAACTGGGCGGATGGCTGCTGATCCACGGCGTCACCGAGCTGTTCGCCGTGGTCCTGGCCGGCGCGGCTGGGATCAGGGTGGGCTGGTCGCTCGCTTTTCCCGGCGCGCAGTCTCGGCTCGACGCTCTGGCCGCGGCCGGACGCACGGCGGGCGCGGTCGTCGGCGGCGTGGTGGTGATGCTGTTCTTCGCGGGCCTGCTGGAAGGCTTTGGACGGCAACTGATCAACATCGACCTGGTGCGTTACGCCGTCGCCGGGGCGACGGCCCTGCTATGGCTCGGTTACTTCTATGGGCCGCGCCGGGAGCAGGCGCCATGAGCGAGACCGACAAGACAGTCCGGTCCTTCGTAACGCCTGAAGGCGTGGACCTGCGCCTGCACATCGGTGACGGCGGCCAGCGCGCGGCGGCCTTCTTCATCGACACGGTGATCATCCTGCTGACGCTGTTCGCGCTGACCCTGCTGGCGGTGGCTACGGGCCTGACGAGCGGCGGCGCGGCGGGGATGGAGGTCGCCGCGATCATCTGGCTGCTGATCGCCTTCTTGCTGCGCAACTTCTACTTCACCGGTTTCGAGCTCAGCGCCGCGGCGGCGACGCCGGGCAAGCGCCTGCTGGGCCTGCGGGTCGCTGCGCGCGATGGCGGACGGCTGCGGGCGGAGTCCGTGCTGGTGCGCAACGCCATGCGCGAGCTGGAGATCTTCATGCCGCTGTCGGTCATCGGCTTCAGGGCCCAGGAGGGCGGCGGCGCGGCCTGGATGTACTTGCTCGCCATGGTCTGGGCCGGCGTCTTCGCGCTGTTCCCGTTGTTCAACCGCGACCGCTTGCGGATCGGGGACCTGGTCGGCGGGACCTGGGTGGTGCGCGCGCCGCGGCAGGCCTTGGCGCGGGACATGGCGGAAGAGGGGAGCGAGCGCCTGGTGCGCTACGCCTTCACGCCGCAGCAGCTCGACGCCTATGGCGAGAAGGAGCTGCACGTCCTGGAAGACGTCGTGCGGCGGCGGGACCGACGGACGGTCAGGGCGGTGGCCGAGCGGATCAGCGGCAAGATCGGTTGGGTCGCCGCGCCCGACCAAGACGACTACGACTTCCTCAGCGCCTACTACGCCGCGCTGCGTGGCCGCCTGGAGGGACGGCTGCTGCTGGGACGCAGGCGGCGGGACAAGCACGCCGCCTGATCGGGGTCAGTCGAACACGGCGGCCAGCTGAGCGGCGCCGACGCCCTCCTTGATGACCCGCAGCTCATAGTAGATGGAGGCGACGCCAGCCGACAGGAGCACGCCGCTGATGGCGCCCAGGATCGCGTTGGAGGCGGTGGAGGCGATCATGATCCCGCCGATGCCGCCGCCGATCACCGCGGCGGCGCCGATCAGGCCGCCGACCACCATCGAGATGACCATGTAGGCCACGATGTAGACGACCAGCAGGCCGAAGATCGGCCAGCGATGTCCGCTGGTCAGCTTGCGGCTGCGCCCCAGGCTGCCGAACACGCCTGGCCGCTCGATCACGTAGGCCGGGGTGGCGACGATCCAGACCACGGCGAGGATGACGCCGGGCACGATCAGGAACAGGAACCCGAGCGCGACCGACAGCCCGATGACGATCGCCAGGCCGATGAGCGGAAGGATGGAGGACATGGATCGGCCCAGTTCGCTGAACGCGGAGGTCTGGTCGCCGTTGAGGGTTGCGACGGTGGCGCGGACGGTCGTCGCCTGGAGCAGGACGGAACCGATCAGGCTGAAGATGTAGCCGACGAACAGCAGGAGCAGACCTGGGCCGATGGAGGCGGGGCCCCCTTCGACGGGCGCGGTCAACATGACTTGGCCCCAGCCCAGGAGCGCGGCCGGTAGGCCCGCCAACAGCACGGCCAGGATCGCCAGTTCGCGGAAGTTGGCCCCGACGACGCGGAAGGTGTTCGACACCACTCTGCCGAAATCGAAGCTCGCGCTGGTTGCCGGCGCTGTAGTCATCCCCGTGTCTCCATCCTGGACGCGGGGTGAGATCATCATGGGTCGTGACGAGATCAAAACGCAATCTGAAGTACATCAGCCGCGTCGCGCAAAAAGAAAGCGGCGCGGGTCACAAGACCCGCGCCGCTCCTGAAGTCCTAGGACTGCGTCCGACGATTAGTGGTCGCCGAAGTCGCCGTCCTGCTGACCCGCTCCGCCTTCCAGCATGTCCTGGGCGGCTTGCTCGTCGGCGGCGCGATCTTCCTCGAACTGCGAGGCGATCACGTTTTCACCGCGGGCTTGGCGCTCGGCCTCGTCCTGGCTGCGGGCGATGTTGATGTTGACGTTGACGGTCACTTCAGCGTGCAGGCGAACCTTCACGGCGTGAACGCCGAGCGTCTTGATCGGCTTGTCGAGAACGACCATGGCGCGGTCGATCTTGCCGCCTTCGGCATTGACCATGTCGGCCACATCGCGACCCGTCACCGAACCGTAGAGCTGACCGGTTTCGCCAGCCTGACGGATCAGGATGTACGACGTGCCGTCCAGGGCTTCGCCAGCCTTGCCGGCGGCGTCCTTGGTCTTCTGGTTACGGGCTTCGATCTCGGCGCGCTGGGCGTCGAAGACCTTCAGGTTCGCGGCGGTCGCGCGCAGGGCCTTCTGACGGGGCAGAAGGTAGTTGCGGGCGTAGCCGTCCTTGACGGTGACCACGTCGCCCAGGCCGCCACGGCCTTCGACGCGTTCGAGCAGAACAACTTTCATGTGTCGGTCCCCCTTACTTCACGACGTAGGGCAGGAGGGCGAGGAAGCGAGCGCGCTTGATGGCCTTGGCCAGTTCGCGTTGCTTCTTGGCCGACACCGCGGTGATGCGCGAGGGCACGATCTTGCCGCGCTCGGAGACGTAGCGCTGAAGCAGCTTCACGTCCTTGTAGTCGATCTTCGGAGCGTTGGCGCCGGAGAACGGGCACACCTTGCGGCGGCGGAAGAACGGGCGGCGGGCGCCGCCAGCGGCGGGAGCAGCCGGAGCCGCGGAGGTTTCGTCAGTCATTGTGATCCCTCCCTTTCTTAGCTTTGGAATTCTTCACGGCGCGGTTCGCGTTCGCGATCGCGGCGAGCCAGAACCGGGGACAGCTCGAGGTCGAGTTCCTCGACGCGGACGGTCAGGGTGCGCAGAACGTCTTCGTTCAGGCCCAGCTGACGCTCCATCTCCTTCACCGCCGCCGGGGGGGCGTCGATGGCGAGCAGGGAGTAGTGCCCCTTGCGGTTCTTCTTGATGCGGTAGGTGAGGTTCCGAAGACCCCAATACTCGATCTTCGCGACGGACCCGCCACCTTCTTCGATCAGAGTCTTGATTTGGTCGTTCAGGGCTTCAGCCTGCTGCGGCGAGATATCCTGCCGCGAAATAACAACGTGCTCGTAGAGCGCCATATTTCCTTTTCCCATTTGGAAGGCGGCGCGCCCGACACCGGGTAAGTGTCGGAAACGATGGCTCTTGCGGCGCGGCGATCGGGAGTTTCCCGATCCTTTCGCGTTCCGGCCCAAGACCGCCTTCCGTGAAGAGGCGCGCTAGTACGGGAAAATAGCTGTCAGAGCAAGGCTTTTCGCCGTTGCGGGGCGTCGCGGCTTGCCTGCTGAAGCCGCGACGATCGCAATCCTACTTCGGGTGCTTGGCGCGCCAGGTCTTCACCGCGGTGAGCGTCTCGGCGACATGGTCGTTCGCCTTCATGTCGGAATAGGCGTGGATCACCTCGCCAGACGGGGAGATCACGTAGGACGTGCGGTTGGACCAGCCCGGCTTGACCGCGAGGCTGGCGTCATAGGTCGCCGCGATCTTGGCGCTGGGGTCGGCGGCCACCGGGAACTTGCCCGAGCACTTCTCGGTGTCGGCCGAGAACGACGCCAGCTTGTCGAGATTGCCGGAAGTGACGCCGATCACTGTGGCGCCCTGGGCTTTGAACTGGTCGATGGATTCGGCGAACAGACGCGCTTCGAGATTGCAGCCCGCGGTTTCGGCGGCGGGGAAGAAGTAGAGCACCACCGGACCGCTCTTGCGCGCCTGCGCCATCGAGAAGGTTATCGGCTTGCCCGCCTGATACCCCTGGGCGGTGAAATCGGGGGCCTTTGCGCCTTCCTTCAGTGCGGCGAAAGCGGGGGTGGCGGCAAGGGCCGCGACGGCGGCGGCGAGGGCGAGACGGCGCATGTGGGATCCTCCGGAATCCCTTGCACTATAGGGAGTCGAGAACGGCTTGTCTTCGCGCCAGACGCCCTTGGCGCGCCCTGTTTCGCCGCCCCCGGAAAGCTTGGCCTTGGTTGACGTCCCGTTGACCTTCTTTGTTACGGTTATCGCAACAGCGGTCCCGCTAACTCATTGAAGTAGCGTAGCATCCAGGGGTGGGGCGATGCGAGTTGGGACTATCGTTAGCTTGGGTGCGTCCGCCGCGCTTGGGCTTGGGGCTTTGTTTGTAGCCAAGGTGGCCCTGCCGGCGCGCAGCAACGTCGCCGTCGCCGCGGCGCCCGCGGCCGTGGTCAGCGGCGTCTCGGTCATCGTTGCTTCCAAAGACATCAAGTACGGCGAGCGCCTGGACGCCAGCCATCTCAAGCGCGTCCAGGTCCCGCGCGACGCCGCGCCGGCCGGCGCCTTCGCATCGGTCGAGCAGGTGCTGGCCCAGGACAACGGCGGCGCGCCGGTCGCGCTGATGCCGATCCTGGCGCGAGAGGCGCTGCTGCCGACCAAACTCAGCGGACCCGGCGCGCGGCCCTCGGTGGCCGCCGAGATCGGGCCGGGCATGCGGGCCTACACCATCGGCGTCTCCGACATCTCCGGCGTCGGCGGCCATGCCCTGCCGGGCGACCGCGTCGACGTGGTGCTGATGCGAAATCTCTCTGACGACAACACCCGCAAGGTGCTGCAAGCCGAGGTGGTGATCCAGAACGTCCGCGTGCTGGGGGTCGATCTCAACGCCGACCCGACCTCCAACAAGCCGGAGGCGCCCAGCACCGCGACCCTGGAAGTCAGCGTCCGGGACGCCCAGAAGCTGGCCGTCGCGGCCGACCTCGGATCACTGTCCCTGGCGTTGCGCGCACTGGGCCAGGCGGAGGTCGAATCCGCCGCGCCGGTCGGCGCTCGGGAAGTCGTCGGCGGCCAGGCCCCAGCTCAGGCCGCGGCCGGCGCGGTGCGCCGGCGCACGCCGAGCACCGCCGGTCGCTCCACGATCACCATTGTCGAGGGGGAGGGCGGGGCGAAGTCGCCCGGCGAATGACCCCCATGAAAAGCGTGAAGATGATGTCGCGTATCCCTGCCGCCCTGATGGTCTGCGCGGTCTTCGCAGCGGCCGTCCCCGCCGGCGCCGAGACCTTTGTGAGCGAGGCTGTCCGCAGCCGCACGATCAACGTGCCGAAGAACAAGTCGCTGTCGTTCCGGCTGGATGGACCAGCCTCCAAGATCGTGGTCGCCCAACCCGAAACCGCGCAGATCGTGGCCACCACGGATCGCAGCTTCTATGTGCGCGGCAAGGCGTTGGGCGCCACGAACCTGCTGATCTACGGCCAAGGCGGGGCGCTGCAGGAAGTGGTGGACATCAGGGTCGGATACGACGCCGAGGCCCTGCAGTCCGACCTGGCCGCCGCCATCCCCGGCGAGGGGATCAAGGTCCGCAACCTGGGCGAGGGCCTGCTGCTGACGGGCGAGGTCTCGACCACCGCGGTCGCGGCCAGGGCCAAGACGCTGGCCGACAAGTTCGCCCCCGAGAACGTCACCAGCGCCCTGACCGTCCGCGCCTCGCAGCAGGTGATCCTGGAGGTGAGGGTGCTGGAGGCAGGGCGCTCAGACCTGAAGGACGTCGGCTTCAATCTGGCCGCCACCGACGGTGTGAACTTCGCATTGGCCAGCGGCACAGGATTGCTCGGACCCTCTGCGCCGCAAGGCGCGCTGCAGGTCCGCGGATCGATCGGCTCGGTCGATATCGACGTGACGCTGCGGGCGTTGGAGGAAAAGGGCGTGATCCGCACCTTGGCGCGGCCCAACCTGGTGGCGCTGTCGGGACAGAAAGCCAGCTTCCTGGCCGGCGGCGAGTTCCCGTTCCCGATCCCCAATGGGCCTGACACCGTGGCCATCGAGTTTCGGCCATTTGGCGTGAAGCTCGATTTCGAACCCTCGGTGCAGGACAACGGCATGATCCGACTGCTGGTCGCACCTGAGGTGAGCCAGCTCGACTCTCGCACGAGCCTGCGTCTCAACGGCATGGATGTGCCCTCGCTCACGGTCCGGCGCGCCTCGACGACCGTCGAGTTGAAGTCAGGCGAGAGCTTCGCGGTCGCCGGTCTCTTCCAGCAGGACTACAACAACGCCGTTCGCCAGTTGCCTGGAGTGGGCAATGTGCCGGTGATCGGCGCCCTGTTCCGCTCATCGCGCTGGAAGCGCCAGGAAAGCGAACTGGTGATCATCATCACCCCGCGAATGGCGACCGCCGCCGACTTGACCGGCGACACCCAGATCATGGCGGGCCGGGAGACCAATCCGATCGACCTGATCCTGATGGGCATGTCGCTGGACAAGCCGTTGTCGGCCCCGGTCGGAACCGGGCCGGCAGGTCAGTAACAGCGTGAGTTCGAGGTCGCAGTCATGACCCATTGGAGCCTCCTTGGTCGGCGCGTCCTGGCGGTCGGCCCCAGCCTCGCCCCGCTGGCTCGCGGGCCGCTGTTCGGCGCGGCGCTTGAGATGGCCGGCCTGGAACGGCTGGCGGAGGCGAGGACCTCCACGCTCGATGTGGTTTTGGTCGATGTCGACAGCCTGGAGCCGGCGGCGCTGACTGCGGCGCTGGAGATCCTGGCGGCTTCCGGCGCCGCGCCGCCGGTGCTGTTGGTCGGCACGCGGCTGCCGGCGAGCCTGGTGCGCGTGGCGATGCGCTTGCCGCAGTCGGACGTGCTGGAGCCGCCGCACACCGACGAACAGGTTCGAGAGGCGGTTTTCGGCCTGCTAGATGCGGCCGGCGCGCAACCCGCGCCGCCCAGCATCAGCACCTCGCGGTGCTGGTCGATCCTCGGCGCCGTCGGCGGGGCCGGCGCGACCACCCTGGCGATCGAGTTCGCCAGCGCCCTGGCCGCGCGCGCCAACCGCGAGCATGCCGTCTGCCTGATCGACCTGCACCTCGCCGACGGGGCGGCCGCCGGCTATCTGGGCGCGACCGCGGCGATGGGGTTGGCCGAGTTCGGACCCGCCGCCGAACGCATGGACGCCGCTCTGTTGGCCGCCTTCACCACGCCGGTCGCCAAGGGCCTGGATCTGCTGGCCTGTCCGCGCGACCCGCTGGCGTTCGAGCAGATCTCCAAGGAAGCAGTTCTGCGGATCTTGGAGATCGCGTGCGAGGCCTATGACTTCGTGATCGTCGACATGCCGCGCCACCGCAGGCCATGGACGCTGGAGGTGTTGGCCGGATCGGACGACATCTTCATCGTATCGGAGCTGACGGTTCCCGCGCTGCTCGCAGCCCGGGCGCTGGCGACGGAAGTCGAGGCGACCCTGCCGGTGGGCGCACGCACCCGTGTGGTGCTCAATCGCCTGGCGAGCCGGATGTTCGGTCCCGCGCCCTCGGTGGCGGAAGCCGAGCGGGCCCTGGAGCGCAAGGCGGAGGCGGGGATCAGTTCGGACTGGGAGGCCGCGGCCGCCTCTGTGAACCTGGGCGGCCCGATCAGCCAGCACCGACCGAAATCCAAGATCGTCAAGGACGTCGCTGTCCTGATCGACCGTCTGCTGGGCGTGCAGGCGGCGCCACCGCGCCGCAGCGGCTGGCCAAGAAAGGCTGCCTGATGGGACGCTTTACGATCGCCGCGAAGCCCTCGCCCGCTGATGTCAGGGCTGTGGAGGCAGTAGCTGCGCCCCCGCCGCCGCCGCCAACGCCCAGCAACCAGCTGCTGGACATCAAGCTCAAGCTGCACGCGCGCTTGATCGAAGAGCTCGATCTTTCCAAGCTTGAGAGCCTGGCCGAAGGCGAACTGCGGCGGCAGGTCATGGCGCTGGTCGGGGACTTCGCCCGCGCCGAGCGGCTCGTCTTGAACACCACCGAGCTGGAAGAGCTGGGCGCCTCTGTTCATGACGAAATGGTCGGGCTGGGGCCGATCGAGCCGCTGCTCAAGGACGACAGCATCAACGACATCCTGATCAACGGTCCCTACCAGGTGTACGTGGAGCGGCGGGGCGAGCTGGAGCCGACGCCTGTTCGGTTCCGCGACAACGATCACCTGCTGCGGATCGTCAATCGGATCGTCGCCGGCGTGGGGCGCCGGATCGATGAGAGCCAGCCGATGGTCGACGCTCGCCTGCCCGATGGCAGCCGCGTCAACGCGGCGATCGCGCCGATCGCCATCGACGGCGCCTGCGTCTCGATCCGGAAGTTCTCAAAGAAGCCCTACACGCTCGAGAAGCTGGTCGAGGTCGGCGCCATGCCGGCCTGCGTCGCCGAGTTCCTGCACGGGGCAGTGAAGGCGCGGGTGTCGACGGTGATCTCCGGCGGGACCGGGTCGGGCAAGACGACTCTGCTCAACGCGCTGTCGTCGGCCATCAGCATCAAGGAACGCCTGATCACCATCGAGGACGCCGCTGAGCTTCAGTTGCAGCAGCCTCACGTGGTGCGGATGGAGACCCGGCCGCCGAACATCGAAGGCAAGGGCGAAATCCGCCAGCGCGAGCTGGTCAAGAACGCGCTGCGGATGCGCCCCGACCGGGTGATCCTGGGGGAAGTGCGCGGCGAAGAAGCCTTCGACATGCTGCAGGCCATGAACACGGGCCACGAGGGCTCGATGGCGACGATCCACGCCAACACCCCGCGCGATGCGATCACCCGCCTGGAGCAGATGGTGGCGATGTCGGGGATGAAGCTGTCGCCCGAGGCCGTGCGCGGCCAGATCGCCTCGGCGGTCGGGATGATCATCCAGATCATGCGCATGTCCGACGGCAAGCGGAAGATGATGAGCGTCAGCGAGATCGTCGGCATGGAGGGCCAGGTGGTCCAGATGCAGGAGATCTTCGCCTTCCATCGCAGCCACACGACGGCCGATGGGGTCGTGCACGGCGAGTTCAGGGCCTCCGGCCTTCGTCCGCGTTGCCTGGACGAGATGATGCGGCGCGGGATCGCCTACGACACGGCCTACTTCGATCCGAACCGGGTTCTGGCCTGATGCCGTTCGACGTCTCGTCGGTCTATCTGGTGCTGGTGTTCGCCGCGGCTTTCTCCGCGGTCCAGGCGGCTGTTGGGCTGTTCAGAACGGCGAAGGTCAAGCGGCAGGTCAACCGCCGGCTGCTCGTCGCCGAACGCACTGGGGGATCTATCGCGGAACTGGTGGTCGAACTGCGCAAGCAGCGCGGCCTGAATGCTTCGGGCGACGCCAAGGGCGGCTGGGCGTGGCTGAGCGAGCTGATCGTCCGTTCCGGCGTCCCCTACAACGGCCGGCGGTGGCTGATGATGATTGGCGGCGTGACGCTGGCGGGGGCCGTCGTCGGCTTCGCGGCGACGCGGCAGATTCTGGCCATTCCGATCGGCGCGGTGCTGTTCGGGCTGCTGGGACCTATCGTCTTTCTGAAGTTCAAGGCGGGCCGGCGTGCGGTCGCGCTCGGTCAGCAATTGCCCCAGGCGCTGGACGTCATCGTGCGAAGTCTGGAGGCCGGGCATCCCGTGCCGACCGCCGTGGCTCTTGTCGGCCGGGAGATGCCCGACCCGATCGGTTCGGAGTTCGGCATGGCGGCCGACGAGATCGCCTATGGCGCGACCCTGGAGCAAGCGGTCAATCGGATGTCTCTGCGGTGCCAGCATCCGGACGTGGACCTCTTCGCCGCGACCGTCAGGTTGCAGGAACGTGCGGGCGGAAACCTGACGGGACTGCTCAAGCTGAACGCCGCGACGGTGCGCGATCGGCTGCGGATGCGCCTGAAGGTCAAGGCCGCGACCGCCGAGGGACGGGCCTCGGCCATGATCCTGACCGCCGCTCCATTCCTGGCCGCTGGCGCGATCGTGGTCCTGTCGCCCGAGTTCTATGGCGATGTGATGCACGTGCCGATGGTGAGGATCGGGCTCGTCGTGATCGGCGTGTGGATGCTCATCGGCAATCTGGTCATGCGCAAGATGATCGACATGCGGATCTAGCCCGATGGACGTCGTTCAACTCCAGAACCTGATCACCATGGCCGCCTTCGCGTTGCTCGCGTTCGCCGCGCTGGGTGGCGCGGCGGTGCTGGCCGGCGAGATGCGGCTGCGCGCGCAGCGCCGTGCACGGTTCCAGTCGCCGGGCGCTACGGCGCCGGGCATCGCTCCGCGAGGCGAGAGCCGGGTGCTGGGCCAGGTGGCGGACGGCGTAAGGCGGCTGGGACAGCAGGCGGCCATACGCGATCCGTCCAAGATCTCTGATCTGCGCATGCGGCTGACCCGAGCAGGCTTCTTCAATCGAGAGGCCGCGATCTACTATCTCGGCGCGCGCGCGGCTGCGCTCGCCGTCGCAACCCTCGCGGTGATCACCGTGCTGCCTTTCGCCATGAAAGGGGGAGGGGGCGCGGCCATCGCGGTCGCGTGCGTGTTCGCCGGCGCCGCCCTGATCGGCCCGGACCAGTTTTTGAAGGCGCGCCAGAAGAGCCGGGAGCTGGAGTACGCCGACGGCTTTCCGGACCTGCTGGATCTGTTGGTCGCGTCGGTCGAGGCGGGGCTGAGCCTCGATGCGGCCGTCTCGCGTGTTTCAGACGAGCTGGCGCGGCGCTATCCGCGACTGACGGTCCATCTGCGGATCCTGACCCTGGAACTACGGGCGGGCAAGTCGCGCAAGGACGCCTGGCTCGCCTTCGCCGACCGGTTGGGAATCGACGATGCGCGGGCGCTGGCCACAATGCTGCGGCAGGCCGAAGAGATGGGCACCAGCCTGGGGGAGACGCTGTCGGTGTTCTCGCTGGACATGCGGGCCAAGCGGATGCTGCGCGCTGAAGAAAAGGCGCTGGCCCTGCCGGTCAAGCTGACCGTGCCGCTGATCCTCTTCATCTTCCCCTGCCTGATCGGCGTGCTGATGTTGCCGGCGATCGCGCGGATCGTGCAGACGATGGGCGGTCAGTAGGCCGTTCCGGGGTGGCCTTACGCGCGCAATAGGCTAGAGAGCCGCTTAACGTTTTCGGCGCGGATCACCCCATGGACAAGACGGCCCTGGCTCGCAACGCTCACCGCGTTCTGCGCGACGCGATCATTCCGGAATTGCCCAATCCCTACTACGGCAAGGTGCGGGACAATTACGACCTGCCCGATGGCCGTCGGATCATCATCGCGAGCGACCGGATCAGCGCCTTTGACCGCATTCTGGCGGCGATCCCGTTCAAGGGGCAGGTCCTGACCCAGACCGCGCGTTTCTGGTTCGAGAAGACCGGCGACATCTGCCCCAATCATGTGTTGGCCTATCCCGATCCGAACGTGGTGATCGGCCGCCGCCTGGACATCCTGCCGGTCGAGATCGTCGTGCGGGACTATCTGGCCGGGACCACGGGCACCTCGATCCTGACGCTCTACAAGAAGGGCGAGCGGGAAATGTATGGCCATGTGCTGCCCGACGGCATGACCGACAATCAGAAGCTGCCGCACCCGATCATCACCCCGACCTCGAAGGCGTTCGACGGCGGCCACGACGAACCGCTGACCCCCGCGCAGATCGTGGAGCAGGGGCTGCTGACCACCGAGCAGTGGCAAACCCTGTCAAAGTACGCCTTGGCCCTGTTCGCGCGCGGACAGGAGATCGCCGCCGAGCGTGGCCTGATCCTGGTCGACACCAAGTACGAGTTCGGCGTCGATGCTGAAGGCCAGATCATCCTGGCCGACGAGATCCACACGCCCGATTCCAGCCGCTACTGGTTCGCCGAGAGCTATCCGCAGCGCTTTGCCGAGGGAAAGCGCCCCGACAGCTTCGACAAGGATTTTGTCCGCGCGTGGGTGGCCGAGCGTTGCGACCCCTACAAGGACCCGATTCCGGAGATCCCGGCGCAGATGCTGGTCGATACGGCGGAGGTCTACATTCAGGCGTTCGAGACGATAACCGGCCAGGTGTTCGAGATCGACGGGGACGACGAACCGGTTCTGGACCGGGTCCGCCGCAATCTCGCGCAGTTCTTCTAGCCGGCGACGCCGAGCATCACGACCGCCGCCAGGAACAGCGCCAGGGCCAGGCTGCAGAACAAGAGCAGCATCACCGTGCGCCATAGCGCCGAGAAGGTGGACAGGCCGTAGGCGCCTTTCACCTGGGCGAACATGTGCACTGGCGCGGCGATGCTTGCAGCGAGGGCCGCCAAGGCCGCGACTACGCCGCCGAACCGCATGACCCCGGCCGTGAGCATGATCAGCATGGCCATGAAGGTCAGGGAGTAGAGCACGAAGACGCCGTGGTCGTAGAGCGTGAACCCACGCTTCCATAGGAAGAGCAGGGCCACGAAGGGGATCGAGATCGGGATCAGCAGGAACGAGAATTTGTAGAAGGTCTGCTGCAGCTTGTAGAGCGTGAGCTCGGGATTCTGCAGTTTCTTCAAAAGCTTCTTGTCGAGCGCCTTGTCGCCGGTGTTGACCTTGAGGTCGCCGTTGGCGACGGCGTCACGCAGATTGTCGGCCAGGTTGGCGCCCATGACTGCAACGTTGGGGGCAGTCGGCGCCTCCTGCATCGCCGCGTCGGCGGCCCTCTCGGCCTCGCGTGCAACGGCCAAGCGCGTTGTCAATTCAGCACGCTTGGCGATCGAGGCAGGATCCTCGCCCTGCGGCGCTTCCGTCAGCGCCAGCTCGGCCTGCACGACCTCGTTTGTCGCCATCATGTAGGCGGTGCCGGTGGATGCGGGGCCGCTGGCAGCATCTCGAACCGCGTTTTCCGCGGTCTGAATCTGAGTGTTCACCGGCATGAAGCTCAGGATCATGAACATCACGAAGACGGTGAACAGATACATGGCGAGCGGGGAAACGTAGCGTGTCCGCTTGCCGGCGACCCACTCGCGGGTCAGCCTGCCCGGGTCGCCCACCAGCAGCGGCAGGGTCCGCCAGATCCGGCTGTCGAAGTGCATGACCCCATGCAGGATCTCTTCGCCCAGGTGCAGCAGCGTGCGGTGCGTATGCGCCGTCTGGCCGCAATCGGCGCAGAAGCGGCCGGTGACTTCCGCGCCGCAGTCGTCGCAGTGATGGCTATGCGCGCCGGCTAGGCCGGTCGGCTTTTCGATCGCCGCGGCCACCATGGCCCCGGTGACCGCCCCGCCAGTTGAATCCACGTCCATGGCCGGCTCCAGCTCCCCAGAAACGGAGTGGTAGACCGGTTTGAGCCGGCGACGCTAGGCCGCCAGTTCCTCCTCGACCTGGCCAAGGCGTTCCTTGCCGAAGAACATCTCGTCGCCGACGAAAAAGGTGGGAATCCCGAAGGCGCCCCGCGCGGCGGCGGATTCGGTGTTGGCCAGCAGCTCGGCTTTGACTTCGGGATCCTGGGTGGCCTCCAGGATCGCCTTGGCGTCGAGCCCGGCCTCGGTGAGGACGCTCGCCACGACGGCCGGATCATCCATCTTCAGGCCGCGCTCCCACATCCCGGCGAAGACCGCCTGAGTGTAGGGGCTCTCGACCCCCATGCGGCGGGCGGCGACCAGGCCGCGCATGATCAGCAGCGTGTTGATCGGAAAGTGCGGGTTGAACTGGTACTGGCTGAGGCCATGCTTGGCGATGAAGCGCTTGGTCTCGAGCGCCTCGTAGGCCAGCTTGCCCTGAATGCCGCCGAAGGCCGTCATCGGCGCCTGGTTGCCGGTGATCTTGAAGAGCCCGCCGAGCAGGCTGGGCGTGATGACGATCTCGGCGCTGGTCCGCTGTGCGATGTCGGGCAGGACGCAATGGGCCAGATAGGCGTTGGGGCTGGCGAAATCGAAGATGAACTCGACGGTCTTTCCCATGGGTCTTTCCTCACCAGGTCTCGGTCCAGGGCCGCAGATCGAGTTCGTGCGTCCAGGCCGAGCGTTGTTGCTTGTGCAGCCAGACATAGTTGCTGGCGATCTCTTCGGGCTTGAGGATTCTGTCGCCTTCAAGCCGCGCCTCGACGTCGGGGATGTTGGTGCGGGAGAACACTCCGTCGATCGATCCATCTACGACCACATGGGCGACGTGGATCCCTTGCGGGCCGAGCTCGCGGGCGGCCGACTGAGCCAAGGCCCTGAGGCCGTGCTTGGCCGAGGCGAAAGCGGCAAATCCTTGCCGGCCCCGCACGGACGCCGAGGCGCCGGTGAAGAGGATCGTGCCGCGGCCCCGGGGGATCATCACGCGCGCCGCCTCGCGACCGGTCAGGAACCCGGCGAAGCAGGCCATTTCCCAGACCTTGTGGAAGACGCGCGAGGTGGTCTCGGTCAGGCTGAAGCGGACGTTCGCGCCGATGTTGAAGACGACGACCTCCAATGGGCCCACCTCGGCCTCGATCTTGTCGACGAGAGCGATCATTTCCTCTTCGGAGCGGGCGTCGACCCCGTAGGCGCGAGCCTTGCCGCCGCCGTCACGGATCGATTGGGCGAGTTCTTCCAACTGCTCGAGGTTGCGGGCCCGCCGCGTGATGCAGACCTCCATGCCTTCCGCTGCGAAGGCGCGTGCGATCGCTCCGCCCACACCGTCGCCGGCGCCGACCACCAGACAGGCCGCCATGGCTCGTCTCCCATAAGTTTATTTTCTGGACGGACCATGGTATCGAATCTGGACTTGGTCAATGGCGGATGGAGCCGGCGATGAAATGGGACGAATTGAGCCGTGAGCCCTGCTCGTTGGCACGATCGGTGGCGGTGATCGGCGACCGCTGGACGTTGCTGATCCTTCGCGACTGCTTTCTGGGCGTGCGGCGGTTCGAGGCGTTCCAGGAGCGCCTGGGCATCTCGCGCACTATCATCGCCGACCGGCTGAAGGTGCTGACCGACGAGGGCGTGCTGCAGAAGGTGGCCTACCAGGCGCGGCCGGCCCGCCACGAGTACCGGCTGACCGAGAAGGGGCTGGACCTCTATCCGGTGATCCTGGCGATCGTCAGCTGGGGCGACCGCCACTATGACGATGGGCGCGGACCGCCGATTTTGCGTCGCCACAAGTCCTGCGGCTGCGACTTCCAGCCGGTGATGACCTGCTCCGAATGCGGCGACGAAGTTGACGCCCGAGGGGTGGAAGCCCGCCCGGGCGCCGCCTTCAGTCCATCAGCTGCTGGCTGAGATAGGTGTATTCAAGCGCCTGGCGCTTGGCGGTCTCGTTGAGGTTGGCGGCGGCGGCGTGACCGCCGTCGATGTTCTCGTAGTAGAGGTAGTCATAGCCCAGCTCCTTGAGCCGGGCGGCAGCCTTGCGGGCGTGGGCCGGATGGACGCGGTCGTCCTTGGTCGAGGTCTCCAGAAAGACGCGCGGGTAGGGCTTGCCCTTGGCCAGCTTCTGATAGGGCGAATAGGTGTCGATCACCTTCCGCTCCTCCGGATTGGCCGGGTCGCCATATTCGCCGACCCATGAGGCGCCGGCGCCGATGTGGGTGTAGCCGATCATGTCGAACAGCGGCACCTGGATGACCACCGCCTTGTAGAGCTCAGGCCGTTGGGTAAGGGCCACGCCCATCAGCAACCCGCCGTTTGAGCCCCCCATGATGCCGAGCTTCGTCGGGCTGGTGACCTTGCGGGCGATCAGGTCCTCGGAGACGGCGAAGAAGTCGTCATAGACCCGCTGGCGGTTGAGCTTTAGGCCGGCCTCATGCCAGCGCGGGCCGAACTCGCCGCCGCCCCGGATGTTGGCGATCGCATAGGCCCCGCCGCGCTCCAGCCACAGCTTGCCGACCGTGGCGGCGTAGCCGGGCGTCTGCGAAACCTGGAAGCCGCCATAGGCGTAGAGCAGGGTCGGCGTGGAGCCGTCGAACTTCATGTCCTTCGCGCGGACCAGGAAGTACGGGACTTTGGTCCCATCCTTGGAGACCGCCCAGTTCTGCTCCACCATCTGCTTGGAGGCGTCGAAGCGGGCAGGCAGGCTGCGCAGTGTCTCGTGAGATCCGATGGCGGCGTCGGCCAGCAATTGAGTGGAGGGCGTCAGGAACCCGGCCACCTGCAGGATCAGCTGGTCGTCGCGGTCGGAGGCCGAGGCGATGCCGACCGAGATATCAGCCGGAAGGTCGAGCTTGGTCGAGGTCCAGTCCTTGGCGTCGTGTCGGAAGCTGAGCACCCCGCCCTTCACGTTGTCATAGAGCGCCACGACGAGCCGGTTGCGGGTCGTCGCCACCTGTTCGACCGATTGGCTGTCGGTAGGTCGAAGGACCAGCGTCGCCTTGGCGTTCGTGGCGTCGGCCTTGAGGACCGCAAGGTCCAGAGCCATGAGGTCGCCCGACTTGCCAGACTGGGCGGCCCAGTCTTCTTCAAGGGTCAGCAGCATCTGGCCGTCGAGCAGGCCCTGAATTGAGGAGCGCAACGGCAACGGCAGCCTGGTCGCGCCAGCGTCACCGATCAGGTGATGCTCGGCGTTGAAGGTGTCGAGCGGACGATGAGCGATCAGCGCCTGCAGCTTGCCGTCCGCGTCGCGCAGGGCGATCGGGCTGACCCCGTAGCCGCCATCGTCGGGCTTGCCGCGGAACACCTCGCTCGCCTGGGCCAGCGGCTGGCCGCGCTTGAGGATCTTGATCACGAACGGATAGCCGGAGGTGGTCAGTTCGCCCTTGGTCCACTCGGTCGCCACGGCAAGGGTGTCGGCGTCGATCCAGGCGTAGCGGTGCTTGCCATACGGAAGGAAGAAGCCGTCCTTCACGAACTGGCCAGTCTTGATATCGAACTCGCGAACCTCGACGGCGTCCTTGCCGCCGTCAGATAGATCGATCAGGCAGATGCGGTCGTCCGGGGCCAGGCAGTGGGCGCCCTTGTAGACCCAGTTCTTGCCTTCGGTCTTGGCCAAGGCGTCGACGTCCAGGATGGTCCGCCATTCCGGATTGCCGGTGCGGTAGCTGGCCAGGGTGGTGGAGCGCAGCACGCCACGGACGTGCTCGGCGTCCTGCCAGAAGTTGCGCAGCGTGCCGTCGCCGGCGAATCCGACGGGGGTGATGCGGTCCTTGGCCGTGGCGATGGCCAGCGCCTGGTCGTAGAGCTTGGCGTATCGCGGATCGTTCTGAAGCTGCGGCAGCGAGCGGTCGTTCTCGGCCTTGGCGAAGGCCATGGCGCGGTCGCCCTCGATCTCCTCCATGTAGGCGTAAGGATCGCTGGGATCGGGCAGGGCGGCGGCGGGAAATGCGGTCATGCCGCTCAACATGGCGCCGGCCGCCAATTTTCCAAGGAAAGGGAAACGCATCGACGAACTGCCTCTCGGAACGATCTTGCCAATGCCGAGCTTAGGGCAGCTGGAACGGCGCGCGCAAATGCTCGGCGGCGAAACGAATTTCGTGCGGCGGCCCCGGCGCGGGGAATGGCCATCCGATCGAGCGCGCAACCTAGGCTAGGCCAGGGGAATCCGTCATGGTCCCGCGCCATGGCAAACGAACCTTTTTTCAAACGGGACGGTCAATTTTACGTCCCAACCCCTTCCTGCCGCGGCCCCTGGAATCCCAAGTCGCTCCACGGTCGGGTCATCATTGGTCTTCTCGGCTTCGTGCTCGAAAACAAGCACGGCGATCCGGATTTCATCCCAGCCCGTCTGACGGTCGACATGTACAAGCTGCCGGGCTTCGACCCGATCGAGGTCACCACGACGGTCGTGCGCGAAAGCGGCCGGATACGTGTCATCGACGCTGAGTTCATTTCCGGCGGCGTCAGCATGGCCCGCGCCACCTGCCAGTTTCTCAAGCGCACCGAGAACTCGGAAGGCGCCGTGTGGAAGCCCGGTACTTGGGATGTGCCGTCGCCGGTCGACATCCCCGAGCCCGAGAACCGCGGCGGCATGGGCGGCATGTGGGCCTCGCGTCCGATCAGCGGCGGATTCGCTACGGCCGAGCAGCGCCGCACCTGGATGAGCGAAGTGCGCGAGGTCGTCGAGGGCGAGCCGCTGACCCCGTTCCAGCGTGTGGCGGTCGCCGCCGACTTCGTCAGCCCGCTGACCCATGTGGGCGACCAGGGCCTGGGCTACATCAATTCGGATGTGACGCTGTACCTGCACAAGCTGCCCGACACCGAGTGGGTGGGCTTCGAGAGCGTCTATCATGGGGCCGATGACGGCGTGGCGGTGGGCGACGCCCGCGTCTACGACGAGAGCGGCCCGATCGGTATCGCATCCTGCACGGCCCTGGCCCAGCGGCGCTTGGCGCCGCCGCCGCCCAAACCGTCCTAGCTTCGCCTGGGCGCGGTTCAGGCTAGGATGACGCCGATGACCGCGCCCATTTTGCAGATCACGGATCTCACCAAGTCGGTTCCCGGCGGTCGCGTCCTGTTCGAGGGGCTGGACCTGCGTCTGGCGGCCGGCGAGTTCGTCGCGATCATGGGCGAATCGGGCGTCGGCAAGTCGACCCTGCTGAACCTGATTGCTGGGCTGGATCAGGCCGATCAGGGCGCGATCTCCATCGACGGCGCTGATCTCGCCGGGCTTGACGACGACCGGCGTACGTTGCTGCGCCGCGACCGCGTCGGTTTCGTGTTCCAGGCTTTCCACGTGCTGCCGCACCTGACGCTCGGGCAGAACGTGGCGCTGCCGCTGGCGCTGCAGGGTCAACGCGGCGACCGCGCCTTGGAGCGCGCCGAACAGATGCTGGCCGCGGTCGGTCTGGCCGGGCGCGCCAACGACTATCCGCGCCAACTGTCGGGGGGCGAGATGCAGCGCGTGGCCATCGCCCGCGCCTTGATCCATCAACCGGGCCTGGTGCTCGCCGACGAACCCACAGGCAATCTCGATCCGGAGACCGCCAACCGCGTGCTGGAAGTGTTCGCCCGGCAGATCCGGGGTTCGGGCGCTTCAGCGGTGCTCGTCACCCATTCGGAGGTTGCGGCGGCGGCGGCCGATCGCATTCTCATCCTCGGACGGAACGGCCTTGTCGAACGCGCCGCCTGAGCAGCGGGGCCTGGCCGCGCGCTGGATGATCCTGGGAGAGTGGCGGGCGCATCCGATGCGTGTGCTGACTGCAGCGGCCGCCATCGCCATCGGCGTCGCCCTGGGACTGGCCGTTCATCTGGTGAACGCCTCGGCGCTCAGCGAATTTTCCAAGGCCGTCAGCGCCGTGAACGGGGACGCCGAGCTGCAGGTGCGCTCGACGACGTCGCTCGGCTTCGATGAGGGGCTTTATCCGAAGCTCGCGCGGACATCGGGCGTGGCGGCGGTCAGCCCCGTGGTCGAGCTTGAGGCCGGCACGGATCGTCCGGGTGAAACCGTCACGGTTCTGGGTCTGGACGTTCTGCGAGCCGTGGTCGTCACGCCCAGCCTGATCGGCCGTCCGTTGGCGGCTGAAGGCGGAGACGCGCGCGGGCCGACCATGGAGGCCGCCTTCGACGAGTCGGCGGTGTTCCTCTCGCCGGCGGCGCTGGTCGGCCGGGCCGTGGGCCAACCGATCGAGCTCATCGCGGGCGGCCGCAGGGCGACGTTCCGGATCGCCGGCGTGCTTCCTGGAGTGGGTGAAGAGAGGCGCCTGGCGGTGCTGGACATCGCCGCTGCTCAGTGGCGGCTGGGGACGCTGGGTCGCCTGCAGCGCCTGGACCTCAAGCTTTCGCCGGGCGTGGACGCGGCTCGGGTGGCTGGAGTTCTGCAACAGACGCTTCCCTCCGACGCCCAACTGGTCAGCCCGGAGAGCGAGGAGCGGCGCAGCGACAGCCTCAGCCGCGCCTACCGGGTCAATCTCGACATGCTGGCGTTGATGGCGCTCTTGACCGGAGGATTTCTCGTCTATTCGGCGCAGTCGCTGTCGGTGGCGAGGCGACGTCCGCAGTTCGCATTGCTGCGGGTGCTGGGGGTGCGGCGCAGGGCGTTGCTGGCCCAGGTGATGGCCGAAGGCATCGGTGTCGGTGTGGCGGGCGGCGGCGTCGGCATCGCCTTGGGGTTCGGACTGGCGGACGGCGCGTTGCGCCTGTTGGGCGGTGATCTGGGCGGAGGTTACTTCGCTGGCGCGAAGCCCCAGCTCGTGCTGACGCCAGGTCCCGCCCTGGTGTTCCTTGGCCTAGGCTTGGTCACCGCGGTCGTGGGGAGCTTGGCGCCGGCGCGCGAGGCCGCGCGCGCACAGCCCGCCGTGGCGCTCAAGAACGCCGGTGACTCTGTCGACCCACGTGTCACGCCGGCGATCTGGCCGGCGGCGCTGTTGCTGGGAGCCGGCGCGGCGGCCGCCTTCGCTCCTGCGGTCGCAGGCGTGCCGTTGCTCGGCTACGCCTCGATGGCCCTGCTGCTGGCAGGCGGCGTGGCGGCGATGCCGCGGCTGGCGAGGGTCCTGCTGTCGGGACTGAAGGGGCGTTCTTTCGGGCATGTGGCGCCGGACCTGGCGATCAAGCGACTGTGGGGCGCGCCGTCCCAGGCCGCGGTGGCGCTGTGCGGCGTCGTGGCGAGCACCAGTCTGATGGTGGCCATGGCCGTCATGGTGTCGAGCTTCCGGGGATCGGTGGAAGACTGGCTGGCCCAGGTCCTGCCTGCCGATCTCTATGTCCGCATCGAGTCGGTCGGGACAGGCGGTGGGTTCGACCCGGAGGAGCAGGCGCGGCTGGCCTCGACGCCTGGCGTCGCCGGGATCGCGTTCATGCGCACGACGATGCTGCGGATGAGCGCCGACGCGCCGCCCCTGGCGCTGATCGCGCGGCCCGAGGGCGGTCTCGACGCTGGTGCGCCGCCAATGATCGGCCGAACGGAGCCGGCGCCTCCCGGCGCGATCGCAGTCTACGTGTCCGAGCCTGCGGCCTGGCTGTACGGCTGGAAGGTGGGGCAGCGGATCGATCTGCCGATTGGAGGGACCCCGCCTGGAGCCTTCTTCGTCACCGGGATCTGGCGGGACTACGCGCGCCAGCATGGGGCTGTGACATTGGAGAGCCATGACTATACGGCGTTGACCGGCGACCGCTGGCGTAGCGAGGCCTCGGTAACCCTCGAGGCCGGCGCAGACCGTCAGGACGTAGCGGAAGCGCTCGAAGCGAACGTCCCCGAGCGGCTTGCGGGCCGCGTGTCCGTGGCTGAGCCGGCTACTCTCCGGGACATGGCCCTGCGCCTCTTCGATCGCAGTTTCGCTGTGACGTACGGTCTTGAGGCCATCGCCATCGTGGTGGGCTTGGCGGGCGTCGCGGCGACCATCTCGGCCCAGACGCTCGCGCGCACGAAGGAGTTCGGAATGCTCAGGCACCTGGGCGTCACCAAGGGCCAGATCGTCGCAATGCTGGCGACGGAGGGCGCTCTGCTCGGCGCGGTCGGCGGCTTGGCGGGAATCGGTCTTGGCCTCGCGATGAGTCAGGTTCTCATCCACGTGGTGAACCCACAGTCCTTCCATTGGACGATGGAGACGAAGCCGCCGTGGGGGCTGCTCTTCAGCGTTGGCGTCGCCTTGGTGGTCTCGGCGGCAGGAACCGCACTGGTGGCGGGGCGCCGCGCGGTGTCGGCTGACGCGGTACGCGCTGTTCGGGAGGACTGGTGATGGGGCGATGGCTTGCCGGCGTACTGGTCTTGCTGCTGGTGTCTGCGGCGCCCGCGGCGGCTCAGGCTCCCACCTATCCCACGGTGCGGCCAGGCGTGGCGCTGCGGTTCCCTGCCGACCACGGAGCCCACCCGGACTTTCGGACCGAGTGGTGGTACGTCACTGGCTGGCTGAGGGCGGAGGGCGGCGAAGAACTCGGGTTCCAGGTGACGTTCTTCCGCTCGCGGCCGCCGGTGGAGCCAGCCAACCCCAGTGCGTTCGCGCCGAAGCAGATCCTGTTCGCCCATGCAGCTATCTCGGACCCCGCACTGGGTAGGCTCATGCATGGCCAGCGGATCGCGCGCGCCGGCTTCGGGCTCGCCGAGGCGGCGACCGGCGATATGGACCTGTCGATCGACGACTGGCGGCTGCGGCGCACCCCTGAGGGTCGCTACGTCACGAAAGTGGCTGGCGACGGGTTCCTGCTCGACCTCGTGTTCGCACCGACCCAACCGGTTCTGCTGCAGGGCGAGGGCGGCTTCAGCCGCAAGGGGCCGCTGCCGGGCCAGGCCAGCCACTACTACAGCGTTCCCCAGCTGAAGGCGTCCGGCTCGGTCATCCGGAACGGCAAGGCGGTGAAGGTGACTGGCGCGGCCTGGCTGGATCGGGAATGGTCCTCGACGCTGCTGGATCCGGCGGCGGTCGGATGGGACTGGGTTGGCCTCAACTTGGACGACGGCGGAGCGCTGATGGCCTTCCAGGTCCGTGACACGGCCGGGCGTGCGCTTTGGGCCGGAGGTTCGTTGCGCAGCCGCGACGGGACGGTCGCCAGATTTGCGCCATCCGAGGTGAAGTTCGGCTCCCTGCGAAGCTGGCGTTCTCCCCGGACCGGCGCCGTCTATCCGATCGAACGGACGGTAGCGGTGCGGACCCCGCAGGGCGAGCGACGCTGGACCTTGAAGCCGTTGTTCGACGACCAGGAACTCGACAGCCGCGCCTCCGGGGGTCCCGTTTACTGGGAGGGCGCCGTTCGCACCGAAGGCGGTCGGGGCTATTTGGAGCTGACCGGCTACGCCAGCCCCATGAAACTCTAGGGCTGGACCAGGATTTTCACGTGGGCCTCCGGATCGCCGAGGTCCCTGAAGGCCTGGGCGACGCCGTCGAGGCTGACCGTGCCGGTGACGACGTTGCTGACGTCGATACGGCCTTCGGCGATGTCGTGCAGGGTCGCGGCGAACTCCTCAGGCGTGTAGCCGAACACGAAGGTAAGCTCGATCTCCTTGGTGATGGCGATGGCCGGTTCGATTCGATCGGTCTCCATGCAGACCCCGGCGACGACGATCTGGGATCCTGCCGGCGAGGCCTCGATCAGGCTCTGAACAACGCCGGGGGAGCCGACGCACTCGAAGACGACAGGACGACCGAAGCTGCCGCCCATCATGCGGATCATGTTCTGGGCCGCACGGGCCTTGGGGACACCGAAGCTCTCCCAGCGATCGTGGGGGCTCTCGACTGCGGGGTCGATCACCACGTCGGCGCCCAGCATCTCGGCGGCGGCGCGGCGGCGAGGCGAGAAGTCCGCGGCGATGACCGGGCCATGACCGCGCGCCTTGAGGCCGGCGATGACCGCAAGGCCGACGGGACCGCAACCGACTACCAGCGCGACGCTGTTGGGGTCGAGCCGCGCCTTGGCGACGGCGTGGGCGCCGACCGCGAAGGGCTCGGTGAGGGCGGCCTTGTCGGTGGGCAGGCCGTTGGGGACCGGCAACAGAAGGGCCTCGGAGAGGATCATGCGCTCGGAAAAGCCTCCGGGCAGGTTGTTCGAGAAGCCGAGCATCTCGACGCCGCCTACCGGGGTGAGGGTGGCGGGAATCGAGACGACTCGCGTGCCGGCCTTCAGGAGGCCGGTCGTGCCGGGCCCATGCTCCAGGATCTCCGCGCAGAACTCGTGGCCGAAGACGGTGTCGGCCGTGGGATCGAACCCGTCGCCCATGCCGCCCGCGCGACGCGTGAGGTCGATCATGTGCTCCATGTGATGGAGGGCGTGCAGGTCCGAGCCGCAAATTCCGCAGGCCAGAGTACGCACCAGCACCTGCCCTTGGTCAGGCTTGAGCTCCGCGATGTCGTCGCAGACAAGTTGCTTGTTCCGCCGGATCACCGCGCGCATCGCATCCTCCCGTTATTGATCGCCGCCTTGCCGGGGCTTGGCTTATCCCCTAACCCTCCCGGCTCGGAATCGTAAGTGCGTGGGAGACGCGCAATGAGCCTCGCCTTCATTTTTCCTGGCCAGGGCAGCCAAGCTGTCGGGATGGGCGCGGACCTCGCCGAGGCGTTCGCCTCGGCCCGTGAGGTCTTTCAGGAAGTTGACGACGCCCTGGGCCAAAAGCTGTTCGCGCTGATGCGCGAGGGGCCAGAAGGCGACCTGACCCTGACGGAGAACGCTCAGCCCGCCCTGATGGCGGTCTCGTTGGCTGTGACCCGGACCCTGGAGAAGGAATTCGGCGTCGGGATCGAGAAGGCCGCCTTCGTCGCCGGTCACTCGCTGGGCGAGTACTCGGCTCTGGCGGCCGCGGGCGCGATCAGCCTGGCCGACACGGCACGGCTGCTGAAACTGCGCGGCCAGGCCATGCAGCGCGCGGTGCCGGTGGGCGCGGGCGCGATGGCCTCGCTGATCGGACCGAAGACTGACGTGGCGCTGGCCGAGGCCGCCGCAGAAGCCGGTTCGAAGGTCGGGGTCTGCGTCGTCGCCAACGACAACAACAACGGCAACGTGGTGATCTCGGGCGACAAGGCCGCGGTCGACCTGGCCATCGAGAAAGCCAAGGAGTTGGGCGCGCGAGCGATCCCACTGAACGTCTCGGCGCCCTTCCACTGTCCGCTGATGCAGCCGGCGGCCGACGAGATGGCGCAAGCGCTGGCGAGCGCGACGATCCTCGCGCCGCGCGCGCCGGTCGTGGCCAATGTCACTGCGCGGCCGACGCTCGATCCCGAAGAGATTCGCCGCCTGCTGGTGGAACAAGTCACCGGCCGCGTGCGCTGGCGCGAGAGCATGATCTGGCTGGCCGGCGAGGGCGGGGTGACCCGCTTCGCCGAAGCCGGCGCCGGCAAGGTGCTGTCGGGCATGGCCAAGCGCATCGCCCCGGACGCCGAGGCGACCCCGCTGAACGCGCCCGCCGACCTTGAAGCCTTCGCGAAGGGACTCTGAGATGTTCGACCTGACGGGAAAGACCGCCCTGGTCACCGGGGCGACCGGCGGCATTGGCGGCGAGATCGCCAAGGCGCTGCACGCCGCCGGCGCGCACGTGGTGCTGTCGGGCACTCGCGAGGCCGTGCTGCAGGACCTTGCCCAGCAACTGGGCGAGCGGACGTCGGCCGTGCCTGCCAATCTGTCCGACCCGGCATCAGTCGATACGCTGATCAGCCGCGCGGAAGAGGTGACGGGGAGCGGGATCGACGTCTTGGTCGCGAACGCCGGAATCACCCGCGACGGCTTGCTGATGCGGATGAAGGATGAGGACTGGGACGCTGTCCTCAAGGTCAACCTTGAGAGCTACTTCCGACTCAGCCGTGCGGCGATGCGGGGCATGATGAAGCGGCGGTTTGGCCGAATCATCGGCATCACTTCCGTCGTCGGCGTCATGGGCAATCCGGGCCAGGCGAACTACGCCGCCTCGAAGGCCGGCATGATCGGCTTCTCGAAGGCGCTGGCGCAGGAAGTCGCGACCCGCGGCATCACGGTGAATTGCGTGGCGCCGGGCTTCATCGAGAGCCCGATGACCGACGCCCTGAACGAACAACAGAAGGCCCAGATCATGGGCACGATCCCCGCTGGGCGGCTGGGAACGGGCGGCGAAGTGGCCGCCGCCTGCGTCTACCTCGCCAGCGACGAAGCCGGTTACATGACGGGCCAAACCCTGCATGTGAATGGCGGCATGGCCATGATCTGAGCCCGCTGGCGTGGCCGTGGCGAACATGCTACGTCGCCGCGCGAACCGGCGAGGCGAAGGTCTCTACCCATATGTCCGCAATGGTTGACATCCCGTCGGCCGTCGCGGATGGATTTAGCGAAACAAAGGGACTTAAGCGAATGTCCGACATCCTCGAGCGCGTGCGTAAGATCGTCATCGAACATCTGGACGCCGACCCCGAGAAGGTCACCGAAAAGGCGAGCTTCATCGACGACCTGGGCGCTGACAGCCTCGACAATGTCGAGCTGGTCATGGCCTTCGAAGAAGAGTTCGACATCGAGATCCCGGATGACGCCGCCGAGCACATCCAGACCGTTGGCGATGCGGTGAAGTTCATCGGTGAGCGCCTGGGCGCCTAAGGCGAACCCACGGAATTCATTGAATATTCGGCCGCCGCGAAGCTCTTCGGAGTTCGCGGCGGTCTGCGTTTGGAGGCCCGCGCATGCGTCGTGTCGTCGTCACCGGCATCGGTTTGCTGACCCCCCTCGGCCAAGGCGCCGAACTCACCTGGAAAGCCATTCTGGAAGGCAAGTCCGGGGCAGGGCGCATCACCACCTTCGATCCCACCGACTATGCCTGCCAGGTCGCCTGCGAAGTGCCGCGGGTCGATGGTCGCGGCGGCGGCGGCGAAGGTGTGCCCGGTTCGTTTAATCCCGACGACACCCTGGCGCCGAAGGATCAGCGCCGGGTCGACGATTTCATCCTCTACGCGATCGCCGCGGCCGACGAGGCCGTGAAGGATTCGGGCTGGGTCCCGGAAAGCGACGAGGACAAGGAACGCACCGGGGTCATCATCGGCTCGGGCATCGGCGGCCTCGCCACCATCGAGCGGACCAGCGTCGAGCTGTTCGAGAAGGGCCCGCGCCGCGTCAGCCCGTTCTTCATCCCCTCGGCCCTGATCAACCTGGCCTCGGGCCAGGTTTCGATCCGCCACGGCTTCAAGGGCCCGAACCATTCGGTCGTCACCGCCTGCGCCACCGGCGCGCACGCGATCGGCGACGCCGCCCGGCTGATCAAGTACGGCGACGCCGACGTGATGGTGGCCGGCGGGGCCGAAGCGGCCATCTGCCCGGTGGGCGTTGCGGGCTTCATCGCCTGCCGCGCCATGTCGACCGGCTTCAACGACAATCCGCAGAAGGCCAGCCGCCCTTATGACAAGGACCGCGACGGCTTCGTGATGGGCGAAGGCGCCGGCGTGCTGGTGCTGGAAGAGTACGAACACGCCAAGGCGCGCGGCGCGAAGATCTACGCCGAAGTCGCGGGCTACGGCCTGGCCGGCGACGCCTATCACATCACGGCTCCGGCCGAGGACGGCGACGGCGGCTTCCGCGCCATGAAGGCGGCGATCAAGGACGCCGGCATCGATCCGGCCGACATCGACTACGTCAACGCGCACGGCACCTCGACGCCGCTGGGCGACGAGATCGAACTGGGCGCCGTCACCCGTCTGCTGGGCGACGCCGCCAAGGGCATGACGATGTCGTCGACCAAGTCGGCCACCGGCCACCTGCTGGGCGCCGCCGGCGCCATCGAGTCGGCGTTCACGGTGCTGGCGATTCGCGACCAGATCGCGCCGCCGACCATCAATCTCGACAATCCGTCGGTGGAGACCGAGATCGACCTGGTCCCGAACAAGGCCAAGCCGATGAAGATCGACATCGCCCTGTCCAACAGCTTCGGGTTCGGCGGCACCAACGCCTCCGTGGTCTTCAAGAAGGTCTCGTGAGCCGCCGACCGCGCAAGTCGACGGGCAAGGGGCGCCGCAAGTCTGGCGGAGCCCTGCCGCCGCTTCGCCGCCTGGGGATCATCCTGGGCAGCGCCGCGGCGACGCTTGGCGTGGTGCTGGCCCTGGCGCTGGCCTGGGCGCTCTGGTCCTACCAAGGGCCTGGCCCGTCAACGGACGGCGGCGAGATGCGGGTGGTCATGCTGCGCAAGGGCGCCGGCCTGACCGAAATCGCCTCGACGCTGGAGCGCTCGGGCGCGATCCGCTCCAAGGCCGTGTTCGCGGCGGCGGCGCAGGTCACCGGCGCGGCCAAGTCGCTGAAGGCCGGCGAGTACGAGTTCAAGAGCCGCGCGTCGCTGGCCTCGATCCTGCGCGACATCCGCGAGGGCAAGATCGTTATCCACCAGGTGACCATCCCCGAGGGCATGACCTCGGAGGCGGCGGTGGCGGCGCTGATGGCCCGCCCCGATCTGACCGGCGTGGCGGCGGCGCCGCCCGAGGGTTCGATCCTGCCGGAAACCTATCAGTATGAGCGCGGCGAAGACCGCTCGGCCGTGCTGAAGCGGATGATGGATGCGCGCGACGAACTGCTGGCGCTGCTCTGGGAGAAGCGCCAGCCGGGCCTGCCGATCGCGACGCCTGAAGAGGCGGTGATCCTGGCCTCGGTCGTCGAGAAGGAGACCGGCATCGCCAGCGAGCGGCCGCAGGTCGCCGCGGTGTTCGTCAACCGGCTGCGCAAGGGCATGCGGCTGGAGAGCGATCCGACGATCATCTACGGCCTGAACGGCGGCAAGCCGCTGGGACGGGGGCTGCGCGCCTCGGAAATGGCCAAGCCGAACCCCTACAACACCTATCAGATCGACGGCCTGCCGCCGACGCCGATCGCCAATCCGGGCCGCGCCGCCCTGGCCGCGGTGCTGGATCCGCCGACCAGCGAGCACCTGTTCTTCGTCGCCGACGGCACCGGCGGCCATGTCTTCGCCGCGACCTATGACGAGCACCTGAAGAACGTCGCCAAGTGGCGCGCGGTTGAACGCCAGCGCGCCGCCGAAGCGCTGCAGGACAAGGCCGGAGCGCTTCAGGAGAAAGCGGCCGATCAGGCTGGGCGCTAGGCCAAAAGCGGCCATTCTCAAAAGTCTGGATCGCGAGGGACGCGGCTTCCAAGTGAAGCTGCCACGCTTCAGCGGCGCCGCAATCTCCTAAGGTAAATCCCTCGGCGCACTCCGCAAACGGCCCTAGCGCGTGGGCCGCGCCATAGCCCTATCCGTGTGGAGTCGATCTGCGGTGCGCCTGCTGGCGGCCGCGCTCGACATCCCGTCAGAACGGATCGGAGGACAAGCTTATGGCGGAAGATTGGGCCATCGACGTCAGGAAGTACGTTCCGAGCGCCGATTCAAAGGTCATCGATGCGATCGTCCGATACTGCGGCATCGCCCTGCACAACCGCGATTCATCGCTCGTCTCATTTACGGAACCCGAGGAGCTCAACCGGGTCCGCGAGAACTATCTGAAAAAGAAGCTGGGCCTTACCCACAGCAACGCCGAACTCGACAGCGCGATCGCCGGGGTCGGCGAGCGCATGGCCGGCGACCGCACGAAGAACCGGGTGACGGTCTACTATCTGCTGGCCGAACATTTCCGGAAGCTCTCGGTGTTCGGCGGCGCCGACGTCGTCGGCGGGATCGGCAAGGCGACGCTTGCGGCCGGCGCCTTGGGCGCCGGGGCTGCGGCAGCGTCCGTCGCCAGCGCGGCCACCGACGCCTCGGCCACAGTCGCCGACTTCGGCGACCGCGCGCATCGGACGGAGGACCGTCCGCCGCCCGCGGCCCCGGTCTATGCGGCCCGTTCGACCGCAGCGGCTGCGCCCGCGGCGAGCGGTGGGATGGCCCGCATGCTGCCATGGCTGCTCGGTCTGGCGGCGCTGGCGCTGCTGGCCTGGTTCTTCCTGGGACGGCAACCGGCCACGACGCCTGTCGCCGAGGTGAGGCCGACCGCGCCCGCGGTCGTCGCGCCGCCGGTGCAGAGCGTTCCGGCTCCGACCGTGGCGACGACACCGGTCGCGCCAGCCACGGCGGCCCCGGCGGTCACGCCACCCGCAGTCGTCGTCGGGTTACCGGCGGCCGTGCACTTTTCGCTCGGTTCTGCAGCGGTCGGCGGAGACGACAGTCGCCTGATCGACCAGGCGGCCGCCGCGATCCAGCGCGAAGACCTGCGCGTCGCCATCACCGGCTATACCGATCGCACAGGCAACCTGACGCTGAACCAGCGCCTGGCGCAGCAACGGGCCGAGTCGGTTCGCGATCGGCTCATCGCGGCCGGCGTTCCTGCGGCGAATATCGAGATGGTCGCGCCCGCGGCCGTCGAGAACGGTCCTGCAGCGACCCCGGACTTTGAAGCCCGCAGGGTCGAGATCACCCGGCGCTAAGCGATCTGCCTGCGGTCCGCGTCCCCACGGGCGCGGACCGTGGCGATCGGAGGCCGGAGCCCAATGCATCGGCGCCATAGCCACGCCGTTTCGCCGGCGTGTAAACTGGCGCGACAATGATGCGGCTTCGAGGGGCGTGGGTCCCGAGCGGGGGTTCCAATGCCACTATCTGGAATGACGGGGTTTGGCCGGGCGGAAGGCGCGGCGGGAGACTGGACCTGGGCCGTCGAGGCGCGGTCGGTCAACGGCCGTAATCTGGAGATCCGGTTTCGCGGACCGCCCGGGTTCGATCAGCTGGACCGGGCCGCGCGTGACGGCGCCCAGGCGCGGTTCGCCCGTGGTCAGGTGAATGTCGGCGTCCAGGCCAAGCGCACCGACAGCGGCGTCGAGGTTCGCATCAATGAAGAGGTGCTGGCGCGCTACCTCGCCATGGGCGCGCCGCTGATCGAGGCCGGCAAGGCCGGGCCGCCGAGCCTGGACGGCCTGCTGGCGTTGCGCGGCGTGATCGAGGCGGCCGAGAGCGACGACGACCCCGAGGCGCAGTCGGCATTGCAGGCGGCGATCGCGCTGTCCATCGGTGCTGCGCTGGAGGCGCTGGCGGCGTCGCGGCGCGAAGAAGGTCTGGCGCTGACCGCGGTGCTGATCGGCCTGGTCGACAAGATCGAGGCACTGGTCGGCGAGGCCCAAAACCTGGCCGACGGGCAGCCGGCGGCGATCAAGGAGCGGTTCGCCCGGCGCATGGCCGAGCTGGTGGGGGAAGCCGTCAGCGACGACAAGATCGTCACCGAGGCGGCGGCCATGGCGGTGAAGGCCGACGTCCGCGAGGAACTGGACCGGCTGCGCGCCCACGTCGATGCGGCGCGCGCGCATATCGTGGCCGAGGGGCCCCAGGGGCGGCGGCTGGACTTCCTGACCCAGGAGTTCATGCGCGAGGCCAACACCCTGTGCTCGAAATCGGCGCTGGGGGCTTTGACCACGGTCGGTCTTGAGCTTAAGGCGACGATCGAACAGTTCCGCGAGCAAGTGCAGAACGTGGAATAGGCGTTTCCCTCCCCGCAACGCGGAGGGAAGGGAATAGAGAATGACTGACGGACACGACCATCCCAGGCCCTGGGAAACCACCCGCCGGGGCGTGATGCTGCTGGTGTCCTCGCCGTCGGGGGCAGGCAAGACTTCGCTGTCGCGACGGCTGGTGGCCGACCATAGCGACCTGATGCTGTCGATCTCGTGCACGACGCGTGCGCCTAGGCCCGGCGAGGAAGAGGGGCGCGAGTACTACTTCGTCGACCGCCCGACCTTCGATGCGATGATCGAGCGCGGCGAGTTCCTGGAATGGGCCGATGTGCACGACAATCGGTACGGCACGCCCAAGGCGCCGGTGATGGCCGCCCTGGAGGCGGGCAAGGACGTTCTGTTCGACATCGACTGGCAGGGCGCCAAGCAGGTGGCGGACGCCGCGCCGCAGGACAGCGTGCGGGTGTTCATCCTGCCGCCGTCATGGGAGGACCTGTCGCGGCGGCTGCATGCGCGGGCGCAGGACAGCGAGGACGTCATCCAGAAGCGCCTGATCAAGGGCAAGGACGAGATCGAGCACTGGCGGCTCTATGACTACGTCATCGTGAACAAGAATTTCGACCGCGCCTATGCCGACCTCGGCCACATCTATCGCTCGGAGCGGATGAAGCCGGGCCGCAATCCGTGGCTGCCGGAGTTCGTCGACGGGCTGCTGGCGGAGTAGGGGCTCAGCCCCGGAGCCATCGGATCAAGGCGTTCACAGGAATTCGCGGCCTGTGGACGCCTCTGTTGTTTTGAGAAGCCGCGACTCTTCCGATGCTGGCGTGTGGTCGCTCTTCCATGGGTTGGAATGGCGGCTGACAAACAACCCAGACGGAGTCGCGCATGTCCTCATGTTCTGCTTTTGTTCTGCCGCTGGAGGCGAACATGAAGAACAACGACCGAGGCGATATGCAGCGCGAGCCGCTGCTGGCGTGCGTGGGAAGCGATCGGCACCTGGTGGCGCATTGCGCCTCGCCGGGCTGTCAAAGGGAAGCGCCGTGCGACCCGACCCATTGGGTGGCGCAGGGGCTGGGCGGCTTGCCGCTGCGGGCGTTCACGGAGCGGATGCGGTGTGTGTGCGGCGGCCGGCGGGCCGAGCTGACGGTGGCGTCGGGACCGTTGCCGGAGCGGACGGGCGGGGACGTCTACGTCTTCCGCTGAGACGCGCGGACGTGGCCGCGTTCTTCAAATGTTCTGGACTTTCGGGGCGTTTGCGGTAGGATTTGAGGTCTGATGGGGCGTGGCCCCTTGGGACCTTTCCGACATGACAGATATTGACGACGCGCCGCGACGGCGGCGCGGGCGGCCTTGCGTCTATACGCCGGCTGAGCGGGCGCAGATCACCGCCCATGTGGCGGCGCGCGTAGCGCTGGGCGAGCGGCTCGCCGACATCCTGACCGCCCGCGATGGCATGCCCGGCCGCACGCAGTTCCTGGCCTGGATGAAGCGCGAGCCTGAGCTGGGCCGGGCCTATCGGCTGGCGCGGCGCGAGAACGCCAGGCGCTGGTGGTCGCCGCCTGGCCGGCCGCTGCGCTACACGCAGGCGTTGGGCGAGGCGGTGTGCGGGAGAATCGCCGAGGCCGCCGGACTAGAGGAGATCTGCGCCGAGCCGGGGATGCCGAGCCAGGCGACGGTCTACAAATGGCTGGCGCGGCACGACGCGTTCGCGGCCGCCTATCGGCGGGCGAGGCAGGTGCAGGCCGATCGGCTGTTCGACGCCGCGCGCGCCATCGCGCAGGGCGCCACGGGCAAGAGCTGGCGGCGCGACAAGCTGCTGATCGACACGATCCGCTGGCAGGTCGGCAAGCTGGCCCCGTTGAAGTACGGCGCCCGGCCCAGCGGCGAACCGGCGGAGGGGCTGACGATCATCCTGCGCAATTTCTGCCTGGAGACGGGCGTCGGAGACGAGAGCTCGGATCGCGTGATCTGCCGCGACGGGATCTATCTGGACCAGCCCGAGCGGCTGGAAGACTGAGTCTGAGCGGTTTCGCTAGGCCCGGGGGCCTCGAAACCGAAACCTGACGCCGGGGCAAAAAGAAAGGCGCGCCCCGGCTGGAGGACCAGGGCGCGCCTTGCAGGGAGTTTACTTCTTCAGCATGGCCTTCAGTTCGTCGGCCGTGGCGTTGATCGTCGCCGAGCCGTCGGCGATCTGCAGCTTGCTGGTTTCGACCGCGAAGGTGTCGGCGCCCATCTTGATGGTCGCGACTTGCTGGCCGGTGGCGTCCGGCTTGACTTCGGTCACGGTACCGATGTTGGCGCCGGTCTTGTCCTTCACCGCGGCGCCCGCGGCCAGGGTTGCGGCAGTGGCGCTGGCGTCGCTAGCCGGCGGCGCGGCGGGCTTGGCCGCAGTGTCCTGAGCGAAGGCCGGAGCAGCGACGGCGAGGGCGAGGGCCGCAGCCCCGAAGGTGAGAATGGAACGCATGAGGGTCTCCCGTAAAACTGTGAGGCCTCCCCCGAGGCATCTCCAAGCTGACGGCTCATTTCGGCGGTCAAAGGACCGTGATAAGGCAATATCGTGGCGCGGGTATGATTCATATCCCTTGCCCAATATGGGATTGAGTCAAAAATTATATCATTGGGTATGATTCGAGAGCCGAGCCCCACGGGGGCCGGCTCGATCGATGCTGAACTTGACCGTACAGCCTGGACGCGCACTGAGGCGCGTAGGACAACCCCGCAAGCCGTGAGAGAAGTGCGCTTGGCGCGGTTTGGTTGCAGCGCTTTGAGTGAGACGATTTGGCGCAGCGTCAGACGCTGACCGCATGGGCGTGGCGGCCGGCCTGGCCGAAGACGCGGAGGTAGCGGGCGATTTCAGCCGGGTCGCCGGTAGCCTTTTCGGGGTTGTCAGACAGCTTTACGGCGGGGCGGCCGTTGGCCTGCGTGACCTTGCAGACCAGCGAAATCGGGTCGAGGGCGTCGCCGCCGTCGGGCAGGCAGCCCTTGAAGTCGTTGGTCAGGTTGGTGCCCCAGCCGAAGCTCATGCGCACGCGGCCGGCGAAGTGGCGGTGGGTTTCCTCGATCGAGTCGATGTCCATGCCGTCGGAGAACACCAGCAGCTTCTCGCGCGGGTCGCGGCCCTTGGCCTTCCACCAGGCCACGATCTCCTCGCCGCCCTCGATCGGTGGGGCGCTGTCAGGGCGAAAGCCGGTCCAGTCGGCGACCCAGTCGGGGGCGTCGGCCAGGAAGGCGCGGGTGCCGAAGGCGTCGGGGAGGGCGACCAGCAGGTTGCCGCCATAGGTGCGCCGCCACTCGTCGAGCACGCGGTAGGGGGCGGCGCGCAGCTCGGCGTCGGTGTCGGCCAGGGCGGCGGCGACCATCGGCAGTTCGTGGGCGTTGGTGCCGATCGCCTCGAGGTCGCCGTCCATGGCCAGCAGGACGTTGGAGGTGCCGAGCACGGCCTCGCCCAGGCCCTCCTTCAGCGCCTCCACGCACCAGCGCTGCCAGAGGAAGGAGTGGCGCCGCCGCGTGCCGAAGTCGGAGATCAGCAGGCCGTCCAGCCTGCGCAGTCGCTCGACCTTCTCCCAGAGCTTGGCCTTGGCGCGGGCGTAGGTGATGTCGAGCGCGAACCGGCCCTGGCCGCGCAGGACGGTGCGGGTGCGCAGCTCGTTGATGATGGCCAGGGCCGGGATTTCCCACATGCTGGTGTGGGTCCAGGGGCCGTGGAAGCTGAGCTCGTACTGGCCCTCGCGCCTCGTCAGCTCGTAGGACGGCAGGCGGAAGTCGGCGAGCCAGCCGATGAAGCCCGGTTTGAACATCTGGGTCTCGCCATAGAAGGTGTTGCCGGCCAGCCAGATCAGCTCCTTCCTGGAGAACGACAGGGTGCGGGCGTGGTCGAGCTGGGCGCGCAGTTCGCCCTCGTCGACGATGTCGGCCAGGCGGACGTGGCGGGTGCGGTTGATCAGAGAGAAGGTGGCCTGGACGTCGGGGTGCAGGCTCCAGATCAGCTGCAGCATCAGCAGCTTGTAGAAATCGGTGTCGAGCAGGCTGCGGATGATCGGGTCCAGCCGCCAGCCGTGATTGTAGGTCCGCGTCGCGAGGTCGGTGTTGGCCATGGCTCGACAATGGCAGCCGAGGCGGGATTTGCGAATATAGTCGCGCCATGCATCAGATCCGCACCGAGGCGATCATCCCGGCCACGCCGGACCAGGTCTGGGCCGTGCTGGCCGACTTCGCCCGCTATGGGGAGTGGAACCCGCTGAACCTCGAGGTCCGCGGCGAGGCGAGGCTGGGGACGCGGGCCAAGATGGTGTTCCGGAACCTGGCGGGGCGGGGCGTCGTGCGCCAGACCGTGCGGATCGTGGCCGCCGAACCCGGACGGGAGCTGGCCTGGTCGGGCCACGTGCCGCTGCTGTTCGCCGGCCGGCACGGGTTCCTGCTGACCCCGCACGCGCAGGGCGCGCACGTGCTGCACACCGAACTGCTGGGCGGGCTGCTGCCGGCGACCTGGAGCAAGGGCAAGATCGCGCGCGACTTCGTCCCCGCCTACGAGGCGGTCAATGTCGCGTTGGCCAGGCGCCTCGCAGATTTGGCCGCCTGACCCCCTATCGCCGCGAAGGCTTTTGAGAGAGACTCTCAATTGGCATGACGCGCGCGCTTTATCTGGTTTTGGGCTTGGGGTTCACCGCGTTGGGCATAGCCGGCGCGTTCCTGCCGCTGCTGCCGACCACGGTGTTCCTGATCCTCGCCGCGGCCTGCTTCGCCAAGTCGTCGCCGCGCATGGAAGCCTGGATCCTGAACCACAAGCAGTTCGGGCCGCTGGTCCGCGACTGGCGCGCCCACGGCGCGATTCCCCGGCGGGCGAAGGTGCTGGCCTGCACCGGCATGGCGGCGGGATTCGCGATCTTCCTGCTGTCGGTGCATCCCGGGCTATGGCTGGGGCTGGCGGTGGCCGGGGCGCTGGGCCTCTGCGCGGCGTTCGTGGTCAGCCGGCCGAGCGCGCCGCAATAGGGTAGGCGCCGCCGGGCGGACTTGGTAGGCCAGGGCCGATCACGGAGGCGATCATGGCCGAACCCAAGGGCAAGCGGGACTTTCGCGACAACGTGCGGCTGGACATCCGCGAGCGCCACGAGGTGGCGTTCTGGGCCAAGCGCTGGGGCGTGAAGCCCGACCAGGTGATCGCCGCGCACCGCAAGGTCGGCCACAACGTCAAGGACATCGCCGCCGAGCTCGGCAAGCGGAAGTAACGTCCCCCTGCTGACCGATCCCTTCTTCTACGCCATCGCGATTCCGGCGGTGATCCTGCTGGGCCTGGCCAAGGGCGGGTTCTCCGGGATCGGGGTGATCGCCGTGCCGATGATGGCGCTGGCGGTCTCGCCGGTGCTGGCCGCCTCCATCACCCTGCCCATCCTGATCGTGCAGGACGTCGTCAGCGTCTGGTCGTTCCGCAAGACCTGGGACAAGAGCGTGCTGGCGATCATGCTGCCGAGCGCGGCCGGGGGCATCGCCCTGGGCTATTCGCTGGCGGCGTTCGTCAAGCCCGGGGCGGTCGAACTGGCGGTCGGGGCGGTCTCGATCGTCTTTGCGCTGATGCGGCTGTGGGCGGAGCGCGGCTCGGCCCCGCTGAAGCCGGCCAAGGCCGAGAAGCTGCCCTGGCGCGGAGTGCTGGCGGGCGTGGCCGCGGGCTTCACCAGCCAGATCGCCCATGCCGGCGGGCCGCCGTTCCAGATCTACGTGATGCCCAAGAACCTGCCGCGCGACGTGTTCATCGGCACCAGCGCGATCTTCTTCGCCGTGGTGAACTGGATGAAGGTCCCGGCCTATTGGGCGCTGGGGCAGTTCACGCGCGAGGCGATGATGACGGCCCTGGTGCTGCTGCCGCTGGCCATCGCCTCGACCTGGGCGGGGGTCTGGCTGGTTCGGCGCGTTCCGGCCGGGAACTTCTACCGCATCATCTATGTGCTGCTGATCGCGGTCGGATCGAAGCTCGCCTGGGACGGCGCGGCCTCGCTGCTTGGATAGCGCCTTACCAGCGCCCATATCGGCTGCTTAAGCTGTAGCGCGCTTGGAGGCGCCCCTAGCATGCGTACGCGTTCGATTTTGGCGGCTGCCGCCGTGTTGGCCCTGACCACCGGGGCGGCTCATGCCCAGGAAGCGATGAGCACCGCCGGCGCCACCGGCGTCGCGCCCTCCGAGATCGATCTCGCCGCCGCCGAACCGGCCCCCGTCGCAACCCGGGCCGCGCCGCCGGCCGAGACCCTGGACACCGCGCAACAGATCGAGCGCTGGTTGGCGGAGTCGCCAGCCGCGACGACGACGCCGGAAGAGGCGTTCGGCGAAGGCGTGCGCCTGCCGCGCGAGCGCAGGATCCACGGCGAAGTCGGGGTGGCGGTCGGCACCGGCGGCTATCGCAGCGGCTACATCACCAGCGTCATGCCCCTGGGCGAGAACGGAACGCTGGCCCTGACCTTCGGCCAGGAGAAGAACGGCTATCGCCAGTACTGGGGCGGCGGACGCCCGCCGTTTGGCGGTCCGTATGAGTACGGCTATCCCGGCTATCCCGGCTATCCGTACTGACCCGACGTTCGATCAGCGCCGGCGAGGCTTGACCGTAGCGGCCTGAAGGGCACGAGATCATGCCTCGTGCGTTAGCGACCCGGGATGATTGTCATTTTCGTCGCCTAGCCTGCGCCGCGCCGATCTGCGGCAGGGCGTCGACGTGCGCGCCCCAAAGACGAGCAGTCGGCCAGATCGCGGCAGGACTGCGCCAGTTCGCGTTTCATGCCCATGGGCTGTCATGCGACGGCTCGCGCGGGCGCCAGCAGCACCAGGGAGACGACCATGGCCTTCATCACCACCAAGGACGGCACGAAGATCTTCTACAAGGACTGGGGCAAGGGGCAGCCGGTGCTGTTCTCGCATGGTTGGCCGCTGACCGGCGACGCCTGGGACGGCCAGATGCAGTTCCTGGGCTCGCAGGGCTATCGGGTCATCGCCCACGACCGGCGCAGCCATGGCCGCTCGGACCAGACCTGGGACGGCAACCACATGGATCAGTACGCCGACGACCTGTCCGAACTGATCGAGTTCCTGGACCTGAAGGACCTGGTGATGGTGGGGCATTCCACCGGCGGCGGCGAGGTGGCGCACTATCTGGGCCGGCATGGCACCAAGCGGGTGGCCAAGGTCGTTCTGCTGGGCGCGGTGCCGCCGTTGATGCTGAAGACCGAGGCCAATCCGGAAGGCACGCCGATCGAGGCGTTCGACGGCATCCGCAAGGGCGTGTTCGACGACCGCAGCCAGTTCTACAAGGACCTGACCATGCCGTTCTACGGCTACAACCGGCCGGGGGCGAAGATCTCGGAAGGCGTGCGCGAGAGCTTCTGGCTGCAGGGCATGATGGGCGGGATCAAGGGGCAGTACGACTGCATCCACGAGTTCTCGGAGGTCGACTACACCGAGGACCTCAAGAAGATCGACAAGCCGACCCTGATCGCCCACGGCGACGACGACCAGATCGTGCCGATCGGCGCGGCGGGGCTGAAGTCGGCGAAGATCGTCCCGGGCGCCCAGCTCAAGGTCTATCCAGGCGCGCCGCACGGCCTGGCGACCACCCACCAGGATGAGTTCAACGCCGACCTGCTGGCGTTCATCAAGGGGTGAGGGGGCGGGGCGGCGTATGGGCCCCCAAGAGCATTGAAGGCGATGACCTCAGCTGATTGTTGAGTAGCTGAGGTTGCGGCCTGCTGTCCAAAATCCTGACCGTCCCAGGGGGCGGAAGCGAGCTGTGCCATGAAGATGTCGAACTCGGCATCTCTGACAGCCTCAGCTTCTCGGAATATACGCTGCAACAATTCGCGCACCCGTCGGCGTGGTTGAGTGCATTGAGGCCAGTAGCCCTTTCGCAGTTGCCACCGCCGTATCCGATGGAAAACCTTAGCGCTGTAGAACCCCGAGCGCGAAATATTGCAGGCGCGGCACGCTGCGACGAGATTATCCTTGCTGTTTGAGCCGCCCAACATACGGGGTGTGACGTGTTCAACGGTGGCACCGTCTCGCCGTGTACCGTCCATGTGCAGACGGCCCGAACAGTAGGCGCATCGCCAATTCTGTGCCTCCGCCAATCTTAGGCGATGTTTGCTGTGACTCTTCGCCAACTCCGATCCCCCAACCACTGACCTTCACCAGCGCGAACTTCAGGTATGGCGCTGATGCGACAGTTTCGGTCGCTGGCGGGCGCTCACCCCTTATCCGAAGGAGGGTCGCTGATATTCAAACGGTTGTTCGAAACTGATGTGCGTGGCTCTATACGAGGCGACGCGCCGCCGCCGGCGCGTCCCTGCCAGGAGACACCCATGAGCTTCGACACGCCCATCAGCCTCGCCGGACCGCTGCGCAAGCCGCGTCAGATGCTGGCCGATCAGGAGTATGGCGGCCATTCGTCGATCCATGACGACGCCATGGCCGAGAAGCTCGGTTTCCGGGCCGGGCCGATCGAGGGGCCGACGCACTTCAGCCAGTTCCAGCCGCTGCTGGCCAGGATCTGGGGGCAGCGCTGGTATGAGAGCGGCTGCATCTCGTCCCACTTCCTGAACATGGTGGTGGAGGGCGAGGAGGTCCGCGCCTTCGCCGAGATCCCCGCCGAGGGCGCGACGACGACGCGGGTCTGGGCCGAGAAGGCCGATGGGACCCCGGTGCTGGAGGCCAGCGCCAGCGTCGGCCCACAGACGACGCCGAGCCTGCTGGAGGCGCGCATGGCGGCCCTGCGTCCGCCCGGCAAGCTGCTGATCCTGGAGGACCTGAAGGTCGGCATGACCGGGGCCAAGGAAGAGCGCGTGCGGATGGACGCCGACCAGAACATGGGCGCGCTCTATCCGTTCAGCCTGAACCAGAAGCTGGACGGGATCACTGAAAACTCGCCCTGGTACTCCGACGCTGCGGCCTCGCCCTGGGGCCGGGCGATCATCCCGTTCGAAATGCTGAGCGTGCTGTTCGAGTACTCCAGCCGCGAGGCGGAGTTCCCCGTGAAGGGACCGGCCGTGGGGCTGTTCGCCGACCAGGAGATCAAGGTCATCGACGGGCCGTTGTTCGTCGGCGAGGAGTACGTGCTGCGCCGCGAGATCGCCGCCCTGGCAGAGAGCAAGCGCACGGAATCCTATTGGGTGCGGACGCGGGTGTTCGACGCCAAGGGCGAGAAACAGGTCGCCGAGATGCTGCTGAACCACGCCAGCATGAAGAACTCGTACGCCGGCTATGCCGACGCGGCTCAAGCCTGATCAAAAGGACGTATTTCCATGGACGTTAAGGGCAAGGTCGTCGTCGTCACCGGCGGCGCCGAGGGGATCGGGGCCGGACTGGCCCGGCGCTTCGCGCGCGAGGGCGCCAAGGCGGTGATCGTGGCCGATCGCAACGGCGAGGGCGCGGCGGCGGTGGCCAAGGAGATCGGCGGCGAGGCGGTGACGCTGGACGTCAGCGAGGGCGCGGCGGTGGCGGCGATGGTCGCGGACATCGAGGCGCGCCATGGCGGCATCGACCTATTTTGCTCCAACGCCGGGGTCGGCGACGGCGATCCCGACAAGCAGAACGCGGCCTCGTCCCCGGACGCGGTCTGGAACCGGGCCTGGAACGTCAATGTCATGGCCCACGTGCATGCGGCGCGGGCGGCGATCCCGGGCATGCAGGCGCGCGGCGGCGGCTATCTGCTGAACACGATTTCCGCGGCGGGGCTGCTGTCGCAGATCGGCGGGGCGGTCTATTCGACCACCAAGCACGCGGCGGTGGGCTTCGCCGAGTCGCTGGCCATCACCCATGGCGACCAGGGCATCAAGGTCTCGATCCTGTGCCCGCAAGGCGTCGACACCGCCATGCTGCGGCAGGGCGACAGCGCTTCGCAGCCGCAGAACCTGGACGGCGTGCTGAGCCCCGACGAGGTGGCCGAGAGCGTGGTGCAGGGCCTGGCGGCGGAGAGCTTCCTGATCCTGCCGCACCCGGTCGTGCTGACCTACATGCAGCGCAAGACCGCGGACTATGACCGCTGGATCGGCGGCATGCGCCGGCTGCGGGCCAAGATGTTCGGCTAGCGCCGACGCAGGGCGTCGGCGAGCGCCAGGAAGCCCGGGATGTCGATGGTTTCGGCGCGGGCTTCCGGCGCGATGCCGGCGGCCTCGCAGAGTTCGGCGCCGCCGAGGACCTTGAGGCTGGAGCGCAGCATCTTGCGGCGCTGGCCGAAGGCGGCGGCGGTGACGCGCTGGAGGGCGTCGAGGCGCTCGGGCGACGGGCGCCCCTCGCGCGGGGTCAGCCGCGCCACCGCAGACGCGACCTTGGGCGGCGGGGTGAAGGCGCGGGCCGGAACGTCCATGACCACGGCGGTGTGGCTGGTCGCCTGGGCGATGACCGAGAGACGGCCATAGGCGTCGGATCCCGGCTCGGCGGCGATGCGGTCGGCCACTTCCTTCTGGAACATCAAGGTCATGGAGGCGGGCGTGAAGGCGCCCGTCAGCCACTTGATCAGCAGCGGCGTGCCGACGTTGTAGGGCAGGTTGGAGACGATGTGGGCCGGCGCGCCGGCGGCGACTTCGGCCTCGTTGGTCTTCAGCGCGTCTTCCAGGCGCAGGGTGAGCGCGCCGCCGGAGGCGACGGAGAGCTCTTCGAGCAGCGGCGCGAAACGCGGGTCGGCCTCGACGGCGGTGACCTTGGCGCCGGTTTCCAGCAAGGCGCGGGTGAGGCCGCCCGGACCAGGCCCGACCTCGATCACGTGATCGCCTTCGCCGACCTCGGCCAGCCGGGCGATCTTGCGGGTGATGTTGAGGTCGAGCAGGAAGTGCTGGCCGAAGCTCTTCTTGGCCAGCAGGTCGTGCTCGGCGAGGGTTTCACGCAGGGGCGGGAGCTGGTCGAGGGTCATCGCCGCCCGCAATAGCAGGCGCGGCCGCCGAAGGGCAGGGCGATCGCGGTCATGGGCGCTTCGGCGCCAAGCTGTCCAGGCGCCGATAGAGAGCCTTCACTTCCTCGCCGTTCGGATCGGCGGCGAACGCGCGGCGGGCGCAGACATAGGCCTGTTCGAAGTGATCGACGTTGCGGCGCTGGGCCTCGAAGAGGTCGGCGTGAACCGCGCCCTCCATGGTGGCGACGATAGCGCGTTCACGGTCGGCCATCTGGAGGCGTGCGGCCCGAAGCTCCTTGATGGTCGCCAATGCGCCGCGGGCGTCGCCAGCCTCGCGCTGGAACCGGGCGAGGTGGATCGAAACGTCGATTTCGGGCGGTCCGCCACGCTGCAGAACGATGCGCCGCCAACCGCCAGCGATCACGACGCCGGCGCGCCAGGCCTGGCTGCGCTTGAGCGCGCGGGCCTGGTCGTGGCGTGTCTCGACGTTCGGCAGTTCGCCGGCCTGATGGCTGCGGTAGGCCTGCACGATGGTGTCGAGATCCTCACGCGAGGGCGGCCGGAGCGGCACGAGGCCGCGGATTTCCTCGTAGGCCGCATTCTCTGCGCGCTGGTCGGCGGGCGTGGCGGCGAGCACCGCGTCACGCAGGGCCTCGCCGGACACCACGGTTCCAGCGCCGAAGCGAACCATGGGCAGAGTTCGGGCGGCGGTGAAGCTGACGCGCCGGGCGGCCAGATCGACGGCCGAGATCACCAGGAGGTCCTCGCTTTCTCCGTCATCGAACCCGCAGCCGAGCAATAGCGTCACGTCGGCGGCCGGGCTCTCCAGCCACCTGACCACCTCGATGCCTGCGATCTCGAATTCCGCCATGCGCTGCTCCTCCTGTCGACCAGACCGAGGTGGTAGGCGATCCCTCCTTAAGCCCGCCTTCACTCCTGCGCGGTAAGGTCTCGGCAACTTTTGGCAGATGAGTCGCCCGTGTCGATCACGCCGATCCAAGGCCCGCTGACGCCCCAGGTGGTCATACCGGTGACGCCGGTGCGGCCGGTGATTCCGGTGACGCCGCCCGCCGCGCCTTCCATCGACATCGATCCCGGCCAGGTCGGGGCGCAGATGCTGGCGCAGACTGCGCAGCAGGCGGCCACGCGCCAGGGCGGGCTGGCCCCGCTGATGGCGGACCTGACCCAGGCGGCGGGCAATCCGGCGCTGCCGGGGCCGGTGCGCTCGGCCGCGGCGCAGGTGCTGGCCCAGGCGACGCCCTTCGACGCGCGGGTCGGCGGCGGCGACGTGGCCAAGGCGCTGTCGCAATCGGGGCTGTTCTTGGAAGCGAGGCTCGCCGCCGCGCCGCAGGTCTCGCCGATGGGCCAGGATTTGAAGGCCGGGTTGCTGGTGCTGCGCCAGGCGCTGAGCGCGTGGCTGGCCGGGGCGCCGCGCTCGCCGGACGCCCGCGCGCCGGCGAAGACGCCGCCGCCGCCCTATCGCGCGGGCGGGCCACGGGCCCAGCCCTCGGCGACGCCCAGTCTGCCGCTCGACGCCTCGCCCAGCACGATCGGGCAGAGGCTGTTGGCGGAGACCGAGAGCGCGGTGGCGCGCCAGGAGCTGTTGCAGATCGCCTCGCTGCCGGCCGGCGCCGAGGAGCCGGTCGCCGCGCAGGTGACCCGCTGGATGTTCGAGATGCCGTTCACGACGCCGCAGGGGGCGGCGGTGGCGCAGTTCGAAATCAGCCGCGATGGACGCGGCAAGGGCGGGGAGGCGGAGCCGACCTGGCGGGCGGCGTTCTCGCTGGACATCGAGCCGCTGGGACCGATTCACGCGCGGGTCTCGCTGGCGGGCGGGCAGGCGATCGTCGGGCTGTGGGCCGAGCGCGAGAGCGGGCTTGCGCGGCTGGAGGAAGGCCGCGAACTGCTGGGCGCCGCGCTGGCGCGGGCCGATTTCCGCGCCGAGATCGCCGTGCACGCCGGCGCGCCGCGGTTGGCGCAGCCCGAGGCTGGGCGGCTGGTGGACCAGACGTCATGAGCGAGGACGCGCGCAAGACCCTGGCCGTGGCCCTGACCTATGACGCCCCGCAGGCGCCGCGCGTGGTGGCGAGCGGACGGGGGCTGGTCGGGCAGAGGATCATCGAGGCCGCGCAGGCGCACGGCGTGCCGATCCAGAAGAACGCGGTGCTGGCCGAGGCGCTGTCGAGCATCGAGCTGGAAACCGAGATTCCGGAGCGGCTGTATGTGGCGGTGGCCGAGATCCTGGCCTTCGTGCTGCGCGCCGCCGAAGACGGGCAGCGCCGCTGAGGCCGTGCTAAGCGGGGCGCATGCACGCGATCCTTTGCGCCACCCCTGAAGAGATGGACGCCCTGCGCGGGGTCCTGCACGCCGATCCGCAGCCGGAGATTCACGGGCCGACCAGGGTCTGGCGCGCCCGGCATGCGGGCGAGGCGGTCGTGCTGGCGCAGGCCGGGATCGGCAAGGTCAACGCCGCCGCCGCCGCCACGCTGCTGCTGTCGATGTTCGGCGCGCGGACGCTGATCTTCTCTGGCGTGGCCGGCGGGCTGAACCCGGCGCTTGCGGTGGGCTCGGTGCTGCTGGCCGAGCGGTTGGCGGTGCACGACTACGGGATCGTCACCGCGGGCGCGTTCACGCCGACGGCCTATGGGGTGATCCCGGTCGGGGCGCCGGTGCTGAGCGCGCCGGAGCCGGTCGATGAGGCAGTGCGGGCGGTGCTGGCCAGGCTGGCGCAGGCGGTGAGCGGCCGACTGGACGCGCGGCTCGGCGGGGTGGTGACGGCGGACTACTTCCTGAACTGCGCGGCGACGCGCGATGAGCTGCACGCGCGGCTGGGCGCCGACGCCATCGACATGGAGTCGGGCGCGGTCGCGGTCGTGGCGCGGGCCTGGGGCGTGCCGCTCTACGTGATCCGGACGCTGTCGGACCTGGCCGGCGGCGACAGCCACCTGACCTATGACGAGATGGTCGAGGCCGCGGCCGGGAACTCCGCCGCCTGCGTGGAGACGCTGCTGGAGATGCTCAGGCGAGCGCCGTGATCTCGACTTCGGCGCCGTTGACGTCGGCCAGGTCGCCGACGCGCTTGCCGAGCAGGGCGCGGGCCAGGGGCGAGATGTAGGACACCGAACCGCCGGCCGGATCGGCTTCGTCCTCGCCAACGATGGCGTAGGTCTGGCGGCGGCCGTCCTCGCGCTCGAAGGTGACGGTGCGGCCGAACTGGACGGTGTCCAGGGCGAGGTCCGGCTCGACCAGCTGGGCGCTGGCGCGGCGGGCGCCGTAGTAGCGCAGGTCGCGGGTCGCCCTGGCCATCGCCGTGCGGTCGGCGTTCACGTCGCCGCCGGTCTGGGCCGCGCTGTAGGCGGCGCGCGCCTTGGCGAGTTCGTCCTCGATCTGGGCCAGGCCCTTGGCGGTGACCAGGTTGGGGTGCGGGGAGATCGGACGATCAGGCAGGTCGGCGGCGGCCGACTCGCTGTCCCCCTCCTTGGTGAAGGCGACGCTCATAGGGGCATTGTCTCAGGAAGCTGCGGTCATGAAAACGTCGTAGCGCAGGGTCTTGCCCACGATCTGGTGAGAGGGCGGCCGCAGCCCCGGCATCGGCGGCCCCTTGCGCGGCCATTTCAGGACCACGCGTTTGCGGGCGCAGGCCAGCGCCGCCTGCATCAGTTCGAGCTGGTCGGGGTCGGTCCCGACGAGGTCGCGGAGCAGGCGCATGTCCTTCTTCACCAGGGCGGTGGAGGTTCGCTCCGGGTGCATGGGATCGACGATGACCACGTCCGGCGACAGGGTCGGCAGCAGCAGGCGGGCGTCGCCGTGCAGCAGGGTCATGCGGGCGACGACCTGCGCGGTCTGCGGATCGGCCGCGGCGGCGGCCAGGCCGGCGGCGAGGCGGGCGTGGACGTGGGGCGAGCGCTCGATCAGCGTCACCTGCGCACCCAGCGAGGCCAGCAGGAAGGCGTCGCGGCCCAGGCCGGCGGTGGCGTCGACGATGGTCGGCGTGACGCCCTTCACGAAGCCGGCCGCGCGGGGCAGATCCTGGCCGCGGCCGCCGCCGAAACGATGGCGGTGTCCGACCGCGCCGCCGACGAAGTCGATGGTCAGCTCGCGGGCGAGGTCGGCCGGGTCGCTCATCAGCGTTGGGACACCGTCCACTGGTCGACCACGCGCTCCAGCACCGCCAGCGGCAGGGAGCCGCCGAGCAGGACCGCGTCGTGGAAGCCCTTGACGTCGAACTTCGGGCCGAGGGCGGCCTTGGCCCTGGTGCGCAGGCGATCGATCTCGGTATGGCCGATCTTGTAGCCGCAGGCCTGGCCCGGCCAGACGACGTAGCGGTCGATCTCGTTCTCGGCCGCGCCCAGCGGCAGACCCACCGTCTCGCGCATATAGGCGATGGCCTGCTCGCGGCTCCAGCCCTTGCCGTGGATGCCGGTGTCCAGAACGATCCGGGCGGCGCGGTAGAGGAACGACTGCAGCCAGCCGATCCGGCCGGCCGGGTAGGCGTCGTACATGCCAAGCTCGTCGCCGAGCTGCTCGGCATAGAGGCCCCAGCCCTCGCCGTAGGCGGTGAAGCCGATGTTCTTGAACAGCATCGGCGAGGCGCCGGCTTCCTGGACGAGCGCGCCGTGGAACAGGTGGCCGGGGACCGCCTCGTGATAGGTGAGGGTGGGCAGCGCCCACTTGGCCCACTCGGTCGTGTCGCGCAGGTTGATGTAGTAGGTGCCGGGCCGCGAACCGTCGAGCGAACCGCTTTCGGCATAGCCGCGGGGGGCGCCGATCTCGATGGCCGGGGGCACGCGGCGGATTTCCATGCCGCCCTTGGGGATGGTGTTGAACATCTTCGGCGCGGCGGCTTTCACGGCCGCCATCTGACGGTTCAGCTCGGCCAGCAGCGCTTCACGGCCCGCGTCGGTGTTCGGGTAGAACTGGGCCGGGTCCTTGGCGAAGGCGTCGAGGCGCGCGGCGACCGAGCCCTGGGTCAGGCCCTGGGCCTTCAGCAGCGGATCGAGGCGGGCGGTGAGGTCGGCGACCTGCTCCAGGCCGATCTTGTGCGCCGCGTCGGGCGTCAGGTTGGTCGTGGTGTGGAAGCGCAGCGCATACTCGTAGTAGGCGGCGGTGATCTGCTGGCGCGAGACGGTGGCGTCGTGGACGGCGGTGCGGCGCTGGGCGGTCAGCAGGTCGATCTGCTGCGCCAGCGCCTGGGCGACCGGACCATCGACAATGACGGCGGCCTTGGCGGCCCAGTCGGTCCCCAGACCCTTGGCGGCGGCGCGCCGGCCCACGGACGCGGCGAGGCCGGAGGTCTCGCCGTTCTGCGCGGCCAAGGCGTTCATTTGGGCCAGGGCCTTGTCGAGGATGAAGTCCGGCGGCACGAGGCCCTGGGTCGCGTTCTCCTTGGCGCGGGCGGTCTCGTCGTTCATCGCCTTGGCGAAGTCGGTGAGGCGCGCGAGGTAGGCGTCGGCGTCGGCCTTGGTCTCGATCACGTGCTTGGTGTCGAGGGCGTCGGGGACCTTCTGGTAGCAGCCGGTCAGCTGGCTGAGCACGTAGGGCACGGGGTAGTCGTAGGAGTCGACGCCGACGAAGGCGAAGCGCGCGCCCTCGGCGCAGCGGTCGGCGAACCAGGTGATGGTGTCGTATTCGGTGACGCTGCGCCCGCTGAGGGCCGAGCGGTCGATGGCCTGCAGCGCCGGGCGAGCGTCGATCAGCGGTTGGAACGAACCCATGCGGCCGGCGGTGGAGCGGTCGCCGACGCGCGACTTCAGCGGCGCGCGGGCGCCCTTGTCGAGGCCCAGGCCGGAGGCGTTGAGCGGGTCGGCCGCCAGCATGCCTTCGAAGATCTGGTCGTAGACCTTCAGAGCCTGCGCCTGCGCGTCCGTGTTCTCGGCGCGAGCGGGCGTCAGGGCTCCAAGGCTCGTGACGCCGGCGGTGGCGGCAAGCAGGTGGCGACGATTAAGCATGGACAGGAATTCCCCCGGATCAGAGCGGGCAAGAGGACATGCGTGGGCGGAGTCGGCAAGGCCGCCGGCGACGAGGCCGGCCCTAGACGCGTCGTGCGGCGATCTCGCCGGCCATGCGGATGGCGGCGATCAGGCTGTCGGGCCGCGCGAGCCCCCGGCCGGCGATGTCGAAGGCTGTGCCATGGTCGGGCGAGGTGCGGACGATGGGCAGGCCAAGCGTGACGTTCACGCCGCCCCAGAAGTCGAGCATCTTCACCGGGATCAGCGCCTGGTCGTGATACATGCAGACCGCGGCGTCGAACCTGGCGCGGGCGGCTTCGTGGAAGAGGCTGTCCGCCGGGGTCGGGCCGGTGGCGGCGACGCCTTGCGCGCGGAGCGCGGCGACGGCAGGAGCGATGATCTCGGCGTCTTCGCGTCCGATCGTGCCGTCCTCCCCGGCGTGCGGGTTGAAGCCGGCGACGGCGAGGCGAGGTTCGGCGATCCCGAAGTCACGGCGCAGGGCCTGGGCCGTGACGAGGCCGGCGTTGACGATCTTGTCGACGCTGAGCGAAGCCCCGACCTTGGACAGGGGCTCATGCACGGTGACCAGGGTCGTGCGCAGTCCCTCGACCGCCAGCATCATGATCGGGCCGCGGGCGCCCTGGTAGTTGGCGGCGGCGGTCAGCTCGCCGAGGAACTCGGTATGGCCGGGGAAGCCGAAGCCCGCCTCGTACAGCGGGGCCTTGGCGATCGGAGCGGTGACCAGGCCGCTGACCGCGCCCGAGAGCGCCAGACCGACCGCGGTTTCGATCCAGCGGATGATGGCCGGCGCGGCGGTCGAGGACGGCTGGCCGGCGATGACCGGGCTGCGCAGCGGGATGTCGAGGACAGGCAGGGCGTCGGCGAAAACCGCGACCGCCTCCTTGGTCGTCGTGACCCGGCGCACCGTGCGCATGCTGGAGCCTGAGGCCGAGGCCAGCGCCTGGAAGTCGCCGACCACCACGAAGGCTGGTCCGCTGGCCCGCAGCAGGTTCCAGGCCTTGACGATGATTTCGGGGCCGACCCCGGCCGGATCGCCGAGGGTCAGGGCAAGAGGCGGCTGGTCGGGCGCGATCACCGGGTCTCGATCGTCGCCGAGGTCCGGAGGTCACGCATGTAGCGGCGGGCGATCATGCTGAGCTGCTGACCATAGAGGCGGCTTTCGATCTGCTCGGCGGTGAGGCTCTCGGCCCCGCCGGCGCGCTTGTCGCAGACCGCCAGGATATGGAGGCCGGCGTTGGTGCGGATCGGCGCCGACACCTGGCCGGGCTGAAGGGTTTCGATGGCCTGACGGAAGGCAGGGGCCAGGTCCTTGATGTCGGCCTCGCCGAGGTCGCCGGCGACGACGCCATTGACCGTGGCGGCCTTGGCTTCGATGTCGCTGCAGCTGGTGACCTGACCGCGAAGCGTCTCCAGCGTCGCCGTGGCGGCGGCGATCTGGGCTTCGGTGGCTGTCTGCGGCAGGGCCACCGCGGCCTGCTTCAGGTGGACGACCGAGGCGCTGGCGCCCGTGCGCTTGTCGCGCAGGAAGATGATGTAGACGCCGTCGCGGACGGGGATCGGCTGGGACAGCTGACCCGGGCGCATCTGCTCGAGGGCAGCGTCGATCTCAGGCGCCATTTCACCGGCGGTGACCCAGCCGGCGTCGCCGCCGTTGGCGGCCGTGGCCGAGGCCGAGAACTGGCGGGCGACGGCCGGGAAGGGCGCGCCCTGCTGCATCTGGCCGACCAGTTGGGTCGCCCCGCTCATGGCGGTCTCCATGCCGCCGACGCGGTTGGCGTCGATGAAGACCTCGCTGATCTGGAACTGCGGCTTGGCGGCGGCGGCTTCCATGCGCTGGCGCACGGCCTTGACCTGATCTTCGCCGACCCGCAGGCGCGAGCCGTACCGGCCGCGGATCCAGCGCTGCCAGCTGATCTGGGCGCGGACCTGGTCGCGCAGGGTGCTGACGCTGATGCCTTGGCCGGCGAGCGAGTTGGTGAACTGCTCGAGCGACATGTTGTTGTTGCGGGCCATGTCCGTCAGCTCTTCGTCGACCTCGGCGGGGTCGGCGATGAGGGAGATCTTCTGCTCCTTTTCCTGACGGCGGAGCTCCTGGATCTGCAGGCGCTCGTCGACCAGGGAGACCAGCGCCTCGCGCTGGAACTGGGCGATGTTCTGCTGGGTCGGCTGGATGCCCGAGGTGGCGATCAGCAGACGCATCCGCTGGGCCAGGTCGTAGGTCGAGATGATGTCGTCGTTGACCACGGCGGCGACGGATTCCGACAGGCCGCGGGGCGCAGCCGGCGCAGCCGGCGCGGTCGGCGCAGGCGCAGCGGCGGCGGGAGCGGCGGCAGGCGCTTGGGCAAACGCGTACTGAGGGGCCGCGGCGGCGGCGAAGGCGGCGGCCAAAGCGACGCCGCGCGCCGCAAGGCCCGTGACTTTACGCGCGCGGTTCATGGATGAGGTCTTCCTTAGCGTAGCCGTAGCAGGCGGCGCCCCGGGGCGGCCGCGGTTGTCAGTTGCCATATATCGGTTCGCCCAATGTGGCGAGGGTTAGGCGGAACCCGATAGACTCGGTCGCGCCCAGACGATTGGCGATCGCGTCCTCGCGGCGATAGTAGACGTCCAGCCGCAGACACTCGTCCCGGTAAGCTACGCCGATATCGCGAACGACCCAGGCGTCGGCGGCCAGATCGCGATTGCCGTAGGCCGTGAAGGACCAGTTCTTGGTGATGAACACCTCGCCGCCCAGGTCGACGTTCTCGACCCGGCCGTTGGTGTCGAGCGCGATGGGGTTGGAGCGGTCGCGCAGGTAACGGACGTAGCCAAAGCCCCACTTCGACGAGACGTTGGCCCCGGCTTCGGCGCGGGCGATGTCGAAATCTTCCGAATCGAGCCGGGCGCGAGTGAACAGCGAGAGGCCGCGGACCGGCTCGGCCGAGGCCGCGACGATCCAGTCCGATTCCTTGGGCCGAAGGCCGCTGGCCTCGGTGAAAACGTCATTGGTCTTGGTGCGCAGCGAGCGGCCGACCAGCAGGCTGGCCCGGCGGCCGTCGTCCCAGAGGATCGAGGCGCGTCCGCCGACATTGGCGCGCAGGCCGTCCTCATAGAGGTCGTAGCCGGGGAACTTGTTCGGGCGGAACAGATTGGTTTCGTCGAACTCGAAGGCGAGGCTGTCCTCGTTCAGGTAGATCGGCGCGCCGGCGGCGTCGCGGCCGAGGACGACCTGCTTGACGTCGGGCGACAACGCAACTTGAACAATCGGTTCAAGAACTGCCGTGAAGTTGCTGTAACGCTTGAAGAAAGGATAGCTGACATCAGCCCCGGCGACCCCGAGCCCGCGGATCAGGTCGTCCGAGCGCGAGCCGTTCGACAGCACGCCCTGGAGATTGTCGTCGATCGAGTAGGCGTCGATGCGGGCCTGGACGTAGGGCGACACCACGACGCCCGACTTCGAAACGAACGTCGTGCGCCAATCGACCTCGCCGGTGGCGCGGCGGCTGTCGAGGCCGTCGAGACGCTCCGGCGGGGCGTTCAGCGGCGACTGGTCCCGGGTCAGGGCGACGGCGCTGGCCCGAACGCGCAGGCGGCCGCCGAGAACTTCCGGCGCCGCTTCCCAGCGCGACTCGATAAGCGGGGCGACGATCGGGAAGGTCCGGTCGTTGTCGTCGGGGCGCAGGCCCTGGATCGTGAAGGCCGCGGCGGAGAAGTAGGACCGCTGGCCCTCGCGGATCGTATAAAGCTGGCTGATCAGGCGGCGGTCGTCGGCCACGTAGGGGCCGCGCGCCTCGTAGACGCCGCCGATGTCGTACTTGTCGAACAGAAGGTCGTCGGACGTGCGCTCCGCCGTGAAACCCCAGCGCCAGTTGTCGTTGATGGCGAAGGCGCCCGCAGCGAGAATGTAGCTGTGCGAGGTCTCGTCGCCGCTCTGGCCGTCGGGCGCGGCGATGTCGTCGTCATAGGTGTAGCCGAACCGCGCCTCGAGCCCGCCGGAGTAGAACCGCTTGCGCAGTTTTCCATTGAGCAGCGGGTTAACTTTCGTGTTGATTTGAGGGCTTAGCGTCAAATCTGCAGACGGCGAGAGCACGAAAAGATAGGGCTGCTCGTAGGAGAAGCCCCGGCGATCGGAGAACGAGATTTCCGGGGGCAACAGGCCCGACTTGCGCTGCGCCTGCGGGTCCGGGTGCCAGAAGATCGGCAGGTAGATCAGGGGCACGCCCTTCACCTGGATCACGGCGTTCCGGTAGTAGACGAGCTGGCGTTCCTTATCCTGCACGACCTTGTCGGCCTTGATCGACCAGGTCGGCGCCTTGGCCGTCGTGCCGTCGGGCGCGCAGATATCGCAGGGCGTATAGATCGCGCGGTTGAGCTCGTTGATCGTGTCGGAGCGATGGACGGCGCTCGCCGAGGCCATCTTGACGTTCTGTTGCAGGCGGGCGGCGAAGCCGGTGGCGACCCCGGCCTTCATCTCGTCGTCGAGCACGATCTCGTCGGCGTACTGGACCGAGCCGTCGGCGTTGATGATCGAGGTGTCGCCGCGGGCCCGCATCAGGCCCTTCACTTCGTCGTAGACCAGTTCCTGGGCGTGGAGGGTGCGGCCCTGGTAGCGGACCTCGACTTCGCCCTTGGCGGTCGTGATCTTGTTCTTGTCGTCGCGAATGACGAGGTCGGCTTCCATGTAGAGCTGACCGGGGGCCAGGCCGTCGGGCGAGGGCGGCGCGACTCGCGCGGCTTCCTGCGCCTGGGCCGCGCCGCAGAACACCATCAGCGCCACGCCCGCAAGCAGGCCGCGCTTGGCTGAGGCTGAACGCCTGCCGAGACTCATGAACTCCCCTCGCGCGGATCCTGACGCTTGATGCATAGCCGGTCAGACCGGCGATTCAACCGTCTTCGGTGTAACAGAGCAGCGCGAGGCCGGACAGCAGCGCTACGATCGGGGGCGCCCAGGCCGCCGCGAACAGCGGGATGATGTCGGCGCCGGCGAGCGCGCCCGAGAACTCGTTGAAGAAAAATACGATGAAACCGAGCCCGACCCCGGCGCCGGCCAGGCCCGCCAAACCGCCAAGCCGCGCCAGGCGCAGCGAGAAGGCGGCGGCGAGGATCGACATGGCCGCGAACAACACCGGCGTGGCGAGCAACTGCTGGAAGCGAAGGCGGTAGCCGCTCGCCGAGAAGCCGGCCTGTTCGGTCAGGCGGATCGCGTCGGGGAGCCGCCAGAAGGCGACCGACTGCGGCGCGGCGAACCGCTCCATCGCCGACTCGGCGTCGAGGGTCGAGCGGATCGACAGCGATTCCGAGCGCACCGAGCTTTCGCCGGCGCTGGCCTCGCGCACGTCCCAGAGCTTCCAGTAGCCGGGATAGAGCTGGGCCTCGGCCGCTTCCAGGCGGCGCTTGAACTCGGGGCGGCCGGCGCGGTCCTTCTGGTAGACGAAGACCGAAACCGCCTTCAGGCGCACGCGGCCCTGCTCGGTGTCGCGCTGCTTGGCGTGGATGACCATCTGGGTTCGGTCGTCGCCCTGGCGCAGCCAGACCTCCTTGGGCGCGTCGGTCAGATAGTTTTCCATCAGGTTGGCGCGGTCGGACTCGTAGCGGGCGCTGAAGGCCGCGGCGAGGGGATTGAAGACCAGCACCACCGCCACGCCGATCAGGAAGGCGACGGCGGCCGACGGCAGGATGAAGCGCCAGGCCGAGACGCCGGCGGCGCGCATGGCGACCAGCTCCGAGCGCCGGTTGAGGCCGACATAGGCGGCGATGCCGCCGAACAGGAACACGAACGGCAGCAGCAGCAGCACGACCGAGGGCGCCTGGAGCAGGGTGAGGCCGAAGAGCTGGGCGACGCCGACGTCGGCGCGCACCGCCACTTCCCGCGACAGGTTGACGAACGAGACCAGGATGATCACCGCCGCGATGACCGCCAGGGCGGCGCCGACCCCGCTCAGGGTGCGGCCCATCACATAGCGCTCGAGCTTGCCGGCGCCGATCATGCCGCGGCCTCCCCGTGCCGGCTGATCCTGTGAGGTTTCAGCCGCATGTCGATGAAACGGGACACCTTTTCGCGGAACACGCTGCGCAGGCCGACATAGGTCGCCACGATCGGTACGACATACTGCAGGATGTTGAGCCAGGCTGCTTCCTCGGACGCCGCCTGAACGACGAAGCCGAGGATGCGGAAGCCGACCGCGACCGCGCTGAGGATCGCGATGCGCCGCCCGTAGCCCATGCGGCTGAAGCCGCCGCCGATGATCGCGGCGAAGGCCAGGGCCATCAGGGCGATGTTGTAGAGCGGGCTGGCGATGCGGTTGTGCCCCTCGGCCAGCAGCTTCAGCTCGTTGCGCTTTTCCCAGTCCTGCGTGAGGTCCGGGAACAGCAGTTCATGCAGATAGCGGTCGGACGGCTTGAAGTGGATCAGCTCGTCGGTGCGCATGAACGGCGACAGGTCGTATGGGTAGTCGTCGAAGGTCAGGTAGTTGAGGACGTCGGCCTTGTCGAACTCCTGCATGGAGCCGCGATGCATGGCCAGGACCGGCTTGCCGTTGCGCTTCTCCAGGCGGCCTTCCTCGGCGGTGTAGGTGGTCGCGCCGCCGCCATCCTTCTCCTGGTGGATGAAGAGGTTGTGGATCAGGCCGGTGGCGTCCACCGACTGGGCGTAGACGGTCAGGCCGGGCGCCGGATTGGTGAACTCGCCCTCGCGGATGAGGGTCGAGGCCAGGTCGGTGCGGACTTCGAACAGCGTCTCGCGCATTTCGCGCGCAGCCAGCGGCTGGACCCAGAAGTTCATGACCATGGCCACGAGCGTGATCATCGTCGCCAGCCGCAGGGCTGGGGCGATGACCCGCCAGCGGCTCATGCCGCCGGCGAAACAGACCACGATCTCCTGCTCGGTGTGCAGGCGATTGAGCGAGACGAGGGCGGCGACGAACACCGCGATCGGCAGCACCATGTTCACCAGCTGGGGCATGGCCAGCAGGGTCACCTTGGCGAAGACGAGCGCGCTCTGCCGCTGGCCGACGATGAGATCGAGGGCCGAAAGGCTCTGCGAGAGCAGGGCGACAGCCGCCAGGGCCGCCGTGGCGAGCACGGTCGGTCCGAGGAGCTGGCGGAGCAGATATCGATCGATCAGCAGCATGACAGAAAAGTAAGGTTCGGCCGGGGATTTTGCGCGCCCTGGGCGTGAACCTGCTCTAAATCATGCGTCGCCGCGTCATACAACCGCCGCAGGTACGGCGAAGCTTGCTGGCAGGACGGGCGCGGGCCCAATTCTTATCGGAGTTCGAGACTGATGGAGATCGAGTTCATCGCGGCCGGCGCCGCGCTTTCTGAGAAAAGCGCACTGGCCCTGGTGGTGTTCGAAGGCGCCCTGCTGGACGGCGCGGCCGGCCAGGCCGACGCCCAGGCCGGCGGCGCGCTGGCGCGGGCGGCGAGCGCGCAGCGCTTCACCGGCGCCAAGGGCCAGGTCCTGGACGTCATCGGCGCGCCGGGCGCGGCCGGGCGCATCCTGCTGGTCGGCGCCGGCAAGAAGGACGGCTTCGACGACGTGGGCGCCGAGCACGCAGCGGCGAGCGCCTACAATGCGGTGAAGACCTCCGGCCTGACGACGCTGCGCATCGAGCTGCCGCAAGGCGGTTCGGCGGCGCGCGCGGCGCTGGGCGTGCGGCTGGCCTCCTACCGGTTCGACCGTTACCGGACCAAGGAGCCGGCGGACAAGAAGCCCTCGATCGTGAAGGCGCAGGTCGTTGCGGCCGACGCCGACAAGGCGCTGGCCGACTTTACGCCGCTGGCCGCCCTTGCCGACGCCATCGCCTTTTCGCGCGACCTGGTCTCCGAGCCGCCGAACGTGCTCTATCCGGCCGAATTCGCACGCCGGGTGAAGGCCCTGGAGAGCCTCGGCCTCGAGGTCGAGATCCTGGGCGAAGCCGAGATGGAGAAGCTTGGCATGGGCTCGCTGCTTGGGGTCGGCCAAGGCAGCACGCGCGAGAGCCAGCTGGCGGTGATCAAGTGGTACGGCGCGGCCGACAAGTCGGCCCAACCGATCGCCTTCGTCGGCAAGGGCGTGACTTTCGACACCGGCGGCATCTCGATCAAGCCGGCCGACGGCATGGAAGACATGAAGTGGGACATGGGCGGCGCAGGCGCGGTCGCCGGCCTCATGCACGTGCTGGCCGGCCGCAAGGCCAAGGTGAACGCCATCGGCATCCTCGGCCTGGTCGAGAACATGCCTGACGGCAACGCCCAGCGTCCCGGCGACGTGGTCACCTCGATGTCGGGCCAGACCATCGAGATCATCAACACCGACGCCGAAGGCCGCCTCGTTCTGGCCGACGCCATCTGGTACTGCCAGGACCGCTTCAAGCCGAAGTTCATGGTCGATCTGGCCACCCTGACCGGCGCCATCATCATCAGCCTGGGCAACGACTACGCCGGCCTGTTCTCGAACAACGACGAGCTGTCGGGCAACCTGCTGGCGGCCTCGGGCGTCGAGGGCGAGCCGCTGTGGCGCATGCCGCTGCCGGCGCAGTACGACAAGAACATCGACTCGATGATCGCCGACATGAAGAACACCGGCGGCCGGCCGGGCGGTTCGATCACCGCGGCGCTGTTCATCCAACGCTTCGTCAACAACGTGCCGTGGGCGCACCTGGATATCGCCTCCACCGCCTGGAAGAAGCCGTCCACCATCCCGACGATCCCGGACGGTGCGACCGGCTATGGCGTGCGGCTGCTGAACCGCATGGTTCAGGACAAGTACGAAGGCTGAGCGTGAATTTCCCTCTCCTTCACGGGGAGGGACAGGTCGCGTAGCGACCAGGGTGGAGGCCCGAGCCCGCGGGCCCCACCCGTCTCGTCGCTGCGCGGCGATCCACCCTCCCTGCCCGGGGGAGGGAGAGAAAGGTCCCATGCGATTCATCCTGCTTCATAGTCCGCTGACCGGGCCCGCGGCCTGGGGGCCGGTCGCGGCCGAGTTCGCGGCGCGGGGGATCGAGGCGACGCGGCCGGTGATCCCGCCGATGGCCGCGCTCGCGGCGCCCTACTACGACAGCGCCGCGCGCGCGGTCGCGGCCCAGGTGCTCAGCCAGGGCGGGCCGTTCATTCTGGCTGTCCATTCGGCGGCCGGGGGGCTCGCGCCGTCGATCGTCGCCGCGAGCAACGGGCAGGTGCGCGGCGTGCTCTATGTCGACGCCATCCCCCCGCATCCGGGCCGCTGCTGGTTCGAGACGGCGGGCGACGGCCTGGTGGCGAGCCTGAAATCCAAGGCTGAGGACGGCATGATCCCGGCCTGGGACCAGTGGTTTCCGGCCGGCGCGTTGGAAAGCCTGATCCCCGAAGGCCCGCTCCGCGACCGGTTCGTCGGAGAGCTCGCCCCCACGCCGATGAGCTGGTTCGAGGAGGCCGCGCCGCAGATCGACTTGCCCAAGGACGTGGGCTGGGGCTTCCTGCGGTTGTCGAAGGCCTATGAGCGTGAGGCGGGCGAGGCGCGGCGGCTGGGATGGCCGACGCTGCGGCGGGACCTGCACCACCTTTCGATGGCCACGCATCCTGGGGAAGTGGCGAGCGCCATGCTGGCCCTGACGCGGCTGTTGGGATTGAAGGTGGCGGCTTGAGCGAAGCGCCTTGCGAGGTCTGGTTCTACCACCTGGAGCGGTCTGGGCTGGACCAGGTGCTGCCCGACCTGCTGGAGCGGACGCTGGGACGTGGCTGGAAGGCGATCGTCCGCGCCCGCGAGGCGGAGCGGATCGAGCATTTGGATGGGTGGCTGTGGGCCTATCGTGACGACAGTTTCCTGCCGCACGGGACCGCGGACGAGCCGCAGACGGCGCGCCAGCCGATCCTGCTGACGACGGCGATGGACAATCCGAACGCCGCAGACGTTCTTTTCGTGGTCGATGGCGCCGATCCGGGAGACCTTGCCGGATACGCCCGATGCATGATCGTGTTCGACGGTCGCGATGAGGCTCAACTCGCCGTGGCGCGCAGTCAGTGGAAGGTCGTGAAGGCCAAGGGCCATCCTGCCGTCTACTGGAAGCAGCAGGAGAGGGGATGGGAGAAGCAGGCATGAAGAAGATCGTCATCCTCGGTGCGGCGCTGATCGCGCTCTCGGCTTGCGCCGACAGTCCGCCCGTTCCGCCCCCGGCGCCGCCGAAACCTGCGCCCGCGCCGCCGGCGCCGCCGCCGCCTGAACCCGACAAATGCGGGGCGGCCGACGCCCAGAAGTATGTCGGACGGCCGCGCACCGAAATTCCGGTGCCGGTGCTGCCGAACCTGCAGCGGGTCGCCTGCACGACTTGCCCGGTGACGATGGACTTCAACGAGCGCCGGCTGAACTTCTTCTACGACGCCGCCACCGGCGTCGTGAAAGAGGTCAGGTGCGGCTGACGCCGAGCCGATGACCCAGCGCCTGGGCGCCATGATCCTGACCGGCGGCGCCTCGTCGCGCATGGGTGCGGACAAGGCCACCCAGGTCTGGCAGGGCCGAACCGCTGTCGAACGGGTGGCGGCGCTGGCGGCTGCGGCCGGCGCAGACCCGGTGATCACCGTCGGCGCAGGCGATCACGGCCTGCCGTCCGTACGCGACGAGCCGCCGCTGGGCGGGCCTGTCGGCGGGGTGCTGGCCGGGGCTGCGGCGCTCAAGCAAGCTGGCTGCACGCAGGCGCTGGTGCTGGCGGTCGACGCCCCGACGCTTCATGCCGAGGATCTGGCGCCGCTGCTGGAGGCTCTGTCCCCCGGCGCGGCCTATGAAGGCCTGCACCTGCCGATGGTGCTGGAGCTGGGAGCCATTCCCGCGGACGCCGCAGCGAGCTGGCCCCTGGCGCGGCTGGTCGAGCGGGCCGGGCTGGCGCGGCCGGTCTGCCGGCTGGAGGTCGCGACGCGAATCCGTGGAGCGAACACGTTAGACGAGCGCGCTGCGCTGCTGGCGTGCATGCCACGGGATGAAAATGCCGACAAATCGGGCGCCGACTGACTGATCGCCGGGCGTTTTGACGTCGTGGGGGCGAGCGCGGCGACTGGCCCCTGCGCAAGGGCGCACGGGCGCTCTTAGTCGAGCGGCATGCGCGTGCTCGTCATCGATCCTGATCCGGCCCGGGCCGCCCTCGTCGCCGAGGGCCTGGCCGGCGTCGAACCGCTGGAGGTTCGGCGCGCGGCGGTGTTCGACGAAGCCGAGGCCGCGCGCTTCGGGCCGGACGTGGTGGTGGTGGCCGCCGACAGCCCCGATCGGGACACTCTGGAGAGCCTGCGCGAGACCAGCCTGGCCAATCCGCGGCCCGTGGTGATGTTCGTCGACCGCTCGGAACCGGGCCTGGCGGAGGAGGCGGTTCGGGCCGGCGTCGCCGCCTACATCGTCGATGGCCTGGCCGTCGGTCGGGTGCGGGCGATCCTGGAAGTGGCGATGACCCGGTTTCAGCTGATGAGCCAACTGCGCCAGGACCTGGAGCGCGCGAAGGCCGACCTGGCCTCACGCAAGACGGTCGAGCGCGCCAAGGCGCTGCTGATGAAGGAGCGGGGGCTGGAGGAAGACGCCGCCTACCGGCTGCTGAGAAAGCTCTCGATGGACACCGGCCGGCCGCTTGGGGCGGTCGCGGCGGACCTGCTGGCCTTTGCGGGCGTGCTGAAGGGAGACGGGGCATGAGCGAGGTCCTGCGACTGGGCTTCGTGCCCCTGACCGACAGCGCGCCGCTGGTGATCGCCAAGGAGCGCGGCTTCTTTGAAGCGGAAGGCCTGCGGGTCGAACTCAGCCGCGAGGTGTCGTGGGCCACGATTCGCGACAAGGTCGCCGTGGGGGCTCTCGACGGCGCGCACATGCTGGCGCCGCTGGCGCTGGCCGCGACCCTGGGCGCGGGGAGCGAGCCGACGCCGATGATCGCGCCGATGGCGCTGAACCTGAACGGGGCGGCGGTGACGCTGTCGACCCGGCTGAGCGTCGCCCCCGGCGAGAATGGCGAGGCGCAGGCGCTCTCCAAGCTGATCACGCGGCGACGCAAGGAGGGGGCGAGTCCGCTGACCTTTGCGGTCGTCTATCCGTACTCGGTGCACAACTACCTGCTGCGCGACTGGCTGGCGGCGGCGGGTGTCGATCCCGACCGTGACATCCGGCTGACCGTGGCCGCGCCGTCGCGCATGGCCGAGCTGCTGGCCGACGGCGTGATCGAGGGCTTCTGCGCCGGCGAGCCGTGGAGCAGCGTGGCCGTCGCGTCCGGAGCCGGACGGGTGGCGGTGCGCGCCTCGCAGTTGTGGGGCAAGGCGCCGGACAAGGTGCTGGGCGTCACGCAGGAGTGGGCCGAGGAGAACGGCGAGGTTCTCGGCAGGCTGCTGCGTTCGCTGATCGCGGCGGCCGCCTGGTGCGACGCCCCGGAACATCGGGCAGAGCTTTCGGGGCTGCTGGCGGCCGCGCCCTATGTGGATGCGCCGAGGGCGGCGATCGCCGCGAGCCTGGACGACGTGATCTTCCACCGCGACGGGGCGAACGCGCCCAGGCCGCCGCAGGCCGCCTGGCTGCTGGGCCAGATGGCGCGCTGGGGTCAGGTCGCGGCCGACGCCGAGACCTCGTCGGTGGCGGGCCAAGTCTATCGCCTGGACCTCTATGAGGCGGCCTGGGCGGGCCAGAACGCCTAAAATCCGGTCACTGCTGATTTTCAGGCGCCGCGTTTTTGCGCTGCAGCATTCGCCCAGCCGTCCCCCCTTGATTTGCAGATGACGCCCCGGCCGGCGCGGGGTCTCCTGGTCTCGGCCTCAGGACAACGGCGTTCGCGGCCCCTGGATAACGCCCGATGACGGGTGGATCCGCCTTCGGCGACGCCGCCGCTTCCGTTCATTCCTGCACGGGGCCAACCAGCCATGCTGAGTCGTTCTTTCCTCAAGTCGGGCCACACGCCGACCCTGCTCTCGGCGTTCCTCTATTTCGACCTTAGCTTCATGGTCTGGGTGATCCTGGGCCCGCTGGGCGTCGCCATCTCCAAGAGCCTGCAACTCGATCCCGGCCAGAAAGGTCTGATGGTCGCCATCCCCGTGCTGTCGGGCGCGATCCTGCGCCTGGTGGCCGGGGTGATGGTCGACCACATCGGTCCCAAGAAGACCGGCCTGATCGGTCAGGTCATCGTAATGGCGGGGCTGGGCTTGGCCTGGTTCATGGGCATCAACAGCTACAATCAGGTGCTGATGCTGGGGGTGGTGCTGGGCGTGGCGGGGGCATCGTTCGCCGTCGCCCTGCCGCTCGCCTCGCGCTGGTATCCGCCGGAGCATCAAGGCCTGGCGCTGGGCATCGCCGGCGCCGGCAACTCCGGCACCGCCCTGGCGGCGCTGTTCGCCCCTGGCCTGGCCCAGACCTTCGGCTGGAGCAACGTCATCGGCCTGGCCGTGCTGCCGCTGGCGGTCGCCTTCGTGGTCTATCTGATCTTCGCCAAGGACGCGCCGAACCGTCCGCCGCCGAAGCAGATGTCGGAGTACCTGGGCGTGCTGCGCACCGCCGACGCCTGGTGGCTGATGCTGCTCTACGGCGTGACCTTCGGCGGGTTCGTCGGCCTGTCGTCGTCGCTGACCATCTACTTCAACTCCGAATACGGACTGTCGGCCGTGACCGCCGGCTTCTTCACCGCGGCCTGCGTGTTCGCCGGCTCGTTCATCCGCCCGGTCGGCGGGGCCCTGGCCGACCGGTTCGGCGGGGTGCGCACCCTGACGGTCGTCTACATGCTGGCCGCGGTCGGCCTGACCCTGGCCAGCTTCGAAGCGGCCAACCCCTATGTGGCGCTGGGCGTGCTGATGTTCAGCATGATGGCGCTGGGGGCCGGCAACGGCGCGGTGTTCCAGCTGGCGCCGCAGCGGTTCGGCAAGGAGATCGGCGTCGTCACCGGCCTGGTCGGCATGACCGGCGGGATCGGCGGCTTCTACCTGGCCGCCAGCCTCGGCTGGGCCAAGCAGGCGACCGGCAGCTACCAGCCCGGCCTGCTGGCCTTTGCGGGGCTCGCCCTGCTGGCCCTGGCCTGCCTGACCGGGGTGAAGGCGCGCTGGCGCCAGACCTGGGGCGCGCAGGCCGCCGGCGCCGAGATCCGCCTGTGACTTCCTCTGTGACCCGGAGCGTTACGATGCCCAAGGAAAAGCTCGTCGTCATCGGCAACGGCATGGCCGGCTGCCGGGCGGTCCAGGAAGTGCTCAAGCGCGACCCCGACCGCTACGAGATCACCATCTTCGGCGCCGAGCCGCGGGTGAACTACGACCGGATCATGCTCTCGCCGGTGCTGGCCGGGGAGAAGGCGTTCGAGGACATCGTCCTCAACGACGAGGCCTGGTACCGCGACAACGGCATCGCGCTGCACGCCGGTCATGCGGTGACGCAGATCGACCGCGAGGCGAAGGTGGTCCGCACCGCGTCCGGGCTGGCCGAGCCCTATGACCGGCTGCTGCTGGCCATGGGGTCCGATCCGGTGCGGCTGCCGCTGCCGGGGGCGGACCTCACGGGCGTGGTCACCTTCCGCGACCTGGACGATGTGGAGGCGATGGTCGCGGCGGCCGCCAAGCCGGGCGCGAAGGCCGTGGTGATCGGCGGCGGGCTGCTGGGCATCGAAGCCGCCTATGGGCTGGTCCGGCGCGGCATGGGCGCCACGGTCATCCACCTGATGGACGTGCTGATGGAGCGCCAGCTGGACGCCTCCGCCGGCTTCCTGCTGGTCGAGGCGATGGCCCAGCGCGGGGTCGACACGGTGCTGGGCGCCCAGTCCGAGGAGATCGTCGGCGAGGGCGGCAAGGTCGTGGGCCTGAGGCTCAAGGACGGCCGGGTGCTGCCGTGCGACATCCTGGTGATGGCGGTCGGGATTCGTCCGAACGTGGCGTTGGCGCGCGACAGCGGGCTGGAGATCGGCCGGGGCGTGATCGTCGATGACGCGATGCGCACCTCCGACCCGGCGATCCTGGCGGTCGGCGAGTGCGCCGAGCACCGGGGCCAGTGCTACGGCCTGGTCGCGCCGATCTGGGAGATGTGCAAGGCGCTGGGGCAGACCCTGACCCAGGGCGAGGGCGCGTACGAGGGTTCGGTGCTCTCGACGCGGCTGAAGGTGTCCGGCGTGGACGTGTTCTCGGCCGGGAAGTTCGGCGGCGGGACGGAGTGCGAGGACATCGTGTTCCGCGACGCCGGCCGCGGGGTCTACAAGCGCGTGGTGCTGGAGAACGGCAAGGTCGCCGGTGCGGTGCTGTTCGGCGACGCCGTGGACGGGCCCTGGTACTTCGACCTGATGAAGTCGGGCGCCGAGGTGGCCGACATCCGCGAGACGCTGATCTTCGGGCAGACCGTGACGGAGGGCCTTCGAGGTCTGGACCCTAGCGCCGCCGTTGCCGCCATGGCCGACGAGGCCGAGGTCTGCGGCTGCAACGGCGTCTGCAAGGGCGAGATCACCGGCGCGATCACGGGGCAGGGGCTCTCGACCCTGGACTCGGTGCGCGCGGTCACCAAGGCGTCGGCGTCCTGCGGGTCCTGCACGCCGCTGGTCGAGAAGCTGCTGAAGCTGACCCTGGGCGACGGCTTCCAGGTGCAGACCGGTCCCAAGCCGGTGTGCGGCTGCACGCCCAAGGGCCACGACGAGGTGCGCCGGCGGATCGTCGCCGAAGGGCTGAAGTCGATCCCGGCCGCGATGCAGGGGCTGGAATGGACGACGCCGGACGGCTGCGCCTCGTGCCGGCCGGCGCTGAACTACTATCTGCTGTGCGCCTGGCCGGGAGAGTACCGCGACGACAAGCAGTCGCGGTTCATCAACGAGCGCGCCCACGCCAACATCCAGAAGGACGGGACCTATTCGGTCGTGCCGCGGATGTGGGGCGGCATGACCAGCGCCGCAGAACTGCGCGCCATCGCCGACGTGGTGGAGAAGTTCGACGTGCCTGCGGTGAAGGTCACCGGCGGCCAGCGGATCGACCTGCTGGGGGTCAAGAAGGACGACCTGCCGGCGGTGTGGGCGGACCTGAACGCCGCCGGGATGGTCAGCGGCCACGCCTACGCCAAGGGCCTGCGGACGGTGAAGACCTGCGTCGGATCGGACTGGTGCCGGTTCGGGACCCAGGATTCCACCGGCCTGGGCGTGCGGCTGGAGAAGTTCATGTGGGGCTCGTGGGCGCCGGCCAAGGTCAAGCTCGCCGTCTCCGGCTGCCCGCGCAACTGCGCCGAGGCGACCTGCAAGGACATCGGGGTGATCTGCGTCGACAGCGGCTATGAGATCCATGTCGGCGGCGCGGCCGGCCTGCACATCCAGGGCACCGAGATCCTGACCAAGGTCGCCAGCGAGGACGAGGCCGTCTGGACCATCTGCGCGATCACGCAGCTCTACCGCGAGAATGGCTGGTACCTCGAGCGGATCTACAAATGGATGGCGCGCGTCGGCCTGGAGAGCATCAAGGCCCAGGTCGAGGATCCCGAGGCCCGCAAGGCGCTCTACGACCGGTTCTCCTACTCGCAGCGCTTCTCGCGGATCGACCCCTGGGCCGAGCGCGTCGCCGGGCGTCACGCCGAAGAGTTCACCCCGCTTAGCCGCCGTATGGAGTTCGCGCCGTCATGAACGTGCTGGTGAAAGACCCGATCGCCTGGACCGACGTCGGGGCGGTGACCGACATTCCGCTGCGCGGCGCGCGCCGGGTGCCGACCCCGGACGGCGACATCGCCATCTTCCGGACCGGAGACGGCAAGGTGTTCGCGCTGAAGGACGCCTGCCCGCACAAGGGCGGGCCGCTGAGCCAGGGGATCGTCCACGGCCATGCGGTGGCGTGCCCGTTGCACAACTGGTCGATCGACCTGGCCAGCGGCGAGCCGATGGGCGCGGACCGCGGCAAGGGCTGCACGCCGGTCATACCGCTCGAGGTCCGCGACGGGCGCCTGCTGCTGGGGCGGAGCTGAGGCCATGAGCGGGGGCGTGGTTCGCACGGCTTGCCCCTATTGCGGCGTCGGCTGCGGCGTCGCCGGCCGGCCGGAGGGGCGGGCGCTGGAGGTCGCGGGCGATGAGGCTCATCCGTCGAACTTCGGGCGGCTGTGCTCCAAGGGCTCGGCGCTGGGCGCGACGGTCGGGCTGGATGGGCGGCTGCTGACGCCGGTGATCGGCAGGCGGGCCGCCAGCTGGGACGAGGCCACGGCCCTGGTCGCCCGGCGCTTTCGCGAGACGATCGCGCGGCATGGGCCGGATTCGGTGGCGTTCTACGTCTCGGGCCAGTTGCTGACCGAGGACTACTACGCGGCCAACAAGCTGATGAAGGGCTTCATCGGCTCGGGGAACATCGACACCAATTCGCGGCTCTGCATGGCCTCGGCGGTTGTGGCCCACAAGCAGGCGTTCGGGGCCGACCTGGTGCCGGGCTGCTATGAGGACCTGGACCTGGCCGATCTGGTGGTGTTCTCGGGGCACAACGCGGCCTGGACCCACCCGGTGCTGTTCCGGCGGATGGAGCAGGCGCGGGCGCGCGGGCAGCGGCACGTGGTCATCGACCCGCGGCGCACCGACACCGCCGAGGTCGCCGATCTGCACCTGCCGCTGGCCCCGCAGACCGACGTGCGGCTGTGGAACGGGCTGCTGGCCGAGCTCGACCGGCGCGGGGCGCTGGACGCAGACTATATCGCCGCGCACGTGGCGGGCTTCGCCGAGGTGAAGGCGGCGCTGGCGCAGGACGACCAGTCGCCGGCGGCCGTGGCGGCCGACTGCGGGGTGCCGCTGGCCGACCTGCAGCAGTTCTTCGACTGGTTCGCGCAGACGCCGCGGAGCGTCAGCCTGTTCTCGATGGGCGCCAACCAGTCGGCCCAGGGCGTGGCCAAGGGGCTGGCGATCCTCAACGTCCATCTGGCGACTGGCCGGATCGGCAAGCCGGGGGCCTGTCCGTTCTCGATCACCGGCCAGCCCAACGCCATGGGCGGGCGCGAGACCGGGGGCATGGCGACGACCCTGGCCGGACACATGGACTTCGACGAGGTTTCGCGCGCTCGCGTGGCCCGGTTCTGGGGCGCGCAGGATGTGGCGCCGCGGCCGGGGCTGAAGGCCATCGACATGTTCGACGCCATCGCCGAGGGCAAGATCAAGGCCCTGTGGGTGATGGCGACCAATCCGGCGGTCAGCCTGCCCAACGCGACGAAAGTGCGCGCGGCGCTGGCCGCGTGTCCGTTCGTGGTGGTCTCCGACTGCATGGCGCAGACCGACACCATGGCCTTCGCCCACGTGAAGCTGCCAGCCCTGGCCTGGGGCGAGAAGGACGGCACGGTGACCAATTCCGAGCGGCGGATCTCGCGCCAGCGGCGGCTGTTCGACCCGCCGGGCGAGGCGCGGGCAGATTGGCGGATCATCGCCGACGTCGCCGGCGCCATGGGGCACCGCGAGGCCTTCGACTGGCGCACGCCCGCCCAGGTGTTCCGTGAATGGGCGCGGCTGACGAACTACGAGAACCAGGACCGGATGCTGTCGCTGGGACCGCTGGCGGCGCTGACGCCTGAGGCCTACGAGGCGCTGGAGCCGGTGCAATGGCCGGTGACCGCTACGGGCGGCACGGCGCGGCTGTTCGAGGACGGCGTCTTCCAGACCCCTGACGGCCGGGCGCGAATGGTGGTCACGCAGGCGAAAGGGCCGGCGCAGGCCACCGACCCATCGTTCCCGCTGGCGCTCAACACCGGCCGGGTGCGGGACCACTGGCACACCTTGACGCGGACGGGGCTGGCTCCCGATCTTTGCCGCCATACCCCCGAGCCCTATGTCGAGATGCATCCGGCCGACGCCGAGCATCTGGGCGTGGTCGACGGCGCGTTGGCGCGGGTGCAGACCGCGCAGGGCGAGGCTGTCGCACTGGCCAAGGTCACCGATCGCCAGCGGCCGGGCGCGATCTTCATGCCGATGCACTGGACGCAGGCCTTCGCGCCGAGCGGCCGGGCCAACCCGCTAGTGGCCGCAGCGGTCGACCCACAGTCGGGCCAGCCCGAGTTCAAGCACACGCCGGCGCGGGTGCGGGCCTATCGTGAGACCTGGCGCGGTTTCTTCATCGCGCGCGAGAGCTGGTCCGTCCCCGCCGGGCTGGATCTGGTGTGGCGGCGCATCCCGCAGCACGGCTGTCAGTTGCACGAGTTCGCCGGGCGTGGCGACGAGACCGAACGCGAAACCCTGCGGCGTGCCTTGAGCAAGGGCGCCTCCGGAGAGCCGCTGCGTTTCGAAGATGTTTCCGCGGGAAGCCTGCGCGAGGCCTATCTGGCCGGCGAAGCCCTGGAGCGTGTGCTGTTCACCGCCACGAGCGGCGCCCTGCCGCCCCGCGACTGGCTGGCCGAGTTGTTCGCCCGCGATGCGTTGACCGCCCTGGACCGCGCCGCGCTATTGATCGGCCGGGCGCCCGGCCGCGCGGTCGAGAGCGCGCCGCTGGTCTGCGCCTGCCGCGGCGTGCGGGCCGACAAGATCGGCGCTGCGATCGAGGCCGGCGCCGGCACGGTCGACGCCGTCAGCGACGTGACGGGGGCCGGCTCGTCGTGCGGGTCCTGCCGACCCGAGATCGCTCGCATCATCGCCCAGACCCAAAGCAAGGAGGTGCGCCATGCCGCATGACCCCCGACTTGGCCGCGTTCTGCTCGTCGGAGCCGGTCCCGGCGCCGCCGATCTGCTGACGGTCCGCGCGGCGCGCGCGGTCGAGCAGGCGCAGGCGCTGCTCTACGACGCGCTGATCCCTCAGGAGATCCTGGATCTGGCGCCGGCCAATTGCCTGAAGATCCAGACCGGCAAGCGGGCCGGGCGGACAAGCATGGCGCAGACGACGATCAACCGGCTGATGGTGCGGCTGGCGCGGCGGGGGCTGGACGTGGTCCGGCTGAAAGGTGGCGATCCGTCGGTGTTCGGTCGGGTCGGCGAGGAGATGGCCGCACTGCAGGCGGCCGGGATCGAGGCGCAAGTCATTCCCGGCGTCACGGCGGCCGCGGCGGCGGCGGCGCAGTTCGGCTTTCCGCTGACCCACCGGGGTCAGGCCCGGCGCGTGGTGCTGACGACGGCGCGGCTGGACCAGGGAAGCCTGGCCGAGGACTGGCGGGCGGCGGCCGATCCCGAGGCGACCTTGGCGATCTATATGGGCGGCGCGGCGGCCGGTGCGATCCGCGACCGGCTGCTGGCGGCGGGTCGCCCAGCGACGACGCCGGTCCTGGCGGTGGAGAACGCGGGGCGGCCCAACGCGCGGCTGTTCACGGGCGTGCTCGCAAGCCTGGCTGAGATGGCGCCGAGCGATCTCGACGGTCCGGTGTTGATCGTCGTCGGAGAGGTCGCGGCGCAGGCCGCGACGAAGCGGCCAGAGATGCTGACGGAGCTCGCAAGCTAGCCGGCTTGGCCTGGGCGGCGGAGGAGGCGCAGACTGTGGCCGATTCCCGTTGTCCGTGGTGAGCCCCGATGAGCGTCATTGCCGCCTATGTCTATGGCGAGGGCCGGCGGGTGCGAGCGATCGACCTGCACGATCCCGACAGCCTGCAATTCGAGCCGGGACAATTCGCCTGGATCGGCCTGTTCGAGCCGACCGAGGACGAGCTCGATATCCTGAGGCGGCGCTTCGACCTGCACCCGCTGGCCGTCGAGGATGCACTGAAGTCCGACCAGCTGCCGAAGGTCGATGTCTATGGCGATCAGCTTTTCGTGGTGGCGCGGACCGCGCACCTGGAGGGCGAGAAGATCGGCTACGGCGAGACCGACATCTTCGTCGGCCAAAGCCACATCATCACGGTCCGCCACGGCTCGGCGCGGGCGCACCTTGAACTGCGCGAGCACCTAGAGGCGACCCCAGCCCAGTTGAGGCATGGCGTCGACTACATCCTGCATGCGGTGCTCGACTTCATCGTCGACGGCTATTTCCCCATCGTCGATGCGATCGAGGAAGAGGTCCTGGCGATGGAGCGCTACGCGCTCGATGCGTTCCTCAGCCGCGCGGAAGTGCTGCGGATCTTCGGACTGCGCCGCGAGCTGATGCGGTTCAAGCGGGTGCTGGGCCCGATGGAGGAGGTCGCGAGCCGGCTGGAGCATCATGAGCTGCCCTGCGTCGACCTGGATGTGCGGCCGTACTTCCGCGATGTCTCCGACCATGTGCGGCGGGTGGCTTCGCTGGTGGAGTCCCTACGGGATGTGCTCTCGTCGGTTTTCGAGGCCAGCAGCCTCATGGAACAGCAGCGGCAAGGCGCAATCACCCGGCGGCTGGCGGCCTGGGCGGCGATCCTGGCGGTGCCGACGGCCATCGCCGGCATCTACGGCATGAACTTCGAAGTCATGCCGGAACTGAAGTGGCGTTACGGCTATCTGATCGTCGTGGTCGCCATCGTGGCCATCTGCATGGTCCTCTATGTTCGCTTCAAGCGGTCGAAATGGTTGTAGCCGTGGAACCTGTCGTCATCCCACTGGACGCCGAGCGCGCTGTCTCGGGGCTCTGGAACCGGCCGACCGGCGCGAAGGCCGTGCTTGTGCTGGCGCATGGGGCGGGAGCCGGCATGGCGCACAAGGCGATGACCGCCACCGCCGAGGGCCTGGGGGAGCGGGGGATCGCGACCCTGCGCTACAACTTCCTCTATATGGAGCGCGGCTCGAAGCGGCCGGACTCGCCGGCGCTGGCGCACGAGACGGTGCGGGCGGCGGTCGCCAAGGCGGCCGACCTGGCGCCGGACCTGCCGCTGTTCGCCGGCGGCCGCTCGTTCGGCGGACGGATGACGTCGCAGGCCCAGGCCGAGCGGGCGCTGCCGGGCGTTCGCGGCCTGGTTTTCTTCGCCTTCCCCCTGCATCCGCCCGGCAAGCTAGGTGTCGAACGGGGCGCGCACCTGGCGGACGTGAAGGTCCCGATGCTGTTTCTGCAGGGGACGAACGACGAGTTCGCCCGGTTGGACCTGCTGCAAGAGACCGTGACGGGTCTTGGTCCGCGAGCCAGCCTGACCTTGGCGCAATTCGCGGATCACTCGTTCCACGCGCCGGCCAAGAGCGGGCGCAAGGATCCCGAGGTGATGGCCGAAATCCTGGACGCTTGCGCGGCCTGGGTGGCGTCCAACTAGGCGGCGCGGACGACGCAGCGGAAGCCGATGTGGCTGGTCGAGGAGTCGATGGCCTGCGGGTGGCGAGCGGCCGGGCGATAGCGCTGGCAGTAGGATTCGGCGCAGAGGTGCGAGCCGCCTTTGATCACCTTGCGGGGGATACTGACCTGCGGCGTGGCCGGGTCGTAGCTCTGTTCCAGGACCCCGCCCTTGGGGTTGGACGGCGCGCAGCAGGGACTGGCGAGGGCGCCGGCGTCCGCGTACCAGTCGCTTGTCCACTCCCAGACATTGCCGATCATGTCGGAGAGGCCAAAGCCGTTGGGCGGGAAGCTGCCGACCGGAGACGTGCGCTCCCAGCCGTCGAGCTGGAGATTGCGCCAGGGGAATTCGCCCTGGAAGTAGTTGGCGAGCATGGCGCCGCCGGGGGCCAGTTCATCGCCCCAGGCGAACTCGGTCGCCGACCCGCCACGGGCGGCGAACTCCCATTCGGCCTCTGTGGGCAGGGATTTGCCGGCCCAGTCGGCGTAGGCCTGGGCGTCCTCGTAGGCGACGTGAACGACGGGGTGATCGTCGAGCGCCATCGGGCCGGGCCGGCCCAGCGGCCGGCGCCAGAAGGCTCCGAACTTGAACTCCCACCACTGATTGTGATCGCCGAGCCAGACAGGTTCGGCCGTCGGGCGGAAGACCAGGGACCCTGCGCGGGCCATGTCCGGCGGCATGCCGGGATAGTCCTTCGGATCGGGGGCGATCTCGGCCAGGGTCCGATGACCCGTGGCGCGGATGAAGGCGGCGAACTGGCGGTTGGTCACCGGCGCCTGGTCGATCCAGAACGGATCGACGCTGACCGGTCGAGCCGGACGCTCCTCCGGATAGAAGACGTCGGAGCCCATGACGAACGCGCCGCCGTCGAGACGGCGCATGCCGCGGAGATTGGTGGCGTCGGTCATGGCGCGGCGATCTCCCTCGGCTGGCGGCGCCTTCTGAGTATGCGAGGTCGTGGCGAAAGCCCAGGCCTGCTCATCAGGAGAAACTCCTAGGATCGTCAGGGTTCGCGCCAATGGTCTTGATCGGTCGGGGGTGGTTGGCTGTCCGCCAATCATCGCCGTGAGACGGCCACAAGAGGCTAGGCCATAAGATGTCGCTCGCCGAACTCGTGCCGCTCGTGCTCAAGGCCAGCATCATCACCATGGTGTTCGCCCTGGGGCTGACGGCCAGGCTGCACGATGTGATTTCGTTGGCGCAGACCCCTGGCAAACTGGCGCTGTCGTTCTTGTCGATGTTCGTGGTGATGCTGGCGGCGGCGGTCGCCATCACAAGGCTCTTCGACCTTCCGCGACCTGTCGAGATCGTGCTGGTGGCCCTGGCGCTGGCGCCGATCCCACCGCTGCTGCCCGGCAAGCAGGCGAAGGCCGGGGGCGACGCTTCGTATTCCATCGGGCTGCTGGTGGCGGCGTCGATTTTCGCGCTGGTCTGGATACCCCTGGCGATGCACTTCTTGAGCAGCAGCTATCACATGCCCTTGCAGGCCGGGATCAGCCACCTCGCTGGAGTCGTCGGCACGATGATCCTGGCGCCGCTGGCCGCCGGCGCGGTGCTTGCGCGACTGGCGCCCCGGTTTGCGGCCTGGATTCAACCGGCGTTCGCGCGGGTCGGCAGCCTTTTGCTGCTGACGGCGGCGGTCCCGATCCTCTTTCAGACCTGGCGGCCAGTCATCGCCCAGATCGGCGGCGGCACACTGGCCGCCCTGGCCGTCTTCATCGTCATCGGCCTGGTCGTGGGACAATTGTTGGGCGGCCCCGATCCTGACGACCGGACGGTGTTGGCGCTGGCCTCGTCGTCCCGCCATCCGGGTATCGCGATGTCGCTCGCGGCGCTGAACTTCCCGGGTGAAAAGGCGGTCGTCGCCGTGGTGCTGCTCTACCTGATCCTCTCGGCCCTGCTGGGGCTGCCTTACATGATGTGGCGTAAGCGCTCGGGCGGGACCGTGGCGCTGAGCGTGTAGGGAGATCAGGGCAGGGCGACCGCGGCCTCCGCCGGGATGGCGGCGCGACGCAGGCCGCGACCCTCCAGGCAAACATAGACCGCCGGGACGATGTAGAGCGTCAGCAGCTGGCTGATCAGCAGGCCGCCGATGATGGTGACGCCCAGCGGGGTGCGCATCTCCGAGCCCTCGCCGGCGCCGAGCGCGAGCGGCAGGGCGCCGAGGATCGCGGCGCAATTTGTCATCAGGATCGGGCGCAGGCGGGTCCGGGCCGCGGCGCCGATGGCCTGGGCTGGGGCCAGGCCGTTGCGGCGCTGTTCCCGCAAGGCGAAGTCGACCATCAGGATGGCGTTCTTCATCACCATGCCGACCAGCAGGAAGAGGCCGAGCAAGGCCAGCAGGGTCAGCGGCTTGCCGGTCGCGGCCAGGGCCAACAGCGCCCCGAGCCCGGCCGGCGGCAGGGTCGAGAGGATGGTCAGCGGGTGGCGCAGGCTCTCGTAAAGCACGCCCAGCACGATGTAGACGGCGATGATGACCCCGCCGATCAGCAGAGGCTGGTTGGCCAGGGTCTTGTTGGTCAGATCCATGCCGCCGCCGATGCGGACCTGGATGTCGTTGGGGACGAAGGCCGCGGCCATGGCCTGCCTAATGGCCCGCTCAGCCTGTCGGGGGGTGACGTCAGGGGCGAGGGAGAAGCCGAGCGAGCGGGCGGCGAACAGCTGCTCGCGCCAGACCCAGTCGGAGTTGACGCTGTAGTTCCAGGTCGTGAAGGCCGACAGCGGGACCTTGCGGCCGTCGGCGGCGATGACGTGGACCATCTCCAGCGCCTCGGGACCGCGCGTCTGGTCGGGCTCCAGCTCCAGGATGACGCGATACTGGTTGAGGGCGTCGTAGAGGGTGGCGACCTGGCGCTGGCTGAAGGCGTTGTTGAGCACCGAGGTGACGGTTTCGACGTCGACGCCGAGACGTGCGGCGGCGTCGCGGTCGATGTCGAGATTGACCTGCAGGTTGCCGGTTTCGCTGACCTCCTCGACGTCGGTCAGTTCAGGGACTGCGGCGAGGGCGCGGGAGATCTTCGGAGTCCATTGGTTGAGCTGGTGAAGGTCGTCGGCGCGCAGGACGACTTCGAACTCGCCGGTCTGGCTGGGCGCCTCCAACTCGATGTCCTGGTCGAGGTTGAGCCAGAGGGCGCCGCCGGGAATCTTCGGCGTCGCCGCGCGAAGGCGGTCGATTACCTGCTGCGAAGTTTCGCCGCGCTCGGAGACCGGCTTGAGGCGGATCATCAGCGAGGAGTTGTTGATGCCGTTGTCGCCGCCGGCCGAGCCGACGACGTCGGCCACCGCCGGCTCGGCCAGCAGCAGGCGGCGATAGGCTTCGATCTTCGGCTGCATCACGGCGAACGAGATGCCGTCGTCGCCGCGCGCAAAGCCGCTGACCTGGCCGGTGTCCTGTTCGGGCAGCATGCCCTTGGGAATCCAGATGTAGAGCGCGACCGTCAGGGTGGTCGCCAGCGCCAGCACGCCGACGGCGGCGAGCGGATGGCGCAGCGTCCGGTCGAGGGAGCGGCCATAGGCGTCGCGCAGGGCTTCGAGCGCGCGGTGGGGGCCCGCGGGCGGACGGTCCTTGGCGCTCGACGCCAGGCGCGCGCAGAGCGTCGGGGTCAGGGTGAGGGAGACGATCAGCGAGAGGACGACAGTGGCCGCCAGGGTCAGCGAGAACTCGCGGAACAGCTTCTCGACGACGCCGCCCATGAACAGGATGGCGACGAACACGACCACCAGGGCGATGTTCATGGCGATCAGGGTGAACCCGACCTCTGCGGCGCCGCGCCTGGCCGCGCGCAGCGGCGACAGACCCTGGTCCATGTGGCGGGTGATGTTCTCGAGCACGACGATGGCGTCGTCGACCACCAGCCCCGCCGCGATGATGAGCGCCGTGACCGACAGATTGTTCAGCGAGAAGCCCATCAGCGCCATGGCCGCGAAGGCGCCGATCAGCGTCACCGGTACGGCAAGGCTGGGCACAAGGGCCGCGCGCAGGCGGCCTAGGAAGAGCGCCGTCACCGCCACAACGAGGACGATGGAGATCAGCAGCGTCTTCTGGGCCTCGGCCAAGGTGGCGCGCACGCCCGGGCTGCGGTCCAGCACAACGGTCAGGCTTGAGTCCGCGGGCATCAGCTCGCGCAGGCCCGGCAGCGAGTCGTGGATCGCCTGGGTCGTCGCCAGGATGTTCGCCCCCGGCTGGCGGCGGATGGTGACCAGAACCGCCGGCTTGTCGTTGTGGAAGCCCAGGCTGTAGCGGTTTTCGGTGGCGTCCACGATCTGGGCGACGTCGCCCAGGCGGATCGGGGCGTCGTTGCGCCAAGCGACCACCAGGCCGGCATAGTCGGCCGGGGTCCGCAGCTGGCCGCTGGAGACGATGGTCCAGAACCGGTCGCCGTTCTCGACGCTGCCGACCGGACCGGACGGATTGGCGGCGTCAATCGCCTTGCGCACCTCGTCCAGCGCCAGGCCGTAGCTGTTGAGGGCGTGGGGGTTCATCTGCACGCGCACGGCGGGCAGGGCGGCGCCGCCGACGCTGACCTCGCCGACGCCGGGGGCCTGGGAGAGCTTCTGCGCCAGGATGGTGGCGGCCGCGTCGTAGAGTTCGCCGGGCGGCAGGTTCGGCGAGGCCAGGGCCAGCACCATAATCGGCGCCTGGGAAGGGTTCACCTTGCGATAGGTCGGTTCGCTCGGCATGCCGGCGGGAAGCATCGGGCGCGAGGCGTTGATCGCGGCCTGGACCTCGCGGGCGGCGTCGTTGATGTCGCGGTCGAGCTCGAAGGTCAGCTCGATCGAGGTCGAGCCCTGGCCGCTGGTGGAGTCGAGGGCGGTGATCCCGGCGATCGAGCCCATCGCCCGTTCCAGCGGCGTGGCGACGGCGGCGGCCATGGTGCGCGGATTGGCGCCGGGCAGACTCGCCTCGACGACGATGACCGGCACGTCGACTTCGGGCAGGGGCGCGGTCGGCAGGACCTGGTAGGCGCCGGCGCCCGCGAGCACCAGCGCCAGGGCCAGCAGCAGCGCGGCCACCGGACGCCGCAGGAACGTCTCGGCCGGGTTGAACGGACGCTTCACGGCGTCTCGGCGGCCAGGATCGGCGCTCGGCGACGGCGGCGCGCGAGCGAGTCGAAGGCGAGGTAGATGACCGGCGTCGTGAACAGGGTCAGCACCTGGCTGACCGCCAGACCTCCGACCATGACCAGGCCCAGAGGCTGGCGCAGCTCGGCGCCTGGGCCGGTGGCGAACATCAGCGGCAGCGCCCCGACGAGGGCCGCCAGGGTGGTCATCAGGATCGGCCGGAACCGCTGGAGGGCGGCGCGATGGATCGCCTCGCGCGGGGTGAGGCCTTCCTCCCGCTCGGCGGCGAGCGCGAAGTCGACCATCATGATGCCGTTCTTCTTGACCAGCCCGATCAGCAGGATGATCCCGATCACCGCGATCAGGTCGAGCGGGCGGCCCGCCAGCAGCAGGGCCAGGAGCGCGCCGATGGCCGCGGACGGCAGGGTCGAGAGGATGGTGACCGGGTGGATCAGGCTCTCGTAGAGCACGCCCAGGACGATATACATCACCACCACCGCAGCGATGATCAGCCACAGCGTTCCGGAGAGCGAAGCGTCGAAGGCCCGCGCCGCGCCCTGGAATTTCAGCTCCACCGAGGCCGGCAGGCCGATCTCCTTTGCTGCCGCGTCGATGGCGGAGGCGGCCTCCCCAAGCGCTACGCCGGGCGCGAGGTCGAAGGCGACGGTCGTGGCCGGGAACTGGCCAAGGCGCGCGTGGGAGAGCGCGGTCGGCTCGAGCTCGACGCTGGCGAAGCTGGATAGCGGCACGAGGCCGCCGCCGGCCGCTTTCAGGTGAACATGCTCCAGGGTCTGCGGGCCGAACTGCTGGTCGGGCGCGACCTCCAGCACCACGCGGTACTGGTTGGCCTGGGTGAACAGGGTGGCGATCTGGCGCTGGCCGAAGGCGCTGTAGAGCGCGGAGTCGACGTCGGCGGCGGTCACGCCGAGACGGGCGGCGGCCTGGCGGTCGATGACGATGCGCGCGCCGAGGCCTCCGGGCTCCAGGTCGCTGGAGACGTTGCGCAGCTGCGGCGCGGCGGACAGCGCCTCGACCAGGCGGCCGGTCCAGTCGGCGAGACGTGCGCCGTCAGGGCTGGAGAGGCTGAAGCGGTACTGGCTGCGGGCGACCTGGTCGTCGACGTTCAGTTCCTGGGTCGGCTGCATATAGAGGCGCAGGCCAGGCAGGCCGGCGGTGCGTCGTTCGAGGTCCGCGATCACCTGGGCGACCGGCGGGCGCCGGCCGTGCGGATGCAGGTTGATCTGCATGCGGCCGGCGTTGGGCGTGGCGTTCTGGCCGTCGACGCCGATGAACGAGGAGACGCTTTCGACGGCGGGATCTTCGAGGATGGCCTGGACCGCGGCCTGCTGCTGGCGCGCCATCTTCTGGAACGACACGTCAGGCGCGGCGCGGGTGACGACCTGGATCGCGCCGCCGTCCTGGACCGGGAAGAAGCCCTTCGGCGCGACGGCGTAGAGTGCGGCTGTCAGGGCGATGGTGGCTGCGGTCACGCCCAGGAACAGCGTCCGGCGTTCCAGCACCCAGTCGAGGGCGCGGCCATAGCCGGCGATGACGCCGTCGAGGATGCCGGGGGCCTGAGCGCCGTGCGGACGCAGCATCCGCGCGCACATGGCCGGCGTCAGCGTCAGGGAGACGACCAGCGAGATCAGGATCGCCACCGCCAGGGTGACGGCGAACTCGCGGAACAGCCGGCCGACAACCTCGCCCATGAACAGCAGCGGGATCAGCACGGCGATCAGGGAGATGGTCAGGGAGACCAGGGTGAAGCCGATCTCCTTGGCGCCCTTCAGCGCGGCCTGCAGCGGCGCTTCGCCCTTCTCCAGATAGCGAGCGATGTTCTCGAGCATGACGATGGCGTCGTCGACCACGAAGCCGGCTGCGATGGTCAGAGCCATCAAGGTGAGGTTGTTCACGCTGTAGCCAAGCAGGTGCATGGCCCCGAACGTGCCGATCAGCGACAGCGGCACGACCACGGCTGGGATGATCGTGGCCCGGGCGCTGCGCAGGAACAGGAAGGTCACGGCGACCACGAGGCCGACGGCGAACAGCAGCTCGATCTGCACGTGGGTGATCGATGAGCGGATGGCGCGGGTGCGGTCGCTGAGGACCTCGACCTTGACGTCGGCGGGCAGGGTGGCGGTCAGCTCGGGCAGCAGATCGCGAACGCGGTCGACCACGCCGATGACGTTGGCGCCGGGCTGGCGCTGGATGTTGACGAGGACGGCGGGCGCGGGACCGGACCAGGCGGCCAGGCGGCGGTCCTCAACCCCGTCCACCACCTCGGCGACCTGATCGAGCCGGATCGGCGCGCCTTCGCGCCAGGCCAGGATCAGGGCGCGGTAGTCCTCGATCGACCGCAGCTGGTCGTTGGCGTCCATCATCACCGAGCGGTGCGGGCCGTCGAAGCCGCCCTTGGGCTGGTTGACGCTGCCGGCGGCGACGGCGGTGCGGATGTCGTCGAAGGTGAGGCCGTGGGCCGCGAGCGCGCGGGGATTGGCCTGGATGCGCACGGCTGGGCGCTGGCCGCCGGCCAGGGCGATGTGGCCGACCCCGGAGACCTGAGACAGTTTCTGGGCGATGCGCGTGTCCACCATGTCGTGGACCTGGTGCAGGGGCGTGGCCTGGGAGGTCACGGCGAGCGTCAGGATCGGCGCGTCGGCGGGATTGACCTTGCGATAGATCGGCGGCGTCGGCAGGCCGTCGGGCAGCAGGCCCGAGGCCGAGGCGATGGCGGCCTGCACCTCCTGCTCGGCGATGCTCATCGGCAGCTCGAGCGAGAACTGCAGGGTGATCATCGAGGCCCCGCCCGAACTGGACGAGGAAATCTGCTCCAGTCCGGGGATCTGGCCGAGGCGCCGCTCCAGCGGGGCGGTGATGGTGTCGGCGGTGACCTTGGCGCTGGCGCCCGGCTGGAAAGTGAACACCTGGATGACCGGATAGTCGGCCTGGGGCAGGGCGGCGACTGGCAGCAGGCGATAAGCGATCAGCCCGGCCAGCAGCAGCGCAGCCATCAGCAGACCGGTGGCGACCGGCCGCAGGATAAAGATCCGCGAGGGGTTCATGACTTGGCGGGGACGGCCTGCGCGTCGGGCTGGGCGATGATCTGGACCTTGCGGCCCTCGCTCAGACGGTCGAGGCCCTCGATCACCACGCGGTCGCCGGCGGCCAGGCCGGAATGGACGGCGGTGACGCCCTCGCTGGAGGGACCGGTCGTCAGCTTGCGCAGGCGCGCGGCTCCGGTCTTGTCGACGACCCAGGCATAGGGGCCGGTAGAGCCTTGCTGAATGGCCGCATCAGGGGCGGTGACGGCGTTGTCGAGCCTCCCGACCGTCAGCCGGACGTTCACGAACTGGTTCGGGAACAGGCTCTCGTCATCATTGGCGAAGGTGGCGCGCAGGCGCACGGCGCCGGTTTGCGGGTCGATCTGGTTGTCCAGGGTCGAGAGCTTGCCGCGGGCGAGCTCGGCGCGCTCGGCGCGGTCCCAGAGGCTGACCTCCAGGCCGCCGCCCTTGGCCAGCGCGTTGCGGATCTCAGGCAACCGGGCTTCCGGGGCGGAGAACAGCACCGATATTGGCCGGGTCTGGGTGATGACGGCGATGATCTCGTCGGCGCCGTCCGAGAGGATGTTGCCCGGATCGGCGCGGCGCAGCCCGATGCGGCCGGCGATGGGGGCGGTGATCCGGGTGCGGTCGAGCTGAATACGGGCGTTGGCCAAGCGGCCGCGGTCGGCGGCGACGGCGCCGCCGTGCTGTTCCACCAGGGCCAGCTGCTGATCGAGCCTCGTCTGGGCGACGATCTGCTTGTCGGCGAGGCCGCGATAGATCTGCAGCTGCTGCTGGGCGTAACGCAGCTGGGCTTCGTTCTGGCGGCTCTGGCCATGCGCCTCGGCGACCTGGGCTTCGAAGGGACGCGGGTCGATGCGCGCGAGAAGTTGGCCACGCTGGACCATCTGGCCTTCGGCGAAGCTCACATGGGTCAGTTCGCCGGCCACCTGGCTGCGGACGTTGACGGTGTTCAGCGGGGCGACGGAGCCGAGGGCCTTCACATGGATCGCCAGCGGACGTACGGCGGCCTCGGCGACGCGGACAGGAACCGGTTGCGGTCCTGACTCAGCTTCGGCGGACGCCCCGAGGGTCTTCCAGGCGAAATACCCACCGCCGGCTGCGACGCACGTCGCGGCGACCGCCGCGATGATCAGGCCACGCCCCCGTAGTTCAGGCACACGGTACTCCAATACTAGCATTTCGGACCGTCCCCGGCGTCCCATGCGGGACCCCGGGGACGGCGGGTTACTTCACAAAGGTCAGGGTCGAGGTGTGGTAGACCTTGGTGACGGCCTTGCCGGCCACGGTGGCCTCGCCCTCGACGGGATGGCTGACTGCGAGCAGGTAGCGGCCGCTCAAGGTCGTCGGCACGGCGACCTTGCCGGAAGCATCGGTCTTGAAGGACTTCTGCCAACGGTCCGGGTTGACGATGTTGACTGAGGCGTCGGCGAGCGGCTGGCCCTTCCAGACGACCACGAAGGTGTCGCTGCCCGCAGCGACAGGGGCGATTTCGAGATCCAGCTTGGTGGCGGTCTCGGTGCGGCCGGCGCGGGCGTAGTAGGCCGCCCCTTCCAGCTTGTCGCCTTCGCCCGTCCAGGGGTCGAAGACGTTGCTGTCCTGAGCGCGGACGTCGCCCGGGGTCTTGATCGCCGCTTCGATATGGTCGGCCTTGCGGGTCAGCGCGGCGGGCGCGGCGCTATCGGTCGTGAAGACGACCGGCGCCTTCAGCTTCGGGAACTCCGGATCGCCATTGGGCGGCGCCGGCTCGGCGGGTTCGCCAAGGTAGACGCGGGCCGGACCCGCGCCGTCGCGTTCCAGCCAAACCTCGTGGGCGTGCGCGGCGCTGCCCAGCAGCAGGGCGCTGCTCAGCGCGAGGGTGGTGATCTTCAGCATGGGGGTCCTTCCTGTCGACGTTCAGTCACGGTCAGCAACTCGCTCTTGCAAGTCAATTGCAAAACTCAGTGGTGCGCCCTATAGCGACTGCGAATTAATCGCAATAGCGCGTGGGGAAAAGCGTTGTGAAGCAGTTCTGGTTTGCGGGGGCGGCTGGAGCCGCATTGATTGCAGCTGCCGGCCCGGCGTGGTCCGACGAAGCGAGCACGGCGAGCGATGTCGAAGGCGTCGTGGTCACGGGGGCCCGGATCGGCGAGCCTCTGGCCATCAAATCGGACACGCCGTTGCTGGAGGTTCCACAGGCGGTGTCGGTGATTACCGCCGAACGCATGCAGGAGCAGGGGGTGACACGTCTGGCCGACGCGCTGCGCAACGTGGCGGGCGTCAGCCGATCCAGCACCTACGGATATTACGACTCCTATCAGATCCGCGGCTATGACGCGGCCTATGGCAGCATTTTCCTGGACGGCCTGACGACGGCCAGCGTCGCCGGCGCGGTCAACGAGATGGCCGGCCTCAATCAGGTCGAGGTGATCAAGGGGCCGGCCTCGGCCCTATTCGGCGCCTCGCCGCTGGGCGGCGTGATCAACCTGGTTAGCAAGCGGCCGCAGGCCGACCGCTTCCTGGAGGTCGGGGTCGCGACGGGATCGTACGGCCTGCTGGAGACGACCATCGACGCGAACAGCCCGCTGCTGGGCGACGGCGCGCTGCTGGGGCGGCTCAACCTCGTGTATCGAGACAGCGACGACTTCGTGGACTACGCCCACTCCCAGCGGATCTACATCGCCCCGGCGGTGACCTGGAGGATTGGCGAAGACACCCGCCTGACGCTGCTGGGCCGCTATCAGCGTGATTACGACAGCCCATGGTCGCCCGTGAGCGCCTGGGGGACCATTCTTCCCGCCGCCTTCGGCGAATTGCCCCTGTCGTTCTCGATCAACAATCGCGGCGACGAAGAGGTCGTCAACAACACCAACGCCAAGCAGATCGGCTACGTCTTCGAGCACCGTTTCAGCGACAGCCTGCGGTTCGAACAGACCGTCCGCTACGAGGATCGCGAGACCTATTGGGACCGCTGGATGTTCGTCGCCGGCTTCCTCGACGACAACGTCGTGAACGGCGTGCAGCAGGGCCACATCCTGGGGCGTTACCTGTACGGCGACTTCTCGCAGCACGACAAGGACTTCGGGGCCGACAGCCGACTGACCTGGGACTTCGCCACCGGCTCTATCGGGCACAAGGTGCTGGCCGGGATCGACTACCGCCGCACCCGCGAGGAGCACAGCGGCGGTCTGAGCAATTTCAATCCGGCCGACAACCCGCTCGACATCCTGAACCCCGATTTTGACGCGCCGTTCGTCAGCGATCCCACGAGCCCCTATTCGGGATCGGGCAAGACCAGCCAGCTCGGCTTCTACCTGCACGACCACGTCACTCTGGGTAACGGCGTGGCCCTGACCTTCGGCGGGCGTTGGGACACCGCCAAGTCCGGCGATCAGGAAGACAGCAAGTTCAGCCCGCATGCCGGTCTGACCTGGGGGTTCACGCCGGGAGCGTCGCTCTACTTCGCCTACTCGAAATCGTTCACCCCAACGCCCAGCTGGCAGACGGCGGTCGACGGCTCACTGCTGCCGCCCGAGACGGGCGAGAACATCGAAGGCGGCGTCAAGGTGCAGACCGAGGACGGCACGCTGGCAGGCATGGCCTCCATCTACCAGCTGACCCGACAGAACGTCGCCACCGAGGACCCGGCCAATCCGTTCTTCTTCGTGGTGACCGGCGAGCAGCGAAGCCGCGGCGTAGAGGTCGAGGGATCGTGGCGGCCGAACGTGGCGCTCGAGGTGACGGCGGCCTATGCCTACACCAAGGCCGAGGTGACCCAAGACAACAACCTGCCCGTCGGGCTGCCGCTGGCCAACTTCCCTGAGCACGCCCTGAACCTCTGGGGCAAATACACAGTGCAGGGCGGGCTGTTCGACCAGCTGGGGATCAGCCTGGGGCTGCTCTACAACAGCGACAAGCACTTCTACGAAAGCGTGCTCTACACGTTGCCGTCGTACACGCTGCTGGACTTCGGCCTGTCCTATCCGTTCGGGGAATGGAAGGCGCAGCTGAACATCAACAACATCACCGACGAGCGCTACTTCCCCGACGCCTGCTGCCTTGACCGGATCACCCCCGGCGAACCGCGCAACTGGCGCCTGAGTGTACGCCGCCGCTTCTAGAACGGAGGGCTCGCTCCGGTGGCGGAGCACGGGGCGAGCCTCTACCTTGCCGGTGATGTTGCGACAGCAATCCCAACCGGCCTGGATGGGCAAGGCGCGGCGCGCGGCGCTCAGCCTGCGGGCGACGACGTTCCGCGCGTCGGGCGCCAAGCAGTCGGTCTATGTGATCCTGTTGCACGATCCGCGGCGATCCGAGCCGTGGGGCGTCTATGTCGGCCAGACCTCACGCGACCCGGACCTGCGCTTCGACCAGCATAAGGCCGGCTACAAGGCCAGCGGACCGGCCCGGCGGTTCGGGGTGCGGCTGCTGCCCGATCTGGTGGAGCATCTGAATCCGATGCGACCCTGGGAGGCGCTGGAGCTGGAGGCGGCCCTGGCGGAGGCGTTCACGGCCGCAGGCGTGCCCTGGGTCGAGGGCGGCCACTAGCCGGTGGCTGCGTCCTGCGTGGGCGCGGCCAAGGTGGCGTCGACGAAGTCCCAAAGAGCGGCGATCTCAGCGGCGGCGGCCCGGTCGCTCATCTCCTCGGCGGAGCGGCCGCGTTCGAGCGCCGTCTGATAGACCGAGCGCGAACGAACGATCACCGGGGCGACGGCGGCCTGCATGTAGTCCAGGCCCTTGAGCGCCCGCTTCACGAGCGGAGCTTCGACAGTCTCACGGGCGGGCGGGGCCTGGTTGACCACCACGACCGACGGTTTGCCCAGGCGGCGGACCAGCATCAGCGAGCGGGCGAGACCGGAAAGATCGATCAGCGTCGGGCGGACGATTAGGACCGCGAGGTCGGCGAGGACCACAGCCTCGCTCACCGCCTCGACCGCCCCGGCCGGGGTGTCGATGATCATCAGATCCTTGCGCTGGGACAGCGCGCCGAACTGGGCGGCGAGCACATTGCGGCCAGTGGAGGTGACATAGGCGGGGCCCGGCGCCTCTCGGGCGCTGAGGATGTCGGCGGCGGAATGCTGGGGATCTATGTCGACCAGCAAGGTGTCGACGCCGCGCAGATGGGCGCCCAGGGCGAAGTGGGTCGCCACCGTGGTCTTGCCCGAGCCCCCCTTCAGGGCGATGACCGCCAATGTCTTCAAGTCGCCACGCTCCGTCCCGTCCGGATGTGGTTCTGGCCCTGAAATTGGGCAGGTGCAGGGCGGAGCCGCCGCAAAGGCGACTCCGCGTGCGCCAGGCTAGTGGCCGTCGACCATCTGGTGCAGGAAGGCCAGCTTGGCGACCGGCTCCAGCGGGCCGGCCTGCTTGACCACCTTGAAGGCGTCGTCGGCGGCGTTGAGCGTCTCGTCGATATCGGCCTGGGTCATCGCCGCGCAGATGAACATGTTGTGCCAGGGGTGGAAGTATACGCCGCGCTTCAGCAGGGCGTTGTTCCAGAGGTAGCCCTTGGCCGAGGTCGGGTCGTCGTCGAACATGATGAGCGGCAGCTGGGCCGGGCCGGTCTGGCGCAGGGCGAAGCCGTGGCGGGCGGCCGATTCGTCCAGGCCGCTGCGCAGGCGCTCGCCCAGGGCGACGGTGTGCTCCAGGTAATCGGTCTGCGCGATCAGCTTCAGGGTGGCGAGGGCTGCGGCCATCGGTGCGGCCGAGAACCAGTAGGAGCCGGTGGCGTAGATCGTCGCCGCGGCGAATCGGCAGACGTCGGCGCCCAGCAGGGCCGAGATCGGATGGCCGTTGGCGATCGCCTTGCCCCAGGTCGAAAGGTCGGGCTTCACGTCCACCAGCGCCCAGCTGCAGTCGCGGGCCAGGCGGAAGCCGGCGCGGACGTCGTCGACGATGAGCAGAGCGCCATGTTCGTCGCAAAGCTCGCGCGCGCGGCGGGCGTATTCGGGATTGGGCAGTTCCTGGTCGACGAAGGTGTCGTGCTTGATCGGCGAGGCGAAGATCGCGGCCAGGTCCGAGCCGGCTTCGCGAACGGCGGCCTCAAGGCTCTCGACGTCGTTGTACTCGTAGAACACTTGGTTGGCGCGATCGGAGGGGGCGACGCCGTTCTTGACCGGCGTGCACCAGGGGGCGGCGCCGTGATAGGCGCCCTTGGCCAGGACGATGGTGTTCTTCTTGGTGTGGTTGCGGGCGATCATCATCGCCATGGTCGTGGCGTCAGTGCCGTTCTTGCAGAACATCGCCCAGTCTGCGTGACTGACCTGGGCGGTCATCGCCTCGGCCAGCAGCACCATGGCTTCGCCGGGACCGGTCATGGTGTCGCCGAGCTTGGCGCGGTCGAAGTAGGCCTGGTCGATCCCCGCATGGGCGTAGCCGAAGAGGTTGGGACCATAGCCGCACAGGAAATCCAGGTAGCGGTTGCCGTCCACGTCCCAGAGATGGGCGCCCTGGGCGCGGTCGAAGAACTGCGGATAGTCGTCGGGGAGGAGCATGACCGACTGGTGGCCATACATGCCGTTCGGGATGACCGCCTGCGCCCGTTCACGCAGCGCGCTGTCCTTGCTGTTCGTCCAAACCATGTCGGCCCCTCTAAGATAGTTTTGACTATCCTAGCGAGCCGGGCTTACTAATCAAGGCGTAGGGGAGAGAACCGATGAAGTCCGGACTGCTGACCATTGGATTGACCACGCTGGACGTCGTCGCGCGGCCGATCGACAGCCTGCCCAGCGGGGAGGGGACCACGCTCGTCGAGGGCATCGCCTGCGCCCCGGCCGGGACCGCGGCAGGCGCGGCGATGGTCGCGGCCACACTGGGCGTGCCTGTAAAGCTGGCCTCGGCGGTCGGGAGCGACTTGGTCGGACGCTTCGTGCGGATGGCGCTGGACGAGGCCGGGGTCGACACCTCCCTGCTGGAGACCATGGCCGGGGCGTCGACCTCGACGACCGTGCTGGCCGTGGATTCGCAAGGCCGCCGGCCGAACTTCCACGCTCTGGGCGCGGGCATGTTCGCCTCCGTCAACGATGACATCCTGGCCGCCGCGCGCGAGACCCGCTTCCTGCACTACGCCGGCGTCGGCGGTCCGAAGCTGGACCGGGGTGCGGGCGCCGAGTTGCTGCGCGTGGCGCACGAAGCCGGGGCGACGATCACCTGCGACCTGATCTCGCCGCAGCCCTCGGCGCTGAAGGAGCTGGAGCGGCTGTTGCCCTATGTCGACTACTTCATGCCGAGCGCGGCCGAGGCGCTGGCCCTGACCGGAACCGAGGATCTGGACGCCGCGGCGGACGCCTTCCTGGCGCTGGGCGCCAAGGCCTGCATCATCAAGAACGGCGGACAGGGGTCTTACATCGTGCTGCCGAGCGGCAGGTTTACGCTGCCGGCCCACAGGATCACGCCGATAGACACCACGAGCTGCGGGGATTCGTACTGCGCAGGCTTCATCGCCGCGCTGAACCGCGGCTGGGAGCCGCTGGAGGCCTGCCGGTTCGCGACGGCGACAGCGGCGCAGGTGGCGCAAGGCCTGGCGACCCTGGGCAAGCTTGAGAGTTTCGAAGCGACCGAGGCGGCGATGAACGCGGCGCGCACGGCGGAGAGCGCCTGATGGCTCAGAAGATGGACGAAGGTCAGCTGCGCGAGCGCATGGCCTATGTGATGCGGGCGATGGACGCCCGCGGGCTCAACCGCGGCACCTCCGGCAACGTCTCGGCTCGCTTCGGCGAGGGCATGCTGGTGACGCCGAGCGGCGTGGTCCCTTCGCTCCTGAGCGCGGAGCAGATGGTCTATGTGGCCCCCGACGGCTCGACGCCGGAGGGCAGCCTGAAGCCGTCCAGCGAATGGCAGATGCACTGGGGGCTGCTGGATAGGCGGCCCGACGCCAACGCCGTCGTCCATTGCCACTCGCGGCACGCCACGATCCTGGCCTGCGCTGGGCTGGAGATCCCGCCGATGCACTACATGGTCGCGGTCGGCGGCGGGGCGAGCGTGCCGGTGGCGCCCTATGCGACCTTCGGATCGACCGAGTTGGCGCAGTCCGTGGTCGAGGCCCTGGACGGGCGCGCCGCGGCGCTGATGGCCAACCACGGTCAAATCGTGGTGGCCCGCAACCTCGACGCAGCCCTGGCCATCGCCGAGGAGGTGGAGGAGCAGTCGGCCGTCTATTGGGGAACCCTGGCCATCGGCGGCCCCAAGCTGTTGGACGCCGACGAGATGGCGACCATCCTCCAGCGCTTCAAATCCTACGGCCAGAAGTCGTGACCGCCGCTCTCAGCGTGGCGGGCGCGCCCGCCGCCAGCCGGCGGGACACCACGATCGCGCTGACCATCGGCGTCGTCGCCCTGCTGATCGCCGGCCTGCAGCCGGTGATCCTGGGCGGGCTGGAGTCGGAGGGGCGGCTGACGGCCGCGCAGATCGGCCTGGCCGCGACGGTCGAACTGCTGGCGCTGGGCCTGACCTGCGGTCTGGCCGCGGCGTTCCTGAAGCCCGATCGGGTACGGCTGAAACTGGCTCTGGCCTGCCTGGCGCACGCCGGGACGATGTTCGGCACCTGCTTCGCGACCGGGGGCGAGGTGATCGCCATGCGCGCCCTGTCGGGCGTGTTCGCCGGGCTGATGCTGTGGGCCGCGATCAGCACGATCACCCGCGCCGAGCGGCCCGAGCGGCTGTCGGGCGTGTTCGTGACCGTGCAGACCCTGGCGCAACTGCTGCTGGCCGCGGTGCTGCCGGCGACGGTCGTGCCCTGGCTGGGGATCAACGGCGCTCTGGAGGCGCTGGGGGTGATCTCGCTGCTGACAGCGCTGGCCGCGCTGGCGGGCGCCAACCGCTACACGCCGCTGCCCAAGGCCGAGAAGGGCGGGGGCGGCATCGGCCTGCGCCCGCTGCTGGGCCTGGCGGCCTGCTTCCTGTTCATGGCCTTCATCGTGGCGCTGTGGGTCTATCTCGAGCCGCTGGCGGAGCTCTCGGGGATGTCGTCGAAGCAGGCCGGGTTCGCGGTCGCCGTGGCGCTTGGCATGCAGGTGGCGGGCGGCGCGACGGCCACCCTGGCCGCTCGGCGCTGGCGCAGGCCTGGCCTGGTGCTGATGGTTGTCGGCGCGTTGAACGGCGGCATCCTGGCCGTCTTGTCGGGCGCGCCGCACGCCGCGCTGTTCATGGGCGCGGTGGCGGTGTTCGGCTTCCTGTGGCTGTTCGCCCTGCCGTTCCAGACCCTGCTGCTGATCCAGCTCGACCCGACCCGCCGCGCTGCCATGCAATTGGGCACGGCCCAGCTGCTGGGCAGCAGCTTTGGGCCGCTGATCGCCTCGCTGGTGCTGGGTGACGGCGACGTGACCCGCGCCATCGGTCTGTCGGCGGTGTTCCTGGTGCTGGCCCTGGTCGCTATCGCGCTGCTGACGGCGTCGGGCCGGAGCCGCGCGTCGGCAGCTGGTGGTAGTATAGGCTGACCATCCAGCTGACCTCCTCGGCGACCTTGTCGTCGTCGAGGCTAGGGTCTTCGATGATCATCTCGACGGCGGCGTAGGTCATCTGCTCGGTGAGCCGCATGGCCGTGCGCAGATGATCGTCGCTGACGTTCGGATAGGCGCGGCGCAGGTACTCGAACATCCGCTCGAGCACGGTGTTGCGCGAGGTCGTACGCACTTCCTGGAAGGCCGGCACGGCGCGGATCGCGCGCAGCAGCCACAGGCCGCCCGGCTGGCCGCGGGTGATTTCGATCAGCCGCTTCTGCAAGCGCAGGTTCTGGGCGACCGCTTCGTTGAGGGAGCCGTCTCCCGCGCCGCCCTCGTCGAGCCACTGGAACACGGCCTCGTCCTGGGCTTCCATGAGCCGGCGGGCCAGTTCGGAGATCAGGGCGTACTTGTTCGGGAAGTAGCGGTAGAGCGCCGGCGGGGTCAGACCCGCGCGCTCGCAGACCAGGTTGGTCGTCAGCCGCTCGAAGCCGACCTCGGCCAGCACTTCGCCGGCGGTCGCCAGCACCACCTCATAGGTGTTCTTGCCACGCGGCCGCGAGGGCAGGGACTTGGCGTCGAGCGAGGGGGCCGCGCCAGTGGCGGCAGAAGCTGATGCGCGTTTCGCCATTGGGTTCCAAGATCTCGCCGGATCGACGATAGCGAGTTCTATAGCAGGGCTAGGTTGCGAGGCGAAACGGCGGCGAAGCCCTGGCGCGCGGGGCGCCAGGGCTCGCAGGTCCTAGTAGTGGTAGCGCAGGAAGACCCCGAGGCTGCGGGGGCGGTTGTAGGTCAACAGATCCTGGCCCAGGCTGTCGATGTTGGAGATCGACACGAAGTAGTCCTCGTTGAAGACGTTGCGCGCGAAGACGCCGGCTTCGATCGAGGTGTCGGGCGAGCGCCAGCTGGCCTGAGCGCCGGCGATCCAGACGCCGTCCTGCGACAGGCGGTCGGCGTTGGAGTTGTCGAAGTAGATCTTCGAAGAGTAGGCCGCGTCAGCGTTGGCCACGATCGAGGCGCCAGAGGCCAGCGGGAAGGTGTAGTTGACCGCGGCGTTGAAGGTGACTTTCGGCGACTGGGGCAGGCGATTGTCGGTGAAGTCGTCACCGTCCGACTCGTACTCGCCGTACTTGGCGTTCAGCAGCGACAGGCCGGCGGTGATCGAGAGGTTCTCGGTCGGACGCGCGGTCAGGTCGGCTTCGGCCCCGTAGACCTTGGAGCTGGCGGCGTTGTCGAGCACCAGCACGGTCAGGCCGTTGCGCACGGCTTGGGCGAAGACCTGCTGGTTCTGGTAGTCGTAATAGAAGGCCGACATGTTCAGGCGCACGCGGCGGTCGAACAACTCGGACTTCACGCCGACTTCGTAGGCGTCGAGCGTCTCGTTGTCGTAGGGCTCGAGCTCTTCTGGCGTGGTCGCCAGGCCGCCGAAGAAGCCGCCCGCCTTATAACCGCGGCTGTAGGTGGCGTAGACGTTGACGTCGTCATTGACCTCGTAGCGCAGGCCAAGGCGGCCCGACCAATCGGAGAAGGTCTCGCTCTGCTTGGATTCGAGCAGGATGATCGAGCCCTCCGCGGTGCTGCGATAGTCGAAGTCCTTGTCGTCGGCCGACCAGCGCAGGCCCAGGGTCGCCGTCAGGCGGTCGGTGAGCGAGTAATCGGCCTGGCCGAAGATCGCATAGCCCTTGGTCTTCTGGGTGTAGGGCGTGCCGAACACCGCGACGCTGTTCTCCAGGCTGACGCCGGTCGGATTGTCCGGGGTCGTGAACAGCGGACGCAGGTCGCGCAGGATGTCCTGCTGCGTGGCGTTCTTGATCGTCTCGTCCATGTAGTAGAGGCCGGCGACCCACTTCAGGCGCGCGGCCGGATCGTTGGACTGCAGGCGCAGTTCCTGGGTGAACTGCTGCGAGCGCGAGAGGTAGTTGATCTCGATCATCTGCAGCGGGCTGGAGTCGGTGTTCTCCAGGGCGTTGCGGTGCGCCCACTGGTAGGCCGTCACGGAGACCAGCGAGACGGCGCCGAGGTCCCAGTTGGCTTCCAGCGAGGAGCCGAACAGGTCGACCTTGTCCTTGCCTTCGAGATTGTAGTCGCCGGCGTAGCGGTCGTTATCGGTGTCGGCGTAGCCCAGCAGGTCGGTGCACAGGCCGCTGGAATAGAGCGTCGGGGCGCAGAAGCCGGTCGGACCGGCGGCGTCGGGCGTGGCCGGGAACAGAGCGCGGTGCTGGGGCGCGGTGGCGTCGCCGCGGTTTACGAAGCGGTTCACCTGGGCCAGGACCTCGAAGTCCTCGGTCGGGGTGAACAGCAGCTGGGCGCGGCCGGCCCAGTAGTCGGTGGCGTTGACGTCGTTGCCGGTGACGCGGTTGTAGGTGAAGCCGTCGTCGGCGACGTACTGGCCGGCGACGCGGAAGGCCAGCTTGTCCTGAATGATCGGGCCGCCGACCGCGGCGGTCAGATTGACCGCATCATAGGTCGCGTACTCGGCCGCGACGTCGGCGGTGAAGGTCTGGGTCGGGCGCTTGGTGGTGACGTTGATCGCGCCGCCGTTGGTGTTGCGGCCGTAGAGCGTGCCTTGGGGCCCGCGCAGCACCTCGACCTGAGCCAGGTCGAAGAAGCCGGCCATCTGGGCCAGGGGCGAGCCGATATAGACGCCGTCCACATAGACGCCGACGCCGCTGGATGAGTTGGGGTTGAAGTCGCTGAGGCCGACGCCGCGGATGAAGATCTTCGGGTTGGCCGCGGCGTCGCCGCTGCTGACGCGCAGGCCGGGGGCGAGGTTGTTCAGGGCGACGACGTTGTTGACCCCCTGGTTGGCGAGCGCCGAGCCGGTGATCGCGGTCAGGGCGACTGGAACGTCCTGGAGATTTTCGGAGCGCTTTTGCGCGGTGACCACGATCTCCTCGACCGTCGCCGTGCTGTCCTGCGCGTGCGCCGCGCCCGTCGAAAGCGCCGCCAGGGCGCAGCCCATCAACCAGAAACTCTTCATCTTCATCCCCGTGATCTTCTTGTCGCAAACGCGATGCGAGCCCTTGAGATAGCAAAAGCTATCATAGCGCAAGAGGGGCGCTGCAAATGCGCGCAAGGCTTATGCTGGTGCGTGTTCTGGCGGCGACAGTGGTCCAAACCGCGTGCAGATGTGGCTGGTCCAAGCCTCGGGCTGGCGAAGGCGGATGGCCTCTGCAATAATAAAAACTATCACAACGAAATGACCATTGGGAGGGTGTCACATGCTGGGTTGCTACACTGATCGTCTGAGCGTGCGGCCGCTGGAACGCTTCACCCTGCATGCGAGCGCGAAGGGCCCCTGCCGGTTGGAGATCACCCGGATCGGCGGAACCGAGGACCTGATCCTGGCCATCGATGGGGTGGAGACGGTCGAGCAACCCGTGCCCGCCAATGTCGACCGCGACGGCTGCGGCTGGGCGCCGACGCTGGAGCTGGACGTCGGGGCCGACTGGCGCTCCGGCTACTACGACATCAAGCTGACCGACGCGCAGGGCGACGAAACCCATCACTTCGTCTGCGTGAAGCCGCCGCGCGGGGCGGCCGGCTCAAGGGCCGCGCTGGTGCTGGCGACCAACACCTACCATGCCTACAACTGGTGGGGCGGGGCGAACGCCTATTCCAACGTGACCGGCCTGATGAGCGGTCAGGTTCCGTTCGACCATGCGATGGATCAGGCCATCGGCGTGCTGTCGACCGAGCGTCCCTTCGCGCCGTTGATCGCCGCCGCGCCGGCCGATGCGCCGCGCCTGGTGAACATGCGCAAGCGCGGCTTCAAGGAGCGGCCCTGGGCCAGCGACCCGGCCTGGATGGCGGCTCACCGCGTGTCCCCGTACGACGGATCCGCCGGCTTCCTGAACAAGTGGGAGCACGCGTTCCTGCACTGGGCCGAGCGCGAGGGGTACGTCTTCGACGTGTTCACCGACTACGACCTGGAGGCCGAGCCGGACCTGCTGAAAGACTATGCCTCGGCGTTCTTCGTCGGGCATAGCGAGTACTGGTCAGGGGGACAGCGGGCGCAGGTCGAGCGCTTCGTGGACGCCGGCGGCAAGGTCGGGATCCTGTCGGGCAACACCTGTTTCTGGAAGGTGCGCTGGGAGAACGACGGCAAGACCCTGGTCTGTCACAAGTGGCGCGGCTTCGAGGCCGAAGACGTGCCGGCCAAGGACGCCACGCATCTGTGGTCACACGCCGCGTTCGAGCAGCCTGAAGCGGCGCTGACGGGCCTGAGCTTCGTGTTCGCCGGCTATCACCGCCTGGGGATGTGCGTTTCGCGCGGGCAGGGCGGCTTCACGATCTATGACGACAAGCACTGGGCTCTGGAGGGCTCGGACCTGTTCTACGGCGACATCCTGGGCGGGGACCTGCCGCTGATCGGTTACGAGAGCGACGGCTGCAAGTTCGAGTTCGGCCAGGACGGGCTGCCCAAGGCGATCCCGAGCGTCGGCGTGCCGGCCAATCTGGAGATCATCGGCATCGCGCCCTGCGCGTTCGGCGAGGAGGCCGGCCGGGGCTACAACCCGATCATCCCGCCCGAGAAACTGGATGTCATTGCGAACGTGGTGTTCGGCGACTCCGGGCCGGAGGCGCAGGCGGCCGTTCTGCGCGGGCACGCGGTCCTGGCCAGCTTCAAGCGTGGCGAGGGCGAGGTCTTCAACACCGGCACGACCGAATGGGCGCATGGCCTGAAGGCCGAGGACCCGTTCGTCGCGACCATCACCCACAACGTCCTGCGCCGGTTCGGCGTGACGCGGACCGCCTAAGCCGCGGCGTCCGCCCGCGCGGGGACAGGAGGCGCGTAGCCGGCGGCCTTGGCGCGGGCCTCGCCGCGGACGATTTCCTTCAGCAGGTCGGCGACATAGACGCCGAAGTCGACCTGGATGGTGTGGCGCTTGGACCGGTAGTACTGGCCCAGGTGCGCCTCCTCGTCGCGCGCGATGGTCTGCGTCATCTCGGCCGGCGGGGGCGGCAGATAGCGGCCGCTGAGATAGGCGGCCGCCAGCTTGGCCTGCTGCTCGGCGAAGTTGACCAGGGTCGGCAACGGCTGCGCCAGGCCCATGTAGAAGAGATTGGGCACCGCCGGGTTCATCATCCGCTTGAACAGCGGCAGCCGATGATCGGCGTCGGGAACCAGCGCCGGATCGTCGAAGAACGGGAAGCGCATGTCGTAGCCGGTCGCGAAGATGATGGCGTCGACGTCCTCGACGCTGCCATCGGCGAACCGGACCTGGTCGCCCTCGAGGCGCTCGATGGCCGGCTTGAACTTGACGTCGCCGCAGCCGGCGCGCGTCAGGAACTCGCCAGAGACGGAGGGGTGAGCTTCCAGGGGCTCGTGGTCGGGCTTGGGCAGGCCGTAGTCCTCCATCCTGCCGATCGACTTCTTGATCGCGGCGCGGGCGAGCGAGAGGCCGAGCTTGCGGGGCATCCAGGTCGGCATGGCCGATTTGTCGGCCGGGCGGCCGTTCATGTACTTGGGCAGCACCCAGACTCCGCGGCGCGCCGACACCCAGAGGTTCTTGGCGATCGGCCGCTGGGCGAGCTCGGAGGCGATGTCCATCGCCGAGTTGCCCATGCCGACCACGACGATGTTCTTGCCGCGCATGTCGACCGGGTCGAACGGGTCGCGATAGGCGTGGCTGTGGAAGGCCGCGCCGTTGAACTCGCCCTCATAGTCGGGGACGCGAGGACTCCAATGGTGGCCGTTGCAGACGAACAGCACGTCGTAGAGCCTAGTCTCGCCGGTCGAAAGCTGGACCTCCCACAGGCCCTCGGCGTTGCGGCGCGCGCGTTCGACGGCGGTGTTGAAGGTGATGGTCGGGCGCAGGCCGAAGTGGTCGACGTAGTCGCGGAAGTACTGCAGCAGCTGCGCGTGGTGGGGGAAGTCTGGCCAGTCGGCCGGAACCGGATAGTCCTCGAACGCCAGGCGCCACTTCGAGGTGTCGATGTGGAGGCTCTCGTAGCAGGCCGAGAGGCCGTTGGGATTGCGATAGTACCAGTTGCCGCCGACGTCGTCGGACAGCTCGAAGCAGTCGTAGGGGATGCCGTGATCCTTGAGGCGCTTGGCGGTCGTAAAGCCCGAGCAGCCCGCGCCGATGATGCAGGCCTTTGGCGACTGAGCCACGGCGTCCTCCCTTGCTGGTCGTCGTCGGCGCGAGGCTACTCACAAGGCGGCGCGGGCGCCTAGATTCACGTGGGGTAACCCGCGCGTGCGCATTATCAAATGAGGGCGCAGCGCCCCTCTCGCGATGGCATGTTGAACCGCCTCGCCCGGCGCCGCAGACCGGCCTTGTGCGTTGATGATCACCAGGCTCGGGCCAATGCTATGTCGTAAGCCCCTGGTGTCGTGAGAAAGGCCGCATGTTGCAGAAGCGCGTACCCGCCAACGATCGGATCGAGGCCGACGTCCGGCTGGAACTGGCGATGGACATCGCCGGCCTGGGGACGTTCGCGCTCGATCTTTCGACCGAGACGCTGAGTTTTTCAGAGCGGGCGGCGGAGATCTACGGCCGGGACGCGACGACGCCGTGGGGAGAGTGGGTCGCCGGCGTGCATGCCGAGGATCTGTCGGACATCGAAAGCCTGAGATCGCGGCTGGTGAGCGACACCGGCCTCAGCGACTGTCGGACGTCGTTCCGATACGTCCGGCGCGACGGGGCGGAGCGCTACGTCGTCAAGCGGTGCCGCGTCGAGCGCGACAGATCGGGCGCAGCCATCCGCGTGATCGGGGTGATCGCCGACGAAACCGACCGCCGAGCCCAGGAACTGCGCTCCAGCTGGCTGCTCGCGCAGCTCCAGCACCGGGTGAAGAACGTGATGGCCATGGTGCGCTCGCTGGCGCGGCGCACGCTGGAAAACTCGAGTGACCTTGAGGGCTATTTCTCTCACTTCGACGGGCGGCTCAACGCCCTGGCGCGGGTGCAGTCGGCGCTCGCCCGGCGGGTGGACGAGGGAATCGAGGTCGAGGAACTGGTTCGCGAGGAGCTGCTGCAGTACGCGGTCGAGGACGAACAGTTGAACGTCGCCGGCCCGATGGTGCGGCTCCACGGCCCGGCCGCGGAGTACATCGCGCTGGCGCTGCATGAGCTTGCGGTCAACGCGGTGAAGTTCGGCGCGCTCTCGGGCCAGAGCGGGATGGTGGACGTGGAATGGGAGCTGCGCGGGGGCCACGGCAGCCGCCAGTTGCGGCTCTGCTGGTCCGAGCGCGGGGTGCCCCTGGTGGCAACCAATCCAGGACACATGGGTTTTGGCAGGCAGCTTATTGAGCAGGGGCTGCCCTACCAACTCGGCGCGCAGGCGACGTTCAAGCTTGAGCCGGGCGGCGTGCGCTGTGAGCTGGAGGTTTCGCTCGAGGGGGGCGGAGGTTAGGAATGACCCTCGTCCATCAGCAGGCTTCGCCCAAGGCGGCGGTAGCCATTCAGCGGCTGACGACGATCTCCTCGTTGAACGAAGAGTCGGAAGCTTTGCTCGCCGGTCTCTCGGACGCCCAGACTGTTGGCGTCGGGATCGAGATCGTCAGCGAACGGGATGCGATCGTGCGCCCGCGGTTCATCGTCGGCGGCTGGGCCGCGAAGGTCCGCTGGCTGCCGGACGGACGCCGGCAGATCTTCGACTTCGTGCTGCCTGGCGAGGCGCTCGGCGTCTGCCTGCGGCCCAATCCGCTGGCGCTGTCGACCGTCGTCGCGCTGACGCCCGTGCAGTTCGTCGACGCCGGTCCGGTCCAGAAGGCTATAATGGGCGACGACCCGCGCTGGGCCGATCTGCGCGAGGCGATGCATGTTTCGTCGAGCCTGGATGAAGCCTATCTGCTGTCGCAGATCATGCGGCTGGGCCGTCAGACCGCCTATGAGCGTCTCTGCCACCTGCTGCTGGAAGTCCGCGACCGCCTGAAACTGGTGGGCCTGGCGACCGAGACCCACTTTCCGATGCCGATGACCCAGGAGACCCTGGCCGACGCCACCGGGCTGAGCATCGTGCACGTCAACCGGATCCTGCAGCAGTTGCGACGCGAGCGGCTGCTCGACCTGCATGGCGGCAAGGCGCACCTGCGCGAGCCTGACGCGCTGGTCGCCATCGCCGACTACAAGCCGGCGCGGCCCTGCACGGGCGGCTCGCGGCGCGCGCGCGCTTAACATGGGTAAATGCCGCTGCCTTAGGCGCGCGGCAAACCTCCCGCCGTGCGCAGAATCGACGGGGGAAATCAGCAACTTGGAGCCGGGGCTCTGGCCGGCCGGCGGGTGCTCGTGGTCGAGGACGACTGGCTCGTCGCCAACGAGACGGCGCAGTTGCTCGAGTCGGTTGGGGTCGTCGTCGTCGGCCCGGCGCCGGATGTAGAGCGCGCACGCGCCCTGTTGCAGGCCAGCGCGATCGACGCGGCGCTGATCGACATCAACCTCAATGGCGTCGTCAGCTTCGAGATCGCCGACCTGCTGCTTCAGCGCGGGGTCAAGTTCGCCTTCATGACCGGCTACACGCGCGAAGTGCTGCCCAGGCGGTTCGCCGACACGCCCATGCACGAGAAGCCGTTCGATCCCCGTCGAGCCTTGACCGAACTGCTGCTTTCCGCTGACGCGTGAGCGTTGAGGGTCGCCTTAGGGGCTCGCCCCGGCAAACGACCCTCAAGACGCCTTACGGGTGCAGGAAGTTCTCGATCCGGGCCTTCACAAGGAAGCCGGTTTCGTCCTGCAGGTGCAGTTCGGAGTCCTCGTCCTCATTGGTCAGCGCCTCGGCGGCGGCCGCCATCGCCGCGGCCCGGGTCGGATAGGCGCGCGTCCAACCCTCTGAGCTGTGCAGGGACCAGAGCTGGCCGATGGTGAATACGGCGTACTTTGCCACGATGTGATCTTCCTTCAGCAGTCAGTGCGCGGCCGAACGTCCGTGCTGGGCCATGAGTTCCTGCTTTCGCGCCTTGAGCCGCTCGCCCAGCGCGTCGAGGTCCTCGTCGCCCTTCTTGGCCTGGGCGAAGATACCGCCCGGCTGCTCCTCTTCCTTGACGTGATGCTTGATGTACTCGCCGAGCACCTTGACCTTGGCGTCGTAGAACTCGTCGGACGGCTTCATCGCTTCGAGCTCGGCGATGAGCTTCTTGGCGCCATCATGCTCGACATAGGCCTCGTCGAGCATGTCGTCCTCCACCTCGCCACGTTCGGCGGGGTACAGGATTTCCTCCTCGATTTGGGTGTGAACCTTAAGAGCCAGCGCGATCTTATTGAAAAGCGCTAATTTCTCACGGTCATTGTCAAGTTGCTCGTATTCGTCGAACCAGGCCTCGACCTCCCTATGGTCCTGCTTAAGCAGGACGACGGCGAGGGGGTCGCGACGCCCTGTATTGCGCGTGCGCCTGGCGGGGGACTTCGCCTTGGTCTGGGCCTTGGTCTTTGTAGCGGGTGAAGCAGCAGCCATCTGGATACTCCGCAGTTTGGACACGGGATCACAACGGACGCGCAGAGCGCGCGTTCCAGATAATGAAATATATCAAATAGTTATCATATGTTATGGCAAGCTGTGGGGCTGAGCGCCCGGTTTGCGCACCATCCCGCCGGACGCCGCTTAACATTCGTCAATGCACCTCGGCGCGATTCAGGCGTTCTGTTGAGGGGGCTGGATCGGGAGATGAAATTGAGCGTGCGTGGGAGGCAGGAAGATGGGCCTGGCGTCCTGACTGCTCCGGGGGCGGAGGCGCGCGCGGCCGAGCTCGTCAACAGCCGGCTTCAGACCCTCTACGATCTCACAGACCGATTGCTGCGAACCCGCGATCTCTCCGAGATCTGCGAGGCGGCGCTGGATGCGCTCGATCATGCGCTAGGGTGCTCGCGGGCTTCCGTGCTGCTGTTCGATCCCGCCGGCGCGATGCGCTTCGTGGCCTGGCGGGGGATTTCCGACGCCTACCGCGCGGCGGTGGATGGACACACGCCGTGGGTCGCAGGCGAGCCAGGGGCGGGGCCGATCGCTGTCGCCGACATCCTCGAGGCGGACGAGTCCGACGCGCTGAAAGCCTCGGTGACGGGTGAGGGCATCCGGGCGCTGGCCTTTGTTCCGCTGACCGAGGTGGGCGGCGGTGTGATCGGCAAGTTCATGGTCTATCGCGCCGAGCCCTATACGTTCAGCGCGGAGGAAATGAACCTGGCGCTGAACATCGCGCGCCAGCTCAGCTTCGCCATTGAACGGACCCGATCGGAAGAAAGGGCGCTGCGGCACAGCGAACAGTTCGAAGCGGTGTTCGACAATATTCCCGTGATGATCAAGCTCTTCGAGCCGCAGAGCAGCACGTTGCGATTGAACCGGGAATTCACTCAGGTTCTGGGGTGGACGAGCGAGGACGCCCGGAAGACCGACCTTATGGCCGAGCTCTTTCCCGATGAGGAGCTGCGTGAGCGCGTGCGGTCGTACATGGACGAGTGCCAGCCGGGCTGGTTCGACGTTCCGATGATCGCCCGCGACGGGCGTCAACTGGAGACAAGCTGGGCCAACATCCGGCTGTCGGACTCCAGCCGGGTCGGTATCGGGATCGATATCACCGACCGCAAGCTGGCCCTGGAACGGCAGTTGCTGCTGTTGCGCGAAATGGACCATCGGGTGCGCAACCTCTTCAGCCTGGCCAGCAGCATGGTGCGGCTGAGCGCGCGCGAGCCGGGCGACAGGGCCGAACTCGCGGCTGACCTCCAGGAGCGTCTCGCCGCCCTGGCGAGCGCTCACGCGCTCACGACCCGCCAGCCGGGCGAAGAGGGCGGAACCGTGAGCCTGCATGGCCTGGTTGGCGCGATCCTGACGCCGTACCAGCGCGGCGAGGCGGTGCAGATTCGCATCCTGGGAGACGACATCCGGCTGAGCGGCGAGGCGGCCACGTCGTTCGCGATCCTGATCTATGAGTTCGCGACCAACGCAGCCAAGTATGGCGCGCTCTCGGTCGAGGACGGCTGCGTGACGGTGACCACACGGCGGCGCGACGGACGCCTCGAACTCGACTGGGAGGAAGACGGTGGACCCGAAGTGGCGCCGCCGCCGTCAGAGGGTTTCGGCACGCGCCTCACCAAGGCGACGGTCGGCCAGCTTGGCGGCTCGCTGGAGCGGCATTGGCGACCCGCCGGTCTTTCGGTCCAGCTGTTGGCCGCGCTGGACCGTTGCGAGGCGCTCGACTTCGCCCCAAAGGGGGCAAGCTAAGCGGCTCTAGGCGAGACGGTTGTAGGCCTCACCCGGACCAGAAAGGCTCCTGCCGTCGTAGATGCCGACTTGCTGGCCGTGGCGGAAAGGGCGGCTATTCCTGCGCCAGCAGGGCGCGGAGTTCGGCCTTGGCGACCTTTTCCAGGGTCGAGCGCGGCAAGCTGTCGGTGAGGCGGATCTCATGCGGCTGCTTGAAGCTGGCCAGGGACTGGCGGCAGGCGTCGAGGATCCGCTGGACGAGGTTGTCGTCCGGGGCGGCGGGGATGACGAAGGCCACGGGGACCTCGTCGAGCATGGGATGGCGTTTGGCGACGACCGCGACCTCGGCGACGCCATGCACGCCGGCGATCACCCGTTCGAGTTCGGACGCCGCGACGTTCTCCCCGCCGACCTTCAGCATGTCCTTGGACCGGTCGGCGAAATAGAGAAAGCCGTCGGCGCCCAGGCGAACGCGGTCGCCGGTGATGAACAGGCCGTCTTCGCGGAAGGCCGCGGCGGTGGCGACGGGATCGCCAGCGTATTCCTTGAACAGCGCAACGCCGCGCAGGCCGCCGACGAACAGGTCACCGGTCTCGCCGGGAGCGACGGGCGCACCCTCGTCGTTCAGGACGTGAATTTCGTAGCCCGGCGCCGGGCGGCCCATCGACATCGGTGCGTCGGGCTGGCGGGCGGAACCGACCGTGCCGTGGGCGATGGTCTCGGTCATGCCCCACCAGCCGATGGTCTTGACCCCGAAATGCTTATCCCAGGCCGGCTCGCAGACCCCGTTGCCCCAGAAGCGGTAGCTGTGGGCGGCGGGTAACGGCTGGGCGACGAGCGCCTTGACGCAGAACGGGACCATCGAACTCCAGGTGGCGCCGTGTTTCAGCGACACCGGCCAGAACCGCGACGCCGAAAAGCGCGGTATGAGGACCACGTGCGCGCCAGCCCACAGCGCAGCCAGCACCGAGTAGGCCTGGGCGTTGGTGTGGAACAGCGGCAGATGCGTCAGGTGAACGTCGCTGGGGCGCAGGTCCTCGTTGGTCGCGCAGGAGCGCGCGCCCCAGAGCGCATTGGCGTGGGTCCAAAGCACGGCCTTGGGCCGCGCCGTGGTGCCCGAAGTGTACTGGATTGCGAAGTCGGCCCAGGGATCGTGCGGGCGCTCGAGCAGGGCGGCGGGATCGGCGTCGATCGCAGAGAAGGGCTCGAAGCCCGCGGCGGGAGCCGAGGCCGGCGCGCCATTGTCGGTCTGGGTGACCGCCCGCCAGCCGATCGCCGGCGTCGCCGCGGCCACCGCGGTGGCGAACTGCGGCTGGGTGATGGCGCCGACCGCGCCGCTATGGCTGGCGAAGTAGGCGATTTCGTCCCGGCTGGACTTGGCGTTGGTGGTGACCGCTACGGCGCCGGCATAGGCGCAGCCGAGCCAGGCGATCAGCGACTCCGGACAGTTGTCGAGGTGAACCAGGACGCGTTCGCCGGGGCGGACGCCGCGCGCCTGCAGACCGGCCGCGAAGCAGCGCAAGGCCTGCCGAAACTCTCCGTAGCTCCAGCTCTGGCCGTCGCCTTCGACCGGCTCCCAGGTCAGGCACGGCCGATCACCGCGCAGACGGGCCTGATCATCGATGAGGGTGCGGATGTCCATGCCCTCGAAGGGGCTGATCGGGCGCGGGCTCAATGGGCCGCTCCCTTGGAGACGGGCGCGTCACGGAACGCGCCCCGGCGGACAATCTCGTCGGCCGCCTGGGCGGCGATGGCCTCGGGCTCGGCGCCCGGAACCCCCAGCCCGCGCAACAGCAGGGCGCACATCTGCTGAGCCAGGCTGACGGCGAATGTGACGGTCGGCTCCTGAGTGACCCGGATCAGCGCCAACTGCGCCACGCCCAGCACGTAGAGGACCCCGGATTCCGTCGTGGCGACCATGAACCGGCCCTGGGCCAAGCCTTCGGCGACGTCGTCGACCAGGCCCTGGTTGAGCGGCGTGGAGGTCGAGGTGTGGCCGCTGTGGATGCGCACCAGAACGCCGGCCCGCTCGGGCTCGTCCACGGCATAGCGCAGATAGGTGCAGACGGCCCGGGCCATGCGGCGCGCGGGGTCGGCGACGCCGTCGTTGGCGCGGGTGACGGCGCGTTCGACCTCGGCGCGGATTTCGGCCGTGACCTCGCGCACCAGCGCATCGCGGTCGGCGAAGTGGTTGTAGAAGCTGCCCTTGGAGACATCGGCCGCCTGGACGATGTCGTCGATGGCGACGGCGTCGACGGGTCGCTCACAGAACAAGCGCCGGCCGGCCGCAATCAGGGAGGCGCGCGTACGTTCGGCGCGTTCGATCCGTTTGCCGCTCAAGGTGTTCAGGCCTCCGCCATCAGCTTCATGTCTTCGCCCAAGGTCGCGGCCAGGGCAGGGCGGGCAAGCATACGCTGCTGGAAGCGGTCCAGGTTAGGCAAGGGCGATAGGCGTCCGGCGACGGCCGGGGCGCCGCGCCAGAGCAGGAAGACCAACAGATAGAGGTCGCAGATGCTGAAGGCCTCGAGCAGGAATTCCCGGTCCTCCAGGTGAGCGTCGAGTTCCTGCAGCGCCGTTTGCAGACGCGCCAAGTGCACCTTGCGCACGGCCTCGGGATCACAGCCTTCGAAGGCCTCGGCGCGCAGGGCGCCGGTGTAGGCGGCGTGGACGGTGCTGGAGAGGAACGACAGCCAGGACTGGGCCTGAGCGCGGGCGAAACTGCCGGCCGGCGCCAGCAGGCCGGAGTCCGCGGCCAGGTCGGCGATGTAGGGCAAGATCGCGGTCGACTCGGTGAGCACGCCTCCGTCGGTCTGCAGCGCCGGCACCTTGCCCCGCGGATTGATCTGCAGGTAGGCGGCGGTCTTGTTCTCGCCGCGGGCGGTGCGCACCACGACCACCTCGTGCGGCAGGCCGGTTTCGGCCAGGGCGAAGCGGCTGGCCAGCGAGCAGGCCATCGGCGAGTGATGCAGGCGAAGGGTCATGTGGTCCTCTCAGTGCGGCGCAGGGCCTGACGATAGGCGGCGGTCAAGGCCTGGGGTTCGCCAGCGCCGAACACGTAGCGGTCCGGGCGGACAAGGACCGCTTCGGCGCCATGGGCGTCAAGCCAACGGGCGAGGTCGGCCCGGAATGGAGCCAGGCGTGGCTCGGTCAGGTCGAAAGCGGGGAGCGCGCCGTCAGGCGCGGCGGTGCGAGCGATCAGCCAGGGCCCATCGCCGAGCACCTCGTCCAGGCGCAGGCGCTGTTCGAGCGGGCCGCTGACCGGCTGCGGGAAAAGGGCCCCAGCGCCGACGGCGCCGGCCATCACCCCGCCGCCAGCCAGGGGCGCGGGCGTGGCCGGGGGCAGGGGCGGCGCGCCGGCCGCGCGCTGGGCCAGCATCCCGGCGTCGCGCTGGGCGGCGATCTGCGGATCGAGGGTGCAAACCACCCGGCCCATGCCGATGGCCAGCTCGATATAGGTGCGCACGTGCGGCTCGCGCTCGGCCTGATAGGTGTCGAGCAAGGCGTCGTCGGCGTCGCCGGCCAGCACCGCCTTCAGTTTCCAGGCGAGATTGGCGGCGTCGCGCAGGCCCGAGCACATGCCCTGGCCGGCGAAGGGCGGCATCTGGTGAGCGGAGTCGCCGGCCAGCAGCACGCGGCCGCTGCGCCAGGCCTTCGCCACCAGGCCGTGGAACCGGTAGACGGCCTTGCGCTCGATCGTGACGGGGCCGCAGTCCCATGGCGCCAGCAGGGCCGCGATGACGTCGTCGTCAAGCATCTGCTCAGGCGTCTCGCCCGGCAGCAGCATGAACTCCCAACGATGGCGCCCAGGCCCCATGAGGACGCAGGTGGTCGGACGGGCCGGATCGCAGACCTGGAGATTCACCTCGGGCAGCCGGGCGCCTTCGGCCACCGCGTCGATGACCAGCCAGGGCTCGTCGAAGCGGTAGTCGTCCAGCCCGATCCCGAGCGCCTCGCGGACCAAGCTCGAGGCGCCGTCGCATCCGACGAGGTAGCGGGCGTGGATGCTGGAAGCGCCGTCCGCCCCCTCGATGTGCGCGGTGACGCCGTCGGCGTCCTGGTCGAGACCGGCGAAGCGGTGGGCCAGCCGCACCTGCGCCAGCGGGCTTTCATCGAGCTTGGCGCGCAGCGCGTTCTCGACCGCCGGCTGGTGGAACATGTAGCCGGCCGCCCAGCCGCAGGGGGCGAGTTGCGGCAGGTCCATGCGAACCAGCAGCTGGCCGTCGGCGGCGCGGAACTCGTAAGCCGGCGCAGGGCGTGCATGACGGCCGACCTCGTCGGCGATCCCGACCTGCTGAAAGATGCGCATGATCTCGTGGTCGAAATGCGCGGCGCGGGGCAGGGGATAGACGGCGGTGTCCTTGTCGATGGCGATGTTCGAGACGCCGGCGCGCGCCAGCAGCACGCCCAACATCGCCCCGACCGGGCCAAGCCCGACGATCAGCACGTCGCAGTCATAGTCGCCGTCACGCACGGTCGGGCTCCGGGGCGCAGGGGTTTTCGATAGCGCCCAGGCCGTCGATCTCGACCCGCACGATGTCGCCGCTCTTGAGAAACTGCATCGGCTTCATGGCCGCGCCGATCCCGCCCGGGGTGCCGGTGAAGATCAGGTCGCCCGCTTCCAGGGTCATGGCCTGCGAGAGGTGCTCGATCTGGTCCCAGACATTGAAGACCAGGTGGCGGGTGTTGGAGTCCTGCCGGGTTTCGCCGTTGACCAGGCAGCGGATGCCCAGCGCGTGCGGATCGGGGACTTCGTCGGCCGTGGTGATCCAGGGACCGAACGGCGCGTGGGTGTCGAACGACTTGCCGATCACCCATTGCGGAGTGCGGTGCTGCCAGGCGCGCTCGGTGGCGTCGTTGCCCACGCAGTAGCCGAAGATGGCGCCGGCGGCGTCGGCCTTGGACACGTGGCGGCCGCCGGCCCCGATCACGGCCACCATCTCGGCCTCGTAGTCCAAAGCCTGGGAGACCTTGGGCACATCGATGGGGTCGTAGGGCCCGTTGGCGGCGGTGGGAGCCTTGGAGAACCAGACCTGGTGCTCGGGCGTGCCGAGATTGCTCTCGGCGATATGGTCGGCGTAGTTCAGGCCGATAGCCATGATCTTGCCGGGGCGACGGATTGGGGCGAGCAGCCGAACCTGATCGAGCGGCAGGGCGCCTTCGGCGGCCGTGACGATGCCGCGGACTTGCGTTTCGATCTGCGGCCAGGCGGCGATCAGGCCGATCATCTCGGCGGGAAGGCCGGGGGCGGCGCGGTTCAGCGGCACGATGACGTCGCCGACGACGGCGCCGAGTTCCGGCGCGGCGCCGGCCTGGAAGGTGGCGAGCTTCATAAAGCGGATCTCCGGATAGGGATTCAGGCCATGGTCGGCGGGGCCGAAGGGCCCCACTGCACGCCCATCAGGTCGGTGATGCTGGCGACGTTTGAGCCGTCGTCGGCGGTGAACAGGTCGCCGTCCGTCCAGTGCTCCAGAGTGTGACCCCAAGGATCGCGCCAATAGTCGAACACCTGGCTGCCAAGGATGTGGCGCCCGACGCCCCACTCGGCGTGCCGGCCGGCGTCCTTCAGTTGCTGGTGACCGGCCATCAGGTCGTCGAAATCCGCGACCTCGAAGGCGGCGTGATTGAAGCCGGGCCCGGATGGCGATTGGACCAGGAACAGGGTGTGATGATCGGTCGGGGTCGCGCCGCGATCGCAGCGCATGAACGCGCCAAGCGAGAACTCCGGCGTCAGGGCGATTTCGTCTGAGGTGATGAAGCCGAAGCGGTCCTTGTACCAGCGCTCGGAGGCGCGGAAGTCGGCGACGTTGAGCACGCAGTGGCCCAGCCTCACGACATGCGCCGGGCCGCCGGCCACGCGCTTGGTCTGGCGCAGACGTTCGCGTTGGCCCGAAGTGTTCCACGGTTCGCGAGCGGGGAGGGTGGCGGACTCGGCCGTCGCCTGGCCGGCGACCACCTCGACGCGGCGGCCGTCAGGGTCGGTCAGGACGACGACGTAGCCGCCGCCAGGGGCGGCGAGCGGCTCGACCGCCACGCCCTCGGCCCTGGCCAGGGTCTCAAGGTCGGTCAGCGAGGCGGCGCGCAGGCCAAGACCGGCGAACCCGGCGTCGCCCAGCTCCGTGACATGCAGGAACGGACTGGTTCCAACGCCGCGGGCGAACAGGCGCTCGCCGTCCTGGGCGACGATCAGACCGAAGTCCTCAAGGAAGCTGCGCATCTGGACAAGGTCCGGCGCCCGAAACCGGACGAAGCCGATATCTTCAATCTTGATCGTGCTCATCGCGCATCTTCATAACTGACCATTTAGTCAATCATGAGCGCGAGCCTGGGGCCAAGCAAGCGCAAAATTGCACTTGATGTGGGGATCGGATTGCCCGTTAAATGACGATACGGTCAAATAACGTAGGGTTGGAAACGAAATGAGCGCTCTCGCCTGTGGCTGCGGGCGCATCGACGTGCATGCGCATTTCCTCCCGGACTTCTATTGCGAGGCGCTGGCCAAGGCCGGCTTGGCGACCGTGGACGGCGGCATGCCGATCCCGGCCTGGAGCGCGGCCGCAGCGCTGGAGGTGATGGATCGCCAGGAGATCGCCACGGCGATGGTGTCGCTGTCCTCGCCCTCGACTCACTTCCTGCCGCAGTCGGAGCGTGGAGCGCTGTGCCGACAGGTTAACGAGGCCGGAGCGGTGCTGGTGCGGACGCATCCGGGCCGATTTGGGTACTTCGCCAGTCTGCCGATGCCGGACGTCGAGGCGGCGCTCGCCGAGATCGCGTTCGCCTTCGATCGGCTGGGCGTCGACGGCGTGATCCTGGAGACCCATAGCGACGGCGCATATCTGGGCGCGCCCCAGTTCGCGCCGATCTTCGCCGAACTCAACAGGCGCGCCGCAACGGTCTTCCTGCACCCGACCAGTCCGGCATGCTTCGAGCAGTTGGGGCTGGGCCGGCCGGCGCCGCTGCTGGAGTTCCCGCTCGACACCACGCGCAGCGTCGTCGACCTGATCTATTCCCGGCGGCTGCAGGACAACCCCGACCTGAAAGTGATCGTGCCGCACGGCGGAGCGGCCCTGCCGGCCCTGGCCGCGCGGATCGCAGCCTTCGCCAACCTGCCGTTCATCAATCCGCGACCGCTTAGCGAGGCGGAGGTCTTCGAGACGCTGGAGACGCTCTATTACGACGTGGCGCTCAGCGGCCATCCCACCGCGCTTGGCGGACTGCGGGCGATCGCGCCGATCGGGCAGATCCTGTTCGGCAGCGACTGGCCGTTCACGCCTGAGATCGGGGTGGCGCGCAACATCCAGCAACTCGCGGCCTCTGGGCTCGGAGAAGCTGACCTGCGCGCCATTGCGCGGGAAAACGCCGTGCGTGTGTTTCCACGGCTGGCGGCTCTGCAAGGAAAGTGAGGCGACGGTGATGGATAATCTGGACGACGTGTTCGTGCCCCATGCGTACGACGAGCAAGCGATCGACCTTGGCGAGGTTCGGCTGAACCATGTCGTCGTCGGCGCCGACCAGAACCCGGCGCTGCTGCTGATCCCGGGCCAGACCGAGTCGTGGTGGGGTTTCGAGCGGGCGATCGAGCTGCTGGCGCCGCGCTTCCAGGTGTTCGCCGTCGATCTGCGCGGGCAGGGGCGCAGCACACGAACGCCCGGACGCTACTCGCTCAACACGTTGGGCAATGACCTCGCTCGCTTCATCGCGCTGGCGATCGGGCGGCCCGTCGTGGTCAGCGGCAATTCATCTGGCGGGGTCTTGGCGGCCTGGCTATCGGCCTATGCGATGCCGGGCCAGGTCCGCGGCGTTCATTGCGAGGATGCGCCGTTCTTCGCCTCCGAGACCAACCCGCGCTACGGGCATTCCATTCGGCAGTCGGCCGGACCGATCTTCGAGCTCATGAGCCGTCACATCGGAGACCAGTGGTCGATCGGCGACTGGAAAGGTTTGCAGGCGGCGCGCGCCAAGGATGCCCATCCGGCCAACAGGTGGCTCAGCCAGGCGGTCGAGCCGCAGCAGAACCTCAAGGAATACGATCCAGAATGGGGCCGGGCGTTCCTGCAGGGCTCGATGACCGCGAACTGCGCGCACGACCGCATGTTGGCCCAGGTCCGCACGCCGATGCTGTTCACCCATCACATGCGGGCGATCGACCCGGTCTCTGGTGCGTTGATCGGCGCGATCTCGGACTTTCAGGTTTCAAAGGTTCAAGAGCTGGTGACGGCTGCGGGACAACCGTTCGAACTCGTCCAGGCGCCGGACGCCGCCCACAGCATGCATGCGACGGACCCAGAACGCTTCACCGCCATTCTGAGCCGCTGGGCCGAGGCCTTGCCATAGGCTGTCGCGGTTCGGACCAGGATATAATTTCTGATAATATTCCTTAGGCGAAGAACGTATGGAACGCCGACGCGCTACACCCGCCAGCCCAACCTGACCCGCTCTCCCTCAGCGGAGCCAGCGGTAGAAGCGCGCGATCGCCTCTTCGGTGACGACCATGACGACGACCACGACAATCAACGGCACTAGGCCGTGCATGATGCCTTCGAAGCGGACCCTGTCGCCGAACACGAAGGAAAGCGCTTCGAGGATCACGAATTTCGAGGCGAACAACACGAGCCAGGCGCCGAAAAAACGCATGAACTTCATGATCGGCCCACGCCGCGCATTGAAGTACTCGGCCACGTAGTGTTCCAGCGCGATCGTGGCTTTCAGCAGGGCCTGCATGAGTACTGCGGCCAGCAGTGACAGCGTGAAGGATTCGACGAACACACCGTCCGAGTACTCGTCGAACAGGTTCAGGATCACGACGTCGATCAGGACGCCCAGGAAGTATCGCAGGAATAGTCGCTGACGGTCGGTCGGCATTTCCGCCGTCGCTGGGAGAAAGCCATGGATCTTGTCCGCCATAGGCATCCCCTCCTGAACTCGGTCGACGGATCCATTGCGATCACCGGTCTGGCCGGCGTCGCTCTTGAATAACGCTACTATGCGAACCCGGCGCTCACGCACATCGGGTCTTTTCCCCAGAGCATGACAGTTGGCGAACTGGCGTCGCCGGCGCCGCCGGCTCTGATTTCCCTTTAGCGGCGCGCCATCGAACGACAGTGCGGACATGCGCGCATCCGCAGTCACCCCCGCGTATTCACAGGGTTCACCCTGATAGGAGCGCCAGCGCCCCACGCTGTAGCCTGTCGCTCGAGGGAAGCCTGAAGGCGCGGGAACGAGCGGGGTGACCAATCTCACGCAGCATTGGACGATGACGCGCAACGGCGCGCTGGCGGCGGCCTGTGTCGGTATCTGCTCGGCCTGCACGCAGGGAGCCGACTATGAGAAGCCGGAGATATCGACGCCGACGGCCTATCGATTTGCTCCTGCAGCGGCCCCCTCGCCCGCTCTGCCGGAAGCGGCGTGGTGGCAAGGCTTTGGCGATGACGACCTCAATCGGATGATCCCCGAAGCCCTGTCGGGCAGTCATGACCTTCGCATCGCCGTGGCGCGGGTGGAGGAAGCCAATGCGGTGCTTATGGGGACGCGCTCGCAGGGGCTCCCTCAGGTCGGCTACGGGGCGAGCGCGGCGCGCGAGCGGACCACGCAGCAAGGCGGCGTCTTCCCTTCGGATGGCGGACAGGCGCGCTCGATCTTCGGCGCCGCTCTGCAGGCGAGTTGGGAGATCGATCTCTGGGGCCGGATTGAACGCGAGACGGAGGCGGCGCGCGCCAATCTGCTGGCCAGCGAGCAGGCGCGGCGCGGGGTCGAGCTGACCCTGATCGCCAGCGTCATCCGCGGATACGTCACTCTGCTCGATCTCGACAGCCAACTGGCTATCGCTGAGGCCACCATCGCCAGCCGCAAGCAATCGGTGGCCATTTATCGCGCGCGCCTCAATGGCGGCTTCATCTCCGAATTCGAGATGGCGCAAATCCTGGCCGACTATGAGTCCGCCGTCGCCGCGGCGCCGGAGCTGCGCCGGCTGGTCGCGCAGCAGGAGGACGCCCTTTCAGTCCTGCTGGGGCGCAATCCCGGGCAGATCGAACGCGGGCGGACTCTTTACAAGCTCTCGACCCCGACGGTGCCCGAGGGCCTGCCTGCGGAGCTGCTCGCCCGCAGGCCCGATATCCTGCAAGCCGAGCAACAGCTGATCGCGAGCCATGCGCTGATCGGCGCGACGCGTGCTCGGTATTTTCCTCGCATCTCGCTCACCGGGGTCGCGGGCTTCGCCAGCGCTGAACTGGGCGATCTGTTCGTCGGCACGGCCCGCACCTGGTCGTTCGCAGGCGATGTTACAGGCCCGATCTATACCGGCGGCGGCTTGGCCGCAGCCACAGATCAGGCCCAGGCGCGGCGTGCTCAGGCGCTCGCGGTCTATGAACGCACGATCCAGCATGCATTCCGGGACGTGGATGACGCGCTCATCGCCCTGGAGACCTCGGGCGAAATCGTGGCGTCGCTGGAGCGCAGGGTGGCGACGCTGGAACGCGGCCTTACGCTCGCGCGAGCGCGGTACGACAACGGCTACTCCGACTCCCTCGACGTCCTCGACATCGAGCGAAGCCTGTTTTCGGCGCAGCTGACGCTAGCGGCCGCCCGCGGAGATCGCTTCCGCGCATTGGTCGATCTGTACAGCGCGCTCGGCGGCGACTGGGTCGAGGAGCCTGATGCAGTGGCGGTCGCAAGCGCGGCGCCTGGGCGAAATCCGGAGCGAAGGCCATGACAGCGTCGTCTGACGCGCCTGACGCCGCCGAAGCGCCCCCTGCCAACCCGTTGCGCAGGATCGTCCTGATTGCGCTGGGCCTGCTGCTGGCGATCTATGTCTACAACGTGATCGCCGACCGCATCACGCCCTACACCTCGCAGGCGAACGTCGACACCTTCCTGGTCCAGATCGCGCCTCAGGTGACCGGCCAGGTCCAGTCCGTGGCGGTGTCCGACGATCGCCCAGTGAAACGGGGGCAGCTGCTGTTCCGGATCGATCGGCGCCCCTTCGAGATCGCCTTGCGCTCGGCCGAAGCCAGCCTTGCCTCGGCGATGCAGGCCAACAGGGTTTCTTCCGTCGAGGTCGACGTGGCGCAGGCCCAGCTTCGCCGGCAGCGTGTCGATCTCGCCGCCAGCCGGCAACTTGGCAAGATCGTCACCGACCTGGTGGACCAAGGCGCGCTCGCGCAGACGAACGCCATCCGGGCGCGCGCCGATATCGCCAAATCGGCGGCCGACGTCAGTCGCGGCGCGGCCGAGGTCGAACGCGCCCGCCGCCAGTTGGGCGAGGCGGGCCAAGCGAACCCGGCGGTGCAGCAGGCCCTGGCGGCGGTGGAGCAGGCGCAGCTTGACCTTGGCAACACCGACGTGGTCGCCCCGGCGGACGGCGTGGTGACCAATCTGCGGCTGGCGCCCGGCCAGTTCCTCAATCGGGGCCAACCGGTGCTCAGCTTCATGCGCGGCGGTCCGCGGTGGATATCGGCGGCCATGCGCGAGAACCAGTTGGGCCATGTAACGCCCGGCGACCGAGCGCTGATCGTGCTCGACCATAGCCCTGGGCGGGTCTTCGAAGGGCGCGTGGAGAGCATCGGCTGGGGGGTCACTCAGGGCGACGAAGCGCCGACCGGACAACTGCCGGATGTCCAACCTGCGGCGGGGTGGTTGCGGGAGCCGCAGCGCTTTCCGGTTCGTATCCGGATGATTCCAGCCGATGACGGCGAAGCGCTCGCCTTCGGCCGAAGCGGCGCCCAGGCCAATGTGATGGTGCTGACCAGCGAGCGCTCGATCCTAAATCCCTTGGGACGGCTCTGGATGCGCCTCGTCTCCTGGTTCAGCTACCTGCGATGATCACGACGTCGACAGCGCTCTTCACCAAACCGGGCGATCTGGCCGCACTCGCCAGGCGCGACACGATGCTTCGCCTGGCGGTCGGCGTCACGCTGACCTTTACGCTTTCCGAGCTGATGGGATGGCGGCCGAGCTTTCTGGCGCCCGTGCTCTTCACCGCGCTGATAACCGCCCTGCCCGCCGCGCCGCCGTTCAGGATGGGCCTGATACTGATCGTCGTGATGGCGGCCGCTGCGGGCGTCGCTTTCGCCCTCCCCTCGCTGCTGCGCGGCACGCCGATCGTGATGGTCGGCGTCCTGGGGTTGCTCGTCTTTTTCGCCCTGCTCGCGAGCGCGCAGCAGCGGGCCAAATTGCCGGCCCTGCTGCTGCTGATCTCTGTATCGACGATTCCCGTAGCGGTCATGGTGGCCCCAGCCCAGGCCGGCTTGCTGCCGGTGGCGATGGTGCGGTCGATGACCCTCGCCGTGCTCACCCTCTGGCTGACCTTTGCAGTATGGCCGCGCATCACGACGCGCACGCCGCCTGACGCTGGAGCTTTCGCCTCGCCTGCGATGACCGCGTTGGCGGGAACCTGCGTCGTGATGCCTCTCATGCTGATCTATCTGATGTTCGGTCTGGCCGATGCCCTGCCCGTGCTCGTCACCACGGCGCTGCTGGTCCTCACATTCGACGTCCGCCAGGGTGCGATGCAGGGCATGGCGATGATGCTGGCGAATCTCGTGGGCGGACTGTCAGGGGTGACGGTCTATCTGCTGGTCGTCATCGCCCCTTCGCTGGTCGTGCTGGCCTTGCTGACCTTCCTGGTGGCGATCATGTTCGCGGCCCGGATCGAGAAAGGCGGACCTGGAGGGGCGGTCGCCGTGATCACCAGCAATTCGAGCCTGATCATCCTCAGTTCCGCGCTGGCGGCAGGACCGGACAATTCCGGCATCTGGCTCACGCGGCTATTCCAGTTCGCGCTCGCGTGCATGTTCGCGATCGGAATGATGACGCTGGTCTGGGGCCTGGCGCCAGCCGCTGCGAAACGCCGCTAAGGGGTCGAACAGATCCATTGTCGGAAAAAGGCGTTGTTTGGTGGCAAACTCTCACAGCAAAGGAACGCGCAATGGAAAAGAACACGATCTGTCTGTGGTTCGACAAGGATGCGGAAGCCGCCGCCCGCTTCTACGCCGAGACGTTTCCCGACAGCGTCGTGAGCGCTGTCCGCCGCGCGCCGGGCGACTACCCTTCAGGGCAGGAGGGCGACGTGTTGACAGTCGAGTTCACCGTGGCGGGCGTTCGTTGTCTGGGCCTGAACGGAGGCCCAGCTTTCAAGCCCGACGAGGCGTTCTCGTTCCAGATCGCGACCGACGACCAGGAAGAGACCGACCGCTACTGGAACGCCATCGTCGGCAATGGCGGCCAGGAAAGCGCCTGCGGCTGGTGCAAGGACCGCTGGGGCATCTCGTGGCAGATCACGCCGCGGGTCCTGACCGAAGCGATGGCGGCCGGCGGGGCGGAGGCCAAGCGCGCTTTCGACGCCATGATGACCATGGGCAAGATTGACGTCGCGGCGATCGAGGCGGCCAGGCGCGGCTGACGTTCAGAGCGTGATCGCGCCGGTCGCCAGACCGAAGCCGCCGGCAACGGCTCCGACGATCACCAGGCCGAAAAGAAGCAGCTCTATCCTGCTGAAAACTTGAATCTTCTGCTCGCGCATGGCGTGAAAGAACAGGATCGTGGCCGGCAGGTAGAGCAGCGTGGAGAGCACGACATACTTGCTGCCGCCGACGATGATGATCAGGGCGATGTAGAGCGTCGCGACCAGGCTGCGGATCAGGTCGCTCCGGCGAGACTTCTCCCCTGCTTCGTAGGTCTGCCCCGTCCAGGCCAGCAGGAGCCCGTATCCGGCGACCAGCAGGTATGGGATCAGCACCATGGCGCTGGTCATCTTCAAGGCCATGATGAAGGCCTCTTCGGCGAACCAGGAGATGATCAGGAAGAGCTGGATGACGGCGTTGCTGAACCAAAGGGCGGCCGCCGGAGCGCCCGCGCGGTTCGACCTGCCCAGATATGACGGCAAGGTCCCGTCTTGCGCCGCGACGTGCATCACCTCGGCCGACAGCAGGCACCAGGAGAGGTAGTTGCCGAGCACCGAGATCAGGAGACCGATGCTGACCAACAGCCCGCCCCACGGACCGATCAGGTAGTTCATGATCCCGGCCATCGAGGGCTCGGCCAACGCGGCCAGGTCAGGCCGCAGGAGGACCCCGAACGAGAGCATCGTCACCAGCACCAGCAGGCAAAGCACGCCAAGGAAGCCGAGTACGGTGGCGATGCCCACGTCCTCGCGGCGCTTGGCGTAGCGCGAATAGACGCTGGCGCCCTCGAGCCCGACGAACACGAACACGGTCAGCATGAGGGTGGCGCGGACCTGGCCGGCCAAGGTTCCGAGGCCTGGGATCTCGCCGCCCCAGAAGTTGAGTGCAAAGATGTCGGCGCGGAAGCCGGTGACGATCACGAGCAGGAACAGCCCGATCGGGATCATCTTCGCGTAGGTGGCGATGGTGTTCAGCGTCGCCGCGCTCTTGACCCCGCGCAGCACCAGGAAGTGCACCGCCCAGACCAGCAACGAGGCGCTGAAAATGGCGACCACGGTCGTGCCGTCGCCGAACACCGGGAAGTAGACCCCGAGGGTCGACTTGATGAGGATCAGGCAGGCCGTGTCGGCGAAGCACGCGCCCATCCAATAGCCAATCGCCGATATGAAGCCGAGGTAGCGGCCAAACCCGGCCTTGGCATAGGCGAAGATCCCTGCGTCCAGATCCGGCCGTCGCTGCGCCAGGGCCTGGAAAACGAACGCCAGCATCAGCATCCCGGCGCCTGAGATCGCCCAGGCGACGATCGCGCCGAGGCCTCCGGTTGTGCGCGCGAAGGTCGATGGCAGGGCGAAGATGCCGGCGCCGATCATCGAGCCGATCACCAAGGCGATGAGCGCCTTCAGCGACAGCTTCTGGTCTGAGGTCGTGTCAGGGGTCATGTCGGACCTGTTGGGTTAGAAGGCCTTGGCAATCTCGACCCCCAGATCCAGCGCGGTGAAGCGCGACCTCTCGCGATTGGAAAAGCGGTTCACGAAGGCGGCTTCCCACTTCAGCGAGAGCCCGCGGCCCAGGTCGCGTTCGGCGATCAGCACGAGCGCCGCCGTGACGTCGTTGCGATTGGAGTTCGCACCGCTGGCGAAGTCGGAAAAGGCGACGTCCCCCTCGATCGTGACCTCGTGACCGAACTGAGGCTCGGCCAGGGTATGGCCGAGCATCGCCGTGAGGCGTGTCCGCCGAAGCTCGGGTACGTCGGAGTCCTGGTACTCGGCCGACACCTCGGCATCGAGGCCGCCACGACTGGCGCCGTAGGTCAGATCGACGATCTTCAGGTCGAAATCGTGGTCGGAGAAGTCGTTCGCGTAGGTCCCGATATAGATGAACTCGGCCGTGAACGTTCCAGGCCCTATGGGGCGTTCGGCGAAGACGAAGCCCTCAAGGCGCCCCTCCCCCAGATCATCGTCATAGGTGCTTGTGTAATAGTCGGCGTCGATCATCGCGCCGCCCCCGACGTCCCAGCCCAACAACGGCAGAGGGGTGACGTTCATCCCCAGCGCCGGGGTCACATAGCCGGTCTCGATGCGCTCAAAACGTGTCGCGCCCGCGTTGGTCGAATAGACGCCGCCCAGGGAGACATCGAAGGTCACCGCACGGCCGCGGGATTCCTCGACCGACGGGAGTTCCGAGACGTCGTGGGGGCGGCGATGCAGCGCGTCGTCGATATCGTACCGGGCGCTCGGGTCCGCCTCCTGCGCGCAGACGCCGCCCCCGGCGGCCATGACGGCCGCCGCGGCGACGCCGCCGAGGATGGGCGTCGCTAGGCGCATGGCGTCCTAGAACTCCACAGCGTCGCGCTGGAGCGGGCAGGTCATGCAGTGCCCTCCCCCACGGCCGCGGCCGAGCTCGCCGCCGGCGATGGTGATGACCTCGATGCCGGCCTTGCGCAGCAAGGTGTTGGTGTAGGTGTTCCGGTCATAGGCGTAGACCACGCCTGGCGACGCACAGACCAGGTTGGCGCCGCTGTCCCACTGGGTGCGCTCGCGCATGTAGGCCGTGCCGCCGGTCTCGACGACGCGCATCTGCTTGACGCCCAAGGCCTCGCCGATGGTCTCGACCATGGAGCCGCTGTCGCGCCGCAAGTCCAGTTCGCCCGGCTTGCCGCCTGGCCGGTAGGAGTAGGCGTGGATGTTGTTGACGATATCCGGATAGAGCAGCACGCAGTCGCGGTCCGCAAAGGTGAACACGGTGTCCAGGTGCATGGCGGCGCGCAGCTTGGGCATGGCCGCAACGATCACTCGCGTCGCCGCCCCAGCTTCGAACAGCTTAACGGCCAGCTGGCCGATCGCCTGGCGCGAGCTGCGTTCGCTCATGCCGATCAGCACATTGCCCTTGCCGATGGGCATGACGTCGCCGCCTTCCAGCGTCGCCAGGCCCCAATCGGCGGTGGGATCGCCCCACCAGACCTTCACCTTTCCGGCGAAGTCGGGGTGGAACTTGTAGATCGCCGTGGTGAGGATCGTCTCCTCGTGGCGAGCCGGCCAGTAGAGCGGATTGAGCGTGACCCCGCCGTAGATCCAGCAGGTGGTGTCGCGAGTGTAGAGCGTGTTGGGCAGCGGCGGCAGCAGGTACTCGGCCACTCCGGCGGCGTCGCGGATCAGCTGCAGTATCGATCCGCCGATATCTTCCGGGAACTCCTCGGTCGAAAGCCCGCCGATCAACACCTCGGCCAACTCCCTGTCCGGTAGGCCGTCAAGATAGCTTCGGACCTCGTTGAGCAGTTCAGCGCCGACCTGGTTGGCGATCACCTGGTTGTCCAGGATCCACTTGCGTCCCTCGGGAATGGCCACAACGGCGGTAAGGAGGTTGTGCATCTCCAGCACCTCGACGCCGCGGTCTCGCATCTTCTGGGTGAAGTCGAAGTGATCGCGCTTGGCGTTCTCGACCCACAGCACGTCATCGAACAACAAGTCGTCGCAGTTGCTGGGAGTCAGCCGCTGATGGGCCCTGCCGGGCGCGCAGACCATGACCTTGCGCAGTTGGCCGACTTCGGAATGGACGCCGTACTCACCTGCCATGACGTGTCTCCAGATTTCAGAGGGTGATCTGCCCCGCGATGAGGGCGTAGACGCCGTAGACGGCGCCCGCGATGGCGATGGCCAGCAGCGCCCAGTCGAAGCCGCTGAAGACACGGCGCCCCTGTTCGCGTCGGGCCCAAATGTAGAGCAGCGTGCCGGGGGCGTAGAGCACGGCCGACAGCAGCAGGAACTTCAGTCCGCCGGCGAGGATCATGAAGATCGTATAGAGCGTGGCGATCCCGGCGAAGATCAGGTCACGGTTCCGCTCCTGGGGGCGGAGCTCGTAGGTTGCGCGTCCCCGCGCCAGCTTAAGGCCATACGCGGCCACAAACATGTATGGGATCAATGACATCGCGCTGGTCAGGCTGAGCATCAGCGCGAAGGCGTCGCTGGACCAATAGGTGCTGATGACGAACAGCTGCACGACCGCGTTGGTCATCCACAGCGCTGCGGCCGGCACCTCGTTCCTGTTCTCGGTCGCGAAGACCTTCGGCATGTCCTGGTTCTTGGCGGCGACGAACAGCACCTCGGCCGCGATCAGCGACCAGGCCAGGTAGGCGCCGAGCACGGAGACCACCAAGCCGACGCTGACGAACACCGCGCCCCAGGGTCCGACGACCGTCTCGAGCAGCGCGGCCATCGATGGCTGCCGCATGTCGGCGATCTCGGCGCGGGCCAGCACCGCGTAGGGCAGCATCGTGACCAGCACCATGAGGGCGGTCACGCCGACGAAGCCGATGATCGTCGCCGTCCCGACATCCGAGCGCTTCTTCGCATAGCGGGAGTAGACGCTCGCGCCTTCGATCCCCAGGAAGACGAAGACCGTGACGAGCATGGTCGCGCGCACCTGCTCAAAGAGGCTGGTTTGCGGCATGCCGACCCCGCCCCAGAAGTTCTCGCGGAACATGCCCGCCTTGATCGAGAAGACCAGGACGACGATGAAGACCAGGATCGGGACGATCTTGGCGACCGTGACGATGCTGTTCACGAAGGCCGCGTTCTTCACGCCGCGCAGGATCAGGAAGTGGAACAGCCAGATGCCGACGGACGCGACCACGATCGCCGTGACCGTGTTGCCGTCGCCGAACACTGGGAAGAACGCTCCTAGCGTGGCCTTGATCAGGACCCAGTAGGAGACATTGCCGATGCAGCTGCCGATCCAGTAGCCGAATGCCGACAAAAAGCCCGGATAGTCTCCGAAGCCGGCCTTGGCATAGGCGAACACGCCAGCGTCCAGGTCGGGCTTGCGCTCGGCCAGGGCCTGAAAGACGCGGGCCAGCATATACATGCCGCTGCCGGCGATGATCCAGGTGATCAGGACGCCCACCGGCCCGGACGCCGCGCCGAAGGTCCGCGGAAGCGAGAAGATGCCCGCTCCGACCATCGAGCCGACCACCATCGCGGTCAGCGTCGGCAACGACAGCTTCTGTGATTGCATGGCGGGCCGGCGCTCCCTGGCGCTCCGATAGCGATGGCGGGGGCGCCGCCAATTTCGCCTCGCTCGCAGGGTCGATGTCGGCGCGCCGCGTGCCTATCGGGCGTTAACCTGAATTTCGGTCGAACGGAGGCTTTAGGTCGGCCAAGCTCGCAAGAGGCGCGTCAGGTCAGGTCCCGCCCGAGGCCGTTTTCGCTGGCTTTCGGGAACGGATCGCCGTCGTTCGACATCAGAATGGCCAGCCAGCGCAGGCGTTTTGAGGCAGCGAACTGGTACATCATCGCGAGCGTCAGCGGGATCGCCAGGAAGGCCCCAGGCAACCCCCAGACGATGCTCCAGGCCCCGACAGCAATGAGCCCGGCGCAGGGGTCGATGTTCTGCGTGGTCGCCTGCATCTTCGGAGTGATCAGGTTGCCGACAATGAAGGCGACGGCCTGGATGCCGAGAAAGATCACGATGCTCGGCGTCGCTGTCGGGAACTGGATCAGCGCGAATAGCGCAGGTCCGATGCTGCCGACCGCCACGCCTAGGAACGGGATGTAGGACAGCCAGAAGAGCGCAACCGACCAGAACAGCCAGTGCTCCAATCCGACGGCCAACATGATCGCGGCAGAGACGCCGCCGTTCATCACGCCGGTGATGGTCTGGATCCAGAGGTAGGATTCCACGCCGCGAAACGAGCGGTCCAGCACCTGCGTCGGCCATCGGCCTCGCCGGCCTGCGGCCAGGAGGATTCGTCGCTCGATCATCTCCCACGTGAACAGCAGGAAGATCAGGAAGAGGCCGGTCAGAACGAACCCAGATGTCATGGTTCGCACGCTGCGCAGGCCCCAGGACGCCACCACGCGAAGATCGATGCCGCCGATCAGGGCTGAGACCGTGAGCGGGTCCTCCAGCCCGAACCGCGCGCTGCTTTCGGCCAGCAGCTTGTCGAGGCGTTGTTGCAGCAGCGGAACCTCGCCGCCGAGTTCGGTCAGCCCGGGCATCATGACGACGCCGGCCGCAAACAGCAGTCCGATCATGGCCATGCTGGAACCCACGAGCACGACCTGACGGTTCACCCACGGGAAAAGCGCCATGACCGCGCGGATGAAAGCCTGGATGAGGATGGCCAACACCAAGGCGAATGCAAACGGCCAGAGGATCGACCTGAAGACGTAAAGCAGCGCCACCGCGGCGGCCGTACCAGTCAAGCCGATGGCCGCGCTGTCATCGGGCCGCAATCGACCTCGCATGGCCGGCCTCTCCTTCCCTGAGGCGGGCATGCTGGGTCGAGGAGGTCCACGCCGCAATCGGGCTGCTACCTGAGTAAGGACCCCTGCCCCGTCTTCCGGACGTTACGCGAACCATCCTGACGGCAGCAGCCAGACCATCTCGCACCACAGAACGCTGAGGATGAGGTGGACGCCGACGAAGAGCCATCCGGCCTGTCGCAGCCTTGAGACCGCCACGCAGGACAGCACGATGTCGGCGACGGCATAGATCTGCGGGGGGCTGAAGGGCGCGCGCCAGACCATGACCGTCACAAGCGTCGCCACAACGGCGGCCACGATGATCACCAGGCGGGTGAGCAGCAGGAGCCGCCAATTGAACCTGCGTCGGGCGGTTCCAGCTTGGGTCATCGCGCGGTCACCTCAGGGCCGGCGCGCCAGCTCCGGTAGCGAATCTCGACATCGTTCGGGGCGAAGACCACCAGAGGCAGACGGCTGTTGTAGCGCAGGAGCGGCTCATCGGCGCTACGGACGAACTGTTGGCTGCGGGCGTTCGTCGGGCAGGCCATCATGGTGCTGGCGGGCGGACCGGCGCTGGTGACCACGTAGTAGGTGTAGCCCCAGCCTTCCGCCGTGCGCTCTTCGATCCGGGCCGAGAACATCTGTCGATTGCAGTCGACCCACATGGTGCGGCCCACGACGAGGCCGACCCGCAACGCGTTCTCGTCACGCTCGGCAGGCAGGCGGATGATCCGGCGGACCTGGCCGGGGCCTGCCTGCGGAAACGCCTGCAGTTCGTCGCGGGGAGGTCTCGGCTGGGCCTGGGCCTCTCCGGCGGCCAGCGCCGCGACGAGACTGCAAGCCGATAGCCGCCAGCCAAGCCTCGGCCGAACAGAGCTCGATAGGGCCATGGGCTCTTCCTCCTGGAACGGAGAACAACGCGCCGATGCAGAATGTTGCCGGGAGGGGGCGTGGCCCCAGGGCGGTTCGGGATTCAACCCGATAGCCCCATGCGTCCACCTGCAGTCGAATGGGATGGGGATAACCCGTCACAAGCAACAGGCCGGCCGCAGCCGTCGTGGAGACGCGCCGAACATGACCAGATTTCACTTTCTTTGCATCCCGATCGCCACGTCCGCGGCGCTGCTCAGCGCCTGCACGCCGCAACCCTCGCCCGACACCTACAGCCGCACGGAAACCATGCGGCCGCAAACAGTCGAGGTCGGGACGCTCCAGAACATTCGACCGGTGAACATCCGGCCTGGCGAGACCCGTTTGGGCATGGGAACCGGCGCCGTACTCGGCGGCATCGCCGGCAGTCAGTTGGGCGGCGGGACGGCGGCTAACGTCGCCGGCGGCGTCGCCGGAGCCGTGGCTGGCGGGGCGCTGGGCAGCGCGCTGCAGGGTTCGCAAAGCACGGCTGGCCTGGAGCTGACCGTCCAGTTGGATTCAGGCCGGACGATCGCCATCGTCCAGCCCGGCGGCCCGAACGACTTCCGGGTCGGCGACCGCGTACGGGTTATCGGCAACGGCGAGAACACACGCGTCAGCCGATAGCCGGGACATCGGCGAACAGGTTCGTGCGCAAGCTCACTTGATCCGGATGACGCCACGCGGTGTGCTGGCGCAAGCGGTCAGATTCCCCTGGCCGGTAGCGCAGGCTGAGGCCCGGCATGACAACCCGCAACCTCGACGCGCTCTTCCATCCGAACGCCATCGCCGTCATCGGCGCGAGCAACGCACCAGGATCTGTCGGCCAGGTGCTGTCACGCAACCTGCTTGAAAGCGGGTTCTCGGGTCCCGTCCTGCCGGTGTCGCTAAGCGCGAAAGCGATCCGTTCGTCCATCGCCTATCGCAGCGTAGCCGAATTGCCGCTCACGCCAGACCTGGCGGTGATCGCAACGCCCGCGCCCTCGGTGCCGGGCCTGGTGGCCGAGTTGGCGCAGGCCGGCTGCCGCGCCGCCATCGTGATCAGCGCCGGGGTCGATGCCGACCTCCGCCAGGCGATGCTGGACGCCGCCAAGCCGACCCTCATGCGGATCCTCGGTCCGAACTGCCTTGGCTTCATGTCTCCTCGTCAGGGGATCAACGCCAGCTTCGCGCACCTGTCACCGGCGCCCGGGGGCCTGGCGCTGGTCTCGCAGTCGGGCGCAGTCGCGGCGGCGGCAATCGACTGGGCGCATGCGCGCGGCGTAGGGTTCTCGCACGTGCTGACGATCGGCGACGCCGCCGACATCGATTTCGGCGACCTGCTGGACTACCTAGCGCTGGACTACGACACCCACGGCATCCTGCTCTACGTCGAGAGCATCACCGACGCGCGCAAGTTCATGACCGCCGGCCGGATCGCCTCGCGCGCCAAGCCGGTCGTGGTGGTCAAGGCCGGCCGCAGCGCCGGCGGGATGAAGGCGGCGTTCTCCCACACCGGCGCGCTGGCCGGGGCGGACCTGGTGTACGAAGCCGCATTCCGGCGGGCGGGAATGTTGCGCGTGGGCGGCCTGCGCGAACTGTTCGATGCCGTCTCGACCATCGGCGCCGGGCTGCGCGTCTATGGAGACCGGCTGGCGATCCTCACCAACGGCGGCGGCGCCGGGGTGATGGCGGTCGATGCGCTGGAGGCCCGGGACGGCCGGCTGGCCGAACTGTCGCCGGAGACCCTGGAGAAGCTGGCCGCAACCGCGCCGAAGTACTGGTCGGGCGCCAACCCTGTCGACATCCTGGGCGACACCCACGCCCCGGTCTATGGCCGGGCGCTGGAAGTGCTGCTGGAAGATCGCAACGCTGACGCGGTGCTGGTGATGAACTGTCCGACGGCGGTCGAGGACAGTACGGCGGCCGCGGATGCGGTCGTCGAGGTGCTGAAGGCCAAGCGCTATCATCGCCCGGTGCTCAGCGCCTGGATGGGGCAGACTGCGGTCGCCGAGGGGCGACGACGACTGGCGGCGGCCGGCGTGCCCGCGCATGAGACTCCTGACGAGGCCGTGCGCGCCTTCATGCACCTCGTCGATCACCGCAAGAACCAGGAGGCGCTGATCCGCACTCCTGGCGCGGTCGCCGCGCCGGACAGCGCGTCCGCCAAGGCGGTGATCGCCAAGGCCAGGGCCGACGGCCGGCTCATCCTTACCGATCCAGAAGCCAGGGCTGTCCTGACCGCCTACGGTGTCCCAGCCCTTGAGGGCCGAACCGCGACGACACCAGAGGATGCGGGGCGCGTGGCCGACGAGATCGGCGGGCCCATCGCGCTGAAGATCCTGTCGCCCGATGTGAGCCACAAATCCGAACTGGGCGGCGTGGTGCTCGGCCTCGAAGGCGCGGCGGAGACCTGCGCGGAGGCCCAGGCCATGGTCGCGCGGATCGCCAAGGCCAGGCCGCAGGCGCGGATCGAAGGGTTGATGGTCGAGCCGCTGATCCACCGCCCGGAAGCGCGCGAACTGCTGGTCGGCGTGGCCCAAGATCCGCTGTTTGGTCCCATCGTAATGTTCGGCGCAGGGGGCCTCAGCGTCGAGGTGACCGCCGACCACGTGATCGGCCTGCCGCCGCTCGATGACGTCCTGGCCAGGGACATGATCGGCCGCACGCGGGTCTCACGGCTGTTGCAGGGCTTCCGCGACCACACTCCGGCCGACGTCAATGCGATCGCCGACGTCATCGTCAGGGTCTCGCAGATCGCTGTCGGCGAGCCGGACATCGCCGAACTCGACATCAATCCCCTCCTGGCCGACGGCGACGGAGCGCTGGTGCTGGCGGCGCGTATCCGGCTACGCGAGCTCTCCGAGGCGCTGCCGCGGGTGGCGATTCTCCCCTACCCCGGCGATCTTGAGCGCCAGATCGAAGTGGGCGGCCAGAAGGTCACGTTGCGTGCGATCCGGCCACAGGACGGACCGGCGATCGCCGCCATGGTCGAAGCCAGCAGCGCCGAAGACGTGCGCCTGCGGTTCCGCTCAGGCTTCCGGACGCTGCCGCCGGGCTGGCCCGAGCGGCTCTCGCAGATCGACTACGATCGGGAAATGGCCTTGGTCGTCGACGACGGCGAGAAGATCCTCGGCGTCTCGCGCCTGGCTGGGGACCCGCATGGCGCGACCGCCGAGTTCGCGCTCATGGTCCGCACCGACCAGCAGCATCAAGGCTTGGGCCGCCTACTGCTTGGCGAGATCCTCAATTATGCGGCCGCCAAGGGGCTGGCTGAAGTCTGGGGAGATGTCGCGCGGGAAAACGCGCCCATGCTCGCCACGGCCAAGGCCTTCGGCTTCGAACGACGCGTGGCCGACGACTTCAGCCGCGTCAAGATCGTCAAGACGCTCAGGCCTCAGCCCGTACCCAATCCTAGCACCTAGGATGCGCTTCAGTCTGGGAGTTTGAGTTCGCCGGTCGCTATGCGGGCCAGGGTCTCGATGAAGAATCCCGGCTCCATGGCCCCGACGCGGGCCTCCAACTGCTCGGCCGTGTCGCCGGCCAGGACCGGAACGGTGCGGCGCTCGATGACCGGGCCATGGTCATAGATCTCGTCGACCGCGTGGATGGTGGCGCCGCTCTCGGTGACGCCCGCCGCGAGGACGGCCTCGTGGACACGGCGCCCGTACATTCCCTCGCCCCCGAACTCCGGCAGCAGGCCCGGGTGGATGTTGAGAACCCGGTTGCGGTAGCGCTCCAGGGTCTGAGGCCCGAGCCGGCGCAGGTAGCCCGAGAGGATCACCAACTCGACGCCAGCACCCTCCAGCGCCTCGCACAGGGTGCGGTCCGCAGCATCCGGATCGGCCTGGGTCGGAATGACCAAGGTCGGCACCCCATGGCCGGCGGCGAACTCTAGGGCGGTGGCCTTGCGGTTGTTGCTGACGACGAGCCGCGGATCCGCGGCCAAGGCGCCCGAGCCTGCGGCCTGGATGATGGCGCGCATGCTGGTGCCGTTCTTCGAGGCCAAGAAGCCAAGCTTAAGCGGCGGAGACATCATGAAAAATCGCCACTCAGTTCATGTTCGAAGCGCATGCCGTCATAGGCCGGCTCGACGCCGTCAGGCAGTCGGGCGGCGAGCTCGGCGTAGTCCAGATCGATATGCATGTTGGTCAGGATGGCGCGGCGCGGCTTCACGCGCGCAATCCATCCCAGCGCCAGATCGACATGCGCGTGGGTCGGGTGAGGCCGCCAGCGCAGCGCGTCCAGGATCCAGACGTCCAGGTCGGCCAGCGCCTCGAAGGCCGCATCGTCCAACCCGACTACATCGCTAGAATACGCAACATTCCCAAAGCGATATCCGACAGACCTCACACCGCCATGATCCTGATCGAAGGTCATCACGGGGATGGAACCCGAAGGCCCATCGACCTGCCAGGACTGGCTATGAGGCGGGATCGGCGTGATGTCGCCGATGGCGGGATATCCGTTCTCGCCCTGGAACACGTAGCCGAAACGGCGCTGCATGGTCTCGGCGGTGGCCAGGTCCATGTAGCAAGGGATGCGCGCCCGCTGGCGGATGAAGAAGGCGCGGATGTCGTCGATGCCATGCGTCTGATCGGCATGGTCGTGCGTCAGCAGCACTGCATCGAGCCGTTTGGCGCCGGCCTGCGAGGTCTGCCAGACGAGATCGGGCGAGGTGTCGACGATCAGGGTGGTGTCGTTTTCCGGCCCCTGCCCCAGCCGGCGCGCCAGCAGCGAGCAGCGGCGGCGACGGTTCCTGGGATCGGCCGGGTCGCACGCGCCCCAGTCGCCGTCGGCCCGAGGCACGCCGCCTGAGGACCCGCAGCCGAGGATCGTGAACTCCAGCCGCCCGCTCATGGTCGCGGGATCCGATCGAAGAGTGCGAAGAACGCGTCCTCGGTCCGCTGCTCGGCCTCGTGCTTCGACCAGCCGCGGATTTCGGCCAGCTTGGCCAGCACGTCGGGCAGATAGGCCGGTTCGTTGCGTCGTCCCCGATGCGGAACGGGCGCGAGGTAGGGGCAGTCGGTCTCGACGATGATCCGGTCCGCCGGCATTTCGCGGACGAGCGCCCGCACGTCCTCAGCGCCCTTGAACGTCGCGATCCCCGACACCGAGAACCAGGCGCCCAGTGCGGCAGCCCGCGCCGCGAGCTCGGGCCCCGAGGTATAGCAGTGCATCAGCATCTTGAACGGGCCGGCGGCGTACTCCTCTTCGAGGATATCGCCCATCAGATCGTCAGCCTCGCGCGTGTGCACGACCAGCGGCAGGCCGGTCTGGCGCGCGGCGATGGCGTGTTGGCGGAACACCTTGGCCTGGATGTCGCGCGGGCTGAGGTCATAGTGAAAATCGAGCCCGGTCTCGCCGATGCCGACCACGCGCGGGTCGGCGGCGATCGCCACCAGCTCGGCCGCCGAGAGATCGGGGTTTTCCTTGGCCTCGTGCGGATGGGTCCCGACCGTGCACCAGATATCAGGATGCTCCGCGAGCGCCCGGACGGCGGCGAAGCCAGAAACCTTGTCGCTGATGTTGACCATCAGGCCGATGCCCGCCGCGCGAGCGCGGGCGATCACCTCGTCACGGTCTTCGTCGAACTGGTGCGCGTGCAGGTTTACGTGGCTGTCGATCAGCATTCGGAGATTTCAGGCGCGCGCAGCGGCGCGCAGTTCATTGAGAGCCGTGAAGAACGCATCCGCACGGTCGAGATTGATGGCCTCGACCTCCCGCGGAAGGCGCTGCAGCGTCTCCCATGCTCCGGCCCAGCGATCAAGCCCGCCATAGCCCTCGGCGGCCATGCGCATGGTGTGGCCGTGCACCCGCTCGGCCAGGCGCTCAAGCAGCAAGTTGAACTGCGCTGCGCCCTCCCCGCCCTTGAACTTGTCGGCAAGCGACAACGCCAGAGCGTCGTCGATCGTGGGCAGCGACTGGAGGATCTCCTTGGCCGCGTCGTCGATGGCGACGGCCCCAGCCAGTGCGAGGGCAAGTGCCTTGCCAGGCGCGCCCTTCGACATCCGCGACAGCCGGATCGCCTCTTCCGGATTGGCCGTGGTGCGGGCTTCAACGAACGCCGTGACTTCAGCCTCTGGCAGCGACTGAAAACCGAGCCGCCGGCACCGGGACTTGATCGTCGGCAACAAGCCGCCGGGCGCGTGGGAGACCAGTAGAATCACGCCGCGGGCCGGCGGTTCTTCCAGCGTCTTGAGCACAGCGTTCGCAGCATTGACGTTGAGGTCGTCGGCCGCGTCGATGATCGCCACGCGATGGGGCGCCGAGGCCGGCGACTTGGCGAAGAAGTCCGACAGCTTCCGAGCCTCGTCGACCGGGATCGACTTGCGGACCTTGCCGTCCTCGCCGATCCGCTCCAGCACCATGATGTCGGGGTGTGAGCGGGCGATGATCTGGCGGCTGACCGGATGGTCCGGCGACGCGCCCAGTATGCCGTAGGCCGAGTTGCCCGGCGCGCCCAGCAGCCGGCGCGCCGCGCGATAGGCGAAGGTCGCCTTGCCGACCCCTTCCGGGCCGGTCAGCAGCCAGGCGTGATGCAGACGACCGCGGCCACGGGCGTCTTCGAAGGCAGCTTCGGCCGCCTCGTGGCCTTTGAGGTCAAAGACCTCGCGCGGATGGCGCGCAGCGTCAGCCAAGCCGGTGCTCCACCGCCTGCCAGACCTGGGCCTCGACCTCATCCATGCCGGCCGCGGCGTCGATCAGGGCGCAGCGCTCAGGTTCGGCGGCGGCGATGTGGCGAAAGGCGCTGCGTAGCCGTTCGTGGAAGGCCAGGCCCTTGGACTCGAACCGTGTCTCGGCGTGGCCGTCGGCCTTGGCGAAGGCTTCGGCGCGCGCTAGGCCGACATCGACCGGCAGATCGAACACCAGCGTCAGGTCAGGCTGCACATCGGCCAGGACGAAGGCCTCCAGCGCCGAGATGAAGGCGGGATCGACGCCGCCGGCGCCGCCCTGATAGGCGCGGGTGGAGTCGGCGAACCTGTCGCAGACCACCCAGGCCCCTCGCTCCAGGGCAGGCAGGATCGTCCGCTCGATATGGTCGCGCCGCGCGCCGTACATCAGGAGCGTCTCGGTCGTCGGACTCCAGCGGTCGGCGTCGCCCTTCAGCACCAGGTTACGGATGGCTTCGGCGCCAGGCGAGCCGCCTGGCTCGCGCGTGGCCACGACCTCACGGCCGCCAGCTTGCAGGCGCGCGACCAGGCGCCGGACCTGCGTCGACTTGCCCGCGCCCTCGCCGCCTTCGAAAGTGATGAACCGCCCGCGCGTCACGCCGGCCAAAATGGCCGGTTCGGCCCGTTTGTCCAGCGCTCAACCGCAGCTTGGCCGACTTGCCTCAGGCGCCGGGACGAACCACGCGCGCCTCGGAGAACCCATAGGCTGCGACCCGGTCGCGCAGCGCCCAGGCCTCACCCTCGTCGGCCGTGCCATCGACCATGACGCGGTAGAGCGTCACGCCGTCGGCCCGCTGGAAGGGTTCGACCTTCGCGATGACCGCCGAGCCGAGCTGGGTCACCACGCGCTGAGCGTTGGCGGGGTCGGAAAACGCCCCGGCCTGAACCCGATAGACGAGGCCCCCTGCCGTCGCAGCCGGCAAGGGCGCCGACGTCGCGGGCGCGAGCGGCGCCAGAGGTTGGGAGGCCACGGGCGTCTCCACCGGGCCCGTCTGAATTCCCGAATAGGGGGTCGGTCCGGGGGGCAGTTGCTCGGACGGCGTCAGGCCCGGCGTGTAGGCCGAGTAGCGCAGTCCCGCATCGGGCGCGCCCAGCGGCGCCGGACCGACATAGCGGACCCGCACGCGCGCATGGCCTTGCTGTTCGAACCCGAGCTGGCGCGCGGCCTCCTGGGAGACATCGATCAACGCATCGCCCTTGAACGGGCCTCGGTCGTTGATGCGCACCTGGACGGTGCGGTTGTTATCAAGATTGGTGACCTCGACGATCGAGGGCAACGGCAGCGTGGTGTGGGCGCCCGACAGCGCGTAGCGGTCGAACACCTCGCCGTTGGCCGTGGTCTTCAGGTGATGGGATTGGCCATACCAGGTGGCCCGCCCCTCCTGATCGTAGTTCGGCTCTTCCTTGGGAGCGTACCAGACCCCGCCGACCTCGTATGGCGAGCCGACCTTGTATCGGCCGCCGGCGCCGTTCGGCAGCTGGCCGGGCGTCGGCCCCGCGACGGGATGCTTGGCGGCATAGCGCGGCTGGGGCGTGGCGCAGGCGGCGAGCGCGGCGGTCCCCATGAGCACGACAATGAAACTGCGGGCCGGCACGCAATAACGGACGCGGGTCATGGCCACGCTCCTTCTGAAGTCTACGCTCCCCAGCGCTTTGTGGTCGCCATCGTGCGGCCCTGAGCCTTGCAGCACGGTTAACGAAACCGGCGATTTCATTAAGGTTGTGCAGATTGCGCCTGGCGGCTGGAGCCCCCGCTCCAGCCCTGCTATAGGCCCCTCCTTCCGGATGGGTGGCCGAGTGGTTTAAGGCAGCGGTCTTGAAAACCGCCGTAGGTGGAAGCCTACCGTGGGTTCGAATCCCACCCCATCCGCCACCGCTTCAGCGCCATCGTTCAGTTGCCCGCGAGGGTTCGAGCCCGTCCCTTGGCGACGTAGGGCAAAACGAACATGTAGAGCCCGCTAAGCAGCATCAGGAAAAGTGGCGGCAGCGGCGCATAGACGATCCACGCCGGGGGCTCGCCCAGGGCCATGGCAGCGAAGTTGGCGACGACCGCAGCGGTAAAGGCGATCGACAGCCAACGGTGCGACTGCCGGATCACGTTGTTCAGTTGCATGAGGTTCCTCCAGGATTCAATCGGCGCGGGCCAGGACCAAGTCCAGCTTCTCGAAGAAGCTATTCCAGCCGGCCTTTGCGCCGCCGAACGCCTGCTTCTGGTTGGGACGGAAGCCGCTCTGCTCCATGCGCAACCGGACACCGCCTTCCGTGGGTTCGAGCGTAAAGGTCACCACGCTCTGAAGGGCGAAAGCCGGGTCCTCGTGGGCGAAATTCCAGGCGTAGGAGAGCGTTCGGTACGGCTCGATCACCAGGACCTCGCAGTCGAGGACTCCGCCCCACTCGCCCCGCAGATTGAAACGGTGGCCGACGACGGGGCTGAAGTCGTTCTTCATCAGCCATTCTTCGATCAGGTGCGGCTGGGTCAGTGCGCGCCAGATCTTCTCCGGCGCATGAGCGAAGTCGCGCTCGACGACGACAGAGCGCGTCTCGATCGATTGGTCGTTCATTGGTCCATCCTGTTGAGCAGGTCTTCGAGATCGTCGAAACGATCCTCCCAGAAGCCGGCCATTTCCTTGGTCCAGTCGAGCAGCGGGGTCAGGGCGGCGCGCCGGGCGCTGTAATGGGTCTGGCGTCCCGCCTGACGGTCGCTGACCAACCCCGCCTGCTTCAAAACAGCGAGGTGTTTCGATACGGCCGGCTGAGACACCCCGGCCCGATCCGTCAGCGCCCCGACCGTCTGTTCGCCCTCACGGCACAGGCGCTCGAAGATGCCCCTTCGCGTCGGGTCAGAGAGCGTTCTGAACAGGAGGTCGCGTGTGTCGGCCATCACAATACATAACCAATGGGCTATGGATTGAGCCATAACCCCTCAGTTATGAATTGGTCAAGGGCCCCCGGTCGACTGCGGCGGCGTCAAGCGCCGGGGGCGGCCACCAGGATCAACTCGCGGCCCTTGTAGTCGATGATCGTCCGAAAGCGGCCCAGGTGGTCCATGCCAAGGATCATCCCCGGCTTGTCGGCCAACCCGACCGTCTGGAAGACCGGCAGGTCCGCGATCCGGAAGTCGGGCTTGGCGATCACCGCCCCCGCGACTTCGAGCTTGCGGGCTGTGTGCACGGAGCTTGGCGTGGCGTGGCTGCTGACGCCCTTTAGCGTGCCGCCGGCGCGTAGCCCTTCGCTCTCCGGGTTCAGCCCCAGGAGGGCGGCGGCATGCCAGTTCACGATGGTGGCGCGGGCGCCGGTGTCGACCACGGCGTCGATCGGATAGCCGTCGAGCCAGACCGTCACCCGCGGCGCCAGCGCATCATCCAGGGTGATGGCGGTCCGATGCTCGCGGGCCGAACTCGCCAGGACCGGCTCCTCGTCGTGGATCGCCCACTGACCAGCGGCCATGTCGATGTCGAGGATCGCGTGGGCGAGTACATCCGCGCCAAGGATCCCGTGCACCTGAAGGGCGTCGATCGGTCCCGGCGGCATGTCGAACGCCGTCAGCCCGGAGAACCGCCGTCCCTGGGTCTCGAGCTCCTTGATCGCCACCGTCTCGACGGCGGCCTTGCCTGCCGCCCCGCTCACCTCAAGCCCGCCGCGCTTCTTCAGGGTTACAGGAAGCGCTGCGTGCAGGCTGGGAAGGATGACGGTGCTGCTGGCCGCGGTGTCGATGATGAACCTGTAGGGCCCATGGCCCTCGATCTGGACCTCGGTGACCGGCAGGCCGCTGCTGTGCTCGATCAGCGGGCTCGATGGCGGCGCCGAGCTGGGGGTGAGCGCCGCGGCGGCCGCAAGGGCGAGCGCAAAGATCGCGTGCATCATGTCCGTTCTCCCAATTGCGCGGCGCAACGGCGCGGCAATCCCGCCCTATGCCCGGCCGCGCCGCCACGCCATGCCGCGTCTCCCGCGGAGGACAGCTGTGCGACAGATGCGACGAACGCGGCCAATTGATCGACCAACGCGCGGGGGCGCTCAGGCCCGGCCGGTCACTCGCCTCTCGCCCACATAGCCGAGCACGGACGCGCGGTGCACCGCCTGCGGCCGGCCCGCGACGCCCATCTTGTCAGCGGCGTTGCGCATGTGAAAGCGGACCGTCGGCATCGCGATCTTCACGATCTCCGCGATCTCTGAGTCGGTCTTTCCCTTCGCGGCCCACTTCAGGCACTGGATTTCGCGCCGGGTCAGATGGACCAGGCCGTCCGGCGAAGAGCCGCGATCGTTGTAGGCGGCCATCAGCCGAAGCGAGAGCGTCGACAGCTCGGCTGCGCGCCGCTCGAACACAGGACCAACGTCGAAGATCTGCGGCGAGGCCCAGACGATCGCGCCGATGACGCCGCCCGGCAGATGGGCGGGTGCGACGATGGCGGTTCCGATCTCCACGGTATCAGCGCTCTGCACGACCTCGATAGCCTCCAGCCGCGGTGAGCGACGCCAGGACCCAAAGCGGCCATCCTGAAAGTAGAACGGCTCGGCGGTATAGCGGCAGGCGAAGACGAAGGCCGAACGCAGGGCGAAGCCACGGTCCTTCCAGTACTGCAATCCTGGGTCGAGCCACTGGAACACGGTTTCGGCGAACGGCCGCCCCTGGTGATCGCGCATCGGCTCGGGGTCGCCGATATCGGCGCTGACGGCGATGTATGGCAGGCCAATCTCCACGCCACGGTCGCGCACGTCGAGCGCCAGACGCTCAATGAGATCGAGTTCCTCGCGAACCGCTACGGTCATCGCTCAGCCCCCGTGACGGCCCACCGCCCCTGCGGCGCCTATCACATTCGCTAGCTTGTCCCGCAAAGCCTGTTTCTGCAAGCATTCCCGCCTCGTCGCGAGAAGACGGCGATGTTCAAGAACAGCCGGCCAAAGGCGCCGGCAGCGGGAGGGAAAATGAACCACGCAATGCGAACCGCCTCATGGGCGGTCATCGCGGTCGCCTGTGCGGCTGCTCCGGCCATGGCGCAGGATTCCGGGACCGTCTCCGAACTCGTCGTCACCGCCCAGAAGCGGGAGCAGAACCTGCAGGATGTGCCAGTCGTGGTCACAACCCTTCCGCAGCGGCAACTCCAGGATGCGGGCGTTCGGGACATCAAGGACCTGCAGGTGCTGGCGCCCGGGCTCAGCGTGACCTCGTCGACCAGCGAGGCCCAGACCTCCGCGCGAATCCGCGGCGTCGGCACCATCGGCGACAATCCGGGGCTGGAATCGTCGGTCGGCACGGTCATCGACGGAGTCTACCGCGCCCGCAGCGGCGTCGCGTTCGGCGACCTGGGGGAACTGGAGCGGGTCGAGATCCTCAAGGGCCCGCAAGGCACGCTGTTCGGCAAGAACACTTCGGCCGGCGTCATCAACGTCATCACCAAGGCGCCGTCCTTCGAATTCGAAGCGGCGGGCGAGCTGACGGTGGGAAGCCACGGCGCCGTAGGCGTCGCGGGCAGCGTCACCGGCCCAATCGTCGAAAACCTGATGGCCGGCCGGCTCTACGCCGCCAAACGCGAACGCGACGGGTTCGCCGATGTGCACGTCGGGTCCGGACCGCGCACCCGCACGGACGACACCGACCAGAACTACTACACGATCCGCGGCCAGCTGCTGGTCACCCCGACCGGCAATCTGAACATCAAGCTGCTGGCCGACTATTCGGACCGCGACGAGCATTGCTGCGTGAACTTCGTGACCGTGGCTGGCCCGACCGCGGCCCTCGTCGACGCCCTGGCCGGCGATGAAGGCGTTCAGCGCCCGCCCAATCCCGGCGCGCGGCTGGCCAACGCCAACCGCGACATGGGATCGAAGATCACCGACAAAGGCGTGTCGGCCCAGGTGGACTGGGACATCAACGACGATATCGCCCTGACCTCCATCACGGCCTTCCGCGAATGGCGGGCCGAGAACGGATCGGACATCGATTTCTCCTCGGCGGACATCTGGTATCGGCCCGCGGATGGCTCGAGCTTCAACGAAATCAAGGCGTTTTCGCAGGAAGTTCGACTGGCAGGCGCCACCGAGAGCATCAACTGGCTGATCGGCGCCTTCTATTCGAATGAAGATCTGAAGGCGGCGGCGGCCACGACGTTCGGAACCGCCTATGAGCCCTATTTCGGCCTGCTGCTCTCAGCGGCGACCGGAAGTCCCAACCCGGCGTTCATCTCGCAACTGACCGGCCTGCCGTTCGGGACCAACTTCCCGGCAGGGGCAGGCCCGCGCGACAGCTACGATCACAATTCCAAGGGTTGGGCGCTGTTCACGAACAACAGCTGGAAGGTGACCGAGGCGCTCGAGCTGACTCTGGGCCTGCGCTACTCCGACGACGAGAAGTCGGTTCGCAGCCACTACACCAACTCAGCGCCGGCCAACGCCTGCGCCGCGGCCCTCGTTCGCCCGATCCCGGCGGCCGCCCGCGGGGCGATCTGCGCGCCGCACTCCGATCCGGCGTTCAACAACGTCGTCACCAACCAGGAACAGAGCGAAGGCCGCTGGGGCGGGACGCTCAAGGCCAGCTACCGCTTCAACGAAAGCGTCATGACCTACGTCTCCTACGCCGAGGGCTTCAAGAGCGGCGGCTTCAACCTGGATCGCGCGCGCCTCGCGGCCGGCGTGATCAATCCCGACACCAGCTTCCCGGCCGAGACCGTGGTCAGCTACGAGCTCGGGGTGAAGACCAACACGCCGGACTATAGGGTGCTGGCCAACGCCACGCTGTTCCACCAGACCTACGAGGACTTCCAGCTCAACACCTACACCGGCATCAGCTGGCTGGTGGCCTCGATCCCCGAGGTGATCTCGCGCGGGGTCGACGTCGACCTGATGTGGCGTCCGCCGGTCGAGGGGCTGAGCTTCTCCGGCGGCGTCACCTATGCCGAGACTCAGTTCGGCGACTTTATTCCTCCGGCGGGGATATCCCCTCGCCTGCCCAACACCCGGCTGTCCTATGCACCGCTGTGGTCGGCGGCGGGCACTGTGAACTATGAGCGGCCGGTAGGTGAATCCCTGGAGTTCCGGGCCAGCCTCTCGGCCAAGTACACCTCAGAATACAACACCGGCTCCAATCTCGATCCGCTGAAGTCGCAGCCGGCGCTGACGCTGGTCAACGCCCGGCTGGTGCTGGGGACTGAGGATGAGCGCTGGTCCGCAGAGCTGTGGGCCCAGAACCTGACCGACGAGGACTACAACCAAGTCGTCGTCGACCAGCCGTTGCAAACCGGGACCTTCGCGACTTTCCTGGCGCCGCCGCGGACCTATGGGGTTACGCTGCGCGGTCGCTTCTAGGATCCGCGCCAAGTGAACCTGGACCTTACGGCCGAAGAACTGGGCTTTCGTGACGAGGTGCGCGCCTTCCTAGAGGAGGCGCTCACCCCCGAACTGCGCGAGGCCGGGCGTCGCGCGACCAGCGTCTTCATGGACAAGCGCTACAGCCTGCCCTGGCAGAAGACCCTGCACGCCAGGGGCTGGGCGGCGCCAAGTTGGCCCAAGGCCTACGGCGGACCGGGCTGGAGCGAAATGCAGCGGCACATCTTCGCCGCCGAGTGCGCGCGTGCCGGAGCGCCAAGCCTGGCGCCCATGGGCCTGCGCATGGTCGGCCCGGTGATCATGGGATACGGCACGCCCGAGCAGAAGGCGCACTACCTGCCGCGCATCCTCTCCGGCGAGGACTACTGGTGCCAGGGCTACTCCGAACCGGGGGCCGGCTCGGACCTCGCATCGTTGCAGCTTCGAGCGGTGCGCGATGGCGACGACTATGTGCTGAACGGCTCGAAGCTGTGGACCACGCACGCCCATTGGGCCAACCGGATGTTCTGCCTCGTGCGGACGCTGGCCGACGGCAAGCCGCAGGCGGGGATCACCTTCCTGCTGCTCGACATGCAGAGCCCGGGCGTTCGGGTCCGCCCGATCATCACGCTGGCGGGCGAGCACGAGGTCAACGAGGTCTTCTTCGAGGACGTCCGCGTGCCGGTGTCGGGTCGCATCGGCGACGAGAACCAGGGCTGGACCGTCGCCAAGTACCTGCTGGAGTTCGAGCGCGGCGGAGGCTCGGCGCCCGGCCTGAAGGTCATGCTGGAGCGGCTGCGCAAGGCCGCCCGCGAGGCCGGACTGCTCGATGAAGCCAGTTTCCGCGGCCGGCTGATGGAGACCGAGATCGCCGTCCAAGCCATCGAGGTGTCGGAGCAGCGCATCCTGGCGGCCCTGTCCTCCGGCAAGAACCCGGGCCCGGCGTCCTCGATGCTCAAGACCCAGGGCGGCGAGGCGATGCAGCGGATCGACGAACTGCTGCTGGAGGTCGCCGGGGTCTACGCTGCGCCGGACCAGCCGGCCGCCCGCGAGCCCGGTTCCAACACTCCGCCGATCGGGCCGGATGCGCTGCTCACCGCCATGCCCCGATACCTCAACGATCGCGCCGCCTCGATCTATGGCGGTTCCAACGAGATCCAGCGGGACATCATCGCCCGCCTGGTGCTCGGGCTCTAGGGAGACCGCTCGTGGCTGAAACCTCCGTCGACTTCAACGCCATTCCGACCCTGGCCGAGGCGCCGCGCTTCCATGCGCGCGAACGGCCTGACGCCGTCGCGCTGACCTTCGAGGGGCGCGAGACGACCTACGCGCAGTTCGACGCCGCCAGCAATCAGGCCGCCCAGGCGCTGCTCGCTGAGGGGCTGAAGAAGGGCGACCGCATCGCCTATCTCGGCAAGAACAGCGACCACTATTTCGAGCTGCTGTTCGGCGCCGCCAAGATCGGGGTGATCATCGCCCCGATCGGCTGGCGCCTGGCCCCGCCGGAGGTGGCCTATATCGCCGGCGACGCCCAGGCCAAGATGCTTTTCGTGGGGCCTGAGGTCGTTGAAATCGCCCGTCAGGTGGCGGCCGATCTGCCCAAGATGAAGATCGTGGCCATGGAAGCCGTCGATAGCGCCTGGCCGACCTACGACGCCTGGCGCGACGCTCAGCCCGCGACAGACCCCGCCATCGCCATCGACGAGCGCGACGTGGCTGTCCAGCTCTACACCTCCGGGACGACGGGGCGGCCAAAAGGCGCGATGCTCAGCCATCTCAACATTCTTGGCGGTCGCCGCCGGGCGCAGGAAACGCCCATGGCCTGGAACCAGTGGGCTCCGGAGGACATCAGCCTGGTCGCCATGCCGGTCGGCCACATCGGCGGGACCGGCTGGGGCATCGTCGGCCTGGTCAACGGCGCCAAAGGCGTGGTCGCGCGCGAGTTCGATCCGTTCAAGGTGCTGGACTATATCGAGCACGAGCGCGTCTCGAAGATGTTCATGGTGCCGGCGGCGCTGCAGATCGTGGTGCGCCAGCCGCGGGCGCGGGAGGTCGATTACTCCCGCCTGAAGTACATTCTCTACGGCGCCAGCCCGATCCCGCTCGACCTGCTGCGCGAGTGCATGGAGGTGTTCGGCTGCGGCTTCGTCCAGCAGTACGGCATGACCGAGACCTGCGGGACCATCGTCTACCTGCCGCCCGAAGATCACGACCCAACGGGCAATGCTCGGATGCGAGCCGCGGGCCTGCCGATGCCGGGAGTCGAACTGAAGGTGGTCAATGAGGCCGGGGAAGCCCTGCCGCCAAACACGGTCGGCGAGGTCGCCGTGCGGTCGGTTTCGAACATGGCGGGCTACTGGCGCCTGCCGGAGGCGACGGCCGCCACCGTCGCAGCGGATGGCTGGCTGCGCACCGGCGATGCCGGATACCTGGACGAGGACGGCTATCTCTTCATCCACGACCGGGTGAAGGACATGATCATCTCCGGCGCGGAGAACATCTATCCGGCCGAAGTCGAGAGCGCGGTCTACGGCCACCCGGACGTCGCCGAGGTGGCGGTCATCGGGGTGCCTGACGACAAATGGGGCGAGTCGGTGAAGGCCATCGTCGCGCCCAAGCCAGGGACCAGTCCCGATCCGGACGACATCATCGCCTTCGCCCGGACCCGCATCGCCGGTTTCAAAGCCCCCAAGAGCGTCGACTTTATCGACGCCCTGCCCCGCAACGCCTCGGGCAAGATCCTGCGCCGAGAATTGCGCGAACCCTATTGGGCCGGCCGCACCCGCCGCGTGAACTGACCTCCGTAGGAGTACCTAAGGGCGCCTCCGTAAGGGACGATCCGAAATTTTCCACCTGCCCGCTCCGGCCTAGTCAAAGGTCATCGGGAGTTGGGTATGACTTGCAGCGAAACGATCCTCCGTGACGATCATCACGACCTGATCAGCCGTATCGGCGTACCGATGTCGTTCGCCAAGGACGAGGAAATCTATGGTCAGGGCGAGCGGGCCGACCTGGTCTATCGCATGATCAGCGGCACGGTGCGCACCTCGCGCTTCATGGCCGACGGACGCCGGCCCATCGGCGACTTCTACTATCCCGGAGACGTCTTCGGCCTGGAGACCCGCGGCAGCCACAGCATGGGCGCCGAGGCGCTCAGCGACTGCGTGATCCTGGCCGCCAGCCGCCAGGCGCTGCTCGCGGCCGGCGGCGAGGACGAGCTGAAGGGGCTGATGTGGGAAGCTACGGTGCGCGACCTTGAGAGCGCCCGTGAACACCTGACCCTGCTGGTGCGCAAAAGCGCCAGCGAGCGGGTCGCGAGCTTCCTGCTGGGCCTGGCCCAACGCCGCGGCGAAGCGGCGGTCGAGCTGGCCATGGGCCGCCAGGACATGGCCGACTATCTCGGCCTGACCATCGAGACGGTCTCGCGCATGATCACTCAGTTGCAGTCCTCCGGCGTGGTCGAGTTCGAGAGCTGCCGTCGCTTCAAGGTTCGCGACCGCGAGGCCCTTGAAGACCTCGCCGCCGCCTGATTTTTCATATCTTTACAGCGCCTTGGCGTGACGCCCCTGCTGGGCGTCGAAGTAGGCGTCCACTGCTGCGCAGATCGAGCGGATGACCAGTCGGCCGTGTCCGAGCACTTCGACGCGGCCGCCTTCGCTCTCCACCAGGCCCTCGCGGCGGAACGGCTCCAGCCGCGCCAGGATCATCGCCAGATCGGCGAGCGAACGGTTGTGGCGCAGGCAGATCGCATGCAGATCGACGGCGAAGTCGCACATCAGCCGCTCGATGATCTCGCCCCGGAAACGGTCCTCGTCCGTCACCGCTACGCCGCGGGCGACCGGAAGCTGACCTCGGTCCAGCGCCGCCCGCCAGTCCAGCTCTCTCGTCAGGTTTTGAGCGAAGCCTTGCGGAAAGGCGCCGATCGCCGAGGCGCCCATCCCGATCAGCGTGCGGGCGGCGTCGGTCGTATAGCCCTGGAAGTTGCGCCGCAGGCGGCCCTCCTTGAGCGCCACCGCCAGTTCGTCGTCCGGCAACGCGAAATGGTCGAGGCCGATGCGGACATAACCCTCGGCGATCAGCCGCTCGGCAGCCGATTCGCTCTGATCGAGACGCTCAGTCGGTCCCGGAAGGGCGTCTTCGGCGATCAGCTGCTGATGCGACTTCATCCACGGCACGTGGGCGTAGCCGAACAGCGCCAGCCGCTCTGGGCGCAGGCTAAGCACCGCATCGACGGTCGCCAGGGTGTTGGCGGTCGTCTGGTGCGGCAGCCCGTACATGAGGTCGAAGTTGATCGAGGTCACGCCCGCCTCGCGCAGCCAGCCGACGCAACGGGCGACCTCCTCGATCGTGCCCTTCCGATCCACCGCCGCCTGAACCTGGGGATCGAGGTTCTGCACCCCGAGGCTGGCCCGGCGCAGACCGTGGCGGGCGCAGGCCATGACCCAATCGCGCGTCAGGGCCGGCGGATCGATCTCGGTCGCCACCTCGATGTCCGCGGCGAGGTCGAACACCTCGCGCAGGGCGGCGAAGAGGACGTCCAGTTCCTCGATCGCCAGCATGTTCGGGGTCCCGCCGCCAAAGTGCAAGGCGTTGGCCGGCAGGCGCGAGGGCAACGCCTGACCGAGCAGGCGGATCTCGTCGAGCAGCTTGCCGACATAGGCCGCGATAGGCTCGTGGCGGTTCACCGCGCGGGTGTTGCAGCCGCAGTACCAGCAGAGCCGCGCGCAGAACGGTATGTGCATGTAGAGCGACACCGGGTCGTGCCCGGGAAGCTCGGCCAGCCAGCGACGGTAGGTCTCCTCACCGACATCCGGCGTGAACTGCACGGCGGTGGGGTAGCTGGTGTAGCGCGGCGCGCGTCCATCGAAACGGGCGACGAGGTCGGCAAGCGCCTGGGGGTCTTTGAGCGTCACGGAGCGGCTCCTGTGGTCTTGGCGCCCTTGTCGCCCGCCCGGCCAGGCTGCGCCGTGATATCCGTCAATCAGGACGGTCCTGGTCCACCAGGATGCGTGAAGCATCGCCCATCGGGTCCTCGTACTGGCCGCTGCGCAGCGTCCACCAGAATGCGCCAAGGCCGACCAGGGCAAGGGCCACGGAGGCCGGGGCCAGGAACATCAGGATAGCCATCAGCGTCTCCCCACCCCGGTTCGCAGGGCGTTCAAGGTTACGACCAGCGACGACCCGGACATCGCCAGCGCGGCGACAAACGGATTGACGAGACCGATCATCGCGGCGGGCGCGGCGACCATGTTGTAGAGCGCCGCGAACGAGAAGTTCTCCAGCGCCCGGCTGCGGGCGGATCGCGCGACGTCCAGGGCTTCGACTACGGCCGCCAGCTTCTCGCCCGAGAATACGAGGTCGGCCGCGTTCTGGCTGGCGTCCAGCGCCGTGCCCGGGGCCATGGCGGCGTGCGCGCCCGCCAGGGCCGCGGCGTCGTTGAGCCCGTCCCCGACCATCAGCACCTTGCGCCCCTGCGCCGTCCGCTCAGCCATCAGCCGCGCCTTGTCGGCTGGCGCAAGGCTGGCGCGCCAATCGGCGACCCCGGCGGACTCGGCGGCCCGACCTACGGCGCCCGGGATGTCTCCGGACAGGATCTCGACGCTCAGTCCGCGGGCCTTCAGCGCGGCGATGGTCTGCGCGGCGTCGGCCCGCAGTTGGTCGGCGAAGACAAACCGGACCTTCGTGTCGCCTTCGATCCCGAACCACAGCTCGGTCTCGCTGGCCGGCACCCCGGCGACGCCGACGAACGCGGCCCGGCCCAACCTGGCGCGGCGCCCGCCGATGACGCCCTCGACGCCCTGCCCGGCCGTCTCGACGATGTCGTCGGCCAGCAAGGTCGGCCCCGCATGCGCCGCCAACGCCTTCGACAGCGGATGGGCGGAGGCCTTGGCCAGCGGAGCGGCCATGGCGATCGCCGCCGGAACCGGATCGATCAACTGGGGACGGCCCTCGGTGAGCACGCCGGTCTTGTCGAAGACGACATGATCGACCTCGGCCAACCGCTCCAAGGCCGCACCGGATTTCACAAGCACGCCGCGCCGGAAGAGCCGGGCCGACGCCGTGACCTGGACCGCAGGCACCGCCAGGCCCAGGGCGCAGGGGCAGGTAATGATGAGCACGGCGACGGCCCGCAGCAGCGCCTCGCGCGGGCCAAGGCCGAGCCCCCAGCCCCCGACAAAGGTCAAGGCGGCGGCCGTGTGCACGACCGGCACGTAGAGCGCCGCCGCCTTGTCAGCCAGCCGAACGTACTTGGAGCGTGATTGAGTCCCGGCCTCAACAAGGCGCGCGATCGCAGCGACGGCCGAGTCTTCAGACCGCGCGGTCGCGCGCAGGCGCAGAACGCCGCCGAGGTTCATCGCCCCGGCCTGGCACGGCTCGCCGGGGACGACCCGCGCCGGTGTCGTCTCGCCGGTGAGCAGGGAGTTATCGAGCTCGGAGACCCCGGCGGTGATGACCGCGTCGACAGGGATCCGCTCGCCAGGACGGACGATCAACAGATCGCCGCTCGCGATCTCGCTCAACGGAATGCGTCGCTCAGTCCCGTCCTCGGCGAGGAGTGTGGCGGCGGGCGCCTGCATGGCCAGCAGATCGGCGGCGGCGCTACGGGCGCTGGCGCGCAGGCGATGGTCGAGCCAACGGCCGATGAGCAGCAGGAACAGCAGCGAAACGGCGGCGTCGAAATAGGCGTCGCGTCCTCGCAGCACCGTTTCGACGAACGAGATCGCCAGGGTCAGGATGACGCCGATCGAGATCGGCACGTCCATGTTGGCGCGCCCCGAACGCAGCGAACGCCAGGCCGACTCGAAGAACGGCATGCCGGCATAGACAGCGCACGGCGCCCCGATCACGGCGCTGAGCCACATCATCATGGTGCGCGTCGCCGGCCCGAGCTCCTGCCCGAACAGACCCGCCCAGATCGGCACCGAGAACATCATCGCGTTGCCGGCCCCGAAGGCGGCGACGCCCAGGGCCAAGGTCAGCCGCCGTCCCTCTGCGTCACGCGCAGCGGCGGCTTTGCCGGGATCATAGAGCGTGGCTGGGTAGCCCAGCCGGTCGAGACGTTCGAGCACCAGACTGGGGTCCCCCGCCCCGGCCGCGAAGCCGACCGAGAGCTTGCCCGTCGTGAGATTGAGCCGGGCCGACTCCACGGCCGGGAGGGTCCGCACCTCGCGCTCGATCTTAGACAGGCAAGCGGCGCAGCGGGCGCCCTTGACGAGCAGTTCGATGGAACGGCCTCCGCCCTCTGTGGGGCGAAGGAAGGCAGAGAAGTCCTGCCGATCTGAGGCGGTCAGGGCCATGTCAGTCGGCGCTCCGCTTGGAAGACCTGCCCTTGAGACTGGACGTGGACGTCCCAGGTTCCCGCTTCGGGCTTGGCGGGAGCAAGGTAGCGGCCGGGGGCGGCCTCCTCGAAGGTCAGGGCGAATTCGCCCGCCTCGGTCGCCGGTCGACGCAGCAGACCGGTCAAGTTGAGGCCCGGGACGGGGCGCCCGTCTGCGTCGGCGATCTCGATGACCACGCCGCCTTCGCCGGGCGCGGCGGTGGCGCTCCAGCCCAGAGCGGCCTGGCTGCGGCGCTGGGCGACGGCGCGGTTGTAGGTCAGGCCGTCCTCGTACGGGGTGACCGAGACCTGACCCGGATGCGAGCGATAGGCCAGCACCAGGAACAGGGAGTCGACCGCGATCACCACGCCAAAGAAGGCGACCACAGAGATCAGGACGTGCCAGCCGGTGACACGAAACGGCTTGGTTGCGCGGGCGGTCATGGCGCGTTCGCAGCTCCTGACAGGAAGGTGGTCTTGACGCGGATCTCGTCGCCGGGCGTGGCGACAACGAAGGCGGCCGCGAGGTTGGTGGCGGAGATCGCATCGGGCGGCAGGGTCACGAAGATCCGCACGGCCCGCACTTCGTTGGCGGGCACCTCGACCTGGAGAATGTCTCGGCTGCCTCGGTCGCCTGGCGTCTTCAGGATCGCGCCGGCGGGCCCGTCGAAGGCGACGGTGTAGGTCTGGGCTTGGAAGGTGCGGTTGGCGATCTTGATCGTGTAGCCATTGCGCACCGCGCCGTCGTGCAGACGCACGAAGACCGGGTTGCGGTCGTGTAAGACATGGAGGTCCATGGTCGGGCGGATGCTGAGTCCCCAGGCCATAAGGCCGCCAACGATCGCCAAGGCGACCGCGTAGAAGACCGTGCGCGAGCGGATCAGGCGGTAAACACCGGGCTTACCCGCTGCGCGCGCCTCGACGGCGGCGTCGGTGTCGTAGGCGATCAGACCGATCGGACGCTCGACCTTGAGCATGATCTCGTCGCAGGCGTCGATGCAGAGGCCGCAGTTGATGCACTCGAGCTGCGCGCCGTCGCGGATGTCGATGCCCATCGGACAGGCGGTGACGCACTGGTTGCAGTCGACGCAGTCGCCGCGGCCTTCCCAGCCAGCGCTCTTCTTGTGGGCGCCGCGCGGCTCGCCGCGGTCGTAGCGATAGGTGACCTGCAGCGAGTTGGTGTCGAGCATCGCGCCCTGGATCCGCGGCCAGGGGCACATGTAGATGCAGACCTGCTCGCGCATGGTTCCGGCGAACACATAGGTGGTGAAGGTCAGCAGGACGCAGAAGACGTAGCCGGTGACCGGCCCCTGCCCGATCCAGAAGTCCCGCAGCAGGCTCGGCGCGTCGTGGAAGTAGAAGATCCAGGCGCCGCCGGTGGCGAAGGCGATGCCAAGCCAGACCGCGTGCTTGCCGACCTTGCGCCAGGCCTTGTTGAGCGACCACGGGGCCGCGTCCAGACGCATGCGCGCGTTTCGATCACCTTCGAACAGCCGCTCGACATAGATGAAAAGGTCGGTCCAGACCGTCTGCGGACAGGCATAGCCGCACCAGAGCCGGCCGAAGAGCGCCGTGACCAGGAACAGCGCCAGCGCAGAGGCCACCAGCAAGCCAGTGATGAAATGCACCTCCTGCGGCCAGAGCTGGATGTCGAAGAAATAGAACCGGCGGCCGGCGAAATCGACCAGCACGGCCTGATCGGGCAGGACGCCAGGGCGGTCCCAACGGATCCAGGGGGTGATGTAGTAGATCGCGAGGGTGACGATCATCACCGCCCACTTGATCGCCCGCCAGCGGCCGTGGACCAGCTTGGGATAGATCGGCGCGCGCGGCTTGTAGAGACCGCCGCCCGGATCTGCGCTCTTGCGAGCCCGGGCGGCGGCCGAGACGGGACCCGCTTCATGCTTGGGGGCCGAAGCACGGGTCCTGTCTATGACGACGGTCATGGCCTATTGGCCTCCGGCGTTGGCGTGGATGTAGACCGCCAGCGCTTTCAGGGTTTCGGGATCGAAGCGGTTCTTCCAGCTGGGCATCACCCCGGCGCGGCCGTTCCAGATCTGCGCGTGGATGTCCGCGCGTGTGGAACCGTAGAGCCACTCCTGGTCGGTCAGGTTCGGAGCGCCCTGCTTCTGGTCGCCAACCCCGGCCGGGCCATGGCAGGCCACGCACTGGGCCTGGTACACCGGCTCGGCCCGGCGCACGGCGGCGGCGTTGGCGGGGCGTCCCGACAGCGCCACGACGTACTCAGTCAGGTCCGAGATCTCGACGGCGCTCAGCATCTGATCCCGACCGAAGGCCGGCATCTGCGAGAAGCGCGTCTGCGGATGGTCGGCGCGGATCCCCACCTCGATGGTGCGGTGGATGTCCTCCAAAGAGCCGCCCCATAGCCACACGTCGTCGCGCAGATTGGCGTAGCCCTTGGCCCCTACCCCGCCCGTGCCGTGGCATGTCGCGCAGTTGTCGCCGAACACAGACTGGCCGACGGCTTGGGCGTAAGCCTGCAGCTCAGGATCACGCTCGATCTCCTCCAGGCTCGCGGTCTTTAGCCGTGCGGCCTGAGCGCCGCGGACGGTCTTCAGATCGTTCAGAGCGACGGCGACGTCGGCCCGGTCGGATTGCCCGAGAATCCCTTGCGTGTAGCTGCGCGCGCCCGGCCAGGCCGGCATGAGGACCCAATATACGATCGCCACCACGACGCCGGCCCAGAACATGTAGAGCCACCAGCGCGGCAGCGGGTTGTCCAGTTCGCGGATGCCGTCCCACTCGTGTCCCGTGGTCTCGACGCCCGTCACCTCGTCGGCTTCACGCTTGGACATCGGGGTCCTCATCATCTTGCAGGGGAAGGCTGGCGAGGCGCTGGAACGCCTCGCGGTTGCGCGGCCAGAGGGCGTAGAGCACGCCGCCCGCGAAGATCAGACCGAAGTAGATGAGGCCGCCCTGCTGGGCGAACCTCGCCACGGTTTCGTAGGTGAGATCGCTCATCGCCGGTTCTCCGGCGCCTGGGCCTGGTAGGTGCTGAAGTCGACGAGCGTGCCGAGCATCTGCAGGTAGGCGATCAGGGCGTCCATCTCGGACAGCCGCTCGGGCTCGCCGTCGAAGTCCCGCTGCAGGACCTTGCCGCCGTAGCGGGCCTGGAACTTGGTCGGGGCCGCGAAGGGATCGGCCTGGGTTTCCAGGTCGTCCTTGGCGTTGTCGATCATGTCCTGGGTGTAGGGCACGCCGACCTTGGTCATCGCGCGGATCTTGTCCTGGATGTCGCGGTAGTCGAGCGCCTTCTCCGCGAGGAAGGCGTAGGGCGGCATGACCGATTCCGGCACGACCGAACGCGGATCGACCAGGTGGTCCTTGTGCCAGCCGTCGGAGTACTTGCCGCCGACGCGGGCCAGGTCTGGTCCGGTCCGCTTGGAGCCCCACTGGAACGGGTGGTCGTACATGCTCTCGGCCGCGAGGCTGTAGTGGCCGTAGCGTTCGACCTCGTCGCGCAGCGGGCGGACCATCTGCGAGTGGCAGGTGTAGCAGCCCTCGCGGATGTAGATGTCGCGTCCGGCCAGCTCGAGCGGGGTGTAGGGGCGCACCCCTTCGACCTCCTCGACCGTGCTCTCGAGCCAGAAGAGCGGCGCGATCTCGACGATGCCGCCGATGGAGACGACGATCAGGATCGCGATGACCAGCGGCAGGGAATGCCGCTCCAGCTTGGTGTGATGCTTCCACATGTTGGAGGTCTCGCCTTACTGCGCCGCGACGAGCGCGGGGGCGGGACCGCTCAGGCTCTGGGCGCTGGGCGCAGAGCTGGGCATGCGGATCGTACGCCACAGGTTGTAGGACATGATCACCGCGCCGGCGAGGAACATGGCTCCGCCCAGGGTGCGGATGACGTTCTCGATGTGCTTGGCGGCGACGGTCTCGACGAAGGAGTTCGCGAGGAAGCCTTGGGGCGTGTACTCGCGCCACATGAGGCCTTCCATGATCCCGGAAACCCACATCGCGCAGATGTAGAGAAGGATCCCCAGGGTCGCGATCCAGAAGTGCCACTCGGCCAGCTTCAGGGAGTAGAGGCCGTCCTTCTTCCACAGCCACGGCACCATGCAGTAGACGGCGCCGAAGGTGATGAAGCCGACCCAGCCGAGCGCGCCGGAGTGCACGTGGCCGATAGTCCAGTCGGTGTAGTGGCTGAGCGCGTTGACCTCGCGGATCGACATCAGCGGGCCTTCGAAGGTGGCCATGCCGTAGAAGGCGATCGCGACGGCCATCATGCGGATGACCGGGTCGGTGCGCAGCTTGTCCCAGGCCCCCGAGAGGGTCATGAGGCCGTTGATCATCCCACCCCAGGACGGCATCCACAGCATGATCGAGAAGGTCATGCCGAGCGTCTGCGCCCACTGCGGCAGGGCCGTGTAGTGGAGGTGGTGGGGCCCCGCCCAGATGTAGATGAAGATCAGCGACCAGAAGTGGACGATGGACAGGCGGTACGAATAGACCGGCCGCTCCGCGCGCTTGGGCACGAAGTAGTACATCATCGCCAGGAAGCCGGCGGTCAGGAAGAAGCCGACCGCGTTGTGGCCGTACCACCACTGCAGAAGCGCGTCCTGGACGCCGCCGAACAACGAGTAGCTGCGGCTGTTCAGGGGGCCGACGGGCACGGCCAGATTGTTGACGATGTGCAGCAGCGCGATGGTGACGATGAAGGCCAGGTAGAACCAGTTGGCCACGTAGATGTGCGGCTCTTTGCGCTTCCAGAGCGTGCCAAGAAAGACCAGCAGGTAGGCGACCCAGACGAGGGTCAGCCACAGGTCCACCAGCCATTCCGGCTCGGCGTATTCCTTGGACTGGGTGATGCCGGCCACGTAGCCGACCGCGGCCAGCACGATGAAGAGCTGGTAGCCCCAGAAAACGAACCAGGGCCAGACGCCGCCGGCCAGGCGCGCGCGGCAGGTCCGCTGCACGACGTAGAAGGACGTGGCGATCAGCGCGTTGCCGCCAAAGGCGAAGATCACGCCGGAGGTGTGGAGCGGCCGCAGACGACCGAAGTTCAGCCAGCCGTGCTCCGGGAAGTAGAGCAGGTCCGGCCAGGACAGCTGGGCGGCGATGAACACGCCCGCCGTCATGCCGACGATCGCCCAGAACATGGTGGCGATCACCCCTGCCCTGACCACGCCGTCTGCGTATCGATCGGGCCGCGAGCGCAGCCGGCCGGAGTTGATGGCGATCGTCATGACCGACAGCGCGATCAGGAACGCGATCAGGAAGATCCAGCCCTGGAGCCGGAACAACGGATCTTCTGTGAAGGCGGTGGCGAGGAGCGCGGCGAACGCGCAGATCCCCGTGGTGATGAACAGGAGGACCGCGTCGCGCGGCGCTCCGCTCTGTGGAGCCGGCAAGCTAGTCATGGTCCCCCAAGCGAGTCACGGTGACAACACGAGGGAGATGGCCGGGCCTGGCCGGCGCGGCATTGATTTCGGTCAAGGCGCCGCTGTGGCGGCCAGCTCTTATGGGCTCCAGCTATCGAATGAGGACGTCATGACACAGTCGGACCTGATCACCGCGGCCGGAGCGGCCATGCTCGTCGGCGCGGCCCTGAGCGCCGAGATGGCCTGGCTGGCCGCGCGCGGCGTGGCCAATCTAGGCGTCCTATGCGGTTCGGCCGGACAGCCGCACTGTCCCTGGCTGATCGCGGCAGCGGTATTGCTCGCCTCGGGGGCGGCGACCCTGATCGCCGGGCGGCGGCGCGCAAAGCCCGCCGCCGTTCCGAGCCGTTGACACAGCGCCGGCCTGACCACGCTTGGTCAGGCCGGCGTTCATTGTCCTTAGTAGGTGAAGCGCAGGCCGACCGTGAAACGACGGCCGACAATGTCGTGCGCCGCGCCTGAGTTGGGGCTGCCGAAGATGAAGGTGTTCGGCGAGACCGGCGGATCGACGTCGAACAGGTTGCTGATCACGCCGAAGGCTTCGAGCGAACGATCGCCGTCTTCCTTGATCTTCCAGGCGCCTGAGACCGTGGTCACGAACTGGCTGTCCACGTGGGCGTCGTCATACGTCTGCTCGACGTCATAGAGGCCCTCGCCGATGTAGCGGCCTTGGAGATAGCCCTTGAACGGACCGTTCTCGTAGGAGGCGCTCGCCGTCCAGCGCCAATGCGGGCGGTTGTTGCCAACCTCGCCGGCGGTGTCGAGCGAGGTCATCCCGTCATTGGTCACGTACCGATCGAGATAGCTGGCCAGGAAGCGAAGCGTCAGGTCGCCGCCCACGCTCTCGAAGATGTTCGAGAGCGGCGTGGCGTAGCTAACCTCGGTGTCGATACCGCGGACCTGGATGCTGGACAGGTTGATGAAGGTCCGCATCACCTCGTTCAGGGAGCCGTCCGGATTGCGCGTGATGTACTGGCAGAGATCGGCGGCCCCAGCGGCGCAGCGGGTGACGATGCTCTGGCCGGTCAGGGTCGAGATCGCGCCCTGCAGGTCGATGTCGTAGTAGTCGACCGACAGACGCAGCCGCGGGGCGAAGGTCGGCTCGTAGACGACGCCGGCGGTGAAGGTGTCGGCCTCTTCCGGCTGCAGCGCCAGATTGCCCTGCTGGGGCGAGCGCACGGTGGACTGACGGCCGGTCACCGGGTCAGTGATCGACGAGAAGGTCAGGACGTACGACGAGTACAGCTCCGAGAGGTTCGGGGCCCGGATGTCGCGCGAGCGGGTGACGCGGAACTTCAGGCCGTCGAACGGTTCGTAGGTCGCCCCGGCCTTCCAGGTCCAGACGGTGCCGCTGGTCGAGTAGTTGGTCGCGCGGACAGCGCCGTTGAAATCCAGCGACTGGGCGAACGCCATGTCCTTGGCGAGCGGGATGACCGTTTCGACAAAGGCCTCCTGGACGTCGTAGGAGCCTTTCATCGCCTTCGGATTTCCGATCGAGAACAGGCTGGCCTGCGCCATGGCGTCGACCTCCTGCTCGACCGAGTCCTTGCGATACTCGATGCCGGTGGCGATCGAGACCGGGCCGGCCCAGGTGGAGAACGGTTCGCCCGACAGGCTGGCGGCGGCGGCTTGCTGTTCGATGTGAGCCAGCAGGTGCTGGCTGCCGGTGACGTAGTCGATCGCCGCGGCCGAGGGCGAGCCGTCACCGAACAGGTTGATCGGCACGCAGCCGTTGCCGGGGCTGGTCAGGGTCGAGCGGCAGACGACCTGGTTGGTGGCCGGGTTGACCACGGCGTCCAGGGCGTTGGTGAAGTTGGCCGCGATGCGGTTGTTGAAGATCCGGGCCGCATAGCGGTTCTTGCCGTACTGGTAGTAGGCGTCCCAGTTCCAGCCGTCGCCGAAGTCGCCCTTCAGGCCGACCACCACGCGCGCGGTGGCGTTCTTGTTGTCGACGACGTTGAAGGCGATGTCGCGGTTGAAGCGGCCCATGCGGAAGGTGGAGATGCCGTTGGCGTCCATCAGCGCGCCCACGTTCGTCGGCAGGAACGCGTTGTCGCGGCGGATGGTCAGGGTTCCGAGGTCATACGACGTCGACAGGTTGAAGGTCGTCTCGGCGTAGGCGACCGAGGCCTCCATGAACGCCTCGACGTTGTCTGTGACGTCGTAGGTCGTGCGGGTGAACAGGTTGGCGCGGGTCAGCGGGGTCATCAGGTTGATGATGTCGCCCGGATAGAGGCCGTCGCCGTCAGTGTGGTACTGCGTGCCCAGGTTGCTGCCATAGCGGAACGGTGCGGTGACGCCGCCCGACAGGAACTGCAGGCCCTTCAGCGGGCCGTCGGTGATCAGGCCGCCCAGGGTCGCGACGGAAGCGGTGACGTTCGGCACGAGCAGGTTCTGCGGCTGACCATTGCCCGCGCGGTAGGCCGGGTTGGCGATGACCTGCTGGTGCTCGCGGAACCAGTCGCGATCGGCGCCGACGCCCTTCATGTCGACGAACTCGGAAGCCGCCATGAAGTGACCGCGGCCGCCTGCAAACCTGAAGCCCCCAGCCAAGGCGGCGTTGAATTCCTCATTGTCCTTGTACTGGCTGGTGCTGCCCTGCACCTGGCCTTCGAGGCCCTCCAGGTCGTCGCGGAAGATCAGGTTGACCACGCCGGCCACGGCGTCAGAACCCCAGGCGGCGGACGCGCCGCCGGTGACAACCTCGACGCGGCCCAGCAGCGCGGCCGGAATGACATTGATGTCGACCAGACCGCTGGCGGTCGTCGGAACGTGCCGGCGACCGTCGACAAGCAGGAGGGTGCGGTTGGCGCCCAGATCGCGCAGGTTCAGAAAGTTCGCCCCGGCGTTCTGCGAGCTGTGCGAGGTGGTCGACGGCGTGGTGCCGCCGCCGAACGTCGGCAGGGTGTTGAGCATGTCGGCGACGTTGGTCGCGGCGACGGCCTGCAGGTTCTCGGTGCCGACGACGGTCGTCGGGGTGGGCGCGTCGAAGCCGGAGCGGTTCACCCGGCTGGCGGTGACGACCAGTTCCTCGACCTCCTGCTGGGCGAGCGCCGGGCTCGCCTGCAGCATGCAGGCCATGGCCAGTCCGCTGGCGCCAGCCAAAGCGGTCTTGCGCAGTCGTCCGCCGGCCGCAGTGCGGCCGTTCATGTTCGTCGTGTTTCGCATGGTCCCCTCGTCGATGCCCGTCATGCGAACGGCGCTTGCTGCCGTCCGTCGTGTTTATCGACGCGGACCTTTGGTCGCCGACCTGCCGACGCCAATGTCGAAGGCTTCTTCAGCCCATAACCACGGGCCATGGGTGGAGCCTGCAAGCAGGTCCGACTAGCTCGCGACACATGCCCCCTGTGGCGGCGGGAAATGATCGGGTATTCCGCAGACGCATGAATTCGACGCAGCGCCGCGAGTACGGCGTTGCGCTTTGCAGCGTGCCTGGCGTTGAGGGGGAATGGTTATGGTCTCAGTTCCGGGTTCTTCGATGAACCTGCGCCACATCGAAGTGTTTCACGCGGTCTACCAGTCCGGCTCGGTCAGCGCCGCGTCCCGCGCCCTCAACGTCTCCCAGCCGTCGGTCAGCAAGGTGCTCAAGCACGCAGAGAGCCGGATCGGCTTTCGACTGTTCCGCCTGGTGAAGGGGCGCCTGGTGCCTACGGATGAGGCGCACACGCTCTTCCGCGAGGTCGACGACATCTACGGCCGGATCGAGTCGCTACGGCAGACGACGCGCAATCTGCGCGCCGGCGGCGACGGGCACATCCGCCTGGCGGTGCTTCCGTCCCTTGGCCTGGGCGTCGCACCGGCCGCGGTAGCGCGCTTTCGCCAGCAGCGGCCCAATGTTTCCTTCGATATTCACACGCTGCACAACGACGACATCCTGAAGGCGCTCTATGAGCGCAACAGCGATCTGGCCGTCGCCTATGACACGCCGCGACACCCGAGGCTGGCCGATGTCCGCATCGGGTCCGGCGAGCTGGTGCTGCTCTATCGGAAGGACGAGATCCCCGACGCCCCCGAGCGCCTGAGCCTCGACGCCGTGCGCGGCCGCGACCTGATCAGCCTGGCCGGCAGCGGCCCGGTGGGCGCCCTCTTCGCCAGCGAGGTCGTGCCGGACGATCCGGGCCACAGCGAACGCATTTTCGTCCAGACCTACTATGTCGCCGCCGCTCTCGTGCGGCACGGCGCCGGGGTCGCGGTCGTCGATGAATTCACGGCGCGGGCAAGCCTCAGTCCGGAGCTGGATTTCCGCCCATTGACCCCGCAGGTGACCTTCGGCGTCCATTGCATCTACTTGGAGGATCGGCCGCCCTCGCGTCCGGCGCGCGACTTTATCGGCGTGCTTCAGCAGACCCTGGCCGAGCGCAACACATAACCGGCGGCTATATCGCAGCGTCCTCTTTGACCTATCGCTGAGGCCGCCGGACGACATGATCCAGCCCGCCAGGCGCGCCCTGGCTGGTCTGGAGCTGTTGATGATCCCCTCCCCGTTTCTCCTCTATCTTGGCGACTCTCAGGACGAGTTGTCGGTGAAGACATCGCGCGGCGTCGCGGTCTGGCGTCCGCAGGCGTGCGTGGGGGAATTCCGCGGCCCCAAGTGCAATCAAACCCTGGGCCTGCCCCACCTGACCTTCGAGGACGCCAAGGCCAAGGGGGCGAAGACCGTGATCATCGGCGTGGCCAACGCCGGCGGGATCATGGGGCCATCCATCGTGGCCGACGTGGTCGCCGCCCTGCGCGCTGGCCTGAACGTCGCCTCCGGGCTTCATGACCGGCTGACCAACCACCCTGAGATCGTCGATGCGGCCAAGGCCGGGGGCCTGGAGCTGTTCGACGTCCGCGAACCGCCCGCGAACATTCCAGTAGGCAACGGCCGTCCGCGCGATGGCCTGCGGCTGCTGACGGTCGGCACCGACTGCTCTGTCGGCAAGATGTACACGACCCTGGCGTTGGAGCGGGAGATGCAGGCTCGCGGCCTCAAGGCCGACTTCCGCGCGACGGGCCAGACCGGCATCTTCATCGCTCAGTCGGGCGTGCCGATCGACGCGGTGATCGCCGACTTCATATCGGGCGCCGCCGAGCAGATCTCTCCGGCGCGCCACGACGGCGGCTGGGACTTGCTGGAAGGTCAGGGTTCGCTGTTCCACCCCTCCTACGCCGGGGTCTCGCTGGGCCTGCTGCACGGCGCCCAGGCTGACGCCCTGGTGATCTGCCATCAGCCGGGCCGCGAGAGCATGCGCGGCTTGCCAGGGCGGGCCCTGCCCGACCTCAAGACGTGCCTGGAAGCCAACCTGGCCGCCGCCCGCCTGACCAGCCCCGACGTGATCGCGGTCGGCGTCGCCCTCAACACCTCCGGCATGGCGCCTGAAGCCGCCCAGCGCGCCTGCGCCGAGGCCAGCGACCTGCTTGGACTGCCCGCCCAGGACCCGGTGTCCATGGGCGTCAACCTCATCGTCGACAGGCTTATCTCATGCTTCGAACCTTCCAAGCTCGCCGTGAGCACTGGCCGCTAGCTTCGCCCTTCCGCATCTCACGGGGGGTGAAGACGGCCGCCGACGTGATCGCCGTGGAGATCGGGCATGAGGGCCACGTCGGTAACGGCGAGGCCGTGCCCTATGCTCGATATGGCGAAACCCCGGATAGCGTACTGGATCAGGTCGAAGCGGTCGCCGAGGCCGTCCGCGGCGGCATGACCCGTATCGAACTGATGCGGGCCCTGCCGCCCGGCGCGGCGCGGAACGCCATCGATTGCGCGCTCTGGGACCTGGAAGCCAAGCTCTCGGGCCGCACGGTCGCCGAACTGCTGCATCAGGCCGAGCCGGCCCCGGTGACCATCGCCCTGACGGTCAGCCTCGACGAACCCGAAGCCATGGCCCGCGCGGCGCGCGCCATGAACGGCGCGCCCGTCATCAAGGTGAAGGTCGACGCGGACACGCCGGAGGCCTGCCTTCGCGCCGTCCGCGCGGCTGCGCCGGACGCCCAGCTTATCGTTGATCCCAACGAGGGCTGGTCGTTCGAGCTGCTGCGCGACATCCAGCCGGTGCTGGAGGAGCTGAAGGTGGCGCTGGTCGAGCAACCGCTGCCGGCGGACGAAGATCACCGATTGACCGGATTCAACCCGACCATCCCGATCTGTGCCGATGAATCGTGCCACGTCGCCGCCGATCTGGACGAACTGGCCGGACGCTATCAGGTGGTCAACATCAAGCTGGACAAGACAGGGGGGCTGACCGAAGCCCTCGACCTGCTCGCGGCGGCGCGGTCCCGAGGATTCGGCGTGATGATCGGCTGCATGGTCTCAAGCTCACGTTCCATCGCCCCGGCCCTGCTGCTGGCGGCCGACGCCGAGTTCGTCGATCTGGACGGCCCCTTGTGGCTCAAGGCCGATCATCCCGGCGGCGTGCGCCTGGAAGGCGGGAAGCTGGCCCCGGCCGCGCCGGGGTTCTGGGGGACGCCATGCCCGCAGGCTATGACTGCGCCAAGCGTCTGACGCTAGGCGCGGCCCAGCCTGGGGACGAGAGTTGCTGACGGCGCCTTGGGCGTCCGTTTTTGGGGGAGAAGCTTTGATGATGACGTCCAAGAAGATCGCCGTGGCCGGGGCGAGCGCCCTGGCGCTCTCAGCCAGCGCGCTTGGCATGGCCCACGCCCAGCAAGGGCAGAAGGTCGACGTGCTCATCAAGGGCGGAACCGTCTATGACGGCGGGGCCGGCGCCGGGGTCACGGCGGACGTCGCCGTGAGCGATGGCGAGATCGTCTTCGTGGGCGACGCGGCCAAGGCGAAGATCACCGCCGCGACCGCGATCGACGCCAAGGGCAAGATCGTCGCGCCGGGCTTCATCGACCCGCACACGCACTACTTCGAGGACCTATCGTCGACTGACGCCGGCATGCGCCGCAACCTGGCCGCCGCCATGCAGGGCGTGACGACGGTTTTCGTCGGCAGCGACGGCCGCGCCGCCCCGGAAATCAAGGACACCTTCGGCAAGCTCGAGCAAAACGGCATCGGCACCAACGTCGCGACCTATGTCGGGTTCGGCACGCTACGCCAGCGCGTGCTGGGCGATTCCGACCGCGCGCCGAACGCCGCCGAACTGGACCAGATGAAGGGCATGGTGGCCAAGGCCATGTGCGAGGGCGCACTCGGTCTATCGACCGGCCTGTTCTATCCGCCGCAAAGCTACGCCAAGACCGACGAGGTCATCGCTCTGGCCAAGGAAGCGGCCAAGCGCGGCGGGACCTACGACTCCCACATCCGCGACGAGTCCTCGTACACGATCGGCCTGAAAGGCGCGGTCCAGGAAGTCTTCGACATCGGCACGGGCGCGGACATTCCGGTCCACATCGGCCACATCAAGGCTCTCGGCGTCGACGTCCACGGCCAGGCCGGCGACATCATCAAGATGGTCGAGGCGGCGCAGGCCTCTGGCCTGAAGGTCACTGCCGACCAGTATCCGTGGGCGGCGTCCGGCACCGGACTCTCCGCCGCGCTGCTGCCCCGCTGGGCGCAGGTTGATGGCGAGGCTGCGACCCTGAAGCGCCTGGCCGACCCGAGCCTCGGGCCGAAGATCCGCACTGAGATGACGGAAAACATGCGTCGCCGCGGCGGGGCAGACTCGCTGCTGCTGACCCGCACGCGGGTGCAGGAGGCGCAGGGCAAGACCCTCGCCGAGATCGCCAAGATCTGGAATGTTGACCCGATCGAGGCCGCGGTCCGCATTCTCCAGCAGGGCGGCGCGGGCGTGGCTTCGTTCAACCAGAGCGAAGCCGACATCAAGGCCTTCATGCGCCAGCCGTGGGTGATGACCTCGTCCGATGGGTCGGAGGGCCATCCGCGCAAGTACGCCAGCTTCGCCGAGAAGTACGCCAAGTACGTCAAGACCGAGAAGACGGTCAGCATGACCGACTTCGTCCATCGCAGCACCGGCCTGACCGCCGACACCTTCGGCCTGACGGGGCGCGGCTATCTGAAGCCCGGCTATCACGCCGACATCGTCGTCCTCGACCCGGCGACCTACGCTCCCAAGGCGACCTATGTGCAGCCTGAACTGTTGTCCGTCGGCGCCGAACAGGTGCTGGTGAACGGCAAGTTCGTCGTGCGCGACGGCAAGCCGACCGACGCCCTGCCCGGCAAGGGCGTGCTGCGCACGCCGACGGCTGGCTCCTGCAACTGATCCGACATGCGGCGTCGTGGGCTATCCCGCGACGCCGCAGCGCCTCTATCGTCGGCCGCGGCGGCCATAACGCGCCGCAGTTTGGGAATGCTCCATGGCGACTGAACAAGACGCCCGCACCGATCCGGCGCCGAAGGCGCGCGGCGCTGGCGGTTTCATCCGCCGCTCCTGGTTCGACGTCGTGCTGTGGAAGCGGATCCTTGTCGCGCTGGTCCTCGGGACCATCGTCGGCCTGGCCCTTGGCGAGAACTCCGTCCAGTTGAAGTGGATGGGCGACGTCTTCATCCGCCTGATCCGCATGGTGGTCGCGCCGCTGGTGTTCTTCTCCATCGTCTCCGGCATCGCCAGCATGGGCGATCCCAAGCGGCTGGGGGCCATCGGCTCGAAGACCCTGGCGCTCTACCTGACCCTCACCGTCATCGCCGTCAGCGTCGGGATGACTATGGGCGTGATCTTCCAGCCCGGCGTCGGCATGGAGTTCACCAGCGCCGTCCCGGCCCAGATCGCCAAGGCGCCGCCCAGCCTGGGCGAGCACCTGATCAGCATCATCCCGACCAATCCGATCGCCGCCCTGGCCGAGGGCAATGTACAGTCGGTGATCTTCTTCGGGATCCTCGTCGGTCTCAGCATCCTGACCATCGCGCCCCGCGCCGAGCCGGTCGGGCGCCTCTTCCAGATGGGCGCCGACATCATGCTGCAGATCGTGCGCTTCGTGATGGAAGTGGCGCCGTTCGGGGTGTTCGCGCTGGTCGCCTGGGTGATGGGCACGGCCGGCCCAAGCGCCTTCGTGCACGTCCTGAAGCTTGCGGCGGCCCTGGTGCTGGGCTGCGCCTTCCAGACGCTGATCATCCACGGCGGGCTGGTGCGCCTCATCGCGCGTCTCCCGGTGCTGCCGTTCTTCCGCGACATCACCGACGTCGTGGCCATCGCCTTCTCCACCTCGTCGAGCGCCGCGACGCTGCCGGTCGCCATGCGCGTGGCCGAAAAGAACCTGGGCGTAAGCCATGCAGTGACCTCGACGGCGATGCCGCTGGGCGTGACGCTGAGCATGGACGGCACCGCCCTCTACGTGGCGCTGCTGGCGGTCCTGTCGGCTCAGGCGTTCGGTATCGACCTGCACTTCTCGCAGTATGTGATGCTGGCCCTGGCGACCACGATCGTCGCGCTGGGCACCGCGCCGGTTCCTTCGGCGTCGCTGTTCATGCTGGCCGCCGTCCTGCAGGTGATCGGCCTGGGCGCCGAGCAGACAGCCCTGGTGGTCGGCTTCATCCTGCCCTTCGATCGCCTGCTCGACATGACCCGTACGATCACCAGCGCCACCAGCGATCTCTCCACCGCGGTTACGGTCGCCAAGTGGGAAGGTGAACTTGATGAAGAGGTCTATCTGAGGAAGCCAACGGAGTAGGGCTTTCGAGCGGCTCCCCTAGGGTCTTTCCCCTACAGCAATGCCAAGGCTGATCACCCAATCTCCGGACAGGTTTGTCAGGAGAAGCCCATGCGTGGGATCGGGGTTTGCACGGTCGCTCTGCTGTCCATGGTCACGCCGGTGGCCGCCCATGCGGAAGATGACTGGCGGATTTCAATCACGCCGTATGTCTGGGTCGCTTTTCCGCAGGGCGACATCACCGCTGTGTCCAATCGGGGCGGCGGCGGCCTTGATCCCGACGTGAACGCCAGCTTCGACGATGTCGGGCTCTCAGGAGCCTTCACCGGGTCGGTGGACGTGAGCTACGGGCGCTTCGGCCTTCTGGCTGACTTGACCTACTACGAGATCACGGCGGACAAGGACATCGCCCTGGGGCCGCTGCCCGACGTTGAAGGCGAGCTGGAAATCTCGGGGACAAAGGGCGTCATCGCCGCCTATTGGCGCGCATACGAGACTGAAGCCTCGTCCGTCGACCTGCTCGCCGGGGCGCACTACCTGGGCGTCGACGCCGATGTCTCGGCAAGCACCGTGAACCGCTCGGTCTCCTTCAGCGCCGAGGACGACATGTGGGACCCGATGGTCGGGGTCCGCGGAAAGACCCTTCTAAGCGAACATTTCGGCGTGACCGGGATCGCCACCTATGGCGGCTTCGGGGTGTCGTCCGACCATCTCTATGAACTACAGGGCTACCTGTCCTATCGCTTCAACGACACCATCACCGCCACAGCCGGGTATCGCTTCTATTCGACCAAGTGGGACGGCGATCGGCTGATCTACGACGCCTCGTTCAGCGGGCCGCTGGTCGGGCTGACCTTCACGTTCTGATCGCCGCCGTCCCGCGTCACCAGAAGCGGCGCGGGGTCGACGAGGCCCCCGAGGGGTCCTGGGTCGCCGAGGGAGCCTGCGTCGGCGCGCTCGCCGGCGCCGCTTCGCCGCCATTGACCATGTTCATGCCCGTCGCAACGACCGAAACCCGCAGCCTGCCCTCAAGCGACGGATCGAAGGCCGCGCCAAAGATGATGTTGCCGTCGGGATCCACCTGGTCGGAAATGACGTTCGCCGCCTCGTCGACCTCCAGCAGGGTCATGTCGGTGCCGCCGGTCACGTTGATCAGGACGGCCTTGGCGCCCGCCAGCGAGGTCTCGTCCAGCAGCGGGTTCTGGATCGCGTTCTGAGCCGCAACCGCGGCGCGATCGGCGCCGACGGCTTCGCCCGTGCCCATCATCGCGTTGCCCATCCCGCCCATGACGCTGAGCACGTCGGCGAAGTCGAGGTTGATCAGGCCCGGAAGCACCATCAGGTCGGTGATCGAGCGCACGCCCGAATGCAGCACCTGGTCAGCCATCCCGAAGGCCTCGGCGAAGGTCGTCTGCTCGGTGGCCACGCGGAACAGGTTCTGGTTCGGCACGATGATCGAGGTGTCGACGTACTGCTGCAGCTCCTGCAGGCCGGCTTCGGCCAGGCGCATGCGATGGCGGCCCTCGAAGCGGAAGGGCTTGGAGACCACGCCGACCGTAAGGATGCCGCGCTCACGGGCGCAGCGGGCCACGAACGGCGCGGCGCCCGTGCCGGTGCCCCCGCCCATTCCGGCGGTGATGAAGACCATGTCCGCACCATCGAGGTAACGGATGATGTCCTCGGCCGACTCTTCAGCAGCACTCAGCCCGGCGTTCGGATTGGCGCCCGCGCCCAGGCCTTGCGTCACGCGCACGCCGAGCTGGATCCGCTGGCTGGCCAGCGATAGCGACAGCTGCTGGGCGTCGGTGTTGGCCACGACGAAGTCGACGCCCTCGAGGCCCGACTCGATCATGTTGTTGACCGCGTTGACGCCCGCGCCGCCCACACCGAACACGACGATCCGGGGCTTCAATTGGCTGACCGCCGGGCGCGTTCCGTTCGGGGGTGACACTGACATGTTGGCAAAACTCCTCGTACGTCCCTGCCGTGACCGCCGGCGATTCCACAATCAAGCGCGGAGCAGTTCCACAGGAATGTGGTGCAAACCGGACTCGAGCCCCCGGGCACGGAGACACGACTTGACCCATTGCGGCACAAACAGCAAGCGGGGGCGTGTTGTGACGCTTTAGGCCGCTGCCGGAAGATGTCGACGTGGCGTGGCGATCACGCCCCGAACGCTGTCGCGCATGAACGCCAGCAGGCGAACGGTGCGATCGTCGGACGGCTCCAAGGCCTCGGCGGCGGCCATGCGTTCAGCGAGCCCGCCCTGCCCGTGGAACAAGGTCCGGAAGGTGCGCTTGAGACGGCCGACGTCCTGCGCGCCAAGACCCGCCCGTCGAAGTCCCACGGCGTTCAACGACACCAGCTTCGCCCGGTCGCCCTGTACGAGGCAGTAGGGGGCCACGTCCTGGGTCACGATGGCGCCGCCGGCGACGAAGGCGAGCTCGCCGATCCGGACGTGCTGATGCACCGCGCAAAGTCCGCTGAGCTGGGCCCGGTCTCCGATCACGACATGGCCGCCGAGCGTCGCGCCGTTGGCCATGACGATATCGTCGCCCAGCACGCAGTCGTGGGCGACATGCGCGGTCGCCATGAACAGGCCCCGCGAGCCGATCGTGGTCACCGCCTCTCCGCCCGCATGGACCGTGACGAACTCACGGAACACGTTGTCATCGCCGATGATCAGGCGCCCGACATCCCCTGCCCGGCCAGTGATCTGCGGGCTGCCTCCAATCGAACATGAAGCGTGGAAGCGGTTGCCCGCGCCGATGCTCGTGTTTCCGTCGAGCACGGCATGCGGTCCCACGACATTGCCTGGCCCCAGTTGGACGTGAGGGCCGATAACGGCGTACGGACCGACTTCGCAGGTCGGATGGATCTGGGCGCCGGGCGCGACAACGGCTGTCGGATGGATGCTGAGCATGCCAAGAGACGTGGACCCGCCGCGCCCGGCCGCCAACTCAACTTCGGTGTCCGATTGCGACGGGCTAAAGATGCCGCCTTAAGATTCGCCGCCCCGGAACCTGCCCTTGCCCGCCGCCGTCTATGGAAGCCCGCCCCTCGACGTCATCGAGACGCCCAAGGGCGCCGCGCAGCTTTCGCCGCTGTTCCCCGGATCGACGGACATCGCGAGCCTGGCCGAAGCCAGCCTGGACGAGATCGCGTTGCTGGTCCCCGGCGGCGCGGTGGAGGCGCGGTATCTCTTGGCGCAGGCGCTGCGCGTGCTCCGGCCCGGCGGCACGCTGGCTGCCGCTGCGCCGAAGGATCGTGGCGGCCTGCGTCTGAAAAAGACGCTTACGGCGTTCGGCTGCGAGGTCGCCGAGACATCGCGGCGGCATCACCGCATCTGCGAGGTTGAACGGCCCTCCACCGCCCTGGAGCTCACCGGCGCCTTGCTGGAAGGCGCGCCGCGCATCCTGCCGGTTGGGCTGTGGTCGCAGCCCGGGGTGTTCAGCTGGGATCGGCTGGATCCGGGCAGCGATCTCCTCCTCAAGAATCTGCCTCAGCTTACCGGCGCGGGCGCGGACTTCGGCTGCGGAGTCGGCTGGCTGTCGCGAGCGGTGTTGACCTCGGCCGACGTGACGGCGCTGACCCTGATCGATCTGGATCGACGAGCGGTCGACTGTGCGAGACATAACGTGGTCGACACGCGCGCCGCGTTCGTCTGGGCCGACGTGCGGACCGCCGCCAAAGAACTTTCGGGTCTGGATTTCGTGGTCATGAACCCTCCCTTCCACGATGGAGGGCAAGAGGACCGCATGCTGGGCCAGGCCTTCATCCGCGCGGCGGCGACCGCGCTGCGGCCGGGCGGCAGCCTGTGGCTCACCGCCAACCGCCACCTGCCCTACGAGGCCGCGCTGAACGAGGCGTTCAAGGCCGTGAAGCCCATCGCCGACGGCGGCGGCTACAAGATCTATGAGGCCCGGCGATGAGCAAGACTCCGACCATGAGGCTGGACCGACTGCTCTCCAACCTGGGCTATGGCAGCCGCAAGGAGATGCATGGTCTGGTCGCCGCCCGCGAGATCGTCCTGGATGGCGTCGCGCTGACCGACGCCGGCGCACGGATCGCCATCGGCGCGGACCTTCCCCAGCGGATGCAGGTCATGGGCAAGCCGGTCGACCCGCCTCCGCCGATGGTGGTGATGATGCACAAGCCGCTGGGCGTCGTCTGCTCCCACAAGGAGTACGGCGACAGGATCTATGACCTGCTGCCGCCGCGCTGGCGGGTTCGCGACCCGGCGCTGTCCAGCGTCGGCCGGTTGGACAAGGAGACGTCCGGCCTGCTGCTGATCACTGACAATGGCGACTTCCTGCACCGGGTGATCTCGCCTCGCCGTCACGTGCAGAAGAGCTACATCGCCGACCTCGATCGCCCTCTGGAAGGCCATGAAGGCGAGATCTTCGGCGCCGGGACCATGATGCTCGAGGGCGAAGAAAAGCCGTTGCTGCCGGCGATCCTGGAACCGCTCGGCGAGCGCCGGGCCCGGCTGTTGATTGAAGAAGGCCGCTACCATCAGGTCCGCCGGATGTTCGCGGCGGTCGGCAATCACGTGAACGGCCTGCACCGCGACCGGATCGGAGGGCTGAGCCTGCCTGACGACCTTGAGGCCGGGGACTTCCGCGTCCTACCTGCCGACATCGCCGAGCAGGTGTTCGCGGCCTGAGCCTTCACCACATGGTTTGGGCGGCCCGCTCAGGCCATTCCTCGTCATAGGCGCGGCCGCCGACCCGGGCCTCCGACATCTCGGCCAGGATGTCGCCGGGCGTCGGCAAGGTCGTCGGATCGACAAAGCGCTCGGGGTTCCAGAGCTCGGAGCGGACGACTGCGCGAGCGCACTGGAAATAGACGCGCTCGACCTTGATCACGATCACCGACCGAGGCGCCTGGCCCTTCACGGCGAACGAACTGAGCAGCTCCGGCTCGATCGAAAGATGAGCCTGCCCATACATCCGCATGATGGTGCCCGATCCAGGGATCAGGAACATCAGCGCCACACGCGGATCGCGAACGATATTGCGCAGCGAGTCGCAGCGATTGTTGCCGCGACGGTCGGGCATCATCACCGTCCGCTCATCGACGATCCGGACCGCACAGCCCGCGTCGCCCCGGGGCGAGCAATCGAGTCCCTCTGGCCCCGCCGTGGCCAGGGCGACAAACGGGGACGCCTCGATCAACGTCCGGTACTGCGGCGTGATCCAGTCGGCTTCCTTGACGGTCGAGCTCTCGCCGGGAACGCCATAGAGCGCCTCCAATTGGTCGGTCGTGCTGATGACGTTCATCGACTCTCCCCTGTCGCTGGCCCTTCGTGCCGCCAACCTAGCCCAAACCAGGCGCTTCTCGCGACCAGATCGGTTGCGGACGCCGCCGCGCCGCCTCTATGGATTCGGCAGGAGGCGTCCTCATGACCCCGGCTGACCGCGCGTTCGATCAACTGATGCATCTGGCTGGGCGGCCAAGACCCGCTTTCGTCTCCATCGCCGACGAACCGGCGGCGATGAACACCCGCTTCCACGCCGAGGCGGCGGCCGCCGCCACGCTGGCCGCGATCGGAACGCTGGCCGCCGATCTCTGGACCATGCGGACCAGACAGAGCCAGGAGGTCGCCGTGTCGCCGCGCGAAGCCGGCGCCGCGCTCGTGAGCTTCGCCCTGCAGGTCTTCGAGGACCCCGCCCGCGCCCCGCCGCTCCGTCCCGACGACGCCGGCGGCGGCGGACGCGGCACCCCCGCAATGGGCTTCTTTGAGACCAAGGACGGCCGGCACGTCTTCCTTCACCCGAGCTTTCCCAGCAGCGCGGCCAAACTCCACAAGCTGCTCGGTTCGCCTGCCGATGCAGCGGCGGTCGCGGCGACGGCCAAGACCTGGACAGCCATGGATCTGGAGAACGCCATCGCGGAGGCGGGCGTCTGCGGCGCGATGGCGCGTACAGCCGAGGAGTGGGACCAGTCCGAACAGGGCCGCATCCTCGCCGCGCGTCCTCTTGTCGAGGTCGTGAAGATCGCCGATGGCCCACCGATGCCTTTGCCGGCCTCTGGCGACACGCCTCTGTCCGGCGTCCGCACCCTCGACCTGACTCGCGTCCTGGCTGGACCGACCTGCGGGCGGACCTTGGCTCAGCATGGCGCGGACGTGCTCTACATCGCCTCGCCGAACCTCCCGGCGACGGAGTTCTTCATCAGCGATGTCGGACACGGCAAGCTTTCGGCCTGGCTCGATCTGACGGACCCGGCGCAACTGGCCCGGCTCAAGGAACTGGTCGCCGAGGCGGACGTGTTCAGCCAGGGCTACAGGCTTGGCTCACTGGAGCGAATGGGTCTTGGCCCTCTCGACCTTGCGAGGCTTCGACCGGGCATCGTCTACACCTCTATCAACGCGTACGGCCATGAAGGGCGCTGGGCCAACCGGCCGGGTTGGGAGCAGCTGGCGCAGACGGCGACCGGCATGGCGGACATCCACGGCGCGACTTTCGGGGGCTCGGGACCAAGGCTGCAACCAGCCGCCGTCGCGGACTACACGACCGGCTTCCTGGCGGCATTCGGGACCATGATCGCGCTGGAGCGGCGCGCCCGATATGGCGGCAGCTACCTCGTGCGGGTCTCGCTCGCACAGACCGCGATGTGGCTACGCGCCCTGGGGCTGAAGTCCATGGGCGAGTTGGGCGCGGTGCAGCCGGCGTCACCCGCCGAGATCGACGGCTGGCGGATCGGCTCCCCCTCGGGCTTTGGTCCGGTCAGGCACCTGCGGCCGGCGGTGCGGATGTCCGCCACGCCGGCGCGTTGGAGCCGGCCGACGACGCCGCTAGGCGCTCATGCGGCCGCCTGGCCTGCCTAAGGCGCGTCGTCGATGATCGAAAGCGGCGGGGACACCTCCTCCAGCGGCTTGCGCTCTGCGGCGACGCCCAGGAAGAGCTCGACGACCGCGGCGCTCAGCATGAGCCCTCCGCCCAGCATGTAGCCCCACATGATCTGGTCACGTGCCCCGCTGTCGATCAGCGCGCCGAACAAGGCAGGACCGCCGACGCCGCCCAGCAGGGTCCCAAAGGCGTAGAACAGCGAGATGGTGACCGCGCGCGTCTCCAGCGGGAAGCTTTCGCCGACAGTCAGATAGGCCGCGCTTGCCCCAGCCGAGGCGAAGAAGAAGATCACCGTCCAGGCGGCTGTCTGCGTGGTGGCTGTCAGCATGCCCTGGGCGAACATCCACCCGGTTATGCAGAGCAAGGCCCCAGCCACGCCGTAGGTCAGCGCGATCATCGGCTTACGCCCGACGCTGTCGAAGAAGTGCCCGAGCAGCAGCGGCCCCAGGAAGTTCCCGGCTGCGAACGGCAGGATGAACCAGCCGATCGATGCTGCCGGAACCTCGTAGAACTTGGTCAGGATCAGCGCGTAGGTGAAGAAGATCGCGTTGTAGCAGAAGGCCTGGGTCGCCATCAGCACGAGCCCCAGTACAGTGCGCTTCGGGTGGCGAACGATCAGCGAGCGGGCGATGTCCAGCCACGAAGTCCGCATCGGACGCAGGCGCAAGGTGGGCAATTCGTCGGTCGGCCCAAGCGGGCGTCCCGTGTCGCGTTCCACCGCCGCCTCGATCGTCTCGACGACCGCCAGCGCCTGCTCAGGATGACCATGGGTCATGAGCCACCGCGGACTCTCGGGAATGTAGCGGCGGATGTAGATGACGATGAGGGCCAGCAGGCCGCCGATGATGAAGGCCAGGCGCCAGCCCCACTCCTGATCGACCAGCGCGGGATCCAGGACGATCAGCGACCCCATCGCGCCCAGCGCCGCACCGAGCCAGAAGCTGCCGTTGATGGCGAGATCGGTGTAGCCCCGCCGCCGAGCGGGAATCAGCTCCTGGATCGCCGAATTCACTGCGCCGTACTCGCCCCCGATCCCTGCCCCGGTCAGAAACCGAAACAGCAGGAACGACCAGAAGTCCCAGGCGAAGCCCGTGGCGATGGTGGCGAGCAGATAGACGGCGACCGTGATGGTGAAGAGCCGTCGCCGACCGAAGGTGTCCGTGAGGCGCCCAAACACCAGCGCTCCCAGGACGGCGCCGAGAATGTAGGCGCTGCCCGACAAACCGATCTGGGTGGTCGTGAGGCCAAGGCCTTCGGAAATCGCGGGGGAGAGCGAGCCCACCAGGGTCACTTCGAGACCGTCAAGGATCCAGGTGATCCCCAGCGCCGCTACCACCAGCCAGTGGAAGCGGCTCCACGGAAGCCGGTCGAGCCGGGCTGGGACATTGGTGGTGAAACTCTCGGCCATGCGCCCTTCCCCCTAGGTTTGGCGTAAGTGAGCGACAACGCGACGGCGCCGCTTGGGTTCATGGCTTTCTGCCTGTATGGCCCCACAAGATGTTTACCGCCGAGATCACCGTGGACGCCCGCGGACATCGTTGCCCGGTGCCGACGCTGCGCCTGCGGCGCGCGCTGGAGGATGCGCCGCCAGGCGCCCGGGTACGCCTGCTCGCAGACGACCCGCTGGCGCGGATCGACGTTCCGCACTTCGCGGCCGGCGCCGGCTTTCAGGTGCTTGAGAGCGGCGCCGATGGCGACGGCGCACTTAGTTTTCTGATCGAGAAGCCTGCCTAGCTGGATCGGTGCGCAGATCAAGCAGCGCGGCCACCCGTCGCTGCGCGACAGCAATCTCGATCTCGGTGGCGAACGCCCCGCCGAAGAAGACGGCGTTCACGCTCCACGACAGCCAGATGAGGAACACCACCACGGCCGCCACCGAGCCATAGGTGGCGCCAAGGTGTGCGACCTGTTCGACATAGAAAGCGCTGGCCCAGGAGACGCACATGCAGAGCGTCGCCGCCGACAGCCCACCGAGGATCGACGGCATCCAGGCGACGGGCCGGCTCGACATGGCGAAACGGTAGATCAGGCTCATGGCGATGGTCAGGCCAAAGCTCACCCACGTCCACTCGCTGTAGAGCCAGGACACTCCTGCCAGCGGCTTCAGGCCGAACGCAGCCGCCACGAAGCGGAAGTAGAAAAAGACGACCGAGAAGAAGGCCAGCATCGCGAAGGCGGCGATGAGCACGAACAGCGCCAGCAGGTTAAAGCTCAGGAACCCGCGTGGCGCTTCCTCGTCGTGAATGAACGAGAGCCCCGCAAGCAGAGCCTTGAAGCCGCGATGCGCCGCATATCCGCCGACAACCAGCGCCACGCCGCTTTGCGCCGACACCGCCTGGAGCGGCGTGCTCACCAGCCGTTCGAGCTCGTCTTCGAACAGGTGCTGGGCGCCTGAGGGCATGAGCCGGGCTAGCGCTTCGGCCTGATGCGCCACCCCATTCGGATCGGCCAGCAGACTGTAGAGCCCGATTGCGATCGCCAGCGCCGGAAACACCGCCAGCATGATGAAGAACGAAACCCCGCCCGTGTAGAGCATCACGTCGCGCCCCCACAGCCGGCGCAGGGCGCGCCCCATGATCAGCAGCGCCAGGCGCAGCCAATGGGACGGGTCCCAATCGACCTCGCGCAGATCCAGGATTCGTTGCCGCAGCGACATGGCGCGGAAGGTGCTGAAGCTCGCCCGCTCGCGCAAGCGATGATCGGACCGCCTACGCCAAACGGCGCGTCGGCCCTTGCTGGGGGACCGACGCGCCGCCGATGGGCGTGTCATGCCATCGGGCCAGCCGCCGTATCGAGGGACGGGAGTGACGGCGACTGACCGTGGCCAAGCATGGCCGCGGGCGGCTGAACCCCGGCTGAACGCGGTTCGTAGAACCCGTTCAGCTCGCGCGCGTTCGTCACTCAACCTTCACAGAACCGTCAAACAACAATGTTAGCGCCTCTGCCGTCACCGGAGCGGAGCCAGATCATGAAGACTTTCGCCTATCTCGCCGTCGCCGCCGTCGCGCTCAGCGCGTGCGGTCAACAAGCCCCCAAGGGCGGAGCCGAAAAGGCCGCCGGTCCGAGCGCCAGCGGGCGTGACCAAGTGTGGGCCGCGGGCTCCTCGACGGTCTTCCCGTTCGCGACCCGCGTCGCCGAGAACGTAGCCAAGACCACGGGCGGACGTCCGGCCAAGGTCGAAAGCCTGGGCACCGGCGGCGGCTTCAAGCTGTTCTGCAGCGGCACCGGCGCGGCCTATCCGGACATCGCCAACGCCTCGCGCCCGATCAAGAAGTCGGAGTTCGAGCAATGCGCGGCCAACGGCGTGACCGACATCGTCGAAATTCAGATCGGCTATGACGGCATCGTGATCGCCAACGCCAAGAGCGGCCCGACCTACAACTTCAAGATCGATCAAGTGTACCGCGGCCTGGCCGCTGAGCTTCCGTCGGGCGACGGCTTTGCGAAGAACACCTCGAAGTCCTGGAAGGACGTCGACGCCAGCCTGCCGGCCCAGGCGATCCTGGTTTACGGCCCGCCGCCCACCTCCGGCACCCGCGACGCCTTTGTCGAACTCGGCCTGGAAAAGGGCGCCCGCAAGATCCCGGCGCTCGAAGCCCTGCGCGAGAAGGACGAAGACGCATTCAAGGCCCGGGCCCATACGATCCGCACCGATGGCGCGTGGGTCGACGCCGGCGAGAACGACAACGCCATCGTCCAGACCTTGACGAAGACGCCCAACGCCATCGGCGTGTTCGGCTACTCGTTCCTCGAAAACAACATGGACACCGTGAAGGCCGCGACCGTCGACGGCATCGCGCCAACCTTCGAGACCATCTCGAACGGCACCTACCCGGTGTCGCGTTCGCTCTACATCTACGTGAAGAAGGCCAACATCGGCGTGATCCCGGGTCTGCGCGAGTACGTCAACGCGTTCGTCTCGGACGGCGCGAGCGGCAAGGGCGGCTATCTGCAACAGCGTGGTCTGATCCCGCTGGGCGCCGAAGCCCACGCCGCCCAGAAGACCTCGGTGGCTGAACTGAAGACGATCAGCGCCCCGGAAAAATAAGCCGCGCTCCCCCGCGGCGGAGCGAGAGGCCCCGAAGCGGTGAACGCTTCGGGGCCTTTTTCTACCCGGCCAGTGCTCCGGACGCCTTCAGGCCGTCGATCTCGGCGGCGGAGAAGCCCCAGTCTCCCAGCGCCTCCCGATCATGCGCTCCAATCGCCGGCGGCGGCCCCTGAACCGCGCCGGGCGTCACCGAGAAACGCGGCGCCGGGGCCGGCTGCACGACGCCGCCAAGTTCGAGGAAGGTCTCACGGGCGACGTTGTGCGGATGCTTGGGCGCTTCATCCAGGTCGAGCACGGGCGCGAAGCAGACGTCCGTCGCATCCATGATTTCGCACCACTCCGCCTGGCTTTTCTGGGCGATGACGTGGGCGAGCTTCTCGCGAAGATCGTTCCAGGCGCCACGGTCCATCTGAGCGGCGAAGGCCGGGTCGTTGATGCCGGTCTTCTCCAACAGCAGCGCATAGAACTGCGGCTCGATCGAGCCGATCGAAATCCACTTGCCGTCCGCGCATTGGTAGGTGTCGTAGAAATGCGCGCCGCCATCGAGCAGGTTTGCGCGCCGCTCTTCCTTCCACATGCCGCTGGCCTTGAAGCCGTAGAACATCGACATCAGCGAAGCCGCACCGTCGCTCATGGCGCAGTCGATGACCTGGCCCTGCCCGGTCTGCCGCGCATTCAGGACGCCAGCCAGCAGGCCGAAGGCTAGATAGAGGGCCCCGCCCCCGAAATCGCCGACCAGGTTCAGCGGCGGCACCGGCTTGTCGTTAGTCCCGATGGCGTGCAGCGCGCCGGTGATGGCGATGTAGTTCATGTCGTGCCCGGCCGCATTGGCGTACGGCCCGAACTGACCCCAACCGGTCATGCGCCCGTAGACCAGCTTCGGATTGCGCTTCAGCGCCACGTCAGGCCCAAGGCCCAGGCGCTCCATGACGCCCGGACGGAAGCCTTCGAAGATGGCGTCAGCGCCTTCCATGAGCTTCAGGCAAGTCTCGATGGCCGACGGGTTCTTCAGGTCCAGGCCGATCGAGCGACGCCCGCGGCTGGTGATGTCGGCCGGCGAGGCGCGGCCCTGCCCTTTGCGGTCGATCCGCACAACGTCGGCGCCTAGGTCCGACAGGAGCATGCCGCAGAATGGACCCGGGCCGATACCGGCGAACTCGACGACCTTCAGCCCTGAAAGCGGTCCCTGACCCATACTTCGTCTCCCTGTCTCTTTCCGCAGAACCTACGGGCTATGACGCTCCGTCAGCCAATGGCTTCAGCCGCCGCCGGGCAGCGATTGGCCATCGTCGATGGTGATGACGGTTCCGGTGATCGCCCGCGCCGCGGGACCGCAAAGCATCAACAGCGAGGCGTCGAGATCCTCGGCCTCCATCAAGCGGCGGCGCGGGAAGCCCTTCATCTGCTTCTGCCCACCTTCGGTGTGGAACCAGTCCGCGTTGATGTCGGTCTCGATGTAGCCTGGGCAGATGGCGTTTACGGCCACGCCCTTGCGGGCCCATTCGCGGGCGAGGCTGCGGGTGAGCATGGCGACCGACGCCTTCGAAGCGCAGTAGGCCGAGAGCCCGGGCAGAACCGTATGGGAGGCGATCGAGGCGATATTGACGACGCGCGCCTCGCCGCGTTCGGCTACGCCGGATGCGATCATCCGCTTGGCCGCCTGTTGAGCGGCGAAGAACACCCCACGCACATTGACGTCGAAGGTGCGGTCCCAATCCTCGATGGACAGGTCCAGGGCCAGCCCCTCGCCGCCGACGCCGGCATTGTTGACCAGGATCGAGATCGGGCCGAGCGAGGCCTCGACCTCATCGAACGCCGGCCCAATGGCGGCCGCATCCGCCACGTCGAGCTTCAGCGCCATCGCCCGCCCGCCCTCGCCCGCGATCCCGCCGGCATGAGCTTCGACGAGATCAAGGCGCCGCGCGGTAAGCGCCACCGAGGCTCCCGCTCGCGCCAGAACCTTTGCGAAATGGGCGCCAAGACCGCCCGACGCGCCGGTGATCACGGCCACCTGGCCCTTCAGCGTCTGTTCCATCCCGTCTCTCCTCCACAGGCTTGCGACTCGGCGTCGCTGTGTCATCGGCCTTGCGGCTGTATAGTCGCTGTGCTCGTCGATTCCCGCCCAGCCTGGGCAAGGATCTCTTGAGCGAGAGGCCAGGGTTTAAGCGAATGACGGCGGGCGTCCAGGCGCGAGTCTTGATCGTTGCAAGGGACGACGCACTAGCTGGGCCGTTGGCCGAGGGCTTGGATCGTCTCGGCTGGCGTACGGTGACTGCGCGCGGTCCCTACGCCGCAGCGGCGGCGCTTGCCGACCTCAATGTCGAAGCCGCGATCGTCGATCTCGCCAGCGGGGGCCATGAGGCCCTGACCATGTCGCGGCGGCTGAAGGCCGCCTGTGCGCCGCGTCGGCTGCCGGTCATCGCCATCGGCGATCCGGGTCCCGAGCTCGACACCTACGACTTCGACCTGACGCTGGCCGCCCCGGTGCATCCAGCCCAGGTGGTGATGCGGCTGGAGACGCTGGTGCGGACCGCCGTGGCCGAGGAAGAGTTCGAGCTGCGGCTGGAGACCTTCGCCGACCGCGGGCGTCGTCTCGACATGCCCGAGCCCGACGGCTCGCCCTATCACGTGCTGGCGATCGGCGAACCTGCGCCCCAGTTCCTGGCGCTGGCTAACGCCTTGACCCGTTCAGGCGCCGAAGTGGTCGGCGCGTTCACCGCCTATACCGCCTTCGACTACCTGCATGAGCGCCCGTTCGACGCGGTGGTGCTGTGGGCCGGCGACACCAGCCAGGAAGCGCTGTCGATCGCCGCGGGCATGCGGCGCAACACGCGCCTCTACCACACGCCGGCGCTGCTCTACATGCGCCAGGAAAGCTATGTGACGATGTCGGAGGCCTACCATCGGGGCGTCTCCGATGTCGCCTCGCCGGAGACGCCCGAGACCGAGACCGCGCGTCGGGTCCTGGAGCTGGCCCGCAGCTATCGCCGCCAGACGGCGATCCGCCGTGCGCTCGAAATGGCCCGGACCTCGGGCCTGATGGATGCCGCGACAGGCCTGTTCACCCGCGACCTGTTCGCACGCCATGTCGGCCGACTGGCGCAGGCTTCGCGCGCCCGAAGCCGGCAGTTGTCGGTCTGCGTTCTGAAGGTCGCCGAGCGCACCGACGTGTCGGCCGCCCGGGCCGGTGGCTGGCTTGACCGCGCTATTCCGCAGATCGGCTCGATGATCGGCCGCCTGGTGCGTGTCGAGGACACGGCGGCACGGCTGGGACAGGAAGTGTTCGCCCTGGCCCTTCCGGCGACGGGCAAGGCCGCCGCCCGCGCCGCCGGGGAGCGCATCGCCGCTGTGATCGGCTGCACGGCCTTCGAGGCCGGAGATGGCCAGCCGCCGTTCGTCGTCGACTTCGACATCGGCGTTGCCGAGGTCACGTCGCCCGAGACTGTCGGCAAGGCGCTTGAGGAAGCCGCGGCGCGGGCTCATCAAAAGGCCAGCTGATACGGCCCGGCGACGGTCGTCCTGATCCCGTCGACAGCATAATGCCGCGCCTACACCGCCAGTAGCTCAGCCGGCTAGCTTCGCCAGTTCGCTCAGGATCCCCTCGGCGGCCGCAAGCCTTTGCTCGGGGGTCTCCCACTCGCCCTTCACCACGACCTTGTGGTCGGGGCGGATTTTCCAGGCGACCTGGTTCTTCTGGACGAAGCCGACCAGGCCCATGGGGTTCTTGAACTCGTCACCCCGGAAGGTGACGACGGCGCCCTTCGGCCCGACGTCGATCTTGGCGACATTGGCTTCGCGGCAGAGGCCCTTGATCGCCACGACCTTGAGGAGCTGTCCGGCTTCCGGCGGCAGCGGCCCGAACCGGTCGATCATCTCGGCCGCCAGCGCTTCGCGGTCGCCCGCCTTCTCGGCGTCCGACAGGCGGCGATAGAGCGACAGGCGCACATTGAGGTCCGGCACGTATTCGTCGGGGATCAGCACGGCCGCGCCGGTGTTGATCTGCGGCGACCAACCACGGTCCGTCGCCAGGCCCTTGCCCGCCAGTTCCTTGAGTTCGTTGACCGCGTCTTCCAGCATCTGCTGGTAAAGCTCGACCCCGATCTCGCGAATGTGGCCCGACTGCTCCTCGCCCAACAGATTGCCGCCACCGCGCTGGTCGAGGTCATGGCTGGCCAGCTGGAAGCCGGCCCCAAGGCTGTCTAGGGACTGCAGCACCTTCAGGCGGCGTTCGGCCGACAGCGTGATCTGCTTCTCCGCCGGGGTCGTCAGGTACGCATAGGCTCGCGCCTTTGCCCGACCGACCCGGCCGCGCAGCTGATACATCTGGGACAGACCGAACATGTCGGCGCGGTGCAGGACCATCGTGTTGGCGGTCGGGATATCGAGGCCGCTCTCGACGATGGTGGTCGACAGCAGCACGTCATACTGACCCTCGTAGAAGGCGCTCATGACCTCCTCGAGCTGGGTCGGCGCCATCTGGCCGTGCCAGACGACGAACTTCACTTCCGGCACCTGTTCGCGCAGGAACCGCTGGAGGTCCGGCAGATCGCTGATGCGCGGCGCCACATAGTAGGCCTGACCGCCGCGATACTTCTCGCGCAGCAGGGCCTCGCGGATGACGACGGGATCGAACGGCGTGATGTAGGTCCGCACCGCCAGTCGGTCGACCGGCGGGGTCGCGATGATCGACATCTCGCGGATGCCCGAGAGCGACATCTGCAGGGTCCGCGGGATGGGGGTCGCGGTCAGGGTCAGCATGTGCACATCGGCGCGAAGCTCCTTGAGCTTCTCCTTGTGCTTGACCCCGAAGTGCTGCTCCTCGTCGACGATCACCAGGCCAAGGTTCTTGAAGCTGACCTGCTTGGACAGCACCGCATGGGTGCCGACAATGATCTCGACTTCGCCATTGGCCAGTTCGGTGCGGGTCTCGCTGGCTTCCTTGGCCGGGACCAGCCGCGACAGCCGGCGGACCTTCACCGGCCAGCCCTGGAAACGCTCTGAGAAGGTCTTGAAGTGCTGGCGCGCCAGCAGCGTCGTCGGGGCGACCACGGCGACCTGCTGGCCGCTCATGGCGACCACGAAGGCGGCCCGCAGCGCGACCTCGGTCTTGCCGAAGCCCACGTCGCCGCAGATCAGGCGATCCATCGGCTTGCCGGCGCCCAGATCCTCCAGCACGTCGCCGATGGCGTTGAGCTGGTCCTCTGTCTCCTCGTAGGGGAAGCGCGCGCAGAACTCGTCGAAGACACCGTGCGGCGGCGTGATCGCATCGGTGTCCTTAGTGGCCCGCTCGGCCGCGATGCGAATGAGGCCGATGGCCATCTCCCGCAGGCGTTCCTTGGCCTTGGCCTTGCGCGCCTGCCAGGCCGCGCCGCCGAGGCGATCGAGTTGCACGCCCTCCCCGTCGCTGCCGTAACGGGTCAGCAGGTCGATGTTCTCGACCGGCAGGTAGAGCTTGGCCTCGCCGCCGTATTGCAGTTCCAGGCAGTCGTGCGGCGCACCCGCGACATCGAGGGTCTTAAGGCCCTCGTAGCGGCCGATGCCGTGATCGATATGGACCACCAGGTCGCCCGGCGTCAGCGACGACGCCTCGGCCAGGAAGTTCGCGGCCCTGCGACGCCGACGCGGGCGCGCCAGGCGGTCGCCGAGGATGTCGGTCTCGGAGATGACCGCCAGCTTGTCGGTCTCGAAGCCCGACTCCAGCGGGAGCACCACGCGCTGGAAGATCTTCGGATCGGCGGCGCGGGCCGCATCCCAGTACGGGGCCAGCGTAATGTTCTTCAGGCCGTGATCGGCCAGCATCGCCCCGAGGCGATCGGAGGAGCCGTCGGACCAGGAGGCGAAAAGGACGCGCTTGCCCTCCCCGACAAGACGGCGAGCGTGGTCGGCGGTGGCCTCGAAGAGGTTCACCGAATCCTGTTGGCGCTCGGCGGTGAAGGCCCGACCAAGGCGCGCGCCCATGTCGATGACAGTATCGCCCTCTACCTCCTGGAAGGCGGAGAATCGCCGCGTCGGGCGCACGGCGAGACGCTCGCGATACTCGTCGGCGTCCATATAGAGCTGGGTCGGCGCAAGCGGCCGGTAGTGCACTTTCCGGTCGGCCTGGGCGCGAGCGTCGTACGCGTCCTCGATCATGGCCAGGCGCTCGTCGCGGGCCGCGTCAGCCAGGTGGTCCAGGGCGATCAGGGTGTCGGCGGGCAGATAGTCCAGCAGGGTCGCCATGTCCGGATAGAACAGCGGCAGCCAGTGCTCCATGCCCGCGCGACGGCCGCCCTCGCTGACCGTGTCGTACAGCGGGTCGCCGCCGGGCGCCCCGAACGCTTCGACATAGCCGCGGCGGAAGCGCGAGATCGCCTCCTTGTCCAGCAACGCCTCGCTGACCGGCAGGAGCGAGATGTCCTTCAACTGCCGGGTCGACCTCTGGGTCTCGGGATCGAAGCCGCGGATCGATTCCAGCGTGTCGCCGAACAGATCCAGACGCACCGGCTCCTCGGCGTTCGGCGGGAAGACGTCGATGACGCCGCCCCGGATGGCGAACTCGCCACGCTCCGAGACGGTCGAGGCCCGCTGATAGCCGTTGATGGCGAAGTAGCGCTCGAGATCGGCGATCTCGACCACATTGCCGACCGTCGCGGCATAGGCTGCACCTTCGACCGCCGATTTCGGCGGGACGCGCTGGATCAGGGCCGGAACCGTCGTGACCAGCAACGCCGGTTTCTTGGCGTCGAAGCCCTTGGCCAGCCGCGCCAGAGCGGTCATCCGCTCAGCCGCAGCGCCCGCCGAGGGCCCGATGCGGTCGTACGGCAGGCAGTCCCACGACGGGAAGCGAACGACTTCCACATTCGAGGCGAAGAACGAGAATGCGTCGATGAAGGCCGACAGCCGCGAAGCGTCCCGCGCAACGAAGACCGACAGCCCGCCGCGCGACTTGACCACGTCGGCCATCACCAGGGCGTCGAAGCCCTCAGGAGCGCCGACGAGGTCGAGCCGACCCGGGTCCTGGGCGATGCGCCGCGTCTCCGCCGCCGTCGGCGCGCGGAATCCGTCAGCCGCCATGCGGTCCCCCGCGTGCCTCGAAAGCTTCGAAGCGGAAGGTCTTGATCATGCCCATGATTTCGTCGTCGAACTCAGGCGGAGTTGGGGTCCGCTCGACGATCCACTCGTAGATGTCCTGATCGGCCTGCTCCATCAACGCCTCGAAGGCGTCGAGCTGCTCGGGCGTCAGCGTGTGGGCGAACTTGTCCGCGAACGGCCCCAGAATGAGGTCCGCTTCCCGGAAGCCCCGGTGCCAGGCCCGGAACTTCAAACGCTTCAGTCGTGTGTCATCGGTGCTCATGGGAGAGCGGCCGATATAGGCCGCTGCGCCCACTCACGCCAGTCCGCGTTCGCCGAAAACGTTTCAGCCCCAGTCGCCGCCGCGCCAGGTGAAGGCCACGTCCTTGAACGGCGTGTCTCCGACCTGTAGCGCGCCGCTGGCGACGGTGACGCCATCCTTGCCCTTGCTGCCTTTTGACTTCTTCAGGGCGGCTGGGTCGATCTTGGCGTCCAGCCTGACCTCGCCAAGCTTGGGATGCGAGCCCACGAGCCGGATGCGGTCGTCGGTGACGGCATAGGCGGTCGGCAGCACCTTCAGCTTGACCGAATAGACCACGTTGCCGAGCGCGTTCTTCCGGGCCGGGCTGGTGATGTCGACGAACTCAAGCATGACCGGGGCGTAGGTCTTGGTCCGCTGGCCGGTCTCCCAATCGTTGAAGCCCATCTGTCCGGCCACATGAAGGTTGTCGAGGCGGTAGTCGCCGATCTTCACCTCATTGGCAGGCAGATAATAGCCGAACTGGGCGTCGCCCTTGGGACGCGTCAGGCCGGTGAAGGTCGGATCGACGGGAACGGCCGGCTCTGCGACCGGAGCCTTCGCCTGTTCGGCGGCGGCCTGCTCGGCGCCTGGGCTGCAGCCCGCGAGCAAGGCGACGCCAGCCGCCGCCAGAAGCGCGTTACGCATATGATTTCCCCCCTGGGTTTTGCCGAACTTCATCATGGGCGCCGCGACCTGTCCATGGTCGCGCTATGTTCCCGGCATGCGGCCCGAGATTCTCTTCCCGCTCTACGCCCCCATCGACTCTCTGAAGGGCGTAGGAGCACGCGTTGCCCCCCTGCTGGAGAAACTGGCGGGGCCGATCGTGCGCGACGTCGCGTTCCTGAAGCCGCACTCCGTCATCCGAAGGGATCACGCGACGGTCGCCACCGCGATCGAAGGCGCGGTGCAGATCTTCGAGGTGCAGATCGACGCTTACAAGCGGCCGCGCAGCCCCCAGCAGCCCTGGCGGGTGGAGACCTACGACGGGACCGGCGTCCTGAGCCTCGTGTTCTTCGGCAGCTTCGGCGGCCAGCTGGAGGCCAAGCACCCGTTGGGTTCCAAGCGGCTGGTCAGCGGCAAGGTGGAACGGTTCGGCCTCAACCTGCAGATCGCTCACCCGGACTATATCGTGCCGGTTGACCGCGCCGAGGACATTCCAGTCTTCGAAGCCGTCTACCCGGCGACCGCCGGACTGCCGGCCCGCACCGTGCGCAAGTTTGCGACGGAGGCGCTGGGACGTATGCCGGACCTGCCGGAATGGCAGGACCCAGCCTGGCTGGCCCGCGAGCGTTTCCCGACCTGGCGTGAGGCGATGGAGCTCCTGCACGCGCCGCAGTCCGAGATGGATCTTGCGCCGCAGACGCCGCACGCGCGCCGGCTCGCCTATGACGAACTCCTGGCCCATCAGCTGGCCATGGCCCAGCGCAAGGCCGATCGCCGTGCAGCCCCGGCCGCCAGCATCGCCGCATCGGATCTGGCCGAGAAGGTGCGCGCCGACCTCCCCTACACGCTCACCGGCGCGCAGGAGCGGGCCTTGGCCGACATCCGGCGCGACCTGGCCGCCGGCGAGCGGATGAGCCGCCTGATCCAGGGCGACGTCGGCTCCGGCAAGACCGTGGTCGCCATGCTCGCCACGGCCGATGTCGCGGCTTCCGGCGGGCAAAGCGCCCTGATGGCGCCGACGGAAATTCTCGCACGGCAACACTTCGAGACGCTGTCGGGCCCGCTGTCCGAGCATGGCGTCGCCGCAGTGCTGCTCACGGGCCGCGACAAGGGCCTCGGACGGGCGGAGAAACTGCGCGCCCTCGCCTCAGGCGCCGTCCAGGTGGCTGTCGGCACCCACGCCTTGTTCCAGGACGACGTCGCCTTCCAGAACCTACAGCTTGCGGTGGTCGACGAGCAGCACCGGTTCGGCGTAGCCGAGCGCCAGCGCCTGCAGGCCAAGGGCGAGGCGGTGCACCTGATCGCGATGTCGGCGACGCCGATTCCGCGCACGCTCGAACTGACGGTCTATGGCGACCTGGATGTCTCGCGGATCGACGAGAAGCCGCCGGGCCGGACGCCCGTGGCGACCCGAGCCGTGCCGATGAACCGTCTGCCCGAGGTCGAGGCTCGCCTGAGGGACGTCATCGCGCAGGGCGCGCAGGCGTTCTGGATCTGCCCGCTGGTCTCGGAGTCCGAGCTGATCGATCTCAAGGCGGCCGAAAAGCGCGCCGAGGAGCTTCGTCAGCGCATCGGACCAGGCGTCGGGCTGGTTCACGGCAAGATGTCGGGGCCGGAGAAGGACGCCGTCATGGCCGACTTCGCCGATGGCAAGATCAGCCTCTTGGTCGCCACGACGGTCGTCGAGGTCGGCGTGAACGTGCCCAACGCCACCATCATGGTCATCGAGCAGGCGGAACGCTTCGGCTTGGCGCAGCTCCATCAGCTGCGCGGGCGGGTCGGGCGCGGCTCGCGCGAGAGCGCCTGCGTACTCCTGTACGACCCGCCACTCTCGGAGACGGCGCAGAAGCGGCTCGACATCCTGCGGCGGACCGATGACGGCTTCCAGATCGCCGAGACCGACCTCGAGCTGCGCGGGGGCGGCGACGCGCTTGGCCTGCGCCAGTCCGGCTTCCCGGCCTATGTCTTCGCCGATCCCATCGCCCATCGCGACCTGATTGCAGCGGCAGGGGACGACGCCCGCATGATTACGGACCGCGACCCGGATCTGGTGTCGCCGCGCGGGCAGGCCCTGCGCGTGCTTCAGGAATTGTTCGACTGGCGGCCGGCCTCGCCGCTGAAGAACGCCGGCTAGCTGACTTTCACCATCCGCTTGCCGCGGTTCTCGCCGGCCAGCAGCCCGACCAGGGCCGCCGGCGTGTTCTCCAGCCCCTCAATGACGTCCTCCTGGACCTTGAGAGCGCCGCTCGCGACCCACGCCTGAAGCTCGCCCAGGGCGATGTCCTGACGGTCGTAGAAGTCGGAAACGATGAAGCCGCGCACGTTGAGCCGCTTGGTGACGATAAGCCCCGGAACCCCGCGCGGCCCATGCGTAGGCGCCGCGCCATCGTACTGCGAGACCGCTCCGCAGCAGGCGATACGGCCGAAGTTATTCATGTTGAAGAGCGCGGCTTCGAAGATATCGCCGCCCACATTGTCGAAATAGATGTCGACGCCGTCTGGACAGGCCGCCCGCAGGGCCCGGCGGACATCGCCCGCCTTGTAATCGATCGCCGCGTCGAACCCGAGCTCGTCGACCAGCCAGGCGCACTTCTCGGCGCCGCCGGCGATGCCGACCACCTTGCAGCCCTTGATCTTGGCCAACTGGCCGACGATCGAACCGACTGAACCGGCGGCGGCTGACACGACGACCGTCTCGCCCGCCTGCGGCCGTCCGCACTCCATCAAGCCGAAATAGGCCGTGAAGCCGGCCACGCCGTAGACGCTGATCAGGTGGGTCAGCGGCTCGAGGTCGGGCAGCGGCGAGAGCCCCTTGCCGGGCACCGCCGCATAGTCCTGCCACCCCGTGTCGGCGAACACCAGGTCTCCGGTTTTGAGACCCGCGGCCTTGCTCTCGACCACCTCGGCCACCGCTCCGCCGGCCATGACGTCGCCAGCAGCCAGCGCCGAGCGATACGTCGCGCCCTGCATCCAGGCCCGGTTGGCGGCATCGAGAGAGATGTAACGTGTGCGTACGAGCACCTCGCCGTCGCCCGCTACCGGGATGGCCGCGGTCTGCAGGCGGAAGTGTTCAGGCGTCAGCTTGCCTTGCGGGATCTGCTCAAGAACGATCTGGCGGTTGTCCATCTGACGGTCCCCTGCGCTGCGCCGGCCGTCACGATGGTCCTTTGGTGCGCCGTCGGTCAATTCACCGCAGTGGAAGGTTGACCGGTCAGGGTGGAGACCCGTGCGGATGCATCGGCCTCCAGGTCGGCGAAGAACGGGTTGTAGCCAGGCGCCCGCCGACGCTCGGTCCAGGATCCTGAGGGTTTCAGCGAAGGCGACTTGGGCCGTGTGACCCGAAGGACCCCGTTTTCGCACTGCGCGCCCACCTGCCGCGCCAGGAACGCCGGACGTGCGCCCCACTCCAGGCCGGTGGCGTTGGTGGCGCCCAGGTTGAGCCGCGCAGGCGCCTCTGCGTCCACGACGGCTCCAAACAGGGGATTGAAACAGACCGGCGTGCGACCGGCGAGATTGACGAGTTGTCCGGCGTCACCCCAGACCAGGGAGCGATCGAGCAGCGCCTGGGCGCGCTCCGGCTCGCCGTCATAGACCGAAATCCACGCGGCCAGACATCCAGTCTGTTTCGGCGCCATGCAGGGCGGCAATGGCGGCCGGTCGGAAGGGACGGCCGTCTGAATCAGGTAGGCCGCGGCGATGCGGGACCGCAGAGCGGGGTTCGGCGCGATCTCTTCGGCGATCAGGCGGCTGGCGAGGGTGCCGCCCTGCTCCACCCCCACGATCACGAACGGCCGATCGAAGTTGTAGTGAGCCACATAGTAGCGAAACGCCGCGGCCACATCGCCGTAGGCGAACCGACGCGCCTCCTTGGCGTCATCTCGCAGGGTCATCAGCGTGTAGAGGCTGGCCTGCCGATAGCGCGGAGCGAAGATTCGGCCGACCCGGACGAACGGGCCGGCGTAGTTCGGCGCCATCACCTCCCGGAACAGTCGGTCGGCTCTGGGGTCGTCTATCGGCGCGTTCCAGTGCCGGCCGCCGTCGAACGTGGTCGGCCCAACGAAGAAGACGTCGGCCGGCGGCTCGTCAGCCGTGGGGGTCTCGGGGGCCTTGGGCATCAGCGCCCAGGCGGCGCGCTCGGCATAATCGGGGGCCGGCGGCGGGTCATAGGTCTGGAAGGGCTCTTTGGGATCAAGCCGCGTGCGCAGGATATCGTCGCGCCAGACATAGGCGGCGGCCGTCAGCACCAGAGCGACCAGCACGATCGCGGCGGTCACCAGTCGCCGAAAACCCTTCGGACGGTCGGCCATGCTCCCCTTAGCCTAGCGGTAGGGATCTGGCTGGGACAGATAGCGCTTCACGTAGTCCGTCACGCCGTCCTCCAGACTGGTCATCGGCTGATTGTAGCCGGCGGCCTGCAGGCGTTCCATGTCGGCCTGGGTGAAGTACTGGTACTTGTCCCGGATCGCCGGCGGCATCGGTGTGTATTCGATCTCCGGTTCGCGTCCCGCCGCCGTGAAGACGGCGCGCGCGAGATCCTCGAAGGTCCGGGCCTTGCCCGAACCGAGGTTGTAGACGCCGTTGACCTGCTCGTTCTTGGCCAGCCAGCCCACAACATCGGCGACGTCGCGGACATAGACGAAGTCGCGGGTCTGGCCGCCGTCCGGTACGCCTTCTCGATAGGACTTGAAGAGCTGAACGGAGTGACCGTCCCGGACCTTTGGCCAGATCTGCGAGGCCACCGACTTCATCGAGTGCTTATGCTCTTCGTTCGGCCCGTAGACGTTGAAGAACTTCAGGCCCACCCATTGAGGCGGAGCATAGTCGCGGGCCGCCTGCCGGGCTGCGAAGAGGTCGAACAGCGCCTTCGACCAGCCATAGGTGTTCAGCGGCCTCAGGGCCGCCAGCGACTCCAGGTCGTCGTGGTCGCGGAAGTCGACGGAGTCACCGTAGGTCGCGGCCGACGACGCATAGACGAACCGACGCTGGTGATCGGCGCACCAACGGAACAGGTCCCTCGACAGAGTGAAGTTCGAGTGGATGATCTTGTCGGCGTCCGGCTCGGTCGTCGATGACACCGCGCCCATGTGCACGACCAGCTCGATGTCGCGCCAGCGCTTCTCCAGCCACTCGAACATCGCCTCAGGCGCCACGAAGTCACCGATCGGGTGCTTGGCTATGTTCCGCCACTTGCCCAACTCGGCTTCGCGCAGCCGGTCGCAAACCACGACGTCCAGGCCCGGATCCTCGGCAAGCTTTGCCACGATGTTGGAGCCGATGAAGCCGGCTCCGCCGGTGACGAAGATGATGCGACGGCTCATGCCTTCTCCTGCATCCGGGCGATGGCTGCGGTCGTGGAATATCCATCCACGAGCTGGGCCAACCGGACCTCGCCCCCATATGACTTCACAAAGTCCCCCCCGACCACCTCGCTCTCGGCGTAATCGGCGCCTTTGATCAGCACGTCGGGCCGGGCGGCCTCGATCAGCTCGATCGGCGTGTCCTCGTCGAACGGCGCGACAAGATCGACAGAGCCCAATCCCGCCAGAACCATGGCGCGGCTCTCCAGGTCGTTCACCGGGCGTCCCTCGCCTTTCAGCTCACGCACGGAACGGTCGGAATTGACCCCCACGATCAGGCGATCGCACCAGGCGCGGGCCTGCGTGAGGTAGGCGACATGGCCGCGGTGCAGAATGTCGAAGCAGCCGTTGGTGAAGCCGACCTTCAGGCCCTTGGCGCGCCAACGAGCAATCTCGTCCGCCATTCGCTGCGGCGTGGCGATCTTGGCCTCGGCCGGGGCCATGTGCGCCGTGATCGAGGCCTCGATCATTTCTTCCGGGGTCACGACGGCCGTGCCCGCCTTGCCGACCGCGACGCCCGAGGCGAGCATCGCAAATTCGATGGCGTCCGCCACGTCGACCTTGGCGGCCAAGGCCACGCCCAGCGCGGCCAGGGTTGTGTCGCCGGCCCCAGACGCGTCGAACACCTCGCGCGGGACGCCCGGGAAATGCCTGACCGCCTCGCCGCGTACGGCCAGCGAAATACCCTTCGCCGCCCGGGTGACGAGGATCGCCTTGGCCTCGCAGAGCGTCAGGGCGTGACCGAGCGCCGCCTCTATCTCGCCGTCTGTCTGGGTGGGCAGGTCGGTCGCGTGGGCCAGCTCAGCGGCGTTCGGCTTGACGATGTCCACCGCCCCGTATCGCGCGAACGACCGGGCCTTGGAATCGACGATCATCAGCGCGCCCGACGCACGACATGCCTCGATCACCGCCGCGGTGACGACGCCCTTGCCGTAGTCGGACAGCAGGATGACTCCCGCCCCATTGGCGACGTCGCGAACAGTGCGGACGAGCCGCTGTTCGACATCGCCCGCGGCCGGCCCGCTGGTCTCCATATCGACCCGCAGCAGTTGCTGGCCGCCTGACACGAAGCGGGTCTTCAGGGTGGTGGGCCGCGCTGCGTCGGTGACGACGAAGCCCTCGACACCCTCCTCCGCCTTGATCAGGCGCAGCGCTTCCACGCCTTCAGGGTCGCCGCCGATCATCCCGACCAGGCAGACTTCACCGCCCAGCGCCGCCGCATTGCGCGCCACATTGCCCGCAGCGCCCAGCATGACCAGTTCACGCTTGCGGGCGAGCACCGGGATCGGGGCTTCGGGCGAGACGCGTGTCACGTCGCCATAGACGAACCGGTCCACCATGAGGTCGCCGACGCAAACAATGCGGGCGCCCGACAGGGCCGAGAGGATTTTCTGAAGGGCCGCAAGGTCCATGGATCAGAGCCTAATCCTATTGGCGGACGGCCGCATGGACCGCCTTCAGAGTCGACAGCAGGCCTTTGGCGTCGGAGAGCGGCAGGCAGCTCGGGCCATCGCACAGCGCCTTGTCCGGATCGTGGTGGAACTCGAGGAAGACGCCGTCAGCGCCCGCCGCAACCGCCGACTTGGCGAGAATGGGCACGCCTGCGCGACGCCCGCCGGTCGAGGCCCCGTTGGACTTCGGGTTGGCGCCTGGAAGCTGGACGGCGTGGGTGGCGTCGATGGTCACCGGCGCGCCAAGCTCTTTCATCTCCTGGATGCCGAGCATGTCCACGATGAGGTTGTTGTAGCCGAACGAGACCCCGCGCTCGCACAGGATCGTCATGTCCACCTCGACCGCTTCCTTGATCTTGTCGAGAATGTTGCGGCAGTCCCAGGGCGCCAGGAACTGGCCCTTCTTCACATGCAGCAGCCCGCCGGCCTTCTTGGTCGCTCGGGCGGTCGCCACGACGAGATCGGTCTGGCGGCACAGGAAGGCCGGGATCTGAACCAGGTCGGCCACCTCGGCGACCGGCTCGGCCTGGTCGACCTCGTGCAGATCCGTGCAGATCGGAACGTCGAACTCGGCCTTGATCTGCTTCAGGACCTCCAGGCCCTGCTCCAGCCCCGGACCGCGATAGCTGCGGATCGACGAGCGGTTGGCTTTGTCGAAGCTGGCCTTGAAGACGTAGGGAAGGCCCAGATCCGCACAAATTTCCTTGAGGTGGCGCGCCGCGTCGCGCGCCAGTTCCAGGTCTTCCAGGACATTGAGCCCCGCGATCACAACCAGCGGCTGGCCGTCGCCGATCGAGAGATTCCAGCGATTAAGCGTCAGTGCGGTCATGATAATCTCGGATTTGGGTCATCGCGCGGCGTGTCGCGCCTGGGCCTAAGTGGCGCGCGTGCGCCCGCTTCACAAGCGCGAAAACGTGAACCTTGAGCATCCGGCGGCGTGTGGCCTGCGTACTGGAGTTGATTCTCTTCAATCCCAAATGCAGTGTGACAAGCGTGAAAAATCGAGGGTTGCGACCATGAGCTTGGCGCATGAACCATCGCTGGCGGCCCTGGCTGCTTCACCACGGGCCTTCGGCAAGCTTCCGGCATTGGCCGGATCGCCTGCCGCATTCCGCTTTGCAGCCCGATTACTCGCTCTCAACTGGCGGGCCGGCTCGTTGACCTTTGTCACCCCTTCCGGCGGCGAATTGCGGATCAAGGGGGGCGATCCGGGCGTCGATGGACGCATCGTCATTCACGACTTCAGGTTCATGCGCCGCGTGTTGGCCGCCGGCGACATCGGCTTCGCCGAGGGGTACATGGCCGGCGAGTGGGACACCCCCGACCTGTCGGCGGTGCTCTGCGCGGTCAGCATGAACTTCGATCGCCTCGCCCGGTTCTTCCTCGGCAATCCGCTGGTGCGTGCGGTGAACTTCATCGGACACAACCTGCACGCCAACACCCGCAAAGGATCGCGCAAGAACATCCACGCGCACTACGACCTTGGGAACGCTTTCTATTCCCAATGGCTGGACCGGACGATGACCTACTCTTCGGCGCGCTATGAACGACCGCGCCAACCGCTGGAAGAAGCTCAGACCAACAAGTACCGCTCTCTGGCGCAAGGCATGGAGCTGGGGCCAAATCACTCGGTGCTGGAAATCGGCTGCGGCTGGGGCGGGTTCGCCGAGTTCGCGGCCAAGGAGGTCGGCGCCAAGGTGACCGGCATAACGATCTCCCAGGAACAGTTCGACTTCGCCAAGAAACGCATCTTCGAACAGGGGCTGACCGAGCGCGCGGAGATCCGCATGATCGACTATCGCGATGTCCAAGGGAGCTTCGACCGCGTGGCGTCGATCGAGATGTTCGAGGCGGTCGGCGAGCGCTACTGGCCGACCTACTTCAGCAAGATTCAACAGGTGCTGGCGCCCGGCGGGCGGGCGGGACTGCAGATCATCACCATCCGCGACGAGATCTTCGACGCGTACCGTCGGCGGGCCGACTTCATCCAGAAGTACATCTTCCCGGGCGGCATGCTGCCATCCGAGGCCAGGCTGAAGAGCGAGACGACGCAGGCAGGCCTGAACTGGACGGGCATCACCCGCTTTGGCCACGACTACGCCGACACCCTGGACGAGTGGGGCAAGCGCTTTGAAGGCGCCTGGGACGGGATCGCGGCCCTGGGCTTCGACGAGCGGTTCAGCAAGCTCTGGCGCTTCTATCTCAGCTATTGCGAAGCCGGCTTCCGCACCGAACGGACCAATGTGGTGCAGCTGAGTCTCTCGAAGGCCTGATCCCCCTGTTCCTCGACCGCGACGAGCCTTAAGTAGACGGCCATGACCGTCGCTAGCAGCGTCCTCGACGCCATTGGAAACACTCCGCTGATCCGCCTTCGCCGCGCGAGCGAGGCGACCGGATGCGAAATTCTCGGCAAGGCCGAGTTCATGAACCCCGGAGCGTCCGTGAAGGACCGCGCCGCGCTGTACATTGTGCGCGACGCCGAGCGGCGCGGCCTGCTGCGGCCCGGCGGGCGCATCGTCGAGGGCACGGCCGGCAACACGGGCATCGGCCTGGCCATGGTCGGCGCAGCCAGCGGCTACCGGACGACGATCGTCATTCCGCGCACCCAGAGCCAGGAGAAGAAGGACGCCATCCGCCTGCTCGGCGCCGAGTTGGTCGAGGTTGACGCCGTCCCCTACTCCAACCCCGACAACTATGTCCGCTACTCGGGGCGCCTGGCCGAGGAACTGAACGCCAAGGAGCCGGCCGGCGCGATCTGGGCCAACCAGTTCGACAATGTCGCCAACCGTCAGGCGCACGTCGAAACGACCGCGCCGGAAATCTGGGCGCAGACCGACGGCAAGGTCGATGGCTTCATCTGCGCCGTCGGCTCCGGCGGCACGCTGGCCGGGGTCGCTGAGGGGCTCCGGGCCCGCAATCCGAACATTAAGATCGGCCTGGCCGACCCGCACGGCGCAGCGCTTTACTCCTGGTACGCCGATGGGGAACTGAAGTCGGACGGGACCTCGATCAGCGAGGGCATCGGCCAGGGTCGGATCACCGCCAACCTGGAGGGGCTGAGCGTCGACCATCCCTACCGCATCGACGACGTCGAGATGCTGAACGTGATCTTCGACATGGTCGAGCACGAGGGCCTGGTGATGGGGGGCTCGACCGGCATCAACGTCGCCGGCGCCATCCGGATGGCCAAGGATCTGGGCCCCGGCCACACCATCGTGACCATCCTGTGCGACCAGGGCTCGCGCTATCAGAGCAAGATCTTCAATCCGGCGTTCCTCAAGGAGCGCGGCTTCCCGATTCCGCGTTGGCTCTAGCCATGGACCCCGTCGTCTCCACGGGCTGGCTGGCCGAGCGGCTCGGAACGCCCAGCCTCCGCGTCGTTGACGGCAGCTGGCACATGCCGGCGGAAGCCCGCAACGGCCGCGAGGAGCACCTGCAGGTTCACATTCCCGGCGCGGTCTTCTTCGACATCGACGCCATCGCCGACCAGACGACCGACCTTCCGCACATGCTGCCCACGCCGGAAGCGTTCGCGAAGGCCGCCGGCGCCCTGGGCCTCTCGCGCGACGCCGACATTGTCGTCTACGACGTGCACGGCATCCGGTCGGCCGCGCGCGTCTGGTGGACGTTGCGAGCCATGGGGTACGACAAGGTCCACGTCCTCGACGGCGGGTTGCGCAAGTGGCTGGCCGAGGGCCGTCCTGTCGAGTCGGGCGCGGTCACCCCCACGACGGTTGAGGTGGCGCCGAAATTCGATCCGGGCCTGGTGCGCGCCGCCGACGACGTTCGCCAGATCCTGGCCTCGGGCGCCGCCCGGATGGTCGATGCGCGCTCGGCGGCCCGGTTCACCGGCGAGGCTCCCGAGCCACGGGCAGGACTGCAGTCGGGCCACATGCCGGGCGCGGCCAACGTGCCCTGGGAAAAGGTCATCGCCGACGACGGCACGCTGCGTCCGCCGGCCGAGCTGACGGCGGTGTTCGAGGCCGGCGGAATCGATCTGGCCGCCCCCATCGTCACGACTTGCGGCTCGGGCGTCACCGCATCGGTTCTGGCCTTGGCCCTGGCTCGCCTGGGCCTTGAGCGCACCGCAGTCTACGACGGCTCCTGGACCGAATGGGGCGGCCTTGCAGACGCCCCGGTCGTCACCGGCCCTTAGCGCGCAGGAGGCGCATAAAGCAGGCCCGGCGCAGCCGCGTTCCAAAGGGCGTTATGCCCGCGCTCGAGCTTGAGCGCCGATTGAGCGCCGACATTGCGCGCGAAAATCTCGTCATAGGCCCCGACCTGAACGATCGCCTGGTAGGCGAAATCGGGTTTCAGGCCCATCAGCAGACCGAAGTCGCCTTCCGCGCCCAACAGTCGACGAACCCTCGGATCGACGGAGCTCTTCGCCAGCTCCTCCGCAGTCTTCGAACTGACCCCAAGCTCTTCGGCCAGGATCAAGGTGTAGACCGTCCAGCGCACGATGTCCGTCCATGCCGGATCGTCCTGGCGCACGGCCGGCGCCAGCGGTTCCTTCGAGATGACCGTCGGCAGAATCACATGGGCGTTGGGGCTGTTCATCACAGAGCGAGCCGAGGCCAGCGCCGACACGTCACCGGTGAACGCGTCGCATCCTTCGGCTTGGTACAGCGCCCTCGCCTCCGCCTCGGTCTTGGTGACGACCGGCGTGTACTTCAGCGCCCGGGTTCGGAAGTAGTCCTCGACATTCGCCTCGCTGGCCGTGCCTTGCTGCACGCAGATCCGCGCGCCATTCAGTTCGTCCGCGCTTGTCAGGTTGAGCGCCTTCGGCGCCAGGAATCCCTGCCCGTCGAAGTAGGTGATCGCCGTGAAGTCCACCCCCTCCCCGACGTCGCGCGAAAGGGTCCAGGACGTATTGCGCGACAGGACGTCGATCTTGCCGCTACGCAGGGCCGCGAACCGGTCGCCGGCGTCCACCGGCGTGAATCGAACCGCCTTGGCGTCGCCCAGAGTGGCGGCCGCGACCGCCCGGCAGATGTCGACATCGAAGCCGCGCCAGGCGCCGCGATCGTCGGCGAACGCGAAGCCGGGCAACGCCGGATTGACCCCGCAGGACACCCACCCCCTGGCCTTCACCGCCGCCAGCGTCGGGCTGGCCTTGGGCTTGAAGTCGCCGGTCGGCGCCGGCGCGGTCGCCTTGGCTACGGGTTCGGGCGGCGGAGCTGCTTCTTCCTTCCCGCAGGCGGCCAGCAGCAGCACTGCAGCGATGCAGCTCGGGGCTATCGTAGAAATACTGAGCCGGGAGATTGGCCGCGCTCCTTGATTGCAAAGCTGGGGAGGCTCTAAGTGCCACGCGATCATGGCTCAAGTTCGCTCCACCCCGTCAACCCGCGTCACCCAAGAAACCCGCCTCATCCGCGCGGGCGTAAAAGGGGGCGATATGGTGAAGACCGTCGGCCCGCCCATCCAGAAGGGTTCAACGGTGCTGTTGCCCAATGCGGCGGCGCTCTACGACGATGACGCGTTCCTCACCTATGGTCGCGCGGGCCTGGCCGCGCACGACGCGCTGAAATGCGCCCTGGCCGAGATGGAGGGCGCGCAAGGCGTTTGCCTCTATCCCTCAGGCCTCGCCGCGGTGACCGGCGCCGTGCTGGCCGTGCTCAAGACCGGCGACGAGGTGCTCGCCGCCGACAACATCTACAAGCCCAGCCGGCGCTTCTGCGACAACGTCCTCAAACGCTACGGCGTGGACGTCCGGTACTTCGATCCCCGGCTGTCGCCGGACGCGTTGATCGCCCTTGCAGGGGAACGCACGCGGCTGATCATGATGGAGTCGCCCGGCTCCCTCACCTTCGAGATGATGGACCTCGCCGCCGTGGCCAAGCTGGCCCGGGCGCGCGGCATCCTTACCCTCGCTGACAACACCTGGGGCGCCGGCTACCTCTTCAAGCCGCTCGATCATGGCGTCGACATCAGCGTCCAGGCCTTGACCAAGTATGTCGGCGGCCACTCGGACGTGTTCATGGGCTCGGCCGCGACACGTGACCCTGCATTACTCCGCCAGCTCGAAGACGGCGTCCACAACCTCGGCTGGGCGGTAGCGGCGGAGGACGCCTACCAGATGCTGCGCGGCCTGCGCACGCTTCCGGCCCGCTTGAAGGCCCAGGGCGACGCGGCTCTGGGGATCGCTGCGTGGCTTGGGAAGCAGCCGGAAGTCGCAGAGGTCATTCATCCGGCGCTCCCAGGTTCGCCCGACCACGCGCTGTGGACCCGTGACTACACGGGCGCCTGCGGCCTGTTTGGCTTCGTGCTCAAGGCGGGCCCGCCGGCCGCCGCTGACGCCTTCCTCGATGCGCTTGAGTTGTTCGGCCTGGGTTTCTCCTGGGGCGGCTTTGAAAGCCTGGCGATCGTCAGCGACCCGCAGCTGGGCAAGCGCAAGTTCGCGTCTTCCTATGAAGGCCCGCTGATGCGCCTGCATATCGGCCTGGAGACGCAAGAGGACCTGGTCGCGGACTTGCGCCGCGGCCTGGACGCCTACGCCGCAGCGCTCCGCTAGGCCGCGCCACTCGGCTGACGGAAAGAGCGGCCCGGCGACGCTGGGCGGTTAGATCAACCCTTGCCTTAGGAACCCTCCCACGGCCGGACGCTTCCCTTTCGGCAACCAGGAGACCGAGCATGCCGATCGAGCGCAACGAACGCGCGGGCGAGACGACCGCTCGCGAGCATCGCAGCATCCAGACTCAGGCGGAACAGGCCGAAACGCGATCCTTCCAGCCCAAGTCGGAGGAAGCCATGCAGGCCGGCGCCAGGGAGTATCCGGTTCCTCCGTTCCCAAAGCAGCATCAAGCCAAGCCCGGCGAGGAATCCCGCCTCGACCCAGCGCCGCTCTACGACGCGCCCTACTACAAGGGATCCGGGAAGCTGAAAGACAAGGTGGCGCTGATCACCGGCGCGGACTCTGGAATTGGCCGCGCCGTCGCGGTGTTATTCGCCCGCGAGGGCGCAGACATCGCGATCGGCTATCTGTCGGAGGACGCCGACGCCGAGGAGACCCTGGCCGCCGTCGAGAAGGAGGGGCGCCGGGGCGTTCTGGTGCCCGGCGACGTCGCTGATCCCGCCTATGCGGAGGCCGCGGTGCGCAGGACGGTGGAAGACCTCGGGCGACTGGATGTCCTTGTGAACAATGCCGCGTTCCAAGAGCACGTCTCCGACCTCGACAATCTGAGCGAGGAGCAATTCGACCGGACCTTGAAGACCAACCTCTATGGCTACTTTCACCTCGCCAAGGCGGCCGTGCCGCACATGACGCCCGGCTCAGCAATCATAATGACCGGCTCGGTGACCGGGATCGACGGCAGTCGAGAGCTACTGGACTACTCGATGACCAAGGGCGGCATCCACGCCTTCGCCAGGTCTCTGGCCGCCCACCTGATGCCCAAGGGCATCCGGGTCAATGCCATCGCACCGGGGCCGGTCTGGACGCCGCTCAACCCCGCCGACCGCAAAGCCGAGGACGTCAGCCAATTTGGCGCTCAATCAAAGATGAAACGGCCAGCTCAGCCCGAGGAAATCGCCCCGGCCTACGTCTTCCTGGCCTCGCCCCAGTGCTCCAGCTACATCACCGGCGAGATCCTTCCGATCATCGGCGGCTACTGACCGGAGGAAAGCGGCGGCTTGGCGCGCCCAGCAGGACTCGAACCTGCAACCGTCCGCTTAGAAGGCGGATGCTCTATCCGGTTGAGCTATGGGCGCTCGGCAGGCCGCTAGTGCGTCCAGGACTGCTTGCGACTGTAGGCGAAGTTGTCGGCGTAAGCCTTCAGGATCCGCTTGGGGGCCTTCGGCTCGGTGATCTGGAACGGGATGCCGTGCGCCTGCGCGTAGGCGACCGCCTCGTCGCTGGTCTCGAAGGACAGGCGGATCTGGCCGTTCATGTCGCTGGTCAGCGTCCAGCCCATCAGCGGGTCTGAGCGGCGGGCCGAGGCCGGTTCGAACTCCAGCACCCAATCCTTGGTCTTGGCCCTGCCAGATTGCATGGCGTTCTTGGCCGGACGGTAGATGCGCGCGAGCATGCGGACCCTCAATCAATATTTAGCCGGCGCTGGTCGGGGCGAGAGGATTCGAACCTCCGACCCCCTGGTCCCAAACCAGGTGCGCTACCAGACTGCGCTACACCCCGAAGAGCGCCGACGAGGGGCGGGATATAAGGCTTTGCCCTTTACCGCAATTGAACAAAGTCGCGACGCGACGCTCTAGCCGTGCCGGCGCATCAGCTTGAACACCGCAGAGCCGCGCACGACATCGGTTCCAGCCACGTGGGCGCGGGCTTCGACGAAGGCCACGTCGCGGGTCGCACGGGTCACATGCGCCTCGCCCATCACCCAATCGCCCACCCGCGCCATGTGCAGAAAGTCGATGGACAGGTGGATCGTCACCGCGGTGTGCCGCACGGCACGGTAGACCGCCGCCCCCATCAGCCCGTCGAGGAACGCCGTCAGCATCCCCCCGTGCACGAGCCCGATGCCGTTGGCGTGCCGAGGCAGCGCATAGAACGCCTGCTCGGTGACCTCGCCCATCTCGGCGCGATGGAAGTACGGGCCATTGTGGCTCGAGAACGGGCCGCGGCTGCCTGACGGCACGAAGCCGACGGGCGGCTCGGGAACGACGTCTTTGTCAGTCACGCTTGAAGATCCGATGCTCGATGCGGTCGCCTGGCATCAGGCCGAGCTCTCCCGCCCTGCCCCCAGCCAGTTCCAGGACGCCGACTATGGGACCGCCCGACGGGATCGGCGCCTCGGAGAGCGGCGTGGTGTTGCGGGCGATCGACAACACCGAGCCGTCGGCCCGGATGTAGATGATGTCCAGTGGGATCAGGGTGTTCTTCATCCAGAACGCCACTTCGCGCGGCGTCTTGAAGTCGAACAGCATGCCGCGATCGGGCGGAACTTCCTTGCGGAACATCAGCCCCTTTTCGCGCTTGGCCTCGGTGTCGGCGATCTCGACGAACAGGCGCGTCCGACCTGACGGCGTCACCACCTCCAGGACCTCAAATCCAGCGGGCGCCTGGCCGACAGCGCCGCCCATGGGGGCAGGCGCAGATCCGCTAACCGCCGCCGACGGGGCCGGCGATGGTTGGACGGCCTCCTGGGCTGCAGGTTCCTGAGCGCAGGCCGCAAGCAGCGCCAACGCGCTGACGAGCACGGTCAAGCCGCGGTGCGGCCACTTCAGACTGGGCACCGGAGAACTCCGAGGCTGTGGGTCCGGAGCGCGACGGGTGTCGCGCCCCAATCACGGGCCCCGAAGGACCCTAGGCCAGACCTACAGACTCGATCTCTGCGACGACAAGCCCTTTCGGACCTTCCGCGAAGCGAACCATGACGTCGTCGCCCGGTTGCAGGTCCTCGATGCCGGACCGGCGCAGGGTTTCGATGTGCACGAAGATGTCGCCGGTCTCACCGTCCCGGACTACGAAGCCGTAGCCCTTCGCCCGGTTGAACCACTTCACCTTGGCCCGCTCCAGCGGTCCTTGCGGCGCGAGCGGCCGACGCTGCGGACGGGCATTGAATCCGCCGCGGTCGAAGGCGTCGCGTCGCCCATGCTGCCCGTCGTCGTGACGTCGGCGGTCGGAAGGCGGCGGAGCGGAACTCTCGTCCACCTCCAGCACCTCGGCGACCTGCCACCCTTTGGGACGCCTGATCACGTCGCACACGATCACCGCACCCTCCAGAGCGCTTTCGCGTCCAGAGTTCCGAAGACTTGTGACATGAAGCAAAACGTCCTTCAGCCCCGTTTTATTCGGGTCATCAGGAACGACAAAACCATAGCCCTTGCCGGCGTCGAACCACTTCACACGCCCGCTGATCCGCACGGCTTCTTCGTGTGGACCTAATCCCTCAAATTCGTAACCAGACATATGCCCCTCTGGCCCCGGTCTCCCCCCGATCCTTTCGGATATGGCCAACCATAACAGTGTTCTTGTGGGCTAATGCCGTCAATGGGGCATTTTGCGGGCGACACACGCATCGGTCGTGTTTCTCGCGCCTGCGTCGCAATCCAGTGATTTTGGGGAGCCTCGCGGTGGCAGTCCCTAGGGGAGTCGAACCCCTCTCTCCAGGTTGAAAACCTGGCGTCCTAACCGATAGACGAAGGGACCGCGTCCGCGAGAGCGGTGTCTATATTGTCGATTCCGCGGGGGCGCAAGCGCCTTGCTCAAACCTTTTTCAGCACGCCGTTATTCAAGCCCCCACGGCGCCCCGCCAGCCCCTTCCAGCTCAAGGCTCAGCCGACGCGTCGGGGGTCCGCGACGTCCTCGATTTCGAGCTCCACGCTCTCACGTCCTTGCCAGTCATCAGGCTTCAGCCGCCCGGCGACGTGGATCGCCCCTGCCTGATTGAGCAGCCGCCGGCCAAGCTCGGTTTCCTCGGCACGCCAGGCGACAGCCTTGAGCCGTCCGCCGGAGCTGTCGGTCAGCGTCACACGCACATGCCCGCCGCGCAGCGCCATCGGGCGCTCGACCCGTACATTGGCCGCGGCGAACATTGGCTCAGGGTTTCCTGGGCCGAACGGCGCCATCGCCTGGAAGGCCTGCCAGAGCCCCCTGTCCGACCCGCCGGCGGTCACCAGAGCGTCGATATCCAAGGCGTCCTCAGCGGCCGCAATCTGCGCCTCCGCGGCGACACGGTCGTTCAGGAAGGCCCGAAGGTCCGGGATCAGCTCTGGCCGCACCGACAGCCCCGCGGCCATGGCGTGGCCGCCGCCGGCCAGCAGCAGCCCTTCGTCGAAGGCGGCCTGCACCGCGCGGCCCAGGTTCACCCCCGGCTGCGAGCGGCCAGAGCCCTTGCCGATGTTCGCGGCGCGGTCGATCCCGATCACCAAGGTCGGCTTGCGATAACGTTCGCGCAGGCGGCTGGCGACGATGCCGATCACACCCGGGTGCCAGCCATCGGCGGCCACAAGAGCCATCGGCGCGTCGGCCTGGTTGCTCTCGCGCTCCACCACGCGCACGGCCTCGTCGAAGATCTCCTTCTCGACCTCCTTGCGCGAGGCGTTGAGCTCATCGAGCTCCGCCGCCAGGGCGGCCGCCTCTTCCGGATCATCGGTCGACAGCAGCCGTGCGCCCAGGTCCGATCGGCCTATGCGTCCGCCGGCGTTGATCCGCGGGCCGAGGATGAAGCCTGCGTGGAACACGCTGGCCGGCCCCGAACCCTTGGCCACCTCCAGCAGCGCCTTCAGGCCCGGGTTGCGCCAGGCCGACATCACCTTCAGCCCCTGGGCCGTCAGGGCGCGATTGAAGCCGACCAGCTGGGTCACGTCGCAGATGGCGCCCAAGGCCGCCAGATCGAGCCATTGGCGCAGGTCGGGCTCCGGGCGGCCCTCGAACAGTCCCCTGCCCCGCGCCTCGCGGTTCAGCGCAGCCAGCAGCACGAAGGCGACCCCGGCGGCCGCGAGCACGCCCTGGCCTGACTCGCAGCCAGGCCGGTTGGGATTCACAAGCGCGGCGACATCGGGGATCTGGTCGCGCATCAGGTGGTGGTCGATCACCACCACCTCCAGGCCGATCTCCTTGGCGCAAGCTAGCGCCTCATAGGCGGCCGCGCCGCAGTCGACCGTGACCACCAGATCGACGCCCGACTCGCGGATCTTGCGGAACGCGGCCGGGGACGGGCCGTATCCCTCGGTCATCCGGTCCGGGACGTAGATCGACAACTCCTTGCCCATCACCCGGAACCAGCGCACGAGCTGGGCGGCGCTGGAGGCGCCGTCCACATCGTAGTCCGCAAAGACGGTCATCGGCCGGTCGGCCAGCAACGCGTCGATCAGGATCGCCGCGGCCCGGTCCATGTCTAGGAAGCTCGAGGGATCGGGGAACAGCGCCTTGAGTGTCGGATTGAGGTAGTTCTCGCCCGCATCGGCCCCGACCCCGCGTGAGGCCAGCGCCCGCGCCAGGGGCTCGGACAGGCCCAGCGACAGCTGATGGCGGCGAACGACGGCGGCGTCCGCCGGCCGCTCGCGCCACGCACGGCCGGTCAGCGACCGCTCGACGCCGAGATATCCCGCTTCAGGGCCCCCGTCGGGCAAGGTCCTAGACCGCCCGCTTCATCCGCACTTCACGCACCGTGCGGGTGGACGAGTTCATGACCAGGGTGTGGGTGTGGACGAAGCCGTCCTCGTACGTCACGCCGTCCAGCAGCGCGCCGTTGGTGACGCCGGTCGCCGCGAAGATCGCGTCGGCGCGGACCATCTCGTGCAGGTCGTACTTCTTGTCGAGGTCGGTGATCCCAACCCGCGCCGCACGCGCCTTTTCGTCATGATTGCGGAACACCAGGCGCCCCTGGAACTGGCCGCCCACGCACTTCAGCGCCGCGCAGGCCAACACGCCCTCCGGCGCCCCGCCCTGGCCGACATAGAGGTCGACGCCGGTGGTCGGGTCGGCGGTGTTGATCACGCCGGCGACGTCGCCGTCGGTGATCAGGTAGACCCGCGCGCCGACCGAACGGACCGAGGCGATGATCTCCGCGTGACGCGGGCGGTCCAGAACGCAGACCGTGATCTCGGACAGCTCGACGCCCTTGGCCTCTGCCAGCGTCTTGACGTTCTCGGCCGGGGTCTTGTCCAGGTCGATCACGCCGGGCGGGTAGCCCGGACCACAGGCGATCTTGTCCATGTAGGTGTCGGGGGCGTTGAGCAGACTGCCCTTCGGCGCCCATGCCATCACCGCGAGCGCGTTGGCCTGGGCCTTGGCGGTCAGGGTCGTGCCTTCCAGCGGGTCGAGCGCGATGTCGATCGCCGGGCCGCTGCCCCGACCGACCTTCTCGCCGATGTAGAGCATCGGGGCCTCGTCGCGCTCGCCTTCGCCGATGACGATCTCGCCGTCGATGTCGAGATCGTTCAGGGCGGTGCGCATGGCGTCGACGGCGGCCTGGTCGGCCGCCTTCTCGTCACCGCGCCCCACCAGCTTCCAGGCGGCGATCGCAGCGATCTCCGTCACCCGGACCGCATCCATGACCAGACCGCGATCCAGATTTTCCGAACTCATCTGTCTCTCCCGGCGCTCGAGAGGCGCTGACTGTCGTAGGATTCTTATATGCGGGCGATCCGCAGCAGGCGCGGTCTTTCCAGCACCGCCGATAGATTGGCGATGCGGTCGATCGCCGCCGTAAGCACCGACTCGGCCACCGCGTGCGTCGTCAGCACGATCGGCACGCCCTCGGCGTTGTCCACCGGCTTTTGCAGGAAGCTCTCGATCGAGACCCCCGCCTCGGCAAGGGTTTCGGACACCGCAGCGATGACGCCCGGCTCATCCTTCACCAGGAAGCGCAGATACGCCCGGCTCATGCTCTTGGCCGGATCGACCGGCGTGAAGGGCTTGAGCGACTGGGCCGGCGCCTGGAACACCGGACGGGTGGCGCCCGTCATCACGTCGGCGATGTCGGCCGCCACGGCGGCGGCGGTCGGCCCCGAGCCGGCGCCCGGGCCCTGGATGAAGATGCGGCCGATCCGCGTACCCTCGATGAACAGCGCGTTGAGCGCGCCGCCCGCCTGGGCCAGCGGATGGTTCTGGGCGACCAGGGTCGGATGGACCCGGACCAGCACGCCGTCGTCCGAACTGTTCGCCGAGGCGATCAGCTTGATCTTGTAGCCAAGGTCCTTGGCGAGCTGGATATCGAGCAGCGCGACCTGGTCGATCCCCTCGATCTCGGCCGCGGCGTAGTTCGGCGCGCAGCCGAAGGCCAGGGCGGCCAGGATCGAGATCTTGTGCGCGGCGTCGAAACCGCCGACGTCCATCGTCGGGTCGGACTCGGCGTAGCCCAGGCGTTGGGCCTCGGCCAAGACGTCGGCGAACGAACGCCCGCCGCTGTCCATTTCCGAGAGGATGTAGTTGCAGGTGCCGTTGAGGATGCCGGCCACGGACTTGACGTCGTCGCCGACCATCGCCTCGCGCAGCATCTTCACGGCCGGGGTGCCGCCCATCACCGCGGCCTCGAACAGCAGCGGCACGCCTTTGGCCTCGGCCAGGGCCGCCAGTTCGGCGCCGTGCTCGGCGATCAGCGCCTTGTTGGCGGTGACGACCGGCTTGCCTGCGTGCAGCGCCGCCTCCACCGCGGCCTTCGCCGGACCGTCCGAGCCGCCGATCAGTTCGACGAAAACGTCGATGTCCGGCGACTTCGCCAACTCGACCGGATCGTCGAACCAGGGCAGGTTCGAAATGTCGAACGGACGCGGCCGCGAACGCGAGCGCGCCGACACGCCGGTCACCACGGCCTTGCCGCCGGCCGGTGCGAAGCCCGGCCGGTCAGACAGGAAGTTCAACAGCCCGCCGCCGACGGTGCCCAGGCCCGCGACGCCAACCCGCCACTCAGTTTTACTCATTGCGCCGCCATGGTGTTGTGGGCCCTGCCGAGGATCTCGTCGGCGTTGGCCAGGAATTTCTTCACGTTGCGCGCGGCTTGGCGGATCCGGTGCTCGTTCTCCACGAGCCCGATACGCACATAGCCCTCGCCGTATTCGCCGAACGCCACGCCGGGCGCCACGGCCACGCCGGCCTCCTCGATAAGAAGCTTGGCGAACAGCATCGAGCCCGCCTCCTTGAACTTCTCCGGCAAGGGAGCCCAGGCGAACATCGAGGCGGGCGGCGGCGGGATGTCCCAGCCCGCGCGCTTCATTGATGACACCAGGGTGTCGCGGCGCGCCTTGTAGATCGCGCGGATCTCATCGACGCAGTCCTGCGGCCCGTTCATCGCGGCGGCCGCCGCAACCTGGATCGGCGTATAGGCGCCGTAGTCGAGATAGGACTTAACCCGCGCCAGCGCCGCGCACATCCGCGCGTTCCCGACGACCATGCCCACGCGCCAGCCGGCCATGGCGTAGGTCTTCGACAGCGAGTTGACCTCGACCGCGATGTCCTTGGCCCCCTCGACCTGCAGGATCGACGGCGGCGGATTGTCTTCGAAGTAGATCTCCGAATAGGCGATGTCCGACAGCACGAGCATCTCGTGCTTCTTCGCCAGGGCGACCGCCTCCTTGTAGAAGTCGAGGTCCACCCATTGGGCGGTCGGGTTGGACGGATAGGACAGGATCAGGACGCTGGGCGGCGGGGCGGAGTGTTTCACGGCGCGGCTGATGCCGGCCAGATACTCTTCCGGCGACGGCGCGGGCACGTGGCGGATCACGCCGCCGGCCATGATGAAGCCGTAGGCGTGGATCGGATACGCCGGGTTCGGGCAGATCACGACGTCGCCGGGCGCGGTCAGGGCCTGGGCCAGGTTGGCGAAGCCCTCCTTGGAACCGAGCGTCGCGATGACTTCGGTGTCCGGGTTCAGGTCGACGTCGAACCGCTTCTTGTAGTAGCCGGCCATCGCCTTGCGCAGGCCAGGTATGCCCTTCGAGGCGGAGTAGCGGCCCGCTTTCGGGTCGCGCGCCGTCTCGATCATTTTGTCGACGATGTGCTTGGGCGTCGGCATGTCGGGATTGCCCATGCCGAAGTCGATGATGTCGACACCTTCGCCGCGAAGCCGCGCCTTGATGCGGTTCACCTCTTCAAAGACGTACGGCGGAAGGCGGCGGATACGGTGGAATTCGGGAGTCATTTTGAGCTCTGGCCGCGACGCCCGCGGCGGTGGGGGAGCTGAAGTCGCGCATGGATAGCCCCCGAGGCGAGGCCAGCCAAGCAGGTTCAAGGTTATTTATGCCCCCGTCAGCCGCTTTTACCTCGGCGACGGAGGCGGGGTAGCTCGTTCCCGCAGTTCCTTGGCGAACGCCTCGCTCGACGGCGTGGTGGACTCGGTCGGTCCGATGTCCGGCCCGACCTGCGAGCGGGCGCGCGCGACGAAGCGCTCCGTGCCCGTCAGCGTCCAGGTGCTCGGCGCCGTCGCCGTTTCGACATTGGCGCGCGCGACTTCCAACTGGTCGGCGGCCTGGCCCCATGACGCCAACGGCCGCTGCGCGCTGGGCGGCGGCGGAATGTCGGCGAAGGTCGGAAAGGCCCGCGACTCATGCGCCATGCGCGCAACGTCCTCGGCGACCGCAGAATTGGCGTCGACCTTCGCTTCGGCGAAGGGATTACCGGCGCAACCCGCCAGCAGCGCGGCCGTCGCGGCGCAGCCCAAAAGCCCCCGAGCGGAGGCTCCGAGCGACGAACATGCAAAAAGTCGTAGCAGCGCGTTCATTTCCTTCCCGGTCTTATGCCACTATCGCCTCGGGCGGAAGAGCGTGAGCACCTTCGTCCCAAAGGAATGCAAAGGTGGGAGGAACCCGGGCAATGAGCGATCACGCCGCAGCGCCGCCGAAAGCCAAGAGCAAGAAAAAGGCGAAGGCGGCTGAGAAGGCCTCCGCCAAGCCCAAGCATGCGTCGTCCCCGCCGCCTGCGCCCGAACCGGCGCCGGGCCCCGCCGCGCCGCCACCGACCGGCGCCGCGCCAAGCTTTGAGCAGCTGAGCGCCGACCAGCGCGACGTCGTCGAGAAATTGTCAGCCAATCTGGCCCGCGCCGCCCTCACCGCCCAGGGCGCGATCGCCGAGGCGGCCCTGCGCCAGGCCGAACGGCCTGCCGGCCTGCAACCCGACCCATTCCACGTGGCGCCGGCCCTCACCGACGTCATGGGCCGCCTGATCGCCCAGCCTGACCGGCTGGTGCGCGCCCAGGCCGACCTCTTCCAGCGCTACCTGGAACTCTGGCAGAGCGCAGCCCGCCGCGCCGGAGGCGAAAGCGTCGAGCCGATCGTACGCCCGGAAAAGGGCGACAAGCGCTTCAACGATCCGGACTGGGCCGAGAACCCCGTCTTCGACGTCATCAAGCAATCGTACCTTCTGACCTCGAACTGGCTGAACGGCCTCGTCGCCGAGGTCGAGGGCGCCGACCCGATGAGCAAGCGTCGCGTCGAGTTCTTCATGAAGATGCTCACCGACGCCTTCTCGCCGTCCAACTTCCTGGCCTCCAACCCCGCGGCCCTGCGCGAGGCGATGGCCAGCCGCGGCGAGTCGCTGGTCAAGGGCATGGAGAACTTCGCGCTCGACCTGACCCGCGGCGGCGGTCAGCTGGCGATCAGCCAGACCGACTACGAAATGTTCAAGATCGGCGAGAACGTCGCCACGGCGCCCGGCAAGGTCGTCTTCCAGAACGAGATCCTGCAGCTCCTGCAGTTCAATCCGACGACCGAGCAGGTCCACGAGATCCCGCTGCTGATCTTCCCGCCGTGGATCAACAAGTTCTACATCCTCGATCTGAGGCCAGAGAACTCGATGATCCGCTGGCTGACCGACCAGGGCTTCACGGTCTTCGTGGCCTCTTGGGTCAACCCGGACCCCGCCCTCGCCGGCAAGACCTTCGAGGACTACATGCACCAGGGCATCTACGCCGCCACCGAGGCGGCGATGTCCCAGGCTGGCGTCGATCGCGTGAACACCGTCGGCTACTGCATCGGCGGCACCCTGCTCTCCTCGTCCCTGGCGCACATGGCCGCCAAGAACGACCAGCGCATATCTTCGGCGACCTTCTTCGCCGCCCAGCAGGACTTCGCCGAAGCCGGCGATCTGCTGCTGTTCACCAACGAGGACTGGCTGGGCGACCTGGAGAAGCAGATGGACGCCGCCGGCGGCGTTCTCTCAGGCCAGGCCATGGCCGAGACCTTCAACTCGTTGCGCGCCAATGACCTGATCTGGTCGTTCTTCGTGAACAACTACCTGATGGGCAAGGAGCCCAAGCCCTTCGACCTGCTGTTCTGGAACTCCGACCAGACCCGGATGCCCAAGGCGCTGCACCTGTTCTATCTGCGCAAGTTCTACGGCGAGAACGCCCTCTCGAAGGGCGAGCTGGTGCTCGATAACGTCCAGCTCGACCTGAAAAACGTGAAGACGCCCGTCTATGTGCAGTCCTCCAAGGAGGATCACATCGCTCCTGCGCGTTCGGTGTATCGCGGCGCGCGGCTGTTCGGGGGGCCGGTCACCTTCACCCTGGCCGGATCGGGCCACATCGCCGGCGTGATCAACGCTCCGGTGGCCAACAAGTACCAGCACTGGACCAACAGCGATCTGCCCGAGTCGGTCGAGCAATGGATGGGCGGCGCGGTCGAAACGCCCGGGTCCTGGTGGCCGCACTGGGCGCAGTGGCTGCGCGCCAAGTCCGGCGGTCTGGTCCCCGCCCGCGATCCCGCCAAAGGCAAGTTCACCCCTATCGAGGACGCGCCAGGCTCCTATGTGAAGGTGAAGTCGTAGGCGGCTGAGCTTTCGGGGGCGAGATGATCAAGGCGATCGGGCTGGGGCTGGCGGCGCTGCTGGCCCTGTGGGTTGGCGCGGGCTTCGCGCTGGTGGCGCTATCGGGACACTTCGAGCCCAGCGGCCGATCCGTCGATGTCGGCGGCCGGAAGCTTCGGCTCGTCTGCGCCGGTCCCAAGACCGACCAGCCGGTGATCTGGATGGAGGCCGGCGCCTGGGGCCTGGCCGCCGACTTCGCCGCCATCCAGCAACGTCTGGCGGCCAAGGGCCTTCGCTCCTGCGCCTATGACCGCGCAGGCATGGGCTTTTCCGATCCGGGGCCCAAGCCACGCGACAGCGCGGCAATCGCCGCGGATCTCGGCAAACTCATCGCCGCCTCGGGAGAAATCGGGCCGTTCGTGTTCATGGCCCATTCGATGGCCGGCCAGCACATCCGCCTCTACGCCGGCCAGCACCCCGAGCAGGTGGCCGGCCTCGTTCTCCTGGAAGCGACGACGCCTGAAATGGCCGCGAGCCCGGACGCGCAACGGTTCCTCGACCGCGTGCAGATGGTGGCGCGGGCCAGCGCGATCGCCGGCAGCCTGGGATTGACCAAGATCGCCTACTACAAGGGCGACCGCATCGGCCTGCCGCCGCAGGGCCAGGCGGAAAAGCGCCACGCCTTCGTCTCGGGCCGCCATGCGCGCACGGCCGCCGACGAGGTAATGGTCTGGCCACAAGGCGCCGCCCAGGCCGCGGCCGTGCCGCTGAACCCCGACTGGCCGGTGGCGGTGATCACGGCAGGCGATTCTGAGCTCATGGCGGGGTGGAACAAGGCGCGGCGCGCGCCGGAGCGTAACTCCCGCGCCGGCTACTACGAGAACGAGCCCAACGCCGGGCACGCGACGCTGCTGGGCCTCACCCACTCCGATGCAGTGCTGCGCGGCGTAGATCATGTGCTCGCCGCGCTACAACCATCGGCAGGTTCCTAGACGCCTCGACCTAATACCTGCCGATTGGCGCGCTATTGGGAAGGTTGCTGCGGCCCGTCACGCCTTGGCGGGAATGAACCGCAATGCGTCGCCGTTGTTGCAGTATCGCAGGCCCGTCGGACGGGGTCCGTCCGGGAACACATGCCCCTGATGCCCCAGGCAGCGGGCGCAGTGATATTCCGTCCGCGGCACGCCGATCGCAAAGTCGGTCTTCTTGCCCATAGCGCCCTTGATGGCGGTGTAGAAGCTGGGCCAACCGGTCCCGCTCTCGAACTTCCAATCCGAAACGAACAGCGGCAGCGCGCAACCGGCGCAGACATAGGTCCCCTTGCGCTTTTCCTTGTTCAGGGGACTGGTGCCGGCCATCTCCGTCGCCTCCTTGCGAAGGACGTTGTAGGTCGGCGTATCCAGGCGCTTGCGCCACTCGGCGTCCGAAAGCTTACGCCACGGCGAGGCGGCATAGGGATCCGTGGCCGCGCCTGCGAGCCCTGGCGCAAAAGCCAGGGCCGATCCCATCAGAAAGGCGCGTCTGTCGATCTTGCTCATGCCGGGAGATACGGCGCTCTCCCGACTGCGGATGCAAGCCTAGCGGCCGGGCCACCTGTAGAGCGCGTCGGGGGTCTGTTCCTCGTTGTCCGCGCCGTCGGTGAGCCGCACTAGGCTGAATCCGCGCTTCTCATAGAAGCGGCGCGCCCGCGCGTTCTGCTGGAAGGTCCAGAGTTCCCGAGCCGTCCCGTCCTCCAGCGCCTTGGCGAGCAGTTCAGGGCCAAGGCCCCGCCCCTGGTGATCGGGGTGGATGTAGAGATGGCTGATCCAGCCCGGTTTGAAGGCGATATAGCCGACAATCTCACCGTCCGCCTCGCCTACCCAAACCTCGTTCTCCCGGAACAGGTGTTCGCTGAAGAACCACAGGTCTTCCTCGGGCGTATGAAGCTCCGGAAGATACGGCAGCGACACGCGCATGACCTGCCGATGCAGCCGGGCTACTTCCGCTGAGTCGGCGAGAACGGCCCGGCGCAGGCTCACAGTCCCTCGCCTTCGGGCAGACCGAGCATGATGTTCAGGTTCTGAACCGCCGCTCCCGACGCGCCCTTGCCGAGGTTGTCCAGCACTGCGATCAGCCGCGCCTGGCCGCGGCTCTCGTTGCCAAAGACGTACAGCTTCATCTTGTTGGTGCCGTTCAGCGCCTCCGGATCGAGCGCCGCGTTGTAGCCGGCCGCGCCGGCCCGCGCCGCCTGAAGCTCCGCGCACTCGGCCTCGGAACCGACCAGGACGAAGGCCTCGCCCTCATAGGCGCCCGCCAAGCTGTCGCGCAGGTCCTTCACGGACCGGCCCTTCAGATGCAGCGGGACCTCCACCAGCATGCCCTGCGCGTAGCGGCCGACCGCCGGCGAGAACAACGGCGCATTCTCCAGCCCCGTATAGACCGCCATCTCCGGCAGATGCTTGTGGTTCAGCGTCAGGCCGTAGTCTCGGAACGCATCGCGCGTGCCGGTCGGTTGCTCATGCTGCTCGAATTCCTCGATCAGGCCGCGGCCGCCCCCGGAGTAGCCGGAAACGCCGTGCACGCTGAGCAGTGCGTCGGCCGGCAGCAGCCCGTCTCGGACCAGCGGCGCCACCAGCGCGATGAATCCCGTCGACCAGCAGCCGGGGTTCGTGACGCGCTTCGACGCGCGGATGGCGTCGCGATGCCCAGGCTTCCACTCGGGGAAGCCGAAGACCCATTCGGGCGAGACCCGGTGCGCGGTCGAGGGGTCGACGATCTTGACTGCCGGGTTGGTGATCATCTCGACCGCTTCCTTGGCCCCTTCGTCGGGCAGGCAGAGGATCGCGACGTCGACGCCGTTCAGCAACTCCGCGCGGGCAGCCGGATCCTTGCGCTTGGCCGGGTCGATCGACACGACTTCCAGGTCGCGGCGCTCGGCCAGGCGTTGCCGGATCTGCAGGCCAGTGGTGCCGGCTTCGCCATCGATGAAGACTGTGTGGGCCATGATCGGAAATCCAGAACAGGTGGATCAGATAGCAGAAAGGGCGCCTCGGTTTCCCGAAGCGCCCTTCCCAAACGCGATTTCTCGCGCAGCTCTTAGCGCTTCGAGAACTGGAAGCTGCGGCGGGCCTTGGCCTTGCCGTACTTCTTACGCTCAACGACGCGGCTGTCGCGGGTCAGGAAGCCGTGCGGCTTCAGGACCGGGCGCAGGGCCGGTTCGTAGTAGGTGAGAGCCTTGGACAGGCCGTGGCGGATGGCGCCGGCTTGGCCCGACAGGCCCGAGCCTTCGACCGAGACGATCACGTCGAACTGGCCGACGCGGTCGGTGACCTGGAACGGCTGGGCGATCATCATGCGCAGGACCGGGCGAGCGAAGTACACTTCCTGGTCGCGGCCGTTGATCGTGATCGTGCCCTTGCCGGGCTTGATCCAGACCTTGGCGATCGCGTTCTTGCGCTTGCCGGTCGCATAGGCGCGGCCTTGAGCGTCGATCTTCGGCTCAGCCGGCGCGGCTTGCGGGTTGGACGAGAGGCCTTGCAGGGCCTCGAAACCTTGGGTCTCGGACATCTGTCTTACAGGCTCCGCACGTTCTTGGCGTTCAGCGAAGCGAACGCGATGGTCTCGGGGTTCTGCGCTTCGTGCGGATGCTCGCCGGCATTGTAGATGCGCAGGTGCGTCATCTGCTTGCGGGCCAGCGGGCTTTCCTTGGGCAACATGCGCTCAACGGCCTTTTCCAGGATGCGCTCCGGATACTTGCCGCCGAGGATCTTGTCCGCAGTGCGTTCCTTGATGCCGCCCGGATAACCGGTGTGCCAGTAGTAGGTCTTGTCCTGCAGCTTTTTGCCGGTGAACTTCACCTTGTTCGCGTTGACGACGACGACATAGTCGCCGCAATCGACGTGCGGGGTGTAGTCCGGGCGGTGCTTGCCGCGAAGACGCATGGCGATGAACGAAGCGAGACGGCCGACCACGGCGTTCTCTGCATCGATCACGATCCACTTCTTCTCGACGTCGGCGGGCTTCAGCGAAGCCGTCGTCTTCATCATGGGAACGGGTCCGTTAGGTTAGCGGGACGAGAAGGTCCCGGCGAGGGCGCGGCTAGTACGGGGTTACCAACCGCCTGTCAACAGCGTTTGCGCTCGACGATCCTCAAATCGTTACCACATAAGGCTTTGCTGCGTGAGGTATTATGATACCGCGCATTTTCGCTGCTTGGCTTCTATGGTCTAGGCCCGTCCCATGGCCCAGCTGGAAAGCCCTTCATGTTCGCGTCGCGTCGCCAGTTCCTTCAGACCGCAGCCGCCTCCGCCGCCTTTGCAGGGCTCGCACGGTACGCCAACGCCCAAATCACCTCCGACGCCGACGGCTATTCCAACCCGGGCTACGCTAGCGAAGTGACGGGCTATGGCCCCCTCCTTCGCGACCCGGCCGAAATCTTCGACCTGCCCGAGGGCTTCTCTTACAAGGTCATCTCGCGCTTCGGCGACAGGATGGACGACGGGCTTATCGCCGCCGGCAAGATGGACGGCATGGGATGCTTCCCGGCAGGGCGCAACAAGGTCGCCCTCGTCCGCAATCACGAGATCAGCCCCCCTCCCCGCGATCTGAAGATCACAGCTTTCGGCGAGGATCGTAGTCTGGCGGGCAGGATCAAAGCCTCCGACCTCTACGATACGGACATCGAAGGCCTGCCGCTGGGCGGCGGCACGAGCACGCTGATCTATGACCTCAAGTCGCGCGAACTGAAGGCTCAGCACCTCAGCCTTGCGGGATCCGCCGTCAACTGCGCTGGCGGCGTGACGCCCTGGGGCTCGTGGCTGACCTGCGAGGAAACCGTCGTGAAGGCCGGTCAGGGCGTGAAGAAGGACCATGGCTGGGTCTTCGAAGTGCCTTCAGCCAAGCGTGGCCTGGCGGAGCCCATCGCGATCACCGGCATGGGGCGTTTCAAGCACGAGGCCTGCGCGATCGATCCGCGCACTGGCGTGATCTACCTCACCGAGGACGAGGTCGACGGCAAAGGCCTATTCTACCGATACCTGCCCAACGACCGGCGCAAGCTGCACGCCGGGGGCAAGCTGCAGGCCCTGGCCGTCATCGGCGAAGGCGATCCGCGCAACTGGGACGCCGTCTCCTGGAAACAGGGCGACTGGCGCAACGTCCGCTGGATCGATCTCGACGGCGTCGACAATCCGGGCAACGACCTGCGTCAGCGTGGGAATGCGGCAGGGGCCTCATGGTTCGCGCGTGGCGAAGGCATCTTCTTCGGCAAGGACGAGCTCTACTTCACCTGCACCAGCGGCGGGCCGAAGTTCCATGGTCAGGTGATGCGCTACGTGCCCAGCCCACATGAGGGCCAGGCTGGGGAGCTTGATGAGCCGGGCCGCCTGCAACTGTTCGTCGAGCCCTCGGACACCCGCGTCATGGAGATGGCGGACAACCTCGCCATCGCACCCTGGGGGCATATCGTGACCTGCGAGGACAAGATCGGCGGCACCAACTACCTGCGCGCCATCACGCCTCAGGGCCAAATCTACACCCTCGGGCGAAACGCCCAGACCCTGCCAGGCGCCAAGGTCCGCGGCACGTCCGAACTCGCCGGGGTCTGCTTCTCACCGGACGGTTCGACTCTGTTCGTAAACATCTACGCGCCCGGCTGCACGCTTGCGATCACCGGGCCTTGGGCGTCCCTGAAGACCTAGGGACGCCGCACGCGCCAGCCGAAGGCCACCGCAAGCGAAAGCACCACGGCGGCCGTCACCTGGTGGGCCATGCCCAACCAGACCGGCACCCCGGCTACAAGCGTGACGATACCAAGCAGCGCCTGCAACACGATGGCTGCGCCGGTGGCCAGGGCGAGCAACTTCGCTTCGGCCGGCAGATAGGGCGAACGCGCAGCCACCCAGGCCATGCCGACGCCGACAGCGGTCAGCACATAGGCGATGACCCGGTGATTGAACTGCACGGCGGCCTGGCTATGCGCCAAGGTCGCCCAAAGTCCATTGCCTGCGTAGTCCGCGGGGAACAGCGCCCCATTCATCAGCGGCCAGTCGTTGTAGACAAAGCCGGCGTCGTTCCCAGCGACAAGCGCGCCCAACAGGATCTGGAAGAAGATCAGGCCGATCAGAACCCATGCACCGCGGGTCCAGGGGCTCGGCACCGTCTGGCGCGGGGCGCCCGACCAGGCGTCCAGTGCGGTCCACACCAGGGCGCCCAGCAGAGCGAACGCCAGGCCGAGGTGGATCGCCAGGCGCTCGGGCGCGACCGACACGCGATCCACGAGGCCGCTGGCGACCATCCACCACCCCACCGCGCCCTGCAGCCCGCCCAGCACGAACAGACCGGTGCATCGGATGATCAGGCGCCTGGGCATTTCCCGGCGGATGAGGAAGTAGGCGAACGGCAAGGCGAACACGGCGCCAACCAGGCGGCCGAGCAGGCGATGGCTCCACTCCCACCAATAGATGGCCTTGAAGGCCTCCAGGGTCATGCCCTTGTTGACCTGCTGGTACTGCGGAATCTCTTTGTACCGCGCGAACTCGTCGGCCCAGTCCTGCGCCGACATCGGCGGCAGCGCGCCGGTCACCGGCTTCCACTCAGTGATCGAAAGGCCGGAGTCGGTCAGACGAGTCGCGCCTCCGACAACCACCATCGCCAGCACTAGGGCGGCGACGATGAACAGCCAAATCGCAACCGGGCGTGACCGGTCTGAACGAAGAAACGAGGTCATGACTTAAGGTGCAGGCTCTTCAGGGCGTTCTTACGGCGATCCGCTATCGGAGATCGCGCCTAAGGTCCATGCTCGGGAGGCGGAACCACGGAAGCTTGACCGCATTTGGTGAGTGGGACTCAACCGGAGGGTTAAACTATGCAGGGCGTGGGTATTATCGGGTGGATCATCATCGGCATCGCTGCCGGCTTCGTCGCCGAGAAGGTGATGAAACGTGACCACGGGCTACTGACCAACCTGCTTGTCGGGGTGGTCGGGGCGCTGCTCGGCGGCTGGATCGCCGGGCTCATCGGCTTCAGTTTTGGCGGCTGGATCGGCAGCTTCATCGTCGCCTCACTCGGCGCGATCATCCTTCTGTTCCTCCTGGGCCTCATCAAGAAGCGCTAGGACGTGACGGCGCGCGCGCTGGCGCCTATAGGCATGGGCATGAGCGCGCGCGTCCGAAAGTTTATTGGCGGAATCGGCATCGTCGCCTTCCTGGGCTTCTATGCCTGGGTGATGACGATGATCGGGGAACGGTTGCCCAACCATTGGGCGGCGCAACTGGCGTTCTATGGAATCGGTGGCCTGGCTTGGGGCGTTCCGATTCTCCCGCTGATCTCCTGGATGAACCGCGGCCGATGAAGTCGCCCTGTCGCGGGCGGTCTCCGACCTGCGGCTTGAATGCAAAGCGAGCCCCGCCAGCCTGCACGTGCGCTCAGCGCACGCGGCGCTGAATTCGCGTCAGTCGTAGCAGATCAGTATCTGAGATTTGGAGGAAACGGTCCCGATGACCGTATAGCCGATGGTCGGAGCGACAGGATTCGAACCTGCGACCCCTTGACCCCCAGTCAAGTGCGCTACCAGGCTGCGCCACGCTCCGACATCGGCAAGGCGGCCCTTCTAACCGCTTGCGCACGGCGGGCAAGCTGTATTTCGGGGTCGGAGGACGATCAGATCCTTCGGTGTGGCGTCAGCCCTTGTCCAGCAAGGTGTCAAGGCGACGCTTGGCGCTTTGAAGATCGCCCAAGGCGAAGAGCAGACGCTCGCGGCTCTCCTCGGTGAGATCGCCATTGGCCAGATCGACGGCCAGGCCCTCGGGATGCGGCCCCACGTCGCCGTCAGCAGCCGCCAGCAGGCGCTTCAGCCCCTGCTCCTTATGCAGTTTCTGCACACCCTTGATGGTGTAACCGGCGTCGTGCAGCAGCGCGCGCACGCCACGCAGGACTGCGATGTCCTGCGGGCGATAGAAACGTCGGCCGCCCGCGCGTTTCATAGGCCTGATAAAGGAGAACTTGGTCTCCCAGAACCGCAGCACATGCTGCGGCACGTTCAGCTCGTCGGCTGCTTCCGAGATCGTCCGAAAAGCGTCCGGGCCCTTGGCCACTTGGCCGCCTTCCTCACTTCGCCAGGGCGCGGTCCACCCGCGCCTTCATGACCTGGGAGGCCCGAAAGCCAATCACCCGACGCGGCTCGATCGCGGCGGGCTCCCCGGTCTTGGGATTGCGACCCATCCGGGCGCGCTTTTCACGCACCTGGAAGACCCCAAATCCCGAAAGTTTCACCTGTTCGCCCTTTTCGAGGGCCTGGGCCATCAGTTCCAGAGTCCGCTCGACCAGCTCGGAACAATCCTGCCGAGTCAGTCCCACTTCCTCGTGAACCGCCTCACACAGGTCGGCCCGCGTCACAGTAGCGCCTTTCATGAACGCCCCTACCCCGAAAAAACACCGTTACTCTAATAATCGACCCGCCGTCACTACCTGATTGTCACGCCAGGTCAAAGACTTCGAGCTCAATTGTCCGAACGCACCCTCGCGCCTACGCGCGCCAGACGCAAGCGCTTCGCAACAAAGGTTACAACCGAACGACGCAGGCGCCCCAGGTCAGACCGCCCCCCATCGCTTCCAGGAGCAACATCTGCCCGGGCTTGATGCGGCCGTCCTGCATGCCCTTCCACCAGGCCAACGGAATCGAGGCGGCGGAGGTGTTGGCGTGTTCAGCGACGGTCGAGACGACCTTGGATTCGTGGATCCCAACGCGCTTGGCCACCCCTTCGAGAATTCGCTGGTTGGCCTGGTGTGGAATGAACCAATCGACGTCCTCGATGGGTACGCCCGCGTCGGCGGCGGCGGCGGTGATCGCCTCGGAAATATTCACGACTGCGTGGCGGAACACCTGGTTGCCCTGCATCCGCAGATGACCGATCTGGCCGTTGGTGGAGACACCGCCATCGACGTAGAGCAGGTCCTGCTTGGTGCCGTCAGCCCGGAGCGCAAAACCGAGGAGACCCCGATCGGCAGTCGTCCCCTCGCCTTCCTGCGGCTCGAGCACCACGGCGCCAGCGCCGTCGCCGAAGAGTACGCAGGTGCCGCGGTCGGTCCAGTCCATCAATCGGGTCATGGTCTCGGCGCCGATGACCAGTGCGCACTTCGAACGCCCGCGCGCGACAAAGCCGTCGGCGGTCGAGAGCGCATAGACGAAGCCCGAGCACACGGCTTGAACATCAAAGGCGATGCCGACCGGACACCCCAGCTTGCGCTGCACGATCGTCGCCGTGGCAGGAAAGGTCAGATCGGGCGTCGTAGTCGCCACGATGATCAGGTCAACGTCGGCGGGCGTCTTGCCGGCGGCTTCCAGAGCCCGGCGCGCCGCCTCGACGGCTAGGTCGGAGACCGGCTGGTCCTTTGCCGCGCGATGGCGCTGTCGGATACCCGTGCGTTCGACGATCCACTCATCGGAAGTGTCGACGATCTCGGACAAATCGCTGTTCGTGACGATCTCGTCGGGCAAATAGCCTCCGACGCCGGTCACAACGCTACGCAGAACTTTGGTCACTCAGGCGGCTCCATCCACGGCCGGCGGCTGTTGTTCGGCCACCGCGGCGGTAAGCCGCGTCATATTCCGTTCGATCTCCGCTGCGAAGTCGCTTTGCGCGAGCTTCGAGGCCATGCGGATCGCCGCGGCGATATCCCGGGCCGAGGCGCCGCCGTGGCTCTTCACCACCACGCCATTGAGGCCAAGCAGAGGCGCGGCGGCGTCAGGGCTCAGTTTTTCGCGGAACTTCAGCAACCCGGACTTGGCCATCAGCGCGCCGAGCTTGGCGGTCAGCGTACCGGTCAGCGCCGCACGTAGCTCGCCCCCCAGGTATTTCGCCGTTCCTTCGGCCGTCTTCAGCGCGATGTTGCCGGTGAAGCCGTCCGTCACGACCACATCGACCTTGTTCTGGGATAGCTCGTCGCCCTCGACAAAGCCCCGATAGTCGAGATCGAACTTGCCGGACCGCAGGATCGCGTGCGCCTGGCGCACCTCCTCGTGGCCCTTCATGTCTTCGGAGCCGACATTCAGCAGGCCTACGGTCGGCCTCGCCACACCGTGCGCCGCCCGGTGGAACGCCTCGCCAAGGATGGCGAACTCCACGAGACGCTCGGCGTCGCAGTCCACGTTGGCGCCGACGTCAAGCACGGTAGTGATTCCCCGCACGCCCGGCCATCCAACCACCAGGCACGGGCGCTCCACATCCACGCTCATCCGCAGCTGAAGCAGCGAAATGGCCATCAGCGCGCCCGTGTTTCCCGCGGAAACGGCGCCCATGGCTTCGCCCGCCTTCACGGCCTCGATCGCCGACCACATGGAGGTGCCCTTGCCGCGGCGCAGCGCCTGAGCGGGTTTCTCGTCCATGGCCACCACGCGTTCGGCGTGACGGATCTCGACGCGGTCTCTCAACACCGGATGTTTTGCGAGTTCCGCCCCGATGGCGTCCTGGTCGCCGTGCAGCAAGAAGCGCAAGGCGGGGGCCTCAGCGGCCGCGAGGGCGGCGCCGGGGACGACGGTTGAGGGGCCGTGGTCGCCCCCCATTGCATCAATTGAAATGGTCAGGGATCTCGTCACGGCGCTGCTTCACCCCTCACAGCGTCGCGCCGTAAGCACGCTCAGGATAGGTCCCGAGGCGCCTCGATGCAAATAGAGAGCCGATCACGCACCATCGTCCTTCAACCGCTTGAGGACCGCGAAAGGCGATTCCTCGGTAACGTCAGGCTGGTAGTCGAATTCCGCGCCCGGCTTTCGCGGAAATGGGTCGATTTCGAGAGCGAGCAATTCGACTAGATAGGCCGCGAGATCGACCTCATCCGATGTCAGCACGTCCGGCGGATCGGGCGCATCAAGGTCCATCTCGACCTCGCCCCCCTCCGAATCGGCCGGAGCGTTCGGGCTCCCCGCCGGCACGGCCCTCACCGTGATGTCGCCGTCGACGTGCGTCTCGAAGGGATCGAGCGAGACACCGCAAATCTGCTCAACGGTCGCCTTGAAGCGCCCGCTGATCTCCGCGCCATCAAGCCATGGGCGGACGGTCATCCGTGCGTGAAGCGCCGGAAGGCTCTCCAGCCCGAGTTCCTTGGCGATCTGGGCGCGCATTTCAGCATCCGGCTCAAGGGTGACGCTCACCGGACCGCGGGCCAGGTCCGAAAGCCGGACGCTGTGACGCCAGGCGCTCATGCCGCACCCCAGGCGGCTTGAGCCTCGAGGAGCGTCTCAAGTTTCTGCTCGGCGAGCGCGGCCCGCTGCCGGAGCACATATTCACCCAGCTTGGCGACATTCTCGGCTCCGCCCTGGGCATAGACGGTGCGGCCAAGCAGAGCGTGCAGGTGGTCGGTCTGCGGCAGGGCTGCGAAGGCGGATTCGTAGGACTTCACGCGGCCGTAGAAGGCCTCGCCGAGCTTGCGCATCTTCTTGCCGACCGAAAGATCGCCGACTCCCATTTCACGCAGCGCATCGTCCAGCGCCCCAAGATAGGTGTCGAAGAGCGCCTGGGAGGTGTCGCTGGCGCGGGCGCCCTGGCCCCTCAACCGATCCAGCAAGAGAAAGACGTGGACGGTGTAGAGCTCGAATCGGCCCTCCACCGTGTCGGGCACGCCGTAGGCCTCATAGAGGGCCGGCGTGCGCGCCTGCGCGACAACGCCGGCGTACAGTTTCTGCCCCATGGCCAGGCTCGTGCGGGGGCGGAAGAAGCGGTCCAGAAACATGTCGGCCTCGATTTCGCCGTCAGGCGCAGATACAGGCGGCATTGAACTAAGGGGCGGCGAGCGATAGGTCAAAGCCTCGAAGAATTGAACAGGTCCGGTCCGCACATGTTTCGCCGCGTCGCCTATGCCGCACTCGCCGCTGGTCTGCTGACCTCGGCCACCGCCTGTGCGCCTATTACGACCTATTCCGGGTTCCAGGCCATCGAGGCCAATCCCAAGGACGTAAAGGTCGGAACCGACACCAAGTCGACCGTCCGCGCCAGCCTGGGCTCGCCGTCGGCGACCTCTACCTTCGACCCGAACGTCTGGTTCTACATCGATCAGGTGAAAGAGCGTGTGGCGTTCCGCCGCCCCGTCGTGACCTCGCGAAACGTAGTCGCGGTGACGTTCGACAAGGACAGCGAGGTCGTGAAGACCGTGGACACGATGACGCTGAAGGACGGCAAGGTCATCGCCTTCAACGGTCGCGAGACCCCGACCCGGGGCCGTGAGCTGACGATTCTCGAACAGCTCCTCGGCAACGTCGGTCGCGGCGGCATGCTGCCGAATGCGGACGACGAAGGGCTGCCCGGCTCCCGCCCCGGCGATCGTCGCTAGAACAGACATTCCCGACGAACAAAAAAGCCCCGGAGAGATTCTCCGGGGCTTTCTCTTTGCGATATCGCGTGCGGCTTAGCCGACCACTCCATGCGCGAGGACCGCCAGCAGCAGCAGAGCCACAATGTTGGTGATCTTGATCATCGGGTTCACGGCGGGACCAGCCGTGTCCTTGTAGGGGTCGCCGACGGTGTCGCCGGTGACCGCGGCCTTGTGAGCCTCCGAACCCTTGCCGCCATAGTGACCTTCTTCGATCAGCTTCTTGGCGTTGTCCCAGGCGCCGCCGCCCGAGGTCATCGAGATGGCGACGAACAGGCCGGTGACGATCACGCCCATCAGCATGGCGCCCAGGCTGGCGAAGGCGTTCACCTTGCCAGCGATCATGTTGATGATGATGAACAGCACGATCGGCGAAAACACCGGCAGCAGCGAAGGCACGATCATCTCCTTGATCGCCGCCTTGGTCAGGATGTCCACCGCCCGGCCGTATTCCGGCTTCACCTCGCCGGTCATGATTCCCGGGTTCTCCTTGAACTGACGGCGAACCTCGGCCACGACCGACTCGGCCGCCCGACCCACTGCGGTCATGGACATGCCGCCGAACAGGAAGGGCAGCAGCCCCCCGATCAGCAGGCCGACCACGACATAGGGGTTGGAGAGATCGAAGGCCACCGCGCCCAGTCCGTCGAAGAACGAGCCCGGGGCCGCGTTGGCCGCGAAGTACTTCAGGTCCTCGGTATAGGCCGCGAACAGCACCAGGGCGCCGAGGCCGGCCGACCCGATGGCGTAGCCCTTGGTCACGGCCTTGGTCGTATTGCCGACCGCGTCGAGCGCGTCGGTGGTGACACGGACTTCCGGCGGGAGGCCGGCCATTTCCGCGATGCCGCCCGCGTTGTCGGTGACTGGACCAAAGGCGTCCAGGGCAACGATGAAGCCCGCCAGCGACAACATGGCCGTGGTGGCGATGGCGATGCCGAACAGTCCGGCAAGGCCGTGGGCCACGATGATCCCGACCACAATGACCAGGGCCGGCGCCGCAGTGGATTCCAGCGACATGGCCAACCCCTGGATCACGTTGGTGCCGTGACCGGAGACCGAGGCCTTGGCCACCGACTTCACCGGACGGAAGCCCGTACCGGTGTAGTACTCGGTGATCACCACGATCAGCGCCGTGACGACCAGCCCGGTGATGCCGCACCAGAACAGGCTCATCGCGTCGAAGGTCTTATCGCCGACCGTGAGCGGGCCAGTGACCAGCGTGGTCATCACCCAGTAGATCGCCGCCACCGACAGGACACCGGTAAGGATCAGGCCCTGGTAGAGCGCGCCCATGATGTTGTTGGACTTGCCCAGACGCACACCGAAAGTGCCGATGATCGACGTGACGATGCAGACGCCGCAGATGGCGAGCGGCAGCAGCATCATGCTGCTGACCACGTCCGTGCCGCGGAAGAAGATCGCCGCCAGCACCATGGTGGCCACTGTGGTCACGGCGTAGGTTTCGAACAGGTCGGCGGCCATGCCGGCGCAGTCACCGACGTTGTCGCCCACGTTATCTGCGATGGTCGCGGCGTTGCGGGGGTCGTCTTCCGGAATGCCGGCCTCGACCTTGCCGACCATGTCGCCGCCGACGTCCGCGCCCTTGGTGAAGATCCCGCCGCCGAGGCGGGCGAAGATAGAGATCAGCGAGGCGCCGAAGCCCAGGGCGACCAGCGAATCGACGACCTCACGGCTGGTGTTCTCGTGCCTCAAGGGCCCGATGAGGATGGCATAGTAGCCCGCCACGCCGATCAGGGCGAAGCCGGCCACCAGCATGCCGGTGATGGCCCCGGACTGGAAAGCGAGCGAAAGGCCCTTCGCCAGGCTCTCGGAAGCCGCTTGCGCCGTGCGTACGTTCGCGCGGACGGAGATCAGCATCCCGATGAAGCCCGCCGCGCCCGACAGGATCGCGCCGATCGCGAAACCGACCGCAGCCAGCGGCCCGATCAGGATCGCCGCGGCGATGAGGACCACGACGCCGACGATGGCGATGGCCGTGTACTGACGCCGCAGATAGGCTTGCGCCCCTTCCTGGATCGCCGCGGCGATCTCCTGCATGCGTGGATTACCGGGAGAAGCCCGCAACAACTGTGCGGTTCGCACGATGCCGTAGAGCACCGCCAATAGGCCGGCGGTGATCACCAGCGTAAGCGTAAGACTCATGTTCTAAGCGCCCCTATCGATTGCGAGAAGACGCTGGCCGCCGCCCACGATTGGGCGGTGCTCAACGCTCCAGGCCCCTGTCGTTTTTCCCTCAAGTAGAGCGCCGTTGATCCGCCGCTCCTTATTGATGTTCACGACGTTGCCAGTTGTGACGGGCACACGCAACGCCCCGTTGACCACGGTTACGCGGCGGGAGGCGTCTCGATGTCGCGAAAGCTAGGGTTGAATCTCGGCGCGCGGAGCGCTCGCGCCCGGCTTGGGCAGGCCGCGCCGCTGCTTTGGGGTCTGCGAGCTGATGACGACGCTCTTCACGTCGCTGCCCGCGATCGCGACCGCTTCGCGCTGGTAAGCCGCGATCAGACGCGGCCCGTCCACCGAGGCGAAGTCATTGGGTCCTGCGAAGGACGTGCGATGTCCCAGACGCGCCAACGCGTCTCGGAAGTAGGGTTCCTTGCCGCGCCACTTGGATGCGTTGGCGCTTGCGGTGAGGTTCACGCGGATGGCCACGAACACGTAGTTCACCAGCCGCCCTTCGGCGACAATCGGCATCGCCACAGGGAAGACGTCGACGTACTGCCCGACTGGCGCATCTTTCGACGGCTCATCGGCCTTCTTCGCGGCGTACGCCGGCTGGGCGACGGCGAGCGCGAGCAGACTGGCGATGACAGCGCGTCGGATCATGATCCGACTATACCGCGAACCCGTTTCCGGAAGCTTTCGCTTCAGACGTGACGCCAGCCGCCCGGCCCCGCTGCGACATCTCGGCCGCCGACATGAACCGCCACGCCCTCCCCCGTCGTCACCTCGCCGATCTGCGTCAATCCTGGGAGGACCTCGGGTCCGGTGCAGACGATCTCGTAGTCGTCACCGCCGGAGGCCAAGGCGAGCAAAGCTTGTGAACGGTCTGGCTGCATATCGAGCCACGCTCTGGCGGCCGCCGACATGGCCATCACGTCAAGATCGAGGCGCAACTTGACGCCGCTCGCCAAGGCGATGTGGCCCGCATCGGCGATCAGCCCGTCCGAAACGTCTGCCGCGGCGGTAGCGCCAGCCAGCAACACATCTCGCAACGCCAAGCGGGGCGTCGGCAGCCGGAAGCGACCCGCGAGGTAGCCGTCAGGATCCGGCGTCTCGCCGAGTGCGGCGCTCAATCCAAGCCAACCATCGCCGATTGGACCCGAGATCATCACGAGATCGCCAGGTCGCGCACCGCTCCGACGCACCATTCGCCCGGCGGGAACCCAGCCCAGCATCGTCAGGGAAACGGTGAGCGGACCTGGGGTCGACACTGTGTCTCCGCCCAGCAGCACCAGCCCGAAAGCCTCGCCATCCTCCGCCAGGCCCGCAGCGAACCGCTGACGCTTGCTCCACCCGAACCCCTTCGGCCAGGCGGTGGCGAGGAAGTAGCCGTAGGGCTCAGCGCCCTTGGCGGCGAGGTCGGAGAGGTTCACCCGCAGCAGCTTGCGCGCCACGAGCTCAGGAGCTTCATCAGGCAGAAAATGGACCCCCTCGACCATCGCGTCCTTGGTGACGACGAGGTCATAGCCAGGACGCGAAGGGATCACCGCGGCGTCGTCGAGAAGATCGAGCGCCTCAGGCGCGCCCCGGGTCAGAGTACGATAGAGGCGTGCGATCTGCCCGAACTCGTCGGGCAGATCGTCGGTCGGCTCGTCAGCCGCGGACATCGCGGGCCACTGCGTCCAACGCCCCGTTGACGAACCCGGCCTCCGGGCCATCGAAGAAGGACTTGGTCAGCTCGACATACTCATCGATCGCGACTTCCGTCGGCACGTCAGGCCGATGTGAAAGCTCGAAAACTCCCGAGCGGAGAATCGCCCGCACGGTGGCGTCCAGGCGTTCCAGTCGCCAGTTGGCGGCGAGCCGCTTGACCACGGCGGCGTCGATCTCGCGCTGATGCCCGACAACGCCACGCACCAGATCGGCAAAGAACGCCTCGTCGGCGGCGGCCAAGGTCGCGCCTTCGCCTTCAATGTCGCCTTCCAGCGTCCGGTCGAAACGATGGTCGGCGAACTCGCGGATCACCGCCTCGACGCCGACGCCCGACACCTCCATCTGGTAGAGGGCCTGGATCGCGGCGAGACGTGCGACGGAACGTTGGCTGCGGCTCATCGGTCCTGTCCGAGCAGTTGACGCTTGAGACCGATCATGGCGAACGCAGCGCGGGCAGCGCCGCCGCCCTTGTCGCCTTCGCTGGCCCTGGCGCGAGCCCAGGCCTGATCATCGTCCTCGACGGTCAGGATGCCGTTTCCGATCGCCAGGCGCTTGCCGACGGTCAGGTCCATGATGCCGCGCGCCGACTCATTCGAGACGATCTCGAAGTGATAGGTCTCGCCGCGGATGACCGTCCCCAACGCGACATAGCCGTCATAGCGCTTGCCGGCCGGCCCCTGGCCGCCCTCTTCCGCAATTGCGATCGCACCGGGAATCTCGAGCGCACCGGGCACGCTGATGACGTCGTACTCCGCGCCATGCGCGGTGATGACGTCGGCGGCGGCCTTCAGCATCTCGTCGGCCAGATCGTCGTAGAAACGGGCTTCGACGATCAGGATGCGAATTTTATCTTCGAGCATGGGGCTCCAGTCTCTGTTTGGAGGGACCCTTTAGGCCGTTTCTCGCCAGCGGGCGAGATAGCGAGCGAGCATGTCGATCTCAAGATTGACCTTCGCACCGGCTTTCAGCCGCCCAAGCGTGGTCACATCCCAGGTGTGGGGGATCAAATTCACACCAAAAACGTCGTCCTCGACCTCGTTCACCGTCAGGGAAACGCCATCAACGGTGATCGAGCCTTTCGGCGCGATGAAGCGATGCAAAGGCCTGGGAACGCGGATCTTGACGCGATGCGATCCGCCTTCGGATTCGACCGACACCACTTCGCCGACCCCGTCGACGTGACCGGAGACGATGTGACCTCCAAGCTCGTCGCCAACCCGTGCGGCGCGCTCGAGGTTGATCCCATCGCCTTCCTTCCACGCGCCGAGCGTGGTGAGGCTGAGCGTCTCGCCGGAGACTTCGACGGCGAACCAGTTGTCGCCCTTCTCCACGATGGTCAGGCAACAGCCGGCGTGACTGATGGAAGCCCCCATGTCGATCGTCGACAGGTCAAAGCTGGTCTCGACCTCGAAGCGGAGGTCGCGATTGGTTTCGCGGACGGCGCGCAGCCGGCCCACATCGGTGACAATGCCGGTGAACATTCAGATCCTCTCGTAACGCTCCCAGAGGTCGTCGCCGACCTCGCGGATTTCAATTCTGCGTAGCCGTGGCGCTTCGCCCAGCGCGCTAAGCGCCAGCGCACCGATCCCAGGCCGCCCTTCCCCGCCGATGACCATCGGCGCTCGGAACCACTCGATCCTGTCGACCAGGCCGCAGCGCAGAAAGCTCCCGGCCACCTGCCCGCCGCCCTCGACGAACAAGCGCCGCAGCCCTTCTCTTGCTAGCGTTTCCACGACATCACGCAACTCGGGGCGCGCGTCGCCGACCGCATGGACCTGCAGGACCCTGACCCCGGCGTCCAGAAGACGGTGTTCAGGCGCGGCCGCGGTGATTACGTAGGTTGGGATGTCGCGGGCGGTCGCCACCAGCTTGCAGCCGTCGGCCAACCGCTGGCGGCTGTCCAGCACCACCCTCGCCGGCTGCGGCCCGTTCCAGCCATCAAGCCGCACATTCAACTCGGGATCGTCCGCCAGCGCGGTTTCAACGCCCACCAGGACAGCGTCATGCTCGGCGCGCAGACGGTGGACGACCTCGCGCGCCTGCGGGCCCGTAATCCACCGGCTCTCGCCAGTCGCGGTGGCGATGCGACCGTCAAGCGAGGTCGCCAGCTTGAGGGTGACGCTAGCGCCCATCCTCGTCGCCATCGCTCAGGCCTTCTTCGCCCAGGAAAGTGGCGAATTCACCGGCCTCGCGGAAGTCGCGATAGACCGAGGCGTAGCGGACATAGGCCACGTCATCGAGGCCCTTAAGGTGCTTCATGATGAGCTCGCCGACGGCCGACGATGGCAGTTCGGTCTCGCCCATGCTCTCCAACTGACGCACGATGGTCGAAATCATCTTCTCGATCCGGTCGGGCTCGATCGGACGCTTTCGCGTCGCCAGGCTGATTGAACGGGCCAGCTTGTCGCGGTCGAACGGCGCGCGCCGGCCCGAACGCTTCACGATGGTGAGTTCGCGCAACTGGACCCGCTCGAAGGTCGTGAACCGGCCTTCGCATTCCGGACAGAGACGACGACGACGAATAGCCGCCCCGTCTTCCGACGGGCGGCTATCCTTCACCTGACTTTCGGCGTGGCCGCAGAACGGGCACCGCATGATCTAGCCCCTTCCGGCAAACCAGACCCCTAAATACAGGGACTAGCTGTAGATGGGGAAGCGTTTCGTCAACGCCAGCACTTCGTCGCGGACCTTGGCTTCTACAGCGCTGTTGTCACCGCCTTGGGCCAGACCATCGAGGACCTCGCCGATCCAGGTCCCGACCTGACGGAACTCTCCCGGACCGAAGCCGCGTGTCGTGCCCGCCGGCGTACCGACGCGCAGGCCCGAGGTCTGCATCGGGGGCAGCGGGTCGAACGGGATGCCGTTCTTGTTGGTGGTGATATGCGCGCGCTCCAGCGCCACCTCCGCGTCCGAACCGGACACGCCCTTGGGCGTCAGGTCGACCAGCATCAGGTGGCTGTCGGTGCCGTTGGAGACGATCTTGAAGCCGGCGGATTGCAGGCTGTCGGACAGCGCGCGGGCGTTGTCCACGACCTGGCGGGCATATTGCTTGAACTCAGGCTTCAGCGCTTCGCCGAAGGCGACGGCCTTCGCGGCGATCACATGCATCAGCGGGCCGCCCTGCAGGCCAGGGAACACCGCCGAATCGATCTTCTTGGCCAACTTCTTGGAGTTGGTCAGGATCATGCCGCCGCGCGGACCGCGCAGGGTCTTGTGCGTCGTCGTCGTAACGATGTCGGCGTGCGGGAACGGGTTCGGATAGACGCCGCCTGCAACCAGGCCCGCATAGTGGGCGATGTCCACCATCAGGAGAGCGTCGACGCTGTCGGCGATCTCCTTGAAACGCGCGAAGTCGATGTGCCGGCTATATGCCGACCCGCCGGCGATGATCACCTTGGGCTTTTCGGCCAGAGCCACCTCTGCGGCCATGTCGTAGTCGATCAGATGATCCTGCTGGCGCACGCCGTAGGCGACTGGACGGAACCACTTGCCCGACTGGTTCACGTTCTTGCCGTGGGTCAGGTGCCCGCCGGCCGACAGATCCATCCCCATGAAGGTGTCGCCCGGGCTCATGGTCGCCATGAACACCGCCTGGTTCGCCTGGCTGCCCGAGTGCGGCTGCACGTTGGCGAACTCGCAGCCGAAGATCTGCTTGGCGCGATCGATGGCGATCTGTTCAGCGATGTCGACCACTTCACAGCCGCCATAGTAGCGCTTGCCCGGATAGCCTTCGGCGTACTTGTTGGTGAGGACCGAGCCCTGGACCTCCATCACCGCCTTGGACACGATGTTCTCGGACGCGATCAGTTCGATCTGGTCCTGCTGGCGCTTGAGCTCGCCCGACAGGACGGCGGCGATGTCCTTGTCGGTGTCGGCGACGCTGGACGAGAAGAAGGCGTCTGCGGGGGTCTGTGCGTGGACGGTCATGGGCGGGCCTTTCGGGAAATCAGGGAGGCGGATGGGGGCTGAGCGCCTCGTGTGCGCTCTTTAGCGCCATCGGACCGACGATCCAACGGCATGGAACGATCTTCTGTGTGCGGCGTTGCAACCCTCACGGAGGGGCGCGCGCTTGCGCAGCCGCTTCGCTTGTCATTGCGTTCTCAGGGGGACCTGAATGAGTATTGAAGCCGAGCCCGAAGTCCGATCGGGCGAGGAATTGATGCGGCTTGGCGCCGACATCGTCGCCGCCTACGTCAGCCGTAACGCCGTCGCCGCCGACGCAGTGCCGGAAATCATCAGATCCGTCTATGGCGCGCTCGAAGGCCTGAGCAAGGGCCCCGCGCCGATTCCCGAAGAAAAGCCGCGGCCCGCAGTGCCGATTGGCCGCTCCATTCAGCACGACTACATCGTCTGTCTTGAAGACGGCAAGAAGCTGAAGATGCTCAAGCGCTACCTGCGCTCGCGATACGACATGAGCCCGGAAGACTATCGCCGGCGCTGGGGTCTGCCTCCGGATTATCCGATGGTCGCGCCGGCCTATGCGGCGCGCAGATCCGACTTCGCCAAGCAAATCGGGCTGGGCAGAGGCGTCCGTCGCGGAAAATAGACGGGGCGGCAGCGCCGCCCTTACTTTGATTTGATCAGCGAACCCGCAGGGTCTCCGAAGAATTCGAGTTTAGGCGGGGAAAGCCCCGCCCGGCGTGGCGGCAAGGACGAACCTATGCCGCCTGCCCGCCGACGCGGGCGACGTTGCAGTGGACCCAAAGCTTCTCGAGCGCGTCAGCCAGGGCGTCCATCATCTTGTCCGTGTGGGCCGGCGACGGCGTGAAGCGCAGTCGCTCGGTGCCGCGCGGCACGGTCGGATAGTTGATCGGCTGCACATAGATCCCAAAATCGCTCAGCAGGATGTCCGAGATCATCTTGCAGTGGACGGGATCGCCCACGAGAACCGGCACAATGTGGCTGACCGAAGGCATGACCGGGAGGCCGGCCTTCTCAAGGCGAGCCTTGAGCGCGGCGGCGCGCTCCTGATGGGCTTCACGGACCTCGTTGTGGTCCTTGAGATAGCGGATCGAGGCCACGGCACCAGCAGCGAGAGCCGGCGGGATAGAGGTCGTGAAGATGAAGCCGTCAGCATAGGAACGGATTGCGTCCACGATCACCGCGTCAGCGGCGATGTAGCCGCCCATTACGCCGAACGCCTTGCCCAACGTGCCTTCGATGATGTCGATCTCGGCCATCACGCCGTCGCGCTCGGCCACGCCCGCGCCGCGGGGACCGTACATGCCGACAGCGTGCACCTCGTCGAGGTAGGTCATCGCGCCGTACTTCTTCGCCAGCGCCACGGTGCCCGCCATGTCGGCGATGTCGCCGTCCATCGAGTAGACGCTTTCGAAGGCGATCACCTTCGGCGCATCGGCCGGCGCTTCAGCCAGCAGTTGCTCGAGGTGCTCCAGGTCGTTGTGGCGGAACACCCGGCGTTGGGCGCGGCCGCCAGCACGGATGCCGGAGATCATTGAATTGTGGTTCAGCTCATCCGAGAAGATGATCAGGCCCGGGAGGATCTTGTAGAGCGTCGACAGCGAGGCTTCGTTCGAGACGTAGCCCGAGGTGAACAGCAGCGCCGCTTCCTTGCCGTGCAGGTCGGCGAGCTCGTGCTCCAGCTCGACATGGTAGTGCGTGGTGCCGGAAATGTTGCGGGTGCCGCCCGAGCCGGCGCCGGCTTCGTCGATCGCCTGGTGCATGGCGTCCGTGACAATCGGGTTCTGGCCTTGGCCGAGATAGTCGTTGGAACACCAGACCACGACGTCGGATTGACCGCCGTCCGGACGCGTCCAGGTCGCCTGCGGGAACTGCCCGCGGTGACGCTTCAAGTCGGCGAACACCCGATATCGGCCTTCCGAACGAATCTGTTCGAGGGCGGTGGTGAAGGCGTTCTTGTAATCCATCGACTTGAATCCACCCGAGGCGTTCGACGATCTCGCGCCGCGGAGCGGTCCCCTTGCAATTGGCCGGGCTTATCGCGCCGCGTGCTTCGATTGTCTACAATTCGTCATACGGAATCGACCAGATTTCGCCAACGAACCATCGCGTTGTGATCAGCGTTGCAGTTCGTCTAGCCGACCGCGCAGCATCTGCAGAACTCCGGAAAAGTCCGTAGTGCCAAATCCGAGGCGATCAAATAGGGCATAGAGTCCCTCCGCCTGGGCGCCCATCGGCGCCGCCGCACCGGCGGTCGCGGCCGCCTGTTGGGCTAGTTTCAGGTCCTTCAACATCATGGCGGTGGCGAATCCACCCTCGTAGCCGCGGTTCGACGGCGCGGTCTCCACGGGCCCCGGCCACGGATAGTAGCTGGTGATCGACCAGCACTGCCCAGACGACTTCGAAGCGATCTCGAAGAAGCGTTCGGGGTCGAGGCCGAGCTTTTCGGCAAGCGCAATCGCCTCGCAGACCCCGATCATTGAAATGCCCAGGACCATATTGTTGCAGATCTTGGCCGCCTGCCCCGCCCCATGGTCTCCAGCCCGGATTACCGCCCGCGACATCGGCTCGATCGCGCGCTCGACCTCGGCGAAGTCCGCTTCGTCGCAACCGACCATGAAGGCCAGCGTCCCGGCGTCCGCGGCGGCAGTGCCGCCGGAGACCGGCGCGTCGGCGAACCGGAAGCCTTGAGCCCGCGCCTGTTCGGCGACGGCACGGGCGCTGTCGACGTCGATGGTCGAGCAGTCGATGAGCAACGCGCTCTTCGGAGCGTGCGGAAGGATGTCCTCGGCGTAGACCTTCCGCACATGCGGCCCGGCCGGCAGCATGGTGATCACCGCATCGGCGTCCTTGACCGCCTCGGCGACGGACGCGGCGGGCGCGCAGCCCGCCGCCTTCGCGCGTTCCAGCGCCGGAGCGGAGAGGTCGAAGGCCGCGACTTGCCGCCCGGCCTTGGCCTGGTTGGCGGCCATGCCGCCGCCCATGTTCCCCAGTCCGATGAACGCGATACGCATGGCGGGTCCTTAGTTAGGCTTCTGGAACTTGTAGACGAACTGGTCGGTCTTGCCGCGGATCGAGGCGTCGAAGACGTTCGCGGTCAGAGGATCAGATGAATTGCGGACCGCATTGTTTTCACTGACGAACTTAAATCCTGCGGCCTCGACTTCGCGCTTTACGACGGCCGGGTCGATCCGGTGCAGCGTGTCGGCCACGTCGACCGGCGAACCAGGCGCCGCGGCATGGTCGATGATCAGCAGCGTCCCGCCCGGCTTGAGGGCGTTGAACAGCGCCTTGTTGGTCGCCGGAACGTCCAGGTTCAGGCGCTTGAGATGGAAGTCATGGTAGTTTTGCGCCGTGAAGAGCAGGTCGACCGGCTCAGGAAACGCCAATCCGCCCGGGTTCAAGGCCACCACCTCGACATTGCCCTTGGCCGCGGCCTTGGCCTTTTCCAGGTCCGCGGCGGGAACGCCGGCATAGACCTTGCCGGTCGGACCGACGGCGGCGCTCAGAAGGCGTGTGAAATAGCCGCCGCCAGGCAGCAGCTCGGCGACCTTGTCGCCGCTCTTAACGCCTGTGAATTCAAGTATTTCCGCCGGCTTCCGGTCGGCGTCACGCGCCCTGTCGGCATCGGTGCGGTTGGCATCGGCAACTGCCGCAACAACGTTAGCCGGCGGCGCTGCATGCGCCCCCGAGATGGACAGCATCAGGGCCGCGCTGGCGGCTAGCAACAGTTCGCGCTTCATACCGTGTCCTCCCTCGGCGGCTCCGTCGCGGACCGCCGTTATCTGTCAAGGTAGAGGCGACCACTCCTCAGCGGAAGGAAGCGGTGCGAAAATCTCGTCGAGCATGGCTTCGGTGACGCCCTCGGCTTCCGCCGGGTTCCAGCGGGGGGCGTTGTCCTTGTCGACGATCACGGCGCGCACGCCCTCGATGAAGTCGTGGCGCTGCACGACACGGGCGCCGATGCGGTACTCCATCGTCATGTTTTCGGCGAAGGACTCCATCTTCCTGCCGAGACGCAGCTGACGCAGGGCCACCTTCATGGTCTGCGGCGACTTGGTCCCCATGACCTTCAGTTGCTCGTCCGCCCACTCGGTCCCGGCCGCCTTCAGCCGCGTCAGGATTTCCTCCAACGTGTCGGCGCCGAAGATCCTGTCGATCTCATCCTGATGCGCCGCCAATGGGGGCCGGCCTGCATCTCCTTCAAACTCGGTCAGCAAGCCGTCGATGGCGGCCGGATCGGCGACGATCGCCGCCTTCAGCGCCTCGATCTTGTCGCTCTCGACGAAGTCGGTGGCGACCCCGACCAACTCGCAATCGGCCGCCTTGATCCGCCCGCCGGTCAGGGCCAGCCAGGTTCCGATGTGGCTCGGCATGCGCGGCAGGAACCAGCCGCCGCCCACATCGGGGAAGAGCCCGATGCCGGTCTCCGGCATGGCGAAGGTCGTCCGCTCGGTGGCCACGCGATAGCCGGCCGGCATGGCCAGACCCACGCCGCCGCCCATGGTGACGCCGTCCATAATCACCACCACCGGCTTGGCGTACTCGAACAGCAAATGGTTCAGCCGGTACTCGATAAAGAAGAACTCGCGCGCCTCGCGGCCATCGCCAGCGCCGCTCTCAGCCAGCATCCGGATGTCGCCGCCGGCGCAGAAGCCCCGCTCGCCGGCATGGTCGAGCAGCACCAGCTTGACCGCAGGGTCATGGCGCCAAGCCAGCAGCGCCTCGCTCATGGCCGTGCACATGGCCGTCGTCAGCGCGTGCAGCGCCTTGGGCCGGTTGAGCGTGATGCGGCCGACGTCTCCCTCGATGCGGATCAGGACTTCATCGGTCATTGCCGGAACATCTCCCGGGCGATGATCACCCGCATGATTTCGTTGGTGCCCTCGAGGATCTGGTGGACCCGCAGGTCCCGCACGACCCGCTCGAGCGGATAGTCCTTGAGATAGCCGTACCCACCATGGAGCTGGAGGGCCTGATTGGCGACCTCGAACCCGGCGTCCGTGGCGAACCGCTTGGCCATGGCGCAGTACTTGGTGGCCTGCGGATCGCGATTGTCCAGCGCATGCGCCGCGCGGCGCACCATCAGACGCGCAGCCTCCAGCTCCGTCGCCATGTCGGCGATCTTGAACTGCAAGGCCTGGAAGTCGGCGAGCTGCTTTCCGAACTGCTTGCGCTCGCTCATGTAGGCCTGGGCCGTATCGAGGGCGAAGGCCGCGCCGCCCAGCGAGCAGGAGGCGATGTTCAGCCGCCCGCCGTCGAGCCCCATCATAGCGAAGCGGAAGCCCTCGCCTTCCCCGCCGATCCGATTCTCCACCGGCACGCGCACGTTGTCGAAGTTGACCTGGGCGGTCGGCTGCGCATTCCAGCCCATTTTCCGTTCCTGGGCCCCGAAGGAGAGACCGGGCGTCCCGTTCTCAACCACGATGGCCGAGACGCCCTTGGCGCCCGCCTCGCCGGTCCGCGCCATGACCACATAGAGATCAGAGACGCCGCCGCCCGAAATGAACGCCTTGGAGCCGTCGAGGACGTAGTGATCTCCCTCCAGGCGCGCGGTGGTGCGCAGCGCGGCCGCATCCGACCCCGAGCCCGGCTCGGTCAGGCAGTAGCTGGCGATCAATTTCATCGTGGTGAGTCGCGGCAGGTACTTCCGGCGCAGATCATCGGCCCCGAACCGGTCAATCATCCACGACGCCATGTTGTGGATGGTCAGATAGGCCGCCACGGACACGTCACCGTAGCTCAGGGCCTCGAAGACGATCGAGGCGTCCAGCCGCGTCAGGGCCGAGCCGCCGACGTCCTCGCCGATGTAGATCCCTGCGAACCCCAGCTCGGCGGCCTTGCGCAGCACGTCCGTCGGAAAGTGCTTCTCCTCGTCCCACTGGGCAGAGTTGGGGGCAAGTTCGGCCTCGGAGAACGCCCTTGCAGCATCCTGTATTGCGCGCTGATCGTCGGAGAGGGTGAAATCCATTCGCTCGAACCCAGGTTTGAGAGGCTGACTTGAGCAAGTCGCTCCGCTGGCGCAACCTGTCAACGACGTGGCGCGCGGGGGCGCGGCTTTCTCGGGGTCTTTTGCATGACGGACCAAGCGGTCGAAGGACGCGTCGGCGAGTCGGCGCGCAATCTCGCCTTCATCAACTACGCCTTGCTGTTCGCGGCGATCTTCTTCGCTGGCGTGCCCGCGTTGATCGCCGCCATCATCGCCTACTCCCAGCGCGACGAGGCGCCGCCCAAGATCGGGTCGCACTACAACTTCCAGATTCGAATCTTCTGGGTGGCGTTCGTGATCGCGCTGGCGGCCGGCGTCTGCTTCCTGGGCGCGGTCATCAGCATCGCTGGCGAACTGTTCCAGGTCACCCGGCTCGAGGGCTGGAACATGCCCGACCAGGTGCGGGTCAATCTGTCCGACGTGACAGTCGACCGAACGCTGATCGCGCTGATCGCCGGCATGGGCCTGTTTTCGGCCATTGGCGGGCTCTGGTTGATCTTCGCGCCGGCCCTGGGCTTCATCAGGCTTGCGTCGGCGCGGGGGATGGGTCACAGCGCGCGCTCATGAGCATACCCCCACTCGCCGCCTACCCCGCCCTGCGTCTCCGCCGCTTGCGCCAGGCGGACTGGGTCCGCCGCCTGGTCCGCGAAACCGTCCTCACCCCCGCCGACCTGATCTGGTCGATGGTGGTTCACGAGGGCGAAGGCGAGGTTCCGGTGGCCTCGATGCCCGGCGTCTCGCGGCTCTCTGTCGACCTCTGTGCGAAAGCCGCGGTCCAGGCGCGCGAGCTTGGTATTCCGGCCATCGCCATCTTCCCGCACATCGACGGCGCCAAGAAGGACGCCGTCGGCTCCCTGGCCGCGGATCCCAACGGCGTCGTCTGCCGGGCGGTCCGGGCCATGAAGGAGGCCGCGCCAGAGGTCGGGATCATGTGCGACGTGGCGCTTGATCCATTCACCGACCACGGCCACGACGGCGTCATCGAAGGCGACACGATCGCCAACGACGCCACCATCGACCGGCTGGTCGAGCAGGCGCTGGTCCAGGCGCGGGCCGGCTGCGACATTCTCGCCCCGTCGGACATGATGGACGGCCGTTGCGGCAAGCTGCGCGCGGCGCTGGAGGCCGAGGGCCTGCAGGACGTGATGATCATGTCCTATGCGGCCAAGTTCGCCTCGGCCTTTTATGGCCCCTATCGCGACGCCATCGGCTCGGGGAAGCTGGGCACCGCCGGTCCGGCCGACAAGAAGACCTATCAGATGGACTCGGCCAACGCCGAGGAAGCGCTGCGCGAAGTCGCTCTCGACATCGCCGAAGGCTCCGACATGGTCATGGTCAAGCCGGGGATGCCCTATCTGGACATCGTTAGCCGCGTGGTCCGCGAGTTCAACATGCCGACCTTCGCGTTCCAGGTCTCGGGGGAGTACGCCATGATCATGGCCGCAGCCCAGAACGGCTGGATCGACGAGGAACGCGCCATTCTCGAAAGCCTGGGGGCCTTCAAGCGCGCCGGCGCCGCCGGGATCATCACCTACTTCGCTCCGCGCGCCGCGCGGATGCTGGGGGCGTGAAGGCCGTCGAGATCGTCGCCGGCGTCATCCGCGATCGTGGGGGCCGGGTTCTGACCGTGCGCAAGCGCGGCACGAGCTCGTTCATGCTGCCCGGCGGCAAGCGCAATCCCGGCGAGGCGGACATCGACACGCTCTCGCGCGAACTGGGCGAGGAGCTCGGTTGTGATCTGGTCAGCGCCCAGCACCTGGGCACCTACGATGCGCCAGCCGCCAACGAGCCCGACACTCGCGTCTATGGCGCGATCTACCTGGCTGAGGTCGCCGGCGGCGTCATGCCCAAGGCCGAGATCGAAGAGCTGCTCTGGATCGAACCGAAGGCGCCGCCCCGCGTGCGGCTGGCGCCGCTGCTGGAGCGGCAGGTGCTGCCGCGGCTAGCTTAGATCTAGTTGAAGGTCGTCGCCGGCCCCTCGGCGTTCAGCCGGTCCAAGATCGTCACCCAAAACAAGGAATGGCGATCAAGTTCCCCGCACTGCCTAAGTCAGTCTACTTCTCCAGCCGAGCCACGAGGCTGGACGTATCCCAGCGATTGCCGCCCATCTCCTGGACCTCCGCGTAGTAGCCGTCGACCAGGGCGGTCATGTCGAGCTTCGCGCCATTGGCCTGCGCCTCATCCAGAACCAGGCCCAGGTCTTTGCGCATCCAGTCGACCGCAAAGCCGAAGTCGAAGCGCCCCTCGCTCATGGTCGTCCAGCGGTTGTCCATCTGCCAGGATTGGGCCGCGCCCTTGGAGATCGCGGCGGCGACTTCCAGCGGGTCGAGCCCAGCCCGCTTGGCGAAGTGCATGCCCTCGGCCAGGCCCTGGACGACGCCGGCGATGCAGATCTGATTGACCATCTTGGTCAACTGGCCGGAACCTGGGCCGCCCATGAGGCGCGTCGCCTTCGCGAAGGCTGCGATGACGGGTTCGGCGCGGGCGAAGGCTTCGGCGTCGCCTCCGCACATGACGGTCAGCTGGCCGCTCTCGGCGCCGGCCTGCCCGCCCGAAACCGGAGCGTCCACGAACCAGCGTCCGCCCTGCGCGGCCAGCGCCGCCATTTCGCGGGCCACCTTGGCGGATGTGGTGGTGTGATCGACGATGATCCCGCCTGCGGCCATCGTCGGCAGCGCCTGGGCGACGACGCCGCGCACATCATCGTCATTGCCGACGCACAGGAAGACGATCTCCGCGCCATCGGCGGCCTCGGCGACCGTCGGCGCCGCCCGGCCGCGATGCTGGGCCGCCCAGTCCTGGGCCTTCTGGGGGCTGCGGTTGAACACCGCGACGTCATGGCCGGTCTTGGCCAGGTGGCCGGCCATCGGAAAGCCCATGACGCCCAGGCCCACGAACGCGACTCTCATTCCAACTTCCTTCTTAAGCTCAACGCCATCTTAACGGCTCCCGCGCAACTTTCCGGGAAATCAAGGCGACCGAGGTAGAACACCATGGCGATGGGCGAAGCGCCTATCTTGATCAAGAAGGTCAAGAAGGCCCACGGGCACGCCCACCACGGCGGCGCCTGGAAGGTGGCCTATGCCGACTTCGTCACCGCGATGATGGCCTTCTTCCTTCTGATGTGGCTGATCAACACTACAAGCCCTGAGCAGAAGCGCGGCATCGCCGACTACTTCGCCCCGGCCAGCGTTTCAGAGAGCACCTCCGGCTCTGGCGGAATCCTGGGCGGCACGGCCCTGGGCGACGACGGCGCCATGGCGGCCGGTTCGCAGTCGATGGTCGAGGAAATGGCGCCTGAGTCGCGCAATCCGAACGACGGGACCCAGACCGACGCCGCCAAGGAGATGGCGCGCGAAGCCTCGACCGAGGCGCTGCGCGAAGCCGTTCTCCAGCGCGAACAGGCCGCTTTCGCCTCGGCTGCTGCGTCGCTGCGCCAAGCGTTGCAGGACATGCCCGAGCTGGCCGAGCTTTCGAAGAACATCCTGATCGACGTCACGCCCGAGGGCCTGCGCATCCAGTTGGTCGACCAGGAAGGCCGCTCGATGTTCGCCAATGGCCGCACCGAACCCAACGACCGCGCCAAGCTGCTGCTGCGCGCCGTCGCCCGGGTGATCAACCAACTTCCCAACCGGATAAGCGTTTCCGGGCACACCAGCATGTCGCCGAACGGCGCCAAGGCCGATGGTGACTGGCAGCTCTCCGCCAACCGAGCCGATGCGTCCCGCCGCGTCCTGCAGTCGTCCGGGGTCGATCCCGACCGCGTCTATCAGGTTTCAGGCAAGGCCAACTCAGAACCGCTGTACCCTGACGATCCGACCCTGGCCGGCAACCGGCGCATCGCCATCGTGCTGCTGCGCGAGGCGCCTGTGCTGCCGCCGGATCATGGTCTCCAGTGAGGAGTTTTCATCGCTGACGCATGGGACCTTGCGCCCGAGCTTCCCATGACGCCTAATCGGTTCAGGCGCCCTGTTTTGAGAGCCGTCCGTGACGCAACACTTCCCGACGCGACAGCTCAGGTTCTTCCTGACCGCGCCAAGTCCGTGTCCCTACCTGCCGGACCGACACGAGCGGAAGGTCTTTGCACATCTGCCGCTGTCCGATGGGGCCACGGTCAATGACAGCCTGACCCAGGTCGGGTTCCGCCGCTCACAGAACATCGCCTATCGCCCAGCCTGCGAAAGCTGCTCGGCATGCGTATCGGCGCGCATCCCGGCCCGCGACTATGTCTTCTCGCGTTCCGAGCGCCGCGTGCTGGCCCGCAACGAAGATCTCGAGCGCCATCTGGTCGAGGCCGAAGCGACGATGGAGCAGTTCGACCTTCTCCGCCGCTATCTGACCACGCGGCACGCCGACGGCGGCATGGCCGAGATGACCTGGCCGGACTATGTCGCCATGGTCGAGGACACGGCGGTCCGCACCCACATCATCGAGTACCGGCTGCGCTCGAAGGACGGCGGCCCGGGCGACCTGATCGCCTGCGCCCTGGTCGATCTGATGAACGACGGGCTGAGCCTCGTCTACTCGTTCTACGACCCGAGCCTGGCCAAGCGCAGCCTGGGATCGTTCGTGATCCTGGACCACGTCGTCCAGGCCTGCCTGACACAGATCCCATACGTCTATCTGGGCTACTGGGTCCGCGGCTCAGAGAAGATGGACTACAAGGTCCGCTTCTCGCCGATCGAACTGCTGCGGCCCGAAGGCTGGTCGCTGATGTCGGCCCGCGACAAGGTGCGGCCGACGGACCCCTGAGGTCCGCCGGCCGGCGTGCTTACTGCCGCGCCATAGCGACCTTCAACCGTTCCTCGGCGGTCACGAGGTGGTCGTGGTCATCACCATTCTGGTCGAGCTGCACCCACGCGATCTCGCCGTTGAACTTGTTGCCGGTGACGCCGTACTCCGGCGAGGCAGGCGACCCGGTGTCGGCCCCGACGTCGCAGGCTTCGTCGGACGAATAGCCCATCGGTTGGGTCTTCTCGACGCGCCCCTTGCCGACCGGCTCGCCATCGTAGAACAGCGTGACGTCGCCGCCCTTGGCCAGGCCACCGCCGTCGTACTTGAACTCCATGCGAACCTGATGCTCGCCCGGTGAGATCACAGAGCCGGCGGCGATGATGTAGTGCTCGATACCGAAGAAGTTGAAGCAGTACTTCAACTTCCCATCCTTGAAATAGAGGGTCCAACCGCCGGCCTCGCCGCCCTGGGTGATGACCACGCCGCTGGCGGCGGCGTCCGGGATCGTCAGTTGGGCGGTCACTGAGTAGGACTTGTTCTTCAGGGCCAGCACGCACGACTCTGAAACGCGCATGCCTGGGAACAGCAACTGGCTGTCGCCGACGATCAACTGTGGCCGGCCGGCGATGTCGGGATTGACCCGTTCGAAACCGCGATCGTCCATCGGCACGACATTGTACTTGGTCGCCTCGATCAGCCACAAACGCTGGAGCTCGGCGAGTTTCTTGGGTTCCTTGGCCGCGAGGTTGTCGGACTGGGTCCAGTCGTCGGGACCGTAGAGCTCCCAGACGTCCTCGTCGAAGGGCGGCGGAACATCGGCCTTCCAGGGCGTGCGGTGTCGCGTGCAAGCGGTCCAGCCGTTGAGGTAGATGCCCCGGTTTCCCATCATCTCGAAATATTGCACCGTATGGATCTCGGCCGCCTTCGGGTCGGTGAAGGTCGGAGCCATGCTGACGCCCTCGAAGGGAGCTTGCGCGATGCTGTTCACGATCGCCGGCTCAGGCAGGCCGCAGACCTCCAGGACAGTCTTGGCGACGTCGATGACGTGATGGAACTGGTCGCGCACCTCGCCCTTGGCCTTGATCGTGCGCGGCCAATGGACGATCGCCCCGTTGCGAGTGCCGCCCCAGTGCGATGCGATCTGTTTGGTCCACTGATAGGGCGCGCAGAGCGCGTGCGCCCATCCGACCGCATAGTGGTTGTAGGCTGCGGGCGTGCCAAAGTCGTCGATCTTGCTAAGCAGGAACTCGGTGGTCTCAATGCCCGGCAGGCCATTGAGCGTGCACATCTCGTTGAAGCAGCCATTGATCGTGCCCTCGGCGGACGCGCCGTTGTCGCCGATGATCAGGTAGATCAGCGTGTCGTCCATGATCCCGAGGTCGCTCACCGCATCGAGCACACGGCCGATCTCGTGGTCGGTCTGCTCCATGAAACCGGCGTAGATCTCCATTTGCTTGGCCAGAACGGGCTTGAGATCCTCAGCCATATCCTCCCACGCGGGGATCTCGTCATGACGCTTGGTGAGTTGCGCGTCCTGGGGGATCACGCCCAGCGTCTTCTGCCGCGCCACTGTCTCTTCGCGCAGTTTGTCCCAGCCGCCGTCGAACTTGCCCTTGTACTTGTCCGACCAGGCCTTTGGCACGTGGTGCGGCGCGTGGGTCGCGCCCGGGGCGTAGTAGACGAAGAACGGCTTGTCCGGCATCAGCACCTTCTGCTGCCGAATCCAGGTGATCGCGCGGTCGGCGAGATCCTCGTTGAGGGTGTAGCCTTCCTCTGGCGTCTTGGGCGGTTCGACCGCCTTGGTGCCCTCATAGAGCCCTGGGTAGTACTGGTTCGCCTCTCCGCCGACGAAACCGTAGAAGTGCTCGAAGCCCGAGCCGGTCGGCCACTGAGTGAACGGCCCCATGGGCGAGACTTCCCAGATCGGGACCTCGTGGCACTTGCCGAACTGCGCGGTCGAGAAGCCGTTCAGCTTCAGGATTTCCGCCAGCGGCGCCTTGTCCTTAGGCCGCACGCCGCTGTTGCCCGGCGCCGAAGTGGCCATTTCGGTGATCGCGCCCATCCCGACCGAATGGTGATTGCGGCCGGTCAACAAGGCTTGGCGCGTGGGTGAACACAGGGCCGTTGTGTGGAAGCGGTTGTACTTCAGGCCGCCGCTGGCGAGCTTCTCGAAGTTCGGCGTGTGGCACGGGCCGCCGAATACCGAACTAGAGCCGAACCCCGCGTCGTCGATGAGAAAGATGATGACGTTCGGCGCCTCCTTGGGCGGCCGCAACGCCTTGATCGGCGGGTACTTCGTGTCCGGGTCCTTGGCGTCGTAGGTGGTCAGTCCCACGAACTTCTTGTCGGGAATCGGAAGGATCACACGGGAGATGTCGTCTTCGGCGGCCATGGCGAGGCTCCATTGATCAGGTCGGCAACATGCAGGAGGGGCCCCGCCCCCAGCCCTCCGGCGAAGACCTGAGGCGACCGTCCCATTCGCCTGCGGCCGGTTTCTCCAGCGAAATTGGCGAGTCATCCCCAAGCAGCGCCCTCGTCCAAGTCGACCGCGGCGGGCCATTTTGGTAAATTGCGCTCCTGTTTCAGTTGTCTGGACCTGGCGCATGACGCGGCAACTACGCCTGAGGCTCCGGCGCCCGGCTTCCTTCGCCCGGGACGAGTTCATCCGGGGGCCTTCGAACGCCCAGGCCATCGCCACCCTGGACGCGTGGCCTTCATGGCCAGGCGGAGCCATGGCGCTGATCGGTCCCACAGGCATCGGCAAGACGCATCTGGCCAGCGAGTGGGCGCAGCGGGCCGACGCGTTGGTGCTGGACCGCCTGGCCCCCGACGTGGCGGCGGCGGCCAATCGTGCGGTGCTGATTGAGGACGTCGATCAAGGGGTCGACGACGAGGCGCTGTTCCACCTGATCAACATGGCGGCGCGCGATGGGTGCGGACTGGTGGTGACCGCGCGTGAGGCTCCGACGGCCTGGCGAACGGGACTGCCCGATCTGCGCTCGCGCCTCAACGCCCTGTTCGTCGCCGAGATCGAGGAACCGGACGACGAGGTTCTGGAAGGCGTCCTAAGAAAATTCTTCCGGGAGCGGAGCATTCGCCCGCCGAAGGAGGTTTACCCGTATCTGCTTCGTCGCATGGAACGGTCAATTCCGTGCGCGCGCGAAATCGTGAAGCGGCTAGACGAGGCCGCCGATGATGAACAACGCCCTATTTCCCGCACACTTGCGCGACAGATTCTTGAAGATGATATGGAGAATCTTGACCTTTTCGAGTGATGACTTGCGGGACCTGATCGGCTGGTCCAGAACCGGCCCATGCCTACGGAAGCGCCCTCGATGACCTACGCGGCTCCTACTCCGCGGCCCGCCGACGCCAGTCCTCTGGCCCTCGACGCCGACCTCTTCGGCTCGCCAGACCGTTTCTATAATCGCGAACTTTCCTGGCTCGCCTTCAACGAGCGCGTCCTGGACGAGAGCAAGAACCCGCGCCATCCGCTGCTGGAGCGCCTGCGGTTCCTTTCGATCTCAGCCAATAATCTCGACGAATTCTACATGGTCCGCGTGGCCGGCCTGAAGGCCCAGGCGCGCGAGGGCGTGCGTGTCGTGTCGCAGGACGGCCTGACCCCGGTCGAACAGCTCATCCGCGTCAACGCCGAAGCCGCCAATCTGATGGCCGACCAGCAGGCGCAGTGGCGTCGGCTGCGTGAGGAACTCGCCGGCGAAGGCATGACGGTCGTGATGGCCGACGAGGTCACGCCGACCGAGAAGCAGGCGCTGGAAGAGATATTCCTCTCAAGGGTCTTCCCGGTTCTGACTCCGCTGGCCATCGACCCGGCGCATCCCTTCCCTTTCATTCCGAACCTGGCCTTCTCGATCGTGCTCAAGCTGAAGGGCAAGTCCGACGGACGCATGCTCTATGCCCTGGTGCCGATCCCCGCCCAGGTCGCCAGGTTCTGGGAACTGCCGGCCGCCCCCAGCCGCCGCAAGCGGCCGGAGCGGCGCTCCATCAGCCTGGAGAGCCTGACCGCGCTGTTTCTGGACCACCTGTTCCCTGACAGCGACGTCGAGGCCCTGGGGGTCATCCGCCTGATCCGCGACAGCGACGTCGAAATAGAGGAAGAGGCCGAAGACCTGGTCCGTGAGTTCGAGGTTCGCCTCAAACAGCGCCGGCTGGGCTCGGTGGTGCGCGTCGAGATCGAAGCGGCCATGCCGCAGGATCTGCGCACCTTCATCGTCGAGAACCTGCACGCCAAGGACGAGGACATCATCCTCATCGACGGCTTGCTCGGTCTTGACGAGCTGTCGCAGCTCATCCCGTCGAACCGACCCGACCTGAAGTTCAAGCCGTTCGAAGCACGCTTCCCCGAGCGCATCCGCGACTATGGCGGCGACTGCTTCGCGGCCATTCGCGACAAGGACATCCTGGTCCACCACCCATTCGAGAGCTTCGATGTGGTGATCCAATTCATCAGACAGGCGGCCCGCGACCCCAACGTCCTGGCGATCAAGCAGACGCTCTATAGGACCTCGTCCGACAGCCCCATCGTGGCGGCGCTGATCGAGGCAGCTGAGAACGGCAAGAACGTCACGGCCCTGGTCGAGATCAAGGCGCGCTTCGACGAAGAGGCGAACCTGAAGTGGGCGCGCGATCTGGAACGCGCCGGCGTGCACGTCGTCTTCGGCTTCGTGGAGTACAAGACCCACGCCAAGCTCTCGATGGTCGTGCGCAAGGAAGGCGACCAACTGCGGACCTACTGCCACTTCGGCACCGGCAACTATCACCCAATCACGGCGCGGATTTACACCGACCTGTCGCTGTTCACCTGCGACCCGGCGCTGGGCCGCGACTCCGCCAAGGTGTTCAACTTCATCACGGGCTACGCGCGCCCGGAACATCTCGAGAAGCTGTCCCCCTCGCCGCTGACCATGAAGGCCGATCTGCTGACATTCATCATGCGCGAGGTGCAGAACGCCCGCGCTGGAAAGCCTGCCGGGATCTGGGCCAAGCTGAACTCGCTGGTCGATCCGGTGATCATCGATGCTCTCTACGAAGCCAGTCAGGCCGGCGTGGAGATCGACCTGGTGATCCGCGGCATCTGCTGCCTGCGCCCCGGCGTGCCCGGACTGTCCGAGAACATCCGCGTGAAGTCGATCGTCGGGCGGTTCCTCGAACACGCCCGAGTCGTCGCCTTCGCCAACGGCGCGCCCATGCCCGCGGCCGAGAACCGCGTGTTCATCTCGTCGGCCGACTGGATGCCGCGGAACCTCGATCGGCGCGTGGAATGCCTGACACCTGTCGAGAACCCGACAGTCCACCAGCAAGTTCTGCAGCAGATCATGGTGGCCAATCTGAAGGATGAAGCGCAAAGCTGGACGCTCGACGCGGACGGCCGCTATACCCGGGACCCATCATGGGACCACCCGGGCGCCTTCTCCGCGCACGAGTACTTCATGACCAACCCCAGCCTGTCCGGCCGGGGGCAGAAGGTGAAGGACATGCCGCGCGCGATCGATCATGTGGCCCCGCGCGGATAGCCGGGCTTTCCAAGGCGACCCTGGGGCCGGTGCGTTTCAGGATCCAAGCTCTCGCCAGACCGCCGTCATCGACGTCGGCTCCAATTCCGTGCGCCTGGTCATTTATCGGCTCGAAGGCCGCGCAATCTGGACGGTCTTCAACGAAAAGGCGCTGGCCGGGCTAGGCCGCGATCTGCCTGCGACCGGCCGCCTGTCGCCGGAGGGCGTCGAGACCGCCCTGGTCGCGCTCCGGCGCTTCCGAGCCGCTCTTAGCGGTTGGAACCGGGCGGATATCTTCGCCGTCGCCACCGCCGCCGTTCGCGAAGCATCTGACGGCGCAGCCTTCCTCGCTCGCGTTGAAATGGAAACCGGTCTTCGACTGAGGGTCCTCTCTGGGGCCGAAGAAGCCCGCTACGCCGCACTGGGCGTGGTCGCCGGCCAGCCTGACGCGGCCGGCGTCGTCGGCGACCTTGGCGGCTCCAGCCTCGAGCTTGTTCACCTGGACCCCGCGGCGCCGCGTGAGGGCATCACCCTGCCCCTCGGCCCCTTCGCGCTGGGCGCCCCCCGCCCGCTGGACGTCGAGAAAGTCCGCAAGATCATCGACCAGCGCATCGACGGCGCAGGACTGGCGTTCCGCTCGCGTGAGTTCCACGCCGTCGGCGGCGCCTGGCGGAACCTGGCGTTGCTGCACATGGAGATGGCGGATTACCCGCTGCGCGTCGCACACCAGTACGAGATGAACCGCTCCGACGCGGTCGATGTCGCGCGCTTCGTCGCCCGGCAGTCGAAGGGCAGCCTGGAGCGGATGCAGGGACTCTCTAAGAAGCGTTTCGACACCCTGCCCTATTCCGCCCTCGTGCTCGACGCCCTGATCGAGCGCCTGGGCATCGAACGCATCGTCATCTCGGCCTACGGCCTGCGCGAGGGCCTGCTGCTGGAAGCGATGCCCGCGGATGAAGCCGCGCGCGATCCGCTGGTCGAGGGCTGCGAGGCCCTTACGACGGTCCGCGGCCTGTCCTCGGACCTGGGCTCGGCGCTGCAGGACTGGCTCCAGCCGGCATTCAGCCGATTGCCCCCCGTATTCGGCGCCCGCGAGCCGACGCTGAACGCCGCCGCCTGCCGTCTCGCCGACCTCGGCGCGCGGTTGCACCCCGACCATCGCGGCGAGCTGGCCTTCGAACAGGTGTTGCGTGCACCCATCGCCGGGATGAACCATCCGGAGCGGGCGTTCCTGGCGAGCGCCGCCTTCGCCCGCCACTCCTCTGCCCCGAACACACCCGACCCGCAGACAGTCGCCAAGGTCCTGTCGACGGAACGCCGCCAGCGCGCGCGGGCCTTGGGCTCGGCGATCCGGCTCGGCTGTGACCTCTCCGGGCGCAACGCCAGCCTGCTTCCACACTCGACCCTGGCCATCGAAGGCGACCGGCTGGTCCTTTCGGCTCAGTCCGGATGGGGTGACATGCTGCTCGGCGAGCAAACAACCAAGCGCGCCCAGACCCTGGCCCAAGCCCTGAGGCTGAAACTTCAGGTCGGCTGAATCCGACTGCAATCAAGCCGTCATCTGCGTGTCACGCTGCTGTAGCCAATCGCGACCAAGAGACGCCCACCTGTATGGAGGGCGTGTAAGTTGGCGAACATCGGCGGCAAGTTGGCGGCGGGGCTCTGCGCCCTGGCCTTGACGGCGGGACCAGCTTCGGCGGCTGAGCGCGCCAAGAACGTGATCCTGTTCATCGGCGACGGCATGGGCGTCTCGACACTCACCGCGGCGCGCATCTACGAGGGCCAGAAGCGGGGTGTCGACGGCGCGTCCAACCGCCTCTCGTTCGAAGCGTTTCCGGACCTTGCCCTTGTGCGAACCTACTCGGCCGACAGCCTCGTCACCGATTCAGCCGCCGGCGCCTCGGCGCTGCTGACCGGCCAGCGGACGCTGAACGGGGCGCTGGGCGTCACCGATCAGATCAAGCTCGCCGACTGCAGCTCCACCAAAGGGCAGACCGCTCCGACCCTGGCCGAGAAGGCCAAGAAGGCTGGCCTGGCGGTCGGCGTCGTCACCACCGCTGCGATCACTGATGCGACGCCGGCTTCACTCTACGCACACACGCCGACCCGGCGTTGGCAGTCCGACGCGGACATGCCGCCCGAGGCGATCAGCGCGGGCTGCGTCGACATCGCCCGCCAGATGCTGGACGTCCCCAAGCCGGCGCAGTTCGACGTCATGATGGGCGGCGGCCAGGCGAATTTCGTCGCCGAAGACGGCAAGCGCATGGACGGACGCGATCTGACCGCCGAGTGGCGCAAGGCGGGCGGGCTCTACGTGCAGACGGAAACCGAGCTCGCCGCCGCTCCAAAGTCGGGCGCGCCCCTGCTCGGCCTGTTCGCCCCTAACAACATGATGCGCGAGAGCGCACGCCAGGCGACGGAGACCGACGCTCCGACCCTGACTCAGATGACGACCCAGGCCATCGAGCGCCTGTCCCGCCAAAAGAAGGGCTACTTCCTGATGGTGGAAGGCGCGCTGATCGACAAGGCGCACCACATCAGCCTGGCCGGCGATGCGCTGAACGAGACGGTCGAGTTCTCCAAGGCGATCGCGGCGGCGGCGGCGATGACCGATCCGAACGACACCCTGATCATCGTCACCGCCGACCACAGTCACGGCCTGACGATCAACGGTGGGGCTCGCGACACCTCTATCCTGGGCGTGCTCCCCGGCAGCGACGATGATCCCCCTGTGGCGCTGGACGGCAAGACCGTGCCTATCCTGATGTACGCGACTGGTCCTGGCGCGCCCGCGGCCGGTGAGGCTCGCTCCGTCCCGACCAAGGCCGACATCGACGACCCGGACCGCCTGACCTACGCCGCCATTCCGTTGATGAGCGCTGCGCACACCGGCGAAGACGTCACCGCCTACGCCCGCGGTCCCGGGGCTTCGAAAATCCGCGGCCTGATGGACCAGCCTGGCGTCTATGAGGTGATGCGCGAGGCATTGGGGCTTTAGCCGGATCGCCGCCTCAGCGTCGACAAGCCTAGCCAGAACACCGTACCGCCCCCTAGAATTCAACCAACGAGAATCCATAGGGGGAACGCAATGTCCGTTACACGCAAGGCTCTGCTCGCAGGGCTGCTCGCCTCGGCCGCCTTCGTCGCCGCACCTGCCTGGGCGGAGGTGAAGCTCAGCGACCCGGCCGAGGTTGGTATTTCGAAGGACGGGCTTGCCGCCCTGAACAAGACCTTCCACGGCCTGGTGGACGAGGGCCGACTGGCCGGCGTGACCACGCTGGTCGCTCGCCACGGCAAGGTCGTCCATTTCGACGCCTATGGTGTCCAGAACGTGGACACCAAGACGCCGCTGAAGCGGGACACCATCTTCCGCATCGCGTCGATGACAAAGCCTGTCACCGGCGTGGCCATGATGATCCTCTACGAAGAGGGCAAGTGGAAGCTGGACGATCCCGTCGCCAAGCACATCCCGGAGTTCGCCGACCTCAAGGTCAAGGGACCGGACGGAACCCTGGTCGCGCAGGCCCACCCGATGACGATGCGCGAACTGATGAGCCACACCGCCGGCTTCGACGTCTCAGGCGGCTATGCGCCCGACGTCACCGATCGCAACCAGCCGCTGCAGGCGATGATCGACAAGTTGGCCAAGCTGCCGCTGGCCACCCAGCCCGGCGCCGACTGGCGCTACGGTCCCAGCGTGAACATCCAGGGCTACATCGTGGAGAAGCTGTCGGGTCAGCCGCTGGACGTCTTCTTCCAGGAGCGGATCTTCGGCCCGTTGAAGATGCCCGACACAGGCTTTGCGGCGCCCGCCGCCAGCGTGCCGCGGATCAGCGCCATCCACTCGTATGACGCCGCCAAGAAGCTCATCGTCCCGCCGAACCCCGTCGATCCGTCGGTCAAGCCGGCGCTGCTTTCGGGCTCGGGCGGTCTGCTCTCCACGACAGAGGATTACTGGCGGTTCTCCCAGATGCTGCTCAACGGCGGCGAACTCGACGGGGCCCGCGTCCTGAAGCCGGAAACCGTCAAGCTGATGCGCCAGAACGTCCTAAAGGACGGCGTGCTGGTCGACCTCTACGGGCCGAGCATGCAAGGCGTGGGCTTCGGCATGGATTTCGCGGTGATCCTCGACCCCGCGAAGGCTGAAACCCCGCAAGGCAAGGACAGCTACTATTGGGGCGGCGCCTTCGGGACCTGGTTCTGGATCGACCCCACCAACGACCTGGTGTTCGTCGGCATGATCCAGAATCTGAATGGCTCGATCCCGGGCCGCGACACCCCTGAGGTTCGGGGAATTTCCTACCCGCTGGTCTATGGCGCGGTGACGGATCCGAAAAAGTAGGCGGCCAAACAGCAAGAAGGCGGCGCTGTGGTTGCCCACGGCGTCGCCTCCTCATTCCAGACCCGAGGGCCTGAAGGTCTTGAGGTCTTCGACCTACATGGCGGGCGAGATTTCTCTGGTCGGCCGTGTCTGTCGTCGTGACCCTTCTGATCTGCTGCTTTGGGTCGCCCCTCTGCGGCGTCTCTTGGAGCCTTCCGCTCGCTTCTCGTCCCGGTCTCCCGGTTCGCTGCGCCGCGTTTCCTTTCGACAAGTTGAGCCTCGCGCCGATGGATCGCCCATGCAAGCGCGGCCATTCGAATAAATATCCGCGTTCGGTGGAAAACCGGTGCGCAAGGCTGTCGACGAACGCCGATAGCCGAGGCGGGCCAAGGCCCTGAAGTTATCCACAGCTTCGCCGATCAGGGCAGCGTCGGCAGTCGGATATGCGCCGCGAGGAAGTCGATGAACGCGCGGACACGCGCCGGCAGACGCCCGCCCTGCCCCAGAAAGACCGCGTGGGCCTCCAGAATGTCGCCGGGATTGAAGTCTTCCAGCACCGGGACGAGCCGTCCGGCCCGAATATCCTCGGCCGCGGCGAACACGCTCATACGAGCCAGTCCCGCCCCCTCCAGCGCCAACCGTCGAAGGCTGGCGCCGTCGCCGACCTGTACGCCGCCCGCCCCTGGCAGATAGACGACCTCACCGTCGGCCCGTCGGAACGGCCAGTTCCGCACACTGCGCATGAAGGTGAAGTCCATCTGGTGGTGGCTCGGCAGGTCTTCCAGCCGGACCGGCGTGCCCCGCCGAGCCAGATAGTCCGGTGAAGCGACCACGACGGCGCGGCTCGCCCCCAGCTTGCGGGCGGTCAGATTGGAGGACCGCAGAGCGCCCATGCGGATCGCGACGTCGGCGCGCTCCTCAAGCAGATCGACCACCTGATCGGTCAGGACGATGTCCAGCGTCACCTCAGGGTGCTGCTCCAGGAAAGCAGGCACGAGAGGCAGCACGAACTGCCGGCCCAGATCGACGACGCTGTTGACCCGCACCCGGCCGCGAGGCGCGGCGCCCGACAGGACTTCACGCTCCGCCTCTTCGATGTCGGCGAGCACCTCGACGCTGCGGGCGAAGAACGCCTCGCCCTCCGGAGTCAGTTGCAGCCTGCGGGTCGAGCGATTGAGGAGACGCGCGCCCAACCGGGTCTCCAGGCGCGTCATCAGTTTGCTGATAGCCGACGGCGTCAGCTTCAGAGCGCGGGCCGCCGCCGAGAGCCCGCCGGTCTGCACCACACGGACGAAGACCTCCATCTCGGTCGAACGATTGATCTCCGCGCGCGACATATGATCTGAACTCACAACTGATGTTCCAGATGGCAATCTACTTCACACCCCGGAAAACTTCCATCTAGCGCAGGTCGCTGTTTGGAGAACGCCGTGCCTATCGCCCTCTACGCCCTCACCGCCGGCGCCTTTGGCATCGGCGTCACCGAGTTCGTCATCATGGGCCTGCTGCTGCAGGTGTCAGGCGACCTCGGCGTTTCGATTTCCGCCGCCGGACTGCTGATCACCGGCTATGCGCTGGGCGTTTTCGCGGGCGCGCCGCTGCTCACGATCGCCACGCGCAAGTTGCCGCGAAAGACGACGCTAATCGCGCTTATGGTCATCTTCACGCTTGGCAACCTCGCCTGCGCGGTTGCGCCCACCTATGAAACGCTGATGGCCGCCCGAGTGGTCACCGCGCTGGCGCATGGCACATTCTTCGGGGTCGGCTCAGTCGTGGCCGCGGGCCTCGTGGCGCCGGACAAGCGGGCCTCGGCGATCGCGCTGATGTTCACTGGCCTGACCGCCGCGACTTTGGTCGGCGTGCCGTTCGGCGCGTGGCTCGGCGACAGCTTCGGCTGGCGGTCGACGTTCTGGGCCGTCACGGCGATCGGCGTCTTCGCCGCTGCGGTGTTGACCGCCTTTGTGCCGCGCGCCCAGCAACCGGTCGAGGCCGGCGCCTTGTCGGAGGAACTGGCGGTGCTGCGCCGGCCGCAGGTGCTGCTGGGCCTGCTGATGACCGTGCTCGGCTTTGGCGGGGTCTTCGCCGTCTTCACCTACATCCAGCCCATCCTGACAGAGGTCACCGGCTTTCCGATCGCGGCGATCTCGCCGATCCTGCTGGTGTTCGGGGGCGGGCTGGTGGCGGGGAATTTCCTCGGCGGCAAGGCGGCGGACCGGGCGCTCACGCCGGCGCTATTCGGCACGCTGATCGCCCTCACCGTGGTCATGCTGGCCATGACGTTCGCCTTGGAGAGCAAGGTCGCCGCGGTGGTCTTTACGGGACTGCTGGGCGCGGCGGCGTTCGCCACCGTCGCACCGCTGCAGCTGCGGGTGATGGAGGCTGCGGGCGGAGCAGGCCAGACCCTCGCCTCCAGCCTGAACATCGCGGCGTTCAATCTTGGCAACGCGGTCGGCGCCTGGCTCGGCGGCGCCGTAATCGACCACGGGCCTGGCCTGGCCGCGGTGACGTGGATCGGAGCGATGATGCCCGCAGCGGCCCTGCTCACCGCCATGTTCAGCCAGAGGCTGGCGGCCCGAGAGGCGATCGCCTGACCGGCCAGCCGACGGCGGAGATCACTCCGCCGCTTCGGTGGCCTTCGTCTTGGGCGCCCGACGAACCTCGACGACCCGCACGCGGGTGCCGTCCAGGACAAGAGCCAGCTCGCCGCGCTTCAGACGCAGGGCGTCCTCGCCGAACGCCTCGCGGCGCCAGCCGGTCAGCGCCTGGGTCTTGGCGTTGTCGTCGTTGGCGATCTGCTCGAGGTCAGAGACCGTGGCGATCAGTTTCGACGCTACGCCCGCGTCTTCCGAGCGCGCCTTCAGCAGCACCTTGAGCAGTTCGACAACCGCGCCGGCGGCCGGCGACGGCTGGTGCTTTGCCTTCTCGACGACCGGGGCGTAGGCCTCAGGGTCCTTCAGCGCCTCGCGGACGGCGGCCAGAAGATCGGGGCCGAACCGCGAGCCCGAGAAGCCCTTGGGCACCGAACGCAGCCGGTCGAGACCGTCAGCATCCGTCGGCGCCTGGGTGGCGATCTCGTCGATGGCGTCGTCCTTGAGGATTCGACCTCGCGGCTGGTCGCGCTGCTGAGCGGTGCGCTCGCGCCACGCCGCCACGGCCTTGAACACCGCCAGATATTTCGCAGTGTGCCGACGCGGCCGCAGGCGCTTCCAGGCGTTTTCCGGGCTCACGTCGTACATGGCCGGATCGGTCAGGCCCTGCATCTCATCGACGACCCAGGCCAGGCGACCTTCCTTTTCCAGCCGCGCGCGCAGCATCGGGAAGAGCTGGGCGAGGTGCGTCACATCGCCCAGGGCGTAGACCAACTGGGCGTCGGTCAGCGGCCGGCGCGCCCAGTCCGTGAAGCGCGAGGACTTGTCGATCTCCACCTTGAGCATCTGGCGGACCAGGGCGTCGTAGGCGATCTGCTCCCCGAACCCAGCGGCCATTCCGGCGATCTGGGTGTCGAATAGCGGCGTCGGCATCGCATTGAGGTTGTTGAAGATTTCAACATCCTGGCGGGCTGCGTGGAACACCTTTTCGATCTTGGGATCGCGAAGGATCACCAGGAACGGCTCCAGGTCGATCCCGTCGGCGAGCGGGTCGATCACCGCCTCCGCATTCGGGGCCGCGGCCTGGATAAGGCACAGCTTCGGCCAGTAGGTCGTTTCGCGCATGAACTCGGTGTCCACGGCGACGAAAGGCTGGTCTTTGATCTTGTCGCAGAACGCCTGCAGTTCGGCGGTAGTTGTAATCGGCGTCATCAAGTAGCTATACGCTCGCGCAGGGCCGAGTCTGCAAGCGCCCGATGCGCGCAGCGGCCAGTTTCTAATCGTCCTAGTCCCTAAAGGCGTCACATGACAGACCGGCCCAATGGCCTCACCTACGCCCAGGCCGGCGTCGATATCGATGCCGGAAACGCCCTGATAGAGCGTATCAAGCCTCTGGCCAAGGCGACGCGTCGTCCCGGCGCCGATGCGGCGCTCGGCGGCTTCGGTGCGCTGTTCGATCTGAAGGCCGCCGGCTACGAAGATCCGCTGCTCGTCACGACCACCGACGGCGTCGGCACGAAGCTGAAAATCGCTATCGATACGGACCAACACGACACGGTCGGCATCGACCTGGTGGCCATGTGCGTCAACGACCTGCTGGCCCAGGGCGCCGAGCCGCTGATGTTCCTGGACTACTTCGCGACCGGCAAGCTGGACGTCGACGCTGCCGCCCGCGTCGTGGCCGGGATCGCCGAAGGCTGCACCCAGGCAGGCGCCGCCCTGGTTGGGGGCGAGACCGCCGAAATGCCGGGCATGTACTCGGAAGGCGACTATGACCTGGCCGGCTTCTGCGTGGGCGCGGTCGATCGCGGCGGCGTTCTGCCCAAACTCGACGCCCAAAAGCCGGGTGACATCCTGATCGGCCTTGGGTCGTCAGGTCCGCACTCCAACGGCTACTCACTGGTGCGTCGCGTCGTCGAGCGCTCAGGTCTGGCCTGGGACGCGCCGGCCCCGTTCGAAGACGGCAAGACCCTGGCGCAGGCGCTGATGGCGCCGACCAAGATCTACATCAAGAGCGTGCTGCCCCAGATCAAGGAGGGCCGCATCAAGGGATGCGCTCACATCACCGGCGGCGGTCTGATCGAGAACCCCCCCCGCGCGATCGCCGAAGGCCTGGTTCCGAAGTTCGACTGGGACGCCTGGACCATGCCGCCCGTCTTCCAATGGCTGTCGGAAGTCGGGGGCGTCGCCGAGCACGAGATGCGCCGCACGTTCAACTGCGGCGTCGGCCTGATCCTGATCGTCGATCCGCATGACCTGCCGGACGTGCTCGACGGCCTGCTGCACGCGGGCGAAGACGCGTTCGTCTGCGGCGAACTCGCCGCCGCCTAGATGGCTGCTTCAAGGGGGAGCTACTCCCCCTTGAACACCGCCGTCCGCTTTTGATTGAACGCGGCGACGCCTTCGCGACGATCCTTCGTCTTGAACAGGCGATTGTACTCGACCAGTTCCAGCGCCATCGCCTTGTCGAGCGGCAGCGCGGCGCCGCCGCGGACTACCTTTTTCAGCGCCCTTACCGACAGCGGCGCCTTGCCCGCGATCACGCGAGCCCGCTCCAGCACTTGCGGGATCAGCTCATCGGGCGGGGTGATGCGGTTGACGAGGCCGAATTCCAGCGCTTGCCCAGCGTCGATCGGCAGCCCAGACATCAGCAGTTCGGAAGCCCGTCGCTCACCAGCGGCGCGGACGATGTACTGCGTCCCGCCAAGCCCCGGGATGATCCCCAGCCCAACCTCCGGCAGCCCCAACCGGGCGGTCTGAGATGCCCAGGCGAAGTCGCAGGCCAGCGCCATTTCACACCCGCCGCCCATCGCCGCGCCGTTGACCGCCGCGATGACCGGGAACGGGCACGACAACTGCGCGCGGATCATGGCTTCGAACATGACATGCTGGTCCGACCATGCACGGTCACTCATGCCGTCGCGCTCCTTCAGGTCGGCGCCGGCGCAGAAGAACCGCCCTGCCCCGGTCAGCACCGCGACCCTCACAGAGCCGTCCTTGGACAGCTCGCCCCAAAGCGCCAGCAGTTCCTCCCCCATCGCGGTGTTCAGCGCGTTGGCGGCGTCAGGACGGTCAAGGGTGACGACCTTGACGCCAGGCGACGGCTCACTGACCTGGACGACCTTGCTCATTGTCCCTCCGGACCGGCGACGACGCCGGCGTCATGCAATCGGGCGATCTCGCCCTCCGAGAGGCCGAGTACATCGGCCAGGACCTCGTCGGTATGTTGCCCCAGCCGCGCAGCTGACGGAGCAGCCCGGCGCTCGTCCTGGGGAATCGTCCCGGCGAAGCCCGCTGTCGGGTAGGTGCGGCCGCTAGGATGGGACACCTGCGCGAACACGGGGTTGCCCTTGATCAGCCGCGGGTCCTCCGCGGCGGCGCTCATGGGTTGGTACGGTCCCCAGCAGACGCCCTCCTTGTCGAAGGATGGCTTCAGCTCCGCCAGCGTCTTGCGCGCAAACGCCGCTTCGAAAATTGGGAACAGCTTGTCGCGGTAGTCGAACCGAAGGCCTTCGTCGGCAGCGAAGCTCAGGCCGAGTTGCGCCTCAAGCCCTGCAACCTCGGCCTCGATCTCGAGAACCTGGATAAGGCCCTTCCACTGGCGGGGGGTGATCGCCACGAGCATGATCCGCTGACCACCCTGCAGCACGAAGTCGCGACCGAATGCACCGAACAGGTCATTACCCATCCTTTGGCGGTCCTGACCGCCGAGGCTTTCGGCCAGGAAGCCGAGGTTGGCCATCGTCGTGCCAGCGATGTCGGACAGCGGAATTCGGATCTCGCGGCCCTTGCCGTCCCGCTGCCGCGCATGCAGCGCCGACACCAGGGCGAAGGCGGCATAGGCCCCGGTCAGCAGGTCCCAGGCAGGCAGTACGTTGTTCACGGGACGCGGCTCCTGCGGAAACCCGTTCAGCATCGGAACGCCGACCGCGCTATTGACCGTGTAGTCGACGGCCGGCCCGCCGTCGGCCCAGCCCATCACGCGCGCGCAGATCAGATCGGGCCGCAAAGCGCTGAGCTTCTCGTACGACAGGAAGCCCTCGACCGGGAAGTTGGTGACGAAGACGCCGCCTTCGTCGCCGGGAGCCGCTGCCAGTCGAGCCGCAAGCTGACGTCCCTCGGGCCGCGAGAGATCGATGGCGATCGACTTCTTGGCCTTGTTCAGACCCTCCCAATAGAGGCTGTCGCCCCCATCGCTGAGCGGCCAACGGCGAAAGTCGGGTCCGCCGCCGATATTGTCGAAGCGTATCACCTCGGCGCCGAGCTGGGCCAAGTAGAGGCCGCAGGTCGGGCCCGCCACGAAGGCCGAGCCTTCGACAACGCGCAGGCCCTTCAGAAGATCATACATCCGCGGCCCTCAGAACGATTTCGGCATGCCCAGCACGTGGGTGCCCACGTGGCTGAGGATCAGGTTCGTGGATATCGGCGCCACCTGGTAGAGCCGCGTCTCGCGGAACTTGCGCTCGATGTCGTAATCCTCGGCGAAGCCGAAGCCGCCGTGCGTCTGAATGGCCGTATCGGCCGCAAACCAGGAAGCCTCCGAGGCCAGCATCTTGGCCATGTTGGCTTCTGTCCCGCAGGGCTCGCCCGCATCGAACATTGCTGCGGCCTTGTCGACCATCAGGGACGCAGCAGTCACCTGGACGTGCGCCCGCGCAATGGGGAACTGCACGCCCTGGTTCTGGCCGATCGGCCGCCCGAAGACCTCGCGCTCCTTCGCGTAGCCGCTGGCGCGATCGACGAAGAACCGGCCATCGCCGATGCACTCCGAGGCGATGAGGATGCGCTCGGCGTTCATGCCGTCGAGAATGTAGCGGAACCCCTTCCCCTCCTGGCCGACCAGGTTTTCCGCCGGAACCCTCAGGCCGTCGAAGAACAGCTCCGTCGTGGCGTGGTTGAGCATGGTCCGAACAGGTCGGATCGTCAGGCCGTTCCCGACGGCGTCGCGCAGATCGACAATCAGCACGCTCATGCCGTCCGACGGCTTGGTCGCGTCTTCGCGAGCGGTCGTGCGGCAGAGCAGGACCATGAGATCGGAGTGCTCGGCCCGGCTGATCCAGAGCTTCTGCCCCGTAATCACATAGTGGTCGCCGTCCCTCCGCGCGAAGGTGGAGATGCGGGTGGTGTCGGTGCCTGCGGTCGGCTCGGTGACCCCGAACGCCTGCAGCCGCAGCTCGCCAGAGGCGATCTTTGGAAGATACGCCTGCTTCTGGGCTTCACTTCCGTGCTTGAGGATCGTGCCCATGGTGTACATCTGGGCATGGCATGCACCGCCGTTGCAGCCGGACCGGTGGATTTCCTCCAGCACGGCGGTCGCCGCGGCGAGGCCGAGGCCCGAGCCACCATACGCTTCCGGGATAAGGACGGAGAGAAAGCCCGCGTCGGTCAGCGCCTGCACGAACTGTGTTGGATAGGTCCGATCCCGATCCAGCGCACGCCAGTATTCGCCTGGGAACTGGGCGCAGAGTTTGCGCACGGCCTCGCGGATTTCGGGAAAACTCTCCGTTCCGTGCAAACCAACCTCCGCAACCCGCCAAGCTCTCGGGACCAGCTAGCCCAAAGCCCACCTTGGGAAAAGCCTTGCCGCTACGTCACCTGGCCACGCCAAGCGTAAGTGTTCGGGCGGTCGAAAACTCCAGGCGACTCAAATACAACTTCGGCGAATTTGCGAATCGTTAACCAAGTTCTGGCGGAACTTCAGTCCGCTTCCGTTGTTCGAACCGGCATGGACAGCATGGACCGCAATGAACGCTTGCATCGTGAGGCCGTAAGCCTCTGGCGCGCGTTGAGCGCTGATCCTCCTCCCAGGGGACTGCGCGGCGCGAACCTTTTGGACGCTGCGCTGCACCTCAAAGTCGCGGACAAATACGACCGGATCCACTCCCCGTATCTGCGACCCAGCCAGATCGTTCGGCCGCGATAGCGCCTGAAACGAGAAGACCCCGCCCGGCCCAAGCCGAACGGGGTCTATCGATGCGGCTGGTCCGCTGGGGGACCGAGTGGGGCTCGTGGCCGCGCTTGTTCAACGCGGCCGGAGCTTAGCCGTTCCCTTAGCCGACGATCTGGTCGTCGGTGAAGAATTGAGCGATTTCGATCTTGGCGTTGTCCTGGCTGTCCGAGCCATGGACCGAGTTCTCGCCGACATTCAGGGCGAACAGCTTGCGGATCGTGCCGTCAGCGGCTTGTTCCGGGTTCGTCGCGCCCATGACTTCACGGTACTTCGCTACGGCGCCTTCGCCTTCCAGCACCTGCACGACGACCGGAGCCGAGGTCATGGTCTCGACCAACTCGCCGTAGAACGGACGCTCGGCGTGGACTTCGTAGAACTTCTTGGCCTGGGCCTCGGTCATTTGGATGCGGCGTTGAGCGACGATGCGCAGGCCGGCGCCTTCGATCACGGCGTTGATCTGGCCGGTCAGGTTCCGCTTCGTCGCGTCCGGCTTGATGATCGAGAAGGTGCGTTCGGTCATGGGATTTGCTTGTCTTATTGTTGGGAGGCGCAGGGGTCCGCGCGGGTGGCGGGCTTATAACCGCCCGATGTGACAACGCCAAGCGCACGACGGTCGCCTTCCGCGGCGCGCTCTGCTAAGCCCCCCCGCTCGCCATGCTGCAAATCAACGACCTTACCTTCGACTCCTGGGGCCGCCGCTTCTTTGACCACGCGAGCGTCGCCGTTCCTGTGGGCGCCAAGGTCGGTCTTGTCGGCCGCAACGGCGTCGGCAAGTCGACCCTGTTCAAACTGATCCTGGATCAGCTGCACGCCGGCGAAGGCGAGATCGGTTATCCCAAGCAGGCCCGCATCGGCTCGGTGGATCAGGAACATCCGGCCACCCCCGTCCCGCTGATCGACACCGTGCTGGCGGCCGACGAGGAACGCGCGCGCCTCCTGCACGACTTGGAGACCGCCGATCCCGAGTTGATGGGCGACATCTATGGCCGCCTGGCCGAGATCGGCGCCGATCGCGCGCCCAGCCGCGCCGCTGAAATCCTTTCCGGCCTGGGCTTCTCCAACGCCGACCTGACCCGCCCGATGGCGGAGTTCTCAGGCGGCTGGCGGATGCGCGTGGCCTTGGCCGCGGCGCTGTTCGCAGAGCCCGACCTGCTGCTGCTGGACGAACCGACGAACTACCTGGACCTTGAAGGCGCGCTCTGGCTGGAAAGCCGGCTGAAGAAGTACCCGCATACGGCGGTGATCATCAGCCACGACCGAGAGATCCTGAACAACTCCTGCGACCACATCCTGCATCTGCTGGATGGCAAGCTGACGCTCTACGTCGGCGGCTACGACCAGTTCGAGCGCCAGCGCGAGGAAAAGGCGCGCCTTCAGGAAGCCAGCAAGGCCAAGGTGGAGGCTCAGCGCGCCCACCTGCAGTCCTTCGTCGACCGCTTCCGCGCCAAGGCTTCCAAGGCCACGCAGGCCCAATCGCGCCTGAAGATGCTGGCCAAGCTGCCGCCAGTCTCGGCCGTGGTCATCGAGCACACCTCGCCCTTCATCCTCCCCTCGCCCGAGCGCCCGCTGGCGCCGCCGCTTGTGCGCCTGGAGGGGGTTTCGACGGGCTATGGCGACGCCCCGCCGATTCTCAAGGGCATGAACCTGCGCCTGGACCTGGACGATCGTATCGGCCTGCTGGGCGTCAACGGCGCCGGCAAGTCGACCTTCGCCAAGCTGGTCGCCGGCGCTCTGGAACCATTGAGCGGCGAGCTGAAACGTTCGGCGCGATTGAAGGTCGGCTGGTTCCACCAGCATCAGATCGAAGCGCTCGATCCCAACGACACGCCGCTGGATATCATCCGCGCGGCCATGCCCGAGGCCTCCGAGGCCAGCCGCCGCGCGCGCCTTGCCCAGTACGGCCTTGGCCACGAGAAAGTCGACACGACGGTCGCCAACCTCTCCGGCGGCGAGCGGGCAAGGCTGCTGCTGAACCTCGTCGCCGCCGAGAGGCCGCATCTGCTGATCCTCGACGAACCGACCAACCACCTGGACATCGACAGCCGCCGAGCCCTGCTCGACGCGCTGAACGACTACGAGGGCGCAGTGATCCTGATCACTCACGATCGCTCGCTGATGGAGTTGGTCGCCGACCGGCTGTGGCTGGCCGCTGACGGCTCCATCGCCCCATTCGAAGGGGATATGGATGACTACGCGAAGTTCGTGATCGATCGGGCCAAGCAGGCCGGCAAGGCGCCGACCCAGGTGCGCGAGCCCGAAGCCGTCGCCGCGCCCAAGCCGCCGCCCGCGCCCAGGGCCAAGGCTCCAACGGGAACCGCCCGCCGCCGCACCGAAGCGGCCGAGGCTGCGCTGGCCCGCGCCAGCCAGGCGCTCGCCAAGATCGACGCGGCCCTGACCAACCCGAAGGTGTTCGCCCAGGACCCGGCCAAGGCCGCCGACCTAGGCCGCCAACGGATGCTGGCCGAGGCGGCGCTCGAAGCCGCAGAGCTGGAATGGCTGGAGGCCAGCGAGGCCTATGAGGCATTGAAGGGCGAGGGCTAACCCCCTCTTCCCCTCCCTGCAGGCGAGCTTATGGTTGCATGATGCCCGCCGACGCGATTTCGCCCCCCGAACCTGGCCAACGCCGCCTGGCCCCGCGCATCCGCGCGCGGCTGCATGAGCTCTACTTCGGCAAATCCGACCGCTCGGTGCGTTTCCGGCTCACGGTGATCGCGATCGACATCGTCATGATCGCCTTCTTCATCGCCACGCCGTTGTTGCGCGAGACGGCAGTGTTCCTGTTCATCGACTACGCGATGGCCTTCATCCTGGCGGCGGATCTGGCGGCCAGGGCGCTGGCCAGCGACAACCTCGGCAACTGGATCAAGCGGCCAGTGACCTGGATCGACTTGTTCGTCCTGGTGACGCTGCTGTTTCCGCTGTGGCTGTTCAACCTGGCGTTCCTGCGCGTGCTTCGGCTGTGGACGCTGATCCACTCCGAGTTCTTCTGGGACACGATCGGCCGCCGGTACAACGAGACGCGGTGGGAGGACGTGGCGCGGGCCGCGTCGACCCTGATCACGTTCATCTTCATCATGACCGGCTTCGTCTACACGAGCTTCGCGCGGACCGAGGGCATAGGCGGCTATATCGACGCGCTCTACTTCACCATCGCCACCCTGACGACGACCGGCTTCGGCGACATCACCCTGCCGGGGACCTGGGGCCGAGTGATCTCGATCGTCACCATGCTGACCGGGATCACGCTGTTCGTGCGCCTGGCTCAGGCGCTGTTCCGCCCGTACAAGACCCGCTTTCCGTGCCCGACCTGCGGGCTGCAGCGACATGACGTCGATGCGGTTCACTGCAAGGCATGCGGCGAACTGCTGAACATCCCCAACGAGGACGAGGTCTAGCGCCGTGCCGGACGAAGCCCGCCTGATCTATCTGCTGCTTGTCCTGGTGGTGATCGCCCCGGCCGGCGTCGCCGCCCTGCGCCACTTGTTCCGCAAGCGCGACAAGTAGGGGCTATAGGGCGCGAGCCAGACGCAGGTTTGCAGCGTGCTCAGCCTGGGCGCGGCGCAGGTTGATCTCCAGCGACTGGCTATCCTGGCCTTCGTCCGCCGACACTTCGATCGTGCTTTCGGCGACTTCGGCGTGGTCGAACGGGGACGCGACTTCGAACGGCTGGTTCGGCATCGGAGGACCTCCTTGGCTGGTCGGCGAAACTGTTAAGCAAAGCTTGACGACAACCAAGCGCTTTCCCGTGTCAGGCGCATGAAATTAACGAGCCTTCACAGCTTGTTGAGCCCACGGCTCGGCGCCACGAGGCTTGACCGCGGACTGTGTCGCCCAGTCCGCGCCAATGGACAAAATGCAAGCCGAGACATCGAAAGCCGCAACAAATGTATTGGCTAGGGCGTCGATAGGGTCCTACCATCCTCGGGAACGCTGCGTCGCGGTAAGGCGAGTCTGCTTTCACTGACCCTCGTCTTCGCACCGCGAAAGAATGGCGTGTGGGAAGGAAGCGATTGTGCAGCGCACCAGTACCGAGGGGCCTGACTACTTTCATAAAGTCGTCGATTGCCAGTGGGCCTGTCCGGCTCACACGCCCGTACCAGAGTACATCCGCCTGATCGCCGAAGGCCGGTACTCAGACGCCTACATGGTCAACTGGAAGTCGAACGTCTTTCCGGGAATCCTCGGACGGACGTGTGATCGACCGTGCGAACCCGCCTGCCGACGGGGCCGCGTCGAGGATGAGCCGGTGGCCATCTGCCGCTTGAAGCGCGTCGCCGCCGACAACAAGGAGGACATCACGGGCCGGCTGCCCGCTCCCGTCGCGGTGTCGAACGGCAAGCGGGTGGCGCTCGTAGGCGCCGGCCCCGCCTCGCTCACGGTCGCGCGCGACCTAGCCCCGCTCGGATACGAGCTCACGCTCTTCGACGGGGAAGCCAAGGCGGGCGGCATGGTCCGCAGCCAGATTCCCCGTTTCCGCCTGCCCGAGGAGGTCATCGACGAAGAGGTTGGCTACATCACCGGCCTGGGGATGGAGATGCGCCTGGGTGACCGGGTCGACAGCCTGAAGGCGCTGCTGGCCGAGAACTACGACGCGATCTTCATCGGGTCCGGGGCCCCGCGCGGCCGCGATCTGGATCTGCCAGGGCGCCAGGAGGCCGCCGCCAACATCCACATCGGCATCGACTGGCTAAGCAACGTCTCCTTTGGCCACGTAGAGAAGATCGGCCGACGGGTGATTGTGCTGGGCGGCGGCAACACCGCGATGGACTGCTGCCGCACCTCGCGGCGGCTGGGCGGCAAGGACGTCAAGGTGATCGTCCGCTCCGGGTTCGAGGAGATGAAGGCCAGCCCCTGGGAAAAGGAAGACGCGATCCACGAGGACATTCCGATCCTCAACTTCCTCGTGCCCAAGGCCTTCACGCACGACAACGGCCGGCTCACCGGCGTGACCTTCGAGAAGGTCCGTCCTGAGTACGACGCCAAGGGCCGGCGCAGCCTGGTCCCATCGGGCGAGCCGGACGAGCACTACGAATGCGACGACGTCTTGGTCGCCGTCGGTCAGGAGAACGCCTTCCCCTGGATCGAGCGCGACGTGGGCCTGACGTTCGACGATTGGGGCATGCCCAAGGTCGATCCCCTCACCTTCCAATCGACGCTGCCGAACGTGTTCTTCGGCGGCGACGCCGCATTCGGCCCCAAGAACATCATCTGGGCCGTGGCCCATGGGCACGATGCGGCCGTCTCGATCGACAAGCTGTGCAACGGCGAGGATATCGCCGTCAGACCCCCGCCCGGAACCTCCATGGTCAGCCAGAAGATGGGCATCCATGAATGGAGCTACGACAACGATCCGGCCAATGACACACGCTATCGCGTGCCTCTGCGCGACAAGGGGGAATCCCTTCGGGACGTGCGGCTTGAGGTCGAACTAGGCTTCGACCGGGCGATCGCCTACCGCGAGACCCAGCGCTGCCTGAACTGCGACGTACAGACGGTGTTCGTGGAAGCCGCCTGCATCGAGTGCGACGCCTGCGTCGACATCTGCCCAACCGACTGCATCACCTTCACCGAGAACGGCGAGGAAGACGACCTGCGCGGCCGTCTGAAAGCGCCCGCCCCGAATCTCGAACAGGCGCTCTACGTGTCCGGCGACCTGCCGACCGGACGGGTGATGGTCAAGGACGAGGACGTCTGCCTGCACTGCGGCCTGTGCGCTGAGCGTTGTCCGACCGGCGCCTGGGACATGCAGAAGTTCCTGTTGGAAATGACCCACGCGGGGGGATCATGCCGCTAGAGGCGCTCAACGATTTTGTCGTCAAGTTCGCGAACGTAAACGGCTCCGGGTCCGCCAGCGCCAACAGCATGTTCGCCAAGGCCATCTTGCGGATGGGCGTACCGGTTGCGGCGCGGAACATCTTCCCGTCGAACATCCAGGGCCTGCCGACCTGGTTCGAGGTGCGCATCACCGAGGCCGGCCATCTGGGTCGCCGCGGCGGCGTCGACCTCATGGTGGCGATGAACCCCCAGACCTGGGACCGGGACGTCGCCGAGATCGAGCCTGGCGGTTACCTGTTCTATGACTCCACCAAGCCGCTGCCTCCATCCAAGTTTCGAAACGACATCACGGTCGTCGGCGTGCCGCTGACGGCGATGTGCAACGCCGCCTATCAGCTCCCGCGGGAGCGCCAGCTGTTCAAGAACATCATCTACGTCGGCGCATTGGCGGCGCTGCTGGACATCGAGATCGGCGTCATCGAGCAACTGCTGGCCGAGCAATTCGCAGGCAAGGACCGACTGATCACCGCCAATGTCGCAGCCCTGCACATGGGCCGCGACTATGTGCAGGAGCACCTCCAGAAGCTGCGCCTTCGAGTGCGGCGGGCGGACAAGGTCGGCGACCGCATCTTCGTGGAAGGCAACTCCGCGGCCGCGCTCGGCGCGGTCTACGGCGGCGCGACCGTCTGCGCCTGGTATCCGATCACGCCGTCGACCTCGCTCGCGGAAGCTTTTACCGGCTACTGTGACGATCTGCGGATCGATCCGGAGACGGGCAAGGCGCGCTACGCCATCGTCCAGGCCGAGGATGAAATCGCCTCGATCGGTGTGGTCGTCGGCGCGGGCTGGAACGGCGCGCGGGCGTTCACGGCGACCTCGGGCCCTGGCGTGTCGCTGATGACCGAGTTCATCGGGCTCTCCTACTTCGCCGAGATCCCCGCGGTGATCTTCGACGTCCAGCGCGGCGGCCCATCGACCGGCATGCCCACCCGCACCCAGCAGGCCGACCTGCTGGCGGCCGCCTATGCCGGCCACGGCGATACAAAGCACCCGCTATTGCTGCCCTCCGATCCGGGGGAGTGCTTCGAAATGGGCGCCCTGGCCTTCGATCTCGCCGACCGCCTGCAGACCACGGTGTTCGTCATGCTCGATCTGGATATCGGCATGAACGAGTGGCTGACCAAGCCCTTCGAATGGGACGACAACCGCAAGCTCGATCGTGGCAAGGTGCTGGGCTACGACGAACTCGAGGCCGGCGTCGAATTCGGCCGCTACCTTGAAGTCGACGGCGACGGGATCCCCTACCGCACCTATCCAGGCGCCCACCCGACCAAGGGCGGCTACTTCACTCGCGGCACGTCGCGCAATCCCTACGCCCGCTACAGCGAAGAGGGTTCCATCTATGTCGGCAACATGGAGCGGCTGCTGCGCAAGTTCGACACCGCGCGTCACCTGGTTCCAGCCCCTGTGCGTCGCGACGCACCGCGTCAAGCCCGCGAGGGCGTGATCTACTTCGGTTCCAGCACGCCGGCGGTGCACGAGGCGTTGGAGACCCTGGAACACTCAGGCCTGCATCTGGACGCCTTGCGGGTGCGCGGCTTCCCGTTCGCAGACGAGATCTTCGCCTTCATCGCCGCCCACGACCGGGTGTTCGTGATCGAGCAGAACCGCGACGCCCAGCTCCGCACGCTGCTGATCAACGAGGGCGACATCGACCCGTCGCGCCTGACGGCGGTGCTGCACTACGACGGAACGCCCATCACCGCCCGCTTCATCGCCGACGCCGTCCAGCGCCTGATGAGCGACCGCAGGACGGTCCCGGAGGCCGCTGAATGACCTACATCACCAAGCCCCAGCTTCATCACCCCCAGCTTAAGACCAATGCCCTGGGCTATACCCGCCGCGACTACGAGGGCTCGGTCTCCACGCTCTGTGCCGGCTGCGGGCACGACTCGATCTCCTCGGCGATCATCCAGGCCTGCTTCGAGCTGGACCTGCCGCCACACCGCGTCGCCAAGCTATCGGGCATCGGCTGCTCATCGAAGACGCCGGACTACTTCCTGGGCAATTCGCACGGCTTCAACACCGTCCATGGACGCATGCCCTCGGTCCTGACCGGGGCGAACCTCGCCAACCGCGACCTGATCTATCTGGGCGTTTCAGGCGACGGAGACAGCGCCTCCATTGGGCTCGGCCAATTCGCGCATTCCATTCGGCGCGGCGTGAACATGCTCTACATCGTCGAGAACAACGGCGTGTACGGCCTGACCAAGGGCCAGTTCTCGGCGACATCGGACAAGGGCTCCAAGTCCAAGAAGGGCGTGATCAACCACGACGCCGGCATCGATCTGGTCAGCCTGGCGCTACAGATGGGCGCGACCTTCGTGGCCCGCTCCTTTTCCGGCGACAAGACGCAGCTTGTCCCGCTGATCAAGGCGGCGCTCAGCCACAAGGGCGCGGCCTTCATCGACTGCATCAGCCCCTGCGTGCAGTTCAACAATCACGCCGGATCGACCAAGTCCTATGACTATGTTCGCGAGCACAACGAGGCCGTGAACCGAATGGATCTGGTCCCTGCGCGCGAGACCATCACCATCGACTATGCGCCCGGAGAGACAGTGCCGGTGGCCCAGCACGATGGATCGGTCCTGCACCTGCACAAGCTGGCCGAGCACTACGACCCGTCCGACCGCGTCGGCGCCCTCGCCTATTTGCAGTCGCGCCAGGCGCTGGGCGAGATCGTCACCGGCCTGCTGTTCCTAGACCCCGAAGCTCGCGATCTGCACGAGAACCTCGGGACCGTCGACGCCCCGCTCAACACCCTGTCCGAACGCGAGCTGGTTCCTGGCGCGCAGGCGCTGGCGAGACTTAACGCCGCCCTGCGCTGAGAGCCGACGGCCGCAAAGCAGGACGTGTCGGGATCTACTGCGGCCGGATGGCGGTGATCGTCTGCCCTTTCAGGTCGAAACGCACCTTGGAGCCGGCCTTGAACTTGGCCAGCATCGCTTTGTCAGCGACCTTGAACGGCATGGTCATCGCCGGCCAGTTCAGCGCCTTGATCGGATCATGAGCGATGGTCACCGACCCGCTCTTGGCGTCGATCTTCTTGAGGACGCCCGTGCCTTCGACAACGCCTGCGGCCGGAACGGCGTGGTCGCCGTGGTCCTGGCCGTGCGCCGAGGCGCCGGATGCGCTGACGCCGAGCGCCGCCAGGGCGATGAGCATGGTCTTCATAGTCGACTCTCCAACAAACTCCGCGCCGAGGCGCGATAGCTAGAACCAGGCGCGAACGCCCACAACGAAACGGGTGTCTTCGGTGCCTTCGCCCGCCGCGCGGGCAAGATCGGCGGTGTCGCCGAACTTCCGCTCGTGGGCGACGCCGATGTAGGGGCCGAACTCCCGCCGGAACTCGTAACGCAGCCGCAGGCCGAGTTCGGCGCTGGTCAGACCAGAGCCGATGCCGAGCTCGCGGACCTCCTGGGCGGCCAGTTCGATCTCGGCGCGGGGCTCGAGGATCAGCTTCTGAGTCAGGCGCAGGTCGTAGGCGCCCTCGAGCCGCGCCGACAGGTCGCCCTTGTTCGACAGGAACGCCGCCCCCTCGAGCTCGAACCAGTACGGCGCGACGCCCTCGAAGCCCACCGTGGCGTAGGTCCGCGAGGGACCCGGCTCGAAGTCGTGACGAACGCCAGCCTGCAGGTCGAAGTACGGCCCGATGGCGCGCGAGTAGAGCACCTGGGCTTCAGCGGAATGCAGATCGCCGCCAAACTCCCCTTCGCCCGCCGACTTCAGGACGAGGCGATTGACGTCGCCGCCGTACCAGAACTCGCCTTCCCACGCGTAGACGTCGTCGCCCGACGTCGGACGCACTTCGGCGGTGCTCAGCATCAGCTTCCAGGCCTTGCCGCCGCCATGCTCCTTGGCGAGTTGCGCGCGGGCCGCGGCCATGGCCTGGCGATCATAGAAGCGCTCGGCAGCGAAGTCGGTCGGCGCCGTCGGAGGCGGCTCGGTTCCGCCCGGCGGAACATTCGCATGCCCGCCCATTGCGTGGCCCGCGGGCGGATCGGCGGCGGGCGCTGGCATGCTGTGCCCGGCATGCGGGTCCGCCACCGCGGGCGCCGGGTGGTCATGATCATGTTGCGCAGCGGTGGGCGTCGCGAGGGCAAACGGCGCGATGGCCGCAACAAGATACCGGCTCACGCGGCGTCTCCTTCCAGGGGACGCACGGTGACGACGTTAAACATGCCGGCATGCATGTGGTAGAGCAGGTGGCAGTGGAAGGCCCAGTCGCCGCGCTCGTCGGCGGTCAAGTCGAACGCCACCTTCCCGCCAGGCAGCACGTTGACAGTGTGCTTTCGCGGATGGCGCCCCGGATTGCCGGTGACGACCTCAAAGAAGTGGCCGTGCAGGTGAATCGGGTGGGCCATCATGGAGTCGTTGACCAGCACAACGCGAACCCGCTCGTTGTAGCGGAACGGGATCGGGTCCTTCAGGTGGCTGTAGCTCACCCCGTCGAAGGCCCACATGAAGCGCTCCATGTTGCCCGTCAGGTGGATCTCCAGCTCTCGCGAGGGCGGCCTGGGATCTGGATTGGGATCCAGCGATACGAGGTCCTTCAGCGTCAGCACCTTGTGACCGACGTCCCCCAAGCCCTGCCCCGGATCTCCGGTGCGATCGGCCGGCATGGGCGAGATCATCTGCACGCCCGGCCCCAGCTTCACCTGCGGCGCATTGCGCGGATCGAGCATCGACATGCCCGAATGGTCCATCTCCATCCCTTCCATGCCGGGCATGGCCGAATGGTCCATGCCCATGTCGCGCATGTTGAGCAGCGGGCGCTTGCGCAGCGGCGGGACCTCTGAGGTCATTCCCAGCCGCGGGGCCAAGGTGGCCCGCCCCATGCCGGAGCGGTCGGCCGCCTCGGCCACGAGCGTATAGGCGCGATCGTCGGTCGGTTGGACGACGATGTCGTAGGTCTCGGCCGGCGCGATCTGGAACTCTTGGACGTCCACGGGCACGATGTTCTGCCCGTCCGCCTGCACGACACTGAGCTTCAGCCCGGGGATACGGACGTTGAAGATGGTCATCGCGCCGGCGTTCACGAACCGCAGGCGCACGCGCTCGCCCGGCGTGAACAGGCCCGTCCAGTTGTCCTTTGGCCCGTGGCCGTTGATCAGGAAGGTGTAGGTGGACCCTGTCACGTCCAGGACGTCGGTCGGGTCCATCAGCATCCTGGACCACTCCTTGCGGTCCTTGAACGACTGGTCCTGGCCCTTCAGCAGCCCCGCGACCGTCTGCTTCTGCATGTTGAAGTAGCCGGCGTGCGCCTTCAACTTCCTGAAAATCTCGTGCGGATGCAGGAAGCTGTAGTCGGACAGCACGATGACGTGCTCGCGATCGTACCGGACTGGGTCCTCGCCCGCCGGGTCGATGACGATGGGGCCGTAGTGGCCCATCTGCTCCTGCAGCCCTGAGTGGCTGTGATACCAGTAGGTCCCCGCCTGGCGGACCTTGAACTCGTAGTCGAACGTCTCGCCGGGCTTGATGCCCGGAAAGCTGACGCCGGGCACACCGTCCATCTCGAACGGCAGGAGCAGACCGTGCCAGTGGATCGAGGTGTCCTCCTCCAAGGTGTTGGTCACCGACAGACGAACCGTCTGCCCTTCCTTCAGCCGCACCAGAGGGGCCGGCACGGTGCCATTGACGGTGATCGCGTGCCCGGCGCGTCCGTCGACCTTGAACGGCGTGTGGCCGACCTTCAGCGCGATCGTCTCGCCCGAGACCGTCGGCAGGCTGCTGGCGATCCCCGGGGTCCCACTCTGAGCCCACGCAGGCAGGAAGGTGCTCAGCGCCGCGCCGCCGCCCAGCGCAGACGCGCCCCTCAGCAGTTGACGTCGATCGAGATCCTTCATGGGCGGCCCTTAAATTCGCAAGCGTGACTCGCGCCACGCGTGAGCGCGCCGACGGGTCGGATACAAGTCGTGTCAGTCATCGCCGGGAGGAAACAGCTTCCCATCATAGGAGGGTCAACAGGTCAATTTCGTCCGGCGGACGAATCCTTCGCCCCGGCGCGGCGGGGGCGCGGCGACCGTTAGCCAAGACCGGTAACGAAGCAGCAAGGCCGTACACCCAAAGACTGTCGTGGGGCAAAACGCCCTGCGGACTGCTTCAGGTCTGCTCCCTGGAAACGAGGCTTCGTCATGCCGCTGAACAGCGTCAATACGAACACCAGCGCCATGATTGCGCTGCAGAGCCTCAACGCGATCAGTTCGGAATACGCCCAGGTCCAGCGTCGGATCTCCACCGGGCTGAAGATCGCCGGTCCCAAGGACAATCCAGCGATCTGGGCCATCGCCCAGAACATGCGCGCAGAATCGAAGTCTCTCGACGCGGTCATGAGCTCGCTTCAGCGCGGGCAATCCGTCGTCGACACGGCGATGACCGCCGGCGAGACCATCTCCGACATCCTCTCCCAGATGAAGGAAAAGGCGCTAGCCGCCACGGAAGCCGGCCTCAGCACCGCCAGCCGCCAGGCCCTCAGCGACGAGTACGTCGCCCTGCGCCGCCAGATCGACCTCGTGGCCTCCAACGCCAGCTTCGACGGCGTGAACCTGATTTCAGCCGGTTCGACAGGCGACATTCGGGCCCTCGCGAACACCAAGGCCTCGGTCACGATCAACGTCGACCACATCGACCTGTCCACCACCGGCGCGGCGGTCTCCTCAACCCTCGCCGACCTCATGGGCGGCGTCACGTCCGCCGACATCAAGGCGCTCGAAACGTCGTCGCAGAAGGTGTCCGGCGCGCTGTCGAAACTCGGTGTCGGAGCCAAGTCGCTCGATCGCCAGCTCGAGATGAGCTCCAAGCTGCAGGACAGCTACGACTCCGGCATCGGCAACCTGGTCGACGCCGACTTGGCCAAGGAAAGCGCCCGACTGAAGGCGCTGGAGGTCAAGATGCAGCTGGCCATCCAAGCATTGCGAATCGCGAACCAGACCCCGTCCCTGCTGCTTTCGCTGTTCCGATAACGGTTTCGATCGGGCGCCTTGGCCTTACGAACTTTGCGCACAGCAAAGCATGATCACTCGCAGCGGCGGCTAAAGCGCCTATATCGCGCAGATGGTTGATCTCTCGGTTCTCGATCTCTCTCCGATCGTCGTAGGCGGCGACGCCGCCCAGTCGCTGCGCAACTCCCGCGACCTGGCGCAGCATGCAGAGCGGTTCGGATACAAGCGCTACTGGCTGGCCGAGCATCACAACATGGCCGGCGTCGCCAGCGCCGCCACCTCCGTCGTGATCGGCTACGTGGCCGAAGGCACCTCGACCATCCGCGTCGGCGCCGGGGGCATCATGCTGCCGAACCACGCCCCGCTGGTGATCGCCGAACAGTTCGGAACCCTGGCCTCGCTCTATCCTGGCCGTATCGACCTGGGGCTGGGGCGCGCCCCCGGGTCCGACCAGGCGACGGCTCGCGCCCTGCGTCGCACGCTGGCCGGCGACATCGACGACTTCCCGCGCGATGTGATCGAACTGATGAACTACTTCGAGCCGGTGAAGCCCGGACAGCTCATCCGGGCGGTCCCCGGCGCGGGCCTGGATGTGGAATTCTGGATGCTGGGTTCCAGCACCTACGGCGCGCAACTCGCTGCGGCCCTGGGGCTTCCGTACGCCTTCGCCTCCCACTTCGCTCCTGCTCAGCTCGAACTGGCGCTGAATGTCTATCGCAGCCAGTTCCGGCCGTCGGAGCACCTGGACAAGCCCCGCGTGATGCTGGGCGTGAACATCACCGCCGCGGACACCGACGCCGAGGCGCAACGGCTCTTCACCTCCCTGAAGCAGGCGTTCATCAACCTGGGCCAGGGCCGCCCAGGCCCGCTGCCGGCCCCGGTCGACGATCCAGACGGTCGGCTGGACGAGATGGGCGGCGCCATGCTGCGCCAGAGCTTGAGCTGTTCGATCGTTGGCTCGCCCGAGCGTGTGCGTCAGGGTCTTGCCGACTTCGTCCGCCGCACCGGGGCCGACGAGTTGATGGTCACGGCGCAGGTCTATGACCATTCCGCGCGCGTGCGGTCGTTCGAGATCGCCGCCCAGGCGCGCGATGAACTCGCCCGCCTGGCCGACGCGTCTGCTTAGCTGTTGTCTTCGACCGGAGCGTCCGGACCGTTCTTCTTCATGGAGTCGATGGCGTTCTGGGCGCTGGCCTTCGAAGAGTAGCCTTCGGTCGAGAACATCGTTTCGCTGTTGTACTTGAAGCGGACCCGGAACTCGCCGGCCTTGTCTTTGTAGATTTCGAACTTATGCGCCACAGGTCGTCTCCATTTGACGATTGAACATGCCCAGCCCCAGCAAGGAGACTTGGGCGCCGGCCCCTTGAGGTCAAGCCTGATCCCGGGCCGCGCGCCACACTAAGGCCACGCTTGAATGATGGCTTTGCGACAGGCGGTCGTGCGCCCCATCTAAGACTGTATCGCCCCTTCCCTTGGAGCCAGTTATGCGCGCCCTGCTTTTCACCGCCTTCGCCACCTTCGCGCTCGTCGGTTCGGCTCTCGCCGAGCCCATGCCCACCGTCGCCAGCGTCGAGGTCAAGCTCAGCCCCGAGCTGCAGAAGAAGGCCGCCGAGGAATACGGCGTCCGCGACGTGGAGCGCCTGGCGACCGAGCTGCGCAAGGACGTTGAACGCGAAATGCACCGCACCGGCGTCCTGGCCGGCGGCCGCCTGGAGCTGACCCTCGTGGACGCGCGCCCGAACCGCCCGACCTTCAAGCAACTCGGCGACAAGCCCGGCCTCTCGATGGAGAGCTTCGGCACCGGCGGCGCCAAGATCGAGGGCCGCGCCATTTCGGTCGACGGCGAGGTCACCCCCGTACGTTACGACTGGTACGAAACCGACATCCGACAGTCGCGCCTGACCACGACCTGGTCGGACGCCGAGTACGCCATTGGCCGCTTCGCCTACCAATTGGGCCGCGGCAATGTGTACGCCCGCCGATAACGCCGATAGGCCTTGCCACCCCTGGGGCTGAGGGTTCACATCGCGCCGCTCGTCGGACGCCAGTAGATCCGAAAGCGCTAAGGGATGAGTGAAATGACCGCTCAGAAGGCGGAACGGCGTTCCAATTGGACACTGGCTGCGCTCGCTGCTCCGTGTCTCCCTCTGGCTGGCCTTGGCCTGCCGCTCGTTGTCTATCTGCCCGAATACTACGCCAACGAGCTCGGCCTCAGCCTCACCGCGGTCGGCACCGCCTTCATGCTCGTGCGGCTGCTGGACATGGCCTTCGACCCCTATATCGGCGGGGTCATGGACCGGACCCGTTCGCGGTTCGGACGCTTCAAGCTGTGGTTCGCCATCAGCGCGCCGATCCTGATGCTGGCCTCCTACATGCTGTTCATGGCCAAGCCAGGGGTCTCATCGCTCTACCTCTGGATCTGGCTGCTGGTGGTCTATGCCGGCGTCTCGATCGCCGGCCTCTCGCAACTGGCCTGGGCCGCCGTCCTATCCCCGCAATATGACCAGCGATCGCGCATCTATGCCTGGTGGCAGGCCGGCAACGTGGTCGGGATGATCTTCGTCCTCACCCTGCCCGCCCTGCTGCCGCTGCTCGGCGTGACCGGCCACGGCGCCGGCGTCCAGGCGATGGGCTGGTTCATCGTCATTCTCATGCCGATCACCGTGGCGCTTGCGCTATGGCGGGTGCCTGAGCCGAAGGTCACCTCCGAGGTCCGAAAGTCGGGCTTCCGCGAGTACCTGGCGCTCTTCAAGCGCCCGACCGTGGTCCGCATCCTGGTCGCGGACCTGCTGATCGGCACCGGGCCCGCCATCACCGGCGCGCTGTTCTTCTTCTTCTTCGGCCGCGTGAAGGGTTTCACCCACACCGAGGCCAGCCTGCTGCTGCTGATCTACTTCATCGGCGGCCTGGTCGGCGCCCCGCTCTGGACCTGGCTCTCCTACAAGATCTCCAAGCACAAGGCGCTCGCCGTGTCCGGGATCGTTTATGCGGGCCTCACCCTCTGCTCGCTGGCCATTCCGCAAGGCGCGATGCTGCCGGCGGCGACGCTGATGTTCATGATCGGCGTCCCCTATGCAGCCGGCGCCTTCCTGCTGCGCGCCATGATGGCCGACATCGGCGACGAGGAGCGGCTGGCCAGCGGCGTGGACCGTACGGGCCTGCTCTACGCCATCCTCTCGGGCACCGTGAAGGTCGGCTCGGCCGCCGCGGTGGGGATCAGCTTCCCGCTGCTGCAGTTCATGGGCTTCGATCCGAAGGGCCAGGGCGTTGACACTGGCCTGCAGGGCCTGGCGATCCTGTTCGCGGCGGTACCTGCGGCCATGTCGATCGCCGCCAGCGTGATCATCTGGCGCTTTCCGCTCACCTCCGAACGCCACGCGGAGATTCGTGCCGCCCTGGCGGCTCGGGATATGAAGGAACCCGGCCTCGCCGAGGCCGCCCCGGAAATGGGCTCCGAGCCGAAGATCACCGAAGAGATCCATGTCGCGACCCGACCAGCCGAGTAACGAGCGTCCCATCGATCGCCTCCTCTCCATCATGGCGAGGCTGCGCGATCCCGATGGGGGGTGCGCCTGGGACCTCGAACAGACCTTCGCGACCATCGCGCCCTACACGGTCGAAGAAGCCTACGAAGTCGCCGACGCCATCGAGCGCGGCGACCTCAGCGATCTGCGCGAAGAACTCGGCGACCTGCTGCTGCAGGTCGTCTTCCACAGCCGCATGGCGCAGGAGCAAGGTGCCTTCGCCTTCGACGATGTGGCCAACGCCATCTCCGAGAAGATGATCCGCCGCCATCCGCACGTCTTCGGTGAAGACGAACAGCGGACCAGCGCCGAGCAGACCCGCGCCTGGGAAGTCATCAAGGCCCAGGAGCGCGCCACCAAGGGCAAGAACCAGAGCCTGTTGGACGACGTCCCAACCGGCCTGCCCGCCCTCACCCGCGCTGTGAAGCTGACCGCCCGCGCCGCGCGTGTCGGCTTTGACTGGCCCGACGTCTCGTTCGTCCTCGACAAGCTGCGCGAGGAAACGGCCGAACTCGAGGTCGAGATCGCCAACGGCCGCGACATCGGCCGGATGCGAGACGAGCTCGGCGACATCCTGTTCGTCTGCGCCAATCTCGCCCGCAAGCTCGAGCTTGAGCCGGAGGACGCCCTGCGGTCCACCAACGCCAAGTTCGCCCGGCGCTTCCAGTTCATCGAGGCTGAGCTCGCCAAGCGCGGAAAGACCGCCGACCAGTCGGACCTCGAAGAAATGGACGCGCTCTGGGACGCGGCGAAGGCGGCCGAGAAGGCCTAGAGCGCCGTCAGATCGGCCTTCGGGAACTGCTGCTCGAACTGTCCCAGGGCCTGGGCGTTGAGCCGCACGGCGATGCGGACGCCGCCGTCTTCCTCATCAAAGCGGTCCATGACCCGGCCGTGCCGGTAGAGCCAGGCCACCGCCGCGCCGTCGGCGGCGGTGAGCCGCACGGACACCGGCGGCGCATCGTCCACCAACCGTGCGATCGCCGCCAACAGCGCCTCGCATCCCTCACCGCTCGCCGCCGAGACCATAACCGCAGGCGGGTGGTGACGACGGGCGTCGCCGGCCACATCCTCACGGACCTCCGGCTCTAGAAGGTCGGCCTTGTTCCAGACCTCGATGACGTTGCGCTCTGCGACATCAATGCCGAGACGGTTCAGCACCGTCCGCACGTCCTCGGCCTCCGCCTCGGTTTCTTCGCTGGCGATGTCGCGGACGTGCAGGATGACGTCGGCTTCCTTCACCTCTTCCAGGGTGGCGCGGAACGACTCGACCAGTTCGTGCGGCAGGTCGGAGATGAAGCCCACCGTGTCCGACAGAATCGCGGGCCGACCATCGGGCAGGTCGAGCATCCGCAAGGTCGGGTCGAGAGTCGCAAACAGCATGTCCGCCGCCATCACGTCCGCCTTGGTAAGGCGGTTGAACAGCGTCGACTTGCCGGCATTGGTGTAGCCGACCAAGGCCACGGCAGGGAATGGATGGCGCTGGCGCGCGCCGCGCTGAAGGTTGCGCGTGCGACGCACCTCGACCAGTTCGCGCTTCAGCTTGCCGATCTTCTCCGCCAGCAGCCGGCGGTCGGTCTCGATCTGGGTTTCGCCGGGACCGCCCATGACACCGAAGCCGCCGCGCTGACGTTCCAGGTGGGTCCAGGTGCGGACCAGGCGCGAGCGCTCATACGAGAGCCGGGCCAGTTCGACCTGCAGGATCCCTTCCCGGGTCCTGGCGCGCCGCGCGAATATCTCGAGGATCATGCCGGTGCGGTCCATGACCTTCACCTGCCAGGCCTTTTCGAGATTGCGCTGCTGGACCGGCGTCAGGGCGTCATCGACCACGGCGACGTCGACCTTGAGCTGGAAGCAGAGCTCCCCGATCTCATCGACCTTGCCGCTGCCGAACAGCGTCGCAGGCGTGCGCTTGCGCAGGGGCGCGATGATCGCGTCCCGGATTTCCAGGTCGAGCGCCAGAGCGAGGCCTACGGCCTCGTCCAGGCGCGCCTGAGAGCTGCGCGCGGAGTCGCGGCCGTCACGCTGGGGATGAATGACTAGCGCCCCCTGAGGGGGCGCTTCACGTTCGATGGACTTGGAAGTCAATCGGCCTCGTCTTCCGCCGGCTCATACAGTTGAACGGGCTGCGCCGGCATGATGGTGGAAATGGCGTGCTTGTAGACCAGTTGCGACTGACCGTCGCGACGCAGGAGCACGCAGAAATTATCGAACCAGCTCACGACACCCTGAAGCTTCACGCCGTTGACCAGGAAAATGGTCAGCGGGGTCTTCGATTTACGGACGCTGTTTAGGAACGTGTCCTGGAGATTCTGTTTCTTTTCGTTGCCGGACATGGCTTTTCGCCCTTTTTCTGATCGGGAGGCAACACGCCCCCCACACACATGCATGAGGCTAGACCGGCGACAGTGACCGGCGCAATCGCGCCGCTCGCTTCAGACCGCCGTCGCCCTCGCGCGCTCGATATAGAGGCGACGGAGCTTCATCGCCACCGGTCCGACCACACCATTTCCAATTGGCTTGTCATCGACGGCCACAACCGGCAGCACGAGACTGCCTGCCCCGGTGATGAACGCCTCCTTTGCCGACGCCGCCTCTTCGGGCGTGAACGGCCGCTCATCCACCTGCATGCCTTCGTCGTGGAGCACGTCCAGGAGGGTCCTGCGGGTCACCCCGCGCAGGATGTTCGCATTGGTGTCGCGGGTGCGCAGAACGCCGTCGGCGTCGATGATCCAGGCGTTGGAGGAAGCCCCCTCAGTCACGAAGCCCAGCTCGTCGACGAACCACGCCTCAGCCGCACCGCGCTCCTTGGCGGCCTGCTTGGCCAGCGCGTTGGGCAGCAGCCCGACCGTCTTGATGTCGCAGCGTCCCCAGCGGTTCTCCGGGGTGGTGACGACCTTCACGCCCTTGGCCGCCTTGGCCTCCGTAGTCGCACGGTCCACGGGCGAGACGGTGATCACGACGCTCGGCGCGACCGGCTGGTCGGGGAATGCGTGCCCACGCGGCGCGACGCCACGGCCGACCTGAAGATACAGCAGCCCCTCTCGGACCCGATTGCGGCGGACCGCCTCACGCAGAACGATGGTGAGCGCCGCCCGGCTCATGGGCATCGGGATGCTCAGTTCGCCCAGGCTCCGTTCGAGGCGCGCGAAGTGGCCTTCCGCGTCCGCGAGTTTGCCGTCGAACAGGGCCCAGACCTCATAGACGGCGTCAGCCAGCTGATAGCCGCGGTCCTCGATGTGCACCACGGCCTCGCCGTGCCGCACGAACTGGCCGTTCACATAGGCGATACGCCCCACCCTATGCGTCCTCTTCTTCCATAGGCCTGGCGCCCGACAGGCCCAGGGACTTCAGCTTGCGGTGCAGGGCCGAGCGCTCCATGCCGATGAAAGCCGCGGTCCGCGAGATGTTGCCCGAGAAGCGCAGCATCTGGGCGTTCAGGTATTCCCGCTCGAACACCTCGCGCGCCTCCCGCAGCGGCAGGGCGATGATCTTCTCAGCCCCAAGGTTCGAGGGCTGATCGTTCACCACGGCGTCGTTCGGCAGCATCTCGGCGCTGATCGGCTCAGCGGGATCTCCAGACGCCAGGATCAGCATCCGTTCGACGTTGTTGCGCAGCTGGCTGAGATTGCCCGGCCAGCCGCGAACCTGCAGCGCGGCCAGCGCGTCGTCCGCCAGGCGCCGACGCGGCATGCCCGTGGCCTCGCAGATGCGGTTGACGAAGTAGTCGATCAGTTCCGGGATATCCTCGCGACGCTCCGACAGACCGGGCACGCTCACCGGCACGACGTTGAGCCGATGGAAGAGATCCTCGCGAAAACGGCCCGCATTGATCTCCTCGCGCAGATCGCGGCAGGTCGAGGAGACCACCCGAACATCCACCTGCACGTCCTGCTCTCCGCCGACACGGCGGAATCGCTGCTCCACCAGGACCCGCAGAATACGGCTCTGGGTCTCGCGCGGCATGTCCGCCACTTCATCGAGGTATAGCGTTCCGCCATGGGCCCGCTCGAAGACGCCGATCTTGGCCGGACGTCCGCCCTCGTGCTCCTCGCCGAACAGCTCGGTGTCGACCCGCTCGGGGGTCATGCCCGCCGCGCTGATCACCACGAACTCATTGCGTGCGCGAGGGCTGGCCGAGTGGATCAGCCGCGCCACCGTCTCCTTGCCCGAGCCTGGCGGGCCGGCGATCAGCACCCGGCTGTTGGCCGAGGCCAGCTTGGCGATCAGACCCCGCAGTTGCTGGGTGACGACCGACTTGCCGATCAGGCCGTCAGGCTGGATCGTCTGGGCCCGCAGGCGGCGGTTCTCGCGCTTAAGGTTGCTGGTCTCCAGCGCACGCTCGACGCAAAGCAGCAACCGATCCGACTTGAACGGCTTTTCCAGGAACTCGTATGCGCCGCGCTTGATCGCGCTGACCGCCGTCTCGATGTTGCCGTGCCCCGAGATCATGATCACCGGAATGTCGGCGTCGAGCGTCTTGACCAGATCCAGCAGCTCCAGCCCGTCCATGCCCCCGCCCTGCATCCAGATGTCCAGGATCAGCAGGGCCGGCTTGCGCGACTTGATGGCCGCCAGCGCGCTCTCGGAGTCGTTGGCCGTGCGCACTGCATAGCCTTCGTCCGAGAGAATGCCGGCCACGAGCTCGCGGATGTCCGCCTCGTCATCGACCACCAGAACATCAGCCGCCATCACATCACTCCTGCGTCATGAGCCGTCGATGGCTCAGGTCCGGCGGAGACGCCGGACCGGGCCTGCGCCGCCGTGGGAAGTTTCAGGACCGCACGGGCGCCGCGCCCGCCGGTCGCATCGGTCAGAATCAGTTCGCCGCCGTGGTCTTCCAGGATGCGCTTGACGATCGCCAAGCCCAGCCCTGTGCCCTTCTCGCGGGTCGTCACATAGGGCTCCGTCAGCCGGTCGCGGTCCTTGTCCGGCAGCCCGACACCGTTGTCCTCGACGATCACCTGCACGCCCTGCTCGTCGGAGACCAACCGCGCGGTGATCCTGCCCTTGGGTTCAGGATCGGCCGCGACCCGGGCCGAAACCGCCTCGGCCGCGTTCTTGAGGATGTTGGTCAGAGCCTGGGCCAGCATCCGCCCGTCCGCCACCAGCTTCACCTCCGGCGTCGGATCAAGCAACTCGACATCGATGTCCGGACTGGCCACGCGCTGGGCGAACACCGCCGCGCGGACCAATTCAGCGCCGTCCTGCTCGGCGAACTTCGGCGCCGGCATGCGCGCGAAAGACGAAAATTCATCGACCATCCGGCCAATGCCGTCGACCTGGCGCACGATCGTGTCGGTGCAGCGGTCGAAGGTCTCCAGATCCTCCTCCGACACGTCCTTGCGGAACTTCCGGCGCAGGCGCTCGGCCGACAGCTGGATCGGCGTCAGCGGGTTCTTGATCTCATGGGCGATGCGCCGGGCGACATCGCGCCAGGCGGCGTTGCGCTGCGCCGACACCAGCCGGGTGATATCGTCAAAGGTCAGCACCAGTCCGCCTTCCGAGCGGCTGGCCCGCACGCGCAGGCGGTGCGTCTCGCGCGCTCGCGCGACATCCACCTCTTCTTCGGCCTCACCCACCGCGTCGGCCCGCTCGGCGATCGCCACGAATTCTGGCGCGACGTCCTGCAAGCGACGGCCGCTGGTCTGGCCCTCGGCCAGGTCGAGGAGGATACGGGCCTGGCGGTTCACCGCCGAGATCCGGCCGTCGGAGTCTAGGCCGATGACCCCGGCCGACACCTCCGCCAGCACCGTCTCGATGAACTGCCGGCGCTCTTCGGCCTCGTCCCCGGCCCGCTTCAGCGCGGCCTGCTGCGCCTGAAGATCGTGAGTCATGCTATTGAAAGCACGGGACAAGACCGCCAGCTCTTCGGGATCCCTGGACGTGTCGACGCGGGCGTCCAAATCGCCGCCGGCGACACGCCCCGCGGCCTGCACCAGGCGTCCGACCGGCGCCGAGATGGCGCTCGCCGCGCCCATGCCCAGCCACACGGCGCCGACCAGGACCAGCATCGCCGTCTCGATGTAGGAAAGCGCGAAAACCCGTTGAATTCGCGCGCGACTTTCCGCCGCCTCGCGATACGCGGTGACCGCCCGATCAGCCTCGTGCAGCTGCGTCACGATGCCCGCCTGCACCGGGCGGGTGACATAGAGGTAGGCGTCCGGATAGGCCGCAAGCCGCGACAGCGCCCTCGTCAGGTTCGGGGACACTGAAATGGAGCCCTGGTCCGCGGCGGCGAAACTCGAGGGCGGCGGCACCTGGAAGGGCGCAGCGTCCACCGACTCGGCCCGCGCCAGGATCCGCCCCTCGCGGTCGATGAGATAGGCTGCGGGAAAGGCGTGATACGACGCCTGATAGGCCAGGAAGTGCGTGAAGGTGACCGGGCTGAGCTGCAGCGCCGGCGCGGCGCGATTGAGGTCCGCGGCCATCAAGGTCACGTGCTCGTCGATGAACTGGTTCTGGTCCTCGACGTAAGAACGCATCACGGTCGCCGAATTCTCGACCACCGTCTGGACCCGCTCGGAGAACCAGTTCTCCACGCCGCGGTTGACCAGCACCGTATAGAACAGCGCCACGACCATGGCCGGAGCCACCGCGGCCAGCGCGAACAAGGTGACAAAGCGGACGTGCAGCCGCGCTGCGGGGTCCGTGGACCGCGCCCGCAGCATCGTCGTCACCCGGAAGCCGACCTGAACGGCCAGCGCCAGGATCAGCACCAGGTTCAGCGCCAGGATCGCCAGAATGTTCTTCGATGCCGGCGCCAGCGGCCCGGTTTCGGGCGGCGAGGCTGCGAGCAGAATGGCGACAGCGGTCAGAACCGCCGCCAGGGCGTAGCCCCCGCCAAGCACATAGCGTGATTGCAGCGCCCGCCAGAACCGCGCGGCGGGCGTCGCGTGAGTTCCGCCATCGTGACTCAAGAACGCCATTGTCTGGGGAACCTAATGGGCTGTGCCCCAAATTCAACAGTGATGTTGCGCTCAAGCTTCACAGTTGGTTGGGGATGACAGCGCCGATCGGGTGCGCTATCGGTTGCCGCGATGATCCTCGCCACCAGCCAATATTCGTTTTGGTATTTTGGCTATTCCGATGCCGCTGGCGGAGGAAGGGGATCGCGCGACAGTACGCTGTCATAAGACGCAAGACCCACCCAGCCGCCAGCATCTGGCGGCTTTTCTTTTGCGCCGCCGGAAACTGAAACACCCCGGAGCGCATCAGTGACCACCGACGACCTACGCATCATCGACATCAAGCCCCTCGCCTCGCCGGCGCAGGTGATGGGAGACCTCCCCGCCAGCGACGACATCGGCGCGCTTGTGTCGGGTTCCCGACATAAAATTCACCAGATTCTTCACGGGTCCGACGACCGGCTGGTGGTGGTGATCGGCCCCTGCTCGATTCACGATCCCGCCGCCGCCATGGACTATGCGCGACGACTGGCCGCACAACGTGCGCGTTTCGAGGGACAACTCGAGATCGTCATGCGGGTCTATTTCGAGAAGCCGCGCACCACCGTCGGCTGGAAGGGCCTGATCAACGACCCGCACCTGGACGGCACGTTCCGCATCGACGAGGGCCTGCCGCTCGCGCGCAAGCTGCTGCTGGAGGTGAACGCCCTGGGCCTTCCCGCGGCGGTCGAATTCCTCGACGTCACCACGCCCCAGTACCTGGCTGACCTGGTGGCTTGGGGCGCGATCGGCGCGCGCACCACCGAGAGCCAGATTCACCGGGAGATGGCCTCCGGCCTCTCGTGCCCGATCGGGTTCAAGAACGGCACCGACGGCAACCTGCGCATCGCCGTCGACGCCGTGAAGGCGGCCAGCCAGCCGCATCATTTCCTGGCCATCGGCAAGGACGGACGCGCGGCCATCGCCGCGACCCGCGGCAATGACGACAGCCACGTCGTCCTGCGTGGCGGCAAAACTCCGAACTACGACGCGGCCGGTGTCGCGGCGGCGTGCGCCGAACTCGCCGCCAGCGGCCTGCGCCAGAGCCTGATCATCGACGTCAGCCACGCCAACAGCAGCAAGAAGCCCGAGAACCAGCCGGCGGTCACCCGTGACGTCGCCGCCCAGGTTTCCGCCGGCGACCAGCGCATCGCCGGCGTGATGATCGAGAGCCACCTGGTGGCCGGCCGTCAGGACCTCGTCGACGGCCAGCCCCTGGTCTACGGCCAGAGCATCACCGACGGCTGCATCGATTGGGACACCTCTGTCGAGTTGCTCGAGGAACTGGCCATGGCGGTCGAAGCTCGGCGCCGCGTCCGCGCCGCCAGCCCGGCCAGCGAGACCGCGAAGGCGTGAGCCAACGGGTTGGGGGCCGCCGGGGCGGTCTCCAACCCAATTCGTTTGGGCCAGGCTATTCGGGGCTTGGCGCAGGTTGACGGTTCGGCTCTGTTGGCGTCCGCCCCGACGCCAACGCCCAGGACCCCATATGGCCGATCCCCGCTCCCTTGGCTTCTCGCCCGATCGCCTCGCCAGGCTCGACCGCTTCATCACCGAGAAATACCTGCAGACCGGCCGCATGCCGTGCGCCCAGGTCGTGATCTCCCGGCACGGCGAGATCGTGCACGAGTTCGTCGGCGGCAAACGTGACCTTGCGCGCGGGCTGGCCAGCGAGGCCGACACCATCTTCCGCATCTATTCGATGACCAAGCCGATCACCTCGATCGCCTTCATGATGCTGGTCGAGGAAGGCAAGGTCGCGCTTGACGATCCGGTCCATCGCTTCATTCCCGAGTGGGCCAACCTCGGCGTCTTCAGCGCTGGCGTCACCGGCGGCTTCCTGACTAGGCCCGTGGCGCGCCCGATGCAGATGGTCGATCTGCTGCGTCATACGTCGGGCCTGACCTACGGCTTCCAGAACCGCACCAATGTCGACGCCGCCTATCGCAAGGCCGGCGTCGGCGAGATCGGCAGCACGCTGCCGCTCGACGACATGATCGCGACGCTGGGAACACTGCCGCTGGAGTTCTCCCCCGGCGAGGCGTGGAACTACTCGGTGTCGACTGATGTGCTCGGCTATCTGGTCGGCAAGATCTCCGGGATCCCCTTCGAGCAGTTCTTGCAGGAACGGATCTTCTCGCCGCTCGGCATGACCGACACCGGCTTCCAGGTGCGCGACGGCCAGGGCGGCCGGTTCGCCTCCTGCTACAACGCCACGCCCAAGGGCGGCCTCGATCTGCAGGACGACGCGACCAAGAGCGACTATCTGCGCCCGCCGTCCTTGGTGTCCGGCGGCGGCGGCCTTGTCTCGACCGCGGCTGACTACATGAAGTTCTGCCAGATGCTGTTGGACCGCGGCGCCTGCGGCGAACATCACCTCATCGCGCCCAAGACCCTTGACCTGATGACGGTCAATCACCTGCCGGACGGCAAGGACCTGACGCAGCTCTCGCGCTCACTGTTCTCCGAGGCGACCAACGCCGGCGTCGGCTTCGGCCTGGGCTTTGCGGTGGTGCAGGATGCGCCTCGCACGCTCGTGCCCTGCAGCGACGGCGAGTTCTATTGGGGCGGCGCGGCCAGCACCGCCTTCTGGGTGGATCCGGCCGAGGACCTCTCGGTCGTGTTCATGACCCAGGTGCTGCCCTCGTCGGCCTATCCCATCCGGCGAGAGCTGCGCACCTTGGTCTATTCGGCGCTGGTCGAACCCGACGCCTGACGGTCGCCTCAGCGGCGACCGCGGGCCATCTCGACCCCCAGGTCCTGGATCTTCTTGCGCAAGGTGTTGCGGTTGAGGCCCAGGATCTCGGCGGCGCGGACCTGGTTGCCTCGCGTAGCCGCCAGGGTCAGCTGGATCAGCGGCCGCTCCACCTCCTCCAACACCCGATCATAGAGGCCGGCCGGCGGCACCCCGTCCGGCTGCTCGGCGAAGTAGCCGCCCAGGTGACGTTCGACCAGGGTCGCCAGGGTCACCGGGCCTTCGTGGCCCGGGATCACCGGTTGCTGGTCGGCCAGTTCGCGCTCGACGATCCGAGCCGTGATCAGCTCTTCGGCGTAGAGCGCGCAGATCCGGCGGATCAGGTTCTCCAGCTCGCGCACATTGCCCGGCCAGCCGTGCAGCTTCAGGCGCTCCAGAGCGCTGGCGTCGATGGTCTTCGACGGCAAGCCCTCGCGGTTGGCGCGCAGCAGGAACGCGCGGGCAAGGTCGGGAATGTCCTCGGTCCGGTCGCGCAGCGGCGGCAGGCGCAGCGGCGCGACGTTCAGGCGGAAGAACAGGTCCTCGCGGAACAGGCCCTGCTGGATCAGCGAGCGAAGGTCCCGATTCGTGGCCGCGATGATCCGCACATTGGGTGGACGGCCAGTCTTCGGGTTCACCGACTGCTCCGAGCCATCGATGACCCGCAGCAGCCGGGTCTGCGCGTCGAGCGGCATGTCGCCGATCTCATCGAGGAACAGCGTGCCGCCGTCCGCCTCGACCAGCTTGCCGTAGTCCCCGTCGTCGCGACCGAACAGCTCGGCCTCGACCCGCTCGCGCGGCACCGCCGCCAGGTTGATGACGACGAACTTGCCGTCTTTGCGCCGGCCCATGTCATGCAGCGCGCGTGCGACCAGCTCCTTGCCAGTGCCGCTCTCGCCCAGGATCAGCACCGTCAGGTCGGCGCCGACCAGTCGTGCGATGGTGCGGTAGACATCCTGCATCGGACCCGAGCGCCCGATAAGGGGCAGCCGCTCGTCGCGGACGGCGCGGGCCTGGGCCTTGGACGCTTCGGCGTCGGCGGGGCGTGACAAGGCCCGGCGCGCGGCCGAAGTCATGTCGTCCAGGTCGAAGGGCTTGGAGACGTAGTCGAACGCGCCGGCGTCGGCGGCGTTGACCGCCGTCAGCAGCGTGTTCTGCGCGCTCATCACGATCACCGGCAGCCGGGGCCGCTCCTTGCGGATGCGCGGCAGCACGTCGAAGACGTTTTCGTCGGGCATCACCACGTCGGTGACGACCAGATCGCCCTCGCCGTCAGAGACCCACTTCAGCAGCGTGGTGGCGTTGCCCGTGGCCCGAACCTGATACCCCAGCCGCGTGAAGGCCTGGCTCAGGACGAGCCGGATCGAGGCGTCGTCGTCGGCGATCAGGATCTTCTTGCTGGCGTTCGCTATCGCATTCATGCCGGCGTAACCTCTTCAGACGCGATCGGCAGGAGCACACGGAAAGTCGTGCGCCCCGGCTCGGACTCAAAATCGATCAGGCCGCCGTGCCCGGCGACCAGCTTGGCGACCAGGGCCAGGCCCAGGCCCGCCCCGTGGGTCTTGCTGCTTACAAACGGCTGGAACAGGCTCTCGCGCAGGTGTGCTGGCACGCCCGGGCCGTTGTCCTGAACGCGGATCTCCAGCGGCGCGCCGCGCAGGACGTGGCCCTTTGCGGCCCGCACCTTCACCCCATGTCGATAGCCGGTATGGACAGTGATCGCGCCCCGGCCGTCGCCGCGCCCATGGGCGGCCTCGGCGGCGTTCTTCACCAGGTTCAGGAAAATCTGGATCAGTTGATCCTCGTCTCCGTAGGCCGGCGGCAGCGAGGGATCATAGTCGTCCGTCAAGGTCAGGCCGTCGGCGACGCCGTTGGCCGCGAGCGCTTTCACACGGTCCAGCACCTGGTGAATATTGATCGGCTTGCAGTCGGGCAGAGCGTCATCGGAGAACGCTTCCATCCGGTCGACCAGCCGCCGCACCCGGTCGGTTTCATCGACGATCAGCTGCGCCAGCGGCGCGTCCTCGGCCTTGGCGCCGGTCTTCAACAGTTGCGCCGCGCCGCGGATGCCCGCCAGCGGGTTCTTGATCTCGTGGGCCAGCATGTGCCCCAGGCCGACGATGGTCCGCAGCCCGGCCTGCTCGGCTCCGGTCCGCTCGCCGCCGAGGGCCCCGCCCTTCACATGCAGCGTCAGCAGCACCGAGCCGTCGCCCAGAGGCGCGGCCGCGCCGTCGGCCTCGAACGACGGATGCCCGAAAAGGCTGATCTCGACGCCGCGTTCCCGAACCCGAACCCCTTCCTCCAGCGCGCGGTCCAGCAGCGAGACCAGGGCGGAGCCGGGCGGGAGAGCGGCGCCAAACCGCCCCCGGGTCAGAAGGCCCAGGCCTTGGCCGAACAGCGCCTCGGCGGCCTCGTTGACGGCGACCAGCGCGCCATCGGCGCTGACCACAAGCGCGGGCTCTGGAGAAACGTCGAAGGCGCTTGCCTTCAGAAGCTCGAGGTTCAGCCCGTTCGGCGCCGCGCGGGTTTGGTTTGTCATGCGGCCAGTCTCGGTTGGGGGTCACGCCACAATGCGGTCAGGCCAGCTTCGACCTCCGCGGGATCGTCCAGTCGGCACAGCGCCGACCGCGCCGCACGCCTCGCCTCGGCCGTTTCCGGCCAGGGCGCATTCTCGATGTAGGAGGCCAGGTGCTTGCGGAAGATCCGCAGGCCCAGACGGTCGCCATAGAAGTTCAGGCTGTCGCGAAAGTGCTCCAGCGCAATCGCAAGCCGCTCTTCGGCATGGGGCTCGTGGTAGGCGAGCCCCGCCAGTTCGGCCTCGATCTGCGTCGCCACCCAGGGGCGTCCGTAGACACCGCGACCGACCATCACGCCGTCCGCGCCGGAAGCCTCCAGGGCTAGCCTGGCGCTCTCGCCATCGACGATGTCGCCATTGACGATGACCGGGATCGACACCGCCTCGGTGACCGGGCGCACGGCGCTCCAGTCGGCGCTGTCCTTGTAGAACTGACTACGTGTGCGCCCATGGATGGTCACGGCCCGCGCGCCCCGCGCCTGGGCCCGCGCCGCGATGTCTGGCGCGTTCTTCGATGAAGCGTCCCAGCCCAGGCGCATCTTCACCGTCACCGGGACATCGACGGCGTCGACGGCTGCGGCGATCAGGCTTTCGGCCAGTTCGGGCTCGCGCATCAGCGCCGATCCCGAGAGCACGCCGGTCACTTCCTTGGCCGGGCATCCGAAATTCAGGTCGATGATCTGGGCGCCCGCCCTCGCCGCCAGCCGCGCGCCCTCGGCGATATGAGCGGGTTCTCGGCCGACCAGCTGCACGACCATCAGCGGCAGACCCTCGCCCACCGCCGCGCGGCGCACGACGTCGGGACGCCCCTTCGAGAACTCGGCGCAGGCGACCATTTCGGTCGCGACATAGGTCGCGCCCAGCTTGCTGGCGGCCTTGCGGAACGGCAGGTCGGAGACGCCGGTCATGGGTGCGATCCAGGCGCGCCCCCCGACTTCCACGTTCCCGATCTTGAGCGTGCTGCTCATTTTGTAATCACCCCTACCGCCTCCGTTTTAGGCAAATTGTGCACCGCCGTAAAGCCTAGACAGCGGTGGTGCACGCCCTAAACAAGCCGGATGGATTTCTCAGCCGTCATCGTCGCCGCAGGTTCCAGCACGCGCGCGGGACCAGGAGCGCCAAAGCCTTGGCGCAGCTTGGGCGGACGCCCGATCCTGTCGTGGTCGATCGAGGCCCTGGCCGCGGCGGGGGCGCGACAGATTGTCGTCGTCGTGGCCGACGCATGGATCGGCGAGGCCTCCGAGTTGCTCCTCGGTTGCCGCAATGCGGTAGCCGTCCGCGGCGGCGGCACTCGCGCGGACTCGGTTCAGGCGGGCCTCGGGGCGCTGACCGCAGACGACGCCTCCGCCGTCCTGATCCACGACGCCGCCCGCCCCTTCCTCACGATGCAGCACATCGAGGCGCTGTTGACGGCCCTAACCGACGCCGACGGCGCGGTGCCCGCCCTGCCCGTCGCCGACACCCTCAAGCGGGGCCAGGCCATTGTCGCTGAAACAGTGCCCCGTGACGGGCTGTGGCGAGCCCAAACTCCCCAGGCCTTCCGGCTCGCCGCGTTGCGCGCCGCCTACGCCAATTGGCCCGCCGACGCCGAACCGACCGATGACGCCGCCGTCGTGGAACATGCGGGCGGAAAGGTCGCCCTGACGCCCGGCGATCCGCGCCTGATGAAACTCACCTACCCGGAGGACTTCGCCATGGCCGAACAACTGGCGGGCGGCGCGCGCATCACCCGCGTCGGCCAGGGCGTGGACGCTCACCGCTGGGGCCCCGGCGACGCCGTCTGGCTATGCGGCGTGCGGATCGACCACGACCAGACCCTGATCGGCCACTCGGACGCGGACGCCGGCCTGCACGCTCTTACCGACGCGATCCTCGGGGCGATCGGCGAAGGCGATATCGGCGAGCACTTCCCGCCGTCGGATCCGCAGTGGAAGGGCGCGGCCTCCGACAGGTTCCTGCTGCACGCCGTCGAAATCCTGACGAACAAAGGCGGTCGGATCATCAACGCCGACGTCACTCTGGTCTGCGAGCGCCCGAAGATCCGCCCTCATCGCGACGCCATGCGTCAGCGTTTGGCGGAGTTGCTTAATGTGCCGCTCGACCGGGTCAGCGTGAAAGCCACCACCACTGAGGGGATGGGTTTCACGGGCCGGCAGGAGGGCTTGCTGGCCCAGGCGATCGTGGCTGTGGAGACCCCTGCCTAGGGCAGCCAGGCCCACTTGGCCTTCATCTCGGCGTACATCGCGCCGGGCAGATTGGTGTAGTCGTCGGTCCAGGGGCGCACGGCGGTCGGATCGGTCTGCGACCATCGCTTGTCGGCTTCGTAGGGGGCCAGCGCCTGCAGGCTGCGGGTGACGATCAGCGCGTCTTCGGCAGATTCCCAGAGCGGCGGGCTATCCTTTGCCGTTTGGTGCCGCTGGATGAGCGCAAAGCCGCCCGCCGCCTCGGCCACGGCCATCGCCGGACCGCGCAGTTCGAGGTTGCGGTTTGACAGGTGCAGGATCAGCACCCCATCCGGCTTCAGCTTGGTCAGATAGCCCTTCATCGCCTCGACGGTCAGCAAGTGCGCCGGCACGGCGTCCGACGAGAATGCGTCGATCAACAGGATGTCGAAGGCCTGATCGGGCTGCTTGGCCAAGGTCAGACGGGCGTCGCCGACCACGTAGTCGATTTTCCCGCGTGCGCAGATGGTCGTGTAGCTGAAGTGCTTGGGATCGGTGGCGAGGCGAATGACCAGCGGATCGATCTCGAAGAAGGTCAGGTGGTCGCCGCGACGCGTGTAGGCCGCGACGGCACCGGTGCCCAGGCCGACAGCGCCGACCCTCAGCCCGCTCGGCCGCTTGGTCTCGTGGGTGAACACCTGGCCGATCGGCGTCTCGGGGGCGTAGTAGACCAACGGGCGGCACATGTACTTGGGGTTCTGCGCCTGGGCGCCGTGCAGGGTCGTTCCATGCGAAAGCATCCGAAGCTGCCCCTCCATGCCCGGCGACGGCATCTCCGATTGGCGCAGGACGCCGAAGAAGCTGCGCCAGCTTTGGCGGACGTCTACGCGATCGCCGATGGCCGCCGCCGACAACGACAGCACCACGACCAGCCCGAAGAACACGATCATCCTTCGGCGGATCAGGAAGGCGCAGACGGTGGTGACTGCCATCAAGGCGAACACAATCGCCTTGTACTCCTTGCTCATGCCCATCTTGACCGCGATCAGTGGGGCGATGACGGCTGCGATCACGCCGATAATCAGGGTCAGCCATCGCCAACGCTCGACCGGCCCAAGCCCCGGGCGGGCGAGGCACGCCAGCGCCAGGACCAGCGGGTACTCCCAGACGTTGCTCAAGATCACTGGCGCGAGGAAGGCGTTGAACGCCCCGCCGACCACGCCGCCGAACGACATCCAGAGATAGAACTCTGTCAGCTGCGCAGGGTCGGGCCGCCGCGCGACCAGCGCCTGGTGGCACATCAGGGCGGTCAGGAAGAACGCGGCCAGGTGGACAAAGAGCTGCAGCGGGAAGTTCGCCGCCTTGAAGGGCAACATCGCCGCGCAGGCCACCACCGCCGCGGCCTGCAGCAGCAGGGTCGTTTCCGCCGAGATGATCGGCTTGTCTGAGAACGCGATGATGAAGGTGGCGAGGTAGAGCGCCAGCGGGATCACCCAAAGGAACGGCGCCGAAGCTACGTCGGTGGTGATGTGCGTGGTGACGCCGAGCATCAGGCTCGAAGGGATCGCCGCCAAGCCGACCCAGATCGCGCGCTGGCGCCATGAAGGCGCTGGAGTGGCGCTGGCGATAGCCCCCTGGACCGCCGCAACCCGTGCGCGGGACACAAAGAGCGCCAAGGTGGCCATCAGCATGACAAAGGCCACATAGCCGGCGCTCCAGCCGCTCGTTTGCCCCTTGACCGTCGCCAGAGGCTCGACCAGCGCGGGATAGGCTAGCAGGGCCAGCAGGCTGCCCAGATTGGACGCCGCATAGAGCGCGTAGGGCTCGGCCCCCGTCTCGGCGTGGATCGTCCTCGCGTGCCAGGCCTGCACCAGCGGCGCCGTCGCCGAAAGGACAGCGAAAGGCGCCCCGATTGAGACGGCCAACACGCCCAGCAGCCACAGGGACGGGTACTCTGACGACGGCTCGCCCAATGCACCAGTCACCCTGAGCGGAAGCGCCAGGGCGGCGATCAGCAGCGCCGCCACGTGCACCAGGGCCTGAGTCCGGACCGACTTCACTCTCTGAAGGAAGTGGGCGTACCCGTAGCCCACCAGCAAGGCGGTCTGGAAGAACGCGATCGACGTGTTCCAGACCGATGAACTGCCCCCCAGCAGGGGCAGCACCAGCTTGGCCACCATCGGCTGCACCATGAAGACGAGCCCCGCGCTGGCGAAGGTCGTCACCGCGAAAAGCATCGGCGATATGGAAGCTGCGGGCCGTTCAGCGCGATCTAGTGCAGTCATGAGCTCGAATCGGCTTGTGTGGCAGGCGCTGGCGATGTTGTGGTCTGCATTCGTCCTTGCCTAGAGCCCGCTGGAGTCGCCGCCATGTTTTCCCTGGAGATCGAAACCCTGGCGCGGCTGCTGATCGACGAGGCTCGGGAACGCTCCCTGCGGATCGTCACTGCGGAGAGCTGCACCGGCGGACTGGTGGCAGGCGCCATCTGCGCCATTCCCGGCGCCTCTGACGTCTTCGAACGCGGCTTCGTTGTCTATACGAACCGCGCCAAGCAGGAACTGCTGGGTGTCCCCGGCGACCTCATCGCCGACCTGGGCGCCGTCTCGGAGCCGGTCGCGCGCATGATGGCCGAGGGGGCGTTGGAAGCCTCGAACGCCCACGTCGCCGTGGCGATCACCGGCGTCGCCGGTCCCGGCGGCGGCACGCCCATGAAGCCGGTCGGCACCGTGCACATCGCCACCGCGCGCTCGAACCAGGCGCTGATGCACCGCGCCGAGCTATTCGACGGCGTCACCCGCGCCGACATCCAGGAACAGGCCGTTCAGGCCGCGCTTCAGGCCCTGCGCGACCGGATGACCTAGGCCGGATAGAGCGTCTTCGCCCGTCCCTCGAAGCAGGACATCAGCTTGTCCACCGCATGGTGGAAGTTCGCGGCAAGCATTCCTGACAACAGCCGGGACTTGAATTCGAAGTCGATGTCGAACTCGATCTTCGTGCCGCCAGGCGCTTCGGCGAAGCGCCAGCGGTTGGCCAGGTGCTTGAACGGCCCCGACAGCAGCTGGACATCGATCTGCCGGCCGACCGCGTCGCGGCGCACCCGAGTGGAGAACTTCTCCTTCAGGAAAGAAAAGCCAACCGCCACCTGGGCGTCGACCAGGGTCACGCCGTCATCCTCAGCCCGCGCGTTCCAGGTGCGCAGCGATTGGACCCAGGGCACGAACTCCGGATACGCGTCGACGTCGCCGACCAGCTTGAACAGCTGGTCGGGGCTATAGGGCAGCACTTTTTCGATGTGGTAGCGCGGCAAGCGTCAGGCCGCCGCGTCCTTGGCGAGCCGCGCCGCCTTCAGGCGAGCGAAGTCCTCGCCCGCATGGTGCGACGAACGGGTCAGCGGGCTGGCCGAGACCATCAGGAAGCCCTTGGCCCGGGCGATCTCCTCGTAGGCCTTGAACTCGTCAGGCGTCACGAAGCGGTCGATAGCCGCGTGCTTGCGGGTCGGCTGGAGGTACTGGCCGATTGTCAGGAAGTCGACGCCGGCGGACCGCATGTCGTCCATGACCTGCATAACCTCCTCCTTGGCCTCGCCGAGCCCGACCATGAGGCCAGACTTGGTGAACTGGTTGGGGTCGCGCTCCTTCACCCGCTCCAGCAGACGTAGCGAATGGTAGTACCGCGCGCCCGGCCGGATCGAGAGGTATAGCCGCGGCACCGTCTCAAGGTTGTGGTTGAAGACGTCGGGCTTGGAGTCGATCACGATCTCCGCGGCGCTGGGCGCCTTGCGCAGGAAGTCCGGGGTCAGGATCTCGATGGTCGTGCCTGGCGCGGTCGCCCGGATCGCGTGGACCACGGCCGCGAAGTGCGCCCCGCCGCCGTCCTGCAGATCGTCGCGGTCGACCGAGGTGATCACCACATGCTTCAGGCCCATCTTCAGCACGGCGTCGGCGACGCGGGCCGGTTCGGTGGGGTCGAGCGCCAACGGCTTGCCGGTGGTGACATTGCAGAAGGCGCAGGCCCGGGTGCAAATCTCGCCCATGATCATCATGGTGGCGTGGCTCTGCGACCAGCATTCGCCGATGTTCGGGCAGGCGGCCTCTTCGCAGACCGTGGTGAGCCCATGCTCCTTCACGATCGATCGCGTCGCGTTGTAGCCCGGCGAACCCGGCGCCCGAACGCGCAACCACTCGGGTTTGCGCAGGATGGGCGTGTCGGGACGCGACTGCTTTTCGGGATGTCGGGGCCGCGGCCCCCCGAGGGTGTCGATGACGGTCGCCATAAGGCCTAGATCGGCTTTCTGCCCCTCAGGATCAAGGCGTGATTGAGCGGCTCTGCGACGCATGGTCAAACTCGGCCATGGTTCGCGCGTTCCTGACCGCTGCTCTGGTTCTCCTGCTCGCGGCGTGCGGCCGTGACGGCGGGCTCGAGCCGTTCGCCGAGAGCCGGACGCCAGCCTCGCTCGCGCCGCGGTTCTACCCGCCGGAGGGATGGGCCTGGGGCTATATCGGGGTCGGCGACAAGCCGTTGCAGCGCTACGGGGTGGCCAGCACCCGCCGTGTGCCCACCGCGACCGTCGTGATTGTTCCCGGTTACGGGGAAACCGCCGAGGTCTGGTTCGAAACGGCCTCGGACCTCATCGCCCGCGGCTGCACGGTCTGGATCCTGGATCGCGCCGGCCAGGGCGGCTCTGGTCGCTATGTGCCGCCGCGCGACCTCGGCTTCACCCCCTCCTTCGACCCAGAGGTCGCGACGCTCCGCGAACTGGTTCGGGTGGTGGTCCGCCCTTCCCCGGAAGCGCCGCTGATTCTGCTCACGCAGTCGGACGGCGCCGTCGTGGCGCTCAGCGCCGTGCGCTCGGGCCTGAAGGTGGATGGCGTTTTCGCCAGCACGCCGCAGCTCGCCGATCCTCCGAGCACGCGGATGCTTGGGCCGGTGAAACGCGCCTCGGCTCCACCGGCGGGCTGGAAAGGTTGGAGTCGCGAGAGTCCCGACGACCTCGCCGCGGGGCGGACGCACGACGCCTGGCGCGGTCAGGTCGGGCACGCCTGGATGACCGCCAATCCGGATCTGCGCCTGTCTGGCCCCAGCCTGGGCTGGAACAAGGCCTTCGAAGCCGCCAGCCGCCTGCTGGAGCCCGGCGCGTCGCAGGTGCGGACGCCCGTCATGATGCTGAACCCCTCGAAGCGGGCGGCCCTGCTCTGCGCCCAGCTTCCGCACTGCGCGATCACCACGGCGCCGGGCGCTCATGGCGCCGTGCACCTTGAAGCGGACGCTTGGCGCAAGCCGTGGCTGAGCGCGGTCGACAGCTTCATCCAAGGGCGCATCGACGCCACCGCGACGATTTCGGCTGACGCGGCAAGACCTTAGGCCGGCGGCCGGAATTGACGCCGGCGCCGAAGCTCACGGCTTGTTACGCATCTTTTCATACCGAGGCGTCAGCTATAGGCTCGCGCCCAACAATAATCGGCGAGACGTTCGGGGAGGTTTTCGCCTTTGTCGCGTTCTTTTGATCCGCGTTCGTGTGAGCGCTCTCTTTTCGATGCGCTGGTCGACGCGCGCGCCACATACGGCGCCAAGAAGCCGATCCTGGAGGACCAGGAACGCAAGCCGCTCAGCTACACCGACCTGATCCGCGCGTCCTTTGCGCTGGGCCGCAAGATCGCGGCCATGACGTCGGAGGGCGAGCGCGTCGGTGTCATGCTGCCGGCCAGCGCCGGCGCCGTGGTCACGTTCTTCGCGCTGCACGCGTTTGGGCGCACACCCGCGATGCTGAACTTCACGGCGGGCATCCGTAACCTCAAGGCCGCCTGCGAGCTGGCCGGGGTGAAGCGGGTGCTGACCTCGCACCGGTTCATCGAGCAGGGCAAGCTGCACGATCTCGTCGATGCGCTCGAGCCGCTGGCTGCGATCACCTATCTCGAAGACGTGCGCGAAACCGTCGGTCTGGCCGACAAGGTCTTCGCCGCCGCCGCGGGGGCCTTCCCCAAGCGCTTCAGGGCGCCCACCAAGCCCTCCGATCCCGGCGTGATCCTGTTCACCTCAGGCAGCTTCGGCGCGCCGCGCGGTGTGGTGCTCAGCCAGGCCAACCTCATCGCCAACGTCGAGCAGATCGCCGCGCACATCCCGCTCGATCCGTCCTGGGTGATGTTCAACCCGCTGCCGACCTTCCACTGCTTCGGCCTGACCGGCGGCGTGCTGCTGCCGCTCATGAAGGGGATGAAGGCGTTCGAGTACCCCTCCCCGCTGCACGTCAAGCAGATCCCACCGCTGATCAAGGACACCGGGGCGTCGATTCTCTTCGCGACGGACACCTTCCTCAACCAGTACGCCCGGGCGTCCGAACCCGACGAGCTGTCGGGCCTGAAGTTCATCGTCTGCGGCGCGGAAAAGGTGCGCGACGAAACCCACAACCTGATCCGCGACCGCTTCGGCGACGTTCCAGTGCTCGAAGGCTATGGCGCCACCGAGGCCTCGCCGGTCATCGCGGTCAACAAGCCCACCGACAATCGCCGCGGCACCGTCGGCGGACTGCTGCCGGGCATGGAGACCCGCCTGGAAAAGGTCGAGGGCATTCCGGGCGGCGGGCGCCTGTTCGTGCGCGGCCCCAACATCATGGCCGGCTATCTAACGGAGTCGGGGCTCGAGCCTCCGCCTGGCGGCTGGCATGACACCGGCGACGTAGTCGACATCACCGACGACAACTGGATCAAGATCCTTGGCCGTGTGAAGCGTTTCGCCAAGGTCGGCGGCGAGATGGTCTCACTGACCGCCGCCGAAGACATCGCCACCGCCGTCTGGCCCGACAGCCGCCATGCGGTGATCGCCATGCCCGATCCGAAGAAGGGCGAACGCCTTGTGCTGGTGACCGACCGGCGCGACGCCGATGCCGGCCCGTTGGTCGCCCACGCCCAGGCCATCGGCGCACCCGAACTCGCCGTGCCCCGCAAGATCATCAGGGTCACAGAGGTTCCGGTGCTTGGCACCGGCAAGACCGACTATGTGGCGATCACGCGCATGGCGGAGGCCGACGGGCGCCGCGCCGCCTGATCCCCGAACGACATCGCGTCGCTGCGGCGCGGATTGGGAGGGACTGGTATGCCAAACCTCGACGCCTGGGCGCCGCGGGCGCTGAGTTTGCTGCGCATCATCGCCGCCTTGCTCTTCATGGAGCATGGGCTGATGAAGCTGTTCCACTTCCCGGCGCCGCAGCCCGGGGCCCCTGATCCGCTGCCGATGCTGCTGCTCGCCGCGGCCTGGATTGAAGTGATCGGGGGCGGTCTGCTGGCGTTGGGGCTGTTCACCCGCGTCACCGCCTTCATCTGCTCGGGCCAGATGGCGGTCGCCTACTTCACCGCGCACGCCTCGCAGGGCTTCTGGCCGGCGCTGAACGGCGGAGAGCCGGCGATCCTCTTCTGCTTCGTGTTCCTCTATCTGATCTTCGCCGGCGGAGGCGCGTGGAGCCTCGACGCCATGCCGCGCAGACGACGGCGGTAGGGTTGGGGACGCTCCCGTGGGAGCGTCCTTTCCCACTCAGATGTGGAGCACACGCCCGTAGGCGTCGAGCGCAGCCTCATGCATGGCCTCGCTCAGCGTCGGGTGCGGGAACACCGTCGCGAACACTTCTTCCTCAGTGGCCTCGAGCGTGATCGCCAGCGTGAAGCCCTGGATCATCTCGGTGACTTCGGCGCCGATCATGTGGGCGCCGATCAAGGCGCCGGTCTTGCCGTCGAATACGGTCTTCACGAAGCCGTCCGTATCGCCCGACGCAATGGCCTTGCCGTTCACCTTGAACGGGAAGCGGCCGACCTTGGCCTCTATGCCCTGCTCCTTGGCTTGCGCCTCGGTCAGGCCGACAGACGCGATTTGCGGGCTCGAATAGGTGCAGCCCGGAATTGGCGAGCTCAGATTGTTGGGCTTGAGACCGGCGATGTGCTCGACGCAGTGCACGCCCTCGTGGCTCGCCTTGTGCGCCAGCCACGGCGGGCCGGCCACGTCGCCGATGGCGTAGAGGCCGGGCACGCCCGTTTCTCCGTGAGCGTCGGTCACTATGTGGGTCTTCTCGATCTTCACGCCGAGCGCCTCAAGGCCAAGGTCCTCGACATTGCCGACGATGCCGATCGCGACGATGGCGATGTCAGCCTCCAACGTTTCAGTCTTGCCGCCAGACTCAAGCTCGATCGAGACGCCGCTCTTCGACTTGGTGAGCTTCTTGACGCTCGCCCCGACCCGGAAATTCAGCCCGCGCTTCTCGAAAGCCTTGTGGGCCGCCTTGGAAACTTCCTCGTCCTCGACCGGGAGGATACGCGGCAGCGCCTCGATCACGGTCACATCCGAGCCCAGAGCCCGATAGAAGCTGGCGAACTCGATCCCGATCGCGCCCGAACCGATGACGATCAGAGATTTCGGCGCCGCCTTGGGGACCATGGCCTCGCGATAGGTCCAGATCCGCTCGCCGTCCGGCTCCATGCCGACCGCCGGAACCGTGCGGGCCCGCGCGCCTGTGGCGAGGATCACGTGCTTGGCCTGGACAGTCCGCGACCCGCCGGCCTTGAGCGCCACGACGACCTTCGGCGCGCCCTGGCCCTTGTCGAGCTTGGCGACGCCCTCGATGACCTCGATCTTGTGCTTTTTCATCAAGTAGGTGACGCCGGAATTCAGCTGGCCGGCGACCTTGCGCGAACGCTCGACGATCTTGCTGAAGTCAAAGCTCGCCTTCTCGATCTTCAGGCCGTAGTCGGCCAGATGGCTGAGATTTTCATAGGCCTCGCCGGACTTCAGAAGCGCCTTGGTCGGGATGCAGCCCCAGTTCAGGCACACCCCGCCCAGCGCCTCGCGTTCGACGATGGCGGTCTTGAGGCCGAGCTGGCTGGCGCGGATGGCGGTGACATAGCCGCCCGGGCCGGAGCCGATGACGATGACGTCGAAATCCATGTGACTTGCCTTAGACGATCATCGTGATGGGATCTTCGATCAGGGCCTTGAAGGCCTGCAGCCAACGGGCGCCGGTGGCGCCGTCGACCACGCGATGATCGCAGGAGAGCGTGACGGTCATCACCGTGGCGATCGCCAGCTGGCCGTTCTTGACCACCGGCCGGGGCTCGCCCGCGCCGACCGACAGGATACAGCCCTGCGGCTCGTTGATGATCGACCCGAACGACTTGATCCCGAACATGCCGAGATTGGACACCGAGAAGGTGCCGCCCTGGAACTCGTCGGGCTTGAGCTTGCGGGTGCGGGCTCGCTCGGCCAGGTCCTTGGCCTCGACGGCGATCTGCGCCAGGCCCTTGGTCTCGGCCTTGCGGATGATCGGGGTGATCAGGCCGCCCTCGATCGCCACGGCCATGGCGATGTCGGCGTTGTGGTGCATCGCGATGCCCTCGGGCGAATACGACGCGTTCGCCTCCGGCACCTGCTTGAGCGCAACGGCGGCGGCCTTGATGACCAGGTCGTTGACGCTGACCTTCACGCCCTGCTTCTCCAGCATGGCGTTGATCTTGGCGCGGCTGGCCAGCAGCCCGTCGATCTCCAGGTCGATGGTCAGCGGGAAGTGCGGCACGTCCCGGAAGCTGTCGGTCATGCGTCGGGCGACGGTCTTGCGCATCCCGTCCAGCGGGATGAGATCGTAGCTGCCGTCTGGAATGCCCATCTGAGCCAGGGTCTGCGCCTGGCGGGGCGCGGCCGACGTCGCCCCGGCGGCGGCCGGCTTGGCGGCCTGGGGCGTAGCGCCTTCGACGTCGCGCTTGATGATCCGGCCGTGGGGACCCGATCCCTGCATCTGGGCGAGATCCAGCCCCTTCTGCCCGGCGATCCGGCGGGCCAACGGCGAGGCGAAGATCCGTTCTCCGGAGTGGCGAGCGGGCGCGGCCGGCGTCTGCGCCGTCGGCTTGGCGGACGGCGCGGCTTCGGCCTTGGGCGGTGCGGCCTTCGCTGCTTCGGCTTTCGGCGCCGCCTCAGCCTTCACCGGCTCCGCCTTGGCCGCCGGAGCAGCGGAGGCGCCGTCCTCACCAGCCAGGCGGGCGATGGGGGTGTTGACCTTCACGCCCTCGGAGCCCTCGGGAACGAGGATGTCTTCGACGACACCTTCATCGACAGCTTCCACTTCCATGGTCGCCTTGTCGGTCTCGATCTCGGCGATCACGTCGCCGGAGGAGACCTTGTCGCCCTTCTTCACGTGCCATTTGGCGAGCGTGCCCTCCTCCATGGTGGGAGAGAGCGCGGGCATCAGAACATCAATGGACATTGGCGGGTCTCAGACGCTGAGCAGGACGGGAGCCGGAGCGGCGATGGTTCCGACGGTCATTTGTAGGTGACCGCCTTGACCGCCTTCACGATGTCCTCGACCGAGGGCAGGGACAGGGCTTCCAGATTGGCCGCGTACGGCAGCGGGACATCTTTCTGGTGCACGCGGGTCGGCGGCGCATCCAGGTAGTCGAAGGCGTGCTCCAGCACCCGCGCGACAACCTCGGCGCCGACCCCCATCGGACCCCAACCTTCCTCGACCGTGACGATGCAGTTGGTCTTCTTCACGCTCTCGACGATCGTCTCGTGGTCGAGCGGACGCAGGGTCCGCAGGTCGATGACCTCAGCCTCAATGCCTTCGGCCGCCAGTTCCTCGGCCGCCTTGAGCGCCAAGCCCACCATCCGCGAGTGCGAGGTGATGGTGACGTCCTTGCCCGTGCGCCGTACCTTGGCCTTGCCGATCGGCACCACCCAGTCGGTGTCCGCAGGGACGTCGAACTCCTGCCCGTACATCATCTCGTGCTCGAGGAAGACGACCGGGTTGGGGTCGCGGATCGCGGCCTTGAGCAGGCCCTTGGCGTCGGCCGCGTCGTAAGGGGCGACGACCTTCAGCCCCGGGACCTGGGCGTACCAGGCCGAGTAGTCCTGGCTGTGCTGCGCGCCAACGCGTGCGGCGGCGCCGTTCGGGCCGCGGAACACGATCGAGCATTTGATCTGGCCGCCGGACATGTAGAGCGTCTTGGCGGCGGAGTTGATGACGTGGTCGATCGCCTGCATGGCGAAGTTCCAGGTCATGAACTCGACGATGGGCTTGAGCCCAGCCATCGCCGCGCCGACGCCAAGACCGGCGAAGCCGTACTCGGTGATCGGCGTGTCGATGACGCGCTTGTCGCCGAACTCCTGCAGCAGGTCGCGCGAGACCTTGTAGGCGCCCTGGTACTGGGCGACTTCCTCGCCCATCAGGAAGACCTTGTCGTCCTTGCGCATCTCCTCGGCCATGGCGTCGCGCAGGGCGTCGCGGATGGTCGTCTTGACCAGCTTGGCGTCGGCCGGGATTTCCGGATCCCGCAGCTCGACCTTCGGGGTCACGGGCGCAGTGGCCTCACCTTCCGGCTGCGCTTCCACAGCCTCGGGAGCCGCCTTCTCCGGTTCGCCCGAGGACTGGGCAGGCGCGGCCGGCGCGGTCGCCGGAGCGCCCTCGCCGGCGAGCCGGGCGATGGGCGTGTTGACCTTCACCGCCTCGGCGCCTTCGGGGACCAGAATCTCTTCGATCACGCCCTCGTCGACGGCCTCCACCTCCATGGTCGCCTTGTCGGTCTCGATCTCGGCGATCACGTCGCCGGACCGGACGGTGTCGCCCTTCTTTACGTGCCACTTGGCGAGGGTGCCTTCCTCCATGGTCGGGGAAAGCGCAGGCATAAGGACGTCGGTCACTCGGCGGCCTCCAGATAGACGTCCGTGTAGAGCTCCGAGGCTTCGGGCTCGGGCGAGGTGCGGGCGAACTCGGCGGCGTCGGCGACGATGGCCTTCACTTCCGCGTCGATGGCCTTGAGCGCGGCCTCGTCGGCCCACCCCTTCTTGGCCAGAAGTTCCTGCGCATGGTCGATCGGGTCACGGGTCTTGCGGACCTCGTCGACTTCATCACGCGTGCGATACTTGGCCGGGTCGCTCATCGAGTGGCCGCGATAGCGATAGGTCTTCATCTCGAGGATGTACGGCCCCTCGCCGGAACGCGCGTGGTCGGCCGCCTTCTGGGCGGCGGCCTTCACGGCCAGAACGTCCATACCGTCGACCTCTTCACCCGGGATCCGGAACGAAGAGCCGCGCTTGTAAAGGTGGGTTTCGGACGACGACCGCTCGATCGAGGTGCCCATGGCGTACTGGTTGTTCTCGATCACGTACACGACCGGAAGGTTCCACAGCCGAGCCATGTTGAAGCTCTCGTAGACCTGACCCTGATTGGCCGCGCCATCCCCGAAGTAGGTGAAGGAGACCTTCTTGTTGTCGCGGTAGTGGTTGGCGAGCGCCAGGCCGGTGCCGAGCGCAACCTGCGCCCCGACGATTCCATGGCCGCCGTAGAAGTCTGCTTCGGTCGAGAACATGTGCATCGACCCGCCCTTGCCTTTGGACGAACCGCCAGCGCGGCCGGTCAACTCGGCCATGACTTCGCGCGGGTCCATGCCGCAGGCCAGCATGTGGCCGTGATCTCGATAGCCGGTGATGACCTGATCGCCGGACTCCTTGATCGCCTGGACGCCGACCGCGATCGCCTCCTGGCCGATGTAGAGGTGGCAGAAGCCGCCGATCAGCCCCATGCCGTACAACTGCCCGGCCCGCTCCTCGAAGCGCCGGATCAAAAGCATGTCGCGGTAGTACTTAAGCAGCTCGTCCTTCGTCACCGCACCTGCAGCGCCGCCGCCGGCATTGGAGTCACTGCTCTTCCGCTTAGCTGCGGAGCTAGTTTGCCCACGCGCCATCTGTCTCTCCCGTAGGAATGATTTTGCGCGGTTAAATTCCACGCTTTCGGGTCGTTAATGAACGAACGAATCCGCCCTAGGGCTTCACGCGGACCACATAGTCGTTCGGATGCCCGAAACCTAGCAGGGAACGGGCCCGTTCTTCCAGTAGGTCGGCAGATAGGCTCGAATCGCGCAGCAGCTTGGCGCGGGCTTCCAAATCCTGCCGCTGAGCGCGCAGATCGGACAGCTCCTGGGACTTGGCAGCGAGGGCGACGTCCCGTTGGGTGGAGGAGAGAAGGCCGCGCTCACCCGTGAAGGCGTGATACCCGAAGTAACAGATCAGGAGCAGAAGCGCCGCTGTCGGCAGATATGGGCGGAAACGCGCGAACACGGTCGAATCTTGGACTCCTGATCAGCGACATCTCACGCAAACGTGCTTAATTTCCGGTTACAAACGCCGGATTGGCGGGCCGGAAATCCAGCCCGCCGCCGAATGCGCGCCTAGAGGCGCTTCAGCGCCTTGGCGCCGAGGTAGATCGCTTGGTCGCCCAGCTCTTCCTCGATGCGCAGGAGCTGGTTGTACTTGGCGGTGCGGTCCGAACGGGCCAGCGACCCGGTCTTGATCTGCCCGCAGTTCATGGCGACCGCGAGGTCGGCGATGGTCGAGTCCTCGGTTTCGCCCGAGCGATGGCTCATCACCGAGGTGTAGCCGGCTCGATGGGCCATATCGACAGCGTCCATGGTCTCGGAGAGAGTGCCGATCTGGTTGACCTTCACCAGGATCGAGTTGGCGAGACCTTTGTCGATGCCCATCGACAGGCGGGCCGGATTGGTCACGAACAGGTCGTCGCCGACCAGCTGGACCTTTCCACCAAGGGTCTCAGTCAGCAGCTTCCAACCTTCCAGATCGTCCTCGGCGGCGCCGTCTTCGATGCTCACGATCGGGAAGTTCTTCACCAGACCTTCCAGGTACTTGACCATGCCCGCCGGATCGAGGGTCTTGCCCTCCCCTTCCAGCACGTACTTGCCGCCCTTGAAGAACTCGGTCGAGGCGACGTCCAGGCCGAGTTGGAAGTCGGCGCCCGCCTTGTAGCCGGCCGCCTCGCCCGCCTTCACGATGAAGGCCAGCGCCTCTTCGGCCGAGCCGATGTTGGGGGCGAAGCCGCCCTCGTCGCCGACGTTGGTGTTATGGCCGGCGTCCTTCAGGGCCTTCTTCAGGCCGTGGAAGATCTCGGCGCCCATGCGCAGCGCCTCGGCGAAGGTCGGGGCGCCCGTGGGCAGGATCATGAATTCCTGGATGTCGATCGGATTGTCTGCGTGCGCGCCGCCGTTGATGATGTTCATCATCGGCACGGGCAGCACGCGGGCGGAGACGCCGCCGACGTACTTGTAGAGCGGCAGGTCGGCGCTGATCGCCGCGGCCTTGGCGGCGGCCAGGCTGACGCCCAGGATGGCGTTGGCGCCCAGGCGAGCCTTGTTCGGCGTGCCGTCCAGCTCGATCAGCCGCTGGTCGAGGCGACGCTGATCTTCGGCGTCGAAGCCCGACAGGGCGTCATAGATCTCGCTGTTGACGGCCTCGACGGCCTGCAGGACGCCCTTGCCGCCGTAACGGCTCTTGTCCCCGTCCCGCTTCTCCGAGGCCTCGTGGGCGCCGGTGGAAGCGCCCGACGGCACCGCGGCGCGGCCCAGCGAGCCGTCTTCCAGGATGACGTCGACTTCGACCGTCGGATTGCCGCGGCTATCCAGGATTTCGCGGGCTGTGATGTCGACGATCTCGGTCATGGGAGCTCCAGGTCTTTGTCGGAATGGCGCGGGTCGGTTTAGCCACTTCGCCCGCAGGCGCCAACGCAAAAGCCCCCGCCCGGGCATCCGGACGGGGGCTTTCGGAAACTCGCCGACGCGCGGGGCGTCGAAACGACGAAGGCTTAGTCGGCCTTCGGCGTGATGACCTGGCGGCCTTTGTACATGCCGGTCTTCAGGTCCACGTGGTGCGGACGCTTCAGTTCGCCGGTTTCCTTGTCTTCGACATAGGAATTGGCGCCCAGCGCGTGGTGCGAACGTCGCATGTTGCGCCGCGAGGGGGATACTTTTCGCTTCGGAACGGCCATCGGAAAATCTCGCAGGCGTAGAAAAATGAGAAGGCGGCCGAACGGGCGGCCGCCGACGTGAGCGCGGGTGTATGCCGGAAAACGTCCGAGGTTTCAACCGCCGTTGTGAATCTCGCCAGAAACCCTTGCCAGCAAGGACTTCGGAGCCACCTGAACCCAGGCCATTCGCATCAGCCCGGCCAGATCCGGCTCGTCGATTCGCTCAAACCACACAAAGGTCGAGCCGTTCTTGCCCCAGAAACCTGGCACAGGCTCGATCACGCTAGGCCGTCCCTCGCTGAGGTTGCGCTGATCCTCAGGGTCGAGCTTCAGCATCGTCCGCGGCCGGTCCTGGTGGATCGTGCAGAAGATCTTCTTGCCGACCCGAAACGACGGCATGCCGTGATGATCGGCCTCGTAGGCCTCTGGCTGGGCGAGCGCGAGCCGCCGGACGTCATCCTGCGTAAGCATGACCCAAGGCTAGCGCTCCCTCCCAAGGATGGGGAGGGAGTTCTCTGGGCCTAGACCAGCCGGCTCCGCTCCTTGGCGGCGCCGATGAAGCCGGTGAACAGCGGGTGCGGCTCGAAGGGCCGGCTCTTCAGTTCGGGGTGGAACTGGACGCCGACGAACCACGGATGGTCGCTACGCTCGCAGATCTCCGGCAACACGCCGTCGGGCGAGAGGCCCGAGAACGAGAGGCCGGTTCCCTCGATAGCCTCGCGATAGGTGATGTTCACCTCGTAGCGATGCCGGTGGCGCTCGCTGATGGTCGCGCCGCCGTAGATCTCCGAGACCTTCGATCCCGGAGTCAGCACCGCCTCATAGGCGCCCAGGCGCATGGTGCCGCCCAGATCGTCGCCTTCCTTGCGGGTCTCGCGTTCGTTGCCGCGAACCCACTCGGTCATCAGGCCGACGATCGGCTCCGACGTCGGGCCGAACTCGGTCGACGAGGCCTGCTTGATGCCGGCCAGGTTCCGCGCCGCCTCGATCATCGCCATCTGCATGCCAAAGCAGATGCCGAAGTACGGCACCTCGTGCTCACGCGCGAAGCGGACCGCACGGATCATGCCCTCCGAACCGCGCTCGCCAAAGGCGCCGGGGACCAGCACGCCGTGCACGCCGGTCAGGCGCTCGGAAATGAGCCCCTCTTCCCGCTCGAAGGCTTCGCCCTCGATCCAGTCGAACTTGACGCGGACATTATTGGCGACGCCGCCGTGCACCAGGGCCTCGACCAGCGACTTATAGGCGTCGGTCAGGCCGGTGTACTTGCCGACGATGGCGATGTTCACCTCGCCGTCCGGGTTGGTCAGGGTGTTGGAGATCGACTGCCAGCGCGTCAGGTCAGGCGCCGGCGCGGTGTCCAGCAGGCCGAACACCGACAGCACTTCGCGGTCCAGGCCCTGGGCGTGATAGTCCAGAGGCACGTGGTAGATGTTCGGCGAGTCCATCGCCTGGATCACCGCGCTCTCACGCACATTGCAGAACTGGCCGATCTTGCGGCGCTCGCTGGCCGGGATCGGCTGCTCGCAACGGCAGAGCAGGATGTCGGGCTGGATGCCGATCGAGCGCAGTTCCTTGACGGAGTGCTGGGTCGGCTTGGTCTTCATCTCGCCGGCCGTCTTGATGTACGGCAGCAAGGTCAGGTGGATGTAGCAGGCGTGGCCGCGGGGCAGCTCCTGGCCCAGCTGGCGGATCGCCTCGAAGAACGGCAGGCCCTCGATGTCGCCGACCGTGCCGCCGATCTCGACCAGCACGAAGTCAACGCCCTCGCCCGGATCGGACAGGACGAAGTTCCGAATCTCGTCCGTGACGTGCGGGATCACCTGCACCGTCGCGCCGAGATAGTCGCCGCGGCGCTCTTTCTCGATGATCGTCTTGTAGATCTGACCGGTGGTGATGTTGTCCGCCTTGGTGGCGTTCACACCGGTGAAGCGCTCGTAGTGCCCCAGATCCAGGTCGGTCTCAGCGCCGTCGTCGGTCACGAAGACTTCGCCGTGCTGATAGGGACTCATCGTCCCCGGATCGACGTTCAGATAGGGGTCGAGCTTGCGCAGGCGGACCTTATAGCCGCGAGCCTGCAGAAGCGCGCCAAGGGCGGCGGAAGCGAGACCTTTTCCCAAGGAGGAGACCACGCCGCCGGTGATGAAAATGTACCGGGCCATGGGCGTTCAGATTACCTCCGATTCGCGTCGGGCGCCCTGCGGCGATTCGCCAAAGCCTGTGGATTGAGAGCAAAATTCTGCGATTGCCGGCGTGCACAAACGCCGAACGAGCCGCCGAAGCGGCTTTTCTGTGGGGCTCACGATCACTCTAGGGCTTAGGGGTTGGACGGCGCCGCGGGGGCGGTCTGCGGGGCGGCCGGGAGTTGGGCGGGGGCTTCAAAGGGGCTGCGGACCTGCGGAGTCGGCGCGGTCAGCGGGGCCGGCGCGTCACTCGGGGCGGCCGGTTGCGGCGCAGTCGGTTGGTTCAGCTGGTTCGGATCGATGCCTTGGACCTTGATGCGGTCGACGACCGACGAGGCGCCACGCTCCTGGCCGGCCAGGACCGTCAGCGTCAGGCTGAGGACGAAGAAGACGCCCCCGAGAATCCAGGTCGTGCGGGTCAGCAGGTCGCCAGCGCCCCGCGCGGTCATGAGGCCGCCGGTGCTGCCGCCCATACCAAGGGCGCCGCCCTCCGAGCGTTGCAGCAGGACCACCGCGATGAGCGCGATGCAGACGATGACGTGAATAGTAAGCAGAATGCCGAGCAGCATGACGTATCCAATGCCTCCGGCCGGTCTCCCGCACCGAAATGAAGCGCGCGCTCTACCACTAGGCGGCGCACAAGGCCATAGCTAGGGCGTCGCATCGCGCGGGCAAGACCATGATTCTGGAAACCGAACGTCTCAGTCTGCGGCCGCTGGCGGCGTCCGACGCCGAGTTGCTGTTTCCGGTCCTGAGCGATCCTGAGGTCATGGCCCATTGGGACATCCCGGAAGTCGACGATCCCGACCTGGTCCGCGTGATCGTCGAGGGGCAAGTCGCAGCCGTCGAGGACGGCAAGGCCCTGCATTGGACGATCCACACTCTGAGCGGCGCGGAGTTCCTCGGCGCCTGCGATCTCTCGGATATCGACCGCTGGCACAAGCGCGCGGAGATCGGGTTCCTGCTGGGCCGCGGGGCCTGGGGCCGGGGTTATGCCCTGGAGGCGATGCGGTCGGTGGTCAGCTTCGCCGCGACCATGGGGCTGCGCAGGCTGTCGGCCAGGACCCATCTGGGCAACCTACGGTCGGACGCGTTGCTCGAGAAGCTGGGCTTTGAAGAAGAAGGCCTGCTGCGCGGCCACATCCTGCGCGACGGCGAGCATCGCGATTGTCGTCTGTTCGGCTTGCTGCTCTAGACAGCGTCCGGCGGCGACATAACTAAAGCCGCATGACCCATCCCATCCAGACCATCGGCCTCGACCACATCGTCCTGCGCGTCGTCGACAAGGACCGGATGGTCGCTTTCTATCGCGACGTGCTGGGATGCCCAGTCGAATGGGATCGCCCGGACCTGGGCATGACCCACATGCGGGTCGGCGCCTCGCTGATCGACCTCATCACCGTCGACGGCAAGCTGGGCAGAATGGGCGGCGCCGCACCGGGCGCGGAGGCCCGCAACCTCGACCACTTCGCCCTCGCCGTCCGCCCATTCGATGAAGCCGCGATCCGCGCGCATCTGACCGCCCACGGCGTTGAAATCGGCGAACAGGCGCCGCGTTTCGGGGCCGATGGCGAAGGTCCTTCGATCTACATCAAGGACCCCGAAGGCAACACCGTGGAGCTCAAGGGGCCCCACGGCTGACCGTGATGGGCTCAGATCGCGTTGATGATGCCCAGGAAGTCCTGCGCCTTGAGCGAGGCGCCGCCGACCAGGGCGCCGCCCACTTCGGCTGCGTTGAGGATTTCGCCCGCGTTCGAGGGTTTCACCGAGCCGCCGTACAGAATGGCGACGCTCTTGCCGTGATCGCCGAACATCTCGACCAGGGTCGCGCGGATGGCCACGTGAACCTCCTCGATCTGCGGCGTCGTCGGGGTCAGGCCCGTGCCGATCGCCCAGACGGGTTCGTAGGCCACGCAGAACGCCTTGCCGGCCAGATCGGCGGGCAGCGAGCCCCTCACCTGCCCGGTCACAACGGCCAGGGCCTTGCCGGCCTCGCGCTCGCCCAGGGTCTCGCCGACGCAAACGATCGGCTCCAGGCCCGCGCGCAGCGCAGCGCCGACCTTGCCCGCGACGACTTCGTCCGTCTCACCGTAGCCGGCGCGCCGCTCGGAGTGACCGAGGATCACCAGGGCGGCGCCCGCATCGACCAGCATTTCGGCGGCCACATCGCCCGTGAAAGCGCCCGACGGCTCAGCGCGGCAGTCTTGCCCGCCGACCAGAACCTTGCTGCCCTTCAGGGCAGAAGCGGCGCGATCGACCAGGGTCGAGGGAGGGCAGATCGCCACGCGAACCTTGGCCGATTGGACGCCCGCGGCCACGGCCTGGGCTTCCGCCAGCGACGCCGCGCCCCCGTTCATCTTCCAATTGCCGGCGATCAAAGGGGTGGGAGAAGTCATGTCTTGCCTCGAATTTCGTGGGTCGCAGCGCCGTTAAGCTATGCTGCTTCTTCTGTCACGTGCTTGCGGGGGGGAAGCCGCCTCCACTATACCCGCCGTTCCACATTCGCGCCGAAGGGGCTCCGGTAGGGTCATATGCTGTCCGCCACCCGAAAATTCGCTAAATCCTGGGTCGCCGCCGTCCTCATCGGCTTGCTCGTCCTGAGCTTCGCCATCTTTGGCGTGAACGACGCCTTCCAGGGCAATTACACCAACGACGTCGTGAAGGCCGGATCGCGCCATGTGTCCGGTCCCGACTTCCGGCGTGAGTTCGACAATTTCCGCAAGGGCGCCGAAGAGCAGACCAAGCGGCCGATCACCATCGAGGAAGCCGCGCAGGCGGGCCTCGACGTCCGGCTGATGGACGAGATCGCCACGCGCGAATCCTTCGGTGAGATGCTGCGCAAGATCGGCATCCACCCCTCGGACACCCTGATGGAGTCGGAGCTGCGCAAGATTCCGGCGTTCTTCAACCCGGTGTCCGGGGCGTTCGACAAGGCGCTCTATCAGCAGCGGCTGAGCGAGAACGGCCTGGATCCGGCGCGCTTCGAAACGCTGCTGCGCGACCAGATCGCCGAGTCGCATACGGCGGCAGCGATGGTGAACGGGCTGCGCGTGCCGCGCGCCTATGGCGCCCTGACCGCCCTTTACGAACTCGAGGCGCGTGACGTCGGCTACTTCGTGATCGATCCGCGCACCGTGCCGCAGCCGGCCCAGCCGACCGACGCGCAGTTGCAGGCGTTCATGAAGGAGAACGCCGAGCGCATGACGCTGCCGGAGTTCCGGGTCCTGACCGTCGTCGCCTTCACGCCCTCCCAGGTCGGCGGCGACGTGGCCATCGACCAGGCCGAGGTCCAGAAGCGCTTCGACTTCCGCAAGGACACGCTCTCGCGTCCCGAAACCCGCACCCTGATCCAGATCCCCGCCAAGGACGCCGCAGCCGCCCAGGCGATCGTCGCGCGCCTGAGCAAGGGCGAGGATCCCGCCGCTGTCGCCAAGTCCACCGGCGTCGAAGCCATCACCTATGCCGACAAGCCGCAGAGCGCGGTCGCCGACAAGCGCGTGGGCGCCGCGGCGTTCGCGCTGAAGGACGGCCAGATCTCCGCGATCCAGGGCGACCTGGGCATGGCCGTGGTCAAGGTGGCGAAGGTCACCCCTGGCCAGGCCGTGACGCTGGATCAGGTTCGTCCGCAGATCGAGGCGGAGCTCCGCAAGGACGCCGCCGCCGAGAAGGTCTATGCGCTGAGCCAGGCCTATGAGGACGCCCGCGCCGACGGCGCCAACCTGGTCGAGGCGGCCAAGAAGGCCGGTGTGCCGACCTTCACCATCGGCCCCGTCACCGAGCAGGGCCAAGGCCAGCAAGGCCAGCCGGTTCCGGGCGTGACCCCGAAGATGCTCGAACTCGCATACAGCCTCCCGGCCGGCGGCGAGAGCGAAGTCCAGGATGCCGGCGAAGGTAATTACTTCGCGGTTCGCGTCGAGCGGATCATCCCCAAGGCCCTGCCCCCGCTGGCCGAGGTCAAGCCGCAGCTGACGCGCTTCTGGATGATGCGCGAACTGGTGAAGGCCATGCAGGCACGCGCCGACGAACTGGCCGCTCGCGTCAAGAAGGGCGAGAGCCTGGACGCGGTCGCCGCCTCGGCCGGCGCCAAGGTGGTGCATGTCACCAACCTCGACCGCCAGAACGCGGCGCAAAGCACCGCGCTGTCGCGCGACGCCCTGGGCAAGGCGTTCAGCGGCAAGCAGGGCGACGTGTTCACGGCGGAAGGCACTCAGTTCGGCCTGATCGTCGGCAAGCTGGAAGCCGTTCGCGCGCCGAGCGGCCCGACGCTGGCCCGCATCACCGAAGAGGTGCGTCCGCAGGTGACCATGGCGCTGTTCCGCGACCTGGGCGGCGCCGCTCGCAAGGCGGCCCGCACCGAGGTGAAGGCCAAGGTCTATCCGGACAAGGCGCGCGCGGCCCTCGGCCTGCCGCCGATCGAAAAAGGAAAGGCCGCCGAGCCGGCGGCCAAGACGGAGAAGGCGAAGTGACGATCGATCCTGCGTTTGCGGACTTTGAGGCGAAATACTCTCAAGGCGCGCCGCAGGTCGTTTGGACCAGGCTGATCGACGATCTGGAAACGCCGGTATCGGCCTATCTGAAGATCGCCCACGGACGGCCCTACGCCTTCCTGTTCGAGTCCGTCGAAGGCGGCGCGCATCGCGGCCGCTACTCGGTGATCGCCATGAAGCCCGACCTCGTCTGGAGATGCCGCGGCGACAAGGCCGAGATCGCGGTCGGGCCTGACATCGCGGCCGGGCGCTTCCAGGCGCAGGCCGGCGGCGCGCTGGACTCGCTGCGCGATCTGGTCGCCCGCTCGCGGTTGGACTTGCCCGAAGGCCTGCCGCCGATGTCGGCGGGCGTCTTCGGCGCGATCGGCTACGACATGATCCGCCTGGTCGAGCGGCTGCCGAACGTCAATCCCGATCCGCTGGACTTGCCGGACGGCCTGATGATCCGCCCCTCGATGGTCGCGATCTTCGACGCCATCGCCCAGGAAATCGTGCTGGTGACCACGGTCCGTCCGTCGGAGATCACCGCCAAGGCCGCCTATGAGGACGCCAAGGCCCGCCTCGCCGAGGTCGCCGCGGACCTCAAGGGCGCCGCCCCGCCGCTGACCGGCGCTGCAGCGCCCGAGCCCGACCGCTTCACCACGCCAGTGAGCCGCGAGGACTATCACCGCATCGTGGCCCGGGCGAAGGACTACATCCTGGCCGGCGACATCTTCCAGGTGGTGCCCAGCCACCGGTTCCGCGCGCCCTTCGCGCAAGATCCGTTCGCGCTCTATCGGTCGCTGCGGCGAATGAACCCCTCGCCGTTCCTGTTCTATCTGAACTTCGGCGACTTCCAGCTGGCCGGCTCCAGCCCGGAGATTCTGGTCCGGCTGCGCGACGGCAAGATCACCATCCGGCCGATCGCCGGCACGCGGCCGCGCGGCGCCACGCCCGAGGAAGACCGCGCGCTTGAGGCCGAACTGATCGCCGATCCCAAGGAGCGCGCCGAGCATCTGATGCTGCTCGACCTTGGCCGCAACGATGTCGGCCGGGTGGCGATGCTGAAGAACCAGGGCTCCAACGAGCCCCAGCCCGTCTCGCGCGGGCCGCGGGTGCGGGTGACCGACTCGTACTTCGTCGAGCGCTACAGCCACGTCATGCACCTGGTCTCGAACGTCGAGGGCGACGCCCCCGAAGGGCTCGATCCCATCGACGTGCTGATGGCCGCCCTGCCCGCCGGCACCCTGTCGGGCGCGCCGAAGGTGCGGGCGATGGAGATCATCGACGAGCTGGAGCTGGAGAAGCGCGGCATCGCCTATGCCGGCGCGGTCGGCTACTTCGGCGCCGACGGCTCGGTGGACACCTGCATCGTGCTGCGCACGGCCTGCTTCAAGGACGGCCAGATGTACGTCCAGGCCGGCGGCGGGGTGGTCGCCGACAGCGATCCGGACGCCGAGTACGACGAGACCCTGCACAAGGCCCGAGCCCTGCGCCGCGCCGCCGAGGAATCCTGGCGATTCGTCTAGAGCGTGACAGCTTCAAGTGGTCGCCGGTTGAAGCGACCGTCACGCTCTAAATATTTGAAGATAGACCCTTTTGTTCGGCCCATACTTGGGCCGAAAAGGGTCTAGGGCGCGCGCTCGACCACATGAGTGGTCGTCACGGGCGGGGCGGTGATCATGGCCACGGCGAGCGCCAGCGCCGCCACGGCCGCGAACGCCGCCGCGCCGAGGGCCGGCCAGGCCCGTTCGCGATAGACCGGAGGCCGCAGCAGGCTGCGGGCATAGGCCATCTGGTCAGGGTCGAGGGCGGAATCGGCAGGCGTCATGGACACAGCATCCCGCCAACAGCGCGCCTGGGCAATCGGGGCTTGGCGTTGGGGCGGGCCGAGCCTAGAGAACCCTTATGATCTTGGTGATCGATAACTACGACAGCTTCACCTACAACCTGGTTCATTATCTGAACGAACTGGGCGCGGAGACGCTCGTCTATCGCAACGACGCGCTGACCGTCGAAGAGGCCCTGGGCCTTAAGCCGCAAGGCATCCTGCTCTCGCCAGGCCCCTGCACCCCCAACGAGGCCGGGATCTGCCTGGACCTTCTGGCGGCCGCGCCGGACGACCTGCCGATCCTCGGGGTTTGCCTGGGCCACCAGGCCATCGGCCAGGCCTATGGCGGCGACGTGATCCGCGCCAAGGCGATCATGCACGGCAAGACCAGCCCGATCCAACACGAGGGCAAGGGCATCTTCGCCGGCCTCCCCAATCCGGTGACGGCGACCCGCTACCACAGCCTTTCGGTGGACCAGGCGACCATGCCGGCGGTGCTCGAGGTGACGGCCTGGACCGAGGACGGCGAAGTCATGGGCTTCCAGCACAAGACCAAGCCTGTGCACGGCGTCCAGTTCCACCCCGAGTCCATCGCCACCGAAGGCGGCCACGCCATGCTGGCCAACTTCCTCAAGCTCGCGGGCGTTGAGCCCCAGGTCGACGCCTAAGACATGTCCGACGCCTTCAAGCCGCTTCTGGGCCGCCTCGCGGACGGCGGGACCCTGACCGAAGACGACGCCGGCGAGTTCTTCGCCGCCTGCCTGCGTGGCGAGCCGACCCCGGCCCAGGTGGCCGCCGCCGTCACCGCCATGCGCATGCGCGGCGAGACCACCGGCGAGATCACCGCCTGCGCCCGCGCCATGCGCAAGGCCGCCGTAACGCTCGACCATCCCTTCCAGGTGATGGACGTCTGCGGCACCGGCGGCGATGGCCTGCACACGCTCAACGTCTCGACCGCCGTGGCCTTCGTCGCCGCCGGCGGGGGGCTGAAGATCGCCAAGCACGGCAACCGCGCCGTCTCGTCACGCTCCGGCGCCGCCGACGTCCTGACCGAACTGGGCGTGAATCTGGCCGCCTCGCCCGAGCAGCAGCTGCGGGCGCTGGAGGAGGCCAATGTCGCGTTCTTCTTCGCCCCGGCGCATCACAGCGCCATGCGCCACGTCGCCCCGATCCGGACCGACCTGGGCTTCCGCACCATCTTCAACCTGCTGGGGCCGCTGACCAATCCGGCGCACGCCCAACGCCAGGTGATGGGGGTCTTCGCCGACCGCTGGGTCGAGCCCCTCGCTCGCGTGCTGGGCGCGCTGGGCGCCGAGCGCGCCTGGGTCGTCCACGGCGGCGGCCTGGACGAGATGACTACCACGGGTGAGACCAGCGTCGCCGAGTACCGCGACGGCCAAGTTCGCCTGTTCACAATCACGCCTGAAGCCGTCGGCCTGCCGCGGGCCGCGCTCGCCGACCTGACCGGCGGCTCGCCGGCGCAGAACGCGGTCGCTTTGCGCGAACTGCTGGATGGCGCGCCGGGGGCCTACCGACACATCGTGCAGCTCAACGCCGCCGCCGCGTTCCTGGTCGGCGAGAAGGTCGAGACCCTGCGCGAAGGCGTCGAGCTGGCCGGCCAGATCATCGACGACGGCCGCGCAAAGGCCGCCCTCGCCAAACTTGTCGAGGTGACCACGGCATGAGCGACATCCTCGACAAGATCGCCGCCTACAAGCGCGAGGAAGTCGCCGCACGCAAAGCCCAGCGGACGCTGAGCGACCTCGAGAGCGCGGCTCAGGCCGCATCGGCGCCGCGCGGCTTCCGCGCCGCGCTGGAGCGCGCCCACGCTCCCGGCAAGCTGGCCTTGATCGCCGAGATCAAGAAGGCTTCGCCCTCCAAGGGCCTGATCCGCGAGGACTTCGATCCGCCGGCCCTGGCGCAGGCGTACGAGGCCGGGGGCGCCGCCTGCCTGTCGGTTCTCACCGACGGCCCGAGCTTCCAGGGCGCCGACGGGTTCCTGACCGCCGCCCGCGACGCCGTGGCCCTGCCCGCCTTGCGCAAGGAATTCCTGGTCGATCCCTGGCAGGTGCCTGAGGCCCGCGCTCTCGGCGCCGACGCCATCCTGGTGATCATGGCCATGGTCGATGACGCTCTGGCCGCCGACCTGATGTCCGAGGCCGCACGCCTTGGCATGGATGCGCTGGTCGAGGTGCACGACGAAGACGAGATGGCGCGCGCCGGCAAGCTGGGCGCGACCCTGGTCGGCGTGAACAACCGCAATCTGCGGACCTTCGAGACGGACCTTTCCATCACCGAACGCCTGGCCGATGCAACGCCCGACAACGCGCTGCTGGTCACCGAGAGCGGCATCTTCACCCCTCTGGACGTCACCCGCCTGGAGCGGTGCGGCGCGCGGGCGATGCTGGTCGGCGAGAGCCTGATGCGCCAGGCCGACGTCACGGCCGCGACCCGCGCCCTGCTCGCCTGAGTCGCCGCCGAACGGCCTCAAGCGACCCAAAAAGCCTAGCTTTTCAAAGGCTCAACGGTAACTTGACATTAACCTAGAACACCTAGAGAACATTCGTGACGTTAGCGCTTTGTTCTCAAGGGCTCGACAGCCATGCTCACCCGTAAACAGCACGAACTTCTCATGTTCATCCATGAGCGGATCAAGGAAACCGGGGTCTCGCCGTCGTTCGACGAGATGAAGGAAGCGCTGGATCTCGCGTCCAAGTCGGGCATCCACCGGCTGATCACGGCGCTGGAGGAGCGCGGCTTTCTCCGCCGCCTGCCCCATCGGGCCCGGGCGCTGGAAGTTGTGAAACTGCCGCAACAGGCGACGACCGCCGCGCCGCCGAAGGGCCGGGCGCCGTTCAAGCCGCACCTTGTCGAAGGCGGCGGCGACATGCCGGCCATGCCGATCGCCAACGACACGCGCGACCTGCCTATCCTTGGCCGCATCGCCGCCGGCACGCCGATCGAGGCGATCCAGCAGGAGCGCGACCGGATTCCGGTGCCAGAGACCATTCTCGGCGCAGGAGAACACTTCGTGCTCGAGATCGCCGGCGACTCGATGATCAACGCCGGCATCCTCGACGGCGATTACGTCGTGATCCGGAAGACCGACACGGCCAACTCGGGCGACATCGTCGTGGCCCTGGTGATGGGCGAGGAAGCCACGCTCAAGCGGCTGCGCAAGAAGGGCGCGTCGATCGCGCTCGAAGCGTCGAACCCCGCCTATGAGACCCGCATCTTCGGACCCGACCAGGTGCAGGTGCAAGGCCGTCTCGTCGGCCTGATCCGCCGCTACCACTGACCGGTTCAGCGGCTCCAGGGCCGCTGACCACGCAGGTCCTGCGCCCAGACGATCCGCCAGCCTGACGCTTCGCGGTAGAGCTCGGCCGAGCCGCCACGCGCGAAATCTTGCTCCGTCAGCGTCAGAGCGGTTGGGCACGGCGCAGCCTGCCCACGGATCACGACGACCTCGGCCCAAGCGCAGAACAACGGCTGCTTCTTCTGGATGGTCGAAACGCGCCGGGTGAAGATCGCCGCGATGCGCGGATCGGCGCTGTCCTTCAGCGGCGCACAAGACCAGCGATCGCAGTCATACCCGCCGCCCCGGGCCTCGGGCATGGCGACCACCAGACCACGGCGGCGGGCCCATAGCTCGGCCGCGAACAACTTGGCGTCGGGTCGCAGCAGCACGGCCTCGTCGCCGCGGCGGACCGCGACGGTCGCCCCGTCCGCCGATATCCACGCATCCGGGGCCGGCGGCCGTGGGGTGAGCCAGACCGCCAGCGCCAACGGCAGGCCCAGCCAGCGCAAAGGCCCCTTCCAAAGGCAGAGCCAGAGGATGCCGATGAAGGCCGCCGGGAGGGTCCAGGCCGGCGCGCTGGCGAAGATGCGCTGACTGCCGGGCATGCCCGCAACCCACGAGGCGACCATGTTCATGGTGTCGATGGCGACGTCCGCGGCGGCCAGGGGAACCGCGCCCAGCCCCAGCGGCGCCAGCACTGCGCCGATCGCAAGGGCCGGCATCATCAGGAACGACGAGATCGGCGCCGTCAGCAGGTTGGCCACCAGCCCGAACGTCGAGACCCGATTGAAGTGCTGCATGGCGAACGGCCCCGTCGCCAGGCCCGCGACGAAGCTTGCGCCTATGCTGGCGACCGTCCAGACGCCCACCGCCTGGACGGTCCGGATCGGCCAGGGCGTGTTGATTTCCTTGGCCGGCCGGGGCCAGGCCTCGGCAAGCGCCACCAGGGCCGCAGTCGCGGCGAACGACATCTGGAATCCGGGCGCAGCCACGGCTTCCGGCTGCATCGCCAGGATGACCAGCGCTGCGATGGCCAAGGTGTGCAGGCTGATGGCCCGGCGGTCGACCAGGATGGCCAGGAACGCAGCCCCTGCGGTGATCGCGGCGCGCTCCGCCGGCGCCGGCGCGCCGGAAATCACCAGATAGAGGATGACCGCCAAGAGGCCGGCCGCCGCCGCCACCTTCTTCGACGAGACGCGCAGCGCCGCCCAAGGCCAGGCGGCGACGCCAAGGCGGACGGCTGCGAAGGTGAAGCCCCCGACGATCGCCATGTGCAGGCCGGAGATCGAAATGATGTGCGCCAGCCCGGAGGCGCGCAGATCCTCCACCTGTTCCTTGGGCACGAAGGCTTCGTGCCCGGTCGTCATGGCCGCGGCGAGGCCGCCGCTCTCCACGCCCATTTCCGCGACGATGCGTTTGGCCAATGCCCAGCGCACAGCGTTGACCTTCATCTCCAGCGCCAATCGCCAAGGCGGCGGATCGGCCTGGGTGCTTGCGATCGGGGTCAGAGCAAAGCCGACACCGCCCACGCCGTCGAAAAAGGCGTCGCGCGCGAAGTCGTATGATCCAGGACTGGCGGGCGGCGGCGGCGCATTGATCATCCCCTTCACCGAGATCGCCGTTCCAGGCGCCGGAAGCGCATCGTCGTCGCGCAGGGTGATTCTGATGCGGATAGGCGTCGCCTGCGGCTCCAGACCGCTGATCCGGATCGGCGCGACCAGAAGCCGTGGGCCGCCTTGGCCGGGGCTGGCGACATCGACCACGAATCCCTCGATGGCGCGCACCCCGCCGCCCGCCGGCGCGATCGGCGCACGGACGGACTGGGTCCGGAGCTTGGCGGCGGCGAAACCGCCCAGCGCGAACGCTGTCAGGACAAGGCAGACGACGGCAGGGCGGCCAAGATTCATCCGCGCCGCCGCGAGCAGCATCAGGCCCGCAAGCCCCAGAACGGCCCATGCCACGAGAGCCAGCGGTTCGGCCGGCAGGGCCAGGTACATCGCCGCTCCCGAGCCGAACGCCACCGGCGTCCAGAGGCTGATCGTCTGCACGGAGGCTTGATCGGCAAACCATGCTGCGATGCGGCGAAGGCTAGGACGCAGCGGAAAGGGCGTGTTAAGAGGCGCCGCGCCCACGTCAGGCGCGGCAGCTAAAGTCACAGCCCCTACCTCGATGTCCGACCGTCCCGTCGTCACCCGGATCGCCCCCTCGCCCACCGGCTCCATGCACATTGGCACGGCCCGGACGGCGCTTTTCAACTGGCTTTATGCAAAGCACACAGGCGGGCAGTTCCTGCTGCGCATCGAAGACACCGATCGCGAGCGTTCGACCGACGCGGCGGTACAGGTCATTTTCGACGGCCTGGAGTGGCTGGGCCTGAAGCCGGACGCCGAGCCGGTGTTCCAGTTCGCCCGCGCCGACCGGCACCGCGCCGTGGTCGACGAGATGCTGGCCCGCGGCGGTGCCTATCGCTGTTACATGACGGCCGAGGAACTCGAGATCGAGCGCGAGGCCGCGCGCGCCGAGGGCCGGGTGATCCGCTCGCCGTGGCGCGATCGCGGGGCCGGAAACTATGACGAAGGCCAACCCTACGTCGTGCGCCTGAAGAGTCCGATCGAGGGCGAGACCATCATCGTCGACCAGGTGAAGGGCCAGGTGACGTTCCAGAACAAGACCCTGGACGACCTGATCCTGCTGCGTTCCGACGGCACGCCGACCTACAATCTCGCAGTCGTGGTCGATGACCATGACATGGGGATCACCGACGTGATCCGCGGCGACGACCACCTGAACAACGCCGCGCGCCAGACCCTGATCTATCAGGCGATGGGCTGGGACGTTCCGATCTGGGCGCACCTGCCGCTGATTCACGGACCGGACGGGACCAAGCTCTCCAAGCGTCACGGCGCCCAGGCGGTCAGCGAATTCAACGATATGGGCTATCTGCCCGAAGCCATGCGCAACTACCTGGCCAAGCTGGGCTGGGGCCATGGCGACGACGAGATCTTCTCGGACGAACAGGCGATCAGCTGGTTCGACGTCAAGGACGTGGTCGGCGCGCCCGCCCGCCTCGACTGGGACAAGCTCAACCACCTCAACAACCATTACCTGCGCCAAGCCGACCCTGGGCGGTTGTCTGAACTGGTCATCGGCGTCCACAAGAGCCGCGACTTCCCGCTGCAAGACGGCGATGAGGCGATCATCGAGCGGACTATTCCGCTGGTCCGCGACGGCGCCAAGACGATGCTCGAGCTCGCCGACGCGACGGTCTTCGCCTTGAAGCGCCGGCCGCTGGAGCTGCCGGAAAAGGCCAAGGGCCTGCTGACCGAAGAAACCCGCGGCCGACTCGCGCGCCTGAAGGCGCACCTGGACGGCCAGGCGAACTGGGATGTTTCGACCCTGGAAGCGGCGCTGCGAGGCTTCGCTGAGGCCGAAGGCGTTGGCATGGGCAAGTTCGGCCCAGCCTTACGTGGCGTCCTCTCGGGAGGCTCACCGGCTCCGGATCTGGCTGGAGCCCTTGTGAGCCTTGGGAAACAGGAAAGTTTGGGGCGTCTCGACGACGCGCTTTCACAGTCCGCATAAGGCGCTATAAGGCACCTGAAACGGGCGTTTAACTCCTGCAAGACGGAAGGAATGGCATGGGCGATACGGCTAAGGTGAGTTTCGACGGCAAGTCGGTCGAGCTGCCGATCCTCAAAGGCACCGACGGCCCCGCCGTCGTGGACATTCGGAAACTCTACGCCGAGGCCGACGTCTTCACTTACGACCCGGGCTTCACCTCGACGGCGAGCTGCGAAAGCAAGATCACCTTCATCGACGGTGACAAGGGCGTGCTGCTGCATCGCGGCTACCCGATCGACCAGCTGGCCGAGAAGTCCAGCTTCCTCGAAGTCTGCTACCTCCTGCTGAACGGCGACCTGCCGAACGCCAAGGAGTTCGAGACCTTCGAACACAACATCACCTATCACACGATGCTGCACGAGCAGTTCGATAGGTTCTTCATGGGCTTCCGCCGCGACGCCCACCCGATGGCGATCATGGTCGGCGCCGTCGGCGCCCTGTCGGCCTTCTATCACGACAGCACCAACGTCGATGATCCGGAACAGCGGATGATCTCGTCGCACCGGCTCATCGCCAAGATGCCGACGATCGCCGCGCGCGCCTTCAAGTACTTCCGTGGCCAGCCGTTCGTGCATCCGCGCAACGACCTGTCGTACTCGGAAAACTTCCTGCGCATGTGCTTCTCGGTCCCGGCCGAGGACTGGAAGCCGAACCCGGTGCTGACCCGCGCCATGGACCGCATCTTCATCCTGCATGCGGACCACGAACAGAACGCCTCGACCTCGACCGTCCGCCTGGCCGGTTCGTCGGGCGCGAACCCGTTCGCCTGCATCGCGGCCGGCATCGCCTGCCTCTGGGGTCCGAGCCACGGCGGCGCGAACGAAGAAGCGCTGAACATGCTCAAGGAGATCGGCACCGTCGATCGCATTCCTGAGTACGTTCAAGGCGTTAAGGATCGTCGCTATCGCCTGATGGGCTTCGGTCACCGCGTCTACAAGAACTACGACCCGCGCGCGACCGTGATGCAGAAGACCTGCCACGAAGTGCTCGCCGAAGTCGGTCACGGGGATGACCCGCTGCTGAAGGTCGCGATGGAGCTGGAAAAGGTCGCCCTGAGCGATCCGTACTTCATCGAACGCAAGCTCTACCCGAACGTCGACTTCTACTCGGGCATCACCCTGCGCGCCCTCGGCTTCCCGCCGGAGATGTTCACCGTGCTGTTCGCCCTGGCCCGCACCGTGGGCTGGATCAGCCAGTGGAAGGAAATGATCGAAGATCCGTCGCAGAAGATCGGCCGTCCGCGCCAGATCTACACGGGCGCTGGCCCGCGCGACTACGTCTCGGTCGACAAGCGCTAAGCCGCTTCAAGGCGCAAGACATAAGCCCCGTCCGGTCCGCCGGGCGGGGCTTTTTGCTGCCCGGCGCCTAGGTATACGCCTGGGTTGCGATGCGCAGAGATGCTCGTAGGGTTCCTCCGCCAACCCGAATGAGGAGCACGCCCATGGCGTTCATGGCGAAGCTGGACGAACCGCACATCACCCGCGACATGTACGAGCAGGTTCGCGCGGAGATCGATTGGGATCACAATCCGCCCGTCGGCTGCTTGCTGCACATGGCCTCCTTCGACGAGGCCGGCGCGCACACGGTCGACATCTGGGATACCGAAGACGACTTGAAGGACTATCTGGAAGATCGCTTCATGCCAGCGCTGCACAAGCTTGGGGTCGCGGCGGTCAACCCCACCTGGTCAGAGCTGCACGTCTGCGTGGCGGCTCCCGAGATCCAGCAGTACGTCCTCGACGCGCCGCCGCTACGCTCGCGCCCGCAGCACTTTCAGGACGGCGTCGGCCGCCACGTCTGAAGGATCGGCCCCGCCGCGGCCCATCTTCTGCAGGGCTGCGGTCTGAGCCTGCGCCTGATGCTCCCGCAGCGCCGGGTCATCGAGGCGCAAGGCCACCTCGCGGGCCAGAGCCGGCCCATTACAGTCGTCTTGGACCAGTTCAGGCGCGACGAAGTCCTTCGCAGCGATATTGAACAACGTGATGTAGGGCGTGCGGATCAAACGCTTCAGGATCGCGTGGGTCATGGATCCAAGCCGATAACCGACCACCATCGGCACGCCCGCCAGCGCCAGTTCCGTCGTCACCGTGCCAGAGCAGGCCATCGCCACCGTCGCCGCCTTCATGGCGTCGAGCTTTGCACCCTCCCCCTCGACCACATAGGCCCAACTGGAGGCTTGATCCTTGACCGTCTGCGCGACTGTCGGCGCGGCGGGGATGATCACCTGAAGATCGGGGCGCGCAGCTTTCAGAATCGCCACGGCGTCGGCGAACGGCGGCAGCACGCGGCTGATCTCGCCGGGCCGGCTGCCGGGCAGCACCAGCAGAACCGGCGCCTCCGGCGCGATGCCCAGCTGCGCCCGCAGGCGCCCGCCGTCAGCCTTCGAAAAGTCGAGGGTCAGGGCGGAGTTACCGACGAAGGTGACCGGCAGGCCTTCAGCCTCAAAATACGGAGCGTCAAACACGTGAATCGACAGCAGGTGATCGACCGTTGCGGCCAAGGTCTTCGCGCGGCCCGGCCGCGTCGCCCAGACCTGCGGCGCGACGTACTTGATCAGGGGCAAATTGGGATCGAGCTTGCGCAGTTGCTGCGCCACGCGGAGCGTGAAGCCCCAGGAGTCGATCAGCACCACCACGTCGGGCTTTTCCCGACGCGCCAGGGCGACCGTGTCCTCGACCCGGGCCACGACCTTCCGATAGGCTAGAAGCCCCTCCAGCAGGCCCAAGATCGACAGTTCGGCGATATCGAAGGGGCTATCAACGCCCTCGGCCGCCATCCGCGCGCCGCCGACGCCGACGAAGCGGACGCCGTCGCCGAGCCGGGCGCGCAGAGCCTTGGCAAGGCCCGCACCGCGGTCGTCGCCGGACGCCTCGGCCGCGACCAGCATGACGCAGAGCGGCTTGGTCACGGCGCTTCGGGCGGCTCCACGCCCACCACGAAGAGACCTAGTTCGTCGGCCATGGCGATGACCGCCTCGCGGTCTAGCACGAGCAACCGGCCGACTTCTCCGGCGACGCCCGCGAGCCCGGCCTGGGCCGCGCGCTGAATGGTGTTGAGGCCGATGGTCGGCAGGTCGATGCGGGTCTCCTGGATCGGCTTGGGCGCCTTGGCCAGGACCCCGCGCGGCGCATCGGCAGTTCCGCGGATGTTGCGGGGCAACTCCGCGACCCGGCGCAGCATCGCGTCGGTGCCTTCTTGCGCCTCCACGGCCAGAACCAGGCCGTCGCAGACGACAGCGCCCTGCCCCACGTCCAACTGGCCGATCGCACGGGCCACGCGCAAGGCGTGGTGGACATCGGCGAGTTGCTCGTCAGTCGGGACAACGGCGCCGAGCGGGCCCGCGGCGAGGGTCAGATCGCCCATCACCTCGTGCGCGCCCTCGACGGTGAAGCCTTCCTTCTCGAACTCGCCCAGGAGCTGACGCAGGAGGGCGTCATCGCCCTGGCGCGCCGCCGCGATCACGCCCGGCAAGGCCATCAGGCCGCGCAGATCGGGGGTCAGCGCCTTGAAGTCGGGCCGGTCCACGGTGCCGACCAGGGTCACAGCCTTGCAGCCGGCCCGCTTGAGGGCCTTGAAACACTTGCCGAGCTCGGCGATGCCGATGTCGGCGCCGGGGAAACGGGCGATCTCCTCGCCTGCGAAGCCCTTGAGGCGAATGATGAAGAACGGCCGGCCAGCGCGTTCGCAGTGCTGAGCGATCTCGACCGGCAGATTCCCGCCGCCCGCAATCAGTCCGAGCTTCTGCACGCCCTAGACCTCCCGCTCCGGCAGGCAAAGCGGCCGGCTGGCGTCGGCGCGGATGAAGTCGACGATTTCCATCACTTCCGGCGAGTCCGAATAGGTCTCGACCGTGTCGTCCAGGCGTTCCTGGAACGTGCCCTCGTCGGCGAACAGCATCCGATACGCTGCGCGCATGGTGTTGATCGTCTCGCGGCTGAAGCCTCGGCGCTTGAGGCCCAGCAGATTCAGGCCCTCGAGGTGGGCGTGGTTGCCCCACACCGAGCCGTAGGGAATGACGTCCTTCACGACGGCGGCCAGGCCCCCGACCATGGCGTGACGTCCGACGCGCGTGCGCTGGTGGACCGCGGCGAGACCGCCGACGATGACAAAGTCAGCGATGTCGCAGTGACCGCCCAGTGTCGCCTGTTTGGTCAGGATCACCTGATCACCGACGATGCAGTCGTGCCCGACGTGGCTCTCGATCATGTAGAAGCCGTCGGAACCGACCTTCGTCATGCCGCCGCCGCCGACCGTGCCGGTATTCATGGTCGCATGTTCGCGGATGACATTGCGGTCGCCGATGACGAGCTGAGTGTCCTCGCCCTTGTAGGCGGTGTGCTGCGGCGGACCGCCGAGCATCGCGAAGGGATAGACGGTGTTGTCTTCGCCAAGCGAGGTGAAGCCGTCGACGACGACGTGCGAGAACAGCTTGGTCCGCGCGCCGAGCTTCACATTGGGGCCGACCGTGCAGAACGGACCGATCACGACGCCGTCCGAAAGCTGCGCCTTGGGATCGACGACGGAACTGGGGTGAACTTCGATGCTCATGGGGTCTCCACCAGCATGGCGGCGAACTCCGCTTCAGCAGCGGTCTTCTCGCCGACCATGGCCTTGCCTTCGAACTTGAAGAGCCCCCCACGGACGCGCAGCACCTTCACATGCATGCGCAGGACATCGCCCGGCCGAACCGGCTGACGGAAACGGCAGTTGTCGACCGAAGTGAAGAGAATCGTCTTGCCGGCGCGATCGACGTTGAGCGTCTTCGACATCAGGACTGCGCCCGTCTGGGCCATGGCCTCGACGATCAGCACCCCCGGCATCACCGCATAGTCAGGGAAGTGGCCCTGGAAGAACGGCTCGTTGATGGTCACGCACTTGATGCCGATGATCGACTCGTTGGGCCGATAGGCTTCGGCGCGGTCGACCAGCAGGAACGGATAACGGTGCGGGATCCGTTCCAGGATCTCGGAAATGTCGATGGAGACCTCGGCCGCCGCCGCGTCGTTGCTCATTTGTCGGTCCCCTTGCGGTTGGCGGAGCGTGAAAGCCATGCCACCTCCCGCATCCAGCGTCGAATTGGTTGTCCGGGCACCCCGCCCCAGGTCTCGCCCGCCGGGATGTCGCGGAACACGCCCGCGGCGGCCGCCACCTGGGCTCCGTCGCCGATGGTCACGTGGTCGGCCACGCCGGCCCGTCCGCCGAACGCGGCGCCGTCGCCGATCAAGACGCTGCCCGAGATGCCGGTATGCGCAGCCATGACGCAGTTCCGTCCCACACGCACGTTGTGGGCGATCTGCACGAGGTTGTCGATCTTGGTGTTCTCGCCGATCACGGTGTCGTCGAAAGCGCCGCGATCGATGCAGGTATTGGCCCCGATGGTCACCCCGTCCTGCAGGATGACGCGGCCCAGTTGCGGGATGTCGACGACGCCCTGAGCGCCGCCGGCGGCCCCAAATCCAGGCTCGCCGATCACCGCGCCGGCCAGAACCCGCACGCGGTCGCCCAGCAGCGCAAAGCCGAGCGTGACGTTGGCGCCGATGACGCAATCGCGGCCGATGGCGACGCCTGGTCCGATGACCGTGTTGGCGCCGATTTCGGTCCGCGCGCCGATACGCGCGCCAGGTCCGACGACGGCGCCGGGGGCCAGTTGGACGCCCTCTTCCAGGACGGCGTCGGCCGCCACGGCCTGCGGCCCGGCATGGCGCCGCGGGCGATGCAGCCGATTGGCGGCGGCGGCGTAGGCGGCCTGCGGCGTAGGCGTCACCAGGGCGACGCAGCCTGCCGGCGCGAGATCCTTGTCGCGGGCCGTCACGAACACGGCCGCCGCCTGCACGGCGGCGAGATCCGCGGCGTACTTCTTGTCGGTCAGGAAGGTGACGGTGTCGGCCTGGGCGCTGGCCAACACGGCCACGCCGCGGACCTGGCGCTGGCCTTGGTCCGCATCAGAAAGTTCGGCGCCTGTCAGGCTGGCCAGTTCGGCGAGCGTGACAGGGCCGAGGTCTTCAAAAAATCGGGGGTCGGGCATGGGATTCCTCAGCTCGACCCGCCTTTATCGCGAGTCGCGCCCTACTTGCGGGTCGCAGGCGCCGCAGCGGCCGGAGCAGCAGCTTGGTCGAGGCGCTCACGATCGAACGTGAACTGAGTGATCTTCGCGTTCAACGCGGTCACGACCGGTTGGCTGATGTCCATGGCCGGGTTCGAGAGCACGACGCTTTCACGGTTGATCAGCAGGCTGCACTGACGCTGCTGGTAGACCTGGCTGACGATCGGGGTCAGCTCCTGATAGACGCGGCCCAGCGCCTTTTGCTGCGTGGCTTGCAGTTCGCGGCCACGTTGCTGTTCCTTGCGCTGGAAGGCGTTGGCCTTCACTTGCAGGGCGGAGGCGCGGGTCTCGAACGTGTTCTGGTCGAGGGTGGTCCGCTGACCTTCGAGGGTCTTGGCTTCGTTCTGGATGGCGGTCTCTTCCGCCGAGAGTTCGGCCTGAACTTGGCTCGCGATCTGCTGGAGGCGCGTCTGGACGTACTTTCCGACCGTCGAGGTCGCAATCGCACCTTCCACCGAGACGGTGCAGACGCCGGGCAGAGCCGGGCCGTGGGTCACCGCAGGCGCCGCCGGAGCGGCGGGCGCCGCCGCTTGCGCGAAGGCCGCGCTGGAAGCGGAAGCGGTGATGGCGGCGACACAGGTCGCCGCGACAAGGGCTTTGATCGTCATGAGGTGAATCTAGAACCTGGTTGAGGTGGAGAACCGGAACGTTTCGGTCTTGTCGTAGTCTTCTTTGGCCAAAACTTGGCTGAAGTCGAATCGGATCGGGCCCATCGGCGAGCGCCAGAACACCGAGAGACCCGCCGTGGCGCGCAGGGACATGTCGTCATAGATCAGCGGATCGACCGTGCCGTCGGCCTTCAGCTTGTCCTTGTCGTCCAGCAGGCCGAGCGTGCCCACGTCGGTGAACAGCGCGGCCTTGATGCCGTACTGCTCGGGCAGGCCGGTCGGGATCGTCAGTTCAGCCGAACCGATGGCGTAGGCGCGACCGCCCAGGGCGTCGGAACGTCCGAAGTTGGTGTCGCGCGGGCCGATGCCGGCGGTCTCGAAGCCCCGGAAGTTGTTGCCGCCCTTGTAGAAGCGGCTGTTCACCCGGACGGTATCGCCGTTCCAGCCGGCGATATAGCCGCCCTGGCCGGTGACGCTCAGGATGAAGTCCTTGTTGAAGCCGTGGTACCAGCCGCCGGTCACTTCGGTGCTGATGTAGTTCACGTCGCCGCCGAGGCCGGCAAGGTCCTGGCTCACGTCGAAGCGGAAGCCGCGGGTCGGATTGATCGGGTCGTTCCGGCGATCATACAGGTAGGTGTAGCCGATCAGCGAGGTCAGGTACTTGCCGCGCTGGGCGCAGAGCGACAGCGACACCAGCGGCGCCGTCGGATCGCAGTACGCGTCGTCGATCTGCACGTCTTCCTGACGCAGGGTGTAGCGCGTCGACATCCGCGAGTTCAGCGTCAGCGGGAACGCCATGCGGATGTTCCCGCCAACCGTCACCGTCTTATAGGCAGAGTATTCGGTCAGGTCGTAGCGGTACGAGTAGAGGTCGACGCCCGCGCCGAGGTCGCGGCCCAGGAAGCGCGGCTCGGTGAAGCCGAAGTCGATCTGCTGGCGGAGCGAACCGACCGAGACCCGCGCGCGCAGGCTCTGACCGCGGCCGCGGAAGTTCCGCTCGGTGACGCCGAGGTCGAGGATCAGTTGGTCGACCGACGAGTAGCCGGCGCTGAACGAAAGCTCCCCGGTGGGTTGCTCCTCGACCTTCACCTGCAGCGTCGTGCGGTCGGGCGCCGAACCGGGCGCCTCGTCGATCGTGACGTCCTTGAAGAAGCCCAGCGCGCGGATGTTGTTGCGCGAACGGTCGACCAGGGCGCGGTTGTAGGCGTCGCCCTCGACGAGGTTGAGTTCGCGACGGATCACGTAGTCGAGCGTGCGGGTGTTGCCGGTCACGTCGATGCGTTCGACGTAGACCCGCGGCCCTTCGCGGACCTGGAACACGACGTCGACGAGGCCGGTCTCGCGATTGGGCGTATAGCGCGGACGTACGTCCACGGCCGCGAAGCCCGCCGCACCGGCGGCGAAGGTCAGCGAGTCGGTCGCCGCCTCGATCTTCTCGTCCTGATAGATTTCGCCCGAGCGGATCGGCACCAGTTGCTGGAGCACATTCTTGTCGAGCTTCTGCAGCTCGGTTTCGACCGTGACCTTGCCGAACCGGTACTCCTTGCCCTCGTCGAGGGTGTAGGTGATGACGAAGCCGTTCTTGTCGGGGGCCAGCTCGGCGATCGCCGAGACGACACGGAAATCGTAGAAGCCGCGGTTGCGGTAGTGCTTGCGCAGCTGCTCCTTGTCGTACTCGAGGCGGTCGGGGTCGTAGTTGGCGTTGTTCGAGAAGAACTTGTACCAGCTCGACTGCTCGGTCACGACGACGTCGCGCAGGTCGTTGTCCGAGAACTCGCTGTTCCCCAGGAAGTTGACCCGCAGGACCCCGCTCTTGGGGCCTTCGTTGATCTCAAAGATCAGGTCGACGCGCTTCTGGGGCAGTTCCACGATCTTCGGCGTCACGGTCGCCGAAATGCGGCCCGAGCGGCGATAGAGTTCGACGATGCGCTGGACGTCCTGCTGCACCTTGGCCCGGGTGAAGATGCCGCGCGGACGCACGCTCACCTCGTCACGCAGCTTGTCTTCCTTGAGGCCAGAGTTCCCTTCGAAGACCACCTTGTTGATGATCGGGTTCTCGACGACCGTGACGATCATGTCCGAGCCCTGCAGCTCGATCTTCACGTCGGCGAAGAGGTCGGTGCGGAACAGGGTCTTCAGCGCCAGGTCGGCCTTGGCCGGATCGAGCGTCTCGCCCGGCTGGATCGGCAGATAGGACAGCACGGTCGATTGCTCGATCCGCTCATTGCCCCGCACGATGATCCGCTGGACCACGCCGGACTGCTGCCCGGCATCCTGCGGCGGCGCAGGTTGCGGCTGGGGCTGCGTCGCCTGTTCCTGCGCCAACGCGGCGCTAGGGATGACGATGGCCGTCGAGCCCATCAGCAAGGCAAGGCCGGAGGCGAGCGCGGCGCGGCTAGCGCGGGGTCTTTGCATCGTATCAGCCGTCAATGGAAAAGCGCGGGTTTCAGGAGAAAACGCCGCCAAGGATTTTGAACACACGCAGTTGCTGCAGATCGTTCCAGGTCGCGAACAACATCAATCCCAGGAGCAGCGCAAGCCCCACCCGGTAGCCCGCTGCCTGCACCCTCGCCGCGAGCGGACGACGCGCCACCGCCTCATAGGCGTAGAACAGCAGGTGCCCCCCATCCAGAACAGGGATCGGGAGAAGATTCATGAAGCCGATGCTCACCGAAACGAACGCAGCCAGCTGGAGCAGATTAACGCCGCTGCCGAGGATCATCCCCCCGACATCGGGCGCGCCCTCCGCTCCGGCCTGGGCAACCTTGCCGGAGATTCGGGCGATTCCGAGAGGCCCGCTCAACTGATCGGGGGAAACCTGACCCGTGACCATCCGCCCCAGGTAGTAGACCGTGGTCTCAAGCGTGCGCCACGTGCGTTGCACGCCGCCGGCCACCGCCTCGATCGGGTTGTAGCGCACATGGACGACGTCATCGCGGGTCTGGGCCGGCGTCAGGCCCAGCATGCCCTGGCGACGCGTGCCGGCGAGCGAGTCCGTCCGCTCTACCCACTCTGGCGTGGCGTTGATCTCGACCTCGCGCCCTGCCCGCTCGACGACAAAGGCCGTCGGGACATTGGCGCGGACCTGCACGACCTCAGCGACCTCGTCGAAGCTACGGATCCGACGGCCATCGGCCTCGAGAATCAGGTCGCCGGCGCGGAACCCAGCCTGTTCGGCGGGGCTTCCCGGCTGCACCGAAGCGATCTTCGCCGGCAGCACATATTGCCCGAAGGCCAGCAGCAGCGAAGCGAACAGCGCCACTGCGAGCACAAAGTTGGCGATCGGACCGGCGGCCACCACGATGGCCCGCTGCCACAGCGGCTTGAAATGGAAGTAGCGCGAGAGGGCCTCGTGACCCTCACGCCGCTCGATCGTCTGGCGCATCGTGTCCAGGTCTTCGGAGTCCGGGACGCTGGAGGCGTTCTCGTCGCCGGTGAAGCGCACATAGCCGCCCAGCGGGATCCAGCCGACACGCCACTCGACGCCCGACCTATCCGTCCAGGCGGCGATCGCCTTGCCGAAACCGATCGAGAAACGGTCGATGGCCACGCCGAACATCTTCGCGGCCAGGAAGTGACCCAGTTCGTGAATCGTCACGACTAGGCCGAGCACCAGGACGAAGGGGATGACGAAGGTCAGGGCGGTGAGGATGAAATCGAGCATGTGCTGTTACTCCTCCGCGCCTAGCGCCCTAGGCCGCCGACAACCTCGCCGGCGACGCGTCGCGCCAGCGTATCGGTATGCCGTGCGTTCTCGAGCGTGTCGCCAACCGCCGCCCCCGCGACAAGGCCTTGAGTCTCAACGCGTTCGAGGGTCTCGGCCACCGTGGCGGCAATATCGAGAAAGCCTATCTTGCGGTCAAGGAAAGCGGCCACTGCGACCTCGTTGGCGGCGTTCATCACCGCAGGCGCGGCCCCACCGGCCGCCAAAGCTTCTTTGGCGATCTTCAAGGCGGGAAAACGGCGCAGGTCCGGTTCTTCGAAGGTCAATTGGCCGATGGCGGCCAGATCCAGCCGCGGGGCCGGCCACGGCAACCGATCTGGCCAGGCGAACGCGCAGGCGATCGGCGTGCGCATATCGGGCGGTCCCAGCTGGGCGAGCGTCGAGCCGTCGCTGTACTCCACGAGGCTATGGATGATCTGCTGGTGATGGATCAGCACTTCGACCCGCTCGTTCGTCATGCCGAACAAGTAGGCGGCCTCGATGATCTCCAGGCCTTTGTTCATCATCGTCGCGGAGTCGACCGAGATCTTCGCGCCCATGCTGAAGTTCGGGTGCGCCACGGCCTGCTCCGGCGTGGCGTGGGCCATCTGCTCGGCCGACCAGGTCCGGAACGGTCCGCCGGAGGACGTCAGGATCAACCGGTCGACACGCTGGGCGTTCATCGGGTCCAGAACCTGGAAGATCGCCGAGTGCTCGGAATCGACAGGGATCACCACGCCGCCCGCCAGCTTCGCCGCTCGCAGCAGCGATGGCCCGGCGCAGACCAGGCTTTCCTTGTTGGCCAGGCCGATCACCGCCCCGGCCTGGGCGGCGGCCAATGTGGGCGCGAGGCCCGCGAAGCCGACGATCGAGGACATCACCCACTGGGCGTCGGCGCTTGCCGCTTCGACCACAGCGTTGTGGCCCGCAGCCGCCGCGATGCCCGAACCGTCCAGCCGCTGGCGCAGTTCGGCCAGCTTGGTCTCGTCCTCAATCACCGCCAGCTTGGGCCGCCAACGCAGGGCCTGCTCGGCCAGGCGCTCGACGTTGCGGCCCGCCGTCAGGGCCGTGACCTCAACCTCAGCGCCGGCTTTGTCCAACAGGTCCAGAGTCGAAACGCCGACCGAGCCGGTCGAACCCAGAACGCTGACGCGGCGAGGCAAAGTCAATGCGCCCATCCCCAATGATTGATCAGTCGCGCCGCGGCCAGGACGACCACGGCGAACATCAGACCGTCCACTCGATCTAACAAACCGCCGTGGCCGGGGATCAGGTCCCCGGAATCCTTCACACCGAACCGACGCTTGAGCATCGACTCCCAGAGGTCGCCGGCCATGGTCGCCAGGCCGCCCAGGAGGCCGATGAGCGCGCCAGCCGGCACGCTCAACACGATGGCGCTGAAGGCGGCCATGCTGGCGCCTGTCGCCGCCGCGGCCACGAGGCCGCCGATGAAGCCCGACCAGGTCTTGTTGGGCGAGAACTTCGGCCACAGCTTCGGCCCCTTCAGGGCGCTGCCGACCGCGAAGGCCGCAATGTCCGCCGCCCAAGCGACCGCGAACAGCAGGATCGTCCACTGACGCCCCTCCGGCATGCCCCGCAGCCAGACCAGGCAGACGACGGGAATGGCCAGGTAGATGACCCCGAACGCGGCGTTCGTCGGCCTCTCTGCCACGCCCCGCGCCACCAGCGCGGCGGCCACCGCGCCAAGCGCCGCGGCGCCCCACGCCAGGGGCATGTGCTTCTGATGCGCCAGGAAGGCGGCCGCCAGGATCGCGACGGTCAGAGCGGTAGACACCCGCACCGGCGCGGTCGGGGCCGTCATGGCGCCCCACTCGATCGCCAGCAAGGCGACCGCGACCGCGACCAGGACGAGGAACATCCAGCGCAGGTCGGGAAGATCCGAGAACCAAACAGCGCCCAGCACCGCGGGCACCAGGACCGTGGCCGAGGCGACGCGTACGCCCAGATTGGCCCAGTCGAAACGCCTAGCCTGCGGCAAGGACATTATCGGCCACGGCGCCGCCGTAGCGCCGCTCGCGCTTTTGGAATTCTTCGATCGCTGCACGCAGGTAATCGGCGTTGTAGTCGGGCCAGAGCACATCCTGGAAGACGAACTCGGAATAGGCCGTTTCCCACAGCAGGAAGTTCGAGAGCCGCTGTTCGCCGCTGGTGCGGATCACAAGGTCCGGATCGGGAATGCCGGCCGTCGACAGCTTGCTCTGCAGCAGATCTTCGGTGACGTCTTCCGGCCGCAGACGACCGGCCGCGGCCTCGGCGACCAGGGCGCTCGCTGCGTCCATCAGGTCGGCCCGGCCGCCGTAGTTGAAGGCCACCTGCAGGAAGAATTTGTCGTTGTGCGCCGTCTGGCGTTCAGCCCGCTCGACGATCTCGGCGACATCGGGCGGCAGACCTGCGCGACGCCCCAGGATGCTGACCTTCACGCCCTCGCGCGCCAACTTGTCGAGATCGGAGTTCACATAGAGCTTCAGCAGCCGCATGACCTCGGCGACCTCGCCAGCCGGGCGGCGCCAGTTCTCGGTCGAGAACGCATACAGCGTCAGCCAGCGGACGCCCTGGACCGGGGCGGCTTCCACCACGCGCCGGATCGCGTCCACCCCCTTGGGGTGGCCGACCTGGCGCGGCAAGCCGCGGCGCTTCGCCCAACGGCCATTGCCGTCCATGACGATCGCCACGTGCAGTGGCGCGTCCGGCGCGGGCTGCTGTTGCTCGATCGTGGTCATGGGTTCCCGTTCGTCCTCGATCCGCCTGGACGATTAAACCTGCATGATCTCTTGTTCCTTGGTTTTCAAGGCTTCGTCGACGCGCTTGATCGCCTCGTCGGTAAACTTCTGAACCTCGGTCTCCATGCGGCGCTGCTCGTCCTGCGTGATGGAGCTGTCCTTCTCGGCCTTCTTCAGGTCGTCGTTGGCGTCGCGGCGAACGTTGCGGATCGCGATCTTCTGCTGCTCGGCGTACTTCCCGGCGATCTTCGCCAGATCCTTGCGGCGTTCCTCCGTCAGCGGGGGGATCGGCACGCGCAGGCTCTGGCCGTCGACCACGGGGTTCAGGCCCAGGCCGGCGTTGCGGATGGCCTTCTCGACCGAGACCACCAGGCCGCGATCCCAGATGTTGACGCTGATCGAGCGAGGCTCAGGCACGCTGACCGAGCCGACGGTGTTCAGCGGCACGCTCGAGCCGTAGGCGTCGACCATCACCTGGTCCAGCAGGCCGGCCGAGGCGCGCCCGGTCCGCAGGCTCGCGAACTCGTCCTTCAAGGCCAAGATCGCCTTGTCCATTCGGTCCTTGTACTTGCTGAGAACCGGCTTTTCCGCAGCCATAGGAATTTCTCCTAAGATGTTGGTCTAATTCGGTGAACGGTCAGGCGATCGTCGTGAAGACGCCCTGCCCCTTCAGCACTTTGAAGAAGTTGCCCCGCTCGCGGATCGAAAAGACCACGATCGGGATTTGATTGTCACGCATCAGCGCAATGGCCGAGGCGTCCATGACGCGCAGATCCTTGGCCAGCACTTCCTGATAGCTGAGGGTCTCATAGCGCTGAGCGCTGGGATCCTTCTTCGGGTCCGCCGTATAGACCCCGTCGACGCTGGTGCCCTTGAACAGGGCGTCGCAACCCATCTCGGCCGTCCGCAGCGCGGCGGGCGTGTCGGTGGTGAAGAACGGCGCGCCCAGGCCGGCGGCGAAGATCACCACCCGGCCCTTTTCGAGATGCCGCAGCGCACGGCGGCGGATGTAGGGCTCGCACACCGCTTCCATCGGAATGGCGGACTGGACGCGGGTGTAGACGCCGATCTTCTCCAGCGCGCCTTGCAGCGCCAAGGCGTTCATCACCGTCGCCAGCATGCCCATGTAGTCGGCGTTGGCTCGGTCCATGCCCTTCCCGGCCAGCGACACGCCGCGGAAGATGTTGCCGCCGCCGATCACCAGACAGAGTTCGATCCCGTGATCGACCACTTCCTTGATGTCTTCGGCCACCGCCTCGATCGTCTTGGTGTCGATACCGAAGAGCGAGTCGCCCATCAGGACCTCGCCCGACATCTTCAAGAGGATCTTCTTGTAGCGGGGCGGAGCTTCGGGCATCGGCGGGTTCCGTCGAGAATCTGGCTGGGTACTACATAAACCAAGGGCGCCGTGTGCGTCGAACACACGGCGCCCCCGATAGGCTTAATCGAGTGGAATTAGGCTTGGCCGGTCATCGACGCCACTTCGGCGGCGAAGTCGTCCTGCTTCTTTTCCACGCCTTCGCCCAGGGCGAAGCGCACGAAGCCCTTCACGGCGACCGGCGAACCGGTTTCCTTGGCGGTCTCGGCGATCAGCTGCTCGATGGTCTGATCCGGGTTCATGACGAAGGGTTGCTTCAGCAGCACCACTTCTTCCTGCCACTTGCGGATCCGGCCTTCGATCATCTTCTCCACGACGCCGATCGGCTTGCCCGATTCCAGCGCCTGGTCGGTCAGGAACTTCTTTTCCTTCTCGACGGCGGCCGGATCGAGATCGCTCTCGGTCAGGGCCAGCGGCGGGGTCGGGGTGCCGGCGACGTGCAGAGCGATCTTGCGGCCGACTTCCTTCAGCACCGCCTGGTCGCCGGCGCCTTCCAGAGCCACCAGCACGCCAAGACGGCCCACGCCTTCGCCCTGCGCGTTGTGCAGGTAGAGGGCCACGGCGCCTTCGCTGACCGAGATGCGGGCCGAACGACGCAGACGCATGTTCTCGCCGATCGTCGCGATCAGGTTGGTGATCACGTCGCTGACGACTTCACCCTTGGCCGTCTTGGCCGCGGTGATGGCGTCCACGCCTTCGATCTCCAGGCCGACGACCGCGAAATCGCGGGCGGCGTTCTGGAACAGCTCGTTCTTCGAGACGAAGTCGGTTTCGGCGTTCAGCTCAACCAGGACGCCGGTCTTGCCGTCGTCGCTCAGCTTGCCGGCCACGAGGCCTTCAGCGGCCGCGCGATCCGACTTCTTGGCGGCCTTCGAGAGGCCCTTGGTGCGCAGCCAATCGACGGCCGCTTCCATGTCGCCGTTGTTTTCCTGCAAGGCCTTCTTGCAGTCCATCATGCCAGCGCCGGACTTTTCGCGCAGGTCCTTGACCAGCGCAGCGGTGATCTCCGCCATGGTCAGCTCCTTATCAGTCAGAATGGGTTTGACCGGACCCTGATAGGGCCCGGCCATGATCGTTTTTCGTCAAGCTGAGTAAGACGCACGAATGCGTCTTAGCCGGCTTGTTCCTGGTCCGCGGCCGGAGCCTCGGCGGCCGGCGCCGCTTCGGGCTCCGGCGTAAGCTCTCGAGCCAGGGTCGGCTCAACCGGCGCAACCGAAGCGCCCAGGTCCACGCCAGCGGCCGATTGACCAGCGGCCAGGCCGTCCAGAACGGCGTCGGCCATCAGGTCGCAGTACAGCTGGATGGCGCGAGCGGCGTCATCGTTGCCCGGGATCGGGTAGGTGATGCCGTCCGGATCGCAGTTGGTGTCCAGGATCGCGATGACCGGGATGTTCAGCTTGCGGGCTTCCTGGATGGCGATCGACTCCTTGTTGGTGTCGATCACGAACATCAGGTCGGGAATGCCGCCCATGTCCTTGATGCCGCCCAGGCTGAGCTCGAGCTTGTCGCGCTCGCGGGTCATCTGCAGCAGTTCTTTCTTGCCGCGGCCTTGGCCTTGGCTTTGACCTTCGAGCATGCCTTCCAGCTCGCGCAGGCGCTGGATCGAACCCGACACGGTGCGCCAGTTGGTGAGCGTGCCGCCCAGCCAACGGTGGTTCACATAGTATTGGGCGCTGCGCTTGGCGGCGGTGGCGATCGGCTCCGACGCCTGACGCTTGGTGCCGACGAACAGCACGCGGCCGCCGCCAGCGGCGACTTCGCGAACCTTCACCAGGGCTTGGTGCAGCAGCGGGATCGACTGCGAGAGGTCGATGATGTGGATGTTCGACCGCGAACCGAAGATGTAACGGTCCATCTTCGGGTTCCAGCGGTGCGTCTGGTGGCCGAAGTGGGCGCCAGCTTCCAGGAGCTGACGCATGGAGAATTCAGGAAGCGCCATCGGCTTTTCGTCCTTTTTCCGGTTAACCGCCGCAGGCAAACCCTCCAGATGGAGGACCGGAATGGGTATGGCGGGATTTCTCCCCGCACATCGCCAAACACCTGCGTGTGGAATGACGCGCCAAATATGCGCTGAGCGCACAAATTGCAAGCCTTCCGCGCCTGGGCCTCACGGCCAAGGCTTGCGGAGAACAGCGTTCAGCCGCATCCTGTAATGGCAGGAGGGGCCCATGACACCTATCGTAGCGCTCGGCGTTGGACTGGGACTGTTGGCGCAGGGCGCGTTCGGCTCGCCCGGTGGAACGCTGAAACCGCAGCCGGGACCGTGGGCCCCTGCGGCCAGTCCCCGCCCCTATACACCTCCGGTCTATGGCGCGCCGCCTGCGCCGAGCTATAGCGTGCCGAGCTATACGACGCCCAGGGCGCCGACCTTCCCAGAGCCGCCAAAACCGCCGACCATGGCGCAGCCTGAACCGTTCAAGCCCTACAAAGGGACTTCGGTCTACTCCAATCGCGGCGGCATCGACGCCTACAAGAAACCCGCGAAGCCGCCGGGCTACATCGACCTGCGCTGACCTGGCCTAGATGTCCTCGACGAAGACCACGCCCGGCGCAGTCTTCAGAGCCCCGCGCACCGACGCGTCCAGGCTGAACCGTCCGGGCAGCTTCAGCTCGACCTCGCGACCGCGTTCGATGTTGGCGACCAGGATGATCTCGCCCCCGCGCGGATTGGCGACGTTCTCCAGCCGTTTCTTCAGGGCCTCGATCTCGGCGCTGCGCGGCGCCACGTGGACCCGCAGCCCCGCGACTGCGTTTTCCACCGCCTTGTCGACCGGTTCGGCGTCGTCGCCGAAGAACCGCACCTCGCCATCGCGCGCCTTGGCCCGCACCTTGAGCGCAACCGCCTTGCCGGGCTCCAACAGGTCGCGGCACTTGCGTAGCGACTCAGGCGGGAACAGCACTTCGTACTCGCCGGTCGGGTCTGAGAATGTCACGAACGCGAACTTCTCCCCGCTGGACTGCGAGGCCCGCTCCTGCTTGCGGCGGACCACGCCGGCCATGCGGAAAGCTTCGGCGCCGGCCTCGGCCTTGGGGATCACGTCGGCCAACAGATCCGTCCGCCGTCGCCGCAGGGCCGTGACCATGTCGTCCAACGGGTGGCCGGACAGATAGAAGCCGACTGCGGCCAGTTCCTCGTCCAAGCGCTGCACCGGCGTCCAAGGCTCGGCCTTGGGCATCTTCTTGCGAACCTGATCTACGAGGTGGTTGGTGCCGTCGGAGAACAGGGCGCCCTGCTCCGAGCTCTCCTGCGACGCCACGCTCTGACCAAGGCCGACCAGCAGTTCGGCGGCGGCCAGCAACTGGGCGCGGTCGGCGTGGATCGACTCGAACGCCCCGGCGCGGGCCAGCGTTTCAAAGGTCCGCTTGTTGACCTGCTTGGGATCGACCCGCGAGGCGAAGTCGAAGATATCCTTGAAGGGGCCGCCCGCCTTGCGGACCGCCACCACGTGCTCCATCGCCTGCTGGCCGACGTTGCGGATACCGCCCAGCGCATAGAGCACCTCGCCGTCCTCGACTTCGAAGTCTGCGGACGACCGGTTCACGTCAGGGCTGCGGACCTTCACGCCGAACCGCTTGGCGTCCTGGTAGAAGACCGCCAGCTTGTCGGTGTTGGAGATATCGAGGCTCATCGAAGCCGCGAAGAACTCGACGGGCGTGTTCGCCTTCAACCAGGCCGTTTGGTACGAAACATAGGCGTAGGCCGCCGCGTGGCTCTTGTTGAAGCCATAGCCCGCGAACTTGTCCACCAGATCGAAGATCGACCCGGCCTGCTCGGCCGGCACGCCCTTGGCTTCGGCGCCCGAGACGAACCTGGCGCGCTGCAGGTCCATCTCCTCTTTCTTCTTCTTGCCCATCGCCCGGCGCAGAAGGTCGGCTTCGCCAAGCGAGTAGCCCGCCAGGATCTGGGCGATCTGCATCACCTGTTCCTGGTAGACGATGATCCCGTAGGTCTCCTTCAGCACCGGCCCCAGGCTCGGGTGCATGTAGTCGATCGGCTTGCGGCCGAACTTGCAGTCGATGAACGCCGGGATGTTGTCCATCGGGCCGGGGCGGTACAGCGACACCACGGCGGTGACGTCTTCAAGCGATCCGGGACGCAGTTGGCGCAGGGTGTCGCGCATCCCCTGCCCTTCAAGCTGGAACACGCCGACGGTCCCGCCGTTGGACATCACCTCGTAGGCCGGCGCGTCATCGACGCCGAGCGTCGCGAAGTCGACGTCCACGCCCCGCTTGCGCAGGAACTTCAGCGCCCGGTCGATCACCGTGAGCGTCTTCAGACCCAGGAAGTCGAACTTCACCAGACCGGCGCTCTCGACCCACTTCATGTTGAACTGGGTGGCGGGCAGTTCGGAGCGCGGATCGCGGTAGAGCGGGGTCAGCTGGGTCAACGGCCGATCGCTGATCACCACGCCGGCCGCGTGGGTCGAGGCGTTCCGGTAGAGGCCCTCAAGCTGTAGCGCCGTCTCCAGCAACTGCTTGACGGCCTCGTCGTCGTCCTTGGCCTGACGCAGCCGCGGCTCGATCTCGATCGCCTTGGCCAGGGTCACCGGGTTGGCGGGGTTGGCCGGCACCATCTTGGCCAGACGGTCGACAAGACCCAGCGGCAGCTGCAGAACCCGGCCCACGTCGCGCAGCACGGCGCGCGCCTGCAGGGTGCCGAAGGTGATGATCTGTGCGACCCGGTCACGTCCGTAGTGCTTCTGGACGTAGCTGATGACCTCTTCGCGCCGCTCCTGACAGAAGTCGATATCGAAGTCGGGCATCGACACCCGCTCCGGATTCAGGAAGCGCTCGAACAGCAGGCCATAGCGAAGCGGATCGAGATCGGTGATCGTCAGCGCATAGGCGACCAGCGAGCCGGCGCCCGAGCCCCGCCCGGGGCCGACAGGGATGTCGTGGGTCTTGGCCCACTTGATGAAGTCCGAAACGATCAGGAAGTAGCCGGGGAAGCCCATCTGGGCGATGACCCCGATCTCCCGCTCCAGACGCGCCTCGTAATCCTCCACCGGAAGCGCGGAGGCCTGGCCGCTCGCGATGCGCGCCTTGAGCCCCTCGCGCGCCTGGAAGGCCAATTCCTCAGCCTCCGAGCGTCCCCCCGCCGTATCGAAGCGCGGCAGGATCGGATCACGCTTCTTGACCATGAAGGCGCAGCGCCGGGCGATGTCGAGCGTGTTGTCGCAAGCCTCCGGCAGGTCCGAGAACAGCGCGCGCATGTCCGCCGCCGGCTTGAACCAATGCTCCGGCGTCACCCGCCGGCGCTCGTCCTGACTGATGAACGCGCCGTCGGCGATGCAGAGCAGCGCTTCGTGCGCCTCGTACATGGTCTGCTTGGCGAAGTAGACGTCGTTGGTGGCGACCAGCGGGATGTCATTGTCGTAGGCGAAGGCGACGAGCTCGCCTTCCGCCGCCGCTTGCGCTGGCAGCCCATGACGCTGGAGCTCGATATAGAACCGGTCGCCGAACACCCGCGCCATCTCGGCGAGCGCGGCCTTCCCCTCGGGTATCTTGCCGGCCGCCAGCAGCGGATCGACCGGACCATCGACCCCGCCAGACAGCAGGATCAATCCTTCGGAGTGTTCCACCACCTTTGACCAAGGCGCGGACACGTCCTCGCTGCCATCCGACTCCAGATAGCAGAGCGACGAGAGTTCACTGAGGTTGAGATACCCCTGCTCGCTTTGCGCAAGCAGCACGATGGTCGGGATCTTGGCCCAGCGCTCGGGCTGAGCGCCGCCGATACCCGTCACCGGCAGGGCGACGCCGACGATCGGCTGAACACCCGCATCCTTGCTGGTGACCGAGAATTCGAGGGCGCCGTAGAGGTTGGCCCGGTCGGTCAGCGCCACCGCCGGCATTTCCGCCGCCTTGGCCAGACTGCTGACCTTGTCGGCCTTGATCGCGCCCTCGAGCAGCGAATAGGCGGAGCGAACCCGTAGGTGGACGAAACCCTCGTTCACCGCTTCGCTCACCCATCACCTCCCGATTCAGGCGGCCAGTTGGGCCACCGCGCACATCATCCAGACAAAGCCTGCGACCGACACAAAGGCCAGCGATTCCCGAGCCAAGCGAACCATCTGCGACGTCCTCACTGTGGATGTTCTGTTCTTGTTCTTATTTCCCGTTTTGTTCTCATCGTCAAGCGGGTTTAATCTCGCGCGTACAAGGAGGCCTCCATGGACCAACGACTTTCCCTGATCACGCTTGGCGTCGACGATCTCGCCCGCTCGCGTGCGTTCTTCGAGCAAGGCCTGGGATGGAACCCCAAGGAGGAGCACGAGAGCGTCTGCTTCTACCAACTGCCCGGCTTGGCCCTGGCGTTGTTTGGACGCGCTGATCTGGCGGAGGACGCAAAGCGCCCGATCGACGGGCGGTTCTCGGGCGTCACGCTCGCGATCAACGGGCGATCCCGCGAGGAGGTGGACGCCATGTTCTCCCGGGCGCTCGCCGCCGGAGCGACGGCGCTCAAGGCCCCCGAGGAGGCCGTCTGGGGCGGATATTCAGGCTACTTCGCCGATCTGGACGGGCATGTCTGGGAGCTGGCGCACAATCCGGGCTGCGTCATCCATCCGGATGGCTCGACGACCTTCTAGGGCCTAGAGCGCGCTGCGGGACTGCTCTTCCAGGCGCCCGTCCTTCAGCGCCACGACACGGTCCATGTGCTTGGCCAGTTCCAGGTTATGGGTCGCCACCAGCGCCGCAACGCCCTCGCTGCGCGCCAGGGCATAGAGGCTGTCGAACACGGCGGTCGAGGTATGCGGATCGAGGTTGCCGGTCGGCTCGTCGGCCAGCAGCAGCTTGGGCGAATTGGCCAACGCCCGGGCGATGGCGACGCGCTGTTGTTCCCCGCCCGACATCTGGGCGGGCTGGTGATCGACCCGCTCGGCCAGACCCAGGCTCGCCAGCAGATCGCGCGCCCGCTCCCGGGCGGCCTTGCGCGAGCGGCCGGCGATCATCTGCGGCAGCGCGACGTTGTCGAGCGCCGTGAACTCGGCGAGCAGGTGGTGCGCCTGGTAGACAAAGCCGATCGTGCCCAGGCGCACGCGCGTGCGTTGGCGATCGCTGAGGTCGGAACAGTCGCGGCCCTCGATGACGATGCGGCCCTCGTCCGGGTGTTCCAGCAGACCGGCGGCATGCAGCAGCGAGGACTTGCCCGAGCCCGAGGGGCCGATCAGCCCAACGATCTCGCCCGGGCGCACGTCGAGGTCGGCGCCGCTCAGAACGGTCAGGGTCTTGTCGCCGCTCTTGTAGGTGCGGCGCAGGCCCCGGATGGACAGGACGGGATCACTCATAGCGAAGCGCTTCCACCGGATCGAGGCGCGAGGCCCGCCAGGCCGGGGGCAAGGTCGCCAGGAACGACATCGCCAGGGCCCAGAACGTGATGACCGAGACTTCCTGCCAGTCGATCTTCGCAGGGATACGCGTCAGGAAGTAGATATCGGAATTGAAGACCTCGGCGCCCGTGGCCCATTCCACGAACTGCTGGATCTCTCCGATGAAGACGCAGAACAGCGAGCCGATCAGCAGGCCGGCGATGGTGCCCAGCACCCCGACCGCCGCGCCCGACATGAAGAAGATCCGCAGGATGGAGCCCTGCCCCGCCCCCATGGTCCGCAGGATGGCGATGTCGCGGCCCTTGTTCTTCACCAGCATGACCAGGCCCGAAATGATGTTCATGGCGGCGATCGCAACCAGCATCATCAGGATCAGGCGCATGACGTTGCGCTCGACCTTCAGCGCGCCCCAATAGGCGGAATTCTTCTCGGTCCAGTCGGTGAGCAGCGCCGAGGGCCCGGCCGCCCTCGCGACGTCGCCCTTCATGGCGATCGCCTTGTCCGGGTTGTCCAGCTTGATCTCAAGGTAGTCGAGGCCGTTGTCGCGCCCGAAGAACAGCTGCGCCTGTTCTAACGGCATGTAGATGAACGCTTGGTCGTATTCGCTCATCCCGACCGTGAACGTCCCGGCGATGGTGTAGGTCTTGCGCAGCGGCGTCGCCCCGAAGGCCGTCGCCCCGCCGGTTGGCGAGACCAGGCTGAGCTCGTCGCCCGGCTGCACGCCCAGCGCCTGCGCCAGGCGGTCGCCGACCATGATCATGTCGCCGCCGTACTCGCCTTCGTCGAACCCGGCCATCGATCCGCGGGTGATGTTGTCGGAGACGATCTTGGTCGCCTTCAGGTCCTTGGCGGTAATGCCGCGGACAATGGCGCCGCTGATCTGGCCAGCGCCCAGAGCCATGGCCTGGGCCTCCACGACCGGCGTGACCTGGATCACGCCCGGCAGGTCCGAAATGCGCTTGATCGCCGCGTCGCGGTCGGGGGCGGTCAGCACACCGCCCGTCACATAGAGATGCCCGCTGAAACCGAGCATCCGCGAGAGCAGCTCGGCCCTAAAGCCGTTCATTACGCTCATGACGATGATCAGCACCGCCACGGCCAGCATGATGCCGACGAAGGAGATGATCGAGATCAGCGCGACTCCGCCCTGGCTGCGCTTGGCGCGCAGATAACGGGCCGCCACGGAGCGTTCCCATTGGCCGAAAGGCGGCGCGCGGCCGTTCAGCGTCCCGTTGGTCGACGACGTACTCACGCGGCGACCGCTCCGACGGACGAAGGACTCAGAGAGTGCATGCCTGGGAAGGTGTCCCGATCATCTGCGGCCGTCTCGGCCCGGTTCGCCAGCTTTGCCATGTAAGCGAAGCGAAAAGAAGGCCGCCCGGTTGCCGGACGGCCCTCAAGTTATCGGGGAAAACGCCACGGACGAGCCAGATGGCCGCCTGTGTCTGCGTCCAGCGGTAACCGAAGTTACATGCCGCCCCCTGCGTCGACCGCGTCGGCCATCGCGCAATCGCCCATTCGCCTAAAACTTGAGCGGGCGACGCAGCCCAACGCTCAATCCGCGCTCGCGGCTTCCGACCTAGCGCCAGCTCGCCGGCACGTCAGGCAGGTGGATCAGCTCGAACTTGAGCACCAGGAACAAGATCACCCACAGGATCGACGCGACGATCGTCGTCGTGAGGAACTTCTTCTTGAGCTTGGGGTCCACCGGCGCGCCGGGATCACCGCCGTCGCCCTTGTCGATCCCGGCCTCGGCGTGGCTGGTGACGCCGAGCGGCAGGACGGAGAACAGCACCGTCCACCAGATGGTGAAGTAGATCGCGATCCCAGTGAAAATCGTCATCAGTGCGCGTCCTTGGGGGTTTCCATCAGCTCGACCAGGACCCCGCCCATGTTCTTCGGGTGGACGAAGATGACCGGCGTGCCATGCGCACCGATCCGCGGTTCGCCCGTCCCCAGGACCGTCGCGCCCTTGGCCCGCATGTCGTCGCGCGCGGCGATGATGTCGGGCACTTCGAAACAGACGTGGTGTTGCCCCCCGGCCGGGTTCTTCGCAAGGAAGCCGATGAGCGGCGAATCGTCGCCCAGCGGCTCGATCAGCTCGATCTGGCTGTTGGGCAGGTCCACGAAGCAGACATAGACGCCCTGCTCCGGCATCGCCTTGGTCTCGGTGATGTTGGTCGCGCCCAGCACGTCGCGATAGAGCTTCACGGACTCGGCGATGGAGGGAGTCGCGACCCCCACGTGGTTCAGTCTTCCGATCATGACAGCCGTATAGACCTCTCCGAAGCCGTGCGCGAGATCACGCTACGGCGCCCGCCTAGATCCGCAGGACCGTCGTCTCCACGACCGGCCGCTTGCCCCAGATGCGTTGGCTGGCCTTTTTCACGGCGCGGGACATCACGGTCTCGACCTCTTCGTCGAACTCGCGCTGCTCGCCCTGCAGGCGGCCAAGCGCCTGGCTGGCCTCCTTGGCCAGGTCATCCAGGACCTCGTCCATCGGGTAGTCGTCGTCCGCCGGCAGGCCCAGGGCCCGCACCTGCGGACCGGCCGCGATCTTGCCGCGCCCATCCAGCACGACGCTCACCGCCAGCACGCCGTTGTAGGCGGCATGTCGACGCTCGCGCAGCGCGTCGCCGTTCTCCGGCGTCAGCACCCCGGCGTCGACATAGATCCGGCCCGCCGGCACCTCGTCGATGATCTCGGCGCGGCCAGGCGCCAGCCGCACCATGTCGCCGTTGCGCGGCGCGACCGATTGCGGAACCTGCAGGTCCTTGGCGAAGGCCGCATGCTCCAGCAGGTGTCGGCGCTCGCCGTGGGTCGGCACCGCGATCTGCGGCCGCGCCCAGGCGTACATCTGCGCCAGCTCATCCCGGCAAGGGTGGCCGGAGACGTGGATCCCCGGGTGATCGCGCTCGGTGTAGAGCCGCACGCCACGGTCGGCGAGACGGTTCTGCAGGTTGCGGATCGGGATCTCGTTGCCCGGGATGACGCGGGACGAGAACACGCACGCGTCCCCAGCCCCCAGCTTCACGTGCGGGTGCGAGCCGTCGGCGATGCGCGACAGCGCCGCGCGCGGCTCGCCCTGACTTCCGGTGCAAAGATAGAGAACGTCGTTCCCCGGCAGCGCCGCCGCCTGCTGCTCGGACAGGAATTCGCGCACGCCTTCCAGCAGACCGACGGACTTCGCCGCCGCCGCCATCCGGTGCATCGAGCGTCCCACCAGGCAGACGCTGCGATCGGCCGCCTCGGCCGCGCGGATCACGCTGTCCATGCGGGCGACATTGGAGGCGAAGCACGCCACCGCCACCTTGCCCGACAGGCCGCCGATTAGCCCGGCCAAAGCCTCCTTCACATCGGCTTCAGAGCCGGACTCGCCGTCCACGAACACGTTGGTGGAGTCGCAGACCATCGCCAGGACGCCCTCGTCGCCCAGCTTCTGGATCGCAGCCTCGTCGGTCACGGAACCCAGGACGGGGTCGGGGTCGATCTTCCAGTCGCCGGTGTGCAGCACCGTACCCAGGGGCGTACGGATCGCCAGACCGTTCGGCTCGGGGATCGAGTGGGTCAGGGTGATGAGCTCGACCTCGAAGGGCCCGAGCTGGATCTTCCCGCTCAGCGGGATCTCAGTGATCTCGGCCTCGGCGCACTCCTCGTTCTCGCGCAGCTTCTCGCGCAGCAGGAAGGCGGTGAACGGGGTCGCATAGAGCGGCGCGCGCAGTTGCGGCCACAGCCACGACACCGCGCCGATGTGATCCTCGTGCGCGTGCGTCAGCACGATGCCGATGATGTTCTTGGCGTAGTCGCGGATGAATTCCGGATCGGGCAGGATGATCTCCACGCCCGGCGTCGTCTGGTCGCCGAAGGTGACGCCCAGGTCGACCACGATCCACTTGCGCGCGTGCGCCGGGCCGTAGCCGTACAGATTGAAGTTCATGCCGATCTCGTTCGAGCCGCCCAGCGGCAGGAAGACGAGTTCGTCTTGGTCTTTTGCTTTCATTACGTCCTTGCCGCCGTGTTCCGGCGGTGAATTTCCAACAGGCCCCGGATCGTAAGGTCCGGGTCGAAATGGTCGATGGCCGTGGTCGCGCCGTGGAACAGCGAAGCGACGCCGCCCGTGGCGATAACGGTCATCGGGGTGTCGCGTTCAGCCTTGATGCGCGCGATCAGGCCCTCGATGAGGGCCACATAGCCCCAGAATACGCCCGACTGCATGGCGCCCACCGTATCGGTGCCGACCACGCGCTGCGGTTTCTGGATCGCCACCCGCGGCAGTTTCGCCGCCGCCGAGTGCAACGCTTCCATAGATAGGTTGATGCCGGGCGCGATGACACCCCCCTCGAACCCGCCGTCCGCGGCGATGACGTCGAAGGTGGTCGCGGTCCCGGAGTCGATGACGATCAGGTCGCCCCGATAGACGATGTGGGCGCCCAGCGCATTGACCAGGCGGTCGGCGCCCGCCTCGGAGGGCTTGTCGATCCGCACTTCGATCCCGAGGTCGGCGTTCTCGCCGATGACCAGCGGTTCGACGTGCAGATAGCGGCGGGCCAGGTTGCGCAGGTTGAAGATCGACTGCGGCACGACGCTGGAGATGATGCAGGCGTCCAGCACGCCGAACTGCAGGCCGGCCATGTGCAGCAATTGCGACAGCCAGACCGCGTACTCGTCCGCCGTCCGGCTGGAGTCGGTGGCCGCGCGCCACTGGGCGATCCAGGACTCGCCGTCGTGGACCGCAAACAGGGTGTTCGTGTTGCCTTGCTCAATGGCCAGAAGCATCGGTCTCAAGCCTCTCCAAAGAAAACGTCCCCGGCGGTGATCCGCAACACCGCCCCATCGTCCAGCCGAAGCCACAACGCGCCGTCCAGGTCGAGCCCCTCGGCGATGCCGCTGTGGGTCTGATTGGGCAGGCGCGCGATGCAGGTCTCGCCCAGGCCTTGGGCCAGAACGGTCCACCCCTTGGCGATCGGCGCAAAGCCTTCCGCGGACCAGAGCGCCCGCCAGTGTTCAAAGCGCGCGGCCAGGATCTCCAGCGCGTCGAGGGGCGCGGGCGGCGGCGTCGCCATATGCTCTGCAAAGGAGGTCGCGGGGCGTTCCACGTCCGTCGGCGCATGCGCCAGATTGATGCCGATACCGACCGCCAACCACAGCGCGCCGTCCGGCCGGCTGCCGGATTCGATGAGGATCCCGACCGCCTTGCGGCCATGGACCATCACGTCGTTGGGCCACTTCAAACGCGCTGCGCCTGGCCCCAGGCAGGTCTGCGCGAGGTCGGCCGCGGCAAGCGCCGCCACGAAGGAGAGCTGCGCAGCCTCCGCGGCCGGCTTGTCCGTGGTCAGCAGCAGCGTCGCCGCGAGATTGCCGGTGGAGGTCGTCCACGAGCGTCCCCGCCGGCCGTGGCCGGCGGTCTGCCGCAAGGCTGTAATCCACACCGGACCGCCCGCCCCCGCCTCGGCGCGCCTGCGCGCCTCGGCGTTGGTGGAATCCAGTTCTTCGTAGGCTTCGATCGGGGGGTGGCCGCCCACCTAGGACGCCAGCCCGAACGCCGCCGCCGCCGCCTTGGCCGCGGGATCAAGGAAGATCAGCGCGCCCATGACCACGGGGAACGAGAACAGCGCCGCACTGATCGCGACGACCTGGGCTTCACGCGGCAGGGCGTCGGTCTGGCCCGGCGCGGTGTCGAACCACATCACCTTGATAAGGCGCAGGTAGTAGAACGCCGCCACGACGCTGCCGACCAGACCCAGAACCGCGGCGATCACGATCATCGGCTCGCCGACGCCCAGAGCCGCCTTGAACACGTAGAACTTGGCCCAGAAGCCCGAGAACGGCGGCAGGCCGAGCGCCGACAGCGAGAACGCGGTCATGGCCAGGGCGATGCCGGGGCGCTCCTTGAACAGACCCGCCATGTCGCCGATCGTCTCCATCGGCCGCCCGTTGCGCGACAGCGCGGTGAGGCAGGCGAAGAAGCCCGTCACGTCGATCATGTAGAGGACCATGAAGACCAGCATGGCCTGCATGCCCTCGCTGCTGCCGGACGCAAGGCCCAGCACCGCGTAGCCGACATTGGCGATCGAGGAGTACGCCCAGAGCCGCTTCAGGTTCGTCTGCGCAAGACCCGCGAAGGCCCCAACGAAGATCGACAGCAGGGCGATCAGCACCAGCACCTGGCGCCATTGATCGGCCGCGCCGGCGAAGCCTTCGGCCAGCACGCGGGCGAACAGCACCATGGCGGCCAGCTTCGGCGCGCCGGCGAAGAAGGCCACGACCGGGGTCGGGGCGCCTTCGTAGACATCCGGGGTCCACATGTGGAACGGCGCTGCCGAGACCTTGAAGGCCAGGCCGCAGATCAGGAAGACCAGGCCGAACAGCACGCCGGTGCTGGCGCCGCCTTGGACGACCGCGGCGATTTCGTCGAACTTGGTCGAGCCGGCGAAGCCGTAGATCAGCGAGGCGCCGTACAGCAGCAGGCCCGAGGACAGCGCGCCCAGCACGAAGTACTTCAGGCCGGCTTCAGAGGCCTTGGCGTCCTCGCGATGCATGGCGGCCAGCACGTAGAGCGCCAGCGAATGAAGTTCGACGCCCATGTAGAGCGAGATCAGGTCGCCGGCCGACGCCATCATCCCCATGCCGAGTGCGGCCAGGAGGATCAGGATCGGAAACTCGAAGTTGCGGATCGCCTTACGCTCGAACCACTTCTGGCCCAGCAGGATGGCGACCGCGCTGGCCAGGTAGATCGCGACCTTGGCGAAGGCCGAGGCGTTGTCGGCGATCAGGCCGCCCGAGAAGCCGCGGCCGATCGGGCCGACCGCAGCGGCCCAGGCCGCCAGGATCAGCGCGCCGATCGAGGCGAGCATCAGGGCGGTCGTGGCGCGCGGCGCGAAGGCGCCGACCACCAGCAGGCCGAGAGCGCCGATAGCCAGGATCAGTTCCGGCGCGGCGAGAGCGAGGTCTTGGGAAAAGGTCATGTGACTTTAGGTCCTCACCCGCCGATGGCCGCGCGGTAAGCCGCGGCAAGATTGTCGACCGAGGCTTGGGTCAGATCGAAGACGGCGGCCGGATAGACGCCGAGGTACAGGGTCATGGCGATCAGCGGCGCGAAGATCGCCACCTCGCGCCAGTCGAGGTCGGTGATGTCGGCCAGGGCCGGGTTGGTGATCTCGCCGAACACGACGCGCTTGTAGAGCGTCAGCGCATAGACGGCCGAGAAGATCACGCCGGTGGCGGCCACGACCGCGGTCCAGGTGGAGATCTCGTAGACCCCGACCATGGTGGTGATTTCACCGATGAAGCCCGAGGTGCCCGGCAGTCCGACATTGCCCATGGTGAAGAGCAGGAAGGTCGCCGCGTACCAGGGCATGCGGTTCACGAGGCCGCCGTAGAAGGCGATCTCGCGGGTGTGCATCCGGTCGTAGACCACGCCGACGCAGAGGAAGAGCGCGCCGGAGATCACCCCGTGGCTCAGCATCTGGAAGATCGCGCCCTGAACGCCGATGGCGTTGCCTGCGAAGATGCCCATGGTCACGAAGCCCATGTGGGCGACGGACGAATAGGCGATCAGCTTCTTGATGTCGGTCTGACGGAAGGCGACCAGCGAGGTGTAGACGACGGCGATCACGCTCAGGGCGAAGACCAGCGGCGTGAACAGGTCCGAGGCCTGCGGGAACATCGGCAGCGAGAAGCGCAGGAAGCCGTAGCCGCCCATCTTCAGCAGGATGCCCGCCAGGATGACCGAACCGGCCGTCGGCGCCTCGACGTGGGCGTCGGGAAGCCAGGTGTGCACCGGCCACATCGGCATCTTCACCGCGAACGAGGCGAAGAAGGCCAGCCAAAGCCAGGTCTGCAGGTGCTCGTCGAACTTGTAGTTCATGAGCTCTGGGATCGACGAGGTGCCGGCGACGCTGATCATGACCAGGATGGCCGCCAGCATCAGCACCGAGCCGAGCAGGGTGTAGAGGAAGAACTTGTAGGCCGCGTAGACCCGGTTCTTGCCGCCCCAGATCCCGATGATCAGGAACATCGGCACCAGGCCGAATTCGAAGAACAGGTAGAACAGCACCAGGTCCAGCGCGCAGAACACGCCGATGACCAGCGTTTCCAGGACCAGGAACGCGATCATGTAGGCCGGGACGCGCTTGTCGATCGAGAACCACGACGCCGCGATGCAGATCGGCATCAGGAACGCCGTCAGCAGCACGAACAGGATGGATATCCCGTCCACGCCCATGCGGTAGTGCAGGCCTGCGAACCAAGGATGGTCTTCCACGAACTGGAAGCCCGGATTGGCCGGGTCGTACTGCATCACCAGCAGCACCGAGAGCGCGAAGGTCGCCAGGGTGGTCACCAGGGTGATCCACTTCACGGCGTTGATGGTCTGCGCGTCCTCGTGCGAGCGGAACGCCCGCAGGAGCAGGATCGCCGCCACGCCGATGAGCGGCGTGAAGGTCGTCAGGGAGAGAATGCCGGTCATAGGTTCAACCCTCCCCTTACGCCCAGGCCCAGAGCGCGTAGGACAGCAGTCCCGCCACGCCGAGCAGCATCACGAATGCATAGTGATAGACATAGCCGGTCTGCAGACGTCCGGCCCGACGGCCGATCGCATAGGACAGAGCCGAGACACCGTTCGGCCCAAGGCCGTCGATGATCTTCTGGTCCCCGCCCTTCCAGAACAGGTCGCCCAGGAACTTGGTCGCCCGCACGAAGGTCGCCTCATAGATCTCGTCGAAGAACCACTTGTTGTAGAGGAAGGTCCACAGCGGGCCCTTCCGCGCGGCCAGCGCCGCGCCCATGCCCTCGCGCATGATGTAGACGTAGTAGGCGCTCGCAAAGCCGACGGCCGAAACCGCGAGCGGGGCCCACTTCACCCAGGTCGGGACGTGATGGGCGTGCTCCAGCACGTGGTTGTCCACGGCGTTGAAGATCGCGCCGCGCCAGAACTCGTGCCAGCCCTCGCCCACGAAGTGGTCGACGAACACATAGCCGGCGGCGATGGCGCCGAAGGCCAGCAGCAGCAGCGGCACGAGCATGATGACAGGGCTCTCGTGCGGCTTGTGATCGTGGCCATGGCCATGATCGTGGTCGGCCAGCGGCTCGTCATGGGTTTCGATCTGCGCCGATGACGCATGATCGTCATGGGCGTGGCCATGCGCATGCGCATGGTCGTCGTGGTGACCCCACTTGGCGGTGCCGTGGAAGGTCATGAACGCCAGGCGCCACGAGTAGAAGGCGGTCAGGCCGGCGGCGAAGATGCTGACCACGAAGGCGAAGTAGGCCACGCCGCCGTACAGCTGTCCGGCCGCGAAGGCGCTCTCGATGATGGTGTCCTTCGAGTAGAAGCCCGCGAAGCCCAGGTGCAGGTTCGGCAGACCGAAGCCCGTGATCGCCAGGGTGCCGATGGTCATCACCGCATAGGTGACCGGCAGGTACTTCCACAGCGCGCCCATCTTCCGCATGTCCTGCTCGTGGTGCATGCCGTGGATGACCGAGCCGGCGCCCAGGAACAGCAGCGCCTTGAAGAAGGCGTGCGTGAACAGGTGGAACATGGCCGCCTGGTAGGCGCCCACGCCGGCGGCGAAGAACATGTAGCCAAGCTGCGAACAGGTCGAATAGGCGATGACGCGCTTGATGTCGTTCTGGGCCAGACCGACGGTCGCGGCGAACAGCGCCGTGACTGCGCCGATGACCGTCACGATCTGCTTGGCGTACGGCGCGTACTCGAACATCGGCGACAGCAGGCAGACCATGTAGACGCCGGCGGTGACCATGGTCGCGGCGTGGATCAGCGCCGACACCGGGGTCGGGCCTTCCATCGCGTCCGGCAGCCAGGTGTGCAGGAAGAACTGCGCCGACTTGCCCATCGCGCCGACGAACAGCAGCGCGCAGGCAAGGTCGACCGCGTGCCAGTAGGAACCGGCGAACCACCAGCCCTCGTTGGCCATGGTCGGGATCTTTGGGAACAGCTCGGCGAACTGGATCGTGCCGAACATCCAGTAGACGGTCATGATGCCCAGCGCGAAGCCGAAGTCGCCGACCCGGTTGACCACGAAAGCCTTGATCGACGCGGCGTTGGCGGTGGGCTTCTTGAACCAGAAGCCGATCAGCAGGTAGCTCGCCAGGCCCACGCCTTCCCAGCCGAAGAACAGCTGCATGAAGTCGGCGGCGGTCACCAGCGCCAGCATGGCGAAGGTGAACAGCGACAGGTACGCGAAGAAGCGCGGCTTGCTGTCGTCCTCGGCCATGTAGCCCCACGAGTAGACGTGGACGAGCGAGGAGACGCTGGTCACGACCACCAGCATCACGGCCGACAGGCCGTCCAGGCGGATCGACCAGTTCGACTGGAAGTCGCCGATGTTGATGAACGGCAGCAGCTTGATGGTGAACGGCTCGAGGCCGCCCCAGGTCCACTGGCTGAAGATCGTCCACGACAGGACGGCCGAGAGCAGCAGCAGGCCGGTGGTGATGGATTGAGACGCGACGTTGCCGATGCGGCGGCCGAACAGGCCCGCCACGATCGCGCCGATCAGGGGCGCGAAGACGACAGTGGTGATCAGAGACTGCGGTGTCATGTTCAGGTCCGTCAGCCCTTCATCATCGAGACGTCGTCGACGGAGATGTCGCCGCGATTGCGGAAGAAGGTGACCAGGATGGCGAGACCCACAGCGGCCTCGGCGGCCGCCACGGTCAGTACGAACATGGCGTAGATCTGCCCCACGACGTCGTGGAGATAGACCGAGAACGCCACCAGGTTGATGTTCACCGCGAGCAGGATCAGCTCGATCGACATCAGGATGACGATGATGTTCTTGCGGTTCACGAAGATCCCGAACACCCCGATGGTGAACAGGATCGCGGCCACCGCGAGATAGTGGGTGAGCCCGATCATTGGTCGATCCCCTGCCCCGGCTTGATCTGAACGACGCGCATGCCGGTCTTCGGCGTGCGGGCGACCTGGTCGACGATGACCTGGCGGCGCACGCCCGGCTTATGGCGCAGGGTCAGGACGATGGCGCCGATCATGGCCACCAACAGCACCAGCCCCGCGGCTTGGAAGAAGTAGACGTAGTCGGTGTAGAGCACCCGGCCGATCGCTTCGATGTTCGAGACGTCGCCGTAGACCTGGGGGGTGTCGGCCTTGGGCGTGCCGCCCGTGGCGACCGCCGTCGCGACCACGATCATCTCGATCGCCAGGATGCCGGCGACCAGGCCGCCCAGCGGCATGTAGCGAGCGAAGCCCTGCCGCAAGGCGGCGAAGTCGACGTCGAGCATCATGACGACGAAGAGGAAGAGCACCGCGACCGCCCCGACGTAGACCACGACGAGGAGCATCGCGAGGAACTCCGCGCCCATGGTCACGAAGAGGCCCGCGGCCGAGAAGAAGCTGAGGATCAGGAACAGCACCGAGTGCACGGGATTTCGGGAGGAAACCACCCCGAACCCTGCGCCTACGGTCACCGCCGCCAGCAGGTAGAATGCGATCGCCAAGGCCATGACGGCTTTTCTCAGCCCCTTAGTTACTTTGTCCGCCCCACCGGGAAGTCCGGCGCTGGCGAAGGTGGTCGTCTCAAGGATGCGCGCCGGTGACTACCGGTAGGGCGCGTCCAGTTCCAGGTTCTTCGCGATCTGCCGTTCCCAGCGATCGCCGTTCGCGAGCAAGCGCGCCTTGTCGTAGTAGAGCTCTTCACGCGTCTCGACGGCGAACTCGATGTTCGGCCCCTCGACGATGGCGTCCACCGGGCAGGCCTCCTGGCACAGGCCGCAGTAGATGCACTTGACCATGTCGATGTCGTAACGGGTCGTCCGGCGGCTGCCGTCGTCACGCGGTTCGGCTTCGATGGTGATGGCCTGAGCGGGGCAAATCGCTTCGCACAGCTTGCAGGCGATGCAGCGCTCTTCCCCGTTGGGATAGCGACGCAGGACGTGCTCGCCGCGGAAGCGCGGCGACTGCGGGCCACGCTCGTGCGGGTACTGCACGGTCGCCTTCGGCTTGACCATGTACTTCATCGCCAGGCCGAAGGCCCCGATGAAGTCCATCAGGGCCGCGCCCCTGACTGCTTGTGAAATTCGCTGCATCATTTCGCGGTTACTTTCTCTTGCAGGCGTAGTCGGTCATGCGCTTGCCCGAGCCCTCGGCGCTGCGGACCAGCTCGCCGCCCTTGGCGGAGCAGGCCGCGCTGGCGGACTTCAGGGCGTCATAGCTGGCCACGCCCCCGGTGACGTCAGGGCCGCCTGCCGCGCTGGCGCAGGAAGAAAGGGAGATCAGGAGGATGCTGGCCATGACCGTCCTCATGCGCCCCCCGGACCGAAAACGCGCCAGGCGGCGACAAGGACCACCGCGACCAGCGAGGTCGGCAGAAAGACCTTCCAGCCCAGGCGCATCAGCTGGTCGTAGCGGTAGCGCGGCACGATCGCCTTCACCATCCCGATCAGGAAGAAGAAGAAGCAGATCTTCATGACGAACCACATCAGGCCGTAGAAGCTCTGCACCGTGGGCGGCCAGCTCGCCACCCAGGGCAGGTCGATCGGAGCCTGCCAGCCGCCGAAGAACATGACCGAGATCAGGGCGCACATCAGCACGATGTTCACCAGCTCGCCGATCATGAAGAGCAGGAACGGGCTGGACGAGTACTCGACCTGATAGCCGGCCACGAGTTCGGATTCCGCCTCAGGCAGGTCGAAGGGCGGACGGTTGGTCTCGGCCAGGGCCGAGATGAAGAAGATCACCGCCATCGGGACCATGATCAGGGCCAGCGGCAAGTTCGCGAGGCCAGGACCGCCGAAGACGTTCCAGTTCCAGAAGCCGCCGCTCTGCAGCTCGACGATCTTCTGCAGGTTCATCGTGCCGGAAAGCAGGATGACGGTGACGATCACGAAGCCGATCGACACTTCGTACGAGACCATCTGCGCGGCCGACCGCAGGGAGCCCAGGAACGGGTACTTCGAGTTCGAAGCCCAACCGCCCATGATGATGCCGTAGACGCCCAGCGAGCTGATCGCGAACAGGTAAAGCACCCCGACATTGATGTCGGAGACAACCCAGCCCGGCGCGAAGGGGATCACCGCCCAGCCGACCATGGCCAGGACGAAGGTCAGCACGGGGGCTAGCAGGAAGACGAACTTGTCCGCCCCGTCAGGGATGACGATTTCCTTCAGCACGAACTTGATCAGGTCCGCGAAGGACTGCAGCAAGCCGAAGGGGCCGACGACGTTAGGGCCCTTGCGCATCTGCACGCCGGCCCAGATTTTCCGGTCGGCGAGCATGAAGAAGGCCAGCGCGACCAGCAGCGGCAGTACGACCGCCAGGATCTGCGCGACCGTGATCAGGGTCCAGCCGCCGGGCGTGGTCCAGAAGTTGTTGGCGACAGCGTCCATGCCCCTACTCCGCCGCGATCTTGGCGGCGCCGGAAGCCACGGCGGCGCACTCGGCCATCGTCACGCTGGCGCGGGCGATGGGATTGGTCAGGTGGAAGGCCTTCACGGCGCTCTCGAACGGAGCGTCGGAAAGCTCGCCCTTCGCGCCCAGCGAACCGAAGTCCGGGGCCGCGCCGGCCGAACCAGGCGCATAGTCCACCTGGCCGAAGGTCGGATGGTCGGCGAAGAGCTTGGCCCGCAGTTGGGCCAGAGTGTCGTAGGGCAGCGTCACGCCGAGGCGATCCGAGAGCGCGCGGAACACCGACCAGTCCTCGCGGGCCTCGCCCTTGGGGAACACGGCGCGATAGCCGAGTTGCACGCGGCCTTCGGTATTCACGTAGATGCCGTCCTTCTCGGTATAGGCTGCGCCCGGCAGCACCACGTCCGCCGAATGCGCGCCGGCGTCGCCGTGCGTGCCGAGATAGACCTTGAAGGCGTCGCTGCCCTTGGCGTCGATCTCGTCGGCGCCCAGCAGGAACAGCACGTCCAGCGCTCCGGCCTGCACCATTTCCTTGGCGCTCTTGCCGCCCTCGCCCGGCACGAAGCCGAGGTCCAGGCCGCCGACGCGCGAGGCTGCGGTGTGCAGGACGTTCCAGGTCAGGCCAAAGCTCTTGGCGGCGGCGGCGGCGGCGGCGAGCACCGCCTGGCCGTCATCGCGCGCGAGCGCGCCCGCGCCGACGATGATCGCCGGCTTCTTGGCGCCCTTGAGCGCCTGGACGAAGTCGTTCTTGGCGCGGCTGAGGCCCGACAGGGTCGAAGCGCCGGCGCCGAGGTAGTCGTACTTGTAGGTCAGGTCGGCCTGCTCGCCGATCACGCCGACGCGCAGCGCGCCCGCCAACCAGCGCTTGCGCAGGCGGGCGTTGAACACCGGGGCTTCGAGACGCGGATTGGTCCCGACCAGCAGGATCACGTCGGCCTCTTCGATGCCGGCGATGGTCGAGTTCATCAACCAGCTTTCGCGCGGGCCGGCGCCCAGCGCCATGCCGTCCTGGCGGCAATCGATGTTCGCCGAGCCCAGCGCCGTGAACAGGTCCTTGGCGGCCGCCATGGATTCAACGTCCTGGACGTCGCCGGCGATCACGCCGATGCGGTCGGCGCTCGCGCCCTTCACCTTGGCGGTGATCAGTTCGAAGGCCTGGACCCAGGTCGCGGGCTGGAGCCGCCCGTCCTTGCGGATGAAAGGTTGGTCCAGGCGTTGGCGCGACAGGCCATCGACGGCGTAGCGCGTCTTATCGCTGATCCACTCTTCGTTGATCTCTTCGTTCAGCCGCGGCAGCACGCGCAGAACCGCCGGACCACGGCTGTCGACGCGGATCGCCGAACCCAGGGCGTCCATCACGTCGACGCTCTCGGTCTTCTTCAGTTCCCAGGGCCGCGCGTTGAAGGCGTACGGCTTGGAGGTCAGCGCGCCGACCGGGCAGAGGTCGATGACGTTGGCGGACAGTTCCGACCCGACCGACTTGTCGAGATAGGTCGTGATTTCAACGTCTTCGCCGCGAGAGATCAGACCGATATCCGGCACGCCGGCCACTTCGGTGATGAAGCGGACGCAGCGCGTGCACTGGATGCAGCGGGTCATCACCGTCTTGATGAGCGGACCCATGTATTTTTCTTCGACGGCCCGCTTGTTCTCGGCGTAGCGGCTGTCGTCCCGGCCATAGCCCATGGCCTGGTCCTGCAGGTCGCACTCGCCGCCCTGGTCGCAGATCGGGCAGTCCAGGGGGTGGTTGATGAGCAGGAACTCCATCACCCCTTCGCGAGCCTTCTTCACCATCGGCGTGTTGGTGAAGATTTCCTGGTTCTCGGCGGCCGGCAGCGCGCACGAAGCCTGCGGCTTCGGCGGACCGGGCTTCACCTCGACCAGGCACATGCGGCAGTTGCCGGCGATGCTCAGACGCTCGTGGTAGCAGAAGCGCGGGATCTCTTCCCCAGCCAGTTCCGCGACCTGCAGAACCGTCATGCCGGGTTCGAACTCGACCTCGACGCCGTTGACTTTAGCCTTGGGCATTAGGGTTTACTCCGCCGCTTGCAGGGAGGCGCCCTGCACATGCGGCCTTCCGGCCCGGTATTGGGTGATGCGGTCCTCCACCTCATGGCGGAAGTGACGGAACAGGCCCTGGATCGGCCAGGCGGCCGCATCGCCGAGGCCGCAGATCGTGTGGCCCTCGACCTGGCTGGCGACGTCCAGCAGCATGTCGATCTCGCGCATTTCGGCTTCGCCGGTGACCATGCGTTCCATGACCCGCCACATCCAGCCGGTGCCTTCGCGGCACGGCGTGCACTGGCCGCAGCTCTCGTGCTTGTAGAAGTACGACAGGCGCGCGATCGCCTTCACGATGTCGGTGGACTGGTCCATCACGATCACCGCAGCGGTGCCGAGGCCCGACTTCAGCGCAGAAAGGCTGTCGAAGTCCATCAGCGCGGTTTCGGCCTCATGGGCCGGGATCATCCGCACGGACGAACCGCCCGGGATCACCGCCTTGAGGTTGCCCCAGCCGCCGCGGATGCCGCCGCAGTGCTCTTCGAGCAGCTGCTTCAGCGGAATCGACATCGCCTCTTCGACCACGCACGGCTTGTTCACATGGCCCGAGATGGCCATCAGCTTGGTGCCGGTATTGTTGGGACGGCCGAAGCTCGAGAACCACTCGGCGCCGCGGCGCAGGATGGTGCCGACGACCGAGATCGACTCGACGTTGTTGATGGTGGTCGGGCAGCCATAGATGCCGGCGCCGGCCGGGAACGGCGGCTTCAGGCGCGGCTGGCCCTTCTTGCCTTCCAGGCTTTCCATCAGCGCGGTCTCGTCGCCGCAGATATAGGCGCCGCCCCCGTGGGTGACGTGCAGGTCGAAGTCCCAGCCGTGGACGTTGCCCTTGCCAATCAGCTTGGCCGCATAGGCCTGCTTGATCGCCGCTTCCAAGCGCTCGCGCTCGTGCACGTATTCGCCGCGGATGTAGATGTAGCAAGTGTGCGCACGGATCGCGTAGCTGGCGATCAGACAGCCTTCGATCAGCAGGTGCGGATCATTGCGCATGATCTCGCGGTCCTTGCAGGTGCCCGGCTCGGACTCGTCGGCGTTCACCACGAGATAGTGGGGCCGCTCGCTCTCCTGCTTGGGCATGAAGGTCCACTTGAGGCCGGTGCCGAAGCCCGCCCCGCCGCGTCCGCGCAGACCCGAAGCCTTGATCTGGTCGCAGAGCCATTCCGGCGTCTGCTTCAGCATCTCACGGGTGCCGTTCCAGGCGCCGCGCTGCTTCGCCCCTTCCAGACCCCAATCGTGGAGCCCGTAGAGGTTCGTGAAGATGCGGTCCTTGTCTTGGAGTATGCCGACCACGGCCCCTAAACTCCCTTATCCGCGCGGGCGACCCGCGCGATCAAAATCATTCCGCTCACTGGGCCGGCTCCTTGGCGCCCTTCGAAGGCTTGGGCGCGTTGGGAAGCGACTTGATCGGCTTGGCGCGGGTGCCGTCGTAAAGCGAGGCGTCGCTCAGCGTCAGCGCGCCGCCCTCGGGGGCCGAACCGCTGCGGCCGATCACCGAACCCGGCGCACGCGGCTTGCCGGCCGCGAACTCATCCAGCACCTGGTCGAGCGTCTCGACCGTGAGGTCTTCATAGTAATAGTCGTTGATGGCGGCCATCGGCGCGTTCGAGCACGCGCCCAGGCACTCGACTTCCTGCCAGTAGAACTTGCCGTCGGCCGACAGGTGATCCTTCGGCCCGAGCCGCTTCTTGCAGTGAGCCATCAGTTCGTTGGCGCCGCGCAGCGCGCAGGGCGTCGTGCCGCAGACCTGGACCAGCGCGTGGCTGCCGACCGGCTCAAGCATGAACATGGTGTAGAAGGTCGCGACCTCCAGCACCCTGATCTGGGCCATGCCGAGGAGTTCAGCGATCAGCCGGATGGCGGGCTCGGAAACCCAGCCTTCCTGCTTCTGCACGAGCCACAGAATCGGAATGACCGCCGATTGCTGGCGGCCGGCCGGGAACTTGGAGATCCACCAATCCGCCTGCTTCTTGGTCTCCGCGGAGAACTCGAAGCTGGCGGGCTGGTTCGGAGAGAGGCGGCGAACGCTCAAGCGATCCTCACTTCACGAAGTCGACGCGGACGATCTTGGCGTCCGAGACGGTGTAGATGGCGGCGACCTCGAACGGGTCGGCGTCCTGCGAACGCTTCACCCGCTCATGATCGATGACACGATTGCCGACCACGATGCGGTTCAGCAGTTCGGCATGATTTTGGGGGAAGTCGGCGAAAACCTGCTGATACTTCGCGCGGTAAGCGGCGATTCCGGAGATCGTCACCGCCCCGTTCAGGTCAGCGACGATCACGTCGTCGGCGAAGCAGGCGACATGTCCATCCAGGTCGTGGGCGTTGTAGGCCTCGAGCTGGGCCTCGGCCACGTCGAACGGGCTGATACAGGCGGGCGCGCTCACCGGTCGATCTCCCCGAACACGATGTCCAGCGAGCCGAGGATGGCGGAGACGTCGGCCAGCATGTGGCCGCGGTTCAGCCAGTCCATAGCCATCAGGTGCGGATAGCCAGGAGCGCGGATCTTGCAGCGATACGGCTTGTTGGTGCCGTCGGAGACGACGAACACGCCGAACTCGCCCTTGGGCGCTTCCACGCAGGCGTAGACCTCGCCCGGAGGCGTGCGGAAGCCCTCGGTATAGAGCTTGAAGTGGTGGATCAGCGCTTCCATCGAGCGCTTCATCTCGCCACGCCGCGGCGGCGCGTACTTGTTGTCCTCAGTGAGGACGGGGCCGGGCGTTTTCTTAAGTCGTTCAGCGCACTGGATGATGATCTTCGCGCTCTGTCGCATCTCTTCCATACGGCAGAGATAGCGGTCGTAGCAGTCGCCGTTGACGCCCAGCGGGATGTCGAACTCGAAGTCGTCGTAGCACTCGTACGGCTGGCTGCGGCGCAGGTCCCAGGCGATGCCGGACCCCCGCACCATCACGCCCGAGAAGCCCCAGTTGATCGCTTCTTCCCTCGACACCACGCCGATGTCGACGTTGCGCTGCTTGAAGATGCGGTTGCCAGTGATCAGCTTGTCGATGTCGCTGAGCGGGCGCTCGAACGCGACCGCCCAATCGCCGATGTCCTGCACGAGCGCGTCGGGCAGGTCCTGGTGGACGCCGCCCGGCCGGAAATAGTTGGCGTGCAGGCGAGCGCCGCAAGCGCGCTCATAGAACACCATCAGCTTCTCGCGCTCTTCGAAGCCCCACAGCGGCGGGGTCAGAGCGCCGACGTCCATCGCCTGGGTCGTGACGTTGAGCAGGTGGTTCAGGATCCGGCCGATTTCCGAGAACATCACGCGGATGATCGAGCCGCGGATCGGCACGTCGACGCCCAGCAGCTTCTCGATAGCCAGGCAGAACGCATGTTCCTGGTTCATCGGCGCCACGTAGTCGAGGCGGTCGAAGTACGGGATGTTCTGGAGGTAGGTCCGGTATTCCATCAGCTTTTCGGTGCCGCGATGCAGCAGGCCGACGTGCGGATCGACCCGCTCGACGACTTCACCGTCCAGCTCCAGGACCAGGCGCAGAACGCCGTGGGCCGCGGGGTGCTGCGGGCCGAAGTTGATGTTGAATTTGCGGACCGGGGTTTCCGGGATCGCGACCGGGTTCGAAGCGTCGTCGGCCATTACTTCGCCTCCGCCTTTTCATCGCCCGGCAGCACGTACTCGGCGCCTTCCCAGGGCGATAGGAAGTCCCAGTTGCGATATTCGACCGACTTCACCGGCTCGTAGACGACCCGCTTCAGCTCATCGTCGTAGCGAAGCTCGACGTAGCCGGTCATCGGGAAGTCCTTGCGCAGCGGATGGCCGTGGAAGCCGTAGTCCGTGAGGATGCGGCGCAGGTCCGGGTGACCTTCAAAGAAGATCCCGTACATGTCGAACGCCTCGCGCTCGAACCAGTCGGCGCACGGATAGACGCCGGTCACGGTCGGAACCGGGGTGTCCTCGTCCGTCTGCACCTTGATCCGGATGCGACGGTTCTTGGTCATCGACAGCAGATGATAGACCACGTCGAAACGCTGGGCGCGCTCCGGATAGTCGACGCCGCAGAGGTCGATCAGCTGGTGGAAGCCGAACTGGTCGCGCAGCTGGGTCAGCGCCTCGACGATACGGTTCGCCGGCGCGGTGAGGGTCAGCTCGCCATAGGCCAGATGGAAGCCGGCGATGGCGCCGGTCCCTGAGGTGACGACCTCGTTGCCCAGCGCCTGCAGGGCGTCTTCGGTGACGGGCCAGCTCATCGCTCGATGGTCCCCGTCCGGCGGATCTTCTTCTGCAGCTGCAGGACGCCGTAGACCAGCGCCTCAGCCGTAGGCGGGCAGCCGGGCACATAGATGTCGACCGGAACGATCCGATCGCAGCCGCGCACCACCGAATAGGAGAAGTAATAGTAGCCGCCGCCGTTGGCGCACGAGCCCATCGAGATGACGTAGCGCGGCTCCGGCATCTGGTCGTAGACCTTGCGCAGAGCCGGGGCCATCTTGTTGCAGAGCGTGCCTGCGACGATCATCACGTCCGACTGACGCGGTGAGGCCCGCGGCGCGAAGCCGTAGCGCTCCAGGTCGTAGCGCGGCATCGACGCCTGCATCATTTCCACGGCGCAGCACGCCAGGCCGAACGTCATCCACATGAGCGAGCCGGTGCGCGCCCAGGTGATGAGGTCGTCGGCGGCCGCCGTGATGAAGCCCTTGTCGGCCAGTTCGCTCGACACGCCGTCGAAGAACGGGTCGTGGAGCTTGGGGTCGTAGCCTTCGACCGTCGAACGGCCAGCCGAACCCGCGGGAACGATCACTCCCATTCCAGGGCGCCTTTCTTCCACTCGTAGATGAAGCCGACGGTCAGCACGCCCAGGAAGGTCATCATCGACCAGAAGGCGAACTGTCCGAGCTCCTGCGGCAGCTTCATGAGCGACACCGCCCATGGGAACAGGAACGCCACTTCCAGGTCGAAGATGATGAAGAGGATCGAGACCAGGTAGAACCGGACGTCGAATTTCATTCGCGCATCGTCGAAGGCGTTGAAGCCGCACTCGTAGGTGGACAGCTTCTCGGGATCCGGAGCCTGCGGAGACAGCGTGGCCGAAGCCACGATGAAAGCGAGGCCCAGGGCGGTCGCGATCCCAAGGAAGATCACGATGGGCAGATACTGCAAAAGAAAGGCGTTCATGGAATCCTCGAAGGAGTCGCGCGCCCTTCTAGACCAGCATCGCTCAGGGTTCAAACGGCGTGGTGCGACCGGTGGTATCGCAAACGCGCGCAACCTGCATCGTCTGTTAAATCCGCGCCGCGCGCCTGTGATCCAGGCTCACAGTTCTTCGGTTGCGGAGAAATTACGATTGATAATCACTCGCAGGACTTAAGTCCCTCCCCGCCCCGTTCGGACGAAAAATGCAGGTCGAGGCGGCTTATCCACAGCTGCGCGAGATTGGTCGTTGACACGATTCATGTGGGGTCATATCAGACGCCCCTCGCGGCGACGTCGCCGTCACGCGGATGTAGCTCAGTTGGTTAGAGCGCCGGCCTGTCACGCCGGAGGTCGCGGGTTCGAGTCCCGTCATTCGCGCCACTTCTTCCTGAAATCTCAAAAACTTAATCGCTAGTGCGACTACGCGCTCGCGACCCGCTTTCGTCTCCGGCGGATGCTTGAGGCGTGCAGGCCACGCGCCCGCAAATATGACCGAAATGTGGAACGGCTCAGCTTGACTTGAGGTGGTGGTTAACGTCCGCTTTCTCCACCTTAGGGAGTATTGCCATGCTTAAAGTCCATGTGCCGGTCCTCGCCGCGGCGGCGTTTCTTTGGTCCGGGTCCGCTGAGGCGGCCCGTTTTTACGATGTCACCCTCACGGGAGAACTGGTCAGCGAACTGGGCTACGGCCCGTCGGACCTCAACACCGGCGTCGATCCGAATCTCGCCACCGGAAACACCGTCACCCTGACCGCACGCTTCAACGCTGACCGAGCCTTCGCCCAGGGCGGCGGCTTCCTGGCCGGGCTCTATGGCCTGCCGACCGGCGGCGACGAATTCTGGCGGCTCGACGTGGGCGGGCTGACGTGGAACTCCGGCCACGAGATGTACGATGGCTTTCCGATCTACGTGGACGACGAGAACTTCTACGCCGATCCCTCCATCACCTTCGCCGGCGGCAAGGTGACCGGCGTGTCCGGCGTGATGGTGCCGACCTGGACCGATACGGTTCCGGTGTTCCGACTGTCCGACTTCCGCATCGAGCCGGGCGAAGGCCTCTATGGCAACACCTACGGCACGCAGGGCTTCAAGGGGACCTGGGACTACGCGAACTCGTCAGCGACTCTGACCGGGGTTCCCGAACCCACCACGTGGGCGATCATGATCATAGGCTTTGGCATGACCGGCGCGGCGATCCGATCCGCACGACGCGCCGCGCGGGCCGCCGTCAGGGTTTAGCGCCAAGGCGAGGCGGTCACCGAGACGGCCTCGCGCCCTCCACAGGCTTGACCATTCCCCACGACACGCGGTCACCTGCGCTGTCGATGGGAGAAGACAGATGAGAACCTACCGCAGTCTGGCTGCGCTGGTGGTCTGGTTCGGGCTGCTGCTTCAGTATTATCTCATCGTCCAGGGCCAGACAGGCCCGGCCTTCGCGACACGCACGGTCAACTTCTTCAGCTACTTCACGATCCTCAGCAATCTGCTGGCGGGGGCGGCGCTCTCGGCGCCCACGGTCGCGCCCGCCAGTCCGCTGGGCCGCTTCTTCAGCGCGCCAACCGTACGCACGGCGGTCGTTCTCTATACGAGCGTCACGGCCGCCACCTACATCGTCATCCTGCAGGGCCTCTGGAAGCCCGAGGGACTGCAATGGGTCGCCGACGTGACCCTGCACTACGTGACGCCCACCCTGTTCCTGCTGGATTGGCTGATCTTCACCCCGAAGGGGACGCTGCGCGCGAGCTCGGCGGCTCCCTGGCTCCTGTTCCCCCTGGCGTTCGGCCTCTACAGCCTGGCGCGCGGGCCGCTGACGGGCTTCTACCCCTACCCGTTCCTCAACGTGACGGACCTCGGCCTGGGCAAGGTCGTGGTGAACATGGCGGTGATGAGCGCCTTCTTCCTGGCGGTCGGGCTGGGCTTCGTTCTGCTCGACCGCCTGCTGCGCCGCCGCGCCTAGTTTCCCCGCATCGTCTTCAGCGCACCCGCCCAGCGGGCCAACTCGTCGAGCATGGTCTTGGCCGACGCCAGATGAAGGTCGTTCGGCGTGAAGCGCTTTTCGTCGTCGATATGCTGGGGAAACATCGGGATCATGACCTGCTCGGGCAGGGGCATGATCTTGAAGCTGGTCATCATCAGCTTCTCGGCCTGCGTGGCCCGGAGCCCGCCCGACGCGCCGCCATAGCTCACAAAGCCGGCGACCTTGTTCTGCCACTCCAGCACCAGGTAGTTCATCGCGTTCACCAGCGAGGGCGGCGGCCCGAAATTGTACTCGGGCGTCACGAACACGAAGGCGTCGGCGCTCTCCACGCTCGCGCTCCAGGCCTTGGTGTGGTCGTGCTCATATTTCCGCATGCGCGGGTGGTGAGGCTCGTCGAAGACCGGAAGGTTATAGTCCGCCAGGTCCTCAAGGCTCACGTCAAAGCCGCCATGAGCCTTGGCGTACTCCTCGAACCAACGGCCGATGGAGATGCCCACGCGCCCCGGACGGGTCGAGCAGACGATGACATTGAGCTTCAGGGGCATTCGAGGAATCTCCGGAGCAACGATCTACCGGCAGCATACTCGTGCGACGTGACCAAAGTCCCCGGGTACGATCCCACAGCTGCCAGCTAACCAGGCGGGCCGCGCTCGAACGCCGGCAGCCCAGGCGTCATCTGGTGCCAGGAGGGCGCCTCTACGGTCCAAATGTGCATGCCCGGCGACAGAATGGACGGATCATCCAGACCGCCCAGCTTCACCGCCAGGAACGGAATGGACACCGGGTCGGAATAGAGCGGCGTGCCGCAATCGGGGCAGAAGGCACGCAGCACGTCCTGGCCGCTGCCGCCCGGACTGGCGAACGTCTTCGCCTCACCACTCGTAAGTTCGAAGCCGTCGCGCATCACCAGCGCGACATAGTTGGGTCCGCCGCCAGAACTGTACTGGCATTGCCGGCAGTGACAGACGCCGACGCCCATCGGCGGCTGGCTGATCCGGTAGCGGACCTTGCCGCAGGCGCAGCCTCCCTGAAGTTCGCTCATCGCCGCCTCCCCTAGCTGACCAACTCGGCGTTCTTGGTCAGCACGAAATCGTTCGGGTCAGGCGCGAGAGTCGCGCGCCAGTAGTCGATCAAGGCGAACGGCCAGTTCTGGCTGACGCGCCCGCTCTCGCTCTTGTACCAGCTGCTCACCTGTGGGGCGCCCCAGGCCATCAGGCTGTTGCCCGCATCGACCCGATCGTTGAAGGCGTCGTGCACGTCGCGCCGCGGCTCCATGGCCACCGCGCCGGTCTCCGCCAGAAGCTTTAGGCAGCCGACGATGTAGCGCACGCTGCACTCGGAGAAGAAGATGATCGAGCCGTTGACGACGATGTTCGTGTTCGGACCATAGATCATAAACAGGTTGGGGAAGCCGGGCGTGGTCATGCCCAGATAGGCGCGCGCGTCGCCGCCCCAGGTCTCATGCAGGTCCGCGCCCCCACGGCCCTTGATCTTCATCGGCCAAAGGAACTTCGAGGCGTAGAACCCGGTGCCATAGATGATGACGTCGAAGTCGCGCGACGTCCCGTCCGCGGTGACGATGCCCGTCTCGGTGATCTCGGTGATGCCGTCGCTTACCAGTTCGACGTTCGGCCGCTGCAGCGCGGCCATCCAGACGCCGTTGTCCAGCAGCGAACGCTTGCCGCCGACCGGATAGGTCGGAATGACCTTCTCAACCAAGTCAGGCCGGTCAGGCGCCTGGGCGGCGATCGCCATGGCGATCATGTCGCGGAAGCCCTGGTTCAGTTCGCTCACCGCCGTCGGCGGACCGTTCCAGCCCGGATCGGCCGTGACCATCGGCAAGAGGCCGTCGGTCACCATCCAGAACATCCAGAAGCGGTACCATTTGTCGTAGAACGGCACGTGCTCCATCAGCCAGTTCATCCCCTCGGGGACGTCCTCGTGATAGTGCGGCACGGGAAAGCCCCACGGCGGCGTGCGCTGAAAGACAGTCAGGCTGCCGACCTTGTCGGCGATCTCGGGCACGAATTGATAGGCGCTGGCTCCCGTCCCGATCACCGCCACGCGCTTGCCGGTCAGATCTACGTCCTGACGCCATTCGGCCGAGTGGAACGCCGGGCCGGCAAAGCGTTCGCGCCCCGTGATCTCCGGATAACGCGGGCGATTGAGCTGCCCGACCGCGGTCACAACGGCGTTCGCCTCGACATGCTCGACGCCGGCTGGCGTGTTCAGGCGCACCTTCCACACTCCGCGCCGGTCATCCCAGACCATCTCCTCGACGGTGGTCGAGAACCGGATGTGCTTCTTCAGGTCGTGCTTGGCCGCGACACCGCGGAAGTAGTCCAGCAGCACCGGCTGGGTCGAAAAGTGCTGCGGCCAGGAGTGGTTCGGCTCGAAGCTGTAGGAGTACATGTGGTTGGAAGAGTCGACGCGACAGCCCGGATAGGTGTTTTCCAGCCAGGTCCCGCCGACATCGGCGTTCTTGTCGACGACCTGGAACGGCACCCCGGCCTGATCGAGCCGCAGGGCGGTCAGCAGACCGGACATCCCAGCGCCGACGACCAGCACATGCAGCCGCCGGGCCACGGTCTTCACTTCAGGCGACCAGACCGGATCCTTCGAGGAGTGACCGTCCAGCGCCAGTTCGTCAGTCAGGAACTCGCCATAGCCGTCGGGAATGTCGGCGCCCGCGACGAAGCTCATCATCCGACGCACCATCTCCGGCGACGGCGTCGCCGCCATGGGTTTTTTGCCGGTCAGGAAGTCGGTGATCGCTGTCTTGGCGAGCTGGCGCATCTTCGCCTGCTCTCCCTCGGGCACCCCCGTCTCGCCACGTGACAGCGGCGTGTAGGCTGGACGCCACTCATCCCGCAGCCAGCCTGGATCACCGGTCAAGTGAACGAGCGCGGCCGAAAGCGCCGGCAAATGCGCCGTTTCCAACGCCTGGTCGAGAGGCCCGAGGTCCACCGCCATGACACGTCTCCGCCCTGGATTATCGTTGTTATGCGAGAAGACTACGCCTCTCGCGGCCCAGGGAAAGGGCGCCGTCGCGTCAGGCTAGGCGTGAATGCGCACGGGCAGCGTCTCGTAGCCCTTCACGAAGCTGGAGCGCACGCGTGTGGGTTCTGCGACGACCTCCACATGCTTGAACCGCTTGAGGATTTCCTCCCAGACAATGCGCAGCTGCATCTCGGCGAGGCGATTGCCGACGCAGCGATGGATGCCGAAGCCGAACGACAAGTGCTGGCGGGCCCGATCGCGGTCGATGATGAAGGCGTTGGGGTTCTCGATGACCTCGTCGTCGCGATTGCCAGAGACGTACCACATCACGACCTTGTCGCCCTTGCGGATCTGCTTGCCGCCCAGCTCGATGTCCTGCAGCGCCGTCCGACGCATGTGCGCAAGCGGCGTCTGCCAGCGAATGATCTCCGACACCATCGATGGGATCAGCGCGGGGTTAGCGCGCAGCTTGGCGTACTCGTCGGGGTTCTGGTTCAGCGCTAGCAGTCCGCCGCTGATCGAGTTGCGAGTGGTGTCGTTGCCGCCGACGATCAGCAGGATGATGTTCCCGAGATACTCGTCGGGGCTCATGTTCCGCGTCGCCTCGCCATGCGCGAGCATCGAGATCAGGTCGCCGGTGGGCGGAGCATTGACCCGCTGGTTCCACAGCTCGGTGAAGCTCGCCAGGCACTCCATCAGTTCGGCTTGGCGCGCCTCCTCCGTCTCGCAAAGAGCGCCGGGCATCGGGATGGTGGTCGCCACGTCCGACCAGCGGGTCAGGCGCCGACGGTGCTCGAACGGATAGTCGAAGAGGGTCGCCAGCATCTGTGTCGTCAACTCGATGGACACGCGGTCGACCCAGTCGAAGGTCTCACCGACCGGCAGCTTGTCGAGGATGCGCCCCGCCCGCTCGCGGATGATGGATTCCAGGACCTGCAGGTTAGCCGGCGACACCACGGGGCTGACGGTCTTGCGCTGGACGTCGTGCTTGGGCGGATCCATCGCGATGAAGCTGGGTCGGCGCAGATCGGGGCGCGCATCCCGGATGGTGATGCCTCCCAGCGCCGCCTCGGAGGAGAAGACGCCATGGTTGGTGTCGACGGCCATGATGTCGTTGAACTTGGTGATCGACCAATACGGGCCGAACTCGCTGTCCTTGCACCAGTGGACCGGGTCCTCACGGCGCAACCGTTCGAAGAACGGCCAATGCGTATCTGTGCGGAAGAGGTCGGGATCCCCCGGGTGAAATTCGTCCAGAGGAAGCGAATAGGCCCTGGCCCTCGCCTCGTCGGCCAGTTTCATGGCGCCGTCAGCCATCGCGCGATCTCCCTATGCGATCGACGCCTGGTCGCAGCTACCGCCGGCGCCGTTGGAGGGATGGAAGCCCAATCCGACGGCCGTCACAACAACCCTTTGAATCCAAACTAAGTTCGATTGTCAGGTGATCTGCCGCGCCTTCCAAGCCGCATAGAGCGGTGCGCCCGCCGCGCCGACGGGGTCGTGGCGAATATCTATCGCCTGCTCGGCCAGCGGTTTGGCCATCTGCGCATAGACCGGCGCGGTGGAGAGACCGAAGGGCTCGCCGTCGGCGTTGGAGTAGCAGTATCGGACCGCCCTCACGCCGGTCATGTGCATGGCCGCCAGGCACATCGGGCAAGGCTGGCCGCTGGCGTAGACGACGCAGCCATCCAGCCGCGGCGTCCCGAGCACTTGGGCCGCCTTGCGCATCGCCGACAACTCGGCATGGGCGGTCGGGTCTCCGGTGACGCCGATCTCATTGACGCCCGAAGCAATGACCTCGCCATCCTTGACCAAGACGGCGCCGAACGGCCGCCCGCCTTGCTCGATCACATTGGCCATGGCCAGATTCACGGCCTGGTTCAGAAACTCCGCGTCCGTCGACATGGGGTCACTCCAATCCTTGCGCCTGGCGGATCTGGGCGAGGACCGTAGGCGTCAGCGTGCTGCCGGAGGCGGCCAGGTTCTCGATGAGGTGGGCCATCCTCGTGGTACCCACCACCGCGCAAGATACGTTTTCGTCGGCCAGGACATAGGCGAGCGCAGCCTGGGCCGCGGTCATGTCAGGCAAATCGCCAAGGAACCCGAACAGTGCGCCCTTGGCGATGTCCGACCGGTGGTTCTTCAGCGCCCGCAGCGCGTACCAGACGTCCCTAGGCGCGCGCAGGCGCAGCACCTGGCCGTTCGCATGTCCCATGGCCAGCGCCATGCCCGCCAGAACGCCCTTACCCCTGCTGGACGCCCTGTCGATCAGCCCAGCGCGCTCAGGACGCAGGACGTTGTAGTCGACCATGACGACGTCGAAGCTGGGCAGGCCGATGATGTGCTCGATCACGGCCGGATCGAAGCTGTTGGCCCCGATCGCCCGAACCAGCCCGCGCTGCTTCAAGCCCTCCAGGGCGCCCAGCATCTCGTCGTTCAGTTCAGGGACCGCAGGCCCGTGCAGCTGAAGCAGCGGCAGCGCCTCCATCCCGAGATTTCGCAGGCTGCGCTCGACGCTGGCGACGATGGCGGACGGCCGAAAGTCACGCGCGACTCGGCGACCGTCATGAAAGGTCCCCGCCTTCGTCGCGACGATCACGTCGTGCAACGCCCGGCCCCTCAAGGCGCGGCCAAGTCGCGGCTCGGCCTCGCCGCCCGAGTAGGCTGCTCCGGTGTCGAAGAAGGTCACGCCGTGATCGAGGGCCGCATGAACGAGCGATAGCGCCTGCGCCTCGTCAAAAGCCTTCTTTCCCCACCAGCTGGCGCACCCGAAGCCGATCTCCGAAACGGTAAGCCCGGTCTCGCCAAGGGCACGGTAGCGCATGTCAGTGCCGATTATCCAAGGGTCACGACTCCGCGCCGCGCCATACGGCGCATCCACCCTGGGGTTAGCTGCTTCCAGGCGATGTGCGCAACCCTCGCCCCTAACCCCCGGAAAACGCTCGCCTCATGGACAAGACATCAAAATCAAATTGAACGGAAATATCGACCACATATACGCAATACTCCACAACAGCTTAAGCACACGACATGTAACGCGACTTTAATTCGCCTTAACAAGCGGAACTATACAAACCTCACTTGGCGCCGGGATCTGGACAAAACGAAAGGCTTACCTCAGGTCGAAACCCCACAACACCATCACACGTCTTGAATACGCTCCGATAGGCGAGTAGTAACGCCGTTATCTGACGCAGGGCGCACCGGCCGACACGGCTGCTGGCGCTCAATCTTCGGACAGGGGGAGGAACGGGCAGACAGGGGCAAGAACCCCTGCACAGGAGGGCTGCGCCTATGGCGGACGGATTCCCAAACGATGTCGTGGCTTTGATACCGCTGATGCGCGCTTACGCGATGAGTCTCACTCGGTCCCGCTCAGAGGCCGATGACCTCGTTCAGGACACCTTGGTCAGGGCTTGGCGGTTTCGCGACGCCTATCAGCCCGGGACCAACCTCAAAGCCTGGCTCTACAAGATTCTCCGCAACGTCTTCTATTCTGGACATGCCCGCCGCCAGCTGGTCGTGCAGGATGTCGATGGTCGCCTCACCGCCCAACTGGCGTGCACGCCGTCCCAGGAGTGGCAGGTCCAGTTTGGAGACCTGCTACGATCGCTCGACAGGCTGACCCCCAATACCCGCGACGCGCTGCTGCTCGTCGTAATCGCCGGCCTAAGTTACGAGGAGGCCGCCGAAGTTTGCGGCTGCGCCGTCGGCACATTGAAAAGCCGTGTCAGCCGCGCTCGCGGTCGCCTCGCCGAGCTCCTGGACTATGACCTGGTCCCGCCCCGACGGCATTCCACACGCGATGACTCGCAGATGACCTACGCCTAGGGCGTGAACTCCCGAGCCCAGCCTGGCGTTACTGTCGCGGCTATTGGGGCCCTAACCGTTCGGATCCGTGCAGATGACCAGAACAAACGGCCTGACCCGCCCGCTCTGTCGCCTGACCCTGGTTGGGGCCGTCGTGATCGCCTTCATGGGGGCGACGCCCGCCTTCGCCCAGGAAGACATTTCGGACAAGCTGCAACGCATCGAGGCGATGCTCGCCGATCAATCCGCCCGGCTGAGCGCGCAGGAACGCAAGCTGGCGGAACAGTCCGCGCTCATTCAACGACAGGAGACGGAGCTGAAAACGCTTCGGGCGTCCCGGGACGACGGCTTGGCCGACATCCGTGCCGGACGCGCCCTGGCGCAACAGCAGCCCGGAGGGCTCAATCCGCCGCTTGGGCCGGCGACCACCACCACGGCCGCGAGCCAACTACCGCAACAGCCGGTCGGCGAGGCGCCCTCCCCCACCACTACCGAGCAAAAGGCCCGGGAGGTCGCTGCAATCCCCGAACGGCTGGGCGTACTGACGCCTGAGGGCCGATTCGTGTTCGATCCGACCATCGAATACGTGCGCACAGGCTCCAACCGCCTGACGTTCCGCGGCGTCGAGATCGTGCCGGGGATCAACCTTGGGCTCATCGAGGCGGGCGATGCCGACCGCGACTCCGTGATCGGGTCCCTCGCTGCGCGGTATGGCCTGACCGACCGCCTCGAGATCGAGGCCCGCATCCCCTACGTCTACCGCCACGACCGCATTACCACCGTCGCCGCGGCCGACCAGGCGCTCACCCGCACGCTTGAGCTCGACGCCAACGACATCGGCGATGTCGAAGTATCGGGCCGCTACCAACTGAACAGCGGGAATGACGGTTGGCCGATCTTCGTCGCCGGCCTGAGGGTCAAGTCAGACACCGGCGTCGGCCCCTATGACGTCGAGTTCGACAAGTTCGCGGTGGCCCAGGGCCTGGCGACCGGCTCCGGGTTCTGGGCGACGGAATTGGGCGTAACCATGCTCTACCCAAGCGACCCGGCCGTGATCTACGGCGGGCTCAGCTACCTGCACAGCTTTGGGCGGGGCATCAACAAGCAGATCAGCGAGAACCTTATCGTCGGCAATGTGGACCCAGGCGATGGCCTGAGCGCCAGCATCGGCTTTGGCCTGGCGCTGAACCCCAAGTTCTCAGTCTCATTCGGCTACTCGCATCACTACATCTTCCCGACCGATACCGAGCTGAACGGCGTGACGCAGAGTTCGAACAGCCTGTCGATCGGCGCGCTGCAGATGAGTCTGTCCTACCGCCTCAACCAGCGCTTCACCTTGATCAACAGCTTCGAGTTCGGGGTCACCAGCGACGCCCCGGACATGCGGCTCACCGTCCGCGTGCCCTACACATTCTAGCGCCTCATCGGAGCGCGGCGTCCCGCAGGGCCACGTTCGCAGCGTCGAGCATGCGCAGGTTCGCGCGGTCCTGAATGGCAGCCTGCTGGAACTGCGAGAGTTCGGGGATCGCCAGATCGACACGCATCTCCTGCCGGATGTCCCGGTTGTTTGCTGTGTTGACCACGATATTCGCCAGGCGGCCTGACGACAGGTCGTGCAGCACGGCAGTGGATCCTCCATCACCCGGCACGATGAGGCCCGGCAGCACGGCCGCGCCGTCCTGCAACGCAATCCCTCCCCCGCCGGCCTGCGCCGCCGCGGAGGGGAGCGACTGGGTCTGCATCGCACCCTGATCGGTCCAGACGAGCTGCGTCTCAAGCACCAGGGCGCCGTCGATATAGGTGCGAACCGAGGCGCCAAAGCCGACCTCCAGCCCGGTGGGCAGTTGCAGCCCCCCCCGCTCGGCCGCCAGTTCCTCATCGGTCAGCGGCACGGCGACGACCGCACCGAATTCGCCGGCCAGCGCTTCACTGGCGGCCGCAACGCCTGGAATGGTTACGGCGAAGCTCAGGAACAGCGCGGCGAAGAAAGAAGCGTAGGACATTGTCCTAGAAGCCGGCCGCGGGCCGGTTCTCCCAAACCACCTGATAGAGCGGCGGCAGTTGCAGCGTGAAGGCTGCCAGCGATTCATCGGTCAGCGGCTGTCCCAATGGCGCGGTGGTGGTGCTAGCCCACTCGTGTTCGGTGTTGTAGAGCCCGCGGCCCGGACCATCGTTGATGCCAAATACGATGCCGTTCCAGATCTTCTCGAAGTCCGTCTTGCGATAGGACTTCAGTCCAAGAGCTGGGTCGCCGACCAAGACCCGTCCTGCGCCCGCCCCCTTGATGACGACGAAGTGCTTGTAGTCGCCGACCGTGATCACGGCGATCGACGGCGATGTGCGCCTCGTCAGGGCGTCTGCGTTGATCCGGTAGCCGTCGGCCTTGTAGCCCTTCGCCTCGAGATAACGCTTCATGTCGAGGAGCGAGAAGCCAACCTTCTGGATCTTGGTCTGGTCGCCGCCCGCGTACATGGCCTTGAAGATGTCGGCCTCGGTGACATCGACCCCGTAGTGGTAGCGTAACAGCGTCGCCAAGGCGGCCGAACCGCAGCTGTAGTCGTACTGCTGACGAACCACGGTCTGGAACGGCATGTCGCGGAAAGTCGTGACGCGATCGAGGGCATAGAGGGCGCCGCCGTCGCTGAAAGCGATTTGCCCGGCCGCCGGCGTCGCGGCAAGGAAGGCGCCGATCAATGTCGGCAGGATGTAACGCTCCCGATACCGCATGGCAAAGCGCCTTACGGCCCGCCCAAGGTGGCAATGTTGACGCTGATCACGCCCTGCAGATTGTTGTTGTTGCCGGTGTTGACGACGAAATTCCCGATGCCGGAGTAGGCTCCAGCTGAGAATTCCACGTTGCCGTTGACGACCTGATTGGCGTCGACCGAGCCCGAATTGCTCGCCGTGAGCTGCTGGTTCGAAAGGGCCTCGACGACCACGCCCTCGCCGGCGCTGATCGCGCCAAGTTCAGCCTCGTCGATCGGAGCGGCCGCCTCTTCGCCAAGCGTCGCATGGGGCGTTGTGATCGCCGGCGCCGGCTGTGCGGCGCGCGTGTCCTCGGCTGCAGCGAGGCTCGCCGAAGCCAGTGCCATCGAAGCGATTGCGGCTCCTAGAAGCCGGCTGGCATTCCTCGTGGACATCGCTCCCTCCTAATCCCCAACGCTGCTCACCTGAAGCGAACAGGGCCGGCGCCCGGAGCCGCCGGCCCTGGAACGATCAAACTTACGGAGCGCCGAAGCTGATGTTGGCGTTCGCCGAAAGCGACGTGGCCGCTTGGCCCAGCGAGTTCACGCCGGTGTTGGCGTTAGCGGTTTGGATGCCGCCGAACGCCGCGCCGTCAAACGACGCGTTGCCGGTCACGATATCGCCGTTACCAGCCGTCGCGCCGGTCGAAACCGGGGCGCCCGTGACCGTCCCGGCGAGCGTCTGAGTGGACACTGCGCTGTAGGTCGAGGTGGTGGAATTGTCCGAATTGTCCGAATTGTCGGAGTTGTCCGAGTTGTTCGAATTGTCGGTCGTCGAGCTGTTCGAATTGTCCGAGTTATTCGAGTTGTCGGAGTTGTCCGAATTATCGGAGTTGTTTGAGTTATCCGAATTGTTCGAATTGTCCGTCGTGGAGTTATTCGAAGCGTCGGTGGTGGAGTTGTTCGAGGCGTCGGTCGTGTTTTGCGTCACCGTCGCGGTCGAAGCGTTGTCTGTCGTTGTGTTGTCGACTTGCGCGAGAGCCATGGAGCTCATGCCAAGGCCGATCACGAGCGCCGCAGCCGATGTAAGGAGCTTGGTCTTCATTAGGTCACCCTCCCAGGGTCGCTAGAAACTGGAGGCGCCTTGTCCTCCGGCCCCCAGAACCGTCGGGGTGTCGGAGAGTTCGGATCACATGACCGTGAGACCGAATTGGGTGGACCCGTTGTCGGTCGCATTGAGGTGGTGGGCGGCGAGGGGTTCGAACCCCCGACCCCCTGGGTGTAAACCAGGTGCTCTGACCAGCTGAGCTAGCCGCCCTCATAGAATCGAAAAAGGGCGACCCCCACATCAGGGGGCCGCCCTAAAGCGTAACCGTTGTGACGGTTCTTAGTTCAGCGAGCCCTTGAGGCCTTCGCCGACGCGGAAACGCGCCGTCTTCGAGGCAGGGCGGCTGACCGTCTCGCCAGTGCGCGGATTGCGCGCGGTACCGGCCGCACGGGTGACCGGCACGAAGCTGCCGAAACCAACGAGTCGGACTTCTTGGCCCGCCTTCAGCGACGCGGTGACGCTGTCGATGAACGCTTCCAGAGCGTCCTTCGCCTGCGCCTTGTTGAGGCCCGCCTTGTCGGCGATCGCCGTGACGAGTTCGGCCTTGGTCATTTCTTGTCTCTCCCAGCCCGTTATCTCAAACCGCGAACCCCTCGCGGAAGCGCGAGGCTGCTTCGCGTTGCGCGATTATGGCGGTCGATTCTCGCCCGTCAAACAAAGGCGGCGCGGGAAACCCCCGCGCCGCCTGGATTCATCGCCTTTTTCCACCGTTTAGTGGGTGATCATGGCCTCGTCAGCGCCGTCATCAGCTGCAACCGATACCGCCGGTTGGTCGGCGGGGTTCCATTCGATCGGCGCAAGGGGCTGAATCAGCGCCCGGGCCAGGACTTCATCGACGTTGGACACCGGTACGATCTCCAGGGCCGACTTCACGTTGTCGGGGATATCGGCCAGATCCTTCACGTTTTCCTGCGGGATCAGCACGGTCTTGACGCCGGAGCGCAGGGCCGCAAGCAGCTTCTCCTTCAGGCCGCCGATGGCCGTCACCCGACCCCGCAATGTGACCTCGCCGGTCATGGCGATGTCCTTGCGGATCGGAATGCCGGTCAGCACCGAGACGATCGCCGTAGCCATCGCCGCGCCGGCGGACGGACCGTCCTTGGGCGTGGCCCCATCCGGCACGTGGATGTGCACGTCGGTCTTCTCGAAAACCGGCGGCTCGATGCCGAAGTGGGTGGCCCGGCTGCGGACATAGGAGTTCGCCGCCGCGATGGACTCCTTCATCACGTCCTTCAGGTTGCCCGTGATGGACATGCGGCCCTTACCCGGCATCTTGACCGCTTCGATGGTCAGGATGTCGCCGCCGAACTCGGTGTAGGCCAGGCCAGTGATGATCCCGACCTGATCTTCCGCGTCGGTCTCGCCATAGCGGTACTTGCGAACGCCCGCGTACTTGGCCAGCCGCTCCTCGTCGATCGTGATCGACTTGGTGTCTTCACGGCCCAGATCCCGAACCGTCTTACGCGCCAGGTTGCCCAGTTCCCGCTCCAGCGAACGGACGCCGGCTTCCCGGGTGTAGTAGCGGATCAGATCGCGGATGGTCTCGTCCGGAACGATGAACTCTTCCGGCTTCAGGCCATGGTCCTTGGTCTGCTTGGGCAGGACGTGCCGCTTGGCGATCTCCACCTTCTCGTCCTCGGTGTAGCCGGGGATGCGGATGATCTCCATGCGGTCCAGCAGCGGCTGGGGCATGTTCAGGCTGTTGGCCGTGGTGACGAACATCACCGGCGACAGATCGTAGTCGACCTCCAGGTAGTGGTCGCCGAAGGTCGAGTTCTGCGCCGGATCCAGCACTTCAAGCAGGGCCGAGGCCGGATCGCCACGGTAGTCCGAGCCCATCTTGTCGATCTCGTCGAGCAGGAAGAACGCGTTGGTGGACTTCGCCTTCTTCATCGACTGGATGATCTTGCCAGGCATCGAACCGATATAGGTCCGCCGATGACCGCGGATCTCGGCCTCGTCGCGCACGCCGCCCAGAGACACGCGCACGAACTCACGCCCGGTCGCCTCCGCGATCGACTTGCCCAGCGAGGTCTTACCCACGCCCGGAGGACCGACGAGGCAGAGGATCGGCCCCTTCAGCGAACCGACGCGCGCCTGCACGGCCAGGTACTCCAAGATCCGCTCCTTGACCTTCTCCAGGCCGAAGTGATCGCGGTTCAGGACTTCCTCTGCCTTGGCCAGGTCGATGGTCTTGGCCTTGGACTTGCCCCACGGAATCGAGAGCAGCCAGTCGAGATAGTTCCGCACGACGGTCGATTCCGCCGACATCGGACTCATGTTGCGCAGCTTCTTCAGCTCGCCCTCAGCCTTGGTGCGGGCCTCCTTGGAGAGCTTGGTCTTCTTGATGCGCTTTTCGAGCTCGAGCAGCTCATCGCGCTGATCGTCCTGCTCGCCCAGCTCGCGCTGGATCGCCTTCATCTGCTCGTTGAGATAGTACTCGCGCTGGGTCTTCTCCATCTGCCGCTTCACGCGGTTCCGGATCTTCTTCTCGGTCTGCATGACCGAAATCTCGCCCTCCATCAGGGCGTAGACCTTCTCCAGACGCTTCACGACGTTGAAGATCTCAAGCAGGCTCTGCTTCTCGGCGATCTTCACCGAGAGATGCGAGGCGATGCGGTCGGCCAGTTCGCCGGGCGCGTCGACCTGCGGCATTGAGGCCAGAGCCTCCGGCGGGACCTTCTTGTTCAGTTTGACGTAGTTCTCGAACTGCTCGACGACCGCGCGCGACAGCGCCTCCGCCTCGGGCGAGGCGGCGCCGTCTTCAGAGATGAAGGCGATCTCGGCTTCGTAGAACTCTTCTTGCGCGGTGAAACGGGAAATGCCGGCGCGCGCCTTGCCTTCGACCAGCACCTTCACGGTGCCGTCGGGAAGCTTCAGCAGCTGCAGAACCGTGGCGACGACCCCGACGTCATAGATGGCCTCGGGCGACGGATCGTCGTCGTCCTTGTCCTTTTGGGTCGCCAGAAGGATCTGCTTGCCTTCGCCCCGCATCGCCTCTTCGAGCGCGCGTACGGATTTCTCCCGGCCCACGAAGAGCGGCACCGGTTGATGCGGGAAAACAACGATGTCCCGCAGCGGTAGAATGGGAAGGGTCTTAATCTCGGACATGATGCGTTCTTAAACTCCTGCCGGCCTGTTGGGGGATCAGGCTCGGCCCCCGGACCGCGGTCACTTCAGACGATGCGTCTGAGTCGGACGGCCCGTCCGCCTTTGAAGGCGGCTTCTTGGTTCATTTATGTGGACGCTTCCGCCCATCATTCAAGCGCAGCCGCAATTGTGCGCACCGATCCATCTAGGAAAGGTGATGATCGATACTCAAGCGCCACCAGACCGCTCGGCGGACTTTGCGACGCTTTTCAGCATTTCATCCAAGGCCTGGCGGTCGAAATATTGGCCCTTCAGCACCACGCCGCCGATTGATCGCGTTGCGGCGATATCGCTCAGAGGGTTGCGGTCCAGTATGAGGATGTCGGCCGCCTTCCCAGCGGCCAAGGCGCCATAGCGGTCCCCATGGCCCAGGAAACGCGGCCCATTGATCACCGAGGCCTGCAGCGCGTGCAGCGGCGACAAGCCTGCATCCACATAGATCTGCAGTTCATCATGCAGCCCGATCCCCGGATAGTTGAACGAGTTGAGGAAGCCCGCATCGGTCCCCGCCAGGATCGAGACCCCGGCGTTCTGCAGCATGGGAACTAGCGAGGCGTTCTTCTCATACACGGCATGGCGACGCACGATCGCCGCCGCATCGTCCTTGGCCGCCCGCTCCACTCGCCAGGCGTAGGTCGCCTGCAGGCCCTTCCCGATATAGGCGAGGTACGGATCGTTCTTGTGGTCGTCCTGGTCGAGATAGGCGGTCGCACGGCTGCCGTTCAAGGTCGGCGAGACATAGGTCCCGCGCGCGGCCAGCCGTCGGAAGCCGGCCATGGCGGTCGCCTCGTCGAAGGAGGCCAGCGTTTGCGCCGTCGCCTGCGCGCCGGTGATCTTTCCGTCCGCCACCTCGGCCGCGATCTGCGCCTCCTGCGGCGAACCCAGGCGCAGCGCATAGCCCATGTGCTCGATCGAGCTCAGCCCCGCCTCACTGGCGGTGTCCACGGTGATCGCCGCCGGAATGTGGGCCGAGGTGATCAGCCCCCGCGCCTTGGCCCGCTTCACGGTGTAGACGAAGAGCTGCGGCGTCAGGGTGTTTTCGGTGATCTTGACGAAATCGACCTTCAGCCCCTGGAGCTTGTCCAGCGCGGCGTCGGCCTCGGCCTCCGATCCGACTTCCAGCGTCCCCTTCCAGATCGGCTTCAGCCCTTCGATCTTCGGACCGGACGAGAAGATCGTCGGCCCCATCAGGGCGCCCGAAGCGACCTCCCCTCTCCAGGCCAGCACATGTTCGGGCAAGTCGCCTGAAGCGTCTCGGACGGTGGTGACGCCGTGCGCCACGTAGAGCGGCAGCAAAGCCTTGTTCTCATCGATCAACTCAGGTCCGCCGCCAAAGTGGACGTGATTGTCCCAGAGCCCGGGCATCACGAACTTGCCTTTTGCGTCGACTGTCCGCGTGGCGGTGAACGCGGCTTTGGCCTTGGCGGTGGGCTGGACAGCGACGATCGTGTCGCCCTTGACTGCTACGGCCGCGCCCTTGTCCAGCTTGCCAGTGGCCACGTCGATGACCGTGGCGTCGAGGATCAGCAGGTCCACCGCCTCGGTCGCGTGGGCGGCGGCGCCCATCGACAGGGCGATCGCAAGTGACGTGGTGAGAGTGACGCTACGCATAGTGGCCTTCCAACAGAACAGCAGGCGTCCTGTTAGCTGCTCAAGCCGCCCGCGTCCTCGACATATCGTCGCGCGTCAACCGGCCTTGGGGCCGTACATGAAGGCGCCGCAGAGATCGGCTTCCGCGGTGGCTTCGCTCGGCGGCGCGACGCTCTTGAAGGCGATCACGAACAGCGCCGGGGATCCGCCGACATCGACGCCTTCGTGCGTCACCAGATAGGTCGTGGCCACGCCTTTGCCGCAGAACCCGCCGTTGCGCGCCTTGCCCGGATCCTCCCGCGTCACCTTCAGCACCTGAAGCTCAGCGGTGTCGGCGACGTTGATCAAGCTGGCGAAGGTGGCCTTCGTCGAGGCATAGGGCGCCGCCCCTTTGAGCCGCCCCTCCCCGCCGACGCTGTACGCCTGCCCTTGGGCGAAGGTCAGCTCACCGGCCGCGGCCGTCATGCCCCCGGTCACCCCGAGCGCTGTGTTGCTGATCGCGTCGAATTCGCCTTCGGGCGCCGTCGCGGGTACGACCACTGGCGCTGGCTCAGCGGCAGGTGCGGCCGCGGGCTCGCTTGGCGGAGCCGCCGGCTTGCGATCACAACCCGCCTGCAGCATCAGCATGGCGCCCAGCGCCATGGCGATACGCCCGCGCATCAGTTCAACTCCACATTGGCGTACCGGCCGTCGTAGTCGCAATTGAAGCTGTAGGTGACGCTGCGCGGCCCGACGTCCGCGGCGACATAGCCCTGCACCGAATAGCCCCGGCCCTGCGGCTGGGCAGAGGTGATCCGGTCGATCCTCACCCGGGTCCCGTAGCGTGACGCCTGGTTCATCGCCTCGTTCGAGCAGCTGTCGACCGCCTGGCGCGAGTCGCCGGAGGTCCCGCCGCTGTTGTTGTCCTTGGAATTTGCCGCCAGGGCTCCAAGCAGCAGCCCCCCCAGCAGCAAGCCGCCGACGACCGCCGCGGTGTTGTCCTTGTCCTTCTTGCCGCCATTGCCGCCGCCATAGCGGTCCTCGACCCGGAAGCGCCCTCGGCATCCACGATCGACCCACACGCCGCGGCCGTCCCAGCCCCAGGTCTGGTTCTCGATGCACTGGCCGCTGTTGTTGCTGTACTGGTAGTCCAGCCAAACGCGCCCGCCCGAATTCACCGGGCAGTAGTTGCGGCCATAGCCGGATGACGAGCAATCGATGAAGGAGTCGGCATACGCGGGCGTCACGGGCGCGGACCAAAGTCCGAGCACCGACGCTGTGATCATCAAGCCGACACGCATCAACGACCTCCGGTGACTGTCCAGCGTCACCCTAACGCCAACAACCTTCCGTTGAGAATAGCCCTTGTCATCGAGCGACAATGGAATTCTCATCCAGAGCTTGAGCTAGGAGGGCGGATCCAAAATGCGACGCAGCTTGGTGACTGGCGTAATCCTTGGGTTGATGATCGCTGCTCCAGCGGCGGCCGATACACTGGATGACGCGACGAAGCGGGGCTCACTGCGGATCTGCGTCGTCGAGGGCGCTCCCTACGCCATCAAGACACCCACCGGACGCTGGATCGGGCACGAGATCGACATAGGCCAGCGCCTGGCCACCGACTTCGGTCTCTCCCCTGAGTTCGTCTCGGTCTCGTACGCCGACATGATGGAGCGCCTGAATAAGGGCGATTGCGACTTGATCGCCGCCTCGCTGGCCATCGAGCCTGACCGTCTGCGGCAAGCCTGGTTCACGACGCCGTATAGCGAGAGCGAGGTGACCATCGTCGCCGCGCGCAAAGGCCCCGTGCATACGGCCGACCTCGACAAGGCCGGCGTCGTCGTCGGCGCGGTAGCGGGCGCCCCGGCCGTACTGCTCGCGAAGTCGAAGCTGCCCGCCGCCACGATCGAGGTCTTCCCCGATCTGCTCGCCGCTGAGCGGGCCCTGGACGGCGGCGCCATCGCCGGCCTGGCTCACAAGGCGCCGATCCCGCGCCTCGTGGCGGTGAAGGCGCCAGAAAAGTACGCCGTCGTTGAAGGCGAGCCGCTCGCCCGGACAGCCGACGCCTTCGCCGTCCGCAAGGGCGATGCGGATCTGCTCAACACGCTCAATGGCTGGGTCGAGGCCCGAAAGCGCGACGGCTTCATCCCTCGGACCAACACCTACTGGCTAGCTACGCTGGATTGGATGGACCGTCTCAAGCCTCGCGCCGCCTCGGCCAAGAAGTAGGCTAGGGCTTAGGCGCGGATCCCATGGCCAGCGCGCCGATGAGGCCCGCCGCTGCGGCCGCAAACGCCGCCGCCAGCATCGCGCCTTGATACCCCAGCGTCATGGCCTCTGCTCCCGCCGCGCTGGGCGCAAGGACGAACCCCGCCAGGGCCACCGCAAGCAGGCCTCCGATCCTGGCCGTGGCGTTGTTCACGCCTGAAGCTGCTCCCTCATAGGCGCTGGGGACGGCGCCCAGAACCGCGTCCGTGAGCGGCGCCACGGCGACGCCCATCCCCAGGGCCAGCAGAGTCAGCCCTGGGAACACACCGGTCCAATAGGCCCCGTCGTGAGCGCTCCAAGCCAAACCCGCAAAGCCCGCGGCCGCGAGCAACGGGCCAATGGTCAGCATGGCCCGAACGCCTATCCGCGCGGACAGCGCCCCCGAAAGCGGCGACAGCACCGCCAGGCCGATCGACAGCGGCAGCAGCGCCGCGCCTGCGGCCGTGGCTGGATAGTGGTGCACGCGGATCAGCTGGAACGGCAGCAGGAAGAGCGCCCCGCCAAACGCCGCGTAGAGCAGCAGCGTCAGTCCGTTGGCGCCTGAGAAGGCGCGGCTTTTGAAGAGGCCCAGCGGGACCATCGGGCTCTCCGCGTGACGCTCTACCCATAGGAAGGCCCCGACCAGCAACAGACCTGCCACGCCCAGCGCCCAGACCCCCGCCGACATTCCCACGCTTGAGGCCTGGGTGAGGCTCCAGGTGAAGGCTGTTAGTCCCAGCGTCGCGCAGATCGCTCCGGCCCAATCGACCGATCCCGCCGCCGGAACTCGGCTCTCCCGCGCTCCGGCCAGGATGAGCCAGACCGCCAGCGCCGCGAGGGGGAGATTGATCAGGAACACCGCGCGCCATGACACGGCGTCCGTCAGCCAACCGCCCAGCACGGGGCCGATCGCGCTCATCAGGCCGCTGGCCCCGGCCCAGACGCCGACCGCTCGCCCCCTGCCCTTCTCGTCGAAAGAGGCGCCCAACAGGGCGAGGCTGGCCGGCACCAGCAGCGCCGCGCCGATCCCCTGGACAGCGCGGGCGATGATCAGCAGCTCGAGACTGGGCGCGGCTCCACAGAGCGCAGAGGCCGCCGAGAACAGCACGACGCCGACCACGAACACGCGCCGCCGGCCATATCGGTCCGCCGCTGCGCCGCCCGCCAGCACCAGCGCGCCCAGCATCAAGGCGTAGGCGTTCATGATCCACTGTGCTCCGGCGGCGTCGCCGCCGAGTTGCTGCTGGATGACGGGCAGCGTCAGATTGACCGCAGAGCCGTCGATGAAGGCCAGGCTGGAGCCCAGGACCGTGCCCGCCAGCACAAGCCTGCCGTCGGCCGGCTCAGCGCAAGGCGCGGTGGTTTCGACCACGCCGCGATCGCACGGTGAGAGCACGCCATGGGTCATGGCCGCCTCCAAACGAAAAGGGCCCCGCGGCGCATGTCCGCGGGGCCCCTGATCATTCGTCGCTCACCTAGGTCCTAGGCGGCGCCGCCCTTGTCGCGGCGCTCGGCGTAGATGACCAGCGGCTGAGCGCGGCCCTCGACCACCTCGGCGTTGACCACGACTTCCTCGACGCCGTCATAGGTCGGCAGCTCGTACATGGTGTCGAGCAGGATGCCTTCCAGGATCGAGCGCAGGCCCCGCGCGCCGGTCTTGCGCTGAATAGCCTTGCGGGCAACGGCCGTCAGCGCATCGTCGGTGAAGGTCAGGCCGACGTTCTCCATGTCGAACAGGCGCTGGTACTGCTTCACGAAGGCGTTCTTCGGCTCGGTGAGGATCTTCACCAGGGCGGCCTCGTCGAGGTCGTCCAGGGTGGCGATCACCGGCAGACGGCCGATGAACTCGGGGATCAGGCCGAAGCGCAGCAGGTCGTCCGGTTCGACCTGACGGAAGATCTGGCCGGTGCGGCGGTCGTCCGGGTCCGACACCTTGGCGCCGAAGCCGATCGAGGTGCCTTGGCCGCGGGCCGAGATGATCTTTTCCAGGCCGGCGAAGGCGCCGCCGCAGATGAACAGGATGTTGGTCGTATCGACCTGCAGGAATTCCTGCTGGGGATGCTTGCGGCCGCCCTGGGGCGGCACGGACGCGACCGTGCCTTCCATGATCTTGAGCAGCGCCTGCTGGACGCCCTCGCCCGACACGTCGCGGGTGATCGAAGGGTTGTCCGACTTGCGGCTGATCTTATCGACTTCGTCGATGTAGACGATGCCGCGCTGGGCGCGCTCGACGTTGTAGTCGGCGGCCTGGAGCAGCTTCAGGATGATGTTCTCGACATCCTCACCGACATAGCCGGCTTCGGTCAGGGTCGTCGCGTCGGCCACCGTGAACGGAACATCGATGATTCGAGCCAGGGTCTGGGCCAGCAGGGTCTTGCCGGTACCGGTCGGACCGATGAGCAGGATGTTGGCCTTGCCCAGTTCGACGTCGTTGTTCTTCGTCGCGTGGTTCAGGCGCTTGTAGTGGTTGTGGACGGCAACCGAGAGCACCTTCTTGGCGTGGTCCTGGCCGATCACGTAATCGTCGAGGACTTCGCGGATTTCCTTCGGAGTCGGAACGCCGTCCTTCGACTTCACGAAGGAAATCTTGTGCTCTTCGCGGATGATATCCATGCACAGCTCGACGCATTCATCACAGATGAACACGGTCGGGCCCGCGATAAGCTTGCGGACCTCATGCTGGCTCTTGCCGCAGAAAGAGCAATACAGCGTGCTCTTGGAGTCTCCGCTCGCGGCCTTGGTCATGCTCTTTTCTCACTCTCTCGACAACGCTGACCGGAGTCTTCGCCGTCATCGGCCCGGAGGCGTCCCTGACGCCATCAGTGCAGGATACGTGCCCGGGGTTGTCTAATCCTTGACATTCCCCGATCCGAGCCACGATCACAAGCCTCTGACATACTTCAGTGACAATTGGCGGCGGGGCGCCCGATGGCGGGCATGTCCGAATCCCTAGATGGGATTGTGATTAAATGGCGCAAGTGAGACGCCCTGACGCGCAAAAGCCCCTCCCATGACGGCAGGCTCGGCGCCAGGCGCCTTTCCTTGAGTTGACACGCGCGAGCGCGCAGCGTGTTGGGGGATAGATGGCTAAGCGACAACTGCGGCGCATCGGCGGCGCGCAGGTGGAATCCTTGGACGAGCAGATTGAAGACGCGGGCGTGGTCGCCTTCGACTTTGACGGCACCTTGACCACCCACGACAGCTACACAGCCTTCCTGAAGTGGCGGGCCGGGCCAACGCGTTACAATGTCGGCCTCGCCAAACTGCTGCCGGCCGCCGCGTCATATCTGGCGCACCGCAATCGCGGTCGCATCAAGGCCGCCGCCACACGCGAGTTCCTTGCCGGCGTCTCACGCGAGCGTCTGGAAGCCGACGCCAGAGCGTTCGCCGAGCTTATGGCTCCGCGAATGCTGCGGCCGGATGCGTTGCGCACCTGGCGCCGGTGGGGCCAGCGCCGCGCCAAGCTGGTGATCGTCACGGCTTCTCCCGAGATCGTGGTCGCCCCCTTTGCTCGCGGGCTGGGCGCGGACATGCTGATCGGAACGGAATTGGTCTTCGACTCCCGCGACCGCGTCACAGGTGCCTTCGATGGCCCCAACTGCCGCGGCCCGGAAAAGGTGCGCCGCCTGCAGCAGGCCTTCGGGCCCGACGTGCGGTTGCGCGCGGCCTATGGCGATACCAGCGGAGATCGTGAGATGCTCGCGATCGCAGACGAACCCGGCTACCGGGTCTTCCAGGAGAAGCCCTGAATCCGCCGCCCCAGGAGGGCCCTATGACCCACGTCGTCTCCGGCGCTCAGATCGCCGCCGCACGCGCCCTGACCGGCGTCAGCCAGGCCAAGCTGGCCACGCGTTCCGGCCTCGACCTGGACACCCTGCGCCAACTGGAAGCGAGCGGCCACGGGCCGCTGGACGTCACAGCTGAGGTCGAGCACGTCCTGCACGCCCTCGACACCCTCGGCGTTCTGTTCATCGACGATGGCGACGGCTTCGGCGCCGGCGTTCGCCTCAAGTTCAGCCGCAAGCAAGCCCAGGCCATTGGCGCTTGGGAGGACGAGGGCGGGATCGTCGGCGACGACGACGTTCCTTAGGCGATGCGGTTCCGTGTCCAGAAGCTGATCCGCGACCGCCTGCCGGCGATGATGCGCGCCGACGGGCTCGCCGTCTTCGAGCGGCAGCTGAACGCCTCCGAATTTGCCGACGCGCTGCGGGACAAGTTGATCGAAGAGGCTCACGAAGCCAGGGAGGCCACGTCGCCGGCAGAGCTGACAGGAGAGCTGGCCGACGTCCTTGAGGTCATCCACGCCATGGCGAAGGCTCATGGTCTGTCGATGGAGGACGTCGAAGACAGGCGCGTCGCCAAACGCCACGAACGCGGCGGCTTTGATGGCCGGGTCTTCAATGCTGCGGTCGAGGCCCCTGTCGGTCTTCCTGCGGCGGACTACTATCTCGCCAGGCCGGAGCAATATCCGCGCGAGGACTAAAGCGCATGAAGCACGCTGGCGACCAAGCCCTCGACCGCCTCGAGCCGCTGCTCGACGAGCTTAGAGCCCTGCCCGGCATGGTCGAGAAGAAGCGAGGTGTCTTCTACCGGAAGTCCAAGGCCTTCCTGCACTTCCACGAGGATCCGAAGGGCCTGTTCGCCGACATCCGCGACGACGCCGGACAGGACTTTGATCGGTTCGACGTCACGGCCGAGCCGGGACGCGCGGCTCTGCTGGCGGCAACCAAAGCCCGCCTTACGGCCTGGCAGCCCACGGCTCCACCTGGCCTATGATCGTCAGCGGCCGGTCGGTCCGCACCGCATCGAGCACGCCGCCGGATATTTCCTCATTGGTCAGCCAGCGCGACCCGTCGCCCGTAACCTGGAACCCCAGCACCACCTGACGCAGTTGGCACCCTTGCAGACCCTCCGCGACGGCGGCCGCTGTCGCGAGCCTTTGCGGATGGGCCGGATCGGCCGTGGCGCTGCCCAACACCTGGAACATCCGTCCCCTCACCTGCTCCGCCAGCAGACGCGGCGCCGCGATCCTCAGGGTGTGAAACCAGGCGATGGCCAGATCGATCGGCCCATTGCGCTCCACCGCCACCTCAAGGGCGCGGCTGAACGCGGCCGCGTCGTGATAGTCGCAGTCAATCCCGCCCGGGTGCTGCGAGGCATGGCGCGACAAAAGCGAAAGGCGCCCGCCGTCGCCGGCGAGCGCCTCCACAAGTCCTGAGAGCATGCCGGTCCCGCCCACGACGAGCGCGTGGCGCGGCACGGGTTCTTAGTCTTCCGCGCGACGCTCGATCACGTGGTCGACCAGGCCCCACTCCTTGGCCTCTTCCGGGGTCATGAAGGTGTCGCGGTCGAGCTTTTCCTCGACCTCTTCATAGGTGCGGCCGGTGTGCTTGGCGTAGATTTCGTTCAGGCGACGCTTGGTCTTGATGATGTCCTCGGCGTGGCGCTCGATGTCCGAGGCCTTGCCCGAGTAACCGCCCGACGGCTGGTGCACCATGATGCGGCTGTTGGGCAGCGCGATACGCTGGTCCTTCTCACCGGCCATCAGCAGGAACGAGCCCATCGACGCGGCCATGCCCATGCACAGGGTCACGACCGGCGAGCGGATGTACTGCATGGTGTCGTAGATCGCGAGACCGGACGTCACCACTCCGCCAGGGGAGTTGATGTACATCTGGATCTCTTTTTTCGGGTTCTCGGCTTCGAGATACAGCAGCTGGGCGCAGATCAGCGCCGACATGCCGTCCTCGACCGGACCGTTGAGGAAGATCACGCGTTCCTTCAGCAGGCGCGAGAAGATGTCGAAGGCGCGCTCGCCGCGGCTGGTTTGCTCCACCACCATGGGAACGAGGTTCAGCGCGGTGATCTGCGGGTCACGCATAAAAGGAAGCCTCTCTGAATGGATCGACTCTGCGCGCAGAGCCGCGTTCCCCACCGATATCGCGTGGCGGAGGGGCCAGCGCAAGGTGACCGATAGTCCTAAAGAAAATCCCTCCCGTTTCCGGGAGGGATTTCTGCGTCCGCCTTAAAGGGAGACCGGCGTTTAGGCGCCGTAGCCTTCCGGCATGTCGTCTTCCTTCAGGAGGTCGTCCTTGGAGACCTTCTCGTCCGTCACGGTGGCCTTGTCGACGATCAGGTCGACGACCTTGTCCTCGAAGATCGGCGCGCGCAGCTGAGCCTGCATGCCCGCGTTCTGGCGGAACATGTCGAAGATCTGCTGGGCTTGCGGGCCGTAGCGCATGGCTTCCTGACGCATCGCGTCCAGCAGCTCCTGCTCGGTGACCTGGACGTTGTTGACGCGGCCGATCTCGGCCAGCACCAGACCCAGGCGCACGCGGCGCTCGGCGATCTTGCGGTACTCGGTCTGCAGCTGGTCGTCCGACTTCTCGGCGTCTTCCGGCGGCAGGCCGCCACGTTCCTTGTCGGCCTGGACCTGCTGCCAGATCGCATTGAACTCGGCTTCCACCATCTTCGGCGGCAGCGGGAAGTCGTGCTTTTCGTCCAGCACGTCCAACAGGGCGCGCTTCAGCTTGAAGCGCGAGGCGCCGGCATACTGCGACTCCAGGTTCTGCTTCAGCAGCTCCTTGAGCTTCTCCAGGTTTTCGACGCCCAGACGCTCGGCCAGAGCGTCGTCGGCCTTGCCGTCGACCGGCGCGCGAACTTCCTTCACCGTGGTGGTGAACTCGGCGTCCTTGCCGGCCAGATTGGCGGCTTGGTAGTCGGCCGGGAAAGCCACCTTCACGATCACTTCGTCGCCCGGCTTGGCGCCGACCAGTTGTTCTTCAAAGCCCGGGATGAACTGGCCCGAACCGAGCACCAGCTCCGAATCTTCGGCGGTGCCGCCTTGGAAGGCTTCACCATCGATGCGGCCGACGAAGTCGATCAGCAGCTGGTCGCCGTCCTTGGACTTCAGCGACTTGCCGGTCCGCGGCTCGTAGGTGCGGCTTTGCTTGGCCAGCTCGTCCAGCGCCTCGTCGACTTCCGTCTCGGTGGGCTCATAGACCGGCCGGGTCAGGGCGATCTTGGTCAGGTCCGTCGGCTCGAAGTCCGGCATGATCTCGACGGCGATTTCGTACGAGAGGTCGGCCTTGCCGTCGATCACCTGGGCGATGTCGCCTTCCGGCTTCAGGTCCGGCTCGCCCGCGGGGCGCAGCTTGTTGTCTTCCAGCACCTTCTGGGTGGTCTCCGAGATGGTCTGCTCGACCACTTCGGCCATCAAGGCCTTGCCATGCAGGCGGCGGACGTGCGCCGCGGGCACCTTGCCCGGGCGGAAGCCCTTGATGTTGAGCTGCGGCGTGATCTCGACGATCCGCGCCTCGAGCCGTTCGTTGAGGTCCGCAACCGGGACGGTCACGCCATAAACGCGGCTCAGGCCTTCGCCAGACTTTTCAACGATCTGCATCGACATTCTCGAATTCCGGAGTGCGGCGCGGGCTCGCGCCGGCAGGTCCGCCCTAGGGGTGAAAAGGTTGTCGCCGCCGAATGAAGCGGCGGCGAGCGGGCGCTCTTATGTCATTTCGCACGCGCCAGTCCAAGAGCAAAGACAGCCAACGCCCCCAGCGGCCAAAGCCCGGACAAGCTTTACGCCGCGCTGCGCCCGCAGCCGGCAGCTCCTGAAGTCTGGGCCGTCCGCGCGATATGCGGACGGACCGCCTCGGGGAGATGGTGCGGGCGAGAGGACTCGAACCTCCACGCCTTGCGGCGCTGGAACCTAAATCCAGTGCGTCTACCAGTTCCGCCACACCCGCGTTCCGGTCGCGGCTTTAGGTGACTAGGGGGGCGGAAGCAACCCGGAACATCCAAGGCTCCGCTCGTGTTGAGGCCTGTGTCACCGGAGCTGGATCATGGAAACAATCAGAGAGCAACGCACCGTGCGCGAGACGACCGGCCGCAGCACGGAGCACGCCGTCCTGTTCGTACTGCTGCTGGCTTTCTCAGGCCTCTTCGCCGGATTTTCGATCGCGACATTCGTCGGGATGCTGGCGGGCATGGGCTGACAACCTCGCGTTCACCGGGACCGCGAGGCCGCCCGTCTGCTTAGTAAGCGGCGCGCAGCGACAGCATGACGCTGCGCGGCTCGCCGTAGTAGTTGCCGCGGCCGACGCCGCTGATCCGCGCATAGTAGGTCGTGTCGAACAGGTTGTTGACCGAGAGACGCAGGGTCATCTGGTCGTTCACGCGATAGCCGAGATTGACGTTGGCCACGGCGTAGGCCGGCTGGCGGACCGAGATGGGCGGCGTGCCGCCGATCATCTCGCCATAGACGCTCACCGCGGCCCCGACGTCGAAGCCCTTCAACATGCCGTCCGTGAACCTGTAGTTCGTATACAGCTTGCCGCTGTGCTCGGGGCTGACAAGGGTGAAGGGCTTGCCGCCGTTGGCGGCGTCCTTCTCATATTCGTTCTTGTTGTAGGCGTAGCCGGCGCTGAGGCTCCAGTTGTCGCTGATACGGCCGGTGGCCTCGAGTTCCAGGCCCTTGGAGACCACCTCGCCCGTGGCGATGAAGAAACCCTCATGGTCGGGGTCGGCCTGGGCGCGATTGACCTGATTGATCCGATAGATGGCGGCCGACAGCAACAGCCGGTTGCCCAGAACCTCGCCCTTCACCCCGGCCTCGTACTGGCGGCCGACGATCGGATCGAGGAACTCGCCGTCCACGGTGCGTGAGCTCTGGGGCGTGAAACTGTCGGCGTAGCTGGCGTAGATCGACCAGTTTTCGCTGACGTCCTGCACAATCCCTACGTAGGGCGTGAATTCGTGCTCGACCTCGTAGGTGCTCCAGGCGCCGAAGGTCCAGGGCTGGGGCGGATTGGTCGGGGTCGCTCGCGTGCCGCCCGAGCGGCTGGAATTCTCGTACCAGCTGAAGCGGCCGCCCAGCACAACCGCGGTGCCGTCGAACGGGCGCAGGCGGGCGTTTGCGTAGACGCCGTACTGCTCGACGTCCTGCTGCCCGCCGCCATTGGGCTTGTAGTCGGGCTCGGGGACGTTGGTCACCGGATTGAACACGTCGATCCGTGCGAACGAGCTGTGGCGCCATTCGACGTACTTGTTCGTATAGGTCTGATAGTCGGCGCCGATCAGCAGGTCATGGCTGCGGCCGAGCAGGTTCACAGGCCCGCCAACGTTCACGTCAAAGCTGTTCCGGCGCGTGAAGTTCTCGCCCCAGTAGGCAATCTGGTTGGTCCAGCCGTTGGTGGGCGTGACCGCGCCGTTGCCAACGTAGGCGTACTTGTCCATCCGGTCCTGCTGACCAGTCTGAACGGTGGCCCGCAGGCGCCAGTCGTCGCCCAGGTCGTGAGCCAGTTCGACGAACGCCACGGTGTCCTTGGTCTGGAAGCGGTTCCAGTCGGCGCCGAGGAAGGTGGAGCGCCGGACCTTGAGCAGGCCGCCAGTGGTGTAGCCCGGCAGGCCGGTCTGGTTAGCGGGCTGGAAGTCCTGATAGTGCGCGCCGAGCGTCAGCGTGGTCCGCGGCGTCAGGTCATAGGCCAGGGCGCCGTAAAGAATGGCGCGGCTCTTGTGCGCCACGTCGTAGAACATGTCCTGGTCCTGGTAGGACGCCACCAGGCGCCCGCGCAGCCGGCCCTCCTGGGCCAGCGGGCCGGAGACGTCGCCCTCGATCCGGTAGTTGCTCCACGAGCCGACCAGGGCAGCGCCTGAGGCCTGGAACTCCGCCGTCGGCCGTTTGCGCACCAGATTTATGCTGCCGGCCGGGCTGGCGGTGCCGCTGTAGAGGCTGGCCGCGCCGCGCAGGACTTCGACCCGCTCGTAGATCGCCAAGTCCGGCGTCGAACCCGGATAGCCGATCCCCGCCACGCCATCGATCAGATAGGCGTCGATCGAGAAGCCGCGCGACAGGAAGGACGGACTCTCGGGCGAAATGCCGGTGGTGGTGATGCCTGGGGCCTGGGCCATCAGGTCTTCCAGGGTGAAGAGGTTCTGTTCCTCGATCCGCTCACGGCCGACAACGGTCACCGTCTGCGGGATTTCCTTGATCGGCGTGGCGGCCTTGGCGCCGGCCGCAGTGTCCTTGGCGCCGACGAGGACCAGTTCGGACACGGTGTGCGCGGCCTCATCGGCCTCGGCGCGCGCCTCGCCCGCCGCCAGGCTCGCAGCCAACACTCCCGCGCCGACTATGGCGCGGTTGAAACGTCCAAACTGTTGCATTGCACAATCCCCGAGAAAGTTGCGCTGGCTCTACTCGGAGTCATATGCGGTTGCAAATCATTTGCATCTAAGGGCTTGAGCCCTCCTCGATGCGAACCCAAGTTCTCTGCAAAATCAGATGTTTATAGAATTCTCCTTTCGCAGGGTCGGATACACAGACGCGAAGGAGCATCGGTTAATCGCCGATCAGCTCCATGGCGAGCGGGATCAACGACAGCACCAGAAGCATCCCGACATTGAATGTTCGCAGGATTAGCCCAGACGGCCCTCGTAGAGGCGCCGCAGCACCGCTGGCGCCAGACCAGGCAAGTCCTCGGCGATCAGGCCAGGGCCGTGCAGTTCGGCGATCTCCGCATGGATCCAGGCGGCCGCGCACGCAGCCTCGAAGCTCTCCATGCCTTGCGCGATCAGCGAGCCGATAAAGCCCGCCAACACGTCGCCCGATCCCGCCGTCGCCAGCCAGGGGGAGCCGTTGGTGTTGACGCAGGCGCGGCCGTCCGGGGCGGCGATCACGGTGTCAGCGCCCTTCAGCAGCACGATCGCATCGGCCTGCTGGGCCGCACGTCGCGCAGCGGCGATCCGGTCGGGCGCTTCTTTCAAAAGCCCTGGGAACAGACGGTCGAACTCACCAGGATGAGGGGTCAGCACGTCATCGACATCCAGCACCGAGAACAGTTCCTCGGGATCGTCGCGGAAAACCGTGATCGCATCGGCGTCGATGACCAGCGCAGCGCCCGTGCGCGCCAGCGCCAGGACATTGACCAGCGTATTCTCGGTCACGCCGGCTGCCGGACCGATGATCGCGGCGTCGACGTCCGCTGCGGCCTGCTCCAACTCGGCCTCGGTGTCGAAGCCCTTCAGCATCACCGCTTCAAGGTGGGCGGCGTTCACCGACAGCGCCTCGCTCGGCGACAGCAGCGTCACGAGCCCTGCCCCCATTCTCAGGCCTGCGCGGGCGGAGAGCCGCGCCGCGCCGGTGTTCCACGCTTCACCCGACACCACCACAAGCCGACCGCGCGCATGCTTGTGTGACGTCGGTGTCGGCCACGGAAAGTGCGGCAGCCAGGCCTCGGGGCCATTCTCGATCAGTTCCCCGCCCGTTTCGGCCAGGCCGATGTCGGCGACTACGACCTCGCCGCACAACGCATGGCCCGGCTGCAGGACGTGGGCGGGCTTCTTGGCGTGGAAGGTCACCGTCAGCCCCGCGACCACCACCGCCCCCTGCGGCTCGCCCGTGTCGCCCGGCAGGCCGGACGGCACATCGACAGCCACCACGCTCTCGGGATGCGCGGCCAGTCGCGTCGCCATGGCTGCAGCCTCGCCGCTCAACGGCCTGGCCAGGCCCGCGCCGAACATCGCGTCCACGAAGAGGCGGGCGTCCAGCGGCGCGTCCCAATCCGCCGTCCCGCCGTCCCACAAGGCGGCCGCGGCCTTGGCGTCCGCCGTCTGCGGCTCGGCCAGCGCCCGAAGCTCGACCGGCCAGCCGCGCGCCTTCAGCAGACGGGCGACCACGTATCCGTCGCCGCCATTGTTTCCGGGCCCGCACAGTACGCAGACCGCCCTCTGCGAAAAGCGATCGGCGATCGCGTCGGCCACAGCCGCCCCCGCGCGCTCCATCAGCTCGACACCCGGCGTGCCCGCCGCGATGGCCACACGATCGGCCGCGGCGATTTCCGCGACCGTGAGAATCCTGCGCGCAGCCACGGCCGCTCCTCGTCTGACCTAAAGGACTTGGGTGGAGGCTTCGCGCCCCCGCTCCACCAAGGTCAAGCGCTCGCCATCAGTTTCGAGGGTCGAGATCGAGGCGTGATCCGGGCGGAAGACGAGAACGCGCTCGTCGCCATCCAGATGCGAGATCACCGCATTGATCGCCACATAATGCGAGAACACCGCCGCCCCGCCCTTTTCTCGAAGGGCCTTCACGACGTCGCCGCGCCAGGCGTCATAGTCCAGATCGCCCTCTACATCCTTCCAGCGGCCCTGGAACACGCTGCGCAGCCACGCCGGCCGCTCTTCCGCGCTCAAGGCCTTGGGGGTCGGGATCTCGCCGACGAAGGGATCGATCTCGAGCTCCACGCCCAGCGCGGCGGCCGTCGGCGCAGCCGTCTCGCGGCAGCGGCGCAGCGGCGAGCTGACCACCCGCCGGGGCCGCTCGGCCTCCGGCAGGCTCATCAGATAGTCGCGGGCGGCCTCCGCCTGCGCCTGACCCGCCGCGTCCAGACCGGGGTCCTCGTCGGCCTCGCCCCAGACGGCGGCCGGCTTGCCATGGCGGATCAAGTAGAGTCGGGACATCAGATCAATCCGGTACGAAGATGTTGCGGGTCCCGTCTTCGGACCGACTGACGGTTCCGCTACGGCCCACAGCTTCCTTAGCCTCAAGTCCGGCCAACGTCGCCTCGTCCGTAGGGGTGTTGGCGACGAACCGGCGCCCTTCGCTGTCGCGCCCGACGACGATGCCCATCATGTAGCCCTCGCGACCATGCACGACCGTGTAGGTCTCGATTGTGGCTGCGCCCTTTGGCTCTTCGATGACAGTCGGATGCGGCAGGGCGTCGATCTGCGCCTGAATGACCTTCGGATCCTGGCGATCGAACGGACCCGCCGGCGGCTTGGTCGAATAGACGCCCGTCGACTGCTTGGTGAGGAACCAGCCGTTCGCCGTGATCAGGCCATAGGCGCCCGGGTCATCCCGCAACCGCTGCATCATCACCGCGATGGAGTGCATGGCGTAGTTGTTGCCCGGTCCGCCCATGTACGGCAGTCCGCCGGTGACCGTCAGGCCACGCGGATCGTCCAGCGCCAGGCCCAGTTCCTCGGCGCCCACCTCCACCGCGACAGGGAAGCAGGAATAGAGATCGATGTGCCCGATGTCGGCGAGGCCGATTCCGGCCATCTCCAGCGCCCGCTGGCCGGTGAAACGCATCGCTGGGCTGGAGTGGAAGTCCTGACGATCCAGCGGATACCAGAGGTCCGATGCGTCGGCGCAGCCGTGCAGGTAGACCAACTTGTCCTCCGGCACACCCAGCTCACGGGCGGTCTTCAGGCTGGCGACCAGCACCCCGGCCGACTGATCCACGTCCATGATGGCGTTGAGGTACTTCGGGTACGGAAACCCGATCATGCGGTTGCGGTCGGTGACCTCGACAAGTTCCTCCGCCGAACGCTCGACCGGGAACCAGGCTTCGGGGTTCTTGGCCGCGACCCGCGTAAACGGCGCGAACAGTTCGCCCAGGCGCCGCTGGTGGTCGGGAATTGAACGGCCGTCGCGCGCGCGCAGTGCGTTCTCAAACAGGGGGTAGCAGTTGATCGGGCGTCCCAGACCGTGCTTGGCCTCATACGGCGTCACGCCCGGACGCGGATCGCCGATGCGGTTCGGCTCAGGCAGTTCCTCGGCGTCGTCCCAGTCGGCGAAGCCCAGGCCCTTGGTCAGGCGCTTGGTGGCCGAGCCCAGGAACTCGCACCCGACCACGAGCGCGAAGTCGGTTTCGCCCTTGGCGATGCGCTCACAGACCGTGTTGACCAGTTGCTGGGGGCTGTTGCCGCCCATGTGCGAATAGACCGCGTGCGTGGGCTGCGCACCGATCCGCTTGGCCAGCGTAGCCGGCGGATTGGTCGAGTGCGGCACCAGCCGGCCGCCCCCCGGCGCATCGATCGTGAAGCCGACAACAGCCAAGGTATCGATCTTTGAGAGCTTTTCGGGATCGAGCCCAGCGTCCTGCGCCGCCCGTTCCGCCGCAATCTTCAGCAATGCCGTCGGGGAAGGCGAAGCGCCCGGATCACCCCTGTACGTGAATTGGCCCGCTCCGATGAGAACTGGGGTCCGCTCGTCCATCATTTCTCTCCCCGCAGCGACCGAACGGGCGCCGCTTCGGCCGCCGAACAGACGCGAACTAGATGTTTCCGACACTGGTTATCGATTGGGCGCCGGGTGCTCAAAAATGCATCATTCACATCATCGCATGCTCCCGCGACGGAACCGCAAGCCCATCCCCCTTGTCGGGTCCGCCCGGAGCGTGCTCGTAGCCGCCAACCGCCCCGGCGGCGCCGCGCACAAGTGAGGCCAGTGAGCTTGGAATGAAAAAGATCGAAGCCATCATCAAGCCGTTCAAACTGGACGAGGTGAAGGAAGCCCTGCAGGAGCTGGGCGTCCAGGGTATGACCGTCATCGAGGCCAAGGGCTACGGCCGCCAGAAGGGTCACACCGAACTCTACCGCGGCGCTGAGTACGTGGTGGACTTCCTGCCCAAGATCAAAATCGAAGTCGTCGTCGCCGACGACCAGCTCGAAGTGTCGCTGGAGGCCATTGTCGGCGCCGCGCGCACGGGCCGCATCGGCGACGGCAAGATCTTCGTCTCGGAAATCACCGACGTCCTGCGCATCCGCACCGGCGAAACCGGCGCCGCAGCCGTCTAACGACTTTACAGCTATCGGACTTCTTCAAGGGGATAAGACCATGGCCACGACCGCCAAGGACATTCTGGATCAGATCAAGGAAAAGGACGTCAAATACGTCGACGTCCGCTTCACCGACATTCGCGGCAAGATGCAGCACGTCACGTTCGACATCGACCTGGTCGATGACGAATTCCTGACCGACGGCACCATGTTCGACGGCTCGTCGATCGCTGGCTGGAAGGCCATCAACGAGTCGGACATGAAGCTGCGTCCGGATCTGGAAACCGCCTACATCGATCCCTTCTACCAGCAGACCACGCTGTGCCTGTTCTGCGACATCGTGAACCCGGACACGGGCACCCCGTACAACCGCGACCCGCGTTCGATCGCCAAGGCGGCGCTGAACTACGTGAAGGCCTCGGGCATCGGCGACACCGTGTTCTTCGGCCCGGAAGCCGAGTTCTTCATCTTCGATGACGTGCGCTGGTCCACAGCTCCGCACAACACCGGCTACTCGTACGACTCGAGCGAACTGCCGTCGAACACCGGCAAGGAATATCCGGAAGGCAACATGGGCCACCGGCCCGGCCCGAAGGGCGGCTACTTCCCGGTGAACCCGGTCGACAGCTGCCAGGACCTCCGCGGCGAAATGCTGGCCGTCATGGGCGAGCTGGGCATGAAGCCGGAAAAGCACCACCACGAAGTGGCGCCCGCCCAGCACGAGCTCGGCCTGAAGTTCGACACCATGATCACCATGGCCGACCGGATGCAGCTCTATAAGTACGTCATCCACAACGTGGCCGCGGCCTACGGCAAGTCGGCCACCTTCATGGCCAAGCCGATGTTCGCCGACAACGGCTCGGGCATGCACGTCCACCAGTCGATCTGGGCCGACGGCAAGCCGCTGTTCGCCGGCGACAAGTACGCCGGCCTGTCGCAGATGTGCCTCTGGTACATCGGCGGCATCATCAAGCACGCCAAGGCGATCAACGCCTTCTCGAACTCGACCACCAACTCCTACAAGCGTCTGGTGCCCGGCTACGAAGCCCCGGTGAAGCTGGCCTACTCGGCCCGCAACCGCTCGGCCTCGATCCGCATCCCGCACGTCGACTCGCCGAAGGCCAAGCGCATCGAAGCTCGCTTCCCGGACCCGATGGGCAACCCCTACCTGACCTTCGTCGCCCTGCTGATGGCCGGCCTGGACGGCATCATCAACCAGATCGACCCGGGCGCGGCCCAAGACAAGAACCTCTACGACCTGCCGCCGCGCGAGCAGAAGAAGGTTCCGGAAGTCTGCGGCTCGCTGCGTGAAGCCCTGGAAAACCTCGACAAGGACCGCGCCTTCCTGAAGGCCGGCGGCGTCATGGACGACGACTTCATCGACTCCTACATCGAGCTGAAGATGCAGGAAGTGATGCGTCTCCAACTGCACCCGCACCCGGTCGAATTCGACATGTACTATTCGTGCTGATCGAAGCCGCCTGAGGCGACCTTCGAAGGGGCCGCGGAGCAATCCGCGGCCCTATTTCGTTGATTGGCGGGGCGCTTAGGGGACAAAGCCGCCGGGTCGCATTGATTTGGCGCCCGGCGCGATTCATATGGGACGGTCTCGAATCGTTCCATTTTCAGGTCGCATGTCCCAGGCCTCCACTCCCCAAGCTTCCCTCTTCGACGACGCCCTGAATCCGGCGCCTGCCGCGCCGCTGGCGCAGAGCCATGAGCCGCGTCCCGATCCGGCGGTGCTGACGGACAAGGCGTCCAGCGGCTACTCGGCGAAAGACATCGAGGTCCTCGAGGGCCTGGAGCCGGTGCGSAAGCGGCCTGGCATGTACATCGGCGGCACCGACGAGCGCGCCCTGCACCACCTCTTCGCCGAAGTGCTCGACAACGCGATGGACGAGGCCGTCGCCGGCCATGCCAAGGTCATTGAAGTTCGGCTCGACGCCGAGGGCCGCCTGACGGTCAAGGACGACGGGCGCGGGATCCCCGTCGACCCCCACCCCAAGCATCCGGGCAAGTCCGCCCTGGAAGTCATCATGACCGTCCTGCACTCGGGCGGTAAGTTCTCCGGCAAGGCCTACGAGACCTCCGGCGGTCTGCACGGGGTCGGCGTCTCGGTGGTGAACGCGCTGTCCGAGCGCGTCGACGTCACCGCCTGGAAGGACGGCTTCGAGTGGCGCCAATCCTTCAGCCGCGGCAAGCCGCTGGGCGCGATCGAGAAACTTGGCGCGACCCGCAAGAAGGGCACGGCGATCGCCTTCGTGCCCGACGAACAGATCTTCGGCGAAGGCTGCGCCTTCAAGCCGGCGCGCCTCTACCGCATGGCCCGTTCGAAGGCCTACCTGTTCGGCGGCGTCGAGATCCGCTGGAGCTGCGATCCCTCGCGCATCCAGGACCAGACGCCGGCCGAGGCGGTGTTCCGCTTCCCCAACGGCCTGGCCGATTTCCTGGCCGAGCGCGTCAAGGACATCGAGACCGTCACCCCCGAACCGTTCGCCGGCCGCTACGCGCGCCCTGGCGAGACCGGCAAGGTCGAATGGGCGGTCACCTGGACCCCCGCCGGCTTCGGCGAAGCCGACAGCTTCATGCAGTCCTACTGCAACACCGTGCCGACCCCCGAAGGCGGCACGCACGAGGCCGGTTTCCGCGCCGCCCTCACCCGTGGCCTCAAGCAGTACGCCGAACTGACGGGCGAGAAGCGTGGCGGCCTGATCACCGCCGAAGACGTGGTGGCCCAGGCCGGCGCCTTGGTCAGCGTGTTCATCTCCAATCCGGAGTTCCAGGGCCAGACCAAGGAAAAGCTCTCCTCCTCGGACGCCCAGCGCTTGGTCGAAAACGCCCTGCGCGACCCGTTCGACCACTGGCTGACCGCCCAGCCGAAGTCGGCGAGCCTGCTGCTGCAGTTCGTCATCGACCGGGCCGAGGAACGCCTTAAGCGCCGCCGCGACCGTGACGTCCAGCGCGCCTCGGCCACCCGCAAGCTGCGCCTGCCCGGCAAGCTGGCCGACTGCTCCGGCCAGGCTACGGACGGCACCGAAATCTTCCTTGTCGAAGGCGACTCCGCCGGCGGCTCGGCCAAGCAGGCGCGCAACCGCAAGACCCAGGCGATCCTGCCGCTGCGCGGCAAGATCCTGAACGTCGCCTCGGCCTCGGTCGACAAGCTGGTCGCCAACAAGGAGCTGTCAGACCTGCTGCTCGCGCTCGGCGTCCAGCCGGGCAAGAAGTTCAAGGAAGAGGACCTGCGCTACGAGCGCGTCGTGATCATGACGGACGCCGACGTCGACGGCGCCCACATCGCATCGCTGCTGATCACCTTCTTCTATCGGACGATGCCGGACCTGATCCGCGCTGGCCGCCTCTATCTGGCTCTGCCGCCGCTCTATCGGATGAGCCACGGGGGCAAGACCATCTACGCCCGTGACGACGCCCACCGCGAAGAGCTGCTGGCGACCGAGTACAAGGGCAAGAAGCCCGAGATCGGCCGCTTCAAAGGCCTCGGCGAAATGATGCCCGGCCAGCTCAAGGAGACCACCATGGATCCGGCCACCCGGACCATGGCCCGCGTCACCCTGCCTCGCGCTGAAGAGACGGTCGAAGACCTGGTCGAGGCGCTCATGGGCCGCAAACCCGAACTGCGCTTCCGTTTCATCCAGGAAAACGCCGAGTTCGCCGCCGACGACCTCGACGTGTAGCGCCGCCGGCCGCTACCAAGCATGAGAGAATCCGCCTCCTAACTATGTCGTTCTGCAGGGGGACGGTGGTGATGACTGAGAGCCCGCTTGGCCATCGCGCGCGCCTCCCCGGCATCGAGGCGCTACGAGGCTATGCGGCGTTCGCCATCCTGATCTTCCACGTCATTCACATGACGAACGCCGCGGTTCCCCAAAGCCTCGAGTTCATGAAGGTGTTCCTCGCCTACGGGGTGCCGCTGTTCTTCGTCATCAGCGCCTTCAGCCTCGCATATGGCTACGCTGGGAGGCTATCCGGGCCTAGGCAGGTCACCGACTTCTACCTGCGCCGTCTGTTTCGGATTGCGCCGCTCTACTATCTCGCGATCCTCGCCCAACTCGCAGTCATCGCCTCCTACGGCGCGCCACAGCCGTCCTGGAGCGACTTGGTGCTGGCCTTCAGCTTCACCTTCAATCTCCACCCTCAGATGGTCGACGGCATTGCACCCGCCTCCTGGTCGATCGGGGTCGAGATGCTGTTCTACGCAGTGTTTCCTGTCGCACTTGCTTTCGCCGCGACCTTGCCTCGCGCGATCTTCCTGACCGCCGCGCTCACTGTTGTCTCAGTGTTCTATGCGCTCGCCATCAACAAGCTGAAGCTCAACCCCACCTTCATCACTCACGGCCTGGCGTTCAATCTCCCCTATTTCGGATACGGCCTAGTCGCGTACCAATTGCTGCAAGTTGCACCGGCCAGGTGGGGTGGGCTGCTCAGCGTAGCTGGCCTGCTTCTGGTGGTTCTGGCCTGGGCCGTAGCACCAATATTCACTGGCCCAGGAGCGAACGGCGTCGCGAACGTCCTCTACATGCTCACCTGGGGCGCGCCATTTGGCGTCCTGTGCCTTGGCATGGCGCTATCACCCCCGAAGTTCCTGTCCAACCGCCTAACCCAGTTTCTCGGCACGATCAGTTTCGGCGTCTATCTAGGCCATCCACAGGTCATCCTCATGTTGGACAGCGTGGGCGTTTACGCCCGCATTCGCGACCTGCCGGGGGGCTCGGGCGTCACCTTCCTGCTCGCCGTCCTGGCGACGTCCTGTGTCGCCATCGCACTCGGATGGGTCCTGTTTCGCTACGTGGAGGCCCCGGGGATCATGCTCGGCCGCCGCCTCGCCGGCCGCCTGGAGCCCCGCGTTTCAGAGCAGGCGGCTTCGGCCTGATCTGGACACAGGCTTGCGGCTAGCCCTCCTGCCCGCCCCTGTTTTTCCGCCCCCAAGCAGTTCCGCAGATCGGACCTGCCCTTGTCCGCGCGCACTACATCGGCGAAGCTCAACGCGTCCCTTGAACTGCAAGGGGTCAGAACGCGTTTGACTTGACGCCATGTCTCCGTATCTTCCGCGTCGCGCGACGATCGCCGTCTGCGCCGCCGCGGTTCGCTAGCTCGTCTCCGGACGGGCCTTCCGCCCCCATTGCTGCTGAATGACCGAATTTTCCGAACTGGGCCTGTCGCCCGCGACGCTCCAGGCAGTTGCTGACACCGGCTATACGACCGCGACCCCGATCCAGGCGCAGGCCATTCCCGTCGCCCTCCAGGGCCGCGACGTGCTGGGCATCGCGCAGACGGGCACCGGCAAGACCGCCGCCTTCACGCTTCCGATGATCGATCGACTGGCCGCGGGCCGGTCCAAGGCGCGCATGCCGCGCTCGCTGGTGATCGCCCCGACGCGCGAACTGGCCGATCAGGTCGCCGCTTCGTTTGAGAAGTACGCCAAGGGCCAGAAACGCACCCTGTCCTGGGCCTTGCTGATCGGCGGCGTCTCGTTCGGCGATCAGGAGCTGAAGCTCGATCGCGGCGTGGACGTGCTGATCGCCACCCCGGGCCGCCTGCTCGACCATTTCGAACGCGGCAAGCTGCTGCTCACCGGCGTCCAGATCATGGTCGTCGATGAAGCCGACCGCATGCTGGACATGGGCTTCATCCCGGACATCGAGCGCATCTTCAAGCTGACGCCCGCCAAGAAGCAGACGCTGTTCTTCTCGGCGACCATGCCGCCGGAAATCACCCGGCTGACCAAGCAGTTCCTGAACGATCCGCTGCGCATTGAGGTCGCCCGTCCGGCCACGACCGCCGACACCATCACCCAGCACCTGGTCCGCCTCCCCACCTCCGACCCGAAGGCCAAGCGCACCGCCCTGCGCATGCTCATCGAAAAGGCCGAGGTCGATACGGGCATCGTGTTCTGCAATCGCAAGTCCGAAGTCGATATCGTCGCCAAGTCCCTGAAGAAGCATGGCTTCGACGCCGGCCCCATTCACGGCGATCTTGATCAGGCGACCCGGATGCGGACGCTGGAAAGCTTCCGCAAAGGCGAACTGAAGCTGCTTTGCGCCTCTGACGTCGCCGCCCGCGGCCTCGACATTCCGGCCGTCAGCCACGTCTTCAACTACGACGTCCCGCACCACGCCGACGACTATGTGCACCGCATCGGTCGTACGGGTCGCGCCGGCCGGTCCGGCGAGGCGTTCATGATCGTCACCCCGGCCGACGCCAAGAACATCGACAAGGTGCTCAAGCTGATCGGCAAGACCCCGCAAGAGGTCGTGCTCGAGGGCGTCGATTTCGCCGCCATCAAGGATGAGCGCCGCGCCAGCAGCAGCGGCCGCGAACGCGGCGGCTCGCGCGAACGCGGCGGCCGTAGCGAGCGCGGTTCCCGTGACCGCTCGCGCCCGATCGCGCCGCACGGCGAGGTCGCCTCGATGGAGCCGGTCGTCGCCGCGCCTGCCAGCGAAGAGAGCCAGGCCGAAGCCCCCAAGCGCCGTACCCGCGCGCGCGCCGAGCCCGCCGCCAAGGCCCAACCGCCTAAAGCCGCTCCGCCCGCCCCGACGCCCGTCGCCGCCGCGCCGGATCCCGTACGTCGCGAGCGTTCACGCCGCGATGGCCGCGATGGACGTGACAATCGAGACAACCGCGACAACCGAGAAGATCGCGACAACGTCGTCGGTTTCGGATCCGATATCCCCGCGTTCCTCCTGCGGGCCCCGCCGCGCAGTTCAACTACGGAATAGCTGGAATAGCCGAGTTTTTAACGGCTCGTTGGAATCTCACCGGTAGTCTTCACCTCGGATACGGGCCGCTGCGGAAAAAATCGCGGCGGTATCGGGGATTCGGGGAAGACAGAATGTCGGGCGACATCGAAACCAAGCTGCGGGGTCCGGGCGCATACGCTCTGGCCAGGCAGACCATGGACGCCATGGAGGCGCACCAGGTCTGGCCGACGGCTGTAAACTTCGAACTCTGGACCCACTTCATCGTCGCTCCTGACAGCGCGCTGGGCCGCGAAATCGCCCGCATGCTCTCGACCGGCGAGGCGTTCACCGACACGGTCGCCGACGAACTGGCCGCGACCTATCTGCCCAAAGCAAAGCTCAACGACCAGATCCGCGACGCTGGCGACGCCCTGACGAAGGAACTCGATGCGGTCAGCCGCGCCATCGAGACCGCCCAAAAGTCGAGCGAAGCCTACGGCGAGACTCTGGCCGACGCCTCGAAAACGCTGATCGCGGCCGGCGACGCCGCCGACCTGCGCGCGACGGTCGACACCCTGGTGACCGCGACCAAGCGCGTTCAGCGCGAGAACAAGTCGCTGGAGCGCCGTCTGGGCGAGTCCACGGCCCAGGTCACCAAGCTGCGCGAGCACCTGGAACAGGTCCGCCGGGAAGCCACGACCGACGGCCTGACCAATCTCGCAAACCGCAAGGCGTTCGACGAGGAACTGGAGCGCGCCTGCGCCGACGCCGACGAGCAGGCTCAGAGCCTGACGCTCGCGGTCATCGACATCGACCATTTCAAGTCCTTCAACGATACCTGGGGCCACCAGACCGGCGACCAGGTCATCCGCTACGTCGCCAGCGTCATCGGCCGCGTGGGCGCCCCGCCCCGCTTCGCTGCGCGCTACGGCGGCGAAGAGTTCGCCCTGATCTTCCCGCGCGAGAGCGCCGAATTGGCGACGATCGTGCTCGAGGAGATCCGCGAAGAGGTCTCATCCCGCATGCTGAAGCGCCGCTCGACCAACGACGACCTCGGCGCGATCACCGTTTCGGCTGGCCTGGCCGAACTGCGTCGCGGCGAAAGCGCCCATGGGCTGATGGAGCGTGCCGACAGCGCCCTCTACGTCTCCAAGCGCTCAGGCCGCAACCGCGTGACCAGCGCCGAGAAGGTGGCCGCGGCGGCCTGAGCCGCCCGGTGATTTTCCCCTAGCCTGACGCCGCGACATTCCTCTTTAAGTTCATCAGAACCTTGAGGGAGGACGCCATGGTCTATTCGAAGATCAAGACATCGGTGGGTGCCGGCATCGGCGTGATCACCCTGTCCGACCCCTCCACCCTCAATGCCGCCGGCCTCGACCTGATGGACGAGCTTGGCCAGGCTTTCGAGGCCATGAAGGCTGACGCCTCCGTCCGCTGCGTCGTGCTGACCGGCGAAGGCCGCGGCTTCTGCTCCGGCGCCAACCTGTCGGGGCGTGGCCCGGCGGCTGAGACGCCCGACCCGGAAGGCCCCGACGCCGGGGCGGCGCTCGAGACCGTCTATAATCCCTTCGTCACCTCGCTGCGCGAGTTCCCCGTGCCGATCGTCACCGCGGTGAACGGCGTGGCCGCCGGCGTGGGCTGCTCCCTCGCGCTCATGGGCGACATCATCGTCGCAGCCGAGAGCGCCTATTTCCTGCAGGCGTTCCGCCGCATCGGCCTGGTGCCGGACGGCGGATCGACCTACCTGCTGCCGCGCCTGATCGGCAAGGCGCGGGCGATGGAGATGGCCCTGCTCGGCGACAAGGTTCCGGCCAAGACCGCGCTTGAATGGGGCCTCGTCAACCGCTGCGTGGCCGACGACCAACTGATGCCGACCGCCATGGAACTGGCCAAGACCCTGGCGACGGGCCCCAAGGCCCTGGGCGCCATCCGCAAGCTGGTCTGGGAGAGCCTGGACGAGGAATGGGCCGCCCAGCTGCACTCCGAGCGCGTGGCCCAGAAGTCCGCAGGCAGAACCGAAGACAGCCGCGAAGGCATCCTCGCCTTCCTTCAGAAGCGTCCGGCCGAATTCAAGGGACGCTAGGCGTCCGCGGGCTTGGCCGGCGCGATGGTGACGCTCTCGCCGCAGCCGCAGGCGTCGGTCTCGTTGGGATTGCGGAACTGGAACTTGGACGAGAGCTTGGTGGTCACGTAGTCGATCTCGGTGCCGACCAGGAACAACACCGCTTTCGGCTCGATCAGGATCGTGACGCCCTTGTCCTCGACCACCTCGTCCAGAGGACCGGATTCCTCGGCGTACTCCAGAATGTACTCCTGGCCCGCGCAGCCGCTGTTCTTCACGCCGACGCGCAGGCCGGCATAGGGCTTTTCGGCCTTGGCCATGATCGCACGCACGCGTTCGGCCGCAGCGTCGGTCAGGGTGACGACCTTGGGCCGCGGACGGCGCGCCCGAGGCGCGGGTGTCAGGTTCAGATCGCTCATGTCCCCTCCATATGGGGTCAGAACATGTTGAGTTGAAGCTTCGCCTCGTCCGACATCCGCGAGGAATCCCACGGCGGATCGAACACCAGCTCCACGGTCACGTTACGAATGCCCGGGATCTCCCGGACCGCGTCTTGCACCCAGCCGGGCATCTCGCCGGCCACCGGACATCCCGGCGCGGTCAGCGTCATGTCGATCGCCACGTCCTTGTCGTCCGACACGTCGACTTTGTAGATGAGCCCAAGCTCATAGATATCGACCGGGATTTCCGGGTCGAACACGGTCTTCAGTTTCTCGATGAGCAGATCGGTCAGCACATCCAGTTCCGCTTGCGAAAGCGGAGTGGTGGCGGTCGGCTCGATGGCGGCAGCGTCGTCCATGATCAAACTCAAGCGAAAAAGGCCTGGGTGCGGGTCAGCGCGTCGACGAATGCGTCGGCCTCCCCTTCCGTATTATATAGGGCGAAGGAAGCTCTGGCGCTCGCGGTCAGGCCGAAACGCCGCATCAAAGGTTCGGCGCAGTGGGTTCCCGCCCGCACAGCGACCCCATAGCGGTCGAGGATCTGGGCCACGTCGTGGGCATGTGCGCCGTCGACGGTGAAGGCCATGATCGCGCCCTTGCCCGGCGCCTCGCCGATCACCCGCAGCCAATTGTAGCCCTTCAGCCCCTCGCGCACGCGCGCATAGAGCTTGGCCTCATGCTCGGCGGCGGCCTTGCGGTCGATGGTGTTCAGCCACTCGATGGCCGCCCCAAGCCCGATCGCCTCGATGATTGGCGGCGTGCCGGCCTCGAACCGGTGCGGCGGGTCGGCGTAGGTGATCGCCTCGAGGCGCACTTCGCCGATCATTTCCCCGCCGCCCTGGTAAGGCGGCAGCTGGGCCAGCGCCTCGGCCTTGCCGTAGAGCACGCCGATCCCGGTGGGCCCGTAGAGTTTGTGGCTGGAGAAAACGTAGAAATCGACGTCCAGCGCCTTCACGTCGATGTCCAGATGGACCACGCCCTGGCAGCCGTCGACCAGCACCTTCGCTCCGGCCGCGTGGGCCATGCGGGCGATCTCGGCCACCGGGTTGATCGTACCGAGCACGTTGGACATCTGCGTCAAGGCCACGACCTTGGTGCGCGGCGTCAGCAGGTCGGGCAGCGCGGCCAGGTCCAGGGTCCCGTCGTCCAGCACCGGGATGAACTTCAGGACCACGCCCTTGCGCTCGCGCAGGAAGTGCCAGGGAACGATGTTGGCGTGATGCTCCATCACGGTCAGGAGGATCTCGTCCCCCTCGACCAGACTCGCCCCGATCCCGGAGGCGACCAGGTTGATCGCCTCGGTGCCGCCCTTGGTGAAGACGATCTCGTGTTCGCCGGCGTTGATGAACTTCGCCACCGACTTGCGCGCCGCCTCGTAGGCGTCGGTCGTCTCGTTGGCCAGGGTGTGCAGGCCGCGGTGGACGTTGGAGTATGAGCCCTCCATCACCGCAGTCATCGCGTCGATCACCGCCCGCGGCTTCTGGGCCGACGCAGCGCTGTCGAGATAGACCAGCGGCTTGCCGTTCACCTGCCGCTGCAGGATCGGAAACTGCGCCCGGACGGCGTCGACGTCGAAGGCCATGCTCAGACCTCCAGCCGCTGCGCGGCCCAGGCCTGGGCGACCTCGCGGACGGCGTCGTGCTCGATCCGCTCGATAACCTCGCCGACGAAGGCCGCGGTCAGCAGCGCGCGCGCCAGATCTTCGGGCATGCCGCGTTGCTCGGCGTAGAACAACGCATCCTCGTCGAGCGCGCCGATGGTGTTGCCGTGCGCGCACTGAACGTCGTCGGCGAAGATCAGCAGCTCCGGCTTGGCGTCGATCTCGGCCTTGTCCGACAAGATCAGCGCATGGTGGCCCATTCGCGCGTCCGTGCGGTCGGCGCCCTCGGCGACGACGATGCGGCCCTGGAAGACGCCCCGCGACTGATCGCGCACGACGCCCTTGGTGAGCTGGCTGGTCGTTCCGTCGACGCCCTGATGCTCGACCACGGTCGTCAGATCGGCGTTGTGCTGACCTTCCAGCAGATAGGCGCCGTCCAGCCGCAACTGGGCGTGCGCGCCCGGATGGGCGACCCGCGTCTCGATCCGCTGGCGGCGCGCACCGTGGGTCAGCACGGTCTGGGAGTAAGCCGCGTCAGCAGCCAGTTCGACCTTCGCATCCACCACCGACACGCCGTCAGCGTGATCGGCGGCGAAAACGATGCGCTCGACCTTGGCGCCCTTGGCCAGCCGGATGTTGACCATGGTGTTGGCCAGGTAGCCGCCGGACACGCCTTCATAGCTCTCGACCAGGGTCAGCTTGCCGCCCTCGCCCACCGTGACCCAAAGCTCGGCGTTGTGCGCCCCGGCTTCGGCCGTGGACAGGAAACGCCAGGCCACGAACTTCTCTTCGCCCGCGGCGACCTCGAGATCGGTCGATCCACGCCCGTTGACGACGCCGACTTCGACATCGACCTGTCCGGACAGAGGACTGTCCCAGGCCCAGGCGCGCCCCTCGGGCGAGGCGGCCGGCATCTGGCGGATCAATCCGCGCAGATCGGTCCAGCGCCAGTCCTCGTCGCGCCGGCTCGGCAGCAGGCTGGCGTCGCCGGAGCTGATGGCCTCAGCGATGCTCACGCAGCCCTCGCGTACTTGTCGTAGCCTTCACGCTCCAGCTCGAGCGCCAGTTCCGGTCCGCCGGACGCCACGATCCGCCCGGCCGCCAGCACGTGCACGCGGTCGGGTTTGATGTAGTCCAGCAGGCGCTGGTAGTGGGTGATCACCAGCATCGCGCGGTCGGGCGCGCGCATGGCGTTCACGCCGTCGGACACGATCTTCAGCGCATCGATATCGAGGCCGGAGTCTGTCTCGTCGAGGATGAGGAACCGTGACGAAAGCATCGCCATTTGAAAGATTTCCATCCGCTTCTTCTCACCGCCAGAGAAGCCGACGTTCAGCGCTCGCTTGAGCATGTCGAACTCGATCTTCAGCGACGCCGCGGTCGCCTTGGCGAGCTTCAGGAACTCCGGCGCGCTGATTTCGGGCTCGCCGCGCGCCTTGCGCTGGGCGTTCATCGCCGTCCGGATGAAGGTCAGGGCGGGGACGCCCGGAATCTCCAGCGGATACTGGAACGACAGGAACATCCCCTTGGCCGCGCGTTCGGCCGGATCCAGGCTCAGCAGATCCTCGCCGTTCAGCGTCGCCGTCCCGCCGGTGACGTCATAGCCGTCGCGGCCGGTCAGCACGTAGGACAGGGTCGACTTGCCGGCGCCGTTCGGCCCCATGATGGCGTGCACCTCGCCCGCCGGGACGTCGAGCGACAGGCCCTTGAGGATTTCGTTGCCGTCGACTTCGGCGCGCAGGTTGGAGATCGAAAGCATCAGTTGGTCTCGTCGGCCAGGTACTGGGCCATCACTTCAAGGGCTTCTTCGACGGTGTTGACCGTCTGCTGCTTGCGCGGCGCGGCGGTCGCCGTGGTCGCGGTGCGCTTGTCCGCGGCGCGGATGCTGGCCGTCCCGGATTCGAAATAGGCGTCGATCAGATAGTCCTCGTGGTTCAGGCTGACCGTGTAGCGGCGCAGGTCCAGGGTCAGGCCCTTTTCCTTCAGGAAGCCGTCGTCATCGGACAACGCGCTGAACAGCTGCTCGGCGCGCGCCAGGTCTTCCTCCTGCTGGCGTCGCTCGGCCTCCTCGCGGGCATGGCGGGCCGCGTCGCGGCGGGCGTGCTCGGCTTCGAAGGCGCGGCGAAGGGACATGGAGCGGGTCTCTGACGTTGCGAGGGTCATCCGACGGAACCCTCAAGGGAGATGGCGACGAGCTTCTGGGCTTCCACGGCGAATTCCATGGGCAGCTCCTGCAGCACGTCCTTGACGAAGCCGTTGACCAGCAGCTGGACGGCCTCTTCCTGCGAAAGGCCGCGCTGCATCGCATAGAACAGCTGGTCTTCCGATAGCTTGGTCGTGGTCGCCTCGTGCTCGAAGACGCAGCTGCCGTTGCGGGCCTCGACATAGGGCACCGTATGGGCCGCGCAGGTCTTGCCGATCAGCAGGCTGTCGCACTGGGTGAAATTGCGCGCGCCCTTGGCCTTGGGGTGGGCCGAGACCAGGCCGCGATAGGTGTTCGACGACTTGCCGGCGCTGATGCCCTTGGAGATGATCCGCGAGCGGGTGTTCGCCCCCAGATGGATCATCTTGGTGCCGGTGTCGGCTTGCTGGCGGCCGTTGGTGATCGCGATCGAATAGAACTCGCCGACGCTGCTCTCGCCGCGCAGCACGCAGGACGGATATTTCCAGGTGATCGACGAACCGGTCTCGACCTGCGTCCACGACACTTTCGAGCGGTCGCCACGGCAGTCGGCGCGCTTGGTCACGAAGTTGTAGATGCCGCCCTTCCCGGTCTCCGGGTCGCCCGGATACCAGTTCTGGACCGTGGAGTACTTGATCTCGGCGTCGTCCAGCACGACCAGTTCGACCACCGCGGCGTGCAGCTGGTTCTCGTCGCGCATCGGCGCGGTGCAGCCTTCCAGATAGGAAACGTAGGCGCCCGCATCGGCGATGATCAGTGTGCGCTCGAACTGTCCCGAATTCTCGGCATTGATCCGGAAATAGGTCGAGAGTTCCATCGGGCACCGCACGCCCGGCGGCACATAGACGAAGCTGCCGTCGGAGAAGACCGCCGCGTTCAGGCAGGCATAGTAGTTGTCCGACACCGGCACCACTGAGCCCAGGTACTTCTTGACCAGCTCGGGATGCTCGCGGATGGCCTCGCTCATCGAGCAGAAGATCACCCCGGCCTCGGCCAGCTCCTTCTTGAAGGTGGTAACCACCGAAACGCTGTCGAACACCGCGTCGACCGCATAGCGCGGCGCGCCCTGGACGCCGGCCAGCACTTCCTGCTCGCGCAGCGGGATGCCCAACTTCGCATAGGTGGCCAGGATGTCCGGATCGACCTCGTCCAGGCTCATTGGGCCGTCCTTGGTCTTCGGCGCGGCGTAGTAGTAGGAGTCCTGATAGTCGATCGGCGGGAAATCGACCTTGGCCCAGGTCGGCTCGTCCATGGCCAGCCAGCGCTCGAAGGCGTCCAGCCGCCATTGCAGCATCCATTCCGGCTCTTCCTTCTTGGCCGAGATGAAGCGCACGATGTCGGCCGACAGCCCTTTGGGCGCGAACTCCTGGTCGATCTCGGTGACGAAGCCGTGCTTGTACTTTTCCAGGCTTTCGACGTGTTCGACGGTCTGCTTGACGGCGGCCATACTCTTACCTCCTCACGCCGCCGGCGCGCGGCGACGCGCGGCGTGACGGGACTGAACTTGCTCCCAGGCGGTCGCGAACGCCGCCCAGTCTTCTTCCGTGGTGGCCCAGCCGCCAGAGACGCGGATCGCCGATCCCGCCAGGTCGGTCAGGCCCATCGCGGTCAGCACGTGGCTGGCCTTCACCTTGCCTGACGAACAGGCCGAGCCGGCGCTGACCATGATACCGGCCAGGTCCAGGGCCATCACCTGCAGCTCTGCGCCCCACTCCGGCGTCGCCACGCACAGGGTGTTGGGAAGCCGCGGCGCAGTCTCGCCGATCACCACGGCGCCCGCAGCCTTCAGGCGCGCGGCTGCGGCGTCACGCCACCCCGCGTCAATCTCGCGGTCGCGCAGAGCAGCCAGGGCCGCCGCGCCGAAACCGGCGATGCCGGCGACATTCTCGGTGCCGGCCCTGCGGCCGCGCTCCTGTCCGCCGCCGTGCTGGCGACGCACCAGGGTCGCACGCGGACCGAAGGTCAGCGCGCCGACGCCCTGCGGGCCGCCCAGCTTGTGCGCCGAGACGACCAGCGTATCGGCGCCCAGGCCGCGGCTGTCGGTGAAAATCTTCCCGGCGCTCTGGATCGCGTCGACATGCAGCCAGCCCTCGGCGGCGCGAACGATCTCCGACGCCTCGCGGATCGGCTGGATGACGCCGGTTTCGTTGTTGGCGTGCATCAGCGCGACGAACGGCCGCCCATCGGCGGCGTCCCAACGCTCCAGGCGCTCGGCCAGCCAGGCAAGGTCGACGACGCCATCGGCGGTCGCAGGCAAATACTCGACCGCTGCGCCGCTGGCCTTGGCCGACTCCAGCACGCTGTCGTGCTCGATGGCGCTGACGATCAGACGCTTGGAGCCGGTCGCCACCGCACTCTCGATCGCGAGCGCATTGGCCTCCGTTCCGCCCGAGGTGAACACCACGGTCGAAGCGGGACCACCGATCAGCGCCGCGACGGCGTTCCTGGCGTCCTCGACGATCGCGCGCGCGGCGCGGCCGCTGGCGTGAACGGACGACGGGTTGCCGCCGACCGTGAACGCGCGCGCCACGGCCTCGGCGGCCTGCGGCCGCACCGGCGCGGTGGCGTTGTAGTCCAGATAGACCCCGTTCATGCCGCCGCCTCGTGGGGCGCAAAACGCCCATCGACTAGGTCGGCCAAGGTCACCGAGGACAGATAGCTATGCAGATGCCGGCCCATGTCCTCCCAGAGGTCATGGGTGATGCAGCGCTCGCCCTTGAGCATGCAGCCCTTGCCCTGCATCCCGCAGCGGGTGGCGCGCAGGGGTTCGTCCACGGCCAGGACGATGTCGGCGATATTGGTCTCTTCGGCGGTTCGGGCCAGGCGATAGCCGCCGCCAGGGCCCCGCAGGCTCTTGACCAGGCCGCGGCGGCGCAGGCGCGCAAACAGCTGTTCGAGATACGAGAGCGAAATCTGTTGCCGCGTAGCGATTTCGGCCAGGGTCACGGCGCGATCGCCGTCCGCCAACGCGGCCTGCCGGCGCGCGAGGTCGGCCATGGCCATCACCGCATAACGTCCCTTGGTCGAAAGGCGCATATCGCTCCTCGAAAGCTCTCAGCAGCCCGTTTGCTTTTTTTCGAGCATTTGGCGCGGCCCATATGTTACAGGCCCCGGCTTGCACGGGGCTTGTCGCCGGAACCGGCCGACGGTCGCGATCTAGGAAGACCGAGCGCGTTAGTCAAGTATTCGGACGTCGCGCCTGACGAGAGGAATGGCATGCCAGAAGTGGTTCTGACCGGCGCGGCCGGGCGGATCGAGGGTCGCTACACCCAGGGCAAGAGCCCGACGTCGCCAATTGCGCTGATCCTGCACCCGCACCCCAAGGCTGGCGGGCAGATGAACCACCCGGTGGCGGTGCAGCTCTTCCACCTGTTCATGAAGCGCGGCTTCTCGACCTTGCGCTTCAATTTCCGCGGCGTCGGCCGCAGCCAGGGCGAGTTTGATTCGGGTATCGGCGAACTGGCCGATGCGGCCACAGCGCTCGACTGGCTGCAGGCGACCAACCCGGCCGCCTCGCAGTGCTGGGTCGCCGGCTACTCGTTTGGCGCCTGGATCGGCATGCAGTTGCTGATGCGCCGCCCAGAGACCGACGGCTTCATCAGCGTGTCGCCGCCGACCAACATGTACGACTTCAGCTTCCTGGCCCCCTGCCCGGCCTCGGGCCTGATCCTGCACGGCGGCGCCGACACCGTCGTCCCGCCAGTGGAAGTCGAACGCGTGGTGTCGAAGCTGCGCACCCAGAAGGGCATTGTCATCGACCACGAGGTCGTCGACGGCGCCACCCACTTCTGGGCCGAACACCTGCCCGAAGTCGAAAAGCGTGTCGGCGCCTACCTCGACAAGCGCATCGAGGCCGACCCGATCTGATTGGGCGCCAGCGCAAGAAGTTCAAAGGCCGAGGCTCACGCCCCGGCCTTTTTCTTTGCCTACTTCGCCGCCAGGTAATCCAGCGCCAGCAGCGCCTGGGCCCGCACGCCGGTCTCCATCGCCTTCTCGTCGACGTCGAAGAAAGGCGAGTGGTTGCCGCCCTTCGGATTGCCGACGCCCAGGTGATAGAAGAAGCCCGGAACTTCCTTCTGGAAGTACGAGAAGTCCTCGGCGCCCATGATGTAGTCGATGTCGTCGGCGACCTGGCCCTGGGCGGCGCGTGTCAGGGTCGGCTTCATCTGCGCCGACAGGGCCCGGTTGTTGTCCGTCACCGGGTTGGGTTGGCCCCAATCGATCTTGCCAGTGGCGCCGTAGCGCTCGGTGATCGAGGCCACCGCCTTGTCGGCCCGCGCCATGACGTCGGTCCGCATGCCCGGATCGAAAGTGCGCAGCGTCCCGGTCATCGCCATGTTCTCGGGGATGATGTTGTAGCGCATGCCGCCCTGCAGGGTGGCGATGGTCAGCACCGTCGGCGTCTTGGAGACGTTGATCTGGCGCGAGGTGATCTGGTTGAAGGCGGTGACGATGTCGGCGGTCAGCGACGACATGTCGATCCCCTGCCAGGGCATCGACCCGTGCGCCTGCTTGCCCTTCAGGTGAATCTCGAAGCGGTCGGAGGCGGCCATCATGGGGCCAGGACGCCAGACCAGCATCCCAACCGGGCCTGGGAACGCGTGCAGCCCGAAGATCGCATCCACCTTGGGGTTCTTCAGCACGCCTTCCTTGACCATCAGCGGCGCGCCGCCTTCCTCGCCCGGAGGCGGGCCTTCCTCGGCGGGCTGGAAGACGAAGACCACAGTGCCTTCGATCTGGTCCTTCATGCCGGCCAGGACCTCGGCCGTGCCCATCAGGATCGCCACGTGGCTGTCATGGCCGCAGGCGTGCATCACCGGCACCGTCTGGCCCAGATACTGCCCTGTCGCCTTGGAAGCGAACGGCAGGCCGGTCTGTTCGGCCACCGGCAGGGCGTCCATGTCGGCGCGCAGGGCGACGACCTTGCCCAGCTTGCCGCCCTTCAGGATGCCGACCACGCCGGTCTTGCCGACGCCCGTGCGCACTTCCATGCCCAGCTTGCGCAGGTGATCGGCGACGATCTTGGCCGTCCTCACCTCGCTGTTGGACAGTTCCGGATGCTCGTGGAAGTCGCGCCGCCAAGCGATGACCTTGGGCTGCAGCGCCGCGGCCTTGGCGAACACCGCCGCGTCATATGGCTTGGCCGCCGGCGTTTCCTGAGCCGACGCCGTCCCCGTCATCGCCACCGCAGCGGCGACACCCGCCAGCCAAACCCGTTTCGACATGAATACTCCTGAGCTCTAGCGGTTCGGGCGGACGATACGCCCGCCGGTCATCGGCGCAGCCACGCCGGTTGTCTTGGGAAACGAGATCGGCAGCCCCCGCGCCGTGCGCGCCGCCAGGTAGGCGAAGGCCTCGGCCTCGATCGCATCGCCGCGCCAGCCGTGATCCTCGGCCGTGGTCACCGGCACGGCCAGCCGTTCGGCGAACGCCTGCATCAGCACCGGATTACGCCGGCCGCCGCCGCAGACGATAAGCTCTCGCGGCGCGCCGCCCATAATGTCGAAGCCGAGCTTCACCGCCTCGGCCGTGAAGGCGACCAGCGTCGCGGCGGCATCCTCGAGCCGCAGCGCCTCCAGCGGCTCCAGCGAGAAGTCGTAGCGGTCCAGCGACTTGGGCGGCGGCGCCTGGAAATAGGGATGCGCCAGCAGGCCTCTCAGCACGCCCTCATCGACCTGGCCGACGCTCGCGTACTTGCCGCCCTCATCGAAGCGCCCCGCGCCCCGCGACTGCATCAGCAGGTCGATCATGCCGTTGCCGGGACCGGTGTCGAAGGCCGCGATGTCGTCGCCGCCCGGCCAGAAGGTGACGTTGGCCACCCCGCCGACGTTCAGCACCGCCAGCGGCGCGGCCATCCCCGCGCTTCGCGCCCGCGCCAGATGGTAGATCGGCGCCAGCGGCGCGCCCTCGCCTCCCGCCGCCACGTCGGCCGTGCGGAAGTCGTAGGCCACCGGCACGCCGGCGGCGTCGGCCAGCCACTGGGCGTCGCCCAATTGCACCGTCCGACCCACGCGCCCCTCCTGGGGGCGTTCATGCAGAACTGTCTGGCCGTGCATGCCCATCAGGTCGATGTCGGCCCAGGTCAGGCCGTGCTCGGCCAGGAAGCCCTCCGCAGCCTCGAAGTGCTCGCGAGCCACCGCCTCGGCCGCCGCCTTGAACACCCCTGGCTCCGGCGCGCCGCGCGGCCAGCTCATCGCCGCCTGCGTCGCTTCCAGGGCCAGCGCCCGGGTTTCCTCGGTCAGCTTGCGCTCGCCGGCCGGCCCGAAGGCGAAAATCGTTTCTCCGTCCGTCTCCAGGATCGCCATGTCGCAGGCGTCCAGGGACGTGCCGGTCATGAAGCCCAGAACACGCATGCGAGCTTGACTGCCACGCTCCGCGCGCCGTAGCTAGCGGTCATGATCATCCGCGCCCCCCTCGCTGGCCGCTATTACCGCCTGCCCTAGAGCAGGCGCGGAACGATCTCTTGCGCCACCCGTAACGGTCGGCGCCCGCATCTCCACGATGAACAGACGGTCTCCGGCCCCAATAGGAGCCTGTCAGATGCCGTCCGAAGTGCTAGAGCGCCCCGCGCAACCTCCTGAGTCAAAGCCCATGTCCGCCGAGCAGCCTTTCAAGTCCGAGTTCCTGCGCACCATGCAGGAGCGCGGCTACATCCATCAGATCACCCACCCGGTGGAGCTGGACGAAGCCGCCGCCAAGGGCCCGATCACCGCCTACATCGGCTTCGACGCCACCGCCGCGTCGCTGCATGTCGGCCACATGATCCAGATCATGATGCTGCGCCGCCTGCAGCAGGCCGGCCACAAGCCGATCGTGCTCATGGGCGGCGGCACCACCAAGGTCGGCGACCCGACCGACAAGGACGGCCAGCGCCCGCTGCTCACCCATGAGCAGATCCAGGGCAACATCGCCACGATCAAGGGCACCTTCCAGCGCTTCCTGACGTTCGGCGATGGGCCCACCGACGCGATCATGGTCGACAATGACGAGTGGCTGTCCAAGTTCGGCTACGTCGAGTTCCTGCGGAACTACGGCGTCCACTTCACGATCAACCGGATGCTGGCCTTCGACAGCGTCAAGGCGCGGCTCGATCGCGAGCAGCCGATGACGTTCCTCGAGTTCAACTACATGCTCATGCAGTCGGTCGACTTCCTGGAGCTCGCGCGCAGCCAGGGCTGCGTGCTGCAGATGGGCGGCTCTGACCAGTGGGGCAACATCGTCAACGGCGTGGAGCTGATCCGCCGCGTCGACCAGAAGGCCTCCTTCGGCCTGACCACGCCGCTGCTCTCCACCGCCTCGGGCCAGAAGATGGGCAAGACGGTCGGCGGCGCGGTCTGGCTCAACGCCGACATGCGCAGCCCCTACGACTACTGGCAGTTCTGGCGCAACACCGAGGACGCCGACGTCGGCCGCTTCATGCGCCTGTTCACCGACCTGCCGATGGACGAGATCGCCCGCTACGAGGCGATGCAGGGCGCCGACATCAACGAGGCCAAGAAGGTGCTCGCCAACGAGGCGACCCGCATGCTGCACGGCGAGGAAGCGGCCCAGGCCGCCGCCGAGGCCGCGCGCGTCGCCTTCGAGGTCGGCTCGGTCTCCGGCGACATGCCGACCCACGAGGTGGCCGCGGCCGATCTCGAAGCCGGCCTCATGCTGGCCGCCCTCGCCACCGACGCCGGCCTGGCCGGATCGCGCGGCGAGGCCCGTCGCCTGGCCCAGGGCGGCGGCCTGCGGGTCAACGACACCGCCGAGCCCGACGCCGGCCGCATGCTCACCAGCGCAGACCTCGTCGACGGCGTGATCAAGCTTGCAGCCGGCAAGAAGAAGATCGTCCTGGTGAAGCCGGTCTAGGAGACCCTAAATGTCCGACCTTACCGAAGGCGCGCGCGCGCCCGACTTCGAGCTGCAAGGCGCGAGCGGCCCCGTCAAGCTGGCCGACTTCGCCGGCGAGCCGCTGGTCGTCTATTTCTATCCGAAGGACGACACCGCCGGCTGCACCAAGGAGGCCCAGGAGTTCACCGCCCTGGCCGCCGAGTTCGCCAAGGCCGGCGTCGCCCTGCTGGGCGTTTCCAAGGACAGCGTGGCCAGTCACGCGAAGTTTACGGCGAAATACAGCCTCGCCGTTCCCCTCGCCTCGGACCCGGAAGGCGCCATGATCGAGGCCTACGGCTCGTGGGTCGAGAAGAACATGTACGGCCGCAAGTACATGGGCATTGAGCGCTCGACCTTCCTGATCGACAACGGCGGCAAGCTGGCGCGGATCTGGCGCAAGGTCCGCGTCCCTGGCCACGCCGCCGAGGTGCTGAAAGCCGCGCAATCCCTGTAGCAGTTAAGCTTAGCGCTCTGCGGCCCCTCGCCGCAGAGCGACGCCAGATCGCACCTCGGATGCGGGAACTGTCGGCCGCGTCCGCTGTTGTAGAATTGTCGCGCCGACCCTTTATCCGCCTGGGGCCGGCTCAGCTTCCGCTCGTGATCTAGCGTGGCCATTCAGGCCCTGTTAACCACGATCATCGATGCTACAGGCTGCTCAGCCCGCGCACGTTGCAGCGCGAAGACGCTTGCACGCGTCCTAAATCTCATTGCATATCGCGCCGTTCCCTAGCGTTCGTAACCGATACGGTGAGAATGACACGCTTCGCGCGCCTTCGCCGATCGCTTGTAGAGCTGTTCCCCGAGCGACACCTCTACATCCGCTCTGGCGGTGAAATGCGTTCCTTCGTCCTCACGACCGGCCGCCAGATGGCGATCGCCGGCGGGGTCGCCGCCGGCGCGCTCTGGATGGGCGTCAGCACCGCGGCGATGATGGTCAACGCCATGGCTGTCTCCAGCCATGACCAGCAGCTGGCCCGCATGCAGGCCAAGTCCGAACGCCTCGTCGCCGACCGCGAAGCCCGCCTCAACAGCGCCATGGTGCAGCTGAACCAGGCCGAGGGCGGCATCGGCGCGCTGGCCGCCAGCGTCGAGAACCGTCACGCCGCGCTCGCGATGCTGCTGACCGAATTCAAGGGCCAGCCAGGCGCGCAGGCCGCCCTTGGCCCCGCCATCGCCAAGGCCACCAGCGCCTCCAGCGAGGTCGGCCCGCTTCGCCGCATCGAACTCGTCCGCGCCGGCCAGGAACGCCTGATCGACGCCGCCGACGACTTCGCCAAGACCCGCGCCGACCGTCTGCGCCTGGCCTTCCGTCTCGCGGGCCTCACGCCGTCGACCTTCGTGCCCAAGGGCGGCTCTCTCGGCGGCCCGCTGATCGAGGCCAAGGATCCCCGCGCCCTTGCCGCCGTGCTCGACGTGGACGAGGACTTCGCCGAACGTATCCAGCATGCGGCCACCAATCTTTCCGAAGCCGGCGCCCTGGTCGACGCAGCCGCCAAGCTGCCCTTCGCGCGTCCGACCACCGCCGCGGCCCAGACCAGCAGCTACGGCGTGCGGTTCGACCCGTTCACCCGTCGTCCCGCGTTCCACTCGGGCCTGGATTTCGCCGGCCCGACCAACACGCCGATCTACTCGACCGCCCCGGGCGTCGTGTCGTTCACCGGCGTGCGCTCCGGCTACGGCAATACCATCGAGATCGATCACGGCCGCGGCTTCAAGACCCGCTACGCCCACCTGCAGGCCATCGGCGTGCGTCCGGGCGAGCGCGTGACCGTCGGCAGCCGCATCGGCGGCATGGGCTCCACAGGCCGGTCCACCGGGCCGCACCTGCACTACGAGGTCTGGGTCAATGGTAGGGCCCAGAACCCGTCGCGTTTCGTAAAGGCTGGCGATTATGTTCTCCAAGGCGGCTAAGCCCGAGAAGACCTCCGACGTGTCCCTGTCGGCCAACACCGGCGAACGCAAGGCCCCCAAGCCCGCTTCCCTCATCAGCCAGGACATCACCCTCGAAGGCGGCATCGTCGGCGAAGGTGAACTGCACGTCGACGGCGTCATCCGCGGCGACGTCCGCGTCGGCCGGCTGACGCTCGGCGACACCGGCCACATCGAGGGCTCGGTCCAGGCCGAGACGGTCGATATCCGCGGCCGCATCATCGGCACCGTGACCGCCAAGCAGGTGCGCCTGTTCGGCACCGCCTATGTCGACGGCGACATCACCCACGAGCAGCTCTCGGTCGAATCCGGCGCCTTCTTCCAGGGCCGCAGCCTGAAGTTCCAGCGCCCTGCCCCGGTGGCCCTCGCCGCTCCCGAACCGGAAGTCCAGAGCGCCTGAGGCTAGGCCGCGTTCTCGTAGGCCCCGTTCTTCAGCACAGGCGCGCAGCGGCTGACGTTCAGCTCTGCGGCGATATCGACGTCCATCGCATGCTCGCGCTCGATCAGCTCGACGCCTGAGCGACAGGTCCGCAGCGTCGCCTCAAGATGAGGCCTGGCGCTCAGGAAAGCGTGCCGCGCCACCACCGCCTCAGTCTCGCCGTCGAAGCCGATAGCCTCGATCACCGCCCCGGCCCCGATCAGATCCTCGATAGCTGGCCGCAGGCTGTCGTCCGGCCAGCGTTCGCCCGCAGGGATCACCGCGATGTCCCGCCCCTCGGCCAGGGCCACGGCCTTGGCCGCCACCGCCGCCGCATTGCGCAGACAACCGGCCAGGACCGTGGCGCGGCCGCAGGCGAGCGACAGCCGCGATCCGTTCGGCGAGGGCAGCAGCAGCCGTTCCCCAGGATTGAGCTTCATCAGGCTGGCCGGCGACAGGCTCAGCTGCCCCCCCGCCTTGCGGCTGGCCGCCAGGCGGGCCCCGACCCGCTCAGCCTCGGCCCGCGCCGCGTCCTCGTCGCCATAGGCGAACGGGTGGACGCGCGCCTGCCGATGCACTGCGACGTCCACCGCCGTCGAGAACGACAACACATCGACGATCACAACGACGGCGACGCGGTCGCGCATCAGCTCGACCCCGTTCAGCCCCCACTCGCAATGGACCTTCTGCATCGAGCGCCTCCGGATTTGATCGAACGCCGTTCCCAGCTCAAATGCAAACGTGGCTGTGGCGCCTTGCCGTCCCTCGACTTCAGGGAAGCGCTTCTCCGAATTTCATCCCGGTTTGCGAAGCAAGACCGGGACCCATTCGCGCCGTCTGGGGAAGTTCAAGCGAGACTTGCCTGATCAGGTGTTCATGGGTCCCGGTCTTCGGCTTCGCCAAAACCGGGACGACACCTTTTGCATTGGGGCCAACTGGCCGGCTAGGCCCCCGCTCCGTCGCGGGTGCTGCCGACGCGCTGCGCCAAGGCCGCGCCCATGAACTCGTCGAGATCGCCATCCAGCACCCCCTGGGTATCGGATGTTTCGACGTTCGTCCGCAGGTCCTTGACCATCTGATACGGCTGCAGGACGTAAGACCTGATCTGGTGGCCCCAGCCGATGTCGGTCTTCAGGTCGTTCATCGCCTGAGCTTCGGCTTCGCGCTTCTGCAACTCCAGCTCATAGAGCCGGGCGCGCAGCATCTTCCAGGCCTCTTCGCGGTTCTGGTGCTGCGAGCGTCCCATCTGGCAGGCCACCACCACGCCGGTCGGAATGTGCGTCAGGCGCACCGCCGAGTCGGTCTTGTTGATGTGCTGGCCGCCGGCGCCGGACGCCCGATAGGTGTCGGTGCGCACGTCGGACGGATTGATATCGATCTCGATGGTGTCGTCGACCACCGGGTAGACCCAGACCGAGGCGAAGCTGGTGTGCCGCTTGGCCGCCGCGTCGAACGGCGAGATGCGCACCAGCCGGTGCACGCCCGCTTCGCTCTTCAGCCAGCCATAGGCGTTCGGCCCCTTGATCTGCAGGGTCACCGACTTGATCCCGGCCTGTTCGCCGGAGGTCTCTTCGAGGAAGTCGACGCTCATGCCGTGGGCGTTGGCCCAGCGGGTGTACATGCGCATCAGCATCCCGGCCCAATCGTTGGACTCGGTGCCGCCGGCCCCGGAATTGATTTCCATGAAGGCGTCGTTGCCGTCGGCCTCGCCAGACAGCAGGGCCTCCAGCTCGGCGCGCGCAGCACGCTCCTTGATGCCCTTCAGTTGTTCGCGAGCCTCATCGAGGGTGGCTTCATCGCCCTCCTCGTCGGCCATTTCGGCATAGCCGATGGCGTCGGCCAGGTCGCGTTCCAGCGACTGCACGGCCTCGACGGACGCCGCCAGCTTGGAGCGTTCGCGAGTGATCGCCTGGGCGGCGGCCGCATCGTCCCAAAGGGTCGGGTCTTCGACGCGGGCGTTCAGCTCATCGAGCTTTCTTAGGGCCGGTTCCCAGTCAAAGTCTCCTCCTGAGCAAGTCGATCGACTGCTCGATGTCGGCCTTCGAGGCCTCGACATCCACTCTCATGGGAATCTCCGAAACCAGAAATGTTCTGGGGGTCGGGCAGATAGCGCGCGGCGGGCCGCATTACAATGGCGCGGGGTCCACGTGCCGCCGCACGACCACCGTCATTCCCCATTCCAACTCGTCACGGTCGGGCGTGCCCCGGCCATGCGAAAGCGAAAAGCGGCCGGCGCGCCCTCAGTACAGCCCGCTCATGTCGTCCGGCTTCTTGGGCGGCGGCGCCGCGGCCGGCGCCGGCGTCGTCAGCTGCCCGTCCGGCCAGACCTGATTGTAGGGCTGGGGGCCACCGACCGGCATTCCGCCCGCCGGGGCCACGATCACCTTCGGTTCCGTTCCAGGCCGGAACGCTTCGCGGATGCCGCGCACGGTGGCGAACTTGGCGTTCGCGGGGGCCTTGAACTCGTCCTTCGGCAGGTCCTTGGTCGCTTCCTGCATGAACTCGATGAAGATCGGCACCGCGGCCTGGGTGCCGGTCTCGCCCTCGCCAAGGCTGCGATTGTCGTCGAAGCCGACGAACACGCCCGCCACGATCTGCGGCGTGAAGCCGACGAACCAGGCGCTGCGGTACTCGTTCGTCGTGCCGGTCTTCCCGCCGACCGGGCGGTTCAACACCAGGGCCGAGGTTGCGGTGCCCCGCTGGACCACGCCCTGCATCATCGAGGTCACCTGATAGGCGGTGATCGGGTCCATGACCTGTTCGCCGCCCGGCGGGATCCGCGGGCTCTCGTCGCCGTTGAAGCCGACCTCGCACCGGGGGCAGTCGCGCTTGTCGGCGCGGAAGATGGTCTCGCCGTTACGGTCCTGGACCAGTTCGATCAGGTGCGGATCGATCCGCCGCCCGCCGTTGACGAAGGTGGCATAGGCGGCGGTCAGCCGGAACGGCGTCGTCTCCCCCGCCCCCAGCGCCATGGCCAGGACCTTATCCATGCTCTTGACCACGCCCATCTTCACGGCGAGGTCGCTGATCTTCTTCATGCCGACGCCCTGGGCCAGACGCACGGTCATGGCGTTGCGCGACAGCTCCAGCCCGCGACGCAGGGTCAGGGCGCCGTAATAGCGGCGGTTGTAGTTCTCCGGGGTCCAGTTCTGGCCGGCCGCGCCCTTCAGGGTGATCGCCGAGTCCATCACCACGCTGGACGGCGTGTAGCCGTTCTCCAGGGCCGCGGCGTAGACGATCGGCTTGAAGGCCGAGCCGGGCTGGCGCATCGCCTGGGTGGCCCGGTTGAAGTTCGACAGCGAGAACGAGTAGCCGCCGACCATCGCCAGCACGCGGCCAGAATGCGGCTCCATCGCCACCAGCGCGCCGTTGACCGCCGGGACCTGCCGCAGCCGGAAGCCGCCGCCGTTCTCGACCGGCTCCACGAACACCAGATCGCCGGACCTCAGGCCCTTGCCCGCACGCGCCCACGCAACGTCCTGGCCGACAATGGCCCCGGCTCCGCCGTCGCTCGCCACGCGGACCCGGACATTGCCGCCGGAGACGTCTGTCACCAACGCCGCGCGCCAGGAGCGGCGCTCGGACGGCGGGCTCTTCTGCTTGGCGACGTCTTCCCAGCCTTCGGCCGTGTCGACATGGCCCCAGGCGCCGCGCCAGCCGTGACGGCGGTCGTACTGCTCAAGGCCGTTCATCAGCGCCACCCGCGCGGCGGTCTGCAGCCGCGGATCGAGCGTGGTGCGCATATAGTAGCCGCCTTCGTTCAGGCGCTGCCCCATGGTCGCCAGGCCGCGGCGGCGCACTTCCTCGACGAAGAAGTCGGCGTCGCGGTACTTCGCGCGCGTCGGCGCCTTCTGGACCTTGAGATCCTCGCGCTTGGCCGCCTCGGCGTCCGCGCGGCTGACCCAGCCCAGCTCGGCCATCTGCTCCAGCACCCAGTTGCGGCGCGCGATGGCCTGCGCCTTGCGGCGCGTCGGGTGATAGTTGTCAGGCCCCTTCGGCAGCGAAGCCAGGTAGGCGCTCTCGGCCAGGGTCAGGTCGGTGATCGACTTGCCGAAGTAGTTGTAGGCGGCCGCGCCGACGCCGTACGAGCGATAGCCCAGCCAGATTTCATTCAGATAGAGCTCGAGGATCTGCTCCTTGTTGAGCGTCTGCTCCAGACGCCCCGCCAGGATCGCTTCCTTCAGCTTGCGCCCGACCGTCGCGTCGCTGGTCAGCAGGACGTTCTTGGCGACCTGCTGGGTGATGGTCGAGCCGCCTTCCAGGCGCCGGCCGTTCATCGCGTTGAGGACATTCTTGGCCATCGCCCGGGTCAGGCCCATGGCGTCGACGCCGCCGTGGCTGAAGAAGTTCCGGTCCTCAGCCGCCAGGAAGGCCTGGGCCAGTTGCGGAGGCATGTTGTCGTACGGCACGTAGATGCGACGTTCGCGCGAAAACTCGCCGATCAGGACCCCGTCCCATGCATAGGCGCGCGTCGCCGTCGGCGGACGATAGTCCGCCAGATCGGCCGCGTCGGGCATGTCGTGGAACAGCCAGGCGGCATAGATGGCGATGGCGAATCCGGCCAGCGCAATAGCGCTCAGCACCGTCACGCCGGCGACCGCGATCCATCTCTCGGGGGGCTTCAAACTGACCGACCTCCGCGGGGGCGCTCCCCGTCCGCTCAGGCTGGTCTAGCGTGCATCGCGCCGGGCGCCAACGGGCCTGCGTCGGCTTGGCGCGCCGTCAGTTGGACGCCAGCTTGGTCGGCTGGCCGAAATAGTCGTCGATCGCATCGGCGACCGAACCCATCAGCCGGGTGCGCTTGCTCGGGTCGCGCAGCACTGCTTCGTCGGCTGCATTGGTCAGGAAGCCCATTTCCAGCAGCACCGCGGGCACGTCAGGGGCCAGCAGCACTGCAAGGCCCGCCTCGCGGTGGCTGCGGCGCAGCAGCGGCTGATGGTCGCTGACCCGGCTCAGCAGCACTTCGGCGAAGGTGGCCGAGCGGTTGCGGGTCATGCGCTGGGTCAGGTCCAGCAGGATCGTCGACACGCCCTTATCGCCGTGGGTGCCCGCCTGCATGAACCAGTCGTCCTTGCTGACGAACTTGGCCGAACGCGCCGTCGCCCGGTCGGCCAGGGTGTAGACGCTGGCGCCCCGCAGGCTGGGGTCGCTGCCGGAGTCCGCGTGCAGCGAGATGAACAGGTCGGCGTCCGCACGGCGGGCGATCTGCACCCGGACCGCGTGATCCACATAGACGTCGGCGTCGCGGGTCATCACGACCTTGTAGCGGCCGCTCTTCTCGAGCTGGCTCTTCAGCGAACGCGCCGCGGCCAGGGTGACGTCCTTTTCGTTGCCGTCGGCGCCCTTGGTCCCGGGATCCTTGCCCCCGTGCCCAGCATCGATGACGATGACTTTCTTGAGCGGCAGCGCGGCCTTGGTCGTCTTGACCGGCGCCGAGATGAAACGCGGCCCGCCTGCCTGGGCGACCTTCACGCTCGACGGCTCCTTGGCCGCCAGGTCGATCACATAGCGATAGTTGGCGACCCCGTCGGCCGGCGGCAGCAGGAAACGGCGCTTGATTACGGCGTCGGCGGCCAGGTCGATGCGCAAGCGGGCGCCGCTGGCGTTGTCGTCGACGACCCAGGCCTTCACCAGGCCAAGTCCCCCGCCCTGCAATTCGGTATCCACCGACACGCCAGGCAGGTTCAGAACGACCCTACGGTCGCTCTGTCCGTCCGCGGCCACCTTGCCGGTCGCCGATTTGTCGAGATCGATAACGATACGGGTCTCGGCCCGGTCGCCGCCCAGGCGCACCTTCAGGACATCGGCCCTGGCGCCAGCGGCCTGCGCTCCCGCGACGATCGCCAGGCAGCAAACCACTGCACCGACAGCCGCCAGCACGCTTCGTCCGCCGATCCTGAACCTGCCGCCCATACGCGCAGCCCCGTTACACTTCCTATACAGTCATACCCATATAGACGCCGGCGACGTGGACAAACGGTTAACCGTGTCCTTACGCCATCGCATTGCAGCGCAGCGGCTTTCCTTTTCGCCGCCAGTGTTGCAATGTCCGCCCGCGCTGAACCGTGCGCGCCTTGCGTCGCAAGGTCGCGGCCAGCGCGACACAACCCGCGTCGGCCTCGCCCTATCGGCGGCCACGCGCCATCCGATCCGCGCTTTTCGTTGAGCGCGCCTGGGAACACACCAATGGGCAGCGCCGCTCGAGCCCAATTTCGGCCTACCGCCCGCCTTGTCGGCTTCGACAAGACGATAGGCGGTGGCGTGCGCGCCCTCCTGACAGACCGGCGGCGCCCGAGCCGAGAGCTCGCGGCGCGCCTCGGAGACGTACTTTATGTCCAAGAAGATGTTGATCGACGCCGCACACGCCGAAGAGACGCGTGTCGTGGTGGTCGACGGACCGCGTGTTGAAGAATTCGATTTCGAGAGCCAGAACCGAAAGCAACTCAGAGGCAATATTTATCTCGCCAAGGTGACGCGCGTTGAGCCGTCGCTGCAGGCTGCCTTTATCGAGTACGGCGGAAACCGCCACGGCTTCTTGGCCTTCAACGAAATCCACCCCGATTACTACCAGATCCCGGTCGCCGACCGCGAAGCGCTGATGCGCGAAGAGGCCGACGAAGAGGACGACATCGCCGAATCGCGCGCCCGCGGCTCCGACGATGAGGACGAAGACTCCGTCGACGCCGACGAAGACGACGTCATGGAAGAAGAAGTCGCCCGGCGTCGCCGGCGGCTGATGCGTCGCTACAAGATCCAGGAAGTGATCCGCCGTCGGCAGATCATGCTGGTCCAGGTCGTCAAGGAAGAGCGCGGCAACAAGGGTGCGGCGCTCACCACTTACCTGTCGCTGGCCGGCCGCTACGGCGTCCTGATGCCCAACACCGCCCGCGGCGGCGGCATCAGCCGCAAGATCACCGCGACCACCGACCGCAAGCGCCTGAAGGGCGTGGTCCAGAGCCTCGACGTGCCGGAAGGCATGGGCCTGATCGTCCGCACGGCCGGCGCCAAGCGCACCAAGGCCGAGATCAAGCGCGACTACGAGTATCTCCTGCGCCTGTGGGAGAACATCCGCGACACCACCCTGCACTCCGTGGCTCCCGCCCTCATCTACGAGGAAGAGGACCTGGTGAAGCGGACCATCCGCGATCTCTACGACAAGGACATCGACGAGGTCTGGGTCGAGGGCGAGGCCGGCTTCAAGGAAGCGCGTGAGTTCATGCGCATGCTGATGCCGTCGCAGGCCAAGAAGGTCCTGCCTTATCGCGAGGCGACCCCGCTGTTCGTCAAGCACCGGGTCGAGGATCACCTTTCCCAGATCTACTCGCCGGTCGTCCCGCTGCGGTCCGGCGGCTACCTGGTGATCAACCAGACCGAGGCCCTGGTCGCCGTCGACGTGAACTCCGGCCGCGCCACGCGCGAGCGGAACATTGAGGCCACCGCCCTCAAGACCAACATGGAAGCGGCCGAAGAGACCGCTCGCCAGCTGCGTCTGCGCGATCTGGCCGGCCTGATCGTCATCGACTTCATCGACATGGATGAATCGAAGAACAATCGCGCCGTCGAAAAGAAGCTGAAGGACGCGCTGAAGGACGACCGCGCCCGCGTCCAGATGGGCAAAATCTCGACCTTCGGGCTGATGGAAATCAGCCGCCAGCGCCGCCGTTCGGGCGTCCTGGAAGGCACCACCCACGTCTGCGAGCATTGCGCCGGCACCGGCCGCGTGCGCTCGGTCGAATCGAGCGCCCTATCGGCCCTGCGCGCCATCGAGATCGAAGCCCTGAAGGGCGGCGGCGAAGCGACCCTGAAAGTGCCGCGCGCCGTCGGCCTCTACATTCTCAACGAGAAGCGCAACCATCTCGCGCGTCTTCACGAGAACCTCGGCCTCTTCATCACCATCACCATCGACGACGCCCTGGCCCATGCCGATCATGAGATCGAGCGGACCGCCAGCGAGACCCGTCCCGAGCACGCTCCGCCGGTCCATGGCGCGCCCCTCCAGCCTTACCAGCCGGTCGACGACGACTTCGACGACGAGGCGTTCGAGGACGAGGAAGAGATCGAGGACGAGGACGAAACCGATATCGAGCGCGAGGCCACTGACGACGACGAGGCCGAGCAGCGGTTCCAGGAACACGAATCCGAGGACGAGGACCGCAGCGGACGCCGTGGCCGCCGCCGCCGCCGCCGCGGCCGCCGCGATGGCGAGCCGGTCGAAGCGCGCGAAGCTACCGCCGAGCAGCCTGCCCGCACCGACGATCGCGAAACCGACGACGGCGGCCGCCGCCGTCGTCGCGGCCGCCGCGGCGGTCGCCGGATGCGCGATGACGGTCGTCCGGCGGACATGTTCTCGTGGACCCGTCCGTGGGTGCCCTACGGCGACGACCCGTTCGTCTGGCACGACCCGTCGGAAGACTTCCCGCCGGCCCGCGCTCAGGCCCCGACCCCGGCCAATGATCGCGCTCCGGTTCCGGCCGCGGCTGAAACGGCCGCACCGGCGCCGAGCGTGAACGACGATCAGCCCGACGTCGAACTGGACGTCTGGGTGGAACTGCCGGCCGTCGACGACAAGCCGAAGAAGTCTCGCTCGCGCCGCGGTCGCAGCCGTGGCAAGGCCGACGAGGCTCCGGCCCAAGCCGAGGTCGCTGACGAGGCGCCCGAAGCTGTTGTCCAGGAGGCCGCCCCGGCGGTCGCTGAGCCGGCCCCGGAACCCGAGGCCGAAGTCGTCGCCGCCGAGCCGGAAGCCAAGCCGGCGAAGAAGCCGCGTGCGCGCCGCACCAAGGCCTCGGCTGCAGCTGAAGCCGCCGCCGAGCCGGTCGTTGAGGCCGCCGAAGTCGTCGAGGCTGTCGAGGTCGTGGAAGCGGTCGCCGAACCGGCGCCGGAGCCCACCCCAGCCGCCCCCGTCGTGCGCGAGCCTGATCCGAACGAGATCAACGCGCCGCCTTCAGTGCCGAAAAAGGGCTGGTGGCGCAGGGGCTGATCCTGAACCGTGACATCGGAAACCGGCTCGCGCCATGCGAGCCGGTTTCCAGTCCGTCTGAAGCGCGTTAGGCTTCAATCCATGGGGCTTTGCGGGGGGCGCTTGGAGTTGTTCGGCATGGTATCCCCTGCCCGTTCGGTTTCGAAATTCGCCTTGGCCGCCGCGACGGCCCTGAGCCTTATGCTGCCGGCCGTTCCGGCTCACGCCCAGGAAGGCATGTCGCTGATCCGCGACACCGAGATCGAAGAGATCCTGCGCAAGGACTCAGAACCGATCTTCAAGGCCGCGGGCGTCGACTCGAATTCCATCGATATCCTCCTGATCGGATCGAAGGATCTGAACGCCTTCGCCGGCCCCGGCACGATGGGCGTCTTCACCGGCCTGATCCTCGAATCCGAAAATCCCAACCAGCTCCAGGGCGTCATCGCTCACGAAGTCGGCCACCTCGCGGCCGGTCACTCGGCGCGGTCGGGCGAGATGACCGCCGCGGGCATGAAACCGTTCCTGTTGACCATGGGTCTGGGTGTACTCGCCGCTCTGGCTGGTTCCGGCGAAGGCGCGGCGGGCCTCATCGGCAGCGCCAGCTACTTCGGCACGCTCGGCGCCATGGGCTTCAGCCGCGAACAGGAAAGCCGCGCTGACCAGGCCGGCGCAGCCATGCTCGAGCGGGCCGGTCTTTCGGGCAAGGGCCTCGTCGAGTTCTTCGACAACTTCCGCTATCAGGAAGTCTTCCAGGAAGCCCGGCGCTTCGCCTACTTCCGGTCCCACCCGCTGTCGTCCTCGCGGATCGAGGCGCTTCGCCATCGGGTCGAGCAGAACGCCCACTACGACACACCCGACACCCCGGAAGCGATCGCCGAACACAACATCATGAAGGCCAAGCTGGACGGGTTCATCAACCCGACGGTCGCCATCACCAAGTACGGCGAGAAGGACACCTCCTACCCGGCGCGTTACGCCCGGGCGATCGCGTACTATCAGATGAAGCAGCCCGATCAGTCGCTGAAGATGATCGACGCCTTGCTGGCCGAACAGCCGGACAATCCGTACCTCTGGGAACTCAAGGGTCAGGTTCTGTTCGAGTTCGGACGCGCGCAGGAGGCCGAGGCGCCGCAACGCAAGTCGGTGGAGCTGAAGCCGGACGCGCCGCTGCTGCGCATCAACCTCGGCCAGACCCTGATCGCGCTGGACGACAAGGCCAAGGTGGAAGAAGGCGTCGGCGAATTGCGCAAGGCGCTGACCCAGGAGCATGACAACGCCACCGCCTGGCGCATCCTCGCTCAGGCCTACGACAAGCAGGGCAAGGAGGGGCTCGCCCGCCTGGCCACTGGCGAATACTTCTTTGCTGTCGGCGATCCGACCCAGGCACGGGTCTTCGCCATGCGCGCCCGCGAAAAGCTCGACAAGGACACGCCCGAATGGCGTCGCGCCACGGACATCGTCCTGACCTCCAAGCCCAGTAGGGAGGACCTCAAGGACCTCGCCTCCGAGGGCTCGATCACACGCCGTTCCTCGCGCTGATAAGGTCGAAAGGCCTTCGCAAAGCCCCGCTTCTCACCTATTTGGCCTGACATGACCAAGATTTCCCGCGGCGCCCTCGTCGCCTGCGCCGCCCTCGCCCTGCCGCTCGCCGCCTGCCAGAAGCAGGAAGACGACTTCGGCCAGAAAGTCCGCGCCTACCTGCTCGCGCATCCCGAGGTGATCGAGGAAGCCGTTCTCAAACTGCAGCAGAATAAGCAGGCCGCCGCGCAAGAGGCCGCACAGGCCTCGCTCGCCAAGTATCGCGCCCAGCTTGAGCGCGATCCGCGCGACTTCGTGGCCAATCCGGACGGCAAGATCACGGTGGTCGAGTTCTTCGATTACCGCTGCGGCTACTGCAAGGTCAGCGCTCCCGAAGTCCTCAAGCTGATCCGGGAAAATCCAGACGTCCGCTTCGTGTTCAAGGAATTCCCGATCTTTGGCGCGGAGAGCAACGTCGCCGCCGAAGTGGCGCTGTCGCCGGCCGGGATGCCCAAGAACATCGAGCTCTTCGAACGCTTCATGGCTGAAAAGGCGCTGGACGAGGCGGCGATCGATCGCCACCTGCGCGCCGTTGGGGTCGATCCGGCCGCCGCGCGCGCCGGCGGCGCCAGCCCGGAGGTCAAGAAGCACATCGCCGACACCCGCGCCCTGGCCCAGGAACTCGCGATTGAGGGCACGCCGGCCTTCATCGTCGGCGACCGCATCATCCCCGGCGCGGATATGGCTGCTCTGCGCGCCGCGATCGCCGAAGCCAAGACCGGCAAGCTCAAGACCATGCCCTCGCCGCAGCTCGACAAGGGCTGACGCCGTCTCGGCAACTCGGGCATTGCGTCGCCGGGCGACACGGCTAGGCTCCTCTCTAGTGCTTTGAGAGTCTGTCGTTCCGACCACGGCGAGCCGGATGCACGAGCGGGTGCTCATTATCGGGGCTGGTATAGGCGGCCTGTGTACGGCGCTGGCCTTGGCGCCGACCGGCCGCGATATCGTCATGCTCGAGCGCGATCCGGCGCCGCCGCGCGGTGACGCCGACCAGGCCTTCGCCGACTGGACTCGCCGGGGCGTCGGTCACCTGCGCCACAGCCACGCCTTCCTGGCGCGGCTACGCACCATCATCCGCAACGAACATCCCGAGTTGCACGCTGACCTGCTGGCGGCCGGCTGCCGCGAGCTCGGCTTCGAGCAGATGCTCACCGATCTGCATCGCCTGGACTACAAGCCTCAGCCCACGGACCGCGACTTCGTGGTCCTGACCAGCCGCCGCACGACCCTCGAACTCGTCATCCGACGCTACGTCGAGCGCTATCCCAACATTCGAATCGACTCCGAGACCTTCGTCCGCAAGCTGCTGACCCAGCACGATCCGCAGGGTCTGCGCGTCGTCGGGGTGGCTGTCGCCGACGCCAACGGCCCCCGCGACATCATTGGCGACGTCGTCATCGACGGCGGAGGACGCACCTCCTCTTGCATCGAACAACTGGTCGAAGAAGGCGCGCCGATCACCGAGGAGAGCGAGAGCGCCGGCATCCTCTACTTCACGCGCCACTACCGCCTGCGACCAGGCGCTCAAGAGCCCTCGCGCACCAAGGCCGGCGGCACAGGCGATCTGGGCTTCCTGAAGTTCGGCCTGTTCCCCGCCGACAACGGCTGCTTCTCCATCACCCTGTGCACGCCCGAGCCCGAGCTGGAGCTGCGCAAGGCGATCGTGCGGCCGGAGGCGTTCGACGCGATCTGCGCGCGCCTGCCTGGACTTGCCGCGTGGGTCGACAACTCCAGGGCCGAGGGCGTCAGCCGGGTGTTCGGCATGGGCGAACTGCACAGCCGCTGGCGCGATATCGGCGGCGGTGAGACGCCCGCCGTGCTTGGGTACTTCGCAGTCGGCGACTCCCTGATCCGCACCAATCCACTCTATGGCCGCGGCTGCTCCTTCGCGGCGGTGACGGCCTATATCCTGCGCGACGTGCTCGTCTCATCCGGCGACGCCGCCGACCGCATCCAGGCCTTCCAGGCCCGGGTCACCGATGAATTGCAGCCCTACTATCTCAACATGCGCGACCAGGACCGCGCCGCCATCCGCCGCGCTCGCCAGCAGCTCACCCCTGGCTATCGGCCAAGCCTCAAGAGCAAGCTCGTCAAAAGCTTCCTGGAGGACGGCGTCAACATCGCGATCCGCTCAGACGCCAATCTGCTGCGCGAGGCGCTGCGCGGCTTCCACATGCTCGAGCACCCCTCAGCCTGGCTGAAGCGTCCAGACAACCTGGCGAAGGTGATGCGCTACTGGATCACGCGCCGAGACAACAAGGCTGACGCCTATCCGCCCAAGCCCGGTCCCGGCCGAGCCGAGCTGTTCCAGGCCCTGGGCCTCGCCGCCGACGCGGACATGATCCGCGCCTGACAAACCTCAGGGCGCGGAGTTGAACAGCCCGCCCTGCGCCATCTGATCGCGCACGGTCTCCGGCGACAGCGTGGCGGCCTTGTCCAGCTCCACAAGCTCCGGCGGCACGTACCAGTGCAGCTTGTCGGCGTGGTAGGCCTCCCAGACGGCCTTGGCGACCTCGATCGGCGGGATCGCGCGAAACATGCCTTCCTTGGGCGCATTGGCGATGGCCTCGGGCGGCAGGATCGGCGTGTCGATCAGGCCGGGCAGCACATCGGCGACGCGCACCCCATAGGCCTTGAACTCGACCGACAGCGCTTCTGACAGGCCCTTCACCGCATGCTTGGTCGCCGAGTAAACGGCGATATTGGCCATGCCGAAGGTCGCGGAGGACGACGATGTCGTGAAGCAGAGCGAGTTCGGCGTCGCCTTGAGCAGCCCGATCGCAGCGTGGATGCCGATCAGCACGCCCATCAGGTTGACCTGGACGACGGCGATCACGTCCTCGAACGGCTGCTCGGCGAACGGGCCTCCGCGCCCGATCCCGGCGTTGTTGTAGAGCACGTCCATCTGGCCGCCGGTCGCCTCGCCAAAGGCCGCGAGCGCCGCGCGATAGTTCTCACGGTCGGTGACATCGAGACGGCGGACGATGCAGTTGTCGGCCCCAAGTTCGCTCTGCAGCGCGGCGAGGCCGGCGTCATTGACGTCGAAACCGCCGACGAACCAGCCTTTCGACGCAAACAGTTTGGCGGTCTCTCGGCCCATGCCCGAAGCCGCGCCGGTGATGAAGATGGACTTGCGCCCGCCAGCCTTGGTCATCCCGCTCCCCTATTTTCGGGGCGCGAGTCCCCGCTGCTTGAGACGCCACACCAGGACGTCGAAACGATCCTGACCGAAGAACGGCTCGTCTTCAAAGACCATGGTCGGCACGCCCCAGTGACCTGAGGCGCGGTGCGCCTCCTGGTTGGCCTCGATCTCAGCGGCGATTTCGCCGGTCTTGCTGGCAGCCTCCTCCTGAAGCTGAGCCATATCAAGGCCCGCCCGCTCAATGGCGCGGGCCAGCTTGTCGCCTTCGTTCCAAGGCATGTCCTGGCCGCTCCAGATCAGGCGCGAGACTTCGTCATAGAAGGCCAGAGACTGGGGCTTATGGGCCGCGACGACGCCCAGCGGCATCAACAGGTCCAGGTGTGGCTGCTCGGCCGCGCCGTTCAGGTTCTGGCCGATCACCACGGGATCAGGATTGGGCCACGCCAGCGGCAGACCGAGGAAATCCCCCAGCCGCCGCACGTCCCGCACCAGGTAAGGCACGAACAACGGGTCCTGCTTGGTGAAGAACCCCTCCGAACGCACCGCCAGCGGATAGACCGGCCGCATTCGGACATCGACGTCGTAGGTCTCAGCCAATTCCCGCAACCGCGGGGTCACAAGATAGGAATAGGGACTGCGGAAGGACCAGTAGACGTCGACGCCGAGGCTCATCAGATCAGACCGGATAACGGGGATGATGGGTCAGCATACATACGTTTTGGCATGCGTCCTGCCAAAAATGCTTCCCGCCCCGCGATCACGGCATGTTTCATGGCGATCGCCATGCGAATGGGCTCCTTCGCCCCGGCGATGGCGGTGTTCATCAGCACCGCGTCGCAGCCGGTCTCCATGGCCAGCACGGCGTCGGACGCCGTGCCGACGCCGGCGTCGACCAGCACCGGCACGGTCGACTGTTCGATGATCAGGCCAAGGTTCAGGAAGTTCTGAATACCGCGCCCCGAGCCGATCGGCGCGGCCGCCGGCATGATCGCCGCCGCCCCCGCATCTTCCAGCTTCTTGGCGTAGACCGGATCGTCCGAGCAGTAGACCATCACCTGGAAGCCATCGGCGACCAGCAGCTTCAGCGCCCGCAGCGTCTCTTCCATGTCCGGCAGCAGGTGCTTGGTGTCCGACAGAACTTCCAGCTTCACCAAGTCCCAGCCGCCGGCTTCGCGCGCCAGGCGCAAGGTGCGGATCGCGTCTTCGCCGGTAAAGCAGCCTGCGGTGTTAGGCAGGAACGTGAAGCGATCGGGCTTCACATAATCCACCAGCATCGGCTGGCTCGGGTCTGACAGGTTCACCCGGCGAACCGCCACGGTGACGATCTCGGCGCCCGCGGCTTCGGCCGCGGCGGCGTTCTCGGCGTAGTCCTTGTACTTCCCCGTCCCGACGATCAGCCGCGAGGTGAAGGTCCGGCCCGCGACGCTCCAGGTGTCTTCCTTGTGGATAGACCCGTCCATGTCAGCCGCCTCCGATAAAATGCACGATCTCGATGCGATCGCCGTCGGCGAGCGCGGTCTGTCCATAGGCCGATCGCGGCACGATCTCCAGATTGCGCTCAACCGCCACCTTGCGGGGATCCAGGCCCAATTCGCTCACCAGGGCGGCCACGCTCGACACCCCGCCAAAGGCCCTTTGTTCCCCGTTGATGGTCAGCGTCATGACGCCCTCGTGAAGCTTGGAGTTTCCGAATGCTTGTGACCCCCGCCGCCGCCCGTTACAAGACGGCGGAATCGACGGCGGAGCCGAATGTCGAAACCGATCTATGTGCTTAGCGGGCCCAACCTCAACCTCTTGGGGGTCCGGGAGCCGGAGATTTACGGAAAGGAGACGCTGGAGGACGTCCGCACTCGTTGCGAACGCCGCGCCGGCGCCCTCGGTCATGCCGTGGTCTTCCGCCAAACCAACCATGAAGGCCAGCTCATCGACTGGGTGCAGGAAGCCCGGACGGAGGCCTGCGCCGTGGTGATCAATCCTGCGGGCTATGGTCACACTTCCGTGGCCCTGCTGGACGCGCTCAAGACACTGGATATTCCTGTCATCGAGTGCCACCTGTCCAACCCGGCGGCGCGCGAAGCGTTCCGCCGTGAAACCTATGTGTCCCTCGTCGCCACCGGAGTCGTCTCCGGCTTCGGCGGGGCGAGCTACGAACTGGCCGTCGAGGCCGCCGCGGGCCTTGCCCGCCAAAGCCAAAACTAAGGATTATCAAATGGCTAGCAGTCCCAAGGCTCCCGCCGACCCGATCGACGCGCGTCTGGTGCGCAAACTGGCCGACATTCTCACCGAGACCGGCCTCTCCGAGATCGAAGTCGAGCACAACGACCTGAAGATCCGCGTCGCCAAGACCCTGACCGTCGCCCAGGCGCCTGTGCAGTACGCCGCCGCCCCCGCGGCCGTGGCCGCCGCCCCGGCGGTTTCGGCGAGTGATGCCGCCCCCGCCGCGATCGAGCGCAAGGGCGACGTCGTGAAATCCCCGATGGTCGGCACCGTCTACCTGCAGCCGCAGCCCGACGCCCCGTCCTTCGTGAAGGTCGGCGACACGGTCACGGCCGGTCAGACCCTGTTGATCGTCGAGGCCATGAAGACGATGAACCCGATCCCCGCCCCGCGCGGCGGCAAGATCGTCGAGATCATCGTGCAGGACGCTCAGCCGGTCGAGTTCGGCGAGCCGCTGATCGTCATCGAGTAAGTCGATGTTCGACAAAATCCTCATCGCCAACCGAGGCGAAATCGCCCTGCGGGTCCATCGGGCCTGCAAGGAAATGGGCATTTCCACCGTGGCGGTCCATTCGGAAGCCGACGCCGGCGCCATGTGGGTGCGGCTGGCCGACGAAAGCGTCTGCATCGGCCCGGCGCCCGCCGCCAAGAGCTATCTGAACATCCCGTCGATCATCGCTGCTGCGGAGATCACCGGCGCTCAGGCCATTCACCCGGGCTACGGCTTCCTGTCCGAGAATGCGCGCTTCGCCGAGATCGTGACGGCGCACGGGTTCACCTTCATTGGCCCGACCGCCGACCACATCAAGATGATGGGCGACAAGATCACGGCCAAGCAGGCGGTGAAGGAAGCGGGCATCCCCGTGGTCCCCGGCTCCGACGGCGCCGTGACCACCGAGGAAGAGGCCTTCGAGGCGGCCGCGAAGATCGGCTTCCCCGTGCTCATCAAGGCCGCCGCCGGCGGCGGCGGGCGCGGCATGAAGGTCGCCCAGACGCAGGAAGACCTCTACGAGGCGGTCTCCACCGCCCGCGCCGAGGCCCGCGCGGCCTTCGGCGACGACGCGGTCTACATGGAGCGCTACCTCCAGACCCCGCGCCACATCGAGATCCAGGTCATCGCCGACAAGTTCGGCAATGTCTGCCATCTGGGCGAACGCGACTGCTCGCTGCAGCGCCGTCACCAGAAGGTGCTGGAAGAAGCCCCCTCCCCGGTGATCGACGCCGCGGCCCGCGCCAAGATCGGCAAGGTCGTGGTCGATGCGGTCAAGGCCATCGGCTACCTGGGCGTCGGCACCATCGAGTTCCTGTACGAGAACGGCGAGTTCTTCTTCATCGAGATGAACACCCGCCTGCAGGTCGAGCACCCGGTCACCGAGGCCATCACCGGCATCGACCTGGTTCGCGAACAGATCCGCATCGCCGCCGGCCTGCCGCTGTCGTTCAAGCAGGAAGACGTCGTGTTCGAGGGCCACGCCATCGAATGCCGGATCAATGCCGAGAACCCGAAGACCTTCACGCCTTCGCCCGGCATGGTCACCGACTTCCACGCCCCCGGCGGCCTGGGCGTGCGCCTCGATAGCGCGCTCTACGCCGGCTATTCGATCCCGCCCTATTACGACAGCCTCGTCGGCAAGTTGATCGTCCACGGCCGCGACCGCGAGGAGTGCATCGCGCGCCTCAATCGCTGCCTGAACGAGATGGTGGTCGGCGGCATCGAGACCTCGATCCCGCTGTTCCAGGAACTGCTGCAGCAGCCCGACATCCTGGCCGGCGACTACAACATCCACTGGCTCGAACGCTGGATGAAGTCGCAGCAGGAAGAAGCCTAGGCCGAGATTTCCTCCCCTGCCCGGCGGGGGAGGAAACGCCTAGACTACCCAGATGAAGCGCTTTGGCCCCCGCGAGCTCCTTGAGTGCTACGCCCGCGGCGTCTTCCCTATGGCCGACGCCCGCGAAGACGACCGGGTCTTCCTGATCGATCCTGAAAAGCGCGGTGTGATCCCGTTGGACGGATTCCACATCTCTCGACGCCTCGCCCGCACCGTCCGTGGCGATCCCTTCGAAATCCGGATCGACACCGCCTTTCGCCAGGTGGTCTACGAGTGCGCCGCGCCCAAGCCCGGCCGGACCGACACCTGGATCAACGGGGTTATCGAGGATCTCTACGCCCAGCTCTTCGAGATGGGCCATGCTCATAGCGTCGAGTGCTGGACCGGCGACGAACTGGTCGGCGGCCTCTACGGGGTCACTTTGGGCGGCGCCTTCTTCGGCGAAAGCATGTTCAGCCGCCGCACCGACGCTTCGAAGGTCGCCCTGGTCCACCTTGTCGCCCGGCTGCACGCCGATGGCTTCCGGCTGCTGGACGCCCAGTTCATCACCGACCACCTCTCGACCTTCGGTGCGGTGGAAGTGCCTCGTGCGGAATATCACCGTCGCCTGGCCCGCGCGCTCGAGGCGCAGGCTCTGTTTCAGCGCACGGCGGTCGGGACTGGCGCGGCCGCCCTGCAGGTGATCAGCCAGGCGTCATAGATCGGATGCTCGAGCGGGTTCAGGCCCGGCGATGACGCATACATCCAGCCGCGGAACGTCTGGCGCGGCGGCGGCGTCGGCTTGCCGGGCGCAGCGCGCGGCTGCGACTCCACCGTGACGTGGGCGATGGAGTCCTCGACGGCTTCGTCCGGCGCGGACCGTTCGCAGGCCTTCACCGTGAAAACGAGGTTCTTGTAGCGGACCGGACGGCCGACCGCGGCCTCGAAACGCATGGATTCGGCCGAGACCTTGTCCAAAGCCTGGATCACCGCCACGTCATAGCGCGCCCGCTTGGCGGCCTCAGTCGGCTTGGCGGCCACCTGCGCCTTGGGCGGCGGCGCGGCCTCGACCTCTTCGGCGGCGATAGGTGGCGCGACCACGGGCGGCGGCGGCGCGACCTGAGCGGGCGGAGCCTCTTCGTCGGGCGGCGGCAGCTGCGGAACGGGCGTCGGCGCCGCGCCGTTCGGCGTCGGTGTAGCCGGCGGCGGCACGGGCAGCGTGGGAGGCGTTGGTTGGGGAGCGGGTTGCGCGCTCACCATTCCGGCGCCCGCCAGGGCGACCGACACGGCTAGTGCGGCAAGGATGCGGCCCCGCGACATGCCTATTCGGGCCGCCAGGCCTCGTAGTCGCCGGACGCCTTCTGACGCTCGCCGCCCCGGGCGATCGAGCCCTGCGGTTTCCAGGCGTGCACGGTGCCGGTCAGGTTCGGCACGTGATCGAGTTCCCAGGCTTGCCGCTTCAGCGGCTCCTTGGTCGGCGGCTCGTCGAACGTGTAGTGCAACCAGCCGTGCCACTCGGCCGGGACCTTCGAGGCCTCGGCGTAGCCGTTGTAGATCACCCAGCGGCGCTTGCGGCCCTTGTCGTAGGAGTCCTTGTCGTCCTTGGCTTCGTAATAGCTGTTGCCCAGCTCGTCCTTGCCGATGAACACGCCACGGCGACCCACGGTGTTACGGATGCCGATGGTCGCGCCGTTCCACCAGGTGAAGATATTCTTGAGCACGTTTGGGAATTCCAGACAGACAGGAAGCGCGCGGACTATAGGCGCCCGGCTGGCCACCGTCCAGCGGCGCGAGAGCCGCAATATGTTGGGGATGGTTGCCCCCTGAACCGCAACATCTATTGCTCGCGTTAACGACGCTGCTAGACTCGCCCCTCGGGAGAACCGGATATGGGCGTGGAAGCGGCAAGGATCGAACGGCGGACGCTCGAGCGCGCTTCCAGCGTGACCGAGGTTCTGGCCCCTGCGTCATGGACCGACGCGCGGGTCGAAGCCTGGCTCGACTGGCTCGGCGAGGACGCCGACCTGCCCGCCGCCGTCTTCCGGTTCGCCGAGGATCTCGTCCAGCGCGGTGATTCGCTCGGCCTGTTCGAGTCGGCCCGCGCGCGCGCCGCGTTCCGCCGCGACCTGGGCGCGGCGATGCTGGCTGGCCAGATCGCCATGTCCGGCCCACGTCCCGACTCCGCCGTTCCGGTCGTCCAGGCTGGCGAGGCCGATTGCGCCGGCGCGCTCGCCGCCTTGCGGGCCCAGCATCGCGGCCGAGCGATGGCCAGAGCCGCCGCGCGGGAAATGGGCGCGCGCCTCCAGGCGGTGATGGATTCCATCCTCCGCTGCGAGGGCGACCCCGCCGCCTGCGCCGACCTTCGCGCCAACGCCAACCTCGCCCGCAGCGCCGATGCCGCCCGCACGGCCGGCGCCACCGACGCGATGATCCTGGACGCGATCAGCCTGGCCAAGGCCGGCGAGCTGGAATGGGCCGCAGCCGATCCAGATTTCGGCGACATCGAAGGCCTGGAGCTCGTGTGCGTCGGGGCCGGTTCGACGGAACAGGCCCTCGCCTCCGCCGCCTGGGAGACCGGCGCAATCGCCGTCGCCCTGACGCCCGAGATCGCCCAAGGCGTCGCCCGTTCATGGGGCGGCGCACGCGGCGCCGTGAACCTGATGAGCTTCGGCTCAGGACAGGATTTCGACGCCGCCGGCTTCGCCTCCGCCGTCGCGCTGCTCAGTAACGCTCTGGCCGCGATCAGCGGCGAGCGCAGCGCCTCGCTCGGCCTTTCCGGCGTCGCCGACTGGCTGGTGGCCCAGGGCCTGGCCTACGATTCCGAGGCCGGTCGCACGGCGATCCGCGACCTCTACCGCCACGCCGCTTCGGCCTGCGTCGCTTCCGGCGCCAAGCTGAGCGGCGGCCTGGGGGTGTTCGACGATCCGGAAATCGCCCTGCGCCTGGGCGGCCCCACCGCGTCCGCCGCGCCCTGGCTCGGTCCCATCACGGTCGCCCAGACCGAGGACGGCGTGCTGACCCGCGTGATGTCGGAAGCCGCTCTGCGTGGCCTCACCGCCGTGGGCGCCGACCTCGCCGAGTCCCGCGCCTGGCTGCTCGGCGGCCCGGACCTCTCCGAGGCGCCCGGCATCGATCACGCTGCGCTCGGCGCACGCGGCTTCACCGAGCACGAGATCGCCCAGGCCGAGGCGGCGCTACCGTTCGCCGCCACGCTGCCTGAGGCGTTCGCCGCCATCGACGCCGGCTTCCTGTGCGACGTCCTGGGCGCCACCGAGGCCGACCTGGCCGACCCAGCCCTCAACGTGCTGAAGCTCGCCGGTTTCAACGACGAGCAGATCGCCCAGGCGCAGGCATACGCTATCGGCGCCGGCGCGCTGTCGGAGGCCGCCTTCCTCACCGCCGCGCAACAGGCGGTGTTCGAGACTGCCGACGACCTCGGCCCCGAACCCTATTTCGCCGTGCTGGCGATGATCGCTCACGCCCTCGCCGTTCCGGCCATGGCCGACCTGGAGCTTGAGTGGGACACCACGCCCGCTGACGCCGCGGGCCTCATCGCCCTGGCCGCCCGCGCCAAGACGCCGGCCCTGCGCGTCCGTCGCGCGCTCGCGCCGGCCAGCCTGGTGCTGGACCTGCCCAAGGCGACCGAGCCGCCCCCTCGCACCGTCCGCGAACCCGAGGCCGAAGCCCGCACGCCGCAGCAGGAACGGATCATCGAACGCATCGTCGAGCGCGAACGCACCCGCCGCAAACTGCCCGACCGCCGCAAAGGCTACATCCAGAAGGCCAGCGTCGGCGGCCACAAGGTCTACCTGCATACCGGCGAGTACGAGGACGGCGAGCTCGGCGAGATCTTCATCGACATGCACAAGGAAGGCGCCGCCTTCCGCTCGCTGATGAACAACTTCGCCATCGCGATCTCGATCGGCCTGCAGTACGGCGTGCCGCTGGACGAGTTCGTCGACGCCTTCGTCTTCACCCGCTTCGAGCCGGCCGGCCCGGTCACCGGCAACGACTCCGTCCGCTCGGCGACCTCGATCCTCGACTATCTGTTCCGCGAGTTGGGCGTCTCCTATCTGGCCCGCAACGACCTCGCCAACGCCGACCCGGACGAGCTGAACGCCGACGGCCTGGGCGAGGGCAAGCAGGACGACGAGGACGGCCCGCAGCCCGCCAGCCACTTCATCTCGCGCGGCTTCGCCCGCGGCGCGGCGCCTGACAACCTTGTCTTCCTGCCCAGCGCCGCGGCCCGCCCGCCGGCCGCCGAGGCCGACGTCTGCGCCGCCTGCGGCGACATTGCCGTGGTCCGCAAGGGCGCCAGCCTGATCTGCGAGACCTGCGGTACCCGCGCCGCGCCGCACGGCGACGACATGACCGGATGACGGCGTTCGCCCCAGTCACCTCGCCTTAAAGCTTCACCGCTAAGCAAGGAGCCCTTGTCGGAGGGTTCCCCATGAAACCGCTCGCCCTGATCGGCGTGCTCGCCGCCCTGGCCGCGGCCGTGCCCGCCAGCGCCCAGAACGCCGGCCAGATCGGCCAGGCCCGCCGCGGCGCCAGCTGCCCCAAGTGCAACCTCTTTCAGGCCGACATGGCCGGGCTGGAAATGCGCGGCCAGAATTTCGCGGGTGCGCGCCTGCGCCAGGCCGACCTCTCCCTGGCCGTGATGAACCGCGTGAACTTCTCCGGCGCGGACCTGCGCGACGTCGAAGCCTATGGCGGCGTATTCTCCAGCTCGAACTTCGCCGGCGCCGACCTCACCAATTCCAGCTTTGTCGGCACGCACCTCAGCGGGGCGAATTTCGCGGGCGCCAAGCTCAGCGGGACCAATTTTTCCGGCGCCGAGTTGGATGGCGCACGCGGCTTGTCGCAGGCGCAACTGAACCAGGCGTGCGGCGACGGCGACACACGTCTTCCGGGCGGCCTGCGCATCCCCAGTTGTTAGCTAAGCCGCTGACAATTACCGCGAATTAAGTAGCGTCCACAGGGTGTCGAGCGCACATGCTCAGATCATGGACCAACAACGCCAAGCCTCGATGTTCCGTCTGACGCGTTCCCTGACCACCCTCGCCGTCCTCGCCGCCGCCCTCGTCGCGGCGCCCGGAGCGGCCAGCGCGAACATGGGCGACAAGGACGTGGCGCGGATGGTCTCCTTCGGTGGGGCCTGCGCCAAGTGCGAGCTGTCGGGCCGCAAACTGGCGGGCGCTCAGTTCGTCGGCGCCAATTTCGCGCAGGCCGCCCTGGTCGGATCCGACCTGCGGGACGCCCGCTTCCTGGGCGCCAACTTCAACAGCGCGGACCTCTCGCGGGCCGACCTGACCGACGCCCAGATGGTCGGCGCGAACTTCAACGGCGCGGTGCTGGCCGACGCCCGCCTGCGCGACGTCGAAGCGCGTGGCGTGAACTTTGGCGGCGCCAACATGGCCCGCGCCGACATGCGCGACGCGACGGCCGCGGGCTCGAACTTCAGCAAGGCCAATCTCTCGAACGCCTCGCTGCGCGGAGCCGAACTGCGCGCCGCCAACTTCTCCAAGGTCAATGCACGGGCGACCGACTTCCGCGACGCCGAGCTTGCCGGAGCTAACCTCGGCTCGGCCGCGTTCGACCACGCCTCGTTCCGCGACGCCGATCTCACCGCCGCGAACCTCGGCGGCTCCACCTTCGTGAACACCGACTTCCGCGGCGCCAACCTGACAGGCGCCAACATCGCCGGCGTCGACCTCTCACGCGCCAAGGGGCTGGAGCAGGATCAACTGGACGACGCCTGCGCCGACGCCTCGACCCGCACGCCTGCCGGCCTGACGCCCAAGGCCTGCCATCGCGGCGCGCGCGTCAAGGTCGTGAGCCGCAGCGCCCCTCCCTCACCGCCGGCGCCGCCCGCGCCCCCGGCCGGCCCGCGCCACTTCGCGGCGATCGACTGAAGCGGACATGAAAAAGGGGGCTTTCGCCCCCTTTTCCTTTTCTCTCGATCGGCCCTCAGACCTTGATCGGCGGCGCGAGCCGGATGTGCAGTTCCTTGAGCTGCTTTTCCAGCACCTCCGAAGGCGCGTTCATCAGCAGATCCTGGCCCTGCTGGTTCAGCGGGAAGGCGATGACCTCGCGGATGGCGGTCTCGCCGGCCAGCAGCATCACGATCCGGTCGATGCCGGGCGCCAGGCCGCCGTGCGGCGGCGCGCCATGACGGAAAGCGTTCAGCATGCCGCCGAACTCTTCCTCGACCACGTTGGAGCCGTAACCGGCCAGTTCGAACGCCTTCACCATCACCTCAGGGAGGTGATTCCGGATCGCGCCCGAGCACAGCTCGTAGCCGTTGCAGACGATGTCGTACTGGAACGCGCGGATGGTCAGCGGGTCCTGATTCAACAGCGCATCAAGACCGCCCTGCGGCATCGAGAACGGGTTGTGCGAGAAGTCGACCTTCTGCTCTTCCTCGCTCCACTCGAACATCGGGAAGTCGACGATCCAGCAGAACTTGAACTGGTCCTCGTCGACCAGGTTCAGGTCCGTGCCGACCTTGGTGCGGGCGTTGCCCGCGAACTTCACGAACACCTTGGGATCGCCGGCCACGAAGAAGGCGGCGTCGCCCTGCCCCATGCCGATGCCGGCCATCAGCGCGGTGGTCGCGTCGGGCCCCAGGTTCTTGGCGATCGGGCCGCCCCAACCGCCCTGGTCCTCGGACCAGAAGATGTAGCCCAGGCCGGGCTGGCCTTCGCCCTGCGCCCAGCTGTTCATGCGGTCACAGAACGCGCGGCTGCCGCCCTTCGGGGCCGGGATCGCCCAGACTGCGTTCTTGGCGTCTTCCAGGATGCGGGCGAACAGGCCAAAGCCGCCGCCGCGGAAGCGCTCGGAGACGTCCTGCATGATAATCGGGTTGCGCAGGTCGGGCTTGTCGGTGCCGTAGCGGGCCATCGACTGCACGTAGGTCAGGCGCTCGAAGCCCTTGTGCTCGATCGTCTTGCCGAAGTCGTCCTCGTAGGACATCGACTGGTCGATCGGCGAGACGCGCTTGCCGCCGCCGAACTCCACGAACACCCCATGCATCACCGGCTCGATCGCGGCGAACACGTCCTCTTGGGTGACGAAGCTCATCTCGACGTCGAGCTGGTAGAATTCCAGCGACCGGTCGGCGCGCAGGTCCTCGTCGCGGAAGCAGGGCGCGATCTGGAAATAGCGGTCGAAGCCCGAGACCATCAGCAGCTGCTTGAACTGCTGGGGCGCCTGCGGCAGCGCATAGAACTTCGTCGGGTGCATCCGCGAGGGCACCAGGAAGTCGCGGGCGCCTTCAGGCGACGAGGCCGTCAGGATCGGCGTCTGGTACTCCAGGAAGCCCTGCTCGATCATGCGGTTGCGGATCGAATGGATGACCTTCGAGCGCAGCACGATGTTCCGGTGCAGCGTCTCGCGACGCAGATCCAGATAGCGGTGCTTCAGCCGGATCTCTTCCGGATAGTCGGGCTCGCCAAAGACGGGCAGCGGCAGCTCGGCCGCTTCCGACAGCACTTCGACGGTGCGCACGCGCACCTCGACCTCACCGGTCGGAAGGTTGGCGTTCACGGTTTCGGGGCTGCGGGCCACGACCTCGCCGTCGATCCGGATGACGCTCTCGGCGCGCAGGCGCTCGATGACGTCAAAGCCGGGGGTCTCGGGACTGATCACCAGCTGCGTCAGGCCATAGTGGTCGCGCAGGTCGATGAACACGAGACCGCCGTGGTCTCGCTTGCGGTGGATCCAGCCCGAAAGGCGGACAGTCTTGCCCGTGTCGGCGGCGCGAAGTGCGCCTGCGGTGTGGGTGCGGTAGGCGTGCATGGGGAGTCGCTAAGGCTCTGAAAATCGAGGGCGGAAGGGCGCATGTAGGGCCTCGAAAGTCAAGGCGCGCGGCCTATTCCGCCCCCGGCTCGGCCTACTTCGCCGGATCAACCAGGGCCTGGTAGACCAGGGTCCGCGTCAGCCCGCCCAGGTCCGGCCCGCCGGTCCCGCCGTAGCGCTGGATCATGCCGACGAAGACGACGTCGTTGGTCGGATCGACCCAGAACCAGGTGCCGGCCGCGCCGCCCCAGCTCATGGTCCCCTTGCCTTCCAGGCTGCCGGCCTTGCGCGGATCGTTGACCACCATGAAGTCCAGGCCGAACCCGACCGCCTCGTTGAACGACGAGGCCGTCGAGCCGTTCGACGACACCAGGGCCGCCTGCGGGATGACATTGGTCCCCATCAGGTCGACCGACGCCGGCGACAGGATCCGCACCCCGTCCAGTTCGCCGCCGTTGGCGATCATCTGCGCGAAGCGGGCGTAGTCGCGCGTGGTCGAGACCAGCCCGCCGCCGCCCGATTCCAACTTCGGCTTGTCGACGAAGTTCTGGATCGGCTGATTGAACAGCGTCTTGGCTTCCTCGATCTTGCCGGTGTCCGGATTGCCGATATAGGGCGTCGCCAGCCGCGAGGCCTTGGCCGCGCCGGTGTGGAATCCGGTGTCGTCCATCTTCAGCGGCTTGAAGATCCGGCTCTCCATGAAGTCGCCCAGGCTCTGTCCCGAAAGCCGCTCGACCACCGCGCCCTGCAGGTCGACGGCGACCGAATAGCTCCATTGCTCGCCGGGTTGGTACATCAGCGGGATCGCCGCGGTCTTGGCCGTCAGATCGTTGAGATCCGCCGCGCCCAGCACGCGCTGGTCGCGGAACATCCGGTCGACCGGATGCTTGTCGCTGAGGCCATAGCCGAAGCCGGCCGTGTGGCTCATCAACTCGCGCATGGTCGGCGGACGCTTCACCGGCTCCAGGATCGGCTGCCCCTTGGCGTCCACGCCCTTCCAGACCTTCAGGTCCTTCATCTCGGGCAGATAGGTCGTGATCGGGTCGTCCAGCCGCCAGCGGCCTTCCTCGAACAGGATCATCATGGCGACGCCGGTGACCGGCTTGCTCATGGAATAGATGCGGAAGATGGCGTCCTTCTCCAGCGCCGCCCCCGTCTCAAGGTTCGCATTGCCATGAGAATTGAACGCCACGACCTGGCCGTGCCGCGCCAGAAGGGTCTGCACGCCCGCCACGCGGCCGTCCGCCACCGCCTTGGCCATCGCCGCGTCCAGCCGCTTTAGCCGAGCGCTGTCGAAGCCGACGGCTTCCGGGCTCGCGGCGGGCGCCAGCGCCGCCGCCGGCTCTTTGGCCCAGGCGAGCGGCGACGCGGTCCAAGTCAGCGAAACCGCGGCCAGAGCCGTCGCCAGCAAATGGCGCTTCATGAACTTCCCCTCCCGAACATCGGTGGGCGAAGCTTAGCGTTGCACCCGACACCTACAAGGTGTCGGCGGGCTTATTTCGGCTTGAACCGCTTGCTGGTCGGGAAGCCCTTCGGCGCCAGCTTGCCGGCCGCGGCGCGCCGCCCCAGCCACTCGCGCCACTCGCCCCAGACACGGGTGCGGCCGGCGGTGTCGATCCAGGTCGCGCCGTCCTCGGCGTTGAACACCACGGCGTCGCGCAAGCCGCCCTCGCGGTAGGTCTGCAGCTTCACGCCCTTGCCGCGCGGCATTTCCGGCAGCTCCGACAGCGGGAAGATCAGGATCTTGCCGTTGTCGCCGACGACGCCGAAGTGGTCGCCGCTCATCGGCATCGCGAAGGCCGCGCCCTTGGCGCCGGCGTTCAGCACCTGCTTGCCGGCCCGGCGGAAGCTGACCGCCTCCTCCTCGGGCAGGATGAAGCCGTAACCCTCCTTGGAAGCGATGACACGCTTGGTCCCTGGCTTGTGGGGGAAGATGTCGATGATGTCGGTCTTGTCGTCGAGATCCAGCATCAGGCGCAGCGGCTCGCCGTGCCCGCGCGCACCCGGCAGCTTGTCGCAACCCAGCGTGAAGAACCTGCCGTCCGAGGCGAAGATCAGCAGCTTGTCGGTCGTCTCGGCCGCCACGATGAAGCCGAGCTTGTCGCCTTCCTTGAACTTCAGCTCCGACGGATCCTCGACCTTGCCCTTGGCCGCGCGGATCCAGCCGCGCTCGGACAGGATCACCGTGATCGGCTCGCGCACGATCATGGCCTCGATCGCCGCCTCAGCATCCACGACCGGGGCAGTGTCGAAGGTCGAGCGGCGCTTGCCCAGCTTGGTGTCGGGACCCAGGATCGCGCGGACGTCCTTCAGGCCCACGCCGACCAGGCGCCACTGCGCGCGGTCCGAGGCCAGCATCTTCAGCAGCCCGTCGCGCTCTTCGGCCAGCTCGGCGTGCTCGCGCCGCAGCTCCATCTCTTCCAGCTTGGCCAGCTGGCGCAGCCGGGTGTTGAGGATGGCGTCGGCCTGGATGTCCGACAGCGTGAAGGCCTCGATCAGCCTGGCCTTGGGTTCTTCCTCATAGCGGACGATGCGGATCACCTCGTCCAGGTTCAGGAACGCGATGACCAAGCCGTCCAGGATGTGCAGACGGGCTTCGATCTTATCCAGGCGGAAGCGCGCCCGGCGCACCACCACCTCGCGGCGGTGATCGAGGAACGCCTGCAGCAGCTGGCGCAGGCCCATGACGCCCGGCGCGCCCTTGGCGTCCAGCACGTTCATGTTGACGGGGAACCGGCTCTCCAGCGCCGAGAGCTTGAACAGGCTCTCCATCAACACTTCTGGCTCGACGTTGCGGTTCTTGGGCTCCAGCACGAGGCGCACGTCCTCGGCGCTCTCGTCGCGGACGTCACCCAGCAGCGGCGCCTTCTTCGTCTCGATCAGGTCGGCGAGTTGCTCGACCAGATCGGCCTTCTTCACCTGATACGGGATCTCGGTGACGATGATCTGGTAGGTCCCGCGCCCGGTGTCTTCCTTTTCCCAGCGCGCCCGCACCCGCACCCCGCCGCGGCCGGTGGCGTAGGTTTCGAGCATGCTCTCGCGCGGCTCGACGATGATCCCGCCGGTCGGGAAATCCGGGCCCTGGACGTGATCCATCAGCCGCGACGTCTCGACGTTCGGGTCTTCCAGCAGCACCAGGCAGGCGTCGATCAGCTCGGCCGCGTTGTGCGGCGGGATGGAGGTCGCCATGCCCACGGCGATGCCGCTGGAACCGTTGGCCAGCAGGTTCGGGAACCCGGCCGGCAGCACCACCGGCTCTTCGTCCTCGCCGTCATAGGTCGGGCGGAAGTCGACGGCGTCCTCATCGATGCCGTCCAGCAGCAGCTGGGCGGCCACGGTGAGCTTGCACTCGGTGTATCGCATGGCCGCGGCGTTATCGCCGTCGATGTTGCCGAAGTTGCCTTGGCCGTCGACCAGCGGATAGCGCTGGGCAAAGTCCTGGGCCAGGCGCACCAGGGCGTCATAGACCGCCGTATCGCCGTGCGGGTGATACTTACCGATCACGTCGCCGACCACGCGGGCGCACTTCTTGGCCGTGGTGTTCGGGTCCAGCCGCAGCTGGCGCATCGCGTACATCAGCCGCCGGTGGACCGGCTTCATCCCATCGCGCACGTCGGGCAGCGCCCGGCCGGTGATGGTCGAGAGCGCATAGGCCAGATAGCGCCGCGACAGCGCTTCGGTCAGCGGCTCGTCGATGATGCGGTCGCCGTCCCCGTCGCCGGGCGGTGGGATGTGCTTGGTCATGGTCGAATCAAACTCGCAGTTCACTTCCGTTCTAACGGGCGCCGCGGCGGAAGTCCCCGCGGCGGATACGGCTAGAGCCGCTCGCCTTCGGCCAGGCGATCGATCAGCCAGACCCTGGCCGGCGGCAGCGGCCTGTTGATCGGCCCGAAGACGAAGAGCTCCAGGAAGTGCGCCGTCAGGTCCAGGCCGGCCTTTACGTCGCCGGCCGCCAGCCCGGTCTGCGCCGACAGCATGAACGGCGGCAACGGCAGCAGGCGGTCCTTGTACGGCTCCCCCGCCCCCCGGCTGACCGCTCGTCCGGTGCGCGGACTGACATAGATCAGATCATCGACCGACCCCGTCGCCGCGCACTTCGACAGGTCCAGGCCAAAGCCCAGCTCCTGCAGCAGGCCCGCCTCGAACCGAACGAACACCGCCGGCCAGATCTCCGGCATCGCCAGGGCCGCCGTCAGCGCCTCGAAGGCGAAGAAGACGCCAGGATGCGGCTCGCGTTCCGGTAACGCCGCGGCCGCGACAGCTGCGGCGGCGGACAGTCCGGCCAGCGCCATGCGGTCGTCGAACAGGGCGGAGGGCCCCTCTCCCACCGGCTCCAACTGAGCCGAGCCAAGCTGGTCGGACACCCGCGCTCGGTAGTGGACGATGGTCCGCGCGCCGGCCTGGAGGAACGGCTTCATCCGTCGCGATGCGCCGCCGGCGATATGCGCCGCGTACTTGCCGTGGTTCGCGGTCAGCAGCTCGACGATCGCCCCGGTTTCCCCGTGGGCGCGCGCCGAGAGCACATAGGCGTCGTCCTCGAATTCCATCAGCCGAACGCGGTCGGGATCATGACGCCAACCTAGGGCTCTAGACGTCGAAATCCAGGCCCACGTCGCCATAGAACTCGCGCTTGTCGGCCCAGCGCTCGTCCACCTTCACATGCAGGAACAGGTGCACCGGGCGGTCGAACAGTTCGATCAGCTCTTCGCGCGACTTCTGGCCGATCCACTTCAGCGTCTGGCCGTTCTTGCCCAGCACGATGGGCCGCTGGCTCTCGCGCTCCACATAGATCGACTGCTCGATGCGGACAGAACCGTCCTTGCGCTCCTGGAAGGCGGTGGTCTCGACGGCCGCGGCGTACGGCAGCTCCTCGTGCACGCGCAGGAACAGCTTCTCGCGAGTGATCTCCGCGGCCAGCAGGCGCGCCGGCAGGTCGGCGGTCTGGTCTTCCGGATAGAGCCACGGCCCTTCTGGCATCAGCTCCGCCAACCGCGTCTTCAGGTCATCGACACCCTGGCCGTCAGCGGCCGAGATCATGAAGACCTCGGAGTAGACGCCGGCGTCGTAGAGGCCCTGAACCAACGCCAGCATACGCTCGCGCTTGACGCCGTCGATCTTGTTGAGCGCCAGGATGACTTTCTTGCCGGAGGTCTTCAGGCCTTCGACGATCGTCTGAACATCGGCGGCCGATCGCTTGTCAGCGGATTTGGCGCCGGGTTCGGCGGCGGCCAGTTCGGCCTGCACGTCCACCAGATGCACCGTGACGTCAGCCTCGTCGGCTCCGCCCCAGGCCGAACGGACCATTGCCCGGTCCAGTCGGCGACGCGGCGAGAAGATGCCGGGAGTATCGACCAGCACGATCTGCGACTCGCCTTCCATGGCGACGCCGCGCACCGGGAAGCGGGTGGTCTGGACCTTCTGGGTCACGATCGTGACCTTCGCCCCCACCAGTCGATTGGTCAGGGTCGATTTGCCCGCATTCGGGGCACCAATAATCGCGGCGAAGCCGGCGCGGGTGGTCATTGAGGTCCTTCGCGTTTGAGCAGCATCACCGTGGCCGCGGCCTTTTCGGCCTCCTGACGGGAACGGCCTTCGGCAAGTTCGGGTTCATAGTCGCCCACGGTCACCGAAACCGTGAACGAAGGCGCGTGGGCCGGGCCTTCGCGGCCGACCACCTGATAGAGCGGCAACGGCAGGCCGCGGCCCTGGGCCCACTCCTGCAGCTGGGTCTTGGGATCCTTGACCTGCGGCGAGTCCAGCCGATCGAATTCCTCGGCCCAGAACTCCAGGAAGAACGCCCGGGAGGCCTCCAGGCCGTCATCGATATAGATGGCGCCGATCAGCGCCTCGCAGGCGTCGCCCAGCACAGTGTCCTTGTCGCGCGCGCCGATCTTGCTGGCGCTCGGCGCCATGCGCAACGCATTGGGCAGCCCGATCCGCCGGGCGACGCGGGCGCAGGCATGGTAGTTGACGAGCCCCGCCATCAGCCGGCTCATCTCCCCTTCCCGGGCTTCCGAGTTCAGCGCCATCAGGCGCTCGGCGGCCAACAGGTTCAGCACCCGGTCGCCCAGGAACTCCAGCCGCTCGTAGTGGCGCACCTTCAGCGCTCCGTCGCCGACGCTGGCGTGAGTCAGGGCGCGTTCCAGAAGCTCGCGGTCGTGGAATACGTGGCCGATGCGGCCTTCAAGCTCGGCGACCGCGACTTCTCGTTTGTTCATTGGAGGATGTTGAAGAACCGGCTGGGCCGGGCGTTCATCACCCAGGTCCAGGGTTTGAACAGCGATGCGCCCGGGTTCCAGGACAGCAGAATGATCTGCGCCTTGCCCACCAGGTTCTCGGCCGGAACGAAGCCGACGCCGATCTCGGCGGGCACACGGCTGTCGAGCGAGTTGTCGCGGTTGTCGCCCATGAAGAAGTAGTGCCCCTCGGGCACGACGAACACGGGCGTGTTGTCCACCTCGCCGTCCGGCCCGAAGTCATAGGTCACGAAGGACCTGCCGCCCGGCAGCGTCTCCCTGAACCGCTGGACGTTCCGCGTGAAGCCGTAGCCGGAGTCGATCATGACCGGCGGCAGCTCCTTGTCGACGACTTCCTTGCCGTTGATCCAGAGCCGGCCCTGGCGCATCTGCACCCGGTCGCCAGGCACGCCGATCAGGCGCTTGATGTAGTCGGTGCGACCATCCCGCGGCAGCTTGAAGACCACGACGTCGCCACGCTCGGGCGCGCGCTCCATGATCCGGCCCTTGAAGATCGGCGGGCTGAACGGGATCGAGTGGCGCGAGTAGCCGTAGGAGTACTTCGAGACGATGATGTAGTCGCCTTCGAGCAGGGTAGGCTCCATCGAGGCCGACGGGATCGTGAAGGGCTGGAAGAACAGCACGCGCAGGAACAACGCGATCAGCAGCGCATAGGCGACGGTCTTCACGATCTCGACGAAGTCGTTCACCCCACTGGCCTTTTCAGGATGTGTGGTCTCTGCGCGGTCGGTCATCTTACATCCTTGGCCCGAAGCAGCGGACAGTTCGCCTAGCTAGACGTTGCACTGGCCTTGAGCAAGCGCGCCGCAGCGGACTCTCCTCATGGCGCGATACGGCCATTTTGCGGCTGTAGAAGGAAACTCAAGGCCAGCATAGACCTTTCCTCGAGCCCGGCGCATGCGGCGAGATATCCAGCGGCTCTGCGGCCCGCGACAACTTTCCTGGATTGTCGCCGCACGCTGGAGGCGTATCAGGGGCCCATGACTCGTCCCGGCCTGCCCCTGAGCCACGTGCTGCTCGCTCTCGCCGTCGTGGCGGTGTGGGGCACCAATTTCGTGGTCATCCGCATCGGCCTCGACCACCTGCCGCCGCTGACCTTCGCTGTGCTGCGGTTCACCTTCGCCCTGCTGCCGGCTGTGTTCTTCCTCAAGAAGCCAGACGTGCCTTGGAAGAACCTCGCCGCCTACGGGGTCCTGATCGGCGCTGGCCAGTTCGGCCTGCTCTACATCGCGATCAACGGCTTCATCTCCCCGGGCCTGGCCTCCCTGGTCGTGCAGACCCAGGTGTTCTTCACCATCGGCCTGGCGATGTGGCTGGCCAAGGAGCGCCTGCGGAGCTTCCAGATCGTCGCCCTGGCGCTGGCGGCTATCGGGCTGCTGGTCATCGTCAGCCACAACACCGACGCCTCGGTGACGCGGATCGGCCTGGCCTTGGTCCTGGCCGCCGCGGCCAGCTGGGCCGGCGGCAACGCCTTCTCGCGGGCGGCCGGCCAGGTGAACATGCTCGCCTACGTGGTCTGGGCCAGCCTGTTCTCCGTCCCGCCCCTGCTGATCCTCGCCCTCGCCTTTGAGGGGCCGACCGCAATGATCGAGGGCGTCCGCGCCGCCGACGCCGCCACCTGGGCCGCCGTGCTCTGGCAGTCGGTGGGCAACACCCTGTTCGGCTATGCGGCCTGGGGCTGGCTGCTCTCGCGCCATCCGGCCGCGACCATCACCCCCATGGCCATGCTGGTCCCGGTGTTCGGAATGGGCGCCTCGGCGGTGTTTCTCGGCGAGAGCCTGCCTGCCTGGAAGCTGATGGCGGCCGCCCTGGTCATGAGCGGCCTGGCGCTGAACATATTCTGGCCGCGCCTGGAGCGGCGTTTCGCCAGAGCTTAGCCGGCTACTCCGGCACAGCCTCAATGATCACGAAGGCCTGCGCATAGGGGTGGTCGTCGGTCAGCGACAGATGGATCACCGCCTTGTGGCCCGGCGGCGTCATCTTCGCCAGCCGCTCGGCGGCGCCGCCTGTCAGCGCCATGGTCGGCTGGCCCGAGCGCATGTTGACCACGCCCATGTCGCGCCAGAAAACGCCGGCCCTCATGCCTGTGCCCAGCGCCTTGGCGCAGGCTTCCTTTGCCGCGAACCGCTTGGCGTAGCTCGACGCCTTGTCCGGCTTCCGCTCCGACCGGGTCCGTTCGATTTCCGTGAAGATCCGGTTGGTGAACCGCTCGCCGAACCGCGTCAGCGTGTCGGAAACCCGACGGATGTCGGACAGGTCGGACCCGATGCCGATGATCACGCCGCCTTCCCCGCGCGCGCTTCATCCATCAAGGCCCGCATGCGCTGGATCGCAGGCGACAGCCCCACGAAAATCGCCTCGCCGATCAGGAAATGGCCGATGTTCAACTCCATCACTTCCGGGATCGCTGCGATCGGCTTGACGGTCTCGTAGTCGATGCCGTGGCCGGCATGAACTTCAAGGCCAAGTCGGCCCGCTTCCGCCGCGGCTGCCCGCAAACCTTCGAGCAGGCCGGGAGCGTCAGGCGATCGCTCACGCACGGCGTCGCAATAGGCGCCGGTGTGGAACTCCACCACTTGCGCGCCCATGCTCTTGGCCGCAGCGGCCTGGGCCGGATCGGCGTCAATGAAGCACGAGACCCTCACCCCAGCTGCAACCAGCCTATTCACCACCGGGGCGATTTGGTTGTGGCCTCCGATGACGTCGAGACCGCCCTCCGTCGTGCGCTCTTCGCGCCGCTCGGGCACCAGGCACGCCGCATGCGGCAAGTGAGCCAGGGCGATGGCTTCCATCTCGTCCGTCACCGCCATCTCGAAATTGAGCGGCCGCCCGCGCTTGCGGGTGATCGCCGCCAGCGCCTCGATGTCGGCGTCCGAGATGTGCCGACGGTCCTCGCGCAGGTGAGCGGTGATGCCGTCCGCGCCCGCGGCTATGGCCAGTTCGGCCGCCCGCACGGGATCTGGGTAGCTGCCGCCACGGGCGTTCCGGATGGTCGCCACGTGGTCGATGTTCACGCCCAGCCGCAGCTTGCTCACTTGCTCAGTCTCCGGCTGCCGGGGTCCTCGACCGGGATCGCCGCCAGTTCCGGCGGCAGTTGGTCGGCCGGATAGGCCGGCACGTCCAGACGCGCCAAGGCCACGAACGGCGCGCCCGGATCGGCCCGGCCGCCGGAGCGGTCGACGATGCAGGCGGCGACGACCACATTGCCACCAGCCTTCTTGATGGCTTCCACGCACTCGCGCGACGACAGGCCGGTCGAGACGATATCCTCGACCATCGCGATCCGCGCGCCCGGCGGGATCTCGAACGCCCGGCGCAGCTTGAACTCGCCGCCCTCGCGCTCGACGTACATCGAGGGCACGCCCAGTTGCCGCGCGGTCTCGTAGCCGGGAATGATGCCGCCGACGGCCGGCGAAATGCAGAGGTCGACCTCGCCCACAGCTTCCTTGATCTTCTCGGCCAGCGCCTTGCAGAGGCGCGCCGTACGCTCGGGATACTGGAACACTAGGTTCTTCTGCAGGAACGTCCCTGAGTGCAGGCCGCTCGACAGCACGAAATGGCCTTCGCGCAGCGCGCCCGAGGCGCGGAACTCTTCCAGGACGTCTTCAGTGTTCATGTGGGCTCTCCTCGCTTTGCGGATTACCGAACGCCCGCCATGCTGTCATCGACCAATTCGCGTCGGGAGGACGGACCGGTGAAGCTGTTTCAGACCTATGACTCGCCGTTCCCCAGCCGCGTGCGGCTGCTGCTCTACGCCAAGGGGATCGAGGTCGAGATCATCCACCCGCCCGGCTTCGGCGCGTCGGAGGAAACCAAGGCCGAGTATCTCAAGGTCAATCCGATCGGCCGGGTGCCGACCCTGGTGCTCGACGACGGCCGGGCCCTGCCAGAGTCCGAGGTGATCTGCGAGTACCTTGAGGACGCCTATCCCGAACCGGCTCTTCGCCCGTCCGATCCCTGGGAGCGAGCGCAGATGCGGCTGCTCTCGCGCATCTGTGACTTCTACGTGGTCATGGCCATGGTCCCGCTGTTCACCCTGGCGGGACGTTCGCGCCGTCACTGGGACCCAGCGGTAGTCGAGGCGGCCGTCGATAAGCTGGCCGAGGCCCTGGCCTATCTGGAAGACTTCATCGGCGAGGACGGCTATGCGGTCGGCAAGGGCCTTACCCAGGCTGACGGCGCCATCGCTCCGCAACTGATCTTGGCCTGCGAGTGGATCCCTGGCGCGTTCGGCACGCCCGACCCGCTGCTCGCCCTGCCCCGTCTTGCCGCCTATTGGCGCGCGATCCAGACCGACCCGATCATCGCCCGCATTCTCGACGAGACCCGTCAGGGCATCGTGGTCCAACAGCAGACCGCACGCGACCGGGCGGCCAAGGCGGTCTGATGGCGGCTCCCTAGGCGCCGAGGCCGCCCAGGTCCGGCCCTCGCCCATTCCACCCCGACACCGCCTCGAACGCCGCCGCCAGGGCGACGACAGAAGTCTCGTCCGCCATTCGCCCCATGATCTGCAGCCCAGCGGGCAGGCCCTCGCCTGTCAGCCCCATCGGCACGCTGGCCGCCGGCAGGTCCAGATAGTTGCCGGCGCGGGTCATGGCCGAGAACGGCGATGCGGTCTCGTCGACGGTGTCGATGGGCGGCGCGGGGATCGGCGCGGTGGGCGACAGCAGCGCCGCGTAAGGCGCCATCCAGTCCTGGAACTCGCGCTGGTCGGCCGCGCGCCGCGCCAGCGCCTGCGCCAGCTGGGCGTCAGTGACGTCTCGACCGCCCTCGAAGCGCTTCACCACCCATCTGTCCATGACTTCGCCGTTGACGGCGATGTGCCCGCCGCGAACCCGCCAGCCTTCCGCGGCCATCAGCCAGCCGTTGGGGATGAAATAGTCCGCGAACGGGCGGGGTGTGCGCGCGGTCTCGATGATCACGCCGAGGTCCGCCAGCTTGGCTATGGCTGAGCGATAGAGCGCCGCGATGTCCGGATCGATCGTCGGCATCGCCTCCATCGGCAGCACGGCGACCCTCCAGCCGCGGACCTCGGCCGTCAGCGCCGCCTCGGCGTCGAATCGCGGCCGGATCGCGCCCGCTCCGTCTGGACCGGATATCACCTGCAGCACCCGCGCGGCGTCCGCCACCGAACGCGCCAGCGGCCCGACCGTGTCGAGGCTGGGCGCAAGGTCATGCACGCCGCGGGTGGAAACCAGCCCTCGCCCAGGCTTCAGGCCCACCACCCCACAGGCTGCGGCAGGTATGCGGATCGACCCGCCGGTGTCGGTCCCCAGGGCCACGTCGCAAAGCCCGCTCGCCACCGCCACCGCCGAACCGCTCGACGAGCCGCCAGGCGCCCGGTGCACCGCCGCATCCCACGGATTCCAGGGCGCGCCGACCGCGCGGTTGGTGCCCCATCCCCCGAAGGCCAGCTCCACCGTGTGGGTCTTGCCGACAGCCACATATCCGGCGTCCAGCAACTGCTGCACCACCGCCGCGTGCTGCGCCGGAGCGGGGTCCAGCGGAACGACGCCGCCGCCGCCCGTCGGCGCCCCGGCCACGTCGATCAGGTCCTTGATCGCAAAGCTAGGTCCCTGCCCGCCGCCAAGCGGCGGATCGAACACCTGGGTGAAGGCGTGCAGCCGTTCGCCCAGCCTGCGCCGCTCGCTAACGCTCACCATGCCCAGCTCCAATCCTTGGCGGTGGCGCGGCAGCCGCCATCGCTCCACCCGCTCCAGCCTCGTCCGCGCACCACCTGCCCGGCCAACTGCCCCGTAGGCTCGCCGTTCTTCAGCGCCTGCTTGCCGTTGACGAAGACGTCGCTCACGCCCACCGCGAACTGCTTGGGCTGTTCATACGTCCCGACGTCGCCGACCGTCTTCGGGTCGAACACGACCAAGTCGGCGTAGTAGCCCGCCTTCAGCATCCCGCGGTCCTTCAATCCCAGGTTCTGTGCTGGAAACGCCGACAGCCGTCGAACCGCGTCGGCCAGCGTCGTGGTCTTGTCCTCGCGCACGTACTTGCCCAGCAGCCGCGCGAAGTTGCCATAGGCGCGCGGATGGGTGCTGGACTTCAGGAACACGCCCTCCGGCGCCTGAGCGGACGCATCCGATCCGAAACTCATCCAAGGCAGCGCCGTCTGCCGGGCGACGTTCTCCTCGGACATCAGGAAGTAGACCACCTGGACTCGGCTGCCGTCCTCGATGACCAGATCGATCGCCGCGTCTTCGGGCGACACGCCGCGAGCCTTGGCCACCTGCGCCAGCGTCTTGCCCGTCAGGCTCTTCATCGCCGGGTTCTTGAACCCGACCAGCAGCGTCCCCTCCGCCCCGGCGTGGCGATAGAGGTTCTCGAAGTCCGGCTTCTCCTGCCGCATCTCGGCGATGACCTTGGCCCGTGTCGCCGGGTCCTTCAGCCGCCCGATCCAGGTTTCAACGCCGCCCGCCTGCACCCACGGCGGCATGGCCGCGTCCAGACCCGTCGAGCCGGCGGTGTAGGTATACATATCGGCAGTGATCCGGTGACCCGCCGCCCGCGCCGCCTCGATCCGGGCGATGGCCGGCTCCAGCTTGGCCCAGTTCGCCTTGCCGGCCTGCTTCAGGTGATAGATCTCAGCCGGCGCGCCTGATTGCTCGGAGATCGCGATCAGTTCGTCGATCGCCTCCAACAGCCGGTCGGCTTCGGACCGCATGTGGCTGATATAGATGCCGCCGCAACGCCCAGCCTCCCTCGCCAGGGCGACCAGCTCAGGCGTCTCCGCATAGCTCGCAGGCGCATAGATGAGCGACGAGCCGACCCCCAGCGCCCCATCCTGCATCGCCTCGACCACCAGCTTGCGCATGGCGGCCAGCTGCTCGGGCGTCGGATCGACATCCCCCTCGCCCAGCACGTGCTCACGCACCGTCGCCGCGCCGACGAAGGACGCAACGTTCAGCGCCGAGCCCCGCTTGGTCAGCCACGAGAGGTATTCATCAAGGCTCGTCCAGGCGATGTCATACTTGATGTCGCCCATGCGCTGGGTTTCCAGCCGCTTCATGTCGGGGCTCAGCGGCCCCATCGACGTCCCCTCGCCCATAACCTCCAGAGTCACGCCCTGCTTGAGGTCCGACAGCCCTCGCGGGTCGGCGATCAGGCTCTCCGTCGCCCAGGACAGCATGTTGATGAAGCCCGGCGACACCGCCTTGCCGCCCGCGTCGATCTCGGTCCGAGCGCTCTCGGGAGCCTTGGGCCCCACATAGGCGATCCGATCCTCGAAGATCGCGACCTCGCCCTTGAAAGGCGCCTGGCCCGATCCGTCATAGATCTCGGCGTTGCGGATCAGCACGTCGTAGGCCGGCGGCGACTTCGCCTGGCTGGCGGTGGAGGCGAGCAACAGGGCGGCGAGGACGAGCGGCTTTTGCATGCCGCCATGAAATGGGAGAATCTGCGCCGTGTCAGGCCCGCAGAACGGGCGCGCGATACATAACGCCACCTAGCCGGGAACCAAGGCGCCGACTGATCGGTTGGATAGCTGTCCGCAGGACATCGCCCGATCCCGAAACGCAAATTCAGATCGGACGCGAAGCCCAGAAGCGCCGCACGGCCTTCTGGGCTTTTCTCGCTTCCGCCGGATCCGGACTTTTTCTCTTCCTTGCGGAACCACGGCGGCGGGTCGCCCGTTGATTAGACGGTTGGAGACGAATGTCGAAAACCAGCCCGACAAATCAGCCAGCAATGGAAAACGATAGTCGGACTTGAAGCCCGGCGGGTCCTCGACCCCCGGGCTTCGCTGTTTCTGGCGCCCAGCGCGCGCTGCGACTTCACCCTAGGAACACCCCGCCCTGCGGGCCGTTTGCCGCAGAGGCCGGGACGCAAGCCGGTCATCCCCCAGGCACGGAGTTCCGCTATGAAAGTCAGCGATTGCATGACCCGCAGCGTCAAGATGGCCAGCCCCCAGGAGACCCTTCGCGACGCGGCCCGCATGATGGCCGACCTAGACGCCGGCGTGCTGCCCGTCGCGGACGGCGACCGGCTCGTCGGCATGATCACCGATCGCGACATCTGCGTGCGCGGCGTGGCGCAGGGCAAGGGGCCCGAGGCCAGGGTGGCCGAAGTGATGAGCCGCGAAGTCAAATACTGCTACGAGGACGACGACAGCGACGCAGTGCTGCGCAACATGGGCGACATCCAGGTCCGCCGCCTCCCTGTTCTCAATCGAGACAAGCGCCTGATCGGCATTGTGTCACTGGCCGACCTGGCCTCGATCGGCCAGACCTCGCGCACCGGTGAGGCGCTCGGCGGCATCGTGCGCCCCGGCGGCGAACACTCGCAGTCCATCCACTGAAATGTTGGGCGATGCTCCCTGGCCGGGAGCATCGCCTACCCCTTGGCGCGGTCGACGGTCTCGATGCTGGGATAGGCCCGCAGCGCCGCCGCGATGTTGGTCAGGTGCCGCGCATCCTTGACCTCGACGTCGAAGTCCACATCGAAGAAGTCCGACTGTCGCCTGTGCATGCGCAGGTTGACGATGTTGCCGCCGGCCTCGCCGATCGCCGTGCAGGCCTGACCCAACACCCCCGGCGCGTTGCGGATCGTGGCCGTCAGCTTTGACAGGGTCACGGTGTTGCGCTCGGCCTCCGGCGTCCATTGCAGGTCGCGCCACAGCTCTTCGCGATCCTCGAACTCAGCCAAACGGGCGCAGTCGATGGTGTGCACCGTCAGGCCTGTGCCGTCCGGCTCCAGGATTCCGACGATGCGGTCGCCCGGGACCGGCGTACAGCACTGGCCGAAGTTCAGCGACACGCCGGGCGTCAGCCCCCCGCCCCGCACATAGAGCCGCGCGCCCTTGCCGCCCTCGATCCGCCGGGTCGCCACGGCGGCCTCGCGGTCGGCCGCCTTGAGGCCTGGGAAGATCACGTCCAGCACCTGGGTCGGCGAAATGCGGCCGCGGCCGACCAGTTCGAACAGGTCGTCCTCGGTCGCCGCGGCGAAGCGCTCTAGCGACGGCTTCAGCAGCACGTCCTTGCGCGACTTGCCGGCCCGCTCGAAGGTCTGGTCCACGGTCGCGCGGCCCAGCCGAACGAATTCCTCGCGTTCGGTCTGGCGGATGTGCCGCCGGATCGCAGAACGCGCGCGCCCCGTCACGGTCAGCGAGCGCCAGTCCGGCGGCACCACAGGCTTGGGCCCGCGGATCACCTCGACCACGTCGCCGTTCTGCAGCGTCGTGCGCAGCGGCTTCAGTTCGCCGTTGATCTTCACACCGATGCAGGTGTCGCCGACGTCCGTGTGGACCGCATAGGCGAAGTCCAGCGGCATCGCGCCCCGCGGCAGGCTGACCAGCTTTCCCTTCGGCGTGAACACGAACGCCTGGTCGAGGTACATCTCGAGCTTGGCGTGCTCGACCAGTTCCTCGACGTCGCCGCCATGCTCCAGCACCTGGACTAGGTGGCGCAGGTTGACCAGCGGGTCGCGCCCGCCGCCCGCCGCTTGATCCTCGGGATCGAAGCCGTAGGACGAGTTCTTGTAACGCCAGTGCGCCGCCACGCCGTCCTCGGCGATGCGGTCCATGGTCTCGGTACGGATCTGCATCTCGATCCGCATGCCCTTGGGCCCGACCACGGTCGTATGCAGCGAGCGGTAGTTGTTGCGCTTGGGGGTCGAGATGAAGTCCTTGAACCGCTCAGGCACGCTCGGCCAGGCGCGGTGGATGACCCCCAGGGCGGCATAGCAATCAGTCTCGGAATCGACGATCACCCGGAAGGCGTAGATGTCCGAAAGCTGAGAAAATCCAATCGATTTGCGCTGCAACTTGCGCCAGATCGAATAGGGGTTCTTTTCCCGCCCGAAGACCCGCGCCGGGATGCCGGCGGCCTCAAGACGGGCCGCGATCTCGCCCGAGACGATCGAGACCGCCGCGCCCTGCTCGGCCCGCAGCGCTTCCAGCCGCCGCCCGATCGCGTCGCGCGCCACCGGGTTCAAGTGCTCGAAGCACAGCTCCTCCAGCTCCGAACAGATCCGGTGACAGCCGATGGAGCGCGCCAGCGGCGCGTAGATATCCAGGGTCTCGCGCGCGATCCGCTCGCGCTTGGCGGGGCTGGAGATGTACTGCAGCGTCCGCATGTTGTGCAGGCGGTCGGCCAGCTTGACCATCAGGACGCGCACGTCCTTCGAGATCGCCAGGATGAACTTGCGCAGGTTCTCGGCCTGCTTGGTCCGCTCGCTGTTGAGTTCCAGCTTGGTGAGCTTGGTGACGCCCTCGACCAACTCGGTGATCTCGGGGCCGAACAGGCCCCGGATGTCATCGGGCGTGACCGGGGTGTCCTCGATCACGTCGTGCAGCAGGGCGGTGACGATGGTGGCGGTGTCCAACCGATAGTCGGTCAGGATTCCCGCCACCTCGATCGGGTGTGCGAAGTAGGGATCGCCCGAGGCCCGCTTCTGCGACCCATGCATCCGCATGGCGTAGACATAGGCTCGGTTCAGAACCGCCTCGTCGGCGGTGGGGTCGTACGAGCGGACCTTTTCGATCAGCTCGTACTGGCGAAGCATCTTCGGCCGCTGCTTGGCGACCGGCGCGTCGATTTTATCGGCGGGCGGTTGTTGAGGCGCCGCCGTAACGGTGAGGGGTTCTGCGCCTTCCGGGCTCAGTACCGCTCCTCCTGGCCGCCGTCACGGTCGCTTTGAAGCGCGCGAACCAGTTCCAGCTCGCTCATCTGCATGTGGGTCGGATCCGCCAGCAGGGCCAGGGTTTCGGCCTCTTCCTCGGCTTCCGAACGCTCGTCGACGCGCTGCAGCGTGCCGATCAGGTTTTCCCGCAGCTCTTCGGCGTCCACCACGTCGTCGGCGATTTCACGCAGCGACACGACCGGGTTCTTGTCGTTGTCGCGGTCGACCAGGAGCGGGGAGCCGGCCGAAATGGCGCGGGCGCGATGCGCCGCCAGCAGCACGAGGCTGAAGCGGTTGGGGACCTTCTCGACGCAATCTTCGACGGTGACGCGGGCCATGGAATCCTCAGAGGTGCGGTAGAACCGAACAAAATAGAGGCTTCGCGGCGATTGTGCAACGCCGCAAGACCGCCGAACGAAGGGTTAGATGCCGCAGAGCCCGGCTTCGCGCAGCACGTCGTCCGTGGTTTCGAACATCGCGCTGGGCCGTTGGGCCCGCAGAATTTCCGGCGTCGCGTAGCCCCAGGTCACTGCGCCGGTGGCCAGACGCAGCTTCCGGGCCGCCTCGATGTCGCGAACCTCGTCGCCCACGCTCAGCACGTCGGCCTCGCTGACGCCGGACTTGCGGATCACTTCGCGGAACTTCGCGGCCTTGCCGAACACGGAGGCTCCGCAGCCATAGTGCGCCACCAGCCCCGCCAGCTCCGGCCCAAGCACCCTACGGACCGTAGCCTCGGCGTTCGAGCTGACGATCGCCACCTTCACGCCTCGCTGGGCCAACTGCCGCAGCATGTCGGCGACGCCCGGGAAAAGTTCGATCGACGGCGCCGCGGCGGCCGCAAGCTTGCGGACGTGTGCGGCGATGAACGGCAGCTTCCAGGCGGGCAACTGCAGAGCGCGCATCACCTCGCGGCTGGGCCGCCCGCGCAGGTCCGCGATCTCCGCCTCATCGACCTGGCGGAACCCAAAGCGCTGCGCCACGCTGTTCAGCACGGTGATGAACCAAGGCGCGCTGTCGGCCAGCGTTCCGTCGAAATCGAAGATGATGAGGCGATAGCCCACAGACCGGTCCCGCCGCTTCAAAGGGCTGCGCGCCGTATACCTCCCTGACGGTTGCGTCAACTTCGCTCGCTACCCCTGCGGCGTCACAGCGGCCGTGCATCGAGCCCGACGCTGGCGCTCAGCGCCAGTTCCGACGCGGACTTTCCCAGCACTGGATGGCGCCAGTCGGGCGCGATCTCGGCCAGCGGCCCCATGACGAACAGCCGCTCGTGAGCCCGCGGGTGGGGCAAGGTCAGCGCCGGGTCTTCGGAAATGATTCGGCCATGGGCGATGAGATCCAGATCCAGCGTCCGCGGAGCGTTGCGGACACTCCGCGTGCGGCCGAATTCGCTCTCTAGCATGAACAATGTTTGGATTAGCGCCTGCGGCGAAAGCCGAGCCTCGACAAGCACAACGCCGTTGCGATACTCATGATTATTCGGGTCGGGCCAGGCGGCGGAGCGCCACCAGGACGACCGACGCAGGATGGGCAATCCCGCCTCCGCGAAACGAGCGAGCGCCGCCTCGAGAAGGGCTTCGGACGAACCATAGTCGCCGGCGACATTACCGCCCAAGGCGACAACCGCCGCATCGTCCAGATTTACGCCCAGAGACATTTTCGCAGGATTATTCGCACTCATGACTTTCTACCCCACGGACAGGCTGGCGCTCTTCATCGACGGGGCGAACCTGTATTCCGCCGCCAAGGGGCTGGGCTTCGATATCGACTATCGCAAGCTGCTGGAAGAGTTCCGCAAGCGCGGCGTGCTCGTGCGCGCCTACTACTACACCGCCCTGGTCGAGGATCAGGAGTATTCGCCGATCCGTCCGCTGGTCGACTGGCTCGACTACAACGGCTTCCGCCTGGTGACCAAGCCGGCCCGCGAATACACCGACGCCCAAGGCCGCAAGCGCTGGCGCGGCGACATGGACGTCGAGATCGCCGTCGACATGATGGAGATGGCGGCCCACGCCGACCACCTGGTGCTGTTCTCCGGCGACGGGGACTTCCGGGTCCTGGTCGAGGCGGTTCAGCGCCGCGGCGCCCGCGTTACTGTGGTCTCCACCGTCAAGTCGCAGCCGCCCATGGCGTCCGACGACCTGCGCCGCCAGGCCGACAACTTCGTGGATCTGGCGGACCTGGCTGACATCATCGGTCGGCCCTCGCGCCTGCCCCGCTTCATCCAGGAAAGCCGCGCCGCCCGCGACGAACACGACGTCGACGCCGAGCTCTGATGTCGGTTGAGCTCTGGGGCTCCGAGCCGCCCCGCGACTGCCCGCTATGCCCGCGCCTGGTCGCCTATCGCCAGTCGAACGCCGCCCAGAACCCTGACTGGTGGAACGGTCCTGCCCCGTCCTTCGGCGATCCGGCCGCGCGCCTGCTGGTGGCGGGCCTTGCGCCCGGCCGCACCGGGGCCAACCGGACCGGTCGGCCGTTCACCGGCGACCATGCGGGCTGGATGCTCTACGACACCCTGACCAAGACCGGCTTCGCCAACGGCAAGTTCGACGCCCGCGTCGACGATGGCCTCGTGCTCACCGACGTCATGATCACCAACGCGGTCCGCTGCGCCCCGCCCGGCAACAAGCCCGAGACCAGCGAAGAGAACACCTGCCGCCCGTTCCTGACCCAGCGGCTCAAGGACCTGCCCAACCTCAGGGTCATCGTCACCCTGGGCGACGTCTCGCGCCGCAATGTGCTGAAAGCCCTGGGCCTTAAGGCCTCGGCCGGCATCCCCGGCCACGGCACGGAGTTCCAGGCCGGTCCCTATATCGTGCTGAACAGCTATCACTGCTCGCGCCTCAACACGAACACCGGCCGCCTCACCGCCGAGATGTTCGAGGCTATCTTCCGCCGCGCCCGCGAGCTGCTGGACGCCTAACGGCTCCAGTAGAAATAGCGCCAGGCCTTCGCGAACCCCGCCCGCCGATAGAGGCTGCGGGCGCCGGTATTGCCTTCTTCGACCTGCAGGAACACGCGCTCCACGCCGCGCGCCTGCGCCGCGCCGGCCAGGCCGGCCAGCACCCTGCCCGCCAGCCCCTCGCCCCGCCGAGAGGCGTCAGTGCGCATGCCATGCACGCTGGCCCAGCCATGACCGAAGGCGGCGACGCCGACCGCCAGGGTCCGGCCGTCTTCCGAGACCCCGCCATAGACAGCATCGGGTGAGCGGGTGAGCGCCGCGACGCGGTTCGCCCCGTCGGCGGGATCGAAGCCCTCGCTCGTGAAAACAGATGCCCAGCCGGCGTCGGGTGCATTGTCCACGCCGGCCGCCTCGCCGCGGCACGCCGCGATCATCGGCCCTGTCGCACCAATCTTCACCAGTGTCGGCTGTTCGAAGCGGTAGCCGCGTCGCGCCAGTTCCGCCCGCACGCCTTCCAGGCCGGGCTCGTCGGCGATCCGGAACGCCGGCGCCAACCCGTGCGCCGCGTAGGCCGCCTCGATCTGGTCGAACACGGCGGGGTCGGCGGACAGCGCATGGCTCAGCGGCACGGCGCTCGCCGCACGGCGGATCGTGCCCTCGTTCAGGGCCAGCAGCCAGCCGCCGATCTCCAGCACCTCGCGTGGCGCCACCGCTGCGATGGTCGCCCGCTCGATCGCCTCGACGTCAGCCACGATCGCGCAGCAGGCGGGCCTTGTCCCGCTGCCAGTCGCGCTCGGCGGTCGCTTCGCGCTTGTCGTGGGTCTTCTTGCCCTTGGCCAAGGCGATCTCCAGCTTGGCCAGCCCCTTCTCGTTCCAATAGAGCTTGGTCGGGATGATCGTGCGGCCCTCGCGCGTCACCGCCCCGATCAGCTTGTCCAACTGCTTGCGGTGCAGCAGCAGCTTCCGGTGCCGTCTCGGCTCGTGGTTGAAGCGGTTGGCCTGCGCGAAGGGCGGGATGTCGGCGTTGATCAGCACGACCTCGTCGCCTTCGACCGAGGCATAGGACTCGGCGATGTTGGCCCGGCCGTTGCGCAGCGACTTGACCTCCGACCCGGTCAGCATCAGCCCCGCCTCGAAGGTCTCTTCGAGGAAGTAGTCGTACCGCGCCCGGCGGTTCTCTGCGATCAGCTTTCCCGACATCAGATGACGCCGGCTTCCCTCATCCCAGCCAGCACCTCCGCACGCGAGACTTCCGACGCCGGCACGATGGGCAGGCGCGCGTCTTCCTGGCAGAGGCCCAGATGCGACAGGGCGAACTTGGTCGGCGCGGGCGAAGCGTCGGTGAACAGCGACCGATGCAGCCGGAACAGGCGATCCTGCCAGTAGAGCGCAGTCTTCCAGTCGTCGCCCAAGGCGGCGTTGTAGAAGGTGGCGCACAGGTCCGGGGCGATGTTGGCCGTCACCGAGATGCAGCCGTGACCGCCGTGGGCCATGTAGCCCAGCGCCGTCAGGTCGTCGCCCGACAGCAGCACCCAGTCATCGCCGCACAGCTGGCGCTGCACGGTGGCGCGGGTCATGTCGGCGGTGGCGTCCTTGATGCCGACGATGTTCGGCAGCTTGGACAGCCGGGCCAGCGTGTCGTTGCTGATGTCCACCGAGGTGCGGCCCGGCACGTTGTAGACCAGCACCGGCAGCTGAACCGCCTCGTTGATCGCCGCATAGTGGGCGTAGAGGCCCTCCTGGTTCGGACGATTGTAGTACGGCGTCACCACCAGGGCGGCGTCCGCGCCGATGGTCTTGGCGTGCTGGACCAGCTCGATCGCTTCGTCGGTGGAGTTCGAGCCTGCGCCCGCGACCACAGGCACCCGGCCGGCGGCGGTCTTCACAGCCAGTTCAACCACCCGGCGGTGCTCGTCATGGGAAAGGGTAGAGGTCTCGCCGGTCGTGCCCACGGGCACGATGCCGTGGACGCCGCCCGCGATCTGACGCTCGACGAGGGCGACAAACGCCTTCTCGTCCACCGCGCCATCGCGGAACGGAGTCACCAGGGCCGGCATCACGCCCTTGAACAAGGAATCTGACATGGTCTGCAAAAAGCCGTGAAAGCGAGGCCAGTTGTTGCGGCCTCATGATTTGGCCGGACAATATGGCGGGGCGCCCCCGCGCCGCAACATAGTTTCATTTTTCCCCGAGACCGGAGTTCGTCACCTTGCCGTTCAAGGCCCGTAAAGCGTTTCTGACCACCGCCTCGATCGCCCTGCTGGCCACGATGGCCAATGCGCAGGCCCCGACTCAGGGTGCGCCGGATCAGGGCCCCTACCGGCCGTTCTCGGGGAGCGAGCGCCCGCCCGCCGAGGGGCCGCGCCCGATCGAGCTGACTCAGACCCCGCCGACGGCCTACCGCCAGTCCCTGTCGATGACCGATTCCGCGACCCTTACCTCGGCGCTGGCGGCCGCCAAGCGCGGCGACGTCACCACCGCGCGCTCGGCTATCGCGGCGCTGAACGATCCTGTCGCCAAGAAGCTCGCCACCTGGGCCATCGCCGACTCCGCCGCGGAATCGATGTCATTCTTCGAGATCGACCAGGCCCGCCGCGACCTCGCCGGCTGGCCCCGCCCGAACCGTCGCCAGCTCGGCGCCGAGAAGCTGCTGGAGACTTCGGGCCAGACGCCGCAACAGATCATCGCCTGGTTCGGTGGCGGCGAGCCGCAGACCGCCGAGGGCGCCATGGCCCTGGCCAGCGCCTACCAGGCCACGGGCCGCCAGAAGGACGCCCAGGACCTGATCCGCCGCTTCTGGCGCGACAAACTGTTCGAGGTCACACCCCAACGCACCATGCTGACGCGGTTCGGCTCGATGCTGACCCAGGACGACCACGTCCGCCGCACCGACATCCTGCTCTACGGCGCACAGGGGCCCGCCGCGCGCGACATGCTCGCCCTTTTGCCGCCCGACCAGCTGCAACTGGCCCAGGTCCGCATGGCCTATCGCTCCGGCTCCTCGGGGGCCAACGACATGGCCGCCGCCCTGCCCGCCAACCTCGCCAACAGCCCCGGCGTCGCCTTCGAGCGCGCCAGCTACTACCGCCAGCGCAACCTCGAGACGCTCGCCATCGCCGCGGTCCGCAATTTTCCGACCGACGTCGCCCACGGCGACATGGCCGAGCGGATCTGGGCCGAGCGCTATCGCCTCATCCTCTACGCTCTGCGCAACGGCGACTCGGCCGGCGCCTACGCCGCCGCCGCCAATAGCGGCCTGACCACCGGCGCGCCGGCGGCCGACGCCGAGTTCTATGCCGGCTGGATCGCGCTGACCCGGCTGAAGAAGCCCGAACAGGCCGCCGTCCATTTCGCCAATCTGGAGAAGATCGGCCAATCGCCCATCACCCGCGGCCGAGCCTTCTATTGGCAGGGGCGCACCGCCGAGGCGCGCGGCGATCAGTCCGCGGCCAGGGCGTTCTATGGCGCGGGCGCGAAGTTCAACACGACCTTCTATGGCCAGCTCGCCACCGAGAAGCTCGGCCAGCCGCTGGTTCTCGGCCCCGACCCGCAACTGAACCAGGCCGACCGCGCCCGTTTCGATTCCCGCGACACGGTCCGCGCCGCGCGCCTGCTCTACGAGATCGGCAATCGCGACCTCTTCAAGACCTTCGTGCTGGCGCTCGACGACATCCTGCCGACCGTCGAGGAGCAGGCCCTGCTCGTCGATCTGGCGCGCGGCTATGGCGACCAGGACACCTCGATGAAGGTGGTCCGGACAGCCGCCCAGCGCGGCTTCATCCTGCCGGAACGCGGCTACCCGCTGCGCACCCCGCCGCCGGTCGCGGGCGCGCCTGAACCGGCCCTGACCCTCGGCATCACCCGCCAGGAGAGCGGCTTCGACCCGATGGCCCGTTCCGGCGCCGACGCGCGCGGGATGATGCAGCTGCTGCCGGCCACCGCCGCCAGCACCGCCCGCGGCCTGGGCATGAGCTACGACGTCTCGATGCTCTGGCAGCCCGACTACAACATGCAGCTGGGCCAGGCTTTTCTCGGCCGGCAGATCAACAACTTCTCCGGCTCGTATCCGATGGCGATCGCCGCCTACAACGCAGGACCCGGACGCCCGCCGCAGTGGATCGTGTTCTGCGGTGACCCGCGCGGCGCCGCCACCGACCCGATCGACTTCGTCGAGTGCATCCCGTTCTCGGAGACCCGCAACTACGTCATGCGCGTGATGGAGGGGATGCAGGTCTACCGCGCCCGGCTCGCCGGCGGCTCAGCCCCGATCACCCTGAGCGCCGACCTCAAGCGCGGCGGCTACGGCAGCTACGCCGGGCCAATCGGACCGCAGCCGCCGCTGCCGGTCGGAGGATCGAACGCGCCGATCCCCAACCCGTAGGGACCGGCGCTCGCGGCGCGAGCTCTACTTCGCGCCGTTCGCGAACCGCTTGCGGAAGTCGTCAAGCTGGATCGTGAACTCGTCGGCGGCCAGGAACTCCAGGTCGCTCATCTTCGGCTGCTCGCCCTTGCGGTACCAGGCGGCGTACTCCGGAACCTCGCCGGAGAACTTCTTGTAGTGGGTCGAATAGGTCCGCACCCGGATCGCCGGGGTCTCTCCGCTCAGGTCGAAGGTCATGAAGCGCATCCAGCCGTCGCCGATGCCGACCGGCCAGGCGGCCTTCACCCCCGCCGCGATCGCGGTCTGGCCGCGGTCCTGATAGTCGGCCAGCACCTGGTGCACCGTGAACCCGCCCGCGCCGGCATCGGCCCGATAGGCCTGGCCGTGCTGGTGCCCGTTCAGCGCCAGGAAGATCTGTTCGTGGCGGCTCAGGAACTTGCGCCACACATCCTCGGGATTGTTGTGCTCGGGATGCACCATGGCCATGTCGACCATCGGATTCGGCGCCCGTTCGCCATTGGTGCTGAGATGGTCATGGATGCTGACGATGGTCGGCAGGCCCGGATGGGCTGCGATCACCTTCGAAGCCCACGCCAGCACGTCGTCGCCCGGCGCCATCTCCAGGCCGATGTGCAGGAACCGATAGCCGCCGGCGGTGAAGACCTGAGCGCTGTCGGCCCCGCCGTTGTACGACGCCACGTACCACGGCTTGTCCTTGAAGAACGCCGTCTGCGCGCCGAACACTTCGCGCCAGTTGTCCAGGCCGCCGGGGTGCAGCATCCCATACGCGCGCGGATGGTCGCCCGGGTTCATGAAGTCCTTGATCGGCAGGTGGCGGGAGTCCGTCCACATCGCGTCATAGTCGTGGTTGCCCGGCACGACCGAGAACGGCGTCTGGCCGGCGATGATCTCGAAGCCCTGCTTGGCGGCAGGCATCTCGACGGACCGGGTCTTGTCGGTCGGGGCGAAATGCGTGTCGAGGATCGGATTGACGCCGGCGCTGACCCCGAACTTGGCGTGGGCCTCGTCGAACTTCTTGGTCTGGTGCTGCCAGGTGTCGCCCAGCGAGGTGACAAAGGCGATGTCGCCGCCATTCGCCTTCAGCCGGGCTGAGATGTAGCGCATCTGTTCGAAGAACAGCTCACGCGCATCGAACGGAAAGCCCTCCGCCGTCTGGTGCGTGTAGTCGACGTAATTCTGGGTGTCTGGGATCACCGCCAAGGTGAAGCTGTCGTCCTTGGCGAGGGCTGCCGCGGGCGCGGCCAGGGCGGCGCTGGCCATCAGGGCCAGCACCAGGCGGCGTGTCTTGCCGATCATCGAACGTCTCCGGAAAGCAATGCTGAGGGGCTTAGAACTGCAGGCCAAGCTCGAGGCCGAAGGTGCGCGGCGCGCCGGCGATCGCGGTCGGTGTGCCGAAATTCTCGCCCGAGTTTCCCGCGTCCAGCAGGTACTCCTCGTCCAGCAAGTTGTCGGCGAACAGGCGCACGCTCCACCCCTGAGCCTCGTTGCGAACGCCCAGGTTGCCGCTGACGAAGACGTGGCCCTTGTCCATCTTCGGGGCGACGTTCTCGTTGTCGAAATAGACCTTCGATTGGTAGCGGACCCGCCCTGAGAAGAAGCCGGTCAGGTCGCCGTTCAGCGGCCGTTCGGCGTTCAGGCCGATCGCCGCCTGGTACTCGGGCGAGATGCGGAAGCGGTGGCCGGTGAAGTCCCCTTCCGACGACTTGAAGTCGTCGAACTTGGCGTCGAGGTACGAGAAGTTCGCGAAGGCGTCGACGCCGCTGGCGACCAGGAACGTCCCGGCGAACTCGAACCCGGTGGCGCTGGCCGATCCGGCGTTCACCGCTCGCTGACCCAGGGTCGGGTTGCTGGGGTCGATCAGTTCCATCGTCTGGAAGTCGGTCCAGCTGTAGTGGAACAGGGCGGTGTCGAACCGGAACCGGTCGAACGCCCCCTTCACCCCGACCTCGTAGTTCCAGAGCTGCTCAGGATCGACCGCCGAGACCGCTCCGTTGCTGTCGGCTTGCAGGAAGCCCGAGCGCTGGCCCTTGGCCACACCCGCATAGGCGTGGAGCCCGTTGCCGAAGTCGTATTGGACCGACAGGCGCGGCAGCACCGCGTCGAAGTCCGCCTCGCCGTCCAGCGCTCCATTGGTCGCTGCGAACATCAGGTTCTTCGGCGCGGCGGCATACGCGCCGGGCAGCGCCGCCTGCAGCGCTGAATAGTAGGTCGCGAACAGCGGATGGCGCTGGTTCGTGGCGCTGAAGCTCGGATCCAAGGCCACGAACCTGGCGGCCACCGCGGTCGAAACCGAGTTGTAGACGCCCAGCTTGATCAGGCCCGACTGCCCCACCGCCGGCTGGTTGGAGACGAACCGCCGCTCGTTGCGCACATAGCGGGCGCCGCCATTGATCGTCAGTTGGTCCGTCAGGTCATAGGTCAGGTCCACGAAGGCCGAGGTGTCGGCCTTGCGGCCCTTCTGTTCGCGATACTCGCGTCGGTTCGGGTCCAGGGTGATCCCCAGCGACGCCGGCAGCACCAGCTGGTTCGGCTGGCCGTTGGGCAGCACCCACACCCCGGACTGAAGGATCCCGAAGATCGGTTCGCTGAACGTCAGGCCGATGGTCTCGTCCACCGCGTCGCGGATGTAGCTGACGCCCGCAAAGCCCTTCAGGCGCTCGCCGGCCGAGAAGTTGAACCGCGCCTCCTGGTAGAAGCTGGAGGTCTCGTTGGCGATGTCGCTGTCGACGAACGGAATGAAGCCGCCGTCCAGGTCGAAGTACTGCTGGTAGTCGTACTCTCGGTACCCGGTGATAGACGAGAAGCTGAGGCTGTCGTTCAGCTCGGCCTCGATCAGCAGCGTGCCGCCATAGACGTTCCGCTCGAATTTCGACGGCTGGCGCGGCGCCTGGTAGGTTTCCTTGTAGGGATCGGCCAGGCCCAGGCTCGGGGTGGGTATCGTAAAGCTCGTGAACTGCGTGCCCGTCGGATTGTCGTGCTGCACATAGCCGATCAGGGTGGCGCTGAAGCGGTCGTTCGGTTCGAACTTGAACGAGGCCCGCGCCGCCGTCGTGTCCAACCCCATGTAGTCGCGCGCATCCCCGCCGGCGGCGGCCTTGTTCTCGATGTACCCCTTGCGCTGCTCGTGGAACCCCGCGATCCGGAACCCGGCCACGTCCGACACCGGCAGGTTCAGCGCGCCCTCCGCACGTCGATAGTCCAGGTTTCCGACGGCGCCGCTCACATAGCCGCCGAACTCGTCCTGCGGCTTGCGGGTGATCAGCGAGAGGCCGCCGATCTGCGAGGCCGTGCCGAACAGCGTCCCCTGCGGACCGCGTACGATCTCGATCCGGTCCATGTCGTAGATGGCCATCTGCGCGCCTTCCCGGCGGCTGATGTCCACGCCGTCGAGATAGGTGGAGACCGCCGATTCCGACCCTGCCCCCGACTCGTCCGAGGTGATGCCGCGAATGCTGATGCTGGGCGCCGCAGGGCTCTGGTTCTTGTAGTTCGTGCTCGGGGCCAGGCTCGCCACCTCCTCGATCGAACGCAGGCGCATCCGCTCGATCGTCCGGCCGCCGAAGGCCGAAATGGCGATCGGAACGTCCTCCAGCGCCTCCGCGCGCTTCTGGGCGGTGACGATCACCTCCTCCAGCGTACCTGGCAGGTCGGCCTCTTCAGCCAGGGCCGGCGCAGCCATCAGCAGCACCGACGCCAGCGACATCAGGCCAGCCGCGCGGCGGCCTCGGCCCCCGCGCCGCGCCGATTGCGCGTATCCAGAGAACTCACTCGACATGATTGACGCCCCTTGCCGTATCGATTTACGTTCCGGGCGTGTAACGATATTGAATGATGGTTTTGCGACGCCGATGCTACGTGACGACGACAGCCACCAGGATCAGACGATGCAGCCGCGTCGCGGCCGCGGCCGTCCGCGTGACGAGTCCATGGAACCGGCGATCATGCAGGCCGGCTGGGCGCTGCTGGCCGAGCGCGGCTATGCCGGCATGGCCTTCGAAGAGCTGGCCGAGCGCGCAGGGTGCAGCCGCCCTGCCCTTTACCGGCGCTTCGCCAACAAGCGCGAGCTGATCATCTGGATGCTCGACAACGCCGCCCGCGACACGGACCCGGCCCTGCCCGATCATGTCCCGCCACGGACCGTGTTGATCGAGAACCTGTGGGGCTTCGTGCGCCACCTGGGCGGGCCCGCCGGCGTCGCCACGCCCGAACTCAGCCAGGCCCGTCGCCGCGATCCGGAGCTGTCGGCCGCCCTCGACGCCCTCTACGAGCGCGAACGTCGCCCCTACATGGTCGCGCTGGATGCGGCGCTGAACGGAGCCCTGTCCGCCGACGAGGTTTCCGGCCTGGTCGACAACATGGTCGGCGCGGTGCTGTTCCGCGCCGGCCTGCAAAGCCAGAAGCTCAAGCTCGCCCAGGTCGAGCAGATCGTCGACCAGGCGCTGCTCGCCGGCCGCGCCATACTCAGGAAGCGGCCGGCGAGCTCGGCTTAGTGTCCGCCGCCCGGCGCGGCCGCGCGTGTCGGGCGCGGCGCCAGCCAGATCGTCGTCGCTGCGACCACGAACACCACGGCCGTGGTCAGGAACATCAGGTTGGTCGACAGCATCACGGCCTGGCTCTGCACCAGCCCCTCCAGCTGTCTTAGCGCCTGCTCGGGCGAGAAGCCCTGCGCCGTCATGCCCTCCAGCGCCGCCTGCGGCTGGTTCAACGCTCCGACCAGTTCCGAGCGCATGGCGCTGGCCTCGTTCTCCCACGACGTGGTCATCAGCGAGGTCGCGAAGGCGCCCGCCACCACGCGCAGGAAGTTGGCGATGCCGGCCGCGGCCGCGGTCTCCTCGGGGTCCACGGCGCCCAGGGCGATGCTCTGGGTCGGGATGAAGAAGAACGGCATGGCGAAGCCCAGCGCCAGTTGCGGCAAGGCGATGGCCATGAAGTCGGCGTTGGTGGCGAAGTGACTGCGCCAGATGGCGACGCCCGCCATCCAGAACACCCCGAAAGAAACCAGCGCCCGTGGGTCGCGCTTGGCGACCTGGCTCGCCACGATCGGCGACATCACCACCGCCAGCACACCCTGGAATGCGGCGGCGTAGCCGGCCCAGGTGGCTGTGTAACCCATGTTGGTCTGCAGCCAGAGCGGCAGGATCACCACGCTGGCGAAGAACGCCCCGAACGTCAGACTTAGCGTCGTGACTCCGACCGTATAGCCGCGGTGGCGGAACACCTTCAGGTTCACGATCGGGTTCTCGACCGTCAGCTCCCAGATCAGGAAGGCCGCGAAGCCCACCGCCGCCACGATCGCCAGGCCGATGATGAACGGCGAGGAGAACCAGTCGTGCTCCTTGCCGGTGTCGAGCATGACCTGCAGCGACCCGACCCAGAGGATCAACAGCCCCAGGCCGACATAGTCGACCGGCACCCGGCGGGTCGGCCCCTGGTGCTTCAGCAGCGCCCGGTAGGCCAGGAACGCCACCCCGAAGGCGACGGGGATGTTGATGAAGAAGATCCAGTGCCAGCCGATGGTGTCGGAGATCGTGCCGCCCAGGATCGGCCCGGCGATCGGCCCGACAACCGTGGTCATGCTCCACAGGCCCAGAGCCTGCGGCGCCTTCTCCTTGGGGAAGATCTGAAGCAACAGGGTCTGCGACATCGGCATGATCGGGCCGCCGCAGAGGCCCTGCAGCACGCGCGCGAACACCAGGAAGCCGAAGGTCGGCGCCAGGCCGCAGAGGATCGAGCAGACCCCGAACCCGACCAGGCCGAAGACGAACACCTTCACGGCCCCGAAACGCTGGGCCAGCCAGCCCGACAGCGGCACGGTGATGGCCTCGGCCACCGCGTAGGATGTGATGACCCAGGTGCCCTGGCTCGGCGAAACCGCCAGCCCGCCGGCGATGTGCGGCACCGCCACATTGGCGATGGTGATGTCCAGCACCACCATGAAGTTGGCCAGGCCGAGCAGCAGCCCGGTCACCAGCAGCGCCATCCCGGTCAGGGGCGCCGGCGTCGATTGGCTCTGGCTCACAGGCCCGGCCCCTTACTTGGAGATGTCGATCACGGCTTCCATGGACAGGCCGACGCGCAGCGGATGCTCGGCCAGTTCCTTGGGATCCAGGGTGATGCGGACGGGCACGCGCTGGACCACCTTGATCCAGTTGCCGGTGGCGTTCTGGGCCGGGATCAGCGCGAACGCCGAGCCTGTGCCGCCGCCAAGGCCGGAGACCTTGCCGTGGAACTTTACGCCCTTGCCGTAGAGGTCGCTGGTCAGCTCGACCGGCTGGCCGGGCCGCACCTTGCGCAGCTGCACTTCCTTGAAGTTGGCGTCCACATAGGCGGTCTGGATCGGCACGATGCTCATCACCGGCGCGCCGTTGGCGACCTTCTGCCCGACGACCACGCTCTTGCGGGCCACGACGCCGTCGACGGGCGAGCGGATGGTGGTGCGGGCCAGGTCCAGCTCGGCCTGGGCCAGCTTGGCGCGGGCCGCGGCGACCTCGGGGTTGCCTTCGGCGCTGGCGCCGGCGACCAGGGCGTTGGCGGCCTTCTGCTGGCCGGCGGACTGCGCCGCGGTGGCCTTGGCCTGGGCGAGCCCGGCCTGTGCGGCGCTCAGCGCGGCCTTGGCGGCCTGATAACGGTTCTCGGCCTGGGTCAACTCGTCGCCCGACACCGCGCCGGACGCCGACAGGTTGCGGCGGCGGCCGTACTCGACCTCGGCCCGCGCATAGTCGGACCTGGCGCTCGCCAGCATCGCCTCGGCGCGCGCGACGTCGGCGGTGCGCGCCGCGGTCTGGGCGCCGAGCGCCTCGTCGTTGGCGAAGTATTGGCCCACTCGGCGCTGCGCCTGGCCAAGCTCGGCCCGGGCGCGATCGACGGCCAACTGGTAGTCGGCCGGCTCGATGACCGCGATCACCTGCCCGGTCTTGACCACGCTGGTCTCGCCGACTGGCGCCTGCAGGATCGGTCCGGCGACCAGCGCCGTCACCTGCGCAGTGTCGGCGTTCACATAGGCGTTGTCGGTGGTCACATGGCGCGAACCGACCAGGAAATAGTAGAGCCCCCAGATCACGGCGCCGGCGAGGACCACCCCGCCCAGGATCATGAACAGGCGCTTGCGGCGCGCGCCGTTGGCGGCGCGCGACGGCGCGGGAGCGGCCGCTGCGGCCACGGCTTGAGGCTGGGATCCGATATCGTCGGGCATGGGAGACTTATCCGGGGGAGGACGGAAAGGATTGCGGGTCAGGCGGCTCTGAAGCCGCCGCCCAGGGCGCGGACCAGGGCCGCATCGAGGGTGAGTGCGCGAGATTCCAGGTCGGCGGCGGCCCGCCGCTGGAGGATCACGGCGTTCTCGGCGCTCAGCACCGCAGTGTAGGAGTCGAGGCCGCCCTCGTAGCGCATCTTGGCGATGCGATAGGCTTCCTCACCCTTGGCCAGCGCCTCGCGGGCGGCGGTCAGGCGGGTGGCCAGGGCGCGTTCGCTGACGGCGGCGTCGGCCACCTCTTTCAACGCCTGCACCAGGGTGGCGTCATAGGCGGCGACCGCGGCGTCATATTCGGCCCGCGCGCCGCGATAGGCGCCCGACAACCGGCCGCCCTGGAAGATGGGCAGGCTGAGCGCCAGGCCAGCCTGGCCGACGTCCGAGCCGCTGTCGGTCAGCAGGTCCAGGCCCAGCGATTGGGCGCCGATGAAGCCGGCCAGATTTACGTTGGGATAGAAGGACTTCCGCGCCACATCGATGCGCTTTCCGGCCGCTTCGGCCCGCAGGCGCGCCGCGGCGATATCCGGGCGTCGTCCCAGCAGGTCAGCCGCCAGATTGCTCGGCAGACCGAAGTCCTGGACTGCAGGCGCTTCGGGGCGGGTGATCGAAAGGCCGCGATCGGGGCCGGCGCCCAGCAGCGCGGCGATCTGGTCGCGCGCCAGGCCGACTTGCTCACGCGCCGCCGCCAGGTCCTGGTCGGCGCTGGCGAGACCAGATTCAGCCTGCCGCAGCTCGCCCGTATTGGCCGCGCCGTTCTCGACGCGCTGGGCGACGAGCTTGCGCGTCGCCTCGCGATTGGTCTGGGCCTGCACGGCCGCCTCTTGCGCGGCGAACGCCCGCGACAGCTCGGCATAGGCGCCGACCACCGAGGTCGTCAGCACCAGCCGCGCCTGGGCGGCGTCCATGTCAGCCGCTGTGGCCTCCGAGGTGGCGGCCGCCAGAGCCGCGCGGTTCTTGCCCCAGAGATCGAGGTCGAACGACAGGTCGAACGTCGCCCGGCCCGTGTCGTTGTAGCCCTCCGGCACGAAGGCCGGGGGAATGCCGTTGTTGTAGCTCTGCTTGGCCTGCGCGGCCTGGGCGTTCAGCGTCGCGCTGGGCAGCAGCGCCGCACGGCTCTGCTGGGCCCTGGCCTGCGCCGCCCGCACCCGGGCCTGCGCCTGGACAAGGCTTGGAGCCCCGGCCAGCGCCTCGTCGACCAGGGTGTCGAGCTGGGCGTCGCCATAGCTCTTCCACCACTGGTCGGCTGGCCACTCCACGGGAGGAGCCTCGAAACTCGAAGTTGCGGCATAGGCCTGCGCCGGCCTGACCTGGGGGGCTGGACCAAGGTCGGGAACGGCCGCGCAGCCCGCCAATAGGAGGGCCGCCGTCACGGGGGGAAGGATCAGGCGTGCCATGCCGCGTCTCGAGAAATCGACTGGAGTGACGCACGGTCTAGAAAACCGTACGGTACGGTCATATGTTCCTCGCACTGGACCTCGTCAAGCACAAACCGTACAGGATGGTCAGATGGTGACAGCCACGCCTCAGAGCAGACGGGAGGAGCGTCGGGACGAACGCCGCGACGGCATTCTCGATGTCGCGCGGGACTGCTTCCTGGCCGACGGATACGCCGCGACCTCGATGTCGACCATCGCCTCGCGCCTCGGCGGCTCCAAAGGCACGCTCTACAACTACTTCAAGTCCAAGGAAGAATTGTTCGAGGCCGTGATGCAGCGCCAGTGCGGCGCTCTGGCCGAGACGCTGTTCGACGTCGAACACGAGGGCGACGACGCGCGCGAGCGCCTCGAGCACTTCGGCGCGGCCTTCCTGAAGCTGCTGCTGACGCCGGAATCGCTCGGCATCCACCGGGTCGTGGTCGGCGAAAGCGGCCGCTTCCCCGAACTTGGCCGCACCTTCTACGCAATGGGGCCCAAGGTGATCCTCACACGGATGGCGGCCTATGTGTCTGATCTCATGGACCAGGGCGTCCTGCGCCGCGCCGACCCGTTCGTCGCCGCCCAGCAGTTCAAGGACCTGGCGATCTCCGGGGTCCTGCAGCCGCGAACCTGGGGCGTGATCACCGAAGACCTCACCGACGCCCAGATCGAGAGCCAGGTGAACACCGCCGTCGACACCTTCCTTCGCGCCTACCGGCCGGACTAGTCCCCTACCCGACCTTGGTCAGCGCCGGCGGCGGCCACTTGCCCTGCTGCGCCTCCGATGAGGGGCCATAGAGCCGGAAGACGACGTTGAACGGGCCCTTGGCCGGGCTGGGCAACCAGTTGGATTCCTTGTCCGGGCCGGGCGACGTCGCCTGCACATAGAGGGTCAGCGACCCGTCGGGCGCGAACTTCAGGTCGCTGCGGTCGCCCAGCGAGTACCGACGGATCGGGTTCTCGACCAGCAGCCGATCTGGCAGGTTGTACATGGTCACCGACCAGAAATACGCCGCTGGCGGCAGCTGCGCCTTGGTCAGGTGGACCTCGTAGCGGTTCGCGCCGTCCAGCGGCGCGCCGCTGGCGTCCCGCATCGTGCCGACATAGACCGCCTCCTCGGCCGCATTGCCGTAGATGCCCATGGCCGCGGCCACCGCGCGCTTCATGATGTAGTCGGACCCCAGTTGGTCTCGCGAACCGAACAGGCCGATCGAGCTGGTGGTCTTGGCGATCTCCGCCTCAAGGACCGCGGCCCCGTCCTTCGCCCCGCCCACGATCGCCTCGCGTACATCGGGGGTCTGGCCGGCGAGATCGAACGGCTTGCCGGGGCCCACGCCGACCTTGGCGAAGCGCGCCATCAACTCCATCTCCGCGGCCGGCGTCGGCTGGCTGAACTGCAGCAGGAAATTGAGGTAGCCGACGAAGTCCGGCCCCAGCGCCTTGGCCTTGTCCCAGGGCGGGAAGTTGATCGGCGGGGCCGGCGGCGGCGGCGCAGTCTTGGCGAAGGTCGAGAGCGGCTCCAGCTTGTACTGCGCCTGGAACGCCCGCAGCGCCGCGGCGTCCTGCGGCCCTGACATGCTCGTGCGGGCCAGGTTGACGACCAGGTCGCTCTCGGACCTCAGCACGCCGTTGATCCCGCGCGGCGTCGGACCGGTCCAGGCGGGACCGGCGATCAGGTAGCTGCCCGCATCGCGCCCCGTCGCCCGCACGCCGACATAGCCGAAGATCTGGGTGAAGAGGTCCATGAACTGATGGACGTAGTAGCGGCCTTGCGGGGCGGCCGGCACGCTCAGCACCCACGGCTCGGCCCGCAGGTCCAGCCACGCCCATGAATAGGGCGTGTCGTTGTTGGGCGTAACGATGTCCTTGTTGGCGGGCGTGAAGAACTGGCTGTAGTGGCGGAACTTGCCAAAGCCGGCATAGGCCGGGTTGTTCGGATCCTGCGTCTGGGTGACCAGGGTCTGGTAGTTCATCAGCCCCGGATAGGCGTAGATCCACGCCTCCTTGGCGATCGCCCTCAGATCCTCGGGCGCAGCCTTCCCGGCCGGTTCAACCGCCTTGCGGTCACACGCAGCCAGAACGCCAAGCACCGAGACGCCGCCGACCAGGACCGCAGAGCCCAACAGCCAGCGACGGGTATGCATTGGAAAAGCGATGGGGGAAGCAGGCATAGGGAGACCTCGTCGAACGGGTCTCCACACTCGCCTGCCCTGCCGCGCCCACGTAATCAGGGCGAACCCCGAGGACGCGCCATAGAGCGCTGGATCGCCTAGTCGGCCACCAGCCCGTGCATCAGGCCCTCGAGCGTGACCTGGATCAGCTCGTCGGTCGGCGCCCACTCAAACTTCGGACGCGCGATCATCATGCTGACCAGCCCGTGGCAGGACGTCCACAGCGCCTGGGCGGCGCTGTCGGCGGTGCCGGTGCGCAGGCGGCCGTCGGCGGCGATCTCGCGCACCACGCCGGAGAAGACCTGATAGCACTGGTCGCCCAGGTCGGCCGTCGTCGGCTCCTCGCCGATCACCGCGATCAGCCGGGCGGCGTTGCAGAACACCAGTTCGTAGGCGTTCGGATGCGCCAACCCCCAGCGCATGTAGGCGTCGAGCATCAGCTTGACGCGATTGGTCGCGTCCATCGGCTTGGCGGCGATCTCGGCGTTCCGCTCCAGAAGCTGGCGGATCGTGCCCTGGCAGATCTCCAGCAGAATGCAGCTCTTGTCGGGGAAGTGCATGTAGAGCGCCGTCGACGACACCCCGACTTCATCCGCGATCTTACGGATCGTTGCGCCCTCATAGCCTTCGGCCACGAAGATACGCTCGGCGGCCTCCAGGATCTCCGCCCTGCGGAGGTGGCCGTCGCCCTTGGGCTTCCGGGCTGAGCGCCGTGTCGTCACTGCGATGTTCACAGCATTCCTTCCGAGTCCGTCCTGTAACAAACGGAAACCAAAACTACCGAGGTTGCAAGCCTGGACTAATGAAAAGGCCTGACAATTCCAAGGCGTAAGGGCGCCCTAGCGGAAGCTTTCTCAAATCACGGGCTCACCCCGCCGATCGCCGCCCACGCAAGCGCGCCGCAGCGTTTCGCCGGCTCGGGCGTTTCCCCTGGGCAAACTCCGCCGTGGCGCTCGAATGCGCGCGCCGGTGGAACGCCGAATGGATGAGGGAGCGGACATGAGACTGCCCGACGACCAACTGCAACGCCTGGCGCTGCATAGCGCCTTCGGACTTCACCTCGTCGCCAAGTGGATGGCGACCCGCAGCGATGTCGATCCCGAAATTCGCGAACGCCTTTCGGTCCACATGGCCGCCCTCGACGGCGTGCTCTCGGCCAATGGCCACGACTGGATCCGCGAAGAGATCGAGGGCACGGAAGCCGCCCTGCAAGGGCGCTAAGACCTCGCAGGACTGGACCTGCGGGCCGCGAACCGGCTAGTGGGCGGCCATGACCAAGACCGCCCCTGTCGTCGCCGAACTGCCCGGCGCCATGCGCACCACCGGCTGGGCCGACTACGCCCTGCTGGACAGCGGCGGCGGCCGCAAGCTTGAGCGCTACGGCCCCTACACCGTCGTGCGCCCCGAGCCGCAGGCGATGTGGGATCCGCGCCTGCCGCAGAACGTCTGGGACAAGGCGGACGCGGTCTTCGATCCTTCGGACGAGGAGGACGCCGGCAAGTGGCGCTTCCGCGGCAAGCCCAAGGAAAGCTGGCCGATGGCCTGGGGCGACGTCCGCTACCACGCGCGCTTCACCGCCTTCCGTCACCTGGCGTTCTTCCCGGAGCAGGCCGCCAACTGGGCCTGGCTGGACCAACGCGTGCGCGCCCTGCCCGGCCAGCCCCGCATCCTCAACCTGTTCGGCTACACCGGCGTCGCCAGCCTAGTCTGCGCCGCCGCCGGCGCTCACGTGACCCACGTCGACGCCTCCAAGAAGGCCATCGCCTGGGCGCGCGAGAACGCGGCGCTTTCAGGCATGGAAGACCGCCCCATCCGCTGGATCTGCGAAGACGCCCGCCGCTACGTCCAGCGCGAGGTGCGCCGCGGATCGCGCTACGACGGCATCATCCTCGACCCGCCGAAATATGGACGCGGGCCGGACGGCGAGGTCTGGCGGCTGTTCGAGGACCTGCCGGAGCTTTCGGCCCTGTGCGCTGAGCTTCTCGGGGAAGACGCCTCCTTCCTGCTGCTCAACGCCTACGCCGAGCGGATCTCCGGCGCGGCCCTGTCCTCGCTTTGCTCCGCCAAGCTGGCTGGCCGCGGCGGGACCATCGACTGGGGCGAACTGACCTTGGTCGAGGACGCGGGCGAACGTCAGATCGGCATGTCCTTCTATGGCCGGTGGTCGGCATGAGCCGCGTCGTCACCTCGCTGACCAACCCGACCGTCAAGGCCGTCCGCGGGCTGCATCTGCGCAAAGAGCGCGATCAGTCGGGCCTGTTCGTCGCCGAGGGGCTCAAGATCGTCACCGAGGCGGTCGAACTCGGCCATGCGCCCCGCACCCTGATGTACGGCAAGGACGCCGAGGGCCATCCGCTGCTCAAGCGCGCCATCCAGGCGACCCTGGTCGCCCGCGGTGAGGTGATCGAGGTCACCCAGGACATCCTGGCCAAGGTCTCGCGCCGCGATAACCCCCAGGCCGTCGTCGCCGTCTTCGCCCAGACCTACGCCCCTCTGACCGCCCTCGATCCGGGCGCCGCGCCCTGCTTCGTGGCCCTGCACAGAGTGCGCGACCCCGGCAACCTCGGCACGATCGTACGCACCGCCGACGCCGCCGGCTGCGGCGCGGTGATCCTGGTCGGCGAGTGCTGCGATCCCTTCTCGGTCGAGGCCGTCCGCGCCACCATGGGCTCGATCTTCGCGGTCCCGATCGTCAAGGCGACCGAGGCCGAGTTCGCCGGCTGGCGCTCGTCGTGGCCGGGCTCTGTGGTCGGCACCCTGCTGAGCGCCGATGTCGACCATCGCCAGGCGACCTACGCCAAGCCGGCCATGATCCTGATGGGCAACGAGCAGCAGGGCCTGACGCCCGAAATGGCCGCGCTCTGCGACGTCAACGTCAAGATCCCCATGCGCGGCCGGGCCGACAGCCTGAATCTGTCGGTCGCCACCGGCATCATGATCTACGCCGCCACCTGACCCCATTTTCCGGGCCATCCGCGCTCTAAGGTCGTCTTGACGGCAATTTCCATAGCTATGTATATATCTAGCTATATTCTTCATCGCGGACGAGCGAGATGACTTCCGACACCCTTTCCGATCTTGGCGTCATGTTCCTGGGCAGCCGCCTGAAGCGCCTGGGCGACCGCCTGCAGACCGAAGCCGGCGCGATCCTGCAGGCCATGGACCTGCCGGTTCAGCCCGCTCAGCAGCCGCTTCTCGCCGTGCTCCGCCGTGAAGGCCCCCGCACCGTCGGCGCCATCGCCCAGCACCTGCGCATCAGCCAGCCGACCGCCACCCGCGCCCTGCAGGCGCTCATCGAGCAAGGCCTGGTCGAGGTCAGCAAGGACGTCCGCGACCAGCGGCAGAAGCTGTTGTCGCTCACCCCGGCCGGCGAAGCCCTGATGGACCGCCTGGAACAGGACCTCTGGCCCCGGGTCGAGGCCGCCGCCATCGCCCTCTGCGACGGCCGCGATCAGGAACTCATGGATGTGATCGGCAAGATCGAAGCCGCGCTCGACCGCCGCTCGCTCACAGAACGGACCCTGGCCCCCGACATGGCCGTTCGCGACTTCTCCGACGAGTTGGCCGAGGCCTTCTATGCGATCAACGCCGAGTGGATCGAAGAGATGTTCTCGCTGGAGGCCAACGACATCGACCTGATGTCGAACCCCCGTGCGCGCATCGTCGACCAGGACGGCGCGATCCTGTTCGCCGAAGCTGCAGGCCTCGGCGTCGTCGGGACCTGCGCGATCATGAAGGCCAAGGACGGCTGGTACGAACTGACCAAGATGGGCGTGTCGAAGTCCGCCCGTGGACGCAAGGTGGGCGAGTTCCTGCTCGCCAAGGCGATCGAGCGCGCCCGCGCCATGGGCGCCGCCGACCAGCTCTACCTGCTGACCAACACCAAGTGCGGCCCGGCCATCCACCTCTATGAAAAGCTGGGCTTCGAGCACGACGCCGAGGTGATGCAGCTCTTCGGCGCACGCTACGAGCGTTGCGACGTCGCCATGCGCTTTCGAGCCTAGGTTCCCCTCGGCTTGGCCCGCGCGGTCGGCGCGGTGTTGGCCGGGTCCTCGGGCCAAACGTGCTTGGGATAGCGCCCGCGCATGTCGGAGCGCACGTCCCGCCAGGAGCCGCCCCAGAAGCCCGGCAGGTCCTTGGTCGTCTGGATCGGACGATGGCCCGGAGACAGCAGCGACAGGGTGATCGGCACGCCGGCCACCCGCGGATGCTCCTTCAGGCCGAACACCTCCTGCACCCGGACATCCACGCGCGGCCCGCCGTCGGCCGCGTAGTCGATGGCGAAACTGTTGCCGGTCGGCGCGCTCCAGCGCGCGGGCGCGGAGGCCTCCAGCTTGCGCTGCAGCTCCCAGGGCACCAGCGCCCTCACCGCCCCGTCCAGCGCATCCGGCTTCAGCGCCGCCAGCGACCGCACCCCTGACAACAGCGGCGTCAGCCAGTCGTCGATCTTCGCCACCAGCGCCTCGTCGCTGAGATCGGGCCAATCCTGACCCTGGGCCCGCAGGAAGGCGCCGCGCTCGCGGAACGACCGGATCGCCTCGCCCCACGGCAACTTCGCCAGCCCCTCGGCGCGCGCGCGATTGGCCAGGGCCTGCCCGACCAGCGCCGGGTCGGGGTTCTCGTCGATCTCCTCGCGCACGGCGATGCGACCCAGCCGCGTCAGCCGCTTGGCGCGCAGCCGTCCGCCGCCGCTCTCCTCCAGCCGGTCTTCGATCTCCAGCTGGTCCTTGAACGCCAGGACCAGCTCGGCCTCGTCGACCGGCGCGGCCAGCAGGATGCGATCGCGCCGGTCGCCGCCGCCCATCTCGGCGATCGCCAGCCACTTCTCACGAGCCAGGGCGTCGGTGGGTTCGACAAACGCGCCCCGGCCGCTGACCAACTGGAACTCGCCGGTCCCGCCACGCGCCTTGGCCACCCGTTCCGGATAGGCGAAGGCCAGCAGCAGCCCGTCGTCCAGCGCCTCGCCCCTTCCCGGCTTGCCGGCCAGCGAGGCCCAGCGCTCGGCCAAGGTCCGCGCATCCCGGGCCCTCGGCGAGCGGTCGCGCGCCAGCACCTCGAGCCTGTGGCGCAGATCGGCGTCGCGCCCGCCCAGGCCGCGCTCGGTCACCAGAGCGGCGATCTGCGCCGCGCGCCCGGCCTGGCCAGTGGCGCCCGCCTTCAGCACCATGTGCGCCAGCCGCGGCGCCAGCGGGAACTCGCTCAGCGCCTCACCGTGCGCGGTCAGCACGCCGTCCTCGCTCAGCGCCTCCAACCGCCGCAGCAGCGCCCGCGCCTCGTTGAACGCCGCGGCCGGCGGGGGATCGAGGAAGGCCAGGTCCTTCGGATCGCGCGCGCCCCACCGCGCCAGGTCCAGCGCCAAGCCCGACAGCTCAGCGTCCAGGATCTCCGGGTCAGCGAACGCCGGCAGCGCCCGCGTCTCGGCTTCGTCCCACAGGCGATAGGCGACGCCCGGCTCGGTGCGTCCCGCGCGGCCGCGTCGCTGGTCCGCCGCCGCGCGGCTCACCCTCACGGTCGCCAGCCGCGTCAGGCCGCTGGCTGGATCGAAGCGCGGCACGCGGGCCAGGCCGCAGTCGATCACCACCCGCACGCCCTCGATCGTCAGGCTGGTCTCGGCGATGGATGTGGCCAGCACCACCTTGCGCACGCCTGGCGGGGCCGGAGATATCGCCGCGTCCTGCTCGGCCGGGTCCAGTGCGCCATAGAGCGGGGCGATCCGCACGTCGGATCGGCGCACCCGCTCGGCCAGCAGTTCAGCGGTGCGGCGGATCTCCCCCTGGCCCGGCAGGAACACCAGGATGCTTCCGGTTTCCTCGGCCAGCGCCCGCTCCACGGCGCGCACAGTCCGATCCTCCAGCCGCAGCCGCTCGTCGCGTCCGAGGTAGCGAGTATCCACAGGAAACGCGCGGCCCTGGCTCTCGATGACCGGCGCTTCGTCCAGCAACCGCGCCACCGCCGCCCCGTCCAGGGTCGCCGACATCACCAGGATGCGCAGGTCCTCACGCAGCACGCCCTGCGCATCGCGAGCCAAGGCCAGGCCCAGATCGGCGTCCAGGCTGCGCTCGTGGAACTCGTCGAAGATGACCGCGCCCAGCCCCTCCAGGCTCGGATCGGCCAGGATCATCCGGCTGAACACGCCTTCGGTGACCACCTCGATGCGCGTGCGGGCCGAGATCCTCGACTGCATACGGACGCGATAACCGACTGTTTCGCCGACCTTTTCGCCCAGGGTCTTGGCCATGCGCTCGGCCGCGGCGCGCGCCGCCAACCGCCGCGGCTCCAGCATCACGATCTTGCGGCCCGCCAGCCAGGGCGCATCCAGCAGCCGCAGGGGGACCAGGGTCGTCTTCCCCGCGCCGGGCGGCGCCACCAGCACCGCCGACGTCCGCTCGGCGAGCGCGGCCTGCAGAGCGGGCAAAATTTCCTCAACCGGAAGCATGCCGTGGTCTAGCCGCGCCTGCTCTTCAGGCCAAGGCGGCCGCTCATCGCGCAGGCGCCGGGTTTCGCGCAATCGGCTGGCGACGGCTTGGCGCTTGACCGCAAGGTTCCGAAGGGGCCACGTAGCGCCAAATGCAAGACCGAGCGGCGGGGGCCGCACGGATTCTCCTGGAGGAAATATGTGGCGAGTTAAATCGCTCGACGCGATTCTCGCGACCGCAGAGAAAAAGTCTCTGCACCGGTCGCTGGGCGCGTTTCAGCTTACCATGCTCGGGATCGGGGCCATCATCGGCACGGGCATCTTCGTTCTGACCGCCGAGGCGGCGCAGAAAGCCGGCCCCGGCATGATCGCCAGCTTCATCATCGCTGGTTTCGTCTGCGCGGTCGCCGCGCTCTGCTACGCCGAAATGTCTTCGATGGTCCCGGTTTCGGGGTCCGCCTACACCTATAGCTACGCCGTCATGGGCGAACTGCTGGCCTGGATGGTCGGCTGGGCGCTGATCCTGGAATACGCGGTCGCCGCCGGCGCCGTGTCGGTCGGCTGGTCCGGCTACGTGGTCGGGCTGATCGAGCACGCCTTCAGCATCGACATACCCAGCGCGCTTGTCCTGGGCCCGATGGACGGTGGGATCATCAACCTGCCTGCCGCCCTCATCGCCCTGGCGGTGACAGGCCTGCTGGTCATCGGCACCAAGGAATCGGCGACCGTGAACGCCATCCTGGTCGCCGTGAAGGTCGCGGCCCTGTCGCTGTTCATCGTCCTGGCGCTGCCGGTGATCAACATGGAGAACTTCCACCCGTTCGCTCCGCTCGGCATGGCCGGCGTCTCGGCGGCGGCGGCCTCCATCTTCTTCGCCTATGTCGGCTTCGACGCGGTCTCGACCGCGGCCGAGGAGACCAAGAACCCGCAACGCAACATGCCCATCGGCCTGATCGGCTCGCTCGGCATCTGCACCATCTTCTACATCCTGGTCGCCACGGGCGTCATCGGGACCGTCGGCGCCCAGCCGATCACCGACGCCGCCGGCGTCGGCCTGCGCCCCGGCAGCCCCGAGCTGACCGCCGCCTGCAAGACCCTCGCGGACTCGCAGGTGGTCTGTTCGAAGGAAGCCCTGGCCTGGACCCTGCGCTCCATCGGCTGGCCGCAGATCGGCAACCTGCTCGGCCTCGCGGCCGGTCTGGCCCTGCCCTCGGTCATCCTGATGATGATGTTCGGCCAGACCCGCATCTTCTTCGTGATGAGCCGCGACGGCCTGCTGCCGGCGGTGCTGTCGAAGGTCCATCCGACCTTCCACACGCCGCACATCATCACCATCATCACTGGCGTGTTTGTCTCGCTGTTCGCCGCCTTCTTCCCGGTCGGCGTCCTGGCCGACATCTCCAACTCGGGCACGCTGTTCGCGTTCGCGATGGTGGCGATCGCGGTCTTGGTGCTGCGCAGGACCGATCCGACCCGCAAGCGTCCGTTCCGTACGCCGGCGATCATGGTCGTCGCGCCGCTCGCGGCGGTGGGCTGCGTCTACCTGTTCTTCAGCCTGTCGACCGAGACCAAGCTCCTGTTCCTGGGCTGGGCCGCGATCGGCCTGGTGGTCTACTTCCTCTACGGCTACCGCAAGAGCCACGTGGGCCGCGGCATAATCGATGTTCCGGAGCTGTCGCCCGACGCGCCTCCCGGACCCGTCGCTCCGATGCCCGGCGCTCCGGCGCCTGGCGATCGTCAGCACTGACTTTGGAAAGGCCCGGGTTCGCCCCGGGCCTTTTCTTATTGCCCGACAGGCCCGATGTTAGGGGCCATGAACGCCGAGCCTCCCATCCGCGCCCTGATCGCGCCGGTCACCCCGCTGCAGCAGAACTGCACCATCGTCTGGTGCGCCAAGACGCTGAAGGCGGCCATCATCGATCCGGGCGGCGAAGTCCCGATGCTGCTGCAGGCCTTGCAGGAGCACAAACTCACCCTCGAAAAGATCTGGATCACCCACGGCCACCTCGACCATGCCGGCGGCACGGCCGCTCTGCAGCAGGCCACGGGCGCGACGATCGAGGGCCCGCATCCCGACGACGCCTTCTGGATCGATGAGATCACCGCCTCGGGCGCCAAGTGGGGCATGCCCGACGCCCGCTCGTTCACCCCCGACCGCTGGCTCGCGGACGGCGACACGGTGTCGCTGGGGGAGACGCAGTTCGAGGTCTATCACTGCCCCGGCCACACCCCCGGCCACGTGATCTTCTTCCACCGCCAGGCGCGCTTCGCCCAGGTCGGCGACGTGCTGTTCCAGGGCTCGGTCGGCCGCACCGACTTCCCGCGCGGCAACCACCAGCAGCTGATCGACTCGATCACCGGCAAGCTCTGGCCGCTCGGCGACGACGTCCGGTTCGTGCCGGGCCACGGCCCGATGTCCAGCTTCGGCCAGGAGCGGAAAACCAATCCCTTCGTCGCCGACGAGGTCCTGGCCGGGGCCTAATGCTTTCAGCGATGAAATCTGCGCGTTACGCGGGCGCGTAAAAATGGCCCGGATGGACACACGTACGGAACATTCCGGCGCGACAGCCAGCGCCCGCATCCTGATGGTCGATGACGATCCGGGCATCCGCGACGTCGTGTCCGACTTCCTGGGCAAGCACGGCTATCAGGTCGAGACCGCCGGCGACGCGCGCGAGATGGAGCAGGCGCTCGAACGCGGCCCCATCGACCTCATCGTGCTGGACGTGATGCTTCCGGGCGAGGACGGCCTGGCCATCTGCCGCCGCCTGGCGGTCGGCGAAGGCCCGCCGATCATCATGCTCTCGGCCATGGGCGAGGACACCGATCGCATCGTCGGGCTCGAGCTGGGCGCCGACGACTACCTCTCCAAGCCCTGCAATCCGCGTGAGCTGCTAGCCCGGGTGCGCGCCGTCCTCCGCCGCGCCGAGCAGCGCGGCCAGACCGCGGCGGCCGCCGCCGGCTGCGAGTTCGCCGGCTGGCGCTTCGACCTCGTGCGCCGCGAACTGCGCTCGCCCCAGGGCGTAGTCGTCAACCTGTCGTCGGGCGAGTTCTCGCTGCTACGCACCTTCGTCGAGCGGCCGCAGCGGGTTCTGACCCGCGACCAGCTGCTCGAATTCGCCCGCGGCCCGGACTCTGACGCCTTCGACCGCGCCATCGACGTCCAGATCAGCCGCCTGCGCCGCAAGCTCGACGACGGCGGCGGCGGTCAGGATCTGATCCGCACCATCCGCAACGAAGGCTACATGTTCACCGCCAAGGTGAAGCGCGCGTGACCAGGCAGTGGGCGGGCCGGCCGACGGCGTCCCTGTTCGGCCAACTGCTCGCCCTGATCGGTCTCAGCCTCGTCGCCGCCCAGGCGATCAGTCTGTTCCTGCTGTTCAACCTGCCGCCGCCGGCCCCGGACTTCTACCGGATCAGCGAAATCGTCCAGGCGTTGCGCGGCCAACCGCCGACGTTCACCGAACGCCACCCCCTCGAAGTCACCATCGCCAAGGAGCCGCCGCCCCTGGTCATGGACGGGCGCATGACGCCCAAGATTCGCGCCCAGATCGCCGCTGGCCTGGGCGTGGCCGACAGCCGGGTCCTGGTCGCCTCGACGTCGCGCTTCCCGTTCTCGGACCGCCGTGTTTTCCGCGTCATCCGCGACCGCATCGCGCGCGAGGGCGGCGAGGTCGAGGAGCACTTCCTCGTCGCGCCATTCAAGGTGGCGGTGCAGCAGACCGACGGCCGCTGGATGGTGCTCTCGCCCGAGCGCGGCATCGGCCTGGATCCGTGGCAGCAGCGCATCGTGCTGCTGTTCGTGCTGTCGTCCCTGGCGATGACCCCAGTGGCCTTCGTGTTCGCGCGCAGGCTTTCGGCGCCCATCCGGCTGTTCACCGACGCGGCCGAGCGCCTCGGCCGCGATCCGCGCGCGCCGCCGCTCTCGCTCAACGGCTCGGCCGAGATCAGCGTCGCGGTGAAGGCCTTCAACGACATGCAGGACCGCCTGCGCCGGTACGTCGAGGACCGCACCGCCATGGTCGGCGCCATCGCCCACGACCTGCGCACGCCGCTAACCCGCCTGCGGTTCCGTATCGAGAACGTGCCCGAGGACGTCCGGGTGAAGATGGCCGCCGACATCGACCAGATGGAGGAGATGATCTCCGCGGCCCTGACCTTCGTGCGCGACACCAGCCGCGCGGGCGAGCGCACGCCGCTCGAGCTCTCCTCGCTGCTGGAGAGCGTCTTCGACGAGATGGCCGAGACCGGCGCCGACACCGAGGTCGAGCTCGGCGAGAAGGTGGTCCTGGAGGGCGATCCCCTCGCCCTGCGCCGGCTGTTCACCAACCTACTGGAGAACGCGGTCAAGTTCGGCGGCCGCGCCCGCGCGCGTGTCTATCGCGAAGGCGCCAGCGCCATTGTCGAGATCGAGGACGACGGCCCCGGCATCCCGGACGAAGAGATCGAGCGGGTGTTCGACCCGTTCTACCGCCGCGAGCCCTCGCGCAGTCGCCAGACCGGCGGCATCGGCCTCGGGCTAGCTGTCGTGCGCTCGGTCGCCCGCGGCCATGGCGGCGACGTCACGCTGATCAATCGCCCGGGCGGCGGGCTGACCGCCCGCGTGCAGCTTCCGATCTAGACGGCGCTGCGCCTGGCGCCGCTCGGCCGACCTCGCGTTTTTTTGTCGGTCCGCTTTTTCGATCCTCATGTCCCCGATCCCCTGCTGGGGCGCGAACACCGGATACGGACGAAGCTTTGCGGTACGAATGGTCGCAGGTCTCATTCGCATTTTACGCGCAACCTCCTTCGCCTCTGGCGAGTTTGCTTGACCGTATAGGGAAAGCGAGGCGTCGACCGCCCTCCCCCCGACGGTCCGACGCATAGAGGAGCCGCCCATGGATCTTGAACCCACCGCCAAGCCGAAATCCCGTCGCGGATTTGCAGCTATGAACCCGGAACGCCGCCGCGAGATTGCGCGTAAAGGCGGCGCCAGCGTGCCGGGCGAGAAACGCAGCTTCGCCAAGGACCGCGACCTGGCCGCGTCCGCCGGACGCAAGGGCGGTGAGTCCTCGCGTGGCGGCGGCCGTAGCCGCGGTGATCGTCTCGAAAGCTAAGGCGTAACCAGATGGGCGTCGGCGACCTCGCCCATCACGCCAGCTAAGAGGCTCTCAGCAACACCACTGCGAAGCTTGGAGCGGGGCTTTCCCAGCGCCGCTCCAGCTTCCAGCCGGCTTCCGCCGCCAGGCGCTGGAACCCTTCCACCGTGAACTTGTAGGAGTTCTCGGTGTGGATGCTTTCTCCCGCCGCGAAACGGAAGGTTCGGCCCGCCGCGCTGACGAACTGGTCGCGCAGGCTCACCAGATGCATTTCCATCCGGCTCTCGTCCTGGTTCCACACCGCCTGGTGCTGGAACGCAGAGAGATCGAAGTCGCCGTCCAGCTCGCGGTTGATGCGCGTCAGCAGGTTGAGATTGAACGCCGCGGTCACGCCCTGCGCGTCGTCATAGGCCGCGACCAGCGTCGCCTCGTCCTTCGCCAGATCGATGCCGACCAGGAACCCCGCGCCCTCGCCCAGCAGCCGGCGGGCGCCTGACAGGAACGCCACCACCTCGGCCGGCGTGAAATTGCCGATGGTCGAGCCCGGGAAGAAGCCGATCCGCGGGTCGCCGGCGGCGTCCGGAAGCGCCAGCGCCTTGGTGAAGTCCTCAACCAGCGGGGCCACCGTTAGCGCCGGATAGTCGCGCCCGATCGCCTCGGCGGCGGCGTCCAGCGCCGAACGGCTGATGTCGATGGGGGCATAGGTCGCCAACTGCTGCGCAGCGTCCAGCAGCAGCCGGGTCTTGGTGCTCGCCCCGCTGCCGAACTCGACCAGGGTCGCGCCGGCGGGAATGGCCTGCGCCATCTCGCCGGCCTTGGCCTGCATCAGCGCCAGCTCGGTGCGGGTCGGATAGTATTCGGGCAGCTCGGTGATCGCCTCGAACAGCGCCGATCCCTCGGCGTCGTAGAAGTACTTCGCCGGCAGCGTCTTCTGCGGTCGTGACAGCCCGTCGACCACGTCGCGCGCAAACTCGCTGTCCGGCGCGCTTTCGGCCGGGCGCTGGGTCCCGTCCCAGGCGAGCCGCAGGCCCGAGAACATCCAGCGCTGATGCGGATAGAAGAAGTTGCGGTAGCTCGCCCGCACATGCCCCGCCGGCGTCGCGCAGCAGCCGCCGCGCAGCACCATCTGGCCGATCATGAACTTGCCATTGTACTCGCCGACCGCCCCGGCCGCCGGGTGGAAGCCGGGATAGGGCGCATAGGCGCTGCGGGTCCACTCCCAAACGTCGCCGAACATCTGGCGCAGGCCGGGCGTCGACTTGGCGGCGGCAGGGCCGTACTGCAGCTGCTCGCGCATGTTGCCGCTGGCCGGCAGGCCTCCGGCGGCGTGCTCCCATTCCGCCTCGGTCGGCAGCCGCGCGCCAGCCCAGGTCGCATAGGCGTCGGCCTCGTAGAAGCTCACATTGGTGACCGGCGCGTGCGGCGCGATCGCCCGCCGTCCCTGCAGGGTCATGGCCAGCCATCCGCGCTCGCCCTGCTCCCAGTAGAGCGGCGCTTCCCAGCCTTCGGCTTGGACCTGCGCCCAGCCCTCCGCCAGCCACAGCTCCGGCCGCCGATAGCCGCCGTCGGCCATGAAGGCCAGCCACTCGCCGTTGGTCACCAGGCGGTCGGCCAGCCGGTAGGGCTCCAGATAGACCTTGTGCCGCGGCCCTTCGTTGTCGAACGCGAAGCCCTCGCCGTCATGACCGATCTCGACCACGCCGCCGGCGAAGGCGACCTCGCCGGCCGGTCCCGGATCACGCCCCACCGGCAGGGCCGGGGCCGGCGCGAAGGCGGGCTTCAGCGGCGACTGCGCGAACAGGTGCAGCACGTCCATCAGGATCAGCTCCTGGTGCTGCTCCTCGTGGGCCAGGCCCAGATCGAGCAGATCGGACATGCCCTCGAACGGCGCGGCCAGCAGCCGGCTCATCGCCTCGTCCACATGGGCGCGGTAGGCCAGCACCTGCGCCAGCGAGGGCCTCGTCAGCAGCCCCCGTTGCGGCCGCGGCTGCCGCGGCCCCAGGGCCTCATAGTAGGAATTGAACAGATAGGCGAAGGCCGGGTCGAACACGCGATAGCCCGGCAGGTGCGGGACCAGCAGGAAGGTCTCGAAGAACCAGGTCGTATGCGCCAGGTGCCATTTCACCGGGCTGGCGTCGGGCATCGACTGCGCCGCCTGATCCTCGGCCGACAGGTGCGCGGTCAGCGCCACGCTGGCGTCGCGGACCTTGCGATAGGGGTCTGGCGCGCCCCGCGCCCGGACGGCCCGGGCCGGTGCGGGGGCGAGCTTCGCCTTGTCGAATGACACCATCTGCCCGCTCCAGTTCACTTCTTGATTGTGTCGGATTTCGCCGCTGCTCGGCGAAGCAGTGCTCGCCCCGCCAAACGTCGCAGGCGAAACGCAGTTCCTCAATTTGGGAACTCACCCCGCCGGTGCAACCCGGAACGGTTGATCCAAGGGCGCGTTGAGTTTCCACGCAAAGCACGCAGCCTGGTGGGGGGATGGGCGTCTAGAGGTCAGCATGACCGGTGACACCGAGTGGCGCAACGAGGTGGTGGCGATGATCCCGGCCCTGCGCGCGTTCGCATGGTCTCTCAGCCACAACGGCTCGGACGCCGACGACCTCGTACAGGACACCCTGATCAAGGCCTGGAGCAATCGCGACAAGTTCGAGCCTGGCACCAATCTTCGCGCCTGGCTGTTCACGATCCTGCGCAACACCTACTACACCCAGGTCATCCGCCGCCGCCGCGAGGTTCGCGACGAGACCGGCGAGTACGCCAACAACGTCCGCACTCCGCCGACCCAGGACTGGAGCATCGCCATGCGCGCGCTCCAGGCCGGCCTCGCCCAGCTTCCCGACGAACACCGCGAGGCCCTGATACTGGTCGGCGCCGCCGGTCTCTCCTACGAGGAAGCCGCCGAGATCTGCGGCTGCGCGCTGGGCACGATCAAGAGCCGCGTCAACCGCGCCCGCGCGCGCCTCCTGAAGATCATGGACGCCGACGAGCCCTCCGACGTCCTGGCGGGCGACTACGCCGAGGCCAGCCGGGCCTAGTCCCAATTCCGAAGCTAGCAGGCACAGGCCCCACCGCTACTATGCCGGCGACTCGACGCCCCTGGAGTAGCCATGTCCCGTTCACTGCCCGCCGCCCTCGCCCTATCCGCCCTGATCGCGACTCCCGCGTTCGCCGCGCCCAAGGACGATGCGGCCAAGATCGTCGCCAGCCCGGCTTTCAAGGCCGCCACGGCTGTCCTCGACCGCGAGCACGACCGGACGGTCCAGGACATCATCACCCTCACCGAGATCCCTGCCCCGCCCTTCAAGGAAGAGGCGCGCGGCAAGGCCTACAAGGCGATGCTCGAAGCCCACGGCCTGACCGACGTGGAGATCGACGCCGAGGGCAATGTCATGGGTCTGCGCAAGGGGACAAAGCCCGGCCCGCTGGTCGTGGTCTCCGCCCACCTCGACACCGTGTTTCCCGAAGGCACCAACGTCACCGTGCGCCGCGACGGGACCAAGCTGTTCGCCCCCGGCGTCGCCGACGACACCCATAACCTCGCCGTCCTGCTCGCCTGGATCCGCGCCCTCGACGCGGCCAAGATCAAGACCCAGAGCGACATCCTGTTCGTCGGCACGGTCGGCGAGGAAGGGGCCGGCGATCTGCGCGGCGTCCGCTACTTCTTCACCCAGGGCAAATACAAGGACCGCACCAAGGCGTTCTTCTCGGTCGACGGCCTCGACCCCAGCGGCATCACCCATGTCGGGGTCGGCTCCAAGCGCTACCGCGTGACCTTCAACGGTCCCGGCGGACACAGCTACGGCTCGTTCGGCATCGTCAATCCTATGGCCGCCATGGGCAAGGCGATCGCCGACTTCTACCTGGTCCAGGTCCCGACCAGTCCCAAGGTCACCTACTCGGCCTCGGTCACCGGCGGCGGCACCTCGGTCAACGCCATCCCGAACAAGGTCTTCACCGAGTTCGACATGCGCTCGGCCGACGCTGGCGAACTCGCCAAGCTCGACGCCCGCTTCCAGGAGATCATGCAGGCCGCCGTCGAGCACGAGAACAAGGCCCGCTCCACCCGCGTCGGCGCGGTCAGCGTCGAGATCAAGCCGATCGGCGACCGCCCCGCCGGCCAGACCGCGAAAGAAACCGCCCTGGTGGCCGGGACCGCCGCCGCCATCACCGCCCTGGGCTACACGCCGCAGTATGACGCCTCCTCGACCGACGCCAACGCGCCGATGGCCCTGGGCATCCCGGCCGTCACCATCGGCGGCGGCGGCACGGGCGGCCGCGCCCACTCGCTGGACGAATGGATCGATGTCGAGAAAAACAACAGCGTCCGCGGCATGAGCGTCGGCCTCGCCGCCGTCCTCGTCGCCGCCGGCGTGAACTAGCGAACGCGCCGGTCGCCCCGGGCGACCGGCTCCCTATCGGGCAAAGCCGGCCAGCAGGCCGAATTCCCGCTCGTGGCCAGCGCCGCGAGCGGAGGCGCGCCGCGTGGGGGGAACACCCCTCCGACCCCATCGTTTCCAAAGGGAGGAGGACAAAGGCCATGCCCCACCGCCAGACCCCGCCGGAAGATCCCCGCGCCCCCCGTCGGCGCAAGGAGAGCCGCAAGGACGAGCCCCAGAGCTTTGGCGAGGAAGGCCGCTTTTCATCGGACCAGGCGCGCTACTACGGCGCAGACACCCGCTCCTTCGACTCCCTGGCCCAGCATAAGCCCAGCGACGAGCGCCCGGCCTGGCGCCAGGGCCGCTACGACGCCGGCCGCCAGGCCGCGCCCGACCTGCCCTACGACGCCGAGGACGCCCTCGCTCGCGGCTATTACAGCCTCGACGGCCCCCACGGCGGCCAGGAGTACGGCATCGAGCCCCACGGCTATCGCCAGTCCATCGTCGCTCGCCACGTCCGCCCGATCGCCGACGCGCCGGAGGCCGAACTCGGCCCCTACGGCGACCCGCCGATTGACCCGCGCGATCCTGGGGTCCGCGAGTTCGGACGTCCCGCCGACTACGCCTATCATCCCGGCGCGGAGGCCGAGTTCGAGCTGGAGTACCTCGACTGGCGCGAGACCAAGCTCGCCGCCCTTGACCGCGAATACGCCGCCTGGCGGGCCGAACAGCAGCGCAAGTACGACACCGAGTACCGCGCTTTTCGCGGCGAATGGCAGGCGCGCTACGACCGCGGCTTCGCCGAGTGGCGCAACCTGCAGGACGCCCAGGACCCGCTCACCGCGCCGGCCACCGAGGAAGGCCGCCCGCCCGAGGATCGTGTCTGAATTCCCCTCACGCGCGCACCGTTTTCGCGCAAAGGGAGAACAATGTTCAATTTGGGTCCGCGGTGGCTCCCGAAACCGGGCGAATAGTCCTGTTGGCTAGATGACGCGCCGCTCCAAACCCCATACTAGCCTTGGGGAAATTACAACGGACGGCTGTCTTGGCGGCCGTCAGGGGGTGCGTGATGCGTGTGGTCGTAGTGAGCAGGCAACCGCTTTGGCGGGACGCGCTAAGCGCGCTCGTCGCGGCCGAGCTCCCGACCGACACGGTTGTGACGCTGGAGGACATCTCCGACGTCGCCGCCCTCGGTCCGCGTGACGATGACCTGATCCTGCTGGATCCGCCGCCGCAGGGCGATCCCGGCGACTGGCTCGAGCGCAACGCCGAGCGCCTGGGTCCCGGCCGGATGGTGCTTCTGGCCCCGCACAAGAACATCCGCTGGGCCAGGATCGCCTACGCCCGGGGCTTCCGCGCCCTGGTGCCCAAGGACACCGCCTCGGACCTCATGCTCGCCGTGCTCCGGCTGGTCGTCGTCGGCGGCGAGTATTTTCCCTGCTTCGAGGAGCTGGGCGCCCTCCCCGATCCCGTGCCCGGCCGTGGCCCGCGCCTCTCGCCCCGCCAGCTCGAAGTGCTGCGCGAACTCGAACGCGGCCGCACCAACAAGGAGATCGCCCAGCAGCTCGGCATCTCCATCGCCACCGTGAAGCTGCACGTCCAGGCGATCCTCAGCGCCACCGGCGCCCGCAACCGCACCGAAGTGGTCAGCCGGTTGGCTTCAGGCCACTCACGGATATAGACGACCTAGCCGGTTGGCTAATTCAGCATAGTCATTCGATATATGCGGATTTTACAATCCACTATACTTAGCTATTACTTTTGATATTTGTCATCTTAGTACGTCATTAATGATGACCAAGTCAGCCTCGCTACCAATACAGCGGGGGCCTGACATGTCGATATCTGATCAACTCGGTGAACGACTAAGCTTCATGCAGATGGATGACCTCGCTTGCGAGAACATCCTCAACATCAAACCCATCCTCATGCAGGCCCTGCCCGGCGCGCTCGACGGGTTCTACGCCCAGGTCGCCCAGCGGCCGGAGACACGTCGCTTCTTCTCCAGCCCCAGCCACATCACCAGCGCCAAGAGCCGGCAGATCGACCACTGGGAAACGATCTCCAGCGGCCGCTTCGACGAGACCTATGTCCGCGCCGTCACCACCGTCGGCGAGACCCATGCCCGCATCGGCCTGGAACCCCGCTGGTACATCGGCGGCTACGCTCTGGTGCTCGACGCTCTGATCGCCGCAGTCACCGCCGCGCGCTGGCCGCGCGGTGGGTTTGGACGGCGCCGCGGCGCCTCGCCGGTCCAGGTCGCGGCCGAGCTCGGGGCCCTGACCAAGGCCGCCCTGCTCGACATGGACTACGCGATCTCGGTCTATCTAGCCGCCGCCGACGCCGCGCGCCGCGAAGCCGAGACCCTGGTCCTCGCCCAGGAGCGCGCCGCCATCGTCCGGACCATCGGCGCGGGCATGAACGCCCTGGCCGGCGGCGATCTCGCATACCGAATCGAGACCGATCTGGCCGCCGAGTACGCGCAGATGCGCGGCGACTTCAACGCCGCCATGGCACGCCTGGAGGACGACATCGCCTCGATCGCGGGCAACGCCGCCGGCGTCGAGGCCGGGGCCGACGAGCTGACCCAGGCGTCCGGCGATCTTTCCAGTCGCACCGAGCGCCAGGCCGCCAGCCTGGAGGAGACCGCAGCCGCCCTCGATCAGATCACCGTCACCGTGCGCGCCACCGCCGACGGCGCGCGCCAGGCGGGCCAGGTCGTCACCGACGCCAAGGCCCTGGCCGACCACTCCACCACCGTCGTCGAGCGCGCCGTCGGCGCGATGGGCCAGATCGAAGAGTCCTCCGGCCAGATCGGCCGCATCATCGGGGTGATCGACGAGATCGCCTTCCAGACCAATCTCCTGGCGCTCAACGCCGGGGTGGAAGCCGCTCGCGCCGGCGAGGCAGGCCGAGGCTTCGCCGTCGTCGCCTCGGAGGTCCGCGCCCTGGCCCAGCGCTCGGCCGACGCGGCGCGCGAGATCAAGGGGCTGATCTCCGCCTCCACCGGCCATGTCGACGAAGGCGTCGGCCTGGTGCGCGAGACCGGCGCCGCCCTCCAGGCGATCGCCGCCAAGGTCGGCGAGATCGACGAGGTCGTGGCGCGCATCACCGCCTCGACCCAGGAACAGGCCTCGGGCCTGGCCCAGATCAACACCGCCGTGAACCAGATGGACCAGGGCCTGCAGCAGAACGCCGCCATGGTCGAGCAGTCCGCCGCCGCCACCCGATCCCTGCGCGGCGAGGCGGCCGAACTCGCCGCCCTGGTCGCCCGCTTCCAGCTGTCCCGCCGCTCGGCCGGCGCGGCGCCCGTGCCCCGGCGCGCCCATGGTTGAGCGCCCCGACCGCCTGGACCGGGTCCAGCGCCTGGCCAACGCCGGCGCCTGGGAGTGGAGCGCGGCCAGCGGCCAGCTCTCCTGTTCGGAACCGGCGCTGCGCCTGCTGGGCCTGCCGCCAGGGCCATGCACTGCGCAGGACGCCCTGGCCCGGATCCCAGCCGACGACCGTCGCCGCGTCGAAGAGGCGGTCCAGCGCGCCATGGACACCGGCTGCGCCTACGCCCTCGACCACCGGGTCCAACTGCCGGACGGCGCGGTCCGGGTCCTGCGCCATCGAGGCGAGCCGCAACTCGGCGGCGACGGCGCGCCCCTCGGCGTGGCCGGCGCGGTCCAGGACGTCACGCCGCTGCGCACCGCCGAGGCCGCCTCCCAGCGCAGCCAGCAGATGCTCGCGGGCATGCTCAAGATCTCGCCTGAGGCCATCGTCGTCGCCGACGCGCAGGCCCGCATCCTGCTGTTCAGCGCCGGGGCCGAGGCGATGTTCGGCTACAGCGCCGAGGAGGCGGTCGGCCGCAGCGTCGAGGAGCTGATGCCCCCCCGCTTCCGCGCGCGTCACCAGCATGCCGTCGGCCGCTTCGCCGCCGACCAGCGGCCCAGCCTGCGCATGCACGAGCGCACCGAGATCCTCGGTCTGCGCCGCAATGGCGAGGAGTTCCCGGCCGAGGCGTCCCTCGCCCGCCTCGAGACGCCGACCGGCCCGGCCTTCACCACCATCGTCCGCGACCTCTCCGATCGAAAGGCCGCCGAGGCCCGGCTGGTCCAGGCCCGCGAAGAGGCCGAGGAGGCCAGCCGCGCCAAGTCGACCTTCCTGGCCAATATGAGCCACGAGATCCGCACGCCCCTCAATGGCGTGCTCGGCGTCGCCGGGGCCTTGGCCCGCACCGACCTGGCGCCGCCCCAGCGCGAGATGGTGCAGCTGATCGAGACCTCGGGTCGGGCGCTCCAGGGCCTGCTCAGCGACATCCTAGACCTCGCCAAGGTCGACGCCGGCCGCCTCTGCATCCGCGCCGACCCCTTCGACCTGGAGGACATGGTGCGCGCCACCTTCGCCCTCTTCCAGGCCAGCGCCGCCGAGAAGTCGATCGGGTTCCACCTGGAGATGGACCGCGAGGTCTGCGACCGCTTCCACGGCGATGACCTGCGCATCCGCCAGGTGCTCTCCAACCTGCTCAGCAACGCCGTGAAGTTCACCGCCCGCGGCGACGTCTGGCTCAAGGTGCTCTCGCGCGGCCATGCCGACGGCGTGCGCCGGGTGCGCTTCGTGGTCCAGGACACCGGCATCGGCTTTCCCTCGGCCGCCGCCGCCGCCCTGTTCGACCGCTTCGAACAGGCCGACTCGTCCATCACCCGCCAGTTCGGCGGCACCGGCCTTGGGCTGGCGATCTCGAAATCCCTGGTCGATCTCATGGGCGGCGACATCGTCGCCTCGTCCAGCCCCGGCGCCGGCGCGCTCTTCGCCTTCGAACTGCCGCTGCGCCGCGTGGCGCGCGAAGCCCCGACGCTCCCCGCCGCCCCGGCCTTCTTGGCGCCGATGCCCGACCGCCCGGTGCGCGTGCTGCTGGCCGAGGATCATCCCACCAACCGCCGCGTCGTCGAACTGATCCTCGATGCCCTGCCGGTCGAACTGACCTGCGTCGAGAACGGCCAGGAAGCCGTCGAGGCCGCCGCCCTCCAGACCTACGACCTGATCCTCATGGACATGCAGATGCCGGTGATGGACGGCGTCACCGCCGTTCGCCGCATCCGCGCCGCCCGGCCGCTGCGGGCGGGTCCGCGGATCTGCATGCTGACCGCCAACGCCATGCCCGAGCACCGCGAGGCCTCCCGCCAGGCCGGCGCCGACGCCTTCCTGGTCAAGCCGCTCGACGCCGCCGAATTGATCGCCGAAGTGATGGACATCCGCCCCGCGCCGCCCGAGCTCTAGCCTCAAGGCGGGCAAGGGCTCTCTCAGCCGAGCGAGAGAGCCCATCAGCGACCTCCCCCGAGATCGCTGAGCCTGCGGTTGCAAAGGCGTTGGACGAGAACGCCCGCACAGCCACGCGCCACACGACCGCGACCAGGGGCCGCGCGCATTGTCATAAGTTAGTCGGGCGCAGATCGACGACGGGCGCGTCATCAGCGCCACGCCGGCCCGCTTCAACGCGAATGTCAGGAAATTGGCGGTGACGCAGGGATTCGAACCCTGGATACGCTTTCACGTATGACGATTTAGCAAACCGTTGCCTTCAGCCACTCGGCCACGTCACCAGCCCGATCAGGTCGCTGCGAGCTCTGCGAGCGGCGCGGTCCAAATCGGGTCGCACTCCATAGCCGAAACCAGGCGCCGGGAGCAACGGGGGCGCGGAAAAGAAAAACGCCCCGCCCGGACGATCTGCGCACGCTCGCCAAAAAGTGCGGCGCGCCGGCGGCGTCATCGCTTAAGGTTAAACGACGGGAGCATCACAAACAGCGGTTGCGGCATGAGCGAACAACTGCACGAGCGACTGGACGCCAAGATCGGCGAGCTGCGGGCCGCCGGGCTGACCATCACGCGAATCGACGCCTGCCCCCAGGCCATCGAGCAACTGTTCGTGGGCAAGGGCGAGGCCGCCATCCTGTTTGACGCCGACCCCGCACGCGACACCGCCTGGTACGGCGACGTCGAGCTTCAGGCCAGTCCCGAGCCGGGCGCGCGCCTGCTGGTGCTGGGCGCGGACGGCCCACAGAACATCGAAATCTGACGGCACGCGACTTGCTGCGCGATCCCGGGGCGGGACAGTCGCGCACCAAAACGAGCCCATCGTCCCAGTGCGCGCCGCCGGCGCTCCGGCGCCGGTGAAGCGGGGGAGCGCGTCATCGCCGACGCGCTCCCCTTGCCTTCACCCCGGCGCCTTGGCGTAGCGGCGGTTGGCCCGCGTCGCGTCCAGGCACTCGGCATAGGTGTCCAGGATCCACTTGCGGCTCGCCACCTTCTCCTTGCCGTCGCGGGACATGGAGATCCGCTCGACGTCGGCGATCCGCTCCAGCAGCAGGTAGGCGACGTACTCCGGCGTATTCTCGATGGGCCGCGATTCGGGTTGATCGGTCATGGCGCGCTTCCGTTTACACAGGCCGCCCTAGGCAAAGCTTGGCGGCGGCTGAACGTGCAGATCACCGCGTAGTTGCATCCCGCCCGACGATGGACCGTCCCCGAGGACCACCCGACCATGCGCCCGCTCCTCGCCTCGCTCGCCGCCATGCTGACGCTCGCCGCGCCGGCCGCGGCCGCGCCGCCGCCCGGCGAGGTCGGCGCCCGTCCCGAAACCCTCGCCCGGCTGCCCGACGGGCGGGCGCTCAACTTCCGCTGCGCCGGGCAAGGCGCGCCGACCGTGCTGCTGGAAGGCGGCTACAGCGCCGACTCCCTCGGTTGGGGCAAGGTCAAGACCGCGCTCGCCAGGACGCACCGCGTTTGCACCTACGACCGCGCCGGGGCCGGCTTCTCCGATCCGGGCCCCCTGCCCCGCGACGGCGCAGCCATCGCCCGCGACCTCGACCGCGGCCTGCGCGCCGCGCGCATTGAGGGGCCGTTCATTCTCGTCGGCCACTCGGCCGGCGCGCTCTATGTCCGCCTGTTCTCCAACCGCCGCCCCGGCGACGTCGTCGGCATGGTGCTGGTCGATCCGTCCGTGGAGCATCAGGACCGCCGCTTCGCCGCGATGTTCGGTCCGGGCGCGGCGGACACAGGTCTGATCCGCGAGCGCGCCGCCAAGTGCCTGGCCGCGGCGGAGGCCAGGACACTCCCGTCCGCCGAGCCGCCGCTGGACCGCTGCGTCCCGGCCGCGCGCCAGGGTCAGCCCGCCGCGATCGCCGCCGCCCGCCGCGCCGAAGCGATCCGTCCGTCGACCTGGCAGACCCGCATGTCCGAGCTCGACACCCTCTGGGGCGCCACGTCAGAAGCCCTCGACGCCGGGCGCCAGACCTACGGCGACCTGCCGCTGATCGTGCTCACCGCCGACGGGACCTACGCCGCCGCGCCCGAGCCGGCGCGCCAGCCGCTGGCCGATCTCTGGTGGGGCCTGCACCGCGAACTGGCGCGGCGATCGACCCGCGGCGAGAGCCGGCGCGTCGAGGGCAGTTCGCACATGATCATGACCGACCGTCCCGAGGCCGTCGTCGCCGCCGTGAGCGAAGTCGCCTCCCAGGCGAATATGCTTAAGGGTAGATGAATTATTCACCCACAGGTTGTTCACCGTTTTCAAGCATCCTGTAGTGTGAATGACAGTTGTCGGCACGCAGTCGCAGCGCCGAGATTGATTCAATCGTCTGTTTCTTCGCAGTTGGGGTGGATGCCTGATGCGAATAGTTTACAGTTGTCGTTATAGAACGCGTGTACGTTAACTGCTCACACAGAGGCCGTGTGGCAGTGTGCTTCTCCGTCATCGCGAATAAACCGGTCCCAGATGTCTTTCGCCGCTCCGTTCAAGCCCAGCTCGTTGGCTGACCGTCGCGCTCGGCGTCACGCCGAAGCGCACGCGGCTGCGGCTGCGTGGGCCGAGCCCGGCCGCGATCGGCGCGGCCCGCTGCGCCCCGACCGCCTGACCCCGACCCGCCTGCGGATGTCGGGCCGGCTGCTCACCCGTTTCTTCCAGGGCGGCGACGCCATCGCGCTGATCCTGGGCTGCTTGATCGCCGCGGCCCTGACCCATGGCGCCAACGTCCTGCTGATCTATGGCGGCGCGTCCGTCGCCACCTTCGCCAGCCTGCGCCTGTTCGACTGCTACAAGTTCGGCCGCCGCGAAGATCTGGCCATCCATCTCATGCGGGTCACCGTCGCCTTCGCGGTGGCGGTGGCGATGTGCTTCGCCATCCTCACCCACTTCGTCGGCGTGATCATGCTGACGGCCTCGCTCGGCGTGTGGACCCCGCTCGCCTTCCTCTGCGTCGCCGCCGCGCACGGTCTCTGGTGGGCCAACGTCAAGCGCTGGCGGACCAACGGGCGCCTGACGCCCAACCTGGTCATCGTCGGCGCCACCGGCGCGGCCGAGCGCCTGATCGCCGCCATCCTCGAAACCCGCGAGGCCCACGTCCTGGGCGTCTTCGACGACCGCGCCCGCGAGGGCAGCGCCGAACACATGCACCGCGTGCCGATGCTGGGCGGCACCGACGAGCTGCTGGCCCATCGCATCATGCCGTTCGTGGACCGCATCGTGATCACCGTGCCGGCCGGCGCGCGCGACCGCGTGCAGGCGCTGCTGGAACGGCTGAAGGTCCTGCCCAACGAGATCACCCTGCTGCTCGACCGCGACGGCCAGTCCGGCGAGGCCGAGGCCATCGACCGCATCGCCAATATCCCGCTGGCCCGCGTCTCGGGCGCCGAGATCGACCAGGGCAAGGCGCTGGCCAAGCGCGCCCAGGACCTGATCATCGCCGCCATCGCGCTGTTCGTGGCCACGCCGATCATGTTGCTGGTGGCCCTGGCCATCAAGCTCGACAGCCCCGGCCCGGTGTTCTTCCGCCAGCGCCGCCACGGCTTCAACAACGAAGAGATCGTGGTCTGGAAGTTCCGCTCGATGCGGACCGAGTCCGCCGACGCCAAGGCCACGCGCCAGGTCAGCGCCCACGACGACCGCGTCACCAAGGTCGGCAAGTTCATCCGCAAGACCAGCCTCGACGAGCTGCCCCAGCTCATCAACGTCATCACCGGCGAGATGTCCCTGGTCGGCCCGCGTCCGCACGCCATCGGCATGAAGACCGGCGAAGTCGAGAGCTCGCGCCTGGTCGCCGAATACGCTCACCGTCACCGCATGAAGCCGGGCATGACCGGCTGGGCGGCGATCAACGGTTCGCGCGGCGCCGTCGACACGCCCGAACTGGTCCGCCGGCGCGTGGCGCTGGACGTGGAGTACATCGAGCGCCAGTCCTTCTGGCTCGACCTCTACATCATGTTCATGACCGTCCCCTGCCTGCTGGGCGACTCCGAGACGGTCCGCTAAGCGCCTCCTCCGGCGCGGATGACCAGGGGCCGATTGCAGCCCTCCACACGGACCCGTAATCGTTTCCCCATGGGTATGGGAAATCCGCAATGCTGAGTCCGGCGCTGGAAGGTGTCTTCGCAAACGCCGCCATTCCGCAGCGCATCGTCCTGTCGGTGCTTGTCGCCGCAATTCCGCTGATACTCCTGGCTGCCCTGCTCGTACTGAGAGGCGGGCCGGCCGCCGCATTCTCGCGCCGCTTCATCGCGGATCTGCGGCTGGCGGGCCTTGCGCTGGGCCTGCTCGTGGGAGGCTTGAGCAGCTTCCACATGGGCGAAACGATCCTGCGGCTGCCCTTCGATCCGTCCCTGAAGCAACTGGCCCCCGGGATCTTCGAAGTTTCGACGCTCGTAAGCCTCGGGGCCCTGGTGAGCCTGCTCGCAGTCGTCGCGCACGCTGCAATCGGAGGCGGACGCGTCCGAAAGGCGGACGCAGAGCCAAGGTCATCTCTGCGTCCACGCTCAACCAACTCAGGCGGACTCAGGCCGGGATCAGACGGTCGGGACGGTCCCGCCGTCGATGACGAGCTCGGCGCCGTGAATCGAGGCGGCTCGGTCTGAGGCCAAGAAGGCGATGGCTTCGGCGACTTCGAAGGGTTCGGCGCCGCGACCAATCGCGATTCCGCCGAGCCCATCCAGGACGAGCTTGCGCGCGTCCTCGAGAGAGCCGCCGCTGGCGTGCTGGAGACGCTTGAGAAACACCTCGGTCCCCTCGGTCATGATCCAGCCGGGCGAGACGGTGTTGACCCGCACGCCCTTGGGACCAAGCTCTTTGGAGATGGACTTGCTGTAGGTCCGGAGCGCCGCCTTGGCCGAGGCGTAGGCGGTGGTTGCATCCGGAAGCGGCAAGACCGACTGGATGGAGGTGACGTGCACCACTGCGCCGGCCCCCCGCTCGACCATCTGCGGAATGAGCAGGCGATCCAGGCGAACGGTCGCAAGAAGGTTCAGGTTCAGCTCGGACAGCCAGAAGTCGTCCGTCAGGGCGGCGAAGCCGCCGCCGGGGGTGGTCGAACCCCCGAGGACATGGGCGAGAATGTCGATGCCGCCCAGGCGATCGAGCGCCGCTTTCGCCAGCGTCTGTCCCCCCTCGGCCGTCGTCAGGTCTGCCTGGACAAACTCGACGCCATCGATGGGCTCCAGCTGCCCGCGCGCGGAGGTGATGACCCGGGCGCCGCCGGCTACAAAGCGGTCGACTGTGGCGCGGCCCAGACCCTTGGTGCCGCCACTGATGAGCACGCGCTTTCCGGCGAACTCGGCTGGCTTGCTGTTCATCCCGTGATCTCCACGGCTTTGATCGCGTCGCCTTCCAGCGTGAAGCGGTAGGTGAAGCGGATTGGGCTCCCCGGAAAGTCGCCATGGGCGGGGCCTTCGAGGACAACCTGACGGCCGTCCTGGCGCCAGATGTCCGGCGTGAAGATCGCCTTCACGGGAACAACCGCCTCTTCGAGCAGGCGGCGGATTTCAGCGTGTCCGTTGAAGACTGCGCCATTGTCATGAAGGACGGCGTCCTCCGCGAACGGCTGGAGCATGCCGTCAACGTCGAGCTGGGCGTTCGCCGCCACATACGCGGCTATCGGAGATGGAAGTTCGAGCGACATCGGTCCTGTCCTGCTTGGGGCGTTCGCCGCAACGGCGGGTGCGCGCACCAGCCAAGTTAGCGATGGACAGGCTGCGGCATAATCGGGACAAACCGGAACAACTCATCACGATTGGCGGGACAATGGCGCAGCACAGCCTGACCGAACTGGACGCCGTTCTCATGGTCGCCCGCCGGGGAAAATTCCGTGCTGCGGCCGTTGAGCTCGGCGTCTCGACCACAGCGCTGAGCAACGCCGTCGGAAAGCTGGAACGAGCCCTCGGCGTGCGACTTTTCAACCGCACGACCCGAAGCGTGTCCCTCACCGAGGCCGGCCAGCGGTTCGTCGACCAGGTCGCGCCCGCAGTTCGGGACATTCATGAGGCGATGGAGGCTGCCCGTTCGCAACAGGCCACGCCGTCCGGCACGCTGCGCATCAACGCCTTTCCGACGGCGGCGCGCGAAATCTTTTCCTCACTCGTTCTGCCGTTCAAGCGCCTGCACCCCCAGGTCCACATCGACATCGTCACGGAGGGTCGCCTGGTCGACATCGTGGCCGGCGGTTTTGATCTCGGTGTGCGCAGCGAAGATCTAGTGCCCGTCGACATGATCGCCCTGCCGCTGGGCGCCCCCCGGCGCAATGTGGTGGTTGGCGCGCCGAGCTATCTCGAAGCGCGCGGGACGCCGAAGATTCCGCAGGACCTCGCCGCACACGACTGTCTCCGCGTCCGGCTTCCCAATGGTGCGATCTACCGCTGGCCGTTCGAGAAGGATGGGCAGTCGATCCATGTCGACGTGGAAGGCGGCCTTACCCTCGACGAAGCAAGCCTCGCCCGCACCGCGGCGCTGGCGTCCGTTGGTCTCACGCTGGCGATGGAGTCTGACGTGCGAGATGACATCGATGCAGGCCGCCTTGTCCATGTGCTGGAGGACTGGACACCGACGCTGCCGCGCTTGAGCCTCTATTACCCTAGCCGGCGCAACCCGACGGCCGCGTTCAAGGCATTCATAGACTTCGCACGGCGGCAAGGCGGAGCCGCGAGCGGCCCGAAAGCAGACGTCTCAAACGTCGGCTAGGGTGGATTGCGGACCCTATGACTTTCGACGGAAGGATCGACTGAGCGCCCGCCAGTAAGCGACAAAAAGGATCCCGACCACGCCGACCGCCCAGGCGACGCTGAGCCAGAACCACACATGCCACATAGCGCCACGGGACCAGCCGAGTTGGTCGGAAAGTAGGATCGGAAGAAACGGCGCAAGGGCTAAGAGGAAGAATTTCGCGTCCACACGTTCCGACGTTGAATAGCCAGCAAGACGTGCGCTAGCAGTCTTACGCTCGGTCATCTGTCGCAACGCCTCGTCCTGCTGACGCGACCAGCGGCCGAGCACCTTTCGGAGATATGAGAATAGAGTGGGCATCGCCTATCTATCCGGTCAGCCGTCAATGTCCGCAACGGGTCGGCCCCGGCCCTCGGCGCCGATGCGCATAGCGGACGCATAGAAGGCCTACCCATCCACTCGCCCCCGCCGCCAGGAAAAGTCCCGCGCGTTTAACGGTTTGCAACCGGCCCTTGCGACACTCTTCGTCTGACGCGGCGCTCTCACGCCGCGCGCGTGGGAAGGGCGGCTTGATGTTCTGGCGTGGCGTGGTCGGCTATCTGCCGGTCAATATCGTACAGGGGCTGGTCGGCCTGCTGACGATCGTCACCTTCACGCGCCTGCTCACGCCCAGCCAGTTCGGCGACTACGCCCTGGGCTTTTCGGTGATGAGCCTCGTGCACACCGCGGTCTTCACCTGGAACGAGGCGGCGCTGGCCCGCTACTGGGCCGGCGAGGCCGATCGCGACGGCGGCCGCGACCTCGCCGCCACCGTCTACCGCACCTGGCTGACCCTGCTGGCCGCCGTGCCGCTGGCCTGCGGGCTGGCCCTGCTGCTGCCGCTCAATCCGGGGCTCAAGCTCGCCGTCGTCTGCGGCCTGGTGTCCGTGCTGCCGCGCACCTTCGCCCGCCTGGCCCAGGAGCGCCGCCGCGCCGCCGGCGAGGTCAGCGGCGCCGCCAACATCGATCTCGTCCAGACCCTGGGCGCCTTCGCCATCGGCGCCGGCCTCGCCCTCGCCGGATTCGGCGGCGCGGCCCCGCTGATCGGCATCGGGATCGCCTCGGCCCTCTGCGCGCTCGCCTGCTTCGCCTCGGAGTACGGCAAGGGCGCCGGCGGCCGCTTCGAGCCCTCGCGCGCCCGGCGCCACGCCGAATACGGCGTGCCGGTCGCGCTCTCGCTGATCCTGGCCCTGGTGCTCTCCAGCACGGACCGCTTCCTGCTGGCCGCCTTCCTCGACGAGGCGGCGGTCGGCGTCTACCACGCCGGCTACAGCCTCGCGAACCGCACCCTCGACGTGGTGTTCATCTGGCTCGGCGCCGCCGGCGGCCCGGCCCTGATCATGGCGCTCGAGCGCGGCGGCAAGCAGGCCCTGGTCCCCGCCGCCCACGAGCAAGCCTCGCTGATGCTGCTGCTGACCGTCCCCGCCGCCGTCGGACTGGCCCTGGTCGCCGCCCCCCTCTCCCAGCTGATGGTCGGCCAGGCGCTGGCCGCCGGCGCCGCGCAGGTCACCCCGTGGATCGCCGCCAGCGGCCTGCTGGCCGGCCTCACCACCTACTACTTCCACCAGGCCTTCACGCTCGGCCAACGCACGGTCTTCCTGCTGGCGGCCATGGCCATCCCGGCGCTGGCCAACCTGGTCCTCAACCTGCTGCTGATCCCGCGCCTGGGCCTGCAGGGCGCCCTGATCTCCACCCTCGCCAGCTATGCGCTCGGCCTGGCCGCCTCGGCCCTGCTCGGCCGCCGCCTGATGGCCCTGCCCGTGCCCTGGCTGACCCTGGCCCAGGCGATCGGCGCCAGCGCCCTGATGGCGCTCGCCGTCACCCGCATCCCCGCCTTCGGCGGCCTGCCCGAGCTCGCCGCCAAGGCCGCCCTCGGCGGCCTCGTCTACGGCCTGGCCGTCTACCTCCTCGACGCCGGGGCCCTGCGCAGCCGCGCCGGCCAGGCCCTCCGCACCCTTCGCGCCCGGAACGCCGCATGACCCAGCAGACCCTCGTCGACAACGCCGCCTGGTATCGCGGCGGCGCCAGGCTCTCGGTGCTGATCCCGTTCAAGGGCGACGACCCGATCCCCCTGCTGGCCGCCCTGTCGCGCGAGTGCGCCGTCGCCGCCGAGATCGTCATCCTCGACGACGGCTCCGACGACCCGAACCTCTCCGACGAGGTCGAGGCCGCCATCGGCCTCCTGCCCCTGCCCGCCCGCTTCATCCGCCTGGCCCGCAACGAAGGCCGCTCCAAGGGCCGCAACCGCCTGGTCTCCCACGCCCGCGCCGGCCACTTCCTGTTCCTCGACAGCGACATGCTGCCCGACGATCCGAACTTCCTGGGCCTCTGGCTCGACCTGATCGCCCGTGAGAACACCCCCGTGGCCTTCGGCGGCTTCTCCCTGAAGCAGGTCCCGCCGCGCCGCGACCAGGCCTTGCATCGCAGCATGGCCGCCCACAGCGACTGCCTGGACGCCGCCGTCCGCAGCCAGAACCCGGAAAAGCACGTCTTCACCTCCAACCTGCTGGTCCGCCGCGACGTCTTCGAGGCCGAGGCCTTCGACGAGACCTTCGCCGGCTGGGGCTGGGAGGACGTCGAGTGGGGCATGCGCGTCGCCCGCCGCTGGCCGATCCTGCACCTCGACAACACCGCCACCCACCTGGGCCTCGACACGGCCAGGACCATGGCCGCCAAGTACGAGCAGTCGGCCGCCAACTTCGCCCGCGTGGTCGCCGCCCATCCGGCCGTGGTCAGCGGCTATCCCAGCTACCGCGTCGCCAGGGCGCTCAAGCGCGCGCCGCTGCGCGGCCTCTGGCGCCCGATGCTCAAGCAGTACGCCCTGGCCGAATCCGCCCCGCTCGGCAGCCGCGCCCTGGCCATGCGGCTCTACCGCGCCGCGCTCTACGCCGAGGCCGTCTGATGTCCTACGAGGGCGCCTACAGGGCCGACGCTTCGCTGAGGGGCAAGCTGCGCCGCAGGCTGGCGCGCCTGGCCCATCGCCGTCCGCTGGCCGCCGCGCCCGGCCGCCCGATGCTGTCGATCAGCTTCGACGACGCCCCCTTGAGCGCCTGCACCACCGGCGCGGCGATCCTCGAGGCCCGCGACCTGCGCGGCGCCTACTACGTCTCCGCCGGGCTGGCGGGCCAGGACGCGCCGATGGGCGTCTGCGGCCAGGCGGCCGACTACCGCCGCCTCGCCGCCGCCGGCCACGAGATCGGCTGCCACACCTTCTCCCACCTCGACTGCGGCCGCGCCTCGGGCGAGGAGGCCGCCGCCGAAGCCGACCGGAACGCCGCCGTCCTGGCCGACTGGGGCGCGCCCAGGCTGGAGACCTTCGCCTACCCCTACGGCGACGTCGCCGCCGGCCCCAAGCACGCCCTCGCCCCGCGCTTCTCGATCCTGCGCGGCCTGCACCACGGGCTGGTCGACAAGGGCGTGGACCTCAACCAGGCCCCGGCCGTGGGCATCGAGGGTCCCGATGGCCAAGCGGTCGCCCGCCGCTGGCTCTCGCAGGCCAAGGCGCGCAAGGCCTGGCTGATCCTCTACACCCACGACGTCGCCGACGATCCCTCCCCCTGGGGCTGCACGCCCAAGGCCCTCGCAACCCTGATCGACGAGGCCCTGGCCGCCGGCTTCGAGATCGACACCGTCGGCGCCGTGGCCAGAAAGCTCGCGGCCTAGGTCGGCGACGCCGCCACCAGGTCGCGGACCTCATGCAGATCGCGGGCGACAACGACGCACAGCGCGCGAATGTCGGCCGTCGGTTCCAGTAGATCGGGCACCATGACCGTCATCATGCCCGCCGCCGCCCCCGAGCGGACGCCGACGTGCGAATCTTCGAGGGCCAGACATGCTCGAGGTTCGACGCCCAGCCGCTCGGCGGCCTTCAGAAAGGGATCGGGCGCCGGCTTGCCCGCTTCGTAGTCGCCGCGGCAGACGATCGCATCGAACCGCGCCGTCAAACCATGCGAGGTCAGATGACGCTCGACCGTCGCGCCGGACGACGACGTGGCGATGGCGCGCGGCAGCCGCAGCTGGTCGAGGAATTCCAGCAGCTCATGAACGCCCGGCTTCAGGGCGGGCCGACCTTCGGCGATCAGCCAGAAGTGCCGCCTCCAATCTGAGTGAAAGGCCTCGAACGCGAAGTCCTCGCCGAAGTGCGACCGGAACAGGCCCCCGCATTGCGAGCGCCGAACGCCGATCGATCCCTTGAACACCTCGTTCGGGATCTCGTGCCCGGCTTCGGCCGCGGCGGCCAGAAGCGCCTCCTGCCAGAGGGCCTCGGTATCGAACAGCAGGCCATCCATGTCGAAGATCACCGCGCTGGGGCGACAGGGCAATGCCATGCTGAGCTCCTAGTCCCGCACGTCCCGATCGGGCCAGACCAGCTTGGTCGCCACCATCACGAACATCATCCAGCGGAAATCGTGGAACGTCACCGCGATGCTCTCGGTCAGGGTCATCAGCGTGTAGACGATCAGGAACGGCACGGCGAAATACGCCCCCCGGTCGCGGAACAGCGCCACTGCCGCCAGCATCAGCGTCTGGACGTACATCAGCGCGAACGCCGCCAGTCCGAACACCCCGATCCCGATCCACTGCTCGATCCAGGCGCTGTGGGCGTGGATCGGCGTGAACCCGGCGCTTTTCACGATCGAGGCCAGCGGGCTCCAGGTGTCCTTGAGCTCCCAGACCACGCCGTAGCCATAGCCCGTCCACGGCCGCAGGCGGATCTGCTGCATGGCCGCGTCCCAGATCTTGGTGCGGCCGGTCAGGGTGGCGTCCTTGCCCAGGATCTCGAAGAAGAAGTCGGCGGCGAACAGGAACACGCCGGCGATCATCGCCACGCCCAGCGCCGCCAGCCAGATGGTCGCCACCCCCGAGGCCGGATGCCGCCGGACCAGGGCGACGAACACCAGGCCGCCGAAGCCCAGCATGGCCGAGACCAGCGAGGTCTTCGACGTCGACATCAGCACCAGCAGCAGCGCCAGCCCCGCGAACGGCAGCCAGATCATCGCCCGCTGCGGGTTCAGCACCGCCGCCGCCGTCAGCACGATGAAGCCCAGCGCCATGATCCCGCCCAGGGCGTTCTTCTCGGGCCAGACGCCGCGCCAGGCGCCGGGGAACAGCTCCTGCATCACCCCGATCGAGGGGACCGCCAGCGAGACCAGGATCGCCACGATGGTCAGGAATGCGAACGACGTGGCCAGGATCTCCAGCAGCGTCGCCCAGCGGTAGCGCGCGGCCAGCACCACCCCGCCCAGGGTCGTGAAGACCAGCGCCACCGACCGCGTCAGGGTCTTGTCCGGCGCCACCGACCACAGCGTCGAGGCCGCGCAGATCAGCAGCAGCACGACCAGGAACGGCTGGCGCAGCAGCGCCAGGAGCGTCGCGCGCGGGGTCAGCGCCATCAGCACCGCCGCCGCGCCATAGGCCGGCAGGTAGAGCGCCCGGATCAGGCCGCTGGCGGCCGGATTGCCGGCGTCGCCGAGCAGCGGGAACACCCAGAACTGGCTGTAGATCAAGAAGATCAGCGCCGCCGCGCCGAGGGTCAGCAGCCGCCAGGCGGTCACCTGCCGCGCAGGCCGCGCGCCGGCGCCCGCTAGCGCCTGGGTCACGGCGCCAGCGCCTTCATGAAGGCCGGCGTCTCCACGACGCCGCGATTGAAGAACAGGCCGGTGACCTGCCCGCCGGCGCCGACGATGGCGTCCCGCAGCTGGGCCGGCGCGCGCACGTCGGCCTGGTCGGCCGAGACCACCAGCACCGTCTGGTCCATGAACGGGGCCAGAGCCAGGGCCGCGCGCGATCGGTCCGGCGCCGGGCCGTCGACGATGATCACCTCGGCGAACCTGCGCAGCGCGTTCCAATAGTCGGCGGTGGGGACCAGATGCACGCTCTGGCGGCCGATCAGGCGCTCGCGCTGGAACCGCGTCACCCACCAGCGCGCCGATCCCACCCGGTGCGCCGCCAGATAGCCGCCGTCCGGCCAGACCGCGCCGTCGGGGGTCTGCGCCGGCGGCTGCACGGTGAAGAAGGCAGAGCCGTCGGGGCTGGCCTGCACGGCTTCAGAGAGCGCGCCATAGCGGCCGGCCTCGGCCGACAGCGCCGCATGCTGCGAGGCGGTCACCAGGTCCAGGTCGACCAGCCAGACCGAGCGGCCGACCTTGCGCGCCGCGTGGTGCGCCAGCTCGCGCGCGATCGTGGAGGCGCCCTCCCCGGTCCGCGCCGCGGTGATCTGGATGACTCGCGAGCGGCCGGCCGCGGGCGACCCTAGGGACGCCCACAGTTCGGCCATCTCGGAACTCAGATCCACCATGCTTCGAATCGCCGTCCGCCCAATGGGCAGAAGCTAGCGCAATCTGCGCCTCACCGCGCCTTCAGCGGCGCGGCGCCCAGCACCGGCAGGCCCAGGGTCCGCGAGGCCGACTGCGGCGTCGGCAGGCCCGGCCGCAGGAACATCGCCAGCAGGCCCGCGCAAAGCGCCGTAAAGCCCGCGAACAGGAACGCCAGCACCACCACCGGCTTGCGCAGGCTCTTGCCCTTGATCGGCGGGATCGCCCGCTGGACGATACGGATGTTGTCGTTCGAGCGGGCGGCGATCTCCTGGGCCGCGCGGCTCTGCTCTTCCTTGACGGTGAAGTCGCGAACGCTGGTCTGCAGCACGTCGCGGTTCAGCGACAGCTCCTGGAAGCGCGGCTCCAGCGCCGCCAGCCTCAGCCGCCGTTCGGTCAGCCGCTTGATCTGGTCGTCCAGCTCGGCCTGCGAGCGGCGCAGCGCCCCGACCTCAGCGGTCAGCTGGATCCTCTCGGTCTGCAGCGTCTGGTAGACCGGGTTCACCCCGATCCGCCTGGCCCCGTCGCCGGTCGTGCGCCCGGCCGCGATGCCGGCCTCCAGCTGCGCGATCTGGGCGTCCAGCTCCTGCACCGGGCGGGCGTCGGCGCGATAGCGCGACAGCAGCTCCTCGCGCTGCACCTTCATCCCGACCAGCCGCTCGCCGGGCGCGCCGGACACGTCGCGATAGAGGCCGACCTCCCGCGACACCTGGCCAAGCTGGCCGTTCAGCGTCGCCAGCCGCCCGATCCGGTCCTGCAGCTGCGCGTCGGTCTGGTACTTCTGCTGCTCGATCTGGGCCTGGAGCTGCGACAGCGAGGCCTTCTCCGCGACGAAGTCGCCGATCCGGTTGCTGCTCAGGAACTCCTCATAGGCCGCGTCCGCGTCCCCCAGCCGGGTCTCGAACAGGCGGCGTTGCTGCTCCAGGGCCGGCGAGCCGGGGTCGAGCAGCACCGAGCGGCGATAGATCAGGTACTCTTCCAGCAGGGTGTTCAGGATCAGGGCCGCCGTCTGCGGGTCCTTGTGGCTGAACCCGATCCGCACGATCGGCGTATCGGGCGCCGCGCCGATCTTCAGGTTCTGCTCGATGGCCCTGACGGCCATGCTCATGATGGTCTTCTTCTCGGCCGGCGAGGCCTTGGCGTACTTCTCGGCCAGGTCCGGATAGGTCCGCGCCAGGCCCAGCCGCTCGATCACCCGCAGCTTCAGCGGCGCAGCGCCCAGGATCTCTGTTTCTGACTGAATCACCTGGTCGGAGTCCAGCACCGCCCCGCGCCCGGCGTCCCCGGCCCGCGGCTCGTAGACATACTCCTGGCCCAGCCGCACCAGCACGCTCGAATAGGCTTCATAGCTGGTCTTCATGGTCAGGGCGGCCGCGACGCCCAGCACGAACAGCGTCGTGAATATCCCCAGCATCAGGAACCGCTCGCGCCACAGCAGCACCGGAAAGTCGCTCAGCGCATAGCGCGGCCGTGCGGCCCAGGCCAAACCCGGGCTGGCGTCATGCGTCGGTGCTGTCCACGCAGCCTGCGTCACCTTGGAGAATCTCGGCCCCTCTACTTAAAGCCGACCCTGCGAGGCCGCGATTAACACTCCGTTACCCATTCTCCTTAACCTTTGCGCCATGCTTCAAAGGCGCCGTTCCGCTCCCGTGCTTGCCGCTTGCGCCGGCTTCGTCCTGGCCGCGTGCGCCATGCCGACCGTGGCCCCGCGCGACCTCATGGGCCGCTGGAACCCTGCGCCGGCGGCGCCCGCCCCGCCGCCGTTCAGCAACATCCCCTACGCGACCTGGACCGACTACGAGCCGGACTATCGATTCTATCCCGGCGACGAGGTCGAGGTGGCGGTCCCCTCCGCCCCTGAGCTGACCAAGAGCCTGGTCGTCCAGCCGGACGGCCGCATCACCCTGCCCCTGGTCGGCCCGGTCATGGCCGCCGACCGCACCACCGGCGAGCTCCAGGACGCGATCGCCCAGGCCTACTCGACCCAGCTCCTGCGCCCGCAGGTCGAGGTGTCGGCCAAGGCCGCTCCGCTGAAGGTGTTCGTGGGCGGCGAGGTCGGCAATCCGGGCGTCATCGACCTGAATGGCGACGCCGACGCCCTGCGCGCCATCATCCAGGCGGGAGGCTTCCGCTCGACCGGCGACGCCACCAGCGTCTACATCGTGCGCCGCGGCCCGAACGGCCAGGGCATGGTCCGCCGCGCCGACCTGCTGCGCGGCCTCCAGAACGCCCAGGCCGACCTCATTCCCCTGCGCCGCTACGACGTGGTCTACGTCCCGCGCAGCGGCGTCGCCGACGCGGGGCTGTTCATGCAGCAGTACTTCCGCGACATGCTCCCCATCCAGTTCAGCTACGCCCTGGGGCCGCAAGTCCGCTAGGCGGCGCTCGTCGCGGGCTATCCCCTGACCCTGTCGTGGGCTCACAGGGATGGAAATCGGACGTAGCCGGCGTCAGCCGTGCAGAACGATTCCGCCGTAGCCGGCGATATGGCCGAAGATGGCCGCTATGACACCGACAGCGACCGACACAATGCCGGCCACGAAGATGCGCACCGCCCTTTCGTAGTTGACGACGATCAACGACTTCACCGCCAGCAGATCGACCAGCGCCTTGATCTGCAGGGCGACGCCAAGGGTGATGGCCGTCACGGCGAACAGATCGGAAGTCTCCCAGCGCCCCGGCAGTCCGCTCCAGCGAACCAGAAAGGCCAGCGAGAAGCCGAGCACCACCGCAATCGCGGTCATCGAGCCCGAGCGGAAAATTCCCTCGACGCGGGCAGGCTCGTCTGTGGTGGGCTTTGCCGGTGCGGTGGGCGGCGTGCGGGCCATGGCGGCGGGCCTTTTCTGCTGAGCGGCGCCGCCAAGTCTAGCCGCAATCGGCGGGCGCGGCATCGCCTGCAAACTGGGGACGCACGCTAGCTTGCTAGAGGCCGCGACGCAGGACGCGGCAAGCGCCTCGAACGTCCGCAAAAGGTCGATCTCAGTCACAGGCTTCGGTCCCGACAAGGGCCTCTGCGCCCGAGAGCAGACGTCTCAAACGTCGGCTAGGGGTGGTTAGCGGACATGCGGGCGGTTTAGGTTTGTAGGCATGTTCACGACCGACGATGACAAGCTCAGAGCAGACTGGGAGTTGCTCGCTCACGGAGCGGTGACGCTCTTTTGGCGTAAGCGACTGTTCGACGACGCCAAGGAGGCGCTTCGGGCTCTCGACTATCGACTCGTCGAGGTCCTTTGCACCACCTCCGATCAGTTTACCGCCGACGTCGGCTTCGGTCTGAATTGGCTCGGCCAATTCGGGTATGAACCTTGGACTGGCAATCTAGATGCGCTGAATGACGGGCTACGCGATCCACCTTTCGGACCAACAGGATGCCTCGCGCTCTGTCTGGAAGGCTTCCACCAACTCATCGCCGAGAACCCGACGCTGGCAAATGGAGTGCTGGACGTCATCGAGTACCAATCGCGCAATCAACTACTCATCGGTCGCCGACTGCTTGCGCTCGTGCAGACGAATGACGGCTCCTTTCATGCTGCGGCGCTTGGGGCCCGCGGGGCAACGTGGAACCAAGCCGAGTGGCTGAACAGCAGCCGAATCCTGAAACCGACGTAGGTCCATGTCCGCTATGGGTCGATTTCAGGCGTAGGCCCACACGCCGACAATAGCCTCCAGGCCGCAATGCGAATGTCCTTATCGTCAGCGATGGTTGGCCAGCGCCAATCGACCGCTCAGTGATTTTCCCTTCGGGAAGCCAGGGCGAGTTTCTCAACGAGCCCGTCCGGGATCGGCCGGATGGGCGAGAAAGTGACGCCTGTCTTGGTGGACTTCAGCCCGGCCGCGGCGATGTCGTCGGCATGCGATGCGATGGCGGCCGGCGACAGATAGAGGCCGCATTGCTTACTGAACGCCGCATAGCCCGCGATGATGGAGTTTCCGATCCTGAACCCCGGCATCTTGTAGGCGATGACCTCTTCGGCGTCAGGCAGCGCCTGCGCAAGCTGGGCGCGCAATCGAACCAGCAGCGGGCGAAGGCTTTCAGGCGCCTCGGCGATATAGGCGTCGTGATCGGCGAGCATGCTCAGGACGGGCTTCTGCATGTGGGACGTTCAAGGCGAGCGACAACCATATCAGGTTCAGCCCGCAGTTTGCCGGGATCAAGCTTGGTCCGAGGGGGAGCGAACGGCCCAGGACGTGGCTTGCAGGCGCTGGCGGCTCTGCCTGAAGTCTGGGTGGCGATTTCGGCCAATGACCGATTGTGTTGAAGAAGTCGGATCTCTGGCGCGGAGGCCAATGTCCGTTGTCCGTGCCAGAGGCTTCGGCCGAAATCGACCCAAGGCGGACCTTCAGCGCGCCCGCTGTTTGGCGTGCGCTTTCGTCCCCAAAGGACATAGGCCCGAAAGCCGCTGTTGCCAGCCGCGTACTCAGGTGTCGGACTGATTGAGCAGTGACGAGATCGCGGTGGTAATCTGCATGGGTGCGAATGGCTTGGTGCTCAACCGTCGGCGAGACCGGGGGTGCAACCGGAGCCCTCGCTGCGCTGAGGGTGCTGAATGACCTGGCCGAGGACGGCGGTATTACCTCGATCCGCGGCGCATACATCTTCAACCGCTACGCGAGGTAAGCGATGCGCACTGTCGGTGAGATCGCGGGTGACCTAGCGGCGCTGGGCGTGAAGCACGGCGATGCGGTGATGGTCCATGCGTCGCTGCGGAAGATCGGCCCGGTGAAAGGCGGGCCTGGGGGCGTGATTGGGGCGCTTGATGCGGCGGTGGGGCCGAACGGCGGCTGGATGATGGTTCTGGGCGCCAAAAACGAGTGGGACTGGGTCAATGAGCAGCCGGAGGCGGAGCGCGCGAAGCTGCTCGTCAACGCCGCCCCATTCGACCCGCTGGTCACCGAGGCCGAGGAGGACGTGGGCCATCTGGCGGAGGCCATGCGACAGTATCCGGGCACACTGGTGAGCGAAAATCCGGAGGGCCGGTTCGGCGCGCGCGGGGGATTGGCGGCCACGCTGCTGCGGAATCCACCCTGGGACGACTACTATGGTCATGGCTCGCCCCTGCAGCATCTCTGCGATCGTGCCGGATCGGTGCTGCGGTTGGGAGCGGACCCTGACACGGTGACCCTCCTGCACCATGCGGAGTACCTGGTCCCGCTAGCCGAAAAACGTCGGGTCGTCCGCCACAGGCGGGTGGTGGGGACGGACGGCCCGGTCGTCCGCAAAGTGCGTTGCCTCGACGACTCCAGAGGGATCGTGGAATGGGCTGGCGAGGACTATTTCGCGACGATCCTGAAGACGTATCTGGCCGAAGGGCGCGGTGCCCAGGGGCGGGTCGGTCGGGCGGCCAGCGAGCTGCTGGACGCCCGTGACCTCGTAGCATTCGGCGTCGACTGGATGGCGCGCCACTTCGTCTGAGCGAAATCTCTGGGTTTGGGCCGCCTGAGCCCGAACTGGGCGGGCAGACGAGTGCTGACGGGCTCGTCCCCGGCGCCTTGAAGCGAACCAGCTAGTCATCCGCTTAGGCGTCAAAAGGAGCGCTCGGCGAACTTCCGCTTCCCCCCCTCCTCAGAAGCTTGGAGGGTCTGGGGAACCGCCCGAAACATCCTGAACGCGACGAAGAACCAAGACCGCAGGCGCTCACGAGGGAGCCAGCCGCCTTAGCTGGACCGCCATCCGCTGACGTCCAAGGACGACGCTCCTTAGGCGGGGGCCGAACCCGCTGCGGCTGCTGATGACATTGCCGCCCGGCATGCGCGCGCTGGACCTGGGCTCCCAGGCCGCGGCGAGCTTTTCTCATACGCCCCGGCGACCAGGCAGGCCGCCCGTCAGAGGCCTATCGGCGTCAGCCGTGGGCCAGCCACTCGCGAGCCTGGCGCTGGGCCTCGGCGACCTCGTCGGAGGCCATCTCCTGGCTCAGTTCCTTGCGGTAGACCTTGGCTTCGACCGAGCCGCGCATCGCAGCCAGGTTGAACATCATGTGGGCCGAGACGTAGTCCAGCGGCGCGCCGCCCTGACCCGTCGAATAGAGCAAGCCCATCTTGAACAGCTCATCCCCCGTCGACTCGGCGGTCGGCAGCGGCAGTTGGTTCTCCACGCTCGTAAGCATGACTTGGTTTCCCTAGCCCCGTCGCTCCGCCCCCGTTCTGGGTTCCGATCCCGACGATCCTGAGCGCAGGTAAGTCGATGCGCACTGAAGATAGGGTTAACTCGAAAAATCCATGTTCGATTTCTATCAGACCCCGACTATTCGGCGTTTTTACTGAACGGAAACCTCCGTCTCCAGAATCTTAAAGGCCAGCCGCCCGCCGCGTCGGCAGGTTCCTGCGGGGCGAGGCCGGAAACCTGCCGCCACCCCTGCCTAATGTGAAGAAATTCGGCCCATTGCGAAGCTGACGGAGCCGTTCAGCTAGAGTTCAGCCGCCAATCGGCAGGTTTGCCGATAACGAGTACGATTGAGCAGGAGGCCCCGCCATGAAACGCCTGATCTTGAGCCTAGCCACGGCCGCCGCTGTCGCCGGCCCGATGGCGTTCACCGCCACCTCGGCTCTGGCCGACGATGATCGCGGCCGCGGGCGCGATCGCCACGAGCAGCGCTGGGACCGCAACGACCGTCACGACAACCGCCGCTGGGATCACCGGGACGACCGCCGTGGGGATCGCTGGCGCGACGACCGCCGCGACGACCGCCGCCACTCCAGCTGGGATCGCGGCCGCCACAACGGCTATTACTATAACAACCGCTGGTACTACGGCCCGCCGCCGCAGGCCTATTACGGCAACCCCTACTACCGTCCGGGCTACGCCGCCTGGCGCCGCGGGGGGCATCTGCCGCCCTATTACCGGGGCTATGTGGTGAACGACTACCATCGCTACCACCTGCGCCAGCCGCCGCGCGGCTACGCCTGGTATCGGGTCGGAGACGACTATCTGCTGGCGGCGCTCGCCACCGGCATCATCTTCGACATCATCAACAACTAGTTGATCTAGAAATGAAAACGCCCCGGATCGCTCCGGGGCGTTTTTGCTATTCGATGCCCAGCTTGGCCTTGAGCAGCTGGTTCACGGCGCCTGGGTTGGCCTTGCCGCCGGTGGCCTTCATGACCTGGCCGACGAACCATCCGATCGCCTGGGGCTTCTCCTTCACCGCCTCGGCCTGACCCGGATTGGCGGCGATCAGCTCCTCGATGATCTTCTCGAGCGCGCCGGTGTCGGACACCTGCTGCAGCCCCTGCTTCTCGACGATTTCGCGGGGGCGGCCTTCGCCGGCCCACATGCGCTCGAAGACGTCCTTGGCGATCTTGGAGGAGATCACCCCCTCCTCGATCAACGCCACCAGCTCGGCGATGGCGTCGGGCTTCAGCGGGCTGTCCTCGATGGCCAGGCCGCCGGCGGTCAGCTTGGCCGCCAGCTCGTTGGTGACCCAGTTGGCGGTCAGCTTGGCGTCGCGTCCCTTGGCGGCTTCCTCGAAGAAGTCGGCGCGGGCCTGCTCGGTGATCAGCACGCCGGCGTCATAGGCCGACAGGCCGTACTGCGACTGCAGGCGGGCCTTCTTGGGGTCCGGCAGCTCGGGCAGCGAGGCCTCGATGGCCTTCACCCAGGTCGGGTCCAGTTCCAGCGGCAGCAGGTCCGGATCGGGGAAGTAGCGGTAGTCGTGCGCCTCTTCCTTGGAGCGCATCGACCGCGTCTCGCCCTTGTTCGGGTCGAACAGGCGGGTCTCCTGGTCGATCTTGCCGCCATCCTCGATGATCTCGATCTGGCGGCGCGCCTCGTACTCGATCGCCTGCTGGATGAAGCGGTACGAGTTGACGTTCTTGATCTCGCAGCGCGTGCCCAAGTGGCTGAAATCCCCGGTCTCGCGGAACTTCTCGTAGGCGCCGGGACGGCAGACCGAGACGTTCACATCGGCGCGCAGGTTGCCCTTCTCCATGTCGCCGTCGCAGGTGCCCAGATAGACCAGGATGGTGCGCAGCTTCTTCACATAGGCCGCGGCCTCGGCCGACGAGCGCATGTGCGGGCGCGAGACGATCTCCATCAGCGCCGTGCCGGCCCGGTTCAGGTCGACATAGGTCGAGTTCGGGTCCTGGTCGTGCAGGCTCTTGCCGGCGTCCTGCTCCAGGTGCAGGCGCTCGATGCCGACCGTAAAGGTCGTGCCGTCGTCGTGCTCGACGATGACCTCGCCCTCGCCGACGATCGGGTCCTTGAACTGGCTGATCTGATAGCCTTGCGGCAGGTCCGGATAGAAATAGTTCTTCCGGTCGAAGTGGCTCTTCAGATTGATCTGCGCCTTCAGGCCAAGGCCCGTCTTCACCGCCTGCTCGACGCAGTGCTTGTTGATGACCGGCAGCATGCCGGGCATCGCGGCGTCGACCAGCGAAACCTGCTGGTTGGGGCCGGCGCCGAATCCGACCGCCGCGCCGGAGAACAGCTTGGCGTTCGAGGCGACCTGAGCGTGAACCTCCAGGCCCAGAACCACTTCCCATTGGCCGGTGCGGCCGGCGATCAGCTTCGACGTATCAGTCATGGCCGCTTCCTAGCGCCCCTCGCGCGCGAGCGAAAGCGGGACCCTCGAAATCCCTTGCGCAAAAGGCGGAACTGGCGCTGAAATCCGCGCCTCAAATGCGGGGAAATGAGGAAACACCACAATGATGAAAACGTTTACTGCCGGTCTCGTCGGCCTGTCGATCTCGCTCGGCGCCATGGCCGCCCCGGCCCTCGCCCAGGACGCGCACGCCGGCCACGCCGCCGCGCTTTCGGCCGAGAACACGCCGATCTCCGACATCGCCGCCACCGCCGAAGGCAAGGCCGCGCTCGACAAGAACCTGCCGGGCGTGACGACTCACGAGGCCTACGACCAGTTCAAGGGCATGACCCTCAAGCAGGTCCAGCCGATGAGCCAGGGCGCCATCACCGACGACCAGCTCAAGGCCCTCCAGGCCGACCTGGACAAGCTGAAGAAGTAGGCTGACGAACAAAGCCCCCGCCCTTTGCAGGACGGGGGCTTTTCTATGCCCGGAGGTTTGGCCTCAGGCGCCTACCACCACTTGGCGGGCTTGGCCTTGAAGTCGGCGGCCTTCTCGATCGCGCCGCCCAGCGAGAACAGCGTGCCCTCGTCCAGCGCCTTGCCGATCAGCTGCAGGCCCAGCGGCAGGCCGCCGGCGTCGACGCCGGCCGGAATGCTCATGCCCGGCAGGCCGGCCAGGTTCACCGTCACGGTGAAGATGTCGTTCAGGTACATCGCCACCGGATCGTCGGCGTTCTCGCCCAGCCCGAACGCCGCGGACGGCGCGGTGGGGGTCAGCAGAGCGTCAACTTTCTGGAAGGCCTGGTCGAAGTCGTCGGCGATGCGCCGACGGACCTTCAGGGCCTTGACGTAGTAGGCGTCGTAGTAGCCGGCCGACAGCACATACGTGCCGATCAGGATGCGACGCTTGACCTCGGCCCCGAAGCCCGCGGCGCGGGTGTTCTCGTAGGTCTCGGTCAGGTTGCCGCCGGGCTCGCGCAGGCCAAAACGCATGCCGTCATAGCGGGCGAGGTTCGAGGACGCCTCGGCCGGAGCGACGATGTAGTAGGCCGGCAGGGCGTACTTGGTGTGCGGCAAAGAGACCTCGACGATCTCGCAGCCGGCTTCCTTGAGCCAGGCGATGCCCTGCTCCCAGAGCTTCTCGATCTCGGGCGGCATGCCGTCGACGCGGTACTCCTTCGGAATGCCGATCCGCAGGCCCTTCACCGACTTGCCGACAAAGCTGGGGAAGTCGGGGGTCTCGATGTCCAGGCTGGTCGAGTCCTTCGGGTCGTGGCCCGACATCGACTTCAGCAGGATCGCGGCGTCCTCGACCGTCTTGGCGATCGGGCCGGCCTGGTCGAGCGACGAGGCAAAGGCCACCACGCCCCAACGCGAGCAACGGCCGTAGGTCGGCTTGATCCCGACCGTGCCGGTGAAGGCCGCGGGCTGGCGGATCGAGCCGCCGGTGTCCGTCGCGGTCGCGCCCAGGCAGAGGTCGGCCGCCACCGCCGCGGCCGAGCCGCCCGACGAGCCGCCCGGCGTCAGCTTGGCGTTGGAGCCTTCCGAGCGCCACGGGTTCACCACCGGCCCGAAGGCCGAGGTCTCGTTGGACGAGCCCATCGCGAATTCGTCGAGGTTCAGCTTGCCCAGCATGACCGCGCCGTCGCGCCACAGATTGGCGGTGACGGTGGATTCGTAGGTCGGGACGAAGTTGCCGAGAATGTTCGAACAGGCGGTCGAGCGGACGCCCTCGGTGCAGAACAGGTCCTTGATGCCCAGCGGCGCGCCGTCCAGCGCCCCGGCCTCGCCCCTGGCGCGGCGAGCGTCCGAGGCCTTGGCCATCTCGATGGCCTTGTCCGGGGTCTCAAGGATGAAGGCGTTCAGCGGCTTGGCGGCCGCGACCACGTCCACGTGCGCCTTGGTCAGTTCCTCGGAGGAGAACGACTTGTCCGCCAGGCCGTCGAGCGCGGCCTTCAGCGTCAGCGAGGTGAGAGAGCTCATTATTCCACCACCTTCGGCACGACGAAGAAGCCATCCACGGTCTTGGGCGCGTTCGACAGGACCTTGGCGGCGTCCCCGCCGTCGGTGACCACGTCCTCGCGCATCGGCAACGCCACGGCCACCGCCGAGGTCATCGGCTCGACGCCGTCGGTGTCGACTTCGCCCAGCTGCTCAATCCAGGTCATGATCCCGTTGAGCTCTTTGGCGAGAGCTTCCAGCTTGTCCTCGGGCTCGGCGATCCGCGCGAGCCTCGCGACCTTACGAACGGTCGCGGCGTCGATGGCCATGGGGCCCTCCTAATGGTTCGAGGCAGGGGTTAGCCGCGTGGGCCTCCCTTTGACAAGCGATGACCGCTAAGAAGCGGCATGGCTGTCGTCGATCTGACCGAACTTCCCGCCCTTCTACCGCGCTATAGCGCCCTCATGGGGCTCGATCTTGGCGAGAAGACCATCGGCGTCGCCGTGTCCGACGTCACCCGCATGGTCGCCAGCCCGCTGGAACTGATCCGCAAGACCAAGTTCACGGCTGAGGCGAACCGCCTGTTCGCGCTCATCGATGAGCGCGAGGTCGGCGCGATCGTCATCGGGCTGCCGGTCAACATGGACGGCACCGAAGGAACGCGCTGCCAGTCCAACCGCGCCTTCGCACGCAACCTGCTGCGGCTGCGCGACATCCCGATCGCCTTCTGGGACGAGCGCATGTCGACCATGGCCGTCAACCGGGTGCTGATCGAGGAAGCCGACGTCACCCGCGCCAGACGCGCCGAGCTCGTCGACAAGCTGGCGGCGGCCTGGATCCTCCAGGGCGCCGTCGACCGCCTGAGCGAGCTGGCGCGCTAGCCCAGCACCGAGATCCGGATCTTCCGCAGCGCCTCGCCCAGACCCTCCTGCGGTTGGTCGAGATCGTAGGCCCGCAGCGTCATGACGCCTACTTCAGGCGGGCGACGCCAGGCGACCTGGACCTCGCGGCCCATGCCCGTGACCAGATCGAGGATGCAGAAGGTCTCGGGCGCAGGCTCATCGCCCGGCAGGTTTATCCGCAGCCCGCCCTCCGACCGATCGAGGATCACGCACGGACGCTTGCGCCCGCCCTCCTCGATCAGCAAGGCGGGCAGCAGTACCGGCTCGCGTGGCGTCGCGCGCCGCTCGATGCCGCCATTGGCCCGCGACCAGCGTTCAGTGGGCGACGTCGCATCAGGTGGTGTCATTGGGAACTCCGCGGAACAAGCCTATCGTGAGTCAGCGTCCAATCCACAGGGCTGCCTTGCACCCTGCGCCTCTCCCCTTGGCGCCCGTCCCCGCCTCCCCTAAGAGGGCGCTTTAATGACCGTAGCACCGACCGGCCTGAACGAAGTCCTTGGCAGGACATTCCCTTTTCCCAAGCGCCACTTCCTGTCCGTGGTCGATCTCAACCCCGTGGAAGTCACGGGTTTGCTCGATCTGGCCGACAGTTTCGTCTCGCTGAACCGCCAGACCTCGAAGAAACTCGACCTGCTCAAGGGCAGGACGCTGATGAACCTGTTCTTCGAGAACTCGACGCGAACCCAGAGTTCCTTCGAGCTGGCCGGCAAGCGGCTGGGCGCCGACGTGGTCAATATGAGCCCCCGGTCCTCGTCGATCGCGAAGGGCGAGACCCTGATCGATACGGCGGTGACGCTGAACGCGATGCAACCGGATCTGCTGGTGGTTCGCCACTCCTCCTCCGGCGCGGCCTCGCTGCTCTCCCAGAAAGTGACCTGCTCGGTCATCAACGCCGGCGACGGCCAGCATGAACACCCGACCCAGGCGCTGCTGGACATGCTGTCCATGCGTCGCGCGTTCGGCCGGGTGGCGGGGTTGCGCGTCGCAATCTGCGGCGACGTCCTGCACAGCCGCGTCGCCCGCTCGAACGTCGGCCTGCTGCAGATGATGGGCGCTGAGGTGCGGCTGGTCGGACCGCCGACCCTGATGCCGACCGACGCTGACCGCTGGAACGTCCAGGTCTTCCATGACATGCGCAAAGGCATCGCCGGTTGCGACGTGGTGATGATGCTGCGACTGCAGCTTGAGCGGATGGACGGGGTGATGGCCCCCTCGCAGCGCGAGTACTTCCGTTTCTATGGTCTGGACCGCGAGAAGCTGGCCTTCGCCTCCGACCATGTTCGGGTCATGCATCCCGGCCCTATGAACCGCGGCGTGGAGATCGACTCCGATGTCGCAGACGACCTCAATGTGTCGCTGATCCAGGACCAGGTGGAGATGGGCGTCGCCGCGCGCATGGCTGTGCTGGCCTCGCTGGCCGCGCGGCTGGACAACGACTGATGAGCGCCATCGCCTCCGTCTGCGTGTTCTGCGGGGCCAGTCCCGGCGGAGACGTCGCCTATCGCGCCGCCGCCGAGGCCATGGGGCGGGAGATAGCGCGCCGCGGCCAACGACTGGTCTATGGCGGCGCCAAGGTCGGACTGATGGGCGCGGTCGCTGACGCCGCCCTGGCGGCTGGGGCCGAGGTCATCGGCGTGCTGCCGCACGCGCTGACGGACAAGGAAATCGCACACACCGGCCTGACCCGTCTGGAGGTCGTCGCCTCGATGCACGAGCGCAAGGCGCGGATGGCCGAGCTCTCGGACGCCTTCGTCGCCCTGCCCGGCGGCGCGGGGACGCTGGAAGAGATCTTCGAGATCTGGACCTGGGGCCAGCTCGGCTTCCACGCCAAGCCGGCGGGGTTCCTGAACGTGCGCGGCTACTATGACGGTCTGCGCGGCTTCGTGGACCATGCGGTGGGCGAGGCGTTCCTGAAGGCGCCCCACCGCGACATGCTGATTTTCCGGGAGGACTGCGGAGAGATGCTGGACGCGCTCGCCGCCTATGTCCCGCCCGTCGTCGAGAAATGGATCGGACGCCCCGAACTATGACCCAACGCCCGACCGCCTTCGTCAACGCCCGCATCGTCGATCCCGCCAGCGGCTGGGACGGCCCCGGCGCGCTGCTGGTTCAGGATGGCAAGATCGCCGAGGTCGCGCAGGGCCGCGATCTCGGATCGCTCTCGGCCGACATCGAGGTCATCGACGCGCGCGGCGCCATGCTGGCGCCCGGCTTGGTCGACCTGCGCGTGAAGACCGGCGAGCCCGGATCGGAGACCAAGGAAACGCTGAAGTCGGCAGGATTGGCCGCCGCCGCCGGGGGCGTGACCTCGATCGTGCTGCAGCCCGACACCAATCCGGTCGTGGACGAGGCCTCGGTCGTCGACTTCATCCTGCGCCGCACCCGCGACATCGAACTGGTCCACGTCTATCCCGCCGGCGCCGCCACAAAGGGGGCCAAGGGCGAGCGGATGGCCGAGATCGGCCTGATGCGCGAAGCCGGCTGCGTCTATGTCACCGACGCGGACCGCCCGATCGTGAACTCGAAGGTGCTGCAGCGCGTCCTGAGCTACGCCAAGAGCTTCAACACCCTGGTGGCGCACCGCCCCGCCGACCCCTGGCTGTCCGCAGGCGCCGCCGCCACCGCCGGCGAATTCGCCGGCCGCATGGGCCTGCCCAGCGTTCCGGCGATCGCCGAGAAGATCATGCTGGAGCGCGACCTCGCCCTGGTCGAGCTGACCGGCGCGCCGTTCCTGGTCGACCAGGTCACCACCGCCGCGGCGCTGGAGAGCCTGCAGCGCGGCAAGGCCAAGGGCCTGCCGGTGACGGCGACCACTTCGATCAACCACCTGTCGTTCAATGAAGTCGACATCGGCGACTACCGGACCTTCCTGAAGTTCGATCCCCCGGTCCGCAGCGAAGACGATCGCCAGGCCACGATCGAGGCCCTGGCCAGCGGGCTGATCGACATCGTGGTCTCCGCCCACGCCCCGGCCCCGGCGGAAGACAAGCGCCTGCCGTTCGACGAAGCCGCCCCTGGCGCCGTCGGCCTGCAGACCCTGCTGCCGGCCCTGCTCTCGTTCCAGGACCGCATCCCGCTGATCGACCTGATGCGGACCGTCACCAGCCGCCCGGCCGACCTGCTGGGCTTGCCGGCCGGCAAGCTCGCCAAGGGGGCTCCAGCCGACCTTGTGCTCTGCGACCTCAACGCGCCGATCGTCATCGACCTCGACAAGCTGAAGTCAAAGTCGCGCAACTCGCCCTTCGACGGCCGCCGGCTGTTCGGTGAGGTCCTGATGACCCTGGTGGACGGCCGGGTGGTGTACCGGGCTTAGCCCCGGCAGCCGGCGCGCGCCCTCAGGAACAATTGACGAACACCCAAGCGCCGCTGCAAGCTGCGCGGGTGACGACGCGATTGGGCGTAGTTAGGACTGGCCCGACAAGAGGAAACGTCCATGCCTGATTCACTCAGTCTCGTGCTGATCGCCGCGGCCGTCGTCGGCGGCTATCTGCTGGGCTCCATTCCGTTCGGAGTTATCGCGACACGCCTGGGCGGCGCGGGCGACGTACGCTCCATCGGCTCAGGCAACATCGGCGCGACCAATGTGCTGCGGACCGGCCGCAAGGATTTGGCGGCGATCACCCTGCTCGGTGACGGCGGCAAGGGCGCGGTGGCGGTTTTGATCGCCTGGCTGCTGACGCGCGACGCGGGGGGCCAGGCTCAGGCGACCTTGACCGCGCTGGCCGGCGGCGCGGCCTTCCTGGGCCACCTCTTCCCCGTCTGGCTGAAGTTCAAGGGCGGCAAGGGCGTCGCCACCTTCTTCGGCACGCTGCTGGCCGCCGCCTGGCCGGTCGGCATCGCCGCGGGCGCGACCTGGATCGTCATGGCCTTCCTGTTCCGCATGTCGTCGCTGGCGGCGCTGACCGCGGCCGCGCTCGCACCGATCTTCGTCTTCCTGCTGGATCGGCCCTACCCGATCGCAGTGATGGCGTTGTTCATGGGCGTGCTGATCTACATCCGGCACAAGGACAATATCGGCCGGCTGTTGAAGGGCCAGGAGCCGAAGATCGGTAAGAAAAAAGACGCCGCGTGATCCGCAAGCTCACCGACGCCGGCCGGCGCGACTGGCTGCGGCTGGCGCGGACTGAGAACGTCGGGCCCGTCACTTTCGCCCAGCTGATCGCCCGTTTTGGCGAAGCGTCGCTGGCGCTCGCCGCCCTGCCCGATCTGGCGCGTCGGGGCGGACGCGTCTCCCCGCTTGGCGCGCCGCCGGTGGACGAGGTGCTTCGCGAACTCGAGGCGGGCCAGGCGCTCGGGGCACGGCTTGTCGCCAATTGCGACCCCGACTTCCCTGCGGCCCTAGCCGCTCTCGATCCGCCGCCACCGGTGATCTGGGTCCGCGGCGACAGCAGGCTGCTGAACCAGTCTGTCGTGGCCATCGTGGGCGCGCGGGTCGCCTCGGCCGGGGGACAGCGGTTCGCCAGGGGCCTGGCCGTCGAGCTTGGCGCCGCAGGTCAGGTGGTCGCCTCGGGCATGGCGCGCGGCGTCGACGGCGCGGCCCATGAAGGCGCGCTGGCGACCGGGACCATCGCCGTGCTGGGCGGCGGCGTCGACGACATCTATCCGCACGAACATCGCGGTCTCTACGAGCGCATCGTGGCCGAAGGCTGCGTGGTTTCCGAGAACGCGCCGGGCCGCACCGCGACGGCCAAGGATTTCCCACGCCGCAACCGGATCATCTCGGGGCTCTCGCGAGCGGTCGTCGTCGTCGAGGCCGAGCTGCGCTCCGGTTCCCTGATCACCGCACGGCTGGCGGCCGAGCAGGGCCGCGAGGTCCTAGCCGTGCCCGGTTCGCCGCTGGATCCACGCGCCCGCGGGACCAACGACCTCATCCGGCAGGGCGCGGCCATCTGCGAAGGCGCTGAAGACGTGCTGCGGGCGCTGGAGGGTCTGGGCGGCTTCCGCGAGCCCGAACGCACCTTCGGCCCGCCGCCGGTCGAGGATGCGCAGGTCGATGCGGTGCGCGAACGCGTGGCGGCCCTGCTGTCCCCGACGCCGGTCTCGCGCGACGAACTGGTGCGTGCGGCCGGGGCGCCAACCGCGGTCGTGCTTGCTGTATTGACCGAGCTGGCCCTCGCGGGCCGCGCGGAATTGCTTTCAGGCGGCCTTGTCGCCGGCCTCGGATGAGGCCATTGACAGCGCCTAGGCGCCGCCCTCACCTTTCGCGCCCTTGAATTTCGGGCGTTCCGCCCAAGACGCCCCATATAGAGCGACCATGAACCTCCTCGTCGTCGAGAGTCCGGCTAAGGCCAAGACCATCAACAAGTACCTGGGCTCGGACTATACGGTCCTGGCCTCGTACGGCCACGTCCGCGACCTTCCCGCCAAGGATGGGTCGGTGAGGCCCGACGAGGACTTCGCCATGTCCTGGGACGTCGACGCCAAGGCCGCCAAGCGCCTGAGCGACATCGCCGAGGCCGCCAAGAAGTCCGACCGCATCATCCTGGCCACCGACCCCGACCGTGAGGGCGAGGCGATCTCTTGGCACGTTCTGGAGGTCCTCCAGAAGAAGAAGGTGCTGAAGGACAAGAAGGTCGAGCGGGTGGTGTTCAACGCCATCACCAAGTCGGCGGTGACCGAGGCGATGAAGTCGCCCCGCGCCATCGACATGGAGCTGGTCGAGGCCTACCTGGCCCGCCGCGCGCTGGACTATCTGGTCGGCTTCACCCTTTCGCCGGTGCTCTGGCGCAAGCTGCCGGGCTCACGCTCGGCCGGCCGTGTGCAATCGGTGGCGCTGCGCCTGGTCGTCGACCGCGAGCTCGAGATCGAACGCTTCAAGACCCAGGAGTACTGGACCGTCGAAGCCGACGTCTCGGCCGGCGCCGAGCCGTTCCTGGCCCGCATGGTCAAGCACGAGGGCAAGCGGCTCTCCAAGTTCGACCTCGGCAACGAGACCAGCGCCCTGGCCGCCAAGGCTGCGGTCGAGGCCGCGACCTTCACCGTGGCCGGCGTCGAGAAGAAGCCGGGCCGGCGCTCTCCGCCCCCGCCGTTCACCACCTCGACCCTGCAGCAGGAAGCCTCCCGCAAGCTCGGCTTCTCGGCCCAGCGCACCATGCAGGCGGCGCAGAAGCTGTATGAAGGCATCGACATTGGCGGCGAGACTGTCGGTCTCATCACCTACATGCGGACCGACGGCGTGCAGGCTGCACCCGAAGCGCTGGATGAAGCGCGTGTGGTGATTGGCGGCGTCTACGGCAAGGAATACGTTCCCGAGACCGCCCGTATCTACAAGACCAAGGCCAAGAACGCCCAGGAGGCTCACGAAGCCATCCGTCCGACCAGCCTGGCCCGCAATCCTGGCTCGCTGCGGCTGGAGAGCGACCTGGGCCGGCTCTACGAGCTGATCTGGAAGCGAATGATCGCCTCGCAGATGGAGTCGGCGCGCATCGAGCGCACGACCATCGAGCTGGAGAGCGCCGACGGCAAGACCGGCCTGCGCGCCACCGGCCAGGTCGTGCTCTTCGACGGCTATCTAGCGGTCTACGAAGAAGGCCGCGACGACGCTGACGACGAGGAAGGCGGCCGTCTGCCCCAGGTCAACGAAGGCGCCTCGGCTCGCGTGATCGCCGCGCGGTCCGACCAGCACTTCACCGAGCCGCCCCCGCGCTACTCGGAAGCCAGCCTGGTCAAGAAGATGGAAGAACTGGGCATCGGCCGGCCGTCCACCTACGCCTCGGTGCTGACCGTGCTGCGCGACCGCGAATACGTCCGAATGGACAAGAACCGGTTCGTGCCGGAGGACAAGGGCCGCCTGGTCACCGCGTTCCTCGAGCAGTTCTTCGCGCGCTATGTCGAATACGACTTCACCGCCGCCCTGGAAGAAAAGCTCGACCTGGTCTCGGCCGGCGAGATGGACTGGAAGGCGCTGCTGCGGGAATTCTGGCAGGACTTCCACGCCGCCGTCGGCGAGATCGCCGAGCTGCGCGTAACCAACGTCCTCGACGCCCTGAACGAAGCCCTGGGGCCGCACATCTTCCCGGCCAAGGAAGACGGCTCGGACCCGCGCGGCTGCCCGACCTGCGGCACCGGCCGACTGTCGTTGAAGACTGGCAAGTTCGGCGCCTTCATCGGCTGCTCGAACTATCCGGAGTGCCGCTTCACCCGCCAGCTGGCCCAGTCGGACGACGAGGCGGCCCAGGAGAGCGGCGACCGCGAGCTGGGCGTCGACCCGGTCAGCGGCGAAACCGTGTTCCTCAAGACGGGTCGGTTCGGCCCCTACGTCCAGCTTGGCGAAGCCGACAAGCCCAAGCGCTCCAGCCTGCCCAAGGGCTGGTCGGCGGCTGCGATCGACCTGGAAAAAGCGCTGCGACTGCTGCGCCTGCCCCGCGAGGTCGGCGCGCACCCGGAAGACGGCGGCATGATCACGGCCGGCATCGGCCGGTTCGGCCCCTTCGTCCTGCACAACGGCACCTATGCGAACCTGCCGAACGTGGACGAGGTGTTCGACGTCGGGATCAACCGCGCGGTCGCATTGCTGGCCGAAAAGCGGGCCGGCGGCGGCCGTCCGGGACGCGGCGAGTCCGCGGCGCTGAAGGATCTGGGCGCTCACCCCGCCGACGGCGCGGCGGTGAAGGTGCTGGCCGGCCGCTATGGCCCGTACATCAAGCACGGCGCCACCAACGCCAACGTTCCCAAGGGCAAGGATCCGCAGGACATAACCCTGGAAGAAGCGGTCGCGCTGCTGGCCGAACGCGAAGCCAAGGGCGGCGGTAAGAAGAAGGGCAAGGCCGCGGCCAAGCCCAAGGCTGAAAAGGCTCCCGCCAAGAAGGCGGCTGCGAAAAAGCCTGCCGCCAAGAAGCCCGCAGCCAAGAAGGCGACCAAGGCCGAAGCGGAACCTGCGCCCGCCGACGGCCCGGCGCCTTGGGACGACGAGTGACGGCGGGGAGCAAATCGCCGCCACCGCTCGCTGATTCCTGCGTTACAAGGCGGAATGGCTAAAGCCCGCATTCCGAAGACCGCTCGCTTCAACACCAAGTCCGTCCGGCCGCCCCAGGGGTTGCCGGATCGCGAGACCTTGCTCAAGTTCATCCGTGAGGCGGGCGAGACCGACAAGGCCGACATGGCCAAGGCCTTTGGCCTGAAGGGCGGCGATCGCCGCGCGCTCCGCGACATGGTCAAGCAATTGGAAGCTGAGGGCGCGCTGGGCAAGCGCGGCCGCAAGGGCTTTTCCGAGGCCGGCGCCCTCCCCCCTGTCGGCGTTGTCGACGTGGTCGAACGCGACCCGGACGGCGACCTGCTGGTCAAGCTGACCAAGGGCGAAGATGCGCCGCTGGTGCGGCTGGCGCCCGATCGCGCAGGCGCAATCGGAAGCGCGCCCGGCCTGGGCGACCGACTGCTGGTGCGGTTCGAGACGCTGGAGAACGGCGAGCTCGAGGCCCGCGTCATCAAGCGCCTCGGCCAAAGCGCCCACCGCATCCTCGGCGTCATCCGCAAGGCCAACAAGCAAGTGCGGGTCGAGCCTGTCGACCGCCGCTCCAAGGAAAGCCTGACCCTGGTCCCTGCCGAGGCCGCCAACCTGCACGACGGCGACCTCGTCCTGGCCCAGGTCACGGTGGAGGCCCGCTATGGCCCCAAGCGCGGCAAGGTGCTCGAGGTCGTGGGGCGCGAAGACCAGCCGCGGGCGGCGTCGCTGATCGCCATTCACAGCCACGGCATCCCGACCGGCTTCTCGCAGGACGCCGAGGCCGAGGCCGAAGCAGCGCAGGAAGCGACCCTGAAGGGCCGCGAAGATCTTCGCGCCGTGCCGCTTGTGACCATCGACCCGCCGGACGCGCGCGATCATGACGACGCGGTCTACGCCGAGCCCGACACCGATCCCAAGAACGAGGGCGGCTGGATCGTCTGGGTCGCAATCGCCGACGTGGCGGCGTACGTACGCTCGGATTCGGCCCTGGACCGTGAGGCCCGCGACAAGGGCAACTCGACCTATTTCCCCGACCGCGTCGAGCCGATGCTGCCCGAGCGGCTCTCAGCCGGACTCTGCTCGCTACGCCAGGGCGAGAACCGCGCCTGCGTGGCGGTGCGCATGGTGTTCGGGGCCGATGGGCGTAAGCGCTCGCACAAGTTCGTTCGCGGGCTGATGCGCTCGGCCGCCAAGCTCTCGTACGAACAGGCCCAGCGCGCCGTCGACGGGTTCCCGGACGATCAGACCAATCCCCTGCTGCAGCCGATCCTGAAGCCGCTGTGGGCCGCCTACGAGACCATGCTGAAGGGCCGCAGGGCGCGCTCGCCGCTGGCCATCGAGAGCCAGGAGCGGAAGATCGTCCTCAACGCCGAGGGCGAGGTCACTTCGATCACGCCGCGCGCCTCGCTTGAGGCGCACAAGCTGATCGAGGAGATGATGGTCCAGGCCAATGTCTGCGCCGCCGAAACCCTGGAGCAGAAGAAGAGCCCGCTGATCTACCGGATCCACGATGCGCCGAGCCAGGAAAAGGTCCAGTCGCTGGCCGAGTTCCTGCAGACCATCGGCATCGCCTGGAACAAGGGCGAAGCGCCGCGCACCGACCGGTTCAACAAGCTGCTGGGCGAGACCCGCGAGGGGCCGCACGCTGAGATCGTCAACGAAGTGGTGCTGCGCACCCAGATGCAGGCGATCTACTCGACCGAGAACATCGGCCACTTCGGCCTGAACCTCGACCGCTATGCACACTTCACCTCGCCGATCCGCCGCTATGCCGACCTGGTCGTGCACCGGGCGCTGATCCGGGCGCTGGGACTGGGCGACGACGGCCTCACCGACCGCGACATCGCGCAAATGAAGGACACCGCCGAGCGGATCACCGGCACTGAGCGTCGCTCAATGGCCGCCGAGCGGGACGCCACCGACCGCTATGTCGCCGCATTCCTGGCCGACCGCGTGGGCGCGGAGTTCTCCGGGCGGATCACCGGCGTCACGCGCTTTGGCCTGTTCATCCGGCTTGATGAAACCGGCGCCGACGGCCTCGTGCCGGTCTCCACCCTGGGCGGCGAGTTCTTCGTGCACGACGACAAGGCGCATGCCCTGGTCGGCGAGCGCACCGGCCGCCGCTGGCCGCTGGGCATGCGGGTCCAGGTCGAGTTGAAGGAAGCCACCCCCATCACCGGCGGGCTGCTCTTCGAGATGATCAGCGATCCCCTGCCGGTCGATCCGACTGCACCGCGGCCGCGGCTGGGCGTGCGGGCGCGCACGCCCTTCACCGGCCCCAAGCGCGGCGGCGGCGCAGGCAAGGCGCCGCCCAAGCGCGGCAAGCGGCGCTAGGCGGACGCCATACAGGCGATCACCAGGCCGGTGCAGACATCATTGTGGCGCTGGCGTACGGCCGACAGGCGCACAGCGCCCGGCTGGCCGCAGATCATGAGTTCCACCTGCCCCGCATGGGTCTCGGCGGCTCCCTGAAGCAAGGCGCTCATATCCTTCTCGAAGGTCTGACGAGACGCCGGCGCAACGAGGTCTCCCATCCTGGCGCCGAGCACCTCGGACTCCTGCGCCCCGATGAGGCGACAGAAGGCGGCATTGGCTTGCTGAACGAACCCCATCGGGTTCACCACCAGCTGCCCGATCAGATCCAGTCCTTCGACCGCCTGCTCCCGGGCGCGTTTTGCCGCGAGGTCCTGGCGCAGGTCGAATAGCTCGGTGAGCTGGCAGAAAGTCAGGCCGACGCCATCGCCAAGCGGGAACGCCTTGCTCTCGTAGAACCGGTGCTGATTGAAGAACCCGCGGGACTCGAACTGCAGCGCTTCTCCGGTGCGCAACACGCGGCGCAGGCGATCGGCCAACAGCTTCCCTTGCTCCCCGAATTCTGGGTCGTCGATCAGCCTGCCAACCAACTCCTGGGGCAAGTGGCCTGCGCTCGAGACGGCCACTTGGTTGAGGAAGCGAACTTTCAGATCACGGTCGAAGACCATGAATCCCTCGAACATGTTGGCGAGGAAGCTCGCGCGGGCCAGATCGATGAAATCCTCCGCCGCCTCGGCCGGCTGCTCGGCGGCGTTCTCGCTCAGCCTGACGAACTCCTCCGCCGAGAGCAGGACGAGGCGCGGGCGTCCATGGTGGGTGACGAGAACCGGCTCCTGCATGGCCCGGTCCTGCCAATGTCCGAAATTGCGACTGATCTCCGCCGCCGTGGTCTTCGCGCCCGGCTTCTCAAAGCGTGTCAGCACGCAGGAATCTCCTCGGTCAAACAGCCAACCGTGCGGTGAAGGTTGTTTACTGAATGCTACTTGACACTGCGCTCTAGGGTCGCAGGCAAAGTTCCTTATTTTTCATAATGCTATGAGAATTTCGCATCATCGATCTTGATCACCGAACACGGCGCGATTCGTTGCGACCCGAGCATCGGACGTCTGACCAGCGCGATGTCCCGCCGGTGCTGGCGCCGACGCCCCTGAATTCGGATCCGAGCGTTCCTAGGCCGCCGCTGGCTGCAGCGCCGCCAGGAACCCCTGCTTGGTCAGGGTTATTCGGTCCTGATCCAGATCGCGTAGGCAGTCCTTGGCGCGCAGGGTCTCGAATGCATGGTCCAGGCGTTCGGGATTGTAGCCACGCAGGACGGCGGCTTCGTGCACCGCGGCCCAGGAAATCGCTTCGCCGGGCCAGATGTCGAAGGTGCGCACTGCGGCCAGCACAGCGCGTTCCGCGTCATCGAGGATCAACAGGCGCGGAGCGCTCGGCACGAACTCGACGACCTCGCCGGCCGGCTCGGGAGCTTGTGCTGGAATGGTCAGGTCCTCGAGCATGCCGCGGGCGATCTCCGCCTCGCCCATGACGACCCGGTCGGCGCCGTGGGCGAACAGGTGGGCGGCCTCCGCGTCTGAATGGGCCCGCGCAATGATCTCCAGGCTGGCGTTCGCCTTGCGGGCATGGTCGACCACGCCGCCGCATTCGAAGCCATCGGCGACCGCGACATACATGCGCGCCGCCCGCGGCACGCCGGCCGCCTCCAGCACGCGGGTTTCGACGGCCGAGCCGATGATGACCTCATAGCCCTGCTCGGCCGCCTTGGCCGCGAACTCCGGCTCGGCCTCCACCAGCACGAAGGGCGTGGTATGCGCCTTGAGGCCTGCAGTGACCGCCTGGCCAACGCGGCCGTAACCGACGACCACTACGTGGCCGCTAAGCGCGGTAGGCGCCAGATCGTTGGCGGGCTCCGGCTCGGGCGCGACCGGTGCGGGCGCGGTCGGCTCGGCCGGCGCTGCCTTCGGCGCGCGGGTGGCGAAGGCGAAAATCAACGGGTTGAGCATGATCGAGAAGATTGCGCCCGCCAGAATGAGGTCGCGCCCTTCCCGCGGCAGGATCTCAAGGTCGACCCCCAATCCAGCGAGAATAAACGAGAATTCGCCGATCTGGGCCAGGCTGGCGGCGACGGTGATCGCCGTCGTGTCCGAACGCTTGAACAGCTTGAGGATGGCGTAGGCGGCCAACGACTTGCCGATGATCACAATGGCGAGGACGGCCAGGACGGTGAGCGGGTTAGCCAGCACGACAAAGGGATTGAACAGCATCCCCACCGAGACGAAGAACAGCACTGCGAAGGCGTCGCGCAGAGGCAGCGTCTCCTCGGCCGCGCGGTGGCTAAGCTCGGATTCCGCCAGGATCATGCCCGCGAAGAAGGCGCCCAGGGCGAAGGAGACCCCGAACAGCATGGCCGCGCCGAAGGCGATGCCCAAGGCGATGGCGAACACCGCCAGCCGGAACAGCTCCCGAGATCCGGTATGGGCGACGTAGTGCAGCAGCCAAGGCACAGCCCGGCGCGCAACGATCAGCATGAAGGCGACGAAGCCGCCGACCTTCAGCAGGGTGATTCCCAGCGGCACGCCCCAGGCCGTCAGCGGATCGGCGGCCCCTTCGCCAGCCTTCATCGCGCCCGCCAGAGCCGGCAGCAGGACCAGCGCCAGGACCATCGCCAGATCCTCGACGATCAGCCAGCCGACCGCGATCTTGCCTCGCTCTGTCTGCACGAGACGCCGCTCCTGCAGCGCGCGTAGCAGCACCACCGTCGAAGCGACCGATAGCGCCAATCCGAAGACCAGACCTGCCATCAGCGGCCATCCGAGCAAGGCCGAGAGCCCGATGCCGAGGATCGTCGCCACACCCATCTGCGCCAGGGCGCCAGGCACGGCGATCTTGCGCACCGCCAGCAAATCCTTGAGCGAGAAGTGCAACCCCACCCCGAACATCAGCAGGATGACGCCGATCTCCGCCAGCTCGTTGGCGATCTTCTGATCGGCCACGTAGCCCGGCGTGAACGGCCCGACGATCACCCCCGCCAGCAGATAACCCACCAATGGTGAAAGCCTCAGGCGCTGGGCGAGCGCACCGAGGACAAAGGCGGCCACAAGGCCCGCAACGATGGTGGCGATCAGCGGCGTATGATGGGGCATGTGCCTCCGTGGAGAGTTGTCAGGGGTTCCCACCGTGGAAATTGCGACGCCGGGCCTTCAGATCAACCAGAAATGATCACTCCGGTCGGACACATCAGCGTCATCGCAGGCTTCCACGTCAGATTTTGCGGGGTCCGGACAGCGCCAGGAGCAACCAGGCCGCCAGAGCCCAGCTGGCGCCCAGCACCCAGCCGCCCAACACGTCGGTCGGCCAATGCACGCCCAGATAGACCCGGCTGACCCCGACCCCGAGCACGGCGATGATCGCGAGCCCATAGATCAGGGCCTTGGTGCGCCGACGCGGCTCGACGCTCGCCACCACCGTGGCCAGGGTCAGGAACACCGCCGCGGCCATCGCCGAGTGCCCCGATGGAAAACTGTGCGAGTAGACATAGCTGCCGTGCGCCACCAACGACGGGCGCTCGCGCTCATAGAGGCCTTTGAGCAGCTCGCTGGAGATCTGCGCGGCGATCACCGTCCCCGCGAAGATCAGCGCCTCTCGCCGGCGTTGGTGGAAGACGAGCAGCAGCGTCGCCACGATGGTCAGCAGAGTCAGCACCGTGAACCCGCCAAGCGCGGTGACGTCGCGGACCGCCTCCTCCAGCCAGCCAGGCCCCACCGGATCGGCGGGCCGGCCCGGCGTGCGCATCGCCAGGAGCAGGCTCTGATCGAGGGCCTCGGTCTCGCCCTCGGATACTTCGTCCGCCACCGAAAGAAAAAGCCACGGCGCGCCGACCAGGGCCAACAGCAGGACCAGGGTCCGCGTCTCCAGCTTTCCGAAAAGGGATTTCAGACGGTCGATCATGCGTAACCTTCGTTCGAGCTCGACTGTGTGAACACGCCGGTCCGCCGCGCGATCCGAAGTTGACGCTACGTCGCCGTTCCCAGGACTCAGATCGAGTCATACAGTTGTTTCATGACCACCACCGTCGTTCCGACCAACCGCCCGCCCGAAGGCGGCCGCATGCGGGCCCCCGGCGCCCGCGCCGTGAAGCCGCGCAACGCTGCGACCCTGCTCATCGTGCGGCGCGACCGCAGCAAGCCGCAGGTGCTGATGGGCAAGCGCCACAGCGGCCACGACTTCATGCCGAACCTCTGGGTCTTCCCGGGCGGCCGAATCGACCGCAGCGACTTTCGCGCGCCCTTCGCGACCGACCTCAAGCCCGACGTCGCTGCGCGGTTCGAGGCGCACATCCCGATGAACCGCGGCCGCGCCCTGGCGCTCACCGCCATCCGCGAGACCTACGAAGAAGCAGGCCTGCTTCTGGCCAAGCAGGCGCCGGCCCGTCCAGTGGCCGGGCCCTGGCGCGAATTCGCAGCCGAAGGCGCCGCGGCGGACCTGGAGGCCCTTGAGATCGTCGCGCGCGCCGTGACGCCGCCGATGCTGGCCAAGCGCTTCGACACCTGGTTCCTGATGGCCGACGCCGAGCGGCTGATCAGCCTGGAGCGCCGCCCCGACTGCGGGGAACTGGAAGAAATCGCCTGGGTCGACTTCGACGAAGCCATCGCCCTGCCCTTGCCTGCCGTCACTCGTACGGTGATCGGCGAGGCCATCCAGCGGCTGGAGGACCCAGATCGCCCGCGTCCGTTCATGCGCTTCGGAGTCGGCGCGACGCGAGTGAGCCACCTCTAAGCATCCGAACATTTCAAATGAGAATTGTTCTCAACTAGCTTGCGTTGAGTTCCTGGCCTTGTTAGTGCGACCCGCTACCAGCACTTGCGAGGAAACAAATCTTGTCGGCTTCGGAGCTCGTGGACGCCAAGGCGGCCATCGACGAGGAAAAGGCCAAGGCCAAGCGTAAGGCCCAGCGCCGTGCCGCCCTGATGCGTCAGATGGTCAAGTGGCACTGGATCAGCGCCGCCGTCTGCCTGATAGGCATGCTGCTCTTTGCGATCACAGGCATCACCCTCAACCACGCCGGCGCCATCGAGGCCAAACCGAATACGGTCGAGGTCGAGGGTCAGCTTCCGCCCGAACTGCTGAGCGTCGCCAAGGCCGCCCAGGCCGAGCAAGGCGCCCTGCCCGACCCCATCCGCGCCTGGCTGGCCAAGGACATGGGCGTCAAGGCTCCAAAAGCCGCGGCCATCGAGTGGTCGGATGAAGAAGCCTATGTCTCCCTGCCGCGCCCCGGCGGCGACGGCTGGGTGACCTTCGACGCCGGCACCGGCGCGGTCGTACACGAGAACACCAGCCGCGGCCCGGTCGCCTACCTCAACGATCTCCACAAGGGCCGTAACACCGGTGCGGCCTGGAGCCTGTTCATCGACATCTTCGCCCTTGGCTGCGTGGTGTTCTGCATCACCGGCCTGGTGCTGCTGCAACTGCACTCCAAGGCCCGCAAGATCACCTGGCCTCTCGTCGGGCTGGGCCTTGCCATTCCGCTGATCCTCGCCCTCATCTTCATTCACTGACCGGAGACGACATGCGCCTGCCGATCTACACCGCAGCCTTCACGGGCCTGATGGCGGGCCCCGCGCTCGCGGCGGATCTCGAGCTCAGCCTGGAAATCCCGCGCCTGAACGTGGCCGAGTACCATCGCCCGTACGTCGCGGTCTGGATCGAGAATCCTGACAAGACCGCGGTGAAGACCCTGGCCGTCTGGTACGACGTCAAGCTGAAGAACCAGGAAGGCCAGAAGTGGCTCAAGGACATGCGCCAGTGGTGGCGCCGCGCCGGCCGCGACATGACCCTTCCCGCCGACGGGATCAGCGCCGCGACCCGTGCGCCCGGCAAGCATCAAGTCGTGTTCAAGGGCGGCGCCGCACCGCTGGGGACCCTGCCGGCCGGCCAGTACAACATCGTCGTCGAAGCGGCCCGTGAGGTCGGCGGCGTCGAAGTGCTGCGGGCTCCGTTCCAATGGCCGCCCAAGGCTCGCGCCACGTCCTCCGCCAAGGGGGCCAGCGAACTCGGCGCCATCAGCGTCACCGTCAAGCCGTAGAGGATAGAAGCATGCACATGATCCGTCGCGGCGCCCTGGCCGCCGTCTCCGTCGTCGCCATCCTGGCGATCCCGGCCGCCGCCAGCGCGCACCGCCAGTGGCTTCTGCCCTCGGCGACCGTCCTGTCGGGCACCGATCCGTGGATCACGGTCGACGCGGCCGTCTCCAACGACCTCTTCTACTTCGACCATGTCCCGATGCGCCTCGACGGCATCTCGGTCATCGCGCCGGACGGCTCGAAGGGCGAGATCAAGAACGGCGCGACCGGCAAGTACCGCAGCACCTTCGACGTCCAGTTGAGCCAGCCGGGCACCTACAAGATCGCCAATGTCAGCGACGGCGTCGGCGCCTCGTACAAGCAGGGCGGCGAGCAGAAGCGCTGGCGTGGCCCGGCCGCCGACCTGGCGACCGCGATCCCGAAGGACGCGACGGACGTGAAGGTCACGGAGAACGCCCGCCGGCTGGAAGTCTTCGCCACCCGGGGCTCGCCGACCAAGGAAGCTCTGAAGCTGACCGGCAGGGGTCTGGAGCTGGATCCCGTCACCCACCCGAACGACCTGGTGGCCAGCGAGCCGGCGACCTTCAAGCTGGTCATCGACGGCAAGCCCGCGGCCGACGTCGAGGTGGAAGTCGTCGCCGGCGGCAACCGCTACAGCGCCTCCACCACCGAACTGAAGCTGAAGACCGACGCCCAGGGCGCGTTCACGGTGAAGTGGCCGGCGGCCGGCATGTACTGGCTGGAAGCCTCCGTCCGCGGCGGTCAAAGCAGCATCCCCGGCGCCGAACGCAGCGCCGCCTACGTGACGACCCTGGAAGTCCTGCCCGACTGATGACGCGGGTCGCTGTTCCGCTGGAGCTCTCGCCGCAGGCCCTTCGGCCACGCGGCGAGCATCCGGTCGAATTCGGCGGTCCGACCATGGGCGTCGTCTGGAGCGTCAAGGCCTTCGCCCCCGCCAGCCTGGACGTGGAGCCGATCCGCGCCAAGGTCCAGGCGCTGCTCAACGGCGTCATCGCCCAGATGAGCAACTGGGAGCCCGCCTCCCAGCTCTCCCAGTTCAATCACGCGCCGGCCGGCGCGTGGCTGGATCTTCCGCCAGGCTTTCTGCACGTCATGCAGCGCGCCCTGCTCTGGGCCGAGCTCAGCGGCGGCGCATTCGATCCGGCCGCCGGTCGGCTGGTCGACCTATGGGGCTTCGGCCCTCCCGGACCGGTCTCCACCCCGCCGACTGCAGCGCAAATCGAAGCCGCGATGGCCACCGGGGGCTGGGATCGGCTGGCCTTGACCGGAGCGCGGATGTTCCAACCCGGCGGCCTGCATCTGGACCTGTCGGGCATCGCCAAGGGCTTTGGCGTCGACGATGTGTCACGCGCCCTCTCTCACCTGGGACTGGCCGACCACCTAGTGGAGATCGGCGGCGAGCTTCGTGGCGCTGGCGTCAAGCCGGACGGCGAGCCGTGGCTGGTGGAGATCGAGACGCCCCCAGACGCGGCCTTCCCGGCCGGGCCGATTCGCGTGGCGCTCCACGGCCTCTCCATCGCGACCTCGGGCGATTATCGCCGCTTCCTCGATCATGACGGCCGTCGCTACAGCCACACGCTCGACCCGCGAATCGGCCGCCCCATCGCCAACGGACTGCGCTCGGTCAGCGTTATCGCAGCCGAGTGCATCGACGCCGACGCGCTCTGCACCGCGCTGAGCGTCCTGGGCCCGCGAGAGGGCCTCGACTTCGCCGTCCGGCATGAGGTCGCGGCCCATTTCCTGGTGGACACGGGCGAGGGTTTGAGCGAGATCGTCACCCCCGCCCTTGAGGCGATGCTGGCCTGAGCCAGGACACCCGCGGATTTTCCCAAGGCCGCATTGACTTTGGGTTCGAGATTCGTATTGTCCGCGGCTCTTTAGAACACCTGCCGGTCCGACCGGCCCCGCGAGGACCGACCATGGCGAAGCCCGCCTCCATCAAGATCCGCCTGAACTCGTCGGCTGACACCGGCTACTTCTACGTGACCAAGAAGAACGCCCGCACCAAGACCGAAAAGCTGGTCATGATGAAGTACGACCCGGTCGTGCGGAAGCATGTCGAGTTCAAAGAAGGCAAGATCAAGTAGGCTTTCTCCAGACCTCCAGTCTGTGAAAACGCCCGGCTGCCAAGCCGGGCGTTTTTCGTTTGGGATGCGCGGCGTCGCGCGACATGTCCCCGCCCCGCCGCATGGGGTAATGTTTCGCCATGACGCCTCTGGATCTCAGCATCCGTAGCTATGGCGAGGACCGCGGCCCCGACAGCCACAGCTTCGACCAGTTGGTGCTGCCGCTCAGCGGGGCGCTGGAACTGGACATCGGCGGCCTCGGCGGCCGGCTGGCCATCGGCCGCGCGGCGTTCGTCATGGCCGGCACGCCGCACTCGACGATGAGCGACCGGGCCAATCGCTCGATCATCCTCGACCTGCATCTCGCCCACACCGCCCCGCAGATCGCCGAACGCCTGGTCAAGGCGCCATTCCTGAGCCTGACGCCCGCCGCGTCCAAGTTGATCGACTACATGGGCCTGATGGCCGGCGAAGGCCGCGCCTCGCAGTCCGCCATCGCCCTATGGACGCCTCTTCTGATCGACGCGCTTGGCCAGGCCCCAGCGAGCGGCGCCGGCCGTCTGGCCCGCCTTGCCGCGCAGGTCGAGGCCGAGCCGGGCCTGCCCTGGACCGCAGCGATGATGGCGGAACGCGCCGCGATCAGCGCCAGCCGGTTGCATGCGCTCTTCCAGGCCGAGCTGGGCACGAGCCCTCGAGCCTGGCTCAGCGAGCTGCGCCTGCATCGCGCGCGCCAGTGGCTGTCGGCCTCGCCCTGCTCCATCGCAGAGGTCGCCCACCGCTGCGGCTATGGCGATCAGAGCGCCCTGACGCGCGCCATGCGCCGGGCGACGGGAATGACGCCGGCCGCCTATCGCCGCCAAGAACGCGAGACGCGGACAAAAAGCTAATAGCCTCGGCCCAAGACCTCCCGCGCTTTCCGTGGCATCCCCTCCCCCATGACGGGACAAGGCCGGACATTGCTGGGCGTCGGGTGTGGGCTGACCGCGGGCGCGCTGTGGGGACTGGTGTTCCTCGCCCCGGAGCTCGCGTCGCAGTTCACGCCCCTCCAGTTGGCGGCCGGACGATATCTCGCCTACGGGGCCTTCGCTGCGGCGCTGCTGGCGCCCCGCTGGCGATCTGTGACCGCCGCCATTGGCCGCCGCGAGTGGTTGGCCCTCAGCTGGCTCAGCGTCCTGGGCAACACCCTCTACTACGTGCTGCTGGCCAGCGCCGTTCAGCTAGGCGGCGTGGCCATGACTTCAGTGGTCGTCGGCTTCCTGCCCGTGGCGGTCACGGTGATCGGCAGCCGCGATCATGGCGCGGTCCCCCTGCCCAGGCTGATCCCCTCCCTGATCCTCGGTGCTGGCGGCGTCGCCTTCATCGCCTGGCAATCGATGGAAGCCGCCGCGCCAGGCTCGGAGGCGCAGGCTCTGCTCGGTTTGCTCTGCGCCATCGGCGCCCTGGCCTCGTGGACCGCCTACGCCGTCTGGAACGGCCGCTGGCTGTCGCGGCTGGAGCACGTCTCGGCGCCCGACTGGAGCCTGCTGACGGGCGTGGCCACGGGCGCCCAGGCGATCGTACTGGCGATCGCGGCGCTGTTGATCGGGACGAGCGCCCATGCCCCAGCCGAGTGGGTGCGGTTCGTCGCCGTCTCGGCGGGCGTCGCGATCCTGGCCTCTATCGTCGGCAACGCCTTCTGGAACCGGGCGAGCCGGCTGCTGCCCCTGACGCTGGTCGGGCAGATGATCCTGTTCGAGACCCTGTTCGCGCTGCTCTACGGCTTTCTTTGGGAGCAGCGGCTGCCGACGGTCGCCGAGTCGGCCGCGATCGCCCTGATGGTCGCCAGCGTCGTCACCTGCGTCTCAGCCCATCGCCCGCGCCAAGGAGCATCCCATGCACAAGATCAGCAGGCCTGACGAACCAGCGGCGGCCGAGATCGCCTTCGAGGACTTCGCCAAGGTCGACATTCGCGTCGGCACGGTGCTGACCGCGGATCCCTTCCCCGAAGCGCGCAAGCCCGCCTATCGCCTTACGATCGACTTCGGCCCAACGATCGGTGTGAGGAAGAGCTCGGCGCAGATCACCGACCTCTACAGCTTGGACGAGCTCGTCGGCCGGACGGTGATGGCCGTGGTGAACTTCCCGCCGCGCCAGATCGGACCCGTGCGGTCCGAAGTGCTGGTTCTTGGCTTTCCCGACGATGAGGGCCACATCGTGCTGGCCGCACCGGGCCTGGCCGTACCGAACGGGGCGCGCCTGGCCTGAGCGGCCCTAGGCGGCGCGGGCGACGACCTTGTTGCGGCCGTGGGCCTTGGCTTCGTAGACGGCCTCGTCGGAGCGCTTGAGCAAGGCTTCAGGCTTGTCGCCCTCGCCGAGCGTGGCGGCCACCCCGACCGAGATCGTGACAGTCAGCAGTTCGGAACCGCCCATGACCCGGAAGGGCGAGCCGGCGACATGCAGCCGGATGCGCTCGGCGATCCGTTCGGCGTCTTCCAGCTTGGTGTCCGGCATCACTACGACGAACTCTTCGCCGCCAAAGCGACACGGCAGATCGATCGCCCGAACATTGGAGGCCAGCCGCACCGCGAACTCGCGAAGCACCTCGTCGCCGACATCGTGGCCGTAACCGTCGTTGATCTTCTTGAAGTGGTCGATGTCGATCAGCAGGCACGCGACCGGATCACCGCCGTGGGTCGCCCGGCGTACGAGCGCCTCGAGCTGACCGTTCATGTAGCGGCGGTTATGCAGGCCGGTGAGCTGATCGGTGACCGCCAGCTCCAGCGAGTGATCGAGATTATCGCGCAGGTAGTCGGTGTAGCGCTTGCGGCGGATCTGGGTGCGCGCGCGGGCAGCCAGTTCCTGCGGATCGATCGGCTTGGACAGGATGTCGTTAACGCCGATCTCCAACGCCTTGACCAGCCGCGAGCGTTCGTCGAAGTCGACGATGGCCAGGATCGGCAGGTGACGAGTGGCCTCGTCGGACCGCAGTTGGGCGGCGAAGCGCAGACCATCGAAGGCCCGCGCGGTCGCGTTGACGATGATCAGGTCGACCGGCCCCTTGGCCGTCATCAACGCTTTCTCGGGATCGGCCTCGATCACCGGGCGATGTTCGATGGCGAGTTCAGTCGCCACGCGCTGGGCCTGCCGCTCGTGATCGTCGACGATCAGGATGCGGCCGCCGGCGCCGCCGAGCCGCGAAGCCGCGCCGGCGATCACGCCCATGCGGCGTCCCGAGGCCTCGCGGTCGCGAAGCTCGTCGATCACCATCTTGAGCCGGGTCAGACTGCGCACGCGGGCGAACAGCATGACGTCGTCGATCGGCTTGGTGAGGAATTCGTCGGCGCCGGACTCCAGTCCGGCGATGCGGTCGGCGCGACCGTCCAGGGCGGTGACCAGCACCACGGGCACGTGGCGCGTTTCCGGATCGTCCTTGAGGCGGCGGCAGACCTGGAACCCGTCCATGCCCGGCATCATCACGTCGAGCAGGACGATGTCCGGCTTTTCCTTCGCGGCGATGGCGAGCGCGGTCGGCCCGTCGCTGGCCGTCAGGACATCGTAGTATTCCGCCGTCAGCTTGGCTTCCAGCAGACGAACGTTGGCTTCGATGTCATCGACGACGAGGATACGGGCGGACATTTTGGGAACTAGCTCAGCAAGCGCCGGATAGTATCGAGAAAGTGCGACACGGAAATCGGTTTCGACAGATAGGCCTCGCAGCCACCCTCTCGAATCCGCTCCTCGTCACCCTTCATCGCGAAGGCCGTGACCGCAACGACCGGAATCGCCGCCAGTTCGTCGTCCTCCTTCAGCCACTTGGTGACCTCCAGACCGGAGATCTCAGGAAGCTGGATATCCATCAAAATCAGGTCCGGACGATGCTCACGCGCCAACGCAAGCGCCTGCAGCCCCTCGCGGGTTTGAAGAGTTTCGTAGCCTTGGGCATCGAGCAGATCATGAAAGAGTTTCATGTTCAGCTCGTTATCCTCGACGATGAGGACCTTCTTGGCCATTTTCGTCTCGACAATGCTTCGAGCCCGCGAATCGACCGCTGACCCCACCTTTGGATCGTTAATCTCACGGATATCCTTAAACTCGCGTTAGTCGCACCGGAGAGCCTGTTGGCCAGCGTTTCGTCTCATCTGCCGTCGCCGCGGGCGCCCAATCTGCTGGACATGGGCGTCGATCCCCGTCGGCCGTTGTTGCTGGTCGACGTCGACGAGGTGCTGGGCCTGTTCATGCAGGGCTTCGGCCGGTTCCTGGAAGGCCGTGGGCTGGAGTTCCGCGTCGATCGGTTCGCGCTGTTTCAGAACATCTATCGCCCCGGCGAGGCGATGCACCTGCCGGTGGAAGAAGGACGCGTCCACTTCGACGACTTCTTCCGCCTGGGCTGCGGGGACATGGAGCCGGCGCCAGGCGGGCCGGAAGCGCTGCGCGCGTTGTCGCGACGGGCCAACGTCGTGATCCTGACCAATGCGCCCGGCCCAGCCCGGATGGCGCGGGCCCGATGGCTGGGCCGGCACGGCATGGACTACCCCCTTGTGCTGAACGCTGGACCGAAGGGACCGGTCGCGGCGGGCATGGCCCGACAGGTCAGCGCGCCGGCCGCCTTCATCGACGACCTGATCTCGAACCTGGACTCTGTGGCCGAGAGCGCGCCCGGCGTGACGCGGTTCCAGATGGTCGCCGATCCGCGGCTGCAGCCGCTCGCCCCGACCGCCCCGGAACGCCACACCAGGATCGACGACTGGCAAACGTTGCGAGAGGCGATCGAGACGGCCGTTTTCTAGGCCGGCGGTTTCGCCGCTCCGGCTGGCGCGGGTTGAGTGAACTCCGCCTCAATGAGAATCTCGACCTCGTCGCCGACGCCAAAGGTCGAGCCCGGCGACGGGACGCCGTACGACACGCCGAAATCAGAGCGCTTGATCTTGCCCTGCGCCGAGAAGCCGATGCGCGCACCCATCGGGTCCATGCCGCCCGCCGCGTAGCCGCCATTGAACGTGGCGTCCAGGACAAGCGGCCGGGTCACACCACGCAGGGTGAAATCACCGGTGACCTTTGCCGTGTTGGCCCCCGTTGGCTCCACCTTTGTCGACTTGAAGGTGATGAGCGGAAACTTCGCGGCGTCCAGCCACTGCGGGCCGGCCAGTTCTTCGTCGAAATCGGGCTCCTCCAGCGGGAAGTCCGTCTCGATGGACTTGGGATCGACGCTGGCCATGATCGACATGGCCGCAGGATTGGCGGGATCGAACTGCAGCACGCCATCGATCCCGGTGAAGCGCGCAGTGTAGCGCGACATGCCCAGGTGATTGACCCGGAAGGTGACGCTCGCGTGGGTCTTGTCCAACTTGTACTCGCCGGCCGGGGCGGTGTTCTTGGCCGGCGCGGCGGCGGGCGCAGCCGGCGCCTCGGCGGACTTGGTTTTCTCCGCCGGCGGTTGTGAACAGGCGGAGACGGTGAGGGCTGCGATCGCCCAGGCGGCTCTCTTCATGCGTCAGATCCTTGATCGAGGGGGTCAGGCTACAACGGAGCGTGGCGCCGCAGGCCGAACTGCGCCATCCGAAATCGACCGAGCCCAGCCCCATTGCGCACGCCGGCAAAACGGAACAAACCATGATCCATGATCCGGATCGGGGTGGATTTCGGCGGCACGAAGATCGAAGCCGCAGCGCTGGATGCACAGGGCCGCTTCCAGGCCCGTGTGCGCGGCGCCTCTCCGCGTGAGTACGAGGCGGGCCTGGCGGCCGTGCGTGAACTTGTCGCCGAGGCCGAACGCCAGGCAGGCGTCACCAGCGCAAGCGTCGGTGTCGGCGGCCCAGGCTCTCCGTCTCCGGCGAGCGGCCTGATGCGCAACGCCAACTCCACGGAACTCAACGGCCGCCCCTTCCCGGCCGATCTCACCCGCGTCCTGGAGCGGCCCGTTCGCTACGCCAACGACGCCAACTGCCTGGCGCTGTCGGAGGCCGTCGACGGAGCCGGAGCAGAGTTCGGCGTGGTCTTCGCCGCCATCCTCGGCACCGGCTGCGGCGCCGGGATCACCGTCGAGCGCAAGATCCTGGAGGGCCGCAATGCGTTCGCCGGCGAATGGGGTCACATGCCCCTGCCCTGGCCCGTGGACGCCGAGCATCCCGGCCCTTCCTGCTGGTGCGGGCGGCGCGGCTGCATGGAGCTTTGGGTCTCGGGCAGCGGCTTTACGAAGGACCACGGCGGCGGCCTTTCCGGAGAGCAGATCATCACCGCAGCCCGCGCGGGCGACCACGCGGCCGTCGAGACCCTGGACCGCTACGTCGACCGACTGGCCCGAGGCCTGGCCATGGTGTGCGACGTCCTCGATCCGGACGTCATCGTTCTGGGCGGCGGCATGTCGAATGTCGGCGAGCTCTATGAGCGGCTGCCCGGCGCGATCGCGACGCACGTGTTCTCGGACCAGTTCGAAACCCCGGTCCGACCAGCCATGCATGGCGATTCTTCCGGCGTGCGCGGCGCCGCCTGGCTGTGGCCGCTCGAGCCATGACCGCGCTCTGCCGCGACTGCTTCCGGCGCGGCGCTTTCGAGCGGCGCTGCCCGGCCTGCGGCTCGCCGCGGATCGTCGTCCATCAGGAGCTCGAAAAGCTCTCGATCGCCCATATGGACTGCGACGCGTTCTATGCCTCGGTCGAGAAGCGCGACGATCCCTCGCTGCGCGATCAGGCGCTGATCGTCGGCGGCGGCAAGCGTGGCGTCGTCACCACCTGCTGCTACATCGCGCGGATGTCCGGCGTGCGCTCGGCCATGCCGATGTTCAAGGCCCGCCAGCTCTGCCCGCAGGCGGTGATCCTCAAGCCCGACTTCACCAAGTACCGCACCGAGAGCCGGCGGATCATGGAGATGGTCCGCGACCTCACGCCCCTGGTGCAGCCGCTGTCTCTGGACGAAGCCTGGATGGACCTGTCCGGGACCGAGCGTCTGCATGGCGCCCCGCCGGCCGAAACCCTCTCGCGGCTGCAGGCCAGGATCGAGGCCGAGATCGGCATCACCGTCTCCATCGGCCTGGCGCCCAACAAGTTCCTCGCCAAGATCGCCTCCGACCTCGACAAGCCGCGCGGCTTTTCGGTGATCGGCGCTGCCGAGGCGCAGAGCTTCCTCGCTCCGAAGCCGGTCGGGATCATTCCCGGCGTCGGCCCGGCGATGGTCAAGTCGCTGGAAGGCGCCGGCCTGCCGAGGGTCGGCGACATCGCCCGGACCGACCTCAAGGTCCTGGCCCAGCGCTTCGGCGCTCAGGGCCTGCGCCTGCACGACCTGGCGCATGGCCGCGACAACCGCCCGGTCAATCCGCACGAGGAACGCAAGGGCATCAGCGCCGAAACCACCTTCAACGACGACCTGACCTCGCTCGCCGATCTCGAGGACAAACTGGCCCCGCTTTGCGATCGCGTCGCGCGTCAGGCCCGCGCCGGCCAGGTCGCCGGCCGCGTGGTGACCTTCAAGCTGCGCCATACCGACTTCAAGATCATCACCCGCCGCCGCGTCCTGCCGGTTCCGACCCAGACGGCCAAGACACTGTTCGCCGTCGGCCGCGAAATGTTGGCCAAGGAAGCCGACGGCCGCGCCTGGCGGCTGATCGGCATCGGCATGTCGGAGCTGATCGACGCCGACGCCGTGGAACACGACTTTTTCGCCGACGCCGAGCACAAGGCCCTGGTCGAGGAACGCGTCGTGGATAAGCTACGGGCGCGATTCGGTCCCGACGCGGTCACTTCCGGCCGTGCATTGGGAGCCAAACGCACCTCCCATGATTGAGGGCTGCCGTGTTCCCCCGCATTCGGGGTGACAAAAACGCGCGGTTGGCGGGCTTGGAGCGTTTGGCGGGCATTTCAACCCTTCCATACGGCAGCCTTTTCCATATCTAATCCATTGTAGAGAGGGCGCCTGCCCTCAGGAGACCTGTTCGATGGCCGAGCGCAAGCAAGGTGATCAAGATACGGGCGTCCGGTCGACGGTCATCACTCAGACCAAGCCGAAGACGCAGAAGCCGTCGATGTATCGCGTGCTCATCCTCAATGATGACTACACGCCGATGGAATTCGTCGTCTACGTGCTTGAGCAATACTTTAATAAGTCGCGCGAAGACGCGACGCGGATCATGCTGCACGTACACCAACACGGTGTCGGCGTGTGTGGCGTGTTCACATACGAAGTGGCGGAAACGAAGGTGGCCCAGGTTGTTGAAACCGCTCGCCGGCATCAGCACCCGCTACAATGCACAATGGAAAAGGATTGAGGCCCAGTGCCGTCATTCTCGCGCCAGCTTGAAGAATCTCTCCACCGCGCGGTGGCTTTCGCAAACCAGCGTAAGCACGAGTACGCGACGCTAGAGCACCTGCTGCTCGCCCTCATCGACGATGAGGACTCTGCGGGTGTGATGCGCGCGTGCGACGTGGACCTGGCCTCCCTGCGCACAACGCTCACCAATTACGTGGACAACGAGCTCCGCTCCCTGGTCGTCGATGACGGCGAGGACGCCAAGCCGACCTCGTCGTTCCAGCGCGTGATCCAACGCGCTGTGATCCACGTCCAGTCGTCGGGTCGCGAGGAGGTGACCGGGGCCAACGTCCTCGTCGCCATCTTCTCCGAGCGCGAAAGCCACGCCGCGTACTTCCTGCAAGAGCAGGACATGACGCGCTACGACGCGGTCAACTACATCGCCCACGGCATCGCCAAGAAGGCCGGCGCCGAGCAGCCCAAGTCGGTCAAGGGCGCCGAGGACGAGGACAAGCCCGCGGTCAAAACCGGCGGCGAGGCCCTCGAAGCCTATTGCGTCAACCTCAACGAGAAGGCCAAGCAGGGCAAGGTCGACCCGCTGATCGGCCGTCACGCCGAGGTCGAGCGCTGCATCCAGATCCTGTGCCGGCGGACCAAGAACAACCCGCTGCTGGTCGGCGATCCGGGCGTCGGCAAGACGGCCATCGCCGAAGGCCTGGCCCGCAAGATCATCAGCAACCAGGTCCCTGAGGTTCTGGCCGGCGCGACGATCTTCTCGCTCGACATGGGTTCGCTGCTGGCGGGCACCCGCTATCGCGGCGACTTCGAAGAGCGCGTGAAGCAGGTCGTCAAGGAACTGGAAAACCACCCCGACGCGATCCTGTTCATCGACGAGATCCACACGGTGATCGGCGCTGGCGCGACCAGCGGCGGGGCCATGGACGCCTCGAACCTGCTGAAGCCGGCTCTGGCCTCGGGCACCCTGCGCTGCATGGGCTCGACCACCTACAAGGAGTTCCGTCAGCACTTCGAGAAGGATCGGGCCCTGGTCCGGCGCTTCCAGAAGATCGACGTCAACGAACCGACCATCGAAGATACGATCAAGATCCTGAAGGGTCTGAAGACGTACTACGAGGAGTTCCACAAGCTCCGCTACACCAACGACGCCATCAAGGCGGCGGTGGAGCTGTCGGCCAAGTACATCACCGACCGCAAGCTGCCGGACAAGGCCATCGACATCATCGACGAGGCCGGCGCCAGCCAGATGCTGCTGCCTGAAGGCAAGCGGAAGAAGACGATCGCGGTGAAGGAGATCGAGACGGTCGTCGCCAAGATCGCCCGCATCCCGCCGAAGTCGGTGTCCAAATCCGACACCGTGGCGCTGAAGGAACTCGAAGTCGATCTGAAGCGCGCGGTCTACGGTCAGGACAACGCGATCGAGCAGCTCTCCGCCGCCATGAAGATGGCGCGGGCCGGTCTGCGCGACGCGAACAAGCCGATCGGCTGCTACCTGTTCTCGGGCCCCACCGGGACCGGCAAGACCGAGACCGCCCGCCAGCTGGCCTCGACCATGGGCATCGAACTCCTGCGCTTCGACATGTCGGAGTACATGGAGCGCCACACGGTCAGCCGCCTGATCGGCGCGCCTCCCGGCTATGTCGGCTTCGACCAGGGCGGCCTGCTGACCGACGCTGTCGATCAGCACCCGCACGCGGTCGTGCTGCTCGACGAGATCGAGAAGGCTCACCCCGACGTCTTCAACATCCTGCTGCAGGTCATGGACCATGGCGTCCTGACTGACGCCAACGGCAAGAAGGTCGACTTCCGGAACGTGGTCCTGATCATGACCACGAACGCCGGCGCCTCCGACGCCCAGCGCAACGCCATCGGCTTTGGCCGCGGCAAGCAGGACGACGAGGTCGATGAGGCCCTGAAGCGCCTGTTCACCCCGGAATTCCGCAACCGTCTGGATGCGGTGGTCCAATTCAAGGCGCTGACCCAGGAGATCATCCGTCAGGTCGTGCAGAAGTTCGTCATGCAGCTGGAAGCGCAGCTCGCCGATCGTCACGTCACCATCGAGACGACCGAGGAAGCTGCGGACTGGCTGGCCAAGAACGGCTTCGACGAGCTCTACGGCGCCCGGCCTCTGGCCCGGGTCATCCAGGAGCACATCAAGAAGCCGCTGGCCGACGAGATCCTGTTCGGCAAGCTGGTCAAGGGCGGCCACGTCAAGGTGGTGCTCAAGGACAGCAAGCTGGGCTTCGAGATCGAAGGCGACGACCGCGAACCGGGAGCCCCGATCATCGAGGATCCCGCCGAGGACGCGGCGACCGAGCTGGCCGACTAAGGCGCCAGCCAGGCCCCATAACGACAAACCCCGGAGCATCCGCTCCGGGGTTTTTCTTTGGCCGCTCGGCTTGCTGACAGTCTAGGCGATCTTCGCCGCGATCTGCTCGGCCAACGCCTTCAACTCAGCCGGATCGGCCATGCCGCCGGCGCCATGGCGCCCCAGCTCAACGCCCGTCCAGCGCGGAATGATGTGGAAATGCAGGTGGTAGATGGTCTGCCCGGCCGGGGCGCCGTTGAACTGCGACACCATGATCCCGTCCGGGTTCAGCGCTGCGCGCACCGCCCGGGTGATGCGCTGCACCCCCAGGATCAACGGCGTCAGGACCTCGGGTTCGACCTCCAGCAGGTTGCGGGCCTGGGAATGCTTCGGGATCACCAGCGTGTGCCCTTTGGACTGCGGAAACACGTCCATGAAGGACAGGATGTCTCCGTCCTCGAAGACCTTGGCCGCCGGCGCCTCGCCGCGCAAAATCTTGGCGAAGATGTTTCCGTCCTCGTAGGTCCCATCCAGGCTCATCGCGCGCTCCTCCAGTTCATCGCACGGTGGTAGCGCATTGCCCCGGAGGACGAAACACAGCCGTTGGCCCCTCGCGGGATACCCGGAGCCGGACTGCGAGCCGCTACAACGGGTTTACGCCCCCTCGCCTTGCGATAACGTGCATCTCAACTGCACAGACAGACGGCCAGAAAAGGCCGCGGAGGGAGGGAAGCGATGTATCTCGCCGATCACGCGCGGCTGACGCCCGACAAGCCGGCCATGATTTCCGCCGACACCGGCCAGGCGGTGACCTTCGCCGAGTTGGACGAGCGGTCGAACCGCTTCGCACAGTTCCTCTACGCGCAGGGTCTGCGCCGGGGCGACCACATCGCGGTCCTGATGGAGAACAACCTCTCCTTCATGGAGCCGATCTGGGCGGCGTTCCGATCGGGCCTCTATGTCACGACGATCAACCGCTACCTGCCGCCGGACGAGGCGGCGTACATCGCCAACGACTGCGGGGCCAAGGCGCTGGTGACCTCCTACGCCAAGCGCGACACGGCGGCCGAACTTCTGGATCTGATCCCCAACGTCGCGATCCGCCTCATGGTCGGCGGCGTCATTCCGGGGTGGACATCATACGAGGCGGCTGTCGCCTCAGGCTCACCCGAACCGCTGGCCCGGGAGTGGATGGGCGACTCGATGCTCTACTCCTCGGGCACCACCGGCCGTCCCAAGGGAATCCTGCGCCCCCTGCCCGAGATCACGCCGGCGGAAGGGTTCGACACGCGCCAGGCGTCCAATCGCTATGGGCTGACGGCGCAGTCCGTCTACCTGTCGCCTGCTCCGCTCTATCACGCCGCCCCGCTGGCATATGTGCTGACGGTGCAGTCCTTTGGCGGCACGGTCGTGATGATGGAGCGGTTCGATCCAGAGCAGGCGCTGCAACTGATCGAGAGTCACAGCGTCACGCACAGCCAGTGGGTGCCGACCATGTTCGTGCGCATGCTGAAGCTGCCGGTCGAAGTCCGCACGCGATACGACCTCTCCAGCCACACGGTCGCCGTTCACGCGGCCGCGCCCTGTCCGGTCGAGGTCAAGCGCCAGATGATCGAGTGGTGGGGACCGATCCTCTACGAGTACTACGCCGGCACCGAGGCGTCGGGATCGACCTTCATCACCAGCGAGGACTGGCTGGAGCATCCGGGCTCGGTCGGCCGCGCGGCTCTGGGCGTCCTGCACATCTGCGACGAGGACGGGGTCGAACTGCCCATCGGCGAAACCGGCCTCGTCTACTTCGAGCGCGAAGCGCCGACATTCGAATACCACAACGATCCGGGCAAGACGGCCTCCGCCCGCCACCCCGACCACCCCAACTGGAACGCCCTCGGCGACGTCGGCTACCTGGACAAGGATGGCTACCTCTACCTCACTGACCGCAAGGCCTTCATGATCATCTCGGGCGGGGTGAACATCTATCCGCAGGCCATCGAGGACGCCCTGGTGACCCACCCCAAGGTCGCGGACGTGGCCGTTTTCGGCGTGCCGGACACCGAGATGGGCGAAGCGGTGAAGGCGGTGATCGAGCCAGCGCCGGGCCAGGCGCCGAGCGACGAACTGGCGGCGGAGCTGATGACCTACGCCCGGGAGCGGCTGGCGCACTACATGGCGCCGCGGTCCATCGACTTCATCGTGGAGATGCCGCGCCTTCCCACCGGCAAGCTCTACAAGCGGGTGCTGCGCGACGCCTATTGGCAGGATCGGAAGATCTGAGCCGGCCCTAGGACTGGCGGAACGGCGAGTACTCCTCGGCCAGCCACTCCATCTCCCCATTCACCGCCTCGCGCTCGCGGCGCAGGAAGTCGTCCACCGGCGCGCGCAGGCGCGGGTCGGCGATGTAGTGCGAAGAGAACACCGGAGCCGGCAGATAGCCACGGGCGATCTTGTGCTGCCCCTGGGCGCCCGCCTCAACCCGCGCCAGCCCCCGGCCGATCGCCCACTCGATAGCCTGATAGTAGCAGAGCTCGAAATGCAGGAACGGCACGTCCTCCACGCAGCCCCAGTTGCGGCCATAGAGGCAGTCGTCGCCGATCAGGTTGAGCGCTCCGGCGATCCAACGGCCGTGGCGACGAGCCATGATCAGCAGGACCCTATCGGCCATCCGCTCGCCCAGCAGCGAGAAGAACAGCCGGTTCAGATAGGGCCGCCCCCACTTGCGTGAGCCGGTGTCCATGTAGAAGCCGAAGAAGGCGTCCCAGTGGTCCTCGGTGATCTCGTCACCTGTCAGAGCCAGGATCTCGACCTCGGCCTGCGCATCGCGCCGCTCGCGTCGGATGGTCTTGCGGCGGCCCGACGACAGCGCCCCCAGGAAATCGTCGAACATGGCGTAGCCCTGGTTCAGCCAGTGATACTGCTGCCCCTGACGCTGGGAGAGCCCGCGCTCGCCCAGCCACTCCCACTCCTCCTGGACCGGGAAGTTCACGTGCAGCGAGGAGACGTCGTACTGCTCACAAACGGCCAGCGCTCCGCCCAGCAGGATTCGGCGGGCCTCCTCGACATCGACATCGGGCCGCACCAGCAAGCGCGGCCCGGTCACCGGGCTGAAAGGGGCGGCCGAGATCAGCTTGGGATAGTACTGCCCCCCTGCCCGCTCGTACGCGTCGGCCCAGGCGTGATCGAAGACGTATTCGCCCTGGCTGTGGGACTTCAGATAGAGCGGCATGACCGCTGCGGTGCGCCCTGCTTCGTCCTCGACGGACAGGTGCTGCGGCCCCCAGCCCGTGCGCTCGACGGCGCAGCCCGCCGCTTCGGCGATATCCAGGAAGTCGAACGAAACGAACGGATTGCCGCGGTGGTCCGGGTGGCCGGCGCACGCGTCCCAGGCCTCACGGCCCAGGTCGGCGACTCGGCGGCTGATCTGCACCGCCGGCTTGAGCTTCACGCTTCGAAACCCTCGAAGATCAGGTTGTCGCAATGGTCCTTCACCGCGTCCCACTGGCCCGGCTCGCGAACGGTCCAGGCGACAACGGGCATCCCGTCCTCGCGGAACTTCGCCGCACGCGGATCGGGCAGCATGCCGATGTGCAGCGCCAGGAAATGCGGCCGGGCGATGGAGACGTGCTCCAGCCGCGCGAAAGATTCGCGCTGCGCCTCGTTCATGTTCGGAGCCTGTTTGTAGTCGTAGCTGTCCAGCCCGCGCAGCACGCCGGGAAACCGGTCGGCGAACCAGGCGTGGGAATAAGGATTGAAGCCGATGACGCAAGTCGGCCCCGCGTGATCGATCAGCAGCTCGTGCACCCGCTGCTCGAGCGGCCCGACCTTGCCGTATGGCGTCTTGAGTTCGATGTGCACCATCGCCCGTCGACCGATGAGGGCCAGGGTCTCGCGCAGGGTCGGTATCGTTTCGTCGGAGCCCGCCAGCCGCAGCTCGCCGAGGTCGGCGGCCGTCCTGTCCTGCAGCTTGCCCTCAACCCCGGTCATCCGCTTCAGGTCTTCGTCGTGGAAGACCATCGCCTCGCCGTCCGACGACAGGTGGACATCAAGTTCCACCCCGTATCCGGCCTCACAGGCGGCCTGGAACGCCGCCAGGGAATTCTCCGGAGCGCCGCCCCGGGTCCACAACCCGCGGTGCGCCACCGGCGGGTGGAACAGAAGATCCCAGGCCTCGCCGAAAGCATTGCTCACCTGACCTGCACCACGGCGTCGACCTCGACCGAGAAGCCCAGCGGCAGGCGGTAGACGCCCACCGCCGAGCGGGCATGCTTGCCGGCGTCGCCGAAGGCCTCGACCATCAGGTCAGAGGCGCCGTTCACGACCTGGGGAATCTCCAGGAAGTTCGCTCCGACCTGGACGAAGCCGCCCAGCTTGACCACGCGGATCACGCGATCGAGATCGCCGTCGCAGGCGGCCTTGATCTGGGCGATGAGGTTGATGCCGCAGAGCCGGGCAGCCGCCTTCGCGGTCTCCAGGTCGACGTCCTCGCCGACCGTGCCGCGGATGCCGCCGCTGGCGTCCACCGAAACCTGGCCCGAGATATGGACAAGGTCGCCGGCCCGGACGAAGGGCACGTAGTTGGCGACCGGAGGATTGGGCTGCGGCAGGGTTAGGCCAAGCGCAGACAGACGTTCTTCGACCTTTGACATGCCGAAGGTCTACCGCCGCACCTGAGACCCGAAAAGAGAAAAGGCCCGCGCCTGGGCTGGCGCGGGCCTTTTCCGAGAGGACACCCCGCGAGGCGGGGCGACTGGAAGCTCTTAGCGAGCCGCCTGCAGGCGCTCGACGGCCGCGGTGACGCGCTCGTTGAGCGGCTTGACCGCATCCTTCACCGACGACGACACGATGTCCGACATCTTCGAAACTTCGGCGATGTAGGCGTCGAGGGCCGACTTGGCGTAGGTGGTCTGAAGCTCGATCACTTCCTGCACCGACTTGGCGCCCGAGAGCGACTTGGCGGCGGCCACGTGATCTTCCACGGCCTTCTTCGAGTAGGCCATGGCCTGGGCGCCCAGGGCTTCAGCGCCCTTGGTCGAGGCGGTCACCGAGGCGATGACGGCTTCCAGGTTCTTCTTCGAATGGGCGTTCATGTCGTTCAGCTGAGTAAGCGACTTCTCGACGGCGTCCTTAAAAGCGACGTTGCCGGCGGTGGTGAACTGTTCGACGGTGTTCTTGACGGTCTCGGCGGCGGCCATGGGCGGGCTCCTGGGGTCGGGTTGGGCGGTGGTCTACCGCGACGCAAACGGGGACGGGGGACTTGCCTTGAACTCGCCCGTTATTTCCCATGTTGCAGTGCAGCAGTCAAGGGATTTTTGTGCAGTGCACAATGACCTGCCCGTTCGCTAGGCGCCGGACGTTCACGGAAGTGTTGATCGCGTCAGGCGCGACAAATGGGCCCGTTCAAGTCCTGTTTACCATCGCGCAAGGCTACGGCTGTCATGGTACGACTCATCCCGAGTGGCCCGGGGGCCGCTTAACCCTTTGTATCGACGGACGAACCGTATGTTCGAGCGCGCCCGCCGCCTGATAGCGTCTCTTGTTCTCGCCGCCGCGACCGCCGTCGCGCCGGTAGCCTCGACCGCGCAGGCCCAGGTTCCTTACCTTCAGCTTCCTGCCAGCCATCCCAAGTACGCGGCCGTCGTGGTCGATGCGAAGACTGGCGAGGTCCTGTACGCCAAACGCGCGGACAGCCCTCGGTATCCCGCCTCGATCACAAAAGTCATGACGCTGTACCTGGCGTTCGAGGCGCTGGCCGCTGGCCGCATCCACCTCAATGATCCGGTGGTGATCTCGCCGCGCGCCGCCGCCCAGGCCCCGACCAAGCTCGGCCTGCGCCCCGGCGAGACCCTGACCGTGGAACAGGCGATGCAGGCGCTGGCCATCAAGTCGGCCAACGACATCGCCGTCGCCCTGGCCGAGAAGCTCGGCGGGTCGGAGGCGCGCTTCGCCGCCATGATGACCCTGCGCGCCGAAGAGCTCGGCATGCGCAACACCCGTTTCGTCAACGCCTCGGGCTTGCCCGACAGCCGCCAGATCTCCACGGCCCGCGACATCGCCATCCTGTCGCGCGCGGTGATGCGGGACTACCCGCAGTACTACAAGCTGTTCAGCCAGCAGAGCTTCACGTTCCGCGGCGTGACCATGCGCAACCACAACGGCCTGCTGGGCCGGATGCCGGGCGTCGACGGGCTGAAGACGGGCTACACCAACGCCTCGGGCTTCAACATCGCCGTCTCGGCCGTGCGCGACAATCGCCGCCTGATCACCGTCGTCCTGGGCGCCCCGTCCACGGCGATCCGCAACAACAACGCCGAGGACCTGATCCTCACCGGCTTCGACGTGATGGCCCGCCGCGACCGCGGCGAGAAGATCACCGTCGCGCAGAACCTGTTCGAGCCCGAGCCCACCGGCCCGATCGTCCGCCCCTCGATCGAACAAGGCGACAACGAGCAGGACGGCCTGAAAATCGTGCTGGCCTCGGCCACCCCCTCGCCTGCCGCCTCGCGCACCAAGGTCGAGCCCTCGAAGAGCGCCAAGAAGGGCGGCAAGTGGTCGGTCCAGGTCGGCGCGTTCAAGACCAAATCCGACGCCAAGGAACAGCTCGCCCTGGTCACCAAGCGCTTCGGCAAGCACTTCAGCGCCGCCAACGGCGACATCGGGGCCAAGGTCGGCGGCTCGTACCGCGCCCGCTTCTCCGGCTACACCGAGGCTTCGGCCAAGGACGCCTGCCAGGCCCTGAAGGCCAAGCGCCTCGCCTGCATGGTCGTTCGCCCGACCTGACGACTACTTCTTGAGAAGACGATCCCTGGCCGCGTTCAACTGCGCGGCCAGGCCGCTGGTCCCACCCTTGTCGGGGTGGGCCATGCGCATCAGGCGGCCATAGGCTTCCTTGATCTCGGCCTCGCTGGCGTCGGGCCCGACCCCCAGTATCGAGCGCGCCTCGCTATCGCTGAGGCGACCGGCCGAGGGCGGCGGGATCATGCCGGTCCGGCGGGTCGACACCGCCAACCATAGCCCCATCACCACCAGCACGATCGACTTCCCCCAGCCGCCGCGCACGCCGACATAGGCCGCCGCCGCGAAGCAGGCGATCGCCAGCGCGCCGGCCAGGAATCGCCACTCCCGCCGCTTCAGCATGGGCTTGCCACGGGTAAGCCAGACCAGCAGCAACAGCGCCGCGCAGCCGATCGCCAGGTACAGCATCGGGCCAGGCTATTGCGCCGCCAGGAGCTCTTCGCCGCCCAGGCCCGATAAGCCCAGCGATCCCATCAGGGCCCGCAGCTCCTGGCGCGCGGCCACGTGCTGCAGCGACATGGCCACCGGCCGGATGGTCGGCGACAGGTCGGCGATGGTCAGGCCGAACGGGAACAGCTCGCGATAGATCACCCGGTCGCGCAGACCCGGCCCAACGCGGAAGCCGACCCGGCGCGACAGCGCCTGCACGCGCTCGTCCAGGCGCTTGCGGTTGCGCGCCTCGGTCGGCGCCAGACGGTTGCGCAGCACCACCCAGTCGATCGACTTGCCGGTGGAGACCGCGCGCGCCTTGCGGCTGTTCCAGACCGTCTCGGAATAGAGGCTGGGACGCTTCAGCTCCAGACTCACCGGATCGACTACGCCCAGCATGTCGAAGTCGACGAAACTGTCGTTCATCGGCGTCACGATGAGGTCGGCCATGCCGTGCGCCGCGCGGCCGATCGCCGTGTCGCTGCCGGGCGTGTCGATCAGCACGAAGTCGGCCTGCTCGGCCGCCAGGCCGAACGCCTCTTCGAAACGGGCCAGCGCTTCCTCATCGGCGGCCTTCGCCAGCTCGGCGCCCAGCGGAAACTCCAGCGGCAACGGCGCGACCGCGCCATTGGCGTCCAGCCATGCGCGGCGATGCGCGAAGAAGTGCCCCATGGACTGCTGGCGCACGTCCAGGTCCAGGGTCGCAACCTTGGCTCCGCCATGCAGCAGCGCGGTCGCCAGGTGGATGGCGATCGTGGACTTTCCAGCCCCGCCCTTCTCGTTCCCGACGACGATCACCTTGGCTTGTGACATCGATCCTTAACTCCACAACCGATTCGGCGGCTTCGCACCGATTCTATTGGTTAACAGGAACCTTCACCACGACGCGGCGTCAACGTAAGGCGCCGCCAGGGCTGTGGATGGAATAGACGCCAAGGGCCGACCGCGCCATAAGCCCCACACCTTGCCCCACGAGTCCAGCATGTCCCAGATCGCCATCGTCCGCACCGTCGCCGAGCTCCGCGCCCAGGTCGCGGCCTGGAAAAGCGCCGGCGAGCGGGTGGCCCTGACCCCCACTATGGGCGCGCTGCATGACGGACACCTGTCGCTGGTGACCCTGGCCAAGGCCAAGGCCGAACGCGTGGTCGCCAGCGTCTTCGTCAATCCGACCCAATTCGGCCCGAACGAGGACTTCGACGCCTATCCTCGCGACGAGGCCCGCGACGCGGCGCTGCTGGCCGGCGCCGGCTGCGACCTGCTGTTCGCACCGACCGTGCGCGAAATGTATCCCGACGGCTTTTCGACCACGGTCACCGTGACCGGCGTGTCAGAACCGCTCGACGGCGCCGCGCGCCCCGGCCACTTCGCCGGCGTGGCGACCATCGTCAGCAAGCTGCTCCTGCAGTGCGGCCCCGACGTCGCCGTCTTCGGCGAAAAGGACTACCAGCAGCTCCAGGTCATCAAGCGCCTGGTCCGCGACCTGGACATTCCGGTCGAGATCGTCGGCGCGCCGACCTCGCGTCTGGAGGACGGCCTCGCCCGCTCCTCGCGCAACGCCTATCTGAGCCCGGCCGAGCGGGAAGTGGCCGGCCGGATGAACGTCGCGCTTGCCGACGCGGTCCGTCGCCTCAAGGCCGGCGAGAGCGTCGAGCGTGTCGAGGCGACCGGTATCGCGGCGCTCGAGCGCGCCGGCTTCCAGCGCATCGACTATTTCGAGGTTCGCAACGCAGACGACCTCAGCCATCCCGGCCCCGGCCCGCTCGCTGTCCCGGCCCGGATCCTCGCTGCGGCAATGATCGGCAAGACCCGGCTGATCGACAACATGGCGGTGCAATAACACCCGCCCACCGCCGTCAGGCCGGTTCGCGTTGCACACGGCTCACCAGGCGCCGGCCTCTCGCAGCTGCCGCGCCAATTCCGGAGGAATGTCGCCGTCCACGCCTCCGGAGAGGTCCGGCGGCGCGTCCTTGGCCTCCAGATAGCGCCAGCCCTGGAACGCACGCCTAGGCGTCGGCGCCACGCGGATTATCTCTGGATCGACGGTCACTTCGCAGCGCGCGTTGACCGCCTCCCCCACAGTATCGACGGCCAGGATGCGCTGTCGGCACATGATCACGCCCCTGAACACCCGGTAGAGCGATCCGCCGTCCAGCAGTTCAGCCGCCCGTTTGGGCGTCTGGCGGGTGTGCATGATCCAGGGCCGGCCCGCCTGATGCCAGGCGAGCAGATCCTCGATGGTGTCGCACCCCACCACCAGCTTGATCATGTTCAACGCCATGGACGTGTTCAGACTTGCCAGTTCGGCTTGCGCTTCTCCAGGAAGGCGCGAACACCCTCCTGGCCCTCGGGACTGACCCGGGTGCGGGCGATGCGGCGGGCCGTCTCTTCCATGACGTCCTCGACCGGACGATAGGCGACGTCCTCGACCAACTTCTTGGACGCGGCCACCGCTTCGGGGCCGCAGGCCATCATCTCGACGCCGATGCGGTCGCGCGCGGCTTCCAGCGCGGCCGTGTCCGCGACGACTTCGTTCACCAGGCCGATCTTCTCGGCATGTGCGGCGTCGAACACCTTGCCGGTGGCGAACAGCGCCCGCGCCTGCCGCGGGCCGATCGCGCCGACGACATAGGGGCTGATGGTCGCGGCGATCAGGCCCAGCCGCACTTCGGAGAAGCTGAATTTGGCGTCGACGGTGGCGACGGCCATGTCACAGGCGGCCGCCAGCCCAGCCCCGCCGCCGAACGCGCCGCCCTCGACCAGGGCCACAGTCAGGGCCGGGATGTCCCACAGACTCTTGAGCATTCGGGCCAGCTGCATCGCGTCGTCGCGGTTGTCGGACTCGGTGCGGTCAATAGCCTCGCGCATCCACTCCAGGTCCGCGCCCGCGCTGAACGTGCCGCCGGCCCCGCGCAGGAACACCACGCGCACGCCCTCCGCGCCCTGGAGGGTCTCGAAGGCTTCGTGCAGGGCGGCGATCAGCTCGGCGTTGAAGGCGTTACGGCGGAACGCGCGGTTGAGGGTCACGGTCGCCACGCCTTCCGGCGTCGCGTCGATGTCCACCAGCCGGGACTCGGCGTCGGTGTCGGTGATTTCGACCAGCGGGTCGGCGATGGGGTTGGTCATGTCTACGGGCTCCTAAAGCCTAACAAGAACGCTGGACCGAAACTTTGGATCAGGCCAAGCCATAGCTCCCCGGGGCGACGCAAGCTAGGTTCCTCCCGTGGTCAGTTTGCCCGATATTCCCAGCGACTCCGCGTTGGCGCGCCTCTTCTATGAGGAGCGCGGCCACGGCGAAGCGACGTGGTTCTCCCTGCCGGGCGGCGCCACCCTGTTCCAGGCCGGCGAACCGGCGGACCACCTCTATTTCCTCCGTGCCGGGCGGCTAGGCGCCTTCCGCAAGGAAGAGAACGGCGAGCCCCAGTTCCTGGGCGTAATTCGCCCCGGAGAGCCGGCCGGCGAAATGTCGTTGATCGCCGGGGCGCCGCATAGCGGCTCGGTCGTGGCCCTGCGCGATTCGGAAATCTTCGCCCTGCCGCGCGACGCCTTCTTCGAAGCCGCCGAGGCTGACGCCTCGGTGATGACCGAACTGGCTAGGCTGATGATCTTGCGCAGCCGCCAGGCGGCGACCAAGACCTCGGTGGGCGAGCCGTCGGTCTACGGCTTCGTCGCCACGGGCGCGCCCGTCCCCGTCAGGCCGCTGCTCGACAAGGTCGCCCGCGAGATCGGCCGTCTCGGCTTCTCGGTGACCGTGGTCGGCAGCGAAGCTCAGAGCGCGCCGACCGAGTGGTTCTCCGAGGTCGAGCGCGACTACGACTTCGTCCTCTATGCCGCCGAGGCTGACGACATCGGCTGGCGCCAGGTCGTCGGCCGCCAGGTGGACCGACTCTTCCGCGTGGCGCGCGGCGACGCCGCGCCGCCGCCCGAGGGCCTGGCTCATGCCGAGCCGCTGCAGGTCCAGCGTCTGGTCGACCTGATCCTGGTGCAACCAAAGGCCTGCAAGACTCCGCGCGGGTCGCAGGCCTGGGTCGACGCCCTGCAGCCGTCGCGCCTTTTCCATGTGCGCCACGACAACGCCGAGGACGTGCAGCGGATGGCGCGGCTGCTCACCGGGCAGTCCGTCGGCCTGGTGCTGTCGGGCGGCGGCGCACGCGCCTACGCGCACGTCGGGGCGATCAAGGCCCTGAAGGAACGCGGCGTCCCCATCGACTTCGTCGGCGGTGTCTCGATGGGCGCGATCGTCGGGGCCGGCCTGGCGGTCGGATGGGACGGCCCGGAGATGGACGAGCGCATCCGCGACGCCTTCGTCACCACCAGCCCGTTGGACGATATCGCCCTTCCGCTGCTCGCCATGACCCGGGGCGAAAAAGTGCGCGAGCGGCTGGCCAAGCACTTCGGCGACATCCAGATCGCCGATCTATGGCTGCCGTTCTTCTGCGTGTCGTCGAACCTCACCACCGGCGCCTATCAGCTTCACAAGGGCGGGCTCCTGCGTGAGGCGCTGCGCGCGACGATCTCCCTGCCCGGCGTGCTGCCCCCGGCGACCACCAGCGACAACAACGTGCTGGTCGACGGCGCGGTGATGAAGAACTTCCCCGCCGACATCATGCGCCTGTCGCAACTTGGCCCCATCGTCGGGGTCGATGTCAGCCGCGGCCGGTCGATCACCGCCGACGACGTCGCGCGCCCGGAGTCGGTCTGGCGCTGGATTCGTTCGGGCCAGTGGCGCAAGGGGCCGCCCATCGTGTCGCTGCTGATGCGCGCGGCGACCGTCTCCACGGGACGCGATCTCGCCGCCGCCCGCGAGGCCACCGACGTCCTGATCACCCCCGATCTGACCGGCGTGGAAATTCGCGATTGGTCGGCCTATGCCCCCGCGGTCGAGGCAGGCTACCGCGCCACGATCGAGGCGTTGGACAAGCTCACCCGCCCGGTCACCGAACTGCGCCGTCGCCCCGATACCGAGGACGAGCACGAACTCCGGGCGGTCACGCTGACGTGAGATACGAAGAGGGTTTGCGAAGCGGCCCATTCGGTCCCATATTGAAATTCCTGTTCAACAGCTGAAAGGAGGTGACCCAGTGTCTCATTGTCCTCATCCGAGTGTGGAAGCCGCGACCCGGGTCGCCGCTTACGAGGTCTCCAAGTAAGCGCCGAGTTGCGGGCCGCACTGCGGTCCGACAATGGAAGGGCCGGTTCTCGCAAGAGAGCCGGCCCTTTGTCTTTCTGGGCTGAGCATCTCGCCCATTACCTGCAAGGTCATGGAGCCCAGGCCTGTGCGCCGCTAGGCTCCACCCATGATCGCAACAGCAACAGCGGTGGGCGACCACCTTCGCCAATGGCGCCAGCGCCGCCGTCTCAGCCAGCTCGACCTGGCGCTCGACGCCGAGATCTCCACCCGCCACCTCAGCTTTCTCGAGACTGGTAGGGCCCAGCCCAGCCGGGACATGGTCCTGCGCCTGGCCGAGCAGTTGGAGATCCCATTGCGTGAACGGAACACGATCCTGGTGGCGGCGGGCTTCGCGCCGGTCTTTCCACAGCGATCGCTGGACGATCCCGCCTTGGTCGCCGCGCGCAGGGCTGTCGACCTGATCCTGACCGGGCACGAGCCCTACCCTGCCCTGGTGGTTGATCGGGGCTGGAACCTGGTCAGCGCCAACCGGATGATCGGGCCGCTGATGGAGGGTGTCGCCCCCGAGCTGCTGGCCGCGCCGATGAACGTGCTGCGGCTGACCCTGCACCCTCAAGGGTTGGCGTCGCGGATCGCCAACCTGCACGAATGGCGCGCCCATCTGCTCGATCGTCTGCGGCGCGAGGTCGAACTCACGGCGGATGCGCAGCTGTCAGAGTTGCTGACCGAGTTGAGGGCCTACCCCATTCCGGGAGGCCAACCGCCGCGCAAGCCCTCGGACGAGTTCGGCGGGGTGGCCATGCCGTTCCGCATCCAGACCGCCGCGGGGTTGCTGTCGTTCTTCAGCACGACGACCGTATTTGGCACGCCGGTGGACGTCACGGTGTCGGAATTGACCCTGGAGACATTCTTCCCGGCCGACGCCGAGACAAGTCAGGCGCTGCGCGCCCTCGCCGACAGCCTGCCCGCCTAGAAGTCCACGCAGGCGGGCTGGGTCACCAGCAGGACCGATTCCTGATTGAACCGCGCCTTGTAGGCCTTGCGGGCGGCATTGAGCTTCAGGTTGGCGTCGATGCCGTTGGGCAGCACCAGCACCACGACCTTGGACGCTTCGCGGATAAGCTTGTTTTCGTCGCCCTTCCATTGGCCGCCGCCCTCCAGGACGGTCAGTCCGCTCGGGAAACGCGGCGTCAGTTCCTCGTCAACGAACTTGCGGAATTCCGCCGCGGAAACGCCAGGTTTGCCGCCGACATTTTGGCCGAAGAAGAGCTGAGCCGTGCGCATCGACTCCTGCCCCGAGGGGCAGCTAAGCCCATGAAAACTGGCGCAGCCGCCGAGCGCCAGAACGCTCAGGGCTGCCGCAAAGGAAACGACGCGCATCATGTTGTATAGTTAGCACGCGTCGCGCCTTGCGAGGAACGGCCCCGTGGCTATTCGTCGCGTTCCAGCACCGCATCGACATGCTCGATGTCCGGCCGGCCCAGGCGGTCCAAGATCATGTAGACGGCCACCCCGATCAGACCGACGCCGGCGATCCCCGCCAGCCACACCACCGTACCGGGGTTCATCGCCCCATCGCCTTGCGGCTGGGGCATGTTGACCGCCCAGAACAGGCAACCGCCAAAGAGGGCCACGCCAGCTCCGGCTAGGCCCACCGCCGGCATCAGCCCAGGCTTCTTGGGAGTCACCACCTCGATGGCCGGGGCCGTCGCGGGTTCGTCCGGGGCGGGCTCGAGCTCGGCCTCGACCTCCGGCGCGGCGGCCGGCGGCGCCTCGTCGAACAGGTTGGGTTCGGATTCATTGGCCGCGACCAGTTCCAGCTTCGGCGCCTCGAACGCTTCCGGCGACGCGAACTCCTCTTCCACCGGCGGCGTCAGCACGAAGGCGGCTTCCGCCGCCGGCTGAGGAAAGGCGGCCATGAGGGGGCCGGGCTCTTCGATGACCAGCCGCGGGGCCGGCTCCACGACCGGACCCTGGCGAAGCGGCTCACTGAAGATGCTGGACAGGCGCGAGGAAACCGAGGCGGCCGCCGCTGCTGCTGGGCTCTGCAGGTCGTCCTCCAGCACCGGACCCGCCGGGCGTTCCTGGTGAACTTCATCACGCTCGATGAACGCCCTCGCGCCTTCCATACGGGCGGTCAGGGCGGTGGGCGTCTCGCGCGGCACGACGCCAGTAGCGTCCAGATCGATATTGGGCCTCAGCACCGGCGACGGGGCCGGAACCCAGCCGTCGGGAGGCGTGAGGAACAGGGTCTTCTCGGCCGAGCGTCGGCGAACCAGCGCATCGACCACGATCCTCTCGCCTTCGAACTCGGCCTTGCGCCACAGCTCCATGGCGCAGGCGGCCTGGATCATGCTGCCTTCGTTCAGGCGGCGCAGCACGGACGAGCGGCGGAAGTTCTCGACCCCGATGTTAAAGGTGAAGGCGGCGAGCGCGTCGAACTGGTTCTGGCTAAGCGGGGTGAACACCCACTCGTTGATCGAATGCGAGACGGCGATGAGGTCGTAGATCAGCAACGCCTCGGCGTCCTGTTCCGAGACTTCGGCGCCCTCGCGGGCGGTCAGGGTGTGGCCATGGCCGATCGTCCAGCGGCCGTCGGGCAACTGGGCGGACTTTCGGCGGTAGCCTTCGAAGCGCTTGATCAGCTCGATCGCCGACCTCGACACTTGATTACGCGGTTTCATGGCCTGATTGACCCATCCTGACACATGGGCGCACGCACCCAGGGCTTAGCGGGCAAGATAGAGGCCGCTTTTACAGCAGGATCAGCGCTGCAAGGCCTAGGAAGGCGAAGAAACCTGTGAAGTCCGTGGCGAAAGTCACGAAAACTGAGGATGAAACCGCGGGGTCGCGGCCCATGCGCTCCAGAACCAGGGGCGCGAGCACCCCGGCCAGCGAGGCGACAAACAGGTTTATGATAAGCGCGAGCCCAAACGTGACGCTTAGCATCACGTCACGGAACAGGAAGTAGATCACGCCACCCGTTACGGCGGCTAGGGCCGCGCCGTTTGCGAGCCCCACGGCCATTTCGCGGAAAACCGTCCGATAGGCGTTGACCGAGGACAGCTCCTTGCTGGCCAGCGCGCGCACGGCGACGGCCAGGGCCTGGGTGCCGGCGTTGCCGCCCAGCGAGGCGACGATGGGCATCAGCACCGCCAGGGTGACCAGCTTGGCGATCTCGCCCTCGAAGGCGCGGATGACGCTGGCGGCCAGGGCGGCGGTTATGGTGTTCAGCGCAAGCCACGGAAGACGCGCGCGAATTATGTCCAGGACGTCGGCGTTCCGGCCGGCGTCGGACACCCCGGCCAGGGCGAGGATATCCTCCTCGCTCTCCTCCTGGATGACCCCGACGATGTCGTCGACGGTGATCTGCCCCACCAGCCTCCCGCCCGGCTCCACCACCGGCGCGGAGATCAGGTGGTACTTGTCGAAGATGTACGCGACCTCTTCCTGATCCATGCCGACCGGGATCTCGGTCACCGGCTCCATGATCTGGGCAAGGGGAGTGCTGCGCGGGGCCCGCAGCAGGTGGCTGACCGGCGTCCCACCGACAGGTTTATAGCTGGGGTCCACCACATAGATGTCGAAGAACAGCTCAGGCAGGTCGTCGGCTTCCCTGCGGAAGTGGTCGATCGTCTGGCCGACGGTCCAGAACTGAGGCGCAGCAACAACTTCGCGCTGCATGATGCGGCCGGCGGTCTCATCCTCGTAGGCCAGAGATGTCTCGATCGCAGCGCGCTCGGCCTCCGACATCGCGGCCAGGACCTGGGCGCGCTTGTCGTCCTCCAGATCGTCCACGACGTCAGCGGCGTCGTCCGAATCAAGCTCTTCAAGGGCTCGGGCGAGCGTGGCGGGCGCAACGGTCTCGAGAACGTCTTCGCGAATCTCGGTGTCGAGTTCGGAGAGGATCTCGGCCAGCGCCTCGGGCGCCAGGTGGGCCAGCACCTCGTCGCGGTACTCCGCAGACAGGAAGCCCATCAGGTCGGCGACGTCGGCCGGGTGAAGGGCGCCCAGCAATTCGCGCAGACGCTCGGCGTCGCCGCGATCGGCGGCATCCACCACCATCGCCACGAATTGGGGATTTAGAGCGTAGTCCTCGCCTAGGGCGAGGTCTTCAAGGTCTTCTTCGAGCTCAGGAGCAATCTTGCCAGCAGCTTCGGACAGGTCGGCCGTTTCGCGGCTCATGCTGACCTCCCTAGGCGTCGGACGAAGATGTGCTCTATCGCTGTTGAAGACCCTGATTCACTGGTGCGGTCGAGAAGACTCGAACTTCCACGGGTTGCCCCACAGCGACCTCAACGCTGCGCGTCTACCAATTCCGCCACGACCGCTCGTGGTGAGGCGCGGCAGGTAGCAAACCCCCGCAGCTTTGTGAAGCCCTACTGACCGCCTGCCATGAAGTCATACACATCTGCCGCACGCGTGACGGCGATCGAGATGCGATCTTCATTGATCTGAATCTCACCGCGGGCGACCGGATGGTTGTTCGCCAGGATCCAGACTTCCTCGTTCACGCCGGCGTCGAGGGGAATCACGGCGCCCCGCCCCATGCGCAGAAGCTGCTGCATCGGCAGGGTCGATCGGCCCAGCAGGACCGATATTTCGACGTGAACCTCGTTGACCTGACCCAAGACGCAAAGCCTTTGAAACACTAGACACAGGGCGAATGGGGCTTTGACGCGCCCGATCCGGTCACCACATTGGGTCCAACATGCTTGACCGCTCGTTAAACCTCTCGCCGAACGCCCCGATCTTCGGTCGCGACGATGGCCTCGCCGCCGAATGGGCCGTGTCGCGCCACCAAGTCCCCTACCCTGAGGCGGTGGCGGCCATGGAGGCCCGCGCAGCCGCGATCGCCGAGGGCCGCGCAGGAGAGCTCGTCTGGCTGCTGGAGCACCCGCCGCTCTACACCGCCGGCGTGTCGGCCAAGGATGGCGACCTGTTGGATCCGAATCGATTCCCGGTCTTCGCCAGCGGACGCGGCGGGCAATTCACCTATCACGGCCCCGGTCAGCGGGTGGCCTATGTGATGCTCGACCTGACCAAGCGTCGGCGCGACGTCCGGGCCTTCGTCGCCAGTCTCGAGGCCTGGGTCATCGGCGCCCTCGCCCGCTTCAATGTCGAGGGTGAGATTCGCGACGGCCGGGTCGGTGTCTGGGTCGAACGCAAGACGCCGGGATTTCCGACCCGCGAGGACAAGATCGCCGCTATCGGCGTGAAGCTGCGTCGATGGGTGTCGTTCCACGGCATTTCGTTGAATGTGGAGCCGGACCTCGGCCACTTCTCGGGCATCGTGCCCTGTGGGCAAACCGAGCACGGCGTCACCAGCCTGGTCGATCTTGGCCTGCCGGTGACGATGGATGAGGCCGACGAGGCGTTGAAGGCCAGCTTCAAGATCGTCTTCGGCGACGTCGAGGCGACCGAGCCGCCGATCTAGGCCGCCGCCGCCGGTCGCAGCGGATTGGGGCCAAAGCGATTGGCGCCCATCTCGCTTCCCATCACGCCCAGTTCGACCGCCGCCCATACCAGGGCGATACCGAACAGGAAGTCGAAGAAGCCCACCGGCTGCGGCCAGACCGCGACCAGCGCAAAGAGGATCAAGGCGGCCCACCAGCCCGATTTGCCGCGATCGTGCAGCCGCTTGGACAGCACGCAGGCGCCCGCATAGATCAGTGCCGGATAGACGAACCAGCCCGTCAGCCAGTGGAGCGTGACACCGACAACGGCCTCATAGACCGCGGCAAGGCCAAGCAGCACGACCGCAGCAATCAGAAACGGCGTGCGCGCGATGCGGCCGTCCGCCGACAGCAGCAGCGCTCCCCAATCGGTCTGGCCGTTCATGCCCCCTCCAGGCCTAGCGAAGTTTGACGGCGGTGCCCGCGGCCGTGACCATCAGCATGCCGTTGTCCACGCCCAGCGCCTCATAATCCAGGTCGACCCCGACCACCGCGTCGGCGCCCAGCTTCTCCGCCTCGTCACACATCTCGCGGATGGCGATGTCGCGCGCCTCGCGCAGCGCCTTCTCGTAGCCGCCGGCCCGGCCGCCAATGATGTTGGTGATCCCGGCGAACATGTCGCGGAAGATGTGCGCGCCGATGATCGCCTCGCCGCTGACCACGCCGATGGTGCGAGCGGTCTCGCGTTCGGCGACATGGGGTGTCGTAGTGGTGATCATGCCTGCATCCTCCGGCGACGCACTTTCGCGAACAGCTCAGGGACCTTAGATTGCACCCTATGAGCACGCCAGCCGCCTCCCCATCCGGATTTAATCTGACCGCCCCTGACGCGGCCGAACGCGCCAGCCTGGAGGCTGGTCTGTCGCAGGAAGAAGCGGACGTTCTGCTGCATCACGGCACCGAGGCGCCATTCTGCGGCGGCCTCCTCGATAACAAGGAAGACGGCGCCTACTGCTGCCGCCTCTGCGGGCTGCCGCTATTCCAGGCCAAGACCAAGTTCGAGAGCGGCACCGGCTGGCCCAGCTTCTTCGCGCCCTATGACGAGGCGCACGTGATCGGGGTGCGTGACGTCAGCTACGGCATGGTCCGCATCGAAACTCGCTGCGCGCGCTGCGACAGCCACCAGGGCCACGTGTTCCCCGATGGCCCGCCGCCGACCCGACTGCGCTATTGCATCAACTCGGTATCGCTGGAGTTCGTGGCCAACGGGACGCCGCTGCGCGATCCGCTCCAACGTGGCGACAACGCCGCCTTGGCGGGCGCAAAAGCCTGATGGCCGGCGCCGCTCACACCGGCGCCGACTTCTACCTGCACGTCAGGGTGATCATCGGCCTCGTGGTGGGCTTGTCGATCACCCGCTCCCTGGCCGGCTTTTCAGCCATGGTCCAGCACCCCGGTCGGCGCAAGCTGTACCCGATCCACCTGGCGTGGGCGGTCTCGGTCCTGCTGTCGGCCGCGCACTTCTGGTGGTGGGAGTTCCGGCTCTCGGACGTCTCCTGGACTTTCGCGCTCTACGCCTTCGTGCTGGCCTATGCGAGCCTCTACTACTTCCTGGCCTGCCTGCTGTTTCCCGACCACCTGGCCGAATACGCCAGCTTCGAGGACTTCTTCATCTCGCGGCGGAAGTGGTTCTTCGGCCTGCTGGCGTTGACCTATGTCGCCGACATCGCGGACACCGCGATCAAGGGCCATGACTACCTGGCCCACCTCGGCTGGGAATATCCGCTCCGGTGCCTGGCCTATGTCGCCCTCTGCGGCGTGGCGATGGCCACCACCAACCGGCGCTTCCACGCCGCCTTCGTGATCGCCAACCTGATCTACCAAGTCTCCTTCATCCTGCGGCTCTATTACGTGGAAGTCTGACCGCTTGGCGGACCGGGCGGAAAGCGCGCTAGGCTCCCGGCAAACAACGCCAGGGAGGCGACGCCGTGAAGGATTTCGCAGGTAGGACCGCCGTGATCACAGGCGGCGGAACGGGCATGGGCCGCGAACTCGCCCGCCAGCTCGCCGCCGAAGGCTGCAACGTCGCCATGTGCGACGTCTCGGCCAAGGCCATGGCCGAGACAGTTCGGCTCATCGAGGCCGACGGCAAGCCGCAAGGCACCAAGATCACCACTCACATCGCCGACGTTTCGCTGGAAGCGGCGCTGACCGCGTTCCGCGACGAGATGGCCGAGCAGCAGCAGACCGACCGCATCCATCTGCTCTTCAACAACGCCGGCATCGCCGGCGGCGGCAGCGTGATCGCCGACAGCCGCGCCTCGTGGGAAAAGACGTTCAATGTGTGCTGGGGCGGCGTCTATCTCGGGGTTCGCACCTTCCTGCCGATGCTCATGGCCGCCGACGAGGGCCACATCGTCAACACGTCCAGCGTCAACGGCTTCTGGGCCACGATCGGACCTAACACCTCGCACACCGCCTATGCCGCCGCGAAGTTCGCGGTGAAGGGCTTCACCGAGGCCCTGGTCACCGACCTGCGGCTCAACGCACCGCACATCAAATGCTCGGTCGTCATGCCAGGCCACATCGGCACCTCGATCATCGCCAACTCGCGCAAGGTCCAGTCCGGCTCCGATTCCGACGACCTGAGCGCCGAGGATCTGACCCAGGCGCGGGCGCGCATGGCTGCCGCGGGCATGGACCTAAGCCAGGTCCCCGACGACGCCATTCGCGCGATGTCGGCCGAAATGGCCCGCAGCTTCCTGGAGGATGCGCCGATGACCGCCTCTGCGGCCGCCAAGGTGATCCTCGACGGCGTCAAGGCCGAACGCTGGCGCATCCTCGTCGGCGACGACGCCCAGGCGCTCGACCAATGGGTGCGCAAGGATCCTGAACGGGCCTATGAGCCGGAGTTCTTCAACGACTTCGCCCGCGAGGTCGGATGGCGGATCGGCGGCTGACGGGTCAGGCGTCGAGTTTGGCCGCGACCATCTCAGCGATCGAACTGTCGAAATCGGCAGGATCCCCATCATCGAGGATCCAGGCCGCCGACAAGCCGCTGTAGGCCAGGATCCACATCAGCAACCGCCGCGGCTCCATGCCCGCGCGCGCCGACACCAGATCGAGATAGCGGTCGAGCCGGCCTGGAATGAGTGCGGTCGCGGTGTCGGGATTGCAGAACGGATTGGCATAGTCGAAGCCACGCTCGCCCAGCACGCCCTTGGGATCGATCGCCAGCCAACCCCGCGGCCCGAAGTCGAGGATGTTGGCGTGATGCACATCGCCGTGCAGCGGCACGACCTCGCGCGGCGTCGCCAGCAGCGCCTGAGCGGTCTCGTGCGCCTTGACCAGCACGCCGCCATGCCGGGACGCTCCCGGCCCCAAGGCCGCGAACCAGACATCCAGGGGGATCAGGCTCGCTGGCGGCGGTGTGGAGCGAGGCGCGTGCAAAACCGCGACGGCATCGCAGATGATGCCCGTCGCCACGTCGTCTTCATCCCCGCGGGACATCTTCGCCAGCGATCTTGGCCCTTCGGCCCGCTCAAGCAGGAGCGCCTCGTCCTGCCGCGCCAGGACCTGCGCCGCGCCCTGCCCGTTCCACCATTCCATCAGGGCCGCGCCGGCGATTTCCTCCGGCACGGTGGCGAGCTTGAGCATGGCGGCGCGGCCGGACCTGCGCACCGGCAGCAGCCAGCTGCCGGTGTACTCGGTCGTGAAGGCCTGGCCATCGGGAACCAGGTCCCAAAGATCCAGCCAAGGTTGAAATGAAGGCCCCGTCACGCCTGTCTATGTAGGAGCCTGACGCGGCGAGGCCAGAGGGGGTCCTCAGTTCTTGCGGTTGGCCGAACTGATCTGCGCGGCGTTGGCGCTGTCGCCGAAACCGGTCCCAGACCCGGTGATCGGATCGTTGCGCCGGACGCGCAGGTTGTTCTGTACGTGGGTCACGCCCGCCAGATCCTCGACCAGCCGCTCTGCCCGGTGCTTGCCCTCGCGCTCGGCGACGGTCCCGGACAGCGTGACCTCGCCACCTTCGACCTGAATGGCGATGCCGCTGGCGTCCAGCCACGGGTCGTCGGTCAGGCGATCATGCGCGTCCTCGCTGATCTTGGCGTCGGTTCGCTTGTAGCCGGTCGGTCCACGCCCGCGATGGTCGCCTTCACCTAGCCATGACGCGACCCGGTCGCTCGCCCGCTCCCAGAAGCCGCGGCGGTCGCGCTCGTCTTCGTAGTGGCCTGCGTGGTCAGGATGGTGATCGCCGTAGGCGACGCGATAGGCGCGTTCCTCGCCCCAATGGTCGGGACCGCCGTGGGGGCGCGCGTAGGCATATGACCCACCGCGCGTGATCGGCGCGTAGTCGTCGCCGCGCGGCTCACGGCGGGCGTAGTCGGCATAGTCCCTGCGCACTCGGCGCGCCATCCGCGCCTCATAGGCATAGTCGCCGGAATTGCGCGGGCTCGTGTAATTGACGCCGCTCTCGCGTTCGCCGAAGACATGCTCGTCGCGCCGAGGCTTGAAGCTCCGGTCACCGTAGAGGCCGCGTTCATGGCGGCTCTCGTCACGCTCGCCACGATAGCGCCCGTAGCCGCGCTCGCGGTCCATACGTTCCAGTTCTTCGCGCTCGTCCATCCATCGATCGGACATGGTCGTTCTCCCTGGTTTTCGTTTCGTCTTGCGAGCGTCAACGAGGGATCGCGGTCCAGGTTCCGAGAAGTTTGCGTGACCTGCGGCAGCGCTACAGCGGGATGTTGTCGTGTTTTTTCCAGGGATTGGAGAGCTGTTTTCCCTGGAGGTTCTTGAGCGCGTTGGCGATGCGCCGTCGGGTGGAGTGCGGCATGATGACATCGTCGATGTAGCCGCGGGAAGCGGCGACGAACGGATTGGCGAAGCGCTGCTTGTACTCGGCCTCGCGGGCGGCGATGGCCTCGGGATCGCCGATCTCGGAGCGGAAGATGATCTCGACGCCCGCCCTGCTCCTGCTTGGTGCCGGGCATGAAGCCGGGCACGTCGACGAAGGTCACCAGCGGGATCTCGAAGGCGTCGCAGAAGCGCACGAAGCGCGCGGCCTTCCTGGAGCTATCGATATCCAGCACCCCGGCCAGCACCTGCGGCTGGTTGGCGACGATACCGACGCTGGCCCCGTCGATGCGGCCGAAACCGCAGATGATGTTCTTGGCGAAGTCTGGGCTGATCTCGAAGAAGTCGGCCTCGTCGACGACTTTGAGGATCAGTTCCTTCATGTCGTAGGGCTTGTTGGGATTGGCCGGCACCAGGCTGTCGAGCGAGGNGGGCTGATCTCGAAGAAGTCGGCCTCGTCGACGACTTTGAGGATCAGTTCCTTCATGTCGTAGGGCTTGTTGGGATTGGCCGGCACCAGGCTGTCGAGCGAGGGCTCCAGCCGGTCGGAGCGGTCGAAGCTCTCGCGCACCGGCGGCTTCTCGCGGTTSSWSAGCGGCAGGAAGTCGACCAGCCGGCGCACCTGGGTCAGCGCCTCCAGGTCGTTCTCGAACGCGCCGTCGGCGACGCCGGACTTCAGCGCATGCACCCGGTAGCCGCCGAGCTCCTCGTGGGTGACCTCCTCGTGGGTGACGGTCTTCACCACGTCCGGGCCGGTCACGTACATGTACGAGGTGTCCTTCACCATGAAGATGAAGTCGGTGATCGCCGGCGAATAGACGTCGCCGCCGGCGCAGGGGCCCATGATCACGCTGATCTGCGGGATGACGCCGCTGGCCAGGGTGTTCTGCAGGAAGATGTCGGCGTAGCCGGCCAGGCCGTCGACCCCTTCCTGGATACGCGCGCCGCCGGCGTCGAACAGGCCGATGATCGGGGCCCCGACCTTCAGCGCCTGCTCCTGCACCTTAACACCAGCCGGCCGTTGATCCGGCCCCAGCCGGTCACCACCCCATCGCCCGGCACCCGGTTGTCGGCCATCCCGAAGTCCACCGCCCGGTGCTCGACRAACATGTCGAACTCCTCGAACGAGCCCTCGTCCAGCAGCAGGTCCAGACGCTCGCGCGCCGTCAGCTTGCCCTTGCCGTGCTGGCTCGCAATCCGGCGCTCGCCGCCGCCAAGACGCGCCTCTCCACGGCGCTTCTCCAGCTCTTCAAGGATGTGCTTGGCGCCGGTCGGCGCGAGGTTGCGAACGATCGAGTTCAAGGACCTGGCCTCAAGTCTGCCGCGCCATCGAAAGCAGGCGCGATCCTGCGATAGGCGCCACGGCAGGTGACGTCATGTGAATAGAGGCGCTATTGTGAAATTCACGCTTCACAAATTCACATTCTGCAAAGTTGCAAATGTCCCAAAAGCTGTTCGTCGGACCAAAAGTACGCCGCCTGCGCGAGGGCCGGGGTTGGAAGCTGGAGCCTTGCGCAGCAAGGCTTGGCGTCTCGGTCAGCTACCTGTCTCAGATCGAAGCCAACCAGCGCCCGGTCACCGCGCGGGTGCTGATTTCGATGATGCGAGTGTTCGATGTGGACGCTGCGTCGCTCGATGCGGACGACGATCAGCGGATGATTGCGGACCTGCGCGAAGCGACGGCGGAATCGGCGGCGGAGGCGCCGGCGCCTTCGCTGGCGGAGCTCAAACTGGTGGTGACCAACGCCCCCAGCTTCGCCCGGCACTATCTCGATCTGCACCGCGCCCACCGGCGCGCGGGGGAGCGGTTGAGCGCCACCGACGAGGCCTTGGCCCTGGACGAGACGGTCGCGGCCAGCGCGCAGCTGCCCTACGAGGAGGTGCGAGATTATTTCCATTACAAAAACAATTACATCCATGCCTTGGACGTGGCCGCCGAGCAGCTGCACGCCAAGTGCGGCCTGGCGCCTGAAATTCCGTTGGAGGCGGCGCTCGAAATCTATCTGCGCGACAGGCTGCAGGTCAGTGTCCGGCGGGTGGCGGAGGGCGCCCTGATGCGCCGCTACGATCCGGGACGGCGAGAGCTGACGCTCAACATGGCCCAGCCGGCGGAGACCCGGACCTTCCAGATGGCCTGCCATGTCGTGGCGGCCGAGCTTGGCGAGATCATCGAAGCCGAGTTGGAAGCCTCAGAACTGCGCAGCCCTGCGGCGGTGGACATTTGCCGGATCAGCCTGACCAACTATGCGGCGGGCGCCCTGGTCCTGCCCTACGAAGCGTTTCGGCAGGCGGCGCAGGAGCTGCGTCACGACATCGACGCCCTGACCCTTCGCTTCCAGTCCAGCTTCGAGCAGACCTGTCACCGGCTGAGCACGCTGCAGCGCCCGAGCGCGCGCGGTATCCCGTTCTACTTCGTGCGTGTCGATCCGGCCGGCAACATCACCAAGCGCCATAGCGCCACGCGCTTCCAGTTCGCGCGGTTCGGCGGCACCTGTCCGCTGTGGAACGTCCACGAGGCGTTCGGCCGCGACGGCCGCATCCTGACCCAAGTGGCGGAGATGCCGGACGGCACCCGCTATCTCTGCCTCGCCTGGAGCGTGCTCAAGCGGTCAGGCGGCCATGGCACGCCCGATCGCCGCTATGCGCTCGGGCTCGGCTGCGAAGTCGAATACGCTGACGCCCTGGTCTATTCGGACGGCGTCGATCTGAAGGGCCCGGCGGCGAGGATCGGGGTCAGCTGCCGGATCTGCGAGCGGGACGATTGCCTGCAACGCGCGTTCCCGCCCGTGGACCGGAGCTTCCGGGTGTCGCGGACCGAACGTTCGATCGTGCCGTTCTCGCTAAGCTAGAGCAGCCAGGCCCGGATCAGGTAGCTGAGGGCGCCGACTGTCAGCACACCCGCCAGCCACAGGCCGACGAACCACGCCAGCCGCCGCCATGCTGACGGTGAGGGCGCGGCCATCAGTGATAGCCCTCCTCGCCGACCTTGCCGCGGAACACCCAGTAGGCGTAGCCGGTGTAGGCCAGGATGATCGGGATCAGCACGACGGCGCCCACCAGCATGAACATCAGGCTGATGTCTGGAGCCGCGGCGTCCCAGATCGTCACGGCGCCGGGGACGACATAGGGGAACATGCTGATTCCCAGGCCGACGAAGCTGAGCAGGAAGAGGGCGAGCGCGAGCAGGAACGGCCAGCGTTCATGGCCCTTGCGCAGGCTGCGGAAGAACAGCACCGCGCCAATCAGCACCATCAGCGGCACCTGGGCGGTGAGCAGCACGCTCGGCCAGGCGAACCAGTTCTCGTAGTACGCGCCCTTCAGAAATGGCGTCGCGGCGCTGACGGCGGCGATCAGCACGATCGTGCCCGCGCCGAGCCAGCCCGACATGCGCCGCGCGTGGGACTGCATATCGCCCTCGGTCTTCATCACAAGCCAGGTCGCGCCCAGCAGCCCGTAGCCGACCACGAGACTGACGCCGGTGAGGAGGCTGAACGGGGTCAGCCAGTCCCACCAGCCGCCGGCGTACTGACGGCCCTCGACTGAAATCCCTTGAAGCAGTGCGCCCAGGGCAACGCCCTGGGCGAAGGCGCCGATCACCGAGCCGCCGGTGAAGGCGAGGTCCCAGAATGGTCGGTGCGCCGGGTCGCGCCAGCGGAATTCGAAGGCCACGCCGCGGAAGATCAGCGCCAGCAGCATGGCGATGATCGGGGCGTAGAGCGCCGGGAGCACGATGGCGTAGGCGAGGGGGAAGGCCGCCATCAGGCCGCCGCCGCCCAGCACCAGCCAGGTCTCATTGCCGTCCCAGACCGGCGCGACCGAGTTCATCGCGGAATCCCGCTCTCGGCCCGGCTTGAAGGTCGGGAACAGGATGCCGATGCCGAGGTCGAAGCCGTCCATCACCACATAGGCGAAAACCGCGAAGGCGATGACGAAGGCCCAGACGGAGGGGAGGTCGAGGGTCACGAGGCGTCTCCCTCACTGGTGCGGTGGACCGGGATGCCAGGCGCTGGCGTGATTCCGGCGGTACGCACCGGATGGTCGGGCGCTTCATCGAGGCCGCGTTCGCCGGGGTGCGGCGGGTGGCTCATGAGCTTGAGGATGTAGCCGGCGCCGGCCGAGAAGACGACGAAGTAGACGACGACGAAGGCCAGCAGCGAGGCGGCCACAGCAGGCGCGTCCAGCGGCGCGGCGGACTCTGATGTCCGCAGCAAGCCGTAGACCGTGAAGGGCTGGCGTCCTACCTCGGTCGTCACCAAACCGGCCAGCACGGCGACGAAGCCGGATGGACCCATGACCAGGGCGAAGCGGTGGAGCCAGCGCCAGTCGTAGAGCTTGCTCCGGGCGCGAGCCAGCAGGCTGACCGCCCCCAGGGCCAACATCAGCATGCCCAGTCCGACCATGATCCGGAACGACCAGAAGACGATCGAAACAACGGGCCAGTTCTCGCGCGGGACCGTGTCGAGGCCGGCCAACGGCGCGTTCGGGTCATGCTTGAGGATCAGCGATGAGGCCTTGGGTATGGACACTGCGGCGTGGACCGTGGCGGCCTTCTCGTCCGGGATGCCGAACAGGATCAGCGGCGCGCCGTCCGGATGGCTCTGGAAATGGCCTTCCATCGCCATGACCTTGGCAGGCTGGTGCTCCAGGGTGTTCAGGCCGTGCATGTCGCCGGCGAAGATCTGGATTGGTGCGGCCACGGCGATCATGCCCATGGCCATGTTGAACATCACCCGCGCCCCGGCGTTGCCCTTGTCCTTCAGCAGATGCCAGGCGCCCACGGCCCCGACCGCAAGGGCTGTCGTCAGGTAGGCCCCGAGCACGGTGTGGACGAGCCGGTAGGGGAAGGACGGGTTGAAGATGATCGCCATCCAATCGGCCGGCTCGAACTGCCCGGCGGCGTTCATCACGAAGCCCTGGGGGGTCTGCATCCAGCTGTTGGCCGACAGAATCCAGAAGGCCGAGATGAAAGTGCCGATCGCGACGGCGAGGGTCGCCATGAAGTGCAGCTTCGGCCCGACGCGGTTCATGCCGAACAGCATCACGCCCAGGAAGCCAGCCTCCAGGAAGAAGGCGGTCATCACCTCATAGGCCATCAGGGGGCCGATCACGGGACCGGCCTTGTCGGAGAACACCGACCAGTTGGTGCCGAACTGGTAGGACATGGTGATGCCCGAGACGACGCCCATGGCGAAGGCGAGGGCGAAGATCTTCAGCCAGTACTTGAAGAGGTTGAGGTAGACCTCCTTGCCGGTCTTCAGCCACAGGGCCTCAAGCACCGCCAGGTAGCTGGCGAGGCCGATCGAGAAGGCCGGGAAGATGAAGTGGAAGGAGACGGTGAAGGCGAACTGCGCCCGCGCCAGGGTGAGCGCGCTGATGTCGTCAAACATCTGCCGGGCCCTCGTCTTTCGCGCGACGCCGCGACTTGCCGCCGGCGACGACCTTCAGCCTATCCTTGATCTCGAACACCTTCTGCACCTTTGAGCCTACCTCGAGCAGTTGGATCAGCGTCTGCGTCTCAAGCTTCTGGATGTCTTCCGACCAGCGGGTGATGAGCTCGATAAGGCCGTGCATCTCGGCCATGCGCTCCTGGGCGTGTCGCTCTCCTGCGGTGGCCGGCGTCTCGACCAGAGCCTGGCGCAGCATTGAAAGGGTTGGGTCGATCTCCCGCTTGCGCCGTTCCTCGGCCAGAATGCGCACGATCTCCCAGATGTCCTCCGGGGTCGAGAAGTACTCGCGGCGGTCGCCCGGCTTGTGCTGAAGCTTTACGAGCCGCCACGATGACAGCTCCTTGAGCCCCATGCTGACGTTCGAGCGCGAAAATCCGAGCTTTTCGGTTATGTCGTCGGCGTTCAGCGGCTCCTCCGCGAGGAACAGCAGGGCGTAGATCTGGCCGACCGTGCGGCTGATGCCCCAGCGGCTGCCCATCTCTCCGAAGTGAAGAACGAAGGCCTGGGTGAGGGGAGGCAGATTCATTTTCATGAACTTTCAGGAATTTCTGAAAATAGGAAAATGCCACCGCGCGGTCAAGAGATCGGCGCCTGGCCGGAGGGGTTGCTGGCTGGGCCCGAGGGAACCCGTGCCGAGGCCAGGGGCTTGGGTTCCTATGCGCCTGATCGCCTTCGCCACTGACTATGACGGAACCCTGGCTCACCATGGCCGGGTGGACGCGCCCACGATCACAGCCCTGGAGCGCCTGAAGGCGAGCGGCAGAAAGTTGCTGATGGTGACCGGCCGCGAGCTGCCGGACCTGAAGCAGGCCTTCGATAGGCTCGATCTGTTCGATGTGGTGGTCGCTGAGAACGGCTCGCTGCTCTACTTCCCAGCCAGCCAGGAAGAGCAGCTCGTCGCCGACGAGCCGCCGCCGGAGCTCATCGCGGCGCTGCGCGAGCGCCAGGTGGAGCCGCTGTCCGTGGGCCGCGGGATCGTCGCCACCTGGGAGCCCAATGAAGGCGCGGTGCTCGATGCGATCAGGGAGAGTGGCCTGGAGTGGCAGATCATCTTCAACAAGGGCGCGGTCATGGTCCTGCCGGCGGGGGTCAACAAGGCGACGGGCCTGGCCGCCGCACTTGAGGCGCTTCGGCTCTCGCCATTGAACGTGGTGGGGATCGGAGACGCCGAGAACGACCACGCCTTCCTCACCGCATGCGGCTGCTCCGTGGCCGTCGCCAATGCGCTTGATGCCGTCAAGGCCACCGCGGCCTTGGTCACCTCAGCCGATCACGGGGCAGGGGTGACGCAAGCCATCGACGCCCTGCTCGCCGAGCCATCGCCGCTCGTCGCGGCGGCCGCGTCGGCGCGCGCGATTGCGATTGGGCCGGACGCCGACGCCGATCTGGCTCCCGACCGCGGCGGCGTGCTGATCGCCGGCTCATCGGGCTTCGGCAAGTCGACCCTGGCCACGGCGCTTATCGAGAAGCTTGAAGCGCAAGGCTTCCAGATGTGCGTGCTCGATCCCGAGGGCGACTACACCGAGCTCGAGGGCGCGATCGTCTTGGGCGACGCCAAGCACGAACCCGTCGCGATCGAAGCCATGGGTGTGCTGGAGAATCCGGCCAGCCCGCCCCTGGTGATCAACATGCTGGGCCTGAAGGTCGCCGACCGGCCCGCGTTCTTCCGCGAGACCATCGCGCAGATCTGCAAGCTGCAGGTCGATAGCGGGCGTCCCCACTGGCTGGTGGTCGACGAGGCCCATCACATGCTGCCCGTGGCCGAGGCCGGCGAGGTGCTTCCACCTGAGCTCTCTGCGGTCATATATGTCACGGTGCACCCCGACCAGATGGCGCCCGCGGCGTTGCGGACGGTTCGGACGCTGCTGTGCGTAGGGCCCAAGGGCGCCGACGTGGCGGCGAGCTTCTGCTCGGCTGTGGGGATCGAGGCGCCCGACATGCCAGATCCGCCCGACGAGGATCAGGTGCTCTACTGGGATGTTGCGTCAGGCCAGCCGCCGCGCTGGATCGTCGCCGACCCTCCGCATCAGGCGCGCAAACGGCACACCCGGAAGTATGCCGAGGGGGAGCTAGGCGCCGACAAGAGCTTCTATTTCCAAGGGCCGGACGGCGCTCTCAACCTGCGCGCCCAGAACCTGATCGTGTTCCTGCAGATGGCCGACGGCGTCGACGATGCGACCTGGCTGCATCATCTCCGCCAGGGCGATTACGTCCGATGGTTTCGGGAGGCCATCAAGGACGACGAACTGGCCGACGAGGCGCTGGGCGTCCAGGACGACGGCGATGCGAGAGCCAGCCGCGAGGCGATGCGGGAAATCATCGAGCGACGCTACACCGCGCCGGCTCAGACCTGACGGCTTAGCCAGCCGAGCAGGTCGTCGACGACCTCTTCGCGATTGGTCTCGTTCAGCATCTCGTGGCGCCCTTCCGGGTAGACCTTGAATGTCACGTCCAGGCCAGCGGCTCGGTAGGCGTCGATCAGCGGCGTCACCGCCGCCAGGTTGTTGTTGATGGGATCGCGATCACCGACGAAGACGTAGACCGGCATCGCTGGCCGAACCGAACTGAGGTCGGGCTGGAACAGCGCCTTGGCCGCGACGCTGTAGAACGAGGCTTGCGAAGCGTCGTTGAAGCGAATTCCGCAGAAGGGATCGGCGATATAGCGATCGACCTCGGCCTCATCGCGGCTGAGCCAGTCGTAGTCCGTGCGGGGCGAGGGGAAGGCCCCATTGGCCGGGCCCTCCATCCGCGGGCCAGGACCCGAGGTGCCCGAAAGCACAAGCCCGTCGATCAACTCTGCGTACTGGCTCAGATAGGCCTGGGCGAATATCGCGCCCATGGAGTGGCCCAGCAGGAAGAGCGGAAGGCCTGGGTGCTCCCGGCGCGCCAGGGCTGACAGCTCCGCCATGTCGGTGACGCATGCTTCGGCGCCGCCAGGGCCGAAGTCGCCGAGGTGGCTCATGCCTGAGGTCTGGCCATGGCCGCGGTGATCGGCGGCGTAGATGAGGAAGCCCGCCTCTGTGAGCGGCGCTAGGCGCTCGCGATAGCGCCCGGCGTGCTCGCCCGCCCCGTGGGCGAGCTGAAGCAAGGCGCGGGGAGGCGCGTCCGAACCCCACTTGAAGCCCGCAAGGGCCGTGCGGTCAGTTCCGAAATAGCGGAAGCGGGTTTCATTGAGAGCCATCGGTTCCTCCAGGCGGCGAAGCTAGAGCAGTCGCGGATAGCGCCGCCAGGATCAAGCTCCGGTCGGTGGAGCCGTGTCCTCGATGATCTGGCGAATGCGCGTCGCCAGATGCTCCATCGCGAAGGGTTTGGTGATCATCGCCATCCCGGGCTCCAGAAAGCCTGACGCCAAGGCCGCGTTCTCCGCGTATCCAGTCATGAACAGGACCTTCAGCTCAGGGCGTCGCGCCCTGCCTGCGTCCGCCACCTGACGGCCGTTGAGGCCGGGTAGGCCGATGTCGGTGATGAGCAGATCGATGCGGCGGCGAGAATGCAGCACGTCCAGGCCCTGCTGGCCGTCCGCCGCCTCGATGGCGCGATAGCCCAGTTCGCTGAGCACCTCGACGATCAGGCCGCGAACCACCGGCTCGTCCTCGACCACCAGCACCGTCTCGCCATCCTCAGCTCCCTGCGCCGAACTGAACTGGGGAAGATCCTCCTCGGCGTCCGCATCCCCGCGGTACCGCGGCAGATAGAGCTTGAAGGTCGTGCCCTTGCCCACCTCGCTATAGATCTTCGCATAGCCCTGAGACTGCTGCGCGAAGCCGTAGATCATCGAAAGGCCAAGGCCGGTTCCCTGGCCGATCGGCTTGGTGGTGAAGAAGGGTTCGAAGGCGCGTTCGATCGTGGCCGCGTCCATGCCCACGCCGGTGTCGGTGACGCAGATGCAGACATATTGGCCCGGGCGTACGTCGCGCAGCTGGGCTGCATACCGCGTGTCGAGATGGGCGTTGCAGGTCTCGATCGTCAGCTTGCCGCCGTCGGGCATGGCGTCGCGCGCGTTGATCGCCAGGTTGAGGATCGCGCTCTCCAGCTGGTTGGGGTCGCACTTCGTGGACCAAAGCCCAGCGGCGATGACCAGTTCGAAGTCGATCCGCTCGCCCAGGGTGCGCCGCAGCAGGTCCTCCATCGATCCGACCAGCGGATTGACCCGCACTGGGCGAGGATCGAGCGGCTGGCGCCGGGAGAAGGCGAGAAGCCGATGGGTGAGGGCTGAGGCCCGGTTCGCTGAGGTCATCGCGCCGACGATGAAGCGGTCGAGTTCGCCGATCCGCCCCTGAGCCACGCGCTTCTGGATGAGGTCCAGACTTCCGGTGACGCCCTGCAGCAGGTTGTTGAAGTCGTGTGCGATGCCGCCGGTCAACTGGCCGACAGCCTCCATCTTCTGGCTCTGGCGCAGCGCCTCGGCGACGGCTCGTTGTTCGGTGATGTCGCGTGCGACGGCGTGAATGCGGCCCTGATCTGGGACTGCCGTCCAGTCCAGCAGGCGATAGGCGCCGGCCTTGGTGCGGTAACGGTTTTCAAAAGCCCAGGTGGTCTCGCCTCCGGCCAGCTTGATGACCTCGGCCACCGTCCTGTCGACGTCCTCGGGGTGTATGAAGTCGACGAGCTGAGCGCCGATCAGTTCGGCTTCGCTCCAGCCGAGCATGCGCTCGACGGATGGGTTCACCGAGGTGATCCGCCCGCTGTAGTCGCTGATCAGCATGAGGTCCTGCGACATCGACCACATGCGGTCGCGATCGCGGTTCGAAGCGGCTTCAGCGAGCTTCTGCTCGTGGATGTCGGTGTTGGTCCCGATCCAGCGAAGCAGGGAGCCGCCCGGATCGCGGACGCCGATGGCGCGGGCTAGATGCCATCGCCACGTGCCGTCGACGGCTCGGAGGCGGAACTCGGACTGGAAGTCCCGGCCAGATCGAAGTGTCGAGAACCAGGCGGCCTGCGCCGCCCCGAGATCTTCCGGGTGAACCCATCTCGTCCAGCCGATCCCGTCCAGGGCGCCCTCCGGCGCGCCGGTGAAGGTATAGAACTGAGCGTTGAACCAGTCGGCGTAGCCATCGGGCCGGGCCGTCCAGGCCTGGTTCGGCATCGCCTGGGCCAAGGCTTCGAACTGCGCCTGACTGGCGAGCAGCGCGCGCTCGGCGCTGCGTCGATCGGTGATGTCCTGCACGACCCCCGCCAAGCGGACGACCGCGCCCTTCGCGTCTCGCTCGTACTCGGCCCGGCGTGCGATGATCCGTTCGACCCCGTCGCTGTGCCTGCGGATGCGGTACTCGACTTCCTTGTCCGCCTCGCCGGCCGCGCGCCGGCGGGTATCCAGGACGTTGGCGGCGTCACCGGGAAGGACGAGCTGTTCGATCTCGGTCACCGGAAAGCGAGAACGCTCTGGCAGACCATAGATCCGGCACAGCTCAGGAGTCGCCGTGATCTCGTTGGTCGCGAAATCGAGGGAGAAGACGCCGACGCCGCCGGCTTGCTGCGCCTGAGCCAGCTGCTGGGCGGCCTGATGGGCTTCGGTGCGATCGCGCAGAACCTTGACGAAGCCAGTGACGACGCCCGCAGCGTCGCGCACGGGGGTGAGCTCCCCGCTCCCCCAGAACTGCTCGCCATTGCTCCGGCAGCGCCAGCCCTCGCTCTGGGCGTGCCCGTCCTCCAGCGCCATTCGACGCTCGTTTGCGTCGACGCCGGCCTTCCGGTCTTCCTCGGAGAACACCATCGAGAGGTCGCGGCCACGGGCCTGGCTCTCGCTCCAGCCTAGAAGCCGCTCAGCGCCCCGGTTCCAGCGCATGATCCGCCCATCGAGATCGGTCGCGATGATCGCATAGTCGGATGCGCTGTCGATGATCTCGCGGTTTAGCGCCTCGCTCTCGATGACTTGCCGTTGCGCCTCGCGGCGATCGGTGACGTCGGAGCCCTGGACGAAGATGCCCACGACCGCGCCGTGCTGGTCCTCGACCGGCTGGAAAACCAGGTCGATATAACGGTTGTTGCTCGGCCCGCCCGGCGTGGCCTGCACGGCGTAGAGCGCGGACTCGGCGGTATAGGCCTGGCCGCTAGCGAACACCTCGTCGAGATGTTGGCCGAAGCCTTGTTCAACGGCGTCCGGCAGGGCTTCGGCGACCGTCTTGCCCACCACGTCGCGGCGGCCGATCAGGCGCTCATAACCGGGGTTCGTCAGGACAATGCGGTGCTCGGGGCCTGCCAGCATCGCCATGAAACCTGGCGCCTGCTCGAACATGAGCCGCAGACGCTCCTGCTCGGCTTCGCGCCACCGCTGCGCCTTCAGCCGCTCGGTGGTTTCAACGACGATGGCGATGATACCGAAGGGGCGCCCTGCCTCGTCGAACACCGGGGAGTAGTCCAGGTCCGCCCAGATCGTCTCAGGTTGGCCGTGCCGGTGGAGGACGAGTTCCTGGTCCTTGAACGCCAGGGTGCCGCCGGCCAAGCCGACCTTCAGGACATGGGCGTTGAAATCGGCGACCTCATGCCAGCCCTCCAGGACCTTGGAGCCCAGCAGCTTCGGATGGCGCCCGCCCGCGAAGACCGCGTAGGCGTCGTTGTAGATCATGATCCCGTCGGCGCCCCAGAGGCTGACGATCGGAACATGGGATCGCAGGATCAGGTCGACGCTGGTGCGCAGGCTTTGCGGCCAGGCGTCGAGCGGCCCGAGCGAAGTCGAACCCCAGTCGAACCTGCCGATCAGGCCGGCGAGCTCGCCCCCGGAATTGAGAAACGGATAGGCCGATCCCCCGTCGAAAATGGCATGCGTACGCAGAACTTGGCCCTCACCCCCGAAACACCGCAGCAGCAACGCACGATCAGTAGGTTGGTTCGCGGATAACCCGTTGTAGGGCGAAAGGCGCCGCTTGGGTCCGACTTGCGGTGAGGCGGACTAACATTGGCTTGGGTTCCTCTGCGCCGTTGAGCGCGGTGTGGGGATGCGGAATAGAAAGCAGGGGCGAAATCCCTCACGAAATGGCGTAGAAGCGCGCGTCCAGCGGCCAGCCCAATTCTCCAAGTTGCATGACGAAACACGCTATATTTCAGCCCTATAGGCTCTCCGTCGCCCCGATGATGGACTGTACGGAATTGTCTTTTAAATCAATGAGATATGGGTGGTTGCGTGCAGCGTTCGTGCGCGAACGTTCTCGCAATTTTTCGCGTTTGTTCGAACCGCACCGAGCCCATCGCGGCCGGACCGATCAAGAAAGCTGTCGGGCCGCCGGGTAGCGGACTTTGCCCTGGCGGAGCACTCGCGCAGTCCGGAGCGAGTTAGGCTGAACCGCGCGGAGCGTTCGTGATGCTCAGTGGGGACTTAGGCGCGCTTAGGCCGCATGCGGCCGAATGAGTTCTCCGCCGTGGGACCGCTCCATGGCGTGGGTAATCCACCCAACCACGCGCGCCGGGCGCGTGAGGATGCCTTAGTCCTCGGGAAGTCCGAGGCCACGGCCGACCAGATGGCCGACCAGCACGAAGTCAGACTCCGCTCTGGTCGTCTCGCGGACTGCAGCGTTGGCCCGCTCGATGCGCTTGAAGTCCTCGCCGGTGCGGGGCGGCGAAGTTGCTTGCGACGGTTCGCCGCTTGATCAGACCGGCCGCTCCCAGTAGCGCCGCCTTTGCAGACTCCGATGACGTACCTAGCCTCACCCGCAGCCTTGCGCGTGAATTCGATCACCACGGGGTCGTTCTGAACCTCGGGCGGGTTCATCCCGACCGCGAAGACGTCGAGCGCCGGCGGGCAGGTCGCGAAGGCCGGATGCGCATGCCCTCCGAAGGGTATCGTTCGCTGAGCCGCAAGCCGACGAACGCCGCAGACGACCTCTGCCGGGGCCGCATCGTCTTCATTCAGGAAGGCGGCGACTTTCCCTGGACCTTGCCGCTCTTCGGAACCACCGTGCTTGAAGAGCTCTTGGGCATTGGTACCGGCGCGGTTGATCCGCACCTTGCCTATCACAAGGCGCTGGGCGGCCAGGCCCACGAGGCGGCGGCTATTGACGCTGCAAGTGCAGAACCTCCGACACATTCCCAGGCCGGCCTGACGCCTGCGCCCTCGAGGCTCGGATAGCGTCGCGCGCGGCCCCTCGCTCCTAAACCGTCCACCTGTGCGCAGCCCTCACGGGTGCTGCGCATGAAAGGCCGCGCCGTGGGCCGTGATCATGGCCAGGAAGGTCAGACATTCATCAGTGGTTCAAGATTGTACGATTGACTAAAATTGGTCGCACATCATAGAGTTCGGCGAACACGCGTAGGAGCGGCCGGTGCTTGATAGGTGGAACGTGCGCAGGCCCGCGCTGACGGGCGCGATACTCCTGAGCCTGGCGGCGCCGGCGTCGGCGCAAATCGCATCGCCGGCCGTGGAGCCGGAGACCATTCCCGCGCAACCGACTCTCCCGAAAGTCTACCCGCAGAGCTGGGTGTTCGTTCACGACCTGAACGGGACATCGGTCATCGATGGCCGCGTCGCGGTGGTCGATGTCGGCGCCGGTGAACCCAATCTGAAGGGGCATATCCGGGCCGCGCAGTTCGCGGCCATGGTGCAGGGCATGGGCGTACCTGACGTGCGTGCCCGGCGTCGCCTCGGCGCCCCAGGGCGATCAGGACCTCGCCGACGTTTGCTGCGGCGCTACGACGGCGCGCAGCTTCCCGTCAGTTTCAAGCCCTACACGGCCGCCGAGATCGCGGCCGGTCGCCGAGCGCCGCTTCGCGCCGATGCGGCGCGCGTGCGCCGAGAACTCATCGCCCACCTGGGCGCCCACCCATAACAACGAGGGGATAGACGTGGGATTCAAATCTGGACTTCTGGCTGCGACGGCGATCATCGGGTTTGCGCCGGCCCTGGCGCAGGCGCAAACGGGCGGTGCGCCGGACGAGCCTGAAATCGCTGAGGTCACCGAGATTGTCGTGACCGCGCAGAAGCGTTCCGAGCGGCTGAGCGATGTGCCCGTTTCGGTCACCGCGCTGGGGGAACAGCGGCTGGCTGCACAGCATGTCTCCGACCTCTCCGACCTGACCACCGCGGTGCCGAACCTGCGCGCGATCACCACGGTTGGCGAGGATACGCCGATCTTCTCGCTCCGCGGCGTATCGATGTCGGATTACAGCCTGAACCAATCGGGTCCGATCGCGACCTACTACGACGAAGCTTACATCGGCAATTTCGCCGCGTTCGGCGTCTCGATGTTCGACCTCGAACGCGTCGAGGTCCTGCGCGGGCCGCAAGGCACCCTCTATGGCCGCAACTCCACCGGAGGCGCCGTCAACCTGATCGCCAAGAAGCCGGTCTTCGAGAACATCGGCTTCCTCACGCTCGGGTACGGGAATTACGATCGGAAAGAAGCCAGCGGCGCCATCAACACCCACTTCGGCGACCAAGTAGCGGTGCGGTTGGCGTTCTCGGGCACCCACGCTGACGGCTGGATCAATAATCTCATCGGGCCGGACCTCAACGGGACGCGCGGCGTCGGCGGTCGGCTCTCGGTTCTGTACCAGCCGAGTGACGCCTTCGACGCGACACTACGCCTCTCCGCGAGCTACGCCGACCCGCGAAACCCGGCGGTGGTGGCGGACGTCGGGCCGCTGGGCGTCGGCGCCGGCGCCTACGAGTTCTTCCGCCAGACGTTTCCGGCCTCGAACACCAAGACGGACTACTTCCGAACCGGCCTCGATCACTACACCGTGGAGTCCGACTATACGCCCCGTCGCAAAAACCGGGCGCAGGGCGCGTCACTGAACATGAACTGGCGTCCTGCCGAAGGCCTCACGATCACGTCGGTGACGTCGGCGAACAAGGGCGTGCTATTGGTCCCGCAAGACACCGACGGGAGCCCCTACGAGACTCTCACGATCACCTACTATGATCGCGTCAAGCAACTCGCTCAGGACCTGCGCGTCACCTACGAGGCGTCCGACCGGTTCAAGGTGCTGGTGGGCACGTATGCGAGCCGAGAGAATGTCTACAACTCGACTCTGCAGACCTTCTACATGGACCTCGACACAAACGGCGACGGTCTGCGCAACGGGGCCGACTGCCTCGCGACCATCCCACTCGCCTGTCAGGTCCAAAACAGCTTCGACCAGAAGAAGACCAGCCTGGCCCTCTATGGCGACGCCACCTACAAGCTCACCTCTGACCTGAGCCTGCGCTTCGGCCTGCGCGGGACCGATGACAAGGGCGACCAAACCAACTTCAGGTCGGTGGCCGCCGGCGCCGACGACGTGTTCTTCCTGAACCTGATCCCGGGCTCACCGGACGTTAATGCCACGACGAGCCAAAGCTTCCACGACAAGGACCTCTCCGGGAAGCTCGGGTTGGAGTGGCGGCCTGTCGCGGGGACTATGGTCTTCGCTAACCTTTCCCGCGGCTATCGCGGTAGCAGCTTCGCGGCGCAGGCCTTCTACGATCCCTCGGAACTGACCGTGGCCAAGCCTGAGATCCTGGAGGCCGTGGAAGGGGGCGTGAAGACCCAATTCTTCGACCGCCGCCTGCAGGTCTCCGCGACGGCATTCTACTACAGCTACAAGAACCAGCAGTTCATCAACGTCGATAGCGCCAGCGCCCTGCAGCAGCTGTTGAACCTGCCGAAGTCCCGTGTGTACGGCGCCGAGCTGGAGTTCACCGCGGTTCCGACCTCGGGGCTGACGATCTATGGCGGGGTCGGTCTGCTCTCGTCGCGCATCCTCGAGGGGACGGCGAGCGGCATCGACGTCCGCGGCAACCAGCTGGCCAACGCCCCGAAGGTCAATGTCAGCCTGGCCGCGGATTGGCGTGTGATCGACGCTGAGTGGGGACGCGTGACGATCCATGCCGACGCAGTCGCCACCTCGAAGCAGTACTTCGACGTCTTCAACAACGACGCCCAGGCGCAGTCGTCCTATGCGCTCTTTGGCGGACGGGTCTCCTACACTCCCGCCAACTCGCCGATCGAGCTGGCCGCCTGGGTGAAGAACATCGGCGACAAGTTCTACTACACGTCGCGGATCGACGTCTCCGGCGTCGGCTTCACCTACCAGAACTTGGGTGAGCCCCGGACCTTCGGCGTTACGGCGACCTATCGGTACTGAACCCGGACGCGGCGCCGGCTGGTCCGGCGCCGCGGCTTTGCTCCCTCTACTCATGTCGGTTGAAGCCTTGCATCCACAGCACCCGGTGTCGGGCCATCGAGAGTCCGCAGCAGAGCCCGTTGATGTCCTGATCATCGGCGCGGGATTGACTGGGATTGCCCCCGGCTTCCACCTGCGGCAGCTCGAACCGCGCCAGGACTTCCTCATCGTTGACGCCGAGGCCAGCTTCGGTGGCGCTTGGCTTGCGCACAACAATCAGCGGCCTCTTCGCCCTTGGGTTCGGGTTCAAGGCTTGGACCGGTCCCCAGATCGCGTCGGGCGAGGATATCCGGCAGTACCTCGACGAAGCTGTGCAGGAGCACGGTCTGCTCCTGCACATGCTTGGCCAGCACCCGTGCGTAGGGGCCGCCTTTGACCAGTTCGCCCCTGCGATGCCCAGACAGCAACCGCCCGAACAGCGAGAGACCCGGCATGCGCCTGAAACGACTCCTCGCCATAATGCCGCTCGCGGCCAGTCTGCTCTGCGCGGGCGCCGCGGTCGCGCAACCCCGGCCTACGGAGCCGTTCGCCGAGACCGTGTTCGTCAATGGCCGAATCTTCACGGCAAACGCTTTCTCTGGCGTCGCCGAAGCGGTGGCCATCGCGGATGGGAAATTTGTGGCCGTGGGGTCGAGTGAGACGGTTCGCCGGCGGATCGGGCCGGCGACGGTCGTCCATGACCTGAAGGGTGGCATGGCGATGCCCAGCATCACCGACATGCACATCCATCCGGTCCGAGGTGGCCTGGCCCAGCTGAGCTACTGCAAGTTCTCGGACCGGCTCGACCGCGGCGGTGTGCTCGAAGCTGTCGCCACGTGCGTGGAGGCGAAGCAGCCCGGCGAATGGGTTGAGGGGGCGCAGTGGGACGCCAAGTTGGCGCAGTCGCTTGACAAGGCGGCGTTGGATCGGATTGCGCCGAACAACCCCGTCTACCTGCACGACAACACGAACCACATCATCTGGGTGAACTCTGCGGCGCTGGCCGCCGCCGGGATCGACAAGACTACTCGCGACCCTGCGGGCGGGCAGATTCTGCGCGACCCGAGGACCGGCGAGCCAACCGGTGTCCTGATGGAATCGGCCATCGCGCTGGTCTTCAACGCCAAGCCCAAGCCGTCGGCGCAAGACATCGAGCGCGGCGCCGCCTGGATCTTCCAGAAGTTGAATAGCTATGGCGTCACGAGCGTCCAGACCGGCCAAGCTGAAGCCGCCGACCTGGCGGCGTATCGCAAGCTCGAGGCGGAAGGCCGGCTGACGGTCCGCGTGAAGACGAACTGGGACTTCAATACGCCGCTCGCGAGCGTCGCGCCTGAGAAGATGCTGGAGCGGTTCGACACCCGCGCCGAACGGGGGCCGGTTTCCGATCTGATCAATCCCGATGGCGGGAAGATCTACGCCGACGGAATCGCGATCGGCGCCGGCTCGCCCTACCTCGAGCCCTACAGTTCCGCGCCGACCTACGGTCGCCCGGCGATCGATTCGTCCAGCCTCAACACGGCAGTGCTGCAGATGGATCGGCTGGGTCTCTCGATCATGATCCATGCCATGGGCGATGCCGCGGTTCGCAGTTCGCTCGACGCTATCGAGTCAGCCCGCCGCGCCAACGGGAACAGTGGGAAGCGGCACGTTATCGCGCATACCTTCAGTGTGGCGCCCGAGGACATGGGCCGCGCCCGCCGGCTCAACGTCGCTTTCGAGAATTCTCCGCCGGTGGTGCTCTTCCCGAACGAGCTGATGGACGCGACTGTGGTCCTGCTCGGCCGTGAGCGGACGCGAGCGGTGGGACCCATCCGGTCGTTGATCGCCGCCGGCGACACCGTGGGGTACGGCAGCGACTGGGACAACATCCCAGAACCGAATCCCTGGCTCGCCCTGCAGGCTATGGTCACGCGTCAGAACCCATCCGCGCCCGAGCGTGGGTATCTGGCGCGCACAGAGGCCATCGACGTGATCACTGGTCTGGAGGTCCTGACGATCAACGGCGCCTATGGCCTGGGCCTCGAGGATCGCACCGGCTCGATCGAGGTCGGCAAGGACGCCGATCTGATCATTCTGAACCAGGACCTCCTGAAGGTCAGCGTGGGCGACATCCACAAGACCCGTGTGCTGCGGACGATCCTCAGAGGCAAAACCATCTTCGCTGCCGATGGAAGCCGCTGAATCCAAGGCAAACCGCCGCGACAGGAGGCTGCTATCCGGTCTCAAGGCTGCGATGTCGTTGTTTTGGGGGCTGGCATGGCGGGCTCGCAGCGGCACGTACACTATCGCCGCGGGCCTGGAGGTGGCGGTCGAGGAGTGAGCGTGGGCGGGCGCACGCTCAACTTTGGACCCCAGATCGCGATGGCGTCGCAGCCCTCTACTGCGGCCTGCAGTCCGATAACGCGGCCGCCGCACGACGCATGCTAAGGCGGCGCGCTGCCAGCTCTAACCGGTCAATGAACCGCCGGCGCTTGACCTTCCCACTGTGGGAACCCCTTTAGTGCGCGACGCTTCCGCGCGGTGTCCGTCGCGGTGTTCTCAGCAACAGTGTCGCCGGGGCGCGGTCGGCGGCGCCACAATGAGTGCGTCCATGCAGGCAACCGACGAAGGTATCGCGTTTGGGCTGGAGGCTCCGATTCTGACATCGCTTGTCTCCGATCGTGACGAACCGACCGTCGCCCAGGGAGGTCTCCTAGCTCCCTTCGAAGCGCAGGTCGCGAACAGCGCCCAAATCCAGCCGTGCGTCCAGATCGGCGAGCTCACGCTGTGCGAGATCGATGCTCGTGAACGTCACATGCTCACCGAGCGCAGCATGCGGCATGTGGCCGGCCGCAATCTAGTCGGTGTCGGCATGATCCTCTGCGGGGCGGGCGATCTCATAGCGCGTGGCCGGGGCGTCGCCTTGAAGTCTGGCGACCTGGTGCTTTTTGAAGCGGGCAGGCCCTTCGAACTGGCTCTGCAGACAGGGACGAGCTGTCTGATCCTTACACTTCCGGAAGTCGCGATCCGTCGCTTGGCTCTGACGATGGCTGAGGCCCTACCGGCTTGTTCCAACGGTGTCGCGGGCCCTTCGCTATTGCTTGCGGCCACCCTCCGGACCCTTTCGGAGGTTGCGCGCGGCATGAACGCAGGCGGCCCAGCGGCGACCGCGCTTGTGGCGGGTGTAGAGAACCTAGTGCTTTCAACCTTCACGCATCTGGGCGAACCCCGGAGGACGACGGCGAACGCTGGCGAGCGCCTTGAACGAATTAGGGCCTATGTGCTCGCGCATCTGCGCGAGCCGAACCTCTCGGTTCATCAGATCGCGAACAGGCTCAACATTTCGGCGAGCACCATCCACCGTGCGTTCAGCGATCAGCCATGCTCGGCGATTTCGTGGATCTGGGCCATGAGGCTAGACGGAGCGCAGAGGGACCTGTGCGATCCCCACCAGGCGCATCGCAACATTACTGATGTCGCTTTCGGTTGGGGGTTCAATGACACGGCCCACTTCAGCCGCGCATTTCGCGCACGGTTCGGCTGTCCGCCAAGACAGCAGCGCAGAGAGTGCCAGGCGCGCCGCGGGCGCCCGGAACCCCACGCTGCGATCTTCTGAAGGATGGCGCTACTTCGTCTTCACGAACGTCATCTCGTCCGTGTTGCAGCTGATGTTGAGGAGGCAACCCACCTCGGTTCCGACGTTGCGCCAACCGCGCGGTATGCCTCCGGGAATAACAATCGCGTCCCAGGGATCGAGGAACACCGCATTATCTCCCGCCTCGTCGAAGTAGATCACCCAGGATCCGCTGGCTGCGAACATCATCTCCTCGCCTGTGTGAAGGTGCAGGGGCGCGCCTTGCCCCGGCGCGCAGACGCCGGTCACTAGGCGAAGTTCGTCGCTTTGGACCGCGGGTGGAGTTCCGACGGCCATGTTGGAGGTTCCGCAGTCGAAGTACTTGTAAGCCGGGATCTGAAATTCCGGACTTACCCCCGCGGCGGTTGGCCAATTGGGCCGTATCTCTTTGAACTTCGCGACGTTGCCCATGGCTCTCGCGATCAGCGCTGCGTTTGAGACCGGCGGCGCGCTCCCGCCGGCGTCCTGACTATCTTGCATCGAAGCCTCCTATCTGACCTCAGGCTAACCTGTTGGCTTTGGCCCGGCTTGCCTGCGCGGGTCACGCGGTTGCCTACGAGTCGCAGTCCAGCGCGGGCCGCAGAGGAGGTAGACCGTGGGCTCAGACGGGCGGTCGCTGGCGATGCCAATCGGTGGCGGACTGATAGCTCCATCCGGCGCGGAAGAGCAGGTCCTCGCGAAAGTGGTCCGCCACAAACTGAAATCCAATTGGGGTCCCGTTTTCGTTCATACCGCCTGGCAGGGTGATCGTTGGGCTGCCCGTGATGTCGAACGGCATGGTGAAGCTGAACATCGCCAACGCCAGCGCAGCGTCGGAACCGACAGTATCCATCTTCTCAGCAGTCGGGGTGATCACTCCAGTCGCCGGGATCAGCAGTAAGTCGATGTCTTGAAACACCGCGCGCACGCGACCGGTGAACTCCGCCCTCCGCAGGCGGAGCTGCTGGTAGTCCATCGCCGACTGCGCTCGTCCCAAATCAAGTAGACCGGCGAGCGCACGGCCATAGTCCTGGCGCTGTGAAGGAAATGTCTCTTGATGAGCTACAGCCGCTTCTACGCTGCAAAGCGGCGTCCAGTCGGCGACCATCTGAGCGGTGTCAGGAAAGGCGACCTCCTGAATGATGGCGCCCGCCGCCTCGCAAACCTCGATCACGCTACGGATCACGGCCTGGTTGGGGGCGTCCACGCCGTTGATCGCCCAGTCTCGATCGATGCCGATCCGAAGTCCTCGGATACCCTTCTCCATCTCGTTGGCGTAGTCCGGTACAGGATTGTGAGCGGCGGTGGGGTCCTTGGGATCTGGACCGGCGATCGCCGCCAGCATAACAGCCGTGTCTGCCGCAGAACGCGCCATCGGGCCGATGTGGTCGAGAGAAGCTGCTAGTTCGAACGCTCCGAACCGGCTCACCCGTCCCCAGGTGGGCTTTAGGCCCGTCAGTCCGTTGGCGGCGGACGGGAAGCGAATAGAGCCGCCGGTGTCAGTGCCAATCGCCCCGAAGCACATGCCCGCGGCCGTTGCGACGCCCGATCCGCTTGACGACACACCCGACCAAATTGTGGGGTTCCAAGGGTTCACGGGAGCACGGATTTCCGGGTGGTGATCGCCGAATGCGCCCTCAGTTTGTTGCAGCTTGCCGAGAATGACCGCGCCGGCCTCGCGCAGGCGACAGACGACAGTTGAATCGGCAGGCGCCATGAAGGCTCGATTGATGGGCATGCCGTGGGTGGTCGGCGCGTCCACTGTCCACAAGAGATCCTTCACCGCGAGAGGTACGCCATGGAGCGGGCCGCGGATTCTGCCGGCGGCAATCTCTGCGTCAGCCGCAGCCGCCTCAGCAATTGCTCGATCCGTAAGAAGGGTCACGAACGCATGAAGTTCGGGGTCGATGTCGGAGATGCGTTGGAGGAGAGCCCTCGTAACCTCGATCGAAGAGGCCCGACCTGATTGGATCAGCTCCCTGATCTGCATCAGTTCGAGGTTGTGGAAACCGGCTTCTAGCATTGACCCTTTGCCTCAACGAAGAATGGGCGACCCTGGGCGGTCGCCCGTCATGTTCGGAGGCTACACCTGCCAACCGACCAAAACTTGCCCGATGGCGTGGGGCTTTTGACCCACAGACCCATGCCGCCGAAAGGTTGCGACGAGGAAGCCGCCTTGACGTGCAGGCGGCTTCTCCGTTTCTAGCCCACGACCTCTGCGGCGCTCACGACTGCGCCGTGCGCAAAAGCGATCGCCGCCATGTTGGCTGCGTGCACCTGCGCCGCCGGAACCACCTGACCATTGAACTCGAGATCCATTGTGGCGCACGCGTCATGCACCACGGTCGTCTTGTACCCGAGGTCCGAGGCGGCCCGGCTTGTGGCGGCCACGCACATGTGGCTCATCGCGCCCACAATGACGACTTCCTGAGCGTCTTGAGCCTTTAGCACCGCCTCCAAGTCCGTTTCGCGGAAGGCGTTGGGGTAATTCTTGACGATGACCTGTTCGCCGGGCGCGGGCGCGACACCGGCGATGATCTGTACGCCGTCCGAACCGGGGGTGAAGACCGGAGCGTTTGCGACAGGCATCTCATGTCGGATGTGCACGACCTGGTCGCCGCTCGCGCGAGCCGCAGCGATCACTTTGGCTGCAGACTGCACCGCTTGGTCGATGCCGGTTAGCGGCAGCTTGCCGGAGGAAAGGTACTCGTTCTGAAGGTCGACAACGACCACGACGCGTTTGCTCATCGGATTGACCTCAAGGCTGATGAAGTCGCCTTGGTTAGCGCGCCAAGTGCTCTTAGATGAGTGGCGTTTGCGACATTTTCCGAGGCAGTAGCGACATGGTCGGCCAACCTCCTGAGATCGGCTTGGTGACGTATCCAGGCGTCCAGATGGCGGCTTTGCTTGGCATGACCGATCTGTTCAAGGTCGCTGCCGGTCTGGCTCAAAAAGGAAGTCAGGGGCGCACTCTGCGGGTAAGCCACTGGAGTCGGGAAGGGGAGGGGCAAGCGCTGCAGCGCGTATTCGACACAGCGGTCGGTGCATCGGGTAACGCCACTGTGCTCCTGCTGCCGCCTGCGCTTGGCGAGCCGATGGAGCCTGAGGGGGCAGCTGAATATGCGACCTGGTTGAGACAGCAGCACGCCAGCGGCGTCACGTTGGGCTCGGTCTGCGCCGGCGCTTTCGTGCTCGGAGAAACCGGGCTTTTGGACGGGCGGACGGTCACGACCCACTGGAGCTTCGAGCCGCAATTCCGGAGCCGCTTTCCGGCCGCAAACCTCGATACGGACCGTCTGATTATCGATGACGGAGACATCATCACGGCGGGCGGCGTCATGGCCTGGATCGACGTGGCGTTGAAGCTGGTCGATCGGTTTCTCGGCCCAACCGTCATGCTTGAGACCGCCAGGATCCTTGTGGTGGACCCGCCTGGCCGCGAGCAGAGCTATTACAGTTCCTTCTCGCCAATTCTCTCTCATGGGGACGCCCAAGTCCTTAAGACCCAGCATTGGCTGCAGGCAACGGCCGCTCGCGCGGTGGATTTGAAGACGCTGGCCGCTGAAGCCGGCCTTGAGCGGCGTACCTTCTTGCGCCGATTTCAACGGGCGACCGGCTACACCACGACGGAATATGTGCAGCGGTTGAGGGTTGGCAAAGCACGCGAGTTGCTTCAATTCGCCAGCCTTCCCGCGGACGCCATTGCATGGGAAGTCGGATACTCTGATCCAGGCGCGTTTCGTAAGGTGTTCACGAAGCTCGTTGGGCTGACCCCAGGGGAGTACCGCCGCCGGTTTCGCATCGACTCCAAAGCCGTGGAGCCGTTCTGACCTACCGAAGATGTCACCCAGGGCGATGTCCTCCATTCGGACGCCCGCAAGCGCTTGTCCGAATGGAGGAGGAACGCAAGGTACGATGCGCTAGAATTTGGCTCCGACAGAGATGCCGTACGTGCGGGGCGCCCCCAGCTGGTTGTAGTCGAACCCCCAATTGTGCAGCAGGTCGATGCGGGCCGTGAAGTACTTCTCGTTCGCGGCGTTCTTGACCCAGGCCGATGCGTTCCAGCGGCCATCGGCTGTCTCGTATCGGATGTGTCCCGAGAGCACCGCGTAGCTGTCCTGCCTCAACCTCGAAATGTTGATCACCTCGAAGTACTGGCCCGATTGATACGCGACGTCGGGGTGTAGGGAGAGCTTGCCGTCATCGCTGTCGAAGATGGTGATGTCGAGGCCGAGGTTGGCCGTGACGCCTGGCGCGTTGGACAACTCGTTTCCGCTCACATCGACGCCGCTGACGGTGCCAGTCCGGATCTCAGTCGAGAGTAGGCCGAGGCCGGCCCGCACACTGAGGATCTGGTTCACGTACGCCGAGAGCTCAGCTTCACCGCCAAAGATACGGGACTTCGGGATGTTGAGCAGCTGCTGGCGTGCGGTCGCTGCATCGATGTTGAGAAACTGCTGGTTGCGATAGTCGTAGTAGAAAGCCGCCATGTTCAGCGTCACCCGCCGGTCCGCGAACTGCGTCTTGGCGCCCACCTCGTAGGAGGTGACCTTTTCAGCCTTGGCTACTGTTATCTCGGAGGGATCGATGAAGGCCTGCGCGTTGAAGCTCGGTGCGCGATAGCCGGTGCTGATCGTCGCATAGATCATGTTGTTGGATGTCAGCTTGTAGTCGACGCCGATCTTTCCGGAGAGATTTTTGGCTGAATATTCGAGACCGGTTGGCGCGATGAGATCCGTGATCAGAACGCCATCGGCGCTATAGGCGGCAGATCGGTAGTCGTCCTGTTCGCCATCGTCTCGGGTGTAGCGGAGCCCGCCGCGAAGGGTCAGGTCTTCGCCGAGCTCGTACTTTACGTCCGTGTAGAGCGCGTAGCTCTTCTTGGTCTGGTAAAATTGGTTCGAGAGCTGGCAAGCCGCGATGAACCCGCTGTCGATGCAGTCGCTGGCGTCAACGCCCCCGTCGCTGTTGACGTCGAGATCGTTCATCATCTTCAGTAGGTTGGTATTGAACACCTTTTCCCGGTTGAAGTAGGCGCCGAGAATGAAGTCGAACGGGCCCCCGGTGTGGCTCGTCAGACGAACGTCTTGAGCGAATTGGCTCGCCCGGTCGCCATACGTGATCTCCAACTCACTTGTGGCCTTGCCGTCGGTGTCCTCCACGAAGCGTAGGGTGCCCTTATCCCAGGACGTGATGCTGGTGAGCGTTAGGGTATCGGAGAGATCGACGTCGGCATGTAGCGCGAGAGACCACGTCCGCGCTCGCCGGCGATCGGGAATGTTGGAGGCGATTTCCCAGGTGTCCAAGCCGGGCCGATTGGTGGCTTCCGGCGTCGCGTAGATCCCGTAGTTCTGCGGATTCTGGAAGCTCGTTGATCCGACAAGCTTCAGGCGCACACCATCCGTCGGCTCATAGTTGAGGGTCGCGCGCACGCCATACTCACGAACTTCATTGAGGTCTCGGATGCCGGGCGTCACGCTCTCGAACCAGCCGTCGGCGCGGCTGTAAGCGCCAGCAACGCGCAGGGCGGCATCCTCACCCAATGGCAGGTTGACGGCGCCGTTCACATCGACCCGATTGTAGTTGCCATATCCGGCGTCGACATATCCGCTAGTTTCGCCCAGCTTGGCGTCGCGGCTGATCAGATTGACCGCGCCGCCTGTCGTGTTCTTGCCATACAGCGTGCCTTGTGGCCCACGCAGGACTTCGACCCGCTCGAGGTCGTACATCGCGACGCCGAGAAGCGCGAAGTTGCCCTTGTAGACTTCGTCGTAATAGGTCGCGACCGGGCTCGCCTGGCTCAAGGAGAAGTCCGACATCGAGACGCCTCGCACCGCGAAAATCGGGGTGTTGGGGCCGACAGTTGAGCTCAGTTGGAGGTTGGGAACCCTAGTGACCAGCGCGTCGACGCTGTCGACTCGGGATTGGGCCAAGGAATCGCCAGTGATCGCGGAGACTGAGATCGGAACGGATTGCAGGTTTTCGGAACGCTTGGCCGCCGTGACGACCACTTCCTCTACATAGGCGCCGCTCGTGTCGGGCGACGTCTGCGCTCCCGCAGACGTTGCGTAGAGCATGACCGCAAGCGCCGCATTGGAAAGCAATATTCTACGAGTATTCAATCTGGTGTGCATGGTCCCCCCATATATTGTAGCGATCATTTCCGGTGTTGTTTGGCAGACATTTCCTCGATCGCGGCGATCAGGGTCTCCCGAACAGACATTCGCTCAAGACGAAGAGGGCGCTTTCTCAAGGCGCCGACTTCGGTTGAGCTGTAGGGCTTGAACGACTGCGGTACGTTTGCCGCATCGAACTGTAACAGCGACCAATTCAGAACTTCGGCGAGACGGTCATCGCTCAGGTCAGTCGAGGCGACGCCGGGCACCTGGACGAGAAACTCGCGGCCGCCTGTAACGGAGAGAAAGCGGGCGACGTGGTTCCTGAGCGGCGGCGTGTTCGCGGGGTTCCCCGCGCCGTCCGGCTGGTGACAGCCCTGACACTTAAGCATGTAGTCGACGCGCGCTCGGGCTGGATTGGTCACGACACGCTCTTGCCCGGCAGCGGAACTGGACAGCATCGCTAAGAGCGTGCCTGCGACGAGCCCAACGCGCCCCCGAGCGTTCATTTTGCGCCGCGTAGGTAGGCGTGAAGCTTGGCGACGGCCGCGCCGTTGAGATCGGCGGCGGAGGCTCGATGCTTGGCGACCTCAGCTTCGGTGAACAGGCGGAACGCCGGGCCGGTCGTCGCGATCTTGCTGCCGACGTGGTTCAGGACCGCCGCAATCGAGGCGTCGTTGAGGCCCGCCTGCGCGGGCATGACGCCGCGATACGACTTGCCATCGACCGTCAGTGGTCCAGCTAGGCCGCGGGTGACCACTGCGACGAGGTAGCGGCGCCCATCGGGCTTGGCGGCCATCTGCCGAAAATCGACTCCAAGCGGGGGATATGCGCCCGGAACACCCGCGCCCGTAGCCGTGTGACAGGCCGCGCACCGATTGTAGATTGTCGCTCCATTTGCCGACTGCGCTGCGGCCGGAGAAGCGCACGCGACGAGCAAGGCCGCGCCGACGGCGATGGACGTGGCCTGCATCCTCATGGCTCCACCGCCACGCCAATGATCAAGGCCGCTGAGCAGTGGTAGATGCTGCTCTCGGTGCCGAGGCACCAATTATAGTCGTTGTTCGACTGGGGGCGGACCTGAGGCCGGTCGCCTTCGCTGCGGTGGCACGAGCAATGACCGCAGGACGAGGTGCCGCAGCAATCATTGTAGCTGATTACGTAGGCGCGCCCGTCCGCCGGGTTGGTGCAGGTGCCGATCCACGTGATGGGCGACATTTCGGTGCCTGGAGGGCAGCTGCTGACTGACCCGCCGCAGCACGAGCACAAGAAGCCGTCGATGGCGCAGTAACGCCAGTAGTCGCAGTTGGTGGGATCGCCCGGATCTTCAGCTACCCGCGGCGCGCGCTTTGGTTCAGCTGCCGCAGCCCGTGAAACGGGCAGGGCGGGAACCGCCACTGCGCCGGTCAAGGCTGCGCCTAGCCATGCGAGCGAGCTGCGCCGCGATGTCGTCCGCGCCAAGCGCCTTGAGAAACCTTCGGTGAATTTGTCGAGACCAGACATGTCAAGCCGCCCCATTTCGTTTGGCCAGGTATTCCTGGAGCGAGGCGACGCCGCGCTCCTTCGCCTCAAAGAGGCTTTCGAGGTGCTCGCGGCTGTTGATCAGCCCTAGCGAGGCGACCTTTCCGCTCTCGTCGATGAGCACCGCATAGGGCAGCTTCGAAACGCCGAAGGCCCGTCCGAGGGCTTCCGACAAGAGAAGGGGGAAGCGCTCGAGGCCATGATCCACGGTCAGTTTGCGGTACGCGGCGGCGTCGCCATCCCCCGCAAGCACCACGTCGAGCCAATCTCTTTCGGCGTCGGCCGACGAGCGCAGCACTGGAAGCAGGCTCTTGCAAACCGGGCAGTCCGGCGCGGCGAAGAAAATCAGCTGGCTGCGGCCCGAGCGCTTGCCGCCGATCACAATCGCTTCCCCATCGACCGCTTCGAGTTCCATCGGGGCCGGCATGTCCCCGACCCGGACATTCTGGTGGAGCGTCAGCGCCCCTGCAGGGGCGATGCGTTCGTGGAGGATGCCGACCTGTCGTGCCAAGGCGGCGATCAGAACCGCTTGAATAGCGACGGCGGCCCACAGCAATACCTGTGAGGTCAGGATCATTGTCCGGTCCTTGCGAAGACTTTGATGGAGGCGAGCTCGCCGGCGGCGAACCACAGGGCGCCGAAGCCGATTGCGGCGAAGAGGGTGTCGATCGACCAGTCGCCCGCAGGCGAGGCGGCGACGGCGAGGGCTAGGGCCGCCAACACCGCCGGGCGCAGAATTGCGATCTTATCGACGGGCTTTGGCCTTTCGGCGAAGTAGCAGCCGCAGTCGATCACCGCGCCTCTGCGCGAGGCCAGCGCAAGGCTGTAGGCGCTCCAGACGCCGGCGGCGGCGAGGGCGCCGCCGGTGCGCACCTGCGGCATCGTCAAGGCTATGGCCGCAAGGGCCTCAACTGCGCCTGCGACCGCCAGCAGCAGCTCTCCCCAGCTCGGCTGCACGCCGACGAGCTTTGCCGCCACCGGACCGAGCCGGCCGCGGTCGATCGCCTTGTGCGCGGCCGAAGACGCCAGGATCGCCGACAGGAAGAAGGTGATGGCGAGCATTACGACCCCGGTGCGAGCAGGATCGGGGTGGGAGCAACCCTGTCGCCCAAGTTGTGGACCAGCTTGCCGGTCCCCGCGTCGAGCACGTCGATCAGTCCATCCAACCGGGCGGCGATCAGGTGGGGCGTGGACTCACGCGTCAGGAGGATGGAGGTCGCGCCGTTCGGCAACGAAATCCGCGACAGGCGCTCGCCGCTGGCGGGGTCGATCACCCAGACTTCTGAACCGCCATCCTTGTGGCTGCCTTCCTTGCCGGCGGGGCTCATCAAGACATAGAGCCGGCCCTTGGCGTCTGAGGCGATGACTTGCCATCCGCCGGGGCGCCACTCCGGAGCGCCGCCCTCGGCGGAGCCGACGCTCAGGTTCACGTTGAGAGGCTGGGCGATCGGACCCGATAGATCAAAGGCCTTGAGTTGTCCGTGATAGGTCACGAACCAGGCGGTCTTGCCGACCATGGCCGGCATCTGGAACATCGGCTGGTTGTCGATGTCCTGAACGCCTTCGATCGTCTTGGATGAGGCGGCGGCGCCCTTTTCGTCCAGTGTGATGCTGATCATCGAGCCGTCGGCGCAGAAGCTTGAAAAGCCCCGCTCCCCAGTGGGGTAGATGTGAGAGCATCCCGGTAGATCGATCTCGTTCAGGACCTTGCGGGCTTCGAGATCGACCACGGAGATCGAATGGGCCGGCGTGAAGTTGGCGACCAGCACCCACCTGTCGCCATTGGTGAACTGGAACAGGCCTGAATAGGGGACCGATTGCTGCCTCTTGCCGCCTGGCAGAATGATTTCGCCTTTGGGGCGTAGGGTTGACGCGTCCCAGATGGTGATCGCGTCGGTCCGCTCGCCTCGGGTAAGGCGGGGATAGAAAGTCTCCGCGGTGTAGATCTCCCGGCGCGACGGTGAGTAGAGCGTGCCGGCCATCTGAGCGGCGCGCACCATCCCCTTCAAGGGCTGTGACTTGTTCGCGGTATCCGCAATCACCAAGCGGCCGTCGACGATCGAGGCGCCGTGCAGATCGTGAACGAGAATCCAACTGGGCGGGTATGCCGCCGGCAATTCCGACACGCTGGGGATCGCCTCTTCCGGCAGCGGTTGCGAAGCCACTGTTTGTGCGGCGCACGGCGCCGACAGCATGAGCGCGATCGCCGTTGTTGCTAGTCGCATGGTCCCCCTCATCGCCAAATTCGTGACGTTGATCGCGGAGTGCTCCTCGGACCCAAATGTTGTCAACTGTCCTAAATTGGGCTACCGCCGCCCCGCTTTTGACAGGAGGGACGCCATGTCCGCGACCGAAGGCCGCCGGTATTCGCTGGTCAGCGACCTGACTTTTCCGCCGCGGGAAGGGGGGTACGCCAATGGGCGAGACACGCGCGATACGATCATCACGGCCGCGTTCCGCCTGCTCATGGACGAAGGCTATCGCGCCATCACCATGCGCCGGGTCGCAAAGGAGTGCGGGCTCAAGATAGGCAATGTCACCTATCACTTTTCGTCGAGAGAAGACCTCGTCAGGTCAATGTTTGAGGCGGTCAGCCTAAGCTATCAGGCCGTTGTGACAGACAAGATGCCGCTCGATGAAGACCGGCCGGCGCAGAGGTTTCGGGATTTGTGTAACTTCTTCCTGGATGACATCAAAACTAGGAAGACGACAATGGTGTTTCCCGAACTATGGTCGCTCTCAAATCATGATGAGTTTGTCTACGACCTCGTCAATGCGCTGTACGACAGCGCTCGTGTGACCTTCTTCGATCTCATATCCGAGCTGAGGCCAGATCTATCTCCAACTCTTCGCCATCAGCTGTCAGTCGTGGTCCAAGCGTCAATCGAAGGCCTGACTGTATTTGCGGGATACAAGAAGCCGTTTCATGCTCAGATGGATCAAATGGAAGCCATCACCGTGAAGGCGTTCATGGATCTGATCTCAAACATCCGAGAGTCTGACGTCCTGCAAGGCGATCCCTCCTAACTCGTGGGCTGGCCAATTGGCCGCTTGCGCTGAGCAGCCGAAGGCGACGAGGAGGCGAGGCGTGCGCACGCGCCTGCCAGGTCCTGCGCCGGGCGGCCCAATCGCGCCCGATCATCGGCGACCTTCACGCTCCTCCCCACGTTCCCAGCTTTGGATAATTTTGGTCGATTGACTAATATTGGTCAGTGTGCTGTAAATTTGCGCAAAGCGAGGTCGTCGGATCGCCAGGCCGCAATATGCGGCCGCGTGAGCATCTAGGTGCTGGGCGCTGAAGGTGAATGCCGGGCGGGCCTCCCAGGGCGCTCGAAGCGAAGTGCGGCGAGGCCTGACAAAGGGAGTGATGTGAGGTGAGGCGCACGGGGTTTGTCTGGAACGAGAAGTTCGCCTGGTTCGAACTTCAGGCTTACGGCGGCATCGTGCGCGGGGGCGTCGACTCGATGCAGCCTGATCGCCACGTCTATGATCCAGAGGTTGTGCGGCGGTTCCGCAATCTCATCGACGCAACCGGGCTTCTCAAAAAGCTGGTGGACATTCCGGCCCGCCTCGCCACCGGGCTTGAGATCGGGCGTGTCCACACAAACGGTCACATCAATCAGATCAAGATCATGTCGAGCCTTCCAACGGGGGGCGAGCCGGGGGACAACGCCCCAGTGCCCAGCGGGGCGTTCGAGATCGCCTCCCTGGCCGCCGGCGGAGCGATCGCCGCCGTGGATGCCGTCATGAGCGGCGAGGTCGACAACGCCTATGCGCTTCTGAGGCCGGCCGGGCACCATTCCAGGCCCGACCGCTCTATGGGATTTTGCATCTTCTCAAACGCTGCGATCGCAGGGCGTCATCTCCTCGACTTCCACGGCGTGAAGCGGATCGCTTATGTCGATTGGGATGTGCATCACGGCAACGGGACGCAGGCGGCGCTCTACAACGAGCCCCGCGCGCTTACCATCTCTGTCCATCAGGATCGTCTATATCCCGTCGACGACGGGTTCGTGGACCAGATTGGCGAGGGGGCCGCTCTCGGCACCAACCTCAACATTCCGCTACCGGCGGGCTGCGGCGCCGAAGCCTACTGCGCGGCCTACGACCGTGTCGTCATCCCCGCACTGCAGGCATATCGTCCAGACTTCATCATAGTCCCAAGCGGCTTTGACGCCGGCGCCATGGATCCCATGGGCCGGATGATGATGCACTCCGACGGGTACCGCCAACTCACCCGCAAGCTTATGGCGGCTGCTGATGAGCTGTGCGGAGGCCGCATCGTGTTTCTTCACGAAGGGGGATACTCGCGCTGGACGGTGCCTTACTTCGGCTTGGCCGTGCTCGAGGAACTGTCGGGCGTTGAGACCGGGACGTCGGACCCGCACCTTGAATACCACAAGGCGCTCGGCGGGCAGGAGCTGTTGCCGCATCAGATCGAGGCCATCGACGCGGCGGCGGCGAATGTCGCTCGGGTTCCGCTTCCCGCGTGATGAGCCACCGGGGCCAGAACTGTTCACATCGGCCAGCCCGGCCCACGGGTCCAACACTGTCTGCGAGGGCTTCATGACCAACACATCAGACCAATCCGATGGGTGGGCTGGAACTGTACGGGGTAAGCCGGGGGTGGGGCAGGTCGCCGAGCGGGCACGGACCACTCGAATGGGCGATATCGAGGCCTTCAGCGGGATAACAGGCGACCACAACCCGCTGCACTACGATAGGGCCCTGGCCGAAAGCACTGTGTTCGGGAAACTCATCGTGCAGGGCGGCGTGACCTCCGGGCTGCTGAATGCCTGTGTGGCCGAAGTTCTGCCGGGCCCCGGAACAGTTTTTCTTTCGTGTGATTGGAAGTTCCTGAAGGCCGTAGGCGTAGATGAAACGATCACGGCGCGTGTGGAGGTTCTCACCGTGCGCGATGACAAGCCGGTCTGCACGTTGAAGACGGCGATCCTGAACGAGGCGGGGGACATTTGCCTGGAGGGAACGGCGGCCACGTTCACGGTTCCATTGATGCGCTGATACGCCGACCGCCTCGCTGGGTCCCTCCGGTGGGCTAGATCTTTGACGTGTTCGATCGGGGGCGTCGCCCGCGGGGCTTTTCCGCCTTGCCGCTCTCCTCCGGCCTAGCGACGTCGCGTTCTAGATCGGCCAGGGCCAGGGCGTCATCGGAGTCGGCTCTTGCCAGCAGCGCCGCGAACTCCTCATCGCTGAGCAGGGTTGGTGTCTTCCACTTGGGATTCAGGTCTTCGTGCCGCCACCCATAGGCTTTTAGCTTTTCCGGTGTGACTGACTTTACCAGGTCGACCAGGGCATGACAGGCGATGGCGCTATAGAGGGGAAGTTCGCCGGCCCAAGGCCTCTCGAAGCCGACGAACATCGTCGAGCCTGCCACGCTTGCCGAAGCATAGACCGCCAGGGCCTCTCGCTCCTGCTTTGCAAGCGATGGATTTATCTCAGCGATCAACCGCGAAAGCGTTCGCCGCTCCAGAATGTAAATGCAGTCCACGGCCTTTGCGACGAAGGGGTCGTGGTTGGCGAGCACCCAAAGGTGGGGGAAGAGGCGGGTCGTCCGCTTTGTCTGGATGTCGTCCAGAAGGAGGCGGATAAACCGCTCGAGCTTCTGCTCCGCCGACAGGTCCGGTTCGCGGACGATGGAGCTGATGTTTTCCGCGTACGGGACCAGCACCATGTTGATCACGTCCTGGAGGAGGTCGGAGCGGCTCTTGTAGTAGTAGCTGACCGCTCCGATCTGAATTTTGCACCGGCGCGCCACTTCCCGAAGCGTCAGCGCCTGGTAGCCATCCTCGATGATGATCTCGAGCGCGGTCTCGAGGATTTGGACGACGCGCTCGCGACCGGTTTGGTAGGTGCCCGAACCCGTGCGCGTGCGAAGGCGGTCTGCGCCGATCATCTGTTCTGCTGTCCTTTGCCTGCTAGGTCCCGAGCTTAGCCCACAAGTCCTAGCTGTTTCTGGCCGCTTCGTCAGGTGACCTGGACGCTCGAACGGCGCGCGCCTTCTCGCGCCCTGAAAAATGCGCCCTCGCACACACTTTGGTCAATTGACGAATATTGAACATGATGCATAAAGTTTGTCACAACATAGGGAGGAACCCATGGCACGCGAAATCCTACTCAACGCCTTCGCCATGAACTGCGTCGGACACCAGTCGCAGGGCATGTGGCGCCACCCGCGCGATAAGTCGGCGGACTACAAGTACACGGATCACTGGGTTGAGCTTGCGCGTCTGCTGGAGCGGGGCAAATTTGACGGCCTTTTCCTGGCCGATGTCGTCGGGGTGTACGACGTCTATGGCGGAAGTCCGGACACCGCGCTGCGCGAAGCGGTTCAGGTGCCGACGAACGATCCCCTTCTGATTATCCCTCCGATGGCCCAGGCCACCGAAAACCTAGCCTTCGCCGTTACGGTCAACCTCTCCCATGAGGCGCCGCTGCCGTTCGCGCGGCGGATGTCGACCCTGGACCACATGACCAATGGCCGGATCGGCTGGAACGTCGTTACCGGCTATCTCGACAGCGGCGCCAAGGGCGCCGGTCAGGGCAAGCAGGTCGCCCATGACATCCGCTACGACATCGCCGAAGAGTTCGTAACGATCCAGTACGACTTCTGGGAGGGAAGCTGGGAGGACGACGCGGTTCGCAAGGATCGGGAAGCTGGCGTCTTCACTGACCCCGCGAAGGTTCATCGCGTGAGCCACGACGGCGAGTACTTCCGGGTGAACGCAGTGCATCTGTGCGAGCCCTCGCCTCAACGCACCCCCGTGCTGTATCAGGCGGGCACCTCCTCGAAGGGGACCGCCTTCGCCGCGCGGCACGCCGAGTGCGTGTTCGTGGTGGGCCATAACAAGAGCAAGCTGGCCGCTACGGTCGCCAATCTACGCGCGCTCGCGGTGGAGGCCGGTCGTGCTGCCTCTGATATCAAGATTTTCTCCCTGATCACCGTCATCACCGCGGCTACCGATGAGGAGGCCCAGGCGAAGGCGGAGGACTACAGGCAGTACGTGAGCGCGTCGGGCGCCCTGGCCCTTCTGGCCGGGTGGACTGGCATCGACTTTTCGAAGCCCGAACTGGTCGGAGCAAGCGCCGCCGGCAGCAACAGCATTCAAACTGCTGCCGCGGCGTTCACCAAGGGCGGGGCTTCCGAGCATCAAAATCTCGATAGCGTCGCCAATAGCGTCGCCCTCGGCGGTGGTGGCCCGGTGCTTGTCGGTAGCGCCAAGACGATCGCGGACGAGCTGGAGTCCTGGGCGACCGAGTGTGATCTTGATGGCTTCAATTTGGCCTACGCCCTGATGCCGGAGACCTTCGCGGACATCGTCGATCACCTCGTGCCAGAGCTGCAGCATCGCGGCCTGTTCAAGAAGGATTACGCCAAGGGCACCTACCGCGAGAAGCTGTTCAAGCGCGGTCCGCGCCTGGAAAACAACCACCCGGCGGCGCGCCTGCGCAAGGGCGTCGCGGTCAAAGCGGACGCCTAGGCCAACGCCGGCGGCGTGATGCGGGAGGCTGATTTGAATCACGGAACTGCTCTAGGTTCCGCAGCGGCGCCGGTTGAGCCGGCGCCGTCCCCTTCCGGTTGGGGCGGAGGACTATCTGGGAAGTGGCCGTCTATCGCGGTCATCCTCATTGCGCAGGTCGCGGCTATGGCCGTTTGGTTCGCCTCGGCGGCTGCGGCCTCCGCGCTCGCCAGAAGCGCACCTCTATCTGGCTTCGAATCCGCGCTGCTCACCAGCGCGGTGCAGGCCGGCTTCGTGCTGGGCACGCTTGCAAGCGCGTTCCTCGGCGTCCCGGACCGCTTTGATCCGCGACGTATCTTCATGATCTCCGCGATCGCTGCCGGAGTCGCCTCGCTGACTCTGGCGGCGCTGCCGCCGGCAGGGGCGGGGATCCTCGGGTTGCGGTTCCTGACCGGTGTGGCGCTCGCAGGTGTCTATCCCATCGGCATGCGCCTGGCCGCCACGTGGGCCTCCGGGGATCTGGGGCTGCTGGTGGGCCTGCTCGTCGGCGCGCTTACGCTGGGGTCTGCAAGCCCGCACGCCCTGGCGGCCTTCGCTCACCTGGACTGGCGCGTGATCTATCTCGCTGCGGCCGGCTTTGCGGTCTTCGGCGGGTTGGCCATTCTCCTAGCTGGCGTAGGCCCCAACGCTCCTCGCACCGTGCGACTTCAGCCTGGCCGCATGGCCCAGGCGTGGAGGAGCCGCCCGTTGAGGCTCACCAATCTTGGTTACCTGGGACACATGTGGGAGCTCTACGCGATGTGGACATGGCTCGCCGTGTTTCTCGCTGAGAGCTTTAGAAGGTCCGGCGTAGCCGACCACCATACGCTGGCGGAGATCGTCACCTTTGGCGCGATCGCCGCGGGCGCCCTCGGCGCCTGGCTTGGCGGGGTGTTCGCCGATCGGTGGGGACGAACCACGGTCACGATCGCTGCGATGGCGGCGAGCGGGGCGTGCGCCGCGCTGATCGGTTGGCTGCTGGATGCGCCGCCCTGGCTCGTGAGCCTTGTTGCAGTGATCTGGGGCGTGACGATCATCGCGGATTCCGCCCAATTCTCCGCCAGCATCGCAGAACTCAGCGAGCCCGATTCAATCGGCACCATGCTGACCCTGCAGACCTGCGCCGGTTTCCTGCTGACATTGGTGAGCATCCAACTGGTGGCGCCGGTGGCTCAGGCCCTCAGCTGGCCTGCCGCGTTCACCATGCTGGCGCTCGGACCCTTGTTCGGCTGCCTGGCCATGGCCCGCCTTCGCGCCACGCCCGATGCGATCCGACTGGCCGGCGGCCGGCGGTGAAGATGGCGCCTATTCCCAACTCCAGAGGGGGCAAGCCCTCCAGAAATAGAAGGCTGCATTCGTGAACATGTCTTCCAAAGAAGTCGAGCTGCCTCACCACGTCGACGTCCTCATCCTCGGCGCCGGAATATCCGGGATCGGCGCCGCCTACGAACTGACTCAGCAATGTCGTGATCGGTCCTTCGCCGTTCTCGAGGCGTTTGAGAGTTTCGGCGGCACCTGGCTGGCGCATCGCTATCCCGGCGTGCGGTCCGACAGCGACCTCTTTACCTACGGCTTTCGCTTCAAACCCTGGCATGGCCGGCCGATCGCATCGCGTGACGAGATACTCCAGTACCTGGGAGAGGCCATCGAAGAGAACGCTCTCGGGTCACATTTCCACTACCGCTGCCGCGTGATCTCTGCCGATTGGCAGAGCGACAAGCAGCAGTGGCGGGTCGAAGGCGTGCGCGGCGCTGATCAGAAGCCGTTCTCGATTACCTGCGGGTTCCTGTGGTCGTGCCAGGGCTACTACCGGCATGGGGCGGGCTACACGCCCGGCTGGCCCGGGATGGAGCAATTTGAGGGTCGCATCGTTCATCCGCAGACCTGGCCTGAAGATCTCGACTTCAGCGGCAAGCGGGTCGTCGTGATTGGCTCGGGCGCGACCGCGGCCACCCTTGTGCCCGCGCTCGCACCGGAGTGCGAACATGTCACAATGCTTCAGCGCTCGCCGACCTACTTCTCTCCCGCGCCGAACCGCGATGCGCTTGCCGACACCTTGCGCGACCTTGGGGTCGAGCCGGCGATCATCCATGACATCATGCGTAAGAAGATCGTGCGCGAGCAGCAGAACATGCTGACGCATGCTCTGGAGAATCCCGAAGCCACCAAGGCGGCCATGCTGGCGACGGTTGCAACCTTCCTTCCAGCGGACCAGGTGGAGGCCCACTTCACCCCGACCTACCGGCCATGGCAGCAACGCGTGGCGCTGGTGCCGAACGGGGATCTTTTTAAGGCGTTGCGAACCGGCCAGGCGAGCGTGGTGACCGATCACATCGAGTCCTTCACCCCGACCGGGCTGCGGCTGGCCTCCGGCGGCGAACTGGACGCCGACATCATCGTCACGGCCACGGGCTTCGAAATGTCGGCGCTCGGGGACACCGTCCTGAAAATCGACGGCGAGCCGCTGAACTTCGCCGACAGCGTGAGCTACCGGAGCATCCTGCACAGCGGCATCCCGAACATGGCTCGGACGATGGGGTACTTCCGCGTGTCCAGTTGGACGCTTCGGGTGCACCTGGTGAGCGACTTTGTCTGCCGACTCCTCAACCACATGCGCGCCATCGGTGCAGCGAGCGTCGAGGTGCAGCTGCCGCCGGAGAGCCAAGGTGAGGATCACAAGTCGGGCATGGACAAAGACGTCTTCAACGCCGGCTACATTCTGCGGGGTCTGCACCTTATGCCGAAGCGCGGCCCCCGTGCAGACTGGCAAAGTCTGGACTACGTGGCGGAGGAATCCGCGATGCCAGCGGTGCGGCTCGACGGCGATGTCTTCGGCTACCGTGATGCAGCGGGACGGCTGATTGAGGGAGATCGGCGCGCCGCCGGCGAACTGGATCCTGCCGCTTCGCCGCAACCGATCGAACAACCCGGCTGACACCATCTAGGGCCTGAGGCCCAATAGGCTCTCGCATCAGGATCGACTCAGCGGCCTGATGCGAAGAGCGCCCCGGTCGCCAGGAGCAAGAGTGCTCCGGCAAGGTGAAAGCCGCCGTCTACGCTCTTCTGCGTGACAAAGAGCGAGGCCGCCAACGGCCTAGCGCTGAGGCCAAGCAGTACCAGCGGGGACAGCAGCACCGCCAACCGGCGGGTGGACTCGAGCGAAATCAGTTCGCGGACAATGAACGGCTGCAGCCCAAGCCAGCAGAGGCCGAAACCGCATGAAAGCGCCACAAAAGCAGTCGATGTCGTTGCAAATGTAAGGCCCACTACGATGCCGGCTTGGGCAAGGCAGCCAGCGACCAGAAATTTGCGAGCCGGCAGTCGCCATGCGCGCTACGCGGCAGTCAGAGCGCCGGCGACCTGAAGCGGCAAGTTTCCGGCCACCGCGCCGCGAGCCAATCCAGAGCGCCGAGGCGACCACTGGTCGCTCCTCGTGCGGCGCAGTGTCCGGCAGATTGGCCGCCAGCTCGTCAGCCTTGCCGGCGCCGCACTGAGAGTGGTGAGGCGACGACAAGGCTGCTCTGCCTTGCTACTCGGCCGCTTCGCTCGGCGCGTAGCCGAGGAGGGCCTTCACTTCGAGGAACTCATTGAAGCCGTAGTCGCCCCATTCGCGGCCGTTGCCGCTCATCTTGTAGCCGCCAAACGGGGCGGACATGTCGCCGCCGCCGCCGTTGATCGACACCTGGCCGGCGCGCAGCTTGGAAGCCACTTCGCGAGCCTTGGCCAGGTCAGCGGCCTGGACGTAGGCGGCCAAGCCGTACTCGGTGTCGTTGCCGATCTGGATGGCCTGATCGACGTTCTCGTAGCCGAGGATCGACAGCACCGGGCCGAAGATCTCTTCCTTGGCGATGGTCATGCTCGGGGTGACGTTGGCGAACACGGTCGGCTTCACATAGTAGCCGACATCCAGGCCTTGCGGGCGACCGACGCCGCCGGCGACCAGGGTCCCGCCCTCGTCGATGCCGGTCTGGATCAGCTTCTGGATCTTGTCGTACTGCGCCTTGTTGACCACGGGGCCGAGCTGGCTGTTGCCGTTCGGGTCGCCCACAGTGATCTGGCTGACCGTTTCGCGAGCAACTGCGATCGCTTCGTCCATGCGACTTTGAGGGACCAGCATGCGGGTCGGGGCGTTGCAGGACTGACCCGAGTTGGTCATCACTGTGGCCACGCCTCGGCCCACGCCCTTGGCGAAGGCGTCATCGTCCAGGACGATGTTCGGGCTCTTGCCGCCCAGTTCCTGGGCGACTCGCTTGACGGTCGGAGCGGCGTTCTTGGCCACCTCAATGCCGGCGCGGGTCGAGCCGGTGAACGAGATCAGGTCCACGTCCGGGTGGCTCGACAGCGGCACGCCGACGCCGAGGCCGTCGCCTTGCACCAGATTGAACACACCGGCCGGGACGCCGGCGGCGTGTAGGATCTCAGCGAAGATATGCGCGCTGAACGGGGCCACCTCTGAGGGTTTCAGCACCATGGTGCAGCCGGTCGCGAGGGCAGGGGCCACCTTGCACACCATCTGGTTCATCGGCCAGTTCCAGGGAGTGATCAGGCCGCAGACGCCGATCGCTTCCTTAACGATCCTCGTCGGACCGCGATCTTCCTCGAATTTGAAGGACTTCAGCACCTCGATCGCCGCGCCAAGGTGGCCCATGCCGATCGGCGCTTGGGCGCGCTGCGCCAGGTTCGCCGGGGCGCCCATTTCCTCGGTGATGGCGGCGGCCAAGTCCCCAAAGCGCTTCTGGTACTCAGCGAGGATCCGGTTCAGGACGTCGAGGCGCTCTTCGCGGCTCGTCTGCGACCAGGTCGCGAACGCCTTGCGCGCTGCTGCAACGGCTTTGTCGACATCAGCGGCGGAGCCGAGCGCGATACGGCCAACGACCTGTTCCGTCGCAGGGTTCTCGACATCGAGCGTCCGGAGTTCGACGGGATCGACCCACTGGCCATCGATATAGAATTTCAGGTGCTCGCGCATCGTGTCCGTCACTCCCTTGGTGTCTTGGGCTGAAAGCCGGCTTTGCCCGCGTGCGGCGGCCTGACGACTGCGAGGCGGCGTGCTGTAGCCCGTCGCCGCAAGCGTCCGCCGGCACGGGCGGGCGTGGTGCTTAAAAGCTACATGATGCGACCAATATTCGTCAATTGACCAAAATCATACAACTGATCAATATGTGACCTTCCCAGCGGTCCAGGAGGCGCTCCCGTGGAACTTTCTCCCATCACCCCGTCGCACCGTCCGAACATTCTCGGCCTTGGTGGGACAGTTCGTGCCGGCTCCTCTACCGAGCGGGCTCTTGTTGCGGCTCTTGAGGTGGCGGCTTCGGCCGGCGCGGAGACGAAGCTGCTCGGCGGCGCCTTCCTCGCGACCTTGCCGATCTTTGATCCGCGTCCAGGCGGACCTACCCCAGAGCAGGCTGAGCTCGCCGAGGCGGTCGTCAAGGCCGATGGCATCATCCTGGCCACGCCCGGCTATCACGGCTCAATTTCCGGGGCGATGAAGAACGCCCTCGATACGCTCGACCTTCTTCGGTTAAGCGGGCATCCGTTCCTTGACGGCAAGGCCGTGGGGATCATCGTCACCGCCGCCGGCTCTCAGGCAGGCGGAACCAGCCTCGTGACGATGCGCGCGGTCATCCATGCATTGAGAGGCTGGCCAACCCCATTTGGGGCGACTTTGAACTCGGCGACGCCCCTGTTCGACGAGGGCGGGGCCTGTTGCAGTCCAAAGGACGCTACGCAACTGGCGACCGTCGCCGAGCAGGTCGTCGAGTTCGCGATGATGAAGGCCGCGCTCCAGGCCCAGCAGGCCGCCTCGCGCAACGATCGAATTTGATAGTGGAGAGGCGGGCACGTCTTTGTGCATGTCCGCCTCGATGTGATCGAGGCCGTATTCAAGAAGCTGGCCCCGTGTAAGCCGGCGGCGATGAGCCGATCAGATTCGGATGAGCTACAGGCTCGCGCCGCTGCGGTGGCTGGGGCCGGGAAGAGCCGCTTCGGGCCGCTGAAGCGCCCTCGTGATTTACTCAGCAGGCTCCAATCGCGTGGAGATCAGCGCCTCTAGCCCGCGGACCACCGAATCCATAGCGCCGTCCTCGGGACCTTGCCCTGGCAGGGTGCCCGATAGCGCCACCGCGGCAACACCGCGCCCCCAGGCCCAGATCGTCTCTGCAATGCTGCTGGCCAGCTCCGGAGGGTGGCGGTCTGCGAAGTCGGCCAGGATCGCCGCGCGCGACACTGCGAACGCCTCTGCCTCAGCGGCGGCGACGTCCTCGCGCCGACCAGCGTCCAGGGCTTCGAACATCAGCTCGTACAGTTCGGGCTTCTGGCGCAGGAAGTTCAGATAGGCCGCCCCCGTCGAGCGTAGCCACCCTTGGTCGCCATCCGTCTCGTAGGCGACCCGCATCGCCGCGGCCAGCTGCCTAAAGCCGTCCACCGCCAACCCCGCCAGCAGCGCGGCCTTGTCGGCGTAGTGATAGTAGACGGTGCCCGGGGCGACCCCCGCCCGATCGGCGATCGCCCGCAGCGACAGGCCCGCTCGGCCGTTCTCGTGCAGGATATCCCTGGCGGCGGTCAAAAGTTGTCCGCGGACATTGCCCACGTGATAGGGCTGCCGCCGCTCGAGACTTATCGCCCTCATGACGCCTGTTGGCGAGAGGGGGCGATGGGCGTCGACATCGACTTGAACACCTGCTCCGGGTCCAGGGTGAGCCAGAGGTCTGGCCCAGCCAAAATCTCCTGTGGAGTGAGAAGACAACTATCCAGGTCGTGCTTCAGCAGGTCGAAATTAACGCCCCTCCCGATGAAGACGATCTCTTGCCGGCTGTCCCCCGCGGGCTCGACCCATTTCTCCATGATCGCGCTGCGCCTATGGGGATCCTGCGGCCACTCATCAGGCGGCAGGAACCGCCACCATCGCCCGATGAAGTCCCAGCGAACGGCTCCACCGCTCTGCGCGAGCCGGCCTATCTCAAGAAAATTGCTGGCCACCCAGAAGCTGCCCTTGCAACGCAACAGCTGGCCGTTGCTCCAGGGGCTGGTGAGAAGCTGGGCGAGGCGCCGAGGGTGGAACGGGATGCGTTCCTTATAGGACCAGGCGCCGATTCCGTATTCGTCCGCCTCTGAGCGATCGTCGGCAGAGGCCTCCAGATGTCGCATCCAACCCGGCGATTGGGCGAGCTTTGCGAGGTCAAACCGCCCTGTGTTGAGAATACTCGCGGTCGCGATCTCCCCGTGGCTCATAGGCAAGATCTCAGCGTCAGGATTCAATGCGCGCAGAACCGTCTTGAGACGCTCGAACCCTTCCATGCCGATGAGGTCTAGGCGGCTGACGAGAATGACGTTGGCGAACTCGACTTGGTCGACAAGAAGCTCCGAAAGCGGCCGCTGCGCCTCAAGGCCGGTTGGCGACAAGGCGGGTTCGGGCTGGGAGACGAGCATGGCTTCGAAGCTGCCGCCATCGACCACCGTCACCATCGTGTCGAGCTTCGCTAGCTCGCTGAGACAGAACCCACTGCTATCGAGAAAGGCGAAGGTCTCAGCCACGGGGAGAGGCTCGGATATGCCGGTGGACTCGATCAGCAGGTAGTCGAAGCTACCCCGCCGAGCGAGATCGCTGACCCGCTCTAGTAAGTCGGCGCGGAGCGTGCAGCAGATGCAGCCGTTGCTCATCTCCACCAGCTCGTCTCGACCCCGCTCGAGCGCGGCTTCACGCTCGACTTCATCGTGATCGATGTTGATCTCGCTCATGTCGTTGACGATCACCGCCACCCGCAGGCCTTGACGGTTCTGCAGCACGCGATTGAGCAAGGTCGTCTTTCCGGCCCCGAGAAAGCCAGACAGAACAGTGACTGGCAGACGGCCTGGCCTTTCAGCCGCCATAGGTCAGGCCCGGGTGAGGGGCGTCTGCGTGTCCGACTGGTCGGCTTCCGCGTCGATCCTGGTCAGATATCCCTCGAACAGGTCGATGACCACCGAGCCATCGCGCGCGCCTTGGCCCCAAAGTTCCTTGGCCCTGAACTCGACGTGATAGGTCGGTTGATGTTCGGCGTTCTTGTCGCCATGCCCGATCGTATCGGGAAAGGGCCAAGAGACCGTCGTGCGGTGGAGAACTATGCCGCGCTTGCCTCGGCAATAGCCCGGAACGCGGATGTGGCCTTCGACATGCTCGTCGCGAACCTCCACCTGCTCGCCGATTTCGAATGGCGCGCTATTGGCGTTTGCAGGCGCGGGTCTGCCTCCATTGTTCGAAGGAACCGCCAACTGGAAGTGCGAGCCGAGCGCTTCGTCCAATTCCTCCTGGGTGATCAGGCCCTTTTCGACGAGGAGCGTCGCCGTGCCGACGATGATCCGGTCGAAGTAAGGGGCCGAGAAGTATTGCCGTGCGCTCATGCGCTCGATCGCATGGCGCAGTTCGTCGGTGGCGTAGGCGCCGAGAAGCCCGCCAGCGACGACGGTAAGGCTGTAGCCCAAGTGCTCCCAGTCTTCGTGAAAGACCGGCTTATAGCTGTCGCTGTTGATCGTGTGCGCCACCTTGCCGAAGCCCTGGACGCCGCCGAGGTCGTGAATTCCGTCCATCGTCAGCCCTCCTGCGAAGCACTTGCCAGTTCGGTCAGCCGCGGCCGGGCGATCCCGATTAGGACGTCCTTGGTCACAAGCGCGGCGAGTTCTTCCTCCGACATGTGATCCGTGCCCTCGGGGCGCACCGGAAGCACCATGTAGCGGCTCTCGGCGGTCGTATCCCAGACCTTCACGACGATGTCGTCGTCGAGATCTTCACCCAATTCCCGCAGAACGGTCGCGCCCTCACGGACAAGGCGAGCCCGGAACTCGAAGCTCTTGTACCACTCGGGCGGAAGCCCCAACACCGGCCAGGCCGTGCAGGAGCACAGGCTGCAAACAATGACGTTTTGCAGCGTCGGCGTATTCTCCAGTGCGACGATGTATTCGCCTTGCATCCCGGTGTAGCCGAACTGCTCGCAGGCCGCAGTCCCGTCTCTCAGCAGCAGTTCGCGAAACTCCGGATCGACCCAGGCGCGCGCGACGACGCGGGCTCCATTCGCCGGATCCCATTCCACTTCCATCTTCTGCGTAAACGCTTGAATGAAGCCTTCAGGAACGAAGCCCTTATCGGTCATGACCTTGAGCAGCGCATTGGCTCGCGCGCTCGGCGTGTTCGCAGGGGTGTAGTCGGGGGACTGTGTCATGTTTGCGCCTCGTTACGCGACGTCAGTCAGCTAAGTGTCGCAATGAATTTATGTCAACTGACTAAAGTCGTACATTTGACCAAAATGTGCGCTTGAGCCGCTCCTTGCCCCCCCTTCAAGCATCACCTGGTTGCAGGGTTGACCGTCGGCTATCGTTACGGGCGCCGCCGGTCACCAAGCTGCGGCTGTGAGCGCTTGCTCAATATCGGCCAGAATGTCATCGCCGTATTCGAGACCGATCGACAGACGCACGTAACCTGGCGACACGCCCGTGGAGAGTTGGGCCTCCTCGTCGAGCTGCGAGTGGGTCGTGGATGCGGGATGGATCGCCAAGCTGCGCGCGTCGCCGATGTTGGCGACATGATAGAGTAGCTGCAGGCTGTCGATGAACTTGCGCCCAGCCTCCACGCCGCCGGCCATCTCGAAGCCGACCAAGCCGCCGAAGCCGCCGGGGAGGTAGCGATCGGCGCGCACGCGAGCCTCGCCGGTCTGTTGACTGGGGTGGATGACGCGCGTGACGTCCGGGCGATCGGCGAGCCAGGTGGCGACCCGCGTGGCGTTCTCACAGTGTCGCGGCATCCGCAGGTGAAGCGTCTCCACGCCTTGGAGAATCTGGAAGGCGTTGAAGGGCGAGATGGCCGCGCCAAGATCGCGCAGCAGAACTGTTCGCATTCGCATGATGTAGGCCACCGGACCGAGCGCCTTGACCGCCTGCGTCCAGATCGCGCCGTGATAGGAGGCGTCGGGACTGTTGAGAGCAGGTTGTCGCTCGCCGGCGGCCTCCCAGTTGAAGCCGCCTCCATCCACGATTATGCCGCCGATCGATGTGCCGTGGCCGCCAAGGTACTTGGTCGCGGAGTAGACCACGACGGCGGCGCCGTGTTCCAACGGGCGACACAGCCGCGGCGCTGCGGTGTTATCCATGATCAACGGTATGCCAAGCGAGCGGCCGATGGCCGCCACCTCGGCGATCGGAAACACCTCCAGCTTGGGATTTGGCAGGGTCTCGGCGTAGTAGGCGCGAGTCCGCTCGTCGGTGGCCCGTCGGAAGTTCTCCGGGTCTTCCGGATCGACGAAGCGCACCTCGATGCCCTGGTCGCGAAGCGTGTTGGCGAACAGGTTCCAGGTTCCGCCGTAAAGCGCGGTGGAGCTGACGACATTGTCGCCGGACTTCGCCAAGGTCTGCAGCGAGAGGGCCGACGCGGATTGGCCGGAGGCGACTGCGAGGGCGGCGACGCCCCCCTCCAAAGCCGCAATGCGCTGTTCCAGCACATCCGTCGTCGGGTTCATGATCCGCGTGTAGATGTTGCCCATCTCCTGCAGCGCAAATAGCGCCGAGGCATGGTCGGTATCCCGGAACTGATAGGACGTCGTCTGGTGGATCGGCACAGCCACCGAACCGGTCGTGGGGTCGGCGCGCCATCCGGCATGCAAGGCCAGGGTGTCGGGGTGCAGGGATCGTCCAGCCATGGTTCGTCTCTGTTGATCTGACTTGGCGTTGTGGATCTCCGCAGCCGAGTGCGCGGCCTTCCGCGCCCACACCCGCGGCCGTGGATTAGTTGATCGTGATCGCAGCCAGGATCAGCCGTGTTCCCGTGCTGAGCAGCTCATCGCGCCGCCACGGATATTCGGGCACTGTGACCAAGGCGTGGGCGACACCGAGCGAGTTTGCCGAGAGCGCCTGCATGATCAGCTCGCTGTCCACGTCGCTTCGAAATCGGCCGACCTCCTTGCCGTTCTCAATGAGGCGCTCAAGCGCCTGGAACCGCGTTAGGAGGTCCCCAGTGTCCACGAAATAGGTGTCTTCACCCGGCTCCAGAACGTCCTGGTTCAGGTGCACGACGCGGTAGCTGTCGGGGTGATCGCGCCAGTATCGCGTCATGGTTTCGACGTAGGCTTCGACCTTTGCAACAGGATCAGACTGCGCGGCCGCGGCGGCGTCGCATCGGGACAGGAGGTCAGCGAAGATGTCCTGCCAGATGTGCCGCAGAAGCGCATGTTTAGATGCGAAGTGGAGATAGAACGTCATGGGCGGGCAGCCTGCCCGCTGGGTGATCTTCCGAATTGAGACCCCTGCATACCCTTCGTCGACGAAGAGTTCGCGGGCAGCCTCAATGAGCTGATTTCTCAGCTCGGCGGCCTGGCTTGCGGTGCGCCGCACGCGCTTTCGCGGGGGGGAGCTCTCCAACTCGTTTTGCCTAGCGGTCGCGGGATTCTGTGCCATCGAGCAAACTTAGCGGGGGCTGGTGACGTCGCAAAAGCGCGATCGCGAAAGAGACCGTCGCGGCGTTGTCGACGAACGACGTCGAACGGGCAGGCGAGTGGGGCGGAGCAGCACGCCCCTAGCCTTGAGTCAGGCTGCCGACAGTTGGGCGATGGCGTCGGCGCCGTCGATATGCGCGCGCTTTTCGATGATCTTCCCGTCCTTAATCGTCAGGAGGCAAAACACCGACATGCGCAGATCTTTGTTGAGCGGCGCCAAGGCTCCGAGCTGTCGAACGTGGTTCTTGCCTTCAAACAGCAGATAGGCTGCGACCTTGTCCCCCTCTGCCACCATTTGCTTGAGCGCAAAGCTGTAGCTTTCAAACGCTTCGAAGCTCGGACGTTCGGAATCGATCAGCCCGGTGACGCCGGGCTTTGGGGTGTCCACCTGGGAATAGAAGACGAAATCCGGGTGGCAGAATTCTCCCATCCGGTCGAACTCGGCCCGATCCAAGGCGGCGTAGAACTCTTCAACCAGCTTCTTGTTGTCTTCGATCGACATCGACTTGGTTTCCTTCTCTGCAGCCGTTTCAGACTGTGCAGGTTTCGCCATCGGCGGGGATGAGAACCCGATCGAGCAAGCCAGCTTCGGTCAGGTGGCGGCGAAGTGCGGCCCGCGTGTTGAGGGCGTGGTGGGCGGCTTCAAGGTGGCTTGCGATGATCGTCGCCGAAGGCGCTGCGGCGCAGACCGAGCAGACGTCCTCGTTGTTCATGATGATGCTGCCCAGCCCTGGCGCCTGGGCGTCACCAGCATTCACGATGATGACGTCGGGCTGGTACTGCCGGATATTGGCCTCGACGTACTCGTTCCAAACCGTGTCGCCGGCGAGATAGAGGATCTTCTCGTCCGGGTGGCTGAAGACGATGCCGCACACTTCCTGCAGGGCGTCATGCGCGAGCCCAAGCGCCTCATCAGACCCATGTTGGCCAGGCACCTTCTTGAGCTTCACGCCCTTGAATTGAGGGTTTCCGGTGAGCACGCGAACGTCGGTGAAGGCCTTGCCTTCGACGAATCTGACGTGAGGACCGCCCTCAAGGTCGATGGAGCCGGCCTGGCTGACCAGCACCCGGTCAGTCGCGTGTTGCACAAAGATCGGCATGTCGGCCGGGATATGCTCAGCGGCCGTGTGGTCCCAGTGGTCGGAATGGATGTGCGTCAGGATGACCGCATCGACGTCCACGATCTCTTCGATCGCCGCCGGCAAGGGGGCCGTAGGCTGGCGAAGGTGCGGGTTCGCGCAACCTGGAAACGCCGGCATTGAATCCTTGGGCGCGAGCCAAGGATCAACGAGGAATTTTACGCCGCCATACTCGATGACCAGCGTAGCGTTTCGAATCTGCCTGATCTTCATGACACTCGCTCCGAAGGGTTGAAGGCATCGTCGCTGGTTGGTTTGCCGTGTGCGTGCGGCATCAGCTTTTCCAGACCGCAGGGCGCTTTTCGAAGAAGGCGTCGACGCCTTCGCCAGCGTCTTCCTCCATCATGTTTCTCGCCATGAGATCGCCCGCCAAGGCATGGGCCGCCGCGCGTGTTCTCGGAGGCTGGGCATGAAGCAGGGCTTTTCCGTAGCGAAGGGCCTCCGGGCTCTTGGCCATGATCGCCCCCACGAGGGCGTCGACGGCCGCGTCGAGTTCGGTGGCGGGCGTGACCTTGTTGATGAGGCCCCAGGTCTCGGCGGTGGCCGCGTCGATGAAGCGGGACGCCACGAGCATTTCAAAGGCGCGCTTGGTCGGGACATCGTGCGCAAGCGCGGCGGCCGGCGGCGAGCAGAACAGCCCGACATTGACCCCCGAAATGGCGAAGCGAGCTGTGTCCGACGCGACGGCGAGGTCGCAGCTGGCCACGAGCTGGCAGCCAGCGGCGGTGGCGACGCCTTGGACGCGAGCGATGACTGGAACGGGCAGGGCTATGATCGCCCCCATCACGTCCGCGCAATGTGCGAAGAGCTGCCGATAGTGCTCGAGGCGATGAGATCCTCGCGCCTTGCCCAGGTCGTGACCAGCGCAGAACGCAGACCCCGCGCCCGACAGCACGACACACCGCACCGAAGAGTCCGTCGCGATACTCGCCAGCTCGTCCTTTAGTGCGACGAGCAATTCCTCGGACAGCGCGTTGAACTGGGCCGGACGGTTCAGGCACAGGTCCACGCGTCCGCCGCTGCGACCCACGGCGATGAGGGGATTGATCGGGCAATGGGCAGTCATGCGACCGCCTTCAGGTAGTGGACCGCGCGGAAGCGAGCGCCCAGGCTGGACGAGGCGAAGAACGACGCTGCCGCGACTGTCCAGGTGGTCGCGCGGCGGCGGTCCGATGTGTGCCCGCAGCGTGTCATAGCTTTGCCGCCACCTCCTGGGCGACGCGCTCGCCGGAGCGGATGGCTCCATCGATGTAACCGACCCACGCATCGGCCGTTTCGGTCCCCGCCCAGTGGATGCGGCCGAAGGGCTCTCGCAGAGCAGGACCGAACGCGGTGAGGACGCCCGGGCCTGGGACCGAGACGTAGCCGCCGCGGTTAAGCGGCGCGCGGGTCCAGACCTCTTCGAGGTACTCGACAGGCGATAGCGCGGCGTCGCCGAGATAGAGGGCGAGATCCTTCAGCACCTGTCCGCGTCGTGCCTCGACGGGCCGGTCAGCCCATCGCTGTGCAGGCGCTCCATCGAAGAAGCCCACCAGCGAGCCCGTTGAACCGACCGTTGGCGAATGGTCGAACCATGGCCCGAACTCAGTGCGATCAGACAGCACCAGCCCGGTCAGACCTTCCTCCCGCCAGAAGGGGCGCGAGTAGGACACGTGCACCTTGATGACGCAGCCCAACGGCATCCGTTGGGTCAGGCCGTCGCGCTGCGCCGGGAGCGGCGGTGCGTACTCGATCCGGCTTGCGATCGCCGGTGGGGCGGTGACCACGACCTGGCGGGCGCGCCAATCGCCCTTCGGCGTGGCGACGGTCACCCCATCATTGTTTTGCGAGATTGACTGGACGGGCGCCTCCAGCACGACCGCCGCGCCCAGTTCGGCGGCCATCTTCTGAGCGAGCTGCCAAACGCCGCCCTCGAACAAGGAGTCCTGCGCTCCACCACGCGTGGAGATCAGGGCGTTGAAATCACCAGCGGCGGCGGCGTAGGCCAGAAAATAGAGGAGCGAGATTTGTCCGGTCTCGGCGGAGAACACAGCGCGCGTCATGAGCCGGATCATCGTCCGGACGGCAGGATGTTTCGCGTTGAGGACCAGCCAGCTCTCCACGGTCTGGGCGTCGAGCTGCTCGGCGTCCGCAGCCTGCCAAGGCTGCGCCGCCGGCACCTTCGCCGCCATCGCCTCGATCTTGCCGATGACCTCAATGAATTCCGGCATGGCCTCCGGGACGAGGCGCGGGGTTTCGCCTTCGTAGGCGACACGGTGACCGCCGATGTCGATGATATTCTTGCCGGCGTCGAATTGCGGGTAGGTCGAGACTCCGAGTTCCTTCGCCAAAGCGAGCAGACGGGTCTGGGTGGGACCGACCCATTGCCCGCCTAAATCGACCACTTCGCCGGCGATGCGTCCTGGCTTGGTGCGGCCGCCCACGCGTTCGTCGGCCTCAAGGACTACAACGCTATGCCCGCTGGCGCGAAGCCGTCGAGCCGTCGTCAAGCCGGCGAAGCCAGCGCCCACGACCACGACGTCGACAACGTTTGTCGTCCGGGCGGCGGCGGCTTGAGCACCCATCGCGGTCAAGCCCACCGCCACGCCAAGGGCGCTCCGGCGCGAAAGCGAAAGATGCTCACGTCTTTCGTCGTGTTCGTTGTGCGGACCACTGGCCATCTCTTTCCTCTCCGCGGGGGCACAGCCTGATCGGTCGCCAGTACATACCGTACGCGTACGGAAACGATATTCCCAATATCCGGGGTCCGTCAATCACACTTCGTACGTGTACGAAATCCGAGGGCGGCGCCCTTCCTCTCAGAGGAGGGCGCATGCCTTGCGTGGCGTCAGAATGGGGAGAGCCCTAGCAGGGCGCGTCAGTGCGGGTGGGCGCCGAACGTCAGTCGGCGTCGTCTTGCGGCCACCGCCGACGGCCCTTCGGCAGGAATGAAGGGCGCAGGCCCAGGCGCGTGGCCTGTTCGTCGAGCCAGGTCTCGGCGGTCAGATCTCGTTTGCGAACGTGCTCGCCAAGGTCTTGGAACAAGCGCCTGAACCCGCCCCACCAGACGCGCGGCTCGATGAGAGCAAGATCCTCTCCCATTTCTTCGTGGAACGGGCTGAGCGCCAGCATCATGACGACCATCGGCTTGCTGTCGATGGATCGCACGGCGAACTCCGGTGAGCGCAGCCAGATGCTGGCGACAATGGCGAATGGGTCGCTATCGGTCGCGTCGGCAAAAAGGCGGACACGTTCGAGATCGAAGGGGCCAGAGCCCTCCTCGAAGTGCTGGTAGGTGCGCAAAGGCAGGCCCATGGCCAGGGCGACTTCTCCGGCGCGCATGCCACGGGCGCGCCGCACGGAGCGCAGCGCTGCGGCTAGGAGAGCGTTCTGGCTAGGAACACTGCCTGGCGCGTCGTCGTCCATGCCCCTCCGATCGGTGGTGTTCGAGGGCGCCGCCGCCCAGCGTGTTGTGCATGTCGACTCAAAGTATAGTTGTAATTTCTTCGGCGTCTTCACCCACCGGTAGGTTCGGGTGATATCTCCGGGTGAACCCGCGCCACAGCCAGGCTTCGGGACGGCAAGCCGGGACGATCTCACGGTCCTGGACATCGGCAGTTCCCGGCGTGGCGCGGCGGGCCTCACGGGCTGGCGGCTTTGAGGGCATTGCTGACGTAGACGCGCCGGAGGCTGGCGCGCGATGCGCCAGTCTGTGGCGCAAAGACCAAAATGGGCGCCGAATAGCCTCTCAAAGCTCGGCTTAGCGGACCTGGTCGCATTCCATGGTGGCAGATGGTCCAGCTGGCGGGGTGCTTCGATGATGCGAACCCTTCGACGTACGGATTTCGCGTGGGAGTTCCTGCGCCGAAATCATAGCTATCGGGAGCAGGCCACGACGGCCGAGGCCGAACCCCAGAGGTGGGGCCTGCAGTTCTGGGTCGACCCGGAGGCCGAAGCCGACGACCACGTATTCTGGCGCCCCGATGTCGCCCCAACCCATGTCGTGTGCTTGCAGCGCGCGGCCTTGGACGACGGTCTGCGCCTGAACGAGCTCGCCGGCGTAATCGCCCAGCGGCGCACAAGGGGAGGCGTGCATGTAAAGCTGCGTGGCGGCCTGCAAGCCTATGTCGAAGGATGCGAGCCGTGCGAACCGCTCGCGGCGATTGTCCCGATCACGGGGTCGTTTTCCGCTGCGCTCAGAGGCGTTGCGGATCTGGAGCGCATCCTGCGCGGCGATGTTCCGCCGGTCGATCTGACAGCTCAGCAAAGCAAACGTCTTCACCGGATGCTGAGGGCGCTCGACGCCGCCCAGGCGCAGGCGACCTATCGGCAGGTTGCGGCCGAGATATTCGGGGAGGAGGCGGTCCGTCGGTATGACTGGAGGACCTCTTCCATACGCGATGCCGCGATCCGCTTGGTGCGAACGGGGCGGGCCCTATCGGAAGGCGGCTATTTAAAGCTGCTCGGCGCGCCTGGCGCTTGAGGTGTAGAGGCGCAGCCGCCTTGCAACCTTGGCTGGTTCACGGGACATAGGGTCATGAAGACGAGCCTGGATCATCTTCCGGAGGCCAAGCGACGCGAACTAGGGCGCGCCGTCGAGGTTCTGTTCTCGGAGTTCGAGGCGGTGATCGAAGGCGGTCACTCGGAACACAAGCGCGACGGCCAGATCCTGAAGGTGATCCTGTTCGGATCGCACGCCCGCGGCGATTGGGTGGACGATCCGGTCGGCGGCTACGTGTCCGACTACGACCTGCTGGTGGTCGTGAACCACGAGCGGCTGACGGACATCCTGGAGTTCTGGGCCGGCGCCGACGACCATCTCTTGCGCGAGTACCAGATCGCCCATCGGCTGACAGCGCCGGTGAACTTCATCGTCCATAGCCTCTCGGATGTGAACAAGCGGCTGAAGCATGGGCGCTACTTCTTCACCGATATCGTCCGGGATGGGGTGGTGCTCTACGAGGCGCCCGGCAATCAATTCGAGAGGCCCAAAAAGCTCGAGCCTGCCGAAGCCCTGGTGGAGGCGGAGGGGTTCTTCCGTGAGTGGTTTGGGGGAGCTCAGCAATTCGTTCGCCAAGCCCATCATGCGATCGATGATGATGCGCCGAAAATCGCGGCGTTCGACTTCCACCAAGCGACTGAGCGGCTTTACCACTGCCTTTTGCTGGTCAAGACGCTCTACAGCCCCAAGTCCCACAAGCTGAACTTTTTGAGATCCCAGGCCGAGCAGCTGGATGGTCGGCTCACGGCGGCATGGCCGCGCCGCACGAAGTTCGAGCAGCGCTGCTTCGAGCTTCTGAGGCGGGCTTATGTCGATGCGCGTTACTCTGAGCACTACAAGATCAGCGCCGAGGAATTGACCTGGATCGACGAGCGCATCCGCGTGCTCTCCGACCTTGTGCGGCAATCCTGCGAGGAGCGGCTCTCGACCCTGCGCGCCGAGACGAAAGCGCAGTAGCCGCCGCTTGCTGCGGCCGCCAGAAGCCTAATCACCGTCCATTCGAGAGCTTGAGGCCTGCGGTTTCTAGCCGCTCGTTGGCGACCTGGGGGCGCTTCAACCTCGTCTACACGAGGACGCAGTTGATCTTCACTTGGCCAGAGAGCGATCTCCCTCCGCTCGCCGTGCTCGCCGGCGAGGTGGCCGATATCGCGCTGCGCACGCTACTAGCGCATTCCGCCGAGCTCAACGAAGTGAAGGCCTACCTGCTTCGCAACGGCGATGTCTTTCTGCACGCGCCGACAGACTGAAGCCTGGGCTTGAAGGTGTCACTCGGGCCCTTCTGCGCCAGGATTGCTGTCCACGAGCTGACGAAATTTATGCAGTTGTACTAAATTGATCCACTGAATAATGTTGGTCGATAAGATCGGTGTTCGCCGGGCCGGGTAGCGAACGCAGTGGGGCGCTCGCGATAAAGCGGACGGATGTAGCTTTGCCGAAGCCATCCAGAAGGCGCCGCGCCCTCAAGTAGTGGAGGAAGTGATCATGACCATCCGCATGTTTGGCTGCGTGTGCGGGCAGTACCACAGCCCAGCCAAGGCGCTTGGAATGTTCGGCGACCGTGCGACGGTGCCATTGCCATTCTACGTCATCGAGCATCCGCAGGGCGTGGCGCTCTTTGACTGCGGCTTGCACGCTGACATCGGCAAGGCAGACGATGCCTACACCCAGGGCCTTCGCGCTCACGACATCGACGTTACCGTGACGCCTGAGGAAGCGGTGGCGCGGCAATTGGAGCGGCTAGACATCGATCCGCAGCGGGTTCGATGGGTCGTGCTTTCACATCTCCACTTCGACCACGCCGGCGGCCTGCACCAAGTTCCAAACGCTACCGTCGTCGTGCAGCGCCGGGAGTGGCAGGCGGGCTTCGATCGTGCGGTTGCGGCTGAGCACCATTTGCCGAGACGCTTCTTCGATCTGGGTCACCAGGTGAAGCAAATCGACGGAGAACACGACCTCTTCGGAGATGGATCTGTTACCTGCATCCCGTCCTTCGGGCATACGCCGGGGCATCAGTCGCTGCGCGTGCGAAGTGAGCTGGGTGATCACATCCTGCTCGGCGACGCCTGCAACAATCACCAGATCGCAGCTAGCAGACACTTTCCCTACGAGTCAGATCCGAGGCGGCCTGAGATGAACCGTTCGCTCGATGCGCTGCTATCGCGCGCTGGGGCAGCCACTGTCGTGGTGTACGGGCACGATCCTGATCAGTGGGGCGAAGCGTCCGTTCTTCCTAAGGCTCGCGCTTAGGCCGCGCGGGCGGAGCATCGGCTCAAGGCGTTTAGCGACTGGCTGTTAGATACCGCTAGGTCCGCTCGGGGCTCATTACAGACCATCAGTAGGTCTGCTCTCCGGCTGACGCCGCGCGTCAGCCTCGGGCTCAAAGCGGACTTTGAGACGGTCCGCTCTCCGGACAGCTAGAAACCAAATCCAGTGCGCCCGCAGCGGGCCTGCTTTCTTTTGACCCCTGGCTCAAAGCCGCTTGTTGAACCAAGTTATCGCAATTGGCGGTTCGGGGGTGGCGGGTGCTGGAGCGGGGATCGGAGTGGCGGCGTTGGGATTTGCATGTCCACACGCCAGGCACCGCCATGGCGGATCGCTTCAAGGGCGATTGGGATAGCTACCTGACGGCGATCGAAGGCCAAGACGATGTCATCGTCATGGGCGTGACCGACTATATGTCGATCGAGAACTACTCGCGAATACGGCGTGAGAAGGCGTCGGGCCGCCTCGCCAACATCGCCCTGCTAATCCCCAACATTGAGTTTCGTGCGACGCCGGAGACAACCAAAGGCAAGGCGATCAACATCCATATTCTCATCGATCCAACGGACCCCGATCATGAGCGGCATATCCTCGAAGCCCTGGGACGGCTGACCTTCACCTACAATCGGCGACCGTTCGCCTGCATCCCCGGCGACCTCATGGCGCTCGGCCGCGCGCACGACACATCGATCACCGACGACAGCGCCGCGCTGCGCCATGGGATCGGACAATTCAAGGTTCCCTTCCAAGCGATCGAGGAATGGTATCGCAATGAGCATTGGCTCGCCCACAACAGTCTGGTCGCCGTCGCTAATAGCGGGACGGATGGCCTCAGCGGCCTGCCGCTGACCGACGGGTTCGGAGCGCTGCGCGAGGAGATCATCCGCTTTTCGAGGATGATCTTTTCCGGCAATCCGAAGGACCGGGACTTCTACCTCGGCCTCGACAAAAGCGCAGAGGCGGAGCTGAAAAAGGTCGGCGGCATCAAGCCGTGTGTCCACGGATCCGACGCCCACGAACTCGCCAGGCTGTTCAAGCCCGACCACGATCGTTTCTGCTGGATCAAGGCCGATCCGACATATGAAGGCCTGCGCCAAGTCCTCTTCGAACCCAGCGACCGCGTCTATATCGGTGCCGCGCCGCCGGACATGCATGACCGCAGCCGGGTCATCGACAGCATCACGATTGCCGATCCAGGCGGCTGGTTCGGATCGCAAACCCTGCTGCTCAATCCCGGCATCGTCGCGGTGATCGGGCAGAAGGGTTCGGGAAAATCGGCCCTCGCCGAGCTGATCAGCGCCGCCGCAGGCAGTTCCGCGCCGGCCAAGGACGCTTCGTTCCTCAGCAAGGTCGAGCGCCACCTTGACGCCGTGACCGTCACGCTCACGTGGAAGGACGGCAAGACGACGACCCATCGGCTGGGCGACGGGCCTTACAAGGGCGATTCCGTTCGGTATCTTTCACAGCGGTTCGTCGAGCGGTTGTGCGCCGAGGACCATGTCGGGGCCGAGCTGGTCCGTGAAGTGGAGGCGGTTGTATTCGCCGCCCTAGACCCGACCGAGACTTTGAACGCCACCGACTTCGGCGAACTTCGCTCCATCAAGACGAGCGCGCTGCGCACCGATCGCGATCGGATCGTGACGCGCCTTCAGCAATTGATCCGCGAAGGCGACCAGCTGCGCGCCAGGGCAGCCAAGCTGGGCGAACTCAAGGTCCGCGTTGCCACCCTGCAGGCGGAGTCTGTCAGCCTGAGAGGGCAGATGCCACCGGCGATCAACGCCGAGGACGCCAAGGTGCAGGCGGCGATGGCTGAGGCGCGCACGAAGCTCTCTGCGCTGCAGGCGGCGACCGCCAGCGACAAACAGCGACTGGTGAAGATCGGCGATATCCGCGCCGAAACGGCGGCCTTTGCTCGCGAGATGCGAAGGTTTTACAACACCATCACGCCCAAGCTCGTGGAACTCGGGCTCGATGAGGTGGCGCGTCAGCTCTTCGAACCAAAGTTCGGCGGCGACACGGAGCGGCCGCTCGCGGCGGTGGAGCGCGGCATCAATGAAACGATCCGCGCACGCCAGGGCGACCCTGACGCGCCGGGCGCTGACACAGTTGCCAGCGTCGAGGCCGCAATCGCCAGGCTAAACGGCCAACTGACCGCCGACCGAGCGCTGCGCGAACGGATCGACGGCATTCAAAAGCGGCTCGCCGCCATCGATGTCGAAATCACCCGGTTGGGCGAGGAAATCGCCCGGATCGAGGGACCAGAAATGGAGCGGCGGCGGGCACTCCCGGCCGAGCGGATGGAGACCTACAAGACCTACTTCGAAAACCTGCGTGAGGAACAGGACATCCTGGAGCAGCTCTACGGGCCGATCCGGCAGCGGCTTCAGACCAGCCGCAAGCAGGAGCAGAGCCTCGAATTCTACATCCGATGGGACGTCGATGCGGCCGCCTGGATAGCGACCGGCGACGCCCTTTTCGACCGTCGCACCGGAACGCCGGTTGGCGACCTTACCGCGGCCATCAAGGACACCTTGGGGCCGGCCTGGCGTTCGGGCGATCCGCAACGGATCGCCGAAGCCATGGAGAAGTTCGTCGAACCCTTCAATGGCGCCTTTCAGGCGCAGTCAGCGGCGCTGCGCAAGGGAGCCAGCCCCACCGATGTGCTCGATTGGTTGTTCTCGCCCGAGCACATCAAACTCACCTATGGCCTGCGCTACAACGCGACCGATCTTGAGAAGCTGTCGCCGGGCACAAAGGGGATCGTGCTACTGATCCTCTACCTGGGAATGGATACTGACGACAGTCGGCCGTTGATCATCGACCAGCCGGAAGAGAACCTCGACAGCGAGTCGATCTACGACCTGCTGGTCCACTACTTCCGGACCGCGAAACGTCGCCGTCAGATAATTCTAATCACCCACAATCCGAACCTAGTCGTGAACACCGACGCCGAGCAGGTGATAGTCGCCGCCTGCGGCCGGCAGGCCAACGGCCTGCCAGCCATCAGCTACGCGGCCGGTCCCCTTGAGGACAATCGGCCCGTAGACGGTATCCGCGCCAAGGTTTGTCGCATCCTCGAAGGCGGCGAGTCCGCCTTCCATGACCGTGAAAGGCGTTACGCCCTCAAGCCCTAGAAGCGTTGTCGACCCAGCGGTCGAGCACCGCGAACGGAATGATATCCGCGTCGTTGCACAGGACGGGGAAGCGGGTGACGACATAGTGACGGACCTCGGTCAGACCGAGTTCCGCCTTGAGAAGGTGCTCCCGCCCTCTTTCCTTTGCCAGGGCACGGCGGTGACTGCTGACGACCGCATTGTTGAACCGGGCATATCGCGCGGGCTGACCTTCGATGAGTCGGCCGTCGATGAAGGTGTTTTTGCACTGAAAATTGTGGATCACGCCACTTCGGGTCGTAACCACATCAAATTCCCGGCGCTCGACGCGGCGGACCTTTGCGATGTCGAACCCGCCCGCGGCGAGGATACCACTGACCTTTCGTTCGAACAGGAAGCCGGAGCGGATCTGAAACCGCTTCTTGCGAGCCAGGGCGACGTTTTTCCAGTTGTTCAGGAAGCGGGTCAGTAGGGTGACGTTCGTCACCAACTGGTCCTCGATGTGTATGAACGGTTGATGGCCGTTGAGTGCTTCACTGTAGTCGGCTCCATCGTGGACGAAAACGGATCGGCTGACGCCCGGCCAGCGTGAGGCCAGGACATCCACAGCCGCAAGAAACGGTTCGGCCGGCACCGTCACGACGTGGCTCTCCGGCCCTCTCAATAGCGGCAAAATCAATTCGGATACCGGCCGGAAGCTGGTCTGATCGAGGTCAAACTCGGCGTAGGCCGCTTCGATCAATGCCACCTGGTAGACGACCTCCGCCTTGGAGAGGAGCCGCCGCGGATCCAGGCTCGTTCGCTCTGGGAAGGCACCCGTCACGCCGTAGGTAACCATATCGGTCACCGACACCCGCTCCGCATCCATGGCGCCTGGGTCCAGAAGCTCAGCTGTGCGGCTGGCTCGGTAGGAAACCCCATCAGACTGCAACGCGAAATCGGGGAAGACTTGATTGAGCATCCGGAACTGCGTGAGATCGACGACCGTGCCTGCGCCGAGTTCGATCAGGGTCATGAAGGCCATCAGGTCATAGCTGGTCTTTGCCACTGTCGATCCTTGGCACGCCTTTGGCAGCACATAGAGGAGCGACACCATTCGACGTCGGCGGGTGTGAAGATAGCCGACCGCGTGCGCCACCGTCGCCAGGCCGAGCTGTAGCCCGTGCGCGGAACAGGCCATGTCGAAGGCCTGGACCAGTTGGAGGACTTCCAGCATCCGCGTCTCGATGCCGCCATCGTAGAGGTCACGGATGGTTGTTTCGAGCCAGCTCCGCCGCGGGCCGATCGCCATCATCAGCGGCATGGTGGCGATAACGTCGTGCAACGCCTCATCATCTAGAGGCTCGGTCATGAAGTTGATCAGCTCCTCCGCGCCTTGGAGGATTCGATGCCAGCTTTGCGGCGTCACAACCGGGTCATAGTGCGCCAACTGCTGTGCAATCCCATGCACCATTCGCGCGATCTCGCTGTCCATCGCGGAGGTGAGGGGCGGCCCCGACAATGTGCCTTTGAACATGTCTGGTCCCGATGAAGACGCTGCCGATGGCTACGCGATACTTTGAATCTAGGGCTGTTGGTCGCCGAAAGGTGAAGGCCTCCCCTGCGCCCGAGCCCTCGCGGGGTCTCGGACGCCCCCTTCGAGCGGAGCCCCCCGCAACGCCTCGTCAGCGACCTCGCAACGCAACGGCTCGAACCGTTCGATCTTCAGTTCCCTCTTCCCTGCCGCGCCGAGGCAAAAGAATTATATCGTCCATCGACGGCATGCCGGGACGCCAGGCGACCTCCAGTTGGAAGTGCGGCATGCGAACCCCCTCGGTCGGCAGACAGCATTCGGCGTAGCGCAGCTTGGAGTCGCACGGGCAAGCATCGTCATGCGGGTGATCGGCGAACTTCGTGTGCAGATGCCGCTTGTAGGTCCATTCCCCCGACCAGGGATGGAACGGCCCCTGCAGAAGGTCGAGGACGTACTGGACCGTGTCATAGCGATAGTCGAGCTGTAGGACGGAGTACTTCTGCACCGGATCGGTGACGATCGACATTTCCCGAGGATGGGCCTCGAGAATGCGCCGGAAACACATCTCGCCGTTATAGACGCGCTTCGGAATGTGGCCGCAGGGATCGACCGGGGTGCTTTGCTTCCCGCAGATCGAGCATTCCCAGCGCTTGTATATCATCGCCGGACTGATGAAGTGCCGGTAGGGGAAGGTCGACTGCCACAGCGTCACGAGATCCGCCCTTTGGCGAACCCACACCGATAGCTCCGGGATGAACGGATTCTCTTCAAGTCGTGCGAAAGCGTGCTCCGCGTCCTCCAGCGCGCACCAGCCGGGATAAAACGCTCCGCGACCCATTTTCCGGTACGCGTCCAGGTAAAGCTCGGTGGCGTGCGCATAGGCACCGACGAACCACAGCCGGTTCTTCTCGACCGCGTCAGCGGCGCCACCTTTCCTGACGCGCGCCTTCTGACCCAGTTGCCGCCAAAAGGTGAGCGAAGGCCGGTCGATGCTGTCCCGGATAACGGTCGTCAGGACCGTAGAGGCGAGCGGGCGCCGCATGCTCAATCGACTGCGGGCTGGCGCCGCTTGCTGGGGTGGACCTGATGCGGCGAGGCTGGCGCAGCGTCGAGCTGGTCGATGAATTTTGGTATAGCGGTCTGGAGCATTGGCGCCATCTGCGCTGGATCGCCTTTGTATTCGAGCTTCAGCGCCTTGTGATTCGGGCCTTCGATAATCAGCGTCATCTCTGCGGTGTCACCCTGCTGGTGGCCGGGCAGCAGCTCATCGAGGCGATTGGCAAAGATGTTCAAGGCGATCGGAAAAATCCCGTACTTCAGGATCAGTGTCGGAAGCCGCCAAGCCTTAGAATGGAGCGCCAGTTCCTGGTAGTCGGACGAACGGATCGCGACAGCGAGGCCCGCCGTGTCCCCGAGGGCTTCGCGGAAACGCGCGATGAAGTCGCCACTGCCCTCTGGGAACAGCGGGCCGTGGTCACCGCCCTCATCTGGAACCGCAACGATCTGCGCGGCGAGCAGGCCCGGGCGTTGGTTAGAGTCGACCCACGGCCGATCCAGCCAATAGCCACTGCCTTCGTTGGTCTCGCGGACCTCGAACTTCAAGAACTCGCGTCCGACTGTCGAACTCATGGGCCCTCCGTTCATATCGATTTGGGACCTAGGCTGCCCGTCCGCAAGTAATGCTTCCTTTGGCCTTGTTAGGGCCAAGCGGCGGGAGGGCGCCGGTCCTGCCGCTCTTGCGGCCTCCTATGCGACCGCCCTCGGGTGCTTTCGCGCCTGCAGTTCCTGGGTGTCAACGCGAGTGCGTCCCCAAGTATTAGAGAAATTTCTCGGCTAATTTACGTTTGCCCTGCGGATCGATGTTCGTGATTTTGTCCTTCGCCGGGTAGTAGAACCCCGAGACGGATAGGTCATGGTCGCCGATTTCGACGCGGACCGACAGCTCCTCGTTGTCTTCCCACGTGTCGCGCAGCGACGCCTTGCAGGTTTCCCCCCGTAACTCGAAGGTGAAGGAGGGGGCCCTTCGATCCCAATTCGTCACCGCCGTGCGAATGAGTGTTTCGCCGATCGCGGCGCGTTTCTTCTGTGAGAGCATGTCGAGCGATGATTCCTTGATCGGGCCGAACAAGCCGCTTTCGTTCATCGCCTCGAGGATCTTACGCATGTGTGCGCCCGTGTGCTGGTTCACGAACAACGAGGAGCGAGACCCGTGTGGGCGTCCAAGAATGTTGGTCCGGATGTTCCACCAAGTCTCTGCCACCCGCGCGTCGGCCGCTTCACTCGCCGAGAGGGCGATGAACCACCGCAGGGCGTCCCGGCTCCGGATCGTGCCGTCGGCTTCGAGTTCAACATCCCACGCGGCGACGACAACTGGGCAGGCCCGGTCTGAATAGAGGGGCTCGGCGAGGCGACGCGCCTCGAGGTTCGGCACCGAATTGACGGCGCTCACCAACCGGTCCGCCGCCTCTGCGGAATATGGGCAGGTCACAAATCCGCGGACGAACTCAATTGTGTGATCGAGACCCTTGTAGGTCTTGATTTCCTGCAGGCTGGAAACGTGTTGGCTCGAGTCTCGGGGCGGGGAGCTAAGGATCGGGTGCCAGTCAGGATATCCCTCGGTGGCGTTGCCCAGTTCCTCAATCAACTGCTGGACGACCGCCCGGCCGCCAGCGGGGTCGCGTAGCGACTTGGTCAGGTAGGTGATGGCGGCGGCGTTCTGCTGCGCCGCCACCGTGGGGGATCGAAACTCCATGGTGCCTGCCTCACGTGTGCGTTGTGGTTTACGTAAACGTATCACTTCACGTGAAAATAGAAAGATGCGACTTAGCGCCATGCTGTATGGCTGCAGTCTCTGGAGTTCCGGCTGGGCCGCGACCTGGACGAGGGCCAACTCCAAACAAAAGAACGCTGCAGCTTCCTCATCACGCGCAGGGTCCGGCTGACGGCATCGTCGTGGAGAGGGGAGCGGCGTGAAGCAAATTCCGATAGGGGTGAGAGTCTGACCCACGAGCAGGCAACCGGAGGTCCAGCATTCAGACAGCTCGGGAGGGGACAAATGGGTCTCGATATCTGGGACGCCATACGTATGCGTCTAGTCGTCGAACTGGGGTGCGACGGTGCCCACTTTCAGCTCGAGCCATACGAATGCGGCGGAATGGGCGCGCCGCTGCGTGGCTATGTTCTGGCAGGACCGGAGCTTGGATGGAGAGAGTTCCAAGGGTGGAGCGATCTCAAGATCACTAGACGTCAGTTCGAGCCGAGAACTGCCTAAGCCCGAACGTCCGCCATGGGACGGAAGCGGTCGGGCCTGAGCTCCCGCAAACGGACCTCGTCTAGGGTGTGCTTCTCGGCTGCGCCGCGGGGCTTCGCTTTCCCAGATGAGGCTCGCAACATATTGTAGAGCTTACTCTCCTCGGAGGCCGCGATGGGACGCAGGTCCGCCAGTTCCAACCCACGCGCATCGAAACTCCGAGCCCGGTTCGCGGCCGTCTCAGGCGCGCGAGCGTTGAAGCGGCGCAGTTCGCGGCTACCGCTTGGAATTTTGGGATTTGCGGTGCTCGTCGGGGCGGCCATCGGCTTCGTGATCACCGAGGATCGCGCGCCGCCGGCTGCTCTCGCCGGACCGGCGGGCCAGGCGCGTATCATCGACGGCGACACACTCGACGTCGGTGGAGAACGGGTCAGACTGTGGGGCGTAGATGCGCCTGAACGCGACCAAAGCTGCGAGGATGCGGCCGGGCGTCCGTATGCCTGCGGACAGCAGGCCGCGGCCGCGTTGTCGGACCTGATCGCGGGCCGAGCCGTGACCTGCAATCAGCGGGACATCGATCACTACGGCCGGACCGTGGCGCAATGTTCGGCGGACGGGGAGGACCTCGCCGGCCGACTCGTGCGCGAGGGGCATGCGCTCGACTACACTCGCTATAGCCGTGGCGCGTACCTCTCCGACGAGCTTCGTGCTCGCCGCGAGAAGGCTCGCATGTGGCGAGGCTCTTTCACCCGGCCCGAAGATTGGCGCCGGAGCGGCGGCTAGCGCAGCGCGGCTGACTGGGCCGCGAGCTGATCCCTCAGCGCCTGTAGCCGCCCCTCATAGAGCCGCAGCAACACGAATACGTCAGGAGGACCGGCGTCCCGCTGGGCCAGAAACGCTCGCTCGGCTTCCCGACCTGCCGCTGTGTCGGCCGAGAGGATCTGGCTGCGCTGATAGAGCCAGGCCAGCTCGCGATCGGCCTTAGCCAATTCAGGCGTCGCGCAAATCAGCTGCAGCACCTCGGCCTCAGCGTTCTCGCACTTGAAGGAAGGGGTCTGGCTTTGCGTAACAGGCAAGTAAATCGGCGGCAGGTAGCCCGCATCGCCTAGGAACCATCTCAAGGCTTCGGGATAGGTCTCGAAACGAACCTGCTCGCCATCTGGACAGGCCCCTTCGACGAGGGCGGCTCGGCAAGGACCTGGATAGGTCCAGTCACTGTCGCGCTGGTAGGCTTCAAGCACCACAGGCCAAGCGGTCTCGATGAGACCGAGGCGCGCGGCGGCGGCGGCGTAGGCCGCGCACGCGCCATTCTGGCCCCTGCGGCATTCAGGTTCCAGCTGGTTCAGGAAGGATTGATAGTGCGGCCGCAGTTTCCGACTTGCTGAGACGTCGATGACCTTGTTGTCGACGACTTGGTGGAACGACGGCGGTGCCCAACTGGCTGCATAGGCGTCAAACGCATAGAGGAACCGGTCGTCACCGAGGCGAAACTCCGGACGCCCGTCTCCGTCGTAGTCCTTGGGAAACTCACCCAGGCGATCGCCGTCCTGGACCGCCACGTCCATCACCTTCCATGCGCCCTTGTGCAGCTCAATCAACTTGATGTCCGCGCAGCAGTGGGCGCCCCCGGTGAAGGTTGTGAAGATGACCTGCGGTGCGCTGCTAGTCAGATCGATGCGGCCCACCCCGAACTCGGCGGACGCCCGACCAAACCATGGGGTCCCGACGACCTCCGCCACGACTTTCCCATTCTGGCGAACCACGAGCAGCGGCGCATTTCCCTCCGACGAGACCTGTTCCGAGAGCGTCAGTTCCAGATCCCCGCTCTTGAACGAAACCGGGCCGGGCTGATCGTCCTGGCTCCACTCCACCAGCGTGTTGGACGCCAGCTCTGCCTGCGTCGAACTGATCGCCGCGACGGGCTCAGTCTTGGGCCGAACAGGCGACGTGCGCGTCAGCTGCCCTGCCAGGCCGATCGCCAGGATCAGGCCGACGGCTCCCAGGGCGGGCAACAGCCAGCTGCGGCCGGCGGGGTTCGTATCTTGGCTCATCGACTGTCCGGCAACTCCAAGCTGCAGCTTACTGTTGCAGCGTCTTTCGCGCGACCCTAAGCTTAAGCAGGGGGAAGGCGACGTGCGACGCATGACGGATCTGGGGCGAGACCGCGTTCTCATCTCCAGCGATTTTGGCGACTATGCGCTGCTATCGCGTGACGAGGCCGACGCCCTGCAGGCGGGTGGCCAGGGGCTGTCTCCAACCCGCAGGATGGATCTCGCCGCGCGCGGCCTGACTAACGTCAGCGGCGCGGTCCCCGACCTCGACGAGGCTGTGCGGCGCACCCGCAAGGCCTTCCTGCTCGAGGGCCCGACCCTCCACATCTTCGTCGTCACCCTGCGCTGCGATCACAGCTGCCACTATTGTCAGGTCTCGCGCGCGGCTGTCGGCGCGGCCGGCTTCGATATGAGCCTGGCGGACGCCGATGCCGCCCTCGATCGGGTGTTCGAGGCGCCCGGGCGTGACCTGACGATCGAGTTTCAAGGCGGTGAGCCGGCGCTCCGCTTCGACCTCGTCCGCCACATCGTGCTCGGCGCGAAGTCCCGAAACGCTGATGGCGCAAAGGCGCTGCGCTTCACCATGGTCTCGACGCTGCACCATCTCGGCGAAGCTGACCTCGCGTTCTGTGCCGAGCACGAGATCCAACTATCGACCTCGATCGACGGCGCTTCAGCCCTCCACGATCACCAGCGCCCCAATCCATCGCGTGACGCCTGGGCGCGAACAGTCGAGGGGATCGGGCGGGCGCGAGCGGCCTTAGGTGAGCACGCCGTTGCCGCGCTGCCGACGGTCACGCGCGCGGCGCTCAACGATCCGCACGGCCTGGTCGACACCTATCGGGCGCTCGGACTGCGCTCGATCTTCCTGCGGCCCGTCAGCCCCTACGGTTTTGCGCGCAAGACCGCGCGTGTGCACGGTTACAGCACGGCAGAGTTCCTGGCGTTCTACGCGCAGGCGCTCGACTACATTCTCAAACTGAGCGCGGCCGGCGAGGCGATCGAGGAGGTCTATGCGGCCATCCTCCTGCGCCACATCTGGAGCCCATTTCACTCCGGCTATGTCGACCTCCGCTCGCCGGCCGGCGCAGGCCTTGGGGTCATGGTCTACAACTACGACGGCCTGGCCTATCCGTCGGATGAGGCGCGTATGGCCGCCGAGACCGGGGATAAGCGTTTCGCGCTCGGCCGGGTCGATCAGCCGCTTGATGACCTGCTGGCCTCGCCGGCGATGAGCTGGCTTGCGGCCGGCGCTGTCGCAGAAGCCATCCCGTCATGCGACCGCTGCGCCTTCCTGCCGTACTGCGGCGCCGATCCGGTGCACCACGCCGTCGTGCACGGCGATCCGGTCGGCGATCGCGCTGCAAGCGACTTCTGCGAACGGCAGACGGGGCTCTTCCGGATCCTCTTCGAGCACATCGATAAAGGCGACCCGGAGACTCTGCGGACCTTCACGGCCTGGGCGTTTCGCAAGGACCGCCGCGAGGTGCGCACGTCGGGATTTGTCGAGCGATGAGCATTGGTCTGCCGCTGCACACCCACGCCGCCATCGAAGGCGTCGAGCGGGTCGAGCTGCTCAAGGTGCTGACGCCGGAGGAGGCGAGGGGGTCGCACCTAGGCGAGACGGACGTGCTCTTGCTGGAGGACGAGGCGCTCGTGCGCCGCGGCGGCGGCCCGATCAGGATCAGCAGCCTTCGCAACCCCGAGGTCGTGGGCCCTGGGGATGTGGTGCGCCTGCGCCCCGGCTCCAGCCTCGTCTCGGTTCTCTATCGCCGTGGGTCGACCTCCAACACGCTGTTCGCCACGGAACGGTGCAACAGCCTCTGCCTGATGTGTTCGCAGCCCCCGCGCGACGAGGACGACAGTTGGCGCGTGGGCGAACTGCTGCGCCAGGTCTCGCTCGTCGACGCCGACGAACCACAGCTCGGGATCACCGGAGGCGAGCCGACCTTGTTGGGCCAGGGGCTCGCCGACGTCCTCACGGCCTGCCGGACCTATCTGCCTTCCACCCATATGCACGTCCTCACCAATGGCCGGACGTTCAAGGATCGTGGTTGGGCCGAGCGGTGGGGGAGCGCTCATCCAGATCACGTCACCTGGGCGGTCCCGCTCTATGCCGATGTGGCCGAAATCCATGACGAGGTGGTCGCCGCCGAGGGAGCGTTCCTGGAGACCCTGCAAGGCCTCTACGAACTTGGCCGGCTCGGCGCAGCCGTCGAGATCCGCGTGGTCTTGCACGCCATCACCATTCCGCGTCTACCGCAGCTGGCGGCCTTCATCTACCGGCGCCTGCCGTTCGTGCGCCACGTGGCGCTCATGGGCCTAGAGCCCATGGGCTTCGCCAAATCTAATCGCGATCGCCTCTGGATCGATCCGGCCGACTACATCGAGCAGCTGCGCGCAGCGGCCTTCCATCTGGCCGACCGCGGCATGTCGTTGTCACTCTACAACCTGCCGCTCTGCGTACTGCCGCGGGACCTTTGGCCCTTCGCCCAACAGTCGATCTCGGCTTGGAAGAACGCCTATCCGGAGATTTGTGACGGATGCGTGGTGCGGCCCCACTGCGGGGGTTTCTTTGCCTCAGCTGGCCCCAGCTGGCGCAGTCGCGCTGTTCGACCGCTCAAGCTTGAGGAGTTCGCCTAATGACATGGCGTGAGCGTCTGGCCCTGCTCCTGGGCGCAGCAAGTCCGTTCGCCATCGCAGACCACAGCGCCGCAGCGACGCCGAACACATTGCTGTGGACGGAGGGTGGCGATGAACCCGTCAGTCTACAGCCGCTCGAGTTCTGGAACGATCCTGCGCACACGCATCACTTGCTGCAGCTGGCCGGACACCGGAGCCACTCGAGCCACAGCAGCCACTCCAGCCACCGGTCGCACGTTTCAGGGAGCGGCGGACATGGCTCACACTATTCCGGCACGCCCAGCTATACGCCGAGCTACACACCCGTGCTGCCGGTAGCCCCGGCCGCGCCCAAGCCCGTCTCGACTCCGGCGCCAAGGCCTGCGCCGTCCTACCAACCGTCCTCGCCGTCGACCCTCTTTGAGGCGTCGCCCGCGGCCAGGCCCTCGACTCCCGCGCCGCCCTCGAGCGCTGCGGGCGCCAGCAGCGGCCTCGTCACAGGAAGCGCCGGGCAAGCGCCCCAGGACGTCGCAGCCGGCGTGGAGCGCTTAAGCCAGGACGACATCAGCCGCTTCGTCCAACGCGTGCAGATCGCCTTGATGATCAAGGGCTACGATCCCGGCCCCGCGGACGGCGTGCTTTCGCCCAAGACCCGCGAGGCACTGCGTGCCTTTCAGACTGCAGGCGGCCTGACCGTCAGCGGGAATATGGACATGGCTACGCTTCACGCTCTGGGCGTGCTGAAGTAGGGGAGGCCACCGCCTTTGGCGCAATTGCAACCGACGCTGCCAGGCGCGGACGTAAGGGGCGTCCGCAAAGGGTGGGAGGCGGACCTTGAGCCCCTGCCCGAGACCGGACACTCACCCGCCGCGATGCCGCAAGGCGTCGACGATGATCTGGAACGCGGGGAGGTTCTGTCGGCGGCTCGGATAATAGAGGAAGTAGCCGTCGAAGGACGGCGACCAGTCGTCCAGGACCCGCACAAGGGCTCCGGACGCGATGTTCGCCTCGACGATGCTCTCCGGCACATAGGCGATGCCGAAGCCGCTCACCGCCGCATCGATCATGGCGTAGGAGTTGTTGAACGTCAGTTGGCCGTCCACGCGCACGCGGAGCGCCTGACCGTCCTTCTCGAACTCCCAAGCATAGAGTCCGCCGGCCGTTTCCTGCCGCATGTTGATGCAGACATGCGCGACTAGGTCTCGGGGATGCCCAGGCACGCCACGCGCTGCGAGATAAACTGGCGAGGCCACGGCGACTAGTCGCCAATCGGGCCCGATGCGGACCGCAATCATGTCCTTCTCGACGCTCTCGCCTAGGCGGACGCCCGCGTCGAACCGCTCCTCCACGATGTTGCGGAACGTGCTGTCCAGGATCAGCTCGACGTGGATGTCTGGATAGGCGCCGAGCACCGCCTTGAGCTTGGGCCAGACGACCGTCTGCAAAGCATGATCGGACAGGGTCAACCGGATGGAACCCGACGGTCGTTCACCGACCGCGGTCAGAGCCGAGATTTCCTCCTCGATCTCAGCGATGCGCGGAACGCTCGTCTGCAGGAGGCGATCCCCGGCAGCGGTTGTCGCCACGCTCCGTGTCGTGCGGGTCAGCAGGCGCACGCCTAACTGTGCTTCGAGCTGCTTGATCGTCTGGCTGAGCGTCGATTGCGCGATGCCGAGCTTGGCCGCGGCCTTCGTAAAGCTGCCCTCTTCGGCGACAGCTTGAAGCCATTTCAGGTGATTGAGGTCAGCGCCGGCCATTCAACGCACTCACTTAGACTTATCGCCCTGACCGATTAGTTCATTCCGATTTCGACGGGTAATCCTTTCTACAGCCAGCGACTAGGTTCCCAGCAGACATTGCAGGACAGTCGCCCATGGCCGACGCGGCCACTTCACACATCGAAACAGCACGGACCGCCGCCTGGGGCGCGGTCCTATCCATGGCGCTTTGCGTCGCGATGCTGATCGCTTCGGAGTTCATGCCGGTCAGCCTGCTGACGCCGATGGCGGAGGGCCTTCGAGCAACCGAAGGTCAAACCGGCCAAGCGATCTCGATTAGCGGCCTGTTCGCGGTCGCCGCCAGCCTTCTGATCACGACCGCCGCCGGGAGACTGAATCGCAAGTGGGTGATGGTGGCCATGACCGCGTTCATGCTGCTGTCCCTGGTCCTGGTGGCCGCCGCACCGAATTTTGCTGTGCTGATGATCGGCCGCGCGCTCTTGGGCGTCTGCATTGGCGGCTTCTGGGCCCTCGCTGCTGCGGTCATCATGCGCCTGGTTCCCAAAAGCGACGTGCCGCGTGCACTGGCGCTGATGTACGGCGGCCAGGCGATCGCCGCGGCCTTCGCCGCGCCCGTGGGCAGCTACCTCGGAGGCCTCTTCGGCTGGCGCGAGGTGTTCTGGGCCCTGACGCCGATTGTCGCCATCAATCTCATTTGGCACGTCGTTGCGTTGCCATCCCTGCCTGCGGAACAGAAGCAGGACTTCCGGGCCATGCTCGGGCTGCTGGCGCGCCCTTACTTCCTGCGCGGCCTCGCAGCTTGCATGCTTTCGTGGGGCTCGGCTTTCACGATGTTCACCTACCTGCGGCCGTTCCTTGAGCGGGTGACGGGTGTCGGCGTCACGACGCTGTCGATCCTTCTTCTGATCCTCGGTTGCGCTGGGTTCATCGGAACCTGGGCCGCTGGGCGCTTTCTGAAGGGCAATATCGCGCCGTTCCTGAAGCTCCCCGCAATGGTGATGGGCGGCGCCACGGTTGGATTACTTCTGCTCGGCTTCTCGCCAATCGCGGCGGGCCTGTTCATGGCGATCTGGGGGGCGATGAACACCCTGTTCTCGGTCATCTGGATGACCTGGATGTCGCAGAACGCTGACGATGCACCAGAGGCGGCCGGCAGTCTGATGGTCGCTGCAATCCAAACCTCAATCCTCTTCGGCGCTGTGGTGGGCGGCGTCCTGCTCGACGCTATGTCGATCCAGGCGACCTTCATCGGCAGCGTCCTGCTCGCCGTGGCCGCGATCGCCCTCATCGGCGACGGCCGCCGAATGCTGAAGTCCCAATGACGCCAGGACCAGGAGGCACAATGATCAATCCTCAACCAGACGCCGGGACACCGGCCGCGAACGGCCTGCGTCGCCGGGAACTGCTGAAAATATCCAGCGCTGGGGCGGCCGTCCTAGGCGTCGGTGCGCTGCTCAACCTTTCCAATGCGGAGGCTCAGACGATGTCGAGTGATTGGGATAAGACGTTCCCGAGAAGCGCTAAGGTCGATCACCAGAAGGTCACCTTCCGGAACCGCTACGGCATCACCCTGGCAGGCGACCTCTATCTGCCGAAGGATCGCGGGGACAGGCGACTGGCGGCGCTCGCCATCGGTGGCCCGTTCGGCGCGGTGAAGGAGCAGTCGTCGGGCCTCTATGCCCAGACCATGGCCGAGCGGGGGTTTGTCACCCTCGCATTCGATCCGTCCTTCACCGGAGAAAGTGGGGGCGAGCCGCGCAATGTCGCCTCGCCGGACATCAACACCGAGGACTTCAGCGCGGCCGTCGACTTCCTCGGCCTGCAATCCTCGGTCGACCGCGAACGTGTCGGGATCATCGGCATCTGCGGCTGGGGCGGCATGGCGCTGAACGCCGTTGCCGTGGACAAGCGCGTCAAGGCGGTCGCGACCAGCACCATGTACGACATGACCCGGGTCATGTCGAAAGGCTACAACGACAGCGTCACCCTCGATCAACGCACGAAGACGCTGGAGCAGTTGAGCCGGCAGCGCTGGGAGGACGCCGAGAAGGGCGCCCCGGCGTACCAGCCGCCCTACAATGAACTGAAGGGAGGCGAGGCCCAGTTCCTGGTCGATTACCACGACTACTACATGACCCCGCGCGGGTATCACCCCCGAGCCGTCAACTCTGGGAACGCGTGGACGGTCACGACGCCGTTGTCGTTCATGAACATGCCGCTCCTGACCTACATCAAGGAGATCTCGCCGCGCCCGATCCTGCTGATCCATGGCGAGAAGGCCCACTCGCGCTACTTCAGCGAGACGGCCTACGCTGCCGCGGCCGAGCCCAAGGAGTTCCTGATCATTCCAGGGGCCAGCCACGTTGATCTCTACGACAAGGTGGATGTGATCCCCTTCGACAAGCTCCAGGCCTTCTTCACTCAGCATCTGGCGTGAAGGAGCCGCGTTATGCCCCCAAGCCGACCTGACCTGCTCGCAGCTAGCGTGATGATCGCCGCCCTTTTCCTGTCGGTCGCCCCGGCAGTGGCGCAGCCCATCATGGAGGAACCGATGAAGCTCTATCGCAACGGAACTCAACCCTCGCAGAAGGGGCCGGCCGATTGGTTTACCGGCGCGGTGCGCATCGATCCGTTGAACACCGCGCCGGCGCCGGCGCGCCACGGTGCGGCGCGCGTGACCTTCGAACCGGGCGCGCGCACCGCCTGGCACACTCACCCGCTGGGCCAGACGCTGATCGTGACGTCCGGCGTTGGTTGGACACAGTGCGAAGGCGAGCCCATCGTGGAAATCCGTGCCGGCGATGTCGTTTGGTGCCCGCCCGGACATCGCCACTGGCACGGCGCGTCGCCGACCACGGCCATGACTCACATCGCTGTCCAAGAGGCCCTCGACGGAAAGATGGTCGAGTGGATGGAACACGTGACGGACGAAGAGTACCTCGCAGGTTCCCCCCAGTCGGCAGACGTAAAGCGCTAGGTCATGACAGAGCGCTGCCGCCCGCTCGCCTTACTGGCGCTCATCGCGATGGCTGCCGCGTGTAGCGGACCGCCGGCCCAGGCCGACGGCTCCGCACAAGCCCAAGCTCGATCACCTCAAACCGTTGAGGAGCCGATGAAGATCAAACTCATCGCCGCCGATCAGACGTTCACCGCACTGCTCGAAGACAGCCAGACGGCGCGGGACTTCGCCGCCCTCCTGCCGATTGAGCTGACCCTACGGGACTATAACCGCACCGAGAAGGTCGCCGATCTGCCCCGGCGGCTGGGTACGGAGAGCGCCCCCGACGGCGTCGATCCGGCCGTGGGCGACATCACTTACTACGCTCCCTGGGGCAACCTCGCGATCTTCTACCGCGACTTTGGCTACTCACGCGGCCTTGTTCGTCTGGGCCGCTTCGAAGGCGGCGTCGAGGCGTTGGCGAAGACCGACGGGCCTGTCCGCGTCGAGCTCATCTCTCCCCAACGCTGATTGGAGGCAAACCTTATGCTCGCCACTGTCCTACACTCTCCCGGGGACGTCCGCTTCGAGGAGGTCGCTGAGCCGAAGATCCTCAAGCCTACCGACGCCATCATCAAGCTAGCGGCCACCTGCATCTGCGGTTCGGACCTCTGGCCCTATCGCGGCCTGCAGCCGCTCAACGGCCCAATGCACATGGGCCACGAATATTGCGGCGTTGTCGTTGAGGTTGGTGACGCAGTGAAGACCGTGCGGCCCGGCCAGTTCGTGGTCGGCTCCTTCGCGCTCTCAGACAACACCTGCCCGCATTGCCGCTTCGGCTTCCAATCCTCCTGTGAACAGCGCGAATTCATGTCGGGCGCCCAGGCGCCGTATGCCCGTGTGCCGCTGGCGGACGGAAGCCTGGTCGCGACGGAAGTCATGCCCGATGACGATCTGATCCCAAGCCTGCTCGCCGCGTCGGATGTGCTGGGGACCGGCTGGTACGCCGCCGACGCTGCAAGGGTGCAGCCGGGCTCAACGGTGGCGGTCGTAGGTGATGGCGCTGTCGGGCTGATGGGTGTGCTGGCGGCCAAGCAGATGGGCGCTGATCGGATTATCGCCATGAGCCGCCATAGGAGCCGGCAAGACCTGGCGCTCCAATACGGTGCGACGGACATCGTTTCCGAGCGCGGCGCGGACGGCGTAGCCAGCATCAAGCAGCTAACGCAGGGGGTGGGCGCAGATTCGGTGCTCGAATGCGTCGGCACCAATGAGGCCATGCATCAGGCGATTGACTGCGCCCGGCCGGGCGGCTCGGTCGGCTTCGTCGGCGTGCCTCATGGCGTCGAGCTTGGCGGGGAGTTTCTATTCTACGCCCAGAAGAACCTGCTGGGCGGCCCGGCGCCAGTGCGCCGTTTCTTGCCGCACCTGATGGATCTTGTGCTGAGCCGGAAGATCAATCCGGGCAAGGTCTTTGATCTAAGCCTGCCTATCGGGGACGTGGCCGAGGGTTATCGGGCCATGGACGAGCGCCGCGCGATCAAAACGCTACTGCGTGTCTAAGACGGACTCGCTGAGTAGGGCTGCGCACCACTCAGAGGTGATCTGAAAGCAGAAGCCGCTTCCACGCCTGGGGCCAGACCTTTGCGCCTCATCGGCTGGGAACAGACATCCAGAATGTCCGCAACGGGTCGGAAGCGGTCGAGAGCGTGGTTCCTGGAAGCGGACCTCTGGGATGTCCGCTCTGCGGCTGGGAGCCAATGTCCGCAGCTGGCGCCGAGCTGACTCAGCACCGATCATCGTCGGGGTGGCGCGGCATGGGCTCATGAGCCAAGCTTCAGGCGGCGGCGACTGATGGAAGCTGCTCTTGATAGAGCTCGGTCGTACGGCGACGTTCCCATCAGCCTGACTTCAAATCCGACGCGTGAAGTTGCTCACGGTTTGTTCGAACGAGTTGGATTCTCGCGGGCAAATACTTCCGTCTTCCGCCGCACTGCAGGGGCCAACTGAGTCCGCTTTCCAGTTGGAAGCCGACTTCCGCTTGTGGCGCATTTGAGCTCCCGCCGGCCAGGCCGCTCCAACGCGCCCTCAATCGGGCGTCCACAACAGGGCGTCGGTGAACCGCTGCCGGTTGCTCCGTGGGCGTCTCTTGCACTTGAGACCTCCGGGAAGCGGCTTGACCCGCTCCCACTGGTCGTGAGGAAGCGTTTCGCCTTCCAAGGCCGCCTCCGAAGTCAGACCTGCACAAGGGTTCGCCCCTACTGGATATCCCTATATCGGCGCTACGACCTAGAGCGCGAGCTTTCCGGCCGGCGTCGATCCGCTCATCCCGCGTCCCGGCCCGCAGGTTGTACGGGGGGGACGCGGGGGACCGGCTTGCCGTTGGGCGAGGGCTCAGTGCTTTTCTGGCGGCTTGCCGAGGAGTTGGCGCCGGTTCTCTTCGCGATCGTAGTGGGGACGCATCTCGATGATCTTTCCGTCCGAGAGGCGCAGCAGCATCAGCATGGAATTGTGCAGTCGGGCGCCGACGTTCGGCAGCCCAGGCAGGGGCGAGCTCTGTACGCCATCGAACATGATGTAGGCCGCCACTTGGTCATTCTCGGCTACGATCCGCTCGACGGGGAACTTGAACCCCTTGAAGGCCGCAAAGCCAGGCTTCTCGCTTTCGAAGAAGGCGGCCGCGCCACGGATCGGCTGATTGAGCTGCGGATAGAACATGAACTCCTTATGGGTCAGCGACGCGATAGCCTCGAAGTCCTGGCGTTCCACAGCAGCGAAGAACTCACGCACGATCGCCTTGTTCTCTTCCGCCGAAGTCTGCGCCTTGTGGGCGACCGCCGTCGGCGCGGTCTGGTGGCCATCCGCGAACCTGTAGGTCTCGCCGTCCGCAGGTACGAGGACGCGCTGGGGATCCATTTGGCTCGCCGCAATGTACTCCCGCAGGTCGCTGCGGGTCTGAGCGGCATGGTTCACCGTGTCCATATGGGTCCCGATGATCTTCGCTCCGGGGGCCAGATCATAGGCCCGGCGCAGATCTTCCTTCCCCATGATGATGGAGCCGTCGAAGCCAGTGACGCGGGCATAAGCCGTGTTGAGGATGATCACGTCGGGCTGGTAGGTGGTGACCGCCTCAGTGACCTTTGCGTGCCAGACCGTGTCGCCGGCGACATAGACGGTGGCGCTGCCGGGACGCTCGAACACCACCCCCATCACCTGTCCCAGCAGCGGGCCGGCGGGGCTCGACATGAGCTGGTCAGTGCCGTGCTGGCCGCCTGTCTTGTGCAGGCGGGTGCCCTTGAAGACGGTGTTTTCAGTCAGGACGCGGACGTCGGCGAATCCATCTTTGCGGATCGTCGCCGCATCAGCGTCGTTCTGGACGAAGATTGGAACGCCCTTCGGGAGGGCCGCGCGGGCGGCGTCGTCCCAGTGGTCGAGATGGGTGTGCGTGACGATCACCGCATCGGCCTTGAGGACCTCAGCCACAGGAAACGGCAGGTCGACCAGCGGCCAGCGGCGATCGCTGTTCAGGGTGCCTTCAAATCCGGGATAGGCGTCCTTCCTGCCGAGCAGCGGATCCACCAGAAAGGTCGTGCCCGCATAGGTCAGCTTGATGGTTGGGCCACGGACCTGTTGGAACACCACGGTCTCACTATTCGGCGCGGCTTGCACACTCGTGGCAAAGGCGGCTGTGAGGGCCGCAGCGCCCAGCGCAAGGTTTCGAAGATTTCTGAAATTCATGACTGATCGCCTTAGTCGAGCGTTGTGGACCGATCGGTTCACAATACCCGGCGTAAGCGGAGAGACAAGCGTCTTCTGTGATCAGTCGAGATTGGCGAGCAATGCGGTCACGGCGCTGTCGAGCCTGCGCCGGTCGGCCCCCGCTCGGACCAGCACCTGCAGGCCTGCAAAGGCGACAGACAGTAGTTGGGCGAGTTCGAGCGGCGCACGCTTGCTGCGCACAGAACCCTCGTTCTGCCCCTTGGCGATGATTTCAGCGAGCTGTTGGGCGCCCGCGTCCATGTCGGCCAGCAGACGCTGTTGGACCTCTGGGTCGCGGGGTGACATCTCGACCAACTGGCAGACGCTCATGCAGCCGAAGGCGTATTCGGGTTCGCGTTCGGTGGCGACGATCCGGCGGAAGTACGTCTCGAGTGAGGTGCGTGCGTCGCCCGAGGCGAGGGTTTCGCGAAAAATGGCGCCCTGTTCCTCGCGGTAGGCGTCCAGGGCGGCCAGGAACAGCTCCCGCTTTCCGCCAAAGGTCGCATAAAGGCTGCTCTTGCTGAGCCCCGTCGCATTGAGCAAGTCGGTCATGGACGTCGCCTCGAAGCCCCGCCGCCAAAACAAATGCATTGCCGCCCGAAGCGCGTCGGGCGTCGAGAATTCCTGCGGCCTCGCCATTCGCCTCTCCCATGCAGGGGATCAAAAGACTGCAGGTCTATATGGACCGTGTGGTCCGTATCGCAAGCAGCGGCGACGTGACGTTGATCTGGAAGGCGTTGAAGGCGAGATCGCACAGGAGGATCATCCGCGCGCCCGATGGACGCGAGGTTCATTCACCGATCTCAACAGGCCCTAGGCTGTCTAGCTACTGCACGGCGCGGTTCCGGGCTGACGGGACGCGAGGCGGCGGGCGTGCGCGACTGGCCATGGCCTCAGCCTGCGAGCGCCTTGGCGGGCCGGCGCGCGGCCAGGGCCAGGGCGACGATGGCGAGGAGCAGGGGGGCAAATGAAACCCCGAGGACGACCTGCCATCCATGGGAGCTCAGCAGGCCCCCGGAGGAGAACGAGCCAATCGCCATGGTGCCGAACACGATGAAGTCGTTCAGCGCCTGAACACGGGTCTTCTCTTCAGGGCGATGGCACTCGAGCACCATCGCCGAGGCGCCCACAAAGCCGAAGTTCCATCCGAGGCCCAGGAGAATGAGCATCAGCCAGAAGTGCGGGATGTCCACGCCAGCGAGACCGATCGCAGCAGACAGGCCTGTGAGCAGAAGGCCCGCGGCGACGACACGTCCGGCGCCGAACCTGGTGATCAGCCGGCCGGTGAAGAAGCTTGGCGCGAACATTGCGATGACGTGCCATTGCAGTCCGAGGTTCGCCGACTCCTGGGAGTGCCCGCACATCCGCATCGCCAGCGGGGCGGCGGTCATGAGGAAGTTCATCAGCATGTATGAGGCGGCGCCGCAGATAACCGCGATGAGGAAAATTCGCTGCCGCAGGATCACAAGGAGCGGGCGTCCGCCCGATTGTTCGTCCGTCGTCGGCGGCGGCAGGCGCACCCCGGCGACGACCATGCCCGATAGGACGGCGACCGCGGCCTGGGCGATGAAGGTCGCTGCGAACATGTGCGACGGCCAGAGGTCCATCGTGTGGGTGACGAGCTGAGGCCCGACGACGCCCGCCGCCACCCCGCCCGCCATCACGATCGATAGCGCTCGCGGTCGCCACAGGGGCTCAACGCAGTCGGCGGCGGCGAAGCGGAAGGAGGCGACCACAGCTGCGTAGGCGCCCCCGAAGAAGGTCGCGAGGCAGAAGACCCAAAACGAGTCGATGACGACAGCGAGCGTCGCGAGCAGGCCCGTGAGGATGCCGCAGGCTGTTCCGGCCAGGAACGCCGCACGTCGACCATGGCGGCGAGCGATTGCTCCGGTGGGCAGGATGCAGGCCGCCATGCCGACGACGAACACCGAGATGGGGAGGGTCGCCAGGGCCTTATCCGGCGCCAACATCGCTCCGATGATCGCGCCGGTGGCGTAGATGACAGTCGAGTTCGCGCCCGCCAGAGCGCTCGCTATGGTGAGCCGGGCGATGTTTCCCCGTTGAACCCGTCGATCAGTCAGACTTTGAGCGTGCTGTCCCAGAGGCGCGGCGGCGTCGTGAGGCATCGTAGACTTGGCCTTTAGCTTGCGCGCAAACCGTAGCGCTCGGGAAAGGGCGCCCACGCATGCGTCGATCGGCGCCGGGCGGTGCTGGCGCTTAGCGCGCGTGTCCCCGCTATATCCGGCCACGGTCTGTCCGCCTTTCGACCAGACGACACATCTTGTAGATCATCGGACAATACGGAGGCGAGCATGACCTGGAGTGCAATTCCAGTTCCCCACGACATTGAAGCGCCCGCGCCGCTCTCGGTGCGGGTGGAGTCCCTGACGCCGCGAACCTACTTTCCGGAACACGAGCATCAGTGGGGACAGGTGGCCTACGCGATCTCCGGTGTGCTTTCGGTGGCGATCCCCGGCCGGTCCTTCATCATTTCCCCGCGGCAGGCGGCCTGGTTGCCGGCAGGCGTGAGCCATCGTGTTGGCTCGCTCATGGGAGCGGAGTTTCGAAGTCTTTGGATCACCACCGACGTGACCGGCGATCTGCCCGACGAATCTGCGGTGTTCAGCGTCGCGCCGTTGCTGCGCGCCCTGATCGCGGAGGCCGCCGTCCTGCAGCAGGGCGATGACGATGTCGCCTACCGGGGGCGTGTCACGGATCTGATCCTCGACCAGCTGCGCCGAGCACGTCCCCTGCCGGCAGCCTTGCCTTGGCCGCGTTCGGCCAGGCTGACGGAACTGTGCGAAGCGCTCTATGCCGACCCGACGGACGCGCGTTCCGCTGAACAGTGGAGCCAGCAACTCGGGATATCCGCCCGCACGCTCACGCGGCGATTCGAGGCGGACCTCGGTATGAGTTTGCGCTCGTGGCGGCGGCGCATGCGGCTCTTTCGGTCCATCGAGATGCTCGGGGGCGACATGGACATCACCCAGATCGCGCTGGAACTCGGATACGCGTCGTCGTCAGCCTTCGCCTTTGCCTTCCGCACGACCATCGGCGTCAGTCCGACCGCCTATCTGCGTGGCGACGCCGCTTCGCCATAGGGCCGGGACGGTTTGGCCGCCGCTCGCTGGGCGCGTACTGTGACGCTCCCACCTTCCTGAGACTGCCATGCGCCGCAAGACCACCTCGCTAGACCCTCGCATGCACAGACGTCGAGGTTGGTTCGCAGCGATCTCGTCGCCAAGGTCGTCGAGACGCCGCCGCTCTGGCCTGCCGCTCGGCCTGTTGGGTTTCGCCGTACTGGTGGGCGCAGCGATAGGCTTTGTGATCGCCGATGCGGGCGCGCCGCCATCGGCGAACGCCGGGCCGGCGGGGGCCGCCCGGGTCATCGATGGCGACACCCTGTACGTTGGGGGCGAGCGGGTTCGGTTGTGGGGCGTCGATGCGCCGGAGCGCGATCAGAGCTGTGAAGACGCGGCGGGCGACCTCTATGGCTGCGGGGAAAAGGCGACCTGGGCTCTATCGTCATTGGTCTCCGGCCGCACCCTGACCTGCCAGGAGCGTGACGTCGACCAATATGGGCGGACGGTGGCCCAGTGCTCGGCCGATGGGGAGGACCTCGGCGCGCGCCTGGTTCGCGAGGGACACGCGCTCGACTACACGCGCTACAGCAGGGGAGCTTATCTCCCCGATGAGCTGCGCGCGCGGCGGGACAAGGCCGGGGTCTGGCAGGGAAGCTTCAGTCGACCAGAGGATTGGCGCCGGAGCGGCGGCTAGAGCTGGCGGACTCCAGCTAGCGTAAGGGGGGCGGGATGGACTATGCGAAGCGACTGACAGGAGGCGTTGGGGCCTGGCTCAATTTCGAAGCGGCGTGCGATCGCACCGCGCTCTTTAGCGAAAAGTACCTCGCCCATCCGATCGGCCAAATCCTCAACGCCGCAAGCGGGGGGCGGACGCTCGCCGAGTATCAGCATCCCGTGCTGGGGCCGCTGAAGACCTCTGCCGGGCGTCGCCCTGAGGTGGATTTCGTCGTCATCAATGAAAAGCGCGAAGTCGTCGTCGCCGTAGAATCGAAATGGATCGGCGCGACTACGCCGCCGGTGGACAAGATCTTCTGGGACCTCATTCGGCTCGAAATGTTGGCCAGCCAGGGCATCCGAGCGATCTTCGTCCTCGGCGGCAAGCGCAGAAAGCTCGAGACGTTCTTTGCGCACCCGGCGTTTGCGGCGACCGACAATCGGGGAGTGAAGAGCCCGCTCCTTCGTCATGACAACAACGCCCTGCACCAGACCACGCTTGGGCCGACGGTGGAGGCGCGACGCGCCATGCTCCGCAATCTCTTCGCAGGCTATCAGGACTTTGAGTTCCCCAATGCTCTGCAAAGTCGTCGAACCGCGCCGTTTCCGAGCGACCCTAAGTCGTCAATCTTCCAGGTCTATGCGTGGGAGATCACGTCCCTGCCCAAGCGGGGCAGCTTTAGACCCAAGAACTCCGCCCAGTACCGCCAGTTCAGCAGCACGACGGACCCCCGCGCGGTCAGCGCCTAGCCTTAGTCCCGTCTTGCCCAGGCTCAGCCTAGAGTTTAGAGCGGAGCCGTGGAGGACGGTGGCGGGGGCCACCAGTTGTTCGTCAAGTTCAGCTGAGCCTGTCAGAGGGCTTCCGGTTCGACTCCGGTCTCCTCCACCATTTGCGAGGCCTCGTGTTTCACCGACCGGGGCGGGCCGCCTAGGGCTCGGCCAGCTGACAGTCGATGATCCGAAACCCGCCATCGGACTCGCGGGCGAACTTGGCGCGGAGCGCCAGCCACATCTGGTCGCCCCCCGCGGAGACGTATCAGCCGCCCCGCTTCAGGGTTTCGCGGGCGATGACCACCTGCTGAATCTGGCTGGTGCCCTCGTAGATCCGGAAGATGCGCACGTCGCGATAGAACCGCTCGATGCCGTGGTGATCGCCTGCCCGAACTGCTTGCGCTCGGTCGCATAGGCCACGCAGTCGGCCAGCAGACGCTCGGCCACGCCGATGCAGACCGCCGAGATGTGCAGCCGCCCGCGGTCCAGCACCTGCATGGCGACCTTGAAGCCTTCGCCCTCGGCGCCCAGGCGGTTTTCCACCGGCACCCGGACATTGTCGAAGATCACGTCGCAGATGTGCGCGCCTTGCTGGCCCATCTTCTTCTCGGGCT
>NZ_LMEE01000001.1:0-826 GCF_001425305.1 Phenylobacterium sp. Root1290 | reverse complement strand
CGGTCCGCGCCATGACGGTGAACAGGTCGGCCTTGTTGGCGTTGGTGATGAAGCGCTTGGTGCCGTTCAGCACATAGACGTCGCCGTCCCGGATGGCGGTGGTCTGGACATTGGCGCTGTCCGACCCGGCCTCCGGCTCGGTCAGGGCGAACGAGGTGATGATCTCGCCCGAGGCGATGCCCGGCAGGTACTTGGCCTTCTGGGCGTCAGTGCCGAACATCACCAGCCCCTGGCTGCCGATGCCGACATTGGTGCCGAACGCCGAGCGGAAGGCCGGGCTGGTGCGGCCCAGCTCGACGGCCACCAGGCACTCGTCTTCCATGGAAAGATCCAGGCCGCCGAACTCCTCGGGGATCGACAGGCCGAACAGCCCCAGCCCCTTCATCTCCTCGACCACCTCCTGCGGGATGGCGTCGTCTTCGGAGACCTTGGCCTCCAGCGGCCGCAGCCGTTCGGTGACGAACCGGCGCACCGTGTCGATGAGCTGTTCCCGGGTTTCGAGGTCGAGGGCCATGGAGAAGTCTCTGGCAGCAGTAGGGGAGCGAGGGTCGAAGGTGGGGGCGGCTAGGCGCTAGAAGGCGTTCTCGCCGGTGATCGCCCGGCCCAGGATCAGGGCGTGGACGTCGTGCGCGCCTTCGTAGGTGTTGACGGTCTCCAGGTTCGCGGCGTGGCGCATCACGTGATAGTCGCCGGAAATGCCGTTGCCGCCGTGGATGTCGCGGGCCTCGCGGGCGATGGCCAGGGCCTTGCCGCAGTTGTTGCGCTTCATCAGGCTGATGGCTTCCGGCACCCAGGCGCCTTCGTCGAGCAGCCGGCCCAGGGCCAG